>NZ_CP042431.1:0-2599198 GCF_007970185.1 Pseudobacter ginsenosidimutans | reverse complement strand
AAATCAAATTTCGCTTTCCCTCCGATATTCAGTGGCAGCGTATTCTTTACTCCCTGCCTGCCGAAGTAACTGTAGAGTTCCCACCCTCCGATCACAGTGGCGCCGGTGCGGTTGGCGATGGCCACTGCATCCAGCATATGATCGAAATGACCATGGGAAACAAAAATATAATCTGCTTTGATCTCTTCAATATTGATATGCTTCGCCAGTTCATTACCGGTAATAAATGGATCGAAGAGGATATGCTTTCCTCCCACTTCTACCGAAAAACAGGCATGACCGTAAAATGTTATTTTCATGCAGCAAATATAATATGAAGCAGCATTCACTGAGCGGGAACAAAATCCGCAGGGAGGCTGATAGCATTTTTTAATTATCTTTTCATACTTAATCTGATATATATGCGTAGTACCCGGCAATACAAATATTCAACAGATGTGCTGCTCATCGGAGCCGGCATCATGAGTACCACACTCGCGATGTTGTTGAAAGAACTCGATCCCAAACTTAGTATCCATATACACGAGGCGCTGGCCGGACCTGCTTTCGAAAGCTCCAACGCATGGAATAATGCAGGCACAGGCCATGCAGCCCTTTGTGAGCTTAATTATACTCCGGAAGAATCGGATGGCAGCATCGATATCAGCAAAGCCCTCGAAGTGAATACAGCATTCGACCTCTCGCGCCAGTACTGGGCCTACCTTGTGCGGAAAGGATCCATCAGCGATCCCCGGGCATTTATCCATGCTGTTCCACATCATAGTTTTGTACGGGGTGAAAAAGATATCGAATTCCTGAAAAAAAGATATGCAGCCCTCAGCGCACATCCCTTATACAGAACGATGGAATTCACAGAAGATAAGAATGTTCTTGCCAACTGGATGCCACTGGTGATGGAAGGCCGCGATCCCGGTGAGAAAGTTGCCGCAACAAAAATGGATACGGGTACAGATGTAGACTATGGCCGCCTGACCAACCTCTATATCGAACACCTGCAAAAAACAGATGGATTCGCTATCAGTTACAACAGCCGTGTGAAAGATCTTCGCCGCGCAGATAATGGTTGGGAGATAGAAATAGAGGATGAAACCACCGAAGAAGAATTTTATGTACACGCCAGGTTTGTATTCATCGGAGCCGGCGGCGGCGCCCTGCATCTCCTGCAAAAATCGGATATACCTGAGGGTAATGGCTATGCAGGATTCCCCGTAAGCGGCATCTGGCTTCGAACAGACAACCCTGCCATTACAGCCAGGCATCATGCAAAAGTTTACGGTAAAGCTGGTGAAGGTTCTCCTCCTATGTCTGTTCCCCATCTCGATACCAGGAATGTAGACGGAAAAGTCTCCCTTCTCTTCGGACCATATGCAGGATTTTCCACCAAATTCCTGAAACACGGATCCTACCTGGACCTGTTCAGTTCCATCGATATTCACAATATCATTCCCATGCTCCGTGTTGGTCTCGATAACTGGACGCTGGAAAAATACCTGCTCGGCCAGCTGCTGGAATCAGACGAAAAACGTTTCGATGCCTTACAGGAATTTTTTCCGCTCGCAAAGGAAACTGATTGGCGACTGGAGCAGGCAGGCCAGCGGGTACAGATCATCAAGAAGGATCCGGAACATGGAGGCGTTTTGAAATTCGGCACAGAGATCATCAGTTCTGCAGATCGTTCCATCGCAGCCCTGCTGGGCGCTTCACCCGGCGCCAGTACTGCCGTGGCCATTATGCTGGATGTTTTGGAGACCTGCTTCCCTGATCAATTACAAAACGAGGGATGGAAACAAAAACTGCAGGAGATTATTCCTTCTTACGGGATATCGCTGCAACAACAAACGGACCTTTGCCTCCGGCTAAGGGACGAGACAGCTGCAATTTTGAAGCTATAAAGTCAGTAATAAATTCGTTTATACAAGGCCGTTCACATGCATAACTGATATAGAAATCCCAGGAAGGCATAAGCGAACCTGTTGGTTATAAAAGAATATCAGGGATCATTTCCTGCGGAGCACTGCCTGCTGGTATGATTTAATATGATAACTATCCACTTTGGGGGATTCTTCCGTTCCGTTACCAGTTGTGGTGATCGCTTTCGCGGGATAGGAGTAAAATTCCATATGAAGAGCACCATTCTCCAGCCAATAACTGTTCAGTATCGTTGTGCCTCCCACCGAAAAGGCTCCGGAAAACTTTCCGCCCTTCCAGTATTGGTCCAGTATGATGCCATTCTTTTCATCGATCACCCAATGACCTTTTGTTGTGTCCGCTGCTTTTAGAATGTAAGGCCGGCTATCTTCAGATGGCTTGCCGTAGATGATATGCCAGGTATATTGATGAAGACTGTCTTTAGATGGCTGGATATGAAGTTCCATATTTACTTTCCTGGGTTCAGAAGCGCCGTTTGTGTACCAGTTAAGTGTACCTGACCAATGTCCAACGAAGGCGCCGGGAAATGCAGGATGCTCCTGCGCATCAGCTGTAAGTATTGAAAGAAATAAACCCAGGGCCAAAACAAGGAATTTCATATGGATGATTTGTATAGCAAAATAACAGTTAATACCGTTCCTGCAAAACAGATTGGGTTGAACGGCAGTAAAAAGATCTCTGGGTTAAAAGACAGGGAACAAAATAAACAGCAACAGTTTCCTTTGAATAAAAAAATCTTTACGCAAACCCAGGCCAGACGTGAACTTGTGAGATCGATAATTGTTATGATACAGTTTCCACCCGCGAGAAAGGAATAAACAGAACTACGATGAAATGCAGGATTGTATTGCTCATGGCTTTATTGATTAGTTTAAATGTTAATGCGCAAACTGATAGTGCCAGGAAACAATCACCGGTATACAAAGTGCATGTGAAATACGAGATGCCCGCGGCCATTACCGGGCTTATTCTATTTGGCTCTGTAGCCAATCCTGCAGTAGTGAAAAACGCAAGTATTACAAAAGAGGAATTGAGCAAACTATCTCCTCAACACGTAAATAGATTCGATCGCTCCGTGATCACCGATAACGCGCAACGATATGCCAATGCCATCAGCCGTTCCGATTTTCTCCTCAACGCTTCCATTCTCAGCCCTGCTTTGCTGGCATTGGACAAAAAGATCCGCAAAGACTGGCTGGATATAATCAGCATGTATATGATGACGCATGCTGTGAACAATACTGTTTTTGTGGCCACCGTTGGCTTGGTGCACAGGGCCAGACCGCTCGTATACAATACCAGTCTGCCCATCGAAGAGCGAACCGGAAAGAACAGGACCAACTCCTTTTACAGTGGTCATGTTTCCAATTCAGCGGCCTCTACTTTCTTTATCGTAAAAGTGTTTACCGATTATCACCAGATCAAAGGCTGGAAAAGGATCATGCTGTATGGTGCAGCTGCTGTGCCTCCCGCACTGGCAGGTCATTACCGGATCCAGGGGGGAAGGCATTTTCGAACGGATGTGATCACTGGCCTGCTGGTTGGAGCAGGCAGCGGGATCCTCGTTCCTGAATTCCACCGTTGCAAAACGGAAAAAAGAATATCAGTGACTCCCTACTACGCCGCTTCAGCCAGCGGCCTGTCCATCAGTCTGAAACTCTAATTAATCAAAGTGGTTGCCCGGTTATGAACTAAAAAAATGGCTGGCCCTTTTTCCGGGCCAGCCATTTTATTGTAATTCAACAATACTTCTATTTCAGCAACTGCGGCTTTTCCCTGTATACCTTCCAGACAAATTCTCCGAAAATGGTATTGGCCCATGCAAACCATTTCCGCGTATATTGCTCAGGGTTATCCTTGTGAAAAGACTCATGCATGAAACCTGTTTTACCATGGGTACGCTGCAAGGTATCAAGGCACCATTTGATCTCCTGATCATTATTGCTGGTAAGCCCTTTCATGACGATGCTCATCGGCCAGACCATATCCAGTCCGATATGCGGCCCGCCGATACCCTCTGCAACTTTTCCTTTAAAGAAAAAAGGATTGTTCCCAGACCAAACAAAACGTCTTGTATTCTGGTAAACAGGATCGTTCTGTTTTACACCACCGAGATAAGGAAGGGCTAACAGTGATGGGATATTGGCATCATCCATCAAATTGTAACTATCGAATCCATTTACTTCAAAAGCATAGATCTTTCCGAATTTTGGATGAGTGAAACCGGCATATTGTTTCAGTGCCCTTTCCAGCTCAACTGCCAGTTCTCCTGCGGGTGCTACCAGCGATTTCATGGAAGGGATCGCAGTACCCATTTCCTGCAACTGCTTTAAACTTTCGAGTGCAAAGAAATTTGACGGGATCAGGTAAGGATACACGGTAGCATCATCACTCGGGCGGAACATGGAGCAGATCAGTCCATTCGGCTTTGCCGGATAGCCATAACCCGCCATGGGAACGCCATCTGTGGCCCAGGCTGTTTTGCGCTGGAAGCTGTAGGGGCCTTTGCCATCCTTACGCTGCTGCTCGCGGAAAGTGCGTATCACCAGTTGCATGGCAGCAACAAATTGTTCACCAAAAACAGATATGTCCCGGGTTTCTTTCCAGTATCCATGTGCGAGGCGGATTGGATAACAGAGACTGTCGATCTCCCATTTTCTTTCATGGATCCCCGGTTTCATATCCGTGATATCGGTTTCTTTCCATTCGCTCACCTTACTCTCATCTTTATAGAATGCATTGGCGTATGGATCTTTCAAAATGCATTTCACCTGGCGGTTGATCACGCCTTTCAACAGCTGCTGCAATTCTTTGTCTTCATGACAAAGAGGAATATACGGCCACACCTGCGCGGAGCTGTCGCGGAGCCACATGGCATCGATATCTCCTGTGATCACATAGGTATCGGGCTGCCCATCGATGATCTCGAAATCCACTGTAGTATCGAGCGTATTGGGAAAGCAGTTTCCGAAAAGCCAGGCCAGTTCTTTATTTGCCGTGTTCTTCTGCAGATCGGCGATGATCTTTTCCACTGCCTTGCTTTTGAACCTGCGCTGGCTTTCCGGGATCCTTACAACAGGAAATTCATTTGAATGGAATGATCCGAAGCCTTTGACTGATATAGCAAACCCTGCTGCTGCAAAGGCTGATTGCTGAATAAAATCCCTTCTTTTCATCATCGCTTAGAATTTAAATTGTTTCTCCAGGAAAGCCAGCCTGGCCAGTATTTCCAGCATACCCGACTGGCTCACCAGGTCTGCTGCCGCTTTTTCTTTCCCCATCAAACCATCTGCTCTTTTTTCTTTCCCAAGTGCATGCCTGGTACAGGCAGCAAATGCCTGCAGGTATTTCAGGTCTTTCGAATGTTTCAAAAGATGCTGGTAAGCCCGGAGCATTACGGCATTGAACCAATAGTTGTCCCTGAATTTTCCGGTACTGTAAAAATAATGCAACGAAGCATCTGCAATGCGTTGTGCATTTTTTAAATATTCAGCCTTGCCCGTTGCCTCATAGAGCCAGAGTGCGGATTGCAACATGGTGCCGGTGTTATAGCTGAACTTCCTGTGATCGATCCTGTGATTTGCTATTCCAATATTATCGAAATAAAGTGCATCAGGCGCCTGAAGGTGGCGGTTCACCCAATCATACAGAAGAATGGCAGTATCCAGGTAAATCTTATCACCAGTAGCTTTATGCAATTGCATCGCAAGTAAAATACCTGGTCCGTTGGAGCATGTATTCTTCGTTTTCAAATTACCTTCTTCCCAATACAGTCCGCCGCCGGTTGCAGTATCCCAGGCAGTCATCATGAACCGGTAGATCATTTTTCCCTTGCTGAGATATTGAGAATCGCTGGTTCTGCTCCAGGCATCCAACAGGGCAATACCGATCCACTGGTTATCATCATAGAACCTGTCGCCGCCACCATAGGGTGGCGGATAGGATGCATAGCCAGGGGCTGGTGGACGGTCATCATAATACTGTCCGATAATTTCCAGTACCCGATTGAATTCTCCTTTTACACCTGATACAAGCTCCATTTCATTCGCAGACTGGATCAGCCCGCAGAGCGGCCAGAGAAAGGAAACAGGTCTTTCATTTTTCTCTTTTTCCACATGTTCCCTGTAGTAGTTTTTTCCGCTGATCAGGAATTTTTGTTCGATGGCCTTGTGCAGGGAATGCATTTCATTGGTGAAACGCAACTGTCCTGTAGTTACACTCCATACAAGTGAGCAGCTCAAAACAAGTATCGTCTTTACAGCATTCATCAGGTACATCAGTTATGGATTGATCAGAATAGTTCTTTCTTTTTCAGTGTGGCCGCCACTTCTATCAGCATGGCGCCACTGAGTTGCGTGGTGAGATCTGTGGTATTGCCGGGCTTTCTCTTCCAGTAAGTTCCGAAAAGAACGGCAGGCTTTGTAGTTCCGGCATACCAGAGTGTTTCGAAATTATGTTTGAGATAAGACACATAGCGTGTACGATAGCTTTCAGGTAACTGCGGATGCTGGATCAGCAAACTGAAATATCGGACAAAGATGCCTTTGAAGAGCCCGCCATCACCACCACCTTCATCGCGTAAGAGACGATCTCCGGAATTGGTAAGTGTATTATCCGATAATGTATAGCCGGCTGTTTTGATGGCATCATTCAAATACACTGGATTGCCGGTGATCTCGAACAATTCCAGTGCGGCGCCGATGAAAGTACCCTGGTTGTAAGTGAATTTCCAGAGATCGCGGGCGCCATCTCCTTTGTTATTGATACCGTCTATCACCCAGCCTGTGCCTGATTCATAGAGACTGTCTTTCATCCAGGTATAGATCTTTTCCGCCCATTCCAGGTCTGAAGCAGTTTTGAACTGCCGGTAGAGCCTCGCTGCCAGAATGCAGGCAGGCGCATTGGCAGGTGTATTCTTGTAGGCAGGCATTGCTTTTCTCCAGCTGATGCCTCCTCCCATATTGCTGTTCCAGCCGCCTTTGATATCTGTCCATAGCTGGTTCACGGCAGTTTTGAATTTCTCATCACCGGTGGCATTGAAGGCCCTGAGCATGGCCAACGCATTCCATTCCATATCATCGTAGAACTCGTTGAGGAAGGTATTGCCATTTTTTTGCCGAACCCCGGTATACCAGCTATCCATAAGCGCTTTTAATGAATTGTTCTGTGTGCGCTCGTAAGCATCTACCAGCACATCCAGGGCATGGGCCTGGGGCCAGTAGTGGAAGCTGGCATCACCGCCATTGTCTTTATTGAAATAGGATCCGCCGCTGTTCCAGAAGCCCGTTGTGAGCGCATGCACACTGCTGTCTGCCGCCGCTTCCCAGTTGACGGGATATTTCACGATCCCCGACTGGTCTCCTGCTATGACCACATGATCATAGTTTTTTGTGCAGCTTTGTACTATGAAACAGCCTGCGGCCAGTATAAGATATGATCTCATAAATGTTTTCATTTTGATCACAACCTATTTGATCACCACTTTGTGGGTATAGGGTTGCGTAGTGGAAAAATCGATGATGATATCGCAGGGTTTCATATCCGCTTCTGTCTGGAATTTGAAGCAGTAATTCCACTGATCATTGTTAGCGATCTTGATCAGGTAGAAGTAAGCAGGTGCAGAACCGGCGGTAGGGCGCTGGTTATCGTTGTTGATGCTGCCATACCATTCATAGCTGTCTGCACTGCCATCGTTCACCTGCATCCGGAATTTGTAACGTTCATCTCTTCCCCAGCCCTCTTGTTTGAATTCGATATTCTGGTTTTCGGCTTTCCATTGTCCATTTCCTGCATAGGGAATACTGAACTGAATGGTATTGTTGGGTGCGAACCAGAGCCCCATTCCTTTCACTTCCGTGAAAGTGGCGCTGGTATTGTTGAAATCGAAAACGATCCTGTACACTTTTGTACTTCCTGCCACATCGGTACTGCCACCTTCTTTCAGTGTGGTGCCGGTTACGGAATAGGTAACGGGAGTGCCGCTGTTCCTGTCAGCCAGCTGATAGCTTCCTGCCTTCAGGGAAGTATACACTTCAAATACGCCGCTGCTGGTTTGCTTCAGTTTGATGGCATCGCCAATATTGGCACCTGCTTCAGTAGCGGTACCGGTGAGATAAACATCTGTGGGGATGCTGGCGAAACCTGCCGGCCTTTCAACTTCGATGGTGCGTGCCTGTGAGGATTTCACTTCGTTGATGCCTTTGGAAGAAAAGACAGTCCATTTCAGTTTTCCGGTGCTCAATGATGGAATGCCGGCGAGGTTGGCGATCGTGTTCAGCAGCTTATGGCTCAAAGTGGCTTTGTTGAAGATGCCGCCATTATCGGTTGCCATCTTGTACACGGGTTTTGAGAAATCGCCGCCTTCCTTATCGAAAGCGATCTCATACATTACCAGTCCTCCGTCTTCCGCGCGGGCCTGTTCCCATTCGAACAACACCGTTGCGCTGGTGGCGGGTTGCAGTTTGACGAAACGGTTATCATCAGGTGCAAAAATTACAGACACCTGTGAAACGGCAGTATGGTCCAGTTTTTTGTCTTTGCTGCAAGCTCCGATGGCCAGCATGAACAGGCAAAGTATGATGGAGGTGATTGAAAAACGTGGCATATTGAAATGAGTTAAATGGTTAGCAATTGTTTACCAGTTGTCGTTCTGACTCAGGTTGGGATTGAGATTGCGTTCATCGCGCGGAACGGCCCAGAGATAATGTTTATTCTTATCGAAGCTGCGTTGATTGGCTCTGATATAGCCGTTATCGATAGTTGGCTCTCCGTACCTGGCGCCATGCGCCCATCCGTTCAACACGTCTTCGGCAGTTTTCCATCTGCGGATATCGAAGATCCTTAGTCCTTCCATTGCCAGCTCTGACCTGCGTTCTCTCCTGATGATCTGTTGCAATTGTTCCTGCGTCAGGGCTGCATTGAAGTCCAGTGCAGCGCTCTCCGAGAACCCTGCGCGAACGCGGATGGGGCGGATGGTTTTGTTCCAGACATCAGCAGTCATCTGGTCCAGCTCATTCTTTGCTTCCGCATACATTAAGAGAATATCTGCATAGCGTATCAGGATGAGATTGAGACCGCTCCTGAAATTGACGGTAGAGGTGGGATCATAGTATTTACGCATATAGTACCCTGTTGGAGAGCTGGCAGCGCCTGGTGCATATTCATCCGGCTTCTTGTCCTGGTCCGGATCAGTACCGGGTTGTATGTAGATGGTCTGTGTGCTGCCATCAGGCTTCTTCCATTTGTAGTTATGATACACTACAGTAGCGGTGAGACGTGGATCACGATTATTATAGGGGTCGTTCTCATTGTATCCGGAACCGGCTTCACGGATGGATTTCCCATTGAGCATGATATAATCATCCACCAGTTCCTGCGTGGGCGCCATGGAATTCACGCGGGCGCCAACAGAAAGCGGGGCAAGGTCGAAGAAGTTCTCATGGTATTTCAGATCGGGAACATATTGCAGATCGAATATCACTTCCTGGTTGAACTCATTCTGTGGAAGGAACAGACCTTCATAACTGGTGAAGAGGCCGTAGTTACCGTTGGTATTGGAGTTGATCAGTTGTTCCGTAACATCGATCACATCCTGCCAGCGGTTCTCGAAAAGCAGCACGCGCGCTTTGAGTGCGATGGCTGCCCCTTTGGTGATCCTGCCCCTGTCCGCAGCGGGATACTGAGCATTGGCAGGCAAGATGGATGCAACGGCATCCAGTTCGTTCAATACAAATTGCAGCACCTGCGCCCGCGGAGTGCGGCTGATACTTTTGGCTTCGGTTACACTGAGGTCCTTTTCAAACAGGGGCACATCGCCATACCATGTGTATAATTGGAAGTACTGGAAAGCGCGCAGGAAACGGGCTTCAGCCTTCATTCTATTCTTTAGGTTCTCATCAAATCCGGGAACCTTGTCTACATTCTCCAAAAAGATATGACAGGTTTTGATACCGGCATACCTGTCGCCCCATTCTTCCCTGAACCTGGCGAGCGATGCATCGGCCACGCCTGATGCGATGGAAGTTACCCCCTGCTGATCGCCTCTTCCTGCGTAGGCATTGTCAGACAATCCTTCGTTATAGAAGAATCGGTCATTATTGAACATTTGTGAATAGGCCGTATTCAGTACGATCGCAGCTTTTTCGGGAGACGACCAGTAATTGGCCTCGGTGAATTTATCCGTAGGCACCAGGTCCAGCTTCTTACAGGCTGCCAGCGAGATGATAAAGGCCAGGGACAAACCCTGTATGATGATGGTTATCTTTTTCATAAGCAGCATTATTAGAAAGTGATGTCAAGCCCAACGCCGAAATATATCGGTGTGGGATATGCGCGTCCGCTGTTGGCGCCGGAATTCTTCAGACTATTATCGAACTCGGACAATTCCGGATCAACAAAATCAAGTCCTGAAAAAGTCAGCAGGTTCTGGCCGGTGAGATAGACCCTCGCTTTCCGTAGTCCTGCCTTTTGCAGCAAATGCGCAGGAATAGAATAACCGATCTGCACATTCTTCAGGCGTGCATAAGCCGCATCAAAGAGATAGAGATCGGAGCCTCTGCGGAAATTGTTGGTATTGGACTCGCTGCCTGCTGCGGCCAGCCTGGGGAATTTGGCATTGGGATTTACCGGCGTCCAGAAATCGAGCTGGTGCTGATACATTACCTGGGAATAGTTGAAGTGGAAAGGCTCCACCAGCTCACCTCTCAGGAACATATCGCGTTTGCCAACGCCCTGCACAAAAAGCGCCAGGTCGAAATTCTTATAGCGCACATTGTAGTTGAACCCGAAAGTGTAGCGGGGGAATGGATTGCCAAGTACAAATTTGTCCTGGTCATCGATCACGCCATCCTTATTGCGGTTCACATAACGGATATCGCCTGGCCTTACATTGAGGCCAGTGGGAACGGCGCCATTCAGGATCTCGTCCAGGTTCTGGAAATAGCCATCGCGTTTGAGACCGATATAAGAATTGAAGGGAAGACCTTCTTTCAGGATCATCTGCATTTCATCGGCGCTGGTGATACGTTCGTTGCCATCGAAGTATACTACTTCATTCCTGGTATCGGCAATATTGAAACCGAAGGTCTGCTCCAGATCCCTTCCTGCAAGACGATAGCTGACACTGAGCTCCCATCCCTGGTTCCTCACTTTACCTGCATTGTAGTCTGCCACCTTTCCACCGTATACACCTGTAACAGCCGGTTGAATGAGGATATCTGAAGTGAGTTTATTGAAATAATCGAAAGATACCTGCAAGGTATTCTTCAGGAAAGTGGCGTCCACACCGGCATTGAAGGTAGCGGCCCTTTCCCATTTAAGATCGGGGTTGGCGAATGTGAATCGCGTTCCTGACACTCCCTGGTTGTTGAACCCATAAGCATTGTTGAAAACATCATATGTAGTCTGGAACTGGTAATTGTTCACGTTCTGATTACCGAGGATTCCATAAGATGCACGAAGCTTCAGGTTACCGAATTTATCGCGATAGCTATCCATGAAAGCTTCTTCCGTGATACGATAACCGATGGCCACAGCCGGAAAGAAACCCCAGCGAAGATCTTTTCTGAATTTAGAAGAACCATCAAAACGAAAATTGAATTCAGCAAAATATTTATCGTTATAGGAATAGCCGGCCCTTCCGAAAACGGAGTTCAGACTGCTTTCCACATTTCCTTTATTTGAGTTTTGAGTTTGAGAAGGATCGATGATTGTCTCCGTAATGGGCGTGCCCAGATCGGGATCGGTATTCTTCATATAGATCTTCGATTGCTGGTTGGTGGAAGACTCATTGGCAAATCCGATCAGCGCATTTACATTGTGATCACCAAAGCCCCGCATGTATTCCAGCAATAATTGCGTATTGAGGAAAAGATTTTTGTCGTAGCGGTCATTGGTATTCCTGTCTGCGCCATAGATGCCTTTGGGAAAGAAGTTCACCTGCTTCACTCTTTCGAACACATGATTGGCTGCAAGTGTACCTCCTACCACGCCTCTGATCTTCAGGCCACGCATGATGCTCAGTTCAGCTGTCAGGTTTGCGAAAACATTATCATCGTCGTATTTCCTGTAACCACCTTTTTCCAGGATGCCGAGTGGGTTGAATTCGCCCAGCACTTCATTGGTGAGGTATCTTCCCTGTTCATCCTTCTGGCTGTAGTAAGTGGGTGTTCTGCCTGCATCAACGATCAGCGTGGAAGTATTGTACGAATGATCTTTCGTTTCATTCCTTGCATAGGCCAATACACCTGTGAGTTTCAGCCGGCCTGCTTCAGTACTGAGGTTCATGCGGAAATTGTATCGTTTCAATCCGAGTCCGGGTCCTACAAGATTGTTCTCCTGGTTCACATAGCCACCGGAGAGGAGATAAGTGGTTTTATCATTTCCGCCAGACACGCTGATATTGTGGTTCTGTTGTAAAGCATCCCGGAGGATCTCATCCAGGAACCACTCTTTGCTGCCTTCTCGCTGGAACTGACGGATCTGTTCAGGGGAGTAGATGGGTTGCAGATCGGAGTTCACCATGGCCTGGTTGCGCAGGATGGCGTTCTCAAAACTTTCTACGGGCTTGTACCAGACATGTGGTTTTTGAATGCCCACCATTCCGTTGTAGGTAACGCTTGCCTTCTCGTTCTTTTTTCCTTTTTTGGTAGTGATCAGTACAACACCGTTGGAAGAGCGGCTTCCGTAGATGGCGGCGCTGCCTGCATCTTTGAGTACCGAGATGCTTTCGATATCGGATGGGTTCAGCAGATTGATATCGCCGCCTACCAAACCATCGATCACCACAAGGGGCGAATTATCACCCAGCGTGCCGATACCGCGAATATTCATGTTGATGCGTGCACCAGGCTCTGCATTGGGTTGTTGGATAATGAGGTTGGGCGACATACCCTGTAATGATTGCGAAAGATTGGTAACGGGTCTTCCCGCCATCTCTGTCACTTTCACCTGGTCTACAGCGCCAGTCACACTTACCTTGCGTTGTGTGCCGTAACCCACCACTACCACTTCACCGAGTTGTTGATTGGATGGCTTAAGGCGCACCAGTACAGGCTTATTGTCTGTGACCGATATCTCTTCAGACAGGTAGCCCACAAAGCTGATCACCAGCACCAGTTTTTCATCAGCTGTGCTGATCAAAAATTCACCAGTTGCATTGGTGGTGGTAACCAGTTGCGAACCCTTTACCTGTACAGTAGCTCCCTGCACAGGATTGCCTGCTTCGTCCACTACTCTTCCACGGATCTCCTGCATCGGATTGCCGGCGGCAATGGTTTCGCCTCTCAATGTTGTGGCAGGTGCTTTTCGAAGCAGCACATTTTTACCTGCCATCTCGAAGCGGATATGCAATGGGTCAAAGATCTGTTGAAGCGCATCCTGCAGTGCAGCGTCTTTTACTTTGCAGGATGCTTTTGCACTTAGATTGAGCTCATCGTTCGAGTAAACAAAAAGCAGACCGGTCTTTTTTTCAAGCGAAGCAATGATCCACTTCAGGTCTTTATCCTTGCAAACAAGACTGATCCTTGTGTTTTGAAAACCGACCGGATTGGGTTCATTTGGCGGATTCGCCTGCCCCGGGAGTGCAGCAGACAGCAGCCATGCTGCCATCAATAGGAATAGGCGCAGTTTCATGCTCATATAGCAAGCCTTTGGTTAAATAATATTGTTAACAGCAATCAGTTCATCTGCCGATCAGAATGGCAGAATCAGAAACAGTGAATGAAAAAGGTTTCGTTTTACTTAAATAATGAAGTATATCCGTTTGCGATCTGTTCAGGAATGTGCCGGTGAATCTGAATGTCCTGGGCTTATTATCGAGGAACACGATCTTCTTGCCAAAATATCTTTCCAGTGTGAGTGCAACGGACTCCAGGTTCTCGGAACGGAACACCAGGGTGCCATCGATCCACCCCTTGTCAAGTAAAGGATCGGTGTTCAGTAATTCCAGTTTTTTTGTTTCCTTGTTGTATACAGATTTTCGTCCGGTGGTCAGTTCATTGCTCACTGTTGCATCATCACCAACGAATGCCACTTTTCCTGTAGCCACTGAAGTGGTGACCAGCGCATCTTCATCGTATGATTTGATATTGAAAGAAGTGCCCAGTACACGCACAGATCCGCTTTGCAGATGCACTTCAAATGGACGGGAAGGATTGGGGGCTACATCAAAAAAAGCTTCGCCCTGCAGATGGATATCGCGTTTACCTTCTGCAAATACAGCAGGGTAACGCAACCTGCTGTCTGCACTCAGCCACACTTTACTGCCATCGGGCAATACGATATGGGAACGAACGCCTTTCGGGTTATACGCTTCCACCATCTGAATGCCAGCATCCCGTTGAGGACTGAACAACCACCAGCCAGCGAGGAATAACACCAGCACTGCCGCTGCTGCAGCCCACCATATGCGCCGCGAACGACGCGGCATGGATACTATTTCTTCTGTTTCCTCTTCGGTTTCGATCCTGTTCCAGGTACGTGCCAGCGCTGCTTCCACATCCGTTCCAGCATTGCTTTTTCCGGATTCCCAATAGCGCCGGTATTGTTCGTACAGCAAAGACAAATCCTTCTGCTCCGATACCATCTGATGAAGCATTTCTTTTTCTCCGGCTTCATCATTCCCGGAGAGTACACGAGTAACCAGTAAAAGGAAATTATCCCTGTCCATATAAGAAGGACACAGAATTCCCGCGAATTACTTACAAGCCGGAAAAATTTTTTACTGGAAGAGGACCAGCAACAACAAAGCCTGCAGCATCTGGCCCTGATTGTGGTTGGAATTTGTTGAAGAAGAAGCGTATGTGCGTTCCAGCTCCTGCCGGATCTTTTTGATGGCCCTGAACAATTGTGTTTCAACAGTGCGCGGGGAGATCTGAAGGATCTCAGCTACTTCCTTGTATTTGAGCCCATCTTCCCTCACCATTCTGAAAACCTGTCGGCATTGTTCAGGCAAAATGGAGATGATGATATTGAGCCGATGTTGCAGTTCCCGGAATGCCAGATCTGATTCGGGATCCTGGAGATTGGTGATAGAAGATACCTGGTCGATGCCCACCGTAACGCTCCAGAGGGAATTGGAGCGAAGATAATTGTAGCAGCCATTCCTGGCGGCCACATAGAGGAATACTTTGATCTTTTGAACTTCGGGGAGATGCTGCCTGCGTTGCCAGAGCTTCACAAATACATCGTTCACGATCTCTTCAGCAGGTGGCCGGGCCTTGAGAATATTGGCTGCAAAGTCTACCAGCCTGATATAAAAGCAGCGGAACAACTGGTTGAAAGCCGTTTCGTCACCAGCGGCAATCCGGTGTTGCCAGGTCAGCAGCAGTTCATCCGATACTTCAGGCATTGGCAATCAGTTTTGGTGCAATTCGCGGGATAAATATCAAATTTTTTTTTGAGTTGCGAAAAAGTAGAAAAAGCAAAAGGGCAGCAGAGCCGCCCTTTGCATTTTCAAACATTCAAAAACGCAACAGGAGAAACCTGCTATTATTTTGATTGCCTGATCAACTCCATGGCATAACTGATTTCCGGATCCTGTGTTTGTTGCATATAGGAAATGAATTTTTCCAGAGGCAGTTCCTTGTCGGGAATGATGCCACGACCATTATCGTTCTTTGCATTAAAAAAATACAATTCAGACATGGGGACGGTCAACACTGATTTTGTTTTGGGAAGCTGATAGGTCAGGAACCAGGCTGCAGTAGTGGCGTTCTCACCGCTGCCGGTTTCTTTCCCGATGATTAGTCCGCGTTTATTTTTCTGTACCAGTGATGCAAAGTATGTAGCGGCAGAAATAGTGGCGCCACTGGTAAGTATGTATACATTCCCACTGAATGCATCTTTATCCCTGGGAAAATTTTCCAGTTGTCCTTCCTTTAAACGTGCGTTACCCAGGTAAAAATCTGTCGCACTGTCTTTATTGAATCGCTGGTACAGGAACTGGCTTGTCTGGCGAATGTCATCCTCGCTCATTTTTCTTCCCTGGCTGGTAGCATATTCCGGATATGCTATATCGATATGTTTCGTTCTGTAATCGTATTCATTCCGGAAGGCGGTTGGCGACAAGAACGAATAAAGCAAGGCTGAGATAGCAGGATTACCACCACCATTATTCCGGATATCGATGATCACGCTCTTGTATCCCCGGTTGTTCACCTCTTTGAAGAAACTGCTGAACTCTTTATAGGCATAGGGTTCCTTCATATTGAAGGTGTTCACTGTGAGGGTACCTGTTTTGCTCTCATCATCGTAAATACCATACACATAGTAAGACCGGGCCAGCCTGGGCATGGGCATTACAGCCAGGGCGCTGGCATGTATTCCTGTTGAAGGAGATACGCTGGCTACAGTGATCTTATTAACGGTCTTGCCTTTGGGTTCCATGTATTCGATATCATAAGATTTCGCATCATGATCCCGCAGACTGAAGGAAGTCTGAAAATTACCATACATCCTGTCAGTACCTGTGATGATAAAACCATCGCAATAAGAAAAAGCGCTAAGGGAGCGCACAAGATCACTGGCTGGCTGCTTATTGATGCTTAGCAGTTCCGATGCATATGGTATCTCCACGCCTTTAATATTCACGAAAATTTTTTCCTTATCAATTAAAACAGGAAAAGGGAAATAACGGAGATCCTTGATCACCTGCTGATAGTTTTCGCCGGATAATGATAAGCTCGTATGTACATCCCTCACCAGTTGAACCGGCAAATACTGCATTACAGCATAGGCGTCATTTGCTTTCTCCGCCAGCGTCAGGAGAGAATCTACTTTTCTGTCATAATCAGCAGAGTCGATGAACTTGAAGGGATTCGGATGCTGTTTTTTGAGAATATCCATAGCGAGCTTA
This sequence comes from Pseudobacter ginsenosidimutans, assembly GCF_007970185.1. Lineage (NCBI taxonomy): Bacteria > Pseudomonadati > Bacteroidota > Chitinophagia > Chitinophagales > Chitinophagaceae > Pseudobacter > Pseudobacter ginsenosidimutans. Next base: position 2,582,415 of record NZ_CP042431.1, on the reverse strand, counting down.
TAGTCTGAAACAAGGTCTTCCTTTTTCAAAGCCCCAGCTTCTTTGCTCTGTGCTGTTCCGTTAAGGCAAAAAGCTGCCAGCAAGGCCGTGAAGCCTGCACTTAGAAATAATTTCATAGCAATACTAATTTGAGATTTAGATTATGTTGAACAACTGAGGCATTTTTGTTTTCCAGATTATTACTTTCTCTTTCTTCTGATGAGGATCACAGCTCCGGTAATCAGTAACATGGCAGGTAATATATAAACATATAAATACCAGATGGTAGTTGCCGTACTTTTGTTGATACTTAACCGGATATCCAGAGGAACAACTTTTGTTTTGTATACCGGGTACTCATTATAGTTGAGCCAGCTATACATGCCCAGACCAATACCAGATCCATCTGAATTTTTGACAGCCATTAAATCCGCATCACTGAAAACCACGATTCTTTGTTCCTTATTAGCTGCTTTTCTGGAAAGCCTTACTCCTATTGTATATTCCGGCAAGCGGTAATCGCCATCGCTTTCAGAAAAAGTGGGTTTTGCCGAGTCTTCTTTATACACTCCCTTTTCGATCCACAATCCGCTGTCTGCCTTCAAAGGCATGATGCTTTCAGCTTTAAAGCCCGCCATATCGCTGAAGCTGATATTACAACCTCCATTAATCATGCCACCCGCACTTACATTCCATCCTCTCTGGGCAAGCTGCATATCATCCTCCCTGGCCATCTTATTGCCTGTCATATTCAATGCCACACCCTGGTAATCTGAAGGAACATGCTTCCTGGGTTGGACAATTGTTCCATTATCCAGGTTGATGCCTATTGGATTCAATACCGGATTCAACATTTGTTGCTTGCCAGGTTCTCCATAAAAAATAGCATTCCCTCCAGCGGCTATATATCCATTGATCTTTTCAATCTCAACGGGCGCCAGTTCCGACCTGGGATCTGCAACAACGAGGATATCTGTATTTTCAGGAATGTCTTTTGTCAACAACGAAATAGTATCAGCATCCATTCCCATATTTACCATGGCGCGACTCTCATTTTGTTTATTTGTATGCCCGCCAAACTCTCTTTCGCCATTACGCCATGGGCTTCGTTCATAGTGACCAGTAGTGAACATTATTTTGGGAAGGGAAGGTCTGGTTAATTTTCGTATGCTTGCCGACACATTCGGATCCAGTGGCCAGGTAGGCATCTGATAGGTTCGTAAAAAAGCTTTTTTACCCTTATACTCCAGCTCCATCAACGCTTTCATCTCATCTTCACCGGAAAGATCCACATATTTGCCGATCTCCTTCTGCTTCAGAAAATAGGATGTATCCTTTTTGAAGAATTTTGCAAATTGAATGGCCACTTCGTCAACAGATTTTCCTGGAAAATTTTTTATCAGAGAACTGTCTTTCTTTGCAACTCCATAATAGTTGACATACCTGAACCTGATATTGGGATAAAACCGGATATACTGTTCCCAGAAGTCCCAGATGTATTCATTCCTGAGTGCCGGCATGGCAGAAGCTGCATTTAGCCCCAGCAGGTTCCCATATAAAGTAACCGTAATCGGAGACCCATCCAACTCTCTGAGTACGGCCTGTGTGGCTGTATCGATGGTGCGTAATTTATCCCTCGTTACATCCAGATAACCTACATATCCAGGCCTCGCGCTGAAGTAGCCTGCCAATACTATGATCACGATCAAAGCACTATATCTGAAAAAAGAAATTGTCCATTTTTTCGACTCCTGCCTGCTTTTCAATTTGATAATGGAAAGTCCCAGGAACAGGACAATGATCAAACTGAAATAAAAAATCTCCCTTGTGGTGATAAGGCCATATATAAATGGTTCGATCCTGCCTTTCATCGAGAGGAACCAGGTCAGGTCCCTTATAAAATCATACTCCTGCCATAGCTTACCTATCATACCCAGAATATAAAACGCAATGAATGTTCCGATACCAGCCACTATCTGGTAACTGGTCAAACAGGAAATAAAAAGGCCGATAGCCATATATGCGCCGGTCAGCAGAAAATAACCCAGCACCATAGAAAAATACCATTTGAATTCTGCATGTTCAATACTGAAAAAACCTGTGTACAACAACAATGCTATCAGCAATGACAATACGAGGTTGAACACCATCAAACCTGCAAACTTGCCCAGTACGATCTCTCTGATCCTTATAGGGGAAGAAGTCAGGAGCTTCATGGTGCCGGTAGTTTCCTCCCTGTTGATGACTCCCATCGTCAGCAGTGGAATAAACATATAGAGATAACTGGAAAAGGAACCAATCGTTTGCATGAACATTTTCAAAGTCAGCGGCCCCTTAAAACCAAGCCAGCCCGGACTATTGAGAAGTTTCTGGTCCTGTATATTGGCATGACTTACCAACGGATCTACAAATTGTGAAGCGCTGATCACAAAAAACACCACCAGCGTGATCCATGCAATTGGCGAGTAGAATAGTGTCCTCAGCTCTGCCCTGGCTATTTTGAATATTATTTTCATTCTTAACTTTTGATACTGATAAATGGAATATTTGTTTGATTGCGCGACTGTTAATCACCGATCAATTCAATGATGCCCTCATTCCTGATGATCATCATTCCTTGCCTGTCTTCAGTGATACCTTCTTTCAGTCTGTATGGATATCGGGGAACATTTCCATCCAAAACAGTAGGCATAAAATTGAATTGCACATTATTGCGGCTTTTGAGTTGTTCGCCCACTTCAATAATATGTGTGCTTACTATGAACAGGCAATTCACGTATTCGGAAAATGCTTCGGTAACTGCCAGTGTACCATCAAAAGCATCTTTCACATTCGTTCCCTTGAAAAGCTCATCAAACATCAGCAGCAGATGTTTACCTGTACGTGTAGCATCAGCCGCATTCTTTACCCGGACCACTTCCGCATAGAAATGACTATAGCCCAGTGCTATATTATCAGCAACATTGATACTGGAATAGATCCCTTCCCTCACAGAAAAATCCATTGAATCCGCCGCTATCGGAAACCCGATATGCGCCAGGTACATGGAAATACCGATGGTCTTCATCCAGGTGGATTTACCAGCCATGTTGGCTCCCGTAAGAAAGATCACATTGCTGCTGGCCTGCATGGCAATATTGTTGCCCACAGCCTTATCGATACAAGGATGCCTGAGATCGATGGCCCGGAAAACATTGTCCTCCTTCGGCAAGGCTTTTGCCCAGGTATATTCTTTTGAAACAGCAACAGCAGCTACGGCCATATTCACATCCAGTTCGGCAACAAAGTGAAGAATTTCCATGACTTGCTGATTGTATTTACTTTTCAGCAGGTGATCGAATTCCGAGATCTTCGTAACGGAAATACTGGAATAGATATCCGTTTCAATCAGAGCAGATAATTGCGCCTGGTGCAAAATTGACCGGATTTCGGCTGTTCGTTGCTGATAGGGCCCTGCATCGTATGTAACAACTCAACGATTCCTACACATTTTTTCAGGGTCATGATAGTAGCCTGCAAACCCTGGATCAGGGTTTTGTAACGTTCGTCGCGCGTAAGGGTAGACAAACTTTTCTTCAATAACACAGTTCCAAGTGTACCCATCCGGCTTTGGGAAGTTGCCCCGTCTATGTATTCCTGCATCAACGTTACCTGCCGTGGATCAAAAGGGAACTGCAGCCCGGCCTCAACAAAGAACCGGAAAACAGCCGTTCGCTGATTGATTGCAGCAGCATCCGTCATTGGATTCCTGAACAGCTGGTCCAGCAATTGTTCCCCGCTTCTGGTTTTCACCTGGTTGAAAACAGCGTACACAGAGCCTTGTCTGAATTTCCCCATCAGGTTCAGCTCGTCCTGGGATTGTCTGTCTATTGTGAAACTCATAGTGTATTATTTTTTATCCTTTCTTCTTTCCTGTAGCAAGTGATTCCAGGATACCTTCATTGCGAATAATGATCATACCATGCCTGTCATCGGTAATACCCTCCTCTAGCGTATAGGTATATTCGGGAACTGTACCTTTCATCCTGGTGGGCAAATAATGGAAGCCGATATTCTGTTTTTTCTTCAGCTCATCGCCTGCCTCCACGATATGCGAGGATATGAGGAAAAGACTGTTCTTTTTACCGGCAAATGCTAACGTTACCGCCACTGTGCCTTCATGCGCATCTTTCACATTGGTTCCCCTGAACAATTCATCGAAGAGTACGAAAAGCGATCTGCCTGCTCCCAGTTCTGCTGCTACTTTCTTTACACGCAATACTTCTGCATAGAAATGACTGGCTCCGATTCCGAGATTATCAGGAAGATTGATGGTAGTGAGTATGCCATCCATTACTGAGAATTCGAGCCGCTTTGCTGCAACCGGAAATCCCATATGCGCGATGTAAACAGCAGTGCTGAATGCACGAAGAAAAGTTGATTTCCCCGCCATATTGGCCCCGGTCAGGAATACTAGTGATTTTCCTGGATGCATATGCAGGTTGTTGGCAACCGGGTTCTTCAACTCAGGATGATACACTCCTTCCACTTTCAGGATATTGCTGCCCCGGGGATGTGGTACCGGGAAAACAAAATTCCTTTTTCCCGACACCTGCGCCACAGATACATATACATCTATCAGGTAAATGAAATTCAATACAGCAGTTGTTTTCTCCCGCTCTTTTGTGCGAAGCAAAATATCGAATGCAGTAAGTGCTCCGAAACTCAGCTTATTACCGGGCCTTTCCTTAAAGACCGGCTCCAGACCTGTTCCCTGTAACAATTGCAACACTTGCCGCCTTTCTTCTTTCAGCATCTTTACCTGGGCAATGGCGCCCGTTTCCAGGAAAGATTTAACTGCATGCAGCAGTTCAATTAAAGCTGTAACGCCTTGTCCGATCTCCTTGTCACCAAAAGTGGATTTTTGTCCATCCTGGTTTTCTTCTCCCTGATTGATATATTTCTCCACGCAATCCAGGATAGCAGATGAAAATGGGAAAGCTGTCTGCAGTTCGGCAAAAGCCTTGATGGCGCCGGCTCTTTTGGCAATAGCATCCAGGTTGGCCAGCGGATTTCTGAACATATTCTCAAGCAGGAGTTCTCCGCCGCGCGTTGATGTATTGTTGTAAATATCGTAAATACCATTTCGCTCTCTTTTGGAAAAGAGCCTCAGATCTTCAATAGTTTGATCATCCGTTATCAGGAACATGATGAGTTATTTGTGAATGACTATAATATGGGATGATTATTTCCTTTTCCTTCGCACCAGCAGTACTATGGCAACAAGCAACAATGCAGCAGATGCCAGGTACAGATAAACAGTACTCAACAGTTTCGCTTGTTTGGAAGTAAGTTTTACATACCTGTCTGACGGCCTTGGATAATTAGCGTACACAGGGTATTCGTTAGCCAGTCCCCAGCTGTAGAATGAAACGCCTGTTGTGGAAAGAGATTTTCTTCTACCCGAAAGTGCATCCGCATCCCCGCATACGATGATCCTTTGTTCGCGTTGACCGATCTTCCTGCTAAGTTTCAACGCCAGTACATATTCGCTTTTGCGAAGATCTCCTTCAGAAGCATTGAAGTCTGGAGCGGCAGAATCAAGCGCCAGCTTACCATTTTCGACCCAGGTATTTTCAGAACCAGGCATTGTTAGTATTGGTTCGATCCTGAATCCCTCAGTTTCCTGATAATTCAGGCTCGATGCTCCTTCATTCTGCACTTTACCTCCATTCTTCCTGTATTTTTGAAAATTATACATGTATTGTTCATCAGCGAGGTAATTACCTGCGGAGGTTAAATGATTTTCGAAAATATGCGGCATTTCATGCGGGTCAGGACGAACGATCATGCCTTTATCTGCACTTACTCCAATGGATCTTAATATTGGTTCAAGGATGAACTGCTTATCCGGCTCAACATATATGATTGCATTTCTCCCTTTTCTGATATAATCGATAACCCGTTCCTGTTCCAGATCAGTATATGCACTCCTCGGGTCCGCAACTACCAGCAGGTTGATATCTTCAGGAACAGGGCCACTGTTCAGTTGAACACTATCTATTTCAGCACCAAAATTGATCATCGATTGCCTGCTCCATTTAGCGGCCATGAATTCTCCAAAATGCCGGGGTGCATAATCAAAGGCACTTCTTTCATAATGTCCCGTTACAAAACCGATCTTCATATCTTCGTTACTTGCAAGTTTTTTGAACACTGCCGCGAAGTGAGACTGAGTTGGCCAGATTGGTTGCTCCCGGTATGTTCTCAGGAATTCCTTCTTACCTTTATATTCCAGTTGCATGATCAGGAATTTCCCTTCAGGTTGCAGATCGATCTCCTTCCTGATCTCATCAGGTTTCTTAAACAACGACAATGGGGTCCGATTGATCTTTGCCTCTATTGCTGCAATCTCTTCCAGCGACTTACCCGGATACATCCGGAAATAAGCACTGTCTTTATCTCTTACATCATAGTAATACTCATATTTCATTTGCAGGTTTGGATAGAAGCGACGGTATTTTTCCCAGATATTCCAAACATAATCGTTCCTCATAATGGGGAGGCCATTGATGGCATTCCGGTCCAGCAGATTGGTGTACAAGGTTACTGTAAGCATAGAGCCATCCATTTTTTTCAGGGTTTCCTGAACATTCGGATGGATGGTATTGAGCTTGTCTTTTGTGATGTCAGCATACAGTACAGCGTGAGGTCTTGAGCTAAAATAACCAAGGATGACCACTACTACAGTAAGCAATAAATATTTGGAAGCAGGAACTGTCCATTTTTTCGATTCCTGCGTACTCTTCATTCTGATCAATGCAAATCCGATAAACAATATTATCACCAGTATGAAATAGATCACATCCCTGCTGGTGATCAGCCCATAGATCATCAGTTCTGCTTTTCCGGCAATGGAAAGGAACCAGGTGAGATCGCGGATGATATCATACTGTTGGCCGTAACTTGAAATCACCGAAAGGAAAAACAATACAGTAAAAGTAATGATCGCAGCAACTATCTGGTAACTGGTCAAACAGGAAATGAACAAACCAATGGCGGCATAGGTATTGATCAGGAAAAACATCCCCAGTAATATCGACAGGAACCAGATATACTCGGCATTTTCAACGGTCATCACCAATGATGCCAGCATCACGGCAAAAATGAAAAGCAGGATAAAATTGAAGATCACCATACCGAGGTATTTCCCAAGCACAATTTCCCGCGTGGTCACCGGCGATGAATACAATAGCTTGATAGTGCCATTGCTGATCTCCCTGTTGATGATGCCCATCGTCAGCAATGGAATGAACAGATAAATGTATTTTTTCAGCCTTATCATGATATAGGCCGAAAGTTCCTTGCCCACTCCTTCAAAACCATCCCAGCCAGGCTGTAGTTCTTTAAACACTTCCTGCACCGTAGAGAATTGCTCTGTACCGATGCAATAAATGGCTGCGCTGGTGAGATAGAAAATGAATACCACAAACCAGGCGATAGGTGAATAGAACAGGTACTTAAGTTCAGCCCTGGCTATTTTGAGAATTATTTTCATCAGGGCAGGTTTAAGATTGTTGTTGTGATAATTGTTTGAAAACATCATCCAGCACAGATTTCTCAAGGTTGATCTCCTGCAATTGCCAGTTATGTTGAACACTGGCAATGATGATGGATTGGGAGATATTGCTGTTTCCGGCGAACCATATCCTGCATTGCTTCTCTGTAAGGAATTGCACTTTGTTTACACCACTGATATTGAGGAGTTCTGACTCTGCCGGAGGATTGTCCATTCTGACCAACACAGTAGTTGGCTGAATATAGTTGTTGAATGAATCCATGGAATCTGAGAATACCATTCTTCCGCCTTCAATCATGATGATATCGCGGCAAAGCAGGTTGATCTCGGAAAGCACATGGGATGATAATAAGATCGTATGGTCCTGCGCTATTTCTTTGATCAGCTTTCTTGCTTCGATGATCTGGTTGGGATCGAGACCGTTGGTGGGCTCATCGAGAATTACAATACTGGGCTTGTGAATGATGGCCTGCGCAATTCCTACGCGTTGACGGTAACCACCTGAAAGGTTCTTGATCAACCTTGCACTGAAATGCGCGATCCCTGTTCTATCCATTACTTCCGCTACAGCCTTTTTTACTTTTGTTTTTTCAATGAAACGAAGGTCAGCTGCATAGGTGAGGTATTCATTCACAGTGAAGTCCATATACACCGGAGGCGTTTGCGGAAGGAACCCCAGTTGCTTTTTGGCGAGCCGCGGATCTTGTCTTTTGTTCACACCGTTTATGTATACATCTCCTTCTGTCTGATTGAGTACACCACAAATGATATTCATGGTGGTAGATTTTCCGGCTCCATTGGAACCTAGTAATCCTATGACTCCGTTTTGGCTTATCTCGAAGTTGATATCACGGATAGCCCAGGCACTGGAATACCTGTGGGAGAGGTTCTCCACTTTTAATACTATGCTCATATGTATGGTTAATGTTTACATGAAATGCAGAGGAACACCTGCTATTAATGATGGATGAGGATTAATCTCTGTAGACCTGATGGAACATGGGGCTAATTCTCTGGTGGTTGGGTGACGGCTCACCCGGATGTCCGGTCAATACAAGGGTAGTTGGTCCCCAAAGCCAGTGCCTGGAAAACTCCAGCTTATTTTTATCACTGCTCATATTGTAGGTTGTGATCAGGTCCCCCGTTGCATGATCCCTGATTTCGAAATCATAGCTCTTATCGGTTGTAAGATTGAAGAGCAGCGGAGTGAAGGCAGAAAGCGTTTTCGCAGCCAGACTTTGAATAAAGGAACCAGGGGGCTCTCCTTTGAGATTTATACTGATGACCGCTGTTGAACTAAAGTTGGCAAAACGGATATTACAACTGCTGTCCTGAAAATTGCTATGTGGAATCATTTCGTGTACTAGTGTATGTGATACAGCTGACTTTTGTCCATACACAAATAATGAATAGATCTCTCTTTCCTTCACGTCCAATACTGTGTTCAGGACAGGTCCATTCTCTGGTAGTGTGTCTGTGGTTGTGAAAAGTTGCAATGTTTGCGGAAATTCATGCATGATCAGCATGGTATTTTTCAACACTGAATCTTTGTTCTTAAGTTCACGCGCGCTATTGAAAATTATCGGCCTTGACAATGACAGATTCGTGTACAGATGCACGTTATTATCAATGGCGTTGAAGACCTGGCAGACTGCTGGAAAATCCTCGAATTTGTTCTTTTTGCAGGAGACCGACATTATTGCCAGTAGCAGGAATGCAAGAACGATTCCTCTCCTTTCTTTCTTGAAAACAGAAGTGAATTGTACACTATATATAAATTTCATTGTAGCATTTTTGATGATGAATGCAGTTGATTGTTCATGCTCAGTTGTTATAACCCGGGTTTTGTACAAGACGTCCGTTTACCCGGATTTCTTCTTTTGGAACCGGATACAATAACTGGTGGTCTCCTTCCCAGGGAACCTTATAGGAAATAATGCTGAGCACATCGTGCGCTTTCGCAGTCCTTTTCAGGTCGAACCACCTGTGTCCCCATTCCAGGAACAGCTCTACTCTTCGTTCATGGGCAATAGCATGTAGTACTTCATCTGCAGTCAGGGAATAGTCAAGTTCTGTAAGTCCTGCCCTTCTCCTTAGCTGATTGATGTCATCAATTGCATTGTTTTTTGCCGATGGATTGTACAGGACAGTTGCTTCCGCTCTGATGAGAATCTGTTCAGCCAGTCGCATTACTTTATAATATTGGACGGGATTGCCTTTTGAATACTTGGCGGGAATAAAAGTTGCTCCGTCCAGTTTAATCCAGGTCAGCTTTCTTTTGTCGTTCACTTCAAAGGCATCCAGCAATTCATTGCTTATTGCATATGGCCTAAAGAGCAGATGAAATACATGCCCTTCAGGAGTTGCATTATTCAACAATCCAGTGGTTGGTATCAGCTGAAAAATCGTTTCAGGGGAATTAGGTAAGAAAGTATTGCTGATATCCTGTTCCAACTTAAAAAGATCAGATTGATCGATCACTGCTGTAGCACTATTGATGGCTAACTGGTATTCCCCTGTATACAGATATACCCTTGCAAGCAATGCTTCCACAAACCATTTGTTCACCCTGCTCCTTTTGTTCCCACCAACAGAATAGTCACTGCCCAGCAAGGCTTTGGCCTTGATCAGGTCAGCTTTGATCTGGTCGTATACTTTTGAAACGGGTGATCGGGACAGGGATACTGTCTTCTTGAAATCGGAGGTTATCACCAGAGGCAGTTCGCCATAATAGTTGACCAGGTAAAAATAGCTGAAGGCCCGGAGGGCAAGGGCCTCCCCCGTAAGCTGCTTCTTTACGCTATCAATCAGGGATGGGGAAGTTGATAATGCAATACCATCTATCAATGCATTGGCATCGGATATGGTCCGGTAAGTTGAATACCAGAGATGATCTGGTTTATCTGCACTAACTTCTACTGTGAGTTTATTCCTCTGGCTATAATAATCTGCGCCGCTGACAGATGTGGCGATTATTTCATCAGCTGATAACCCGCCCTGCAGGGTTGACAAACCGCCCGAAAAAATATTATTTGGCACATTTGCAAGATCAGCCGCATTGGTGGCAATGCCATTGATCATTTTCGTATAGATCCCTGCCATTGCCCATTCGGCTTGTTTATTATTTACAAACAGTTCTTCAGTTGTGATGGAGTTGATTGGAGGCGGCACATCCAGTAGTTTTTCGCAACCGGAAATGATCAGACCGGAGGTCAGAAAAAGGAGAGCCGGTAATATCTTGTTTCGCATAGTCTTCCAGTTTAGAAATTAATGTTCAGGTTGGAGGAGATCACTCTGGGAATTGGGGCAGCAGAGAAAATATTATCTATTTGGGGGTCAAGTCCTCTGTAAGAAGAAAAAGTGAACAAGTTGTTGGTACTTACTCCAATACTTGCATTTTTTATCCCAATTTTTTTTGTGAGTGTGTTGGGGATATTCCAACTTATATTGATAACATTCAGGCGGATATATGATCCGTTCACATAAGCAGCATCGGAAGATTCAATCCGGCCGAGACCGGCAGACCTGGTGGTGAATTTCGGATAACTTACTATGTCACCAGGCTGCCTCCAATGATTATTCAGGATTTCGCCCGGCAATGCAATATTTTTCCTTTCACCTACCACAGCCATGATATAAGGATCCCTCCTTAGCCGGTTCTTAAAGTCAAATTGTGTATAAAAGCTTAATTCTTTCCAGGAAAGTTCGAAAGTGAATCCTCCACTATATTTTTCTGCGGTCTCAATGGCAATATAACGATCATCATTGTACGAACTTGGAAAAATGTTTTCTTTAACAGTTATGCGACCGTCTTTGTTATGATCTTCGAAGCTATACTCGCCGGTTAAAGGGTTGATCCCTGTATATCTGAGAACGTATTTTGTAGTGTTGGAATATCCTACTTTAAGGTTTCCTTTATGCGAAGAATATTCCAGGTTGGGAAAATCTACCAGCTTATTACGGTTCAGACCAAGTACAAAGGAAGTTGTTAGTGCCCAGTCTTTAGAACTCAATAGTTTGGCACTCATAGAAAACTCAAAGCCAGTATTACGAAGGTTGGCCTGGGTGTTGGTAAAAGCCTGACTAAATCCTGTATATTTTGGGATTGGTACTGAACCAAGTTGATCTGTGGAACTATGATGATATACTGAAGCTTCCAGGTTGATCCTGTCTTGCAGGAATCCCATTTCAATTGTTAATTCTGCTTTCCTGGTGGAAACCCAACGGAACTCCTGGTTCAATGGCTTGATCACATGGAATGCCATGATCCCATCATAAGGCAGCAAGCTGGAGGCCATGCCATCAGAGACGTTTTTGGACCATCTGGACAGGAACTCATACGGTGTAAGCGAACTTGCACCGGTAAGTCCGTAACTACCTCTGAACTTCAGGAAGGTGAACCAGGAAGGCAGGATTTGCTTTATCCATTTTTCTTCATTGGCATTCCAGGCAAGGGCAACTGATCCGAAATTTCCAAATCGTTTTCCTTTTCCAAAACTGGAAGAACCATCCCTGGTGGCCGACAGGCTAAAGATGTATTTGTTACTCCAGTTGTAGTTCACCATTCCTGTAAACTTAAGGATCCTGGTTTCAACAGATGCTTCACTGGCTTGAACGAAACCGGCATTGTTGTAGCTTTTCATCATCTCATCGTTAGGAAAAAACATGGCAAAAATTGTTTGACTTCCTGTAGCTGCAGCAGCATATTCGGCAACATGCTTAATGGAAAGGCTTCCTTTCCCAATGAAAGTCTGGTATTCAACTTTCTGCTGGATCTGCCAGTTCCTGGCCTTCGTATTGCCATAGATGGCAATCGGAGTATTGGGTAACTTCGTATCAAAGGAGGCTTCCGGACTTTTTTGTATGATATCATTGTGGGAGAACGCATAATTGCCACTAAGCCCCATACTCAGTCCTTTCAGTATATTATAGTCCAGGTTCACTGAAGTTTGGTTACTGAAGGTTTTACTTACACTTGGCCTCTTAAGATCACTAAAGGGAAAAATGGCCGTGCCTGTTGTTCTGTACGGTTCAAAATTGAACTCCCCTTTATTATTGTAGATCTCAGGGGCATTGGGTGGAAGAGAACTTGGATCATTGGCTTTTATAGCCTTTACATTCGTTGTGGCCAGGGAGTTGATCAGCGCAAAACGGAATTTTTGATTAGTGCTGACATAATTGAAGGTTGAATTGAAAGAAATACGCTCGTTCTTACCTCCCTGGTTCAGTAAGGTGGTGCTTGACATGTATCCACCACTAAGCCGGTAAGTTGAATTGCCGGCCCCGCCACTGACACTCAGGTTGATATTAGTTTCCACACCTGTTCCTATGAGTTCCCTTTGCCAGTCTTTGTTTCTGGTACTATCCCATAGAACTAGATCAGGCGCCTCTACGATGTTGGGTACAATACCATCATTCCTCAAAGCTTCCCTTCTAACCGCCAGGTAATCTTTTGTGCTTAATACTTTAGGGTATTTCTGGATCGAATTGATACCGTTAGCTATTCTCAGATTGAAAACCGGCGGACCGGATTTTCCTTTTTTAGTGGTGATCAAAACAACTCCGTTCGCTCCTCTGGAACCGTAAATAGCGGTAGCGTCGGCATCTTTCAGTATGGTTATACTTTCAATATCATTTGGATTGATCATGTTCAACGGGCTCTCCCCTCCTGTATTTGAATTGCCCCCCTGCACAGGTCCCATACTGATATTGGTCCCACCCGAAGAAGGATGAATATTGTTATTTGAAAGAGGTAGTCCGTCTATTACATACAGAGGGTCAATGATAGCAGTAGGTGAAATATTATTCCTACCTCTGATCACCAGCTCGATCGGCGCAGCCAGATTGCCTGAAGTCTGCAGAACAGCTACTCCCGGCACACGCCCAACAAGCGCCTGCAGAGGATTGAATATCGGCTGCTTTGTAATCTCTTCCGCTTTAATGGTGGTGATATTTCCTGTTGCGGTCCGCTTGCTTGTCTTTCCATAGGCAGTAACTTTCATTTCATCCATCACTGAATGCGTTACCTTCATTCTCACAAGTAATTGATTGGAAGTAATTTTCAACTGTTGCCCGGCATATCCAATAAAAGAAAAAACAAGCGAATCGCCAGGATTGGCCTGTATGGAGAATTTCCCCAGCGCATCTGTATAGGTACCCCTATTAGCTTTTCTCACAAAAATGCTTACACCGGATAATGGATAACCTTCTTCATTGACCACCTGCCCATAGACCAAATTATTTTGAGGAAAAATCTGAATTATTCCGGGCACAGTTTTATCAACCACAGCTTGCATTTTCGATAACAGGATCGTATTCCCGTGTATCTCATATTCCAGCTCCTGTTCTTTCAATACAAAATCCAGGAATTCCTTCAAAGGCATTTTGTGTACAGTAAGGGATACTGTCTTTGTGCCCTCCAATGTTCCTTTCGTATTCAGCAAAACATAATCCGTTTGCTTTTCGATGGCGGCAAATACCTGTTTTAACGTGAGATCTTTTCCGGAAATGGTTACCGTCTGTGCAAGACTGTTAGCTGCCTGCACCTGAAAAAAAACAATAGCAGTAAAAAAGATAGTCAGTTTCATGACCAGCAGGGTTTTGGTAAGACCCCGGAATCGCTTTGGCGGGCAGTGAGAAAATGCCAGAGCCGTTCCGGAGCCAAAAGCAGTTTTTTGCATACTTTCGTACTTGTTCGGTTAGTTAAAGATGTGTTGCAAGACCATTTAAGATCAGCTGAACTTCTTACCGCCGCGGGTGCAACCGTGGCGGTTTTCTTTTCAGCGATCTGTTTGGCAGGATAGAACCCGCTCATCAATGGATAAGGTCTGCGGAGTAATTATCTATGCAATAAAACTCCCTGGCCGGCATTTGCCCGGCCCTGCTTTTTTCATATGACAGGTGTATGATTGATTCCTTAAGGAAGTACAATGAGCGTTCTGCCTTCGAGACGCATATTCACACCCGACCTTTTCATCACTGCTATCAATCCGTTCAGCGAAACATTCCTGGTCATCTGGCCTTCAAACTCTACACGGGGTCTCTTCCCTTCAAATACAACATCTACATCATACCATCTTTCTATTTGTCTCATTATCTCTTCAATGGTTGCTCCTTCAAAGCTGAAGCGACCGTTCTTCCAGGCCATCACTTTATTGATATCTATCCCCTCTATCAACTGAACATAATCTGACTGGTCAGTGGAAATCTTCGCCTGCTGACCAGGTTTGAGCAGCCTTCCATTTACTTTCACGGCTCCATCCAGTAATGTAGTGTTGAGAGAAGGTTCATTGTTGTAGGCATTCACGTTGAAATCTGTGCCCAGTACCTGTATTTCCGCTTTGCTTCCTGCCTGTACAATGAAAGGCTGGTTAGCTTTTTGTTTTACTTCAAAAAAGGCTTCACCAGAGATTTCCACTTTTCTTTCTTTCCCGATGAAAGCAGTTGGATAACGGATGGAACTAGCAGAGTTCAGCCACACTTGCGTTCCATCGGGCAGGGACATACGAAATTGCCTACCCCTGGGGGTTGTCATGGTATTGTACACTATTTCATGTGCGTGTTCGCCGGAAGGCTTGTATGAAAGTTTACCATCCTGTAGCACCGCAGCGGCTGCGCCCTGCTCTTCTGCAATCACGCCGTTGCCTAAACTATCCAACACAATGGTTGAGCCATCCGCCAGCGTGAGCACAGCTCCATTACTTCCGGCTTTTATTTCCTGCCGGGCTATTGTTGCTTTTTGCTGCTGCTCTTTGTTATTGCTTTGCCACCAGAGGTAAGCGCTAACTCCCATTACTGCGATCACAGACGCCGCTACCAGCCATCGTTTCAAGCGTATATTTCTTACCGGGGTTCCAATTTCCCTGACTGCCAGGATACTTTCTATCACAGGATGCCAGTAAGATTTGTCATAGCTCAGGTCCTGCCCGGTTTGGAGAAATACCTGGTTGATCATTTCCTCCCACTCCTGTTCATCTGTTCTCTTTTCCAGTTCTGCAAACAATTCCTGCACCTCTTCTTCAGAGGCAATTCCATTCGCATATCGCTCCAGCAGGAATTGACAGAATGCTTTCTTTTCCATACAAAGGGATTTTGAGATCCGGTCCATCTATCAGACACGGCCCGGAAAGACTGGTCCTATTCCAAAGGATATTTTTATTTGAAAAGAAGAAAAATAATTACAGGCAGGTGGATACCGTATTTCTTACCGATGAATTCCTGTATGAATTTCAATGAGGATGTCAGTTGATTCTTGACAGTACTTTCAGCAATGCCCAGTTTCTGCGCAATCTCCTGGCGACTCAACCCTTCATACCGGCTCAGCCGGAATACTTCCTGACGTGCAGTGGGCATTAGTTCTACCGCCTCTGCAATAATTGACTTCAGCTCTTTTGTGGAGATCTCATTCAATGCATCAGGCTCTCCTTCCGGGCTGGAATTCCCGGCAGCAGCAGTATAATGGCGATAAGTGGCTTTATCTCTCAATGCATTCAGCGCCAGATTGGACGCAATGCGAAAAAGCCAGGCTCCCGGATTTTCTATTTCCGGTAGTTGCAGCCTGTTCAACCATAATTTCAGGAAAGTGTTTTGTACAATTTCTTCTGCCTCAGCCTGGGACTTGAGCACTTTCAATACACCAGGGAATAATTGAATATTGTATTTGTGAAAAACAGTAGCAAAGGCAGATTCATCGCCTTCTGCGATCTGCGAGAACAGTTCTTTATCACTATGAAGATCGTAGGTATTCAAATGGCTAAATAAACACTGATAAGTGGTAAAATATTTTATACAAGGATAAGTGTTTGAATTTGAGCCGGAGTTTTCTTAATAACAATAATAGGAAATTCTAAGGAATTATGGCTTGTGGTAATTAACTTGGCAAGATGAAATGGATCACACGTGAACGACCAAAAATCGACCGCATCGCCTGTCCCTGGCTGATCCGCCGTTTCATCGACAAAGATGCGGAATTCATCTACGTTCCGTTTGACCAGGTGATTGAGCAAGCAAAAGCCCTCGATGCCATTCCATTTGATGTGCCATCGGTGGAATATTCCCATCACGGAGAAGAATGCACTTTCGATTTTATCATCAGAAAACATAATATTACTGACCCGGCCATATTAACGATGGCGCCCATTGTCCGCGGCGCAGATACAGACCGGCATGACCTCGCCAGCCAGGCATCGGGTCTTTGGGCCATCTCCGCAGGTATGGCTCACATGCACACAGATGATCATGAGCTGCTGGAAAAAGGAATGCTGCTCTACGATGCTCTCTACAACTGGGCCAAATATTTACAAAAAGAAAAACATACACAACATCCTCAGGAGAATCTCTTGCTGGAAGTGTTTGATAAATTCCTGAAAATACGCAGCGGCAAAAAAACGCCGGCATGGGCAAAAGAACTGAAGGAGATGATCCAGGACCATATAGACACCAGCCTGAACCTGAAAGAGCTTTCAAGGGATCTCGATATCAACCCTTCCTATTTGTCCAGAGAATTCTCCCGGCATTTTGACAACCTCAGTTTCGGAGATTATATCCGTACGCAAAGAATAGAAAAAGCGAAAGAATTGATGAATGATCCTGCACTCTCTCTCACACAAATCGCTTACCTGACTGGTTTTTCCGACCAAAGTCATTTTACCCGCATCTTTAAAAAGTATACCGGCAACAGTCCCTCTGAATTCAGGAAAAAAAATGATCAAAAAGGTAAAGGCCGTACAAGAAAGTAATCCCTGTTCTATTCCAGTCTACCGATTCAGTATAGTATTGCAGTTCAACTCAATTGAACAAACTGCAAACAGGAGCCAATGACATTTTCAGAGACTGGTAAACACAAAACGAAAACAGCAACTCATATTCTATTATTGCTGCTTGTATCGCTTACTACTGTAAGAACAAGCGGTCAACAACCTGCCTTTCCAAAGATCACCGGTTATGCCGGCATCCTCCATCCGCTGGTGACTTTCTCCCGGGAAGAGAAGCCGCATTACAATTTCGACGGAGCTTATGTAATTGGAATCCCAACGGGTATCAATATCTGGAAATCTGCAAAGATTGGTTTTTCCATGGAGTTCGTTCCACTTATCCGGGCAGCCAACGGAACCAGTAAGATGAACAATTTCCTGTTTCACCCCGGTGCGCTATTTGGACTGGGAAATGGCTTTACACTCGCTACCAGGGCGGCTTTCGAGACTTCAGGTAGATATGGCCTTACTCCCGTACTCAACAAGATCGTTAAGAAGAACAAAGGCAGTAGTTACTTTATTGCCGTTCCCATTCCTATCAGATTCGGTAATGATCTGCCATCCTCGGTTTCCATCGGATTTCAGTTTGGCATCAGTTTTTAAACTTTATTTTCCCATGAGCGATAAAGCAATCATACCATATTCACTCAAGAGCCTTGTATTGTATTTTCTGAAACTGGGCGCCACAGGCTTTGGAGGTCCGGTGGCCCTGGTAGGCTATATGCACCGGGACCTGGTCGACAAAAGGAAATGGATCTCGGAAGATGATTACCGGGAAGGACTTGCCCTGGCGCAGCTGGCGCCAGGGCCACTCGCTGCTCAACTCGGTATTTATATTGGTTTTGTTCATTATCGCTTATTAGGAGCAACATTAGCAGGACTAGCATTTGTGCTTCCTTCTTTTATCATTGTACTTGCACTCGGCATCGCATACAAATATTATCAGGGCATCAGCTGGATGCAGGCTGTATTCTATGGGGTCGGCGCTGCTGTGATCGGCATCATTGCTGTAAGCGCCTGGAAGCTCACCAAAAAGTCAACTGGTAAAGATCCATACCGCTGGTTCATTTACCTGGTGGCAGCCATCACCACCATTATCACAGAAAATGAAAATGTGTTACTTTTCATTGCCGCAGGTATTTTTTATTGGTTGGTGAAATCCGCAGGCAGCCTGAAAAAAAAGGCAGGCGCTTCTGCTCAGTTTTTCATTCCTGTATTACTGCAAATCGATACTGGCACAACACAGGCAGGAAAACTACAAGACATCTTCCTGTTCTTCATCAAAGCAGGAGCCTTTGTTTTTGGCAGTGGCCTGGCAATCGTTCCATTCCTGTATGGCGGCGTGGTAAAAGAATATGGCTGGTTGAACGAACAGGAATTCATGGACGCGGTAGCCGTAGCCATGATCACTCCGGGTCCTGTAGTGATCACTGTTGGTTTTATCGGTTACCTGACCGCAGGCTTCTCCGGTGCATCTGTTGCAGCCTTTGCAACTTTCTTCCCCTGTTATCTTTTCACTGTGATACCTGCTCCCTATTTCAAAAAGTATGGAAAGCGTCCGGGCATCAAAGCTTTTGTGGATGGGATCACGGCCGCAGCCATCGGGGCCATTGCCGGAGCCGTGATCGTTCTGGGCAAACGAAGCATCAGCGATTTACCTACCATCCTTATCTGCGCAATCACTATTGCAATTCTTGTTCTCAGTAAAAAGATAACTGAGCAGATCATCATACTGGCCGCTGCTTTGGCCGGGCTGATCATCAAGATCATTCAGCCCTCTTAACTTTTACATAATACTACCTGCTTACTTTAGCGGCCGTTATATGACAAAGAGCATCCAAAGCGGTATTACATTATGGGAATTGATCAGGCAGGGCGACCGTAATGCCTTTGACAGTATATACCATCAATATGTTTCCCAGTTGTTTGCCCTGGCTTATAAGCATATTCCCAACCGCACCGATGCCGAAGACATTGTTCAGGAAGTTTTCATCGATATATGGGAAAAAAGAAACGAGATCATCATTCATTCTTCTCTTTTCAATTACCTCTACAGTTCTACACGCTACAAGGTCCTTCGCTTTATAAAAGCAAACAACACACGTCCGGAAAGCCTCTGCTTATTCCAGGAATTACTCCAGCAATACTCGATTCCGGAAGAACACAGTGATGCCAAACTTCGCTCCATCGATAGTTTTGTAAGCTCTGCCATTACAGGACTTCCTGAACAAATGAAAAAAGTTTACCTGCTGAATACTGAAGAAGGCATGAGCGTTACAGCCATCGCCGATCACCTTCAAATTGCTCCGCAAACAGTACGGAACCATCTTTCGAAAGTGCGTAAACGTTTGTACGATGTAGTGTCCAGGCTCGCATCCCTCCTGTTTTCATTGTGTATTATTTCACTTTTCCTGTTCGCTGTGTTACCAAATCATTAACCCGGATTTTTCCGGTAGTTGATGTTTGCAAATAGTACTCTATTCTATTGTATGCAAACAGAACAACATTTCAGGGAATTGCTGGATAAATATCTCTCCGGCACCTGCAGCCCGCAGGAAAAAGCAATCATAGAGGAATGGTTCGGGAAAGGTGGAAATACAGGCAAAACTGACCTGAAGCTGGATCATGAACAGCGCGCCGGGCTACTTGACCGCATCCATGGCGTACAGGACGGGCAGGCGTTTCTGGAAAACAAGACAGGAAAAAGCAAACTGCGCATAATGCTCACCGGTTGGAGAGCCGCAGCCGTATGGTCTGCAATTCTTATCTCCGCCGGCATTGTCACCTGGAAATCCGGCATTCTCAAACCCTTGCTCACCAGCAATGAATTGCAGATCGCCTACCGGCTCATTCAGACAGGAAAAGGAGAAGTGAAACATTTCCTGTTACCAGACGGTTCGGAAATCACACTGAACGCCAACTCCAGGCTTGAGTACCACCCCGATTTCCCGCAACACCGCCAGATCCGGCTTCACGGAGAAGCGCTCTTTTCAGTTGCGCACGATAAAGCCCATCCTTTCAGCATAAGTACAAGTGATAGTCTTGCCACCACCGTACTTGGCACCAGGTTCAATATCCAGAGCTATGATAAAAGCCAGGAAACCCGCATCACAGTTGTATCGGGAATTGTAGCGGTGAACCGGGGGAGGCAGTCGCTGGATACACTTACACGATCCCAGGCTATCCGTTATCAAAGAACAGCAAAGTCATTTACCATCTCGCATGATGTGAATACAGAAAGTGCAACAGGCTGGATCAAAGGTGAATGGGATTATGAGAATCTCCGGTTCAATGACCTGGCTATCTTACTGCAAAATCATTTTGGCATTATACTGAGCAGCAGGCTGAATACGGACCTCCTGCAAACCGGAGTGAGCGTCAACTTCAACAGGAAACAATCTGCGAAAGATATTCTGGGTGTATTCTGTTCATTCGCAGGATGCAGTTTCCGCGAGACCAGCCCCAACTCAATCGAGCTCCATTGACATCCCATAAAAGCAAAAGCCCTGCTACGAACAGGGCCCCTGCTATTTTTTTCATTGTAAAAAACAACAAAAAAGCAAAAGCAAATTTATGTTACCTAAACGGTTGAAGCAACAACTCAGGCGATTATTTACCCTGACCCTACTGATTCTTACCCTGCTCCCTGGCATAGCACAGTCGCCGGATGCCCGGTATAGCATCCGGTTTGAAGCAGGCAGCCTGGAACAGGCGCTCATCAAATTAAGAAAAGCTACAGGCTCCAGTATTGCCTTTACTCAGGAAGAGGTACAAGGCATTTCCATTCCGGCATCAACGCACAACAATAAAACCGTAGAGCAGATCCTGAATCACCTTGTTACCCGTTCCGGTTTTATGATCGAGAAAAGAGGTGTTGCCTGGTTTGTAAAAAAAGGAAATGATAAACCTGCTGCAACTTCAAATCCCAGGAAAGAACCAGGCCGTGTCAGTGGTAAATTGTTGGATGAAGAAACCGGATTGCCAATTTCGGATGTAACTATCCGTATCGGCAACAAAGGCACTACCAGCCTTGCAGATGGCAGCTTCAGCATCACCCTCGCTCCCGGAAAATATGAAGCCGAGATCTCTTCCATAGGTTATGGAAAGAAGATCATATCGGATATCGAGCTGAAAGAAAATGGACAACTGGAACTGAACATCACTTTGAAAAGAGAAAAGAATACACTGGAAGGTGTTACGGTAAGATCTACTGTCCGCCGCGAAAGCATCGCTGCACTCTATACCCGCCAGAAAAATGAAGCAGGCATTTCCAACGGTATCAGCCGTGAACAGATCTCCGCGCTTCCCGACAAGAATATCGGCGAAACCCTGAAACGGATCTCAGGCGTAAGCACTACAGACAACAGGCGTGTTGTGGTACGCGGAATTGCCGAGCGCTACAACCTGGCCATGATGGATGGCGCTACGCTCCCAAGTACAGATGTACAGGTTCGCGACTTTGAATTTGACATCATTCCCAGTAATATGGTGGACAATGTGATCGTTTCAAAAACAGCAACACCGGATATGAGCTTCGGTTTTGGCGGCGGCCTGGTGCAGATCAATACCATGGGCATTCCCAACAAAAATTTCACCACCTTCAGCGCTGGTACCAAATATGTACAAGGCAGCACGGGAAAAGATTTCCTGGGATACGGCCGTGGGAAACACGACTATCTGGGATTTGATGATGGAGGCAGGGACCATTTTCCAAAAGATGTGATCATTTTCACAGGATTGAATTATAAACCCACTGATCCTTACAATTACCAGCCGCCTGCGGGAGTTGAAAAAACCACAGTGGAAATGATCGCTGCGCAGAACAAAAGAATTGGTGGACTGGAAAGATTGGGCACACGCATTTACAGTGCAGCCCCCGGTCAGAACTATCAGTTCAGTCTCGGCCGCAGCTATGACTTTGCTAAGAATCGTATCGGTTTTGTGGGTTCACTGAGTTATCGTAACGAGCAGAGCATCGATGACTTCATTCAATTTGAACGGGGCGAATTCAATAAGATGAATTCGAATAAGTATGATGCAGCAACCGGCGAGGAAATAAAACCAAACCAGGCAAAGCAATACAACTTCACCACCACCTGGGGCGCACTCCTCAATTTCGGATGGAGCAATAAGAACCATAAGATCGTTGCCCGTAATTTCTACTCGAGGGTATTTGCCAACCAGTTCTTCCGTACAGTAGGATGGGGCCAGGACCTTGGCTTTGGAGAGGATCCAGCCATACGCGAATATGATCGCCCGAAATTCATTGACCTTTTGCAAAACAGGATCAGCGCGGAACATACAGCAGGTAAATTCAAAATCGACTGGAGCGTGGCACGCAACAAAGTAACCAACCTGGAACAGGATGCTACAGAAGCCTGGTTGTCGCCTCAGGAAACCGTAAATGGAAAATTGTACAACTATGCCCCCGGTGGCACCACCAACCCT
The DNA here is from genome assembly GCF_007970185.1 of Pseudobacter ginsenosidimutans. Classification (NCBI taxonomy): domain Bacteria; kingdom Pseudomonadati; phylum Bacteroidota; class Chitinophagia; order Chitinophagales; family Chitinophagaceae; genus Pseudobacter; species Pseudobacter ginsenosidimutans. Next base: position 2,559,678 of record NZ_CP042431.1, on the reverse strand, counting down.
GGCGTTGGTTCACTGAACAGGTCTGAATACAAATATGAAGAGAGCAACTGGATGGCTGATGCTGCTTTGAGTTATAAGATCAGGATCGGAAAACTGGACCAGATAATCAAAGCCGGCTATCAGTTTCTTGAAAAAAAGGGGAATTATCACTGGAACATTTTACCCATTGGAGTTACACAGGGAATCGGCTCAACCGTGATCCACCGACCGATCCAGCAATGGAGCATGGACTTCAGGGATCCTTTGAACGATCCTTATTATTATCCTGCCGATTTCAGCAACAACAATTACGAAGGAAGGAACAATAACCAGGCAATGTTTGCCATGATGGATAACCGCTTCACCAGTTGGCTGCGCCTGGTATGGGGCTTCAGGGCAGAATATTACAAGTACGAAAAAATAAAAGACGCAGCAGCAGAAAGAGCCGCGCTCAATGTAATAGCGGATCTCGACAAGCAAAAATATGTAGACCCGGAAACCGGCAAACTGGTACACAGGACCATCGATGCCAGTGCAGAAGAAAAAAAATGGCAGCACCTGCCTTCAGCCAGTCTTACCATCACCCCGCTGAAAAATTTCAATATCCGCGCATCATATGCACAATCCGCTATCAGGCCCTCGTTGATCGAGAACTCCAGCTTTGCTCGTTTCAACTATCTGTATGGTCGTCTGCAACGCAATACAGGCGTGGTATCTACCATCATCACCCATTACGACTTCAGAATGGAATGGTACCCTGGCGCCGGTGAAGTGATCTCCGCCGGTTATTTCAGGAAGCATTTTAAGAACCCGGTAGAAATGTATATGGATATTACCACTACCAATGGGCAGATTGAACTGCTTACCGCCAACTCGGACTATGCAGATGTTGATGGACTGGAATTCGACCTCCGCAAGAACCTCGCCTTTATCAGCAAAAGGGTGAAGTTCCTGGAAGATTTCTGGCTCAGCAGTAACCTCACGCTGCAACGTTCGGAAGTACAGGCCAGCGGCTTTCGCTACTCAAGCATAGGCGCCGGAGAAGATCATAACGGCGTAAAATATTCCTTTCGTCATAAAACCCTGCTGAAAGAAAAGCGCCCCCTGTATGGACAGGTACCCGTACTGTACAATATCGGTCTGCAATATACCGGGGAAAGGGTGGGCGCTAATATTGCGTTCAACCATGCAGGTTATAAGACACTTACTGTTGGCATGCTTCCCCAATATTCAGAATACGAACGCCCCCGCAATCAACTGGATGCACAACTCAGCTACAAGTTCACAAAAAGCAAAAAAATAGAAGCTAAGCTCAACATGAGCAATCTGCTCAACAGCCCATTCCGCTTTTTCATCAACTCACAGGAGACCTATAAAGTAAAACCGGGATCAAACAGCATGACTATGAAAGAGTGGTCCGATGTATATGAGTGGAAGTTCGGATTCTCCGATAAATATGAAGAAGGTTATTATGAAACCGATCCTGACGGAAAAACGAAAAGACGGATCGGCGACATCAATACACTCACCCGCAAGGTAGGCAGCTCCTTCAGCCTGACTGTAACCTGGCATCTCTAATACGGTATTTGATAAACAAAAAAATAATGAAAAAACATACAACCCAGATCACCGGCTTGTGGATAGCAATCCTATTGCTGGCAGCCTGCAATAAAGGTGAAAACAATTTCTTCTACAAAGAAGAATTATTTCCTGTTGCCTTCAAGGGTTACAACGGCAGCAATGAGCGGCTGATCATTAAGCTGGACACTTTCACTTCTCCGCTAATGTTATCCGCCAATACTTCCTTCAACAGCAGCACTTCCTTTTCATTTTACGGAAACCAGAAAACGGTAAAACTGAGCGTTACCGAAGAAAATACAGGTAAATCGGTACTGGAAAAGGAACTGAAAAAAGAGGACGGGCAAGCTATATTTAGTTTCTTTTACCTGGATGGCAGAATTGGCGACATGCCGGAGAAAGCCGCAATAGAAGCAGAAAAGATCAGGATCATCTATATGTTCATCCCTTCGGTGACTCAATACAGTGAACCCGTAGATATTGTTTTCGGAAAGTATTATGTTACCCCCCAGGTATTTGAGGAGAAGGCAAGGCTCAACAATCTCAAGCCTTATGAATTCAGCGAACCTGCCACAATCCCAACATTCTCCGTTGCCAGGCAGGAGTATAATGGCGTGATGACTTCCGCTCTATTCTCTGTGCGCATATACAAGACCGGTACCAATATACCCTATATCGATGGTACAGAATACACCTGGAATGCACTGAACTCAACCGCTCCAAAGCCGGCGTCCTCCAACGCATCTTCCAAACTATATATTTTCTCAGAGCAACCTGTCGGAAATGCCATGAGATTCTTTACCAGATTTGAACAATAATATCAACACATGAAACAGATAGTATCAGTCATAAAAAAATGGGAACTGTTTGTTCTTTTGCTGACCGGGCTTACCGCCTGCAACAAAGAAACAGATGTAACAAAGGCCGTAAGTATCGAGATCAAAGGTTTTAATATCGGCAATGCTGAACTGCAGATCTCGGTAGACACATTGGTCTATCGCAACTTCCAGGTAGCGCCCAACCAGGAACTGAATTTCGGAAAGGTCTTCACCTACCCTTCCTCAACAAATGAAGTAGCGCTGAAAATAAAAGATCTTACATCAGGGAAAGAACTATACACGCAACAACTGAAGTTGAACAATCCCGATATGGAGCGATTCTTTCAATTTGTGCTCATCGATGGAAACCAGTTGGAATTGCAGGCCCCGGCCGCCGATCCCGCTACCAACAAAATAGGTTTCTATATCCATTATCCGCAGAGCAGCGATCCTATCGACATTATCATGAAAAACACTGAAGGGCAAATGGTATATTTAGCGCAGAACGTGCAGCCGTCTACCTGGGTATATTCAGACTATCTTACCCAGGCCGGTTTTGAGAATCCAAATACGAACTATACTTTGAATTTCACCAAAGCAGGTACTACAGATGCATGGGCCTTCAACGACAATGAATATATGAGCCAGAGCTCTGAAGACGCTATGTTCCTGCCTCAGCAAGGACAAAAAGGGCGGGTATGTTCTTACTTCGTAACCCCTGGAACTGTAGATCTGAGAGTGGTAAGGTTGTTCCAACCGCAGAAGTAGATATACCATCGCATAATTATCAAAAAGGGGACAGGTTCCCCTTTTTTTATTTTGCGGATAAAATATTAATCGTAATATTGCGATCATATATGGGACTTACAAAATCAGAAATATTCACAGAAAAGCAGAACAAGCTGGCTTCCATGATGAAAGCCCTTGCTCACCCGGCCCGGATCGCCATCATCCAGTACCTGGTGAAGGCGCAGGCCTGCATCTGCGGAGACCTGGTGGAAGAATTGGGACTGGCGCAGGCAACCATCTCACAACATTTGAAAGAGCTTAAAAATGCGGGACTGATCCAGGGAACCATCGAAGGCACCAGCGTTTGCTATTGTATCGATCCAAAAGTCTGGAACCAGTACAGGGCCGCATTCGATACTTTCTTTGTAGCATATGATAACAAGAAAGGTTGTTGCTGACCTTTTTTTTGCTTTTATATATCGCAATATTGCAATAAAACGATTAAAATATTCAGAGATGCAAACTCCTGAACAATTGAAAGACCTGGTAAAACAGAAATATGCAGAGATTGCCGGACAATCGAAATCGCAGAACAGCTCAAGCTGTTGCGGCGCTACCAGCTCCTGTTGTGGCGATGAGGTTTACAATATCATGTCGGAAGACTATACCCAACTGGAAGGCTACAATGCAGATGCGGACCTGGGTCTGGGCTGCGGCCTGCCTACCGAATATGCACACATGAAGGAAGGCGATACGGTAATAGACCTGGGAAGCGGCGCAGGAAATGATTGTTTCATCGCCCGGAAAATAGTTGGTCCTTCCGGAAAAGTGATTGGCGTAGACTTCACGCCGGCAATGATTGCGAAAGCAAGGGAAAATGCAGAGAAGCTGCAATTTCACAATGTAGAGTTCAGGCAGGGTGATATAGAGGATTTGCCGGTTACCTCCAATATGGCCGATGTTATTGTCAGCAACTGTGTGTTGAATCTGGTACCGAACAAACATAAAGTATTCAGCGAAGTATATCGCGCACTCAAACCCAATGGCCATTTTTCCATTTCAGATATTGTATTGAAAGGAGAACTGGCACCATCCTGGAAACAAGTGGCAGAGCTGTACGCCGGCTGTGTAAGCGGCGCTATTCAGCAGGAAGAGTACATGGGCATTATAAAAGAAGCCGGGTTCTCTGATATCATTATCCAAAAAGAAAAAGAGATACTGCTTCCTGATGATATCCTGAAACAATATCTCACTGAAGATGATATTGCTGCTTTCAAAGCCAGCCAGAACAAGATCGTCAGTATCACAGTATTTGCAAAAAAACCAGCAAAGGACGAAAGAGGCTGCTGCGAACCAGGCAGTGGTTGCTGCTAATCCAATATTCTATCAACTATGTTATCAAACAACTGCAATCCTGCAGACAGGAAACGACTTTCGTTCACCGACAGATATCTGACCCTCTGGATATTCCTGGCAATGGCAGCAGGTATAGTGCTGGGCTACTTTTTCCCGGGCTCAACGGATCTTATTCAATCGTTTTCCGCCGGTACAACCAATATTCCTTTGGCAGTTGGATTGGTCCTTATGATGTATCCGCCACTGGCAAAAGTGAAATACGGGAATATGAGGGAAGTATTCAGGAATACCCGGGTACTGACCGCTTCGCTGGTCCTGAACTGGATCATCGGGCCTGTGTTGATGTTCCTGCTGGCCATCCTTTTCCTGAAAGGTTATCCTGAATACATGACCGGCCTGATCATGATCGGGCTGGCGCGTTGTATTGCGATGGTGATCGTTTGGAATGAGCTCGCTGAAGGTAACAGGGAATATGCTGCCGGCCTCGTTGCACTCAACAGTATTTTCCAGGTTCTCCTGTACAGTGTTTATGCATACTTGTTCCTGACCGTTCTTCCGCCTTTATTTGGTTTGAAAGGAACAGTGTTGCAGGTAAGCATGGGCCAGATCGCTGAAAGCGTTGTGATTTACCTGGGCATTCCGTTTGTTGCCGGTTTTTTGTCGAGATATTTTTTGGTAAGACTGAAAGGAGAAGCCTGGTACCAAAACAAGTTTCTTCCTGCCATCTCTCCCATTACGCTGATCGCTCTTCTTTTCACCATCATTGTCATGTTCAGTCTGAAAGGACAACTGATTGTACAGATCCCCGGGGATGTATTAAGGATCGCGGTTCCGCTCCTGGTCTATTTCATCATCATGTTCATCGTCAGCTTCTTTGCAGGAAAATATATGGGAGCCGATTACTCGCAAAATGCTGCCATCTCTTTCACTGCGGCAGGCAACAATTTTGAACTGGCGATCGCAGTAGCGATCGGAGTTTTCGGGATCAACAGCGGACAGGCCTTTGTTGGTGTGATCGGACCACTGGTGGAAGTACCGGCACTGATAGCGCTGGTGAATGTTGCGTTCTGGTTCCGCAAAAGATGGTATGCCAATAAAAACACAATTACAACATAACAATTCAATCACTCATGAAAAAAGTTTTGGTGCTCTGCACAGGAAATAGCTGTCGCAGTCAGATAGCCGAAGGATACCTGAAACATTTTGCAGGGAATAAGGCAGCCATCTACAGCGCCGGCGTGGAAACACATGGCGTAAATCCCAGGGCCACTGCAGTGATGGCAGAAGACGGTATCGATATTTCAGATCATACCTCCAACAATGTCACCGAGTATGCAGGCATCAACTTCGATTATGTGATCACCGTTTGTGATAATGCTAAAGAAAGGTGTCCGTTCTTCCCGGGCAATGCTCAGAAGTTTCATCATAATTTTCCTGATCCGGCAAAGGCAACAGGAACGGAAGAAGAAATAATGAAGGAGTTTGCGCGGGTACGGGAGCTGATCAAAGAATATTGCAGGGACTTTGTTGTAAATCATCTTTAATAGAAAGGCCCGCTGCAACGCGGGCCTTTCTGGATCTATTTCTAAATGCATAATTATTCCGGAACTGTCTATTATTTTAAACAAGTTCTTACTCGCCAAACAACTCGTTCAATTTCACCAGCAGATCATCTCCCCTTAAATTCTTTGCCAGGATCACACCATCAGGGCCAACCAAAACACTTTGCGGAATGCCTTTGATACCGTATAGTTTCGCCACTTCATTATCCCTGCCTTTCAGATCACATACCTGCTGCCAGGGCAGTCCATCTTTCTTTATAGCTTCGAGCCATTTCTCTTTTCCTTTCTCATCATCCAGGGAAACGCTCAATAAGGTGAAGCCTTTATCCTTATACTTGTTAAATGCTTTGATCAGCATCGGATGCTCTAATCTGCACCAGCCGCACCAGCTCGCCCAGAAATCGATCATCACATATTTACCGCGGAAAGACTCCAATGAAACCTGTTTACCATTTGGATCAGCCTGTTTAAAATCCAGCGCTGGTTTTCCGATCCAGGTATTCTTTGCAATAGCCAGTCTTCTCCTGATATCCGCCACAGCATCGGAGCTTGTGAATGCAGGGCTCAATGCATTCAGCATAGGCTCCAGCACATCAGGGTTGATGATGAATGAATTCGCTTCCATAAGTTCATAACTGAAATGGGATTCAGGAAAACGGGAAACAAATTCCACCTGCTTACTGTTACTCTCTCTGTTCAAAGCTGCAATCTCCTTGGTGATCGACAGAACAGAATCTTCATTTTCCCGGTTGTTATATTTCCTCCGCATCAGCTGATCACGCTTATTATCCAGGGACTCCATCGATTTCGTGTACAGTTGGTGTTCCAGCTCAGTAGGGCCTCCGTACACAATGGCGCCGGAGAGTGAATTCATACTGGTCAATTGAATACTGGCTGGCTCAAGGTAGAAGTCGATGCTATTGTTCCTGTCAGACCAGATCATAGCCCGGCGTGGTTCACCAACAAATCCCTTGAATTCAAAACGACCATCCTTCATCACAGTTGAATCTGAATGCTGTCCAGATCGCAGGTAGATCTTTTTGGATTCCTTTTCTCCCGCCAGAAAACCTTTGATGGTAAATGGGGCAGCAGCCCTGCCCAATAATTCTGACAGCTTCTTCTGCAAATCCTCACCACGTAAGTTCTTAGCGATGATCTTTCCATTGGGATCGATCAGGAAATTGGAAGGCACTGCTTTTACATCATACATCATTGCCACTTCATTATTCCAGTATTTGAGATCAGATACCTGCGGCCATTCCAGTCCATCTTTTTTGATAGCAGTCAGCCATGCATCCTTTTTACCCGGCGCATCGAGAGAAACTCCCAGTATGGTGAAGTTCTTATCCTTATATTGGTTATAGGCCCTTACATAGTTGGGGTTTTCTGCACGGCAGGGGCCGCACCAGCTTGCCCAGAAATCAAGCAGCACATATTTACCGCGGAAATCAGAGAGCTTAACGGGTTGATCACTGGGATCATTCTGAGTAAAATCAGGAGCTTCCGCACCAATGCCAGTGCGGCTGGCGGCGATTATCCGCATACCCAATTCTTTTCCTTCCACTGAATTCCGGGTGCCCGCGGCAAGCATCTTGTACAAAGATTCCACCCTGACTACATCTATGTTTGATCCCGCCACGGATTGCAACGCTTCCAGACTACAATAATAGCCGGGATGGGTTTTGATCCATTGTTCCTGCAGGTCTTTCAGCCAGGTTACACCTTTGCGCATAGCAGCATTGAATTCTTTCTGTTTATTGGTGTCTGCACGATGCAGATCGCCTCCGGTCATCCAAACATAATTGGCATCTTCCAGCATGTTGATGGGGCCTGAGATGAACTGGTTGTATTCCATCAGTTCCCTGTTCATTTTGGAACCAGTGATCACGGCATTCCTGACAAAATCCTTTGCCTTGATATGGATCGTTCCTTTCTCCAGGTAGAACCTCAGCAGGTCTGGCCGTTGTCCGTTCGAATATCCATACCCTTTAGCATCCAGGCTGAGCTGGGCATTCAGGGGATAAGGAATATTCATTCGGAAGCTGGCTTTGCCATTTTGAATACTGGGCGAATCCACAAAAGATTTTTCTCCTATCTTATAAACGAGGTAAGCTTTCTTTGCTTTTACAGTATCGATTTCCAGATTTACTACACAAAGAGCTTGCTGCGCATTGCTTATCAAGGGTAGCAAAGCGAATGCGATGAACGTTATTTTTTTCATGGTTATCCTACTTTAAATGCCAGTTGAACAATTTTTTCGAATCCGTTGAATTTTTTTGAGTAAGTGTTGCCACTGATCTCACCGGTAGTGGCCAACGGGAGGAAGTATACGCTGCCACCGCCTGCGCTTCCATTATAAGTGGCTAATGTGATGGTATTATCTTTTAATTTCATCGCAGTGATATGCTCGCCTGCTTCAAACTGGTAGATCACGCGGCTCTGGTTGGCAGCCATATCATGGAGATACAACTTATTGTCTGCCGCATAATACATTTGCCTGACTGTGTTGGGGAAAAGATATTCAGGGCTGCGATGTATATCAGGACTGTTCAGCATAGGCTGCATGGCCGCTGCTACGGGCGTAGTGGTCATGTTTCCGTTTGCATTGATGGTGTACAGGAAGCAATTATCATCATTCTCATTTTTGAAAATGGCATACCAGTTATCCGGCCAGAGATCCCAGCCCATGCCTGGTTTCATCGTCAGCATCTTCTTATGAACATTGTTCAGATCGAATGCCATGTTGGTATTAGCAGGGAATACTTTGAGGGATGTAGAAGTGCCGCCGCCATCGTAGAGGAAACGGTAATTGGCCTGATCGAAGAAGATGGCGCCATATCCCAGCCCACCTGCCACAAAAGGTGCCACTGAATAGCCTTTATTATCGGGCTGGGTATAAGCTGTTCCAAAAAGCAGTGATGTGAAAGTTCCATTCAGCGCGTACACTTTTCCATTATTGAAAGTGAAAGGGCCATACTGGAAAAGGCTTGGCTTGTGCATATTGTATGGATCCACCACCGGCGGCCTTGCATAGAACATATCTTCATAATCTCCTGCCACCTGTAAAGAAGTATTGTCCAGTACATAACCACCGCCATCGAAGTACACGAGGTTCAATGTTCCCAGGAGACTTCCCGTAGCTACGCTGATCACATCGCGGGCAGTAGCCGGCAATGGTTTTTCGGGATTGCCTGCTGAATATACATTCCGTATCACTTTATCTCCGGGTGTAATAAAGCTCAGATCTGCATTGATGCCGGTATGCTCCAGCAGCATCCAGCCGGATTGCAGTTCAGTAGTGATCTGGAGATACAATCGTTTGAAATATTTCACATCGGTAACCGTATCGATCGCTACAAAATCGAATGGATGATAATAAGTGCCGGCCTGCAGGGTGATCTGTTCGCGGATACTGCGGTCAGTGGAGATGGTTACGATCTTGCCGCTGCTCAATGGCTCGGCGGGATCTTCAACACCAACCACGCGCCATTCAAATTTTAGCCGGTTGGTATCGGGGCCGGATAGCTTAGGTATGATGTGCAGGGTATCGAGCCTGTTGACGCGAAATGTATCGGCAATGAAACTTGCTACAATATCATTGATCGCATTATAGTTGTAGTTGCCTTTGTCTTTGTAGCAACTGTTCAGTACAGTTGCCATGATGAGTATATAAAGAAGTCGTTTCATAGATCAAATGTTTTAGGGGATTACTACAACATTGTTGTTTTCGTCTATCAGCGGGCCATTAGCGGTGGTGTATTCCAGTAAAGCATTCCTCACTGTGTTTTGATAGAACTGCATTTTCGGGAAATTCACCGGATTAGGTCCGGTCGTAGAGAAAGATGATACACCCAGCACACCGGTAATGAACCTGAACTTCACGTTACTGTAGGCGCCAAAGAAGGTGATCAGGTAAGAATCCCAGTTGTCCGGCTTCAATAATCTGTCTGTGAAAATGATCTTCACCTTGTTCCTGCCGTAATATCGGCCATCTCCCATGATGGTATCTTTCATCAGCACCGGGAAATCTTCAGATGGTTGCAGACGCAGGCTCAGCACAACAGAACTGTTGAGCAGGGAAGCATCGCGCAGCAATACCACTCCCAGCCGGGTATCGAAATCTCCTTTGGGCATGATATTGTTCAGGAATTTATAATGTTTGTCTTTAATGGCAGTAGTGCCTTCATTGTCTGCTACCAGGTTGATGTTCCTGTCCTTGTCAGCTGTACTTCCCGAAGCGCGTACGTTCAGCCAAATGGTATCTGTTTCAACAGTGCTGCTTTTTTCAACAAAAGTGTAACTGACGCTGTCGATATTGAAGGAGCGGAGCATATCATAAATAAAATACACGGCGGGCGCTGCATTGGATGAATCGCTGATCTCATCCTTCTTACAGGCAGTCAGCCATCCAAGTAATACTATATAGATGATCGTTTGTTTCATGATTGACAATTGAATGATTAGTTTCTATACTGTAGTTCGGAATCAGGCAGTGGCAATGTGTATGCCCTTTCAGATGGAGCAATAACGGAGAACCTGATTACGGGACTATTCAATCTTTTGTAATAGTAGAATAATTGTCCTTCAGCATAGAATTCCTTCTGGTATTCCTTCAACAGTTCCTGTTGAACAGCTGCAGCATCCAGTCCTGTTGGCAGATCGGGGACACCTCTGTATTCACGAACAGTGTTGAGGTAAGTGGTGGCCGTTGCAGGATCGGAACATTCGGCTGCGATATAATACATTTCAGGAAGACGGACCAGCGGCACCCAGTTATTGAAAATGGGATTGGAAGATTCCTGCCACCATTTGGAGCAGAAGTATACGCTGCCACTCAGCTCCCAAAGGCGTCCGTAACGGATATCGCTCACACCGCCGGCGTTGATCTCATAGATCTGGTCCACAACTCCACCATTACCATAGGAATTGGTAAGCTGTATGTCTGTGCCAACATTCACTCCTCCTGTGACCCTGAAATACTTATTCTCCAGTGGTCGTATATCGAACTTACTGAGCGCAAATACATGTTCGGGAATGAAGGTCCGGTCATTGAGATCGGAGATCCTCTTCGGGGTCTGGAAATCGAAGAAGCCTGCATCGATTACATTCTGCGCATGAACCAGCGCCTGTTGCTTATCTCCTTTATAGAGGTAAGCCCTTGCCAGTGTTGCTTCTGCGGCCCAGTAATTGAAATGGCTCTGGCGATGGTTCAGCCAATCGTTCTGCAACTGGTTTTCCGGTTCGTAATAATTATAGTTGATGGTCTTGTAGCCACTCAGCAATGCCGAAGCAGTTTTGAGTTCAGAGATCACCGAGTCGAGCGCAGCACTCACGGTAGATAAGGGTGTAACGCCGCCGGATACAGTTTTAATATAGGGGATGGCAGGTTTTGCTGCACCTGTCAGACAGGGAGCGCCGAACAAACGCAGCAGGTCGAAATGCAGGAAGGCGCGCAGGCCGATGGCCTCCCCTTTGATCAGGTCATAGTTCTGCGGCTGGAACATACTTTTCTTTCCTTCGATGTTGAGCAGCACATTGTTCAGGTTGGTGATGGAAAAATACATCAGGCTCCAGATACTGTCGATCCTTGTTTTCACGCCACCATCGAGGTAATTGTAATTGGCAACCTGGTAAAAAATATGACTGGGTTTTGACTGGCAGTTGTATTGCTGGGCCAGCACATCCAGGAAGCTCATCGTGAGTTGTTCTCCATACAATGAAGACCGCGACATGGTTGTATACACACCGTACATGGCATCTTCAAATCCTTTTTCAGATTTGAACAATTGCTCTGATTCGATCAGGGTCTTTGGTTTTGCGTCCAGCCATTTATTGCAGCCGGAGGCTATAGTGAGCAGCGAAATGAAAATCAGTAAAAGTCTCATACAAATCTTTTTTACATATTAGAAACCGAGTTGCAGCGACAAGGCATAGTTCCTGGCGAAAGGATAATCCAATCCTCTCTCCTGCCTAACTGAAGAAATCACAAACGGGTTATTGATATAGAAATAGCACTGGAAGCGGCTCATATGCCATTTGCTGGTCAGTTTTTTCGGGAACAGGTAACCGAGCGTGATGGCATCGCAGTACAGCGCATTGTTGTCCTGTATGAAGCGGGAGCTTGCTTTGGTAACATCGGTGCGGGGGCTGCCGCCGATAGTGGCAATACCTTTGAAACGTGCCTGGTCACCGGGTTTCTGCCAGCGGTCTGTGAGTACGCGTTCATCAACATTGTAAATGGGATCGGCATTCTCTACCCGGTCTGCCAGGGTACGGTTGTAAACCTGTCCCCCCAATTCTGTGCGCATACTAACGTTGATGCTTATACCCTTATACATAAAATTGGTGCCGAGGTTGCCATTCAATTTGGGTTGGTTATCGCCCACGGGCACTTCATCTAGCGGGTTCCACAGGTAGGTTTGCTGCCCATCACGTGTAAGGAAGATCTCATTGCCGGTACTGGGATCGATGCCCAGTGAGCGGACTGCATAGATGGTGCTCACGCTTTGGCCTTCCTGGTATTGCAACACCGGCGCCGTGATGGGATTGGTGGGCTTTGTTTGTTCGCCCAGCGCCTTATCGTTTTGTGCTTTCAGGGCATCGGAGATCTTCAGCAGTTTGTTCTTGTTATGAAGCAGGTTGCCATAAAAACTCCAGTACAGATTTCTTCTTTCATTCTTTATCACAAAAGCTGTGAGGTAAAGCTCGATGCCTTTATTCTGTACAACGCCCAGGTTAGCGAAATAACTGTTGAAGCCGGAAGAAGGTGTGGTATTGATGGAAGTGAAAAGATCCTCTGTTCTTTCCTGATAGTAGTTGACGGTTGCCTGGATACGCCCTTTGAAAAACTCGAGGTCTGCGCCTGCGTTCAGCTTATTGGTTTGCTGCCAGCGCAAATCAGGATTGCCGAGACTAAGCATGGTTGCGCCGATATGATCAAGGTATCTCGTGGAAGTGAGATAGGAATAAGTTTGCGCTGAAGCGAAAGAAGGAAAGTTTTGCGAACCGGTAGATCCGTAAGATGCGCGCAGTTTGAAACGGTTGATCAGTTCAGGCAGTTGAATGAATTTTTCTTTATGGAGGTTCCATCCGATTCCCACCGACCAGAAAGGTGCGAAGTGTTGATTGGAACCGAAAAGGGAAGAGCCATCGCGACGGAAAGATACATCCAGCAGGTAACGATAATCATAGGCATAGCTGAGGTTCCCGTAATAACTAACCAGACGTAAGATGGCTTCTGATCCCGTCGGCTTATCATTCGCAGGGTATTGCAAACCAAAGAGCAGATCATCCATTTCTGAATTGGGAAAGCCCTGCACTGTAATTGTGCTGGTATAAGTCCTGTCTTGCTGAATATGATAACCGCCTGTTGCAAATACAGTATGCTTGCCGAAGTTCTTTCCATAGTTCAGGAACACATCCCCCTGGTAGCTGGTGTTGTTGCCGTTCATTTGCTGGAAGTAACCGCGTGTGGAAATTAAACTGTCCGGCGTTCTTACAAATTCCACGGCATCGGCTGGCAAGAATACCACACCTTCATTCTTCTGCGTGTACATGCTGAAGCGGGTGCTGAATTTTAAAGCGGGTAAAATATTCCAGTCGGCCTGGAAGTTATTGGTAACATTCAGGTACTTCGTATAATTATGCGTTTTCAAAGTGGAGTTATAGAGTGGATTGTAGGCGATGAAGTACCAATTCGCCGGATCATCCGGCCCCTGTAAAATTTTGTTCACTTTTCCTGAAACGCTGTCTGCCGGGCGCCAGTAAGGATTCATTTTTGCATACTGGGAGAAGTTTCCATAAGGAGAATTGACTGAATTGTTATGGGTAACTGAAAGGTAGTTGGTGAATTGCAGGTTGTTCTTGTGGTACATCAGGTTCACACCACCGGAAATATTCTCACGCTTCGATCCTTTCATCACGCCGGGTGCATTGTTGTAGGCGAGGTCTACACCATATCGCATGTAATCATCGCCCCCTCCGAGAAAAATGCTATGACGCTGCCCGAAAGATGTTTGCAGGGGTTTCGATAACCAGTATGTGTTGACGCCTCTCCTGGCTTCTGCCAGACGCTGGTTATACAAACGCTCCCGTTCTTCCTTCTCTTCAAGTTTCATTGAAGGATTGATATTGTAAATACCGGCAGCCAGTTCCAGTTGAAGCTTCCGTTCTGCATTCAGCAAATGATAACTGGTAAGATCAGGAGCGTTCAGTGAAAGATTATTGTTATAACCGAATTGCAATTTGCCTTTTTTCGGTTGCAGGGTTTCAATCACCAGTACCCCATTGGCAGCTTTTGAGCCATAGATAGAAGTGGCGGCTGCATCTTTGAGGATGGTTACACGGGCAACACGGTTCATGTCCAGATCGTATATCCGTTGCAGTGGTACTTCAAAACCATCAAGGATCAGGAGTGGCGGGTTGCTGATATAGCCATACTGACTGGTCAGGTCTGTGTTGGCGATACTGTTGGAACCGCGCACCTGGATCTGCGGTAGCTGGTTGGGATCGGAACCCGTATTGATATTGGAAGGCATTTGAATGGATGCATCCAGTGAGCGGATGGCAGCAAGCACATTCGTGTTGTTCACTTTTCTCAATTCCTCAACGGTGTAGGATTGTGCAGCACCGGTATAATTCTCCACAGGTCTTTTGTAGATACCATTCACAACAGCATCTTCCAGTTTTACTACCAATGGCTTCAGGGAAACCCGAAGTGGCTTGTCCGTCACTTTCACTTCCTGCGATTCATAGTTCACGAAAGAAACCACCAGCACATCGCCTGTTTTGGCAGTTATGGAAAAGCGGCCGTCGGGGCCGGTTACAACAGCCAGTTTGGTGTTCTTCACCGTTACGGTGGCACCCTGCATGGGTTTACCATTTTCATCGGTGACCAAACCCGTTACAGGCGGAGGTAGCGCGCCAATGATAAGCCTTACAGGCTCTTCCCTGGTAACCTCAACAGTTTTGCGGAACAGGAGAATGGTCTTGCTCTTGATGATGTAATCCAGGGGTTGATCATTGAACAACAAGCTGAGGAACTGTTGTAATGGAAGATTGCTGGCCCGGATAGAAACGGGCTTCACACTTTGCAATACCGGTTCGTTGTAAACGAAGAGATAACCGGTTTGCTTTTCCACTTCCAGGAAAACAGATTTGATATCTGCACTCTTTCCTGAATAACTTACTTTTTGCGAAAGGCCTTCGGCGCTCACATTCACAAAGGCCGCAGTCAATAACACAACCATTAGTTTCATTACTAACAGCGCCTGCCTTCCCGGCAAGCAGGTTTTGGTGATGGTGTGGCCGCCCCCACGGGCAAGGCCACTGCCAATAGCAGTTTTTTGCATACTTTCGTAGCGTTTTGGTGATCAAAATGAATAAGTAGTCTTTGTCGAGACCTTGTTTATAATTGCCAAACATCCGCCGGCAGTGGTACCAACACTTCCGGCATTTGTTTTTTATGGCAGGCTTGTGATGGAGTTTTTATTGCCCCTGTACGATAATTGTCTTACCCCTCATCTCTGTTCGCACATCATTCTTCCATAGCCAGAAAAGAATATCCTGCAGACTGAGCCCCCGGTCCATCTTACCATTGATCTCGAGCACCGGTGGCGTGCCAGTATATTGAACATCTACATTGTACCATCTTTCCAGTTGTTTCATTACCAGCTGCAGACTGGTTTTACTGAAATGGAATAGTCCATTTTTCCATGCCACCACCTGCGCCGTTTGCACAGAGCGATCGATGCTTACCGTTGCATTGCCTTCAGCAACAACCTGCTCACCTGGTAGAAGTATCACCTGCCCTACTTTGATCTTTCCTTCCAGGAGTGTAGTTCTGGTAAGGCCATCATCATTATAGGCATTCACATTGAAATGAGTTCCGAGAACTTCAATGGTGTTACTATTTTGAATACTCACTTTGAAAGGCTGCGTTGCATTCTTCGCCACTTCAAAATAAGCTTCGCCAGTAACGGACACTTTTCTTTCATTCCCTGAAAACGAGGTGGGATAAGTGATTGAGGAGGCTGCATTCAACCATACGTTAGTGCCATCGGGCAGCACCAGCTGAAACTGTCTGCCTTTGGGTGTTGTCATGGTATTATAGCTTGCAGTACCCTCTCCGGTTGCAGCATCATATACCAGTTGGCCGTTGTTGATGGAAACAGAAGTGTTTCCCTGCGTGGCGATAACGCCGTTCCTGATACTGTCGAGCACCAGCGTACGACCATCAGACAGTGTGAGGACAGCGCCATTTGACCCGGGCCCGATGATTTTGTTTTCAACTATCTGCGGTACAGTTTTCTCCTTTTGCATTAACCACCAACCGGCGGCAAGTGCAATGAAAACTACTGCAGCTGCAGCTGCCCACCGTATATACCGGATCCGCGCAGGCCTTTTTGCTTCTCTGAACATTGCCGTCAATAGTCTTTGCGACATATCCTCCGGCATTTCCGTGTGGGGCGTATGATCTTCCCAGGCATTGCGTAGCAATTCTTTCAGGGGTTCGTTGTTGCCCGGCATAATGATCCAGGCGGCCAGTTCCTCCTTTTCTTCAGGAGTACAGCTATTGTTGAAGAACCGCTGAACCAGGTATTGTATCCTTTCTGTAGGCATGTTAGTTGGGTTTCCTGTACAGACGACTACCGGGAAACAAAACAGGCCTGGTCAAAAACAGGATTTTTTTATTTTATTTTTTGAAGGGTATCCAGCAGTATATATAATCCGCCGATTAGCAAAGCATTGGAAGAAGAATGAAAATGCTGGCGGATGATGCGGAGCGCATCGATCATATGGTTCTTTACCGTTGAGGCGGAGATATTCAATTCGGCAGCGATCTCCTCGTACTTCAATCCTTTTTCACGGCTCAGGGTGAATACGAGTTTTTGCTGGGGAGTGAGTTTGGAAACTGCCTGTTGTAGCTGCTCCTGCACTTCTTTAAGCGCCAGATGCTCATCAGTGGTGGATCGGGAGGGACTGGCGCCGCTTGCCATCCGCGATAATATCAGCGTCTCTTTGGCCATTCTCTTGAAATGCGTGATGCACTGGTTCTGCGCCATCCTGAATAGGTAACTGCTGAAACTTTCGATCTCCGTTAGGGAAGACCGGTTCCGCCAAAGCTTCATGAAAATGTCCTGAATTACATCTTCCGTAGCCTCGGGTGATTGTGTAAGCCGCATCAGAAAACTGAACAATTTGTGTCTGTTCTGCAGGAAGAGCTGTGCAAAGGCAGACTCATCGCCGCCGGCCGACAGTTGCAGGAGTTCCTTTTCATTATGTGTTTGACCGGCAGGCAAATTATTTTGACGGGAATTGATTAAGGGGTTAATTAATGGAGGAAAGGCAGGAATGGTACTTGAAATCAAAAGTATCATAAACGAAAAGGGCATCCAAAATCTTTTTGGAACATCCGGCAAAAGCTCAGTGCATTATTACCTTCAAATTCTCCAAAAGTTCTTACCTTATCCCTGCCATAAATTTAGAATTTCTTCAAAATGCAGAAATACCTTGCAGCATGAAAATTCTCATTGTAGAGGATGAACCGGAGCTGGCCAAAAGCATCAAACAATACCTGACCACTGAACAATATCTCTGTGAAGTGGCATATAACTATGCAGAAGCCCTGGAAAAAACAGATCTGTACTCTTATGATTGCATCTTACTTGATCTGATGCTGCCAGGCGGCGATGGCATGAAAATTCTCAGGCATCTCAAAGAAGAAAACAAACAGGATGGCGTGATCATCATCTCTGCAAAAGATTCACTGGACGATAAAATAACAGGGCTCCAGATCGGCGCAGACGACTATCTCGCCAAACCTTTTCATCTACCCGAACTGGCAGCTCGTATCCATTCTGTGATCCGGCGGAAAAATTTCGGTCACTCCAATATCATTGAACAAAACGAGATCAGTGTAGATCTCCTGGCCCGGAAAGTAATGGTCAATAATAAAGAAGTGCCGCTCACTAAAAAAGAATTCGATCTCCTTCTTTATTTCATCAGTAATAAGAATCGCGTGATTTCCAGGAATGCGCTTGCCGAACACCTGACCGGTGATATGGCTGATCTGTTCGACAATCATCATGTTATTTATGTCCATATCAGGAACCTGAAGAAAAAACTCAGCGATGCCGGCAGTGCCAATTACCTGAAAACATTATACGGAACCGGATATAAATGGGATATATGAATAATCTTCTCAACCGATCCCTCAAAAGATTCCTGCTGTATTCCGGGCTCATCCTGATAGCCGGAATACCGATCTATTATCTTGCTCTCAGCAGGCTATGGCAATATGAATTGGATGAGCATCAGATCATACTTACGCCGGAAGCCCGCCGCGAAGACAGCCTCCTCATCATTGGCGCCGTAACCATTCTCACCGTTATCTTCTTTGCACTCCTCCTCGGAGGCTTCATCCTCATCAACCGGAGGATCTCCCGTCAACTCTGGCAACCATTCTACAATACCCTGGAACGCATAAGACAATTCGACCTGAACAGGCAACAACCAGTAGAATTCACCCCTACAGATATTGCAGAATTTTCCAGATTGAATGAAGCACTCGACAAACTGTTATCAGCCAACATGGCTACTTATCACAGACAGAAGGAGTTTGCAGATAATGCCTCCCACGAATTACAAACACCTATCGCCATTGCCCAATCGAAGCTGGAAGTATTACTGCAAAGCCAGCCCCTTAATGATGATCAGTTCGAACAGATAGAAGAAGCCCTCAATGCCCTATCAAGGGTAAGCAGGATCAACAAGAACCTTTTATTACTCACCAAGATCGAGAACAACCAATACGCAGATCTGGAAACAATAAAACTCTCTGCCCTGGTTACAGACATCTTACAAATGCTGGAAAATTTCCTGGAAGAGAAAAACCTCCGGCTTACCACCTCTGTCCAGGAGAATATCGAAGTGCAGGGGAACCGGATCCTGGTGGAAATACTGGTACAAAACCTGATCAACAATATCATCCGGCATAGTCCCGAAGGGAGCTCTATTTCTATTTCCCTCAACAAACACCTGCTTCAGCTTACCAATGCCGGCACCAGTCCGCTCGATGCCGGCCGTCTGTTCATGCGATTCGCCACTACCGGATCGCATGCTCCGGGCACAGGATTAGGTTTAGCAATTGTTAAACAAATAGCCGACCGTTATCGCTGGAAGATTGATTATCAATTTCAAAACAACAATCATATTTTCTCCATACAATTCTGATTTAAAATTCCTTTCAAATCTGGTCGTAATCTGCGACCATGAAATATTCCCTGTTACTCCTAAGTGTTTTATGGCAGCTCAGTTCCAAAGCACAATCATCCAAAACAACCTTATCCGGAACTGTGCGGGATGCCACACAATCAGCGCTTCCTTTTGTGAATGTTACCCTGCTGGCAGTAAAAGACAGCAGTTTAGTGGCAGGAACCATCACCAATGAAAAAGGAATGTTCTCCATCGGGATATTACGCCCGGCAAGTACATCCTGCGATGCTCCTACACCGGATTCCAAACTACAGAACAGGCTGTTCTCATAGGAAGGCTCAGTAATTTCCTGGACCTTGGCATCCTTACGCTCAATCCTGTAGCAGCTGCATTGAATGAAGTAACGGTAACAGCTAAACGATCTGCCGTATCAGCCGCAATGGATAAGAAAACATTCAGCCTGGCCGGCAATATCAGTCAGGCCGGCGGTTCTGTACTGGATGCCATGAGGAACCTGCCCGGCATCACTTCCCAGGACGGCAAATTGCAATTAAGGGGAAGCGACAAGGTAATGGTATTGATCGATGGAAAACAAACTGCCCTCACAGGATTTGGAGGGCAAGCAAGCCTGGAGAACATTCCGGCTTCCGCCATCGAGAAGATCGAGATCATCAATAACCCTTCTGCCAGGTACGATGCCAACGGGAATGCCGGCATCATCAATATCATCTTCAAAAAAGAAAAGAAAGAAGGCTTTAACGGTAAACTTGGAATTAGCGCAGGAGCAGGAGCCTTATGGATCAAAAAAGAAAACTATCCCGGTATCCGCCCCCAATACCAGGCAACACCAAAGATCAATCCCTCCCTCTCACTCAATTACAGGAAGAACAAAACGAATATTTTCCTGCAGGCTGATAATATGTACACCAAAACTCTCAATAAGAACGAGTTTGCCGATCGTTTTTATGATAATGGAGATACCATTCGCCAACAAACCAAAAGAAACCGCACCACCAATATCGTAACTGTTCGAACAGGAGTGGACTGGTTCAAAGACGCATCAAACACATTCACTGTTTCCGGTTTATTCAGCAGTGAAAGTATAATCGACCGTGGCGATGAGCCCTTCTTCAATGCAAGTCTTAAGGAACAACAGCGTCTCTGGCAGTTCCTCGAGGATGAAGTAAAAACAACTGCCACGGCCACCGCAATCTGGCAGCATAAATTCGCTCAGCCAGGCCGTTTGCTGAATATCAATTTCAACTACACTTTTCACCGGGAAGATGAAAAATATTTCTTTACAAATATAATGCCTTCCTTTACCGGCCTCGATTCCTTTGCCCTGCTTTCCGATGAACATGTTGCCGATCTCAACCTCGACTATATACATCCCTTGAAATACGGACGTTTTGAAACAGGACTGAAGTTCAGAAGACGCTTTATCCCGGTGAATATGCAATTCAAACCCGGCCTCAATTCTCCACTTGATACAAAAGCCGGCGGAAGGGCAGACTACAGCGAGACCATCCCTGCCATCTATGCCAATTATGTTCTGGAGAGTAATCGGTATGAACTGGAAGCAGGTATGCGCGCAGAATATGTACATGTGGAATACGATGTGAACCCGGACCATCCTGTTTATAAAAGTGACAGGTACCATTATCTGCAGCCCTTTGTCAATCTTCGCCTGGGTTATAAGATCGATGAAAACAATAAAATATCCCTTAGCTATAACCGCCGTGTAGACCGGCCCAATGAAGTGGATATCCGGATATTTCCGAAATACGATGATGCAGAGATCATCAAGGTAGGCAACCCTGCCCTGCGTCCGCAATTCACCAGCAATTTCGAACTGGGATACAAAACATCCTGGCAATCCGGTAATTTCTTTGCAGCTGCCTATTATAAGCACACAAACGCCACCATCACACGCATCGGCACTGTTGTACCGGGTAGCACCATCATCTACAATGTGTTCCAGAATGCAGGAAACAGTTATTCATATGGGCTGGAATTCATGATCTCACAGGAAGCCGCTAAATGGGCTACCATCAATCTCAACCTCAATGGCTATAAGAATATTATCGATGCCTTCAGCATCGTCAACAAATATCCGGTTGAAAGTATTTACGATGCTGCAAGAGAGGACATATTTTCCGGGAACATCAAGCTCAATATAAATTTCCACCTGCCTTATCAGGCAGAAGCACAGTTGACAGCTATCTACCAGGCTCCGGACCTCGTGCCACAAGGCAAAACATTCGAACGGTTTTCCATTGACGCAGGTGTAAAAAAACAAATCCAGCAAGGGAAAGGAGAGCTCTTCCTCAACGCAACGGACATAGCCAATACACTGCAATTGAAAAGAGAAATAAAAGGCAATGGATTCAGGTACACCAGCACAGACTATTATGAAACACAGGTCTTCCGCCTGGGATATGCTTACAAATTCTAAACTATGAAACACAGATCCCGAATCAACCAGTACAGCCTGCTGACAGGTTTTGCAGCCATGTATCTTTCATTATCGCTCCTGATGCGCGTAATATTGTTATTGGTTTCCATCAGCAATGCAGCACCAACATTCCCTGCCCTGGTCCGAATTTTCGGTGTTGGATTAATGTTCGATATAGGAGTGGCTGTATTTTTTCTATTCCCTTATGCAACCTATTTACTGCTATTCCCTCCGAAATTCAGTAACAGCATCATCAATAAAGTGATCACCTACGCGGGATTCTTCCTGGGAACACTGATACTGATGTTCTCCTTCTTTGCAGAGCTTACGTTCTGGCTGGAATTTGAAAGCCGTTTCAATTTCATTGCTGTTGACTATCTGGTCTACACCTATGAAGTGGTGCAAAATATCAATGAATCCTATCCGTTGCCTGTTCTTATTTCCTGCATGGTTCTGGCTGCATTGCTGATCACCTGGCTATTCACGAAGCAAGGGATCTTTCGCATTTCATTCAACAGTCATTCCCCTTTTCGAATAAGGATTGCTGTATGGGGCATGTTATTGGGTTTGTGCATACTGTATGCTTTTCTTATCAGTAATCAGCTGGCAGATACCGGCCGTAACCGTTATCAGAATGAATTGGCAAAATCAGGAATATATTCATTCTTCTCTGCCTTCAGGAACAACGAGCTCAATTACGATCAGTTTTACCGGAGGATCAATGATGATACTGCCTTTAGCATCACAAGAAAATGCCTGCAGGATTCCAGGAGTCAGTTTCTCAGTGATCAGCTTAGCATACGCAGAAAAATTATTGATTCCGGCAAAGAAATGCGCCCCAATGTGATCCTCGTTACTATCGAAAGTCTCAGTGCTGACTTTATGGACCATTTTGGCAATCAGCAGCACCTCACACCTGTACTGGACTCTCTGGCTAAACAGAACATCGTATTCGAAAATATGTATGCAACGGGCACACGCACAGTAAGGGGTATGGAAGCGTTAACACTGGCTATCCCACCAACCCCTGGAAGCAGTATCGTCCGCCGGCCTGATAACGACAACCTTTTCTCTGTTGGCGCCATATTCCGCTCCAAACAATATGCAACGGCCTTCTTCTATGGGGGTGATGGCTACTTCGATAATATGAACCAGTTCTTTGGCAGCAATGGATATGACATTACCGACAAGGGCCGCAAACTGATGATGGGAGACCACTTCAAAGCCATCCGCCACCAGATCCCTGATTCAACCATAGAGTTCCGGAACGCCTGGGGTATCTGTGATGAAGATGTATATGATGTTGTGATCCGGGATGCTAACCAAAAACATCTTGCAGGAAAACCCTTCTTTGATTTTGTAATGACCACTTCCAATCATCGCCCTTTTACTTATCCCGAAGGCAGGATCAATATTCCTTCAGGATCAGGACGTGAAGGAGCTGTCAGATACACAGATTATGCTATCGGCAAATTCCTTGCAACAGCATCGAAGCAACCCTGGTTCAGGAACACCGTGATCATTTTTATTGCAGACCATTGCGCCAGCAGCGCCGGAAAGAATGAGATCGATGTTTCCAAATATCATATACCCGCTATCATTTGCAACCTTCCCGGCAATCCATCAGGCTCCATTACAAAGCTTTGCTCCCAGATCGATCTGTTCCCTACTCTTTTTGGTATCCTGAACTGGAATTATGTTTCCAATCTATATGGCATGAATGTATTGGAAGAAAAGTATCAGCCCAGAGCTTTCCTGGGTACTTACCAAAAACTGGTTTATCTGAAACAAGACAGCCTGGTTATCCTTTCACCACAACAAAAAGTGGAAACCTATAAATACCTGTTCGCAAATAATGAGCAATTGCCCACCAAATTCAATGGCAATGCAGTGCATGAGGCGATCTCATTTTACCAGTCGGCTTACTACCTCTACAAACATGGCGGGCTCAAATACTGAGATCAGGTTCTGTTCAAAATATCAATCATACACTCATGAAACTCCCTTTTCCCATTCTGTTAGTACTGTCCCTGTCAGTGCAGGTTTGCAGAGCCCAATCTCCCGGAACAATGAGGCAGGATAGTCTTGCTGTCAAAAAGCCTTTTCCAAAATATCAGATCCTGATTCCCGCAACCATGATCACTTACGGTATCGTCTCCATCAAAAACGAGGAATTAAAGGAAGTCAATTCAAACATGAAGGAAGAGCTCTGGACTGAGCGCTCACACAAACAATTATCCATAGACAATTACCTGCAATGGGCTCCTGCTGTTGCAGTGTATGGCCTTAATGCGATGGGCATTAAGGGTGCGCATAATTTCCGCGACCGTACGATAATTTATGGACTGAGTACCGCAATCATGTCTTCCATAGTTTTTACCGGCAAAAGCATCAGCAAGGAATGGCGCCCTGATGGCTCCAACAGTTATTCATTTCCTTCTGGTCATACAGCCAATGCCTTTGCCGCTGCAGAGTTCCTGCGAAGGGAATATAAAGATGTATCGGTTTGGTATGGTGTTGCAGGTTATGCCGTTGCGGCTACTACCGGGTATCTCCGTATGTACAACAACAAACATTGGCTGAGCGATGTGGTTGCCGGAGCTGGCGTAGGCATTCTATCCACAGATCTGGCCTACTACCTGTACCCATCTGTTAAAAGGATTTTCGAAAAGAAAAAAAACAAACCGGTAGTGGCGGTTCCTTTTTATTCCGGCGGAGCTGTTGGTGTAAGTTTAGTGTATCAGTTCTAAAAACAAAAAATGAACTACTTTATATGTGGCTACTTTATTCGCTCTTATCAGCCTTGTTTGCTGCGCTGACCGCCATATTTGCCAAAGCAGGGATTACCAATATCAATTCTAATCTTGCTACCGGTATCAGAACGATCGTAATCCTGCTCATGATCTGGAGTATCATTCTCGCTAAAGGAGAGTTCAAAGGAATCAACGATCTATCGAAACGGAATATTATTTTTCTTACTATTTCCGGGATCGCCACGGGGCTTTCCTGGTTATTTTATTTTAAAGCCCTGCAAACAGGAAAAGTTGCGCAGGTGGCGGCAGTAGATAAACTCAGCGTAGCAATTGCCATTGTTTTGGCAGTAATATTTTTGGGTGAATCATTATCTTTCAAAACTGCTGTTGGAGCCGGTCTCATCGTTTTGGGCACAGTTGTTTTGGCTATGAAATAAGATATCAGCCCAGCCACTCCCCATAAGAAATCCGCATTCTCTCCAATGATGCATACCCTATTTAATCAAAATTTCATCCCACCCATCCCGTTTCCTTTTGCATAAGTACCCTCACCCCATTACCTTTGTCCCGTGAAAAAGTGCTTTTTGCACATATTACTGTTAGTCCTGATCGGTCAATCCACCAATATGGTACAGTTGGTGAAATTGCCCAAGCTATTCGAGCACTTCAAAGAGCACAGGGCGCTCAATCCTGAAGTGGGCATGCTGAAATACCTTTCCATGCACTACTGGGGAGAGGATTTCAATGATGATGATGACGAGAAGGACATGCAGCTCCCCTTCAAGAAATACGATATCAATATTCTGGCTACTCTTTTCGTCTCCAATCATAAACTTCCCGCGCTCACGCCGCATAACTGGATCATCGAAAAAGATTTCGGTATCGAACAGCCGGATTTCTATTATAACCCTGCGGGCCAATCGCTTTTCCGTCCTCCCAGAGCATAGATCACAACGCCATCGTACAGCTTTTCAGGCTGTTTGTAATGCCACTGCCATTCCGGTAAGTGGTTAATCGTTCGTGCATTTATACTCAGACCGTATGCTAAACAGGATAATCAGATTTTCAGTTAAGAACAAACTGGCCATTACACTATTTACATTGGTATGGATCGTTTACGGATCCTGGCAACTGACGCAATTGCCTATCGACGCAGTTCCGGACATCACCAATAACCAGGTGCAGGTGATCACCACAGCCCCTTCTCTGGGGGCGGAAGACGTAGAAAGACTCATTACATTTCCCATTGAACTGGCAGTAAGCAATGTGCCGGGAGTGAAAGAAAGCCGGAGCCTGTCGCGCTTCGGGCTCTCCCTGATCTCCATCGTATTCGACGATGATGTGGACGTTTACTGGGCCAGGCAACAGGTTACCGAACGTCTTTCGCAGGTTGAAATAAACGAAAACGCGAATACACCTTCTCTCGCTCCCGTAACCACCGGGCTGGGAGAGATCTACCAGTACGTGCTCAGAACAAAAAAAGGATACGAATCGAAGTATTCACTCGCAGACCTGAGGACCATCCAGGACTGGTTGGTGAAAAGACAATTACTCGGCACTCCCGGCGTAGCCGATGTGTCCACTTTCGGAGGGATGCTGAAACAATATGAAGTAGCCGTCAACCCTGCCAGGCTGAAAGCAATGAACATCACCATCTCCGATGTATTCACCGCACTGAAGAAGAATAATCAGAACACCGGTGGCGCTTATATCGAGAAAGGACCGGCTGTATTGTTCATTCGCAGCGTGGGATTAACAAAGACGATTGAAGACATCAATAAGATCGTTGTAAAAGTGAACAACGGCACACCAGTACTGATCAGTCATGTTGCCGAAGTGAGGCCCGGCTCTGCCGTCCGTTATGGGGCACTCACCATGGCCGGTGAAGGTGAAGTATGCGGGGGTATCGTGATGATGATCAAAGGCGGCAATTCATCGCAGGTGATCGGGACGGTGAAAGCCCGGATCATGGACATTCAAAAATCATTACCGGAAGGAATAGCGATAGAGCCATTCCTCGACCGCACCAAAATGGTGAACAATGCGATAGGAACAGTTGAAAAAAATTTACTGGAAGGCGCGTTGATTGTTGTGCTGGTACTGGTGCTGTTCCTCGGCAACCTGCGTGCAGGGCTGATTGTGGCTTCCGTGATCCCATTGTCCATGCTATTCGCCGTGGCAATGATGAATCTCTTCGGTGTGAGCGGTAACCTGATGAGCCTCGGTGCGCTGGATTTCGGATTGATCGTAGATGGAGCGGTGATCATTGTGGAAGCTATCCTGCATTATATCCATTCTTCCAAAAATTCTCGCACACCAACAGGATCTCGCAGATCGAAATGAATGAAGCGGTTTCTTCCTCTGCATCACGTATGATGAATGCCGCAGTGTTCGGACAGATCATTATCCTGATCGTTTACCTGCCCATCCTTTCCCTTACAGGCATCGAAGGCAAAATGTTCAAGCCGATGGCACAGACAGTGGCCTTCGCAATACTAGGAGCATTCATCCTTTCCCTTACTTATGTTCCGATGATCAGCTCGCTGCTCATCAGTAAGAAGATCCCGCACAAACTCAATATTTCTGAAAGGATCATGGAGAAGGCAGGACTGCTCTATCAGCGGGCGCTGAGAAAAGTGCTGATGGTGCGCAAACTGGTAGTGGCCGCCACTTTCCTGCTGTTCGCCTTTGCGATCATCATCTTCAATCGTATGGGAGGAGAATTCATTCCGCAGCTGGAAGAAGGTGATTTTGCGGTGGAGACAAGGTTACTGGTAGGCGCCAATCTTTCCACCACCATCACTGCTATCAATCGGATCTCGGATACACTGAAAGCAAAATATCCTGAAGTGGAAAAGATCGTATCCCGGATCGGGAGCGCAGAAATCCCTACAGATCCGATGCCCATCGAGGGTGGCGATATGATCATCGTGTTGAAAGAGAAAGAAAAATGGACAAATGCAAAAAGCTTTGCAGAGCTGGCGGATAAGATGTCGGCCACTGCGCAGGAAGTGGTGCCCGGCGTTACTACCGGTTTCCAGTATCCCGTACAAATGCGATTCAATGAATTGATGACTGGCGCCAAGCAGGATGTGGTTTGCAAGATCTTCGGTGAAGATCTCGACAAACTTGCTTCGTATGCAGGCGAACTGGGCAATATCGCGAAAACTGTAGACGGAACAGCGGACTGGTATATCGAAACGGTTACGGGAATGCCGCAGATAGTTGTCGATTTCAACAGGGATGAGATTGCGAAATACGGACTGGATATCGAGAACATCAATACCACCATCCACGCTGCATTTGCAGGTGCTGTTGCCGGGAAAGTATATGAAGGCGAGAAAAGTTTTGATCTTACTATCAGAGTGGGAGATGAAGGAAGAAGGAATATCGAAGATGTAAGGAACCTTCAGATCTCCACTCCGGGCGGACTGCAAATCCCATTGCACCAGGTGGCCTCCATCGATGAGATCGAAGGCCCCAACCAGATCCAGCGAGAGAATACGAGAAGACGAATCATCGTAGGATTCAATGTACGCGGGCGCGATGTGCAATCCATTGTTGAAGAGTTGCAGCAAAAAGTGGAAAAAAGTTTGAAGATGGATGCCGGCTATACCGTCAGTTTCGGAGGCGCATTCGAAAACCTGCAACAGGCCAGGAAGCGGTTAAGCATCGCCGTTCCGGTAGCGCTCCTGCTCATTTTCGGTATGCTGTATTTTGCATTTTCCTCATTGAAAGAAAGCATACTGATCTATACAGCCATTCCGCTTTCGGCCATCGGTGGCGTATTTGCACTGGCCATGCGGGATATGCCCTTCAGTATCTCCGCAGGCGTAGGTTTCATTGCATTGTTCGGCGTGGCAGTACTGAATGGCATCGTACTCATCTCTGAATTCAACCGCATCAAAAAGGATGGTCATATCACTGATACACTTGAACTGGTATTAACAGGAACGCGTAACCGCCTGCGGCCCGTATTGATGACTGCCGCTGTGGCCAGTCTTGGTTTCCTTCCCATGGCTGCCAGCAACGGTGCAGGCGCAGAAGTGCAGCGTCCCCTGGCAACAGTGGTGATTGGCGGACTGATCTCTGCCACTTTCCTCACACTATTTGTATTGCCTGCTTTGTACTTATTGTTTAACCGTGCAACCATTACCCGTATGAAAAAAACAGTAGCCACAATGGTTCTTTTCCTGTCGATTACTGCCGTTGCATCGGCACAAACTCCTGTGAGCCTGCAGGAGTCATTGCAACTGGCCACCCGCAACAACCTGCAAATGAAAAGCGCTAGGCTGAACCAGCAGTCCGTTGAAAAGCTCACCAGGTCAGGGTTTGATCCTGCCAAAACGGAGCTCACCGGAGATTATGGAAAAGTAAACAGCGCCTACAATGATTCGCGTATCGGTATCAGCCAAACTATCAATTTCCCATCAGTATATGCGCATCGTTCCAAGATACTAAAGACCGATTTCATGGTTGCCCAACAGGACACACGCTTGTCTGAGCTGGAATTGAATGCACAGGTGCGGGCTACATTCTTTGAATATGTATCGATGGTAAAGCGACAGACGCTGCTGCAATATGCCGATAGTTTGTATCGCCTGTTTGAATCTACGTCCAACAAAAGGTTTGAGAGTGGCGCTGCCAATATCCTTGAAAAAACAGCCGCGGAAACACAGCGCCAACAGATCGGCATTCAATTGCGGCAACTGGAAACAGATCTTGCAATTGTATTGAACCGCTTCAATTTACTGATCCAGGATTCAGTTTCACGTGCTCCTGAAACAGTTGATCCCAAATTCGAAACAACAGCATTTCAGAACGATCCGTCTGCTTCGATCCAGGAGTCACCAGTATATATAAGATCTCAATTGGTTGCCGCCAACGAGTACAACCGCTTCAAACTCGAAAAGGCAAAACAATTACCGGATCTTACCATTGGTTACAATAACCAGAGCCTTCAGGGTGTACAGAATATCGATGGTCACGAGAAATTCTACAATAGCGGACATCGCTTCAGCTATTTCAGCGCAGGCATCAGCATACCGCTGTTCTACGGTGCACAGGCAGCGCGTGCGCAGTCCGCTAAATTATCCTGGGAAAGCAAACAAAAAGAAACCACGCAAGTGGAAATGCAGCTCCGCACCAATTTGCTGATCGCAAAACAGGAAGTGGACAAATTCCGCGAAGCGCTCCATTATTTTGAAACCAGCGGGCTCAAAAATGCTTCGCTGCTGATCAGTACAGCCGACCAGCAGTTCCTGGCAGGGGAGATCGATTATCTGCAATGGGTGTTGATCGTGAATCAATCCATCGGTATTCAGAACCAATATATCGATCAACTCAACAACTATAACCAGGCTCTTATCCAATTACACAAACTCAGCAATAAATAAGGAAAAATGAAACAATCTATATTAAGCTGCGTAGTGGCATTTCTGCTGACTGCCTGCGGCGGAAAGAAAGAAGAAAAAGAAAATGTTCCCAAAACAGATTTCTCTGAAATCTCGCAAACAGTTTCCCTGAGCGTACAACAACGATCCAGTGCAGGAATTGAAGTGGGACTTCCCCAATATGAAAACATCAGCAACACCATCGCCCTGCAGGGTATGGTGGATGCACCTCCTCAAAACACGGTGAAGCTCAGCTTTCCATTGGGCGGCTATATCAGGTCTACCAATCTCTTGCCGGGCAAGTCCGTAAAGAAAGGACAGGTGCTGGCATACATAGAGGATATGCAATTCATTCAGCTGCAGCAGGATTATCTTACCGCAAAGACCAATTTCGCATTCTATGAAAAAGAATATGAAAGACAACGCTACCTGAACAGCAGCAAAGCCAGCAGCGACAAAGTGTTCCAACAGGCAAAAGCGGATATGGACAAAGAGAACATCCTGATCAGTTCGCTGGCCGAAAAACTCAAGCTGCTGGGAATCGATCCCAATAATCTAACACCGGGCAATATACGAAAGGAGGTTCCGGTTTTGTCGCCCATCAACGGATTCGTTTCTAAGATCAATATCAGCATCGGGAAGTATACATCGCCCACGGATATTCTGTTCGAGCTGATAGATCCTTCGGACCTGCACCTGTCTTTAAAAGTGTTTGAAAAGGATCTTCCCAAAATCGCCGTTGGCGAAAAAGTGTATGCCTGGAGCAATAACAACCCCGAAAAGAAATATGCCGCGAAAGTATTCCTGATCAACAGGACATTTGATGAGAACCGGAGTACAGAGATCCATTGTCATTTTGATAAATACGCAGCAGAATTGGTTCCCGGAATGTTCATGAATGGAGATGTTGCTGTTCAGGATGTGAAAAGCCTTGTAGTACCTGAAGAAGCTGTTGTTCGCTGGGCCAATAAACATTATGTATTTGTGGAAAAAGAAAATGGCGATTTCACCATGACGGAAGTTATTCCGGGTGTTCTGAATGGCGCCAGGCAACAGATCGAAAGCAAGAACATCACCACAGACACCAAGCTGGTGCTGAAGAACGCTTTTTCATTGCTGATGAAATTGATGAACGCGGAAGAAGAAGGCTAAACAAATGTAGAGGGCGCCTCAAATCTGCATTTGAGACGCCTTCATTTCAGCCATGAAAATTAAAACAACCGCTTATATACAACCTATATTAACCAACCAATTCAGGTAATTCTTTTTCGATATCCGCCCTGACAGGCTCATACTGTTTGGGCAGTTTCAGGTTTGTTCCCAGTTGATCCAATGGTTCATCCACTGTAAATCCTGGATTGTCTGTTGCGATCTCGAACAATACACCGCCGGGTTCCCTGAAGTACAGGGAGAAGAAATAATCCCTGTCTATCTTCGGAGTGATCTGCAATCCCTTGCTTACCACTTTATCCCGGAATTTCATCAGGATGGTATCATCGGCCACCCTGAATGCAACGTGGTGATTGGTGCCTGCTGCATTGTAACCGGGCTTGCCATCAGGCAGTTCCAGCAGATCGATGATGCCTGCATGCTCCACAGCATCGGTGACGTAACGATAGCGGTTCCCTTCCCGGGCCAGCAAACGATAACCGAATATACCGGTCAGCACAGAAGCTGTTCCATCAGTCCTTCTCAAGGACAAGGTGAGACTGTGGAATCCTTTTGTTGCGATGTCTTCTTTTACATCTTCAGTTTGCCAGGGCGTTCTTGTGTCTGCTTTGGCAGGAACGACCAGGCTCAGGTTGAGCCCATCAGGATCACTGAAAGAAACATAAGGCTCACCAAATCTTGTTCCCTCAGTAAAAGGAACATCGAACTTCGTTAAACGTTCCTTCCATGCATTCAGACTGTTTTCAGGAACAGCATATGTGATCTCTGTTGCCATGCCAACTCCGTTGCGGCCCTGACCAATATGTTGCCAGGGGAAGAAGGTCAATATGGTGCCGGGAGTGCCTTCTTCATTTCCGTAGTAAAAATGGTAAGTACCCGGATCATCGAAGTTGACAGTCTTTTTGACCAGTCTCAGCCCAAGCACTTTTGTATAGAAATCGAGATTCCTTTGTGCATTTGATGCTATTGCTGTTATATGGTGCAGTCCAAGTATTTGTTCGTTCATTGTCATTCAATTTTATAACACAAAATTCAGCTCTTACGAACTTCTCACCAATGACATACATTAAGAATTTGAATTAATCTACATTAAGAATTATTGAAGCCGGTACATATCCAACTCATTTCCTGTCTATTACCATACCTTTAATAGGAAAAATGCAATATCATGGAAGCTAAAGTTGCCGTTGTTTATCAGGCCGCATCACCACCAGTACGGAATGGGATCATCAAACCAATGAAACCAGGCGGCTATTCAGACAGCGGAGCGGATATCGCGTATACCTTGCAGCGCTGCGGCGTTTCCATTGTATTGCCGTTGAGCGACCCTTCAATCGAAAATGATCCCGGCTGGGTATTCCCTGATACAAAAGATGGCATACAGGAAGCCATCAACAAAGGCGCCGATACCATTTGGCTGAATACAGTATTGTATACCGGTCACCCTATAGAAGCGTTCATCAAAAAAGGGATCTATGTAGTAGGACAGATCCCCGCCAACGTTGACCGTTTCGACGATAAACTGGTGACCAATGAACTGCTAAGAGATCATGAGCTTCCTATTCCAAGATCAGTAACAATAGACAGCAGGAATGCTGCAGGATATAAACCAGGCTTCCCCTTTCCGGTAGTAGCAAAACCCATCCGCGGACGGGGAAGCCAGGGAGTTACTGTTGTGAAAAATGAAACTGAATTATCGAAGACGCTTGCTGAAATGCTTTCTTCCAATGATTACGGTGCAGCAGTTTACGTTGAAGAATTCCTTTCCGGAGAAGAACTAACCATCACCGTTATGCCACCCGGTGAATACAGCATTAACAACCATGCTGTAATAAAAGACAACTATTGGAGTTTGCCTCCTGTAAAACGATTCAATCACCAGGAAGGGATCGCGCCGTATAATGGAACGGTGGCCGTTGTGAACAACAGTGCGGTATTGACGCCGCTCGAATTGCTCAATCCGGATATTGCCCAGCTTTGCCATGCATGTGAAAAAGCCGCCAGCCTGGTAGGAGCCAAAGCTGCGATCCGCATAGACTGCAGGGCCGATGCAGCAGGAAAATATTTCCTTTTCGACCTCAACATGAAGCCCAATATGACAGGTGCTTCCAGGCCGCATCGTGGGGACCAGGACAGTCTTACCACCATGGCTGCCCGCAGCATTGGCTGGACCTTCAATGATCTGCTATTGAACTTGCTGCGTCAGCGTTGGCGATAATTGAACCCGAATAAGTATTTTAGCCATATTAATTCAGGACCATGGAGATACTCCGACAGAATACCGGTCGTTTATCCGATACAGTTAGCTTGCCAAATACCAGCCTGCTGACTGTTGCCCGGCATATGTTCAGCCTGCACAGGCAAATGAAGCTGCAGGAGAAAAAGTGTAAAGAAGAAATTCCTGCATTGATCGCTGCTATCGTTCCTCCCGATCAATTCAGTTTCTCTTCCAAAGACATCCTGCGGATCACAAAATATTATCAGCTTGCGCTTAACCTGGTCTGCGAAAACATTTACCTTATCCCGGAAAAAAAACTCAATGCCTCCGAACACAGGAATATCCTTCAGCTTAGCATCTTCATGCCCCTCTTTGATGATCTTTTCGATGATCGATTACTGGACTATCCGCAGATTGAAGCATTGATCACCGAACCGGAAAAATATACCCCTTCCAATAAGATCGACTCCATTGTACATGCCTTGTACGTACAGCTTCTCCGTGAAATACCGGCACGGGACCGCTTCATTCAATACCTGAAGGAAGGAGCTTATTGGGAACTGCAATCATTGAAGCAATTCAACAGTGAAATATCCGAAGAGGAGCTTACGCAGATCACTTACAACAAAAGCTATTACAGTATTCTACTTTTTTGTTCGGTGCTGGAATCCTGGCCCGGAGCAGCAATGGAAGCATTGCTCTATCCGGTATCCGGACTGATGCAACTGACCAATGATGTATTCGATGTATGGAAAGACCTCCAGAAAGGGGTTCATACCATTCCCAATCTTTACTGGAATTATGAAAAACTGGAAGCCGTCTTTCTGAATGAGGTCAGGTCCATCAACACGCAAACAGCACGGTTGCCTTATCCGGTAAACAACCGGAAAAATTTCCTGATCAGAACGCATGCACTCAATGCGATGGGCTGGATGAGTTTGCAGCAGTTACGGGAAGTGGCTATACTAAAGCCTTTCAGTGAAGCAAGCCGGAAAGAGCTGGTCTGCGATATGGATAGTCTGCGTCAACAATTGAGATGGGTAGGTTATGTCCGGCAACTATGCAATACAGGAAAAAAATAAAAAGCGAAAGGGGCGATAGATAACTATCACCCCTTTTGCTTAAACACATGTATAAAGAGAAAAGCTTATTTCTTATCCAGCGCATCGCTCAACCTTCCGGCAACATCCTGCAGGTGCAGACGTGTAGCCTGGTTGGGAGCAGCAGCTGCTGCGGCTTTGATCTCAGCCATGAGGCTGCGTGCGTGGCCTTTCAGCAGTGAAGTTGCGTCAGAGATCTTGGATCCGCCGCCGCTCATTTGTACCTGCATTCCGCCAATATTCTGTGCAGGTGCAGGAGCAGGTGCAACGATAGCGATCAGTGCATCTACATATCCTTTCTGCAGCATACGGCGCTGAGGATCGATGGCTTTGCGGGTAGCCAGTTCACTCCAGATTCCTTTCTTCAGATCACTGAGCATTTCAGTGGAAGTGTAGGCAGCGCTTCCTTTTGTTTGTTCAAAGAGATCCAGCTTACCCAGAGTGGAAGGATTCATCAAACGGGCAGCTACCTGTGCCTGGAGACCTGCCAGTTGTGTACCGGGATTTACACCAATGATGGGCATCAGTTTGTAATCCAGTAACCAGGAAGGTGTAGTGAACAGTTGCTCCTGCAGGAATGCCATCGCTTCTTTCTGACGGGCTTTGGAAGTGAATTCATAAACAGCACCCGGCTGCTCGATGCTTTTGGGTGTAGTTTCGATTCCACCGATATTCTTTGTAACATGGCCCATGTAGCGGCTATACTGACCTACTACTTCTTTGTAAAGTGTAGCCAGGTTGTCATAACCTTCATTGGGTTCTTTGGACCACTCAGGAATACCGGCCAGTACACGTTTCAGGTTCTTGATACCGTAAGCGCTTGCTTTCATGGCATTATCGCCCAGGTCTTCATTCTGACAACGTGGATCGTCACGGTCCATTTCAGTACCGAAGAACAGACGGTTGTTGGCCTTCAGTCTTTCGATGATCCATTTATTGGACCATGTTGTTTCTTCAGCAGCGGTCTTGAATTCAGGTTTCCATTTGTAACCCCATTCAATAGCCCAGATATCGTAATCACCGATACGTGGGAAAATTCCTTTTTCAGAAATACCATCTTCCGGCTGTGCTACGTAGTTGAAACGTGCATAGTCCATGATAGAAGGCGTATGGCCATTGGCTTCAACCCATGCTTTGTTGCGCAGGTTCTCAACAGGAACAGTAGAAGAAGAGCCGAAGTTGTGGCGCAGACCGAGGGTATGTCCTACTTCATGAGATGATACGAAACGGATCAGTTGACCCATCAGTTCATCATCGAATTGCATTTTGCGTGCTTTGGGATCTACAGCGGCAGCCTGGATCATGTACCAGTTGCGCAGCAGGTTCATCACATTGTGGTACCAGTTCACGTGTGTTTCCATGATCTCACCACTGCGGGGATCATGAACGTGAGGGCCACTGGCGTTTGGAATATCGGAAGGTTTGTACACGATCACATTGTGACGGGCATCTTCCACACTCCAGGTAGAATCATTCTTTGGAGCTTCGAGGGCGTAGATCGCATTTTTGAAACCGGCTTTCTCGAAAGCAACCTGCCAGTCGTTCACACCAGCGATCAGGAATGGAACCCATTTTTTGGGAGTAGCGGGATCGATATAGTAAACGATGGGATTTTGTGGTTCAACCAGCTCACCTCTTTTGTATTTTTCTACATCTTCAGGTTTGGGTTCGAGTTTCCAGCGTGTGATCATGCTGATCTTCTTTACACCTTGTGGGTTGGCATCGAAGTCAGTATAACCTGTAGCGAAATAACCAACACGGTCATCGTAATGACGCGCCTTCATAGGAACAGCAGGAAGCAGTACCAGAGAAGTGTTCAGTTCGAAAGTAGCAGGTCCTGTGCTTCCGCCACCGCCCATCATGCCGGGCAACATACCGCCACCACTTGATTTGGTGTAGGTTTTTACAGTTTTGATCTCCACGTTACCAGGGAAAGATTTCACCTCGGTAATGTAGGAGGCCGGAGGAGTCATGGCACTAAGGCCGAGAGCGCGTTTAGCATTGGCTTCAAAGAAAAAGATATCATTGTCGCCGGCAATATAATCGGTAAGATCGATCACAGCGCCTTTGTTGTATGCTTTTACATCAAATACTGCAGCAATTGGTTGCAGGTTAGAGTTGATCACTGATCTGTACATACCGTTCTCGGAAGAGTCGGTGCTCAGTTCAGTGTAGGAAATGGTCTTCAGGAAGATCTTATCGTCCGGACCTTTCTCAAAGCGGATCACAGTTTCATTGATCTGGTCACCACCATAACCCATCATCTGGGCGCGTCCGCCGGTAGCGGATTTGGAGATGCGGCTCACAACAAGAACGTCGCGGCCAATCAGGGAATCAGGGATCTCGAAAAGGTAGCGGTCATCCTGCTTGTGCACGATGAACATTCCTTTTCTTGTTGTCGCTTTTGAAGTGATCACTTCACCGTAGGGTTTAGGACCAGCTTTGGGGGCGCCACCGGGGCGACCCATCATACCAGGTGCGGGAGGAGCCATCACCGGTTTCTTGGAAGTATCAGCAGGTTGGGGGGCTGGCCCTTTCTTCCGCTGAGCGATGGATGCCGTAGCAAGCATAAGGCCGGCACTCATCAGCAAAATTGTTTTACGCATCTATAGTTCGAATTTTTAAGTGCCATGAAAGTATGCGAATCTTTGACAAAAACGGGTATATACTATGTAAATGCCATAAATAGCGGGGCCAGTATCGCAAAGAATTATTCAAATTGACAGACGGTCAATGAAAAAAAGAAGCTTTTCAGATCATGATATTTTGGCTGCTTTCTTGTTCTCATCTATGGCTACAAATGTAAACTCGCCGCTGATGGCCCTGTCCCTGTCGTTGGAGTACATCTGTTCTATGAACACTTCCACTTTTACCTTCAGGCTGGTATTGCCAACATAGGATACCATGCCCACCAGCTCGATGATGGTGCCTGCGGGGATCGGCATCTTGAAATCGATTCGGTCGCTGCTCACCGTTACCATGCGTTGCCGGCTGTAGCGCGTAGCAGTTATGAATGCAACCTCGTCCATCAGCGCCATGGCGGTGCCTCCGAATAATGTGTCATAATGATTGGTGCTGTCTGGAAATACTGCTTTAAAGATCCTTGTAATGGATTGGTCTCTTCTTTCCTGGTTCATCAGTTATTGTTAATGAATGAAACCAACAGGCTGAGGCTATTCAGCCTGTTGGAAAAATATATCATGCCTGAACGGCCATGTTCTTTCTCAGTTCCCTGGCGGCTTCCACCATTTCCTGCAAAGCTGCTTTGGTTTCGCTCCAGCCGCGGGTTTTCAGGCCGCAGTCGGGGTTCACCCAGAGTTGTTCCGAAGGTATGACAGCCCTCGCTTTTTCCATGAGCCGAATCATTTCCTCTTTCGATGGCACGCGCGGGGAGTGAATATCATACACACCCGGTCCGATCTCATTGGGGTATTTGAATTCAGCAAATGCATCCAGCAATTCCATTTGTGAACGGCTGCACTCGATGGTGATCACATCGGCATCCATATCCGCGATCTGTGAAATGATATCATTGAACTCGGAATAACACATATGCGTATGGATCTGCGTGGCATCCTTCACACCACTTGCTGAGATCCTGAAAGCACGCACAGCCCAGTTGAGATAATCTGACCAATGCTCCCTGCGCAAGGGAAGCCCTTCGCGAATGGCAGGTTCATCAATTTGGATCAGGCCAATGCCGGACTGTTCCAAACCAATTACTTCATCCCTGATCGCAAGCGCAATCTGGGTACAGGTTTCACTGCGAGGCTGGTCATTGCGCACGAAGCTCCATTGCAGTATCGTGACCGGTCCGGTGAGCATTCCTTTCACGGGTTTGCCCGTGAGTGATTGCGCATAGGATGTCCAGCGTATGGTCATGGGAGCAGGGCGGCTCACGTCTCCATAAATGATGGGCGGCTTCACGCAGCGGCTGCCATAGCTCTGCACCCAGCCATTCTGAGAGAATACGAAACCACTGAGCTGCTCGCCGAAATACTCCACCATATCATTGCGCTCGAATTCGCCATGGACCAGTACATCGATCCCCATCTCTTCCTGCCAGCGGATACTCGCTTCAGTTTCCTTTTCGATCAGTTCATCGTATTGTTCCTGTGTGAGCTCTCCCTTTTTCCATTTAGCCCGCCAGCTTCTCACTTCAGCTGTTTGCGGAAAAGAACCGATAGTAGTGGTAGGGAACAAAGGCAGCTTCAATGCTTCATGCTGAAGTTTTTTACGATCAGCAAATACACTGTTGCGGGATGCGTCCTTTGGAGTTATTGCCGCTACCCGGTCTTTCACCGTTGAATTATGGATCAGGGCAGATGTTTTACGGTTATTATTAGCCGTTATATTCTCTTTCAATCTGGCATTGGCTATTTCATTGTTCTCTCCTGCCGCCAGTTGTTTGAGTGTAACCAGTTCTTCGATCTTCTGTTTGGCGAATGCCAGCCACTGCCTGATCTCCGGCGCGAGTGTTTTTTCATTTTTCTCCAATTCCAGGTCACAGGGAACATGCAATAATGAACAGGATGGCGCAAGCCAAACCCTGTCTGCACCCAGTTTGGCTACAGCTTTATTGATCAGTGCAAGGGTATGCTCAAAATTATTTTTCCAGATATTCCTTCCATCCACCACACCAAGAGAGAGGACCGTTCGGGTACGTACAATTTCCGTGGCGAGAATATCATCCAGTTGAGAAGGGCATCGTACGAGGTCCAGGTGCAGCACCTGTACCGGGAGGCTCAGAACTGTTGCCAGATTCTCTCCATAACATTCGAAATAACTGGCAAGTATGAGCTGCAGTTGCGGGAATTTATTCCTGATCTCCTGGTAGGTTTTGGTGAACACCTTCCTTTCGGCATCTGTAAGGTCAAGTGACAGACAGGGCTCATCCAACTGAATATAGTAAGCGCCTGCCTCTTCAAGCTTGCTCAACATTTCCAGGTACACTGGTAACAGGTTCTTGATCAGTTCGAGGCGATGGAATCCTGGCTCCTTTTCTTTACCCAGCAGGAGATAAGAAACAGGTCCGAGCAGCACCGGCTTTGCCGGGATGCCATGCTGCCTTGCTTCACTGAATTCATTCAGCGCTTTGTTGCTGAACAAAGTGAACTGCTGATTGGCTGTGAATTCCGGAACGATGTAATGATAATTGGTATCGAACCATTTGGTCATTTCCATGGCAGTGATATCATAGCCATCTTTCTGATAGCCCCTGGCCATGGCGAAGAGCAGATCGATATGCGGCAGCTGTTTCTCCTGCACAAGGTCGTGGTAACGGGCAGGGATAGCCCCAACCATCAAACTGGTGTCCAGCACCTGGTCATAAAAAGAAAAATCATTGCAGGGAATGAGATCGATACCGGCATCTTTTTGCAGTTTCCAGTTGTGCAGCCTGATGGCGCTACCGGTTTGCATCAGTTGCTGTGCACTCAGTTTTCCGGCCCAGTACTGCTCTGATGCTTTCTTGAGTTCTCTTTGGCTGCCAATCCGCGGGTAGCCGAGGTTTTGTGTTTGCATGTTCTCGCTTTTAAAGATGATGAATCAGTTAAAAGCTCTTTGCTAAACAGGAATGCAATAATGAAAAAGAAGAAAGACGGAAGAGATGGATATGCGCATGCGATCACATTACCAGCTGAAGCTAAAGCGGTATGTGTTGGAGCATATCAATTCAACAATCGCTTCTTTCCACGAAAGCACTGTCAAATTCAATAAAGGCAGGTCTCCTGGCTTGTAACGTTTCTACCGTCCTTCCCATTCCGTGTTTGCGGAACAGTGGACAACGAGGGTAAAAACTCAGGTATGTTACTTACAGTTGCGGGACAGCTTGTGATTCGCACACAATTCCCTATTAATCCCATCTTACATGGGAACCTATACTGTTTGATAAGATGTATAGAAAAGAACTTGAGGATGCAAATTAGTGCATTTGCAGGAAATGAAGAGGTTGATCTGAAAAGCAAAAGCGCACCTGCAAGAGGTGCGCCTTCGATATACTATAGAAAGATAAGTCTATGCTTCGCAGCTTTTGCAGCTCACCAGGTTGGTGACCATTTCTTTTGAAACGCTTTGGCTGCGCTGGTAGTACAGGGTCTTAACACCCAGTTTCCAGGCTTCGATCAGCAGTTTGTTCACTTCTCTTACGGGAAGATCCGAAGGGATGTTCAGGTTCAGGCTCTGGCTCTGGTCAACATATTGCTGACGGATGGAAGCCTGTTGGATGATTTCCAGCTGACTGATCTCCTTGAATGTTTTGAACACATCTTTTTCATCCTGTGTCAGCTCTTTCAGGTGCTGTACGCTACCATGGTTCAGCATAATGCCGCGCCATGTATCTTCATTATCGATGCCTTTCTTCACCAGCAGTTCTTTCAGGTATTTGTTCTTGCGCATGAAGTTGCCTTTGGAAAGACCTGCTTTGTAATAGTTGCTGCTGAATGGCTCGATGCCGGGTGATGTTTGTCCGAGGATCGCGCTGGAAGAAGTTGTTGGAGCGATGGCCAGCAAAGTGGTGTTCCTCTTGCCGTATCCTTTCAACAGATCGGGTTCGCCATAGATCCATGCCAGGTCTTTGCTGGCCTTGTTGGCTTTCTCCTGGATGTCTTTGAAAATGGCGGCGGTCAGTTGCTTGGCGCGCAGTCCTTCAAACGGTATCATATTCTTTTGCAGGTAAGAATGCCATCCCAGTACGCCTAATCCGAGCGCGCGGTGTCTTTTGGCAAACTTGTTGGCTGCTTCGAGATAGTGATTGCCTTCAGTTTTGGCGATGAATTCCTGCAATACTGCATCGAGGAAGAATACTGCCAGCTTCACTGCATTGGTATCTTTCCATTCATCGTACAGCTCCAGGTTCATGGAGGAGAGGCAGCAGATGAATGACTCGTCGATGGAAGAGGGCAGCATGATCTCGGAACAGAGATTGCTGGCGTGAATGGTCAGGTTCTGGTCTTTGTATACCTGTGGTTTGTTCCTGTTCACGTTATCGGAGAAGAAGATATATGGAAGTCCTTTCTGCTGGCGGCTTTCAAGCACTTTGGCCCAGATCTCCCTTTTCTTCATATCTCCATCGATCATATCCTGCATCCAATAGTCGGGCACACAAACACCGTAGAAAAGATTCTGGATGGGGTGACCGATATCTTTGATAGAGAGGAATTCTTCGATATCACCGTGATCGATATCCATGTAGGCAGCAAAGGCGCCGCGTCTAACGCCACCTTGTGAGATGGTGTCCATGGCTGTATCGAAAAGGCGCATGAAACTAACGGCTCCACTGCTCTTACCATTGTCGGTCACTGCGCTTCCGCGTTCGCGGAGGGCGCCGAAGTAAGCGGAGGTTCCGCCGCCGAGCTTGGTTTGCATGATCACTTCACCCAGTTTGTGGGTGATGCCTTCGATATGATCGGGAACGTGTACGTTGAAGCAGGAGATAGGCAATCCTCTTTCCGTACCCATATTGGCCCAGATGGGAGAGCTGAGGCTCATCCATCCTCTTTCCACCATTTCTTTGAAAGCATCTTTCAGCTCCGGCTTGTACAAACGTTGCGCTGCAGCGCTGCAGATACGTTCGATAGCACCTTCAACAGTCTCCCCTTTCAGCAGATAGCCCCTGTTCAGGATCTGTTCACTTTCTTCATTCTTCCACCACAATTTTTCCTGCTCATATTTGCCGGCTATATCTGGTAATTGGTCCGCAGCTGGTGCGGCAGTTTCAAATAATGTTGTCATACACAAAAGATTTAATGGGTTTGGATAAACACTAATCTCAATCAATTAAAACAAATCGTGAGCAGAAATGCTCTTGTCGAACTTGGTATATTCAACGGGCCTCTTGGCAAAGAAGTCGTCCAGACTATTGGAGAATACTTCCTCTTCAAACCACAACATGGCCCCGGCTTCTTTGGCAGTAACGTTGAAGATGGCTGGCATTCCGATCTGTTGCAGGCTGTCATCAGCCCTTCTCTTCATGAAGTTGGTGAGATCTTGTTTGTTCACGATCTCGATATTACCTGCATTGAAGATCCAGTCCAGCATACGGCTTTCCGTTTCGATGGATTGCTTAACGATATCATGCACATGGCTGATGGTATCAGGCGTGAAAATCTCCGGATATTCTTCCTTCAGTTTATTGATGAGGAAAATACCGGCATTGGCGTGGATCTGCTCGTCCACTGAAGTCCAGGCGATGATATTGCTCACGTTCTTCATCAGTCCTTTGAACCTGGTAAAGGCCAGGATGATG
Organism: Pseudobacter ginsenosidimutans; assembly: GCF_007970185.1. Lineage (NCBI taxonomy): Bacteria > Pseudomonadati > Bacteroidota > Chitinophagia > Chitinophagales > Chitinophagaceae > Pseudobacter > Pseudobacter ginsenosidimutans. The sequence goes on along the minus strand of NZ_CP042431.1, from coordinate 2,517,107 downwards.
GCAAACTGACTGAAGAGGCTCACGTTCTCGATCAGGAGACTGAAGAGGATGAGCGAAACAGTATATTCTTTTTTGTCGGTGGATTTGGTATTGGCCAGCGCGGCTGACAGATAGTTGATACGCTCCTGGATCACCGGAACTTTCAGGAGGTTTTCGAATTCATTGTTGTAACCAAGCACTTCCAGCAGGCGTGAATACGCTTCGGAGTGACGGAATTCGCACTCGGCGAAGGTAGAACCCAGCCCATTGATCTCGGGCTTGGGAAAATGATGGTAAAGGTTGCCCCAGAAAGATTTTACTGCCACTTCCACCTGGGCAATGGAAAGCAGGCTGTTCTTCACAGCATTCTGTTCCGCAGGGGTCAGGTGTGCATGAAAATCCTGGATATCGGCCGTAAAGTCAACTTCCGAGTGAACCCAGAAGGATTTGTTGATGGCCGATGTGTACTGGAGTACCTCCGGATATTCAAATGGTTTGTACTGAACCCTCTTGTCAAATAATCCCATAAATCAATTTCTTTAATCGTGATACAATCCCCTGGGACCAAACATTTTGTCTGATTTGATCCCTAACGTATGACCCTATATAAAAGGAAATATTGCGTAATGCAGTTGAATAAAGTTCACAATAAATTTAATTGACGGAGGATAAAGAAATCAACAGGCTGTGAATAAAAGTTCCGGAGAGTTTGACAGTTCAATGAACGCCTGAATTAGCCCGAAACACATTTGAAATAAACGTAATGGCTGGGTAAAAATGGCCTGGCCCGCAGACGCTGTTATCTGCGGGCCAGGAGCTTCCTGCTTTTCCAGGTTATGAAAAAATCTGTTGCTTTTTGCTCCAGATCAGCCAATACTGTTCCTGCAGGTCCGGAGGTAGAAACGAAGCTCTGATCATCTGCTCTACCTCCTTGTTCTTACCACTGAATTTTTTATAGCTGTTGACTCTTACTTTATCAGGGATGCCCAACACAATTCCCAACGCTTCAAAATCCCTTAGCTGAATTTTTTTCTTTCTTCCGTTCAACAGTAAGGCCATCTCCTCCTGGTCTTTGGGGAAAATGAGGTTTACATTCAACAGGTCATAAGCAGGACTGAGCGCTATATTCCCATCCCGGTGAATCAGTGAAAAGTTTTTCAGGTGCATATCATTGTTACCGCTCAGGTAACTAAATAACAATAATTCAAAATAGCGGAGCTTATCGAAACCCGTATTGGTGCACCAGGTAAGAATGAGCTTCCCTGCTTTATCGTAAGATCCTTTGTATTTATTCTCTGTCAGGAACTCAGACAGTTGGCAGAAATCTTCGATATGTATTTTTCGTCCTTTTTCCCTGTCGAATCGTTTAGCCAGGTACACAAGTGAGCCGTCAGTGGCTCTCATTAGGGCATGCTCACAAACCTCTATATCAAAAATACCTGCCAGATGCATAGTCAGGTCTTCCGTCTCCGGCATCGAGTGTAATGTTTCGTGCTGCGGCTTAAGAATGAATTCACCCCATAATCCAACAATCGTCAACCGGCCATTGCCCTGATGTTTTTCCAGGGTAACCGATAACTTGGGTTGTACGCCCGTTACTGCAATACGCTGGTTGATGGTCTGTTCCGCCAACTCTTTCAATAATTGTTTATCGAGTTCCAGGGTAGGCATTGCCGTGGTACCAAAGAGTTTTTTGGCGCATTTGTCGTGGAAATGATCGCCGGCTGCATCCTGGTAACAAATCAAACAGTTTGGCATTATACAACGTTTTCTTCAACGGGAATGACGCTTACTGCACCAATAGCATCCCGGCATGTGAGTAGTAATAATTCAAAGCGATCATTGCGGTTCACCTTCCAATGATCTTTGGCAATATCGAGCAACCATCCTTCAGGAATAAGTCCGTCAAAAAAAGCAAATAAAGTATTGCTTCGATAAGGAGCAGTTCTCAATGGCAATGTCAGGCTTACCGGCCTGGCAGCAGCGTCTGCGAGATATTCCCTGTCATAAGCGAACTCGTATCCACTGTCAGATTCCGTCAATAAGCCCGCTAATTTTTCCTGATAAAATATTTGAGCTGTTTTACTCATACACTCTTTGTTTAGGAGCAGCGATCAATTCCATGCCAAACAAATCCAGTAACTGGTTTACCTTATCCATACGCATAGAAGTTTTCCCTTGCTCTATTTCCCTGATCAGACGCAGGCCTAAACCTGATTTTTGAGACAGGTCAAATTGTGTGAGGTGAAGTGCCTTGCGTTTTTCCTTGATCAGTTTTGCAAGCGCTGTCATTTTATACCTATTTAGGTATAAAGATAGCGAATTTGAAGTTATTTATACCTAATTAGGTATAAAATATTAGAAATTTTAAATTTTATACCTGATGGGGTATAAAAACAGGGAATTAAGTAATTTTATACCCTATCAGGTATAAAATTATGGGCTTTAGTAGTGTGGGGACGTTTTCCGGTAGTAGCAGCGCTATTTACTCTATTGTGGATTGCTGTTTATCTGAAAGACAAATCGGTCTTCCTTACTTCCATTAAACATTAAATGAATAATCCCGCAGGTTATTCCGCAGGATACGCAAGGCTTTGCCGATATGTTTTTCCACGGTGCTAACGGAGATATTCATCCCAAGGGAGATGTCTTTATTGGAGAGGTTCTGTTCCCTGCTCAGCAGGAATGCTTCACGGCATTTATCGGGCAATGAGCTCAGCACACGCCCTATCCTGTTGTTCAATTCTTTTGCATCGCAATATTCAGCCGAATCGTTTTTGCATTGCTCCTTAAAAAAAATCTTCTTCTTGCAGGCGGTGCGGGTCAATTCGTCCCTGATCATGTTCAGGACTTTGTATCGGAGGGACTGGTAGAGGTATCCTTCGAGGGAAACGGTTATGTCGAGTGTATGTCTCTTCTGATAGAGGCTAACGAAAATATCCTGTATGATGTCTTCAGCTTTCTCGCGGGATTGCAGCCGGCGGTAAGCTGCATCGATCAGATCACTCCAGTAACGACTATAAAGCGCTTCGAACGCTTTAATATCATCCTGTTTCACCAGCCTGAATAGCTGGGAGTCATCAAGGTTAGCATAGTGCTGGGGCAAGCAAGACATGCAAATCGTATTATAGGTATGAACTAAATTAATATCAAACAACGACCAGGACAAGTTTATTTTTCTTCGGATTCAGTCTTTCTGTGATAAACTGAAACTGTTGTTGCTTCATGGCCAGCAACTCAGCTCCGCTCAATTGCTGTAACAATCCGGAATTGCTTTCGCACCCATGGTACCACTCTTCAAACAACAGGTATTCCTCGCCTGTGAGCCAATCTGGCTGTGTAACATCAGTTACCTGACTTAGCGTTTTCGCTTCCATAATAGCTCATTATGTTTAATGTCACCTGGAACGGCGGCCACCGCTATCCCTGTGAAAAATATTTTTTCTTTTTTTATGTCGATGCCCTGATCACCAGTTGAGCAGGCTGCAAAACCTGGAAGCTGCCCGAAGACCGGGGCGTTCCGGCGCCTTTCTCAAACTGCCTGATCAGTAACTGCATAGCGGTTTGTGCAATCAGGGCCACCGGTTGTTTCACAATGGTAATGGCGGGTGAATAAAGGCGGAAAATATCGTGATCGTCGAAACAGATAACAGCCAGTTGACCTGGAATGGAAAGTCCCAGGTCTTTGATGGCTTCCAGCCCATACACGCCTACATAGTTGGTGGCAAAAAAAATTGCGTCCAGCCCCTGATTCTCGCTGATGAATTCACGGATCTGCTGAACGGATTCTTCGGGTTTGCAGTGATAGGGAAGTTGCAGCACAAGGTTTTCTTCCACAGGAATCCCTGCCACGCGGAGACTATCCTCATACGCCTGTCTGCGTTGGTGCATCTGCACCTGGTCCAGCAGTATAGTAACGAAAGCGATGCGGCGATATCTTTTTTCCAGCAGGTGTTGCATGGCCATTTGCGTACCGTCGTAATTGTCTACTACCACATGCGGAACAGACAGACCGGGAAAGTAGCGGTCCATCAGCACGAGTGGTTTATGCTGGCTGGCGAGTCTATCAATCTCAGCACGCATGCCTGGCGTTGGTGTAATGAGAAATCCGTCTACCTGTCGCTGGCTGAGCATGCGTATTCGTTCGCGGGCTTTTTCTTCATTATTCTCAGTACTGCAATAAAGCACTTTGTATCCGATGGAATCAGCTTCCTCTTCTATGATCTTGGCGAGTGATGCAAAGAACACATTCGAAATATCTTCCACGATCAATCCCAGCACACGTGTCTTACCTGTACGAAGGGCAACCGCGGTTTGATTGGGTTGATAGCCCATATCGGCCGCGATGCCGCGCACCCTGCTGGCCAGTTGCTCACTGATGCGGCTCTCCCGGGTCTTCCCGTTGAGCACAGCAGAAACGGTGGAAGGAGCTACACCGGCTTTGAGGGCGATATCTTTAATAGTGATATTTTTCATGTGGGTTGAACTTTCCTTCCAGGCCGGCAGTAGCCGCGCCAATGAGCGCTGCCTGTTCTCCGAGTATCGCCTGCTTTACGGGCGTTTGAATACCAGAGATCCGTAAAGTATCATGCAGGGTTTTCTCAAACAGCGAAAATGCCTGGGCAATATTGCCACCGATTATGATCAGTTCAGCCGGCTGCTCCCGCAACCTTTGCTGAAGAAATGTACCCAGGTTAACACCAAATTCATCAAAAACATACCGGATATTCTTTTCATCGCCAGTGTTCAGCAACTGCTGTACATTCGGAACGGAATGCGAAGTGAGTAGCTGATATCGGTGTACGAACCAGCGGGACGATAAATAATCTTCTGCAATACTCTCTTTGAATGGAGCATTCCACCAGGCAGCATCCTCAACATGATGTTGAAAGAAAGTAGCTGAGCCAAGTCCTGTGCCCAGCGTAAGCCCAATCACTGCTGCATGGCCCTTTGCTGCGCCGGCAAAAACTTCGCCCTGCAAAAAACAAGCAGCATCATTGGTTAGCCGGATCTTATCTTTTGAACAACCTAAACGTTCTGCCAGCAATTCTTTGATGTTGAGACCATAGAGCGCTTCGTACTTCTGCTGGCCGCGGATATAACAAATACCTTCTTCATAATCGAAAGGACCGGGCATTGCAATACCTATGCGGACAGGAGTTGATTGCCTTGCATAGCTTGCCCTGATCACAGCGCTCCAGGCATCGATGATCTCTTCAACAGTGCCGGCAGCAGGTACGGAGTTCCTTTGCCAGGTTTCAGGAACGATAGCGCCGGTTGCCGTATCCAACAGGGCCGCCGTGATATGCGATCCTCCGATGTCCACACCGGCCATGAGTGAATTGTTCATATCCTTAATGTCACTTCTACCTGTTGAAGCCGCTATTCCCTTACCCGCATACCGTATAACTATTTGCCCCATGCGGGATTGGGAGCAGGCCCCATTTCCAACTGAAGCGTGCCTCCGGCGGTAAGATCCTTATGATCGATATAAGATTTCGTATAGGGATTTCCGTTAAGGCTGGCACGCTGGATGTACAGGTTCTCCGGTGAATTGTTTTTAGCGATGATGGTAAAGGTTTTACCACTGGCATATCGGGGATCGAGTTTGAAACGAATGGTATTGAAAACAGGACTGGTGATCTCATACCTGGTATCGCCCGGACAAACGGGATGCAGGCCACTGGCGGCCAGCACGTACCAGGCAGACATCTGTCCCACATCTTCATTACCCACCAATCCTTCCACAGAATTCTTATAGGCCCTGCTACAGATCGCACGTGTCCATTTTTGTGTGAGCCATGGCGCACCGAGCCTGTTGTAGAGAAAGGGTACATGATGCACTGGTTCATTTGCATGATTGTAACAGTTGTTCCACATCATATTCTCCGGCACATTCTCAAAGAAATTATCAAGGTCTGCCAGCACTTTGTCTTTCCCTCCCATCAAGGCAATCATGCCGGGGACATCATGAGGAACGAACCATCCCTGTTGATAAAGATTGGCTTCCATACAGCCATACCATTCTTTCAGCCTGCCTTCTTCCGGCCAGGGCTCCCAGCTGCCATCTTCCTTCCTTGGACGGAACCATTGTTTGCTGCTGTCGAAAATATTCCGGTAAGACTGACTACGCAGCCTGTATTTTTTTTCAGCTTCCCTGTTACCCAGGAATCCGGCCAGTTTTGCGGTTGCCCATTCAGTATAGGCGTATTCCAAAGTGTGGGAAACAGACAAACCGCCGGGCGTATATCCTTTTTCTCCATTACCGAATTTCTCGGAGGAGTTGATGGCGTAGGTGAGTGCTTTGGGCACATTGAAATTCCGGATGCCCTTTGCATAAGCATCTGTGATCATTGATATGGCAGGATTACCCAGCATGCAACCACTGTAAGCGTTGAAGAATTCCCAACGCTCGAAATATTTGTTATTGGTCTGATCCGCCAGCTCCACCAAAGAGTTCACCATATCATTCACCACAACGGGATTGATGATGGTTTGCAACGGCATCTGGCTCCTGAATACATCCCAGCCGCTGAACACGGTGCGCTTGGTGAATTGTTTGGTAGTATGTGCCCGGTGATCGCCGCCCGGATATTGCCCATCTACATCGGCCATGGCGCGGGGATCGATCATGGTATGATAAAGAGCAGTATAGAAGACTGTCTTTTTTTCTTCATCCCCTCCTTCCACAATTAGTTTACCAAGCGCATCATTCCATAATTCATTGGCTGCTTTTCGTACCTGATCGAAGTTCCAGTCTTTTATCTCTGCCTGCAGGTTCTTTTTTGCACCTGCAATACTCACCAGCGAAATGCCGGCCTTCATCAGCACCTGCTCTCCTTCACTGGTGGCAAACTCGGTGTAGAAGCCGAGATGTTTTCCTTTTTTTTCTTTCAATCCGGTGAAGACATCAGCGTTCGCAATCCTTTGCTGGTAATCATCACTTTCAATGTTCTCGCGTTTGCGAGGCAACCCGTCAGGAATATTGGCGCTCCATATACCCACTTTCTTCAATGGCTTACTGAACTGCGCATAGAAATGAATTGTGTAATTCGCTTTGCCGTCACCGTTACCCCAGCCTCCACCATCGGGCGTACATTGCATCCAGCCTTCAATGGTATGATCATCCACTACTTTTACATATTGCAGAGTGGACGTGCCTCCTACTCTGCGGGCCAGATCGATCTGGATGCGGGATTGCTGGTGGGCAGGAAAAGTAAAACGCAGGATGCCGCTGTGCGGAGCGGCTGTCAGTTCAGCTTTGATATTGTGTTTTGTGAGTTGTACACTGTAATAACCGGCGGATGCTTTTTCACTTGCTTTATCGTAGACAGACCGATAGCCGCCTTTATGAGGCGTATCTTCTTTACCTGCTGCTGTTTCCAGCGGTCCGGTTGCCGGCATCACCAAAAAATTACCGAGGTCGCCATACCAACCCACACCACTCATTTGTGTGAAAGCGAAGCCTTCAATGGTAGTATGTTCATAGCTGTAACCAGATCCGTTATCGCCACCGGTGATGGTATTCGGACTGAGCTGCACCATTCCGAATGGTGTGGCAGCGCCGGGAAATGTTTTTCCCAGTCCATGGTAAGTGCCAGCCTTACCGGTACTGGTGCTGGCGCCGATAAATGGATTCACATAATCGGCGGGTTGTTGCTGAGCGGATGCCATGAACATGGCCAGGATATTTGCAGTGAGGAATACATGCTTTTTCATATCTGATCTATTTAACCAGGTTATGCAACCTTATGGTGCGAATGCCAAAACGTGGAGCGGACACTGTAAAAATGGTTCCATTTTTTGCATTTTTTGTTTGAATTGTTTTGAGGATCGATCCATCCAGGTTTTCCAATGTTACATGTTTTACAGGTACAGATAAATATACTGTTGCCGTGGAATCTGAAGCTGCAGCATTGTAGAAGCGCATCAACAGGTCCTTTCCGTGTATGGTCATGGAACTGAGCTCCCATCCGGGTTTGCTTACATGCAGAAAATGTTTCAACTCAGCAGAGCCGGCACTTGCCAGCAATGGTTCGGCCAGCTTCACTCTTTCCGCTTCAAGCTGTGCCTGCTCCCATAAACCTTTATGCGGCAACAATGAATAGTTGATACTAGTTGGACCGTTTACGGTATAATCCCTACCCCATAATCCCCTGCCGGAATATTGCACCACAAGTCCGGGTGGATGATTGTTGCCATGTACATAAGCGCCGGTATGATCCGTGAAGAGCGCTATTCCATATTTCTCTTTTTCGTCTGCGATATCAATCCAGTGCAGTATTACATTATTCCTGATACTGTCCCACCTGTTGAAGTATGTATGATCGAGCCGGCTGGCTGTAACATCAAAGGGCGCATTCTTGTGAATGGTTTGTGAGGAAAGGTTCACAGGGAATGACAACAATAGTTTCTGACTATCGTCATAAAATGCTTTCCGGTATTCTTCTGCTTTATAATCCTGCTGTTTGTAATTGCTGCCTATTGCAATATTTTTTTGCCAGAGGATCTTCAAGGCGCAATCGATGCGTGGTTCGCCCTGCATGAGAGTGATGGTTTGATGAAAAGCCTGTCCTGCAATAGTTCCACTGATCTTTACCTTCACGCGCAGCGGGCCATTCTCGATGATGGTCACTGTTGCTGGCCGCGATGCAGTACTGAGCTGGCCTCCATCATCATAAAAATTCCCTTGCAGGGTATTGAAAGATGGTGAACCCTCAGCGATCCATTCTTTCTGCTGCCATTGTTTGCTGATCAGGCTGCTGATAGCGCCTCCGGCTTTGGGATCGATGGTCAGGCGATAGAGATCAGTCTCCAGTACTATTACCCCATCACGTTGTTCAGCCGATGCTCCTTTTAGATGATCAGGTTTTCTGTTTGAGAATTGCCAGGTCTGTGCACCAGCCGCAGGCACCGAGGCTTTGAACAGCAATTCCTTCTTTCCATTTTTTTCGTTGGTGGCCCATTGCACGGGCAGTAATTGTTTGCCTGACTGAACAGCAAGGGCCTTCGAATCTTCCTCAGCAGAAACACTGATCAGTTCCTGCCGGTGGATGGCAGTTGTATTGAAAACAGCGATACTGTTGGAAGCAGCGCTGGTGAGCGCTTTCCTGGCTGCTGTGCTGATGCTGTCGCAGATATTTTCAGTTACCATTGTCCAGTTACGTACTTTGTCTGCCCATGTATCCCCGTGATCGCCATTGTAAGGAACGATCCAGCAATCGTGGTGCTGCGCCAACAAGAGATTTTCCCATGCCTGATCGAAAGCTGACTGCGGCCATGCGAAACCTGACCTGACCGCCGCCATACTTGCCAGCTTCTCAGTGGCCACCAGCTTGTCTTCCGCGCTCCGCACCTGTTGCGCGATGCGTTGCAATACCTGCGATCCCCAAACAAGGCTCACCAGGATATCTTCCTGCGATACCTTCCAGTTGGTTGCCAGCGAATGGTCGGCAATCTTTTCAAAATATTCTTTCCAGGTGGTGTACTGAATTCCATTTTTATTGCCGATCCAGGGTCCATTCTTCCAGCCTGCATCCTGCAAACACATTCCTACAGGATGCTTCACACCATATTGCAGGGCTGATTGAACATAATCCCTGCCACTGTTCCAGGCAGTGGTTTGCCAGGTTGATCCTTTCACCAGTTCCTCTGTGGCATATCTCGGAACGGTAAGGATGCTGCTGCCATCCGGCCCGATCCAGTTTACGAGCTCTCCGCCATGTGCACGGGTATAGCCACCCCAACAGGTGTTCGGATTCTTCAGTGAAGCATATTTAAAACCGAACGACTTCAGCACCTGCGGCAGGGCGCTGGTAAAACAGGGCTCTTCAGTTGAGTAGGTAGTAAAGCCGATGCCGGGAAAATGTTCCCTTAGTTTTTTTATGCCATAACTGAATTGCCTGATCATGCTTTCGCCGGAACCCATGAACAAATAGCTTTGCCCAAATCCCGGGTTCACGTATTCAATGCGATCACCGGCTGCGATCATCGATCTCAATTTCCGGTAGGCAGCTGTATCATCAGCTCTCACTGCATCCCAGGTGACGGGTTCAATTTCCAGGTTGATCTTCCAGGCAGGATGCTGCTGAAGCTGGCCGATAATGAAATTCGTATACCCTTTGGGGTAATGACCCCAGATGCCACCATGATAGCCATCGATGAACCATGATTGCTGCGCCTGCACCGAAAGGCTACTCCCGGTGATCAAACATGCCAGGAGTAGCCCCGAAATAATTTTACGTATACCCATTAATGTTACTTAAAGATCAAAGGATCAGTTCAACATCCTGATCTCACAATGCCTGTTCTTCGGTTGATTGATGGTATAGATGGTGCTCACCAATACTTCTATCTGTTTTTGCCAGGCTTCGCGGATAGCAGGCATGCGACTCTTCGAGTAGTTATCGAGATTGCCCCTGATCCATCCATTCTCTTTCCCCAGCTCCTGCAGCAATGCCATCGAATTCACATCGTCTTTATTCAAGCGCCCATGCTCTTTGAGGATATTGAATTCAACCCAGGCATGCTGACGGAATTTGCGCTCCAGCTCCCAGCGTTCTTCATTCAACAACATCACGGCAGTGGCCTGCTGGTATTGGGGAGTACGACTGATCCCGGCCAGGTTGATACCTTCAGCCCATTGAGCGCCGGTGAAACTTCCAACCGTATCCTTATCGATCAGCAATAAATATTTTTTATCGGCCTGCAATCCTTTTACTGTAAACATTTCATGGTTGAACTCTTTGGTGAAATCCACGAGGTTCACTACTTCAGACTGCCTGGTGGTAGCGCCCCAGCCGCGCGGCACTGTGTCCAGCGGATAAGGCAATGCTTTTGCCAGGTAATCGAATTGAATCCTGCCATTGGTAACTGCAAGATTGGTAACAGCACTATTGGTGGCGCGTTGGATCTTTTTCTGATTTGCATCCACCACAACATCTGCCACTTCCTTATTGGCGAAGCCCTGGGCTTTCAGGAAAATATATGCCATCACCATATGCCCATCCTGACCCGGATGAACACGGTCTCCGCCACAAATGGTAAAAGTGGAATCGTTTTGCTGGAACTGCTGGTTGATAGCAGTCATTGGGCGGTTGAAATCTACAAATGCCCAGTTGTTCTTTTTGGCGGCTGCTTCCTGGAACTCCGCCACTTTCAGCATCGCTTTGCTTTTCCCGGGATAATAATTGCCTTTCCCCTTAGTGGTTTCATCATAGGGAGAAGAGCTCATGAGTATTTTACGAACGGAGGGCAAGGCCTTCAGTTTCTTTTCTATCTGCTGATAGCTTTCGAAAGATGTCTGAACAGCTTTGGCGGCCATTTCATCGGCGCCTGGTTGCAGGTATTCCATGTACCTGGTATCGTTCATCCCGAAAGTGAGTGCAATAGCAGTGGGCTTCTTAGGCAGTATATCGCCATCGAAGCGGCCCAGGATCTGCGCCGCTACATCTCCACCGATCCCGGCATTGAAAATATCGATGCGCTGATCGGGGAATCTCGTCATGTAATAGAGCCAGATATAGGAATGATAATGGCCACCATCTGTAATACTGTTCCCTGCAAATACCACGCGGTCGCCTTTCCTGAAAGGCGCCACCTGGGCCTGTGCGGCAATGCCGCCAAGCGATGCCAGAAGTACGAATGCTTTTTTAAGGATGTTGTTCATGTGCCTAAAAATTATTTTTCTACAATCCGATCTGGATACCAAGGTTCACTACACGCTGGTTAAGATAGGAATCTCCCATGGAACCACTGGCCACTTCAGGATCCTGTTGGTATTTCTTGTAGTTGGTCCAGGTAAAAAGATTATAACCGCTCAGGTAGAACCTCGCATTGTTCAGGCGCAGTGGCAACCATTTATCAGGTAACTGGTAACTGAGCTCAACTGTTTTCAAACGGATATAATGTGCATCGATGAGCCAGAAATCTGACATGTAATTGCTGCCGCTATTCACGCTGCCTGCATCGGTAGTGAGGCGCGGAAACAGGGGATCGTTTGGATTATCGGGTGTCCATCGCTGTAAGTGAATGGGCTGGAACTGGCTTTTGAATGGTTCGATGCCACTGCCGATGATGCTGAAACTGTAATCGTATGCGCCCTGGAAAAGGATATTCATGCTGAATCCCTTGTAACGGGCGCCCAGCGTGAGCCCTACGTTGGTGGTATGCAGGTTGGGCTTACCGATGGCCGTCATATCATTTTGATCGATGAGCATATCGCCATTGAGGTCGGCATATTTGAGGTCGCCGGGTTTGACAGCCCCGGTGATGGGCTTTGCACTTTTCTCGATATCTGCATCATTCTGATAAAAGCCGATGAATTTATAACCAAAGGGCTGGTTGATGGGATGACCGGTTGCGGCCAGCCAGGGATAACGCTGCGCGGCTTCATCGCGGTACAATACTTTGTTCTTTGCAAATGAGAAAGTGGGTGTGATATTGAATTGCACTTCTCCGATCTTGTCCTGGTAAGTGGCAATCAGCTCCCATCCCTTGTTCTGGACGCGGCCGATATTCACTGGCGCTGTACCGATGCCAAGTACATTGGGCACAGAGCCGCGGTAAACCAGCTGATCGATGCGGAGATCGCGGAAATACTCCAGGGTGAACGACAGCTTATCATTCCACATATTCACATCCAGTGCATAGTTCTGCGATTTCTTCTTCTCCCATGTCACATTGCTGTTACCGAGCATGCCTTCGCGGATGCCATTGCTGATGCCGGGTGTTTCACCGAAAGAATAATTGCCTCCGGGAATATATACCTGCTCATAGATATAACGATTACCATCAACCGCATCAGATCCTACCATACCGTAGCCGGCACGGACCTTGAACAATTTAATGCCGGGGAACAGTTTCTCGAAGAACGGCTCTGCTGCTATGTTCCAGCCTGCGGACACTGCGGGGAACAATCCATAACGCTTGCTGCCTGCAAACCGGTCGGAGCCATTATATCCCAGGTTCACATCCAGCAAATATTTCCGCTGGAAGTTGTAGCCTGCAGAAAGACTATACCCCCTGAAGTTTTCCGCCACTCTTTCCTTGAATGTGTAACTGTTTTGATTGAACAATACCATACCGCGCACCTGGTGATCACCAAAAATGCGATCGTAATTCAGGATGGCCTGGAGGTTGACGCGTTTATCTGATATATCGCTGCCGGCGCTCACTGCGTAAGTGGGCATGCTGTAACGGCCACGGGGATCGATATTATACTGCCCGGTAGCAGCATCGTAATGATAGCTGGGCGGCAGGTCGCGCAGGAGTTTGCGCCATACATCCCAGGTGCTTGCATAAGCCACCCGGCCGGTCAAAGACAGTCCACGCAATACTGCATCCAGTTTTTGCGTACCTCCCAGCAGGATGTTCAGGTCGTTCTGTTTGGTGCGTGTATATCCTGAAAGGGCCAGCCTTGCATTGAGTGTGGGCAGGCTCTCTTTGGTATTGTAGGCGTAGGCGTAACTGCCATTGGGATTTATGAAGGGAGCGGCATAGGGAGTGATCTTATCGAAATTGTAGATCTCTTCCATGATATTGCTGGTGTTGGGCGTATTGATCATGCCGAATCTACCGGTCACATCCAGTCGAAGACTCAGTGTTTTTGTGGCCTGGATATCGAGGTTGGTGCGGAAATTGAAGCGACGGAAAAAATAGTTGGTATTCAAATGCTCTCCTCCTGCTTTTGAAAAATCCCTGATGGATCCGTTTTGTGTGAGCGCGCCGAAAGAAGTGAAATATTTCACGGTATTGTTACCACCTGAAATATCCACGTTGGTATTGGCCTGGAGCGAAAAATCCCTGAAGATGGCATCGTACCAGTTCACATCGGGATGACCATAGGGATCTTCCCCGCTCTTGAACAATTCGATATCATTCTTTGTGAAGAGTGGCTGCAGTCCGTCATTATTGCGCGCTTCATTCACGAGCAGTGTTGTCTGATAAGCATTGAGGAACTCCGGTTTCACGGTTGGCACCTGCCCACCTGCCTCTGTACGCACGTTGATACGGGGCTTGCCTGATTGTCCGCGGCGCGTGGTCACCACCAGTACACCATTGGCGCCTTTGATACCATAGATGGCTGTTGTGCTGGCATCTTTGAGGATGGAAATACTTTCGATCTCATTCACGTTGATCTGAGCCAGCTGCACATATGTGTATTCGATATCATCCACAATGATGAGTGGTTTGTTCCCTTCTGCATTGAGCGAGCTCACTCCACGGATAAAATAATCGGCGGCATCACGGCCTGGCTGTCCTGATCTTTGTTGTGAAAAGAAACCGGGCAGTCTTCCGGAGAGGGCATTCTGTACATTGGCTGTAGGTACCAGTCTGATCTCTTCTGCTTTGATGGTGCTTACTGAACCGGTGTTGGTGATACGTTGTTTTTTTCCGAAGCCTACCACAATTACATCTTCCATGGCGTTCCGGCTTGCCTGCAATACCACTTCCACATCGCTGAGGCCGCGTACATTCACTTCCTGCTGCACATAGCCAACATTGGAGACGATGATAGTATTTGACTTCCCGCGCAGCGTGATGCTGAACCGGCCATTGGAGTTGGCGGATACGCCATTGGCTGCAACGCCTTTTTCAGTGATGCTCGCACTGGTCACCGGGCCATTGTCGTCTTTCACAACACCTGTAACAGTGCGTTGCGCCAGCGTGAGCATTGGTATCAGCAGGATGCCCAATATAAGCCCTATGGAGATCTTGTTCATAAACATGAATTAGCAATGGTTAGATTATTCCCAGCCGGGATTTTGTTTCATTTGAGGGTTCTTCGCCACTTCATCATAGCGCACAGGAAAGAGGTACATCGCAGGCGCACGGAATTTTGCAGCCAGTACCTGCGTGATGGTATAGGTTCTTGCGCCGCTGCTGCTCACGTCTATGCGCATCCCATGGAGCGGGCTGTTCATTACCTGTTCAGCGATCTTCCAGCGACGGATATCCCAGAAACGGTGTTCTTCAAAAGCCAGTTCCACCCGGCGCTCATTGCGGATCAATTGGCGCATTGCTTCTTTTGTGAGGCCTGCCGGCAATTGGAAGGGATTGAGGCCGGCACGTTCTCGGATCGCCTGCACAGCATTGTACACATCCTGGCCGGGGCCTGCATACTCGTTTTGCGCTTCCGCAAAATTCAGCAGCACTTCTGCATACCGGAACAACATCACAGGATGCGGGATATCGCTGTAACCTGTTTGTGATTCATAAGCTCCCATGAACTTGCGCATGTAATAACCACTGCGTGTTTGTTGTACGTTGGTATTCGGTTTGTCGAGCCCGCCTTCATAAGTTTGCACGCTCCTGTTGAGCCACTGCGCCCCGTTGTAGAATATCGTATAGGTGAGCCGGGGATCCCGGTTGGCATAAGGGAAATTGGGATCATAGCCGGAGGCAGGATCGGTGATGGGCAGGCCATTGCCCATAGGGAAGGCATCCACCAGTTCCTGGGTGGGGCTGGTGCGTCCCTGTGATACCGCCGATGCATAACCGATAGGTGCATTGTTGGTTTCCACATTCTTGTTGTTGCCGCTTAGTTTGGCAAAGATCACTTCCCGGTTGCCGGGCGTAATGAAGATCTTTTTGAATTCAGTTTGCAAACTGAATTTGTTATAATCGATAAGGTCCTTGCTGGCTTCGGCTGCCAGCTTCCATCTTTCTGCATCGTAATTGGTGTAACCGGTGAGCGGATTGCCTGCTTCGATATTACCCCCGTTGAAAAGCGGACTGGCAGCATACAACAGCGTTCTGGCTTTGAGGGCCATCACTGCGCCTTTGGTTACATAGCCGTAACGTGAATCCTCGATGGGGTCCTGCCAGCTACTGTCAACCGCCTTATCACATTCAGACACGATATAGTTCACTACTTCTTCAAAACTATTCCTGGGCAGGGCCAGGTCATCGTTCACCTGTCTCACCTCATCTCCCATCAACGGTACACCGCCATAGCGTTTCAGCAATTCAAAATATGAGTAGGCCCTGATGAAACGCGCTTCGGCCCTCCAGGCTTTTTTTGCAGAACTGCCATCGGCCATTTTGATATTGAGCGGTACTTTATGAAAGTTGTTGAGGAATAAACTGGCTTTGCGGATATTGCTGTAACAGGTATTCCACTGATCATCGGGATTGTTGATGGAATTGAAACTGCCTGTGGACAGCCTTTGTACATCGGTTGCTCCGGTGGCGGATGAAATGGCATCATCGGAGCCTGCGTCCAGCAGATCATTGCCCAGCCTGTTGTATCCTTCCGGCAGGAATTTGTACAATGCTCCCAGAAATCCCCGGGCTTTCACACCCAGTGAATCTTCCACATCCCATACATATTCTTCGGTGAATTGTTCCAGCGGAACATCTTCCCAGGTCTTTTTGCAACTGGCGGCAGTGATCAGCAGCAGGCCGGCTGCCAGTGCAATGATGGTATATTTTCTATCTTGACAAACCATAGTCTGTGTGCTTATAATTTGATATTGATACCTGTATTGATCACTCTCTGGATCGGATACTCCTTACCGCTCACTTCGGGATCTACCCTTTCGAACTCTGCCCAGGTGACCAGGTTCTGCGCATTCACGAAAACCCGTACAGCGCCCAGTTTCAGCCTTCTGGTCAATTGATACGGTAATGTATAGCCGATCTCGATATTCTTCAGCCTGATATAATCTGCAGAATGTTGCCAGAAAGTAGTGTTCATGATATGGTTATTCGCATTGGCGCCATAGGTCAGGCGGGGATAGGTGGCGGTATTGGCTGTTTCGGGCGTCCAGCGGCCGAGATGGTGATTGTAGAGCGTACCATTACGGTTCATGGCGCCGAACTCGAATTCGGTTTCCCAGGAGTTGAGGTACATCTTCCTGTTTTGCACGCCCTGGAAGAGTATGCTGAAGTTGAAACCCTTGTACTGGAAGCCGCCGGTGATGCCATAGAACACGATGGGCTTGTTGCCGTCGATATTGGTTTCATCAAACTGGTCGATGAGCTTATCGCCATTAAGATCCCTGTATTTGATATCACCGGGCTGCAGGGTATAACCGGCAACAGTAGCCGAATTCTCTGCCTCTTCCTGGGTTTGGATGAACCCGTCAGCGATATACCCGAAATTGGCGCCCGGCATATTGCCGGTTCTTACATTCCAGGGATAGCGGCGACCGATCTCATCCATGAACAATGATTTTGAATGCGCAATGCTGGCATTGGCGGTAAGGAAATAATTGAAGTCGCGGAGATGGTCCTGCCAGGTTACTGTGAGCTCCGTTCCGGAGAACCGGTTACGGCCGATATTCTCTGCAGGATAACTGTTACCGATCAGCGCAATATTGCGGCCACGCACCTGCATGAGACCGAAATACTCATCACGGTAATACTCAGCCGACAATTGCAGTCGGTTGTGCAGCACAGCAATGTCTACGCCCAGATTCAGCTTATGCGCTTTTTCCGGTTCTGCATTCACATTCACCAATGGTCTTTCCAGTACGCCATTGAGCGGCACATTGGTAGTGCCCCAGCCATAGCTCTGGAACTCGTCCTGGAATGCGGGCCTCCAGGTGAAGTAGCCCATATTGGCATTTCCGGTGAGCCCGTAGTTCAAGCGCCACTTGAAAGTATTGAGCCAGGGAAGATGATCTTTTATGAAAGATTCTTTCGCCATATTCCATCCCAGTCCGGCAGCATAGAAAAAGAAGAAACGGTTGCCGGGCCTGTAGCGGTCGTACCCACTGTAAGTACCTGCTGCTTCCGCCATATATTTCTCCTCAAAGGTGTAGGCCACTTTTGCTGCGATATTGGTGTATTTGGAAGGGAGGTCGAAATTGTAAGTGGTCTGCAACTGATCGAAGAGGGTCATCGCTTCGATATTGTGCGCCCCAATCTGCTTTGAATAACCCAGAGATGCCTGGTAGAACCACGACTGCCCGCTGGAAGTGATATCGAAATTATTCACCTGGTTGGTGATATTTCCATAACGCGAATAGCTGGTATCCGATCCGTTCACGTTCATCTGGAAAACCGGGCTTTGCTTGCTCCGGTTGATCATAGACGATGTGAGCACAGAAACATTGGCCTTTCCCTTGAACCAGAGACCGGGCACCCAGTTATCGAGCTTGTAGGTAACATCAACGGTTGACAGTAATTCTTTATCGTTGTTAAGGATATATCCGGAATTGGCCAGTTGTGCATAGAGATTGGTCTGGTATTTTGTGGTGCCGCCGAAACTGCCATTGGGATTCAATACCGGGTAGGCATTGTTGGGCAGGAGCAGCATGTTCTGATAGATGTTCTGGTAGCCGGCCCCGGGCTGGTTACCATCCTGGATCCGTCCAAAGATCTGCAGGGCCACATTGAGGTTCTTGTTGAGATCAACATCCACTTTCGTATTGATGAGGTAGCGCTTTAATTGAAGTAATGTATTGTAACTGTTATTGCCTCCTTCCCTGAACATACCCTGTTGATCTGTATAGTTCAGTCCCACGAGATAACGCGCTACATTTGATCCGCCAGAGATATTGAGCGAATAGCGGCTGAGCATGGAATGTTTGTTCAGCATTTCATCCTGCCATTTCACATTGGGATAGCGATAAGGATCGCTGCCATTGCGGTATGCTTCGATATCTTCTTTGGTATATACGGGCGCCTGACCACTGTTCACAAGGGCCTCGTTCAGCAGGTAGGCATACTGGTAAGAGGGTAAGGGTTCCGGCAGGCCAATTGGCGATTGCACGCCTGTTTGTGCCGTGAAAGAGATATGTGGCGCACCCTGCAGGGGTTTCTTTGTTGTAACCAGCAATACGCCGCGAGAACTTTTTTGCCCGAGCAGGATGCTGGAAAGCGCATCTTTCTGAACAGAGATGGACTCGATGGTTTCAGGGTCAAGCGCAAAAATGTCCCGCTGAATACCATCGATCACCGTCACGGGATTTTGACCGCGCAATGAGAGGAACATTTCATTATTATCGGTTGAGCTGGTAGCTCCGATCAGGGATTGATTGGGAATATTGAAGAGCAGTTCACCCTGGGTAATGGGAGAAGAAGACAATCCTCCCCAGCCATTCCCCTGTTTGGTGAAGAGACCGGCCAGTCTTCCCGGTAATGCATATGCGTAAAGTGATGAAGGCGTAGTGGTCAACTGATCATTATATACAGTAGCTGTAGCGCCCAATGCAGTGATGCTGTTCTTCTCACCGTACAACACGCGTATTCTATTGCCGGGCGTTCTTCCAATCTGCACCAGGGTATCTGTTATGGAACCGGCAGCTGAAGCTGACAAAGGCAATGGCCTGAGCGTTAATCTCACAATCTGATCAGCTCCCTCTTCTACTATTGTTTCCGCTATCAGGAAGGATGGATGCGTGACCAGGAGCAGGTTACCCGGACGGGCATCGATCTCATACAAACCTTCTGAATTGGAGAATACATAAGCGCCTGACTGGCTCACGGTAATGCGGGCGCCTGCCAGCGGATGACCGTAATTGTCCAGCACTTTGCCTTTGATGGCAGCAGCGGCCGATTGCGCTCTCACTGCTGCAGGCAGCAACAGGAGCAGGAAGCAGCAAACCGTGAAGATATTTTTACAATACCTGGCAGACATATTATTTGATTTAGCGATGGTAGTTTGGTTAAGACCTCTGGGATTACTGGCAATTGAATCTGAAAACAAATGGATCGCCGGTATTTCCTTGCTTCAATACTTTGATAGTGCCGGTTACGTCTGTGTAGTAGTATTCCATTCTATCGAGCGTCTGATCTTCCCGCAGGTTGAAGTAACTGCGCGGCCACAGATCGATCCTCCATTTCTTTCCTCCCAATTGCGTGAGTGCGGATACAGGTTGCTGGCTGCATACCTCAATCATTTCATTATTGGTGGTATATGCTTTGGCACAGAGGAAAACCTTGTCGGCGCCGCTGAGATCAGTGGCAATGGCATCTTCATCATACTTGAGTGTGATGATATCATTGTCGGTGGCGGAAGAAGGCTGCACAGCGCTGATCTGCGGACTGCAGAAATCGATCAGTTCGCCAAGTCCATCGGTTACTTCGAGACAATCGGTGAACCATTTTCCATAGAATTTAGGTTCACTCAGTTCCTGTCCGCTGCTGGCGCTAAAGTAGCCGAGTTTCACGCGAAGGTTCTCCGGTCCGGCTTTCACTTTGATGGTAACGGTGGCATTGATCTCGGCAATATCGCTCATATCATAGGCAATGTCTGATTGAAATACCACCCACTCCACATCATTGATATAATTACCGCCGATGCCTACACGCTCCATGATGGCTTCCGGCCATTTCTGACTGGAACTTAAAGGGGTTGCATTGGCGGGTACAGGGCTCATGGTGCCATTGGCGAATGAGCTGGTGTAATACATGCGCATGTTCTCGCGCGCGTTCCAGCTTTTCGGGGCCATGAACCCGATAATGAGACGGCTCTGCGGCTGGGTCCAGTAGGGATCCATCCAGGCCTTCACCTCAATGGTGAGTGTATCGCCTGCCTTTACTGTATTGGGATGTGTTACGCCGCGGATCTCGATACAACTGGCCACCACAATGGCTACTACCAGCGTAAGGTAGAAGAGCTGCTTGAAATTCTTTTTCCGGAGCAATCGTTTCATGTTGCAGGGTTTATGCTATTGCAGTGGTTCAAGAGTGTATTCGTATTTATTTTGCTGGCAGCCGGGACTGAAAATCAGCACCAGGTTCCGTTTTCCTTTTACAACGGGATAGCGGAACCCGGGCTTCAGTGCATTCCCGCCATCGGGTGTGAAGGAAAGTTCCATAGGGTACTGCGGATCGTCGAATTGCCATTTGCCATTTTTATTTATCAGAAATGGTACGGGATTATCGATCGTATAAGCGTCCTGTGTGAAGTTGATCCGGAAGGATGTGAAGTTGAAACGGTTCGTCATGTCTTCACCATTGCGGATCACTTTCACGATCTTCCAGGCGCCGGTGAGCGGTTTATTGGATTCCGTGAAGTGCATTTCTTTTTCTTTCTGACAGGCAACGGTCAACAGCGTTATCACCGTCATCACTGCCATCAGTATGCTTATCCATTTTTTCATGGGAAAATTGATTTGATGTTTTACCAACCGGGGTTTTGTAAAAGTTCAGGTGATTTGGAAAGCTCTCCCTGCGGCAACGGCCAGAGGTACATGGCATCGCGGAAAACATGCGGGCGTACATTGATGGTCTGGTAAGAATAGGATCCGCCATTCTTCGTGATCTCCGTACCGTGCATGGTTTTGTTGTCTGTTTGCGGCGCGATCTTCCAGCGACGCACATCCCAGAATCTGTGTTCTTCAAAAGCCAGTTCGATCCTGCGTTCTGCCTGAATGGCTGTGCGCATCTGGTCTTTCGTAAGCCCAGCAGGCAACTGGTAAGGATCCAGCCCTGCGCGTTTGCGGATGGCTTCTACAGCTGCATACACTTCCGGAACGGCTCCATCGGCTTCATTCAGTGCTTCTGCGTAATTGAGCAGGATCTCTGCATATCGGATCAGCGGAAAGCATCGTTCGGTTTCGGTGAAGTTGTTGGGCACCACATCTTCCTGCAACATCTTATTGATGTAGAAACCGGTATTGGTGCCGATATAGATCGCGTCCTGCGGCATTCCTACGTATGTATATACTGGTTGTTTGGGTCCATTGTTGATCCACACCAGTGATTCATTATGAATAATGGAATAATTGAATCGTGGATCACGGTTATCGTAGGGATGCGTGGGATCATATCCGGAACCGGCTTCGGTAATGGCTTTACCATTGCGCATCGGGAAGGCATCGGCCATTTCTTTGGTAGGATTGGCGCCATCGCCTGCACTACGGCTGGGTGGCAGCCACATACCTTCCAGCTCACGGTTCTTGTTGCGCATGCCCTGCAGGATATGTTCATCATTCTTTCGAAGCGTGAAGAGTTTGTAGAAGCCATAACCGGGCGCAGTGGAATTATCTTCATTGAGTTTATACAGATTCAGGTCCATCACTTCTTTGGCGGCAGCAGCAGCCAGCCTCCAGCGTTCAGGGTCTGCTGTGGGATAACCGGTGATGGAACGCAGTGGTTCTTCGGTGGCGATTTGTGCGCCATTGAAAAGTGGACTGGCTGCGTACAACAACACGCGGGCCTTCAATGCACGTGCCGCGCCGGAAGTGATCCTTCCATAATTGTTGCTGAACTGGGTTGGCAACAGATCAGGCATGGCCGTGTTCAACTCAGAAACGATATAATTGATACAGTCTTCAAAACTCCTGCGTTCAACCCGGATAGGGGAATCCCCTGTATAGATAGTATCACCAACAAGCGGCACACCGCCATAATGTTTCACCAGGTTGAAATAATACCAGGCCCGGAGAAAACGCGCTTCTGCTTTGGCGTTAGTCTTCAGTGCATTTGCAAAGGGGGAGACAGGAAGATATTTGAAGAATACATTCACACGGCGGATATTGGCGTAGGATGTGTTCCAGGCATCGCCCACCACCCAGGCATTGGAATTGATGCTGCCTGCAGCCCACTGGATATAAGCGCTGGAACTGTTGGAGCCAGGGCCTTCAGCCTCATCGGAAGCGGATTCCAGGCCCGCGCCGCCGAAGCGGAATGGATTGAAGCTATAAGCAATATCAGCATAGATGCCCGTGAGGAACTCCATGGTGCGGGCACTGTCGGAGAATACAGATCTTTCCGTTAGATCTGAAGTGGCTGTTTTGTCAAGGAAATCACCTTTATTGCAGGCAACGGCCATGGCAAGCACAGCAACGCAGGCAGTAATTTTCAATTTTGTCATAAGCAAGCTATGATTCGTATTTATATGTCACCTGTGCGAAGCGATACCGCCATCGGTAAAAAAAAGAAGCCGGGAGGCGAGCGATTGCCGGCACCCGGCATTTTTGGACCACACTCTCCTATTTGTTATAAGCCTCTGCGAGTAATTTGTATTTACCATCCGGCAGCAAAGCTGTATCGAAACTGATCCGGATAGTTTTGGACTCTCCTTTCAGTAATGTGAAATAATTGTCGTTCATGATCGCCGGCAATATTTGTTTGCCTGTTTCGGAATTGATAACCTGCACACGTATGGCAAATGCAACACCCCTGCCTTTATTGACGATACTCGCAGTGATCACTGATTGGGTTCCTTCCTTCTTAAGCGTAGCGCTTGTTTTCAATGATGCTTTCGGCAGCTTGTTGAGCGCAGTATAATCAGACGACTTATTACTTCTCCAATAGAAATTATCGGAAAGAAGTTTGCCCTGCCGGTCTGTGAGCTGCAGCTTGATGAATTGCATATCCTGCAATGCACTGCTGCGGTTCCGGCCATACACTTCAAAGTCATAGAGGGAGTAACCCCATTCGGAAGCCCGTTTGATGCCCTGCATTTTCACATAACGGGTGTGTACCGGTTTGAAATTGATCTGATCCACCCCGCCTTTGCCATTGTCTGTTTGATAAACATCGGTCCAGTTCACAGCATCATCAGATACCTGGATCTTGTAGGCTTTCGCGTAGGCGGATTCCCAGTTCAGTGTAACGGCTGCTATCTCTTTCTTATCACCAAGATCGATATACACCCACTCGTTATCTGTATAGTTACTGCTCCATCTACTGCCACTGCTGCCATCAGACACAGCATTGGCGTCGCCCGCTTCAGGAGAGAAAGAACTCGCTACGGCCTTTGTTTTATAAGCGATATTGTCGATACTGAAATTGATATCGAAGCAGGTAGTGGCAGCATTGGCTGCAGCATCCAGGCTGATCTCTTTTCCAAATTGCGTGGCTTCTTTCCCATCCAGCGTATACACGGTGG
This sequence comes from Pseudobacter ginsenosidimutans, assembly GCF_007970185.1. NCBI lineage: Bacteria > Pseudomonadati > Bacteroidota > Chitinophagia > Chitinophagales > Chitinophagaceae > Pseudobacter > Pseudobacter ginsenosidimutans. The sequence goes on along the minus strand of NZ_CP042431.1, from coordinate 2,493,337 downwards.
CTTTAGCTTTCACATTACTGAGTTTGTTCAGGGTAGTATTGATCAGCTTCACGGAATTATCGGCATAGCTCCATTGGATATGGATGGGCTCATTGGCTTTCTTTACACCAAAGTAAGCTCCGGTGAGATCGTAGTAATAATCATAGGTCTGCCAAACCATCGATGGATAAGCGCTCTGGCTCATCCAGGTCATGATGCCGGAAGCATCGTTCCACATATGATGCAGCCAGCCCTCGTACATGGCTTTGTTGGTTTCCAGGTTCACCAGTTGCGCCTTGCGGCAGAAATCTTCGATGCCGGCAGCTTCTCCATAACTTTTGTTGATGGTGCTCACATAATTATCAGGACCTGCATTGAAAGCGGATTTGCCGAAGAAATGTTTATCCCACATTTCGTTGCGGGGCCACCATTTATCCTGCGGCATGAATTTCTTAAAGCTTTCGAAGTTGGTGAACACGGCTGTGCCGATCTCTGTACGTAAACCCCATCCCGGATTACCGCCAAAGCCTCCTGGATATTTGGTGAAATACCATTTGGGATGGAAGTTCACCCAGGGTCCGCTGCCGGTAAGGGCATCTGAATGTGAGTTGGCATGATACCAGCGATCATCACCATCAAAAGCACGCACATTCTCACGAAGCCAGCCATTGAGCGGCGGAAGCGGGTAACCTTCATTATCGCCACACCATAGCGCAATACTGGCGTGATTACGCAGCCGCCTGATCTTTTCCACAGCATTTTGATTGAAGGCAAATACATCAGTTGGAAGATTAGGATGCGAGTTGAGCCAGAAATCATCCCATACCATGATGCCATATTTATCGCATGCATCATAGAATTCCTCATCAGTAACGGAACCGATCCAGTTACGCACCATATTGTAATTCATTTCACGGTGCAACTGCATTTTCAGATCGTATTCATCGCCGCGGCAGCGGAGGAGGTATTCGCTCATCCCCCAGTTGCCGCCTTTGATGAAGATCCTTTCGCCGTTCACGCTGATATGCAGCACACTGCCTAGCGTATCGTAGGTGTATTTACGGATACCGAATCTGATCTGCCTGCTGTCAGACGGTTTTCCATCCACGGAAAATGAAAGATCCATGGTATAGAGATGCGGCTCACCATAACCGTTAGGCCACCAGAGTTTCGGGTCCCTGATGAGCAATTGCCTGAAGATGGCTGTATCGAATGATTGCTGAATGGTTTTGCCTGCGCCGATGTTCAGATTACGGCTGAAGCTGATATTACCGGGCTGGATGGTGCCGGAGATCACGCCTTTCAATTCTTTTTCACCGCTGTTCATCAAGCCAACGGTGAGGCTCACAAGGCCATCTTTCTCCCTGGTCAGATCGGTGCGCACCCAGGGATCCACCAGCGTTACGCGGCCTGTAGTGGTGAGGTACACATCATCTGTGATCCCCTGCAATAAACCGGGAACAGATGGCATCCAGTCCCAGCCATCGCTTGAAATATAGGTTGGACTGGCAAGATTGGGCACAGGTAATGTTGGCCAGTATACGAGTACAGCCAGCACATTCTTTTTTCCTGTTTGCACCAGCTCAGTGATATCGAACTTACCGCGGTGCATGAATCCATCCAGCAATCCGAGGCGCACCCCATTGAAGAATACTTCGCCCCTGCGATTGATACCTTCAAAATTCAGCCAGATGGTTTCACCAGGCTGTTTGGCAATATCCAGTTCTGTTCGGTACCAGAAATTCCGGTTGTATTTGGATTTGTCTACCTGGTAGATATTGTCGCCGAAGTTGGGGTCCTTTTCCAGTCCGGCTTCCACGTAGGAAGTGAACACGGCGCCCGGCACTACGGCATTCACCCAGTTGCCTGTATTGAAACCTGGGGCATAGAGCTGTACACTGTCTTTGCCAATGGCCGACTGCGGTGTAAGTTTCCACTGCACCTTGTTGCTGTTGAGGGATTGACGGGTTTGCGCCTGGAGGGTTACGGATGTAAGCGCTACAATGATCGATGTGAATATTGATCTGAACATGATTCTGTTTATCGTTTAGGAGCAGAAAGAGAAAAAGGCCGGTCGTTTTCGTTTATACCTCGCTGTTGGTTCGGCAGGCTGTCCATTTCAAATTTGAGATGGCCGCCATTTGCCAGGTCGCTGTAAGTGATGTAATTCTTTGTATGCTGTACTCCATTCAAGGTAGCAGACTGGATATACACATTCTCTTTGTTATTGTTGACCGCTTCGATGATGAACTGTTTTCCATTTTCCATGGTGATGGTCGCTTTAGGAAAAACAGGACTGCCCAGTACATATTGATCGGTACCCGGACAAACACTGTAAATGCCCAGCGCGCTCAGTACATACCAGGAAGACATGCCGCCCTGGTCCTCATCGCCCGGAAATCCTTTCTCGGAACTGTTGTACAGTTTTTCCATTACCTGCCGTACGTGGTACTGTGTTTTCCAGGGTTGCCCTGCATAGCTGTAGAGATAGATCATATGCTGGATCGGCTGATTTCCGTGCGCATACTGTCCCATGCCCGACAGCACCATTTCTTTCATCTCGTGGATCATGGTTCCATATGTGCCGTATTTCACCGTATTCGGAGCAGTGAAAACAGAATCGATCTTGCTGGTAAATCTTTTGTCGCCACCCGTGAGATTGATCAGTCCCTGCACGTCGTGGAAAACAGACCAGTTGTAATGCCAGGCATTGCCTTCAGTATAAGGTCCGCCCCATACGTAGGGATCGAAATCAGGTTTCCAGCTTCCATCGTTCCTGCGGCCACGCATGAAACCGATGGTGGAATCAAATACGTTCCTGTAGTTGAACATCACACGACCGAATATTTCCTCATAGAATTTGTTGCCAGTCATGCGGGCCAGTTGCCAGGCGCAGAAATCATCATATGCATATTCGAGTGTTTGTGCAGTGGAGCCTTCTGATTCAGGATAAGGAACGAAACCCAGTTGCCAGTATTCTTTCCATCCGGCCCTTCCGTTGGCGCCGCCCCAGGGTCCTTTGTTCATAGCTTCATGTGCATAGGCTTTCAATGCAGAATCCGGATTGAAGCTGCGGATACCTTTCACCCATGCATCGGTGAGCAGGGAAATGGAATGATTACCCACCATACCGCCGGTTTCTCCGGGAAACGACCAGCTCGGTAACCAGCCGCACTGCTTTTGTGCGTCCAGCAAAGCCTGCATATAACGGCCCTGCATAGCCGGATGCAGAATATTGGTGAGCGGGAATTGTGAACGGAATGTATCCCAGAAGCCATTGTCTGTATACATATAGCCGCTATGCACTTTAGCATCGTAAGGGCTCCAGTAGTATGGATTTCCATTTTTATCGTATTCAAAAAACTGACGGCTGAAAAGATTGGCGCGGAATAAACAGCTGTAGAAAGTTGCTTTTTGCTCTTCGGTTCCGCCTTCAACCAATACACGCCCAAGCAGTTTGTTCCAGATGGAAGCAGCTTTGCTCTTTGTTTGCTCCAGTGTTTTGTGTTCACCTAATTCCCGCTCCCAGGTCACCTGTGCCTGTTCCGCACTGATATAGGAGCTGGCAACACGAGCCTGCACCTTCACTCCTTTCCTGAATCTGATATAAGCGCCTTTCCCATCCCCTTCTGCATCAGCTGCATCCGGCTGGATGCTATTGTTCTTATTTTCCCATGTGCCATAAGCTTCGAAGGGCTGATCGAATATGATCACGAAATAGTTCCTGAAAGATTCCGGAGCAAAACGCTGGTTGTTCACATAGCCGGTGATCTTTCGCTCGCCCGGAATGATGGTGATCTTGCTTTGTTTGGTATAACCATCCAAAACAATGTAAGCGTCCTTTCCTTTTGGGAAACTGAAACGCAGGTGTGCGCCCCTTTCCGTGGGCGACATTTCGGTGCTGATACCGTTATCGAATTTCACTTTGTAGTAATGTGGTTTCGCTGTTTCATTGGCGTGAGAGAAGGCAGCTGCGCGCTTGTCCTGGTCCACTATCAGTTCTCCGGCTTCCGGCATGAGTGAGAACACGCCGTAATCGCTTACCCAGGGGCTGCACTGATGCGCCTGCTGAAAACCGCGGATGGTATTTACGGAGTATTGGTATTTCCAGCCTTCGCCATTCTTGCCGGTCTGCGCAGCCCAGGTATGCATGCCGTAGGGCAATGCAGTAGTGGGGTAGGTATTGCCCCAGCTCAGCTCGAATTTTGAATCAGTACCCTGTAAAGTGTTTACATATTGTACCAATCCTTCTTTCTGCGCAGCGGCGCTTTTGGCAAGGCAACTGATCAGGAAGCAATAACAAAGCTTCCTGATGTGAGATAGTTTATTCATACGAATATATGTCACATCAGAAAGGCTCCACCGCTATACGGCAGTTGAAGGCAATCAACAGGGGTTGCTGCTATTTACATTGCTTCTTGCCGGAGATATAAAATTGATTGTAGGCTTTTCCGGAGGTGATCTCACTGCCATTGATCAGGGCGAGCATGTCCAGGATCTCTTCCAGTGTAGTGGAGGGAGTGAAACTGGCAGTAATGGAACAGTTGCCGATACTGGCATCGCGGAAGATCAGTTCAGCGCGGAATTTTCTTTCCAGGCGTTTGGCTACTTCACTGAATTTCATGTTGCGGAAAACCAGCTGACCGCTGGTCCAGGCCATCATATCGTTGACCGTTGCACTGTCTTTGCTGAAGCTGCCATCGGCCTTGCAAACGATGCGTTGGTTTGGCAATACCTGGCTTATGAGCCTGCCGGCATCACGCAAAGCTACTTTTCCGCTGTTCACAGTAACAATGATCTTATCAGTTGAGTTGTAAGCATCGATATTGAAAGCAGTGCCCAGCACCTGCGTGGTAACATGACCGGTATGTACTTCAAATGGTTTATCCGGCCGCTGCGCCACATCGAAATAAGCTTCGCCCTGCAACCAGATCTCGCGTTTACCATTGGAGAAAGCTGTATCGTAACGTATCCCGGAGCCGGCATTCAGCCAAATTTTCGAACCATCGGGCAGTCGGACTACCTGTACATCAGTGGTTGTTCTTACTTCCTGCCAAACAGCCGCCAGTGCGGATCCGGCGGGCCTGGTATTGAAAAAGTAAATGCCTCCAAATCCCAACAGCGCCACCACAGCGGCGGCTATCCACCATTTGCGGTTATTACGGGATGGCATTGCATACACGGGAGCCGCCATTGCTTCCTGCGCTTCGCCGGATTGGATCCGCTGCTCGATCGAGCGGAACAATTGTGAACCTACCGCAGATTTTTCCTGTGTATCCATTCCTTCTGTCAATCCCTGCGCCTCATCCTGTGCTGCATACCATTGATCAAGCTCCTGTTGTTCCAACGGGGTTGCCTGGCCGCTAAGTACCTTATCTATCAACTTCTGTAATCTTTCTTGTTCCATGCGGGATGATGATTATCGGTTCCACTGCAAAAGTATCTGAAGCAGTCTACTTGAGCAAAGGGTTTTTCTGGACCTCGCTCAGCGGAACAGGCAGCAGAAGGTCTTTTTCTGAAAACGGATGTACATGATTCGGCGCCTGATAACCGAGAAGATCCACTATTTGTCCCGTAGTAGTGTTCAATGCCTTGCGCGTCCGCAGCATATCGTACCAGGTATGCCATTCAAAGCATAGTTCCCAGAATCTTTCTTTCAGCACATCATTCACGTGGAGCTGTGCAGGTTTTACACTGCCGGGAAAAGCGCGCCGGTGCACCTGGTGCCATGCATCGATAGCGAAGGTATTGGTAGTACTTCCTCCATCCAGGCTGGCGCGTGCTTCGGCGCAAAGCAACAATACATCGGCATATCGCAGGTAAGGAAAATTCTGTCCTGTTTTCCCGATCTGCTCTGCCTGCTCATCCCAGTATTTGAAGATCAGCGGCACGGGCAACGGGATAATATGGGTGGGATTGTTGAATCCGGGATATTCTGTAAAAAAGAAAACCTGTTCTCCTTTCCGATGATCAGCTGCGTTGAAAGATTGATAGAATTCCAGCCTGGGCGCCAGCGCCCCGCCATAAGCGGGCTGAATGGTGATCGGCAGATCGGGGAAAGGCATGAGTGCAAAATGCAGCATATTACCGGCATTTGCCAGGTCGCGCTGCAACATGAAAATATGTTCGCCGGTATTCTTCAGGGAATTCTTCCTTAGGTCGCCATAACTGGCAAACAGGGAAAATTGCTGGCTGCTGATCACTTCACGGGCTTTATCATATGCCAGTTGATAATAAGTATTTCCTTTCCTCAGCGGGTAACCGGCCATAGTGATGTACACTTTTGCCAGCAGGGATTTCACGGCCCCCAGCGATACATGACCTGAAGCATCAGTCCAGGGCAGACCCGATTGTTCGGCCATTTTCAGATCGGCCACGATCTGGTTATACAGTTCCGCCTGTTTCGCTTTGGGAATATGTACATTGTTAAAATCCGTAGTGGGTGTTGTTTTCAAAGGGATGTCACCGAAAAGTCGAACACCCATGAAATAATACCAGGCGCGGAGAAAATATACTTCGCCCAGGTATTTCTTTTTATCTGATTCCGGCAGAAAGGTAGTTCGTCCTAAATTATCGATTACACTATTGCAGTTTTCCATTGGATAATACACGGCCTTCCACCAATTTTCCAAATAGCCATTGGCCGGATCGATGGGATCCAGGCGGAGGAACTGGTTATCGGCATTAGCTGCCGGACGCAAACGATAACTGTAACCGGTGAGGTATTCCAGCGAGAAAGACGGACTTACGGCAACACCGATATCTGTGGAGAAAATATCATCAAGTCCGGTATAGGTTCCATTTACGGCGGCCTGCACCTGGAGTTCCGTAGTGTAATATTTTTCAGGACTGATGAAGCCGGCAGGATCTTCTTCCAGGAACTTGCTGCAGGAAGCGTTCTGCAGCACTGCCAAACAAATCAATATTTTTACCAGTTGCTTCATATCCTTCCCGTTAAAAAGTAACCTGTAGCACCAGGGATAATGTTTTAGGTTTTGGATATTGATACACGTCCACTCCCTGGTTAAGATCGCCATCGAAGGAAGTGGCTTCAGGATCAAATCCCTTGTATTTCGTGAACAGGAAATAGTTTTCCGCATTGATGCCGATGGTACATTTTTCCATTTTCAATTTTTTCAGGATGGCGGGTTGCAGTTCATAGTGAACAGCGATATTACGCACACGCACAAAGGAGCCATCTTCGATATAATAATTGTCCATTTCATTTTCACCACCATCGGATTGCAGCCTGAGCTGTGCCAGGCTTGTATGCTGTGCATCAGACGTCCAGGCATTAAGGATAGCGGAGTAGCTGTTCACGCTGGTAGTATGGCTTTCCATGATGAACCGTGAAAAGTTGGCCAGCTTATGCCCCAGCATGCTGCTAACATCTATGAACACACTAAATGGGCCGCTGCTGAAAGTATTGGTGAAATCGATCTGATAACGTGGCATCTTGCTGCCGAGCGGCACCCGGTCACCTGCATCTTTTGCCTGGTTCTTATTCCGGTCTAGCCATTTCACATCTCCGGGTTTTCTGCCGAACACGGCGGCATCCGCAGCTTCAGCAGTGCTCCAGGTACCGGTCCGGTAGTATCCGAAATATTGATCGGTAGGCTGCCCTTCCATGATACGCCCGGCCCAGTTATAAATGATATCTCCGTTGAGGTGAAGTACATTGGAACGGTTCAGGAAAAAGTTGATGCCACTGGTCCAGGTGAGGTTCCGGCCGGAAATATTCCTGGTGCGGATACTGAGCTCCAGTCCCTGGTTGCGGATGGAACCGATATTATCGTAGATGCCACCATAACCGGTGGTGGCTGGCAATTGCTTGATGTACAACAAATCGGTTGTGCGGCGGCGGTATACTTCTGCAGTGAAGGCGATGCGATCGTTCAGCAGACTGGCATCGATACCGATATTCAACTGTTCCCCCCGCTCCCATTTCAAATTCCTGTTGCCGGGATTCGACAATACCACAGCGGGTTGCTGCTGTCCGCCAAATATTACCTGCGTTGGATTGAGCCTCGACAAAGTTGCGTAATTGCCGATCTCGGCATTTCCCGTTACGCCCAGGCTGGCGCGCAGTTTCAGGTAACTCACTGCTGGCAACCAGCGTTGAAAGAAAGGTTCTGCGGAAACCAACCAGCTTGTCCACAGGGCAGGGAAATAACCGTATTTGTTATTCGCTCCAAAGCGGGAAGAGCCATCCACTCTGAAGGAGGCTCCAGCCAGGTAACGGTTATCATAATCGTATTGCACGCGGGTGAAAAAAGAATTCATCTGGTTTTGCTGTCTGTCCGATCCCGGCGTTTGACGCACAGTACCTGCTCCGAGATTATTGTAACTGAAAAAATCGTCGAAGAAATTTTCAGCACCTGCAAATGTGGAAGTACCTACATTGAAATACCAGCTCGCACCGGCCAGCGCATTGAACTTATGTTTGCCGATACGATCGTTGTACATGATATAATCTTCATTGGTCCAGGCGCCTGCATTGCCATTTATCCGTTGTGCAATTCCATTTTCCAGGTCGGAAAAACCAAACACATCTTTTCCTGAGTAATAATTGTTGTAAGCGCCACCCAGCTGACCGCTGAAGATGGTAACGAGATCGATTTTCTTATTCAGGTGAATGGTTCCTGTGATATTACCCATTACATAGGTCTGACCGGTTACGGATCTTACTTCATTCAGCAAGCGGATCGGATTCTCGGAATTTTCCGCACCGGGATAATCGCCTTTGCGGCTCCAGGAGCCATCGCTGTATTTTACAGGAATGAATGGAAGGTACTCATACATTTCGCGGATGGCATTGAACCCAAGTGAATTGAGGTCTACATTGCGGGATTGCAATCCACCTCCGTTCAGGATGGTCTTGAGATGCAGCCAGGGCTTCACTTCCCAGCCGAGATTGGCAAAAAGATTGATCTGCTGCAAAGAACTGTTCAGCATGATGCCTTCCTGTTTTTTGTAAGACAGATTCACCAGGCTGGTCATATTGTCTTTACCTCCGGTAAAGGTCAGGGAACTGTTGGTGGAGAGGGCAGTCCTGGTGGCTTCTTTCTGCCAGTTGATATTGTAACGCGGTGTGCCATCCGGATAGAACAATTCATCCTTACGTGCAAAATCATTGGAGGGATCTTTATGCGGCGCCAGCCTGCCTGGCATATAGGCATATTGCCTTTCTATCATTTCCAATGCGCCCTTTGCATCCAGCAGATCGATCTCACGGGCGAGCGTTGCGATGCTTACGCGGTTGGAGAAGATGATATTCGATTTGTTCTTCACTCCCTGTTTGGATGTCATCAATATTACACCATTGCTGCCTCTCGATCCATAGATGGCGGCAGAGGCGGCATCTTTCAGGATGTCTACAGACTGTATGATACTGGGATCGATGATCATCGGGTCGAGTCCAACAATTCCATCCAGCACAAACAAGGGAGTGTTGGATGCATTGATGGAACCAGTGCCTCTGATCTTGATAGAGGGATTGCTGCCAGGCTTTCCTGAATTGAGCATGATGCTGGCCCCGGGCACTTTGCCGGCCATCGCTTCAACAATGTTCATTGAAGCGGCGCGCTCATTGAGTTGAGTTCCGGAAACAGTGGCGATGGCAGTAGATAATCTTTTCCTTTGCAGATTTCCATAACCGATCACAATCACATCATTCAATGCCTGGCGACGGTTTGGACTGAGCACTATCTGTAACGGCTGACCAGTGACGGCAACAGTGATATCTTCAAATCCCACAGAAGTGATTTCGAGACTTTCATTCTTTGAAGCATTGATCACAAAACTGCCCTGTTCATTGGTAACTGTGGCGCGGCGGGAATTCCCGGCAGACACTGTTACACCGCTCAATGGCTGCCCGGCCGCATCCACCACTCTTCCGCTAACGAGGAAATCCTTATTGGGCGCAGATCCGGCAGTTTCTTCTTTTATCAGCACCAAAATATTGTAGCCCCGTTGCCGGAACTCCAACCCTGCAGGCAGGAGTTCATGCAATGCCTGCTCAACATTGATCCGTTTCCGGTTGATGGTAACTGAACCTGCAGCTCTGAGCTCAGCGCTGTTATAAACGAAACGGAATTGCGTTTGGGCTTCAATATCCTGCAATATTTTGTCAAGTGGTCTGTTGCGTGCAGTGAGATCGATGAGCACCTGCTGCAGCCGTGGCGCTTCCTGGGCAATTGCCATACAGGCAATCAGACAGCTTGTGATCAGCATGCTTATGCAAGCCAGCATCTGTCTGAAAGTGCAGGGAGGATCATATGGGGCAGTTAGTTTATCCTTCATTCTTGCAAATGGTTTACAACACGGGTACCAACCGCCCAATTTACATCATTTCGATTACTCCCAATTGAACACTCTCACAAAGTAAGGGCGGTATCTGTCTGCACTGCCCGGATTGTTGAAATTGCTCCAGAAATCAGTGGGATTGATATTGTAGGAGATCACGAGCTCGCCATACCGGGAGATGGCATGATGCACCACTGCATTGTAAGTGATGAATTCAGGCAGGGAATATTGAGCAGGTATCCTGTACAATGTTCTTCCGTTGGTGAAAGGCCCTGTTGGGCTTCCGCTCTCCCAGATCTTGATATCGCGGCCATAGCAGGTTGTCTGCGAAACGAGATAATATTTTCCATTTTTCTCGAATACATTGGGCTGCGTGGCATTGTCCTCCAGCAGACTTACGAGATCTTCTGTTGCCGGCTGCGATGCAGACCAGCCATTCTTCGTATAGAATTCCCATTGGCCGGTGATATCATTGTTGGCAGCCCTCGCTACATACACATGCGAAGCGCAAATGCCGAAAGCCTGCGTGGTGTACATATAAGTATAGCCATCACTTGCTTTGAACAGACTGGCATCGAAAGGCAGTGCGCCGATATATTTTTGCTGGATGATCTCTTTTTGTTGCATGTCTGGAAGAGTGAATACCGCAACATCGGTGGATTGATGTTCCAGTACACCATTGATCAGGTGCAATTGTCCCATCACCATCTGTACTTCATTGCCCAACACCTGTGCAGGCCCGCCCCAGTACAGCTTTTCATCTCCATTGGTTGCACCGGGAACAGTGACCCAGGTAGCCGCTTTGCCATTGGGCCCGGTGGGATTGAGCTGCACATAACTGGTGGGTGCTGTGGAACGGCCCAGTTGAATGAATCCTGCGTTGCGCACAAACACATTGTCTATACGAGCCCTGTCTGGTCTTACTTCTCCAAAGAAACTGTCCTGAAAAGACCATACCACATTTCCGTTGGGAAGCGGAATAGACACGCAACCATCGCCACCATTCCATCCGGAATAGCGGGTGAGGTATTTGTTGTAGACTGTATCATGGAATACCATCAACTGCTCGCCCCATTCGCCGGTATTGGGGATGAGCACCAGACTGTCGTAGATATTATCGATCACACTGATCTCCACCAGCCAGTTACGGACTGTACCATTCTTTGCAGTGACCTTGTAAGTGTATTTGTTATTGTTGGCAGCGAAGTTGATGATCTCTCCCGAAGCAGGCAGGATGCTGGCTCCATCGGAAACCATGATACTGGGAGCGATAGCAGACATGTCCGTTCCCGTAGGCATAGCCAGTCTTACCCGGCTGGTATCCACCGTACGCGTGATCTCTGTTTTTCCGAGTTGACCTTCCACATTGAAGAAAAGGATGGCTTTTTCGAATTCCTGTTTTTCCAGATCATCTTTTTTGCAACCGGAAAAAATCAGGGCGCATAGGAGGACAGGTAAGAGCAATCGCATAGCAGAATGGTTTTAGTCTTTACTATTGTATGTCACCTGTGGGAGGCCATACCACCATTCCGGAAAATTAAAAATCCCAAACTGATAGAAGTAGTTTGCCGGTTGCGTTACATAATGAAGTACGTCCAGAGAGTATAACAAAAATTTTAAGGATGATTACAGGTAGTATCAGGTTTCTTTCATCGGTAATGCTTCTTGGCATTTCCATTTATACAAACGCGCAAACGAAATTTCCCGGATGGGCTTATGGACCTTTCATCAGGCCGGCTACAGTGAATCCCGTTTTATCTCCCGATGCAAAAACATTCTTTCCTGACCCCATGAGCAACAAACCTGTTGCCTGGGAAGCGAGTGATGTTTTCAATCCCGCAGCAGTAGTGAAGGGGAATAAAATCTATGTGCTCTATCGTTCTGAAGACAGATCAGGTGAGGGCATTGGTCAGCGTACTTCCAGGATCGGACTGGCGGAAAGCGCCGATGGCATCCGGATGAAACGCCGTCCCGCGCCTGTTCTTTTTCCCGCCAACGATGATCAACAGGAATTTGAATGGCCCGGAGGTTGTGAAGATCCGCGCGTGGCAGTAACAGAAGATGGGATTTTTGTAATGATGTACACGCAGTGGAATAAGAAAGTGCCCAGGCTTGCCGTCGCCACTTCCAGGGATTTGATCAACTGGAAAAAACATGGTCCGGCTTTCTGCAAAGCCTTTGATGGAAAGTTTGCCGATATGTTCAGCAAGTCAGCCAGTATCGTTACCAGGCTTGTGAATGGAAAACAGGTGATTGCTAAAGTGAATGGGAAATACATGATGTACTGGGGAGAGAAATTCATGAACATCGCCACATCAGACGATCTGTTGAACTGGTCACCTACGCTGGATGAAAAAGGAGAACTGAAACTGGTGCTCACACCACGCCTTCATTATTTCGACAGTGAGCTCACCGAATGCGGTCCTCCCGCCATCATCACAGATAAAGGTATCCTTGTCATGTACAATGGCAAGAACCTTCCCGGCGCCGGCGGCGACACCAATTATACGGCCAATACCTATGCTGCCGGACAGGCGCTGTTCCACCTGAAAGATCCGTCCAAACTGATCGGCCGCCTGGATAAACCTTTCTTCGTACCCACCGAGCCTTTCGAAAAAAGTGGACAATATCCCGCCGGGACGGTTTTTGTGGAAGGATTGGTTTTCTTTAAGAAAAAATGGTTCTTATATTACGGATGCGCAGATAGTCGTGTTGCCGTAGCCGTGTACGATCCGAACAAACGCATGCCATAATTTCTAAACTAGCGCTTATCTATGAACAAGGTCCGGTTTACAGAACGACAGTACATCGTCATCTTCATTTTCGTTACCTCACTTTTCATGCTTTGGGGCATTGCACATTCGATCAGTGATGTTTTGAACAAGCATTTCCAGAATGTGCTGGATGTTTCAAAAGCAGAATCGGGTTTGATCCAGATGTCTGTATTTGGTGCTTACTTCGTGATGAGCATACCTGCAGGACTTTTCATGAAACGCTTCGGATATAAGCCTGGCGTATTACTGGGATTGATCCTCTTTGCAGGTGGGACCTTTCTTTTTGTACCTGCCGCCAATGCAGGTTCATTCGGTTTTTTTCGCATAGCGCTCTTCATCCTGGGTTGCGGCATGGCCACACTCGAAACAGTGGCCCACCCTTTTGCAGCGGCACTGGGCGATCAACGCTCCAGCGACAGGCGCGTGAACTTTGCACAATCCTTCAATGCAGTAGGCGCCATCATTGGTCCGATCATCGGCACTTTTTTCCTGCTCAGGGCAACCAGCAGCAACCATGATGGAAACCTGGACCCGGTAAAATGGTTATACGTTGGCCTGGGTATCTTCATCCTCCTGGTAGCAGTGGCATTCCTGCTGGTAAAAGTGCCTTCGCTCGCCAATCCGCACGAAGCGCCAGCCGGCAGCGAAAGCGCCAATACAGATACGGCCCCCGATAAGCCATTGATCAAACACCGTCATTTTGTGTGGGCCGCCATCGCGCAATTCTTCAATGTAGCGGCACAGGCTGGCACCTGGGGATATTTCATCAACTACGGTCATGATGTGATGGGGTATAGTGATGAAAAAGCCGGCAGCTATCTCGCCGTGTTCATGGTGATGATGGCATTGGGAAGATTCATTGGCACCTACCTGATGAAATTCATTGCTCCCAATAAATTACTGGCAGCATTCACGATGGGCAGCATTATCGCCTGTATACTGGTTGCACAGAAATGGGGATGGGTGTCTTATGCAGCGCTGTTCTCCATCAACTTTTTCTTCAGTATCATGTTCCCCACTATTTTCAGTCTTGGACTGAAGAACCTGGGCAAACGCACACAACAGGCTTCCAGCTTTATTTCCATGGGAGTTGTTGGCGGAGCCGTTATGCCATACTTCATGGGCATGATAGCAGATAAAGATGTAGCTACTGCGTATTATCTTCCTATTGTTTGCTATTTCTTTATTTTCCTTTTTGCAGCGAAATATTATAAAGTAAGATATTGATGCTCTCAAATCAACAGGCCGGTCCGCTATGAGCAGACCGGCCTGTTGATTTTTTTACGTTATTTATTTTATCGCTTTTGCTGTTTTGATCAGCAGTTCTTTCGTTGCTTTGATGCCATCTTCGGCAGACAATCGATTTCCTTCATACTCGATACCGATTATTCCTTTGAAGCCGGAATCCTTAATGATTTTCATCATCCGCGGATAATCGGTTTCAATACAATTTCCTGCTGCATCGAAGTCGAATGTTTTAGCGCTTACTCCTTTGGCATAAGGCATCCACATTTCCGTACCCTTGTATTTATCGTACTCTTCAGCACATTGATTATTCTCATGACGGATGCAGAAATTTCCAAAGTCGGGCAGGATACCAACATTCTTCCTGTTCACGCCCTGCATTACCGAGAGGAGCCAATCGCCATCTGACGAATAACTTCCATGGTTCTCCACTATCACATTCATATTTGATTTGGCAGCAAACTCACCTAACCTGCTCAAGCCATCGATAGCGGCTTTCTTCACTTCATCACGGCTTCCCTTGCCATAAGCATTTACGCGGATGGTTTTGCATCCGAGATATTTGGCAGCATCCACCCATTTGTAATGGTTTTCGATGGCTTTGGTACGTTCAGCGTCATTGGTATTGCCCAGATCACCTTCTCCATCGATCATGATGAGGTGGTTCATTACATTATTGTCCCTGCAACGTTGCAGCAGTGCTGCCAGAAAGGTTTTATCGGTTGCTTTGTCTTTGAAAAATGAGTTCACATATTCAACGATGCCGATGTTGAAATTCTTTCGGGCCAGTACAGGGAAATCAAGCGCATCATATTTCTTACTGAAGAACTCTTTGTGGAGCGACCATTGTGCCAGAGAGATCTCGAAGAAAGGTTTTCCCGGCAATAAGCCGGCAAATGAAGGCATCACTGCAAAACCGGTTGCAGCAGCAGTAGTATTTTTCAGGAACTGACGACGGGTATTTTTCATATGATGATCATTTCAGGTTTTTTTTACTGACTCCTTCAAAAGTTATTTTCACAGGTTTGGTCTGTCCACGTGAGTAGCTAAGTTACAGGTCTCCGCCGGTAACTTTAAAAAAAGAAACCGGCGGAAACAGGAAGAAACAATATTATTATTTATCAAATGAAGGTGGCTCCTGTAATACGCCCCAGGAAATATCCGGTTTACCGGAAAGGGTGAATTGCATAGTACCGCCCTTGCAGAGGTCCGTCCAGGGAACCCATGTTGAATTCCACTTTTTTCCATTCACAAGGAGTTTGTGTACAAAAGGATCTTTTTCCGAGCCGCCGGTAATTGTCCATTTTTTCCTCCGCTTAAATGAACAATGATATTGGAGAAAGATGGACTGTTCAGCGAAAATCCGCCGTAACCAGGAATCATCGGGAATACGCCCATATTGGCAAACACATACCAGGCGCCCATGGCGCCGAGGTCGTCATTACCCGGAAGGCCATTGTCCCGGTTGCTGTATTGTTCTGTAATGATGCGGCGGATGAGCCACTGCGTCTTGTGCGGTTGTCCGGTCCAGTTATACGTCCATGGCGCCTGGAAGTCGGGCTCATTGCCGGCGGCAAACCAGTCCTGGTAATAGGTTGCATTCAGTTTGGTAAAGAGGGAGTCCAGGCGTTTTTCTGCAACGTACTTTCCTCCGATGGTATCGATGAGTGATTTGAGGTTGTAGGGGATCATCCAGAAATAACTGTTGTAGGTAGCTTCGCGCCAATCATCATTGAAATTCTTCCAGCTTCCGTCATTATTCCGGGAATTGAGCCAGGTTGTGGCTGGATTGTACAGGTTCTTCCAGGATTGGGCCTGCTTCATGTAACGCTGGTACAGTTTCTTGTCATTGAATGCCTGCAAGGCAAACTGACCGATGGCAAAATCTGCGGAAGTATATTCCAGTTGCATGGATGCATGCATGTATCCCTTTTCCAGGTATTGTTGCAGATGCGGTCTCGTTTCAATGTCCTGGCTTTTTGCACCGGGTTGCTCCGCACCTTTACGCATAATGGCCAGGGCTTTTCGTGTATCGAAATCTTTCACGCCAAATGCATAGGCGTTTGCCACCAGTATCGACGTGGGATCACCCTGCATGATACCAGTCTCGAAATTAGCCATCACCCAACGGGGAAAGCTGCCTCCGGAGCGCTCTGCGAACAACAGATGAGAAGTAACGATATCCTTCATTTGTTTCGGCGTAATGATACTGAGCAATTGCGCCTGTGTACGGTAAGTGTCCCAGTTGCTGAAGGCGGTGTAATATTCAAAATCTTTCGCTTTGTACACTTTTTTGTCTGATCCCAGATAATCGCCATTCACATCATTGAAGATGCTGGGATGGATGAGGGAATGATAGAGATGCGTATAGAACTGTATGGTACGATCTTCACCTGCTCCTGACACTTCGATCCTTCCCAGGTAATTGTTCCATGCCTTGTTTGTTGCCGCCGCCACCTGTTTGAAACTGAATCCGGGATTTTCTTTTGCGAGGTTCTCACGTGCATTGTCGAGAGACACATAGGAAATACTGAATTTGTATTGTACTCTTTTTTCCTTGCCGGTATTGAAAGTGAAATATGCGCCGGAATTTGCGCCACTGGCTGAAGTGGATGAAGCCATCAGCTGATTGCCAGACCAGGTGCCCGAACTGACCACAGGTCTGTCGAACTGAGCAACGAAATAGATTTTGTAGGGAGTGGATATACCGCAGAAAGTTCCTCCATCTGCATAACCTTCACAAGTGGTTGCACTGGTTATTCGGATATTGGCATCCGTTATGGCATTGGCATTGATGCCTGAACCAATGATGATGGTACCGCGGTTTTCCTTTTCCGGAAAACTGAATTGCGCCATGCCAGTTCGTTTGGTAACCGTCAACCGGCAATCTATATTGTCTACTTTTACATGATAGTATCCAGCTGCAGCACTGATATTGTCCATTTTTGGCTTGAAGCCTTTCATGTCGTTGGGCGATTGCCGGAGTTCACCGGTTCGGGGCAAAGAAGGGAAATTACCCATGTTAGGACATCCGGCTCCGCTCAGTTGATTCACCACAAAGCCTTTCTCCGGAGCAAAGAATGTAGGCGTGAACTGCACCATGCCAAACGGATAAGTGGCACCGGGAACAGTAAAACCCGCCTCAAACTGCAATTCTGTTTCACTCACACCTTTTCCCTTGTTGCCAATCAGGGTATTCACTTTTGCGGCATAATCCACTTTTTGGGGAAAAGCTCCCTGCCCACTTGTCAGTAACGCAAGAAGACCAAGCGATGACAAAAATTTCGATCTGAATTTGTAATACTTCATGTTCAACAACTTTATGGTCTATAACCATTAATATGTGTCGCCAGCATGCTGTTGCCACTACTCCTCCAACATTTTTTTAACATTTCCAGCTCCTATTGGCAAAGCTTTTGAATAAAACTAATCAAGACCGGGATAATATTCAGCAACTAAAAAGACAGGATATGAAAAAGAAAGAATTCAGAATCAATTTCCAAATGCCTATCAGGGGATCTGATATTGTTGTTCCGATGACAGCTATTGCCGAATTACATCACTCGGAGCCATACTACCTGTTAAGATCAATTGAGATCATTCCTGTAAAACAGGACAAGCCAAAAGGCGAGATCTTTATCCGCGAATTAAGGATCAAAGAGATAAAAGGAGAAAAAGAAAATATATGGGTCCACTGCGATACCGGACGGGAAAGCGAGTTATCCCGCAGCGCAGGACTGGCCATCGAAGCATCTGGTAAAAATCATACAGATTAGTAAAAGGAGCTTGTGAGCTCCTTTTACATTTATGTAACCTGGCATAAGATTTTTATTGAACAAATGCGAAAGCTCACAGGCAAACCTGGTTACGATGGGAAACAAATCTCTACCCCTTGATGCAGACAGGCAAAAGATCAGCAAAGCGCCTCTCTTTATCTCAATACTGTTACTGGCAATCCTTTCTGGTTGTTATTTTCTCATTCCACCTTTTCAAAATGCCATCCATGATGCTTACAAAGTATTGACCAGTGAGAATCCTGAGCGTATACGCGAATGGGTTAAACAGTTCGGATTCTCAGGCCCATTGATGCTTGTGGTAATGATGGTAGTGCAAATGTTCCTCTTCGTGATCCCGAATATACTGGTAATGATGGTGGCCATCACTTGTTATGGCCCTTTCTGGGGATCGGTGATCTCACTTGTTGGCGTTTTTGCATCATCCTCCTTCGGGTATATGATCGGCAGATATCTGGGGCGGGCAACAGTCAACCGGTTCATTGGAGTAAAAACCCAGGAGCGGATCAGCAACTTCATCAAAGACTATGGGGTACCAGCAATCGCCATTACAAGACTTTCATCTTTATCCAATGACTCTCTCAGCTTTGTAACCGGTATGTTGAGGATGAGCTATGTGAAATACATACTGGCTACACTTGGCGGCATCACACCGCTTATCGTGTTGCTGGCGCTTTATGGAAGAAATGGGAAAATAGAAAAAGCACTGATCTTGATTGCAGCGGTATCCATTGTTTTGCTCGTTGTTTATATCGTGCTGGATAAGCGAAAAAAGAAAAGGATAAGTGATCTAAATACAAGCAGCCATCGATAGTTTCTTAAATAAATGCTTTTTATTTAATTCTGATATTGCTGTTTTCATCTTAATTACCCTCTCAAACGACAGAAACGCCGGCACCAACTCATTCATTTTTATACCCAATAAACAATTACTGGCTACCGGGTCTCCAAGCGTAAATGGCTTTATACCATTCATAAGTTCAAACATATGAGTTTTGCTCTTATGCCCAAGAATATGTGCCAGATTTTCCTGGGTCAGATCAAAGGCTTTCAGCTTTTTCCGGATCAAGTTTTTACGTTTTTCAATAAACCCTTTCAGCCTCAGCAATCCTCTCTGCCTGCTCGCTTTCACTGAGCTGCTTTGAGGAGACAGTTTTTACCAAGGCTCCAGACTTTCTGCTCATACAGTTCAATTATTGAACGCAACTTTTCCCTTGTTCTTTTTAGTGCAGGGTTATCTTTTGACAATACCGGTAGCTTACGATCGCAAACTCACTGGAATGTACCCTGCCTGATGCATAATTTTCATTAACCTGATTTTAATTGTGCACAATCTAATTTTACACGATCTTTGTATCATCAATCATGAAAAACAAGGACACACTCACACTCGGCCACCAGGCATGTTTTCCCCTGTATGCATTATCAAGGGAAATCACCAATATATACAGGCCATTGCTGGATGACCTTGACCTGACCTATCCTCAATACCTCGTATTGATGGTGCTCTGGGAAAACGAGGCCCAGGCCGTGAACGAGATCGGTGAGAAACTGAAGTTGGACAGTGGCACACTCACGCCACTCCTTAAGAGGATGGAATCCAAGAAACTGATCACCCGAAAAAGAAAAGCCGACGACGAAAGATCAGTAGAGATAGCGCTTACCATATCAGGGAAAGCACTTAAAAAAGAGGCTTCCAAAATACCGGCCAAAATGATCAGCAGCCTCGGTATCTCAGAAGAAGAAATGAACCAGCTCAAAAGGATCACCAGTAAGATCCTGAACAAAATAAGCGACCGCGAAAAATAACCGCCAGCAACTGCAACTAACCTTCCTGTAAAATTCTATCCGGCTTCAGAACCTGGATCAACGCGCATCAGGATGCGCTATACCTGAATTATCCTTTCTATCAAATGCTATTCCGGAAGGGGCCGGAACAACAAACCATTGCTTACTGCGCCTTATCCCGCATACAAGTTTATCAACTTAAACAAGCATACATTATGGCATTACTTGAAAATCTCCAGTGGCGTTATGCTACTAAAAAATACGACCCGAATAAGAAAATAGCACAAGCTGACATCAACAATATCGTTGAAGCAGCGAGGCTTGCGCCTACTTCTTCCGGCCTTCAACAGTTCAGGATTATCGTGATCAGCAACCAGGAATTGAAAGAGAAGATCGTTCCTATTGCATATGGACAACAAATTGTTGCAGACGCTTCACACCTGCTGGTGTTTGCTGCCTGGGATCAATACACCGCAGAAAGGATCGATACCATTTACGATTACACTACAGATGAAAGAGGACTGCCCAGAGGCAGGTTCAACTCTTATACAGATAAGCTGAAAAACCTTTACCTGCAGCAATCACCCGACAAGAACTTCGAGCACACTGCAAGACAGGCTTATATCGGTCTCGGCCTTGCCATTGCCGCCGCCGCGGAATTGAAGATTGACAGCACTCCCATGGAAGGCTTCAACAATGAAGAACTGGACAAACTACTCAACCTTAAAGAAAAAGGATTGAAAAGTGTACTCATGCTACCCTTAGGACATAGGGACACGGAAGGCGACTGGCTGCTGAGCATGAAAAAGGTCAGGAATCCGAAAGAAGAATTTGCCATCGAGCTCTGAACACTACAACATACGGAGAATGAAGCGGGGTTTCTGTACTGAAATCCCGTTTTCTTTTAACGGACACTAACCAGTGATTGTAGCTATATTTGGTAGCATGAAAGCATTTGCGGCATTATTATTACTGGTTGTTCTTTCCACTAATACAAACGGACAAACAGTTTCCACACAAACACATGTAGACTTCGGCTATGTTGACTCCTCCTGGACTTTCAAGAGCGCAGGCCTCGGTGTGAAATTCCCGATCCCGAAAGGATGGTACTTCATGAACGGAGCCACCAACCCTCCATCCTATGTGAAAGTTGGTTCCAAACTCGTTCATATCATGGGCTACAACAAACCAATGCGTGTACCCATTGCTGATTTCAACAGGATCCACAATAATTCTATCGCAATTTTGTTCGCTTTTTCACAATTGCCGGACTCGGGAATTGTGATCAGGAAACCGCTTGATTATAATGCAGACAAAACATTTTCATTCGGCATCACCACCGCAACAGATACCAGCACTTATGCATTCCTGCGTTATACCTGTCTAAGATGCACAGACGAAAGCTTCAAAGAGATCTATACCGGCGAAGTAAAGATCGGGAACACTATATTCGATGGATACATCACAGGCGTTACAGATAAGAAAGGAAATAAGATGGGGCACTTTATTGGCGTCAAAAGGATCAGCAATCACTACCTGGTGCTGCAATTCAATTTTCCCGGCCCCGAAACTTTCGATAGTTACAAAGAATTCCTCAAAGACCTACAGGTGAAATAGATCCTCAAAAAAAATACCTGCTTCAATAGGAGCAGGTATTTTTTTTGCACTTTTTAATTTCTTACAAAAGCTTATCCAGCAGAACCTTCAATTCAGGGTCTGAAGGCCGCAATTCATTACCGGAAACAATTTTCCCTTTCGGATCAATCAGGATAAAACGGGGAATAGCGGCGATATTGAACTTCTTTATGAATTCCGATTCAAAATCTTTATCGGCGATTACCTGAATTCCTCCCAGGTTGTTCTCCCGAACATATTTTTCCCATTTTCCTTTATCAGCTTGCCTGTCCACTGAAAGACTTACGAACTGGATATTTTTATCGTGATAATCTTTTTCAATTTTCTGAAGGAAGGGGATCTCTGCTTTGCAGGGGCCGCACCAGGTTGCCCAAACATCGATGTACACGTATTTACCACGAAGGTCTTTCAGTGCCACTTTCCTGTTGTCTACATTTACATAATTGAAATCCGGGGCGGTGGCATTGGAAGCCATCATCTTATTGTTCTCATGGATTTGCTTCAATTCATTTTTCGCATTGCCATTGGTTACTAAAGCCATGAAAGTTTGATAGGCTTCATCACGGGCAGTTTCACTCTTCACCAGTTTCATCACCAGAGAGGTCAGATTATAGCTAAGATATTCTTTGATGAAGGGCTCTGTTATCTCCTGTTGAACCACTCGAAGCTTCACCAGATTTTGACCTTCATAACCCAGGGTTGTATCTGCCTTGTATTTGGTTGTACGCAACCTGGTGATCAGCTCTTCCATCCACTTGCGATAGGAACCGGAACGTTTGAATAAAGCAACCTCATTTGAGTTGCCTCCTTCCATTACTTTATCATCCAGTTTTGTTCTTTCTTCAGGCGACAGTTTTTTCAGGTACACCTTTTTGAATGCAGAATCGATGGCTTTTCCGAAATCAGGTGCGCCTTTTTTGGCTACCAGCACCTTTTCTACATTCGCCATGCCAATTGAGTCCATCCCATAATACAGGATATAATGTTTGAGCACATTGCGGGAATAATAATCCAGGTCTTTTGCTTTCAGTTCTTTTACGGCTGCATCCTGTTCTGCATCGATGGCAGTTTGGATATCCTTCTTAAAAGCATCCAGTTTTCCCAGGAATTCATCCGGTTCAATTACATAGGCAGCAAACAAATATTCTTTGCCATTCATGGGAATATACTTCGCCAGCGTTTCTTCCTTGTTATTCAGAAGATCATTGGTAAGTCCATAAGGATTCTTTTGCGCAAAGAGGCTGCCATTCGCCAGGAGCAGCAGGGCGATCAGTGATTGTTTCATGTTATACTTTTTTACTTATGATTCAATTCCATGGTGGGGTTGAACATTTGCACCCGCACAGGGATCTCGAATGTATAATTAGGACTATGGGGAGCCAGTGTGGCTTCCACCTGGCTATTTTCTTTATTGATCCTTTTTACCTCAGGCATCCGCCCTTCACGATCGAGCCTTTTCATATCGAACCACCTGAGACCGCTAAAAGCCAGTTCCCTCCTGCGTTCCGCAAAAACCTTGACCAACGCATCCTCACCGGAAGCAGCAGTCTGATCTGTATAATCAGCAGTTTTGATACGCTTCTTCCTGAGCATGTTCACGATGTCCATCGCTTCGTTGGGATGATTGTTCCTCGCCAGCAGTTCTGCCTTGGTCAGGTACATTTCAGGAAAACCGATACCGAAACTGTACCTTCCTGGCAAGGAAGCGCGGCCAAGCCCATCATTATTGGTAACGGTAAGGAAACTATACCGGATATCGGAGCTATTGAAATAGCTTTTGAGATCATCGGAATAGATCATGAATATGGGAGAACCGGAAACGGCGGCACGCTGCCATAGAACTTCAGGATTGAGATCATAAACCGGCATCTGTGCATCATCTGCATAAGAATTATAATCCAACAGGGCGTGAGGTGCTTCCAGTGCTTTATCCGTGTATGTGGCGGCGTTGGGGAAATCGCCCATATACAGATAGATACGACTGAGTAGTCCGGCAGCGGAATATTTCGTAACACGATACCTGTTCACATTGGAAGTGGGCAATACTTCAATTGCTGCCTTCACATCGGCAATGATGGCGTCCAATGTGGCTTTCAGGCTGGAGCGTGCAGGAATATTGTCCGTTACGTCAATGCTTGTGACCATCGGCATACCGGGATCTGTGCCTGCAGCAGCAGGATCGTAGGATTTGGCGAACACTGTCAATAGTTCCAGGTAATTGTTTGCACGGATCACTTTCGCTTCGGCAATTATTTTATCTTTTTCTTCTTTTGTTCCATCTGAAGCAGAGGGAACTCCTTTGATGATCACATTGGCATCGTAGATGCAACGATAGATCGGTCCCCAGATATCGGGACTTGCCTTCTCATTGATAGTAAGCATCGGTCTCCAATAATAGCCGTTAGCCGTGGGAGATTGATTCACTGCATCGATCTTATTGAAAACATCATCTGCAAAATCGAGCAGGTTGATGGGGAAGGTCTGCACCATGGTGGGTGAATTCAGCATTCCTTCATAGTCTGTCAGTTTCTCCGGGATCACCAGTCCCTTGGGCTTTACATCCAGGTATTTGTCGCAGGCAGTAAAAGATACCGCCATAAAAAGTATAAATATGAAAAGATTGTTCTTCATGTAATTCATTTTAGAAGGCAGTGGAAATGGTAATGCTGTAAAAAGGCTGGGTTTCCAGTGTGCGTGCGCCGGATACGCGGTCAATAGCATCAGGATCGATATCATTTCCGCTGAATGTATACCGGAAAAGATTCTGCGCCTGGAGACGTACCTGCGGATTGTTCAATCCCAGTTTTTTAAAGAATTCTCCTCTGGCATTGTAAGTAACAATGAGGTCTCTCAACCTGATATAATCCGCTTTACGGACAAACTGTGATGCATATTCGTAACCATACAAAGCATAGGATTGATAATAGCCGGGAGCAGCGCTGCTGGCCCTTACATAACCGGGGATATTGGTGAATTTCTCATCTCCTGTTTTTCGCCAGAAATTGGAAGACCCTGCCAGTGGGTTATTGGCGTAGAAACCGATATTGTTGGGATTGGGTTGCTCCACCCTCATTACGTGACCACCATAATACATGAACAGGAAGGAAACATCGAAAGCGCCGATGCTGAACTGGTTATTGAGGCCCAGTACATATTTCGGTGTGGTGGTACCGTTATAGATCAGGTCATCCTTGGTTACGTCCACTTGTGCATTTCCATAAAATGCAAGGATCTTCTGATTGCCTTTTTTATCGTATACGAATGGTTGGCCCATTGAGTTCAGTCCACCGTAATTGTAGCTGTACAGCGCGTTCATGGGAAGTCCCTGAACAAATAGAGCCCCGCTGGTGATCAGTTGCGAGTTGTTGTACTCAGTGGCTTTTACGGCCAGCACTTTGTTATTATTGAAAGAGCTGGTCACCTGCAAACGCCATTCAAATCCTCTTTTCTTAACCAGCTGGCTGCTGATCAGGAATTCCAGACCACTGTTACGGATAGACGCAGTATTGGCATTGTACTGATTGAACCCGGTAGTAGGATCTGCATCGAGATTACCGAAAACATCTGTACTTCTCTTTATGTAATAATCCACAGAGCCGGAGATCCTGTTGCTCCACAAAGTATAGTCGATACCGAAATTGTAGTTCTGTGTGGTTTCCCATCGGAGGGACTGATTTTCGGGAGTGAGCACGTCATTGAATGCAAGCGGTGTATTCAGCACCGTATTCAGACCTGTGGAGAGGATCAGGAAAGCACCGTTATTGCTGCTGGGCACATTCCCGTTGAAACCAGTAGCTGCACGGACCTGCAGATTCTTTGCCCAGTTCCAGTCTTTCGCGAATTCCTCTTCGCTCAATCGCCAGTTAACACCGGCAGACCAAAGAGGTTTGTATTTGTATTTCGGATCCACGCCAAAAAGGTTCGACTGATCGATACGGAAACTACCGGTCAATACATATTTGCCGCGATAGATATAAGTTCCCTGTCCGTAGTACGACATAAACCTGTTGTCGATTTCCTTTTCATTGAAATAATCTGTACTTCTGAACCGGGGGATGGAAAAGCCCAGTTCTTCATATGGAGAAGTGGTTGTTGCATTCAGCGCAGACATATTGATAGGCTTGCTGATAAGCGTTTGTCCATCGTAACCGAAGAAGGAAGTTTTATAAGATTCCGTAAGGGTTTGTTTCCTTTCAAGACCAAGGATACCGGAGATATCGTGATCACCGAACCTCTGGTTCAGGTTGAGCTGCACCCGTGCTGTGTAATTGGTTACACGCTGATTGGTCTTCATCAGGATATTCCCTTTGGGCATATTGGTGAAGAGTGCCCTGCCCGTCACGGGATCTTTCTGCGCCATGGCAGACACCAGTGTGCGGGTATTGTAAGCGTCTTCCGTTTGCAGTTGGTCCAGGATGGTGCTCTGGTTCTCATAATTGCCGCCCAGGTCCATATTCAACCAGTTGGTGAACTTCACATTGAACCTTCCCTGGAAGCGGGCTGCGGAGCCTTTGTTCGTGTTCGTATTTCCATACAGTTCCTTGTAAGGATAATACCATTGGTCGTACAGGCCTGCGGCTAACAGTGCATCGTTCTTGTCTTTGGTGATGGCGCGGGAAATATAGTCGCGGCCCGGATCCAGAGAAACTGCCAATGCTTTTCCATTTTCATCCGTGAGGCGTTCATAAGGGAAGAAATCGGAATAAGCCGGTGTTTTTCCGCTAACATCTTTGAGATGCAGATAAGTTCCCCTGAAATCGAATTTCAGCCAATCCGTGAATTTGAAAGTATTGGCCAGGTTGAGGATGATCTGTTTGTTTTCAGACCTGCGATTCACCGGCGTTTCGGCAATATAATTCACACCCATCATGTACGTGCTCCTGTCTGTGCCACCGCTTACATCCACGTTGAGATTGGTGGTCTGACGATTCTGATAGTAAAGTCGCTCATAATCTTTGAGATTATCATAAGAACCGAGTGCGGCCAGTTTCTGATTCACCTGCTCATCTGTGAGAAGTGGATTGGAAACAGACAGTTGTGTTTTTCCGAACATGATCTCTTCCACCGGATTCATTTTGTAATAGCCCCAGTCGTAGAGCAGGAAAGAGGTTTGTGCAATATTGAAATTCTCTTTTTGCAGTTGGACGAATTCACTGGCAGGAGCATATTTCAGGTAACTGAAATCCGGTTTCGGCTGAAACGCCTGAGTGGCACGCACATTGAAGACCGGCTTTCCGGATTTTCCCCGGCGTGTTTCCACCACAATAACGCCATTGGATGCACGAACACCGTAAATGGAGGCAGCGGCAGCATCGCGCAGCACGCTAACCGATACAATATCCAGCGGATTGATAGTACGCAGATCGATTTCTGTAGGAAAGCCATCCAGCACGATCAATGGTTTTTTCACCGCATCGAAAGTGGAAACGCCCCTGATGGTGAGTTCACCGGTCTGTCCGTTATACACCAGGCCCGGCACTTTACCTTCCAGGCTTTCCAGGAAATTACCTGTTACAGCCGTGCGTTGCTGATACTCTTTCTCAGACATCACAGAAGCCGCACCTGTCATCTGGTAGGTAGGGATCTTCTGATACCCTGTGCTCAGCGACACTTCCACAACAGATAATTGACTGTCTGTTCTTGACAGGCTGATCGTCATCCTGCCTGCAACGTATTGAGCAGGTGTTACAATTACCGTCCTGGAATCATGACCGATAAAAGAGATATTCAATACATCTCCCGATTTTACATTCAGGCTCACCGCACCTTCTGCATCCGTAACGCCAGACAGTTTGCTGTTCCTGACGGAAACAGTAGCGCCGGCTAATGGATTACCGGCAGAATCAGTGATGCGGATCTTTATCGGAGCCTGCATTGCTTCATCCTGACTGATCATGACAGGCGTGTATCCTTTGGAAGCTGGTACAGGCTTGCGGGACAGCACGATGGTCTTTCCCTGGATATTATATTCAATAGGTTGATTTTTCAGAATGGCGCCAAGGAAATCCTGCAAAGGCATGTCCTGCGCATTGATAGAAACCGGCCTGGCTGAAGAAATGACCTGCTCATTGTACAGCACTACAAATCCGGTTTGTTTTTTGATAACGGTGAAGATTTGTTTCAGCGGGATGTTTTTTGCAGACATTGTAATACTCTGCGCGGGACTTTCAGCATGCACTGAAAGGAAAGCAGCGAAGAGTAAAAAAGTAACCATACGCATAATTCTCAGCATTTGAGCCGATAGCAGGAATGCGGAGCCCCGGGCATTCCAGCCACCCATAGCAGTTTTTTGCATAAATTGTGAACAGTTTTGGTTGTTTAGAATTGGTACTCACACCATTTGGATCAGCCATAACATTCGCCGGAAGTGTTCGCCCACTTCCGGTTTTTCGTTTCAGGCTGCCCAGCGTTTTTCTATTTTTGTTTTAGTTGTTGATTGCTGTTTTCTTGTTTAGGTTCAATGGCGGTTAAGGCAGTATGATCAGTTTTCTTCCTTCCAATCTATAATGGACATCCAGCTTTTCCAAAATGAACATCAATTTGTTCAACGGAATATCTTTGGACATCTCTCCGGTCACAGGAATATCAGGAATGCCTTTTTCATAAATCACTTCAATCTCATACCATCTTTCTATCTGGCGTAAGATCTCTTCCAGTTTCAATCCTTCGAAATTGAAAAAACCATTTTTCCATGCCATCACTTTTTCCAGGTCTACTTCCTTTGCAACCCTGATACCGCTATTCACCTGTGCCTGTTCACCTGGTTTGATGATCACCGATTCCGCTCCTTTCCTCACACGTATCGATCCTTCCAGCAAGGTGGTGTTCATGCTGTTCTCATTGTTGTAGGAATTGATATTGAAATGCGTTCCCAGCACTTCCACTTCGGTTTGATTGTTCACACTCACACGGAATGGCAATTTGGAATTGCGGGCTACTTCAAAATAGGTTTCGCCGGTTACTTCCACGCGTCTTTCCTTTCCGGTGAAACTGGTAGGATAGCGGATAGAGCTTGCAGCATTCAACCAAACCTGCGTGCCGTCAGGCAATCGCAACTGGAACTGTCTTCCTCTGGGGGTTGACATGGTATTGAACACTACATCTTTTCCATTCCCTTCATAGAGCAGGGTTCCATTCACTACTTTAGCCATTGCGCCTCCCTGCAAAGCCACCACGCCATTTTTAATGGTATCCAGCAGCACCTGCGAGCCGTCTGCCAGGGTAAGCAATGCACCCTGCCTGCCGGGGAGCACTTCTTCCGATTGCGAAACAACCACCGGTTTTTCCACTTTTTTATTACCTAACAGGAAATAAGTTCCTATTCCCGCCAGTACCAGCACAGAAGCTGCAGCAGTCCAAAGCAGGCGACGGATACGTCCCGTTTTTTTATTTACTGCAGGCTGCACATCAATACCAGACTGAGTTTGGGAAAGAACCCGGCTCGCCAGGAACTCCCATTGTTCTGGTTTGTAATCAGCTGCAGGAGGACTGTTCAGCACTATCCTGTTAAAAGCTGCGGCCACCGCTTCACTTTCTTCTTCATGCAGCAATAATTCCTGCAACTCGTCGGTTTCCGGCTGCAACAATGTATCATTGAGATAGCCGGTGACTAAATAGACAATCCTTGAATTCTCCATTGATGTTTTTTTCTGGCAAAGCTTTGTTGATGATGGGCGACAGGTAAGGTTCTACTATTTCAAGACCGGGCTTTTTGAATTCAGGACTAAAGCACCCGGAACTTTTTTAGAAAATAATAGGAAAGGATAGAAAAGTGGACAATCCGTTCTTACGAATATACAGGCGGATATCTTTCAAAGCCTTTACCAGCTGGTTCTTGACGGTACTTTCACTGAGCTGTAGTTTTTCAGCGATCTGCGGAAGACTGAGCTGTTCTTCCCTGCTGAGTATGTAGACCTGGCGACATGCAGGACTGAGCAGCTCAACAGCATTCGTGACCAGGCGTGCTGTTTCCTTGAGTGCGATCTGCTCCTCCGGAGTCAGCGGATCCTGGCTCCGCTGTCTGATGGCTTTTTCCATCAACCGGTTCTGCCTCGCCAGCTTCTGCATGTAAGTAGTGGCTTCATTGGAAACGATCCTTACAATATATGCTTTGGGATTTTCTACATCTGCCAGTTTCCCGCGGTGTTTCCAGAGTCGGAGAAATACTTCCTGGAGGATCTCTGCCGGATCATGTAAACCGGATACCAGTTTCACCACGAAAGGCAGTAGCATTTTGTTATAGGCATGAAATAATACGCGGAATGCATCTTCATCTCCAAGCGCAATGCGCCTGAACAATTCCCGGTCCTGGTATAGCTGGTCAGTAGTCAATGAAAGAAAACCTGTTTACCTGTATCAGCTACAATATTAAATAAAAATGGTGACCGGCGGCAAGGAACCTTTTACTGATTGGCCCCTCCATTCACCAGTAAGTGCTGCCCATTCACGAATGAAGACAGATCGCTTGCAAAGAACTCGGCAATATTTGCCACATCTTCCACTTCTGCCAATCTTCCCATTGGGCAACTATCGGTCAGGGATCTTCTAAGTTCAGGATAACTGTCCGCTTCTGTAAAGATACCGGAATGATCCACTGCAAATGGAATAATGGAATTGACCGTTACCCCACGATGACCGATCTCCTTCGCCAATACATCCACTATGTACCTCGGTGTGGTTTTGCTGCCGCCATACACTGCCATACCAGGAACAGGAAAAGAAGTAGTACTGCTGGCGATGTAAATGATCCTTCCTTTGTCTTCCACCTGCAAAGCGGCTTGTTGCATGGTAAAATAAGCTCCTTTGGTATTGATGGAAAACAACCTGTCGAATTGCTCTTCCGTGAAGGTGGTTACCGGTGTTTCCACCATCTCGATACCGGCATTGGCCACTACGATATCGATCTTTCCAAATGCCTGTTTCACTTCATCAAACAGTCTTTTGATATCAGCCACCTTGCTGACATCGGCCTGCACAGCAATTACGCGGGCGCCCATCGCTTTGATATTCTTTTCCACTTCTTCCGCCGCCGCAGCATCTTTGGAATAATTCAAAACAATTGATGCGCCCAACGCGGCATATCGCTCTGCTATGGCTTTACCCAATCCGCGTACTGACCCGGTTATGAGAGCAACTTTGTTCTTTAAGGAGTTCATACAACTTTTTTTTGTTTGAATTGATAACACAAAGTTGAACCAGGAGATGGAGGTAACACGTACAAGGATGATCGCAATAATTACAAATTTCTATTGCACTGATTGTTTACGATATTCCGCCGGGCTTTGATGGGTGTGTTTCCTGAAGTAATTACTGAAATGAGAGGCTTCCAGGAAACCGAGGCGGCTGGCAACTTCTTTGATGCTGACCTGTTTGTTTTGCAACATCACTTTAGCTTCTGTAATGGTCTTGTCTGCAATCCATGCGCTGACAGTCTTTCCCGTTTTGCTGCTGATAACGCTGCTGAGGTAGTTCACATGCAGGAACTGTTTATCGGCATAGTCCTGCACCCTCAACTGTGTATCAGTCTTTCCTCCCGCCAGATCCCTGAAATGCTGTTCCAGGTTCTGTTTGAAAGTCCTTACGATCTGTGAGCTTCGATTACCTTCATAAATAGGATTGTAATCCTGGAAGAAATATTCCCTGATCTTAAAAAGAAGAGACACCAGCATGCTGCCGATAAGCTTGTTCCTGTAAGGTGAGTTGGAAGAATATTCCCGGTGAATGATCTGGTAAAGTTCTTCGATTGCCCTGAACTGTTCAGGCATCAATACACGCGGCTCTACAGTTTCTGTAAGGAGAAAAGAGAAATCGTTGTATATATCAGAGTGTACCTGTTCTTTGAGAAATGCTTCGGTGAAAACGATCAGGCAGGTATCGTTGAGCTGATGCCATTCAAAACTACGCAGGTTCCCCGGATTGGTGAAGTAAACGGTACGGGGCTGCATATTGAATTGCAGATCATCGATGGTATATTTTCCGAAGGCTTCCCTGATGAAAAGAAAGCTGAAGAAATCAGGACGATAACGTACAGAAGTAAGCGGAAGGTTCTTCATGATCTCCTGCAGGTAAAGGATCGAGAAGCCGTCACGGGAATCGATTTGCTCATGGCTCAATCCCATGAGATCATATAATTCATTCAGATCTTTTACTACAAGCGTATTGGAAGACATGAGACTAAATTAGGCAATTACTGTAAAAGAAGAATGGCTGCCCGGGGTACAGGCAGCCATCACTTTCCTCAGGTATCATCTAAGCCATGGCGCCATTGATGCCGATGGTTTGTCCACTTATCCATTTTGCTTCATCACCTGCCAGGAATACCACCACTTTGGCAATATCATCCGGCTCACCGATGCGGTTGAAAGCGTTGAGTGAAGCGAGGCGACTGATCAGTTCTGCGGACTTCCCTTGTGTGAACAGCTCAGTATTCACTGGTCCGGGCAGAACAGCATTCACCGTAATGCCACGTGCTCCCATTTCTTTAGCAAACACACGGGTCATTTGTTCAACAGCTCCTTTGGTAGCCACATAAGTTCCATAGCCTGGCAACATCAGGCGGGTGGTACTGCTGGAGAAATTGATGATGGTGCCTTTATCGGCCAGTTTGGTGGCGGCTTCCCGGAGAGTATTGAAAGTGCCGCGAACATTCACATCGAACTGTTGTGTGAACTCTTCATCAGTAGTATCTTTCAGCAGTTTGGTGATCATGATGCCAGCATTATTCACCAGCACATCGATCCTTCCATAATGTGCAATCGCTTCATCGAAGAGCCTGCTTACATCAGCAGACTTGCTCACGTCTGCCTGCAATGCGATGGCATCGCCACCGGCAGCTTTGATCTCTTCCACAGTCTTTTCTGCCTCTGCTTTTCCGCCGGCATAATTAACGATCAGTTTTGCTCCGCCTTTTGCCAGTTCCTTTGCAACTGATGCGCCTATTCCGCGGGATGCGCCGGTTACCAGGATCACTTTGTTATTCAGAGTACTCATATTATTTGTTTGATTTGATAGCACAAAGTTGAGCTATTACCGGATAAACGAACATACAAGAATTACAGCAAGAGTTGCAAAAATCCCTGAATTGGAAGAAAAGTGTAAAAATGGAACAGGGATTCCAATCATGGAATCCCTGTTCAGTATTGATACATCATTGCTGATTATTTACCCCAGACCGTCAGCACTGCTTTCCGGCGGGACTGATTTTTGGTATCGTACCAGAATGTGATCTTATCGATCCGGCGACGGCTACCAGTAAGATCGATCACTCTGGAAGAGCTGCCACTACGGAAATTCTTGCGAAGGTCAACCTCCTGCGTACCTCCATTTTCAAAGTAGATGGTAGCGCGGTACATATTGAGTGAGCCACCATTTACTGCAATTCGGATCTGTTTGTATACATCGCGTCCTGAAATGTTCATTACATCACGTTCCATTCTGTAGTTCACTCTTTTTTCACCCAGCACTTCCCATTTTGCCGGTGGCTCTGCAGAAGCCGTTTTGGAAGAGGAACATCCTGCAACAAATATCATTATCACGGTCAGCGCGGAGAGGAAGTATTGCTTATTCATAAAATCAATTTTATATTCTGACTTCTGCACGAAAAAAAGGTTTACCGCATTTTTTCAGATCCTCCTTTGTTAAGAAAACTTTCAGAATTGGTTTAAGAACAAAAAGCCCGTGGATTGCTCCACAGGCCTTTTTATCTGCATCAAAGGTTACCACTTATTTCACCCAGAGATTCCAGTTATTATCGAACTTGTACCATTTTCCATCTGAGCCTTCCCATTTCCATTCCGGTACTTCACTCCATGTATTGCCATCTGTGCTCCATACAAGTTTACCCTCATGTATCTTCAGCCATTTACCATCTTTATCGGCCCAGGCGCCATCGCTTACTGCTTCCCATTTCTTACCATCGATACTCCACCAGAGACCTGCTTTTTTATCCAGTTTGTACCAATAAGTTTTACCATCCTTCATTCCGGGCCAGGTTCCTGTTTTGGATTTCATCCAATCAGTTTTGGAATCGATAGTGGTTGGCATGTTTGAATAGCTGCTGCTGATCAGCACAACTGGCAGGCAGAGCGCCAGTATCAAAATTGACTTTTTCATTTTTCCAGTATTTAAAGTTTGTTATCATTTAAGCGATGAAAGGATCAACAATGGCGAGTACTGCATCCTTTGTGAGAGGTTCGTCGAATGCCTCAGATGCAGCAGCCACTGAAATGCCTGTATTGCCAATGTTCACAATGTTGGCGCCCGCCTGTGTAGTTAGATCTTCACCATTGTAACTGGCCTGTACTGCTGCACCGATACCACCGGTATCCTTTCCTGTGATCCAGGGCTTGATGGTGGTATTGTTCAGCAGCGCCCTCCGCATACTTCGGATATGTGAAGCATGACGCGCCTCTGCAGAATGTATTTGTAAAGCGGCGGTGAGGATATCATTATTCTCCATTAGTTCACCTGCCTGTCCTTTATATGCGCGCACTCCGGTATCTTCAAATGTTTGAGCTACTGCCAGGAAGAGTGCATAATTGGTGAAGACATCTTTGAAAGGCCCGTTGTTACTACCATTGCCGGCAGAGAAGTCGAAGGTTGGTTTGGCTACAGGTGTTGAGCCCAGTTGTGTGATCACAGTCTTCAGTAATGTCACATGCGCGTTTTCGTGATCGCGAATGGTTGTGATGGCTGCTAATGGCGGACCTGCAGGGATTGGAGCAGTTGCTACCCCTTTGGTATAAAATTCGGCTTCCAGGTATTCCAGCGTGAGTGCAAATTGAAGAACCCCTACAACGCTGGCCGTATCACGACCATAAGCTTTTTTGAACAGACTGCCCAGGGCCAGCGGCAGGGCTGTAAGCGCCAGTGCGCGGCCCGTCCGGGCAAACTGTTGCATGGTCTTCCTCCTGGTATCCATTCTTTCATATATTTCAGGGTCCACTTTTTCTATATTTCTGATCATATCAAAGAAGTTCATGGTATTGAATTTAAGAGGTGGGTAGATTGGATGCATTGATCTTTGTTTTGAGGAATGCTGAAGCAGTTCTTAAAACTTCCGCAGGAGATTTGGCAAGGTCCAGGCCCTGCGCATCCACCACGGTGTTGTCAGCAAAACTGCCATTGCTCAACAGGTCCCGGATATATCCTGCATGACGCGCTTCTACTGAAACGATCTTACCGGCCAGTTCGAGATAAGCTTTTGTAGTGATGAGCTTTCCCGCGCCATTGTAGGCAGCTACTCCAAGGTCTTCAAAAGCTTTGGCTGTATTCAGCACGCTGGTTCGGCTGGAAAAATCCACTTTTGAAAAATCAACCTGCAGTGATCCGATGGCATTGCCGGCGAGTGCGGCCCTGAAGAACTCCCGGTGTGCCACTTCATGATCGCGGATATCCGTCAGCAGCGCCAGCTCCGAAGCTGAAATACCGGTATACTGCGATGCAATCACCTGAGTGTAGAATGCGGCTTCCAGTTGCTCTAACGCATATGCATAGTTGAGAATTCCAATATCGCCACCACCGAGATTCACTCCTGTGTTATCGTCATCATCTTTATCACAGGATGTCAATAGAGCAGAAGCTCCTGCAACAGAAGCCGCGAAACCCATATAAGTAAGGAATTTCCTTCTGCCTACCTGTTGGGGCAATATGAACCCCTCACTGCCATTTTCAGGCAGTTGCCATTTTTCTTTTTGCATGATTACATTTTAGCAGGTTAACAATAGAACTGTGGTAAACCCTTTGAAGGCAGATTGGAATAATTGGTAACTAAAATAGGTACGCGTGGTAAAAGAATAAAGTTTTAGTCTCAGGATATTTTTCGATAATTATTTTTCAGCTGTTCACTTTTCCAAAAACGAACATCTGATCAAGCGTGGGATCGATGCTTCCACCCGAAGGCTCAAGCGTTACAGCATAGGCCTGCGCACGAGCAATGGAAGGGAACTTGCAGTAAGGCATGCAATCATTCAACAAGCCTGCATTCACGGGCTTTCCATTCACGATAGCCCAGAGTTGATATTGTTTCCCTGCGGGTGCAGCGGGGAGAGAATTACTCACCAGCAACAACTGTTTGCCGGCATTATCCATCAGTAAAGTAGATTGAAATTTTCCTTTGCCCGCAACAGCATCCATTACAATTCTGGATGAGCCGGAGCTTGTTGCTTTATTCAGATCATCACCAAAGCTGATCAGCTTTGCCTGGACCAGGTTGTTTTGCACAAGCAGACTTTGCTGCTCTTCCTGCAATACCAGTACATTTTTCTTTTCTGTCCGATACTTCCTATAAAGGACCATGTTAAGTATTACACTGGAAGTCAGCAGGATCAATGAGGCCGCCACCAGATATTTGTACAACCGGCCGCCAGTAATGATTCCCGATATGCCGTTATTCATTCCAAGCTCTTCTTGAATAGTGGCAAATATCTGTTCTTTCACTTTTGCAGGAACGGGTGTTGCAGCAGGCGTTGATACACCATGCAACCATTCTTCTGCATGATGGATGGCATTTTCTACTTCGGGGTAAATGCGGCGTAACCGGTCAAGTTCCTGTTTTTCTTCATCACCAGCGATGCCTAGCAGGTAGCTTTCAATGATGCCGCTTTGTATGTATGCATGTATGTCCACTCTTTTACCTGATCTGTTTTTTTAATAACAGGATAGCAGTGCGCATCCTGGTTTTGACTGTGCCCAATGGCAATTTCAATATTTCAGCAATCTCTTCCTGGGTATAACCCTGGAAATATGATAACTCGATCAGCACTTTGTACTCCGCTTTCAGCGATTGTATCAGCCTTCGCAAACCTGCGTCTTCAGAAGGATGTGGCGACTTGTCCGGCAGGAATGTATATTCATTTACGGAATAACGCTGCTTTTTGGTTTGCCATTCTTTTCTTCTTGTAGCATCAATAGCAGCATTCCGGGCAATATTGAACATCCAGGTGAACAACCTTCCTTTGGTTGCGTCATACTGTTCTATCTGTTTCCAGATCTTGATAAAAACTTCCTGCAGAACATCGCCTGCTGCTTCTTCATCCTGTAAAATATCCATGATAACGCCGTTCAGCGCTGCCGAATAATGATCGTATAAATAACCAAAAGCCTTACCAATACGCATTTTGAGTGCATCCACGAGCTCCTGCTCGGAATATGTATATGCCTCTTTCAATCGTAGGTTGATAACATTTGCGCTTCATATACGCCTCACAGAAGAAGAAAGATTTATTTTGTAGATAAAATCTGTCGGATTTCGGAATTTAACTTTTCAACAGCGTGTCACATGCTGTATTTTCGGTAATCCTTTATCATAAATCAACTTATTCTATGCCCCGCAATATTTTTTTGATCAGTGCATTGCTGCTTTTTCAGTTTGCTGCTATTGCACAGGTGAAAGAGCCGGCCATCACCAATACAGAGTGGACCAAACCTTATCCAGCCTTTCGCATCGCAGGTAATCTATACTATGTGGGCACTTATGATCTCGCCTGTTACCTGATCACCACCAGTAACGGACATATCCTCATCAATACAGGATCTGCCGCCTCACTGCCGCTGATCAGCTCGGGTGTTGAAAAACTGGGATTCAAGATGAAGGATATCCGCATACTGCTCACCAATCAGGCACACTATGATCACACAGGCGCCATGGCTGCCATCAAAAAACTCACAGGCGCAAAATTGATGGTGAATGCAAAAGATTCAGGCGTGATGACTGACGGAGGACGTTCAGATTATGAACTGGGCAAACTCGGAACCAGCTTTGCTCCTGTTGTTCCGGACAGTGTGCTGCAAGACAGGGACACTATCCGCCTTGGAGAAACCAAACTGGTAATGCTGCATCATCCCGGTCATACAAAAGGATCTGCCAGTTATTTATTGGATGTAAAAGACGAAAACAGAACATACCGGGTACTGATCGCAAACTTACCCACCATCATTTCCGACAGGAAGTTCAGTGAAATACACAGCTATCCGCGCATCGCTTCAGACTTTGCCTATACACTTAAAAAAATGAAACAACTGAATTTCGATATCTGGGTGGCTGCACATGCGAGTCAATTCGATCTTCACACCAAACACAAGCCTGGCCAGCCATACAACCCCACTGCCTTTGAAGACCGTAAAGGTTATGATGCAGCATTGAAAGAGCTGCAGGATTCATATGATAAAAAGATAAAGAAGAATTAAGGAAATACCCGCTGCCATCTGCCGGGATAATACACCACAATCCCATCTTTGTCGAGCTCCAGTACAGCGGCATACCCGCCGTCTATATTTTCATATTTATAGAAACGATCGTCGATATTGGTATAACTCTGTTGCATAGGGTAGAATTCTCCTTCCGGGAGTTTGAAATACAGAACTGTTATTTCCCTTGTTGCTCCCCTGGGCATCTCCAGCCTCCTGACAGGTAATGTATTGGTGAAGGGAGTCAGTGATATATCGATATCTGTACAATCTTTCAGTGTGACCAGTGCCTTTCCATCCTTATCGAACCAGCCATCCGGTTTCTTTTCAAAGAACAGTTCAACAGATTCATCACTCTTCATCATTACAGAAACGGATTGCACCTCCCACTGCAGGTTCAGATGCAGGATATAAGAAGCATAGTATGGTTTTCCTTCTTCTTCACCCGTGATATGTCCACGCACAATGATGCTTTCGCCCCGGACCAGCTCCATATATTCCGTGGTGTTACTGTAACAACCCTTCCACACAACTGTTTTCTTTTTCATAGGCTCCTGTTTCAGATAGTGCTGTTGGCATAAATATTATGCCTGCATTTACAAACATCTGTACGATGTTACCATTCGATCAAAAATTATTGTCGGAAATCGGGAAGGAGCTGTTGAAAAATGAACAGACCATTGCCGTGGCCGAAAGCGTTACCACCGGAATGATCCAGCAAGCCATGGGCTCAATCAAAGATGCGATGCAGTTCTACCAGGGAGGTATCACTACTTACAATATTCCGCAGAAGTTCCGTCACCTGGGCGTAGAGCCCATTGCTGCGGAGAAATGCAATGCTGTTTCCGGGGCAGTAGCATCACAAATGGCCCTGGGAGTTTCTGCTTTATTTGGTAGTCACTGGGGCATCGGTATTACCGGATATGCATCTCCTGTTCCGGAATCCGGAAACCGGCTATTTGCTTATTTCGCTATTGCATTCAGGAAAAAGGTACTGGCAGAAAAAATACTGCATCACCGGAAGAAAACCGATTCAGTGGCCGATGTTCAACTGACGTATGTAAATGCAGTTTTAGCAGCATTGCATAAAGTTTTATCCTCCTAACTATTTTACGGAAAATGTAAAATGAACTATTTTTAGCTCATAACTGCCCTTTATGCCTGTTGGGAAAAGGTTGATTCTATTGGTGGATGACGACCCCGATGATATAGAACTGTTGGATGAGGCCTTCTCATTCTACCAGCCTGCACCTGAAATTATTACGGCCCAATCAGGCCGGCAGGCGCTGGATATGCTGATGAACAGGCCGGCAGATCCACTCCCTGATATCATTATCCTTGATTACAATATGCCGGACATGACCGGAGCGGAAGTTCTTGGCGCCCTGCGTAATGTGGAAAGGTTTAACCATACTCTCAAAGTAATCTGGAGCACTTCCAACGCCACGCATTACGAAAAGATCTGCAAAGAGAACGGAGCTACCCACTTTTTCAAGAAGCCAGACAAAATGGAAGAGCTTCATGCTTTGGCAGGTAAGCTGCTTTCCCTCTGAACCTGCTGGCACAAATTTTTAAGCTATTCTTTTGCCCTTTGAAACAGATCGGCACACACAAATTGCCAACCAATAACGCCCGGAATGAATAAGACTGTTCAGGATATGGACAATTCCATACAGTTGATGGAAGATAGCGAACGAAGGTTTCGGGCGCTGGTGAACGCCACTTCTGACGTAATATACCGGATGAACCCTGACTGGACCATCATGCATGAACTGGATGGAAGAGGCTTTCTTTCCGATAGCGGCCAGCCGATCAGCGACTGGCTCATACGGTATATTCATCCGGAAGACCAGCATCTGATACAATCCGCCATCGACAATGCTATCTGCCACAAGAAAGTTTTCCAGTTGGAACACCGTATAGTAAGACCTGATGGAACTTCGGGTTGGACTCTAACCAGAGCCGCTCCCGTTTTCAATGATCAGGGCGAGATCATCGAATGGTTTGGCACAGTATCAGACATCACTACCCGGAAAGAAGTGGAAGAAGAACTGAGACTAACAAGAGAGGAACTCATGGCCAGTAAAAGATTGCATGAAGCCATTGCCGGCAGCACACCAGACCTTATCTATGTTTTCGATCTCGATTACCGTTTCATCTATGCCAATAAAGCCCTGCTGGATATGTGGGGCAAAACCTGGGAAGAATCCATGGGCAAATACCTGATAGAGCTGGGTTATGAGCCCTGGCATGCAGAAATGCATGAACGGGAAATTGACGAGGTGAAAGCAACCAAACGGCCTGTCCGCGGAGAAGTATCCTTCCCACATGCCATACTCGGCAGACGGATTTATGATTACATTTTTGCACCAGTACTGGATGAACAAGGCGAAGTGAAAGCAGTGGCCGGCACTACGCGTGATATTTCCGATCTCAAGCTGGCCGAAGACGCCCTGAAACAAAGTGAAGATAAGTTCCGCAGCCTTACACAATCCTTGCCACAACTGATCTGGACAGCCAGGTCAGACGGCTTCTGCGATTTTTTCAATCTCCAATGGTATGAATATACCGGCAGTTCAGCTCTTGATTCTGCCGGTGATGGATGGACGAAATACATCCATCCCTCACATGTAAAGCCTGTATTTGAAAAATGGCAGGAAGCGATCCAAACCGGGCAATCTGTAAAAATAGAATTCCAGCTCAGGGCCAGAGACGGTAGCTTCAACTGGTTCTATGTTGTAGGTAATCCCATCAAGGATGAATCCGGCACTATTCATAAATGGGTTGGCGCCCTCACCAATATTGAAGAAAGAAAATTAGTGGAAGAAAACCTTGAACAACTGGTGAAAGAAAGAACCCATGAGCTCCAACGCTCCAATGACGACCTGCTCCAGTTCGCCCATGTTGCTTCACACGACCTTAAAGAACCGGTGAGAAAGGTAAAGATCTTTACCAATCGCCTGGAGAAAGAATTCGGACAACAAATCCCTGAAACGGCTTCAATGTACCTTAATAAGATCTATGGAGCTACAGACAGGATGAACAATATGATCGAGGGAGTTCTGAATTACTCCACCGTCACCAATCTGGAACAGGCCTACAGCGAAGTGAATCTGAATGAGATCCTGCTCAATATCGAAACAGACCTGGAAGTATTGATCCAGCAGAAAGGAGCCAGCATCCGGTATTCAGCCTTCCCCGGATTTGAAGGGGCGCCAGTGCTGATCTATCAATTGTTTTATAACCTGATCAATAACTCCCTGAAATTTGCCCAAAAGGAAGTTTCGCCAGAAATAATCATCAGCAGCCGCCTGTATCAGGAAACTGAAAAGCCACAACTGGAGATCACACTTACAGACAATGGTATCGGTTTTTCACAACAACATGCAGACAGGATCTTCAATACATTCACACGCCTCAATACACGGGACCAGTATGAAGGAACAGGCCTGGGACTGGCCCTCTGCAAGAAGATTGTGGAGAGACATAATGGCATTATAAGTGCCAGTGGTGAAGAAGGAAAAGGCTCCTCCTTTATAGTGACCATTCCCACCAAACGCTTCTGATCAAGCATAATTTTTCATTTTTCCACATTAAAATCTGAAAAAAGATACAGGTACGGTAATGCCTGTTTTTTTCATTGCCCCTATCTTTGGCCCCTCAAAAATGAAAAATACATGAACTTGAAGAAAGCCTCTCTCATCGCTCTCACAGGCTTTGTTGCGATTGCCTCCTATGCCCAGGACAATCTGGTGAACTCGCTCAATGCGAATGCCAGTGCAAAAGCCAAAGAAAAATTTGAATTCACTCCCGTGATCTCCCTCAACTGCACAGACGTGAAGAACCAGGGCAGCAGCGGTACCTGCTGGAGCTATTCTGGAAACTCCTTCCTGGAATCTGAAATGATCCGCATCGGCCGTCAACCGGTAGACATCGCTGAGATCTATACTGCACGCTGCGTTTATATCGAAAAAGCAAAGAACTATGTTCGCATGCACGGCGCAGTTAGCTGGGGCGATGGTGGCGCGCTCCACGACGTTACCAATATCTATGCAACTTATGGCGCACTCCCACAGGAACTGTACACCGGCCTGAACTATGGTACCGACAAAAACAAATTCGCTGAAATGCAGGACCTGCTGAAAGGCATGCTGGACGGCGTTATCAAGAACAGCAATGGACAGCTCACGCCCAACTGGCTCCCTGCTTTCACTGCCGTGCTTGACACTTATCTCGGAAAAGTTCCTGAAACTTTCAACTACAAAGGCAAAAACTATACGCCGCAATCCTTTGCCAAAGAAGTGATCGGCCTCAATGCCAATGATTATATCGAGCTGTCTTCTCTCACTACTGCTCCCTTCTATACACAAACATTCCTCCCCGTTCCCGATAACTGGAGCTTCAGCTACGTGTACAATGTAACACATACTGACCTCACTGATATTATCGACAATGCCCTGAAAGCAGGGTACTCTGTAGGCTGGGCCACAGACGTGAGCGAAAAATATTTCAGCTGGAAGAACGGCGTAGCGTTTGTTCCCGAAAAACCTTTCGAAAAAATGACGCCGGCCGAACAGGCTGATCTCTTCAATGGCCCTAAAAACGAGATGGCCATCACTGCCGAGCTCCGCCAGAAAGCGTTTGACAACTACGAAACACAGGACGATCACGGCATGCAGATCGTTGGCATTTCCAAAGATCAGAATGGCAGGGAATATTATGTGGTGAAGAACTCCTGGGGTTTGTCTAACGATTACAAAGGATTCCTCTATGTAACCAAAAACTACGTTCAGTACAAATCAACTGCCATCATGGTACACAAGAATGCGGTACCAAAAGGCATTGCACAAAAACTGAAATTGTAAAAAACAGATTTCTCTTTTTATGAAAAGGCCACTTCAGAAAACTGAAGTGGCCTTTTCTATTATTTGATAGATTATTTCTTAACCGAAGATCTGATTGAGCAACCCGGCAAGGTGTACGCCTCCTTTAAGCAACTGATCATTGAGGGTTTGCACATGATCGAAATTGTAGCGATAGGAAAGTTTCTGATCCGGCGTAGTGATCCCGGCATAGAGCTTTTGTGCAATATTATAGGAATCGATGATCCAGCGGCTGGTGGGTTCTGCCTGCCAGGCTTTGCGTTGTTCTCTCGTTGTATGATTGATGGCCTTTACATATTCGGTATAGCTGAGTTGCTGAAAATCGATCAGCTTCTCATCCCATATTACATGCAGGTTGGTGGGGCTATTGAACCATTGCACACGGATGCGGTTGCCACCCAGGTCTTCAAATCTTCCCACATGCATGGGCTGATGTACATCACCCACGAGATGGACCAGGAGGCGGAGGTACATGAGTTTCTTATCTGCGGACAATTCTTTCACCCTTAACTGTTCGGTAAGCCATCCGATCTTAGTATAGGCGTTTACGGTAGTATCCTGTTTCAGGTGAAGTTCGATGGCAGCTTCGGTAAGCCCTTCACGAAGATTGATATAATGCCATGGGCTGAGGTAATTGAAACTGGTGTCGGATTTGATGAAGTCTGGCCAGTTACTGGTGATGGCCATGGATTCGTTGCCAAGTATACGCTGGATCTGTTTGCGTGCTTTATTGGTCAGGTAAGAATTTGCGATCTCTGCTACAATCCTGTGCCCCAGTACGCCCCAGGCCATGGAATGCAGGGGGATATAGAACAGTATCGCTGCCAGCAATAGTTTTCTCATTGTTTTCATACATGATGATTTGCCGGGCCAAAATACAGCAAAAGCACTGATTTTGTTTCCGTCAATCCACTATAAACTGGCTATGAGGCGGGAAATGCAGGTAATTGTCCCAATCTATGGAAAATATCTTCCTCAACTTATCGGTGAGATCGGCGATGGTATTGGTTTTGGCGAGATAAAGATTGGCGCCGCTGCGATAGGCTTCCTCTATTATTTTTTTGGAAATTTCCGACGTGTACATGATCACCGGCATCTTATCATACTCGCGGTTCTTGCGGATCTCTACAATGCAGGCAATCCCGTCCTTACAGGGCATATGAATATCCAGGAAAAGAATATAAGGTAGTTTGTCTTTCAGCATGATGAACAACACATCCCCATTCTCAGCGTGCCTGAGTAAATAAGGGAATTCCAGTCCTTTTAAACCGAGATCAAAGATCTCAACATCATCTGCATCAT
Organism: Pseudobacter ginsenosidimutans; assembly: GCF_007970185.1. Lineage (NCBI taxonomy): Bacteria > Pseudomonadati > Bacteroidota > Chitinophagia > Chitinophagales > Chitinophagaceae > Pseudobacter > Pseudobacter ginsenosidimutans. The sequence goes on along the minus strand of NZ_CP042431.1, from coordinate 2,449,447 downwards.
CTTCTGCCAGCATTATATCCCTTTGTAGAGCCAAAGCACCCATATGGACTAGTTTAGATTGCTAAGATAGGATTTACAGGTGTTTTTTACACTTTTAATACAGATATTCAGAAGGGCCATCTCAATGGAACGCTTGATGAAATTGCGTAATTATTTCCCCGCCCATTGGGCCGATCTGTTTAAAGTCCCTGCTTACCCGCCTGGTTCCGGTTTTGTGCCGCAAATCCGGAACCAAATACAAGAATCATGAACAATGGACCCGATAAGAAAAAGGAAGCTCCCGGCCAACCCAATCAAAAAGGCAAAATAGAATTGCCGGGTGCAACATCTCAACCTCCAAAAAAGGAGAAGGACAAAAAGAAAGATGATGATGCAGGACCGATCGGCCGGCAGGATTATGGCAATCCCAAAAACCAATCGGGTAAGAACACTCCTCCTGAATCAGAAGATTAAATTATGTGGATAAGCAGGAAAAAAAGCACTGCGCGAAAAAAGACTGCCGCCCCGGAAAAGAAGACCGGACAACGCCGGAGTATATCCGAAAACAAAGCGCCGTTCAGCAGTTCACCTCAGGAATTGCTGCAACATCTGTCTGTACAAAAGAAAAAACCATTCCCTGAAAGTATCAGTCCGATGCTGGCATCCCTTGCATCCAAACCATTTAACGATCCGGATTGGTTGTATGAAATCAAATGGGATGGTTACAGGGCTATTACATTTTTACAAAATGGAAAAGTGGAAATTGTTTCCCGCAACAACAAATCCTTCCATGAAACATACTACCCCATCAATGAAGGTTTCAAACAATGGAAGGTAAATGCTGTACTGGATGGTGAGATCATCGTAATCAACGCGAAAGGGAAAGCAGACTTTGCCGCATTGCAGGAATGGCGAAGTGAAGCCGACGGAGAACTACGCTACTATCTCTTCGATCTGCTTTGGTTGGAGGGCATGGATATGACTGCACTGCCGCTTACTGAAAGAAGGGAAGTATTGAAAGAGATCATTCCCCTGAACGATGAGATCATTCTCTATTCCCCGGACTTTGACACCACCGGCACCACCTTCTTCAAGCAAGCACAGAAAACAGGACTGGAAGGCATCCTGGCCAAGAAAAAAGATAGCATCTATGAGCCCGGAAAGCGCACCAGGAACTGGCTGAAGATCAAAACCGAAAGAACGCTGGAAGCTATCATTGCAGGCTATACGCTGAATGAAGGCAGCAATAAATTATTCAGCTCCTTACTGTTGGGTATATACGAAAATGGAGAGCTGCAATATATTGGCCCGGTGGGCACCGGCTTCAATAAGAAAACACAGGAGGAGTTGATGCTGGCTTTCAAGCCACTTCGAAGCAAACGCTGTCCCTTCAAAGAGATTCCGGAATACAACAAACCCAGCCGCTTCCGGCCCAATCCGCCCAAAGCATCGGTCACCTGGCTAAAACCCGCCCTGGTAGCAGAAGTAAGTTACCAGACTGTTGCGCCCGGCGGCATACTCAGGCATCCATCTTTCAAAGCACTCCGGACCGACAAAAAAGCTTCTGAAGCCAAAACAGAACACGCAGTGAAACCAGAAAAACTGTACAAAAAAACTAAACAAAAAGAAAAGGATAAAACAGCTAAAGTTGTCCGGAAAACCCTGCTCAATCCAACGGATGCCACTCAGGTGCGCATCATCAACGGATCATCCTTTACCTTCAATAATCTTCATAAAGTTTTCTGGCCTGTTGAAGGGTATACAAAAAGGGATATGCTCAATTACTACTATCAGGTGGCTCCCTATATTTTACCTTATCTGAAAAACAGGCCGCAATCGCTGAACCGTTTTCCGAATGGTATCAAAGGAAAAAGTTTTTATCAGAAAGACCTCACTGCACATGCTCCGGAATGGATGAAGCTATTTCCCTATACCACCAGTGAAGGCGAACATAAGAATTTCATGGTGCCGGAGGATGAACGCGCATTACTCTTCATGGCAAATGCCGGCGCTATCGAGATGAACCCCTGGAACAGTACAATTCAAAAACCTGATCATCCCGATTGGTGCCTGATCGATCTGGATCCCAGTTCAAAGAATAGCTTCGAGCAGGTGATACAAACTGCGCAGGTCACCAAACAGGTTCTGGATGAACTGAAAGTACCGGGGTATCCCAAAAGCTCCGGCTCAACCGGCATCCATATCTATATTCCGCTCAATGCAAAATATACCTATGATGAATGCCAGCTCTTCGGTAAACTGATCGCAACGAGGGTGCATGAGATCCTTCCGGATTTTACCAGTATCGAGCGGCTCACCAAAAACAGGAAGGGAAAACTGTACATCGATTATTTGCAGAACCGCCCCAAAGCCACGCTGGCAGCTCCTTACAGCCTTCGACCCAAACCCGGCGCACCGGTTAGCATGCCTTTGTTCTGGGAAGAAGTGAAAAAAGGGTTGACAATCACTGACTGGCATATCGGCAATGCCATTGCAAGAATAAGATCGGAAGGAGATATTTTCAAACCGGTCCTCGGAAAAGGGATCGATATGAAAAAAGTATTGAAGGGATTAGCATAAGCTCACCATTTCATCCGCTTACGGATATACTTCGTCAATTCAGCTGCAATCAGCGCGTGCTCTTTCAGATCAGGATGCCAGTCGCAACCACTATTATATATTTTCGAAAAGAAATAATGGGAAACCTTTCGATCTCCCTGCACTTGCATGGAAGCAGTGATCGACTGAAGATAATTGCGTTGCACTTTATTGAGTTTCATATCAGCCATCGGACTGGTCAAACAGATCAGTTCAGCCGCAGGATAATGTCTCCGCAACGTTTGAAGGAATTCGATGTAGCGTGAGCAGAACTCCGTTGAATCCTGTACACCATCATTCTGTCCCAGGCAGATAGTTACCACATCAGGTTGGTATCGGTTGAGATCCCATTGAATGGTATCCTTGTGCAGACTGATCTTATCGAATACCTGTGGCATGGTAATTTTCATTCCGCAACAACTGTGCATGAGGCCAATACCTGAAACGGCAGTCAGTTGCCATTGTGATTGTAATGTTCTTGCTGTTATGGATGCATAACCCAGGTAGGCATTGTGCTGGTCTTCCCATTTACCTTTACCACAGGGGATCACAGATGCATCGCTGCCGGCACTGCAGGTAATGGAATTGCCGATGAATTCTATCTTCCGGATCGGAAGCGGGTCCGGGGCCAGCAAGGCTTCACAGGCGATGCCTGCAATTTCGCAGTAACCGATATTGGACTCCGTGGCTTTGCAAAACAGGAAACGGTGTGTACTTTTTTTCTTTTTTGTTTTCAATAAAATAGTATCTGAGCCTGATTTGAGTTGCAACCGGACTGGCGGCTCATCATCCATCACGATCGTAATATAATTATGATTGGAGCCCCAGAGCATTTCATCTTTCACCAGTAGCAAGGCAGAGTCGCCTTTGAATTTACCGGTGCAATACACACCCGGCGCCCAGAAGCGGGGAAGCTGAGGATTGGAGAAATCGATACGGCCAATATAATGCAGATTCGGATCAGCAGCGCTATGCCATTTGAGTTGTGCATCAGCAGAGCAGGAAATGAACAGCAAAAAAAATGCAGCCATTATTTTTGTCATCGGAGCAATCGTTGTTTGATTCTATCCGATAAAAATAATGGCTGCAGTGTTACCAGGCTGGCACTATATTATCTAATGCTGATCTTTATTTTCAGTTGACTTTCCTGTTACCAGTTCCACCAGTCTGTTCAGCACGGGTTGCTGATTGTTCTTGTATATGAGATATTGCTGCTCTCCTTTTCCTTCTGCAAAACTGGATTTGCCATCAGCCTCGATTGTGATCATTCCTTTCGGCGAAAGATCGAACCAGGCTTTTTCAGGTTCAACAGCATACAGTACGGATGTCAGGTCCCAGGTCTGACGCTCATAGGGCATTGAATCATAAGTAATGTAAGACATCACCAGGGGATTGGCATGACCGCCTTCGAAATCGTTCCCGATGCTTTTTGCCGGGTAACGGAACTTATCCCCGATCTCGAAGCCACTGGCCACTACTGGTACCGGACATTGCGCAAATAATACTTTCGAAGCTTCCAGGTCTTGTACAATATTCCATTCAGGGAAATTGAATTCGTTGGTGTACACACCTCCCATTACGGATACCAGTTTCACTTTTTGTTTTACGAGGTCTATCCCATTCAGCTGGCTGTGCTCATCGGCGCCGGATTCCAGCAGTCGCGCTATATTGGTTTCAGGTCCTACCACCACCAGTACCACAGATTGATCAGGAGCTTTTGCCAGCAGCTGGCGGATCAGCTTGTAACCTTCCGGCAGGCTATCGGCTATGCTTCGCTGTGGGAACAGCAATTTCTTACCATCGATAGTAGTATCCAGCGTGGCAGGTACATACCGGCGCGGCTCGGGATTCACGCCATTGTACGCGTATCCGAGAGGGATATCTGCATGGCCGTGCAAGCGGCAGTAACCATCGATATAGTCGATCACCCGGGGATAAGACTTGCTGATGGTGATGCCAAGCAATTTCACTTTTTGTTTTTTCTCGTAATCGAACAACATCTGCAAGGCAAGCACATCATCGATATCATTACCGATATCGGTATCGAAGATCACGGATACGGGGGCAGGCTTTTCTTCTTTGGGGTTGTTATTACAACTAACAAACAGGAATGCTGCAAATGCGAAACTTGAGAATATTTTCATAAAGCCATTTTTTGTTTAATCGAAGTGTGGCCAGTCGCTCGCCTCCCGGCGAGCGACTGGCCACAGCTTGCTAATAACTTAAACTCGTATCTGATTGAATATCGCTGATGTTGGAATTGGGCACAGCAAAATCCTGTACATCCTGCCCAACACCAATCATGCCCAGCGCAGTGTAACCACCCGCCAGATAACCGCCATTCGCAAAGCGAAGTGATGGCTTGTTACCGGCAGGATCATTCACGCTCAGTGCCAAAATATATTTCCCCTTCGATACGCCATTCAGTTTTATCTGCTGATCTATAACATATACAGGAGCAGCGATACTATATTGCTGTTTGGCTTCGTCCCATTCATCGCCGGGCATCCATTTACTGATGTCCACTTTTTTCAAGGTACTGCTCCAAACGGGCTGTAGTGTGCGCGGCTCCAGCAATACTACTTGCACCGGCCATTTGTAATAGAAAGGTGAAGAGCCGGTATTGGTAAGATCGAAGCGCAGGTTGAGCATTTTTCCATTATCCACCCTTGGTGAATATTGGGCTTTATTCAATACAAAGCGATAACCCATTGCTTTTTGAAGCACGCCGGCAGTGGCCATGAATTTTGGTTCATCGAAATTGGCCCAGGTGATGCCACCCAGATGATTACAATGCAAATTACGTATCTGCTTCATCGTTAGTTTGAAGAACTCAGGGTCCAGTACCACCTGTTCAAAGCTTTTGAATTTGCCGAGTGTTCCCCAGTTCCAGGTGATCTCCCCGCCAATAGGCTGTGTTTTCCAGCGATCGCCGAGCTTGCGCATTTCTGCATAGCCACGTACATCCTCATCGGGCTGGCTCCAGGAGTCCCAGTAGATGCCGAATTCATAATTCTTGAATTCGTAGGCATAGCGCACCATCACTTTTTTATTTTTGAAAGCTTTGGTGAATGCATCGCCCAGCACTTTTTCCATGCCAGGTATCCAGGTTCTGTTAACTACATGATCAGGTTCATCGTGGGGAGCCCAGTAGGTAGACAGATCAGGATCATGATGTTCACCCCATTCGCCGATGATGCCCATCTCCACGTAAGCCACACGGGGATCATTGTCCCAGGCTTTGCCGATCTTCTCCACCAGCTTCTTCACGCGTTCAGGGAACGCAGGATCGAAATAGCCGCCGGTTATGGGTTTGGTCTTGTCGGCCGGGTCAACGTGGGCGCCCCAGTTCCCAACATTCTGCTTATACGGACTGCTTTCTTCGGGTATACCATTTGGCCAATGAGTTCCTGTAAGATCATCCGGATTGTTGGGATCCTTGGGGCGCCCACCATGCCAGGGCTCTACCCAAACGAGATAGACTCTCGGAATTACTTTCATGTTCATCGCCTCCATTCCTTTCCAGCGATGATTGCTGTATGCAATTATTTTATCGATGCCATCATCGGCATCGTTCTCGATCATATTCCACTGCATGTATTCCTTGATGATGCTTCCATAAGGGTACGGATAGGAAGCACGTATCTTATCTACTCCAGGCTGGAAAAACTCCCGGAATCCTTTCATGGGATTTCGGAAGGCGGGCTGGTACTCGCTCAATTGCACTTGTACCATACCGTTATTCAGCATAGCCGTATTGGGCTGTGCAATGGCTTGCTGGAACAAAACAGACAGGCCCAGCGCGGCAGAGATATTCTTTATTGTAAATAGCATGCCTGTTATTGTTTTTTGTATTTCAGGGTACGGTCATCTTTCATATCGCGAAAATCGGTTTCCGGAATTTCATAGTTCTCCAATTCCTTATTGATGCCGATATAGCCCATCGGATGACGGCCACCGATAAAATAATTCTGTACCGCAAAACGTAAAGAAGGCTCCATGCCTGCAGGATCCAGTACGGAAACGGCGATCACATATTCTTGCTCCGGCAGGTCGGTATCCAGGGTGATCTCTTTTTCGATATTATGAACAGGCGGCGCGATCCTGTACTTGTTCGTGGATTTATCCCAGTCGTCTCCCGGCATCCATTCTGAAATGTTCACGCCATCGAGCGTCTGGCTCCATACTTTCTTTTTGGTACGCTTGTTCAGCAGTGAGATTTCCACGGGCCAGTTGTAATAGAAAGGAGAGGAGCCGTTGTTCACCACTTTGAAAGAGACTTTGAACGGTTTATTCTTTTCTATTTTTCCAGGATAGGCGAAATCAGATAACACATAATTGTAACCCATCGATTTCTGCAGCAATTCCGCATTTACCTTGAATTGCGTATTGTTGAAATCCGCCCAGGTAATGCCGCCAAGGTGATTATTGTGAAGGTTGCGGATCTGCTCAATCACAGTTGTTCTGGTGGCGGCATCGGCCACCACTTCCTCGAATGTATGGAATTTGGAAAGGCCACCCCAGTTCCAGGTGATCTCTCCGCCGATGGGTTGGGTTTTCCATCGGTCGCCGAGTTTTTTCATTTCATCATAACCACGAACCTGTTCTTCGGGCTGACTCCAGCTGTCCCAATAGATGCCGAATTCATAATCTTTGAAATCATAGGCATAACGCACCATCACTTTCTTATTCTTGAAAGCAGATGTGAATGCATCGCCTAATGTTTTTTCGATACCAGGTACCCATGTCCGGTTGGCAACATGTGCGGGCTCATCATGCGGCGCCCAGTAAGTGCTGATATTGGGATCGTGTTGTTCGCCCCATTCGCCGATGATGCCCATTTCCACGTAAGCCACGCGCGGATCATTGTCCCAGGCTTCGCCTGCTTTGGCCACCAGCGCTTTTACGCGGTCCTGGAATGTTGGATAGTAATATCCTCCGGAGATCGGTTGTGTGGGATCGGCCGGACGAGTTTGTCCGGGTATATCGGCGGGCCAGTGCCAGCCATTGAGATCATCAGGGTGATTGGTATAAGTATTCTTGGCTACACCTCCGTGCCAGGGCTCCATCCATACGATGTAAATGCGGGGGATCACTTTCATATTGATATCCTCCACGCCTTCCCAACGGTGATTACTATACGCAATGATCTTATCCACCCCGTCAGCTGCATTGTTCTCCAACATATTCCATTGCATGTACTCTTTGATGAGGGTGCCATATGGATAGGGATAATCAGCACGTTTGGGATCAATGCCGGCCCCGATGAATTCGCGGAAACCTTTCATAGGGTTGCGAATGGCGCCGGTATATTCAGATGGATGCACAGTAACGATACCGTTGGCTACTTCCACTTTCGGCTGCACTTCCACGTCAGGAAATGTTTCAGCCCCGGGTTTCTTGCAACCGGTAGCCAGCAAAGCAAAGGAGGCCACTGCCAGGCTATTCTTTATGATCGAAATTGATTTCATTGCTTAGTTTTTGACAGGGATTAATAACCTGGATTATTGTCTTTGATCGCTTCATTGGCATCCATCGCTGCCTGTGGAATGGGATACAGCACATGATAGTCCTGGATCTCGATATCCATCCGGTCTTTCAGGTAAGACTTCAGTTTACCAAAGCGGATCAGGTCAAATCGGCGCAGGTGCTCGAAGCAAAGCTCATGCAGGCGTTCCTGCAAAACCACCTCTGCAAACTGCGCTTCAGTGAGGTTATCCGCAGCTGTGATCTCATTGATATTTGCACGGCGACGCACTTCATTGAGTGCATCGTATTTGGCAGAGGACGCATCCTTGATAGCATTCAATGCTTCCGCCTTCATCAGCAATACATCGGCATAACGGATCAGGATGAAGTTGAGGTTATCATCTTCGATCACATTTCCGAATTCAGGATCCCAGAATTTGTTATTGGTAGCAGGCGATTGAGTAACACCGTTATAGGTAGTGAGGAAGAAAGCAGCTTTACGCTTATCATTGGCAGCATAGCTGTTGTATACATAATTGGTTGGACCGAATCCGCCCCAGCCACCGAAATTGGTGGGACCGCCCACACCGCGTGGCCCCAGTAGCTGTGCTGGATGCTGCCTTCCAGTCCCCAGGATCCGGAGTGGCGGAACTGCACTTCGAATATATTCTCGTACTCTGCGTTCTTGTTCTTCGGATCGAAAATATCTTTCAGATTATTGTACAAATGGAATTTCCCGTTGAGCTTATTGCAATAAGGGAGCGCTTCTGCCGGCTTACCCCATTGCAGGTAGATACGAGCCAGGAAGGCAGATGCAGCATAAGTTGTAGCGCGTCCTTTATCAGCAGCATTGCTCCAGGTGGGAGGCAAAACAGCTTCCGCATCTTTCATATCCTGTACTATCAACTGGTACACTTCATCGGCAGTGGCACGGGGCTTCATGATCTCGCCATCGATGGAAGATTTCACCCAGAGGGGAACGCCGCCGTACATTTTTACAAGATCGAAATAATAGACAGCGCGTAGGAATTTCGCCTGTGCAATCATCAGGTCGCGGGTACCGGCATCCACCACTCCTGATGGCATATCGATCACGGCATTGCTTCTCTTCACCCCTTCATAGCAGACACGATAATGGTCCTGGAAGAAAGGATGGCCTGCATTGAAAGTGTACATTTTCAATTCCGAGTAGGCGGCCCAGCCGAGATCGTAGGGCTCCACTTCATCGGTACCGAATTCACCGAGCGTAATGGTATACTTTCCCACAAACAGGCGCTGCATGGCGCCATAGGCGGCATTCAGGGTCTTCTGCCAGTCTTCCGGCGTATTGTAAGCATTCTCCGGCGTCTGGATACTGCGCGGATCTTCGGTCAGGAACTTTTTGCAACTGCCCAGTGCCAGCAAGGCAACTATAATGATGAAATAATTCTTTTTCATATCGCAATTGATTAAAAGTTGATGGAAAGGCCAGCCATGAATGTTCTGGCATTCGGGTATGGATTGGTGTTATCTCCGGACTCCACATCAAAACCGGTGAAGCGCGTCCAGGTATAAGCATTCTGAACGGAAGCGTACACACGCATACCGGTGGCTTTGATGCGGCGCAGGAAACTGTCGGCTGAGAAATTATATGCCAGCTCTATATTGCGCAGTCGCAGGTAATCTCCTTTTTGCAGGTTGGCATCGGTGCCATCGCCATTGGCATAAGCGCTTCCCACGCGGGGAGCAGGATAACGCATGCTGGGGCGGGTGGGCGTCCAGTAACTATTGTAATAATCAACACTCATATTTCCCCAGGTATTGAAAGAGTTCAGGTAGCGGTTGAGCGAATTGTTGATCATATGTCCGCCTGCATAGGTGAAGAAGGCAGACAACTCGATGCCTTTGTACTTGAAGGTATTGGTGAAGCTGCCATAATATTTAGGAACAGCTACGCCGGCAAAAGTTCTGTCGTCTCCATTGATCACGCCATCATTCTTCAGATCAACGATCTTCCGGTCGCCGGGTTGTGCATTGTATTTCGCTGCCTCTGCCGCATCTTTCGTCTGCCAGATGCCATCGGACTTCAGCATGTAGAACACATTGATCGGCTGACCTACAAAGAGTGATTTGTTCACATCCTGTTTGCCTGCATAGAGCGCAGCGATCTTGTTCTGGTTGTAAGAGATATTACCGGCGGTAGTCCAGGTGAAATCCTTTGTGTTGATGTTCACGGTGCTGATGGAGAATTCAATTCCCTTGTTATCGATCTGCCCGATATTGGTGAGTGAATTATCGAATCCTGATTCGATGGGCAGTGGCACCAGCCAGAGCAGGTCCGTTGTTTTCTTATAATAGGCATCGATGGTACCGGCAATACGGTTCTGGAAGAAACCGAAATCAAGACCGATATCAAACTGATTGGCTTTTTCCCAGGTGAGGTTGGGATTGGAGATGGTATTCTGCACTGATCCCGTAGCGAGGTTGCCACCGAAAACATAATCAGACCATTCGCCGCCCTGGCTGATAGTAGCTGCATATGCGTAATCACCAATATTCTGGTTACCGAGCTTACCGGCACTCAGCCTGAGTTTCAGCTCACTCACCACATCGATATCCTTCATGAAGGACTCCTGTGAGATCCTCCAGGCCAGGGCCGCAGAAGGGAATACGCCCCATTGCATACCCGGCGCAAAGCGGCTGGAACCATCTCGTCTCATGGTCACCGTTAGCAGGTAACGACTGTCGAAATTATAGTTGACACGGCCAAAGTATGAAGTGAGCGTGGAGGCAGAAGCGTAAGAGCCGTTGGGTCCGTGGTTCTGCGCGCCACCGAGATTATTGTAACCGAGAATAGGAGAAAGATTCTTTGAATCGGCTGTTGTGCTTTCGTAATCATATTTCGATGCAGCAAATCCGCCCATCACGGTGAACCTGTGCTGCTTACCGAGATCAAAAAGGTAGGTAGCGGTATTTTCCGTTTGCACATATCTTTTCTTGCCATTGAATTTTACGGCGTGGCCACCATCGGGATAATGCTGTCCCATCCTTCCATCTTCATAAGAATTCACATTGAAGAACTCCAGTTCGCCGCCATTCTCTGAACGGATCTTTAAGTTTTTGATGGGCTCTATTTCAAAATACACAGAACCCACCGCGCGTGTTTTGGCAGTGTTCTTATCCATCAGGTCAACAATCGCAACAGGATTGGCTTTTGTATTGAGGAAACCGTCGAAATATTCTCCGTTAGCTGTATAGATAGGAGCAGTAGGCTGGGAGCTGATGGCGCTGAACATGGTGCCATAGCCAGAATCATCTTCTTCATTGATATTCCTGAGTTTGGATTCGATCACGTTGAAGCGGATCCCGGATTTCAGCCAGTCGGTGGTTTGTGCGTCCATGTTATAGCGGAGCGTCACTTTCCGGAAAGAAGAATTCTTGATGGTTCCGATCTGATCATAAAAATCAGCGCCGAAGAAATGCGTTACTTTTTCGTTACCACCGGAGATGCCAAGATTATAGTTGTTGAATCGGCCGTTCTGGGTGATAGCATCCTGCCAGTCTGTACTTTCACCGCGACTGAGCTGTCGAAGTTCTTCGGAGGTCCAGCTATAATCAGGGATGGCTTTCGATGCCAGCTCATAGTATTGCTGTGCATTCATCATGTCCTGTTTATTGAGCATGCGCTGTGTACCACCGTTGATATTGAGGGTAACACGTCCGCGGCCTTTGAGTCCTTTTCTTGTGGTAACGAGGATCACACCATTGGATCCGCGAGAGCCGTAGATGGCGGCAGAGCTCGCATCTTTCAATACTTCGATGGACTCGATATCTCCGGGAGAAAGATCCTGCAATCCGCCTTCTACCGGCATCCCATCCACGATATAGAGCGGACCGTTGCCTGCTCGGAGTGAGCCGGAACCGCGGATCACCACGGAAGCATCGCCGCCGGGCTTCACTGATCCTGTTGTAACAAATACACCTGCCGCCAGGCCCTGAAGCGCGCTGGTGGCGGTTCCTACCCTTGCGTTCTTGAGTCCATCCGGTTTGATAGTAGCTACGGAGCCGGTGAGATCGCTCTTCTTCGTGGAACCATAACCGATAACCACTACATCGTTGAGGTCAACGGCTGCACGGATCAGTTGTACATTGATGGTATTGTTTGCTCCGATCACAATTGATTTCGTGACCATGCCCGTGTGGGAAAACTCGAGGGTCTCACCTTTCGATGCCTGCAGGTTGTACCTGCCCGAAGCATCGGTACTGGCGCCACGATTGGAATTCTTGATGGTTACAGAAACACCGGACAACGGGAGGTTACTTTCATCGGTGACCAGCCCGCTGATCTTTTCCTGTGCATGCACCATAACGGTAATGCACAAACAAATGGCTATAAAGAAAATTTTCTTGTACATACGCTGTATGTTGGAGATGAATGGAAGTCAGTTACTCGAAAGATCAGAATGCGCGGATGGCGCGAATACCGATCTGCCAGCCTTCTTTATCGGAATTGCCCGAAACGATCTGGGTGGCTTCATAGAAGTTCACATAGAAGGCAGACCAGCCGGCGGCATCGCCATCGCCCTCACTGGAGCTCCAGTAATTGTTGGCAGGTACAGATGCACCATGGGTTCCCAGCATGCTCTTCACTCTGAACATTTCGATCAGCTCCTGCTGGCTGGGAAGGAACCAGTCGTCGTACACATCGCCGTTGACAGTTACGCTCAGTTCATCGCAGAGCTCGGCGGCTGTTTTCTTTCCATTCCAGTTGGAAAAATTCTGACGGAAGCTGATCATCTTCGCAACCAGTTTGGAGGTATTGGTCTTCCCGGCGCCCAGGTCCTTGCTGGTGCCCGCTGCATAAGCGATAGCGGCAGATGGACCGAACTGCTGCGTGGGAGTTCCTGTATTGGATTTGTTGACGATATAACCGTGAAGCTTATTGTTGTCCGTATAATACACTACACCTCCGCCGACTTCATCGCCAACGCTCACCTGAATTCCGATAGTTCCCAGGATGGTTTTGCGTTGTGTACCTCGGGTTGCGATTACGGTATTCGCACCATAAGCATCTGCAGGTAATTGAAAGCTGATCCCTTCAGGTGTAACAGAGGTGGGAATGGAGATCACTTTATTGGCGGGATAGAAAGGCGCTGTGAGCTGGATCATATCGCCTGCTTCGAATCCTTCAGCTCCGATACTTACAGTGGCGCCTGCAGCAAATGGCATGGCGGGCATTACAAGATCTTCCAGTACGATCACGAATGGAACCTTCAATTCTCCGTCGAGTGTGGTTTGTTTACCGGCGCGCTCGATGGTTACCGTGTACACACCGCCTGCATCTGCCGGCACCATGATCACCATGGCTTCATCGGTTACACTTAACAGTTGTACTTCGGTCATTTTTTGCTCATCTTCGATGAACACTTTATCGGAAGGGTCGAATCCCAGTCCCCTGATAGTAGCAGGTCGGCCGGGCATTACATCGTTCTCGCCGGGGAAGATCACTTTCTTGAGGATCGGGGCGATGGGAACAGGAGCGGGATCATCGTCTTTTTCACAGGAGCTGAAAACAGCTGCCAGCAAGACGCCGATCAGGCAAATCGTTATCTTTTTCATATAGCAATCGTTTATTTGATTCAGGAGTTTAAACTATCAGAGACCTGCTGCAATCACCAGTCCCAGTCCTATTACAAAGAGGAGGAACATGGCAGCGATCAGGTTTTTCACTTGTTTGGAACTTCCGGCAAATTCTTTCCAGATCAATACGCCCCATACAGCGGCCACTAACGTTGCCCCCTGTCCCAGTCCGTATGAAATAGCCGGACCGGCTTTCCCTGCCGCGATCAGATTGAAAAGATTTCCGAGGGCCCAGATGGAACCGCCCAGTATGCCGATAAAGTGTAAGGATAAACGGCCTTTGAAATATTCGGTGTAACTGATGGACGCTCCTTCCAGCGGGCGCTTCATCATGATAGTATTGAACAAAAAATTACTGAGCAGGATGCCTGCGGCGAAGATCACGGAAGCCGTGTAGGGCGTCATTTTGCTGGCTTCAGGATTTACGAAATTATCCAGGTCCATACTTCCCGCAACAAATGGATAGAAGAAAGACATCAGCAATCCGGCAACGATCGACAAAACAATTCCTTTCGCTCCTGCTTTGGAAACTGTGGCCGATTTTTTCCTGTAAGCGATCGCATTGAGAATGATGGCCAGCGATACCAATGCCACTCCGGCAAAAAGTAATAACGGATCACCTTTCTGATGGTTCGCATAATTGATGATCACACCCACCACCAACGCCAGGCCGATACCTACCGGAAATGCAACAGACATTCCTGCAATGGCGATAGCAGAGCTCAGCAATATGTTAGCGAGATTGAAAATAATTCCTCCCAGCAAGGCGCTTCCGATATTGGCGCCGGAAGCCTGTTGCAGATCAGGCAGGAAGGAACGGCCCTGCTCCCCGGTACTGCCCATAGTGAGAGCTGCGAGCAGGGAAAACAAAAAGATACCGATCACATAATCCCAGTAAAACAATTCATAGCGCCATTTTCCGGCAGCGAGTTTTTGGGTATTGGCCCAGGAGCCCCAACACAACATGGTGATGACGCAGAACACAATGGCCAGGGGATAACTTTCAACAAAAAACATATGACAGCAATTAGTAGGGTGAGCGATTAGTTCACGGAATTGGGACTGGTGAAATTGAGTTGCACAGCCACCAGTTCATTGCGATGCGGAATGGATGACTGTGCACCCAGCCTGGTCACAGAGATGGCCGCTGCTTCACAAGCGAAGCCTACAGCGGCTTCCAGCTCACGACCTTCTGCCAGCGCAACAGCCAGTGCGCCGTTGAACACGTCGCCTGCTGCGGTGGTATCCACTGTTTCCACTTCGCGTGTCTTCACCAGGTTGATATTTGTGCCGTCGCAGATCACAGCGCCGAGCGGGCCCATCGTTACCACCACATTCTTCACGCCCATATTGCAGATGGCTTTTGCTGCACGGCCTGCGGAATCGATATCGGTTACTTCCATTCCTGCCAGCATACCTGCTTCCGTTTTGTTGGGTGTGAGGATATCGATCTGCGCCAGCATCTCTTTTGGCAGACTCGCTGCAGGTGCGGGATTGAGGATCACTTTCACATTCCTCTCAGCTGCATAAGCAATTACATGCTGTACCGTAGTGAGCGGAATTTCCAATTGCAGCAATACGATACCTGCAGATTCAATTTCGCGCAGGGCGGAAACAATATCTTCATCGCCGAGATAAGCATTGGCGCCTGAAGCCACTACAATACTGTTCTCGCCTGCTTTGTCAACCGTGATCAATGCAACGCCGGACGGACGCTCATCATCAAACCTGAGATGGGATGTATCGATGCCTTCACTGCTGAACAGTTGTGAGAACTGTTTGCCGAAAAGATCATTACCGAGTTTGGAGATAAAAACAACTTCGCCACCGAGACGGGCTACTGCTACTGCCTGGTTGGCCCCTTTGCCACCGGCATTCATGAAGAAGGATCCGGAAAGAACAGTTTCACCGGGTACGGGAATATGGTCTGTCTTCACCACCATATCCATATTGGAGCTGCCTACCACTACAATTTTGCCTGATTTCATATAGAGCTGATTAGTAGAAAAATCGAATCGTTAGGAACCAAATGTATTGGTTGTTTATGTGGAAGAACGCACCAAAAAAACGATCAATTGGGAATCCTGAAATCCTGTTATTTCATTATTATACTTTCTAACTATTTGAAAAATAGAATATTATTGAATACCATTTTGCTACAATTCCTTATTTTTAAGATGAAAATACACACGTATGTCCCTGCTGCCTGCCATCCGCCTGGTACAATCACTATCGGGTCCGGAGAAACGATTTTTCAAGCTCAATACCCGTCAGCAATCCGGTCCGCGGGATTACCAGGAGCTCTTCGATATTATTTGTAACGATGGCCCGCAACCGGAAACCATCATCCAATCTTTCAAGACTGCTTTTCCCAAAAGCAATATCGATAATACTGCACGGTACCTACTACGCATACTCACGGATTGTCTTATTCAGTCGCGCGTACAGAAAGATGGATTCTTTCAATTGTTCCAGGGCATCATGCGCGTAAAAGTGCTGCAGGAACGGGCATTGCCGGAAGAAGGCTACAAGGAACTGAAACGCATACGCGAAAATGCAAGCCAGCACCAACAATATTTTATCGAATACCTTACGTACAGGTATGAGCTGGATCACCTGTCCGGTAGCGGCTTTTCGGGCGTCAGCGATAACCAGCTGGTTCAAACGCAGATGAAGGCCAAAGAGCTGCTGAAACATGTGAACCATGTGCAGGACCATCATTCACTTTTTGAATTGATGAAGTACAGGCTGCTCCACGCCGGTCAGATACTTTCCGATGAGCATCGCAAAAAGCTCAATGATCTTATGCTGAGCGAAATGATCCTGATGACAGGCAAGATGAAGAATAATTTCGCCGCGCAAAAACTGCACCTGTTATTCCAATCCTATTTTCTTACCAATGTGGGCGACTTCCCTTCTGCGCTTAAGACATACCGTGAGCTCAATAAATTGTTTGAAGACAATCTTTCATTGCTGGATCATCCTCCCCTGGATTATCTCTCTGCGCTGGATGGCATCATCACCAGCCTCTGTATGCTGAAGAATTATGATGAGATCGATTATTATTCCACCAGGCTGGAGCAATTGTTCCAGCAGCCTTATCCTGAATACTTCAAATACCAGCTCCGAAAATCCATGCTGGCGGCCAGGCTGGCCATACTCACCGCCCGTGGGCAATATGAAAATGCCAGGCAATTATTGCAGGACAGCGGTAAAGACCTGGTTACTGCCTATGCAATGGTAAATGAAGAAAAGCAATGGGAGCTTCATTTCTACGCAGCACTTGCGCATTTCGGTAGTGGCGATCTGAAGAAAGCACACAAATGGCTTGGCGAAGTAATTCAACTTCATAAGCCACAACCCACGCTGCTGATCTGCAAAGCAGCCCGGCTCCTCAACCTCATCATTCACTTTGAGCAGGGAGATACAGAGTATATTGATTATGAGATCCGCAGCTATAGCCGCTTCTTTCACCGGCCGCAATCGCCCAGATTACAAACAGAATTGCTGTTGCTCAAACTGCTACCTTCTATGCCAGCAAGAGGGAAACGTTTTGTAATACCAGCCGCTCTCAAAAAACAATTGTCAAAAATAGAACTACTGCAAAACGATAAATATGAACAACAGTTACTTCGGTACTTTGATTTTGCAGAATGGATGAAACAAAGCATGCAACCGGTCAGGAAGCAATGAAGAAGGCCCATTATTAGAAGAGTTTGCAATAAATATGTCGCCGGTTGCGCGTAACTTTATACAAACTCGATACTATGCAAAATATCCTTGTTCCTGTTGACTTCTCTCCTGTTTCACGGAATGCCGCCATCTACGCAGCTGAACTGGCAAAACAATTCAATGCAAAACTGGTATTGTTCCATGCTTATATGTTACCCACTCCGGTGAGCGAAGTACCTTATGTAATGGTTACGGCAGACGAGATGCAGAAAGAGAATGAAGCGCTGATCAAAAAGGAAGCAGACCAGTTGCATGATACCTATAAGATAGAAGTGGAATGGCTGGTGCAGATCGGTATCGCTTCAGACGAGATCAAACAGCTGGCCAAAGACAAGAACTCCGATATAATAGTAATGGGTATGAAGGGAGCCGGCGGGCTCGACAAAATCATCGGCTCCACCACTACCAATGTGATCCGCAAAGTGAAAGTGCCTGTACTGGTGATCCCGGACAAAGCTACATACCAGCCCATACAACATATTACATACGCCTACGACCTCAATGACCCTTCCGGTCCGGCTCTCTTTCAACCACTGCTCGACCTGGCCGCAAGCTACCAGAGCCGGTTCTCGCTTCTCCATGTGCAGAGCCCTTCCGAGGCCAAGGAAAATTCCGGGGCTGGCAAAACCGCGCTCGAAGCCATTTTCAATGGCAGGCAAGTGACCTGGGTAACAACCGAAGACTCCAGTGTAACCCGCGGGATCAGCGAATATTTATTGCAACATCCGGCGGAACTGCTGGCGATGATCGCGCACAGACATAATTTTTTCGAGCGGGTATTTTCCAAAAGCCATACCACCGCCATGGCCTATGAAACCAGTATCCCACTGCTGATTTTGCACGACAAGGAATAGTCAACCCCATTCTGAAGCCCCAGGATTCTCCAAAAAAGCCATAAAATTCTGATGCTTAGCCCATCTTTTTGGGTTATTTGCCTAATTCAGCGCGAGTTTCCATACCTTTGCACCCCAATTAAAAATTGTAATATGGCAACCGTTACCAGAGAGAATATAGGGCTGCTGAACGACAAGATCACAGTAAAAGTAGCAAAGGACGATTACCTGCCTTCATTTGAAAAGGCTTTGAAACAATATAGTAAAACCGCCAATATCCCCGGTTTCCGCAAGGGTATGGTACCTACCGGCATGATCAAGAAGATGCATGGCCAGTCGGTTTTCACTGATGAGGTGCTCCGCACGGTGGAAAAAGAACTGACTGACTACATGACGAAAGAGAACCTGGAGATCTTCGCCCAGCCTCTTCCCATGTCTGAGAATGATGCCCGTCAGATCAACATGAACGAGCCTGCTGAATACGCTTTCGCATTCGAAATTGGCCTGAAACCCGATTTCAAAGTGGCTGACCTCGGCAAGGAAAAAATGACCCGCTACAAAGTGAACGTAACCGAAGAAATGATCAATGAAGAAGAAGATCGTCTTCGTATGCGTCACGGAAAAATGACCGAACCTGAATCCGTAACCGGCGACGATAACGTGTTGAACGTTTCTTTCGTTGAAACCGACGCCAATGGTAACGAAGTGGAAGGCGGTGTAAAGAAAGACAATAGCCTCCTCGTTAAATATTTCAACGCATCTTTCCGCCCAGGCCTCAATGGCAAGAAGAAAGATGATTCCGTTGTTCTCCAGATCAGCGCAGCATTCGATGAAAAAGAAAGAGAGTGGATCCTCGGAGACCTCGGTTTCGATAAGCACGATGCAGAAGCTGCCAACAAGTTCTTCAAAATGATGATCACCAAAGTTGGACTGGTTGAGAAAGCTGAACTGAATGAAGAATTCTTCAACGCAGCATTCCCCGGCAAAGAGATCAAGGACGAAGCCGGTTTCCGCAATGCAGTGAAAGAAGAGATCCAGTCATACTGGGATAAACAAGCCAGCAACCACCTTCAACACGAGGTTTACCACGTGTTACTGGACCATACCAAGATCGAGTTCCCTGAAACATTCCTGAAACGCTGGATCCAGCAAGGCGGCGAACAACCTAAAACAGCAGAACAGGCTGAGCAGGAGTTCCCCACTTTTGCCAACCAACTGAAATGGACTGTGATCATCGACAAGATCGTTCGTGAGCATGGCGTGGAAGTGAAACCTGAAGACATTCAGAACTTCGCCAAGCAACAACTGTTCGGATACATGGGCATGAACATGGGAGATCCTGAGCAACCATGGATCACAGACTACGTGAACCGTATGATGCAGGACAGGAAGTTTGTTGAGGATGCTTACCATCGCGTGCAAACTGAGAAAGTTTTCGGATGGGCAGAAACACAAGTGAACGCAACTGATAAACCAGTTTCTGTTGACGAGTTCACGAAAGAACTGGAAAAACACCAACACCATCATCATTAGTAGAGATGGTTTAGAATAGTGAGAGAGTGTGTCGGAAGGCACACTCTTTTTTTTGTGGGATATTTTCGAACTTGATTCCAGTCATTTACTTGCAATCAATTGGGATCTAAGAGTCTGGAATAAACATAAACAGGGACGGCAATCACTTCATCCAAGCGATTGCCGTTCTGCGTAGGCTTCGAACCGAAGTCAAAAGCATTAGAATGTAATATATCTTTTGTCTCGTTAAGAATAACCAGGTAATGACTATTAGATTTCTTGCCTGGAATCAATTACTCACTTTTATTCATTTATCAAATGTTGTAATAAAAAGAAGATTGCTTTTTATGAATTCAACTTATCGAAACTTGATTCAGATCATCAATTACCTAATTAACGGCGATGAATATTCGCGCACAAACATGTATGCAGTGGATTCATAAGCCCCTACACCCTGCCCGAAACTAAACCTCTGTCAATTGATAAAGCCAGGCATCCGGTCAGGACATAGTTTTTACGTAAGAATTTACACATCTTCCCGCGGGGGATGTGTTGATGAACATACGTATACAAGCGGCCACGATAGTGTAGATAATATTGAAGCAGCAATTGTACTTGCTGATAATGGTTTCCATGTGCAATTGTTACCTGTACTTTTTCCAGACGACACGAAATTAAGATTCAAATTTCTTTCGGATGTAACTGGCAGTAAGGATCCTGACGACAGAATTAACGGCAGGTGGATTGCCGATTTCAAGAAACCAGAAAGAAATATACCAGTCAGAAAAGCAACTATCAGTAGATTCATTGAAAGTGCAGCCAAACAAAAAGCTGCCATTGTAATCATAAATCTTTGTAGCCGGGAGTATACAATCCAGGATGTTAAGAAGGGAATTATTGGCGCATTTCAACCAAACCGCAATAGAAGTATCAAGAAGACCACAGGTATCTTAAATTATAGAATACCTAAAAAACAAACACGGCAATCACAAATAACGTAATTGCCGTGCCGCGTGGCTTCGAACCGTAGTCAAAAGCAGCCTCAAACAAATGTAAGAAGCAATACAAATTTATTACATAGTAGCTTACATAGTCTCTCCAGTCTTAACATTTTCTTGTTTTCTTGTCTGGAATCAAGATTCCCCTTTCCGTCACCCCAACCTGCCCGCCTCTGACAATTCTTGATAATAAAATCCTGTAATTTCCCTCTCCAGCCTTGATTTTGTGGCAAAATGTCGGATTTTTGAAGTAGCACGGTCTTTGATTTCCCAAATGACTTATATTGCTAACTAAATCAATAGGAATACGTTATGAACCTTGGAAAAGAATTTGAAAAATATGCAGTGAAACACAGGGGCATTTCGAGCAATACCCTGGACTCTTATCAAAAATACCAGGTCACTAACCTCACTCCCAATATCATCGAAGAACGTCCAATGAATATTGCTGTTATGGACGTATACAGCCGTTTAATGATGGACCGTATCATCTTCCTCGGCTATCCCATCAACGATGAAGTGGCCAACATCGTCACAGCACAAATGCTGTTCCTGGAAAGTACAGACCGTCACCGCGATATTCAGATGTACATCAACTCACCCGGCGGATCCGTTTACTCCGGCCTCGGCGTGTACGATACCATGCAATACATCACTCCCGATGTAAGCACCATCTGTATCGGTATGGCAGCAAGTATGGCAGCCGTACTGCTCTGCGCAGGTACCAACGGAAAACGTACTGCGCTCAGGCATAGCCGTGTGATGATGCACCAACCCAGCGGAGCTATCGGAGGCCAGGCCAGCGATATCGATATCACAGTGAACGAGATCCGCAAGATCAAGAAGAACCTGTATGATATCATTGCCTACCATACCGGCAAACCGGTGAAGACGATCGAGAAAGACAGCGACCGTGACTACTGGCTTACATCTGATGAAGCCAAAGAATACGGACTGGTGGATGAAGTATTGCTGATCAACCCACGCAAGGAAAAGAAAGACTAACCTTACTAAAAACATTAACTGAATAGCATGAGCAAGTATTCACAATATTTGACGACCCCTTATCGTATGGACGATGAGGATGAAGAAAAAGAAGAAGCGCCGAAATCTGACCTGATGATGTTCAGCAAAAAGCTGGAAAAATATTTCTTCGATACACGCGCCGTTTATCTCTGGGGCGTGGTGGACGACAAATCCGCCCGCGACGTTACCACCAAACTCCTCCTGCTGGATGCAGACAAGCCCGGTCAGGAGATCAAGTTCTTTATCAACAGTCCCGGTGGCATCGTTACCAGTGGAATGGTGATCTATGATACCATGAAACTGATCAAGAGCCCGGTGAGCACAATCTGTATGGGCCTTGCAGCCAGCATGGGTTCCATCCTCCTCAGCGGTGGCGCCAAAGGCAGACGTTTCATCTATCCTCACGGAGAAGTGATGATCCACCAGCCCAGTCTCGGTGGCCATATTCAGGGTGTAAGCGCTGATCTGGAAATCCAGGCCAAACAAACCAAACGTGTGAAAGAAGTGAGCGCCCGAATCCTGGCCGAAAACACCGGCAAAAAATTCGAACAGGTGATGAAAGATTTCGATCGCGATTACTGGATGGATGCCAAGGAATCTATCGATTACGGCATCGTTGATCAAATAACAGACAAGTTATAAGGCACTCATAATCAGATTCCCAAATCCCAATTTCGTGAAAAACAGGGCATTAACAACCCTATGACCTATTTAATTGGGATTTGGGAATTCATTTAGATACCTTTGTAACCGGAGAGTAAGTATTATTATGGCAAAGACAACCCTGCATTGTTCCTTTTGTGGCCGCAGCCGCGATGAAGTGAAGATCCTCATTGCCGGTCAGGAAGGACATATATGCGAAAACTGCGTGGAGCACGCACAGGAAATCATCGAGCAGGAGCTCATGATCCGCAGCGAAACCACTCCCGCTCCCTCTTCCTTCAAGCTGAACGTGAAGAAGCCGATGGAAGTGAAAAAGTTCCTCGACGAATATGTGATCGGTCAGGATGATGCCAAAAAGGTATTGTCCGTTGCCGTTTATAACCACTATAAACGTCTTCAGCAAAAAACAAGCGATAGTGAGATCGATATTGAGAAAAGCAATATCGTAATGGTGGGTGAAACCGGAACCGGTAAAACCCTGCTGGCTAAAACCATCGCAAAATTACTGAACGTTCCTTTCGCAATCGTAGATGCTACTGTATTTACGGAAGCAGGTTATGTGGGTGAAGACGTGGAAAGCATCCTCACCAGGTTGCTCCAGGTTTGTAATTACGATGTGCCTGCTGCCGAAAGAGGAATTGTTTATATCGATGAGATCGATAAGATCGCACGTAAAGGCGACAATCCTTCCATCACCCGCGATGTAAGCGGTGAAGGCGTTCAACAGGGGCTGCTCAAACTGCTGGAAGGCACCGACGTACTGGTTCCTCCACAGGGAGGCCGCAAACACCCTGAGCAAAAACTGATCAAGATCAACACGCAGAATATCCTCTTCATTTGCGGTGGCGCATTTGATGGTATCGACAGGGTGATCGCACGCCGTGTGAACACCAATGCCATCGGATTCAACGTGAATAAAGAATTGCAGGAAACAATGAAGAAGAACCTGCTGCAGTACATCACTGCAACAGATCTGAAATCATTTGGCCTGATCCCTGAATTGCTGGGACGTCTGCCGGTGGTTACACACCTCAATCCGCTGGACGCAGAAACACTCCGCTCCATCCTTACCGAGCCTAAGAATGCCCTCATCAAACAATACAAGAAATTGTTCGAGCTGGAAGGCATCCAACTCAATGTGGAGAACGATGTGCTGGACTTCATGGTGGAAAAAGCCATCGAGTACAAGCTCGGCGCCCGCGGTCTGCGCAGCATCTGCGAAAGCATCTTAACTGATGCAATGTTCGAAATGCCATCTTCCAAACAAACTGTATTCAACCTTACACTTGAGTACGCACAGAAGAAATTCGACAAGAGCAAAATGAGCATGCTGAAAGTTGCATAAACAGAATTTCAATTCATTCAATATAGCAGTGCCGGGGAAACCCGGCATTGTTTTTCAAAAAAAAAGTATCATGAAAGAACTCATTGAAAAGCTGATGGCGGAAGGGCTTACAGAAGCCCAGGCGCTCAAAGCCATTGAAGTGATCAAGAATTATGCGAAGGAGAAGATCCCGATGTTCGGTGGCGCTATCGATAAGATGTTTGCCAAGTATGGCCCAAAACAGGATGATGATTTCATGCCCTGATCAATGAATGGAAGGCCGGCAGCGATGCCGGTTTTTTTATGCCTGTCCGTATCATCGCCCCGAAATAAAAAAGCCCCCGCAACCATTCGGGGGCCGAACAAGACATGACAGACAAAACTACTTTCCCAGCACTTCCCTGGCAATAACCAGTTTCTGAATTTCGGAAGTGCCTTCGCCGATAGTGCAGAGCTTGCTATCGCGATAATATTTTTCAGCAGGGAAATCTTTCGTATAACCATAACCGCCGAAGATCTGCACCGCTTCGTTGCTCACTTTCACAGCAACTTCACTGGCATAATATTTTGCCATGGCGGATTCCTTGGTCATTTTTTCCCCGGCAATTTTCAATGAACAGGCTTGCATCGTCAGCATTTCAGCAGCAGCGATCTCGGTGGCCATATCAGCCAGCTTGAAAGAGATACCCTGGAAATTAGCGATCGGCTGATCAAACTGGTAACGCTCTTTCGAGTATTTCAATGCGGCCTCATATGCACCCTTCGCAATTCCGAGGGAGAGGGCCGCGATGGAAATCCTTCCGCCATCGAGGATCTTAAGCGATTGCCTGAAACCATCTCCCACTTCACCCAATCGGTTGGCATCGGGGATCCGGCAATTATCGAAGATCATCTCTGCCGTTTCACTGGCGCGCATACCGAGTTTATTCTCTTTCTTACCACCGCTGAATCCTGGAGTACCACGTTCAACAATAAACGCAGTTGCGTTACCGCTGCTTCTGGGTTCGCCGGTCCTGGCGATCACCACGGCTACATCTCCGCTGATCCCATGCGTGATCCAGCACTTGGTGCCGTTGAGGACCCAGTGGTCCCCATCCCGCACCGCGGTGGTTTGCATATTACCGGCATCACTGCCTGTATTGGGCTCGGTAAGCCCCCAGGCGCCCAGCCACTCTGCCGTGGCCAGCCTGGGTAAATACTTTTTCTTTTGCTCCGCATTTCCAAAGGTCATGATATGACCAGTACAGAGGGAATTGTGAGCAGCAAGGCTCAAACCAACTGAACCACATACTTTGGCGATCTCCTGAATAATGGCAACATATTCAAAGTAACTGAGACCAGCTCCTCCGTATTCCTCAGGTACAAGAACGCCCATCAGTCCGAGCTTGCCCATTTCCCTGAAAGTATTCAGTGGAAATTCCTGGCTTTCATCCCACTCCATTACATGGGGTTTGATGTGTTGCTTAGCAAACTCTGCGGCGGTCTGGGCTACTTGTTCTGTCAGTTCAGCTTTTTGAAAATTCATACGTAATCTATTGACAACAATCGTTAAAGGCAAGTGCAAGATATGGGATCCGGGTGAATATAACTAACATTCGTTAGCAATATTTTTCTAAAGCTCATTTCCCTTGCCAGATAGCGATTGCCGGGTATTTGTAATTTAAGAGGGATGTCAGTACTCAATATACGGCGCAATTCTCGTGATCAGAAGCGGTGTGATCAGTATGATCTGCTGCAAATCTGCTGCCGACCGGAATGGGCCATGTTGCTGACGGTATTGCACAATCGCATTGGCCAGTTGCCAGCGCAGATATGGATGTTGTTTCAATTCTTCAATGCCCGCTGTGTTGATTGACAGCTTCCGGAAAACTCCGGTATTGCATTGCAGCCAGGGCCTGATTTTTTGAAAGGTGGAATCAGGCAGCGCCCAGGTTTCTCCCACCTGATCGGGACTATGGAATCCTCCGAGTTTTTCACGATACTGAACAATACGGAATGCGAGGCGGCTACCGATGCCGGGGAAATTCATCCAGGCACTGGTATCCGCTGTATTGATATCGATGTGGATGTATTTCTTTCTTCGTACAGGCGATAGCGTTACCCGGGTAAAATTTCCACTATCTGCAACGGTTGGCCTCGTAAATGTACCGGTAGCATTGCGATCCATCTTTCTGCTTTTTTCGGTAAATCCGGATTTCTCAGCGATCTTCACCCAGGGCATTAACCTTTTCACATCCGGAGTACGCATACCGTAGATCCGCGCAATATCTTCCGGTTTTCTGAATTGCCCGCCTTTATTGATGTAATTGAAAATAGTGCGGATCACTTTATCGGGAATGCCCAGGCGTTTCCAGCCGCTTTCAGTGAGATGATTGGGATCGAAGGGGAAAAGACCGATATGATCTTCTGTTGCCCGGGCAGCATAAGATCCGCTATCAGAGCGGGTTTCGGCGGCTACCACCTCTTCATTCCTTTCTTTTACCTGATTTGCCTGCCCTTTCTTTCCGTTTTTCCATGCAGCCAGTTTCGATCGCCATTCTTTTGTAGTGGCTTCATCAACTACTACATCAGGCGCAGGAATGAAATACGGCAATACACTGAGTAATACGATCAACACCAGCAATACGATCACTCCATTGCGCTCTTTCCTGGTGAAGCTTACATATTCTTTCCAATCTTCTTTCATAGGCAGGGCTTTTATTCGGCCATCAAATCTAGCGGAAGCAAAAGGAAATAATGCGGTTGAAGCACACCGTTAGCGCAGGAAACATCATTAACAAAGTACTAGATCAATCTTCTTTTCCGGGGAGTTGCAATTGTAATCCATCATAGGAAAGCATCACACCTGCAGGAAGTTCTTTACTTACATCTTCGTGTTTGCCCATCTGGTGGCTGAGATGTGTGAGATAAACTTCAGGGATACTCAATTCCTGCGATACGGCAATGGCTTCAGACAAACTGAAATGCGAAATATGCTGCTCTTTTCGAAGAGCATTCAGCACCAGCACATCGCTTCCTTTTATCTTTTCTTTTTCTTCCTCATCGATGCGATTGGCATCTGTGATGTAGGTGAAAGCTCCGAAGCGGAATCCGAGCACCGGCATTTTCAAATGCCAGACTTGTATGGGAGTTACGGGAATATCGCCTACCATGAAGGGGAAGGCGGAATTCATAGTATTCAGTTTTACTTCAGGCAGGCCTGGATACCTGGCCTCATAAAATGCATAAGGGATTTCCCTCACGATGGCCTCCTGTGTGAATTCTGTAGCGTAGACCTGCATCGGCTGGTGGGAAAAGAAATTGAAAGCACGCACATCATCCAATCCGCCGAGATGGTCTTTATGTGAATGCGTCAGTAAAATTGCATCCAGGTGTTTCACTTTGGCGCGGAGCATCTGGTAACGGAAATCCGGACCTGCATCCACTACCAGTGTAGTGGTTGCGGACTGCACCATAATACTGGACCGAAGCCTGTTATCTTTTTTGTAGTTGGAGGTACAAACCGGGCAATCACAGGCAATCATCGGCACACCACTACTGGTACCCGTTCCCAGAAATGTTATTGTAAGTGCAGGATAACTCAAGGGGATGGCTTATTTACTGTTACTGTCTGCGTCTGCAGCTTCCTGGCGTTGGATCACATCGTCATACACTTTCCGTGATTCAGGAGTAAGGAACTCTATATTCACGTTCAATTGTGGGATAATATCCATTAAGGTGTTGATACGGCCTTCCATCTGAAGGAACTTATTCAGCACAACCACCTTCTTCTGTTCCAGGATACAGTAACCGCTCTGGAATGTGCCACGTTCATACCGGACCACGTATTCCAGCTCATCCAGCAGGTTTTCCAGCTTATCTAAAGAGGTTTGTGTGTATTTCATAGTTGTACAACAAAAATGAACACTACAAAGGTAGCCAAATGTGACGGTGATGCCGATTACAGCCGGATAAGGTTATCCACAGACAGTGGAGAGATTCTTATTTGCTGGTCATTTTGATAACAGGTACGATCATCTCCTCGAGGCTTACCCCGCCATGCTGAAAAGTATTGCGGTAGTAGTTCACGTAATAATTATAATTGTTCGGATAACAGAGGTACAGGTCTTCCTTCGCAAAAATGTACGATGAATTCACTGTAGGCACTGGCAGTCCGGCTTCTTTCGGATCCCGGAAGGCCAATACTTCTTTTTGCTCATAATGCAGATTGCGGCCGTGCTTATAGCGCAGGTTGGTGGTAGTTTGTTTGTCGCCGATCACTTTGGCAGGCGTTTTCACTTGTACGCTGCCGTGATCTGTTGCCAGCACCAGGTTGATCTTTTTGTCTGCGATCTTCTTCAATGCCTGGTGCAGGGGTGAATGCTCGAACCAGCTTTTGGTAACAGAACGATAGCTGATCTCATCACCAGCCAGCTCTTTCAGCACTTCCATTTCCGTACGGGCATGGCTGAGCATATCCACGAAATTGTATACGATGATATTGAGGTCGTTCCCCAGCAGGTTGTGCATATTGTTCACGAGGTCCTGTCCCGCTGAATTGTTCAGGATCTTGGTGTAAGAGAATTTGATATCTTCTCTTTTCGCCCTTTTCAGAAATCCTCTTATAAAATCTTCTTCATGCAGGTTCTTTCCTCCATCATCATCATCATTCTTCCATTGCTGGGGATAATTCTTTTCTATATCGATAGGCAGCAATCCGCTGAAAATGGCGTTGCGTGCGTATTGTGTGGCAGTCGGTAGAATACTGTAGAAACTGTCTTCCTCCAGTATCCTGAAGCTCTCTGCAAAAATGGGCTGAATGGCTTTCCACTGGTCGAAGCGCAGGTTATCCAGCAGGATAAAAAAAGTAGGTACGCCTTTTTCCACGTGTGGCAGCACCTTCCATTTCATAAGCGTATGGCTCATCACAGGTCCTTCTTCACTGCGCGGGCTCACCCATTTGGCATAATTCCTCGAAACGAATTTGAAGAACTCGGTATTGGCTTCACTCTTCTGTGATTGCAATACTTCCTGCATCTCGGGGCTATCGCTTTTTTCCATTTCCAGCTCCCAGTAAACAAGTTTGCGGTAGATCTCCATCCATTCGTTGTAATCGGGATTGCTGTTGAGGGCCATGAAGAGATTGCGGAACTGTTGCTGGTAAGCGAAAGTTGTTTTCTCTGCTACCAGTCTTTTATTGTCGATGATCTTTTTCAGACTGAGCAATACCTGGTTGGGGTTCACGGGCTTGATCAGGTAATCTGTGATCTGACTGCCGATGGCATCGTCCATCAGGCCTTCTGTTTCATTCTTGGTGATCATCACCACAGGGATCTGCTGATTCACTTCCTTGATCTTGGCAAGCGTTTCCAGGCCGGTGATACCGGGCATGGTCTCGTCCAGCAAAACAACATCCACGTAGTTGTCTTTTACAAAGTCAACTGCATCAAAACCGTTGGTGAGTGCGCTTACTTCGTATCCTTTTCCTTGCAAAAAGAGGATTTGCGATTGTAAACTTTCTATTTCATCATCTACCCAGAGTATTTTTCCAATTGCCATGTAAAAGATTTAATGGTTTGATTCCAGCAAAATACCATATTATCACTGATAATCATTAATCCGTAGTTTTGCCGACTGTCTTATGGGGCAATTTTAACAAAATAGCAAGCAGCGAATGGCGCAACCAGTCAGAAAGATCATCAATGATCCCGTGTATGGCTTCATCACCATCGATCATCCTGTAATTTTCCAGGTGATAGCACATCCTTATTATCAGCGCCTGCGGCGCATCCACCAGATGGCATTTGCACACCTGGTATATCCCGGGGCGGTGCATACCAGATTGCATCATTCACTGGGAGCTTATCACCTCATGTGCAATGCCCTCCAGGAACTCCGCAACAAGGGTATCGAAATCAGTGCCGAAGAAGAACTGGGAGCCAAAGTGGCCATATTATTACACGATGTGGGTCACGGACCATTCTCCCATGCCCTGGAAAATGTACTGATAAAGGGTGTGAAGCATGAAGACATTTCGCTCCGGATCATCCGCATCCTCAACAAAGAGATGAACGGACAGCTCGATCTCGCTATTTCAATCTTCACCAATCAATATCATAAGCCATTCCTGTACCAGCTCATTTCCGGACAACTGGATGTTGACAGAATGGATTATTTGAGCCGCGACAGTTTCTTTACCGGCGTATCTGAAGGAGTGATCGGATATGATCGAATCCTCAAAATGCTCACGGTGCATGAAGGGGAATTGATGGTGGAAGAGAAAGGCATCTTCTCCATCGAAAAATTCCTGGTAGCCCGCCGGCTCATGTATTGGCAGGTTTATTTGCACAAAGCCGTACTGAGTGCGGAAAAGATGTTGGTGAAAGTGCTGGAACGCGCCCGGGAACTTATCTTAAGAGGAGAAACTGTACCCGGTGCATCTGCAGCGCTTGACCTGTTTTTGCAATCAAAGGAAGAAGAAACCCCGATCGATAAATACCTGACAGAATTTTGTTTGCTGGACGACTTCGATGTGATGGCCAGTATCAAGAATTGGATGTTCCATCCCGATCCGGTGTTGTCTACGCTTTGCGAAGGCCTGATCGATCGTCGTTTATTAAAAGTTAAATTGCAGGCTGAACCTTTCGATCAGCAATGGGTTACAGAACAGCGGAACAGGATTTGCCAGTTGAAAGGCATACAGGAAGAAGATTGTCATTATCTTCTTTTCACCGGCGAGGCCGTCAATACCACCTATAACCCGGTTGAAGAAAAGATCAATATCCTTTTCAAAGACGGAACGGTGAAGGATATCTCGCAGGTAGACAATGCCCTGATCAGCCAGACACTATCGAGCCCTGTGAAAAAATATTACATTTGTTATCTGAAGTAAAGCAACATTACCAGTACCTTGCAAAATCCCTTATAAAAGCTCAACAACCATGCAATTCACCGCAGCACAAATAGCCATGATCATCAATGGGAAAGTGGAAGGCGATCCCAATGCCGCTGTTGGTTCTTTCGGAAAGATCGAAGAAGCCAAAGCCGGTCAGCTTGCCTTTCTTGCCAACCCTAAATATGAAGACTTCCTGTATTCTACTGAAGCATCCATCATCATCATCAGCGCATCCCAGGAACTGAAAGAACCGGTGAAGGGTACACTGATCCGCGTGGAAGATGCTTATACCGCATTCGCCACCTTACTTACCAAGTACCAGGAAGTGATGACGCAACAAATGGTGGGCACCCAGGACCCGGTGTACGTGGCGTCTTCCGCCAAACTCGGCGAGAATATTTTCCTCGGCGCTTTTTGTTATATCGGAGAAGGTGTGGTGCTCGGTAATAACGTAAAGATTTTTCCCAACGCTTATATTGGCAATAAAGTCACTATCGGTGACAATAGCATTGTTCATCCCGGCGTGAAGATCTATCACGATTGTGTGATCGGAAAGAATGTAACCATCCATGCAGGTACTGTTCTCGGCAGCGATGGTTTCGGCTTTGCTCCGCAACCTGATGGCAGTTTCAAGAAAGTGCCGCAGATCGGCAATGTGATTGTGGAAGATTTTGTAGAGATCGGCGCCAATGCCACTATCGACCGCGCTACCATAGGTTCTACTGTGATCAGGTCTGGCGCTAAACTCGACAATCTGATCCAGATCGCGCACAATGTAGAAGTAGGTAACAATACCGTGATTGCCGCGCAGGCCGGCGTGAGTGGAAGCACCAAGCTCGGCAACAATGTAATGATCGGTGGACAGGCCGGCATAGTTGGACATATCACCATTGCCGATGGCGCCCGAATCAATGCGCAAAGCGGCGTCAGCAAATCCATCAAAACAAATAATGCAGCCGTTACAGGATCTCCGGCTTTTGATTATACAAGCGCTTTACGTTCCCAGGCAGTGAGCCGCAATCTCCCCGAGCTGGAGAAAAGGATCAAGGAACTGGAAAAACTCGTACAACAATTACTGGCCGAAAAAGTGTAAAAGTTCCGGGCTTAGCATAAAATTCTTTAGAGCATGGCAGTTCATTCAGCCATGCTTTTTTTGTTGAAAACGGCCAGATTTGCCCTGTGGTGTTCATATTAGTTTTTATTTCATACCGCTAATCGCGTTCGAAGTTCCATTCATACTTTTTAAACATTTTTCTAATCGTATGAAACTCACTGCTATAGCGGGATTCACCACCAATCAGCCCTTTCCTGATGCCAACCCGTAAAATATCAATGCAACTTAGGGAGGTAGTAAGACGTTGATATGTATCTTTGCGCATCTAAAAAAATTGAATGGACGCGAACTTCAATCCTGACAAGCAGCATACTCTCGGATCGGCGATCAGTATTTCAGGCACGGGCCTGCATACCGGCTCTAAAGTTGACATGACCCTGAAACCCGCTAATCCGGGCTTCGGTTTCCAGTTTCAACGTGTAGATATGCCCGGCCAACCGGTGATCAAAGCCGACTGCGACCTGGTGACCGATACTTCAAGAGGTACCACCCTGGAAGACAATGGCGCCAAAGTGAGCACAGTAGAGCATATCCTGGCTGCGCTTGTAGGTATGGGAGTAGACAACTGCCTGATTGAACTGAACGGTCCTGAGATCCCCATCATGGACGGAAGCTCCGCTCCTTTTGTGGAGATCATCGAAAAAGCAGGTGTACTGGAACAGGATGCCGCAAAACAATGGTATTTCATCGACCAGAACATCTCTCATTACGACGAAAAGAAGAGAGTGGAAATGACTGCTCTTCCTGCTACAGATTATAAGATCACCACCCTCATCGACTTCAACAGCCCCGTACTGGGAACCCAGCATGCCGGCCTGAAGCATATGAGTGAATTCAAATCCGAGATATCATCCTGCCGCACTTTCGTATTCCTGCACGAGCTGGAAATGCTGCTGGAACATAATCTCATCAAAGGCGGCGACATCAACAATGCCATCGTGGTAGTGGATAAGCCTGTTACCGAAGATGAGATGGAAAGACTGGCAAAAGCTTTCGGCAGAAAGAAGATGGAAGTGAAGAGCGAAGGTTACCTCAACAACCTCGAGCTCCGTTTTCCGAATGAGCCTGCCCGTCATAAACTGCTGGATGTTGTGGGCGACCTGGCACTGATCGGTTATCCCATCAAGGCGCATATCATTGCCAACAGGCCGGGACACAGCACCAATGTGGACTTTGCCAGGGTGATCAAACAATACATTAAGAAGAACAAGCAACTGAAGAATATTCCGGTGTACGATCCCAATCAACCCCCGGTTTATTCATTGCAACAAATAGAAAAAACACTTCCTCACCGCCACCCGTTCCTGCTGGTGGACAAGATCATTGAACTGTCTGACAAGCAGATCGTTGGCGTGAAGAATGTGACTTTCGACGAATGGTTCTTCAAAGGACATTTTCCCAATAACCCGGTAATGCCTGGCGTATTGCAGGTGGAAGCCCTTGCACAGTGCGGTGGTATCCTTGCTATCAATGCCATGCCTCCCGGCGAATACGATACTTATTTTATCAAGATCGACAGCGTGAAATTCAAGCAGAAAGTGGTTCCGGGTGATACAATGATCCTGAAAATGGAACTATTGTCGCCCATCCGCCGCGGCATCTGTGAAATGAGAGGCACGGTATATGTAGGTAATAAGGTCGCCACCGAAGGTGATTTGATGGCGCAATTGGTAAAACGCGGTTAAAAACATAACCCGCACGTATACTAAGAATAAAAAAGTTCGTTTGTATATAAGTTATATTTTTGCGGGTCGGCTTGAAATCCGACTTTAACTCTTTTAGCTGATCAATTGAGTATCAAACGCCAAACTTTAAAGCAAGACCCTGTTAGTGGTTTGCAAAACCAAAACCCCAATGGGGATGGGGCTGAATTCAATACCATGAACCCTCTTCCTGTAACTACACTTAAGAACGTAAATCAAATGATCCATCCGCATACGTACATTCATCCCAATGCAAAGCTGGCCACTAACGTGAAAGTTGATCCTTTCACTGTTATCCATCAGAACGTTGAGATTGGTGAAGGGACCTGGATAGGCAGTAATGTAACTATCATGGAAGGCGCCCGCATTGGAAAGAATTGCCGGATCTTCCCCGGCGCCGTAATCGCGGCAATACCCCAGGATCTGAAATTTGGCGGCGAAGATACACTCGTTGAGATCGGCGACAATACCACTATCCGCGAGTTCGTCACCATCAACCGCGGCACTAATGACAGAGGTAAGACCAAGGTCGGCAGCAATTGCCTGATCATGGCCTACAGCCATATTGCACACGACTGTATGATCGGCAACAACTGCATCATGAGCAACAACACCCAGATTGCGGGTCACGTTGAAATGGGCGATTGGGCCATCCTCGGTGGCATGTGCGCAGTTCACCAGTTCGTAAAGATCGGCGCCCACTCCTTCGTGAGCGGCGGTTCACTGGTAGGTAAAGACATCCCTCCCTTCATCAAGGCAGGCCGTCAACCCCTCAGCTATTCCGGCGTTAACTCCGTTGGTCTCAAGCGCAGAGGCTTCACCGTTGACAAGATCAATCACCTGCTCGATATCTATCGCATCATCTACAACAAAGGCATGAACACTTCCCAGGCCCTCGAATTCCTGGAAGAAGAATTCCCTGCCACCGACGAGCGCGATGAGATCGTAACCTTTATTCGCGAGAGCGGACGCGGTATCATTAAACGCTGGTCAAAAAATAGCGTTGATGAAGATATCGCTGACTAATGCAGGCAAGCGCTTCAACCGCGAATGGATCTTCCGTAAAGTAGATTACCAGTTTATTGAAGGTAACTCATATGCTATCACCGGACCAAACGGTTCAGGCAAAAGCACTTTGCTGCAAGCCATTGGCGGCGCCATCGCACTCTCCGAAGGAGAAGCTACTTATAGCATTGAAGCCCCCGCCATTCAGTCAACACAAACCAATCCCACCAAAAAATCTCATCAGGTAGAAACTGATCACGCTTTCCGCCAGATCGCTATTGCAGCCCCTTACCTGGAGCTCATCGAAGAAATGAGCGTTACCGAATTCCTGCATTTCCACCAGCAATTCAAACCTTTCCTTTCTCAACTCACCATTCCACAGATCATCGAGACTGTCGGTCTCACCAAAGCCGCTCACAAACAGATCCGCTTCTACAGCTCCGGCATGAAACAACGCGTGAAACTGGCCCAGGCCATCTTCTCCAATGTTTCCTGCCTGCTGCTGGATGAACCCTGCACCAATCTTGATGCCGAAGGCATCGCACTCTACCAGCGCCTCATCAGCGCCTACGGCGGGGGGAGGCTCATCATCGTTAGTTCCAATGATCCGCAGGAATACAGCTTTTGTGAGAGCAGGATCAGTATTTTGGATTATAAGTCTTAGTTTTTTGTTGTCGCAAAGGGGTATGAACGCCGGCCGGAAAACAAACCAGCGCAGTTGGATTTCTTTGGGCTTTGGGTTGGATGGATTGGGCGGTGGTAATGCTATTGGGCCGATGAGCTTTTGTTTTCAAGGCCGGACTTTTCATACCACCTTTGCTCCATGTACCGGAACGTGCTGCAACCAAAATTCAATTCCTGAACTGCACACACTATGTTGTATTGCGGATCATTCAAACTACAATGATGAGCGAAAGGGGAAAATGGGAAAAACTTCGAAGCCCCCGAGAAAATGCAACAGATATTGCTTTTGCCTTAAGAGTATGATTGAGCGTGGCATTAAAAAGCTGTAACTGAACAAGGCTAACCTACCGAAGCTGCACACACGAAGATAGCTCCCCGAAAAGCAAGCCAAACAATGGCAGACAATAGCAACTCAAAAATTCATATATGAGACGCAGAAGTGTGTGGCGATTGAAATTGCCGGATGCAAAACACAGACTGCTGCACATGCGGAGACATAGCTGCGAAGGTTCTAAAAACGAGGGCCTTGAAAACATAAGCGAAGTAGCCCGGCTTAGCACCACAGCCCAATCTCTCCTATCCACAGCTCAAATAATATTCTCCCGCGCCGGTTTGTTTTCCAGCACGCGTTTTTCAGAACCTTCGCAGCAACTTAACGTTGAGAAGCGATCAGCAAATTCAGGTCCGTGTACTTCAGATCAAAGCGTTGACTAAGATGGAAATTGGTAAGTGCGCCTTTGAAGATGTAGATGCCGCTACGAAGATGCACTTTGTGCCATACAAGATTTTCGAAGCCACCTTCTTCTCCTGCTTCGAGGAGCAGCGGCATCAGTACATTGCTGATGGCCTGTGAGGCGGTACGGGCAAAGCCGGATGGAATGTTTGGTACGCAATAATGGATCACGCCGTATTTCATGAAGATGGGATGCTCATGACTGGTGATCTCGGAGGTTTCGAAGCAGCCGCCACGGTCGATACTAACGTCGATGATCACACTGCCCGGACGCATATTGCTGACCATTTCTTCGGTGACAACAACGGGTGTGCGGCCGGTGGTGGAAGCGAGCGCACCTACAGCCACTTCGCAGGTTTTGAGCTGCTTGGCCAGGATACGTGGCTCTATAACGGAAGTCCACATACGCTGTCCGATATTGTTCTGCAATCTTTTTAGACGGTATACACTACTGTCGAACACTTTCACGGAGGCGCCGAGTGCGAGGGCCGCGCGGGCGGCAAATTCGCCTACGATACCGGCTCCGAGGATGATCACCTTGGTGGGCGGAATACCGGAGATGCCTCCAAGCAAAACGCCTTTCCCGTGATTGGCGGAACTGAGGTACTGACCGGCGATCAGCATCACGGCACTTCCTGCAATCTCACTCATACTTCGGACAATGGGAAGACTATCGCTATCATCTTTCAGATTCTCGAAAGAGATGGCGGTGATACGCTTGTCCATCATCTTTTGAAGCAGCTCCGCTTTCATAGCGGAAAGATGGATGGGAGAGATGATCACCTGGTTGAACTGGAGGTAGGGGATATCTTCTTCCACTACCGGCGCACTCTTCACGAGGATGGGCGCTTTGAAAACTTCCGCCTTGTCGTACACGATGCGGGCGCCGGCTTCGGTATAGTCACGGTCACGGAAATGCGCCGCTTCACCGGCATTGTGCTCGATCACTACATCATGACCATTACTGATCAGTACGCCTACCGCATCGGGGGTGAGTGCAATCCGGTTTTCCTGGAAAGCGGTCTCCTTAGGAATACCAATATGCAATTGAGCCCCTTTGGGTTTTATATCTAGCTTTTCTTCAAGTGTTTCGTAACTGAAAGAGGTGCTGATGATCGGTCGTTGCTGAGACATGAAGATTGTTTTCTGATTGGCAGCTATATCAAATATACTTATTTCTCATTTATCTGAAGGAAGCGGGTACTGGGATCAGTTACGGAAATATGTACGGACAGGGTATTTTCGGGAAAGATCCCTTCCGCCCTTTCCGGCCACTCCACCAGGCAGATATTGCCGGAATAAAGGCAATCTTCCACGCCGGCCCTGATAGCCTCTTCTTCGTCCTTCAGCCTGTACAGGTCGATATGATAGAGCTGACCACCGGGGTAGGCATACTCGTTGATGATGGAAAACGTAGGGCTTCCCACCGTACTGGTCACTTCCTTCACATCGCACAGGGCATGAACAAATGTAGTTTTCCCGGCTCCCATCGGGCCATGAAAGGCGAAAACCTTGCGGTCGCCAGCTGCTTCCCAAAGTTTGCGGGCCGCTTCATGAATGGTATCCAGGGTAAATGATACTTGCATAAAACGCAAATATACCTTGAATTTGCAACCGTGCAGCGATATTATTGGTTATCATATAAGGCCCTTCCCGGCTCTCTTCGGTAAATTTGCATACCGCTTGATCAATTTAAACCTCTAAGCAATGGAAACAGTGAATTGGAAAGTAGATGGGATGGACTGCTCGAACTGCGTATTGACGATCCGCCAGTTTCTCGAAAAAAAAGGATTACAGGATGTAAAAGTGAACCTGGCAGGTGGAGATGTCAGCTTCATCATCAATGGACAAAATAAAAAAGATGAGATCCTCAAAGGCATCGAATCACTCGGCTACACCGTAGACGCAGGCGATGCGCAACTCAATACAAATAAGAAGAGGTTCCTCAAAAACCATCAAGAACGCTTTCTTTTCTGTATCATCTTTACACTCCCCCTCCTGCTGCATATGTTTGACCGGTGGATACATATCCACTGGCTGATGAATCCCTGGATCCAAATGGCACTGGCCACTCCCGTATACATCGTGGGTATGGACTTCTTTGGAAAGAGCGCCATCAAAAGCATCCGCAATGGAATGCCCAATATGAATGTACTCATTGCCATCGGCGCTACAGCTGCATATGTGTACAGTCTTGCCGGAGCATTGCTCGGACTGGGAGAAGGATACCTCTTCTTTGAAACCGCCGCATCGGTGATCACACTTGTGTTCCTTGGCAACTGGATGGAAGATGCCAGCATTCAGAGCACACAAAAATCCCTCAACAAACTGGCCCGCTCACAGAAAGTGATGGCCAATATGATCGCTTACGATGATCAGCACCAGGAACATGTTTTCCCCGTGGAGAACACAACCCTCCGAGTAGGCGATATCCTCCTGATCAAAAATGGAGAACAAGTGCCTGCCGACTGCAAGATCCTCTGGGGCGATGCTACCGTGAATGAAAGCATCATCACCGGAGAAAGCATGCCCATCGTCAAAAAACCAAAAGAGCATCTCATTGGCGGCAGCCTGCTGGTAGACGGAACAGTGAAAGCCTATGTGACCGCCGAAGCCAAAAATTCTGTTCTCTCCAATATCATAGACCTGGTGAAACGTGCTCAGGGAGAGAAACCGCCTGTACAACAAATGGCCGATAAGATCAGCGCCATCTTCGTTCCCATCGTACTCGGCATCGCAGCGGTGACGCTCATTGCCAACTGGATCATCCTGCAGGATTTCACGGCCTCGCTCATGCGAAGTATCGCAGTACTGGTGATCGCCTGCCCATGCGCTATGGGACTGGCAACGCCAGCCGCTATTGCAGTTGGACTCGGACGTGCGGCGCGCAGCGGCGTTCTCTTCCGTAATGCCAAAAGCCTGGAACTATTCAGAAATATCCAACAAGTGGTTTTCGATAAAACAGGAACGCTTACCACCGGTGATTTCGTGATTGCAGCGTTCGAAAAAACAAGCAATGCCATCAGCGATGAGGAGTTCAAACAGATCGTCTTCTCCCTCGAAAAATATTCCAATCACCCCATCGCACAATGTATCGCCAGGGAATGGAAACAAAGCCAGGTGATCCGCTGGGAGAAAATTGAAGAAGTGAAAGGTCTCGGCATGAAAGGCCGCACCAAAGAGGGTGATACCTGGCAGGCCGGTTCTTACAAAATTGCACAGGGCCTCACCAGCGATGCTGCTCACAATGTGTACATCGTTAAGAACGATGTACTGGTGGGATGGATCGATGTGAAGGATGAAGTACGCCCGGAAGCCATGACAGTAGTGCAATACCTTCGTCATAAGAATATCCGTACCATCCTGCTCAGTGGCGACCGCTACGATAAATGCAGGCAGCTGGCGGATTTCCTCGGCATCGATGAAGTGATTGCAGAACAAACCCCGCAGGAAAAACTCGGTGTGGTGGAAGACCTCACCCTCAAAGGGCCCACAGCCATGGTGGGCGATGGCATCAACGATGCACCGGCGCTCGCGAAAGCCACAGTAGGTATTTCACTCAGCGATGCATCCCAGGTGGCCATGCAAACCGCCGACGTGGTGCTGATGGACAATGGCATCAAAAACCTGCCCCTATCACTCGGACTGGGAAGGCATACCTACATGACTATCCGCCAGAACCTGTTCTGGGCCTTCGCTTACAATATTGTTGCGATACCCGTGGCCGCTTTTGGCCTGCTCACCCCTACCTTTGGAGCATTGGTGATGGGATTGAGCGATGTAGTGCTCGCTATCAACTCCGGTCGCCTTTTCGTAAAGAAGGTGGTGTAATCATTATGGCCTATATCCATTCATTACTGAAAGAATATTTTAAGCACGATGCCTTCCGCCCCATGCAGGAAGACATCATCAATGCCGTGCTCGATCGTGAAGACACACTGGCCATCCTCCCCACCGGCGGCGGAAAATCATTGTGCTTTCAGATCCCCGCACTCGCGCAGGATGGATTATGCCTTGTGATCAGCCCCCTCATCGCATTGATGAAGGACCAGGTGGAGAACCTTCGCAAGAAAGGGATCACGGCTTATGCCATCGATTCAGGCATGACGCGCAAAGACGTGATCAATATCCTGAAGGTAGCCACCGAAAGCAATTGCAAATTCTTATACGTATCGCCGGAACGGCTGGAAACAACGCTCTTCCGCGAATACCTGCCCGGTCTCAATCTTTGTCTCATTGCAGTGGATGAAGCACACTGTATCTCCCAATGGGGTTATGATTTTCGTCCATCTTACCTGAAGATCGCTGCGCTGCGCGATGAAGTGGGCGATGTGCCCATACTCGCACTAACGGCGTCGGCTACTCCGGAAGTACAGGAAGATATCTGTGCCAGGCTCGATTTCATCGGCAGAAATATTTTCAGGACTTCCTTTGCCCGCCCCAACCTGAGTTACAGTGTTTTCAATGTAGACAGCAAACTCAGCAAGCTCCGCGATATCCTGGAAAAAGTGCCTGGCAGCAGCATCGTGTATTGCCGCAGCCGCAAACGCACCAAACAGATCAGCGACCAGCTAAATGTATACGGCATTCAGGCCGATTGTTATCACGCGGGCCTTACCCGCGAAGAACGTAACCGCCGGCAGGAAGCCTGGATCCGCAACGATATCCGCACTATCGTTTGCACCAATGCCTTCGGCATGGGGATCGATAAGCCCGATGTACGTCTCGTAGTACACGCAGATCCTCCCGACTGCATGGAGAATTATTACCAGGAAGCAGGCCGTGCAGGCCGCGACGGAAAAAAATCCTATGCCGTACTGCTGTATGATCATACCGATCCGGAAGAGCTGCGCGCACTGCCGGGCATCCGCTTTCCCAGGTCGGAAGACATCAAAAAGATCTATACCGATGTGATGAATTATATCCAGGTGCCCACCGGCCTTGGAGGTGGCGCCTATTATGATTTTGAATTGAACGACCTCATCGCCAAATTCCATCCGGAGCCAAGGCTCGCCACTTATGCGTTGAAAGCAATGGAACAGGAAGGATGGATGAATTACAATGAACAGGTGTTCATTCCCGCTTCGGTTGGATTCATCACCAATAAAGACTGGCTCTATGATTTCGAGGAGATGCATGCAGACCTGGAACCACTGATCAAAACACTGTTACGCACATACGAAGGCATTTTTGATCAGCCTGTTCCCATCTCGGAAAAGAACATCGCATACCTCATGCGCAGTGATGTGGAAACGGTAAAACTGCAATTACGCAAACTGCATGGTTATGCGATCATTGAATACATGCCACAGAAAGATACGCCACAACTCTATCTCCGCCTCAATCGCGTGAGAACGGAAGAGCTGCGCATCGATATGGTACAATTCAATAAAAGGAAACAGCTTTTCGAAGCCCGCCTCGATACTTTACTCCATTACATAGAAGAAAGAAAACAATGCCGCAGTCAGCAGATCGCTCAATACTTCGGAGACAGGGAAGCAGACGTTTGTGGTGTTTGCGATATTTGTCTCGATAAACAAAAACAACCGCTGACTGCAGAGGAGCTATCACAGATCCACCAGCAGATCCGCGTAGTGATCAGGCAGCGTTCCAGCACTCCGGAACAACTTATGGCGGCGCTGCCGGGCATCCAGAAGCATAAGCTCCGTGAAGCCATCGCCTTTCTCCAGTCGGAAGAAAAGATAAATGTGAATGCGAAGGGGGAGATCAGTGACCGGTGTTAGAACCAGCCACTGCTTTTCTTTTTGGTACTTCTGCCTCCCAGGCCGAGTGCGCCCAGCAAGGTTCTTGTTAATGTATTGGCAACAGTTCTGCCTACCTGGCGGCCAACAGAGCTATCCATCATTTTTTCCAAAGTAGATTTTTCCTCTTTTACAGTTTTCTTCTTTGAAGCTTTCTCTTCGGATTCTGCTTCGGATTTCTTTGTAGCTTCTTCGATCTTGGCATTGAGGATCTCGTAAGCGCTCTCCGTATCCTCCGTTTCTGCGTATTTCTTTACGAGTTTGGATTTTGAAATGATACTGTCTATTTCGGTATCGCTCAGCACATCCATGCGGCTGCGGGGAGAAACCAGCATGGCATGCACCAACGGAGTGGGAATTCCTTTTTCGTTCAACATCGTTACCAGCGCTTCGCCGATACCAAGCTGCGTGAGCAGGTCTTCCGTTTTATAGAATTCTGTTTCGGGATAGTTCTGTGCTGCCTGCCTGATGGTCTTGCGATCGGCAGCGGTGAAGGCGCGCAGGGCGTGTTGTACTTTCAGACCGAGCTGGCTCAGCACGCTGGCAGGTACGTCCTGCGGATTTTGTGTACAGAAGAAAATACCCACGCCCTTGGAGCGGATGAGTTTGATCACCGTCTCGATCTGTTGCAGCAATGCTTCTGTGGCTTCCTGGAATACCAGGTGGGCCTCATCTATGAACATCACCATTTTGGGTTTGTCCAGGTCACCGGCTTCCGGGAGCGTGGCATAAAGTTCGGCCAGCATCTGCAGCATGAAGGTGCTGAACAGCTTTGGGCGGTTCTGCATATCCGTTACACGGAGGATGCTGATCATGCCGCGGCCATCGTCGCTGATGCGCATGAGATCGTCCACTTCAAAGGAAGGTTCTCCGAAGAATACGTCGGCGCCCTGTTGCTGCAGCTCGATCACTTTACGCAGGATAGTGCCTGTGCTGGTGGTAGCGATCTTACCATAATCCTTTTCGATATCGGCCTTGCCTTCATTGCTGACGTACTGCAGAACTTTAGTAAAGTCCTTCAGGTCCAGCAAAGGCATTTTATTATCGTCGCAATATTTGAAGATCATGGCCACGAGGCCCTGTTGCGTATCGTTGAGATCGAGGATCTTGCTGAGGAGGATGGGACCGAATTCGGTAACGGTAGCGCGGAGGCGGACACCTTTCTCGTTACTAAGTGTCATCAGCTCCACCGGATACCCGGATGGCGTGTAGGTTCCACCAATCTTCACCATCCGTTCTTTGATCTTGTCGTTTTCCACGCCCGGCTGCGCAATGCCGCTGAGATCACCCTTGATATCCATCAGCAACACAGGTACACTGGCATCCGAGAGGCCTTCGGCCAGCACCTGGAGTGTTTTCGTTTTACCGGTACCGGTAGCCCCGGCAATGAGACCGTGGCGGTTCATCGTCTTGAGCGGCAGGAAGATATCCGAACCCGTGAGTACATTGCCATCCAGAATGGCAGCGCCGATACGGAAGGATTCACCTTTGAAAGTATAACCGTCTTTTATCAACTGAAGGAAAGCAGTCTGGTCAGCCATAATCAAATTTTGAAGTGGGGAAGGTACTGAAAATGAGCGGAATCAGATACGGTCCGTTTATTGTAACTTTATGAAGGAACATCGATGGATCCCGTTTATTTCCATACGGATGCAGCGATTATTCCGTTAGAGGAGTCAGCCCTTAAACAGTACAAACCATATCAACTCATTCCCATGAAACCGCGTGTGTTACTGGCAATCATGGCCCTTGTGATAACCCTGGGCAGCTGTAAAAAGAGCAGTGAAGATAAAGAGCCTTTTAACCTGGCCAATACCGAATGGCGTGGAGAGGCAAGGATGCATGAAAGGGATTTCAAACCCCTGACTGTACTGTTCAAAGAGAACCACGAGGTGGAATTGATCTTTGTTCCGGTGGATGCGCCTGGCGATAAGTTCACATTCCATGGCACCTGGGGCAAGGCCGATGATTCGGACGAACTGGAATTCAAATTCGAGAAAGGGCTGGAAACAGTTACTTCCACTGCCACACTCACAGAGAATAATACAAAAATGGATAATGGCAGGTTCAAGGTCAGCAGCGATGAGCACAACGATGCCGGCAGTTTCAAGATCAGCCGTGAGTAACAACAATATTCCCATAAATGCAAACAGGGCTATTCTTTCGGAGCAGCCCTGTTTTCGTTTATTCCAATTTTCCTAAAGATCCTCTTCCCTTTCCAGCATCAGGATGGCGCTTTGGGGAACGATATAGTACTTTTCATTTTCGTACAACACTTCGGTTGCCCCACTCAGTAAAAATATGGCCAGATCACCTTCCTTTGCCTGCAGGGGCACATAACGGACCTGGTCTTCCGTACCCTTCCAGGCCTCATCTTCCACAGGCATGGGAATGGCATATCCCGGACCTGTTTTGATCACATAACCCTGTTGCACTTTTTCTTTTTCCTGAACACCCGGAGGCAGGTACAATCCACTGGCAGTGCGCTCATCCGGCTTGGCCGGGCGGATCAGTACCCGGTCTCCGATCACTATCAGTTTTTTGAACGTATTCTCTGTTGTAAGTCTCATAACCCTTGATTAAAGGGCAAAATTAGGAAATGGAGAAACATTAATAATTAACAAAATATTACACGGCACTTGCCGGAACTGGTAAATGATTTAATTTTATTTACATCTACGAAACTAAATCTACCAACAATGGAAGGAAAGAAACCGAAAATCTTGTTATGTGAAGACGATACGAACCTGGGAAGTGTGTTGAAGAACTATCTTGAACTGAACGATTTCGATGTAACCCTTGAAAGGGACGGGCGCCTCGGGCTGGCTGCCTTCCAGCGTGAAAAGTTCGATCTCTGCCTGCTGGATATCATGATGCCGCATATGGATGGCTTCACACTGGCAGAAGAGATCCGTGATGTAGACCCCGATATTCCACTTTTCTTCATCAGCGCCAAAACGATGAAAGAAGATATCATCCAGGGATACAAACTCGGCGCGGATGATTATATCACCAAACCATTCGACAGCGAAGTGCTGCTCCTGAAAATAAAGGCCATCCTCAAACGAAACGAGGAAGTGACCAAAGAACAGGAGAACAAAGAATATGATCTCGCCAGTTATCATTTCAATCCCAAACTTCGTGAGCTCAGCCATGCCGGCAAAACACAAACCCTTTCTCCCAAGGAGAATGAGTTGCTCAAAATGCTGGCAGAGCATATGAACGACCTGCTCCCCCGCGAACAGGCGCTCAAAAAAATATGGGGCAGCGATACTTACTTCAACGGCCGCAGTATGGACGTGTACATCGC
Organism: Pseudobacter ginsenosidimutans; assembly: GCF_007970185.1. Taxonomy (NCBI): domain Bacteria; kingdom Pseudomonadati; phylum Bacteroidota; class Chitinophagia; order Chitinophagales; family Chitinophagaceae; genus Pseudobacter; species Pseudobacter ginsenosidimutans. Next base: position 2,404,509 of record NZ_CP042431.1, on the reverse strand, counting down.
CAAACTGAGGAAATACCTGAAGGAAGATGAAACCATCGAGATCGTGAATATCCACGGTAACGGATTCAGACTGGTAGTGCCTGTTGCATAAACGGCATTCCGCATAAAGCAAAAGCCGCTCTCCCGGAGCGGCTTTTTTATTGTTGTGCAATTCAGTTAAAATAAGGATTGTGCACCTCCCGTTCTGAGATCCTTACCTAGATGCTCATACGCTTTTTGCGTTGCTTCGCGACCACGGGGCGTGCGTTTGATAAAACCTTCCTGGATGAGGAATGGCTCGTACACTTCTTCCAAAGTGCCTGTTTCTTCACCTACTGCAGTGGCAATGGTTGTGATGCCTACCGGTCCCCCCTTGAATTTTTCGATGATGGTATTGAGGATGCGGTTGTCCATTTCATCCAGGCCATGTTCATCCACATTCAATGCTTTGAGCGCATGCTGCGTGATGCCGAGATCTATAACGCCATTGCCGAGCACCTGGGCAAAGTCGCGCACGCGGCGAAGCAATCCGTTGGCGATACGTGGAGTGCCACGGCTTCTCCGCGCTATTTCGGCAGCGGCGTCTGAAGTGATCTTTGTATTGAGAATACCAGAAGAACGCAGCACTATCTGCTTCAATGTGTCTGCATGATAATATTCAAGTCTTGATTTGATACCGAACCTGCTCAGCAGTGGCGCTGTGAGCAATCCGCTGCGGGTGGTAGCGCCGATCAATGTGAAAGGATTCAGGTTGATCTGGATACTGCGGGCATTGGGGCCACTGTCGATCATAATGTCCAGCCTGTAATCTTCCATTGCGGCATAGAGATATTCTTCCACCACTGTGCTCAGTCGGTGGATCTCATCGATGAACAACACATCGTGCGGCTCCAGGTTGGTGAGCAATCCCGCAAGGTCCCCCGGTTTCTCGATCACCGGTCCGGATGTTTCCTTGATCTGCACTCCCAGCTCATTGGCCACAATGCGGCTCAGTGTGGTCTTACCAAGACCGGGAGGACCATGAAAAAGAATATGGTCCAATGCCTCATCACGCATCTTCGCTGCCTTGATAAAGATCTTCAGGTTCTCGATGATCTGGCCCTGCCCGGCAAAATCGATGATCTCCCGGGGCCGGATATTGTTCTCAAACTCCTTGTCAGCAGCGCTCTGCGAATTCTTATCAGTATTTAAGTTTGGATTGGACATTTCTTTATGCAACTTTGTAAATCTACACAAAAGTAAGGCAGTAATACCATGCATATCCACTTTATACAACACGTTCCTTTCGAATCTCCCGGATATATCCTGGAATGGGCGCAGGACAAGGGTTTCAACACCAGCTTCAGCAGAATGTATGAGAACGATCCATTCCCTCCCGTTGCTTCGATCGACTGGCTGGTGGTGATGGGCGGACCGATGGGCGTTCATGATGAAGCGGAATATCCCTGGCTGGCCGGAGAAAAAAGATATACCCGCAGCGCCATCGATGCAGGTAAAAAACTGCTGGGTATTTGCCTGGGCTCACAGCTCATCGCCGATGTGCTGGGCGCTCGCGTGTACAAAAATGATCAGAAAGAGATCGGTTGGTGGCCACTCCAAACCATCGATACCAAACATCCGCTCACGAAAAATTTCCCCTCACAGTTCAACGTGTTCCACTGGCATGGAGATACATTCGATTTACCTCCCGGTGCAACCCTGCTCTTCTCTACTGAAGCCTGCAAAAACCAGGGCTACCTGGTGGGCACCAGGATCGCCGCACTGCAATTCCATATGGAAGTGAATGAATCACTGGTTGCACAGATGATGCAGCACGGAAAATCAGAACTGACAGAAGCACCTTTTATCCAGGAAGAGACCAGCATCTTTCTGAATACACTAAGTATGGTGCCTGACACGCAACTGCTGTTGAGCAGATTCCTGGAAGCATTTGCAAAACTCTGATCTACTCAGAGGGCCATAATTTTATTGAAGACAGTTCAGCAGCAAGCTTTTCATTTGCCAATGCCGAGGGATGCCCGTCATCCGGAATAAAATGCCGGGCATCATTCAGGTCCATGACCGCCGATACTTGAATAATACGCAGGTTTGTAAGCGCTTCCAGTTTCTTTTTAAACGCAGCAATCAATTCATCATTGATCAAGTGGTCATTCCAGTGGCTATCTCCCCAGTCTATTAAGACAAACTGGCCGCCGGTCTTTTCTATGATACCCGCCATTGTTTTTATCATCAGGAAACAACGGTCAAAATCTTCATGCTTCAACTTATTTATCCGGCTTCGGGTAGCGATATTGGAAAGCATTTGCCTTAAAAAACCAAAAGTACCGAGGCCGGACAGATAGAGAATATATTTTCTATCGTGCTTCTCAACATTCATGTGTACAGGACCAGCATAAACAAGCGAATCATCATTTACTTTAAAGAACGGACCACTAAGACTCCAGATATGAATTCCGTTGGCACGTAAAATATGGTCGTAAATAAAAGAGTAAACAAATACCCTGTTGACGTTGGATACACCTGCATACTTATTAAGAAACAATTGGTAAGCCTGATGCGTTCCGTAACCCTCAACACCTAAATTATAAGTATTGAGCTTTGTTGTTATTCCTGTCTTATAAGCCAAAGAGGCGGAATCATCCAGACCAACGCCAAAGGTTACACTACATCCCAGGAAAACGATCTCCCTGGCGGTATCAGGATTTTGAAAACCAACTCTATGAACAAGATCTGTGTAAGATTGAGTTGAATCCGATATGATACTGTATGTACTGGCAAATAAAGTATCGTCCCTGTTCATTTTCACAAAATAGGAGCTGCCGGTTTTGTTGATGGTATATCCCCAGCAAACTGTCATGTTTAAAGAAGTCTTTATTCAGATCCCCTGCAAAATATTCCTGCTTCTTAAAGAAGATACGATACACAAATTCTGTAACTGAAAGCATAAGAACGACTGTAGTAAGGAGCAAAACGATATTCTTCAGCTTTTTCCTCCGCTTAATGGCAACCAGTATTATTATTAATAATATGTTGATTATAAAAAGACAAAGAGTCCGCTTATCCATTATCAATCTTTGAACAAAAATAAAGTTTAAGATTGACTGGCAATTCATTGTCCACTTTAAGAATTTAATATTTGCATATACAAATAAAAGAATTATCTTTGCATAGTCGATCTGAATAATTAGTTTGGCACCTGGTATGAAAACCTCAGAAAGCAAATTCAGACAGTGTTTTTACTTTGCCTCCGGCGCACTGGCCCGCATCGTTGAGAAGATGGCCAGCGACGTTTGGAAGAAGGTAGACCTGAGCCCCAGCCATGCTTATGTGCTGCTGCTGGTGCTGGATGAACCAGGTATGCAGCCAGGGGCCATCGCAGGTCAGCTCCACCTGACACCCTCTACCATCACGCGTTTGCTGGAAAAACTGGAAAGCAAGAAACTGGTGGTGCGTACTTCAGAAGGTAAGCTGACCAATGTGTATCCCACTCCTAAAGCAAAAGAATTGCAACCTCAACTGATCGCCTGTGCTGAAGAATTCAGTCAGCATTATTACAAGATCCTGGGTAAGGAAGAATGCGATACACTCATCGATTCCATTACTAAAATGGCCGATCAACTCGACAAATAAATTTTTTTACCTTGTTATTTGTATATACAATTATTAATACACAATCATTTATCAACCGCTTAAATCAGAAGAAATGAAATACGTTATTACCGGCGCTTCAGGCCATATTTCCAAACCTATCGTACTGCAATTATTGAGTGAAGGCCATGATGTGACTGTGATCGGCCGCTCTGCCGGTAACCTGCAGGAGCTGACCGGCAAAGGCGCGAAAGCAGCCATCGGCTCTTTGGATGATGCTGCATTCTTAACTGAGACTTTCAAAGGTGCCGATGCAGTTTACCTGATGACTCCTCCCAATTACAATTCACAAAGCATCAAGGATTATATTGCATCTGTAGGAAAGAACTATTCAACAGCCCTCAAAGCCTCAGGCGTTCAATATGCAGTTGTGCTCAGCAGTATCGGAGCGCACCTTTCGTCCGGTGTTGGACCTGTTGACGGCATCCATCGGCTGGAGCAGGAACTGAACAAGCTGGAAAACGTAAATATCCTTTATCTCCGTCCGGCCTATTTCTATTATAATCTTTTTTCTAACCTGGAACTGATAAGGCATCAAAATATTATTGGCAGCAATTTCAGTGCAGGCGCCGGCCAGTTCCCGCTGGTGCATACATCGGATATCGCTGCTGCAGCTGCGGAAGCTTTGCTGAAACTGGATTTCAAAGGACATTCCGTGAAATATGTGGTGAGTGATGAAGCAGGAACAGATCAAATTGCAGCTACCATCGGTAAGGCGATTGGTAAACCCGGGCTTCCCTGGGTGAAGTTCACAGATGATCAGGCATTGCAGGGCATGCAACAGGCAGGCTTAGGCGAAGATATTTCCAACAACTATGTTGAAATGGGCAATGCCATCGATTCCGGTGTGATGTCTGAAGATTATTTTCAAAATGGCAATGGCCCCATTGGAAAAGTGAAGCTGGCTGATTTTGCACAGGAGTTTGCGGCAGTATACAACGCAACCACTCCTGCTTAAGGAAATAAATTACTTTCACCTTTTAATCCAGATAATATGATCACAACAAATAGGAAAACACTCGACAGGAAATACCTGAACAATTCAATGGATTATCCCGGCTACCGAAAACTGGTTGATGATCTGTTGCTGGAAGGAAAAGTGACAGGACCGCAACAATCCGAATCCCTGGCGCATTACACGAAGCTGAACGTGCAACGCATGCAGCGTATCGATAAAACTGTTCAGCTCCTGCCTGAAGTTTCCGTGGCATTGCGCGCCATCAGCAAACCTCAAACCTGGCTGGTGATCACAGAAGGCTGGTGCGGCGATGCTGCGCAGATATTGCCTGCACTCAATGCCATGGCCGGCGAGAATCCGCTGATCCAACTCAGGCTGGTATTGCGCGACGAAAACACGGAGCTGATTGATCAATACCTTACGGACGGCACCAGCCGCAGTATCCCCAAACTGGTAGTACTGGATACAGAAACACTGGAAGAAAAATTCAACTGGGGCCCAAGGCCTGCACCGCTACAGGAAATATACAAAAAGATGAGGACCGAAGGAATGGATTATACAGCCATTGCGCAGGAATTGCACGCATGGTATGCAAAGGACAAAACTGTACACACACAGAAAGAGATATTGAAAAGACTGATAGAATCTTAATACAGTTCTCAACTTACATATCAGCAAAAAATAAGCTTGTGTCTATCAATGCAAAGCGGAGTTCGATTGAACTCCGCTTTGCATTGATAGACAATCATATTCTTACGACGTCATAAGCTGGTATTCGTCGCTGCTTTTTGTTTGGATTTTAGATAATGATGATCCTTGCACCCATTTTAAAATCAAAACAAAAGTAAGCACATGAAAATGAAAGTTTATTTAATGGCAATGTCACTGGCAATTGTAGCGTCTTGCTCACGAAAAGGCGCAGACAACACTATATTCAGTGTAGATGAAAACAAATCTGCCATAGAATGGAAAGGGATCGCATCAACACATTTTCACGAAGGAGGATTCAAAGCATCCGGCACATTGGAAATTAACGACAAAAACAGGATCGTAGCTGGAAATTTTAAGATCCCCATTTCCAGTATCACCAATTTCGATCTCCCGGAAAACAGAAAACATGAACTGCTGGATCATTTGAAATCTTCCGATTTCTTCAATGTGGTCCTCCATCCCAATGCTACTTTCAAAATAACAAAGGTTGAAGACTACAAGGAAGAAGGAACCAATTTGAATGCGAAAGTAACAGGGAACTTTACAATGATCGGGCGAACAAATAACATTAGCTTTCCTGCTGAAATCAATATAACACCAGAAGGAATTTCTGTCAATGGTAAATTTGAACTGAACCGGCTTCAATACGGGATGGATAAATACAACAACCCAGAAGAGACATTATATATTCTTCCCGGAGTGAAAATCACCCTCAGGATCTTCTGCAATCGTTCCTGATTTCGAGTATTCATCTAATTGGAAAGAGGGAGCTTCCAGTCTTAGAGCTCCCTCTTTCTATTTTTGCTTTTACTCTTTTACCATTGAAATCAACTGATCGATTTCCGTTTGAATATTCCTGGTCACGCTTACATTCCGGACCTGGAAATGATCAGCACCGGGGATCTCTTCCACATAAATGGGCAGATTTAGATGCTTTATTTTCCTGGCGAATGAGAGTGCTGATTCATTCAGCAGGAAATTATCATTCGAGCCAACATAGATACGCACAGGAAACTTTATCTTTTTTAAGGTTTCTGCATATGATTCCGCATAAAACGCCATGTCGTACAATCTCCAGGAGTTGGCTACTGTCTTATTAATTTTACCGGTTATCTCATCGAAGAGTTTAAGCGGCCGGCCATTGATATCTGCGGGACCGAATTCGGCGTCAAATGCTTGTTGCTGGCCGCCATTCGCTTCAAAAATTTCCAGAGCAAAAGTCTTTCGCAGCGTACTGGTAAATACGCCATTCACTTTATTGATGCCACGCTCCCTGCCCTTGCTGTCTGTATAGTAGTTTTCATCATTATAAATATCAACCCCTGTAAAGCTGCTGAAGTCAAGCGGATCAGGCGCTGTAACCCAGGCTCCACCGAACTTTTCAGGATAACCCAGAGCAAGCCATACAGCGCCGTAACCTCCGGTACTCTGGCCTGTCAGAAAATTCAGTCTGGGATCGGGTGATGCTCTGAAAGTCTTTTGAATATAAGGCATCAATTCTTCTACGAGCGCCTTCCCACATGGGCCATTCACTCTCGAGTCCACAAAGGCATGCGGCCCATATGCGTTTTGTAATTCAGGGTTGAGAAAAACATAGATCTTGTTCTTACCTGTACCCACTCCATATATTTTTCTTGCACCGGCCGATAATGCCTGATAATGTGTTCCACCCCAGCCGGGAATAACATACACAACAGGATAGGTATTGTTTGCTTCTCTCTCATATCCCGGCGGAAGTATCACAGCTGCTTTTATTGTAACAGGATAACCTTTGAACCTGGAAAGAAGGTCAGAAATAAAATTGACTTCACGGATGGAATCATTTTCGGGAAAAGTCTTCGCAGGGAATACATGACTGAGCATCAGCTCAACAGTATTCTCCTTTCCTTCAGATACTTTCAGTATTGCTTCCTGTCTTGTAAAGAGGTTGCCCGGTGCAGCTATTCCGCGATCGCGGGTATTGGTATCCAGGATTGCGATCAGCTTGTAATATCCCGAAGAAAGTTGCGGTAGCCGTTGATTCAATGCAATTGCATATTGCGGCAGCTCGATGGTTTGTCCATTTTTCCAATTGAACACTTCTGCAGAGAAAGCTGCTTCATCCTCTGCGAAGTTCATGCTGAAATGTTTGGAAGTGTCTTTCAGCGTATACACGAACAGTCTGCCGGTATACGGTCCTTTCAGATCATTTTGCAGTGACACCATTATCCTGTTCTGGGCATTGGTTCCTATAAAAGCAGACAAAAGGATCAGGGATAAACCAAGTGTTTTCATTTGTAAAATTTTTTTTGGAGTGGGGCACACAAAAATGGTACAAATGAAAAAATGCAAAATGGAAAGTCGATAGAAGCCGCCTTTCATAGACGGAATCCGGGTTTATGATATTACAGTCATCATAAACAACGGGGCCGCCTCACCTGAGACAGCCCCGTTCAATTCAATCCGGAACCCGGCGTACCGGGCTCCGCCACTATAGAACAAAACTTAAGGGGAAACTATTTTTCTCTTACACCAACAGCAATCCTTCTGTCTTTTTTCCTTTCTTCATCAGGCGCATCCGCAGCGGCCTTCGCAAATTGTGATCCGTATCCTTCAGCTCCTTCGATCTGTTTGCCTTCACCTTTTCCTTTCAATGCAGCGCTCACTGCGTTTGCACGATCCTGCGACAGTTTCATGTTCACTTTTTCATCGCCACTCTTATCAGTGTATCCACCGATCTTGATCTTTAATTTCGGATATGCCTTGAGGATAGCGGAGATATTGTTCACCTGCACCATGCTTTCCGGTGTGATCTCTGCACTACCTGTTTTAAAATTGAGGTTATCGAAATCGAACCAAACATCTTTACCTCCTTTTGAGTTGGGATCATTCAGGAAGGTCACGAGTCTGTCTTCAATACCACCTCTGTAAGCATCCAGTTCGGATCCATCGGGCAACCTTACCTTGATGGATTCAAGTGCAGGCGCAGCAGTGATAGAAGCAGCGGTGTCCGGCGCCGGTGTTGTTTGTTCGGTGGGCGGAGTAACAGCCATTTCATCTTTTTTGCCCCTTCCTCGGAGGAAATAAACCAGGGCGAGTATTACCAGCAGGGCCAGCAGCAGGGGCCAGAGCCATTTAGCGCCCCCTTTCGCTTTTTCAACGGTGTCGTGCGTATAGGCGGAAGCGGTACCCGCCACATGCTTCACTGATCCGGTAGCGCCTCCGAGAAGGCCGGACAATTTATTGCCCAGGTCGCTGAGACTTCCAAGTCCCAATGCACCTGCGATATTCAGACCTGAAGGCACTGCGCTCAGGATACTGTCTTTCTGTTCAGCCAGCCAGCCGGTAAGACCGCTGACGCCCATATTGTTTTGTGTAACCTGTTTTCCAACTGCTCCCAGCGCTGCTGGTGCGGCTACACTAAGCAGTGATGATGCCGATGATTCGCGTATGCCACCGAAATTGGCGATCATACTTGTAATGGAACTTGTTTTGTCGCCGAATAATCCTTTCAGCATATCCATGCCTTTACCGAGGAGATTGCCACCTCCCAGGAGGCCGCTGAGATTCCCCAGCATGCCGCTGCCGGATGCATCCTTGGAAAGGTTCAGAAGGCTGGCTGCGCCATCGGCTGAACTGGCCTTATTGAGTAAACCTGTAAGCACTGCGGGAATAGCGCCACCAACTGCCTTTTGTATTCCACCCTCGCTTTCACCAAAAGATGATGCCATCTTACTGATGAGGTCGCTGGTAAATAATCCTTTCACCGAATCGAGAAGATTGAATGACATAAGAGAAAGTTTATAGGTTATCAAATAGAAATAAATAAAGCACACGCATGGGACTTCTGTTCCACAGTTCAGGCAGAGAGTAAACGTTCACGTTTACAAACAATGATTGGGATGAAGGGGGAGACTTCAGGTGGGCAATAACTGCAGGATCAGGTTTGGATCAGGACAATTGGAAAAGTATTTATCGCGCTCAGACCATCTACAGACTCCGGGATAATCACCTTCTTTAAGTTCCATATCCAGGATCACTTGAAAATGCAGGTGCGGTGGCCAGTTTCCGTTTTCAGAGGGGGGCCGAAATGAGCCATTGGTTGTCCAAAGATAATGTATTGTCCGGCTGAAAGCGTCTGTATATCTTTCAAACTGAGGTGGCCGTATAAAGTGTAGAAGGCCATTCCATCCAGCTGATGTAACAGAACGAGTGTGGCGCCGTAATCTCCATCCGCTTTGTTATACGCGTAACTATGGACCATTCCTCCCATGAATGCATATACGGGAGTACCGGCTGGTCCCCAGATATCGATGCCCAGGTGAACAGTTCGCGGCTCATCCCCGGGCTTTTCCGCTGCAAAAAGCGGGGTTTGATATACTTTCCTGTTTTCCCTGTATCCTCCGATCGCAAATCGGCAACCCGCCTGCTCCAGCTGCTGGTTGATCCAGCCTGCGAAACGGTTGGTATCTGCCAATACCTCATCGGAGAGTGAGCGGTTTTGCTCACTCAGGTCAAGGGTCAGCAGCTTTTCTCCGGGTTCCATCTTCACCACAGGGTGGAAAGTGGATTGGTATTTCCGGATAATATTGCTGAAAGGGGAATCCATGGTACTGAAAGATAACGCTATATCACCACATTCACCATCTTTCCTTTTACGAAGATGATCTTCTTGTGGGGCTTGCCTTCCAGCCATTTCTGAACAATATCATTGGCGAGCACTACCTGCTCTACTTCCTGTTGGGAAGCTTCCAGGCTGAGCACGAGGGTGGTCCTCAGTTTTCCGTTGATAGAGATCGGATATTCCTTGCTGGTTTCAACAAGGTATTTCTCTTCAGCAACAGGATAAGCTGCATCCAGCACAGAGCCGGCATTGCCGAGCAGGTGCCAGAGCTCTTCGCTCACGTGCGGTGCATATGGAGTGAGAAGAATGATCAGTTTTTCCAGCGCTTCCTTTTTGGTGCATTTGAGATCATTGAGCTCATTCACGCAAACCATGAAGGCGCTTACTGCGGTGTTGAAGCTCCAGCGTTCCGTATCTTCTTCGATCTTCTTAATGGCTTTGTGGATCACTTTCCATTCTGCGTCGGTGGCTTTATCGTTCGTCCAAACCTGTCCTTTTGTTTCATCATAGAACAGGCGCCAGAATTTTTTGAGGAAACGGTGAACACCTTCAATGCCCTTTACGTCCCAGGGTTTGGATGCTTCCAATGGTCCGAGGAACATTTCGTACATGCGGAATGTATCGGCGCCGTATTTGGCAACTACCTGATCGGGATTGCTTACGTTGAAGTATGATTTGCTCATCTTCTCGATGGCAGCGCCACAGATGTATTTGCCATCTTCGAGAATGAAACTGGCATCAGCAAAATCCGGCGTCCATTTTTTGAATGCTTCGATATCTAACTCCAATCCATCAACGATATTGATATCTACGTGCAGCGGATCTGCTTCATACTGATCTTTCAAACCAGCAGAAACAAATTGATTGGTATTGCGAACGCGGTAAACGAATTTGGATTCAGCCGTGATCTTGCCCTGGTTGATCAGCTTTTTGAATGGCTCATCAAAACCGAGGTACCCGAGATCATGCAACACTTTCACCCAGAGGCGGGAGTAAAGCAAATGCGCCACTGCGTGCTCTGAGCCACCAACGTACACGTCTACCTGTCCCCAGTAATCCAGCGCTTTGCGATCAGCAAATACTTCAGTATTGTGAGGATCTGTATAGCGAAGGAAATACCAGGCCGCACCTGCGTGGGTAGGCATGGTGTTGGTATCGTGTTTTTCAGAATCGGAGATATTCACCCAGGATGGGATATTGGCCAGGGGGCCCTCTCCGGTTCCGGAAGGCTTGAAATCATCACTGGGCGGGAGTTCCAGGGGAAGATCCTTCGGATCCATTGCGTAGGGAATGTCGTTCTTGAAAACGATGGGGAAGGGTTCGCCCCAGTAACGCTGACGGCTCCAGCCGGCATCGCGCATTTTGAAATTCACCTGGCTTTTACCAATACCGAGCTCTTCCACTTTTTTCAATACCACTTCAATGGCATCGCGCATAACCATTCCGTTCAGGAAATCGGAATTTCCGAGAATGGCATCCTTGGTAGGATTGGCTTCTTTGCCATCATAGGCATCGCCGATGATATTGGTAATGGGGATATCGAAATGAACGGCAAATTTATGATCGCGCTCGTCGCCGCAGGGAACGGCCATGATGGCTCCCGTTCCGTATCCGGCGAGCACATACTCGGAGATCCAGACAGGGATCTCGCGGCCATTGAAAGGATTGATGGCATAAGCGCCGGTGAAGCAGCCGGTGATCTTTTTCACTTCGGCCATGCGCTCCACTTCTGAGCGGCTTTGCACATACTGAAGATATTCGTCCACTGCCTGCTGGCGGTCTGCAGCAGTGATCTCTTTCACCATTTCATGCTCGGGAGCCACTACCATGAAGTCCACACCAAAGATGGTATCAGGTCTTGTAGTGAACACCGTCATATCGGTGACTGTATTCTTTTCGCTCTTCAGTTTGAAATTGATCTCAGCGCCATAGCTCTTACCGATCCAGTTGCGCTGGATCTCTTTCATGGAGTCAGAGAAATCTACCACTTCAAGCCCCTGCAACAATCTTTCTGCATATTCTGTGATGCGCAGGTTCCACTGGCGCATTTTCTTCTTGATAACGGGGAAGCCACCACGATAGCTGACACCATTGATCACTTCATCGTTGGCGAGTACGGTACCGAGTGCTTCGCACCAGTTCACATCCGTATATGCGAGGTAGGCGAGGCGGTACTGCATGAGGATCTCACGCTGCGCCAGTTCGTCCCATTTCTTCCACTCTTCAGCGGTGAAGGTCTTGCTGCCGTTGGGGGCCTCATATTTGTTATTGGGAAATGAATGGATGGCATTCCCTTCTTTTTCAAAAGAAGCGATGAGTACTTCCAGCTTTTCCGCTTTATTGGATCGGCGGTTGTAGAAGCTTTCGAACAACTGGAGGAAGATCCACTGCGTCCACTTGTAGTAGGACGGGTCGCAGGTGCGGACTTCACGGCTCCAGTCGTAGCCGAACCCGATATTGTCGAGCTGGCGGCGGAATGTTTCGATATTGGCCCCGGTGCTCACGGCGGGATGGATGCCGCGTTCGATGGCATATTGTTCGGCAGGCAGACCAAAGGCGTCGTAGCCCATTGGGTGGAGTACATTAAAACCTTTCAGTCTTTTGTAGCGGGCATAGATATCGCTGGCCACATAACCGAGCGGGTGCCCTACGTGAAGGCCTGCTCCGCTTGGATAAGGGAACATGTCCAGCACATAGGCTTTGGGTTTTGTACTGTTGTTACTGGTCTTGTATGCGCCGGAAGCGATCCACTGCGCCTGCCATTTCTTTTCAATATCTCTGAAATTGTATTCCATGCCTTGTCCGTTACAGAACGGAAATTTTTATGTTTTATACAAAAGTTGAGGAAACGTTAAAAGCCTTTACCCTCAGAATTTTTCCGGCTTTTCAATCGTTAGAGGGGCATCAAAAATACGGATAATCCTGTTTAAACGGCCCAAATCTGCTATTTTTGCTCCACTACTAACCCATCAAAAATTTTATTTCATGGCTCAAATCGGTAAGGCTTCGGCCAAGCGTTCCAAGCCGTCATATTTTATGGCGATCCTCGGGGTAACCATTGTACTTTTTTTAGTTGGCATCTTCGGATGGCTTCTGCTGAATGCCAAACGGTATACAGAAGAACTGCGGGAAGGAGTGAAAGTACAGATCTATCTCCGGAACAATGTAACGCCCACCGATATTGAAGGATTAAAGACTTACCTGGCTGCACAGCCCTATACCAAGAGCGTGGAGTACATCGATAAGGAAGCCGCCAAGAAGAAATGGATGACCGATGAAGGTCAGGATTTCTCTGCATTGCTTGACGAAAACCCGCTTCCAGCCTCATTCGACCTCAATCTCAAAGCAGAATACGTTCAGAAAGACACGATCGCCAGTATCAAGGCCGACCTGGAAAAGCAGGCCCTGGTAGTGGAAAGCGTGAAATACCCGGCATTCATCGTGGAAAAGATGGGTTCCACCGTTCGGGTAGGACTGATCGTTTTTGCCATTTTGGCCGGCATCTTCTGCATTCTTAGTATTGTTTTGATTGATAATACCATTCGCCTCGCGATGTACAGTAACCGCTTCCTGATCAAAACGATGCAGATGGTGGGCGCTACCAGGGGATTCATCTCGCGTCCCATGAATGTACGCGCCGTTGTGAATGGAACTATTTCCGCGATGATCGCCATTGCTGTGATCTATGGACTGATGATCCTTTCCGAATCATTCCTTCCTTACCTCAAAGACCTCCGCGATAACGGCAAACTGTTCCTCCTCTTCGGATTCCTGTTGATCCTGGGCATCAGCATCAGCCTGTTCAGCACCTGGCGCAGCGTGGTAAAATACCTGAAGATGAAACTGGACGAACTGTATTAAAACCCCTATATTGCACACTCAATCATTGTACAATGGCTGATATTAAAGCAAAAAGCAATACTCCCGCAACCAGCAGCAACCTGTTCGGAAAAGAAAATTATATGTGGATCCTGATCGGACTGGCAGTGATGGTACTCGGCATCATCCTGATGGCCGGTGGCAAAAGCAAGGACCCCAATGTATTCCTCGATTCCGATGTGTATAGCACAACCCGTATCACTGTTGCGCCTATCCTCATCCTGCTGGGCCTGGGCATTGAAGTATTTGCGATCTTCCGCAAGCCGAAAGCATAATGTAAAATCCGTACAATGAGTTTACTCGAGGCAATCATCATTGCCATAGTAGAAGGCATTACTGAATATTTACCTGTTTCGTCCACCGGGCATATGATCATCGCCAGCAGCCTGATGGGTATCCATAAAGAGGAGTTCACCAAACTGTTTGAAGTGGCCATACAACTCGGCGCCATCCTGGCGGTTGTGGCATTGTACTGGAGGAAATTCTTCGATTTCACACGCTGGCAGTTCTACGCTAAACTGATCATTGCCGTTATACCCGCCCTGGTGCTGGGAAAACTTTTTTCCGATAAGATCGATGCTATGCTGGAAAGTCCCACCACTGTGGCGATCACTTTGTTGCTTGGAGGTGTGGTGCTGCTTTTCATCGACCGTTTGTTCACAAAGAATGATATCGATACAGAAGAAAGGATCTCTTTCAAAAGAGCGTTCATCATTGGCCTCTGGCAATGCCTGGCCATGATCCCGGGAATGAGCCGCAGCGCTTCTTCCATTATCGGAGGTATGCAGCAAAAATTATCGCGCAGACTGGCGGCTGAGTTCTCTTTCTTCCTGGCAGTGCCTACTATGTGTGCAGCAACCGGGTATACCCTTTTCCTGAAAGATGTTGAAACAGGCGGCGTTTCGCAAAAGGGGTATGAGTTGATCCTTGCTTCCTCTGATAATATCACGGCGTTCATCGTTGGCAATATTGTGGCATTTGTGGTAGCGATGCTCGCTATCAAATTTTTCATCGGCTTCCTGCAACGCTATGGCTTCCGCCTGTTTGGATGGTACCGCATTATTGCAGGTATCCTGTTGCTGATCCTGATCTACACAGGTGTGATCCACAGTTAGTACGGGGCCACCCTTTTCCCTGTAACCGTTCAACCTCTGCTCATGCAAACAACTGCATCAAAAAAAGTCATTAATGGCTGGGCCATGTATGATTGGGCCAATTCGGTGTATAACCTGGTTATTACCACCACTTTTTTCCCGATCTATTTTGCGGCTGTAACGGCTGATAAATATGGCGCCAATTCCGTTCCCTTCCTTGGCAGGGAATACGTGAACACCTCTCTGTACGATTATTCCATTTCAGTAGCTTACCTGATCATCGCATTGATGTATCCCATCCTTACCTCCATTGCTGATACAAGAGGTAACAAAAAGCAGTTCATGCGATTCTTTTGTTATTTAGGCGCAGCAGGCTGTTCAGCACTTTTCTTTTTCGATATCAAGAATGTATCTGTAGGATTTGGAGTTTTCTTCTTCATGCTAGCAGCTATCGGATGGGCGGGAAGCCTGGTATTCTACAATTCCTATCTGCCCGAGATCGCAGCGCCAAAAGATATGGACCGTATCAGTGCACGAGGTTTCTCTTTCGGATATGTAGGTAGTGTGATCTGCCAGCTCATCGGTTTTGTACTGATCATACTGATGGCAGATGCAGGTGAGGCATCCCGTTATACCTTCCTGCTTGTGGGTATCTGGTGGTTCGCTTTTGCACAGATCACTTTCAAAAGATTACCAAAATCCATACCGAGCAACCAGGTTCATGAAAAGAGCTTCCTCACAGAAGGCTTTCATGAAATGAAGAAAGTATATGCGCAGGTAACAAAACTGCCTGTGCTCAAACGCTTCCTCCGCGGCTTCTTCTTCTACAGCATGGGCGTCCAAACCGTGATGCTGGCCGCTACGCTCTTCGGAGCAAAACTGCTGCAGCTGGATCAAACCAAACTGATCCTCACTGCCGTGATCATTCAATTGGTAGCCATCCTCGGAGCCTGGGGAATGGCACGGCTTTCAGCACGACTTGGAAATATCCAGGTGCTCATGGGCGTTGTGGCTTTCTGGATCCTGATCTGTATCGGCGCCTTCTTCACTGCTGAAGTGAAAGAGAATGGCGGCGATCCTGAATTCCTTTTCTATGGCCTCGCGGTTTGTGTAGGACTGGTGATGGGCGGTATTCAGTCGCTCAGCAGAAGCACCTATTCCAAACTGATGCCCGAAACAAAGGACACAGCTTCTTACTTCAGCTACTATGACCTTACAGAAAAGATCGCGATAGTGGTGGGTATGTTCTCCTTCGGTTTTATCGAAGAACTCACCAAAGACCACGGCGGTATGAAGAATTCGGTATTGTCTTTGATCGTCTTTTTCTTTATCGGCTTTATCTGGCTGATCTCCGCGCTCATGAAACAGAAACAATTAAATAAAGCCATTCAATAATCTAATCATTGCCATGAAACTCTACACGATCCATACCGGTAATTTCAAACTCGACGGAGGCGCTATGTTCGGCGTTGTTCCCAAAACAATCTGGAACAAACTCAACCCTGCAGATGAGCTCAATCTTTGCAACTGGGCCATGCGTTGCCTCCTGATCGAAGATGGAAAAAGACTGATCCTGGTAGACAATGGCATCGGCGACAAACAGGACGCCAAATTCTTCGGGCATTATCATTTGAACGGAGATCAAACCCTCGATAAATCCCTTGCGCAGCACGGCTTTCACAGAGACGATATCACAGATGTTTTTTTATCGCACCTGCATTTTGATCACTGCGGCGGCAGTATCATCCGCGAAGGCGACAAATTAGTACCTGCTTTTAAAAATGCAACCTACTGGAGCAATCTTCGTCACTGGGAATGGGCCACACAACCCAACGACCGCGAGAAAGCATCTTTCCTCAAAGATAATATCATGCCGATCCAGGAAAGCGGACAACTGAAATTCATCGAACCAGTTGATGGCGTTCCTTTTGGTGAAGGCATTACTGTTCGTTATGTACACGGACATACAGACGCCATGATGTTGCCCCAGATCAGCTACAAAGGCAAGACCATCCTTTTCATGGCCGACCTGCTACCGAGCATCGGGCATATTCCTCTGCCTTATGTGATGGCGTATGATATGTTCCCGCTGACTACATTAAATGAGAAAAAACTTTTCCTGCAGGAAGCGGTGGATAAAGAATTCATCCTGTTCTTTGAACATGACCCCTTGAATGAGTGCTGCACATTGGGTATGACGGAGAAGGGCATACGACAGAAAGAAATATTCAGATTGGATGAGATATAATTTGAAAAGGTGCCTGATCAGGCACCTTTTTCATTTATTAGTTGAACAAATTTTTTCACCCGGTCAGGTGCTACCCAATCTGCATACAATTTGATAATTTCTTTTTCCCTGTACAGTATGATCCTGGGAATTTCTATATAGTCTTTGGTGGATATGGAATTATCTAAAAGCGAAACAGTGTCAAATTCTTTGTAGAATTTATAAAGATTTGTATACCCATGCTCATAGGTTATAAACAATAGACTCTTCCAACACTCTGTGACCACCTGATCTCACCCGGATCCTTACGCGTTGAATACATTCGGCAATAGAGTTCATTCCCATAAAAATCAAATTAACTTTATACCCTGCATTTCTGAATTCCCGTAATGACTTTGTAGGATCAGAGGAACTGAAATTGGTTTCAAAAGCAAAACTGGTCTTTCCATTTATTGCATTTTCCTTTGCCTGCCTGAACTCATATTCGTCAACGCGATCTTGCAGCAGGTCACTCCCAATTTCAGGATACTTTTCCTTTAACTCACTTACAAACTTATCGCCATCGAAGATTTCATCATCTATTTTAACAATCGATGATGAAAAAACACTTTTCCCAGCCCCGTTAGGACCAGCAATAATAAAAAGATTGAGTCCTTCTTTCTTTATCATTAAAGTTGAAGAAGAATAGTTTCAGATGAATCCGTCTGGTCTTGTTCTATAAGGAACATTTTTCCATCCGGATATTTATGAATGAACATGTTGTCTTTTACACAAAGTTCATTCCTGAAGACCAGGGGGATATTTCTTTTTGCCTGCAATTCCAGCACGGCTTCCAACGTGGCGCGAAGCCGGGTTTCCATCTCCGTGGCAGAAAATGCTTGTGAATTATTGGTCTTCTTTTTTGCAGGCATAATAATCAATTGGAAACACAAAATTACAAAAATCAATCAGCCTTAGCCACTGCTTCATCTGACTTCCGTCCGGGCGGCCCCTCTGTCCTTCACAGACTCACCAGCGAGCTCAGCTTATGTCTCAGATTCCTGTAGCTGATCATATCCACTTTCACACTACCCACAGAGATCGGGCTTTCAATGCGCACAGGAATACGATTGGCATCATCGCTCACCCATACCGTCATCTTTTCACCTCCTTCAAAAATGGTTCCCTTGATCAGTAACGGTTTGAATTTGATAGCGCGGAATTTACCGTACTTGGTTTTCACTGTTTCCTTACCGAGGTAACGGATATACATTTCGTACACTTCATTATCGAGGAACAAACTGAAAGTGATCTTATCATTAGGCTTGAGCGAATTGAAGTCGATATTCCGCGCATAGAAGATCGCACTCAATACATCCTGTACACATTCCGGTGTTTTGAAAACGCCATTGTTGGTAACAGCTGTATTGGTGGTTTTATTGAAAGTGACATGCTCGTATTTCTTGTAACCACCTTCGTCGATATTACGGATAAAACGATAAGGCTGCAGTGTGGCAGTATCAACATAGGTCTCATACTTGTCCCGAACCTTGAAGAACTTATCGTAGAAACTATAGGTTTTGCCATCGCCTACTATATGGTAGACCGGCTTATTGTTAAGCCGCTCCAGCGTGGTATTGAATGTAGCTTCGCCGGCGCCGAAATAAGCGCCCACTACTGTATAGAAAACCTTGAAGGTGATTTGTTCGCCTGCCGCAAATGAAGAATTACGCAGGTTGCAGAAACCATTGCCGGCCTCCAGGGGAAAGCTGGCCATGATCAGTATTGCCAATAAACCAGTTCTATAGAGTTTCATGTATTGCTCGTCTGATTAAATATATAAATAATATTTCGTATATCTCCTATCTGTTCCTGAATATGCGGATACTTAAAATTAATAAACTTCCTATCAAAGCTGGTATTACCAGATTGATAACCCATATAGACAACGAAGTTGCCAACACCCCTATCATATTGGTACTAAAAAATTGTACCAGCTCGATACTTGCCTTCCATCTCACCCCCAGTTCGGTTATCATCGCTATGGAAGGCACTATTGCCAGCACCAGGAACACAACAGACATGGACGCGAATGTTTCCGCAAAACTCAGATCCACGTCAAATACATCAAAGAGCAGGTAATACTGGGCTATGAAAACAAAATAGCGCGTTATACTCAAAGACAAGATCCTCCAGAGGATAGTTGCGTTAAAAGAATCTAAAACCCTGATATACTGCACCAGTTTCCCCAGCTTCGGGATCATCTCCATTAGTTTCACCAACCATGCCAGTTTGAAGAAAAGCAACGTTAAAACGATGCAGCCCAGGATCGTAATCCATAAAACAGTATTGGTCCAGAACAATAATGAATCATCTAACGGTGCAGTATGCGAAATCACATTGCGCAGGTATAGCAATCCTGCAATGCCCGCCATCAGGGTAACCAGCAATTGCGCCATACTGCAAACGATGGTGACGGAGATGGCCTGGATGCGTTTCCCTTCCTCGATATAAAGAATTCTCCCCAGGTACTCGCCAATACGATTGGGTGTAAAGAAAGCCATGGTGGTACCAGTGAAGATGGCTTTGAGACACTGAAGCAGATTGATCGGCTGCAGCCTGGTGACGGCCACCTGCCACTTGCGCGCCTCGATGGTCCAGTTGATCAGCATCAGCATACATACCAGTACAAATTTCCAAACCTGTATCCCTTCAAAAGCCAGTTTGATCTGGTGGAAAGACTCTTCCCAGTTGGGTTGCCTGTTCAACTGCCTGTAGATGCTCCAGGCCAGCAGGCAAAACACCAGCGGCCCGATCACATAGTTGAGGATTAATTTGATATTTTTGTTCAGTGGTATCAACAGATTTACAATATTAATTGAATCCCCGGCACTCCCTTGCAAAACAATTCTAAAATAATTCTTGGTATCGATCCCGGTACACTGCTCATGGGTTACAGCGTTATCTCCGCGTCTCCTTCATCAGTAAAAGTGATTGAAATGGATGTACTGAGGCTGAGCAGCAAAAAAGAACATTACGAAAGACTGCAACTCATTCACCAGCGCGTTTGTTCACTGATACTGGAATTCAAACCAAAGTACTGCGCCATCGAAGCACCCTTCTTTGGCAAGAACGTACAGAGTATGTTGAAACTGGGCAGGGCTCAGGGTGTGGCAATAGCAGCTGCAATGCAGGCCGGGCTGGAGGTTCACGAATACTCTCCCAAAAAGATCAAGCAATCGATCACCGGCAATGGCAACGCTGATAAAGAACAGGTCTGGAAAATGCTGCAACAAATGCTCCACCTCCAGGATGCCTGGATCCATACGCACGATATGTCTGATGCATTGGCCGTAGCGGTCTGTCATCATTTCCAGGACAAACCTTTGCTTGGCAACCAGGGCAAAGTACTGAAAGGATGGGAAGACTTCATCAAAAAAAATCCTTCACGCATCCGTCCGGCCAGATAAACTTTCGATTACATATTCAGGTTAGACAGGATCTTATCCTGAGCCATCTTCAATTGTTCAGGGCTCACTTTGATCTTTCCTTTCGTAAAGTTCAGATCATCTATATTGTTGATGGGCACAAGGTGCAGGTGGGCATGCGGCACTTCCAGCCCTACCACGGCCATGCCTACCCGGTTACAGGGAAAGCTCAGCTCAATGGCTTTTGCGATGGGTTTCGCAAATACCAGGATCTCCGCCAGATAGGTATCAGGCACTTCAAAGAATTTATCCGTTTCAATCTTCGGCACTACCAGAACATGACCTTCGGTTAATGGGAAGATATCCAGGAATGCATAGAACTTGTCGTTCTCGGCAATTTTGTAGGAGGGAATTTCCCCGGCTATGATCTTTGAAAATATTGTCATGTAACAAAACTAAGGAAGAACCGCCAATAAAAAAGCCCCGTTACCGGGGCTGTTATCTAAGCAGTAATATCTAATATCTTAAACTTGACCAATCCTGCCGGCACCTGCACCTCGGCAACATCGCCTACAATTTTGCCCAGCAATCCTTTACCGATAGGAGAAGTAACAGATATCTTACCTTGCTTCAGATCGGCTTCCTTTTCAGAAACGATATGATAGGTATGCTGTTTCTTGGTATTGAGATTGGTAAGTGTAACTTTTGTAAGGATAGACACTTTACTGGTATCCACATTATCAGCTTCCAGCACACGGGCGCTGGCAACATCGCTTTCCAATTTTTTGATCTTGGCTTCCAGGATTCCCTGGGCCTCTTTGGCAGCATCGTATTCGGCATTTTCTTTCAGGTCGCCTTTTTCGCGTGCTTCCGCGATGGCCCTGGCAGCTGCAGGTCTGTCCGTAGTACGCATAGTGTGCAGCTCTTGTTTCATTTGCTCCAGTGTTTCTTTGCTTACATACAAAACACTCATTGTAACCTCCTTCTTTTTGCAGGAAGCGTTTTTTTTTATTGCTTCCGAAAATAGAAAAAAAGAACAACGCCTCAGTGGGTGCTGAAGCGTTGCACGATTATGTTCAAAGCAAATATAATGGATTTCTCCTTATAAACCTTTCTACAATTTCAATTTTTCCAACGTTACGGCCGCCATTTTATAGAAGGCTTCATGGCTGTATCCGGCTATGTGCGGGGTCACTATCACATTGGGTTGTGCAGTGAGCCATTGCAATTGCTCCTTCTCTTTTTCAGTATAAAGATCAAGCTTTTCATTTTCAAGCACATCAAGCCCTGCACCTGCAATAACCCCATTTTTCAGGGCCGTGATCACCGCTGCCGTATCATGCACCTTGCCCCTGCTGGCATTCAGGAAATACGGCTTGTTCTTCAATGAATTGAAAAACGCATCGTTGGCATAATGGAAAGTTTCGTCGGTCAGCGGCAAATGCATGCTGATCACATCGGCATAGCGGGCGATCTGTTCGGGGTTGGCTTCGTGCACAAATCCTTTTGCAAATCCCTGGTTGTATTTATCGTAAGCCAGTACTGTAACACCAAATGGTTCCAGCAGCCTGGCAAAAGCGCTTCCTGTATTTCCGTATCCGATAATCCCAACTGTTTTTCCACTCAGCTCGGTGCCACGATTGGCATCACGTACCCACTTGAATTCCTGTACCTCGCGCTGGCTCAGTGTGATCTTATTCATGAGGTTGAGCAACATGCCGAGAACATGTTCGGCAACAGCATTGCGATTGCCTTCAGGACTGCTCACACAGAGGATGCCTTTGCTCTCTGCATACGACACATCAATCAGTTCCATGCCACTGCCCAGCCGGCCGATCCATTTCAGCTGGCCTGCCTTTTCCAGCATGGGCCTGTCGATCTTCAACCGGGTGGTAATGATCAGCCCGGTAACACCGCCGATCTTTTCACTGAGCTCTTCGTAAGTAATGGAGGGAAGATATTCCGGTTCAAATCCTCTGGCCGTCAACTGTTCTATGAGGAATGGGTGCACCCTGGCGGTGATAATGACTTTCTTCATTTTATCTCATTGTAAATGTCAGTGCTGCAAAATCAGCAACGGACAATTGTTCTGCTCTTTTGTTGAAAATTCCGTCCTGCAATTTATCCGGTTCGAACAACCCTTTCACGGCATTCCGGAGTGTCTTACGTCTTTGATTGAACGCAGTT
This sequence comes from Pseudobacter ginsenosidimutans, assembly GCF_007970185.1. Lineage (NCBI taxonomy): Bacteria > Pseudomonadati > Bacteroidota > Chitinophagia > Chitinophagales > Chitinophagaceae > Pseudobacter > Pseudobacter ginsenosidimutans. The sequence continues at coordinate 2,381,816 of NZ_CP042431.1, read as the reverse complement.
TTCACCAACAGGGAAAGATGTTTATCGCTACGGATGTTAACGGGTTCTTTGAGCGGCGTCATGCGGATCACCGCGCTTTTCACTTTGGGAGGAGGATTGAAAGCCTCCTCATCCACTTCGAAAAGATAATCCACTTTGAAGTAAGCCTGCATCAGCACGCTGGTAACTCCATAAACCTTGTTACCCTCTCTGGCGGCCACGCGCTGCGCCACTTCTTTCTGGAACATGCCTACCATCGATCCTATCTGCGCACGCCATTCCTGTACCTTGAAAAGGATCTCGGTAGAGATATTGTAGGGGAAATTGCCCACCACGGTAAAAGTGCCTTCAAAGGGCGGATCGATGTCCAGGACACTTTTATGGATGATCTTTCCCTCCAGTGCAGGGTAATTTTTCAGCAGCCAGGCCACTTTCTCATCGTCCAGCTCCACACAGCGGAAATCGATACCCGGCAGCCTGACCAGGTACTTCGTAAGCGCGCCCCCGCCGGGCCCCACTTCCAGCAATTTTTCAAAAGGATATTCCTCCAAAGACTGCACAATACGCTGGCAGATACTCTCATCCTTCAGAAAATGCTGCCCCAGGGATTTTTTAAGTGTATACATGAGCAGCAAAAATACGTAATTTAGGCCCCTGAATTATTCAATATGAGTGCACAACAACACAAACCAGTAATCGGCATTTCCATCGGCGACCTGAATGGCATCGGACCGGAATTAGTGATCAAGACCTTTGCCGACCACCGGATACTGGAAATGTGCACCCCCATTATCTTCACCTCCAACAAGGTGATCAACTTCTATCGCAAAGGCATCCCCGATACCAATTTCAATTATCAGAACATCAAAGACTTCACACGGATCAACCACAAGCAGATCAATATCTTCAACTGCTGGGAGGAAGATGTGAACATTCAGCCGGGCCAGCTCACCGATGTGGCCGGCAAATACGCAGTAAAATCCCTCATGGCTGCAGTGCAGGCTTTGAAGGAACAAAAGATCCAGGGGCTGGTAACGGCGCCTATCCACAAGAAGAACGTACAATCATCAGAGTTCAATTATACAGGTCATACACCTTTCCTGAAAAATGCTTTCGGCATGCAGGATGTACTGATGCTGATGACCTCCGGCAATTTCCGGGTAGCGCTGCTCAGCGAGCATGTGCCACTGGCCGAAGCCGCCAAATATGTTACACGTGAGAACATACTCTCCAAACTGAATATCCTCAACAATTCACTGATCCGCGATTTCGGTATCGATAAACCGAAGATTGCAGTACTGGGACTCAATCCCCATGCAGGTGATGAAGGACTGATCGGAAAAGAAGAGGATGAGATCATCAAACCAGCCATCAAGGAAGCCAAACGCAATATGATGGTGATCGGACCATTCAGTCCCGATGCTTTCTTCGCACGCAGACAGTTCGAGAAATTCGATGCTGTTCTGGCTATGTATCACGACCAGGGCCTGATCCCTTTCAAATCCCTCGCCATCGGCGAAGGCGTGAACTATACTGCCGGCCTGCCTGCTGTAAGAACATCTCCCGATCATGGTACAGCCTTCGATATTGCCGGTAAGAACAAAGCGGATCACTCCTCTTTCCTCACTGCTATTTACGAGTGTATCGATATCATCCAGCAAAGAAGCGAATACGTGGAGAACCACAAGAACCCACTGAAGAAAATGACCAACCAGCTTCTCGCCAATGCAGTGGATGAAAAGATCGAATTATCGGAAGACAGCGAAGGATAATTCCATTTTTTGTTCGCCCCCCTGGCATAATTTTTCAGTCCATTGCTCCTAAAACGGAACAAAGGATGAAAAAACTCTGGCCATATTGTACCATTGTATTACTGATCGCAGGTTTCTTCAATATCCTGCATGCACAAACGAAAGGAGAATACCGTCGTCAGCTCAGGATCTCAGTGGATGAAGACTTCATCAATATCCGCGGGCAGGGGACCGATAAAGCCTATACAGCGGGAACTTTCATCGATTATTTCTACACCAGGAAAACCCACACATTCTTCCTGGAAAGATGGGCGCCCAAAGCCGGCGCTGATGCCATCAACATATATGGCACCGGGCTCATGCACCTGATGTTCACGCCCAACAATACCAAAGCCGAAGCGCCCATTCACAATGATTATCCTTATGCAGGGGCTGTATTGGGACATTTCTCCTCTTACTCTTACAACGAGCAAAAGAAGTATAGTTTCCAGGCCAGGATCATGGGCGGTATGATCGGCCCGGCTTCAGGAGCACGGGAGATCCAGGAATTCGTACACCGGCTTACCGGAACCCAACAACCGATGGGCTGGGAAAATCAATTGCCAAACGATATTCTCCTGAACCTGGAGTTAGCAGCGGAAAAACAGGTGATCGGGAACAATTTCGCAGAGCTGATCGGTGGGGCGCGTGCGTATGCAGGTACTATGACGGATGGCGTGGAAGCCTATGCCATTGTGCGCACCGGAAAAATGAAACCTTATTTCCGAGGATTGATGGCCCACACCGGCACTCCTCCCCAATCCAGCAAGAACGGGCGCTGGCAGGTATACGCTTTTGCAAAACCTGCTGCCAGGTTCATTGCCTACAATGCACTTTTGCAGGGAGGCATCGTGCTGGACAAATACAAAGTGGTGACGCCCGATATAAAAAGATTCACTGCATCGCTGGATTATGGCCTGGTACTATCCCATGGGAACTTTGGTATATCATTTACACAAAAGATACTTTCTGCTTATGTGAAAGGAGTTAAGAGCCACGAGGTTGGAAATATTACACTTTATTTCAACTGGTAATCGGGCAAATTTCAGACATATATGCAGATGTATTTAAAATTTGTATTTTACGCCATAGTTATTTACCCCTAACCCCAACCAGTGAAAAACATTCACCAACCCAAGACCTATTTCAAAGGTCTGAACGGCCTGCGTTTTATTGCAGCCTTTTTGGTATTGATGCTCCATGCAGAATTGATCCGCGTTAAATATGGTCTCTTCAATCTGAAAGATTATAGTCTTTTCAACTGTGGGCATCTGGCCGTAGAATTCTTCTTTGTATTAAGTGGCTTTCTTATTACATATTTATTATTGGAAGAAGACAGAGATACCGGCACCATCAATATCAAAAGCTTCTACATGAGGCGTGTTCTCAGAATATGGCCGCTTTATTATATTATCCTGATCATTGGCCTTGTACTTATTCCGGTAGCAGTCAGGTTCATGCACATAGATTATTCATTTCCGTTTCCGGTAATAGCTTAGTCTTTGGGGATCCACGTTCCTTGCTCCGTTGTGGTCAATTGGTGTTGAAGAGCAATTTTACCTTTTCTGGGCGCCGGTAGTAAAATATTTCAAAAGATTCCTCCTTTTTATCTTCCTGTTCATTATTACAATTCGGATGATCTTTTACGTTAGCTATGATTATTTTGACTCCTCAAACCCCACCACTTCAATTATTTTATCATTTGTAAAATCATTGAAGTTTGAAGCCATGAGTATCGGAGGCCTGGGAGCCTGGCTTCTTTACAATTATAAAGAACAGGTTTTGAGATCGAAGGTTTTCAGTATTGCCGCTCAGTTCTCACTTCTGGCAATCATTATTGCACGCCTCGTATTTCACAGATCCCTACTGGAGAATACAGGCTGGGTAGGCATTGTATATGGCGGCTTGTTTAACAGCTCCTTGTCTGTAATTATTACAAGCATCCTGTTCATTTGGCTTATTCTGAATATTTCCGCCAATCCCAAAACAATTATTAACACAGATAATAAAGTGCTGGACTTCCTGGGAAATATTTCTTACGGTATTTACATGTACCATAGCATTGTATTGTTTGTAGTAATGATATTCCTGAAGAATATCCTCCCCAAACTAACACCGTTGTGGTCCACTGTGCTTATTTATCTCGTTGCAGGCGGCCTTACCATTTTGATTTCCTACCTGTCTTACCGCTTCATCGAATTGAAATTCCTTAAGTTCAAAAAGAAATTCGAGCCGGCAAAGCCAGGTGCATTGGAAGAAGTACAAATACCTGCCCCATCATACAGGTAATAATGCAAAAAATTAGGGCCTCAAAATTGAGGCCCTAATTTTTCATAGAATAAAATCCAATTATCGCTGAATGACTAATTTCCTGTACTGAATATCATCTCCGGATTTCACCATCACATTGTACATTCCGTCCGGGAGCCTGTGTATTCCTTCAATCGGGAAGCTGTTGGTACCGGCATAGACCTGTTGTTTCTGACGAAGCACAACCTTACCGGCAGCATCTATCACATTCACATCGATGCTGGCATCGCGTTTCACGCTCATGCTGATGCTTGCATTGTTCCTTGCCGGGTTAGGATTGATGCTTAATTCGTAGGTCAGGCCCTGGCGTTTTATGGTAAGTATCTGCGTTGATTTCAGACCATTCTCAGGACTTACCGCCGTTACACGGTAATACACCGCTTTCACGTTCAGGCTGCTGATATCATCATTGTAATTGAAAGTTACAGGAGCGTTGAGATTATTGCTGCCAGGAACTTCCGCGATCTTGCTGAAGTTAGCGCCATCCACACTGCGTTCAACAATGAAATGTGTTACGGGCTTGTCCGAAGTAACGCGCCAGCTCAGTTTCACTGTTTCCTTCCGGAGATTACCTGTAAAGCTGAGAATGCTCACATCCAATACAGTACCCAGATAACGCCAGTCGCGGTTCGGTTGTGTAGAATATGTGCTCTGCAAAGTGGAGCGAGTACCCGGCGAAGGATCGCCATTCACAGATCCGAGTGCACCGATGAACTGCGAAGTTCCTTTGGGTGATGAATTGTCTGCATCGAAACGATTATCGAGACCATCACCATCCGTATCCTGATTGGTAAGGCTAACATCATCGTCTGCTTTGAGGTTGCCGTTGAAATCATTTCCTTCCACCACATCATTCAATCCATCTCCATCTGAATCGGTATCGATGTAATCAGGGATGCCATCGGTATCCAGATCGTGGGGCGTAATTCCGTTACCGCCGAAACCGGAAATATTATCATACCTGTCATCGATACCATCTCCATCAATGTCTGTGCCCATTGGCATACGGTAATTTCCTGTAGGTGGCGCTTCGATATTATCCGGGATACCATCGTTATCGGAATCGATGTCGAGGTAATCAGGATTGTTGGCTCCTGCAGGATCGGTATCGCTGTTGCGTAAGGCAAGGGGACCAGCCAGCGCATCGATGGCAGTGCTCCATCCGGTGGTTGCGCCGCGTGGACCATCTGACAGACCATTATTGTCTGTATCCGGGAATCCTGCTTCACGTACATCAGTGATGCCATCGCCATCACTGTCGAGGTCGTATGGGTTGGGGCGTGCGTCCCTGTCTAAATTCTTATAAGGATAGTTATCCGGTCTTCCGTCGTTATTGCTGTCCGGTCCTGTGCGAAGCAATGCTTTCTGGCCTGCATCGGCAACGCCATCGTTATTCGAATCCTGGTCTACGATATTGGCAAAGCCATCGCCATCCGAGTCGGCAGTATTATCCACTTTTCCATCATTATTAGCATCAGTACCGAGTGCTTCACGGATATCGGTAATGCCATCATTATCACTGTCGAGATCAAATTGATTGGGGATACCATCTCCGTCAAAATCAGCGAGGCCGAGACCAATAGAGCCTGCTACACCCACTGCCGCATCTACGTTATCGGAGAGGCCATCACCATCGGCATCGGTGAAGTTATCGATCCTTCCATCTCCGTTGGCATCCACACCACCGGCTTCCACTACATCCGGAATACCATCATTATCGCTATCGAGATCGAGTGCATTGATCACTCCGTCCAGGTCGCGGTCATAGCGGTCATCGATCCCATCACCATTGGTATCAACAAAGCCGGCTGTATTGTTATCCCTGTAGTTTTCGATGCCATCGAAATCATCATCGGCAAATACATCCACACCGCCGCTTTCGTCTGTATCCAGGATCCCATCGTCATCGCGATCGATATCGCAGATAACGGGAACGGCCACACTAACACAGGAAGTGGCGTTACAATCGCCTTCGATCCTCACATAATAAGTGGTACTGGATGAAGGGGAAACAGAAATCGTAGCGCCTGTTCCAACAGCAGTGCCGGTTCCACAGCCACCTGCATACCATCTGTACACTGCATTGGTGCCCAGAGTCCCGCCATTGACGCGAAGCGTAACTGATTCTCCGGGGCAGATCCTCAGCTTGTTCTTTGAAGCTGAAGAGGGGGCAGAGGAAGTGGCTTTACCTGTCAGCAGGAAAGCATCGGAAGTATCGCGGCAGGCAGTGGAAGACATATTTCCCTGGGCTGCCATGATCACACGATAATATTTATTGATATCAGTTGCCGAAAGTGAACTGATAGTATACATCTGTGAAGTGGTTACACTACCGATATTGGACCATCCGGTTGTTCCGTTTGCACTAACCTGCCACTGGAATTCTTTAGGTCCGGGGATCACAGCAGGATCATTGGGTTGTGCCCAGAAATTGGTGGCAAATCCGATACAACCCGCAGTGGGGGCTACCGTTGATACAGTTGGCATGGGATCACAGGAACCGAATTGAATATCATCGATGGCGATATCGTTACCACAACCACCATGCGCATCGTTGGACAATTCAAAAGTAACGCCATTGGTATAACCCGGAGGCATCACCCATTTCAAACCGTATTGCTGCCAGCTGGTGTTGGTGATATCTGCCGTGGCAATTTGTGTAATCACCATGCCCGTTACCGCATCTCGAATGGTCATCATCACACGGGGATACCTGAAACCACCGAAGGCGTCACAGACCGTGCTGTAATTATTGTTACCAAGGAATGCAGCATAGAAGAACATGGAATATTGTTGTCCCGGACAGAGTGCGCCTATCGCATCTTTGAAGAACACTTTATTATCTGCATCGGCATTCACAACCATCATTCTGCCAGTGCCGGTAGTATGATCTGCAAGATTGATCCATCTTCCATTATCACCGTTGTTGGCATTGGAGGTCAGCATATAGCGGTCTATCAGTAATGGCTGTGTGGTTGAACCTGTATATTCAGTAGAAGAGCTTGATTTCGGCAATGTTGTTGTATTACTTCCTGTACCAAAGTTCTCCGTATATAAAATCTTCTGTAATGCTGAACAGGGCGGCGTTTGCGCCGTCACAGAGATCAGCAGGGGCGTTGGCTGGTTCTCACCCACATCATCCGGTTTGTCGTTGGAGTTGAGATCCGGGTCCGGGCCATTGGTGGATGAATCTTTCAGTGCAGCATTGCTGAATCCAGTGGCGGTTACATATGCGCTGTTATTGTAGATCACACCTGCCTGGATATTACTCAGTGTAGCCCTGATGCGGATAGTAGCGTGATTCTCTGCAACTGGCCATGCTTTGATGGTGCCGGTATTGACCAGTGTGGTATTGGTTTTGCCATCATAAGCGGGATTGAGTGTTAAACCTGCCGGGTTGTTCACGAATGAAACCTGGTTAAGTGTTACGTTTGCTGCTCCATTGATATTGGCAAGATTGTCCATCACCTTTACACTCGTTATAGGGACGTTGCCATAGTTCTGAACATATACATCATACTCCACTTCATATTGGTCCGGCACACCTGTAGGTGTAACCGAAACCAGTCTTTTTGCAGAACCCACACCCGAAACAACTGTTGCCAGGTCATTGGCAGCATATACACCTGTAGGTTTGTTTACATTGGAACGCGCGCCTGTGAGAGGGTTGATGATATAGAACGGACAACCGGAAGTAGTCCAGGTCCCGATCATTTCGCCATTAGAATAAGTAAGTCCTACAAGATTACCGGACGTTTTTACAGTATCGATATAGGTAGTGGTGAGGTTCTTGCCTGTACCTTCATAATTCCGGTAATCGGGCGTGAATAATTTATTGTCCACCACAAAAAACATCTGACCACCCGGAGAGATCGTGATATCGCCGCTTCCCGAATCCCAGATCTTAGCTCCCCCGGTGAGTACCAGGTTATCTCTTCCCCCTACTACGCCTGTTGTAAAATCGATGGAGCGTATGTATGTCTGATAAGGAGCGGAGCCGGTGGAGAATTCAAGCAGGTAGCCTTTTCCATCGGTATCGAATACCATTGCCAGAATATAACTCTTGAAAGCGATCATTGTATCCAGCCTGCTACTGCCGTTTGCCGGACAGGTGCCTAAAGGCCAGCTCCAGACATAGGTGCGGGGCTGCCCCTGGTAGGTGGAAGTCAGCAGGTAGTAAATTTTCTGATCCGCAGGATTGAAAGACACACCCGAGTTGTAAGAGCTGAACATGTTATTACCTGAAATGTTCCCTGCTTTGAGTTGTGGGGTACACTTCAACGTTACATCGCTCGTAAGCTGGTTACTGCTCGGATTGTAATGGTAAAAGTGGATCATCTGCGTTCCTGTTCCACAATTACCCGTACCCACAGCAAAGGGACGGCTGACTGTAGCTTGTGACATTGCATCCAACGTAAATCCGGCAACCAGGATCATTGCCAGCATCCACATCATCATTTGTTTTCGTAAAAAATCGTTCATACACATCGTTTAGGCGTTAAGGGTGTCTTTGACTTTATTGCTGTAAAGCAACAGAAGTGTTTTCCACAGAAAATTTCTGCAGGAAAGAGTGAAGAAACATTACTGATAATGGGGATGGACAGTGGAACTATAGAATGGTACGTAGCACGCAGATGGATTGATCCTTTCAGACGGGGACTGGTCACGGAACCTGTAGTCACATGGTGAGTTACAACTGGCGTTGTAACAAATAGAGTCTGACAAAAGCTGCAGGCGCTAATGAGCATGACGGCCCATAAAGCTCCGGTCGCTTTCTTAGGATTTGGAAACATCGGTTTTCGCAAAGGGTTTAGGTACGGATTGCAAACGGGTATATTATGTGAATAGTATACACGATGCATAAATTCATAACCGCCGTCAACTAAATGTCTATCATTTTGATAAACATCAATCTATAACAGCTGGCAAATTACGACGCGATGTTGAAAACAGGAACGTAAATCAACTGCGAAAATCTACTGGAAGATATTGTCTGAAATACCTTTGTTGATAGTGTAAGAGGAGTATGAGATTTCTACTTTTCCTTTTTGATTTTTGTCAGTAGTTGCAGCGGGCTTCTCCCCCGTATCATAATCAAATGCAAGTCCTTTCGGTAATTTGTAATCCCTGGTATTGAAAATGAACGCCACTTTATCAGGCAAGCCCCATGATGCGTATTTTCCATAACTCATTTCAATCTCATAGGTGCCGTTGTTCCTGGTAGTGGTCACAGCTTTCCTGATCACAGCATCTTTTTCATCGATATACAGTGTGGAAACTACTACTTCACTTTTTTCATCGAGTGGTAATAGTTTTACGATAGCCACCGTCTGATCTCCCACCTTTCCTGTGCCTGCTGCAACTGTTGTATAATTCTCTCCGGCCAGCAATGTGCCCTGATTCAGGCTCACACTGCCTTTCGGCATAATGGAGATGCCATTTTCTTTTTTGATGCGGAACTTATCGGGCTTTTTGTAATACACCGTGATCTTCGAATCCGGCACTTTGATGAAGCTCACATTTGTTTTCATTACGCCATTCGCTTCGTAATTGTTCACTGTTTCCAGCTTTGCTTTTACGCGCTTCACCAGCGCTGCTGCATCCTGCGCCTTCGCTGTCATACTGCACATTGATATTGCTATCAAAAACAACCAACGGGTATCAAGAAGCTTTCGCATAATGATTGAATTTAGAGAACGGCATATCAGGCTCCGGCTTTTACATCCACTTCACGATAGGCTTTGATCAAAGCGATCTCGCCTTCCTTTCCGGGCATCGCATTTCCATGCTCCATGCCCATCACACCCCTGTATCCCTTGTTGTAAATATGTTTGAATACGTTTGTATAATTGATCTCTCCTGTGCCCGGCTCTTTCCTTCCCGGATTGTCGCCAATCTGGATATAACTGATCTCTTCCCAGTACTTATCGATATTGGCCATGAGATTGCCTTCATTGCGCTGCATATGGTAGATATCATACAGGATCTTGCAACTGGGACTGTTCACCGCTTTACAGATATTGAAGGTTTGCCCTGACAGGCGAAGAAAAAGATCTTCGTTATCACTCAGGGGTTCCAGCACCATGATCAATCCCGCAGGCTCCAGTATATCAGCAGCCTTGCGCAGCGCACTGACCACATTGGCAGTTTGCGTTTCTATTGGCAGGCTCCTTTCGTAATTGCCGGGAACAACGGTCACCCATTTTGCATTGCATCTTTTGGCCACTTCCACGGCTGTTCTGCAATCCTTCTCCATTTTGCTGACCCATTCTTCCTTTCCCGTGGTGAGTGTGGTTTTCCAATGCCAGTTATCAGTAGTAATAACGAATACGCCCATGCGCATTCCGAGTTTCGCCAGCGTATTCCCGATCTTCTCCTGCATCTCCACAGGGCGGGCCATCATGCCATTGTCTTCGATGGACCTGAATCCCTGATCATGCGCCCATTTTATCTGATCTATAAAATCATTGCCTCCATGATTCTTGAACATATTATCATGAAAGGCAAAATCCATCGTGAATGTTTTGCCTGCTTCTGCTGTGTTCTGTGAGCAAGACGCCATCAGGGTGGGGCTTGCTGCCAGGGATGCTCCGGCGAGGAGCGATTGCTGCATGAATTTTCTTCTTTCCATCAGTACAGTTTTAGATTGTTGGATCAGCTCAGCACATCTTTCTTTTTGAAGATCACCAGGGACAATCCCAGCAGTCCTCCGATATGCGCCAGCAGAAAGATAGCTGATCTTGCGATACTGTTGTAAAAAATATCATCATCAAAGAAACCTTTCCATCCCAGCATATGGGAGGTAAAAAGATAAGGTTTCATGGCGTTGAATAAAGGAAGATCGATACTGGTGAGGATGGTGAATACGATCACCACGCTCATGGTGCTCACGATGGGGCCGATGGAATTCTCTGCAAAGAGCGATAAAAAGAAAGATAAGGCCGCAACGGTTGTCATGGCGATGGCTGCAAATCCGAATGCCGCAACATAACGCCAGAGGATATCCGATCTCAGGAGCAACACCACTTCTTCTCCTTTGAAAAGCAGCAGGTCATCTGTACCGAATATCAGCATGCTCAGGCCGAGCGACAGGATGGCCATCCACACCAGCAACAGCAAAGTGTAAACCATGGTAGCAATAAACTTGCCGGTAATAAGCGAAGCCCTGCTTATTGGCTTGCTGATCAGTAGCCTCAATGTGCCCATATTGGCTTCACCGGCGATCATATCACCGCCGATCAGCGCTATCAAAAGAGGAACATGTATCAATAATGTCTGCAGTATGAAATAACAGATGAAGTAACCGTTCAGGATCTTTCCTTCTACATGGAAATCCGACTCGATGCTTTGCATCAGGAAGCTGATATACGCCCCGCCATCCACATAGAATGCCAGTTGTATCAGGAATACGATCACTGCAATCGCAACAAAAGCGATATAGGTTCGCGGACGCTTGAATATTTTGAACAGCTCAATTTGCAGGATGGTCCACATGCTGGTTGGATGTTGTTAATGAAAGGAAATAGGCTTCCAGCGAATGTCTTGGCTGAAGGCTGTTGATGGCCACACCCATACTCACCAGGTCTGCTATCAACCGGGGTATGTCTGTTTCATTCATGCGGATAGTGAACAGGTTGGCTTCCTGCTGCACCAGCAAAGATTTCCAAACAGATTGCTGCAATTGCTGCAGGGTATGATCGGGATTGGCTACGCGCAGCTCGATGAGCATCTTTGAGGGATCGAACATTTCCTTCAGTGCGCCTTCCGCCATTTTCTTTCCCTTGTTGATGATGATCATCCTGGTAGCAGTCAGCTCAATCTCATTCAACAGATGCGAGCTCACCAGTACAGTCTTGCCATGTTCCCTGCTCAGCTCCACGATCAGTTGGCGGATATCTGCAATACCCTGCGGGTCCAGCCCGTTAGTTGGCTCATCCAGGATCACCAGCTGCGGGTCATGCACCAATGCCACAGCGATCCCTAAGCGCTGTTTCATACCCTGGGAAAAGGTATGCACTTTGGAGTGTGCACGTTGGTGTAAGTCCACTCTTTCAAGTTGCAACATCAACTGAGTATCGGAAAGTTTCAGTCCACTGAGTTTTGCAAAGAGCCTGAGATTTTCGAGGGCGCTGAGGTACTTGTAGAGGTCTGGCCTTTCGATCACTGCCCCTACCTGCCGGAGAATTTCTTCGCGGTGTTTTCGTATATCCATGCCGAAGATCTCGATGGTTCCTGCTGTTGGCTGGATCAGCGTGAGCAGCATTCGGATGGTAGTGGATTTGCCTGCACCGTTCTGTCCGAGGAATCCATACACATCTCCTTTGTTTACTGTAAAGGATATATCATCAACAGCTTTAATATCCTGGTAATACTTACTGAGGTGGTTGACCGTGATTACTGGAGGCATAGCAGGTTTTATCTCGTGCAAATTACAATACAATTACAGCGTAAATCCCGTTCAATCTGTTATTTTTTTACATTAAGTCTTGCATATTATGATCCGGCTGACTATATTTGCTTTCAATTCTCATCATCCTACGACAATTCCGTCCAATACAGGCTTCAAAATTATCCTGTACCAATTTCCTCCAATTTTTTCGCAGTAGTAATTTCTCTATACAGCCCAACCTGAGTAAGGTTATCCTCAAATGTCCAATAGCTATGTGAGCTACATAGAACTCCTTTGTCCAACAAATTTCAAGTCGAACTTCCTTTGAATGCCCCCGATCACAGGCAATCCGTGCCGTGCCTAAAACTTATTCAAAAACTCTGAAATCTTGTTGACAGTATGAAACTGAATTCTACCCTCCTTATCATTGCATGTGCATTCATGTCTCTCGCCGCTTCGGCCCAGACTTATGAAAATTTCAACTCACGTAATGGCTATCCTCTCAATCAGGTAAAAACTTATCTCGTTGGACAATGCTGGATCTTCAAAAGCGCTGATGTGAACAGCGGCTTCACTCCGGGCATTGAAGGCGATGGCGGCATCGTAATGGGGCCCGCCACTTCCCCTACACAGGAAACAGGCTTCTTTACGCCTGCTCTGGATATGTGGGGAAACCTGAACGTGAAGTTCTCCTACAAAGTAAGCGGCCCTTCCAATGGAGCCCGCAAATGGTTCAAAGTGTATGTTACAGATGTTGACAACAATATCTATGGTAACTACCTTGACAGTGTTGAGATCACCAATGCAGATCCCAACGTTACATACGAATACGACAGAACTTTCTACTATCCCGAGATCGGTAGTGGCATTTTCAAAGTGTTTGTGAATTTCCAGGGCATCAATTCAACTACCAGCCTTGGCATCGACAAATTCTGGGTAAGTGTGAACAAAAAATACGAGAGTGGCTGTAACGCTGCTCCTGTTGCAGAAGATGATGAACTGCCCGGCACCAACACTTTCACTGCTACCGGCGAAGTAACCAACAACGACTACGATCCGGATGGCGAAGTATTGTTTGCTGAACTGGTAGACGATTCCCCTGACGGAACAGTTGAGCTCTTTGGTGACGGTTCTTTCAAGTTCACTCCAAAACCAGGCTTCAACGGAAGCAGCACCAGCTTCACTTACAAAGTATGTGATAACGGTTATGCACAACTCTGCTCTCCTACAGCTACCGTAACCATCACTTTCCCCACCGGCGGTTCACTGCCTGTAAGCCTGATCGATTTCAGGGGCCTTTACAAAACGAACGGCGATGTGGAAGTTAGCTGGGTAACCACTTTCGAAAGCAATAGCGACCGCTTTGAAGTATTGCGCAGCAGCGATGGCCAGAAATGGCAGACTGTTGGCACACTGGCCGCGCAAGGCAATTCCAATGTAAAAGTGAACTACGTGTTCAACGATAAACCAGGAAATGCTACGAAGAAAGACCTCTACTATCAACTGAAACAGGTTGATAAAGACGGACGCGTATTCATGAGCAAGATCCTGATCGTTCGTGTGTACAACAAAGCCGCCCTCAAAATGGTGAGCGTTACACCAAACCCTGTTAAGAATGATATCGTGGTGAACGTACAGGTGAATGAGTCTTCCATGATAGTGATGAAAGTGCTCACCAGCACAGGTACTGAAGTGATGCGTAAAACATCCAAGGCCGGTGCAGGCACCAACACTTTCACGCTCGACAATACCAGCGGTCTCCGCCCCGGATTGTACCTGCTGGAAGTGATCATCAACAGCAATGAGCGCATGATCGTTAAATTGCTGAAAGAGTAATAGTTTATTGGTTTCACAGAGGTAATACATTATCCCCCCATCCGCGCTCAGCAGGATCGGGGGGATTTTCTTTTCGAAATAAACCCCCTTTTTAGGGGAGTTCAACAGTCAGCGGTAATGATACTTTTGAGAAAAAAGAATCATGAAATACCTTTTGCCTCTACTCTGTGTCTGTAGTTCTGTTACTATGGCGCAACCAACAAGAAAGCAGGATATGAAAGTAAAGACCATCGATGCTTCTGAAAAGCTCAGGACCATCCCTGTTCTAAAGAACATCCCGATTACCGCCGGACCTGTTTACAGCGCCAACATCTCCAAGCGTATCAATATCGGAAATGGTAATTCCGTAAATGTGCAGCTCATGCGTAATGTGAATACCGGCGGAGAGCCGGCTTTCAACAAGGAGAACAAAGCAACCCTGCCCACTGAAAAATCAGGCAGCATGACCTGTACAGTGAACCAGGTGAAGTTCACAGCGGAAAGCACCACTTTCATGAACGGGAACAATTCCAACCTGATCAGGCTTTACCCCGGAGCCATTTACACTTTCGATGATTTCTTCGGAGGAGGTTACAACGAGATCGTAACCGGCAGGAACCCGATCCGGGTTTACACAGATCAACCTGTGAAAGCAGGCGGAACATCCGTGATCACCGTCAATAATCCGAGTGGCGCAGCAATGAATGATGCAGCTACAGGAATACCGGTGATCAGGAACAGCATCAATGAAGGTGGTGGCGGTACCGATATCAAATACCGTTCTTTCTCTTCCAACTCCGAAGCAGAACTGGCCATCAAAGTTTCCGCCGGAGGAAGCTACAGTGGCTTTACAGCCAGCACCAGCTTCAGTCATAACAGTGTGAACAACCGCTACTACCTCACCATCGATGTGGTTAAACCCATGTTCACCATCAAAGCAGAAAAGCCTGCCAATGGATTTTTCAATGATGCCAATATCGCTGCCACGCCGAATATGCTGTATGTAAAAGAGATCACGTATGGTACAAGGATCCTGGCCAATATTGAATTGTTGCTGGACAAACGTGAGGATGTATTGAAGTTCAATGCCGAGTATGGCGCCAAAGGCGGTATGAATTTCAACCTGGGCGGCGATTTCCTCAGCAAGACTTCCAAGACCACCAAGACTGTGAATGCCTACGTGATCGGCGCTCCCAATACTGCCACTACTTTCAACGTAGACAAACTGGAAGAAGAGATCAGGAATATGCTGGCCACCTGTCATTTCCAACATGCGCGTCCTGTTTACTATACAATGGGCGATATGAACGGCGCCACCGTATCTGCACTGAGCGCCACAGATGAATACACTGAACGTCTCTGCGTTCCGGACAATCTCACGTATACGCTCAGTGAGGCATCGCTGGAGATCAATACCGGAGCGGATAATAAGGAAGCGCCTTCAGGTGTGGCCATCTGGTTGTATAATCAGGCAACCAATGCTGCGGTCTATTATCAGCCCATCGAAAACTCGAAAGTTGAATTCCCTTCCAATAAAACAACGCCGATCGGTTTGATGAAATACTCGAAAAATGCCAATGATTTCACATTACAATCGCTGCAGCAACAAGGCTTGCGCCTGAGTATTTATTACACGCCCAATTTTGCGCTCGATGCATGGAAGATCAATGGTGTTACCCTTGTTCTGAAATTTGTTGATCAGAACGGCGCACCGCACCCAACACTCGGAAACAAGCGGCTTGCCATGAACAATGCAGATACATTCCTGGATAATTTCGACAGGAAAGTGCTCACCAGTTTCGTTTCTGAAACATTCGTGCCTCAAACCTCAACCGTAACTAAATAAGAAGATAGCGGATAAAACAAAAGGGGCTGCTCATTCAATCTGAGCAGCCCCTTTGCTATTATTCAAAACCAATTAACGCTTGACAAGCTTTTGGCGATGTACGTTATTATCAGAAACTGTAAGAATTTCCATCACATATACACCCGGCGACAATTTAGCTCCCGCAGGGATAGTGATACTGTGTGCACCCCTTGCCAGTTGTTTGTTCAGACGGATCACTTCTTTACCTGAAATATCGATCAATCTGAATCGTACCTGTTCAGGAGCCCTCAGTTCCATCTTCACAGTAATATCCGATTGGAATGGATTGGGCTGTACCTGTATCTGCTGCAGGTTCTGCAGGCTCACCCGCACAATCCTGGAAAGTGTTACATCATTACCGGCAATACCCACCACACGGATACGGTAGTACCTGTTCACCGCGGTGGTGTTCACTGCGTCTGTATAGTTGTATACATGTGACCCGAGTGTATTCCCCTTCGCTTTTACCTTACCGATAGCGCTGAAGTTGACGCCATCAGCGGCATACTGTACTTCGTAGTAATCTATATCCTGTTCTTCCTGTACAGTGAATGTGAGTTGCGAGCGATCGTTCTGGATATTGGCTTTAAGGTCGATGCTCCTTACCGGAAGTGTACCATCGGAGAAGAAGCAGGTTGGATTCTGCGAACCGCCACCAGAGCCCGGTAATGAAGGATCATTCGAGTTGATGAAGATGGTATTGCCATTCACATCCAGCAGCGTGATGCGGCTTTGGTTACAAATAAGGGCAAGAGGTTCTACCTTAGCACGGAAAGTGAGCACCACACTGTTGGCTGCTCCCGGCCTGATGATACCATTGAATTCACCGGGAGAATGGATCTCCCTTCCACCGGCAACTGCATAAGGCATAACAGGCCCTGGATCATCCGGTATCAGCACGCCATTCAACCTGGTGGTGCCGGGAATATAGAGCGTGGCATTAGGGATCGCATCGTGCAGTTTTACGCCTGCCGCGTTGATATTACCTGTATTGATCACTTCAATCCTGTATTCTACAGTATCTCCTCCAACAACAAACGGACTTCCATTGATATTCCTGTAAGTCTTGTTGGCAGCCAGTGCCGGAGCCAGTACAGGAAAGGCGCAACTGGTATAGTCACCGGTTGTCCAAACATTACTGGTGCTGCCCCCTGTGATGGAGGTGCCTGCCATGGTGAGCAGGTTAACAGTGTACACATTGCGGTAAGCACCGCCGATATATACCGTACCTGATGCATCCACAGCAATTGCATTGGAAGAGCTGGCAGGGAAAGGACTCACGGCTCCCAGGTAAGTGGAAATCTTGGTATTGGGATTGATCTTGTACATCCGGCTGGAGTTGGCGATCAGGTAAAGGTTACCGGAGCCGTCGCCGAAAATATCACCGCCGCTTTCACTGAGGATATCGAAACTGCCATTGGACATATCATTGATCAATGCACCAAGGCGTGTGATGGTAGGAATATTTGTAGCAGGATTTACAGAGAACCGGATAATGTCCTGGCCATTCTGCGTGATCGCATATCCGAAACCGTCAGAAGCAAAAGCCATACGGTTGATATTCCATCCATCTTCCAGTGTGGTTTCCATGGTATAATTCACATACCTGTAAGCGGTTTTGGTGGTCTGGTTCAGGTCTACATAACAAAGGTCCTGTTTGGCGTTGCTATAGTTATTGACGAAATAGATACGGTTTGATTTTTTATCATAGGCTATGGCGGAAGCATATTTCAGCACACTGCCCGAAGGTAGCAGCGCATTGGTAAGCGCATTCCGGCAAAGCCCGGTTTCTCCATTGTAAAGAATAGCGCCACCTGTTCCGTTTGATGTACTCACCGTTTTGAAATAGCGGTAAGGCTGGTCATCTCCCGGAAGGCCGCTGGTTGTTCTGGCCGTTGACTGGTAGATCACGGAGCAGGTAGCATCGGGCGTAAGATTGGTGAATACCGTATTGGTGTTCTGGTAAATATGACTGGCGCCATTTTCGCATTCCACCATCGCGTAGTTGGTGATATTACCGCCATTGGCAGTTACCCGCACCCGGAACTGGATCGTTGCCGTTCCTCCGGGGGCAATGGTTCCGGCAGGCCGCAAAGCGGAATTCACCAGTGCACCGGAGCCGGTGAATGGCGTAGTGCCCGACACATCCGCCAGGGGCGCGGAATTGAGCCGTGTGGAACCGGCAACATAGGCCGTACCGGCAGGAATATGATCTATCACTGTGGTGTTGGTGAGGTTCAATGCAGCCAGACTTCTTACCACGATCGTGTATTCCAATATATCGCCCTCCTTGGCCAGGTTACCTGGTGAGGACATGGTTACATTGGTTACTGTTTTACTTAGGTCAAGACTCTGGGCAATCGTTCTCTCGCTCATACCAAAAATGGATGCTGATGTGATCAAAACAGCCAAAAGGTATTTTCCCGTTTTCATAAAATTGGATTTACATGGTTTTAAACTCAGGATCAACTGTTGCTCTTCAACAACATGTATTGTGCTATCATCTTTTTAAAATTTTGTTCACTGTTTCCCTGCCGGTTGCCAGATCCTTCAGCGTAACAATATACAGCTGCGGAATCCAGTTACTGATATTGAATTGCCTGTAACCTGCTCCCCTGGCCAGTTTCAGTTCCTGCCGAAGCATTTGCCTGCCCGTAACGTCCCGGATACTGAGCAAATAGCGCGTATCGGTATCCAGGCTGAAACGCAGCATCAGCTCATGGGAAGCGGGATTGGGCGTAACAGTGATGAAAGTTGTTTGCTTGTAATTCAGGTATACTGTTTTGCTATACTGGCTGCGTTGCTTTTTATCAACAGCCCTGATGCGGTAGTGATTCTCTGTTCCCGGTTCCGCATCCAAGAATTTATAAGGCGGGCCGTCATACACGGCGCCGATGGTAATATAGTTCACACCATCCAGTGAGCGCTGCACTTCAAAATGATGGTGGTCGTTCTCTGTATTTGCTTCCCAGCTGATCAGTACACCGTTCGACTGCTGCTTCGCCTGCACATCGATGAATTGTACAGAGAGTACGATATGTGTGGACTTCACGATCTCCACATTATCTATATTGAAGCCATCGTCAACTCTCGATGCATTGGAAAAGAAACCGAAACGGAGATGTACATTGTTATTACCTAGATAGTCCCGCAGGTCTGCCACTTCCTGTGCCCAGGTTTCATGGATCCCTGTGAGCCCCGGTATATTGTTCATAGCGCCAACGTTCTCGCGGATAGTGCCTGTAGCACAAACAGACTGGAAATTGGAAGTGCCGTTATTGGATAGCTGCACCTGCAGTTTGTCGTATCCATTCTGTGCACGATGCCTGGTGCGGAAAACGAGATAAGCGGATTCCGCATCGGAAAGATCGATGGCGTTCTTGTAAGTGGCGTAAGTTTGTTCGTTAATGGAATAATTGCCGGATGGGGATTCAGTCAAGGATCTGCTGCCGCTGAAAGCCGCTGCAGTAGTGGTTCCCCAGTTGCCGGTGTAATCCCAGTTGGTTGTGCTTTCCATATCATCATTCAACAGCTGATCCGGCTGATAGAACTTCACGATGGTATCGGTAAGCGTAACACCGGCAGACACTGTTCTACATACAAAACGTATCCTGGCGCCCGGCGCGATGGCATTGGGCAACTGATATGCAATATCCCTCTCCAGTATGTCGAAATAGTTGGGCATACTGTTGATGGTGACCGGCCCGCCTGTGATGGAGATATTTTCCAGGGCTTGCAGAGACACTGTCACCGGCGCATCGGTAAGCCCGATACGGCGAATGGAAAAATGATAATTGCCACTGGTATTATTGAATGCGATCGGATTGAGATCCTGCAATTCAAAATACGAACCAGACATATAAGCCATTTGCATATTGGCAAAGAACATGGAGCGTGCAATGGGAACGATCAGCGAATTATCCGGCCAGAAGCCATAGGAGCTTGAGCCGATCTCCACTGTATAACCATAAGTTTTCTGTTTGCTTCCCGCACCGATATCTCCAATCAGGTGCCAGTCCCTTGAATTGCCTACCGCATAGTAACCTACGGTAGCCAGGCCATCTCCTACGGAATAACCATTGTATTTGGCCATGAGGGCTGAAGCATATTTATAAAAATTCACATCCTGCGTAGTGAAACTGTGCTGCGCAGGACGGCCGAAAGGCGTTACATAATAATTTCCGTAAGCATGATGATCGATCGCAATGGTGAATTGCCTGCTTTGTCCAAGTTCACGCAGGGCACGGGTTTCAGGCTCTGACCACGCAGACGGCCCTATATAATCTTCATCATCCGGATCTGTGGAGATAGACACATTGGCGCCGTTCTCACCCCAGTCTTCACCATAATTCCGGTTGATATCTACTCCTCTTCCATTGCCGGAGCCATTGTTCCTCCGGTTCTTTCTCCACATACCTCCGCCACCGGGCGAATTCGTTTCGTTATAAACATATCCATCCGGATTCACGCAGGGCAGGAAATACAGTTCACGGCTGTCTACCAGGTTTTTGATCCTTGTATCCGTGTTGTAATGTTCCAGCAGATAGTTCATGAAGAAGAAAAGATTCATCATGCTCATGCCTTCGCGCGCATGATGGAGACCGGTATAAAGTGCTTCCGGTTCGTTCTCATCTGTATCTGCATTATCTGATATCTTAACAACTATGAGAGGATTGCCGCCATAGGTTCTTGTTGGAAGGATGAGGGTATCCACCAGGTTGGGAAAAGTGTTTACCATGTAATTGATCTTCTCCTGCATTTCATCGAAAGTATAATAGCCGCCGTAAGAACCTTCAGTGAAAGCGGCCGGCACATCCACCGATTCGATAGCGGAAGCGCATGATTGCTGAAATTGCAGTTTGCCGTTCACCATGGTGGCGCCGGCATTGCGATAGAAATTACCCTTGCGGTACTGCTGTCTGAATGCAGCCTCTTCGTCTTCTATCAGAACGGTATAAGAACAGCCTGTTGCTTTGAGCGCAGCAAGCTGTTTGGTATTGAGTGAGGTGATGAATGAGTTGTGGGCTTCGTTCACTTCGCCATGATCAAAGGAAACGCCTTTCGCAGTCAGCCAGGTAAGGCCCTGCGGCGGAATTTGTATGCTCACCCTGCTATACCTGGTTTGTGCAACCGAAGGCATGGAAGTAGCAAGCAGCAATACCCAAAGCAAATTATTTCCCGTTCTCATAATGCTTTAGTTGAAAGTATTAATGCCACATGTTTAGCAGGATCAATGCTGCCAGGAGGAATGACGATAAATACGGGAAATAGTGTAGAAGAAGGAAGAGTACAGATTTTTCATGCATCTAGGTTTTTCGGAAATGGATTAATTGTTTATGGAGCACCTGTTGCAAGAGTAATTAATAATTTATTTACCTGCAATAGGAGATTTACCATAGATCAATACGTACTGTTGCACGGAAAATATTTAGATCCGGATCGGCTTCATTTACAAGGGTCAAAAAATAAACTGCAATAGCAACACAATAAAAAATCCGGTGTAACGGCCAAAATAATGCCGGTAACATCCCCTGTTTTACCGACCCTGTCCCCGGTTTTACCGAATGCAGGCATCCGGAATTTAAGTTTACTGTATAAACTACTTTACTTTGCCTCATAAACTTAACCGCTATGCTGAAAGTGATCCCCTTCATCCTCCTGCTGCTCACCAGTTTCCTGGGAAGCGCCCAAACCGTTCTCCAGGGACGGATCAAAGACGGCAAAGGAAAAGGTGTTGGCGGCGCCAGCATCGCCATTAAAGATTCCTACGACGGCGCCACTACCGACTCACTCGGCAATTACCGGTTCCGGACATCAGAAAAAGGAGAACAAACCCTGCTGATCACCTGCATCGGTTACAAACCATTTGAACAAAAGATCACACTCGAAGGCGGCGATCAAAAACTGGACGCCATCCTGAAAGCAGAACCCAATGAGCTTACCGCCGTAGTGATCACTGCCGGAACTTTTGAAGCCAGCGATACCAAACGCACTACGGTGTTGGGCCCTCTCGATATCGTAACAACTGCAGGCTCTGACGGAGACATTACCGGCGCTCTCAAAACATTGCCCGGCGCTCAACAGGTGGGAGAAAAAGAAGGACTCTTCGTCCGCGGTGGCAGCTCAGAAGAAGCCAAAGTTTTCATCGATGGCACACTGGTGAACAATTATTTTCAGAGCAGCATTCCGGACATCGCATCCCGCGGCCGTTTTTCGCCATTCATCTTCAAAGGCACTGTATTCAGTACCGGCGGCTATTCCGCACTCTATGGCGGCGCACTCTCTTCCGCACTGATCCTGGAATCAACTGACCTGCCAGATCAGACCTCCGCCAACCTGGGCATCTCACCCATCTTTGTGAGCGGCGGCTACAACCAGCTTGCCAAAGACAAAAAATCCAGCTGGGGCGCCAATTACGCCTATACCAACCTGGCAGCATATTTCGCCATCATAAAACAAAGGCCCGATAATTTCCTCACTCCCCAATTCCATAACGGAGAATTCAATTTCAGGATCAAGACCTCCAAAACTGGCATCCTCAAATTCTATGGCTATTTCAACTACAGCGAATTGGGGCTGCGCAGGGCAGATATCGATTCAACCTCACTCAAGAACGCTTTTACGCTCTATAACTTCAACGTATATACGAATCTGAGCTGGAAGGAAAAGATCGGAAAACACTGGAGACTGAACCTGGGCGCATCGTACAGTAATAATATCGATAAGATCAGGAATGTATTGGAAGACCAGGACAATAAGGAACAATTCCTGGCCCAGGCTCCTTACGACAGCAAATCATTCAACATAAAGAACAATTCGGACCTTTCGCAGATCAAGATGGTATTGGAAAGAAGATTGTATGGCCTCAGCGCTATCCGGTTCGGTGGAGAGTATCTCTACTTCACCGATAAAACGGATTTCACTAACCGTTATGTGCAACATGCAAAAACAAATGCTGAAGATCATTTCAAAGCAGGCTTTGCAGAAGCCGATGTGTACATCACCAACGACATCGCCGCTAAACTGGGTGGGCGTGTAGAACATTCTTCGCTGCTGAACAGGGCCAATATCGTGCCGCGTGCATCGCTGGCTTATAAGCTGGGCAACCAGGCGCAGGTATCGCTTGCCTATGGCATTTTCTATCAGCGCCCCGAAAAGGAATTCTTTCTCCGCAACTATGCTCAAACTGACGACCTGCTGTATACCAAAGCCACGCACTACATTGCCAATTACCAGCGCGTGAGCCGCAACTATACGCTGCGCATCGAAGCCTTTTACAAGAAATACGATGAGCTGGTGAAAACCTATGCCACCAAAGGAAATACGCTGCCAGACAGTGTTGCCAACGGCGGTTCCGGCAATGCGCAGGGCATCGAGCTCTTCTGGCGCGACCGGAAAACATTCAAGGATGTGGACTACTGGGTTTCCTATTCCTACCTGGATACGAAGCGGGATTACCTGAATTATCCCTATGCCATCCAGCCTTCCTTTGCAGCCAATCATACCGCCAGCCTGGTAGTGAAGAAATTCTTCACTAAATTCAAAACCAGTTTCAATGCCTCCTATTCCTTTGCCACAGGCCGGCCCTATTATAATTTCCGTTACAATGCCGGCGATGGTAAATTTGTGATCGCAGACCAGGGCAAAACCATCGCCTACAATAATCTAAGCCTGAGTGTGAACTACCTGCCGGCAATCGGGAAGAAAGACGCGAAGAAGTTCACCGTTTGGGTATTCTCGCTGAACAATGTGCTGGGCAACGACCAGATATTTGGTTATAACTATTCCTGGAACGGCAGCCGCAAGGATCCGATCCTTCCCACTGCACGCCGTTTCTTTTTCGTGGGATGCTTTATCAGTTTTGGTATCGACAGATCAGAAGACGTCATCAACAGTAACTTATAAATCTATCAACAATGAGAAAAATCCTGTTCGTATTTGCTGCACTCGCTTTGACAGTGACAGCCATGGCACAAAGTGAAAAGTATACCGGCGCCATGACCGCCAAGATCGAAGAATTGGGCGCCAACAAAACTGCCGATGATTTCCTGGCTTCTTCCCAGGCATTCGAGCGGATCGCCGATGCAGAAAAGAACCAGTGGCTTCCCTATTATTACGCAGCCTATGCATACGGCATTTATGCGTTTGTGAAGAACGACGCTCCTAACAATGATCAGTATGCAGACAAGATCGATACACTGCTGGCGAAAGCTGCCGCTCTAGCACCAGACAATTCTGAGATCAGCGTGATCAAATCCATTTCGGCAACAGTTCGCATGATTGTGAATCCGATGGAACGTTATATGCAGTACGGTCCTGTTATCGAGAAAGCATTGAGCGATGCCAAAACGCAGGACCCCAACAATCCGCGTCCATATTTCATACAGGGACAAAATCTGCGCTACACGCCTGAGCAGTTCGGTGGTGGTTGTGCAACTGCCAAACCCATCATGGAAGAAGCCCTGAAAAAATACGGCAGCTTCAAACCCGCATCCACACTGCATCCCAACTGGGGACAAAAACAACTGGAAGAGATGATCGCCGGTTGCAAGTAATATTAAAATTCAAAGCGGGGTTTTTAATCGGCATGCTGATTGATCACCCTGCTTTGACTGTATATTTGTTACTGTATTCGTTGAAAACGCAGTAATGGAATTCAAGGACCTCGATCCGATCTTACACTCCCAGCTCCGCCTTGCCGTGATCAGCCTGTTGATGCAACAACCGGAGGCTGAATTCACGTTCCTCCGTGAAAAGACCAATGCCACAGCCGGCAACCTCAGCGTTCAGATCAACAAGCTCCGTGAAGCAGGCTACATAGAAGTGCACAAACAATTCCGCAACAACTATCCTCAAACCATCTGCCGGATCACTTCCCTCGGCAAACAAGCCTTTCAGAAATACGTGAACAACCTGCAATCCTATCTGCACTTAAAGAAGTAACTAAGCGTCGATAGTGTTAAGCATACTCCTCTTTTTATTTATCGCATTATTCCTCTTACCCCATCAGCGTGCCCATGCCTCCGGGGGTGATGTAAATCCGGCCTTATGAAATGTAAGCGAAGCAGTTCATCAGCATTCCCATTGCCCAATCCAACCAACAACAGCCCAAAAAAATCCTCCCGCGCCGGTTCATTTCCCAGCCGGATTTACATCACCCCCGGAGGCCTCTCCAGGAGCCATGGCCACAAAAAAGAGAGCCAGGCTTGGAAAAGCCCGGCTGTTGTTGATCGTACCCTTTAAATAAAAACCAGTTGAAGAGTTGTTGATCACAGAAAGCATCAGCAGGTACGTAAAGGCTGAACTTTCTTAAAAACACACCCTGTAGACACAGGATGACTTGTTTGTTGATCGTACCCTTATAAAAAGTTGAGTGTAGAGTTTATTTCAATTTCGCAATACGTTGAGTGGAAGATTCGGTTCCGTTTCCTGCGCGAACAAAGTAGATGCCGCTTTCAAGATCATTCACATTCACTACTTCAGTCTGCCCTGCACGATTGGCGATCTGGCGTTTCACTATTTGTCCGCTATTGTTGAATACTTCGATATTCACTGCATTGTTCTGCCAGCTAACAGGGAGCTGCACACGTAATTCATTCACTACCGGGTTGGGATACGTGAGGATCTTTGCATATTCCTTCTCTTCTGCGCTGCGGATGATGCGAACCACAGATTTCTCAGTTTTTCCATCCATATCCACGATCCGGAGGCGGTAGTAGATGATGTTGGAATGTTTACTCTTCAGATCGTCTGTGAACTTGTAATTACTGTTTGCGTTGGTGTTCCCGATAGCGAACACAAGGCCTGCCTCATCATATTCTTTTCCATCGAAGCTGCGCTCCACAACAAAGTGGCTGGCATTGATCTCCTGTGCTGTACTCCAGTTGAGCGATACTTTGGTATCATTCTTTTTGGTAGCGTAGAAAGAGCTGAGTTTTACCGGCAGTGATCCTGCTATGGGATCGGTGTAGGTGAAAGATTTGAACCAGAAAGAATACATCCTGTCACCTGCACCTTGTTTTTCCTGGCTGATTGCACCGGCGCGGAAACGCATCCTGGTGATATTGCTATACTTGCTTGTAACCATTACAGGGGTTGCTTCCGGATCGATATTCTGATAGTTGGTGGAAGGGCCTGTAAATTGTTTTCCTGCAATATTGCCTGCATAACCAAAGAGCTGATCATTCACAGAGGAGGCCACAATCTCGGTTGCAGATTCCAGCACATAAGAGCTCAGGTTATAGAAAGTCACATATTCCGAAAGGGATTTGCCATTACCGTCTACATCAAGTGCAGTCACATTCACAGTTTCCACCGGAGTAGGTATATTGGTACCTTTCTTCACAAAAGAGATCTCAAATTCCATGTACCATTTGTTATAACCGGAAGGCGTTGTGCCGTTATTCATGCTAACCTGTGGCTGGAATGCTTTGTCGAATCCTGATGCATTCAGATCGATGGAAGTCAGTTTCACAGCAGATGAAGAGCGGCCGATGATGGTGACCAATGCATCTACATCCGTAGTAACTGAGGGGAACCTGTACACAGCGCCATCAGCGCCTGCTTTGGCGGAGCCTGGTTCAAGTTTGGGATTACTGAATTCTAACTCTTGCGAGTAACCGAAAACAGAATTCGCGATAAATAACAGAACTAATACTGTTGATTTAAAGGTGATACGAAAAACATGGGTAATAGTGATTACCGTAGGGTACGCTTTCATATATTTCTATTAAAGGGGTAACAGAATTTGAACGCGGTAGCCCACAGGAATTTGGAACCTATAAGGTCATTTTCGTAGAAATTGGCAGACTTGGATTACTTATGAAAATTGGATGGAGAAAAGAGTACGGCTATTCGAGGGGATTTGGAGGATGTTCTGAGTTGATGAAGCAAAGTAAATTACAAAATTCCATTTGTGCAAGTATCTCTACAAAGTTTTTTCCGCAATAGGTGCTAAAACCCTTGTGCAGCGTTGATTTCCAGTGCATAAAAAAAGTGCTTCCGGGTATAAACCGGAAGCACTTCCACTATGAATCTGAATATTCTTATCAGTTTATTTGTACTGAGGCATGAGGCTCTTTGCGAGATCAACCATTTTCTTGATGCTGTTATCATCAAGGATGCCTTTCTTGAATTCGGCAAGTACATCAGGGAGTTTGTTGTCCATTTCCAGGAGGAAGTGGTCTTCGAACTCACGTACACGTTTAACCGGAACTTCGCGGAGCAGACCTTGAGTACCGAGGTAGATGATCGCTACTTGTTTTTCCACTTTGAACGGAGTGTACTGAGGTTGTTTCAGGATCTCCACGTTACGTGCACCTTTGTCGATTACCATTTTGGTAGCGGCATCGAGGTCACCACCGAATTTGGAGAAGGCTTCCATCTCACGATAGAGGGCCTGGTCCAGTTTCAGGGTACCGGATACTTTCTTCATGGATTTGATCTGAGCGGAACCACCTACGCGGGATACGGAGATACCTACGTTGATGGCCGGACGGATACCGGCGTTGAAGAGGTTACCTTCCAGGAAGATCTGACCATCGGTGATGGAGATCACGTTGGTTGGGATGTATGCAGATACGTCACCGGCCTGTGTTTCAATGATCGGCAGAGCGGTCAGAGAACCACCACCTTTAACGAGGTGCTTGATAGAATCAGGGCAGTCGTTCATATTCTTTGCAACGTTATCGTCACTGATCACCTTGGCGGCGCGCTCGAGCAGACGGCTGTGCAGGTAGAATACGTCACCAGGGTAAGCTTCACGGCCTGGCGGACGGCGGAGCAGCAGGGATACCTCACGGTAAGCTACGGCTTGTTTTGAAAGGTCATCATACACGATGAGTGCAGGACGTCCGGTATCGCGGAAGAACTCACCGATGGCAGCACCAGCAAATGGAGCGTAGAACTGCAGCGGAGCGGGATCAGAAGCAGAAGCCGCTACGATGGTAGTGTAGGGCATTGCGCCTGCATCTTCCAGGGTTTTCATCACACCGGCGATGGTAGAAGCCTTCTGACCAATGGCTACATAAATACAATATACAGGTTTACCAGCTTCGAAGAATTCTTTCTGGTTGATGATAGTATCGATAGCGATAGCTGTTTTACCAGTCTGACGGTCACCGATGATCAGCTCACGCTGACCACGACCAACAGGGATCATCGCGTCGATGGCTTTGATACCGGTTTGCAGCGGTTCTTTTACAGGCTCACGGAAGATAACGCCAGGAGCTTTACGCTCGAGGGGCATCTCATAACGCTCACCTTTGATAGGACCTTTACCGTCGATAGGATCGCCCAGGGTATTTACAACACGGCCCAGCATTCCTTCTCCTACGTTGATAGAAGCGATCTTACCGGTACGGCGTGCTTTTGAACCCTCTTTGATGTCTCCGCTCTCACCCATCAATACCACACCCACGTTGTCTTCTTCGAGGTTGAGGGCAATAGCTTTAACGCCATTTTCAAATTCAACGAGCTCACCGGAGCGTACGTTGCTTAATCCGTATACACGGGCGATACCGTCACCCACCTGTAATACAGTACCCACTTCTTCAAGATCAGCGGCGGCATTGAAATTGCTCAATTGCTGGCGCAATATCGCTGAGATCTCATCGGGTTTAATTTCTACCATATGATAACCTTGTTTATTGTTGATTTATAGAGTGTGAGTATACTCACTACCTGATTTTATAAATAAAGTCGTTGTTCAGGAACTGGGCTTTGATCTTGTTCAGATCATAAGAGATGCTGGCATCCACCAGTGTATCTCCGATCTCCAGTTTGAAACCACCGAGAATAGCTTCATCCACTGTTGTAGTGAGATCGATATTCTTTGTTCCTGCCTGCTCCTGTACTTTGGCGATGATCTGGTCTTTCAGGCCATCGCTAACGGGAACTGCAGTGGTGAGACGAACAGTTTGAATTCCTTTGTATTGCTTGTACTGGTCTATGAACGCTGCGATGATCTCAGGCAGGTTTCCTTCGCGGCCTTTGTTTACCAGCAGGCGGTTGAAAGAAGCTGTGAGCTCAGTGATCTCGCTGCCTGTAACGGCGTCCAGGATAGCAGCCTTCTTGTCGGCTTTTACCACAGGACTTTTCAGCAGGCTCACGAACTCGCGGCTGTTCTTGCAAACCTTCTGCAGGAAGAGCATATCTTTATATACTTCCTCCAGTGCATTTCTTTCGAGCGCCAGGTCTACCAGGCTCTTTGCATATCTTCCAGCTAAACGTGGATTGGGCATAATAAAGATTAAATTAGTTCAGTTTCACTTCGCTTGCCAATGATTTGATATAGTTCTCCTGCTCAGCTTTATTGGCCAGTTCGCGGCGCAGTACTTTTTCAGCTACTTCGATAACGAGGTTACCAACCTGATTTTTCACATCAGTGAGGGCAGCCATTTTCTGCTGTTCGATAGCAGATCTTGCATCCAGGATCAGCTTGTTGGCTTCAACCTTGGCTTTTTCTTTCGCTTCATTGATGATCCTGTCTCTTGTTTCCGCAGCATCTTTCAGCAGCTTTGCTCTTTCTTCACGTGCTTCAGCCAGCAATTTTTCATTGTCGCTCTTCATCTGGGCCATTTCAGCCTTTACTCTTTCTGCAGTAGCCAGGGAGTCAGCGATACCTGTTTCCCTTTCTTTCAGGGAGTTCAGGATGGGCTTCCAGGCAAATTTGGAAAGGATGTAGAATACGATGAGGAAAGCCAGCGCAGTCCAGATCAATAATCCATTTTCTGGTACAAGTAAGTCGATGCCGGATTTAAGTAATATCATATATAAGCTTTAATAATAGCAACAGGAATTAAAAACAGAATTCGAAAAGATTACTGCATCCTCGGCCCTTTGCGTTGGATGCAGTAATAATGTTTGTTTAAACGAACATAGCCAGGATACCTGCGATAACTGCGAACAGGGCAACACCCTCAACAAACGCAGCAGTCAGGATCATGTTAGCGCGGATGTCGTTAGCAGCTTCCGGTTGGCGGGCAATAGCTTCTACTGCACCTTTACCAATCTGACCGATACCGATACCAGCACCGATAGCAGCCATACCTGCACCGATAGCGCCTCCGGCATTAGCCCAGGCTACTTCGCTCAACATAATGTTTAAAAGATCCATTTTTCTGTTTTTATTAGAATTGATAAAAAATGACAACGTTGATTAAATGATCACTGCATCATCCGGCAGATCGTGGTGCGCATGATCATCATGGTGATGTGTTTCTTCAATGGCCTGGCCGATGAACACGGCTGTAAGGTTAGTGAAGATGAACGCCTGGATGAATGCTACCAGCACTTCAATCAGGAAGATGAATACAGAGAAACCGATGGAGATGGGTGAGAATCCCCAACCGATACCTGCACTCATACCTCCGAAGATGAATATCAGAGAGATCAGACAGATAATGATAATGTGACCAGCCAGCATATTCGCAAAAAGACGGATGATCAATGCGAATGGCTTGGTGAAAATACTGAGGAACTCAACCAGCACCATGATAGGCTTTACAAAGCCAGGTACAGGCGGGTTGAAGATATGCCCCCAGAAATGTTTGTTACCGCTGAACAGGATCACTACAAAAGAGATCAGACCGAGTACAGCAGTGAATGCGATATTACCGGTTACATTGGCTGATCCGGGGAGCAGGCCAAAGAGGTTATTGATCAGGATGAAGAAGAAGATGGTCAGCAGGAGCGGAAGATACTTCGCGTACTTCTTTTGACCAAGGTTTGGCTTTGCCACTTCATCCCTTACAAAAGTGATCACAGGTTCAACTGCATTCTGGAAACCAGAAGGAGCCTGTTTTACACCAATTCCTTTTTTGTATTTTTTAGCGATGCTCAGCATGATCACTACCAGGAGGGTAAGCGCCACCAGCATCTGAACTACGTTACGTGTGAGGGAGATATCATACACTTTCACGGACTCATCGATCTGTCCGGCTTCGTTTACGGGAATCACTTTACCGTCTACCAGTCTGTATCCGTTATAGTCTGCATGACCGTGCTCGAATTTAGAGCTGAGGAAAGCAGTGAAACCGCGCTGGGGAGAGTAAAGCATCACAGGCAGCGGGAGGGAGATGGGATGCAAATGACCGTCTTCGCCGGTAACGTCCATGAAATGGTATTCATGACCGTCCAGAACGTGGTCGAAAATCACCTTATTGGCATCGAATCCTTTCTTTTCTTCTGTAGCTGCATGGCCTTGTTCTCCATGCTGGTCATGCTGTGCAAGAGTTACATTAGAAAAAAGAATCATAAAAAGGCTGAAACTCGCTACTGCAAAGGATTTGAGACTGCTAACCTTCATACCTGTCGTTAAATTTGCCGCAAAGATACGTTGGGGATAGCTGAAAAAGAACGAGTGTTGAAAGTATTTTAGTGAAAGAGGGTAAAAAGAGTGGGAAAAAGGCAGATCAGGTAGTGTATGCAAGAAAAAGCAATTTGTTACTCACCTTCCTGCTCACGTAGTTTTTTGATCTTTTCTAATTCTCTGACATCATCCTGATCTTTAAGTCTATTTACAACTTTCTTATTATCAATTAGATGATTAATGTGTAAAAATGGAACATTGATACCTTCAAAGTTAGCATGGGAAGCTTTTTCAAGGCATTCGGAGAAAGTATATTGCTCGAGGCCTTTCATTGAGGTCATAATATCAAGCTCAATTCCAGCGCCAACATAAAAGCTTGTCCAACCTGGCAAAAATTGCATTGTTTCCAGAGAAACAAGGTCCCCCTGGCCTAATTCTTTAAAGCTCTTTCTAAGGTTCCTCCTATTCTCAATCGTATCTTCTATCCACATATCCAAGTCATCAGTATTTCTATCATGCCCATGCAAGCGAGTTGCAAACCCTCCGACCATAATATAACGTACTCCATTCCTGTTCAATGTGCTCCAGAAATTGATCAATTCTTCATCGAGAATGTCCATGAGAGAACTTTATTTATGATGAGAGATAATTGCCTTCTTGTACATCGCATTACGAACCAGCATGCGGGTAAAGGCGCGTAACTTATCCATGTCGGACATGTTCATGTTCTTTCTCAATCGAGCCAGTTCACCTGATGCTTCACTTTTGTAAGTAACATCAGCTTCATTGACTTGCTGTGGATTGGAGTTTTGTTCAGTCTTCGGATAGTCTTCCATGATTGCAATTTACTAATTTTTTTGGGGAAATTACTGCCGCGGAATTTGGCAGATTTTTCAGTAATTAAATGATACTTAATAACTGAAATCATCTTAATGTTTCTTCTTCAATAAAATAGAGTGACGATTTTTTACCGCCTACCGAAGATCCCCGAATTTTTCTTACCCCTGCACCTGCTTCTCAAACTGCATCTGGTGCAACTTGTAATAAAAGCCCTGCAGCTTCATCAACTCCTCATGATTCCCGGATTCCTTCACTTCTCCTTTATCCAGCACAATGATCTGTGTGGCTTTGCGGATGGTGCTTAACCTGTGTGCAATCACAATACTCGTTCTGCCTGCAATCAATTTTTCAATTGCTTCCTGGATTAATAATTCGCTTTCTGTGTCCACTGAAGAAGTGGCTTCATCAAGAATAAGAATGGATGGATTGTATAATAATGCGCGGATAAACGATAATAGCTGACGCTGGCCCAGGCTCAATGAGCTTCCTCTTTCCATCACGTTGTAATCATAACCTCCGGGCAGTTGCATGATGAAATCGTGCATACCGATCAGCATTGCTGCTTCAACTACTCTTTCCCGTGGGATCGCAGGATTACGCAATGTGATATTGTCCAGCACGGAACCGGAAAACAGGAATACATCCTGCAGCACCACACCTACATTCTTGCGGAGGGCATCCAGCTGGAATTCTTCGATATTCACATCATCCACGCGGATAGCGCCTTTCTGAATATGATACAGGCGATTGATCAGACTGATGATGGTGGTTTTGCCGCTGCCGGTATGTCCAACAATGGCGATGGTTTCACCTGGCTGCGCCTTGAAGTTCACATCTTTCAGCACATAACGGTCATCCACATATGCAAAGCTCACATGATCGAATTCGATCTTCCCCTTCACCTGTTCCGGCGCAAAGTTGCCGTCTTTCTTCACATAATCATCATTGTCCAGCACCTTGAACACGCGCTCACTGGCCACCATGCCCATCTGCAATACGTTGAACTTATCTGCGATCACGCGGAGCGGGCGGAAGAGCAGGTTGAGACAGAGATAGAAAGAGATCATTTTACCAATCAGGTCTTCTGCTGACTTGCCTTCGAGCTGCATGGCATGAGTGGCTGCCCACCAGACAAGGAGACTGGTGCCTACGGCCAGTACAATTTCCACTACGGGAAAGAAAACAGAATAAGCGAAGATGGCTTTGATATTGGCGTTGCGGTGTTCGCGGTTGATCTTTTTGAATTTATTGAACTCGCGGTCTTCTGCGGCGAATGCCTGTACCACGGGCATTCCCGTGATATGTTCCTGTACAAAGGCATTCAGTGCAGCCACGGCATTACGCACACGGATAAACGATTTGTTCACGCTCTCCTTGAAAACATAAGTGGCTGCTATCAGGATCGGGAATGGCGCCAGGCTCACGAGGGTCAGCTTCCAGTCGCTCACGAACATGAAGATCAGGATGGCGATGATGGATAGCAGGTCTGCAATGATGGGGATCAGTCCATCTGCAAAAATATCGTTGATGGCTTCGATATCGTTGATGGTGCGGGTGGTGAGAGTGCCGATGGGCGTTTTATCGAACTGCGAAAGATTCAGTCCGAGGATCTTCCGGTACACTTTCACGCGCAGGTCTTTCACCACGCTCTGTCCCAGCCAGGCTGTGAGAAAAGAGAACCAGAAACGGAAAGCTGATTCTATCAGCAGTAACCCGATCTGGATAACAGTTACCCAGATCACGATATCGATGAAGCGGATCTTGTCTACCAGTGCGGCAGCAGCTCCGTCCTTCACATAATCATTGATGGTAAGTTGTATGAGATACGGCCTGATGGGTGATAATACTGCGAGTAGTATCGCCAGGCCCAACGAAATGTAGAATCTTCTCTTGTAAGGGGCAGCGAACTGGAACACCCTTCTGAGCAAACCAAAGTTGAATATTTTTTTCTCCTTCCCTTCTGACATACAAGGGGGCAAAGATAGGTACTGTTAGTGTGATAATTACTCTTCTCCCATCGCTTTGCGATAAGCCTTGATAAAAATGGCACCAAGGTTCTTATACGGGGGGATGTAGTCGTCAAATTTTTCCTTGGCGGCGGCATCATTCCTGAATTTGCCGGTGAGATCGCGCCACATCGAGATCCAGTCGATATTCCGGCCTGCCACCAGGTTATTGTTGATGGCCTGCAGGATAGGTTCATTCACTACTTTCGTTCCCACCTGTTTGGAAGAAATGATATGCGCATCCTTACAAATAGTTAACACTTCATTGAGGTTATTGTAACCGCCGCAGGAACCGAGCACGACAATTTTAGCGGTTGGCGCCAGCTTCTTGAGGGTGGACGCCAGGTGGTAACTATGTCCGCGATGGATCACCACGGAAGGTTTAAGATTGCGTTCTTCCAGGTATGCGATGAGTTTGTTCTGTGCTTTATCATCCGGATCATCATCACCGAGCAGCGGCCTGTTGGCGAAGATCCAAACGGGCTTTCCTTTGGTGGAAGTGATGGTCACCCATTCAGGATTCTTTTCATTGATCCTCCACTCAGCTCTTCCACGGAACATGTTCATGAAATTGATGAAGCTGAGCTGGCCGTCTTTGTCTTCATCGCCATAAAAGAAAACCTGCTGGACCACGCGTCCGCTATCGTCCACCAGGCCCTTGTAATCCTGATCATAGATGGAAGGAATACCAAGCTGTGCGGAGAGATCGGTTTTGGTAGTTGTATCTGCGGACTGGAAAAGTATCTTGAGGAGGTTGTAGATCACGATACCACGCTTGTTGTTCTCACGAACATTCTTCTCATAACTCCAGCGGACCTGGTTGAGAACGAAGCCGGCCATTTCCTTGTCTTTATCCATGATACTGCTGTAGGAGTCGGCCACGTCCACCGCGTCTTCCAGTTCATCGCCGGGCTTCGGTTTTTCGAGACCGATCACAA
Source organism: Pseudobacter ginsenosidimutans (assembly GCF_007970185.1). NCBI lineage: Bacteria > Pseudomonadati > Bacteroidota > Chitinophagia > Chitinophagales > Chitinophagaceae > Pseudobacter > Pseudobacter ginsenosidimutans. Next base: position 2,346,572 of record NZ_CP042431.1, on the reverse strand, counting down.
ACGACTGCATGAGTGTAGCAGCATTTTCCTTACCCATGGTGCCGAGGAAATTGTTGAGTGTATTGTAACCGGCTGCCATCTTGATGAATTTGCGGAAGAAGTCACCGTGAACGCTCATCAGGAGACTGTCGCCGCGGGGATTTGCCATCCGTTCGAAGATGCGCGGGTAAACGCCGCTCACATAACTGGAAGTGTAGAGCTCGTCTTCACTTAGCACAGAGATGTAGTAGAGTTCCTGTGGCGTAAGTCCTTCGAGCCTTTTGAAGCGCACGCGGGAATCGCTTACATCGTGAAGGGCATTGATCTCTCTTACAAAATATTGTTTGGCCTTGCTCGCCATCATGGCGGTGAGGGCTTTCATTTCGTGGGCAGTATCGCGGAGTGGTGGAAGAAGGCGGGCGGCATAATCGATGCGCGTTTTCACCATCAGTCGGAAATATTTGAAATCATCTTCTTTCACACTATCGATCTCAGCGAGTGTGATCCTGCCTTTGAGCAGGTTATCGAGAAAAGGGAAATACAATTGTCCGCTCTTGCTGTTGGCCATTCTTGCCACCATATTCACGAAGGTATCGGGGTGGTTGCGGATACGGTCGCCAAGTTTATTGCGCGCTGCGGCATAATCGTATAGCCTGCGGGTATCTCGTTGGGCAACTACGCTGATGAGGCTGTCGGCAAAATAAACATTGGGATTATCGCGGAGAACAGGAAGCGCCTGGTCCGGATGAAGGTTGATGTATTTGCGGAGCAGTGTCACTTTGGAGCCTGCCATTCCGGGATTGTCGGCAAAATAGAATTCGAAACAATCCACGAGGATCTTTCCGATGCCATAATCCACTTCATCCACGAGCGGCTTGATGCTTTCTTTTTTCCGGTTGAGATCGATCCCTTTTTCAAAGGCTTTCACGAGGGCGGGCCCCATGGTTGGACCGAAATCACGCTTGTTCACCTTATCTCCATAGCCGCGGAGCATATATTCCAGCGTGCGGAGGTAACGGCCTTTATCATTGCTGTTGAGGGTGGAATCAGTTTCGATCCCCATCTGGATCTCATTCACCTGGCGGGTGATGGCATCCAGCGCCTGCAATTTGGTGGACGTATCGATCCGCAGGCGGTCGAATTCCAGTTGTAATTTCAGCTGCGCCTTATCGATATTGTCGTGCCACAGGGATCTTTCCCTGGCTATCTGATAACTGGCCGCTTCCTGCCCCTGACCAAGGAGGTCTCCACAGAACAGGATCAATAAGATAACGATTGGTATTGATGGTTTCATACGGTGCGATAACTCCGTTGATACCCTGCAAAAATACGACCAATTGGCCGTATCGCCCGGAAAATCAATTATTCCCGTATTAGATCAGTTAACAATTTCATAATCGATTAACTACTTGTGGCTTGCAGCGGTAAATTAACTTTGCGTAAATTAATTGTTAACATGGACTCTAAAGGAAAGAAGATCTTAATCGCTGATGATGAACCGGATATCCTTGAGATCATTCAATACAATCTGAGCCGGGAAGGGTATGATGTGATCACTGCAAAAGACGGTGACGATGCCCTGGTAAAGGCTAAATCGAGCCAGCCCCAGTTGATTGTACTGGACATCATGATGCCTAAGAAGAATGGAGTGGAAGTTTGTGAGATCCTTCGCGCCCAACCTGCCTTCAAAGACACCCTTATTATTTTTCTCACTGCCCTGAACGATGAAAGCTCCCAGATCAAAGGCCTGGAAACCGGCGCCGACGACTATGTGAGCAAGCCCATCAGCCCCAAAGTACTGGTCAGCCGCGTAAACGCCCTCTTCAGAAGAGTGAACAAAGATGAGCCGGAAGACAAGGTGATCCGTATAGACAACCTGGAGATCGACCCGGTGAAATTTGAAGTGAAAGTGAATGGCAACTCCGTGGTACTGGCTAAAAAAGAATTCGAGCTCCTGTACCTTCTGGCATCGAGGCCCGGACGCGTGTTCCTGCGGAACGAGATCCTCAATCATGTATGGGGCAACGATGTAATTGTAGGCGACCGCACCATCGATGTTCACATCCGGAAAGTCCGTCAGAAACTCGGCGTGGACTGCATCACAACTGTAAAAGGTGTAGGTTATAAGTTTGATCTGTAATATTGTGGTATGCTTTCCACGAAAAACCTGTCTCCCCGGCAACTAGCCGCTTATACAGCTGGCATCCTGTCGATCCCAATAGCTATCGGTATCGCTGTGCTCACCATGAACTGGAAGATCGGTGTGGTCTCCCTGGGCGTAGTGTTTGCGGGTAGTTATTCCCTTATCATCATTACCCTGGAAAGATTCATCTACCGGAAGATCAAACTCATTTATAAACTGATCTATCAGACCAAGGCTACCAAAAAAGAGGAAGTGTATTTCAAATATATCCTTCCTCAAAAAAGTATCGATGAGGTAAGGGAAGATGTAGAAGAATGGGGCGAAAGGCGTAACCGTGAAATTGAATCGCTCCGCCAGAATGAAGCCTTCCGCAAAGAGTTCCTGCAGAACCTGAGCCACGAATTCAAAACGCCCATCTTCGCAATCCAGAGCTTTGTAGAAACGTTGCTGGACGGTGCAGCAGATGATGAAAAAGTTAGAACGAAATTCCTGCAGAATACTTCCAAGAACGTAGACCGCCTGGTAAACCTGGTGAATGACCTGGACGAAATATCACGCCTCGAAAGCGGTGCACAATTGCTGTACAAACAGAATTTCATCATCCAGGACCTGATCCGCGAGACTTACGATTCCCTCTCTATCAAAACACAGGCAAAGCAGATCAAGACCTCCATCAAAAAAGGTTGCGAAGCACCGGTAACAGTGTTTGCAGATAAAGAGAAGATCAAACAGGTACTCACCAACCTGGTGGAAAACGCCTGCAAATACGGTAAGAACGGAGGCACCATTGTTGCAAGCGTTTACAAAACCGACGACTCGCATGTGCTGATAGAAATCGGCGACGATGGCATCGGAATCGAAGAAGAGCACCTGCACCGCATCTTCGAAAGGTTTTACAGAACAGATACTGCACGCAGCAGAGATAAGGGCGGTACCGGCCTGGGACTGGCCATCTGTAAACATATCATTGAAGCACATGGACAAAGTATCCATGTGCGTAGTACTCCTGATGTGGGAACCACTATCGGTTTTACTTTGGAAGCAAAACGCGAAGTGTAATTATTTTGGCTTTCTCCTGGAACGCATGGCTTCCAGTGTCTGGCGTTGTTTTTTCACTTCAACATCCTGGGATGCCCTGTCTGTACGGTTCGTGTTCAGCTTCTGCTCCAGTCCCCTGATCTTTTCTACATAAGAAACAGAATCTTCCACCAGTGACTGGAATTTCTTCTCGGCCTTAATAACCAGCGTTTCCTGTTCTTTGATCTGTACTTCCAGGTGGTGTGCTTCCATTTTAGGCACCATGGTGTTCAGGAAAGATTTCGCTTCTTCGATCTTGTGATAATCAACTGCAGAGCGAAGACCAATGTTCTCGCTGGGTTTGCCGATGATCAGGTACACATTGGTGATATCTTTTTCTTTGCGGCTCTTGCGCTCCACTTTGAAATGCAGATCGTTCAGGTCCTGATCATTGTCGTTCAGCCGAACATTACGGTAAACAACGAAGCCTTTGGCCTTGTCGCCTTTCACGCCTCTGGCGGCCATGGCATCACTGAGCATATCAGCTACTTCCTCTTCAGGATAGGGAAGCTCAATAACTGCTGCAGCCTTATTGCCTTTCGTGTGTTCCACTTTACCTTCGTTAGCGGTTTGGGAGAATGCAGTTGCACTAAAAAGGAGGGATGCAGCCAACAGGCTGATGGAGGGGGTTCGTCTTTTCATACGTTTATCAACTTGGTTTAACGGGCTAAAAATACATAACTGTTTAGAATATCCGCAGCCAGATTTCAGCCGGTATTCTCAACCGAACCCTTAATTTTGACGCTGATCTATAAAAAATCCGCGTTTGAGCATAAAGAAATTAGCCGGCCAAACCCTCTGGTATGGCGTTCCAAGGATATTCAGCAGGTTCCTCAGCTTTGGCATCAGCCTGCTGGGATTCCAGTTGTTTGACCCTAACGGATCCTATGCTTTCACGCAGATCTACGCTGTTGTTCCCTTCCTTAACATCTTGTTTACATACGGTCTGGAGACCAGTTATTTCCGGTTTGCGCAGGACCATGACCGTCAGAAACTATACAACACCCTCAACGTATCCATCATCATTACCACCATTCTGTTCACGGCTCTTCTCTTTTTGTTCGAGAAGCCGCTGACCAGTTTCATTGGAATGCAAAGACATCCGGAATTTGTGACCTGGATGATCTGGATCGTTTTCTTCGATACGCTCTATACCATACCCATGGCGCGTTTGCGGCAGGAGGAAAGACCGCGCAAGTACGCGTTCATCAATATGTTCTCGGTATTGCTGAATGTGGCGCTGGTATTGTTCTTCTTCTATGTAGCCAAACCTGCCCGCGAAGCGGACCCCTATACTTTTCTTGGACAATTGTACAGGCCGGAGATCGGCATCGGCTATTTCATTATTTCCAATGTGATTGCCAGCGCCGCATGTTTGTTACTGTTATATAAAGAATTCACTTCTTTCCGTTTCGAGTTCGACATGAAATTATGGAAGGAAGTGATGAAATACAGTTACCCGCTGATCATTGTGGGTTTCGGGGGAATGATCAATGAAATGCTGAGCAGGCTGGTATACCAGAAAGTGTCAACAGCAACTGTTACGCAACGCGAATTTGAGCTGGGTGTATTTGGCGCCAACTATAAGCTGGCAGTGCTGATCACCATCTTCATCCAGATCTTCCGGATGGCGGCGGAGCCCTTCTTCTTCAACCAGAGCAGGCAAGAAGGTGCACAGCGCATGTACGCCAGGGTGATGAAATTCTTCGTGATCGCCTGCTGTTTCATGTTCCTGTTCATTGCACTCTTCCTGGAAGCCTGGAAAGTATTGATAGCCGGCAAACATCCTGAATATGCCGAAGGCCTGCACATTGTGCCGGTGCTGAGCATGGCCAGTATCTTCCTGGGCATTTATTACAACCTCTCCGTCTGGTACAAACTTACCAACAAGAATATGACCGGCGCCTATATCACCATCGCCGGTGCGGTGATCACCATTCTGCTCAATATCTGGTGGATCCCGCAATTCAAATATACCGGAGCGGCCTGGGCCACTTTCTGTTGCTATTTCTTCATGATGGCCATCAGCTATGTACTGGGACAGAAATATTACCCCATCCCCTACCCAAAGAAGAAACTGATCACTTACCTGGTGATCGTAACGTTGATGTATATCCTTCATGAAATGATTGCCCGTAATCTGGATCCGCACAGTTCGTATTACAAAATTACCTACTACGGAGCAGGATTGCTATTCTTCGCCCTCTTCACTTTGCTGATCATGAAAGTGGAAAGAAAGGAATTGGCGCGGCTCCCCTTTGTAGGAAAATTCTTCGCCAGACCGGCAACCAGATAACGTCTATCCCAGTACAAAAGGATTATGCTGCTTTTCGTACCCGATCCTGGTTTCAGGGCCGTGGCCGGAATAGACGATAGTTTCATCGGGCAACACATACAAACGTGTTCTAATACTTTCGGACAGCTGGTTGAAATCCCCGCCGGGAAGGTCCGTGCGGCCGATACTGTCGCGGAACAATACATCGCCACTCAGTACAAAGTTTTGCTCTTTGCAATAGAAGCTGATATGACCGGGTGAATGGCCGGGAGTGAAGAGCACTGTTAACTGGTCTGTACCCAACCGTATGGTATCGTATTCGCGTAAAAAGATAATGTCCCCGGAATAAGGCTCAAAGCTCATGTCCCACCGTTGCGCAGCCATCAAAGCCATGTCGAACACGGGCTTTTCGGTTTCATGCAGGTGCGGTTTCAACCCCCAGGTGGTGAACACGAACTGATCGCCGAAAACATGATCGAAATGACCATGGGTATTTAACAAATATTTAGCCCGGAGACCATTCTTTTCAATGAATTGTTTCAATTCATTGCGCTCGTTTTCGAAATAGCAGCCGGGATCAACTATCAGACAATCGGATTGCTCATTATACACCACGTAGGTATTTTCCTGAAGCGGATTGAATGGGAACTTCTTTATAGTAAGCATGGGTGGCGCGGTTTTGCGCAAATTGTATTTTTTTTCGGTAATACGGATTGTTTTAACTTTAAAAGATTAATGAGAGGCTATGGAATTTCAACAGATTAAGCCAATGAGAAAAGTATTTTTCGTATTCCTTGCTACAATGCTGCTATATGTTGATTTGACCGCCCAGGTCAATACTGTCGAGTTTGGAAAGAACCGCGTTCAGTTCAGGAAATTCAAGTGGCAGTATTATCAGTCTACCAACTTCAATACATACTTCTACGACAATGGTAAAACCATTGCCAACTTTGTAGCACAGGTAGCCGAAGAAGAACTTCCCGCCATGGAGCAATTTGTTGAATATGGTTTGCAGCGCCGCGCCAATATCGCCATCTACAATACTTTCGATGAACTGCAGCAATCCAATATCGGCCTCAATATGGACTGGCAGACCACAGGCGGCATCACCAAGCTGGTGAACAACAAGATGATCCTGTATTTCGACGGCAATCATGAGCATCTCCGCAAACAGATCCGCCAGGGTATTGCCCGTATCCTGGTAGACAATCTACTCTTCGGCGATGATCTCGGCGAATTTGCCGCCAACCAGGCATTGCTTGACCTTCCCAAATGGCTGGTGGACGGTTACGTTGAATATGCCGGCGAAGCCTGGAGCACGGATCTCGACAATGAGCTCAAACTCGCCCTTCTCTCCGGTGAATACAAGAATTTCTACCAGTTCGCCTTCGAAAAGCCAATGCTCGCAGGCCACGCTTTCTGGAATTATATTGCGGAAACATACAAGAAAGAGAATGTTACCTACTTCCTCTATCTCGCCCGCGTTTACCGCAACCTCAATACCGCCTCACAAAGGATTGCCAAGAAGAAATTCAAAGATGTTCTGAAAGACTTCATGGACAAGACCACTGAAAAATATTATGCGGATCTCAAAGGCCGACGCGACGCCCCCAAAGGCGCCGCTACCGTTGTGGAAGAAGTAAAGCACAACAGGGACTATTTCCGCTTCACCGCCAATCCCGCTCCACGCAGCATGACCTACGCCGTGGTTGAATATGTGAAAGGCCAGCACCAGGTAGTGCTCTGGGAAAATATGGTGGACAGGAAAGTACTCCTGAAAAGCGGTGTGAAAAGCAATGAGAACGAAGTGAACCCCAACTATCCCCTGCTCGCCTGGAACGGCAAAGGCACCAAACTCGCCTGCATCTACTGGAAAGAAGGAAAAACACATCTCTTTGTGTACGATGGCGTGGTCCGCTTCAAAAGGATCAAACAGGTGATCTCTCCTTTCGAACAGATACTCGACTTCAAATACGGCCTGGACGACAATACCCTTCTCTTCAGCGCTGTAAGGAATGGGCAGACGGATATCTACATTTACAAGATCGACTCAGACAGTTACGAACAGATCACTGACGATGTGTACTCCGATCTCGATCCTTCATTTGTGGCCTTCCCCAGCAAAACAGGTATCATCTTCTCTTCCAACAGGCCCAGCGGCAGCTTCGACCTGAAATCAGACGATACAACGGTCCCCAATAACCGATACAATATTTTCCTGGCCGACAACTGGAACAGGAGTGAATTCAGGCAGATCAGCCAGCTCACCAATATGCAGTATGGCAATGCCCGCTACCCGATGCAATACAATACATCGCACTTCACTTTCGTGAGCGACCAAACAGGTATCGCTAACCGCTTTGCCGGTTTCTTCCACACGGTGCGGGCGGGTGCAGACACGGTTTTCATTGTGGGCGATGAGATCCTCCGCAACCCGGACCCCCTGGTGCTGGATTCCACCCTCAAAGCATGGGGCAAGAACGAACCGGACAGCATGTTCTCCTTCTCCATGACCAATGATTCCGCCTATGTTTTCCCTATCACCAACTATGCCAGCAACCTGCTGGAAACAAAGATCGCGGGCGACAAAGGCATGATCAGCGAAACCAGGCAGCAGGGCAATCTCAAGTTCCTGTACCGTCTTCGCATAGACGAAAATGCCCTCAGGCGCAGGAACGTGAATCCCAAACCAACGGAATACCGTAAACGCATTCTCGGACAGGATGTGACCAGGGCTTCAGCAGGTCATGCCATTCAATTGAAAACGCCGGGCAACCGCGATACAACAAAGAACGACGCCTTTGAAACGGGCTTCGAAAAAGAACCGCCGCCTACCAATCCGCCTGCTACAGAACCGGCAAGGGCCATCACTGCACAGGACAGCGCGGTTGCAGCGCAACGTATCGCCAGCATCTTCGATACCGGCGGTGAAGAACCCGTTGGCAAAGAGCCTATCCTCAGAAAGGCCAAGCTCTTCGATTACAAACTCAAATTCTCTGTAGACAATGTGTCCGGAGGTTTCAATAATGATGTACTGATCAGCCGTTACCAGATCTATACCGGATCTCTGCCGGTATCCATGCAGAACGGTTCTTCCTTCAACGGCATGATCAAGGCCTCCATCTTCGACCTGTTTGAAGATATCCGCTTCACCGGCGCATTTCGTTTACCCCTGATCGGTGGTATCGGTTCAGGTGGCGGTGCTTCCATCGGTACAGGCGGTGCAGGAGTGTATGTTCCCGTTAACCAGTCTCTTTTCGATGGAGGAAGCGAATGGTTCGCCCGTGTGGATTACCTGAAGAAAAGGCTTGACTTCTCACTGCTGTATTACAGGAAAACAGAAATAGGCCAGGTGCCGCTGGTGAATGGCAACCTGCTGAACCTGGAAGCCAAATCCTTCACCAACCTCTATCAGGCGGTGATCAAATATCCGTTCGACAGGGTCCGCAGCCTCCGTCTTTCCGCTGGTATCCGCACAGATAAAGTGTTCCTGCGCACAGACTGGCGCCAGGGCGCAGAGATCTCACTGGACTCACCGGAGATCGCCAGCCAGACCTTTGCTGTATCCCGGCTGGAATATGTATATGACAATTCCATTCAGAAAGCAACGAATATTTGGAATGGCCTTCGTTACAAGATCTATGCTGATCTGAATGCGCAGGTGAACAAGCCCGAAGAAAAGGCTACCAATACCCAGAAGACGGGAAGGATGACCACCAATATCGGCTTCGATGCCCGTTATTATTTCCCCATCTACAGGAACTTTATCTGGGCCGTTCGTGGTGCAGGTGATATGAGTTTCGGAGATAAAAAGATCCTTTATTATCTCGGTGGGTCAGACGGCTGGTTATTCCCCAAATACTATCCTGTTCCTCAACCACAGGACCCAGCCTATGCCTATCAGTCGCTGGCAGTAAACCTCCGCGGCTTCAAACAGAATATCGCCAATGGCAACAATGCGCTTGTGATCAACAGTGAGCTTCGTTTCCCTGTATTCTCCACGCTGATCAACAGACCTATCAACAATGCCTTCGTCCGTAATTTCCAGGTGATCCAGTTCTTTGACCTGGGTACTGCGTGGAATGGAGAGTACAACAAACTCGCAAGGCCATCACTCACCTATCCTTCCGATCCCAACCTGCCAGACTTCACATACCTGAAGAGCAAAGCCGGTGGTATCGGGCCTTTCGCCGGTTCTTACGGATTTGGTGTGCGCAGTATGTTGCTGGGTTATTTCCTTCGCCTGGATGCAGGATGGGAAATGGGCCGCATTTTCGGAGGCAAACCCATCCTGCATTTTGCAATGGGAGTAGATTTCTAGGAAGATCCTATTCGCCCTTCCATCTCCAGTCTCCCGCGATCTGCAAAGCTTCTTTGAGCTTGTTATCGATCAGGAACTGTTTGGTAGTGGCATCATCCATACGTTTGGCAGGCAGCTCCGCCGCATTGCCAATTGCATAGAGGAACATCGTACTGAATCTGACCTGATCAACCATCCAACTCCGGTTGATCAGGTTTATATCATCACAATCCGCATGATAACAGCGGAAAACTTCTGAAGGAATATTGGTGACCGATGTAGCTGTAGGAATGCCCTGCAGCATGAATGGCTGATGATCGCTGTGCAATCCCGCACCGCCTGCACTTGTCTTATTCTGGAAAACAGTATCGATCGCTTTTATCGCTTCTCCGGTTGATTTGAAGAATGCTTCCGCTTCTTTTCTTCCTCCCGCCGTAAAACCAATAGCATTGGCAGACATATCGAAATTGAAAACGTATTTCACCTGATCGAGGCTTTTCTTTTTGATAGCATCGGCTACATATGCCCGTGATCCCAGCAGCCCCTGCTCTTCTCCCATGAACAACACAAACTCGATTGTTCGCTCTGTTTTCAGGTTAAGCTTTTTGAAAGTACGCGCCATGTCCACAATAGCAAATGAACCCAGGCCATTATCAGTAGCGCCGGTAGCCAGGTCCCAGCTGTCCAGGTGGCCACAGACGATGATCTTTTCATTGGGATATTTTGTTCCGGGCAACGTGGCAATCACATTGCGCGCTTTGATAGGCCCGCTGTGATTATCCATGCTGAGTTTTGCATGATACTGCTTCTCCTTCAGCATCTCTCTCAACCGGAGTCCGTCTTCATTGGTAATGCATACCGCCGGGATCGGATTGAGCTTTCCTGTAACGGAAGCGGTGCCGGTGAGCAGAACGCCATTCTTTACGCCATTGAACAACATGATCCCCTTTGCTCCGTATTTGATGGCCAGAGCTGTTTTCTCAGAACGGTGCAGGTTCTGAGTACCGGGCTTGCTGCCGGCGCTGAGCCAGAGTGAAGCCAGCACGATCTTGCCTTTCGCTTTTCCCGGATTGGCGAGATAATCCTCTTCCAGTCCGCTGCCCATGTCAACAATTTCAGCAGATTCGTTTACACGTACCGGTGAGTGCGCCAGCGTAACCGCTTTCAGCTCTTCGATCTTTTCCCCGGAAGTACTGAGCAGGTCCAGATGTACATGCCCCGGCTCCAGCTCTCCACTTCAAAGGGCTGAAATCTTACATCCTGGTAGCCGTACGATTTAAGGAGATCGAAAACCTGCTGCTCAGCCTTCTTTCCATTGACAGAACCGGTAAGACGATGACCGATACTGATTGTGGATTCCTTCAGGGTTTCATAAGCTTTTGAATTGGACAACACTTCGGTATTGATGGATTCAAAAACAGTTTGCAAACCATCCTGTGCCATCATGCCCGATACTCCGCCCGTGAGCAAAGTGAACAGCAATACGTGTTTTTTCATGAGTCAACATTAATTGAAGAAATGATTCAATGTGATGTTGAAAGATAAGTCAAATATCGTTTCACGTAGTTGTCTGCATAATTCCAGCTGAGCCAGGAGTATGCAGATTGTTTTTTCAGAAACTGTTTTTCTTTGTATTTCAATTGCTCAACAAAACAGGCATTGCAGGATCCCGCGTCATAAAAATCACGCTCCACTTTGGGTGGCGCTTTGTCTTCCAGCTGCTGCAGGAAGGCGATATTCTTTTCCAGCAGTGGAATGGTCTTGTCAGATAAAGTAAGCAGAAAGGGTACATCCAGGTCCAGCTTATCTTTCCTGCTCAGGTTATAACCAGCTATCAGTTCATCCCAATGTACCGTACTGGCCATTACCAGCACAATGATCGCGGCTGTTGCATTCACCCGGAGCAGGTAATAATTCGTTTTCCTGTTTTTCACTTTCAGCGCAACCGAGATCAATCCAATCAATACCATCAGCAGAAAGAACAGCACGCCCAATCTTTTATAGGCAAGCCCGTGGCGCTGGATATAATAGAGGTCGCGCATAAAAACAGAAGCCACCAGGAAAGTGTTTTGAATGATCCAGCAGTAAGCGCCGTACTTCAACCATTTGTTCCTGTTGTAGAAATTCAGGTTGCCTTTGAAGAAGAACAGCACCACCATCATGGCCATCACAATGGAGAAGATGAGCACATAAGTGCCTTCATGCACCAGTTGTGACATTGCCTGTTCTTTGGAGGGATCATAATTGAGCCAGATATTATTCAAGTCGAGGATATTTACAACCAATAACAGTGCGTTCAGTGATAAAAGGCTGATCAGTCCTGTAGTATTCTCATTCTTCAGCGCCATCATTCCCGTTGCCAGTTTTCCCATGAAAGTGGCCACCAGGTTGTAGAAGGGTTATGACTTCTCTCAGCCCAGGTGATACGCTTTCTTTGCAGGTCATCATCATGCGCCAGATCTTTTTCAGAAAGATGGCGTGAATGTCTTTTCAGCAATAAGGCAGAGGAGACCATCAGCCCCAGTAACAGGAGCAGGAAGCGGCCCCAGGAGAAAGTTTCGATAAATCTTTCGAGTGCCCATGAAATTTCGTTGATCAGTTTTTCAGTGAACTGGTTCAGTGCACTGTTGCCGATTGAATAGATTCCGAAAAAGAATACGAGCAGGAAAACAGGAAGAATGGCGAAGCGGATCAGTTTGGTCCATTTTCTTTTCTTCTTTTCTCTTTTTTGATTAGTGAACAGGTCTCTGAAAAAAAGATAAGGGCTCACAAAAATATTGGCGATCCCTGAAGCGCCGGCATACCAGGGACTTCTGTGCAGGTACAGTCCATACGCCACAGTAAGCGCCAGTGTGATCACACAGGCGAACACGCTCAGCACCGTATTGTGCAGCACCAGCATAGCCAGGCTGGTGAGATGGCCAAGTGCAAACCATCTCACCGCAGCGTTTTGCCTGGCTTCGGCGTATTGTAGGAATAATGCTGCCAGAATAAAAAGATCGAACAGTACAAGGTTCAATGCCAGTTTCTCATGAAAGAAAACGAGGCTGAAGAGCACACCACCGGCCAATACCCAGCGGATAGCAGTTGAATTATTTTGCATACAATGAATTTTAGAAATTACTGCCGGCCTTGCCGCACCGGCAGTTTATTTTCCTTTTGTGGGTCAGGGTAGTCACATGCCCGTTAGGATATGGTTGAATGGTTGCTTCTTCATCACCTCAGCTGTCATGGCTTTCAGTTCAGTTTCAGAAGAAGCAGTAAGATTGATGAGTGCATATTTATTAGCGCCGCGGAATACATCCCATCGCCAGGTGAATTGATCGATGGTACGGCTGGAGCCGTTATCGTACCACCAGGCCGTGTACAGTTTTTGGGCGCCATCGTCCAGGATGGCCGTGTACACTGTATTGGAAGCGATGCGTTGTTCTTCTATCTGACGGAAGGAAAAGCCGCTTCCGCGCCAGCAGATCATCGGATGGTGATCCCCGCTGTAGAAACCCGGGATCGATTTGATATACACAAGGCTTTGCGGGTTATCGAGTTTCAGAATGGAAGCATCCACGCGGCTTACACTCCATCCAGCCGCTATTGGCACAGGTGATGTATCCAGCTGCAGCGCGGCTTTCTCTTTTTTGATCACCGATGCTGCAATGGCCACGGATATGATCAGCAGTAATTGTGCTGTGAGCATACCCATGCCTGTTAGCCTCGCCGCAATCACCGGTCTGGCAATATTATCTTTCCCATATCTTCTGATCAGCCAGCCGGATAACCACATGGCAGGTAACATCACATAGAGAAAAAGACAGGCGATCCCGATCCATCCATGCGCAGGATGATCCGGCAATACATTGAAAAGCACAAGGCAGATCATGCGTACGCAATTGGAAAAAACATTCAGCACTATCATCACTGTCAGTACCGGCAGCAGCCATTTGTTGCTCAGCGTTCTGTTATATCGTTGCTGGTTAACCGCAATCATCATCAACCCCGTGATCATGGAGGTCACCAGCATATTGAGGCCCATGCAGGCAGGATCAACAGCAAATTCATTGTTCATGTATAAGATCATATTGCCCCTTACCGTCACTTCCATACCCGCCAGCTGCATTCCTTTTCCAACCAGCTCCGTCAGCTGGAGTCTTACCGGAAAACTGAATACATCGGCAGCGTATTGCACCAGCGGCGACATCAGGATCGCCATGATCAGCGGCATCAGGTTGATGCGGCCAATACCCGCTTCCGTTACAAACAGCAGGGCAAACACGATGGAGAAATACAACATAGTATTAGTGGGCACAAAGCAGGCCAGCACGGCGGTGGCAATAGCAATCAGGCCATACCTGTAGTGGTTCCCGTTCTTTGCAGTGATGCGGGTTACCAGCGGAAGGCTCATCAGTCCAAGTACTACATTCACTGATTTCCATCCGATATAGTCATGCAGGATCACGATCATGATGACAGCGTAACCCATGAAAGCAGCCCATACCCATAACGGTAATTTTCCTGAAGCAGTCAGCAACTGCTGCGGCCATCTTAGCTCCATCTTCTTTTCCATACCGGACCGAATTTTAAAGTGAACAAAAGGAAAACAGCAAGAATGATCAGCGCCCATTCGTGCGGCTCAGGAACTGCGCCGGTAGAAGATTTCGCAGCATTCTTCAAGCCGTCCGTTTCTTTTATATCGAAGCGGTCATAATCTTTTTGGGATTCCAGCACCACCAGGCTGCTCACAGGCGTTACCACATGGGCTTCCGCAGCTTCCGCTACCAATGAATCCGCGGGCGCTTCACCATTCAGCAAGCCGGCACCTGCCTGTTGCATCACATGATTGTAGGCAAACAAACGCATGAGATGGTCCGGCGCAACGGAGGCAGTGGAATCTTTGCTGCGGGTGATCATCATACGGCTGTGATCGATCACCACCTGGTTCTCATCCTCGGCATCCATGGAAAACTCTTCCCTGGCCATCAGCAGGCTGCAATCATCGATACTTCCCTGCTCAAAATGAAAGATGCGGTACTCCTTCAGGCTGCGCAGGTAGGGCGATAGTTCGCCATCGATACAAAACAACCGGAGACGTGGCCGCGGCGTAGCGAATGCTTTCAGTGAATCGAGGAATTTTGTTTCCTTCAGGTCAGCCAGATTGGGAGAACTTCCAGCACTCTTACTGATCAGCAGGGCTGTATCCACATTGGCGATCTGGTGAACGGGAAAGAGGCTGAACTGTTGCTGATGCAGTTCTTTGAACAAAACATCCTTGTTCTTTTCTGTTACTTCTTCTAATTGTTCATCCCGGCATACAAATGTTTTGTGGTGGCCGGGGAGTTGCAAAGCCCAATAGTACTCATCATAAGTCCAGGCTTTGTTGAGATCCAAGTATACATGGGCGGGTTGAAAATGTGCGCGATGATGCACATAATCTTTTACGTTATAAGCTTGTCCTTTAAAGCTGAATGCCTGCGGAGAGACCGGTCTGCTGGCAGACATGGTAATGCTCCAGTCTGTGCCGGAACGGCCTTTGCGTTCATAGGAATTCTTTTGCGCTGGCGCGAAACCTCCAGGCAGTTCAAGTTCGTTTACAGGCCCCATCAATTGCAGCGTCACAGGTTTCTGGGCAAGTGTATGCGAAGGACCTTCCATACCGATGTTCCTGTATTCCAGTTTTCCTTTTCTGATTTGAAGTGGAGTGGTAATGCCCACCCTGAACCTTCTGTATTTACCCGGGAAAACCGGAAATACCCGCACAGAAACACGATTACCTTCCTGCCAGTGCAATACTGACGGGTCGCGTGCTTCACGGCCAACAATAGTCCTGTAGGCTGAGTCCGCTTTCTGTTTAGTGGTAAGTATGCCCGGCATTTCATTGCCATCAACCCATAAGCTGAGAGCTGTTACGGCAGAACCTTCCGGGAGTGAGAATGAATAGATGGCTTCCTCTTCAGGCCTCCATCTCGATTCCCCATAACCACATCGCACTTTGATCACCATATCGGTATAGGATATGCGATACTGCGGCCAGATCTGGATAGTGGAATTCACTTCTTCCGTATACAGATCATCTCCCGACCATAGTCTTTCTTCCGCCTGATGCCTTTCATTGAATACCGCCAGCAGGATCCTGAGCCGTTCTTCCACCGGCATGATGAGATGACCATTGAATGCTGTGGCAATAGTGATCAGCGGATCATGCCTGAATTCATTGCTTCTCCTGATGGTTGGCGCATTCCAGAACCAGTTTCGGTTACTTCCCTGTATTGCGGAAGTACCGAACCTTGAATCGGTTTTCAATATCCTTTCCGTTAGCCAGTTGGCGGGAACCTTCGATGCAGTACGCACCCATACCGGCAACGATTTGCTGGGATCGGCATCTGCATTCCTGTAATGCCGGTTGATAGCATTCACCCGGATATTCCAGGCAGTAACATAAGCAATGATGAAAACCATTACCAGACCGATCCCGCTCCAGATGGAGACGGCCACCTGCTTGTTGTTTTCCGATACTTTCACCAGCCATTTAATGGAATAGATCACCAGCAATAGCGGTACAAAACTGTGCATGGGCAGGAACAATACCCAGAAGAAAAAGGCGCTGAACGCGTATTGCGGAACCAGGTAAAGAGACAGGTACACAAACAACAAAAGGCTTACACTTATGATGAATACATGCGCCAGCTTCAGCCAGCACGGCATTTCATCGTACCAGAAAATTGCGATGTAGTTGACGCAGCTCAGCACCAGTAATACATTCAGCCAGTTTGTGGAAACATGGAAGATCTGTATCTCACGGTTAAGCGCATAGGCGCTGATCAGGAACATGACCAGGAAAAGGAAAAACGGAGCCAGGCCATTCCGGCCTTTCTTCAGTCTTCCACTGACCAGTAAGGTCAGGAAAAAGATGAATGTTATTCCGAAACTGAACATGAACACCCCCTGCTCATTGGAGTTTGTGCCGAAGAAGGGAAGGGCTCCTACGATAGCGGCGATGCAGGTGAGGATCAACCCAAAAAGATAGAGCGAATCTTGCCGTAGCTTTTTCATGAAAGGTTATTAAGCATATTAAAAAGTACTTTGTATTACAAAGTGTAGGGGCAAAAAAAATTACCGTATGCCCCTGATCATGTTTTCGAGCGCTTCGATATGTTCTTTGAAAGCTTTCTCGCCCGCCTTGGTGATGGAATAGGTGGTATTGGTCTTTCGCCCGATAAATCCTTTATGCACTTTGATATAGCCATGTTCTTCGAGGGTGGAAAGATGGGAGGCCAGGTTTCCATCGGTAACATCCATTAGTTGTTTGAGATCATTGAAATTGATCTCTTCGTTCACCATGAGAGTGCTCATCACCCCGAGGCGTACGCGGTTATCGAAAATTTTATTGAGATGTTCAATTGGGTTCTTCATGCAATGCTTATTGACTGATTCGTTCGTATTTCCACCACATCACCAATCCGTATACGATGTGCAATACGCCGAATCCGATGGCCCAGAGATACAGCCCGAGGCCAAGGCTGTAAAGATTGATAACTCCCAGGATCAGCTGTCCGTAACCCAGGTAGCGGATCTCGCCCAGGGTGTACTTGGATGCATTCACCAGCGCCAGTCCGTAAAAGATAAGGCAACCGGGAGCGATCATTTCAAAATATCCGAGTTCAAGGCAACGCCAAACCACTATTCCACCAATGCCCAGTGGAAGGATGGTATTCCACATGAGCCGCTGCACTGTGCGATCCCATAAGGGTGTTTTCTGTTTCCTGGACCGGATCCAGGTAAAAAAGAAAGCGCTTAGGAATGCGGCCACGAAGGTACAGATCGCAATGATGATAAGTTCCCGGAATACCTGGATCCTGGAAATGATGATGGGAGTTTTGGAATACTGTTCAATATCGCCCCCCAGGAAATTCTCCAATGTGTTATTGGCGAACCAGGCCCCGATCAGCGCGCAGATACCGGCGCTCACACCACTCCATCCACTCAGTGAAATAAAACGGGACGAACGTTCCATCATCCGTTTAATGTCCTGTAAAGTATCCAGTGATTGGTGTTGAGAAGTCATAAAAAGCACTTTGTAATACAAAGTAGCAATAAGTTTTTCATATCTGCAAGTTTTTTTCGCTCAGCATGAGGGAAATTCTGCATTCGGTTGTTATACTAAAACCCGGGCGGCAGCGTTCAAAATGGCCCCAGCCCGGCTCTTTAGAATATGTTAAAAGATGGTACGCCACCATTCATGCACATTTAACAAGATATGATTAAAGGCATTGGCGTATTTTTGAACAAGATCAAATCAAGTCCGTGGAAAAACAAAGTATGAGAGGCTGTACACTGCTGATAGTTTTATTGCTGTGCCTTCAGGGTATACCCCAGGCACAAACGAAGGTCCTCAGAGGGATCATCAAAGATGCACATAGCGACGAACGCGTGCCGTTCGCATCCATGCAATTTCTTAAAAGAGGCAATGGTGGCGTCAGCGACTCTTCCGGCGCCTTCATCTTCCGCTTCGATCAATGGCCCGCAGATACCATTAAAGTTACCTATGTTGGTTTCCAGGACTTCCTCCTGGTAATTGACTCGGCACTCGTCAGCAAAGAGAAAAATGGAGTGCTGGACCTCACCATCATGCTGGAGCGGGGCAAATACACCGAGGAAGTGGTAGTGAAACAAAAGATCGATCGCGGCTACCTCATGTGGAAACGCATCGTGAAGCACAAACCCAAAAACGACCGCTACCGCTTTCAGAACTTCTCCTACGAGCTCTACAACAAACTGGAGATCGACCTCAAGAATATCAAAAAAGATAAATTCGGAAAGCTGCCCTTCGTGAAGCAGTTCAAATTCGTGCTTAACAATATCGATACCACTGAAGAAGGCAATACCTTCCTTCCCGTGTACCTTACAGAGGCGATTTCCGACTACTATTATCAGAAGTCGCCCAAAAAACGCCGGGAGGTATTCAAGGGCATCAAAACCATCGGCGTCAACAACGAGAGCGTGGGCAAGCTTCTCGGGGGCATGGACCAGAACATCAACTTCTATTCCAATTTCATCCCGGTATTCGACAAACTGTTTGTAAGCCCGATCAGTGATAATGGAGACAACTACTACCGTTACCGCGTACTGGACACCCAGTACGTAAACAACCAGCGTCTGATCCACGTAACCTTTACGCCCAAACGAAAAGGGGAGAATACTTTCGAGGGCGATTGCTGGGTGCATGATCCCACCTGGGCTATCCAGAAAATGAACCTCCGCCTCACAAAAGATGCGAATATCAATTTCGTGGACAAGCTGAGTCTTATCCAGGAATTCAAACTGATCAACGATACCACCTGGTTCCTTAGTCGTGATAAATTTGTGGTGGATATGTCGCTCACCGGCGAGAAGGCCCTCTCCGCCATCGGTCGCAAAAGCACCACCTACGAAAATGTAATAGTGAACGACAGCAGCGTTCTGAACGAACTGGCAAAGAACCGAATCCTGGAAGAAACCATAATGCCTCCCGAAGCCATGAAAGTACCTGACAGCTTCTGGGTGGAAGCTCGCCATGAGGACCTGAGCAAACACGAGAAAGCGCTGTATAAGACCATCGATACGTTGCTGAGCCTTCCTGCCTTTCGGCGTGTAGCCAAAACCGTTAATTTCCTGGTGACCGGCTACAGGAATGTAGGCAATTATGAGATCGGCCCCTGGTACAACTGGATCACTTATAACCAGCAGGAAGGTTTCAGAACACGCTTCGACCTGGGCACCAATAAATATTTCAACAAGAATCTTTTCCTGCACGGTTATCTCGCCTATGGCTTCAAGGACCAGGAATTCAAATATCAGTTCGACGGCCGCTGGTTCTTCGACAAGACCCCTAGAACCTATGTGAGCTGGATGGTGCGTCACGACTTCGATCGCGGACAGCAATACTATGATGAGATCAGCCAGGACAATATCTTTGCGCTGGCCATCCGCAAGAGCGGCGTGCCCATCAAGTTCCTGATGATGGACGAACGTAAACTGGAATTCTTCAGGGATTCCAAGATCGGTCTCTCAGTAGCCGTGTCAGGTTCACATAAGGAATTCGACCCTGTAGCCAATCTTCCGTACAAGAGCATGTTTGCAGCGAGCGTGAAAGACAGCAGCCTCAAAACGGCAGAGTTCTCCATCCGCCTGCGTTACGCATATCTGGAAAAATTCCTGGAAAGCACTTTCAACCGTTACAGCCTGGGCAGCGACTTCCCTATCGTTGAGTTCCGTTACACCAGGGGTATGAGCGGTATCTTCAACAGCCGTTTCGATTACCACAAACTGAATGCAAGCATTTCGGACTACGCCAAGATCCCTCCGTTTGGTACACTTTACTACAATGTGTTTGCGGGCCGCACTTACGGAAAACTGCCATACATGATGCTGGATGTAGCGCCTGGTAATGAGATCTACTATTACAACAAATATGCGTTCAACCTGATGAATCGCTATGAATACCTGCACGACCGCTATGCCGGTGTGAATGTGGAGCATAATATCGGCCCCGGCCTTTTCCGTTTCATTCCGCTGACGCGCAAATTCAAGTTCCGTCAGTTCTGGAGCGCCAAAGCATTGTGGGGTGGATTGAGCGAAGAGAACAAAGCTTATAACATGCCTGTTGGCTCACCTTATATTTTCGAATCACTGGATGGTAAACCTTATGTGGAGATCGGAACCGGTGTAGACAATATCTTCAAACTCTTCCGGCTTGATTTCCTGTGGAGAGTATCTCCCACTCCGCTGCCGAAAGAGAACGTTAAGAAATTCGGCGTATTTTTCAGCTTCAAACTGGCATTCTAAAAAGTCAAAAAATATACAAAAGCCCGGTGAGATCATCACCGGGCTTTTTACCTTCAGGCAATGACTAACCCGATTTTGAAACATATATTGATCATTCTGCTGGCAATTCAATTACCGCTTCACTTGTTATCCCAGGATTCTCTGGAAACGCCGGTGTATACGAACGATTACCTGGGTATCAGTGTCAGGATTCCCGGAAAGATCGGATTCCTCACAAGAAGGGTAGCAAACGATCTTACCACCTATTATGTGAAGGCTTTTGATACGGAGCAGGAAGTTCACTACATCTGCCTGATGGAAAACAATGCCAAAGGTTCAGATGTTATGGTTGATTCGGTTATACTGAAGGGTTATCTGAAAAAGATAAAAGGCAATCCGGGTATAAACGGATTACAATTCAGACCATTGAGTTTCGAGGGTTATCCCGGGCAATTGCTGAAATTCTCCGATAGCTCAAGCGGAACAGCTTTACATTTTTCGGTAATGAATATCCTCCGGGGAAACAGGAATTATTTTTTCACTTTGTTCAGCCCGTTGAGGAAAATGGTAAATAAGCATGAGGACCGCTTCCTGGCTTCCCTGCAGTTTATTGAACCTGACACTACAGGATGGACTGATCATCTGCTTCCGCAAAATTCCTTACCGGTTTGGGCTCCCGCACCTTTTGAAAAAGTAGAAAACGATACTATCGGCAATATCTTTGAAGAGTCAAGTCATTTCTCTTACGACAGTGTTACTTCCACCAATCTCACCATCAGTAAGTTCATCTTTCCCCGGCTGTTCTGGTATCCCAGCGATACGGCATTGCTCCGGGCCAGGGTTGCCGAAAGCATTGGAGAGGGAGAAAGACTGCTATCTTTTGAATTTACGCATAACGGGCCTTTCAGATCTGCAGAAGGCTGGATTGGTTATACTCATTCACATATGAACCGCAGGGTCCGTTTACTGGTAAACGGAGATACCCTGATCGCGATGGTAACCGCTGCGGATATGCGCACATTGAAAAGCGCGAATATTAAAAAGATGTTTGAAAATTACCGCCCCGCTGCTACTCCTGCCGCTTCAACCATTTTCACCAACAAGTCAGGACAGCTCTTCAATGATTTTGAGTCGTCCGACACAACAGTGCTGAATGAAGTGATCGATATAGCGGAACTGGTTACTTACACAAAGGAGGATCTTCCCTGGTTGTATGAAGGATTGAAGCGCAACTGGAGCAGGGCTGATCTTTTTATCAACAATTATTATGCAGGCGCATTGGTGCAGGTGCATCATCCTTCTACTTTAGATACATTGAAAGAAATGTACAGGAATGCAGGGTCCGATATGGTGAAAGCGGAGATCCTGTTTGCGCTCGCCGGTTGGAGAACTGCTGAGGCTCATCGTATCCTGACCGATCTGCTTTTGAAAGGAATACCCGCCAATGACAGGATCTATGATGTGTTCGAAGTATTCAGGGATTCTTCTGCCCTGGCCGCTCCTTTTGCGCAACAATTGTTGCCTTTGTTGAAAGACTCACTGGCAAGACCATTCGTAATTCAATTATGCGGGCAGCTCCTGGAGGAAAAGTTCATGCAGCCTGCAGCACTTGGCGCATGGAAAGGGTTTATTTATAAACATGCTGCCGGGATAGCTGCTGCCAAACTTGATGAAAGTACGCCTTACTGGTATTGTATGGCGATGGTCAAATTGTTAACTTATATGATGGAACCGGGAGCAATATCATCCCTGAATAAATTCCTTTCTCAACCTTCAACAATTATCAAACTGGGAGCTGCTGCAGCACTGATCCGGAATAACCAGCCAGTGCCTGCTGCTGTTTTGCAGAAGATCGCAGCCGATAGCATCACCAGGATCATACTGTACGATACATTAACCAAGCTGAAGAAACCAGCACTGTTCCCGGCAAAATATTTGAACCAGGTTGCTATTTCAGAAAGTGAATTGCTCGATTATATTTCTGATCACAGCTCAGAGTTTTCAAGTATCAATTTCCTCAAAGAAATAATTACTGATTTCAAAGGATCGAAACAAAAGTTCATTCTTTATAAACTGGTATTCGATATTGAAGGATTTCCCCAGCCCTTTCTTGGTATTGCAGGGCCATTCCCGGTAAGGCCTTCTGCACTTCCTGTTACCGGGTCAGCCGCTACCGGCGTGTTTTTGGGAAGAGGTTATGCCATTGAAAATATTGATGACGATCTGAAAGAATGGCTGATGCAGTTTGAAGAATAAATAAAAATCCCGGTTGTTATGGCAACCGGGATTTTTTTATGATTTGAACCGCAGCACTATTTCACATTCACTGTGATGGTTGTGCTCAGTTTGGATCCGTAAGAACGGTGGATACCATCTGCAAACTGGAGGGAGATCTTATGTTTACCGGGAGGCAGGCTCAGCTCGGCCTCTTTCTGTGCATTTCCAAAATGAAGATGTACAGAGTCCTTTGGAACAACTGTTCCGGAAGCCAGTGAATCCAATCCGATAAGGATATGGTGATGACCGGAAGCTGGCAGGATATCGCGGGCAGTGTCCACTGCGATATTGTCTGCACCCATTTCCACTTTAAAAGGAGAGGTTACAGTTTGCCCGTCTTTCAGATTCTTGAAGTACACTTTTGCGCCTGCGGGGATCTCCGGAACAGGTGCGATCTCAGTTCCTGCTGCGGGTGCATGGTGATCATGACCATCATGGCTGGCTGTAGCGGTGGTATCAGCATCGGCTTTCTTTTCTGAAGTTGCTTCATTGCAGGCTACCATACCCAGTATCATCAGTGCAGGAACAAATTGAAATTTGCGCATAGCGATTTTTTAGAGTGTGAACGATTAATTACAAGCGTGGACAAAGGTAGCCGTTTAGGGCTATTCTTTTACACCTGTATTGTTAACGGGCGCAGGATAATTCCATTCACTTCGGTTGAGCTTCCTGGTTACCGGATAGATCTCATCCATCGTATTGCCATCGTACAACCTTCCATTCTTCATTACGGAATGAATGGAATTACTGTTACGGATATTCTCCAGCGGATTCTTATCCAGAATGATCAGGTCCGCCAGCTTGCCGGCTTCTACGCTGCCGAGGTCCTGGTCCAGGCCCAGTCCTTCAGCACCCAGTATGGTGGCGGTTTTCAAAGCATCGTGATTGGTCATGCCGCCGCTTTGCATAGACCAGAGTTCCCAATGATATCCCAGCCCCTGGAGCTGTCCGTGACTTCCGATACCGGCCAGTGCACCTTTTTCCACCATCGATCTCATACTCTTAGCATGCTTCTTGAACACGTGCTCTTCTGGCATGAACCAGGCGCTTCGCCTGCGGGTCTTGGCAGCGAATTCTTCGTAAGGAGTAAACCAGGCCAGCTTCTTATCATTATATGGCATCTCCGTTTCGTAATAATAATTCTCCGCCCAGGGACCTCCATAAGAAACGAGCAGCGTAGGCGTCAGACACATTTTGGATTCGGCTACTGCGCCCGTCACGTCTTTATAGAGCGGGAATATAGGGAATGTGTGTTCATGACCGGGATAACCATCCAGCAGATTGGTGATATTCATTTTGTAGTTCAGTCCACCTTCAGTAGTAGGCATCAGCTGCTGATCTTTCGCAGCCTTGATGATCCATTGACGGACCTGGCGCGGCCCGAGCATATACATTTTGATGTATTTGGTATTGTAGTACTGGCTGTATTGTTTCAACACCTTGCTGGCATGTGCTGAGTCTTTGATATTGTACATCCAGAAACCAACACCAGGGCCGGTGGAGTACACGCGGGGTCCGGGCATTTTACCGGCGTCCACCATATCGCTGTAGGTGAGTACATCGGTAGTAGCTGTTTGCGGATCACGGGTGGTGGTTACACCATAGGCGAGATTAGCAGTGTAGATCCAGGAATTTGTTTTCTGGATACCCCAGGGATTCCACATATGCGAATGCGTATCCACGAAGCCTGGAATGATGGTCTTGCCGTTACATTCGATCACATTAGCTCCTGATGGAACCTGCAGGGTTCCTGATGGACCAACAGCTTTGATGCGATTGTTCACTACCAGCAGATCGCCGTTCTCTATCACTTCGTTTCCTTTCATCGTTATGATGCGGGCGCCCCTGAACAATACAGAGCCTTTGGGGAAGTCTTTCTCGAAATACAGTTTCACCTGTGTTTCGGCAGGCTTGTAGGCAGGTTCTTCTTTGGGTGCTTTGGCTGCCAGCGCTTTTTTGGTACTGTCTGCTTTATTGGTGGTAGGATCGGCTTTTTTCTTTGCTTCTTCTTTCTTCGCCAGTTTCAGACTGTCGTCGAATTGTTCCGCTGCTTCCAGGTTGTACACGATATGTGAGTTGCCGATGGACCAGTGAATTTTCTTTCCATCACTTTCCCATGCGGGAAATTCGCCTCCCAGCTCAGTGAGCCTGCGGGCAGGGTAGATGGCGGAACCGGCATCTGCAACGGAGATGCTCAGAGGCTTTCCTGTTTTTACCATCGTGAATACAAAAATATCATTGTTCACCTGCGCGAGGGCACGGTCGCCATCAGGCGACAACAACACTACTGCCGCTGAAGCGGGTGTTTGTACTTCCATCGCTTCCGCCATGCTTTGCGACAGCATACAATAGTTGGTAGCATCCAGCGCATGATCATGCCCGTGGTCTTTCAGGTTGCTGATACCATATGTTGTGATGCCCGTTACCTTCGCCAGTGTTTTTTCATCAGTCCCATCCAGGCGGATAGAGATCAGGCTGCCCCCCTGGTTCAGGTACAAACGATCATCGCCTTTGATGAAATGCGGATTGCTTCTGCCATTGGCTTTATCGATATAGTTGACATCCCCTCCATTGGCGCTAATCCAGCAGAGCTCATCTTCTCCACCATTTCCGAATGGACTGATCGCATTCTTGTAACGCTGGTTTCCTGTGCGCACAAAAGCGATCTTATCGCCGGTATAGGTCCAGGCTGGATTGGCGTATAACGCCGGCTCCTTTGTCAGTTGCCGGGCAGGGGCTTTTCCATTCACAGTTACTTTGTATAAATGGCCACCATTTGCAGACCAGGTAGTGAAAACGATCTGGCTTCCATCGGGAGACCATACAGGTTCAGCTTCGGTAAAATCATTATTGGTAAGGCGCTTTGGCGTGCCGCCCGGATAATCCATTACATACAATCGGTTAAGCACTGTGAAAGCCAGTTTCTTTCCATCCGGCGAAGGCACGGCATCCCTGATCTGCGTTGCCAGGGCATAAGCCGTGTCTGACACAGGATACTTGAATTCAAGACGTGGCCCCAGTTCCAGGTCAACATCTGCATTGAAGGGAATCAATTCAGGTTTACCACCGGCAATGGGTATGCGATAGATCTTTCCACCATAGGAAGCGATCAGGGCCTTACTGTCAGGCGTGAATGTCATTCCCGGCAATACGCCCATGGTTGCGATGGATTCCTGTTCATCGCGTTGCACAGGATAAGCAAGCCACCGTTCATCCCCATTCTTCAGGTTGCGGATCACGAGGCCGGTCTTGTCTTCATATCGCGTACCATAAACCAGCCATTGTCCGTCTTTCGACAATACCGGTGTAAATGCAGACCCGTATCGCGTGCTGATGCCCTGCGTTTTTCCATTCTCCCTGTCTAATACATTCAGTTGGTATTGCGGCAGCATCGCATTATAATTCCAGAAACCTGCACGTTGGGAAAAATAGACATAGCGTCCATCCGGGCTCACAGCCGGATCGATGGTTTTGATTCCCGGAGCGTCTGTGAGCTGGGCGCCGGAGCCTGCATCTTTGTGAAGAAGCCAGAGCTTAACATCCAGGCGGCCACGGGCGGCTACGATGTAATTGCCATCGGGCGTCCAGGCAGCACTGGGAAAATTCTGATCCCGGTCTTTTGTCACCTGCACGGTATCTTTCTTTTCAGTATCTAGGTACCAGATATTTTCTGAACCACTGCGGTCTGAAGTGAATAATATCTTTTTTCCGTCGGGACTGTAACGGGGATGTGTATCGAAAGCGAATCCGCGGGTGATGCGGGTTGCCTTACCACCGGTAGCGGGAATGGTGTAGAGATCGCCCATGAGGTCGAAGACGATGGTATTGCCATCTGGACTGATATCTACCGACATCCAGGTACCTTCATCAGTATTGAAAGAGATATTTCGTTCAGGCTTTAGCGGTAGTGTTTTCACTTCTGTGAATGCGAAACCTTTTTTAGGAACAGTATCGGTTAGCCGCTGTCCGGGGAATCCGGCGCCCAGTGCTGCTCCGGATGTCAACAGCACAGCCAGCCAGAGGCCCCCGTGGGCGGGACGGCGTAAAATAGTAGATCGCATAACAAATCCTGGTTTTATTTGTATAGGAATATACAACCAAAAAAGAGTAATTCTCCGGGCCCTGTATGATTTGTTATGAACGGCATTTTTTCAAACAAAATAATTGATCAGCAAATGAACAGAACAATACACCTTGAACAACTGGAGCAATTCAATGGCGTATGGGACATAGTGATCATAGGAGGCGGGGCTTCCGGGCTGGGGGCCGCTGTGGATGCAGCCTCCAGAGGATATTCCACTATTCTTTTCGAACAGTATGATTTTGCCAAGGGCACCAGCAGCCGCAGCACGAAACTGGTGCATGGCGGTGTGCGCTACCTGCAGCAGGGAAATATCAAACTGGTAATGGATGCGCTTCGCGAAAGAGGACTACTCAAACAGAATGCACCGCACCTGGTAAAGAATCAGTCCTTCATTGTTCCCAATTACAAATGGTGGGAAGGTCCATACTACGGATTCGGTTTGAAAGTGTACGACTGGATGAGCGGCAGCCTCGGACTGGGAACTTCCGAATGGCTCAGTACCGAAGAAGTGCTGAAACTGGCGCCCACGCTGGATACGGAGGGATTACGCGGTGGCGTGCTCTATCATGATGGTCAGTTCGACGATGCGCGGCTGGCCGTAAACCTTGCGCAGACAGCCGCAGGAGCAGGCGCTACCATTCTCAATTATTGCAGCGTTACCGGTTTTCTCAAAACCAATGATCATATTGTTGGTGTGCAGGTAAAAGATCAACTCAGCGGCAAAGAATATGAAGTGCAGGCGAAAGTAGTGATCAATGCTACCGGCGTTTTCTCCGATGCTGTTCAGCATATGGATGATCCTTCCAGGCCCGCCAGTATTTCGCCCAGCCAGGGAATACACCTCGTGCTCGACAAATCTTTTCTTCCAGGCGAAGCCGCCATCATGATACCGCATACAGATGATGGCCGCGTACTCTTTGCTGTTCCCTGGCATAACAAGATCATCGTGGGTACTACTGATACACCGGTTGATCATATCTCTCCGGAACCCGTAGCGTTGAAGGAGGAAGTTGATTTCATCCTGCATCATGCCGCGCGCTATCTGACCAAAGACCCAACCCGTACGGACATAAAAAGCGTTTTTGCAGGTTTACGCCCGCTTGTGAAAAGCAGTGCAAAGAAAACAGCAGAGATCTCCCGCGATCACCAGGTCACCGTTTCTGCATCGGGCCTCGTAAGTATTCTGGGTGGTAAGTGGACCACTTATAGAAAGATGGCAGAAGATACTGTGAACACTGCCGCGGTGAATGCACAGCTTCCCTATCGTGAATGTGTAACCGCATCGCTGAACATTCACGGTGCACAACCCACCACTAACTTCAACACTGATGACTATTACTATGGTACAGATATCAGCGGCATCGATAAACTGGTGGAATCCGATCCTTCCCTGACTGAACTGATCCATCCGGCATTGCCTTACACAAAAGCCATGGTAGTGTGGGGAGTGAAAGAAGAATGGGCTGTTACTGTTGAAGATATTCTCAGCAGGAGAACGAGGGCAATCTTATTGGACGCGAAGGCAGCATTGGAAGCAGCTCCTGTAGTGGCCGCCCTGATAGCAGACCTGACAGGAAAAGATGAAAACTGGATAAAGAAGGAGCTGGAGGCATTTAAGAAAATAGTAGCAAATTATTTACCGGAAGCGATATGAGCAGGGTGAGGCGAAGTCAGTTAGCAATTACAGCGCTTTTTCCTGCTCGCAGCGAATGAGCTGCTGTAGTTGTTCTTCACTGGGAAGGCTGGTGAGATATTTTGAAACGAAAACCTTTTGACATGGCATTTGAGGATGCGATGATAAAACACCAGATCGATCCGGTAATGTGTGTTATCGAAAGTGATGCGCTTTTGTCTTTCTTCAAAGCAGAATCCTTTGCCCATTTCAAGCAGGAAGCTCTGGAGCTGACTGATGATCTCTCCTTCAAGGTCTGATTCTTCCAGTATCGCTTTGGTTTTGATGTTGAGAAATTCCAGAACGTAGGGATTGCGAAGAAAATCTTCGGGTCTTGTGCCGCTTCCTTTTTGATGGCTTTCGAGAACAGCTTGCTTGTCTTCGCTTAGTCCCGTACGTTCATAAAGCATGCTGGAGATGGCGCGTTGCAATTCACGTACAGACCAGTTGTTGCTGATAGACATGGTTTCATAGAAGAGGCGCTTGAGTGGTTGATCTTGTTTGATGAGCTCAACGAGATGGGTGAAAGAGAGGCGATTAACCAGTTGATCGGGAGAAGTTAAATCAAGGCCGTCAATTTGAACTGATGGCAAACGGTCTGCAAAATTTTCATCAACCAAATTTGAATAACCTTGTACTTTGCTGGCAATCTGAGGATAGGTCAGGTAAAATTGTTCAGTCAGTGACTGAACAATTTAGTTTAACCTGAATCATAATATGTAAGAGAATAAATATTATCTCTTTGAAATCCTCAAAATCATTCTCCTCCACTTTCACTTAATACATTCCTCAAAACAAAGATCCCCGGCTTAACCGGGGATCCTAACTCATTTAATTTTATCTACGGCTTCGAGTATTATCTCACATGCTTCCCTGATCTCTTTGTTGCTGATCGTTAGTGGTGGCACTATTCGTAAACACTGCGGAGCAAACAAGAACCAATCTGTCAGCACCCGTCTCTGGCCTTTCTTTCTGTTGATGCAAGCATCAATTACTTTCTTATTGGTCTCGAAACTATCGAACTCCACTGCCATCATCAAACCACAACTTCTTACAGCTTTGATCTTCGGGTGATGGAGCAGGTTATGAAATAACATTTCCTTCTCCTGCACTTTCTCCATGATACCGCGTTTAAGCAATACTTTCATGGCCGCCAATCCTGCAGCACAGCAAACGGGGTGTCCGCCGAAAGTAGTGATATGCCCCAATACAGGATCTGCTGTAAGGTGATTCATCAGCTTACGATTGGCAACGAAAGCTCCCAACGGCATCCCGCCGCCAAGGGCTTTTCCCAGTAACACAATATCCGGCACCACCTTGAATTGCTGGTATCCCCAGAGTGTTCCCGTTCTTCCGAAACCGGTTTGTATCTCATCAAGGATCAGCAATGTTCCTGTTTCCTTACATTTTTGCGCCAATGCTTTCATCCATTCTTTGGTAGGTGCATAAATGCCGCGCTCCGCCTGCACACTTTCAGCAATCACACAAGCTGTGCGGTTGCTGATGGCTTCGATAGCATCATAATCATTGTAATCCATATGCAACACATCCGGCAATAATGGACGGAATGCATTCCGGAAATATTCGTCTCCGATAATACTCAACGCGCCCTGGGTGGAACCATGATAGCTCTGGTTGAATGCAATGATCTGTGTTCTGCCGGTAGCGCGCTTGGCGAGCTTCATTGCTCCTTCCACCGCTTCCGCTCCGGAGTTGGTGAAGTATACTGAGTTTAAGGAATTGTGAAGATGATCGGTGAGCAGTTTTGCGTATTCCACCTGCGGAGTTTCCACCAGCTCACCATACACCAGCAGGTGCAGGTATTCATCTGCCTGTTGTTTGATGGCCTTCACCACTTTCGGGTGACGGTGACCGATATTACACACACTGATACCTGCTATCAGATCGATATACTCCCTGCCTTTGGCATCGGTGAGGATGCTTCCTTCAGCCTTCACAATTTCGAGCGCCAGCGGAGCCGGGGAGGTCTGCGCCACATGCCTTAAGAACATTTCCCTTTGATTCATACTGATATACTTATAAGTACAAATAAAACCAAATTCCGGCACTTGAACAGAATTCCTTCAACTGGCGAAAATTCAGGATATTTGTTGCATGCCACTAATCTTACATGTAGACGGAGTTTATCCGCAGTTCGGACAAAATTGTTTTATAGCCCCCAATGCCACCATCGTAGGAGATGTAGTGATGGGCGATGAAGGAAGTGTTTGGTTCAATGCCGTAGTGAGAGGAGATGTGAACAGCATCCGCATGGGTAATAAAGTGAATATACAGGACGGTGCCGTGATCCACTGCACTTACAAAAAAACAAAGACCATCATCGGTAACAATGTTTCGATCGGCCACAATGCCATTGTTCATGGTTGCACTATCGACGACAATGTACTGATCGGAATGGGAGCTATTGTGATGGACAATGCGAAGATCGGCAGCAACAGTATCATTGCAGCCGGAGCCGTTGTGCTGGAAGGCACGGAAGTACCCTCAGGCACCATTTGGGCAGGCGTTCCCGCAAAAAAAGTAAAAGATATTGACGCATCTCAAATTCACGGCGAAATAGACAGAATAGCAAACAATTACGTACGGTATGCAGCCTGGTTCAGGGACCAGGTAACCGGTGAAAATGGGTAGAACTATTGACCCGGTGAAATAATATTCTTAGTTTGAAATCGTTTAACCGGAAGAAGTTATCGCTTATGAAAACCATCCGTTCGATCGTATTGATCACAGCCAGCTTCCTGATAGTTTCAGGCAGTTCCTCCTGTAAGCTCTGGAATAGTGTGTTCGGCCCCAAATACGGTTGCCCTGCCAATAGCAAGAATGCCGGCGCCGAACGGATCCTTAGCGGAGAAAAACTGCCAAAGGCCAAGAAGTTCAAATCATAAGCACAGGGTCCCTGTTCACCTAAATCCGTACCGTATGAGCCTCGCACTTCGTACCGACTTCGGCTGCACCGAAGCTATTATTGATGATGATTGTGGCTATAACCGATTCTATGAAATAGCCGGCATCCTTACAGATGATCTCGATATTCAGTTCTCCCAAAAATCAGATAGTCCAGACAGCAGTTACTGGGATTTCCATTACAAGGGATTCGCCCTCACCCTTCATTACAATATCTATACGGGCGTAACCATCTATCCATTCAAATTCCGTGAAGCGCAGCGGAAAGAAAATGATGCAGTAGTGGAAGTGGCTTCCTTCCTGGAGAAAAAATTACAGGTGCATCATTTCAAAAGATATGTAGCCTAGTAATTCTTTTCATCGATGGAGCCCAGGATGTTCAGATAGCTCACATACCTGTCTACCGCTACTTCGCCCGTTTCCTCCACCGCTGTTTTCACAGCGCAGCCGGGCTCATTTACGTGCAGACAGTTATTGAACTGACATTCTGTGATCAGCTTTGCCATCTCAGGATAATAATGGGAGAGTTCTTGTTTTGAAATATCAACAAGACCAAACTCACGTACACCGGGCGTATCGATCACGCTACCACCAAAAGGCAGATCGAACATTTCTGCAAATGTGGTAGTGTGCATCCCCTTTCCGCTCCAGCCGCTCACGTCCTGGGTTTTCAGACCCAGCTCAGGAAAAATGGAATTCAGGAAAGATGATTTACCTACGCCGGAATGCCCGCTCATGAGCGTGATCTTATCTTTCAGCAATTCCTTCACCTCTACAACGCCCTTGTTCTGCGCAACGGACATCGATACCACCTTGTATCCAATTCGCGTGTACATCTCCGATAGTTCCTCAAGCCTTTCTTCCTCCTTTTTTCTGTAGAGATCGGCTTTATTGAAAACAATGATAGCGGGAACATGATAGGCTTCACAGGTGACCAGGAAGCGGTCGATGAATCCCTGTGAGGTCTTAGGGTCTTTGAGCGTGGCAAACAGCAGGCTCTGATCCAGATTGGCTGCTACGATATGATGTTGTTTCCGGTGGGAAGGTGACTGACGGTTGATATAATTTTTCCGGGGAGTGATCTCATCGATCATGGCGCTGTTATCGGTACCGGGCTCAGGACTGATGCCAACAATATCACCTACCGCAATCGGGTTGGTGGACGTGATATCATCTATCTTGAAAACTCCCTTGATACGCGCATTGTAAAAACGGCCATCTTCCGCTTTCACCACGTACCAGCTTCCTGTTGATTTGTAGACCGTTGCTTTCATATTGGTATTACACTACGGAAATTTCCTGAACAGGGTAAACCGCAATGCCATTTCCAGCAAAAGTAATGCAGCGGCGGCAATCGCAAAGGGATGAAAACGCTCAGTATACCTGCGGAAGGTAGTAACTTCGATCTTCGACTTCTCCAGCTGATCAATTTCCCTGTAAATACCCTTCAGACTTTCATTGTCGCGGGCACGGAAATACAGGCCCCCGGTTTGCTCCGCGATCAGCCTCAGCAGCTTCTCATCGATATTCACTTTCTGCTGGCGTGTAACCACCCTGCCGGTTTCATCGGGGATAGGTACGGGTGCATATCCATCAGTACCCACACCGATCGTGTATACGCGAATGCCGTAGGTGCGGGCCAGGTCTTTGCCTTCGAGCGGGCTGATCCTTCCGCCCTGGTCTTCGCCATCTGTGAGCAGAATGATCACTTTCGATTTTGTTTTGGAATCTTTCAGTCTTGCTACGCTGATGCCTAATCCATCACCGATGGCGGTACCATCTTCCAATGCGCCAAGCTGGATATTATAGATAGCGTTTTTCAGCACTTCCTTATCTGTAGTAAGCGGAACCAGTGTAAAGCTTTCGCCCGAGAAGATCACCACACCAACGCGGTCTGTAACGCGGCTGTCCACGAAATCCGCAGCCACCTGCTTGGCCGATTCCAGCCTGTTGGGCAAGAGGTCCTGCGCAAACATGCTGCCACTTACATCCATACAAAGAATGATATCGATGCCCTGTCCTGTTTTCAGTTCTTCATCAAAACGGGTTTGCGGTCTCGCCAATGCGATAATGAGGCATACCACTGCCAGGCAACGGCAAATGAAGAGCGAATGCCTGAAAAGATTTTTCCATGAAGAGCCCTGTTTGAAACTGTCTGTTGTTGACAACAGCACCGTTGCCTGATATTTGCCGGCCTTCTTCAGGTACCACCAGATCATTGCCGGCAGTACTGCCAGCAAGGCAAAGAACCAGGGATGGGCAAATGTGATATTTTGGAACCAGTTATAAAGCAAGGTCAGGTAAGATTATTGAGTGTTGTAATAGCAGAACGGATGCTGTTGAAGTTCTGCTCATTTTCTGTATCTCCGGGTGTGTATTTTGCAAACTTCACAAAGTCTGCGATCTGGAGGGCCTGCGCCAATTGGGTGAACTGTTCAGCATCCGGCTTTAAAGTAACCAGGGCCCTGGTGAGCTCGTCATTGGTTTTTTCGAGTGAGGATATCCGTAATTTGCGCATCACGAACACCCGCAATACATCGTTCAATTGTGTATAGAAGAATTTACTTTCTGCCGGCGCCGGCCATCCTTTTTGTTTCAGGGCATCCAGCGCGTTGAGCGCTTCTTCGTAGGGAGTTAGCTCCGGTACTTTTTCTGCAATGGGAATGTCTTTCTTTTTCTTAGCCATCAGTAACCAGACGATGGCAATCAGAGACAAGAGGGTAACAACACCGATGATCCAGGGGATGGCTCCTGCAGATGGGTTCGGTACTTCTATGATCTCTTTGATATCCCTGTAATCTGCATCTGGATTGTAAGGCGTATAAGACACATTGATGCCGATGGAGTCCGTGGCATATATAGTATTTCCAACTTTGAGGGTGAGCGGAGGTATTACGCGGTAGCCACTATCGTAACTGGTAATGGTAACTACCTGTTGGATCTTTTTACCATCCACACCTTCAATAGTGTCTACTTTTCCTTTTTCCAAAAACTCGAAAGCAGGAATGGAATCCAGCGTGAACCAGCTGATCTGGGCGCCGAGCGGCATCCTTGCATCCAGCAATAACTTCACCGGCTCGCCGATGAGGATGGCATCCTTATCTACTGAAGCTTTTACCAATACCTGCGCATTCAAACCCAGGGTACTGAATAGTGCAATAAACCACAGCAAAGCTGTTTTCATGTATCCTATTTATTTCTGCCGATAAAGAATTTTTGTAACACTTTCACATAGTCCTCATCCGTGCGTATATGCAGGAGATCGCAGCCGGCCTGAGTGAATACCTGCTTGCAATATTCTGTATGACGGAAAAATCCGGACTGATGTTTTTGTCTGACCAGGAAATCGCTGGTATCAACATAGAACTGCTGTCCGGTTTCTGCATCTTCCGCCAGCATCATTCCTGCATCCGGCAATTGCATTTCCATCTTGTCGTATATCTTGATGCCGATAAGATCGTGTTTGCGGCCTGCTACTTTGAGAGCATCGTTGAAACCGGTATCCAGGAAATCGCTCAGCAAAAAGGCGATGCATTGCTGGCGGGTGGAATTGGTGAAGCGGCGGAGCGCTTCTCCCAGGTTGGTGCCTTTTTGTTTGGGTTGCATAGACAGCAATTCACGAACCATGTAGAGTACATGATCCCTTCCTTTTTTCGGCGGGATCATCTTTTCCACTTTATCGCTGAAGAAGATCAGTCCCACCTTATCATTATTGCTGATGGCCGAAAAGGCAAGCACGGCGCCGATTTCCGTGATCAGGTCTTTCTTACGTGCATGTGTAGTGCCGAAGAGGGAACTGGCGCTTACATCAACTATCAGCATTACGGTAAGCTCACGTTCTTCCTCGAACATTTTACTGAAAGGATGATTGAAACGCGCGGATACGTTCCAGTCTATGAAGCGCGGATCATCGCCGGCCTGGTATTCGCGCACTTCCTTGAAATGCATACCCCTTCCCTTGAAAGCGCTGTGGTATTCACCGGTGAAAATATGCCGGGTGAGCCTTTTGCTTTTGATCTCGAGCTCTCTTACTTTTTTTAATATCTCGGTTGTTGTGAGCATGAGTTGGGATTAAGGTACCTGGATAGCGCGGAGAATATCATCCACCACATCCACTACGTTCACGTTCTCTGCTTCTGCTTCATACGTGAGGCCGATACGATGACGCAATACATCTTTCGAAATACTACGGATATCTTCCGGTATCACATAGCCGCGTTTGTTCAGGAAGGCATGTGCTTTGCCTGCCATTGCCAGGTTGATGCTGGCGCGTGGCGATCCTCCATATGAGATCAGCGGCTTCAGTTTGTCA
Organism: Pseudobacter ginsenosidimutans; assembly: GCF_007970185.1. Taxonomy (NCBI): domain Bacteria; kingdom Pseudomonadati; phylum Bacteroidota; class Chitinophagia; order Chitinophagales; family Chitinophagaceae; genus Pseudobacter; species Pseudobacter ginsenosidimutans. The sequence continues at coordinate 2,310,734 of NZ_CP042431.1, read as the reverse complement.
AGTTTGTATTGTTCAGGATAACGGGTAGCAAACACGATGTCTAAAATGTATTGTTCCACTTTTTCATCCATGTACACCTGCCTTACCAGGTCGCGTGCCTGCATGATCTCCTGCATGGTCACCACGGGTGAGATCTGTGGTCCTTTCAGCCCCTGCACATTCTGACGTATGATGAGTTGTTCTTCTTCTTTTGTAGGATATTCCACAATCACTTTCATGAGGAAGCGGTCCTGCTGCGCTTCAGGAAGCGGATAAGTTCCTTCCTGTTCCAGTGGATTCTGGGTAGCCAGTACAAGGAATGGCTCATCCAGTTTGTAGGTGGTATCGCCGATGGTCACCTGTTTTTCCTGCATGGCTTCCAGGAGAGCGCTCTGAACCTTTGCCGGTGCGCGGTTGATCTCATCCGCGAGAACGAAATTGGCGAAGATGGGGCCTTTTCTCACGATGAATTCATGCTGCTGCTGGTTATAGATCATGGTACCGATCACATCTGCCGGCAGCAGATCGGGCGTGAACTGGATCCGGCTGAATTTGGCCTGTACTGCCTGAGAAAGGCTTTTTATGGTAAGGGTCTTTGCCAGACCGGGCACCCCTTCCAGGAGGATATGCCCATTGCAGAGCAGGCCGATCAGCAGCCTGTCCAGCATATGGTGCTGGCCTACGATCACACGGGCTGTTTCGTCCCGGAGACGGTCAATAAATGAACTGTGAGACTGGATCTTCTCATTGAGCTGGCGAATATCATCGGCTGTTAATACCATAAACCGGGTTTAGCATGAATGAATGATAACAAGATATAAAATTACGCGAAATGCAGTTGCAATATGCTTGCCAACTTGATGGCCGGAGGCCGGGAATGAGATAATTTATAGTTCAGCCGAAACACAATAAATACCGGCATTTACAGTTTGTAGTGAAACCCCGAGTCATTTAAAACCCCAAATATGAAAAAACACATGCTGAGGCTGACTCTCCTGGCCTTCGTGACCTTATCCGTATTCTCCTCCTGTAAGAAAGACAAAGACGACGACAAACTTGCTGTAAATGCAGAAAACCTGATCGGCAACTACAAGCTGGCTGACCTGAAAATGAAGGTTAGCGGAGTTGGTGAAGAGTCCATATTGTCTGAATTCGAAGAATGCGAGAAGGACGATGTTTATCAATTGCTGGCCAACAACGTGTTCAAAGTTGTTGACGAAGGAAAAAAATGTGAAAATGATGAGACTACAGAATGGAGTCTCAACGGTAACAAGATCACACTGGAAACTTCTGCCTTCTTTATCTACGGAGACTTCGAAGTAGTCAGCCTGACCAAGAGCCAGCTGGTTCTTTCACTGACAATGTCTGAGGGAGGCAATACCATTACTTACACGGTGATCCTTAAGCGCTAATATTATATTCAACGAACCGAGCCCCGGTTGATATAACCGAAAAAATATCGCAGGCAGCGCCAAAAGCGCTGCCTGTTTTTTTAGCTTAAATATTTTCCTACAATAGGCACTCTTCTTCCCACGCCGAAAGCTTTGCTGCTGACGCGGATGATAGGGCAGAACTGATTTCGTTTATACTCCGCCGTGTTGACCAGTTTCAGGATCCTGCGTACAAGGGCTTCATCGATGCCCATTTCAATGATCTCTTTCGGTCCCTGTCTTCTTTCGATATACTGATACAGCACTTTGTCCAGTACCGGATATTCGGGAAGGCTATCGCTGTCTTTCTGATCAGGCCTGAGCTCTGCCGAAGGCGCTTTGTGAATGATATTTTCAGGGATGATCACTCCGTTCCGGTTGATGTATTCTGCCAGCGCATACACCTGCATTTTGTATACATCACCCAGCACGCTGAGACCACCGGCCATATCGCCGTAGAGGGTACCATAACCGGTTGCCAGCTCACTTTTATTGGAAGTGTTGAGCAGGATATATCCGAATTTATTGGCAATGGCCATCAGCAGGTTACCGCGCGTGCGGCTCTGTATATTTTCTTCAGCCAGTCCAAAAGGCAATCCTTTGAACACCGGCTCCAGGGTAGTCAGGAACTGGTTGTAAATATCTTTGATGGGGATGATATCGCAGGGATTGCCGAGGTTCCTGCTCAGTTGTTCCGCATCCGACACAGAGTGGTCAGATGAAAATTCGGAGGGCATCAGGATGGCGCGGACATTGTCTTTCCCCAGCGCTTCGCAGGCTAACGCCAAAGCCACAGCGCTATCGATACCACCGGAGGAACCGAGGATCGCTTTGGAGAATCCCATCTTCCTGAAATAATCCCGGATGCCCAGGATCAGCGCCTGGTGGATCTCCCCGATATTCTTTTCAGAAGTGAGATAATCTATGATCTTATCGGGATCGTCCACCTTCGAAACGCGCATTTCCTTATCAAAGGCAGTGGTGGCGCGCTTCAGCGGAGCCGGAGCTTTGGTAGTAACAGTGGATTGCTCCTGGTCTGTATCCACAATGGCGAAATCCTCCTCAAACACTTTCATGGCCTTGATCACCCGGCCTTGTGCATCCATCACCAGGCTGCCTCCATCAAATACCACTTCGGTTTGCGAGCCGATGGTATTGCAATAGAACATGGGCAATTTGTACTTGAGTACATTGGCCCGGATCACTTCCAGCCTGTCGTCATCATGATCATAATCAAAAGGAGAGGCTGAAATATTGATCATGAGATCGGGATGCTGCACAATCAGTTTGTCCATCGGATTGATACGGTACAGGGGATTATCGCCCAAATTCCAGATATCTTCACAAATGGTAAGTGCGATGCGTTTCCCTTTGAAGCGGACCACTTCCCAATGGTAGGCCGGCTCGAAATAACGGTTCTCATCAAATACATCATAGGTGGGCAGACAGGTTTTCTGCGCCACACCCAATACCTGTTTCTCATAAAGGAACCAGGCCGCATTGAAGAGGTCCTTTCCTTCTTTCTCGGGATTGCGCTGGGGAGCGCCAATGATCACGCCGATGGTGTCTGTATGCTCCTTGATGATATCGATTGCCTTGTAGCATTCATTCACGAAGTCGTTGAACTCAAGCAGGTCGCGCGGAGGATAGCCACAAACGCTCAATTCTGAAAATACCACCAGGTCTGCTCCTCTGGATTTGGCGTACTGAATGGCGCCGATGATCTTCCGGGTATTGTCTTCAAAGTTGCCGATATGATAATTCTGTTGCGCTAAAGCGATCTTCATACCTCAAATTTAAGCCCCATCCGGGGGATTTTATATTTTGGATTTCTTTTTACAACATATTTTTGCCACAAACGTTTGACTGGCATGAAGAAAACCGCCTTCGCCCTCCTGTTGGCCACCGGGCTTTTCGCCTGTAAGAACAAGAATGTGCCCGATGTTTCCAACATCAAAGTGAACCTGACCGTGCAGCGGTTTGAACAGGATTTTTTTGCTATCGATACCAATAATATCGAAAGAAGTATGCAACAACTCGTCCCCCGGTACGGCGGATTCCTGGGCGATTATGTGTTGAATATCCTGGGTATTGCACCCATGGCTGATTCAGCCATGGTCAGTCCTGAACTCCCATTGAAACATTTCCTGAAAGATTACCAACCAATCAAAGACAGTGCAGATAAACTGTTCCGCAATTTCGCTCCCTACGAGAAAGAAGTGAAAAAAGGACTGCAGTTTGTCAAATACTATTTCCCTGCCTATCATCTTCCTGAAAAACTCATTACCTATATCGGCCCGATGGACGCCGCTTTTGAAGCCTCCCTCGGCAAATACGGAGATGTGATCACGCAGGATGGTCTGGCCGTGGGGCTGCAGCTCCACCTCGGCAGCAATTTCTCGGTCTACCATTCGGAAATGGGACAGCAATTGTATCCGACCTATGTTTCCAGGCGGTTCGCTCCGGAATACATCGCTGTCAACTGTATGAAGAATATCATCGACGATATTCATCCCGAAAGGATCCGCGGCCTCAACCTGGTGGAACAAATGGTGGAAAAAGGGAAAAGATTGTATGCCCTGGAAAAACTGTTACCCTACACTGAAGACTCCCTGCTCACGGGATACACGGCCAAACAACTCAAAGGCTGTATCGAAAACGAAGGAATATCTGGAACTTCTTCCTCACCAACGGACTCCTGTACAAGAACGAACCTGATCTCATCAAGGAATATATAACCGACGGCCCTTTCACACAGGCGCTTGGCCAGGGATCACCCGGCTTTATTGGTATGTGGGTTGGCCGGCAGATCATCCGGAAATACGTGGAGAAACACAAATCCGTTACCCTTCAGCAAATACTGCAAACGGATCCCAAAAAAATATTCGAAGAGAGTAAATACAAACCGGGTTAACCCGGTTTTTTATTTGGAGATCTTGGTCTTCATCCACTGCCTTACCTTTTGCAGATCGGCAATATCCACAAAAGCTTCTTTGGGAATAATGAAGAAAGAACGGGCATCGAAATACAAATGAAAGAAATAGGGGCTCTCGATGAATTTGCTGAAAGACTCCCAGCTCCAGTCTTTAGATCCGCGCTCTGTTTCCAGCGTTACCGCATTTTCGTTGAAATGCATGATGAAATGGTCCTTGAACGTGCTGGACCTTTTATAGATACTGGAGGGAAGCACTCGCCAGATCACCAGCATCAGGATGAACCACAATACAGAGAACATCAAAAAAGAAACCGGTTGAATGATCTTATAGGCGAACAATATCGCGGAAAGAATGGCAAACACGTTGATGAAGATCAGCAGTATCTTGATCTCAGGCCTCATCAGGAAGTGATACCGCAATGCCTGTATCACCTGCTTTTTATCGTAACCAAATTGAACCGTCATTAGCACACTTTAAGGGCCGTAAATGTAAGGAGAGGAAATCATACCCAAAAAACAATTTACTTTTGGGCAACCATGAATTTCACCATATGTAAATACCTGCCAATTGCCGCTCTTGCAGGGCTGTTGGCCATTGTGGCCGCAGGTTGCAGCGGAGCACAGCAGGATCACATTGTTACGCCTGCATTTTATTTCTGGAAATCGCAGGCCGTACTCAATCCGAAAGAACAGAACATATTGCTGCAAACAGCAGATAAACTTTATGTGAAATTTTTTGATGTGGCCTGGAATGCCCCGCAACAAACAGCGATCCCTACAGCCAAAGTACAATTTGGAGACAGTACCCGCAGATTATTATCATCCGGCAAAACAGAACTTGTGCCTACGGTTTTCATCACCAATGAAACTATGATGATGCTGGACTCCGTGGCCGTGGTCTCTACTGCCGTACAGATTGCAGGACTGATCGAAACCATCAGGGCCACAGAGCTCTCTTCGGTCCCTGTAAAGGAAATCCAGATCGATTGCGACTGGACCGCCACCACCCGCGACCGCTATTTTTTGCTGTTGCGAAAACTCAAGGAACATCCCGGTTTCCAGGGAAAGCTCCTTTCAGCCACCATCCGGCTATACCAATGCAAATACAAGCTCAAAACAGGCGTGCCTCCCATAGACCGCGGACTGCTCATGTGCTACAATATGGGCAATCTCAAAAATCCATTGACAAAGAACTCCATCCTGGATCCGGAAGAAATGGAAAAATATACAACCAATCTCCACGAGTATCCGCTTGACCTCGATGTTGCCCTTCCAATTTTCAACTGGAAAGTGCTGTTCAGGAAAAATGAATACGCTGGCCTCATTCAGAATCTGCCCACGGAAAACCTTGACCATAAACTACTCACTAACAGGGAGGGAAATACGTACCGATTGCTGAAAGACACGGTACTACTGGGATATGATCTGCACAAAGATGACCTGATCAGACAGGAAGATAGTAACTTTGGCGATATTCTCAGGTCGGCCAGGATCCTGAAAAAAAAGATCAGGAACGAAAAACTGACCTTATCACTTTATCATCTCGATTCAATAACGCTGGATAATTATTCAACCCATGAAATACAAACTATTTTTCTTAGTCTGCATTAATGCTGTTGCTTTATGCTTCCCCTACAACATCATCGGTTGCGCCGGAGGCGATTCAGATCCTTACGATTATTATGTGAGCTTCTTCTCCAGGAACAACAGTAACGTACAGGGATATTCGCCATTTTACTACACAGATGTGCAGTTCCTCTATGAAGAAAAGGAACCCGTTACCACCTCGGATGTTACCGCTGCAGAATGGGCAGGCTATGGCAACAACAGCTTTTCAAAGAAAGATGCCATCGAATTTGTAGTGCAATACGATCGCAAGCATCTTTCCAATCTTTATTATCATCTGGAAAAGAACCAGCCACTCCAGATACCAGACTCTATCGCAAAAAATGGAATGACCAGCTGGTTCATGAAGAGCAAAGACCTGGAAGCTCTGGGATATATCATGTATGCGAAACAGGTGGAGCCCAATGTTACAGGCAGCTGGAGTGCATGGGAGCCCATTGCCAGAGACAAGGATAAAATGGCCAAACTCCAGAAGAACGGGCTGCAACTTTACAATGTTGCGAAAAATGAATTCATCAAACTCCGCTACGCCTACCAGGTAGTAAGGCTCGCGCATTACGCCAACCGATATGATGAAGCCATCCTCAACTACGATCAACTGGTGAAACCCAATACTACCAACAGCATATTGCAGGATATGAGCCTTTCGCTCAAAGCCGGAGCACTCTCCCGCACCGGTAAGAAAAACGAAGGCGCTTATATCTTCAGCCAGCTCTTCAGCAGGAATGAAGTGATGCGAGTATCCAATTACATGAGCTTCGACTGGTCTGTGAAAAGATTCGATGAGCAGAACCGCCAGGCAGTACTGGCCCTTTGCAAGAACGATGAAGAGCGCGCAAATGTGCTTGGCCTCTTTGCAATGGGCAGCGACCGCAGCGAAATAAAAACCCTTCAGTCCATCCGGAAGATGGCTCCCAGCTCGCCAATGCTGGAGGTTCTCCTGATCCGTGAGCTGAACAAACTGGAAGATCATTATTTCACCCCCGAAACAGAAGCTGCCAAAAAAGAGCCCCTCGCCATCCGTCAGTATTATGGTGATGAAGGAGACAAAACATCCAATTCCTGGAAAGCAACAATACCTGCCTTTGTTACTCTCTGTCAGGAAGCAGCCAAACAAAAAAGCACTTCCAACAAAGGATTATTCTCCGTTGCCGCTGCCCATGCCCTGCTGATCAATAAAGACTATGCAGGCGCCCGCAAGCAACTGGATGAAGCAAAGAAGCTTAACCTTTCTTCGCACCTGCAGGACCAATGGGCCATGACCAACCTGCTGCTGACCATCAACAGCCAGGCCAGTATCGATAAAAATTTTGAAGATCAGATCTTCCCTTCTTTACAATGGCTGGAAAAGAAGGCTGCTGCCAGCAATGACTATGCGTTATTCTATCGCCGGATCTTCTCCGATATCCTCGCGCCGCGTTACCAGCAGCTCAATAATGCCGACCAGGTGAAGTTTCTGCTCTGCGTGGGCACAGCAGAATGGGTCCAGAAAACTTATGTGAAAGAGGGATGGGGCTTTTGGCTGAGCTCTACCAGCATGCTGCGCAATGATCTTTCTGCAGACCAGATCCAGCAACTGTTCGCATTGATGAACAACTCCAAACTAAACACCCTGGAAAAGTTCATGGTGAGCCATAATACCTTCAACAAAGACGATGTGAACGATGTTACCGGCACAGCCCTGCTCCGCGAATTCAAATTTGCCGAAGCTGAAAAATGGTTCGCAAAGATCCCGGCTTCCTATTACGCGCAGGAACCTTATAGCACTTATCTCACAGCCAATCCTTTTGCAGACCTGATAGAAGATACACATGCGCCTACTCCGCAGGATACAAAGAAATATACCAAGCTCAGCTTCACACAAAAGATGATGCAACTGGAGCGAGACCTGGCCAAAGCCAGCGATCCTGAAAAGAAAGCGCAATTACATTATGAACTGGCCAAAGGTATGTACGGCATGAGCTATTGGGGCAATAGCTGGATTCTCACCCAGTATGGCTGGGGCGGTGGCGCTTCTTTCCCTTCAGACCAATCCACACTCAAGCCCGGAGAAAAGGAATACTATGGCGTATTCAAAGCGAGGGATCATTACCAGCAGGCATATACGCTGAGTAAGGACCCCAACTTCAAGGCCCGCAGCCTCTTCATGGTAGCCAAGTGCGAACAAAAGCAGATCCCGGGACCAGTATGGGGGCGGAATACCAGCTATGATGATTACGAAAAGGCCAAAGTTGCGCAGGAAAAGAAAATGATGTCCAGCCCGCATTTCACAACGCTGGCAAAACAATACAGCAATACAGCTTTTTATAAAGAAGCCGTGAACACCTGTAGCTATTTGAAGGATTTTGTGAGGAAGGTGAAATAAGAAGCCTGAAAGTATTTAGATGCCGGTTGAAAATTTTTCGGCCGGCACTTTTTATTTATTTTGCCGAACTGAAAAAATTAGCACCTAAACCATATGAAAAAGAAAATCATTAGCGTATTATCTCTGACAATCCTTTTTATCTCTTCTGCTGCACAGTTGACTTCGTTCAAAGAATTCACAGAAACAAGGAAGGATTATCTACACGAATTTATCAAGCCTGGGCCGGGCCTTTATGCTGTACTCGATTATGCTGGGCCACATGGAGTATTTTCGTCAGACAGAAACACTGCGAAAGCACAATATACCATCTATGATGAGAATCTGAACATCCGGCATTCTGCAATAGTGGAGGGATTAAAGTACAATAATTTTCTCGGTATACTTGAAGGAGCAGGTTCAGCACAGGTCTTTTTTGAAAAAAAGAATCAGGTATTTGTTGCAGACCTGAATTTAGAAACAGGTCAATTTAAAGTACCACCTATTGGAGTTTATAAAGTAAACAGTAACTCCGATTATTTTTACAAAGGTTATTCAGCTGACAGTGCATATGGTTTCGCAATTTCTTCATACACTGTTTCGAGAAAAAAACACCAAATATTTGACGGAGTGATTTTTGATAAAGAGATGAAGACAATTCGCCCCTTTACATATAAACTGGAAAATCCGGGAAAGCAGAGACCGCATACCTCAATAACCTTCCTGAAGGTCAGATTGGAAGCACTATCTGGAATGTTACAAAGGAAGGGATCAGCTTTACAGGACTTCTGTCCAAAACAAATAATGAAGAATACAAATACATCATTTCAGGAGATTTCAATATAACCCAGAAAAAGCTAACCAATATCAGAGAAACTGAACTGGCAAATGCTTCCTTCTGGAATACTGTTACTGATCCTGTATTGCTGGCTCTAAAAACGAATGGATTACCTTTTTCGAATACAATCAATTCAATTGTTAATCCGGATGGAACTAAATACCTCGTAATGCAAAGGTATTATACGATTTCTGGAAATTCTCAGCTTAGTGGTTCTTTTCGCACCTATTACAGATCTTATGGGAAAAGCGTTTATGCCTTAAGTATCTCGGCAGATAATTCGATAAATTGGATAAAACACATTCCTGTAAATCAAATAGAATACGATTACCAGATTTACACTGGCTCTATTGCCACATTTCACAATTCAAAAGGTATTTACATTTTTTATAATGACAATGAAACTAACATCAATACCCATGAAGAATCAAAAAGAAAATGGGTTGACGTTTCAGGCAAGTGGCCCCGAGGAAACAATACTTATGTGGTAAACATTACACCAGACGGTACTTTAACAAGAACAATTGCAGGAGTCTATAGCGATCCTTATCATCACTTAGCACCTGCAAAACCTTTCAAACTTTACAATACTGAACTTTTTTTTACTTCCTTTTATTACAAAGACCTCGGAGCATCAACCTATAAACCCTGCATTTTTATCATTCAATAATGTGAATGATCATCATTAAAAAACGCGTGGCCATATTTCAGGCCGCGCGTTTTAATTGATACCTGTCAACCACATTCGACAAGTACCAGTAAGGTTCAATGATTAATGTCCAAGGTTTTGCTGTATGGAAGGAGCTACTTAATATACCTCCCGCATTTGGCCTTTCCATTTGCGGCTTCGTAAGTGGTAATGTAGCGATTGCAGGAGGAAGCGAATAGCACCAGCGCTAATAGCGCCAGTAATTGGAGTTTTTTCATAACCGTCCGGTTTGGGTTTATTAAGGGTAAAGGTTAAACCAAAACACACTGTCCAGATAAGTTGCAGTATACCCAGAAAATGTGCCAAAATTTCATTTTGGGGCAAAACACTGGCCGGATACGGGCAAAACACCCCAATCACCTTGCTATTTGAAGCCTCCCCTTGTTCCTTGTGATCTTATATATTATCTTCGCAGCCTGCTGATAGCCTATAGAATAGCCTTTTCATTAATCTCCTATACCATGAAATGCTAATACAGGCAACACCTCTTTAATCTTGCAATATTTCAGCATCCTCCTGAGTTATAGCATAGAAAATTCCTATAGGTCTTCCTGTTGATGATATTACAAATAATCGTGATCCGACATTTGAATCATAGCATATGGCACCTGATAACCGGAGTTTTATTGCATTAAAGAAATTTCTCAAAAAGCCCCTGGATGGATTGAAGACCATCCGTGTTGCTATCGTGGCAGATTCCGCCTCACAGTTCATTCACCAGGCGCTCAAAGGATACGGCATTGCTGAAGGTATCCATTACGATATTTTTGAAGCAGACTACAACCAGATAGACCTCCAGGTTTTTGACCCGGGTTCTGAACTGTACGAAAGCAAGCCCGATTACGTGATCATCCTCCGCAGTTCCGAGAAACTGCTGAAGAAATTCTATTCCCTTTCAGGCGAAGAAAAATCACAGTTCGGCGCTAACCAGACTGCTTATGCGAAAAATCTCTGCCAGCAGATCAACAGCCAGCTGAAGACCCGTGTGATCTTCAACACTTTCCCCGAACTCAATGATGGCGTGTTCGGAAACTTCAGCACAAAAACACCTTCCTCTTTCTTATACCAGTTGCGCAGGCTCAATATCGGGCTCATGGACCTGGCACAGGAATTCAAAAACCTGTTCCTGGTAGACCTGGCCGCACTTGTTGCGCAGAAAGGATACGCCCAGCTCACAGACGCCAAAATGTATATCAGTGCAGACATGGTTTTCAGCATCGATATACTCCCTGACCTGGCTGAGCAACTGCATAAAGTGATCCAGGCCATCGCGGGCAGCTTCAAGAAATGCCTGATCCTGGACCTCGACAATACCACCTGGGGCGGCATCATCGGGGATGACGGCATGGAAGGCATTCAGATCGGAGACCTCGGTCTGGGTAAGGCTTTTACCGATCTGCAGCTCTGGGCAAAAGAGCTCAAGAAACGTGGCATCATCATCGCCGTTTGCAGCAAGAACACAGAAAGCATCGCCAAAGAGCCTTTCATCAGTCACCCGGATATGAAACTACGCCTGGAAGACATTGCCGTTTTTGTTGCCAACTGGGAAACCAAGGTTGACAATATCCGGCATATCCAGGGCATCCTCAATATCGGTTTCGATTCCATGGTCTTCCTGGACGATAACCCTTTCGAAAGAGAAATGGTAAAACAGAATATCCCTGATATTACTGTTCCCGATCTGCCCGAAGATCCTGCAGAATACATGCCCTACCTGCGTACCCTCAACCTCTTCGAAACAGCCAGTTTCACGGAAGAGGATGAACAACGCACCAAACAATACCAGGAAGAAGCCAATCGCAACATCCTGCAAAAAAGCTTCGCCAACGAAGATGAATTCCTCGCCAGCCTGGGCATGGAATGTGAAGTGAAACCTTTCGATAATTTCACTATTCCACGCATCGCGCAGTTATCGCAACGCAGCAACCAGTTCAATCTCCGTACAGTGAGATATACTGAAGAAGATATCAGACGTATTGCGCAATCCCCGGATCATCTTACCCTCAGCTTTTCGCTGAAAGACATTTATGGGGATTATGGCCTGATCGCATTTGTGATCCTGGAAAAAAAGGAAAACAATACACTTTTTGTAGATAGCTGGATCATGAGCTGCCGCGTACTGAAAAGAGGCATGGAAGTATTCACTTTGCAGAATATCCTGCAACAGGCGCAGGACGCAGGTTTCAGAGAGATCACCGGAGAATACATCCCCACCAAAAAGAATGAACTGGTGAAAGAACATTATTCAAAACTGGGATTCAAAAGCACCAGTGAGAATAACTACGCACTCCAGGTTGATCAATACCCCAACGATAAAAAAGTATACATCAAAAGAAAATAACACAATATGGAACAGCAACAGATTCTGGAAAAGTTGAACGAGATCTTTGTGGACGTACTGGACAATGAGGATATCAGGCTCACGGAAACAACCACCGCGGCTGATATCGAAGAGTGGGACAGTCTGTATCATATCCAACTGGTAGTAGCAATTGAAAAACATTTCAAAATAAAATTCACCGCCTCCGAGATCCAGAGCTGGAAGAATGTAGGCGATATGGCCAATGCCGTAAAGAGCAAACTGGCTGCATAGTATCTGTAAACCCTTTAAACCGGATGAATGTTATTCAATTCGATTGAGTTTTTAATATTTTTTGTTTTTGTCACTACCCTGTATTTCGGCCTGTCCCATAAGTGGCGCTGGCTCTTACTGCTGATCGCGAGCTGTGGATTCTACATGTTCTTTAAACCGGAGTACATCCTGATCCTGGGCTTCACCATCGTGATCGACTACTACGCAGGCATCTGGATCGAATCCGCCAAAACGCCGGCGCTACGGAAACGGTTCCTGGTACTCAGTCTCGTGGCCAATATCGGCGTACTGGCGATCTTCAAATATTACAACTTCATCAACGATAACATCACCGGTCTCTGCAATCTTTTCGGATACGAAAACCAGATACCTTATCTCACCATTATCCTGCCCATCGGTTTGAGCTTCCACACTTTCCAGGCCATGAGCTATACCATCGAGGTATTCCGCGGCAATCAGAAAGCGGAAAGACATTTTGGTATCTATTCCCTGTACGTGATGTTCTACCCGCAGTTAGTGGCCGGCCCTATCGAAAGGCCCCAGAATATCCTGCACCAGATGCATCAAAAGATGACCTGGGATTATGACCGCGTCATGAGCGGCCTTCGCCTCATGGCATGGGGACTGTTCAAGAAAGTGGTGATCGCAGACAGGCTCTCCATTGTGGTGGATGCCATGTATGGCGGCGCTTACGGTTACAATACCATCTGGGTGTTCATCGGTACCTTCTTCTTTGCCTATCAGATCTATTGCGACTTTTCCGGTTATTCGGACATTGCATTGGGGTCGGCCAGGGTAATGGGTTTCACGCTGATGAAGAACTTCAACTACCCCTTCCAGGCAAAAAGCATTACCGACTACTGGCGCAGGTGGCATATATCATTGTCTACCTGGTTTAACGATTACCTGTATACGCCGATCGTGATCAATCGCCGCGACTGGGGCAAATGGGCCGTGGTATTCGGGCTCTGTTTCACCTTTTTCATCAGCGGCCTCTGGCACGGCGCCGGCTGGCCCTTCATCATCTGGGGATTGCTGCACGGCATCGCCATGAGCTATGAATTCTGGACCAAGAAATGGAGAAAGAAAACATTCAGCAAAATGCCGCTCTGGCTCAACAATGGCCTCAGCCAATTGCTCGTTTTCCTTTTCCTGCAGTTTGTGTGGATCTTCTTCAGGGCCGATTCCTTTGCCACCGCATTCCGTGTGATCAAAGGGATCTTCAACTATGAGAATTTCATCGCCCAGTTCCCCACATTCACCGCCGCCATCCGTTACTCACTGCTGGTAGGCGTGTTTGTGCTGATCAATTTCCTGATCCTGGAGAAATTCTGGAGAAATGAAAAATGGAAAGAAAAATATGAGGGCAATATCACACTCCGCTACGCGGTGTTCGGATACATGTTCCTCCTGTTCGTATTTTTCGGTTCTTTCAAGAATGCACAAAGCTTTATTTACTTTCAATTCTAAGCGATCATGAGACCCAAATATGTTATCACAGGATTGATTATACTGGCAGTGATCGCCACTGTACTGCATTTCTGGATGGAGAAAAGATACCAGAGCACTATGCTGTACAAAACCCAATGGATCATGCAGAAGCAAAAGCAGCACTACGATTATGTGACGCTGGGCGCTTCCCACGCTTATGTTGGCTTTGATGTAGCCGTTGCAGACAGTATGCTGCAAAAGAAAGGGATCAATATTTCCCTGGATGGAAGCCTCATCGGCACACAGAGCGTATTAGCAGATCTCTTCTTCAACAGGAACAAGAACAAAACACCAATACTCTTCTTCTGTATCGATAATCCCAGCGCTATCAATACCGAAGTGCTCGCAGATATTGCCGATGGCCGCATGATGCCCTACATGAACTACCCTGAAGTTTTCGGTTTCTACAAACCCTATGGCATCAAGTGGTACTTCGATCGCTATGTACCCATGTGGAAATACGCTGAATACAATTACTACTGGGGCCCGCATATTTTCGCTGATACCTGGGGGCATTACATGAAACCGGATTTCGATACTACCTGCGGATCCCGCTACGATTACGGCAATTACTACGACAATACAGATACCATGACCGTGAGCCTGGACTTCCAGTTGAAAGAATCCGGATCTGGTTACAAATACTTCAAAAAGATCATTCAGGTTTGTAAAGACAACAATATTACTCCTGTGTTGTTTACATTACCGTTAGGCCGCGCAGATACTTCTGCTGAAGCCAAACAGCATCTCGCCGATTTCAATGCATATTGCCAAAAAGAGGGAATGGAATTCTATTATTTGGGAGACTACCTCAACTACGATTTCAAATATTTTGGAACGAAGGGGCACCTGAACAAAAGGGGAGCAGAACTGGCAACGCAGAAATTCATTGGCGAATACATTGCAAAACAGTCGGCAAAGTAAAGTTTAGTATACAAATGAGAAGGCCCGGTTTTCCGGGCTTTTTTTGTGCATTTATTTTCCAAACAACCGGCTCCAGAATCCCTTTCGTTTAGGCTGGATGCCCCAGAGCGGAAGATCCTTGCAACGGCTCTCCTTATCCATGATGGAATAATATTTCCCCCAGGCGAAACCCGCGCCCACAGGCTTGTTCCGCAAATCGGCGATCAGGTAGTCCGGAGGCAGCTGATCGGCAAATTCCTTCAGGATTCTATCTCCTGATGTTTTCGCTTTTTCTACTGTGATAAATCCTCCGTCTGGTTGTTTCCAGATCTCATAAGTTTTGTGTTCATACAATTGTCCGAATACTGACTCCTCATTTGTCCGGAGATATCCGTGGATCTGCTGAATGAAATCAGTGAGACTCTCTGCCTGCTTCATGATCACAGCCGGATCATGGCAGGTGTAATAAACAGGCCCCCAGTTTCCCTGATAATCTATATCCAGTAGCCAGAAATTGCCAAGTCCGTCACCTGTCAGCTCTACGATATTCGGAAAGAAATGTTCAAGCGCAAATCCATCAACATTGGTAAAACTGATCTCTTCAAAGAATTCACAATCGAATCCTGAAGCAAACCTGAGTAGTTCAGCGATCTCATCCGGCAATCTTTGTCCCGGCAGATGCTGCGCCAGTGCATCGATCTCCGGTATACCAAGTCCTTTGTGTGGTGAAGCTTTGAATACTTCGCCATCTTCTGATTTGAATTGATCGTTCAGCAATTCCTTCAATGCCTGTAGTGGAGACATGACCGATCGGTTTTCGGTTAAATATTCAGGTTATAGTGTATGCTTCTTCCTCCTCCCTGAGATAACAATACTCCTTTTTCAGAAAGCTCCTGCAGGTCCCTGGTGGCAGTTGCTTTGGAGGCCCTCGTGATACTCATGTATTTTTTTGCCGTCATTCCACCTTCAAAACCTTCAGGTAATGCTTCCAGCATTTTGTTGATGGCTTTTAATTGACGTTCATTTAGGCTGCCTTTATATCTATCAAAAAACTTCGTTTTACTCAAAGTAAGCTCAATCATGCTTTTGGCTTCATGTTGAGCTTGTAGTATCACCTGGGTGAAGTAAATGACCCAATCAGTGATATCGTTACTTTTCTGTGCAGTTGCAAATGCAGCATAGTAATCTTTTTTATTCCGCTCAATGGTAGCGGAAAGACTCAACAGCACTGGTCTCCCTATAGTTTGAGATAATGCTTTCTCTGCAATTGCTCTGCCAATTCGTCCATTGCCATCTTCAAAGGGGTGAATACTTTCAAAATACAGATGCGCAATCGCAGACCGTATTGGAGCATTCCTGATTTCTCTTTTTCCACCAGGAGCTGTATCATTGAACCAATTGATAAACCGGTTCATTTCCTCAGGAACACGGGCCGATGGCGGGGCTTCAAAATGAATGGTCTCCCGGCCAATCGTTCCTGAGATCACCTGCGTCGGCTCATCATCTTTCCTCCAGGCACCTGTATTTATATGCTTGCTCTGCTTCAGGAGAGCCTTATGCCATTCGAATAATTTATCCTCAGTGAGTGGTTCTGCATAACTGTTACGCACATCAACTACCAATTCTGCCGCTCCCTGCGCTTTCTTATCCTTAACATTTTCCGGTGTAACATTAAGGCCTAACCGATTTTTAATAGAAGACACCACATCCTTTCTGCTGAAGAATTCCCCTTCTATAGCAGATGTTTTAATAGCCTCTGCAATCAATGTTTGAGTAATGGCCTCCTGCGCCTCATTATCTGGCATCGCCCGGAGCATGCCGCTTACATCTCCTGTTTCCCT
The DNA here is from genome assembly GCF_007970185.1 of Pseudobacter ginsenosidimutans. Classification (NCBI taxonomy): domain Bacteria; kingdom Pseudomonadati; phylum Bacteroidota; class Chitinophagia; order Chitinophagales; family Chitinophagaceae; genus Pseudobacter; species Pseudobacter ginsenosidimutans. Next base: position 2,294,048 of record NZ_CP042431.1, on the reverse strand, counting down.
TTCGAATTGAAGGAGCGCATCTTCTGCCTGTTGAAGATCAAACCTGAAATCGGGCCAATCGGGTAATTGCCAGTTGTATTGCATGAGCCGAATAAAATTGATAATCGGCTCAAATTTAGTCATTTTTTGAGCCGAATAATACAACTAATCGGCTCAGCCATGTAAGCAATATGCAGAAAAAACCCGCCAGTTTCCTGACGGGTCAGTATTTGCAGAGGTTTCATTCCAGTTTAGCTGCAGCCCATGCTATTGCCGCAGTTCAGGCATTTGTAGCAGGTGCCGCTCCTGATGGTGATGTGGCCGCAGGTATTGCAGGCAGGCGCATCGCTTTGCATGCTCTTGGCTGCTGCGTTCATTGCATCGAGGCCTCCGGTTTCCGCTTTCACGGCGCGATTCCTGGCAGGCTCAGGTTCCGGCGCTTTGTACCCGGACTTGGCTGCCAACACACGAACATCACTCAGTTCGGGCGTTGTTTTATCATACTCCAGCGAAGTAGGAATTTCATCCCAATCATCTGTACCGGTGTTCATCACTTCAGGTCTGTCCAGCACATGCACCAGGTCTGAGCGCTTCAGGTACTCGTACGCCAGTGCACGGAAGATGAAGTCGACAATGGAAGTAGTGCTCTTGATATTCGGATGGTCCACCATTCCCGCAGGATCAAAACGCGTGAACACGAACTTATCCACGAATTCTTCCAGCGGCACACCATATTGAAGGCCGATAGACACCGCAATGGCAAAGCAGTTCAGCATGCTGCGCATGGTGGCGCCTTCTTTTGCCATATCGATGAAGATCTCACCCACAGTTCCGTCGGAATACTCACCGGTGCGGAGGAAGATGGTTTGTCCGTTTATCTTGGCTTTCTGCGTATAGCCTCTTCGTTTAGCCGGCAGCGTTCTGTGCTCTACGATACGGGCCAGCTGACGTTTGAGTTTTGTATCGGGAGAAGCCTGTACACGTTTTTGAACTTCATCAAGGAGTTCCTGGATCGTGAGCTTGCTCATGTCAACGATCATGGATTCCTGCTGCTGTTCAGCAACGGGTTGTTGTTCTGCTGCGGCAGTATCTTCTTCTGATTTCTTTTTCTTGTCGCTCTTGTTGCTGAGTGGCTGGCTGAGTTTGCTGCCATCGCGGTAGAGGGCGCAGGCTTTGAGGCCCAGCTGCCAGCTCATCATATAAGCATCGGCAATCTCTTCCACTTTCGCTTCGTTGGGAAGGTTGATGGTTTTGGAGATGGCGCCGCTGAGGAATGGTTGTGCGCTGGCCATCATACGGATATGCCCATGCGCATGGATATAGCGCTGACCTTTGTTGCCGCATTTGTTGGCGCAATCGAAAACAGGAAGGTGTTCAGCTTTGAGATATGGCGCGCCTTCAACGGTCATGGTGCCGCAAACATAATCATTGGCTGCTTCGATCTGTTCATCGGTGAAGCCGAGTGCTTCCAGCAAGCTCCATTCGAAGTTGAAATACTGCTCGGGTTTGAAACCGAGGCGTTGCAGACATTCTTCTCCAAGCGTATAAACATTGAATACGAAACCTATCTCGAAAGCTGAGCCAACAGCTGCATCCAGTTTTTTGATCTCTTCGGCGATGAATCCTTTTTCACTGAGCGTTTGGTGGTTGATATGCGGAGCGCCTGCAAAGTTACCGGCGCCTACTGCATATTTCACAATGGCTTCGATCTCCTTCTGTGCATAGCCGAGGTTCTTGAGGGCCGTGGGAACAGACTGGTTGATGATCTTGAAATAACCGCCGCCGGAAAGTTTCTTGAATTTCACCAGTGCGAAATCAGGTTCAACACCGGTAGTATCGCAATCCATTACCAGGCCGATAGTGCCGGTAGGTGCGATCACCGTGGTCTGTGCATTGCGATAGCCATATTGCTCACCCAGTTGAACAGCTTCATCCCAGGCCTTGGTAGCGGCTTTGAGCAGGTAATCCGGGCAATATTTCGCTTTGATGCCAACAGGTTTTACGCTCAGCGCTTCATATTCATCTGCATCATAAGCAGCAAGACGGTGATTGCGCATTACACGCATCATATCTTCTGCATTCTCTTTGTATCGATCGAAGGGCCCGAGGATACCGGCCATTTCAGCGGATGTTTTGTAGGCAATCCCCGTCATGATAGCTGTGAGTGCGCCCGCAATGCCGCGCGCTTCCTCACTGTCATAAGCGATACCCATCACCATCAGCATGGAGCCGAGGTTCGCATATCCCAGACCGAGAGTTCGGTAATCATAGCTGAGTTGCGCTACTTCTTTGGAAGGGAACTGCGCCATCAGCACAGACACTTCCAGAACTACTGTCCAGAGGCGGCAGGTATATTCAAAACCTTCAACATCGAAGGTGTTGGTGTTCTCGTCGTAGAATTTGCGGAGATTGGCGGAAGCAAGGTTGCAGGCGGTATTGTCGAGGAACATGTACTCGCTGCAGGGATTGGAAGCGTTGATACGGCCACCTTTCGGAGATGTATGCCATTCATTGATGGTGGTATCGTATTGAGTGCCGGGGTCTGCGCAGCGCCAGGCGGCATAAGCGATCTGGTTCCATACTTCACGCGCAGGCACTTTCTTCATCACGCGGCCATCTGTGCGTGCCTTCAGTTCCCAGTCTTCATTATTTTCCAGTTTGGTGAAGAACTCGTTGGGGATGCGAACGGAGTTATTGGAATTTTGTCCACTCACCGTGCGATAAGCTTCGCCTTCATAATCGCTGGGGTAACCTGCAGCGATGAGGGCAGCCACTTTCTTTTCTTCCTCCATCTTCCAGTTGATGAAGTCCAGCACTTCGGGGTGATCGAGGTCCAGGCAGACCATTTTGGCTGCGCGCCTGGTGGTGCCGCCTGACTTGATGGCGCCTGCTGCGCGGTCGCCGATCTTCAGGAAGCTCATGAGGCCGCTGGAAGTTCCGCCGCCGCTGAGCTTTTCGCCTTCTCCGCGGATATGGGAGAAATTGGTGCCCACGCCGCTTCCATATTTGAAGATGCGTGCTTCACGCATCCAGAGGTCCATGATACCGCCATCGTTCACCAGGTCATCCTCTACGCTGAGGATGAAGCAGGCGTGTGGCTGGGGACGCTCATATGCAGAAGTAGATTTTTTGAGTTTACCATCCACCGGGTCCACATAATAATGGCCCTGTGGTTTGCCCTTGATGCCATAGCTCTCGAAGAGGCCGGTATTGAACCATTGCGGAGAGTTGGGTGTGCAGGACTGGTTAAGGATACAATACACCAGTTCTTCATAGAAGACCTGTGCATCTTTGGCTGATGCGAAATAACCATAACGTTCGCCCCATACCCGCCAGCAGTTGGCCATACGATGAGCAACCTGCTTTACGGAGGTCTCGCGGCCTGTGGAGCCATCGGCCTGCGGCACTCCTGCCTTGCGGAAATATTTCTGGGCGAGAATATCTGTAGCAATCTGCGACCACTGTTTCGGTACCTCTACATTGGTCATTTCAAACACCACTTCCCCGCTTGGATTGCGGATCACGGAGGTACGGTAATCGTACTCGAACAGGTCAAACACATCGGTACCCTCCCGGGTAAAGCGACGGCTGAACTGCAAACCCTTGCCAGATTGCTTCTTATTAGTCATAAGGTTAGTAATTAAACGTTAGAGATTAGTGAATGAGGGAAAACGAAAGTATCTTTTGGTATTCAAAATCCAGCCTCTTAAATATGCACAAACTGTGGATAAGAGATGTGGAAAATAGCTATCGCTTACTGGCATTGCATTCCTGGATTTTACCGGCATTACCGGCCCGCAAACCGGCAAAGTTTTTTTTGTTTTTCATTATAAATTTCTGTATTATTTATATCGTACTAATTCAATACCCGTGCCGGTTATAGGGAATGGCCATTGAATTACAGCCATACCTGAATTTTGTTCAGCTTCACCAACATCATTTTTTTGTGCGAAGAAAATTCTTCCCTTCAAATCTGATACCAGATTCCGCCATAACGCCTATCTATATACGAAATATAAAACCCCAACAATTTCATCATAGTAAGGATTCATCCGGCATCTCCGGATGCATACACTGCAATTGGGTATTTTCCCATTACCTCAAAACTTAATGATGCTTTAATACAGCCCGCACCATCTGTCCATTTCCCCACCGCATATCCCACCATGTTAGTACCACACAATTAATACAACTCCCCAAACTATCCACCCTGCTGCACCTCCACCACCATCCTCCCACCACCCACTCTCTGCAGGGCATTTGAATTTTTGTTTTCCCTTCTGCCCACTCATAGTGCCCCTGGCCGGGTTGGGGATGTTGGGCCGGGCCTTCAAAACAAAAGCTCCACAGCTCATCCCGGCACCACCGCCGATCCTACCAACCCATCCCCATAAAACCCCACCTGCGGTGGTTTGTTTTGTCAGCCCGTCCAACACCCCCAACCGGCCACCAAAACAAAATGAGAAAAACAAAAATTCATATGTCCCTGACAGAGAGTAAAATTCACCCTCGTTATTACGGAAAAGTTTTCGCATTTTTGCATAGATCCAATAGCACAGGCATGACGAATCGTATTTACCAATCACTACTCTTACAGAAAGCGAAAGGACATAAATCGTTTGCCGTTCTCATTGATCCGGATAAAGTGACCGTAGAAAAGATCACTGAATTAACAACCCTGGCAATGGACGCATCCGTAGACTACCTCCTGATCGGCGGTAGCCTGGTTGTTTCCAATCACCTCGATGAGGTGGTTATGCAGGTAAAGAAAGAATGTAATATACCCGTGGTATTATTCCCGGGATCCCCCTCCCAGTTGTCCAGACATGCGGACGCACTCTTATACCTTTCTCTCATTTCAGGCCGTAATCCGGAACTGCTGATCGGGCAGCACGTCATCTCTGCGCCCCAGGTTAAGCAGAGCGGGCTGGAGATCATCTCCACCGGTTATATGGTCATCGATGGTGGAGCTCCCACTACCGTGAGTTATATCAGCAATGCAACGCCTATTCCGGCAGACAAGAATGAAATCGCCATGTGTACAGCCATGGCCGGCGAGATGCTGGGCATGAAGCTGATCTACATGGATGCCGGCAGCGGCGCCAGGAGACCGATCACCGAAAGCATGATCGAACACGTATCAAAGGTGATTGAAGTGCCCCTCGTGATCGGTGGCGGCATTACAGATCCGGAGAAGGCCTACCGCAATTGCAAGGCCGGTGCAGACGTGATCGTGATCGGCAATGCCATCGAAAAAGACGCCGGGCTGATCCGCGAAATGAGCGCCGCAATCCACTCCATTCCCGTTACCAGCAAATAAAAGGCTGCCTTTGAAGCTGTTGCCTCCACGCCGCCCCAGGGCGGGCAGGAAATTGTAAACGAAAATTTTACACTTAAAAACCCGTGTAAACCAAAAAACGTATTTACATTTGTGCTGTCAAAAAAATTTGAGTTCAAAGTACATCTAATAGAGAAATGCAAAAAAATCTCCACTATACACTCGCTGATGTGATGGCGCTCACCGCCAGCACTATAGTGCGTGGGATTTTTCCTGTACAGCTCCGTACAGTTTTTTACTTTCAGCCTGTTCCCGTCCATGTACGACGTTGATACTCAATTACCATAGTATCCCCCTGATCATTTATTGGAACTATGTGAGCCCGGCCTCTGGCGGGTAGTCCTGCGTTCCTTCACTGCATCATCTGAATTGTCTCGTCATTGTTCACCCTTTTTATTGTAGAGCCATAAATGGAAACTCAACAAACATTCCAGGTTCTTATAGCCGATGAATCCCATCTGAGCTTTGCTCAGATCATCTGTGATGAAATGGCTTCCTCTGCCAAAGCAAGAGGAACGGGCATCGCTAAAAGATCCCCTGAATATATTCAACTGAAAATGCGCGAAGGGAAAGCCGTCATCGCCTTCAACCAGGATGGCGTATGGGCCGGCTTTTGCTATATCGAAACCTGGGGCCATGGCGAATATGTTGCCAACTCCGGACTGATCGTTTCCCCCAACTTCAGAAAGGGCGGACTGGCCAAGATGATCAAGCGCAAGATCTTCGATCTCTCCAGACAGAAATATCCTGAAGCCAAGATCTTCGGCCTTACCACTGGTCTGGCTGTGATGAAGATCAACAGTGAGCTGGGTTATGAACCTGTTACCTATTCCGAGCTTACCCAGGACGAAGCTTTCTGGGCAGGCTGCAAAAGCTGTGTGAACTATGAGATCCTCATGAGCAAAGAGAGAAAGAACTGCATGTGTACGGCAATGCTCTTCGATCCCAAAGATCACTATCAGCCTCAGGAAACAAAAGAATTCTTTGAAGAAAAGAAAAGTGTACTGGAAAGACTCCTCCGTTTCAAACAGTGGAAATTCCTGCAACCTTTCCTGAATAAAGACAGTAAAGACAAAGACGGCAAACCTGCCAACAAATCAAAAAAACTGTTTCAACAGATCTTTAATTTTTAAACCATTTGGAAGAAAGCGATGGCAAAGAAAATTGTACTCGGATTCAGCGGCGGCCTTGACACGTCGTACTGTGTTAAATATCTCGGAGAAGATAAAGGTTATGAAGTGCATTCCATTATTGTGAACACCGGCGGCTTCAGCGAAGAAGAACTGAAACAGATCGAAGCGCACGCTTACAAGCTTGGTGTGAAAACCCACACAACAGTGGATGCCGTTAAATCATATTATGATCGCATCATCCGATACCTCGTGTACGGAAACGTTCTCAAGAACAACACTTATCCCTTAAGTGTAAGCGCAGAACGTCTGGTACAGGCAGTTCACATCGCTGAGCATGTTCAGAAACTCGGAGCAGAAGCAGTTGCCCACGGTTCTACCGGTGCCGGTAACGACCAGGTCCGTTTTGACATGATCTTCCATATCATGATCCCCAACGTGGAGATCATCACTCCCATCCGCGATCTCAAACTGAGCCGCGAAGCAGAGATCGAATACCTCAAGGGTAAAGGCGTTGATATGAATTTCAACAAAGCCATGTACTCTATCAATAAAGGCCTCTGGGGCACCAGCGTTGGCGGTAAAGAAACCCTCAACTCCAAAGGCATGCTCCCCGAAGAAGCCTGGCCCACACAGGTTACTGCCAAAGATGAGCGCGAAGTGAAGCTTTCTTTTGAGAAAGGTGAGCTGAAAGCGGTTGACGGAAAAGCATTCGCACATCCTGCCGAAGCCATCCAGTACCTGCAAAGCATTGCCGGCGCTTACGGTGTTGGCCGTGATATCCACGTAGGCGATACCATTATCGGTATCAAAGGCCGCGTAGGTTTTGAAGCAGCAGCACCAATGGTTATTCTGAAAGCGCACCACGCGCTCGAAAAACATGTGCTCACCAAATGGCAGCTCAACTGGAAAGACCAGCTGGCACAGTTTTACGGCAACTGGCTTCATGAAGGTCAGATCCTCGATCCCGTTATGCGTGATATCGAAGCCTTCCTCGAGAACGCACAACAGAATGTAACCGGTGATGTGTATGTTCATCTCGCACCTTACCGTTTCCAGATCATCGGCATCGAAAGCAAATTCGATCTCATGAGCAGCAAATTCGGCAAGTACGGAGAAATGAACAATGGCTGGAGCGGCGAAGACGTGAGAGGATTCTCCAAGATCTTCGGTAACCAGACAGCTATCTGGAATGCAGTAACAGAAGAAAACAAGCAATAATCATGGCGTCAAGAATATCCATCGGTATCGTTGGCGGAGCCGGTTACACCGGCGGTGAACTGATCAGGTTGCTGATCAACCACCCTAATGCCGATATATCGTTCATCCATAGTCGCAGTAACGCAGGAAAACCCGTCAGCTCCATCCACCAGGACCTTGTAGGCGAAACACCGCTGGTATTTGCCGCAGATCTAAACCAGGATATCGACGTACTCTTTCTTTGCGTGGGTCATGGCGAAGCCAGGAAATTCCTCCAGGAGAATACCATCGCTCCTAATGTAAAGATCATCGATCTTTCACAGGATTTCCGCCTGCTGCCCAATCATACTATCGATAACAGGACATTTGTATATGGTCTTCCCGAACTCAATAAGGAAGCCATCCGCAACGCGACCAATATCGCCAATCCAGGCTGTTTTGCCACGGCCATCCAGCTTGGATTGTTACCACTGGCCAAAGCCGGCCTGCTGGCACAGATCAATACCACTGGTATAACTGGTTCCACCGGCGCGGGACAAAGCCTCGCGGCCACCAGCCATTTCAGCTGGAGGGCGAACAATATCGGGGCATACAAAACGCTCACACATCAGCATGTGAAGGAGATCTCCCAAAGCCTTGATCAACTGCAACCCGGTTTCGGAGCTGCCAATGAAAAAGGAAAGAAAGAAAGTGATCTCAACTTCATTCCCTGGCGCGGTGATTTCACCCGCGGCATCTTCATCAGCTCACAGGTTGATTGTGATCTCAGCGAAACCGAGCTCTACAAACTCTATGAAGATTTCTACCAGGACGCGCCTTTCACCATCCTCAGCAAGGAGCCTATTTTCCTCAAACAAGCGGTTAACAACAACAAGTGTGTGATCCAGCTGGAGAAGGTAGGCAGCAAACTGGTAGTACACTCCGTGATCGACAATCTCCTGAAAGGTGCATCCGGACAAGCAGTTCAGAACATGAACCTGATCTCCGGACTGGATGAATGTGCGGGCCTCAGGCTGAAAGCAAACTATTTTTAGAACAAAGGAAAAAGCAGCATAATGAAACTTTTCGACGTTTATCCCATCAACAACATCACTATCGAGAGAGCTAAAGGCTCCAACGTGTGGGATGACCAGGGAACGCAGTATCTCGACCTGTATGGCGGCCACGCCGTGATCTCTATCGGCCACACACACCCGCATTACGTGGCGCGATTGACGGAACAACTGAACAAGGTAGGATTCTATTCCAACTCCGTACGTATGCCCCTGCAGGAAGAACTGGCTGCCAAACTCGGAAAGCTTTCCGGTAAAGAAGATTACCAGCTCTTCCTGGTGAACTCAGGCGCTGAAGCGAACGAGAACGCGCTCAAGCTCGCTTCGTTTGTGAATGGCCGTAAGAAGATCATCACCTTCAAAAAAGGTTTCCACGGAAGAACATCGCTGGCAGTGGCGGCTACAGACAATCCCGCTATCGTAGCGCCTGTTAACCAGAACCCGAATATCATCTTTTTACCTTATAACGACGAAGCCGCACTCGAAGCCTGCTTCAAGGAACAGGGCAGCGAGATCTCTTCAGTGATCATCGAAGGCATCCAGGGCGTTGGCGGCATCAATGTGGCCAGTCCTGAATTCCTGAAAAAGATCCGCAGCCTCTGTACTGAATATGGTGCTGTGTATATCGCAGACGGCATCCAGTGCGGATACGGAAGAAGCGGTAAATTCTTTTCACATGATTTTGCAGGTGTGAATGCCGATATCTATTCCATGGCGAAAGGTATGGGCAACGGCTTCCCCATCGGCGGTATCCTCATTGCTCCTGAGATCCAGCCAAAGCATTCCATGCTTGGCACTACATTCGGAGGCAACCATCTCGCATGTGCAGCAGCGTTAGCTGTGGTGGAGGTAATGGAAAAAGAGAAATTAATGGAGAACGCCGCTGAAACAGGTAACTACCTAATGGAGGGACTTAAACAAATCCCCGAACTGCAAAATGTTCGCGGAAGAGGACTGATGATCGGCTTCGATGTACCCGAGCACCTGAAAGACCTCCGCAAGAAATTACTCTGGGAAAACAAGATATTCACCGGCGAAGCCAAGGGCAATGTGATCCGTCTCCTGCCATCACTGGCGCTGACCAAAGCAGACGCAGACCAGTTCCTGATGGCCATCAAAGCCACTATCGCATCCATGGTTTCTTCACCCGCACACTGACACCACCAATGAAACAATTCATCTCTGCTGAAGACGTACAAGACATTCCCGCACTGGTGAACCAGGCGCTGGCTTACAAGCAACAACCATTGCTGGATAAACAACTGGGCGCCAACAAACGTATTGGCCTGCTCTTTCTGAATCCCAGTATGCGCACCAGGCTGAGTACGCAGATCGCGGCACAGAACCTCGGAATGGAAGCCATTGTTTTCAATATCGGTAGTGAAGGATGGGCGCTGGAATTCGAAGACGAAGCCATCATGAGCGGCAGCACTGTGGAACACGTGAAGGATGCAGCGCCGATCATGGGAAAATATTTCGATGTTCTCGCCATCCGCACTTTCCCTTCGCTCAAGAACCGCGAAGACGATTACAGCGAGCTCTTCATCCGCCAGTTCATTCGCTATGCCGGCATTCCTGTAGTGAGCCTGGAAAGCGCTACATTACACCCATTGCAGAGCCTTACCGATATTATCACTATCACGGAGACCCTGAAAGCAAATCCCTTGCCTGCAGGCCGCAAACCAAAGATCGTACTCACCTGGGCTCCCCACGTGAAACCGCTTCCACAGTGTGTTGCCAACAGTTTCTCCCAATGGGTGAATGCATGGGGCAATGCAGACTTTGTGATCACCCATCCGGAGGATTACGAACTGGATACGAAGTTCACCAATGGCGCCACCATCACGCACAATCAAGAGGAAGCGCTCAAAGACGCAGACTTCGTGTACGTTAAGAACTGGAGCACTTTCAATAACGAATACGGCAAAATCTATTGCAATGATCCTGCGTGGATGCTCACCAACGAAAAACTGAGCACCACCAATAATGCAAAGGTGATGCACTGTCTTCCTGTGAGAAGGAACGTGGAGCTCAGTGATGAGATCCTTGACGGCCCCAACAGCATCGTTACCCGGCAGGCGTCCAACCGCGTTTGGGCAGCGCAGGCAGTATTGTCGAATATCCTCCAATCTAAATAAGCAATATTGGAAACACTGTACGTAGTCAAGATCGGTGGTAATATTATCGACCATTCAGAGAAACTGGCAGACTTCCTGCAATCCTTTGCAGCATTGCCCGGGAAGAAGATACTCGTGCACGGTGGCGGCAAACTCGCTACACAGCTTGCTGAGAAAATGAACGTACCGCAACAGATGGTTGAAGGCCGTCGCATTACCGATGCAGAGACCCTCAGGATCGTTACGATGGTGTATGCCGGCGATATCAACAAACGCGTGGTGGCAGCACTGCAATCTCACGGATGCAATGCCATCGGCCTCACCGGCGCAGACGGCAACGCCATCCTCGCACACAAGCGCGAAAAAGCCGGTATTGACTACGGATTTGCCGGAGATGTGGATGCAGTGAATGCAGAACTGCTGCACGCACTCCTCAGCCTGAACATGGCTGTAGTACTGGCTCCAATCACCCATAACGGTAAAGGACAGCTGCTGAACACCAATGCAGACACCATTGCACAGGAAACTGCAAAAGGACTCAGCACACATTATAACGTACAACTGATCTACTCTTTCGAGAAGAGCGGTGTATTGCTGGATGCGAATGACGACAGCACCGTCATTCCCTCTATCAACCCCAGCTACTACCAGGAACTGAAATCAACTGAAAAAATATTTGCAGGCATGATCCCTAAACTGGACAATGCCTTTGCAGCCATCCGCAGTGGCGTAGGAAAAGTTATCATCGGAAAAGCGGAAGAACTGCCAGCACTGATAGCCGGAGCAGCCGGCACAAGCATCGTACATGAATAATCATTCTCTACAGGATCTGCAGCACAGTGCGATCGAATTGCTGAAGCAACTCATCGCCACGCCCTCTTTCAGCAAGGAAGAGCAGGATACTGCCAGTATCCTCAAAATATTCCTCGAAGAACGCGGCATTGAAGCAAAACAGTTTAAGTACAATGTGTGGGCCGTGAATAAACACTTTGATGCGGGTAAGCCAACACTGTTGCTTAATTCCCATCACGACACCGTAAAGCCCAACAAAGGTTATACACTCGATCCCTTCACGCCCATCGCAAAGGATGGAAAGCTCTTCGGCCTCGGCAGCAATGATGCTGGTGGCCCGCTGGTGAGCCTGCTGGCAACCTTCCTTCATTTTTATGACCGAAACGATCTGAAGTACAACCTGCTCTTTGCCGCTTCTGCAGAAGAAGAGATCAGCGGGAAAGAAGGGATCGAAATATTATTACCCGAATTGCCGCCCATCGATTGCGCCATTGTAGGAGAACCTACACTGATGCAGATGGCCGTAGCAGAACGCGGATTGATGGTGCTCGATGGCATTGCTCATGGCCGAGCCGGACATGCCGCCCGCGAAGAAGGAGAGAACGCCATCTACAAAGCGTTGAGGGATATCGAATGGTTCAGTACTTACAGGTTCCCGAAAGTTTCTGAACTGCTTGGCCCTGTAAAAACTTCTGTGACCGTAATTGAAACCGATAACAAGGCGCACAATGTGGTGCCCGCCCAATGCAGATTTGTGGTAGACGTTCGCGTGAATGAACTCTACACCTTTGAAGAGATCCTGAGCGTGGTCCGCGAAAATATTCAAAGCGAAGTAACGCCGCGCAGTACGCGCCTCCGTTCTACCAGTATCGCACTGGAACATCCGCTGGTGCAATCAGGCATCAAACTCGGCAGAACTTATTATGGTTCGCCCACTACTTCAGACAAAGCCCTCATGCCTTTCCAGGCATTGAAGATGGGCCCCGGTGATTCAGCACGTAGTCATACTGCCGATGAATTCATCAATATCGAAGAAATAGAAAAAGGAATTGCATTATACATTGATCTCTTAAACCAGGTATTATGAAACTGTGGCAAAAAGAAAGCACATCCACATCTGAACAGATCGAACGCTTCACGGTAGGCCGTGATAAGGAATTCGATATTCTTCTTGCGCCTTTCGATGTGCAGGGCTCCATCGCGCATGTGACCATGCTCGGAGAGGTTGGACTGATGAGTAAGGAAGATGCCACAAAAGCGGTACGTGAACTGGAAAATATCCTGCAGGAGATCAAAGACGGCAGGTTCCGCATTGAAGAACATGTGGAAGATGTGCATTCTCAAGTGGAGCTGATGCTCACCGAGCGCATCGGCGAAGCAGGTAAAATGATCCACAGCGGCCGTAGCCGGAACGATCAGGTGGCCGTAGACATCAAGCTTTACCTGCGTTCCGAGGTGCTGGCAATCAAAGATGCCACAAAAAAACTGTTCGACCTGCTGATCAACCTCAGCGAAAAACATAAAGCTGTTCTCTTACCAGGTTATACACATCTTCAAATCGCCATGCCTTCATCATTTGGCTTATGGTTAGGCGCCTATGCTGAAAGTCTGGTGGACGACCTGGATGTGTTAGCCTCCGCTTACTATGTGGCCAACAAGAACCCGCTGGGAAGCGGCGCCGGTTATGGATCTTCATTCCCGCTCAACCGCACACGCACAACCGAATTGCTGCAATTCGGCACCCTCAACTGGAATGCTGTGTACGCACAAATGAGCCGCGGCAAAACAGAACGCATTGTTGGACAGGGGATCGGAAACATCGCCAATACCCTGAGCAGGCTGGCAATGGATTGCTGTTTGTATATCAACCAGAATTTCGGATTCATTTCTTTCCCTTCCGAGCTTACTACCGGCAGCAGCATCATGCCACACAAAAAGAACCCCGATGTATTTGAACTGATCCGCGCCAAATGCAACCGCATCCAGTCAGTTCCCAATGAGCTTACACTGCTGGTGAACAACCTGCCCAGCGGCTACCATCGCGATCTTCAGCTCACCAAGGAAATTCTTTTCCCGGCAATAGAAGAGCTGAAAGCATGCCTGGAAATGATGCATCTTATGCTCTCCAATATGAGCGTGAAAGATGGAATTCTGGACGATGAGAAATACAAATACCTCTTCAGTGTGGAAGCCGTGAATGAACTGGTGAACAAAGGCATTCCTTTCCGCGAAGCCTACAAACAGGTGGGTAATGATATTGAAGAAGGTAAATTCAGCTTCGATTATAAGAAACAGTTACATCATACGCATGAGGGTAGTCTGGGGAATTTGTGCAATGAAGAGATTGTGAAGGAGATGGAGAAGGTGATTAGCAGATTCTTCTAATTATTTAGAGGGGCCTTGAAAAATTATTAGAAAAATTGCGAAGATTAGAAAGAAGATTATTGATCTTATTCTTCTTTTGCTTATCATTCATCCATTCCTGCAATTTTTTCCAAAGCAACTCATCAATATCTTTCCTGTTTAAATAGCCGTGCTCCCGGATGGATTTTTCGACAAAGTCTAAGTAATAAGCATCATCCAGACCCTTATTTTTAGAATACTCAGCCTTCTTCCCAATTTTTTCTGCCACATTTTGGGAGATAATAAAGTTAGGTTTTCTTCCTTCTATCAATCCCTTTCCTTTCAAATGCTTTTCTTCTTCGTTATTAAGAGGAATTTTCTTCTGAACCTTATCCAGCAAAATAATTTCTTCTAATCTAAGATCTGTATTAGTAGCAAGCCCTCTTGTATATTCCTGATTTAATATCTTACCTGTAAGCTTCACTCTTACTTTTCCATCTCTTGGATCGTAATCAGGCAATGGGAAAAACCTGGACCTCTGGAAATTAAATATCTTCCTGATCCCTCCGCCTACAGTATCGACCATCTTTAGATTAAACATAGCAGTAACCAGGAATTTATTCCGGTACCGTTCCTCAGGAGAATCATCAATGACAACCTTTCGACGGTTCCTGGAATAAAACTCCCAACATTACTAAACATCAATTGATCATCGGACTCAATCAGGTTAATGCGTCCGGACTTTGTGTAGTCTTGATGAGCAATGCAATTATTAATTGCTTCACGTATCGCATAAGGCTCGTACTGATCCACCTCTTCAGGGAAAAGCGTTCCTTCTTTTAAATAACGGTATTTTAGATTCCGGATCCTTGCAATAGGATCCAAATCGTCAATTCTTGCATCAGGTATGGTAACAGCACTCCAATCTTCTGCTAAAGCTTGTGAGCGAATCCTCTCAAACTCATCAACATTAAATGCATTGATCTCTTCATCATCCCTCCCATAATAATAACCTGACCTTGCATGGTCTGCAATTCATAAATTTCTATGAATGAGATTCGGTTTGTAGTCTTGTTAGCTATTCAGACTTAAGGCTATCTAAGTCTTTTCTATTGAGACGAAATTGAGTACCTATAATACTTCGATTCTTGTTTTCTATACCAAAAACCAGCCAACCAAATCGCTTTCCACTTAAGTTAGCTTCATTTGAGATTGCAGAAAAGTACTTGCCTGGTTTATTTGAAGTCGAAAGAATTTTTGGCTTCCTTAGACTCTACAACTTCATTTTCGCCCGGCAAACTCTGGAGATCACTCAACGTTTTCAGCAAGTCATACCTTATTCATGAGATGAAGTTAAGAAAAGAACCAAATTTCATCAACCAAATAAAAATGCCGGCTAATTGAATAAACATCAACCAGCCGGCATCTTCATTATTTCTATTATTTATCTCAGTTGCTTTGTATCTACTCTCGAAGGCGTATCCTTTCCTGCAACAATGGATTTTGCACTCACAGCAATGGATTTGATGATCTCCGTCATGTTCTTCATATCCAGCGTTTCGATCTCATCTTCCTGTGTATGATAGAATTTTTCACTGTCCATTTTTGACGTGGAGATGGTATGCGCCGGAACTCCTTGTCTGGCCAACGTTGCATTGTCTGAACGATAGAACAGTTGCTGATCGGGATAGGGGTCAGGATAGAATTTGAAAGCAGAGCCCTGAAGATTTTTTTCCAGGATAGCGCCCATATCAGTTTTTTCATAACCGGTGATGAAAGCGGAGTTGGTGCCCCATTTGCTTTCGGTGCCGATCATTTCGATATTGAACATGGCCATAACTTTGGAAGGATCGAACTGCTCGGAGAAATGTTTCGATCCAAATCCACCTACTTCTTCAGCAGTGAAGGCTGCAAATACCAGTGTACGCTCATTGTCTTTTTGTTGGGCATAGTATTGCGCCAGCAAGATCACGGCAGTAACACCGGAAGCATCATCATTGGCGCCATTGAAGATGGAGTCGCCGGCTTCATTGGGCTTACCGATCCCAAGATGATCATAGTGACCGGAGAAGATCACATATTCATTTTTCTTTTTCTTCCCGGGCAGAATGCCCACCACATTTTTCAGCGGTGCTCGTGTGATCTCCTGGTTGAACTCAACGGAATATGTATTGGCTGTTTCGTTGGAAAGCACCAGTACGATATTGGAGGGAGATTCGAATGATTGCTCGCGGAAACGCTTGAGGCCATTGAACATCCTGCCATGTTTCTCGTGCACGGTAACGAAATAATTTTTTCTGGAATCCAGCAGACGCATCACCACAGGGAACAGCGTGTCTGCTTCTCCGATGTTCACTTTTGTCCAGCCGGATTTATCATTCACTTTGATATTGCTCTGTGAGCTGAGCGCCACGATATTCTTTTCAGGGATGGCATTGCCATTGAGCGTGCCATTGGCATTCAGGAATTTCGGTTTTATCATCGCGAATTCCTGGAACCAGGAATCACCTTTTACAGGCTGCAGTCCTGCTTTCTTGAATTCGGCTGCAATGAAATCGGCAGCTTTATCGATGCCGGGAGTAAAGGTGCGGCGGCCCTGCATATCATCGGCGGACAGGATCTTTTCGATCCTTTCCACTTCCGTGGCATTGATGATCTGGTCAATGGATTGTGCGTAGGTAACCTGCCCGATAGCGAGCATAGCTACAATGGAGAGAATTTTCTGCATGGGGATGTATTCAGTGTTTTTGTTTTGAGCAACAGGCTAAAGGCTCATCATTTCCTTGAACTTCACAGTCTGACGGCGGCTGACTTCTATCTTCTCACCTCCTTTCAGTTCCAGCAGCAGGCCACCGTTGAAATAAGGCTCAATTTTGTCGATCAGACGAAGGTTCACAATATGTTTGCGGTTGGCGCGAAAGAATGTTTTTTCATCCAGTCTTTCTTCCAGCGCATTGAGAGATTTCAGGATCAGCGGCTTGTTGGGCCCGAAATAGACTTTGGCATAGTTCCCAACGCTCTCGAACAAACGAATTTCGGAAAGCTTCACAAACCAGCAGCGTTCGCCATCTTTCACAAACACCTGGTCGTTCTCACTCAGTACGGAGTGGTTCACGTTAGCAGGGTTCACGGGAAGCTGGTCGCGGTCCTCATGCTGGTGTAACTTCTGGATAGCATCAGCGAGCCTTTTGGGCTCAACAGGTTTAAGGAGATAGTCCAGGGCATTCACTTCAAAAGCTTTCAATGCAAATTCATCGTAAGCGGTGGTGAAGATCACGTGAGGGGTGCGGTCCAGCTCAGACAGCATATCGAAACCTGTTTTGCCTGGCATGGAGATATCCAGGAAAATGAGGTCGGGATTTATATTTTCGATTTTCTCGATGCCCTCTCCGGCATTGGCGGCTTCTGCCACCACTTCGATTTCCGGGAATTCGGTGAGCAGTTTTTTCAGCTCATTGCGGGCGAGGCGTTCGTCGTCAATAATGATGGCTCTGATCATATACCTGGTTAAATATTTTCAACAGGTATGAGTATGCGGGCTTCTACCAGTCCGCTGTCTACCTGTCTTATTTCAAAGTTAGCTTTTTCGCCAAACAATAATTGAAGGCGGTTTCGGGTACTGCTGAGGCCGAACCCATCGCCTGTATTCACATAACCATTGAGGTGACCGGTATTCTGCACGATCAGTTCGTGGAAATTGTTCCTGAAGTCAGACACCACCTTCACCACGCCTCCGCTGATTTGCTTGCCAATACCGTGCTTGATGGCATTTTCAACCAGGGTTTGCAGCATCATGGGTGGAACGGGCTGGTCCAGGGTATCTTCATCTATCTGGTATTCCACTTTGAGGCGGTCCTCAAACCGGATGTATTCCAGCGCCAGGTAGTCTTTCACGATACTGAGCTCCTTCTCGAAAGGAACGGTCTCCTGCTTTTCTGCCTGCATACTGCTGCGAAGGATATTGCTGAGCTCCGTGATGGCATTGCGGGCGCGATTGGGATTTTCATCTATCAGGGCGCGGATGCTGTTGAGGGCATTGAATATGAAATGAGGATTGATATGCGCTTTGATGGTCTTCAGTTCCAGTTCTTTTACCAGCGACTGAAGCCTTACACGATCCAGTTGCGTGTCTCTCGCGCGGACGATATAGTGATAAGCGAAATAGATCAGGTTCCAGATCAGCACAAACAGGAAACAGCCCAAAGCTGCTCGAAGGATCTTATTGACCAGCGCCAGCTCGGCCTGCTTGGGCGGTTCGAAACTCAGCACCCGTTCCAGCGTTGTGCCCAAAGCCGCGTAGATCACGGCAAATACAAATGAAACGAAAAAAATGTAGAAGCCCTGTTCATTGATGGGCTTGTCCACCAGTTTGAACCGGTGAATGAAACTACGCATCACATGGGTCACCAGGAATCCGATAGCTGCTTCCAGGAAGAGTACCTCATAGAAATAGGGTGTTTCCCGGTTACGGAGGGTCAGATAAAAGAAGATATAGACCAGAATGAACGCGCTCCAGCCCAGGATCTGGCAGAGCCAGTAATATGATATTTTTTTAGCCATGTTCGAAAGATCGGATCCCAACAAATCTACGTTTTTGAGGAGGCCATATGCCGTATTTGGGATATATGGCCGTATAATTAGCTTATCGGCATGTCAATGTATGTCTTTTGTCGGAAGAAACGAGCGTATTTGTTAAAGTTTCCGGAACGGGCTCCCGCCTGAAATCCCCCGGAAGGATTAGGCCTGAAACTTTAAAATTTAGCCGTATTTTTGACCATTAAATTCATTTGGAAATGAACATTGCCCCAGGCCCGCTACTCAGCATGATCAATTCTCCGGCCGATCTTAAACAATTGAGCCGGGAACAGTTGCATCAGGTTTGTGATGAATTGCGTCAGTACATCATCGATGTAGTGAGTGTTCATGGCGGGCATTTTGCTGCAAGTCTGGGGGTAGTAGAGCTGTCTGTTGCACTGCACTATATTTACAATACTCCTTATGACCAACTGGTTTGGGATGTAGGCCATCAGGCTTATGGACATAAGATCCTTACCGGTCGCCGCGACGCATTCCCTACCAACCGGAAATACAATGGTATCAGCGGTTTCCCCAACAGGAAAGAAAGCGAGTATGACACATTCGGTGTGGGGCACTCTTCCACTTCCATCTCCGCTGCACTGGGAATGGCAATGGCATCAAAGATCAAAGGAGAGAACCGCAAAGCCGTAGCCGTGATCGGTGATGGCGCACTCACCGCCGGTCTTGCATTCGAAGGCATGAACCACGCAGGCGTTGCAGACTCCGATGTGCTCATCATTCTCAACGACAATTGCATGAGCATCGACCCCAATGTGGGCGCGCTCAAGGAATATCTCACCGATATCTCTACCTCACAGACTTACAATAAATTCAAGGACGATATCTGGAAAGCGCTCGGCAAACTGCCCGTTGGTAAGAACTTCACCCGCGAAATGGCCAGCAAGATCGAGCACAGCATCAAAGGCTTCATCAACAAGAACAGCAATCTGTTCGAAGCACTGAAGCTCCGCTATTTCGGACCTATCGACGGACACAATATTTCCAAGCTCGTAGACACGCTCCATGATCTGAAGAATATTCCCGGCCCCAAACTCCTTCACATTGTAACGGTGAAGGGTAAGGGTTATTCACTCGCGGAAAAAGACCAGACCCGCTGGCATGCGCCCGGTCTGTTCGATAAGATCACCGGCGAGATCTACAAGAAATCATTCGAAGTTCCGCAGCCTCCGAAATACCAGGATGTGTTCGGTCATACCATTATCGAACTGGCCGAACAGAACAAAAGCATTATCGGTGTAACACCCGCCATGCCTTCCGGCTCCTCCCTCAAATTCATGATGGAGAAAATGCCTGATCGCGCATTCGATGTGGGCATCTGCGAACAACATGCCGTTACCCTCAGCGCCGGCATGGCCACACAGGGCATGCGCGTGTTCTGCAATATCTATTCTTCTTTCATGCAACGCGCATACGACCAGGTGATCCATGACGTGGCCATCCAGAACCTGCCTGTTGTTTTCTGTCTGGACAGAGGCGGTCTCGTAGGAGAAGATGGCGCCACACACCACGGAGCCTACGATATCGCATACTTCCGATGTATCCCCAATATGGTGGTGAGCTCTCCCATGAATGAACAGGAGCTGCGCAACCTCATGTATACCGCCCAACTGGAAAAGAACGATTTTCCTTTCTCCATCCGCTACCCACGCGGAGAAGGCGTGATGCCTGAATGGAGAACACCGCTCGAAGAGATCACCATCGGCAAAGGCCGCAAGATCAAAGACGGAAAGGAAATCGCTATTCTCTCTTTCGGTCACCCGGGCAATTTTGCTACTACTGCCATCCGTGAACTCAGAACAGATGGCATCGATCCAGCTCACTATGATCTCCGTTTTGTGAAGCCTATCGATGAAGACCTGCTGCACGAAGTATTCAGCAAGTACAACAAGATCGTAACGGTGGAAGACGGTACAGTAGTAGGAGGATTCGGCAGCGCTATTCTCGAATTCATGGCGGCACATAACTACAAGGCCGACGTGAAGATGCTCGGTATCCCGGACAGGATCGTGGAGCATGGCACCCCCAAAGAACTGTATCGCGAATGTGGTTACGATGCAGCCGGCATAGTTGCTGCCGTTCGTGAAATGGTGGGTGAGAAAGTTCAAGTAAACGTTAAATTGTAATTCCCTGTTTTAAAGTTTATGGAGGGTTTGTAGTTTCGGCATCATTGCCGGAAAGGCATCGTTTGCCCTGATAAACCATCTCCATGAAAAGGTTCATTCTCACTATTGTTTCTTTACTGATCGTGTTCCTGCTGGCCAGCGGCGGCTGGTATCTTTATAAGAAGAACAGCAAAGCGCCTGCGGTCAAGCCCCTCCCATCAGCAACCCTTATGCGAAAACTGGGATCAAAAGGCACAATACTTCAAACCTTTGCCAAAGCGAACAATTTCAACACTGAGCTTTGCTTTATGATCGATATGAAGATCGAATCCGGTAAGAACCGTTTTTTCATTTATGATATGAAAAAAGATTCAGTCCTGGATGCCAGCCTGGTAACGCATGGCCGATGCAATGAAACCTGGTTGAAAGGCAGGAAATACGGCAACGAAGCAGGCTGCGGCTGTACGTCTCTCGGGAAATACAAGATCGGGAATCCTTACCATGGCAGGTTCGGACTGGCCTATAAACTGCATGGCCTTGACGCCACCAACAGCAATGCTTTCAAAAGATATGTTGTACTGCATTCCCATGAATGCGTACCCAATAATGAAGTAGCTCCTTACCCAATCTGCCAGAGCGATGGCTGCCCAACGGTTTCTGCTGATTTTCTGAAAAAGCTGGCGGGGATCATTGATAAGAGCAGCAAACCCATTTTGCTATACATCTACGAATGAGCAGAATAGAAGGTATGATCTCCGCAAATTTGCGGAGATCACTTAAACAAGCTGATATAGGGCTCGAAAACAAACCAGCGGAATCTTACTGAACTATTCTCCTGTACAAGCCATTTCCTTTCCTCAAAAATCCTCACCAGATCATTGGCAGCTTTAGTACTTAACTGGCAAACCTCTTCAACTTTTTTTATGTTGATTACCGGGTTATGAAATAAATGTTCAAGCAATTTTTGGCCGGAGGCCTGGCGCCTGCCAATATCTGTCAGGATTTCCTTTTCAAGCCCAACCTTTAATTCCAATACCGCATCCAATGTTTTTGCTCCATTGGTGGCGGTTTCTATTACTCCTGTCAGAAAAAATTTCAGCCAGTTTACAAGTTCATTCCTTTCACTTACGCGCCGGAGATTTTCGTAATAAAGTGATCGGTTCTTCTCGAAATACACACTCAAATACAATAATGGCTTTTTTAAAATTCCAGTAGAGATCAGAAAGAGAGGGATCAGCAAACGCCCGATCCTTCCATTTCCATCTAAGAACGGGTGGATAGTTTCATATTGATAATGTGCAATTCCGATCCTGATCAATGCAGGAACCTCTACATCATCATTGTGCAGAAAATTCTCCAGATCACCAATGAGCGGATGTACATAATGAGCAGCCGGTGGAATGAAAACGGCTTCAGATAAAGTAGCGCCACCAATCCAGTTCTGACTGGTCCTGTATTCTCCAGGTAGTTTATTATTACCACGAACGCCATTCATCAGTATCTTATGTGCCTGGCACAGTAATCTCGAAGAAAGCGGAAGTTTATCCAATTGCCTGACGGCGCCGTAAAGCGCCCTGACATAATTATTCACTTCTATCCAGTCAGACCTTCGTTCTGGTTGAATCTCATCTTCCGGCAATAAAGCTTCATCTATTTGCGTACGGGTGCCTTCAATTTTGCTGGACTCCACCGCTTCTTTGGTAACATGCAACTGAATGTAAAGATCTGTACTGGGCACCAGGCGAGCATATGAGTTGAGCTCGCCCAGCTTAACATACGCCTTTTCCAGCAAAGCATTGATCGTTCCATCTTCCCAAACCCAAAAATGATTAATGTTTGAAGGGACAAAATATTTGTAATTCATCCCTTTTTCAAAATGACCAGCTTTGAATTTTTCTATGGATTGCCTGGAATTTTTCATTCTACAAAAGTATACTTATTTTTCATCAAGTTTACTTTTTGCCAAAAAAGTAAACTTACTATTCTTTAAGTTTACTTAAGGAAACTTAGACTGGATAAAAAAATGCCCGCCGGTGGCGGGCATTTAAACATATTTTGAATGCTTGCTTACTTTTTATCCACTTCATTATTTTCCTCTTCGTCATCATTTTCATCGTCATCATCGTCATCATCCTCTTCTTCTTCGTCATCTTCATCAGAGTCATCATCTTCTTCAGCTTCTTCTGATTTATTTTCTATCGCTCCATCCTTCAACTCATCATCTTCTTCCTCATTCCCTTCCTCTTCTTCAAAATCATCCTCTTCCAACTCCTCTGCAAACTCTTCTCCAAACAATCCGCTTTTTTCCTCATTTCCACCAGACATCAATCCGTTCGGCAGGCCATCCAATCCAAATTCATCTTCCTCCCTGTTCTCATTATATTCAACGATGAAGTTGTTCCTTCCTTCGCCCACCATGATGGTAAGATATTTCAACTGAACCAGCTCCAGCATGGAAAGAAAGAGGAATATCGCTTGTATGCGATCGTTAGCCCTGTTGAAGATCCTTTCGAAGGGAACTGTTTTGTTTTTCTTCAGTGTGTAGATCATATACTCACGGCTTTCTTCCATGGTATAGTTGTAACGCACTACGGTATGAACGGGTTTGTTGTTACGCTGTTCCATCCGCTTCATCACGCGCTCGAAAGTCTTCATGAGCTTGAAGAGCGTGATGGTTTGTATCTCGGTTCCCTCGCCGGATTCTTCTCCGATGGAGGAAAGTTCTTTGGCGAGATTACCTCTGCGCACCATCAGCATACGCATCGCTTCCATTTCTGCCATCTGAACGGCGGCTTCCTTGTAGCGTTTGTATTCGAGGATCTTGTCAACCAGTTCCTGACGGGGATCGATCTCATTACCCTGGGCATCCAGCTCCTTCCTAGGCAGCAGCATTTTTGCTTTGATGCGCATGAGTGTGCTGATGAACAGGATGAATTCACTCGATAATTCAATATTGAGTTTTTCCTGCTCATGGATATATGCAAGGAAATCCTTGATGATATTGGTGATGGGAATATTATAGATATCCAGTTCGTCCCGCTCGATGAAGAAGAGCAGAAGGTCGAATGGTCCCTCGAACTGGGGAAGCCTGATCTGGTACGAAGACTGATTTACCATGCTGATGATTTGGAATATTCTCCGGGATACCTGCCTGTCTTTCAGGATCACGCACCGGCTGGATAGCCCGGAAACAAAGCCGCCTGCAGCTCCCGGCGGGGAACAGCAGGCGACAAATGTATGAAATATCCTGCTTAGAATTTAGCTGAAAAACCCACACTGAGCAAGGACCTGAGCTGTGTTCCGGCCGAAGTGTTATCGGGCCCGAACTGACGCACATCATCATCATATATCAGGTCGAAATTATACGTAACGTTCAGGAACTTATTCACTTTCATAGAAATGAGGTTGGTCCAGAATACGTCTACATTTTGCGGCTTGGCCGAGTGCTTTTCTCTTTCTACCTGGTAAGAACCTGTGGGTGTATAGCGGTAAGTGCTCAGGTAGTTGGAATAGAGATCGAGACGGCTCTTGTAGGTAACGTTCTTGAGGATCTCCTTGGCAAAATTAGCGGAAGCGAATCCACCGAGCTCCATTCTCACTTTCTGATGAGGGTCCACTCCGTAGAGGGTAGAGAGTGGTTTTTCAAAGCCACCGCCATCATCAACCGGAATAATGCCACCGGGGAAATAATAGCTCCAGGCATCGGTCACAATCACAGAACGCGCAGATATTGGAGAAATGAACAGGCTGAAATAAGGTACAGGGTGCCAGTCGATACCCGGCGCAACGATCAGGTAGGCCGGTGCAAAGAATGCGGAGGTCCTGCGCTTGTAGGTATCTTTTCCGAGATAGGTATAATCGAATCCGTTCGTGAATTGTGAACGGAAGTTCACCACGCCGGAGAGGCTGAGCGTTTTGGTAAGATCATGACCCAGCTTGGAGAAGTAATCGATCTTATCATCTGTTTTTCGGTTACCCAGCGACGTGGTATTCACGATCGCATAACCGAGATCGAGGTTATTGTTCCAGTAGAATCTTCCTTCCCTGTAATTGGCAAATACACTTAGTTGACCTGAAGTGGAAAAAGAGAATTTTTCTGCACCGGCAGCCCAGTTCTTACTGCTGCCTTGTCCGAAGTTGAGGGAAAAAAGGCCCCCTTTTCTCCATCCATGTTTGTGGGAAGTATCAACGGCCACTGCTTTTTCAGCGGTTGATTTGATTTCTTTTACACCTGGGTCCTGTGCCTTCAGTGCATACAATGACAAACTGAATGCGCAAAAGAGCAAGATTTTTCGCATAGTAGTAGAATATAATGATGGTTAGATTACTTTTTCTTCAGCTCATCCCTGATCTCCATGAGCAATTGCTCTGTGGCAGTTGGTGCAGGGGGTGCTGCGGGAGCTTCATCTTTCTTAGCTGTCAACTTTTTCATACCACGGACCAACAGGAAGAGTATCCAGGCAATGATGATGAATTTGATGATGGCTGAAAGGAATTTTCCGTATTTGACGGCGCCCCAGGATAACGTATCGATGTTCTCTGCATTGGCAAATTTCAATGCGGGAGTCAGCAGTAATGGCGTGATCACATCATCAACAAGAGAAGAGACGATGGTTCCAAAAGCGCCACCGATGATCACCGCAACGGCGAGATCAACAACATTACCTTTCAGTGCAAAGTCTTTGAAGTCTTTAAGCATTCCCATATAGATAGATTTTTAATTGAATGAATGCAACCATGGCAAAACTATATAATATATAATTGCCAGCCATATATTGATTTCCACGATGTGGATTTCGGTTAGGCAAAGAGGCTATTGTTCTTTTTTGAGACCGGGGTATTTCATGTCGAGATCCTGCAATGTTTTCAGCAGGGTGTTGGCGATCAGGTATTCCTTGTACCAGTTCTGATCTGCGGGTACAATGGTCCAGGGAACATTGTTACAATGTGTGAAAGCATCATCATATACTCTCATGTAGTCGTCCCATTTCTTTGCTTCTTCAAAATCATTCGCGTTGTACTTCCACTGTTTAGCGGGGTCGTGTATACGCTCGTTGAGTCTTTCCTGTTGTTCTTCAGGAGAAACATGCAGGTAGAATTTAAGGATGCGCGTACTGTTATGTTCGGTGAGCAGTTGTTCAAAATCGTTGATGGCCTTCATGCGCTTTTTGGCAGTATCATCATCTATAAGATGATGTACCCGTGTAACCAGTATGTCTTCATAATGCGATCTGTTGAAGATCTGGATCACGCCTTTTGCAGGAGCGTGAGCATGTACACGCCAGAGGAAATCGTGAGACAATTCTTCTGCCGTTGGTACTTTAAAACTTTTCACTGTAACGCCCTGTGGGTTGAGGGTACCGAATACGTTGCGGATCACGCCATCTTTTCCGCTTGCATCCATTCCCTGGATCACGATCAGGATGGCGTGTTTGGATTCTGCGTAGAGCAGGTTCTGCAGTTCGTCCAGCTTCTGCATAATGGCTTCGGTCTTAGCCTTTGTTTCCTGCTTGTCAAACTCTTTAGGAGCGCGGGTACTGATGGAGGATAGTAATGTTTTTCCCATAGCGGCTATTGTAAGATTTAAGGTATATCATTTTTCTGATTTGCTGATGTACCTTTTTAATGCGCAGGATTGAAAAAAGAAGGCTGTCTCTCCGAGACAGCCTTCGTAAACATATAGCGGCTGTTGTTACACAGTCATGATTTCTTTTTCTTTCGCTGCAAGATGTTTATCTACCAGAGAAATGAATTTATCTGTAAGGTCCTGCACATTCTTTTCTCCGTCTTTACAAACGTCTTCACTGAGGCCGTTCTTCTGCAGTTTCTTGATCTTTTCGATAGCATCCCTGCGGATATTGCGGATAGCAACTTTTGAATGTTCTCCTTCGCCCTGTGCGCGTTTCACCAGTTCTTTACGGCGCTCTTCTGTGAGCGGCGGCATAAAGAGTCGAATGATCATACCATCATTCTGGGGTGTGATACCGATATTGGCGGCAATGATAGCGCGCTCGATCGGTTGCAGCATATTTTTTTCCCAGGGCTGAATGGCCAGCGTTCTGGCATCGGCCACTGTTATATTTCCCACCTGACTGATAGGTGTGGGGGTTCCATAGTAGTCAACAACAAGGCCGTCTACCAGGTTTGGGTTGGCCTTTCCTGCACGTACTTTGATCAGCTCGGCTTCCAGGTGGTCAATAGCCTTCACCATGGCTTCTTCAGCCTGGCTTTTGATAATATTTAACTCGTCTGACATAATTGAATGAATTAAGTGCGTTGCAAACCTACGTCAAATCAGAAAAATTGCACAGAGAACGGATGAGAATTTAATAAATCAGGGTCTTTTACAATTCAGAAGAACGTAAAAGACCCTTGAGATTTATGTGAAGGGACTCAATTCTTGTGTTCGAGGATTGTATCCTTGGTAAGAGGAACGATCTTGGTGGTACCTTTTTCCTTGATGTCTTTTTCCACAGATCTGGCCACAAAAAGGCGGGGTTGGGGGCGTGTGTAGTACAGGGCGGCAATACCGGTAAAGAAGAACCCGATCACCCCAAGGATGATCCAGGTGCAACCGAAATTGCGCATACTGTAAGCAACCACCACAAACAGCAGGTTCACAGCTACCAGGCTCAACGTAATGGTACGGTGAGAAAGGCCTCTGTCTAGCAGCAGGTGATGGATATGGTTTCTATCGGGGCTGAAAGGTGAGCGGCGGTTGATGATACGGATACCAAAAACCCTTAATGTATCCAGCAGGGGGATCATCAGGATGGTAAAGGCCAGGGCCGGTGATGCTATCAGCGGATAGGCCACATCGGTAGCATTGGCTGCGTCAATGAACTTAACGGCAAGTATAGACGTAATCAGCCCTATCAATAAGGAACCCGTATCGCCCATGAATACTTTCGCGGGCTGGAAATTGAAGATCAGGAAAGCTGCAACACTGCCGGCCAGTGAGAAGGCCAGGATCGCATACCCGATCATGTTATTCTGCAGAAAATAGAATCCGAAAATGATGGAGGTCATCAGGCCCAGGCTTCCGGCCAGGCCATCAATACCGTCGATCAGATTGAATGAGTTGATGATCACGATCACAGTGAAGTAGGTCAGCAGCAGGCTGAAGGATTCAGGCAATTCATGAATGCCCATGAAACCATGCATGCTGGTGAGCTGTACACCACCTTTATAAATGATCAGGAAGGCGGCCAGCACCTGTCCAATGAATTTCTTGATGGGGGAAATAACCAATATATCATCTTTCAGACCCAGGAAGAAGATCACGAAGGCTGCAGCCAGAAAATACTGCATCTCGTTCGATTTCTGAAATTGAATGGCTACCAGACAGGCCAGGATGAAGCCGGCAAATATGCCAAGACCGCCCAGTGAAGGGATCGGCATTTCATGGATCTTGCGCTCGTCCGGAATGTCGAAGAGTTTTTTTCTTTCGGCCACTGTAATAATTACAGGGATAGCTAAGAAGGTTACAGTAAAGGATATAGCTATCGAAAGTAATACATCAAACATCAGCCCTGATTTTGGTTTCCTAAATATTTGTCTTTATAATATCTACGTGCTGCTAATCTGGCCGGTTGGGGCAAAATAGATGCCAAGGTTCAAAACTACAGCACTTGTCGCTATAAATGAACTTCAATTCAGGCAACTTTATTGTTTAAGGCGGGCAATTGGAGATCAAAAATAAAGAAAAGTTTAATAGAGTTCATCACTTGGTCTACAATTTCTTGTAGTTTTGCCACCACATTTAAAGACCGTTAAAGACTGTTTATGCCAGCATTAAAAGACATCGCCACACAGATCCGCAGGGATATTGTTAGAATGGTACACGGCTCACAAAGCGGCCACCCCGGTGGTTCCCTTGGTTGTACAGATTATTTTACAGCATTATATTTCAAGGTAATGCAGCACAACCCGCAGTTCAATATGAATGCCACCAATGAGGATGTCTTCATTTTGTCTAACGGACACATTAGCCCGGTTTTCTACTCTACCCTGGCCAGGGCCGGGTATTTTGACATAAAAGAACTAGCCACTTTCCGTAAACTGAACTCCCGCCTCCAGGGCCACCCAGCTACACATGAGCACCTTCCGGGTATCCGTATAGCCTCAGGTTCCCTCGGGCAAGGTATGAGCGTAGCCATCGGAGCAGCCCTCACCAAAAAACTCAACGGAGAAAGCAATCTCGTGTTTTCACTTAGTGGTGATGGTGAGTTGGACGAAGGCCAGAACTGGGAAGCCATCATGTTTGCAGGCGCAAAAAAAGTGGACAACCTCATTGCTACTGTAGACTGGAATGGACAACAGATCGACGGTCCCACTGATAAAGTGATGAAACTTGGGGACATTGGCGCCAAATTCGAAGCTTTCGGATGGGAAGTGATCCGCCTCGATGAAGGGAATGATGTAGATCAAGTGGTTGCTGCACTGGAAAAAGCCAAAACATTCGTAGGAAAAGGAAAACCCATCGCCATCATGATGAAGACCCAGATGGGCGCCGGCGTTGATTTCATGGAAGGCTCACACGAATGGCATGGTATTGCCCCCAACGATGAACAATTGGCCAAAGCACTGGCCCAGTTGCCGGAAACTCTCGGTGATTATTAAACGCAGTTCACAAAAACTTAATATAAAATCCCGGCTTCGGCCGGGATTTTTTTGTGCTCAATCATTTAATGGCTGACCATTAAAAAGATCCAGCATCATTTTTTTCATCTTTTCACAATCCGACCGGAACCTGTAAAGAAAGTAAACGATAAAGCCCAGGCCAGTCAATATCAAGAGCCCAATATGGGATAAGTATTCAGCAATGTTGATGGTTTGAGTAATCAACGTGCAGGTCATTTGTGCAATCATAAAAGCGGCGATACCCAAAACAATTTCATTCTCCAGGCAAACCCAAAGCGAACAATCACCCTGGTGCCACCCTGCGGCATCAACTCCATCTGTGCCCTGGCCACTGGCCTTGGCGGTCTGTTCGATTGTGAAATGCCACGGATAACGAAACATGTATCATCGGCTTCTCCAAAATAGTCCGCATAGGATCGTGAAGCAGGGGAAAAGCCCGGTTCCGGCATTTTGTCCAGCACAATGAATTCAATGTCTTGCGGCCTGAGGGAGGTTTGAAATATAAAAGTTCCGGGCAGGAAAGATTTAATGCGCATATGCAATAGGGTTACAGGGAGAGTCAGGAGGCTCGCTAGGTTTTCAGTTCAATCGGTTGTAAGGCCGCCTTACGGGAAGGGAACCACGAAGCCAGTATAGCCACGAACAATACAGTGATCAGGATCAATACAAAATCCTGTGGCAATATTTTCACCGGATAATAATCGATGAGAAAGGTTCCTCCTTCCAGCGGGATCAGCTTGAACCGAACCTGCGCCCAGCAGAAGATCAGGGCCAGCACAATGCCGGCTCCGGCACCGATACCGGCCAGCAGGATGCCTTCACTCAGGAATATTTTCTGTACCAGCCTGTTGTCTGCCCCCATCGCTTTGAGCGCCTGGATATCTTTTTGTTTCTCCAGCACCAGCATGGTAAGACCGCCGATCATGGTGAATGCAGCAACAATCAGCATCAGGGTAAGAATACCGTAGGTAGCCCATTTTTCCATGGTCATTACGCTGTACAGGCTTTGATTTTGTTCGTACTTCGTTTCGATCCTGTATTGCTCCCCGAAGATCGATCTCAATTGCTTTTTTACTTCATCGGCCTTTTCGCCATCCAGCAGTGCAATTTCTGCTGCGCTGTATTCATCGGGCCCCAGGTTCATCATGCGCTTCATAAAGGCCAGGTTGGTGATGGCAAATTTGTTATCGATATCGGCCTGTATCATGAAAGTACCGGCAGTATTGATATTGGAAGCAGCAAAACTTTCGTAGGGGTTTGTAGTATTGACAGTAGCGCCGCGCTTGAAAAGATACACGGTGAGCGGGAACACATTCTTGTCGGATTCCACGCCCAGTGCATTCTCCACGCCATTGCCCAATACCAGTGTGGGATACTCCTCATTGCCTGTAAGGAAACTGCCGCGGAACATTTTTTCAGGAACACCTGCCACGAATTTGTAGTTACTGTCAACCCCTTTGAGATCAGCGATCACCTGGATATCATCGTTCAGCAACAGAGTTTTTTCTTCGGCCATTAATGAATAGTGACGAACCTGCGGATTGCTGCGGAGTTGTTGTAGTTGTTCTTTCGTGAGTGTGATCAGTTTTCCCTTTGCCGGCGAGATGCGGATATCGGTGTAGAAAGATGAATACAAACTTTTCACCAGCCCTTCAAAACCATTGAACACACTTAATACCACGATGAATGCGAAGGTGATACACATGATCGCGATCATGCTCACCCAGGCAATCACATTGATGGCATTGGTGGATTTCTTTGCTTTGAAATAGCGCCAGGCGAAGAGAAAATTCATTCAAAGGGTTTATTGTGTGATTGGGGCAGCTGTTTATTTTTCCTCTTTCCCTTCTTCATCCTTTTTGATCTGGCGGAACAGGTCCTCCATTTTAAACACATGGTCAAGGGTATCATCTGTGTAAAACCTCAGTTCTGGCATTCGCCTGAGCTGTTTGGCCACCCTGGAGGTAAGTTCTTTTTTGATTTCCCAGGCCCTGTCTTCTATCTTTTTCAGGGCGGCAGCGGCGTCTTTAACCTGGAAGAAACTCAGGTAAATCCGGGCTTCCAGCAGGTCCGGGGTCATTTTCACGCCGGAAATGGATACCATACCGCCGTCTATCATGGTCAGGCTCAATCGCTGGAAGATACCATTCAATTCCTCGTTCAGGAGGCCTGCTATCTGTTTTTGTCTTTTTCCTTCTTGCATTCCTTTAACGGATTAATCGTTGTAAAATTAGTTACTTTGCGCTGTTTATCTATATTTTAATCCATGAAGCGATTTTCCACGATTCTCTTTTATCTCCGGAACCAGAAAGGCAATATCCTGATATATGTGGTATTTATACTGTTATCCATCCTGTTTTCCTTATTGTCCCTGGCCATGCTGGCGCCCTTCCTTCAACTCCTTTTCGGAAAGGATGCACCTGTTCGGGAACTGCCGGAAGCTTCTTTCAGTTCAGCCTATGTAATAGCCTGTTTAAAGTATTACCTTACCCTGCTGATCGATACTTACGGTAAGGCATATGCGCTGGCAGCTATCTGCATCACAGTGATCGTTTCGGTTCTGATGAAGAACCTGTTCCTGTATCTTTCGTTCAGGATCATGATCCCGCTTCGCAACCGGGTAATGACCACCTTTCGTGATGATATGTACAATAAGATCCTCAAACTTCCCATCGGCTTTTTCACTGAACAACGCAAAGGCGATATCATGAGCCGGATGAGTAACGATATGAATGAGATCGAATGGAGCATCATGAGTACATTGGAAGGTTTGATCCGCGATCCGCTCAATATCCTCATCATTCTTTTTACCCTTGTATTCCTCAGCCCCACTTTAAGTTTGTTCCTGCTTGTATTGTTGCCTGCCACTGGTTTCATAATCGGCAGGATCAGCCGCAAACTTAAAAAGCAATCCAATCAGGCGCAGGAACAGCAGGGACTGATCCTTTCGATACTCGATGAAACCATTTCCGGTCTTCGCGTTGTGAAAGCCTTCAATGCGGAGAAACTGCTCAATAACCGTTTCCTCAATACAAGCCATCGCCTGCATACACTTCGTGTGAAGATGGCATTCCGCCGCGATCTGGCATCACCGTTATCCGAGTTCATGGGAGTACTTGTACTGAGCTGTATCCTCTGGATCGGAGGTAAGATGGTACTGGGAAATGAAGCAACCGGAATAGCAAGCGGCCTCACTGCTGAAGCCTTTATCACCTATATCGTTTTCTTCACGCAGATCATCAACCCGGCCAAATCTTTAAGTACTGCCTTCTACAATGCTCAGCGCGGAAGCGCCGCTATCGCCCGTGTGGAAGAGATCCTGAAAGCGCCGGTGGTTGTGGAAGAAGCGCCCAACCCCAAAACACTCACGTCCTTCAATAACCGCATCGAATTCAAAAACGTTTCTTTCAAATACGAGGATGTTACCATCCTGGATAATATCAATCTCTCCATCGAGAAAGGCAAGACCATTGCATTGGTAGGCTCATCCGGCGCAGGCAAGTCAACGCTCGCTGACCTGGTGCCACGCTTCCACGATGTCAGCAGTGGTGAATTGCTCATCGATGGCGTCAATATCAAAGATTATTCATTGAAATCCTTGAGAGACCAGATCGGTATCGTAACGCAGGAGCCGATCCTCTTCAATGATACCATCGCCAGCAATATTGCGCTGAGTAATCCCGATGCTTCGCTGACCGATATCGAGAATGCAGCTACAATCGCCAATGCCCATAACTTCATTTCCCAAAAAGAAGAAGGCTATGAGACCAATATCGGCGACCGCGGAAGCAAACTCAGTGGAGGAGAAAGGCAAAGACTTACCATTGCACGCGCTGTGCTGAAAAACCCGCCCATCCTTATTCTGGACGAAGCCACTTCATCCCTGGATACGGAAAGTGAAAGACTGGTGCAGGATGCCATCAATAAAATGATGGCCAACAGGACCAGCATCGTGATCGCACACAGACTGAGTACAATCCGGCATGCAGATGAGATCATCGTACTGCAGCGCGGTCAGATCGTTGAGCGCGGCACACACGATCAACTGATTGCTTTGGAAGGATTCTACCACAAACTGGTGAAAATGCAGGAAGTGAAATAAGCTACAATTGTATGATACTGCAACGGCTGCTCTTTCGGGAAAGAGCAGCCGTTTTATTTTACAGTATTCCTGTAATTGATCTACTGTTTTATAATGCTGTACTTGAATTTGTAGTTTCGCGTTTGGTTCTCTTCGGATCCGGAAGGGTTAGTCCTCTTCTCCTTCAATTCAATTGTTGCCGGCAAACCTTTTTCACCCAGCGTAATAGAACGGTCAATAGTCGTATACTCGTAGGCAGGTTCACCCACTACCTGGCCATTATCGAGCGTTTCTCTTTTGATGGTTTGTTTATAAGACAACACGTTATTGGCCGACAACAATTGATCAGGCATTTCCACCTGACCCAAATTAAGGGTAGTCAACAAAAAGCCCAGTCCGTTGAATGAATAGGGATTGATGTTATTGTCGTAACCATGTTCAAAACTTGTGGTGATACGCTCATCTGAAATCTCCTGCGTATGGGTAGGTACCAGAAGATTGTTGCGGCCATCCCATCCGAGTGAGATCGCGGCACCATTACTCCCGGATTTTAATGATGTCAATTGTTTGGCTGCGTTGAAAGTGTAAAAGAAAGTATCTCTCCTGTCTTCATCAGGTGTGCCATTTTCATCGTAACCCACCAAAGCCGTATAAGACAGATTTCCTCCCTCATGTACAAATTTGGCGCTGGACTGACGCTTGTAGTCTTCATTGATTTGTGGCCTGATAAAAAAATCAGCAGTTGACGGCTTACCATTATTGTAAGCAAAATCGAGATAATACATCGGCAGGTACGCTTCGTCATTCACCTTCATACTAAACTGAATTTTTGTAGGCTGGCTCTGCTCATTGTAAGTAAAACTTAGTTTGCTGTCTTCCATTTCCACTTCCTGGAGCTGAATGATTTCTTTGGGAGCTTTGTTATCATCTTTGCTGCAAGCGGAAATAAACAAAGAGAGCGAGAGGAACGGTAAGATTAGTTTTTTCATTAATAAAGTTTTGATTAGGGTATTGAAACCAGTGCAAAGGAAATGAAGGATATTGATATTTTACTGCGGGGAATCCCAAATTTTCATTTCTGCAACGCAGGTTATCCAATTATGCCCCGGGAGTAAGTTTTTGGCCTCTCTTTTCGTACATTCACCCCTTAATTAAAATTTTCATGATGAAGAGATTGCTCTCTGTTGCTGCATGTTTACTGCTGGTGACCATTGGTCTTCCTGCAGCAGCGCAAAAAAAACAATTCACAGCAGACCAGTTGCTGAAGAACAACCTCCCCTCCAACATTACCAGGCCATTGCCCAATATCAGAGGATGGGCAGATGATGATCATTATCTTGAAATGCAAAAAGGAGAAAATGGACAATCCATTACTGTTTCCGTAAATGCGAAAACAGGAAAAGCCAGTCCGTACACTGCGCCTGCCATTAACAATTTCACCAATCCTCCACAGCCTAAGATCGAAGGCGCCCGCAATATTACCGCCTCGCCCGATGGCAAAATGATCGCATATACAAAAAAGGACAATAACCTTTACACCAGGGAACTGGTTTCTGGAAAAGAAAAACAACTTACAAACGATGGCTCTGCTACTACCCTCAATGGTTATGCGAGCTGGGTATATTTTGAAGAGATCCTCGGCCGCGCCAGCAACTACTGCGCTTTCTGGTGGAGCCCTGACAGCAAACAGATCTGCTACATGCACTTCGATGAATCCATGGTTCCTGTATTCCCCATCTATGTACTGCAGGACCAGCATGGCTATCTCGAAAACACTCGCTACCCCAAGGCAGGCGATAAAAACCCTGAAGTGAAAATGGGTGTGGTGAACATCGAAACCGCCGCCACAACCTGGGCGGATTTCAATGCGAAAGATGATCAATACTTTGGCGCTCCTTATTGGACTCCCGGAGGACAACTCTGGATCCAATGGATGAACAGGGACCAGAACCAACTGAAGATCTATAACATCAATACTTCCAACGGAAGCAAGAATATCGTATATGAAGAAGAACAAAAAACCTGGATCACACTTGACGATAATGATCGTATCGAGTTCCTCTCCAACAACAAAGGCTTTATCGTGAAAAGCGATAAAGATGGCTGGCAGAATCTCTACCATTACGATATGTCCGGCAAACTGATCAACCAGATCACCAACGGCAATTTCTGGGGCACCTCCCTGCTTAAATTCGATGAGAAAGCAGGTATGCTTTATATCAGGTCCAGGAAAGAAAACTCTGCCCGCTTCGATCTGTACAAAGTTGGCCTCAACGGCAAAGGCCTTACCCGCCTGAGTTTCGGAGATTTCTCACACGACATGGTCCAGCTCTCCCCCAGCGGAAAATATTTCATTACCACTTACTCCAACCTGTCAACAGCTCCTGCAATGGCGCTTGTTGATGGAAAAGGGAAACTGGTGCGGATGCTTGGAGATTCCAAAGGCGCTGAATTCGACAACTACGCAATCCCCCGCACAGAGCTGGTACGCGTGAAGTCTGCCGATGGACTGTTCGAACTGCCGGTTACCATCACTTACCCCATCAACTTCGACCCTTCTAAAAAATATCCCATCCTCGTGAGCATCTACGGTGGCCCCGATGCCGGCACTGTGTACGATCGCTGGAGACCCGTTGGCGGCCTCACACAATGGTGGGCTCAGGAAGGCCTGGTGCAAGTGGCTATAGACAATCGCGCCAGTGGTCATTTCGGGAAAAATGGACTGAACTATATCTATCGCAAACTTGGCGTTCATGAAATTGAAGATTTCATGGCAGCAGGCAAATGGCTGCAAAGCCAGCCCTGGGCTGATCCTGCCAAACTTGCGATGACGGGTGGCAGCTTTGGTGGATACATGACCTGTATGGCGCTCACCTATGGCTCAGACGTATATTCATTTGGTGTAGCCAATGCATCGGTTACCGACTGGCAATTTTATGATACACATTACACAGAGCGCTTCATGGACACGCCGCAGGACAATGCAGAAGGTTACAAAAACACTTCAGTGATGACCTACGCCAATAAGTACAAAGGTGGCCTGCGCATTGTACATGGCACTACAGACGATAACGTGCACATGCAGAACAGCATGGTACTGGTTGATAAACTGGAAGAACTGGGAAAACATTTTGAATTGATGATCTATCCCGGTGAGCGTCACAGCATCGGCGCCAACAGCATGAACAAACGCATTCATAACAGGAATGAAGCAGCGCGGTTCTGGTATGTGAACCTGCTGAACAAGCCTGTTCCGGCTGAATTCAAATAGGCTCTGCCCAATCGCCCTCCTTACGGCG
Organism: Pseudobacter ginsenosidimutans; assembly: GCF_007970185.1. Taxonomy (NCBI): domain Bacteria; kingdom Pseudomonadati; phylum Bacteroidota; class Chitinophagia; order Chitinophagales; family Chitinophagaceae; genus Pseudobacter; species Pseudobacter ginsenosidimutans. Next base: position 2,257,373 of record NZ_CP042431.1, on the reverse strand, counting down.
TTTGATTGATATTATTTCGCCTCCGGCAACCAATCAGGTGTAGCACCCGGTTGTTTTGCCGGAGGCGAACTTCTTATGAGATCACTCGCCGGGAAACGAGCGGCTGCAGTACTCCGACAATAACGCCTACAGATAGACTAAAAAAAATCCCGGCTGCTTTCGCAACCGGGATCTATCAAAATTTTGTGGTTAATTACTATTTGTTCATCATCTGTTTGGCCTCGATGCTCAGTGTGGCATGGGGCACAGCACGAAGACGTGCTTTGTCGATGAGCTTACCTGTGACACGGCAGATACCGTAGGTTTTATTCTCAATTCGCATGAGCGCTTTTTCCAGGTGATCAATGTAATTGATCTGGCGGCTGGCCATTTGTGCCAGTTGCTCGCGCTCCATGCTCACGCTTCCATCCTCCATGGTCATATAGCGATTCTCATTCTCATCGCCACCCATTTCATCCTTGCGTGTGATTAATCCCTGCAGGTAAGTAAGTTCTTTCTTTGCCTGTTCGAGCTTCTTCAGAATCAGGTCTTTGAATTCTTGTAATTCACTGTCGCTGTATCTCATGGTAGGTCCCGTTTGTATGTTTTCAGGTTGATCTAATACAGATTTGGTAAAATCCGGTTCATACTTACGAACAGACTTCGTCTTCAGTTCCGGAATCACCACTTTAACCGGTTTCGGGGGAGTTGGGGGTACAGTTTTCTTCGGAATTGGAGGGGGAGCAACGGGCTCCTGTTTTTTTACTTCAGTTTTCTTGACTTCTGGTTTGGGCTCTGCAACTTTCTTCACTTCTGCAGCCTTCACAGGGGCAGTCACTACTTTCTTGGGTTCCGGTTTGGAAGCTTTCACTGGTGCCGGAGCGGGCTTTGCCACTGGTTTTGCAGCAGGCTTCTTAGCTGCGGGTGCCGCAGCTTTTTTAGCCGGCGCAGACTTCGCTGCCGGTGCTGGTTTTGCTGCCTTCTTCGGAACAGGCTTAGTTGTTTTCTTGACAGCAGCAGGTTTGGCAGCAGGCTTCTTGGCCGGCGCCGCTTTTTTCGGAGCGACGGCCTTCTTTGCTGGCTTAGCTGCTTTCTTCTTGGTTGCCATACTGTTAGGCTTTTTTAGTGACAAACACTTTTAATGGAATATCATTCACCTCAATTTCAGTGCCATCAGGCAATTCAGGGACCAATTCCAGTTTATCTGCCAAAATTTCCGCGCAAATATAGGTATTAAATTGAGCGATTGAACCTTTCAATTCCTGATGATCGGTCAACTGAACCATGATCCTGTCCGTTAGTTCATATCCATTGTCTTTCCGGATCTTTTGGATTCTGTTAACCAGTTCGCGGGCATTGCCTTCGCTGATCAGTTCAGGGGTTACGGTGATATCGAGCGCTACTGTCAGAGAGTCTTTGTTCGCCACCATCCAGCCGGGAATATCCTCACTGGTGATGTCTGCTTCATTAGCCTGTAATATTAAGGGTTCGTTATCAATTAACAATGAAATTGACCCTTCTTTTTCTAAACGATTGATATCATCCTGTGTAAAACTACCAAGCGCAGCCGCTACTAACTTCATTTTTGGACCGAGCTTTTTGCCAAGCGCAATATAGTTCGGTTTGATCTTTTTCTTGATGAACCCATCTTCGGTCAGGTATTGCAGTTCCTTCACGTTCACCTCACTCTTGATGAGGTCTTCCACTTTTTGGATCTGCGCCTTCATATCCGGATTCAGAACGGGGATCAGTACTTTTTGCAGGGGCTGTCTAACCTTGATGTTCACCTTTTTCCTGAGACTGAGGATCAGCGAAGATGCATCCTGAGCCAGTTGCATCCTCTCTTCCAGCGATGCGTCCACTGCAGTGTTGTCAACTTCAGGGAACAGCACATGGTGTACGGATTTTTCTTTGCGGAGCCCGGTGACGTCATTCAGCGCATTGTACAGCCGATCGCTGAAGAACGGAGAGATCGGAGCCATCAGCAAACTGATCTTTTCCAGGCACTCGTACAATGTCTGGTAAGCGCAGATTTTGTCGTGTTCGTATTCTCCTTTCCAGAAGCGGCGGCGGCAAAGGCGCACATACCAGTTGCTGAGCTGTTCTCCTACAAATTCTTCAATTGCACGTCCTGCCGGTGTTGGCTCATAATCATCCAGACTCGCTTTCACTTTGCCGATGAGCGTATTCAGTGAGCTCAGTATCCAGCGGTCGATCTCCGGGCGTTCTGCCAGTGGGATGTATTTTTCTTTGAAAGCGAATCCGTCCACATTGGCATAAAGCGCAAAGAACTGGTATGTATTAAATAAGGTACCGAAAAATTTACGCTGAACTTCTTTGATGCCCTCCAGGTCGAATTTCATATTGTCCCAGGGAGACGCATTGGTCACAAGGTACCAGCGCGTGGCATCGGCGCCGAATTCATTGATGGTTTTGAAAGGGTCCACTACATTACCCAGGCGCTTACTCATTTTATTGCCGTCCTTATCAAGCACAAGGCCATTGCTCACACATGTTTTGTAAGCAACATTTTCATAGAGCAGGCTTGAAATGGCATGCAGGGTATAGAACCAACCCCTGGTCTGGTCAACACCTTCCGCGATATAATCAGCGGGATAGTTGGTTCCGAACGGAGCTTTGAACGGACGTGGATCGCCGGCTTTCAGTTTATCGTAATCCAGTCCCCATTGCGCATAAGGCATGGCGCCGGAATCGAACCAAACGTCCACCAGATCAGGAACACGTTTCATTGCTCTGCCTGTTGGACTTACCAGAACGATCTCGTCCACATAAGGTTTGTGCAGATCGAGGATGCCTTCATGGAGATAGTGCTTGTTCACATCACCGCCCAGTACTTCATTGGCCTTCCTGATCTCGTTATTCAGTTCTTCAATTGAGCCGATACATTTGAATTCGATATTCTCTTCTCCTTCCGTTTTCCAGATGGGCAGTGGTGTTCCCCAGAAGCGGCTGCGGCTGAGGTTCCAGTCCACCATATTCTCCAGCCAGTTACCGAAACGGCCTTCACCGGTTGATTTCGGTTTCCAGTTGATGGTCTTGTTCAGCTCCACCATTTTCTCGCGGAGCGCTGTGGTTTTGATGAACCAGGCTTCCAGCGGATAATAGAGCACGGGCTTATCTGTACGCCAGCAGTGCGGATAATTGTGTTCGTATTTTTCGATCTTGAAGGCGCGGTTCTCCTTCTTCAATTTCACACAGATGTCTACGTTCACATCTACATAATCCTTCTCGTTCTTGTAATCTTTTACATAGCGGTTGCTGAATTCTCCGAGGCCATCAACAAATTTTCCCTGCTTGTCAACCATGATCAGGATGCCGATGCCATATTTCTTACCTACCTTGAAGTCATCCGCACCAAAGGCAGGCGCCGTGTGTACGATACCGGTACCATCTTCCGTGGTAACGAAATCTCCCAGCAAAACGCGGAATGGATCACCGCCGGCCACAGCAGGACTGTTAGCTTCGTAAGGCAGGAGCTGTTCGTATCGTGCTTCTTCGATCTGGGATCCTTTGAAAGTAGTGAGGATGGTCCAGGGAAGGATTTTATCTCCTTCCTTATAGGTATCAACAGTCAGGTTTTCACCTTCAGGTTTGAAATATTTTCCGATCAGTTCCTTCGCCAACACCACATTCACGGGGATATGCGTATAAGGATTCACGGTATTCACCAGCACATAATCAATATTGGCGCCTACAGTGAGACCGAGGTTGGAAGGAAGCGTCCAGGGAGTAGTGGTCCATGCCATGAAAAACAGCTCTGCATTACCGTTAGCCCTTGCCTTTTCGAAGAGGAAAGCGGTACGGTCGTTCTCGATGGCTTTGAACATCACTACGGCAGAAGTGTCTTTCACGTTCTTGTAAGTGCCGGGCATATTCAGTTCATGGGAGCTGAGGCCTGTACCTGCAGCGGGGGAATATGGCTGGATGCTCACACTTTCGTAAAGCAGGCCTTTCTTATAGAACTGCTGGAGGATCCACCAGAGCGTTTCGATATAGCTGTTATCGAAAGTGATATAGGGATCGGTGAGATCAACCCAGTAGCCCATTTTGCGGGTAAGATCGTCCCATTTGTCTTTGAAGCGCATTACTGCTTCGCGGCATTTCAGATTGTATTCTTCAACGGTGATTTTCTTACCGATATCTTCTTTGGTGATGCCCAGTTCTTTCTCTACGCCCAGTTCGATAGGGAGGCCATGGGTATCCCATCCGGCTTTCCTTTTTACCTGGAAGCCCTGCATGGTCTTGTAACGGCAAACCAGGTCTTTGAGGGTGCGGCTGATCACATGGTGAATGCCGGGCATACCGTTGGCGGAGGGCGGTCCTTCGTAGAAAACAAAATGAGGGGCGCCTTCGCGGAGCGACATACTTTGTTCAAAAGCCTGGGAAGCATCCCATTTGGCAAGGATTTCCTGCTCAATTTCAGGCAGGTTCAATCTAGAAAATTCCTGGTATTTGGCTGACATATAATGATTCGAGCTAATATCCAGACTGTTTTCCCCGGAGGGGCAGGCCGGAACCGGTAAAATCCGTGGTTTAAAAGTGTGCAAAGGTACTGAATTTTCAGGGTATCAGGGGCAGTCGGCTGTTATAAAATTGAGATGTTCGGGTGTGTAACCCATGGTTAAAAACCACTGCATCAGTCACAAAAAAGACCCGGATCAGGCAGGCCGAAAACAGGGCTGAAATTTTTTACCATTAGTCAATTTACGATAAAACCGTGTTTTTACGGTCGGCTGAAACCTTTTACCAAACAGATTTTCAGCCTGTTGATATGTAGCGATTCAGAGCTGTTACAACTTCGGTTAGGCGTTGCCGATTATACCGAAATATATATTAGAAAAAAATTACAGGATTTAATGCTGTCGTGTCAAAATATTTCTGATATTTGAAAAACTAAATGCGACCGCATTTCGTAAGTAACTCTGAAACGCTGCCAAAATAAGGCATTCAATCCTCCGGATTGAGATATACCCTGGTTAAAAGCTCCACTGTTCCTTTTGAATTAGTCAATTCGTAGCAATGAAACACGGTACCACGTCTAACGACAACCGTTACACTAATTCGGGACTCATCTGATTACTAAGTAGCATAGTTCATTTTATCGTTGTAAAGAAAAAACGGCTTGCAGGCCAGGTTCGTTTTGACTTGCTTTGTTGATGCTTTTCCGCAAATGATAACGGGATACTGTAACATTATTTCGGATCAGGAATAGCTACGTTAAAACAAAATTAAAACGATCAAGTTCTTTGAATTTTGCTTCAGCTTTTTCCACATTTAAAAGCTTTGGCACAATTTATGAAACTGTATAAATGTTGTCAGTGAAACAGCAATGATGAAACGAAAAAGACAACAACAGTTTTTTGAATCGACATTCTGAACTCATTATATGAAAAACCTTTTCTACGGTTTAGGGTTTAGGGGTTAAAAAGGGGAGTATTCCTGCTCCCCTTTCCTTTAAAAACTCTAAAAACTAGGAAAGGTTTTTTCTTTTAGTACATTTCCATCATCGCCATTTCCCGTTTTTAATCTCCGGTATCCGGGCAATATTGTATCTCGATGGAAATCGCCGTAACTCAATATCCACAAGGAAAACAAGCGATTATAGCTAATTAGTCGGCTCCTTTTATACCACAGTTTTCTATCCCTATAAAATGCTGAGAGAGTGCAAATACCTGCACTCTCTTTTTGTTTTAATACCTTTCTCCGGTTATACTTCCCCGATATGGGAAATCAATTGTGGAATTGTCCCGGTTTTTCCACAATCTATTTTTTCATCCTCACCAGTTTGTAAATTTTTATCGCACTCATCAGCAACACTACAAATAATATCAATCCCAACAGCCCCCACACAACACTCATATTTTCTTTCACTACCACCAGCATCACAATCGCTACCAGAAATATTGTTGCAACTTCATTCCAAATGCGCAATTGTTGACCACTGTATTTGAAATTTCCCTTCCATTGTTGCTTCGCAATTACATGCAGTGATCCATGATAAAAGAACAAGCCGATCACAAACAATAGTTTGATCTTTAACCAATCCGGAAAAACCCCTAGCTGGTACCAGGCAGACAAGCCCAGGATCAGGGTCAGCACCGCCGATGGCCAGGTGATCCCGAACCATAGCCGTTTCATCATGATATTATACTGATTCCGCAAAATATCGCGGGCCGGCTCCGGTTGAGCGCCAGCCTCCGCATTATATACCATCAGCCGGGGCATGTAAAAAAGCCCCGCAAACCAGGTGACCACAAAAATGATATGAAGCGCTTTGATATAGAGATACATAGCCAGTAGTTTGGTCAGGATTTATTTCGCGTCCTGCACTAATTCTTTCAAAGCTCCGATCCATTTGGGCTGCTCATTCATACAGGGGATCAATGTAAAGGATTCTCCGCCCGCATGTAAAAATATTTCCTTTCCTTCCTCCGCCATCTCTTCCAGGGTTTCCAGGCAATCAGCCACAAAAGCCGGACAAACCACCAGCAATTTTTTGATCCCTTCCTTCGGCATTTCGGCCAAACGCACTGCTGTATAGGGTTTCAGCCATTCGTCACGCCCCAGTCGGCTTTGGAAGGAATGACTGTATTTTTCTTTCGGAATGTTCAGCTTTTCAGCTACCAGCTTTGTAGTTTCCAGAATTTGATGACGGTAGCAGAAAGCATGGGCCGGATTACCAACATTACAACATTCAGCATTCTTCAGACAATGTTTACCGGTAGGATCAGTTTTTTCAACATGCCTTTCCGGAATTCCATGATAACTGAATACAATATGATCATAGTCCTCAGTCAGGTAAGGCCTGATGCTTTCAGACAATGCATCGATATAACGTGGGTCCTTATAGAATGGAGGAACGATTGACAATTTAAAAGGATATTTCCTGTTCTTATGCACCTTCTTCGCATATTCCACAGCGGTTTCATAACTGCTCATTGCATAATGCGGATACATCGGCACCAGCACCACTTCTTCCAATCCGGGCGCTTTCTGCATCAGTTCATCAAAAGCATCCCAGGGTGCGGGATTTCCATATCGCATCGCGATGGCCACAGGTTCTTCCACCTGTTCCTGCAAAGCCTGCTGCTGTTGTTTGCTGATCACGATCAACGGAGATCCTTCTTTGGTCCAGATACTTTTGTACGCTTTTGCTGAACCCGGTGCGCGGAAAGGCACAATGATACCTTTTACCAGTAAGGCTCTCCAGAGTAAGGGAGTATCAATCACCCGTTTATCCATCAGAAATTCATCCAGATACCTGCGAACATCTTTTACTTCTGTAGAATCCGGGCTGCCGAGATTCATCAATACAATTCCTTTTTTAACCATTGCCATATTTTCGAATGATTTGCAAAAGTAACTTTGTATTGGATGAAAAGTTCACTGAGGTTGATCACTATTTTATGTGACCTTTATCATACAGTAAAATGACAGTAGAATGACAGACAGATTAGGTGATTGACGCTTCCGAAGGTATTTTTGCGCTGTGATTTAGAAATTTACTTTCATGCCAGGACAGAGTAGCAAAGACATATCGAAGTTTTTTATTGCCGGAATTAACTATAAGAAGACAGACGCTGCCATCAGGGGAAAATTCGCTATCAGCAATGACCAATACGCTTCCCTTCTTTCACTGGCGCCTTCTTATGGACTGAACGAATTATTCATTCTCTCCACCTGTAACAGAACAGAGATCTATGGTTTCGCCGATCAGCCGGACCAGTTAATCCAATTACTGTGCCATCAAACTGAAGGTAATGCCGATACTTTTTCACAACTCGCGTATGTGAAAAGTGGCATGAGCGCCATTCAACATATGTTCTCTGTAGGTGCTGGTCTTGATTCACAGATCCTCGGGGATTACGAGATTGTAGGGCAACTGAAAGTAGCTGTGAAGTTTGCACGCGAAAAAGGATTTATCGGCACATTCTCTGAAAGACTGGTGAACAGCGTGCTGCAATCCTCCAAAGCCATCAAGAACAATACAGGACTGAGTGGCGGAACGGTTTCCGTTTCTTTCGCCGCCATCCAGTTCATCAAAGAAAATATAGCAGACATTGCCGGTAAAGAGATCCTGCTGCTCGGCACGGGAAAGATCGGCAGAAGCACCTGCAAAAATATCATCGATTATTTAGGCACTACCAATATCACCCTGATCAACCGTACGCAGGAAAAAGCTGCGGAACTGGCATTTGAACTGGGTGTTCAGTATGTACCTGCAGACCTGCTCTCTGATCATATCCGCAGAGCAGACATTATCATCGTAGCAACCAATGCTGCCACTCCCACCATTCTGACTTCCCATCTCCAGGACCAGGGCAATAAGCTGGTGATCGATCTTTCGATCCCCTGCAATGTGGAAGAATCCTCCCGCCTGCTTCCCAACGTTCAACTGGTAAATGTTGACGAGCTCTCCAGGATCAATGACGCCACCCTGCAAAAAAGGGAAGCGGAAGTGCCACTGGCGCTTGCTATCATTGAAGAGCATATCGCTGAATTCACAGACTGGCATGAGATGCGCAAGCATGTGCCTGTTCTCAAAGCGGTTAAAACCAAGCTGAAAGAAATTCAAACCTTCCCTTCATATATTCAACTTTGTCCGGGAACAGTAACAACCCGCCCGGTTGATTCCGATCTGAAGATTCAGCGGGTAATCAATGGAATGGCTTCCAAGATGCGCCAGCAAAACACACGCGGCTGTCAGTACATCGAGGCCATCAACGAGTTTATTACAACAGGTTCGAATTAACTTTGCCATCAATTGAGTGATGATAACAGGGTATCAACTACCTTGCGGCCATCCGCGCGCCTCCACAGCGCTATCATCACCGGTATATAAATGTTATGATCAGAATAGGAACAAGAGAGAGCCAGCTAGCCGTTTGGCAGGCCAACCAGGTGAAAAGCCTGCTCAGCGATCAGGGCGTTGAAGCAGAACTGGTTTATATCAAAAGCGAAGGAGATGTTGATCTCAAAACGCCGCTTTACGAAATGGGCGTGCAGGGGATCTTCACCCGCAGCCTGGATATTGCCCTGCTCAATAATACAATCGATCTGGCCGTGCACTCCATGAAAGATGTGCCCACACAATTACCCGAAGGAATTGCTCAGGCTGCCGTTCTCAAACGCGCCTCCTGGAAAGACCTGCTGATCCACAAAGGAGAACATTTTATTTTCGACGACAAGCTCGCTGCCTCTGATTGCATCATCGCTACCAGCAGCATCCGCCGCAAAGCGCAATGGCTGAACCGCTATCCCCATCACTCCATCGAAAACCTTCGTGGCAATGTGAACACGCGGCTCCGCAAACTGGAGGAAAGCAACTGGAACGGCGCGATCTTCGCCGCTGCCGGACTGGAACGCATCGCACTCCGACCAGAAAACTCTGTGGAGCTGGACTGGATGCTGCCCGCACCCGCTCAGGGCGCCATCACAGTAGCATGCAGAACAAACGACAAATCACTGCTGCAAACCTGCAATACATTCAACGATACCAATACCGATCTATGTACCAAAATAGAAAGGGATTTTCTCCGCGCTCTGCTTGGCGGTTGTTCAACTCCTATCAGCGCGCTGGCGCAGGTTTCAGACAACCAGGTGTATTTCCGCGGCAATATCCTTTCCGTTGACGGAAAACATAAAGTGGAAATCGATAAAACGATACAGATCTCGGAAGCTGCCGGCATCGGAAAAATCTATGCTGCAGAACTGCTCGCAAATGGCGGACAGGAAATTGCCGATGGTATTCAAAAAAAGTGACCTTCCTGATTGAAAATGACACAATACAGTATCCTTAGCACAAAAAAATTGATCCCTTCACTCACTCAAAATTTAGTGAAGCAGGGCATCGCCTGCAAAGAAGAAGAACTGATCCGGATCGAGCCGGTACTCAGCGGCGAAACCCTGGAAACCGTACTGCCACTTACTTATGAGCCAGGCACAGCTGTAGTTTTCACCAGCCGCAATGCCGTGGAAATAGTGGCCGCCGTACTTCATGCCAATGAAGACCTGGATGCCGCACCCGCACACTGGCAGATCTTTTCACTCGCAGGCACCACACGCGACGCAGTTCTGGAACTGTTCGACAATGAGCCCACCGGCGAAGTTTTCACCGGCGCGCTCCTCGCCGAAACCATCCTCGCCGCAGACGATATACACCGCGTGGTTTTCTTCTGCAGCAACCAGCGAAGAGACGAACTGCCCAATATCCTTAGTGAACATGACATTGAAGTGAACGAAGTAATCACCTATGAAACCATCGAAACACCAGTACTACTGAAAGAAAATATCGATGGCGTTCTGTTCTTCAGTCCAAGTGCTGTAAGCAGTTTCTTCTCAGCCAATAAACTGCCCGCATCCACCGTATGCTTCGCCATCGGCAACACAACTGCCAAAGCCATCACAGCTCATACGAACAACAAAGTGATCATCTGCCAAACACCTACCCAGCAATGCATGCTGAACCTGGTGCAGGAATATTTTATAAAGAAGTAATTAATAAAAATAAAGATGCTGCAAAACGATCTGTTATTAAGAACACTGAGAGGAGAAACCACTGAACGTACTCCTGTTTGGATGATGCGTCAGGCCGGACGTTATCTCCCGGATTACATGAAACTGAAGGCAAAATATTCCTTCTTCGAACGGTGCCGCATACCCGAACTGGCCACGGAGATCACCATTCAGCCCGTTGAACAGGTGGGTGTGGATGCAGCTATTATTTTCTCAGATATACTGGTAGTGCCTGAGGCCATGGGAATGGAAGTACAGATGATCGAAAGCAAGGGCCCGCTCTTACCCGATCCCATCAAACAGATCAGCGATCTCGCCAAACTCCGTATTCCTGATGTGAACGAGCATCTCGGTTATGTGTATGATGCGCTTCGCCTCACCAAAAAAACACTGGCAGGCCGCGTACCCCTGATCGGTTTTGCCGGCGCTCCCTGGACGCTCCTCTGCTATATGGTGCAGGGCAAGGGCTCCAAAACATTCGACGAAGCAAAAGCATTTTGTTATACCCAACCTGAAACAGCTCACCAGCTGCTGCAAATGATCACAGATACCACCATCGCTTACCTGAAAGGACAGGTGCAGGCCGGTGTTGACGTGATCCAGATCTTCGACAGCTGGGGTGGACTGCTGAGCCAGGATGATTTCGAAACTTACAGCCTATACTATATCCGCCAGATCGTAGAAGCATTGAAAGACGAAGTGCTCACCATCATCTTCGCCAAAGGCGCATGGCATAGCCTGGACCGTATGGCCGCCACAGGTGCACATGGCCTGGGCATCGACTGGTGTAATACGCCAGAGTTCGCCCGACAGCAAGCCGGCGACCGGGTGGTGCTTCAAGGCAATTTCGATCCTGCCAGACTGTTAGCCCCCATTCCTGAAATCGAAAAGTCTGTAAAGAAAATGCTGGATGGTTTCGGTGGTCATAAACATATCGCAAATCTTGGTCATGGTATTTTGCCGAACGTACCGGTGGACCATGCCAAAGCGTTCGTTAATACCGTGAAGGAATACACGAAAAAAGGATAACATGAATAATCCCATCAAGGACAATTGGATCGCGTTCATCCACGACTTGCAGAACCGCATCTGCGCTGCCCTGGAAGCCGCAGACGGACAGGCCCGTTTTTTCGAGGACAAATGGGAGCGTCCGGAAGGCGGCGGTGGTAAAACCCGCGTGATCGCCAATGGAAAAGTATTCGAGAAAGGTGGCGTGAACACATCTGTAGTGTACGGCCCTGTTACCGAAGCCATGCGCAGCCAATTGAAAATTGATGGAGATAACTGGTTCGCCTGCGGCCTCTCGCTGGTGATCCATCCGCTGAATCCTTTCGTGCCCACTGTTCACTGCAACTATCGTATGTTTGAGCTGTACGATAAAAACCACAACGTAACAGACCGCTGGTTCGGCGGAGGCACAGATCTCACACCTTATTATCTGATAGATGAAGATGCCATCCATTTTCATTCCACCTATAAAAATGTATGCGGTCAGTTCGATCCATCTTTCTACCCCGATTTCAAACGCGAATGCGATCACTATTTCGTGAATACGCACCGCAACAATGAGCGCCGGGGTATCGGCGGAATTTTCTATGATCACCAACGTCCCAATGAAACAAAGGATGTTGATTTCTGGTTCCGCTTCGGACAGTCCTGTGGCAACGCTTTCATCTCTGCCTACGTACCCATTGTGGAAAAGAGGAAAAACATGGAATGGAATGCAGCCAACAAACACTGGCAGGAGATCCGCCGTGGGCGTTATACAGAGTTCAACCTCGTTCACGATCGCGGCACACTCTTCGGACTAAAGACCAATGGCCGCATCGAAAGCATCCTGATGAGCCTGCCGCCAACTGTGCGTTTCGAATACAATTACCAGCCAGCGCCGGGAAGTGAAGAAGAAAGATTGCTCGATGCCTGTCTTCGTCCAAAGGAATGGGTATAGAAAACTGACAACTGTTATCTCACTAAAATAAAACGATCATGTATTTACAAAGAAGAAACAGGATCCTCCGGCAATCTCCCGCTATCCGCGCGATGGTGGCAGAAACCATTCTCAGACCGGAAGATTTCATCGTGCCGTTGTTTGTTGTGGAAGGTAAAGACGTAAAGGAAGAGATCAGCACCATGCCCGGCTATTACAGGCTGAGCCTGGATAATCTCGCACGCGAAGTGAAAGAATTGTGGGGCCTCGGATTGAAAAGCATCCTGCTTTTTGTGAAAGTCCCTGATGAGTTGAAAGATAATAAAGGAACCGAAGCTGTGAATCCCGACGGACTGATGCAACGCGCCATCAAAACCGCGAAGAATGCCTGCCCGGATATGCTGATCATGACGGACGTGGCCCTTGATCCGTTTTCTTCTTTTGGTCATGATGGAATAGTGGAAGGACAGGAGATCGTGAACGATGCCACCGTGGAAGTGCTGGCAGCCATGAGCGTAAGCCACGCGCAGGCGGGCGCCGACTTTGTTGCTCCCAGCGATATGATGGATGGCCGCATCGCCGCTATCCGCGAAGCCCTGGAAGAGAATAATTTCACCCGGACTGGTATCATGAGCTATAGCGCCAAATACGCTTCCTGCTTCTATGGTCCCTTCCGCGATGCACTGGATTCCGCACCAGGCTTCGGCGATAAGAAAACCTACCAGATGAACTACACCAACCGCATAGAAGCCATCAAGGAAACATTGATGGATGTGGAAGAAGGTGCAGATATCGTAATGGTGAAACCTGCGCTCGCGTACCTCGATATCATCCGTGAAGTGAAAGATAGTGTAACCGTTCCTGTTAGCGCCTACAATATCAGTGGCGAATACAGCATGATCAAGATGGCTGCGAAAGCCGGCATCCTGGATGAAGAGAAAGCTATTATCGAAACGCTCACCGCTATCAAGCGCGCAGGCGCCGATCTGATTGCCACTTATTTTTCAAAGGATGCAGTAAGGCTGATCAATTAGAGGGCATCCAGTTGCTCTCCTCCGGCGAGCGATGAGCAACAGCGGAATTAAACTTAATATTCTTACTATGAATACTACAAAAAGCATTGAGCTGTTCAATCGTGCACAGGAAAGCATTCCGGGAGGCGTCAACTCTCCTGTTCGTGCATTCAGAAGCGTAGGCGGCACGCCGCTCTTTATCCAGCGGGCTGAAGGCACATATCTGTACGATGTGGACGGCAACCGATATATCGATTATATCGCATCCTGGGGGCCGATGATCCTCGGTCATGCTTATGCGCCTTTGGTGAAAGCCATCCAGGAGCAGGCTGTATTCTCCACCTCATACGGCGCACCTACCGAACTCGAGATCAAAATGGCCGAACTGATCAGGAGCATGGCGCCAAACGTAGACCTGATCCGCATGGTGAGCAGCGGTACAGAAGCCTGTATGAGCGCCATTCGCGTGGCCCGTGGTTATACCGGCCGCAATAAGATCATCAAGTTTGAAGGTTGTTATCATGGTCATGCTGATTCATTTCTTGTGAAAGCGGGAAGCGGCGTGGCTACATTGAATATCCAGGCTGTGCCGGGTGTTACCGCTTCTACTGCTGCAGACACGCTTACCTGTGCCTACAATGATCTGGCGGCAGTTGAGCAACTGGTAGCAGAAAATAAATCACAGGTGGCTGCTATTATCGTGGAGCCTGTTGCCGGCAATATGGGATGCATCATTCCACAAGCTGGTTTCCTCGAAGGCATCCGTAAGATCTGTGATGCGGAAGGGATCGTGTTTATTTTTGATGAAGTGATGACTGGCTTCAGGCTTGCCCGAGGCGGAGCACAGGAGAAATTGAAAATCGATGCAGACCTCGTCACTTACGGTAAAGTGATCGGTGGTGGATTACCGGTAGGCGCATTCGGTGGCAAACGTAAGATCATGGAAATGGTAGCGCCACTCGGAAGTGTTTACCAGGCAGGCACGCTCAGCGGTAACCCTATCGCCATGATTGCAGGATACACTCTATTATCTATACTCAATGAGCAACCGAAACTGCTGAAAGAGCTGAATGAAAAAACTGTTTATCTGAGAGATGGTCTTGACAAGGTATTGAAAGCATCTGGTACACCTTACGTGATCAATCAGCTGGGATCAATGATCAGCGTTCATTTCAGCGATAAACCGGTTACCAACTTCGCTTCCGCTGCAGCGGCCAACAATGATTTGTTCAAGAAATATTTCCATGCCATGCTGAAGCGCGGCGTATATCTTCCGCCTTCTGCATTTGAAAGCTGGTTCCTCAACAATGCCATGCAACAGGAACACCTGGATACTACTATTAAGGCTACTGAAGAAAGTTTGAAAGAGATACTTTAAGATATGCAAAAAAAGGATGGTCGCTGATTTACAACGACCATCCTTTTTTTATGTGTCACCAAATTAGTTTGGTTGTTCGCTCATATCATATACACTCAGCTTTCCATTGAATGAAAAAGCAGTTGAGAATGCGGAATTCTTGTTGGGGACATTGTATTGGTTATTATTAGCATACTCTTTGGTCCCTTCAATCTTCACATCCAAATTGATAGCACCCGTCTGCAGATCGATGCTTTTGAGATCGATATTGAAAGTAAGGCCGGTTTCTGGGTCGCCTTCCTCATTAACGTCAATCTCTCCATTTGAAAGCCCCAGGTCATCCCAATAGAGTTCGAAGTCCTTGTAAATAATTTTCTTGGTGGTAGGATCATAAACAAAATACAGCTCAATACCATTCTCGTCATACCTATCCTGATACCTGCGAATATAAATATCGTAAGTACCATTTAAATTCTTGCGCATTGCATCAGAATAGCTGTTGCTCCATTTGTATTTGAAGGTAGCAGTCACTTTGCGCTCTGCATTCTTTAAATCAGTGAAAGTGGTGGTAGCGGTGATTGGTTCATCCACACCCATTTCTCTTTTTAATTCATTGAGGTCATCCTTCAGGTCTTTGTTGCAAGAAGAGAAAGACAGTGCACCGGCCATCAGGGCACAAAAAAACACAAACGATCTTTTCATTTGATTGAGTTTTGAATTTAGGTTAATTGAATATTGAACAATAGAATTTCCTATCAGGCATCCTCATGCCTGTTCAGAACGTTTAATTGTAGATGGAAAAAATTGAAACTGTCTTATCCGGTAATGCTGGTTACTGCATTAATTAATAAATCCGGCTTATAGCTATCGTGGTGGGTGTAACGGCAGCAGGGTTTCAGAGCAGTGTTTCGATTTTTCATAGTTTGGCCAATGTTGCGGCTGCAAAGGAAATGAAAAAAACAATCACTTAAAAGCAAATAATAAAAAATCGACTATTCATTGACGTTGATCAAAAAACGATAATGTCCACAATACACCCTCAACATGCTGTCAAAAGCGTATTAAAGCAGACGTAAACGGGGCTGAACCATCAATTAAGCCTGCTGCAGGTCCAAGACATTTTTGGGAGAAGTTGGTTTGCCGACTGGTTTCTTTTTAGCCCTGTGCCTTCCTCGCCAGAGAAGGAAACCGGTCACAGGCAGGCTGGCTGCAATAAGACTTGCACAGAACATGAGGATCTTTCCGGGCAATCCCCATACGGCGCCGGTATGCAGATCGTAGTTCATGCGCGCGAGTTTATCCGCAGCATTCGCATCTTTGAATTTTCCGTAGATATGGGTTACTTCTATTTCTTTCAACGTGTACTGATCGAAATAGCGGTAATCGGATTTCCAGTAGGTATCAACATCGGGATTGATAGCTACCCCCAGTGAAGAGGAATCTGTTTCGGGATAATGTACTTCGAACATTTCCGCAGCAGGGTATTCTGCTTTCATTTTCTCGTAGATCACATCCACTGCAGCTGTTGGAGTATAGGTAGCGATATTTTTATCCGTGGAATGAGGTTCATAGAATTCGTAGGTCTTTTCACCACCGGTAACAGCGTACAATGTTTTCGCAAACCACTGGAATCCCCAGACCAGTCCTGTTACTGCCAGAACGATGGCCACCCAGCTCATGTAAAAGCCCAGTACATTATGGATATCGTAGTTCACGCGTTTCCAGCTGGCATTGAATTTCACTTTGAACCTTTGTTTGCGGGCAGCTCTGTTGCGCGGCCACCAGAGAAAGATCCCGGAAATCATCATTACAACAAATACCACTGTGCTCCAGGCCACCACCGATTGCCCGATCGCATCCGGCAGCCAGAGATAAAAATGTCCATCGAGGATGAAACGAAAGAAATCACCATGGAGCATGTCTTTCACTTTCAAAACTTCACCGGTGTATTGATTTACATAAACTGAATAATAGTATTCGGGATCGGGACTATAAAAAATGATGGCGGCAGCACGGCCTTCACGGGTATCGTAATTGATGCTGTGCGGGTGTTTACCAGGAAGTACGCTATCAGCAATCGCTTTGAATTGTGATGGCGTCAACTGTGGCTTATCACTTTTCTCCACAAAACGGTAAGGCTGGGTGAGATCGCTGATCTCGGCCTGGAAAGCATAGATGCACCCTGTGATGGCTATTATGAAAACAATAAGCCCGGACGCCAGTCCGAGCCACAAATGCAGCTTGCCAACAACTTTTTTGAGGGTCATTTCGCGAAAATAAATCAGAAATAGTTGTTTTCACAGGTTTTGGCCGCCGGAACGGTTACAGTGCTGAATTTTGACACAGGCATGAGAATTAGCCCCTGTGGCCGGTCCAAAAAAGTTTTTAGTGCAGCCCTGGGAACAGGGCCGCACCTTTCCACATTATGGAAAAAAGTTAGCGGGACGCAACCGGTTACTGCAGGCCAGCGGCAAAAGCCGACCAGGCGGACAGTTCAGGAGAACCGGGTTTCCTTTTTCCAAAGAATTGTACAATGAGTTCACCTGATGCATCGAATACTTCTACTGAATGCACCGGTCCGTCTTCCGTTGGCTTCTTCACCATCCAAACGGAATCGATATGATCGAGACGTAAATGCAAATTGAAAAGCGGATCCATCACATTGATCCAGTTGGGGATCTCCAGGATCTTCTTCACGGGTCCGGTATGGATCTGGATATTGCCATGATTGCCCACAAAAACCATGATCTCCAGATCTGTTGCAGCAGCATGCTCCAGCAATTGCTTAACGGTATCATTGCTCAGCTTTCGTGCAAAATCACCAGCAATGCGAAGTGCATGCACTCTGCTTACATTGAATTTCTTCAGCATGGGGAAGAAGTCGTGGGTGTCTTTCAGTTCGCTCCAGGCCTGGCGGAATGCAGTGGCATCCACTCCGCCATCGGCATGCTGATGAGGAACGGGCGCAGGTAAGGGGATCAACTCCGTGGATTGAATATTGGCTTCAAACTCACGGACAATATTCGTATATGCTTCCTGGTTGCTCTGATCTGTGAGGAATACTTTGATGATGGCTGTGCCCTGTGCATCGAAGATCTGGAAGGATTGTTTGAAGCCTGCTTCAGCATCCTCGAATACGGCAAATCCATGTGTCCAGGGCTGGAAGAACATACGCAGATCGATATCTGCTCCAACCACCACACCCATATTGGGGCCATGCAGGGTGATCTCTTCAAAGATGCCTTTTCTTTCGTGCACACAGCTTTCATTGCGTGTAAGCGCCATTACAAAACCCAGTTCCGGCATACGTTTCCAGAGATCACGGAGCCTGGAGCCATCGAGCCTGATCACGCGGCTTCCTGCAAAGGCAGCCAGTACACCTGCTTCAGTTGATCCTAGTTGCTTTGCACCATCGCGGATGCGCACACGGGGTTGCTCCTTGTGCAGTGCAATCCATTGGTCTTTCAGTGGCAAAGTGATTGTTGTATCCATTATTATTTTTTTAAGATCGAAGTAATACGGTTCTGTTCTTATGTCTTGCCGGCACCAGTATCGGGAAATCATATTCATCCGATTCCAGGATATCCAGTTCGAGATTATAGGCATTGCTGAGGTTCTCTGAAGTGAGCACATTACGCACACCACCTGATGCTACCAGACATCCCTGCTTCAGCAACAGGATGGTATCGGCGAATTGTGCGGCCAGGTTGAGATCATGCAGGATCACCACTACAGTATAGCCGAGCACTGATAATTCTTTTGCTTTGCTGAGCGCGACTTGCTGATGAAGTACATCCATGCTGCTGGTAGGCTCATCCAGTAACAACAGCCCCTGTTGTTTTTCATTGCGCCAGTGGGCATCGCTGTTTTTGGCAGACCTGAGCTGGGCCAGCACCCGCGCCATTTGTACGCGTTGTTGTTCCCCTCCGCTCAATGCCTGGTAATTTCTTCCTGTGAGATGCACTACCTGCATTTCGTCCATGCATTCCTTCACGATGCGATGATCATCCATGCCGGGTTTTGTACCGAAATAAGGATAGCGGCCCATCATCACGATCTCTTCGCAATTGAACGGCAATGCTGAAGCATAATGCTGACTGAGTACAGCACGCATGGTGGCCAGTTGCTTCACAGGGATCTTGTGCAGGTCTTTGTTGTTGAGCAGCACCTGCCCCATCGTAGGTTTGGATTCTCCTGAAAGCATTTTCAGGAAAGTGGATTTACCGGCGCCGTTCTGTCCGAGTACTACGGTGAGCTCACCTGGTTGGATGTTGAACGATAGTTTGTGCAGAATTGGCCGCTGCGCTATCCAGTATGATATGTTGCGTGCTGATACGATCATGATGGTACAGTGCGCAATTGTTTTTTTTGTTTGATCAGTAACATTACAAATACCGGAGTGCCGAGAACGGCCGTAACGATCCCGATCGGCAATTCTGCCGGTGCAATGATGGTGCGGCTGCACACATCTGCGAGTGTGAGTAAGGATGCTCCTGCCAACGCACTGTTGAGTAGCAGGGACCGGTGGTCGTTGCCGGAGATGGCGCGCATCATATGCGGTACTATCAATCCAACAAAACCGATAATCCCTGCTACTGCCACGGAAGCCCCTACAGCAAGTGTGGCCAGTACGATGATGAGTGTTTTCAATCTTTTTACATTGATGCCGAGATAGGCGGCTTCGTTCTCACCCAATGCAAATGCGTTGAGTGATTTCGCCAGTCGCGGCAACAACAGTATCGGTATCATGATAAATGGTAAGAGCATGAGTACGATCTGCCAGTTGGCGCCTCCGAGGCTTCCCATTGTCCAGATGGTAGCATTGCGGAGTTGCTGATCGTTGGCTGTATAAGTGATAAGATCGATGAGTGCGCGGCAGAGCGCGTTGATGGCCAATCCTGCGAGTAATAGTGTTACCAGCATCGTCTTGCCTCCTGATCTCGAGATCCTGAACACCAGGAAAGAAGTGATGCAGGCTCCCACGAAAGTGAAAAGACTGAGCAGGTAATATCTCGGCATCAGGTTATCGATGGCCAGGAAAGGAAGTGTGGAGATCACAACAATCACCAACACTGCAAACAACGAAGCTCCGAATGAGATGCCGATGAGTCCGGGATCGGCCATGGGATTGCGGAACAATCCCTGCATTGCTACACCGGCCACTGCCAGTCCTGCACCGATCAGCACGGCCATCGCCACGCGCGGCAACCTGATATGAAGCAGCACACTGGCCATTCCATCTTCATAGGCCACAGGCAGGTGGAAGCCAGCCTTGTTCATCAGAATGGCTACCACTTGCTGCGGTGATATCTTCATGGCGCCGATGCCTGCTGCCAGTATCACGATCACCAGCAGCAATACGATCAGTCCTATCGTTACCCACTTCTTCTTCATCACAATTAACCAATGATCTTTTTATTCAATTGCTGGATAGCCTGTGGCAGTCTCAGTCCAAAACCAGAGAGGAACTGGCCATCCATCGATATTATCTTTTTATTCTTTCCTGCATTGGTGCTGCTGACGCCCGGCACTTTCAGCAATCCATCCACGCCGCCAACACTTTGAAGGCCGCTGTCGAAAAGAAGGATCACATCAGGATTGGCAGCCACTACAGCTTCCGCAGATAAAGGCTTGAAATCTTTGAAATCAGTCATGGCATTGGATGCTCCGGCCAGTTTGATCATATGATCAGGACTTTGCCCCGTTCCGCAAACGGTCATGGAACCTGCACCTCGCGCATACACGAAAAGCACTTTCTTGCCGGTAGGCGCAATTTTCAATGCGGCCATTTCCTTATCGAATTTGCTGAGCAGTTCTTTTCCTTTTTCTACCGTGTTGGTGACTTTGGCGATTTCAGTGAGCATCGTCCTGGTTCCTTCAGCAGAGAATGCCTGTGGTATCAACTGTACTTTGACGTTAGCAGACTTGAGTTGCTCCAGTACTTCAGGCTTTAGTTCATCTTTCACTCCGAGGATCAGTGTTGGGTGAAGCGCCAGAATGCCTTCGGCAGAAATGTTACGGTTGTGGCCCACACTCGCTTTTTGCCTGAGTGAGGCAGGGAAATTGCTGGTTACATCCACGCCAGCTATCTGGCTCTCCAGCCCCAGTGAGCACAACATTTCACTGATCGCTCCGTTGAGCGACACAATGCGCTGCTGTGCACCGGACATACTGGAGATAAGTAAGGTTAATGGTAACAGTACAAAGAATATCTTCTTCATAAGATGTATGGTGGGGGTTAGGCTTTCTTAATAAGTTTGAATTCCAGCGTGGGATAGCCGCGTGTTCCGCCATCAGCAGGGCCAGAGTGGAAGCTGTTCCACCTGAGTTTGTAAACATTGCCGGCTGCGTCTTTGATCACATAGAACCGGTCTTTCAATACACCCAATGGTGGAAGCCCCTGTCCTGTTTGCGTGATCCTCCATTTTGAACCGATGGCATCCCGCTTATTGTTGAATGTCTGCTCCGCGATATGCGTTTCATTGAAACCGGCATAGCTCACAGCAGTAGTAAGTACTTCCGCAATCTGCACATTATTCCGGCTATTGGTGAACACGAGATCGGAATATGCATAGGGGATCCATACTCCCTGGTCTAGCGTCTTATACCAGCTCCAGCCCCAAACAAAATCCCAGCGGTCTTTTGGAGGTTCCACAGTTTTTACGCTGTTGGTGGTCAGTGAGAAGAAAGTATAATTGAACTTACTGTCCTTTGAAATTTCAACAGTTGTAAAAGTTTCTGAATTAAGATCTGCGTGCTGAAGTGTATATCCACCATTGGCGTTACGAAGCACTCTGATCTTCTTAAACCCCGTGAGTGCCGGTGGCGTGAATGAAGGGCCCGCAGTGTTGATCACAAATACTTTGTTGTCTGCATCTGTAGCGGAAACTTCACCCATGGCATTTTTGGTAATGTCACCTTCTACATCATCGATCATATTCAGATTACCGAACCCATATCCTACCTGCATTTGAGCGGCAGTGATATCGGCCTCTGTTACAGCTTTGATATCAGTCTTGTTCACTTTCAACACGGCCCAGCCGGCAGTATTGTTCAGCA
Source organism: Pseudobacter ginsenosidimutans (assembly GCF_007970185.1). NCBI lineage: Bacteria > Pseudomonadati > Bacteroidota > Chitinophagia > Chitinophagales > Chitinophagaceae > Pseudobacter > Pseudobacter ginsenosidimutans. The sequence continues at coordinate 2,235,502 of NZ_CP042431.1, read as the reverse complement.
ATACGCGAAATTCAGGGCCTGCACTGAACATCAGGTCGTAGCTCTTTCGATCGATTGAAATCTGTGAGTTATTGCTGAGATCAACGTATACAGAATTCACAGCAGATGCACCGCCTGAACCACCGTTCAGGGTCATATCGATTCCTCCGGAAACGATAGAGGAGAATGACAATTTGATCTTGGTTGTTTGTCCAACCAGTGTTGACGCTGTTTTAATGGTGAACTCGATGTTCTCATCACCATTCAGCAGTATCTCTGATTTTTTGGTGACGGTAAATTTTGCACTGTTGCTGCCTGCAGGAATAGTCAGTGCAATTACTCCTGAGTTGGCAGCCGGAGCAGTGGTGTATTGTGTTCCGTAAACAACTCCTGTTTCTTTCAACCCGATGGTCAACGGAATATCCACATCTGTATTGCGCGACAGCTTTACGGTAATTTCTTTTGAAGTTTCATCGGTAGCAAGACCTTGTTCAGACGCTTCGAACTGTACCTGATTCTCTGCCAGTGGTGGATCGTCTTTCTCACAGGCCGAGAAAATTGTTGCTGTTCCTATCAGCATAAGTGCAGTAAATCTGTTCAACATGAGTGGGTGTATTATTGTGAAAATTGTATTTATTGATACCATTGAAAAACCATTCCCAAAAACCAGGAGCGGCCATAGCTCAATGGCAGGTCGCCTCCTGTACTGTGCGCTGCACCTGTGTTTCCGACAGTACTGGCAAGTGTGGTAACGTTGAAAATATTCTTGACTCCGCCATTCAGTGTAATGAATTTGCCGAGTGATTTACTTATTGTGGCATCAGCCCAGGAGAAGCTGTTAGTCTCCGCCCTGGCTGCAGCAGGTTGACCATTCACTGTCACTGCCTGGTATACGGGTCTCTTACCGGTGAACTTGTAGAACAGGCTAAGCCGGGTACCGATCTTTTGGAAATCATAGAGCAGGTTGGCATTCACTTCCGGCGACCACATGAAATCAGGAAGATCATCTTTTGAATAAGTATCATCTTCTGTGAGACTATTGTACCTGCCGATCATGGAGAATCCCACATTCAACTGCCATGCTTTGTAGTTGATTGAAGAGCTGATGGTGCCGCCTGTAGTTTTGAACTTATCGATATTGATATAGGTCATAACACCTGGCACAGAAAGATCCATTCCATAATTGATCTGGTTTCTGAAATCGTTGTAAAAGGCGCCCAGTGTGGTTTTCCACTTCCATTCTTTGCCGGATTGCGGATGCCAGGTGAGTGATCCGTTGAAACTGTTTGAATATTCTGCTTTGAGATTCGTATTTCCCTTGATGGAATGACTGGCATCGAAGAACCAGAAATACAATTCCCTCAATGCCGGCGAACGGAATCCACGGGCATAGGCCACACGCAGATCGAAATCTTTTCCGAGATCGAATTTTGTATTGATCGATGGAACCACCGGAGGTGCATCATACACCGAATTATGAATGAAACGAAGGCCCGGACGGATATTCACGCCAGCCGCCGGCTTCCATTCCGCTGATGCAAAAACAGCGAAGTCTGTAATGGATGGCGTTCCCTGAATCCGCGCGCCTTTTGCACTCTCCCGGTTAAGATCGAGACCAGGCTGCAGCGAGACCTTATCTGAAATTTTATATTGAGCAGTCAGTCTCGCCACTATACTGTTGAAGCTCGATCTGTCCTGCTCTCCTTCTCCTGTACTCAAAGTTTCTTTTCCTGTATTGAGATCTAAAATAGTTGTCTGCGTTCTTCTCGAATAATCCGTATAAGCGGCCAGTGCATTCCATTGCAGTCTTTCGCTCATATTGTATTCCGCCTGCAGCTGATGCAGGTAACGATGCGTATAGTAATTCTGATCGGGAGTAGTATTGGTTGTTTCAAAGACCGGGCCGTTATTGGTGATAGTTTCTGTAAGCGCATCAAAACGATACCAGGTATTGATCTTATCGTTCCTGTAACCGATGCGCGCATTGCCAAGCCATTGTTGTTTCGGATGCCATTCAAGTTTCGCGAGTGTAGTATCCCTGCTTTCTTTCCAGCCGCCGAAATCGTTATGTGCTCCACCAGCAGCAATTGTCCAGTTCTTTTTATTCCAAATGAGATTGAAGTATTGATTGTGCACGCCTTTGTTCAAACCGGGATCGTATTCACTACCGGCCGATTCTTCCTGTACGCCGGCCATAACAGCCAGTTTGCCTTTGCCTCCTTTCTTCGTGATGATATTGATCACGCCTGCCAGCGCATCTGATCCGTAAGAAACCGACATGGGCCCTTCCACGATCTCGATTCGCTCGATCGTATGTACATCGATCTGGTTAAGGCTTTCACGCGTATCACCGCGATCAACCATCGGCACACCATCCAGCAATATTTTCACATTCCTTCCGCTCATACCCATCAGCTCGATATCAGTTGTTCCGAGTGTTCTATCATTGGAAAATCGTATTCCCAGTTCATTGTTAAGAACTCCGGTCAAATTGGTAGCACCCTGACGGGAAATGCGGTCAGCCGAAATAGTACGAACCTGGTATACGGATTTGCGAAGTGACTGAGGTTGATATTGTCCGGTTACCACCACCTCCTGCAACGACCTAACGCGAAAGGGCACACTATCCTTTGCAGCCGTCTGGGCCGCAAGGTTGCTATTGGTTGCCATCATAAGGAAGATCCCGAAGAATGATCCTGTTATTATTATACGCATGTTCAGGTGTTTAGTCGCAAGTAATTGTTACATCATAAGCAGATGTATCCATGCAGGTAGCAGACAATAAAATCCATAAGAATCAAAAAGAAAATCTTTACAGGCAGAAGGGTTAGCACCAGCCTGTCATAATGTGGAGAAGCAAAAGTAGAGCGGGGAGGGGGTGAACAGGTTACCGGAACGGGAAAGAGTGTTTACGCGAAAAGAAATATGTGTTTTTTGGGTGGGGTTTGGGAGCGATTGAGGGGTGGGTCAATCCGGCTGATGAAACAAACCGGCGCGGGAGGATGTTTGATGAGCTGTTGTTGGGGTGGGTTGGGCGGTGGTGCTAAGCCGGGCTTTATCGCTTATGTTTCAAAGGCCGGATCTGACTCACCCCTCACCCGCTCCAGTCCCTGTTCACAGGGAGAGAGGGAGGGGGAAAAGTGCGTCAGCGAGATGAAAAGTAACAAGGGGTGCGTGAAGTGGTTATACCATTATAATAGGTAAGCTTAAAGTGAGGTATATTCCTGGAGAATGATGAGAAGAAAAATACATTGAGGATTTCTTATGTGTGAAGGCTGCATTTTTGATTGAATCATGAAATGGAATTGCAGCACATCCTGAGGGACCATGGCAAAAGGATATGAATGATCCGGCCTTTGAAACATAAGCGAAGAAGTTCAAAAGGATTACAACAGCCCAATCAAACCAAACCACAGCTCAAAAAGATATCCTCCCGCGCTGGTTTGTTTCATCAGCCCGGATCATTCATATCCTTTTGCCAACAACAAAAAAAATTAGTGTAACAACAATTCACATGGCTTGATGCCGGTATGACGCTTGAACGCCGTAGAGAAATGTGAAATGGAGGAATAGCCGAGCATCATGGACACTTCGGTTACACTCAGTCCTTTTTCATAAAGGAGGTAACGCGCATGCTCCATACGCTGGTTCTGGTAGAAGTCGAAGACGGTGGTGCCGAAGAGTTCTTTGAAACCTTTCTTGAGATAGCACTCATTGATCGCTACTTTACGGCTCAGCTCCTTGATGGTGATTGGCTCACCGATATGCTGGATGAGGATCTCGCGCGCTCTAACGATCTTGTCGCGGTCAGCTTCATTGGCGAGGAACTTGCACTGGAAGGCTTCGATCCCTTTTTCGCCTTTCTCTTCACCCAGCATGCATTCCAGGCTGTAGAGCAACAGCATCTGAACCTGTGCATTGATGTAGATATTCTCCATGCTGCCGGTGTAGTTGTGATTCAACACAGCTTCCAGCACCATACGTGTTCTGCCGCAGAGGTTGAGCATTTTGGTGAAAGAAGAAGCATGCAGGAACTGCAGGATCTCGTCGGATGAAGTATTTACCGGATCATTTGAACGGACAAACTGGGATAAATGGGCCGGAGCAAAACGGAAACTCAATACATCCACTGTTTCAGCGCGGTCACTGCAGGAACGGGTGTTGCCGAATTTGCACTGATCGCACTCAGTGGATTTTTGTTTGCAGTAAACATTACCAGACAAACAGAAGCGAAGCTCCAGGTAATTTTCTTTGGGCTCATTCTTGCGGAAATGATACACCATCATACCCGTATCCTCGATACTCCATTGCGAATGTTTTTCGTAACGGTGGATCATATACTGTACAGAACCAGGGATCTGCTGCTCTTTCTCGTGCAACAGATTCATCTCTTCCTGCATGATCGGCTGCTTGTAAGCCATTGCTAGTATGTCGGGCGGATGGTGCATAAACGGCGGTGCAAATGTACAGCTAACAACGCATAAGTTGCCAATAAGGTTGCGCCCCCAGGTCATGAAATTGTCAAACCTCCACGGCAATACCCTGATTGTCAGACGTCTGGCAAACTGTCTGTGGTCCGCGCCTGCATTGGGTTTCAACCTGATCGTAAAGGATTATGACCTGTTAATCAAAACTTTGATTGCTGCTCGCCGCCATTTTCAACATCCTGTCGAACTGTTCAGGCGTGAGATCATTATAGAAGAAATAAATGGGATCGATGGGCCTGCCGTTCTTGTGAACTTCGTAGTGACAGTGCGGGCCGGTGGATTTTCCGGTGCTGCCTACCCATCCGATGATCTCGCCACGTTTCACTTTCTGGCCGGACTTCACTTTCACTTTGAACATATGTCCGTAAAGTGTTTCATACCCGTAACCGTGGTTGATGATCACGTGATTGCCATAACCGTTGCCGAGATTGCCGGCTGTACGAATGGAGCCGTTGGCTGTGGCATAGATAGGAGTTCCCTGCGGAGCAGAGAAGTCAAGACCAGCGTGGAATTTGATGGTTTTATATACTGGATCGATGCGGCTCCCGAAACCGGAAGCAACACGTTTGAGATCGGAATTGCTGACTGGTTGAATGGCCGGTGTACAGGCAAGAAGCTCTTCTTTGTTGGCAATGAACTTGGTGATCTCGCCGTATGATTTGTCCTGGTTGGACATCCGGTTGTTCAGGTTGTTGAGCGTTTGTACGATGGAGTTCTCCAGTTCGGAGTTGGTCATGCTGTTGACCAGTCTCCATTCTTTCTGCTGCGCCATTTCCAGCGCCCTGATACTGTCTGGGATGGGATTGGCTTCAAAGATGGTGCGGTAAATATCATTGTCGCGGCTCTCGAGTTCAGTCAGTCGCTGTGATAGTTTGCGGGCTGCCTGTTCCAGGCTTTCGAACTGATCTTCCAGCTTTTCGTTCTCTTCCATCAGCTTTTTTTCGTTGGCCGAAGGGAAATAACGATAAGCAATGGATACAATAATAATAGCGGTAACGATGGCAGCAGAAATGAAACCCAATACCCGGAGGAGTTTCACCCGCAGAGGGGTCTCAAGCTTCTCGTAACGAAGCGTATTGGTATTATAGTAATACTTAATCTTTTTCATGAGAATCCGTGGTCACCAGGATTTGATTTCATTATAAAACAGCACGAATTGGATTACCTTTGCACCACGTTATTCAGAGCCAACGCTACAAACCTACAGGAAAAAGCGGATTTTTTTGCATTCTCTTAAAATTCCGGTAGTTATCTGTTGAAATGAATGTATGCAGTGAGGCTTTCACATTATCAAAGATTGTTCCGTTTATGATCACAAGTGCCGCCATACGCCAGCATTTTCTGGATTTTTTCAAATCGAAGGGCCATACCATCGTTCCTTCCGCTCCCATCGTTCTAAAAAATGATCCTACCCTGCTTTTCACCAATGCAGGTATGAACCAGTTCAAAGATTACTTCCTGGGCAATAAACAAGCCCCCCATAAGCGCGTGGCGGATACCCAGAAATGTCTTCGCGTCAGCGGAAAACATAACGACCTCGAAGAAGTAGGTGTTGACACCTATCACCATACCATGTTCGAAATGCTCGGGAACTGGAGCTTCGGCGACTATTTCAAAACAGAAGCGATCGCCTGGAGCTGGGAACTGCTCAATGTGGTTTTCCAGATCCCGAAAGATCGGCTGTACGTGACCGTTTTTGAAGGAGATCCGGAACTGAACCTCCCTAAAGATGAAGAAGCTATGAACGAGTGGAAAAAATGGGTGGCTGAAGACCGCATCCTGCTCGGAAAGAAAAAAGACAATTTCTGGGAGATGGGCGATACCGGCCCCTGCGGCCCCTGTACCGAGATCCATGTAGACTGCCGTTCCGATGAAGAAAGAGCCAAATCCAATGGCGCCTCCCTCGTGAACAACGACCACCCCCAGGTGATCGAGATCTGGAACAACGTATTCATCCAGTTCAACCGCCTGAAAGACGGTTCCCTCGAACCACTGCCCGCCAAACATGTGGATACGGGTATGGGATTCGAGAGACTGGTGCGCGTGCTCCAGGGCAAACAATCCAACTACGATACCGATGTTTTCAGCGAAACCATCGCAGCTACCGGTAATATCGTTCATAAAAAATATGATGGCAGCGACAGCCGTCAGGCCATCGCATTCCGCGTGATCGCCGACCATATCCGCGCCATCAGCTTCACTATCGCTGATGGACAACTGCCCTCCAATACCGGCGCCGGCTACGTGATCCGCAGGATCCTCCGCCGCGCCGTGCGTTACTATTATTCTTATCTCGATTACAAACAACCACTGCTTCATCAACTGTTGCCGGTGATCGCTCACCAGTTCAGGGATGTATTCCCCGAACTGCAGCAACAGCAGGATTTTGTGAAAAAAGTGATCAGGGAAGAAGAAGAAGCATTCCTCCGTACACTCGATAAAGGTCTCAAACGCATCGACGATGTGATCAAAACCGCTACCAACGGAACCATCGAAGGCAGCGTTGCCTTTGAACTGTACGATACCTATGGGTTTCCTATCGACCTCACCCTTCTCATCGCCCGTGAGAATAATCTCGCTGTAGATGAAAAAGGATTCGAGAAAGAAATGCAGCAGCAGAAAGACCGCAGCCGCGCCGCTACCACACTCGACACGGAAGACTGGGTACAATTGGTGAAAGATGGAAAAGAGAATCAAAGCCCCAACTTCGCAGGCTATGATATGCTGGAACTGCAAACCAAAGTGCTGAAGTACCGCAAGATCAAAGCCAAAGGCAAGGAGTCCTATCAGCTCGTACTCAACACCACGCCATTCTATGCGGAAAGTGGTGGCCAGGTGGGAGATACCGGCTTCCTCAGCTTCGATGGCGAAATGGTGCCCGTTACCGATACCAAAAAAGAGAATGACCTCATCATTCACTTTACCGATAAATTACCCGTGAACATCACGGCCCCTGTAGATGCAAGGGTGGATGCAGAACGCCGCAAATGCACCGCAGTTCATCACTCCGCTACTCACCTGCTGCACGCTGCACTGCGTAAAGTACTCGGCACGCATGTGGCGCAAAAAGGTTCGCTGGTGAATGAGGAGTATCTGCGTTTCGACTTCTCGCATTTCGCCAAGATGACCGACGAAGAGATCAGCAAAGTGGAAGCCATCGTGAACCAAAAGATCCGCGAGAATATTCCTGTAGTGATCAAAGAAATGCCAAAGGAAGAAGCCATGCAATCCGGCGCTATGGCGCTGTTCGGTGAAAAATATGCCGATGTTGTACGCGTGGTGATCATCGATCCGAATTATTCGGTAGAGCTTTGCGGTGGAACGCATGTTGGCTCAACCGGGGAGATCGGCATCTTCCGCATCAAACAGGAAACCGCCGTAGCCGCCGGTGTAAGAAGGGTGGAAGCCGTAAGCGGATACGCTGCTGAAAAATATATCGATGAACAATCCGCTGAACTGAAACAGGTGAAGCTGGCGCTCAAGAATCCCAAAGACGCGGTGAAAGCCGTTGAACAGTTACAGTCAGAGAACAGCGACCTTAAAAAGAAACTCGACCATCTCGAAAACCGCATATTGGTTGGCGTTAGGAACGAGTTGCTGCAGAAAGACCAGATCATCGATGGCGTTACCTATATCGGTGAGATCATAGAAGTAGGCAATGCCGATGCTTTGAAGAAACTCGCCTTCGATCTGAAAAATAACCTGCATGATTATGTGGCTGTGCTCTGCGCCAATATCGGCGGTAAACCATTTGTTGCCGTTGGTATCTCAGACACTGTAGTAGCCGCCAAACAACTGGATGCCGGCAAGATCATCAAGGAACATATCGCACCGCTGATCAAAGGCGGCGGCGGCGGACAGAAAAACCTGGCTACGGCAGGTGGACAGGATGCCAGCCAGCTCCAGGCCGTTATCGAAAAAGTAAAAGGATTGCTGTAAGAACAATCCCTTGCAATAATATCAAACCGGGCAGCAGACTTATCCAGAGCATGCTGCCCGTTTACTTTTAATTGGTAGTGATGGATCAAAACCTCAAAGGACACTGGGAAAAAGTGTACGAAACAAAAACACCGCAGGAAGTAAGCTGGACGCAGCACAAACCACAAACTTCACTCGACCTCATTCACCAGTCAGGTCTTGATAAATCTGCGCGCATCATCGATATCGGTGGTGGCGATAGCAAACTGGTGGATTTCCTTCTTGAAGAAGGTTATGACAATATCACGGTGCTGGATATCTCCGCCAAAGCGTTGGAACGCGCGCAGGCAAGACTGGGAGAAAAGTCCGCTAAAGTGAACTGGATCGTATGCGATATCACCAGCTTTGCACCACAACAGGATTTCGATGTCTGGCACGACAGGGCTGCCTTTCATTTTCTCACCACCCCCGAACAGATCGATACTTATGTGCAACTGGTAAAAAAGCATGTAAGAAAATATTTATCCATCGGTACATTCTCTACTAATGGTCCTTTGAAATGCAGCGGATTAGAAATCAAAAGATATGATGAACCTGCACTGACCAGCTTGTTTGCGCCTGAATTCAAAACCCTCAATTGCAAAATAGAAGATCATCTAACTCCTTTTAACACAACACAGAACTTTATCTTCTGCGCTATGGAACGCAATAGCCAATAACCCGTCCCGGGGCCCGCCCTCTTAACGATCCGTTAAATCCCCCTATTCATTTCCGAACTATTTCGTATTTCAAATATTTCCTTATATTTGATCTACGAAACATTCCGTAGTCAATTCATAAACCATTCGTTACATGAAAAGATACTCACACCTGGCCTTCGCTTTCGCTACTACCGCTTTGCTCGCCGGTACTGCCGCTATGGCCCAGGACACGAAAGATCCCAAAGCTCCCAAGGAGGCAAAAGAGCCTAAGGAAAAACTCAAACAATACGACGAGCTTATTATCCGCAAGAGCGGCGACAAAGATGGCAAGGTTGTGATCGAGATCAGGGATGGCGATGTATTTGTAGATGGCAAACCACTGGATGAATTCGAGAATGACAATATCAGTGTACGCCGCAACAGGGCTGGCCGGGTTATCACTGTTTCGCCATTCCGCGAACATGGCGGCGCCCAGGCTTTCAATTTCAACAATGATTTTTACAAAGCCGGAGCTACCAGAACATTCCTCGGCGTTGTAACAGAGGAAGCGCCCGGCGGAGCCCGCATCACACAGGTTTCAGAAGGCAGCCCAGCTGCAAAAGCCGGACTGAAAGAGAAAGATGTGATCACAAAGATCGCCGGAGAAAAAGTGCAGGATGCCAATGATGTAAGCCGGCTCATCCGCGCCCGCAAACCTGATGAAGAAGTGAAGATCACTGTGCTGCGCGATGGCAAAGAAGTAGTGATCAATGCGAAACTGGGCAAAACAACCGAATCACAATCCCACAGCTTCACTATACCGGAAGGTGGCAATGCTTTCAAGCTCGACGAATTGGGTGAATTATTCCCGAAGAACTTTGAATTCAGTGCGCCTTATGGACAGTTCAATACCAATCGTGGTCCCAGACTCGGTATCAAAGCCCAGGACACAGAGAACGGTGTTGGCGTGAAAGTGCTGGATGTAGATGATGAATCCGCTGCAGAAAAAGCAGGTATCAAAGAAGAGGATCTCATCACAGAATTCAACAATAAAAAAGTGAACAGCGCGGAAGAACTTGCCAAAGAAGCAGCCGCCGCTTCCAAAGACAACAAGGTGAAGATCCCCGTGAAAATACTTCGCGATGGAAAAACAGTAAATGTGGAAGTATCCTTCCCCAAAAAACTGAAAACAGCCAATTTGTAAAAGATATCAGCATTCAGGGGCATTGGCCCGAATGCCAATAGCCATCAGGAACAGCCCGATTTACAAGCCCGGAATATGTGAACAGTATTATCTGCGCCATATTCCGGGCATTTTTATGCGCGCTTGCAATCCGCATGGAATAAGGTATTTTTGTATGCTCTGACCATTACACATTTTATGGCGATCAATTACGATGCATACGAATTAGTGGCAGGACTGGAAGTCCACGCTCAACTGCTCACAGAAAGCAAGCTGTTTTGTGGCGACAGTGCTGCCTTTGGAGGCGAACCAAATACTCATATCAGTCCGATTACCCTCGGCCATCCCGGCACCCTGCCCAAACTCAACAAAAAAGCTGTTGAATATGCTATCCGCATGGGACTGGCCTGTAATTGCACCATCAGCCCCAATAATTATTTCGCGCGCAAGAACTATTTCTATCCCGACCTTCCAAAAGGATACCAGATCTCCCAGCATACTACTCCCATCTGTATCGGTGGTTATGTGACCATCCGCATTGGTGATACGGAAAGGCCCATCGAGCTGAACCGCATCCATATGGAAGAAGATGCCGGCAAGAGCCTGCATGATGTTGATCCCGAAAATACCTGTGTGGATTACAACCGCGCCGGCGTTCCCTTGCTGGAGATCGTAACGGATCCGGTTATACGAAGTGGAGAGGAAGCTTACGCCTATCTTACCGAGCTCCGCAAAATGCTCCGCTATCTAGGGATCTGTGACGGCAATATGGAAGAAGGCAGTATGCGTTGCGATGCCAACGTTTCTGTAAGAAAGAAAGGAGACACCAAACTCGGCACCCGGGTAGAAGTAAAGAATCTCAACTCAATCCGAAACGTTAAGCGCGCCATCGAGCTGGAAGCCAAACGTATGATAGAAATGCTGGAGAACGAAGAGACCATCATACAGGAGACCCGTAGCTTCGATGCCCAGGCCGGTATAACTTTCTCGCTACGCAGCAAAGAGGAAGCTAACGATTATCGTTACTTTCCAGACCCGGATCTCGTTCCCTTCCGCGTAACGGAATCCATGCTGCAATCCATCAAAGAAAGTATCCCTGAACTGCCCGAACAACGTATTGCCCGCTACACGCAGCAACTGCAACTACCGGCATACGACGCCCGCGTACTCTGTGATGAAAAGGAAACGGCCGATTATTTCGAGGCTGTTATCACGCATACGTCCAATTACAAGGCTGCAGCCAACTGGATGCTGGGACCTGTGAAATCATGGTTGAACGATAAGAGCGCTTCCATTACGGAGTTTCCCGTACAACCTGCCGGCATCGCGGCGCTGATAGCGCTTATTGATGAGGGTAAGCTGAACTTCTCCATCGCCTCCACCAGGGTATTGCCTGCGTTAGTGGCTGAGCCGGGCCGCAATCCGCTCGATATCGCCGCATCGCTCAACCTGGTGCAGGATTCCGATGAAAGTAATGTAGCCGCCTGGGTGGAAGAAGTATTGCAGAAGATGCCGGAGAAAGTGGCCGAATACAAAAAAGGAAAGAAAGGTTTGATGGGATTGTTTGTTGGAGAAGTAAAGAAAGTATCCAAAGGAAAAGCAGACCCCCGGTTAACGAACGATATTTTATTGAAGAAACTGAACTAAAAAAATTTACATGAAAAAACAATTCAACCGGATCCTGGTAGTGGCAGTGATGGCATTGGCAGCGGCTTGTTCCGGAGGTTCCAATCAATCCCTTGAAGTAAAAGGCACCATTGCCAACGCAGATCAGGTAAGCGAACTTTATCCCAAAGCGATCGAGGACGGAAAGATCACCCTCTTCCTTTACGAAATCCCCTTCGGCGGAGAGCTGCCCCCCGTACAACTGGACTCCACCACCATTCCCGCAACCGCGAAAGAATTTACACTGAAAGGCAAAGGCGCCAATGGCGGACTTTTCAATGTGATCATCAAGAATGGCCCCATGGCCCCTATCGTGTATGATGCTTCTCCAATTTCACTCAATATAGACTTTGCAGGAAAAGAGAAATTCTACACTGTATCAGGATCAGGCGCCACCACGCAATTGCGCGATTTCCTCTTCGGCTACAGCGATCATCAGAATGCTATCGAGAATTCCATGAAAGCAATGGACAGCCTGAAAAGGTTTTCCGCTCCGGACTCTGTGATCATTCTCGCTACCAACAAAAAGAATGCTGCAATGACCAGCCTGAATAGCTTCCTGAAGAAATCTCTCAGCGAGATCAACCAACCGGTTGTTGCCGCTTTCGCTCTGGGACGTTCTGCACAAACACTGGAGCAGAGCGACTTTGAAGCTGAACTGGGTAAACTCACACAGAAATTCCCCAACGATGGCAACCTCGCAGACCTGAAGAAAAAATATGAAGCCTATAAGGTGCAGGCTGCAGAAATGCAAAAGCAACAGGAAGCAGCAGCCGAGCGTCGCAAATCCAATTCACTGATTGGAAAGCCAGCACCGGATATTGTGATGCCCGATCCAAACGGAAAGAATGTTTCCCTCTCTTCTTTCAAAGGCAAATATGTGCTGGTGGATTTCTGGGCAAGCTGGTGCGGTCCCTGCCGTGCAGAGAACCCAAATGTTGTGAACGCTTTCAACAAATTCAAAGACAAAAACTTTACTGTGCTGGGCGTATCGCTCGATAAAGACAAAGCCGCCTGGGTACAGGCCGTTAAAGCAGACAACCTGAACTGGCCACAGATCAGCGATCTGGCTTTCTGGAAAAGCAAGGCAGTTGAGTTGTATAAGTTTGAAGGGATTCCTTATAATGTACTGGTGGATCCCAAAGGGATTGTGATTGCAGAAGAGTTGAGAGGAGAGGCGCTGAGCGCGAAGCTGGCGGAAGTGTTGAAGTGAGAAATTCTTATTGGATAAATACTAACAAAACCGCCGGAATATTTTTCCGGCGGTCTTTTATTTATTTCAAAATGACAATTATTTCTTTTTTCTGCCGAATAAAGAATAGAGAACTGCAAAAGATATGACTATAAGTAATATCCAAAAACAGAAAATAAAAATAAAGGCATGCGGCTTACCTTCCTTTTCATGAGGAGGTCCATCACCAAAAACACTCATTACCCACTTAAATAAAGCCGGGCCGATACCAGTATAGGAAAACGCACTAAACAACAAGATACTTACAATAAAGCTGGTGACAATAACTAAAGTTATTTTCAAGTTTTTGAGAATTAAATTAGGTTAAAGTATCCCTTCCTTTATAGGCATTTCAGTTCATCAATTCTTTTTTTCGCTAAATCGAAATACGAATATTCGATAAATTCAACAGAAATATCATTTTCAATTTGTGGTTTTCTTTTCAAAGCTTCAGCATCGGCGTCAATAATTAATATTAAGGAATTACAATTGTCAACCTTATCGAAAATCAATTTTCGCAAAGGTAAAGGGCTATGAAAAGGAGAAAATATACCTGTATGGTGATAGTCAAATTGCACATCAGTCAGAAAAAAAGGTAATTTACCTTCATTCATATTATTGATTGAATCTGCATAAGTAGCAATCAATATGTCGAAGGCCGATCTCTCTTTATTTTTTATTAAGGATGTATCAAACTTTATTATTTCTTGAGTGAAGGTATTCTTTTTGTTTTTTACACTTCTTCTTAAGGAAGCGCAACCAACAACAAGAAATATTATAACAAAAGAAATCAATGCCTTAAAACATTTCATCAACTCTAATTTTTAGGATAGGTGAATACAGTACTGCATTTTTATGTTTGCCCGGCCTCGCAAACAAAAAGCTGTCCCGGAGACCCGGAACAGCTCTTGCAAAAAATATCTGATTCCTATTTATCTAAATTAGGATTGTTAAGTATTTCTGCTTGTGGAATTGAGAAAGTAAGCTTTGGGTCATTATAGGCAAATGTTTGGCCGGCAAACGACAAGTGATTGTTACCTCTCTTGGTGGTAGCCTTGTTTCTCTTCATGGCTAAATATGATTTACCTTCTCCCCAAAGTTCAGCACGGGTTTGAAAATAAATTTCATTCAAGAGGGGCTGGCCGGATAATCCGGTGAGGTAACCAACATCAGTAAGCCTTTTGCCGCCTCCCAGGAAATTCTCTAATACACCTACAGCAGCAAGATCCTGTCCTGTTCTGGCTTTGGCTTCTGCATTTAACAAATAAAATTCATCCGAACGCATATACAACAGATCGGTTGTAAACGGCTGTGCCTGTCCCTGAGCTTTACGACCCGGGTCGAAGAATTTGTACCAGGGCATTTGCGGGTTTGATGCTCTGAATTGCAACCTCCGGATATCATCTGGGCGCATGGCAGCCCATAGCCCATTATCAATATTCTTATAATCTCCTGCGGACGCATAGCTATAGGAAAAGTAATCTACCTGCCCCCAAAATGAAAGAAGGCCTACACCCATGGCTTTTGTTACATCAACGCCCCACATCCAGCTGGGTGTATTAACATCATAAAATCCTGCTGCCGGATTGGCGGCTACGGTTTGCCCCGGTAACAACACTGTTGCTGCCGGTGAAGTGGCAGGATATTCATCAATGATATCTTGAGTCAGCGTTACAATCTGCGCCCAGTCGGCAGGCGTACCTCTTGCTCCAAGTGCATAACACAGTAATCCTTTTGCAACATTTACATCTACTTGTTCCTTTCCTGTTCTGGCTGCCGCTCCGGTCAACAAGTTGACAGCTTCCGTCAGGTCACTTATAACCAGATCATAAACTTCTTTGGTAGTACTTTTCGGGTGATTTCCTTCTCCTTTTGCCGTAGAATAAATAGGCAATACTTTGGTGGAGCCGTCGCCATATTCCGGAATATACAACTGAGACAAATAAAAATACGCGTAAGCACGCATGGCCTTAGCCTGTCCCATAATTGCCTTGTTCAACTCATTTTCCAAAGAAGGATCTGTATCAACGATACCGTCAATGATATTATTGGCACCGTAAATCAACCTGTAAAAATATCTCCAGGGTATATAGTTTTCGTTTGTGGTAAAGTTTATGGTTGCTGTATATTCTGTTAAGTCAGCATACCAACCGTAGTTCAATCCGCCCAGCACCATGTCAGAGCAAAGCATATCCGTGTAGATATCGATTCCTTTCTGGCCGAAATCATCATCTGCTGTAGTACCACCAATGCCGTCTGTATACATTGCGGTGTATAACCCTCTGAGTGTGGCAACGTTTAAGCTGGGATCTTGTTTAACAGCGTTTCGGTATTGAAGAGTAGATAATCTTTCTGAGGGTTCCGTTTCCAGGAAACTTTTTTTGCATCCCGAAACCATTGCAGAAACGGCAATAGCCAGAAATAATATTTTTTTTGGTCTCATAATTTTTACTTTTTAATGTTAAAACCTAACCCTTACTCCCGCACTGATTGTTGACAATGGAGAATAGGTATACCTGGCAGAGGCACCAGTTTCGGAAGCTGCAGGATTAAATCCTTTCCTGGCAGAATGCAACCACAGGTTGTCACCAGAAACCCAAACATCTAAATTATCAACAACTCCAACTCTTTTCAGTATGCTTGCTGGTATGGAATATCCTAACCGAATATTATTCAACGCCAGGTAATTTGCCTTCGTAACAAATCTTGAAGAAGTTGCATTCACGTCTTTGTCAGCATTATCCGAAATCCTTGGCACATTGGTTATATCGCCAGGTTGCTTCCATGCATTCCTTATATCAGTGCTCCAGTTATTGCCGCCTATAGCGTCATTGCTCATGAGGTCCTGGTAATTACCTTCAAAAGCATAACCACCCAAACTGTATAATACCTGAACTGCTAAACTAAAGCCTCTCCATCCTGCACGCAGATTAATGCCACCTCTAACGGCAGGGATGGCACTTTTACCTATATAGTGTTGGGTAGCTTGTGCAAAAGTCTTGGTAGTTCCTGTCAACAACTTACCCTTCTTATCTGGATTATCTGAATAAAAGGTTTCAAGCTCTCTAACCTCTTCTCCGTCATCAAATTGTTTATTGTCATTAGCATCATCATAATAAACAGTCCACATACTTCTGCCGTCAGCAGGATCTACTCCGGCAAAACCTCTCATAAAGAAGTCGTATATGGAATGACCTTTAGCCCATCCAAATGGACTTTGCACATCTATTATTTTAGGCAAATTACCGGATGTAGGGTCAAGCGGCATTCTTGTGATCTTATTATTGAAATGCTCTCCATTGATATTCAGATCAAGATAATAATCTTTCTTTTTCAGGATATGTCCGGTCAGGTCAAACTCAATACCAGTGTTTCTTAATTCGCCATCGTTTACATTTATTAAGGCATAACCATTTGAAGGCCCTACCCTTCTTTCAAAGATCAGATTGGTAGTATTTTTCTGATAGTAATCAATTGAACCTGTCAGAAATGAACCTACATTGAACTCAACACCTACCTGGAACATTTTGGAAGTTTCCCAGGTCAGATCAGCATTACCGGGTGTTGGCGGTGGGAGAGAGGGGAGATCGCCCAGATTAAGGATATTATAAAAATCCAAACCAGGATAATATCCCAAACCAGACTGATCACCTAAAATACCATAGCTAGCTTTTAACTTGAGGAAAGTCAGGGTGTTTGAAATACTTGAGCTCTGCATGAAACCCATATTGCTCACAATCCAACCTGCACCCACGGAACCGAAGGTTCCCCATTTTCTGCCGTCCAAAAATCGGGAAGAGCCATCTCTTCGTATAGTACCGGACAAATAATATGTTTGGTCGTAGTTATAATTCGCCTGAGCAAAATAGCTTTCCAGCGTATTAGTATTAGCATAAGATGAATTCGGAAGAGATACGACTGTATTATTGAATTCAAGCCCATCATTTCGAACCAGGCCTGTAGCAGAAGCTGTAGTAATAGATTGTTTATAATCAGTAGCTTCATGAGCCGCCAATACTTCCAGATCGTGACCACCAAAGCGGCGAGCATAGCGGAGCATTGACAGTAAGTTCAGGTTCAGCAGTTCTGTTCTTGTCTGACTGAGATAGCCGCCGCCTTCTGCTGATCCGCCATAGAATTTATTTTCGCGGAGATAAGCTACGTTGTTATAATAGCTAACACCCAGTCTGTTCTCGAAAGACAGATCCTTTATAGGTTTCAGAATAATAGAGGCATTTCCTGTCAATTCATTTCTATTGGAAACTCTGGTATTGTACTTAGCATCTGCAATGGCATTTGCTGAAGAGCCGAACTTTCTACCATTTCTGCCATAATCAAACTGATAGCCACCAAAGTAAGGGTCTTCTATCTTTTCTCCTGATGCGTCACGCAGGAAGAGCGGATAGATGGAAGGCATATTGTCTACAAACCAAAAAACGCTTCTGGAGTCATTGATCTGACCCTGATTGTTTGTTTTGGTATTAGCATAGTTGATATTCATGTTGGTTGTCAACCAGGATTTCACTTCATGGTTCAGGTTCAAACGACCTGTCAACCTTTTGAAATCAGACTGAATAGAATAACCAACATCGTCTAAATAGCCAAAGGATGTGTAATAGTTTGTTTTGCTATCACCGCCACCCATTTTCAGATTCACTTCTTTTCTGCTGGAGGATTGAAAAGCATAATCTTCCCAATCTTCCGGCGTATATTTTCTGGTTGCATTCGACTTGATCTTGCCTGTGGCCGGGTCAATCAGTTCGTTACCAGCCAAACTCCACATATTGAATACAGGGGCTATACCATCTGCAGAAAAAAGTTTGTCGCTGGCATAATCCTTTGCATCTTCAGGACTTAATCCTTCTGCTAATCCCCGATTGTGCATCGCCTGCCAGCTCAATTCGATATATTCCTCCGGAGAAGTGATAACAGAATAACGAGGCAGCAGTCTCATATTGGAACCGATTTTTCCGTCCACTTCAATGAAGGACTTTTTATTTCTGCCATCCCTTGTGGTAATTACAATTACACCGTTAGCACCTCTTGAACCATAAATAGCTGTAGCTGCCGCATCTTTCAACACAGTTGCAGAAGCAACATCTTCCATGTTCAGTGCATTGAGATTACCCGTATAAGGCACACCATCTACAACATACAATGGAGAGCGGTTTCCATTCACGGAGCCGATACCACGAATACGAATGGTGGCAGTTGAACCAGGTTGGCCACTTGAAGTAATTGCTCTGACACCAGCTACTTCACCAGCCAAAGCACTTGAAATGTTTGAAACATTTTTATTATTCAACTGCTCTCGTGTCACCACCTTGGCAGAGCCGGTAAATGCTTCCTTGGTTGTTTTGCTATAACCAACCACCACCACTTCGTCCAAAGCTTTATCTTCTGCTTTCAGTGAAACGTTGAATGTAGTTTTTGAACCAATCGCATGTTCCTGCGCTGCCATTCCTACAGCAGAGATCACAAGAATTTTTGCATTATCAGGAACTGTGAGAGAGAAATTTCCATCGGCATTGGTAGTGGTACCTACTGATGCTCCTTTAACTGTGATGGATGCGTTGGGAATTGGGTTTGACTTGTCATCAGTCACTTTCCCGGAGATAGTTCGGGTTTGGGCGAATAGTTGCCACGATAATAGCAAGAAGCTTGCTAAAAGCAACAGCATTTTTCTCATGTGCGTGAGTTTATGTTTTGATGTAAAACTAAAATCAATAACTGCTATTCAGAGTAGTTATCAACTTTATGGACAGCAAATGTATTGATCTGGCTGCTTAACAATCCAAATTTTTTTTAGCAAAAAATTAATATTTCGGTTATACATCATGTTATTATACCCATTCACCATGAGGCAAACTTATCAATCCGGATACCCGGGAAAAATCATATTTAAATATATTACTATTTATAAAAAATTCAGGTCAAATTCAAATTGTGGGCACATCGGCGCAAATGATGAAATCGAAAATCAGTGGACCAACAGATCGCCAGCTTCGAAAAAAAAATTTGCGACCTCTCCTTCGGTTCACCGCAAATCTTTTGAAAAGGGGCCGCCCCTGCGGACGGCCCGGTTGTAGTTGGAAGTCTGGGTCAGTCGGATTTATTTATTGTCAATCATTTTACTGTTCAGCAACAACTCTGCAGCTGAAATTGGCCAGATGTATTTGATGTCTGTAGCAGGAACGGCCACCACGGCCGCTTTGCCGGGAATTGTCAATCCAAGCCGGAGCAGATCGGGGCTTCTTCTTCCTTCTCCCAGGAACTCGATCCTGCGTTCAGTCAGCAATGCATCTATCATGGCATCAAAATCAGCTGGCGCCAGGGTGGTAGCTGCATCAGAACGCTTGCGCACTTCATTCAGCATTTCTAACGCTCTCGTATCCACGCTATTTGTTTCCCTCACCAGCGCTTCTGCATAGTTCAGCAGCACTTCAGAATAACGGATCACAGGGATCCAGTCTGTAAACGGACTGCGCACTTTGTACTTGATCAACCATTTCTTGCCGGTGGATGCTGTAGTGTGAATAAAGCTGCGACGCTTATCTGCAGCTGTCCATCCTGTATTGGCAATGATGCCGTCCGGGTTGAGTGCATATTCACCATTACCGATACCGCCGTTGGCGCTGGTTGGGCTATAATAATAAGCCAGCTGGTTCTGTGTTCCGGGTACTTCATCGGCCGACATGGGCATGGAAAGAATGGACTCAACTGAAGTATATGGAGAAGCAAATACTGTGGTAATATCTGATTCCAGTTTATGCTTTACTCCCGTTGCTGCGGATGAAACAGGACCGGCGCCAACAATCTTGCCGGCCTCTTCGATCACTTTATCATATCGCTGCATACTCATGTAAACCCTTGTTTTCAGTGCAATGGCAGTATTTCGGTGTGCCCTTGTTGTATTCAATGCCGCAGTACCATATTGCAGCGGCAGATTGGTCTCTGCAAAATTCAGATCAGTCAGTACCTGGTCATAGATCTGCGTTACAGTGCTGCGTTCGAGCGAATAATCCTGGATCGATTTATTCCCTTTCAAACGTAGCGGCAATCCGGGTTTGCTGCCATTACCATCCCAGTAGGGACGGGCATACAATTGCAACAAACTGTAATAACTCAGCGCCCGGATGAACTTCGCTTCTGCTTCATAGTCGAGTGCAAGGCTATCGCTCACAATACCCTTACCCTTGGTGGTCAATCCATCCAGGAAAACATTGGCGGTATTGATCACATAATAAGCCTGCGACCATAGCCCCTGCACTTCCTGTGCAGTATTGGTAAGTGCAAAGTTCCAGGTGCCATATCCTGTTACACCATTGGTGAGTTGGTTCAGGAATTCTTCGCCCCTGATATCGTTGTAGATAAGATAACGGCCACCATAGAATTGCCCGTTCTTGAGATTGGAATACAATGCACGCACCTGATTGATGATCCTTTCAGGTGTATCGAATGCAAAGCTGTCGATGATACTGGTGGGGGGAAGCGGGCTCAGCAGCTCTTCCCTTTTGCAGGAGGGAGCCGTTATCATGCCAACCAGTAAAACAGTTATCAGAATATATTTCATAATTATTCTTTTTAATTGTTCAATTAAAATCCGACTGATACGCCAACAGTGATGGTGCGGGCATTACCAACCTGGTTACGATCGATACTTGGATTCGCGGAGTTGTTACCGTTAGTGGACACTTCCGGATCGGGGCCGGGGTAATCGGTGATCATAGCCAGGTTCTGGCCACTCACATAAAATTTGATACTGCCCAGGCCTGCTTTGCCAACCAGGGTCTTTGGCAGGTTATAGGAAACCTGTACGTTACGAAGCTTCACAAAATCGCCTTTGAAAACATTGATGTCGAGCGGCAGGGATGAACCGTTGCTGACGTTATCGCCATAAACGATCTTGGGCCATTGTGCAACATCACCTGCTTTTTTCCAGTGGTCCAGGATATCCGTAGTGCTGTTCCAGAAACGCTGATCGTGCAGGCCTGCATTGGTTCCGTAGTAGATGTAAAAGCCCAGCTGATAAGTGAGCAATACATCCAGTTCAAATCCCTTGTAGGAGAAAGTATTGTTCCAGCCGCCGATCTGTTTCGGAATGGCATTGTACAAAGGTATTCCGTCGTTGAGCGTGATGGCTGGTGAAGTAGCACCATCGGCAAAACGCCAGGCTTGCGGGTAATGGGAATAGAGCACTGCCTGTCCCGCTGCATTGTAAAAGATCCTTCTTCCGGTAGCAGGATCAACGCCACCTGTACGCACTACTTTAAGTGTACCTACTGAATAGCCGGGAAGGCTTGCGCTTACCGATTCGTTGGTAGACGCTCCTGCCGGTGTTGTTACAATGATGGAACTCAAACCAGGCGCCAGTGCAGTAACCTCGTTCTTGTTGATACCGATATTGAATGATGTGTTCCAGCTGAAGTCTTTTGCTTTCACCGGTGTTGCATTGATGCTGAGTTCGATGCCTTTATTGTATAATGAGCCCACGTTCATGCGTACAGCATTACCCGGAATACCGGCAGAAGGGATCTGTGGCACATCCAGGATCAGTCCATCCACAGTGTTCTTGTAATAATTGAATTCAACGCTGATCCTGTCGTTCAGCACTCCGAATGCCAATCCGATATCGAACTTCTTACTGGTTTCCCATTCCAGCGCCGGATTACCGAGGTTATTGTAATTGAGTGTAGGCGAACCTCCGTAAGTACCTCCTGCATAGGTTGTATAAGATTCGTTGTTACCGATGCCGCCGATATTACCTACTTTACCATAGCTCCCCCTGATCCGGAAGCTGTTGAAGATCTTATCGAATCCGGCTTTCGTCCAGAAATTCTCATTGGCGATTTCCCAACCGCCGGACACTCCGTAGAAAGTACCTTTCCGGTTATTGTAGCCAAGGCCTGAATATTCATCCTGGCGTACGTTTCCGGAGATATAATATTTGTTTTCGTAATTGTAGCGAACACTGGCGAACTGGGAATAGAGATAATTTTCACCCAGCGAAGAACCCGAAGTGGCCACATTAGCCCAGGCCGATTGTATGTTGACGAAATAAGGATCAGACACATTGGTCCTGTTAAGTCCGAAACCTGTTGCAGTTGATCTTTGCTCTTCCGTACCCAGCATCAATTGTACGGTGTGCTTATCCAGGAAAACCTGATCATAAGATGCAGTATTGGTCCAGACTGTTCTTTTATTCTTGCTGAATGTACTGGTGGCACTGCCTGTGCTGGCGGCGCCTTCGCCTGTGAGCTGATGCGAATAAGATTCATTGTCTACATAGATATAATCCACGCTGAATACACTGCGAAGCGTCAGCCAGCTGAATGGCTTTACCTGCCCGTAAGCATTGGCCATCACGTGGTTCATTTCTGTATTCGACCTGTTGTATTTGAGCGACAGGGCCGGGTTATAGTAACTGAAACCGCCAGCGATCTTATTGTTCATCGGTCCGATAGTACCACTGGATGCGTTGAATGAGCCGTCATTATTGTAAGGCGATACGCTGGGCGGCAGCACCATTACCACACGGCCCAGACCACCTGTTGCAAATGCTTCACCAGGCAATGAGCCGGAGCTGGCGGCAGCCAGGTTCTTTTCATTGGAATAATTGATCTTTCCACCAACATTGAACCATTTGGTTACCTTCTGATCGATATTGAAGAGAATGCCCTGGCGTTTGAAATCGTTCCTTTTGATCACGCCCTGCTGGTCCGTATAGTTGGCAGAGAAATAATAATTGGTGTTGTCGTTTGCACCGGAAACATTAATAGTATGGTTATGCGAAATCCCTGTGCGATATACATGATCATACCAGCGAGTATCGATGGGCTTTCCATCCGGGCCATTGGTGAGTGCAAAGTAGGTATCGGTGATCCCATCGTTGGGATCAGTGTTGTAAGAATTGTTGTTCTTCAATCCTTCATTCTTGAGGTCTGTGTATTGCTGTGCATTCAGCAGTTCCGGAAGGCGCTGTGTTTTGGTCCAGCCCACCCATCCGTTGTAGTTCACTCTGGCTCTTCCTGATTTACCTTTTTTGGTAGTGATGAATACCACACCGTTGGCAGCGCGGCTTCCGTAGATGGATGCTGCCGCTGCATCTTTGGCGATATCGATGGTTTCGATATCAGCGGGGTTGATGGCGGCAAGCGTATTACCACCGGAACTGGTGCCACTGAAATCACCTGTGTACACCGGGATCCCATCCACAACGATCAGCGGATAAGAGCTCAGGGAAATGGAGTTTGTTCCGCGGATCCTGAATACAGGCGGATTGTTCATTACTCCGTTCGGCACAGAGATCTGCACACCGGCAGCGCGGCCACCGAGTGCGGCCTCGAAACTCTGAACAGGCTTTTCAGCAACTGCAGCACCTTTCACCGTAACGATGCTGCCCGTTACATCTTTTCTTTTCTGTGTGCCATATCCCACTACCACTACTTCCTGAAGCTCTTTGTCGGTCGACTTCAGTGATGCATTCACCAGCGTACGATCGCCGATGGACACTTCCTGTGGCACCTGGCCTACGGCGGAAAAAATAAGTGTTTTGGCATTTGCCGGCACCGGGAGGGAGTAAGTACCGTCCATTGAAGTGGTGGTTCCTGTTTTGGTTCCTTTGATGATCACCGAAACATTGGGGATGGGACTTCCGGTTTCATCCGTGACTTTACCCGTGATTGTACGGGTTTGTGATCTGGCATGTGCATAGCAAAGCACAACTGCCAGAAGCAGGGCTACTAATTTTCTCATTTGTGACAGTTTTAGTTGGAACAGTTGGTAATCCGCAACTGGGTATTTTCGGCTTGCTAACCGCTGAATAATACCCAAAAGCGGTCATATCAAGATAAGATTATTCAGCATTATTATAAAGAAATACTTGCCGCAAAACGGTAGTTTTTCGAATGGTAGTAATAGTTAGTATAAATCAGTATTATTAATTAAATAATTACATATTTAAACTAACGCTAACGCTTACCACTAACTAGATAAGTTAATATTCCTGATAATATATGAGTCATTGATAATTGAAAAGGGCCGGCTATAAGAGCCGGCCCCCGTTCATCTTTCAGAAAGATCTATTTTTTCTTTTTTACCAGTGTCAGAAGCAACGCAGGTAAGAAAATAAGATTGGTCAATGTAGCCAGCACGAGTGTGAGTGATGTCAGCCATCCTAACGCTTTTGTACCACCGAAATCGCTTACACAGAAAATGATGAAGCCAGCAATCAGTACCAGTGAAGTGTAGATAATGCTGATGCCTGTTTTATGGATCGTATCGATCACAATTTCACGTGGTGCTTTTTTGCTCAGCTCTGTTTCCTGTTTATAGTTCACGAGAAAGCGGATGGTGATATCGATTGCAATACCGAGCGCTACGCTGAAAACAAGTACTGTAGAAGGTTTGATAGCAACACCTGCCCATCCCATCACACCGGCTGTAATGATCAGGGGTATCACATTCGGTACAAGGGAACAGATCAGGATGCGGAAAGAACGGAAGAGATAAAGCATACAAAGGGCGATCAACCCGAAGGCCCAGAGAATACTTTCTTTCAGTCCGTTGATGATAAAGGCGCTTCCTTCCAGGAAGGTAACAGAAGTGCCGGTGAACTGAATATTGTATTTGGCTGTGTCGAATATCTGTTTGCTGCGCTGGTTGAGCGAATCGATGATCTCGGGCAATCTCTTGGTGCCAACATCGGCCATATTCACGCTGATGCGCGCGCGCTGCCTGGTACTGTCCATGAATGAGCGAACGATGCGTGTGAAATTGTTTTGCTTGCCGCTTGTGTCGTTTCCTTTACTGCCAAGATATTCCGCCAGGAATGCGATATCGAAGGAGTTGGGGAGGCCATAGCTGGCGCTGTCGCCATTGTAGTAAGCCTGCCGCGCAAACTTCAATCCTTCCACAATCGATAATGGCCTGGCCATTTCAGACTGCGATGCAATGAACTGGCTGAGGCTGTCGATCTTCTCGAAATGCGAGAGTGGATTTATTCTCAATCCGTTTTTCTTCTTTGTATCAACCACTATCTCCAGCGGCATCACTCCTTTGAAATGATGTTCGAAGAATTTCAGGTCGGTATAGATCTTATCTGTCTTCGGCAGATCGTCCACGATGAAGCCTTCTGTGCGCAGTTTGAAGATACCAGCCACTGCTACGATCAGCACGATCCCTGTAACGATATAGATCTGTTTCTGATAGTGCAGGCTCCATACTTCCAGCTTATCCAGCACATTGAGCAGCCATTTGTTATCGAGGTATTTCGTATGCCTGGGTTTGGGAGAAGGCAGAAAGCTCAGCACTGCAGGGATCAGGATGATGGAGATGAAGAACAATGCCATGATATTGATACCTGCCACAATGCCGAATTCTTTCAGGATCTCGCTCTTGGTCAATCCGAATACAGCGAATCCAATTGCTGCAGCGATATTACAGAAGAGCGTAACCACGCCCATCCGTTCGATCATCATATGCAATGCGGCAAACTTTCTTTCTTTGGCGCCCAATGAAGGGTCTGCATCATTATAGGCTGTATGGTATTTATTGAGGAAGTAGATACAGTTGGGAATACCGATCACAACTATCAATGGCGAGATCAATGCAGTAAGCAGTGAGATCTTGTAACCAAACCATTCAAGTGTACCGAGGCTCCAGACAACGCCGATGATCACCACGGCCAGTGAGAGCGTCATAGCGGAGATGCTTCTGAAGAACAGCAATAGTATGATAGCAGAAAGCACGATGGACCCCAGCAGGAACCATTGCATTTCACTGGCCACCTTGGTGGCCATATTGGTGCGTATCAACGGCAGTCCGCTGTAATGCATTTCAACGCCATACTTTTTTCCGAAAGCTTCACCGGCAGCTACGATATCCGCCACCACTTCATTGCGGGCTTTCGAGTTCAGTACATCCTTGTTGATGCGGATAGCCATCATCCAGGTACTGGTGGCAGGATTGTACAGCAGTCCCTGGTAGAAAGGAAGACTGAGAAAAATGGCAGAACAACTATCCAGTTCATGCTGGCTCAATACACGATCCGGGAACACTGCGCCGGCATTGAGTTTTTCAGACGCGGAATCTCTCAGCAAATTGGCTGCGCCGGGAATGCTGAGTACATCTTCCACCGCTTTTACCTGGCGGATATTTTTAACGAGGGCAGCATAATCGTTGTAGAACTTATCCTGGAAAAGGTCTTTTGTCTGGATCCCGATCACCATCAGGTTACCATCTTCTCCAAACAGTTTCCTGAATTCCTGGTATTCCTGGTACTTGGGATTATCAGTAGGGATGGCCCTGGTGAATTCATAGCTCAATTGAACTTTGGAAGCATGATATGCCATCAGAGCAGTAGCCAATACTAAAAGAACGAGTAAGATCCACCGGAATTTCAGCACAATCCTGGCAATGGTTCCCCACATAGAAAAGATTTTAATGAGCAAATAACTGTAGGCGAGGCAAAGAAAGCCAATTTGCGCAAGTTGGCAAAGATTGCTTTTTAACAAGCTGCGGCCAGGAGTTCGCCTCCCGGCCGCACTCTCTGTATTCTGTTGTATTTTTGATTATGCCGAACCGGAAATCCTTATTACTCCCACTTCTCATACTACTGCATGCCATTAGTTCCGCCCAGCTCCAGCCGGTTGGACAGTGGAGGGACCACCTCCCTTATCATCAGGCCATTGCTGTAACTCAACAGCAATCGATTGTCTGGTGCGCCACGCCATTCAGCATTTTTTCTGTAGATCCCTCAGATAATTCCATCGAGCGTTTCAGCCGTATCAGCGGACTTTCGGAAACGGGCATTGGCGCCATCGGTGCAGATCCGGATGGCAACAAGCTGGTGATTGCCTATTCCAACAGTAACGTGGATGTACTGCTCCAGAACACCGTGCATAATATCGACGCTATAAAAAACTCCACCATCAGCGGCAACAAGACCATCAACCATATCTACGTACAACAGCAGCGCGCCCTGCTGAGTACCGGACTGGGCATCATACTGCTCAATCTCGAAAAATATGAAGTAAGTGATACCTGGATCATCGGCAGCAATGGCAACAAGATCGAAGTATATAACACTGTTGCTGATGCGCAATTTTATTACGCAGCAACTGAAGAAGGATTGAAACGTGCACCCGTAAACGCCAATAACCTCTCCGATTATCGCAACTGGGAAATGCTTTCAGGAACTGATGGATTACCGGCCGGCAATATAAAAGCAGTTGTTTTATCAGGAAGCCAATTATTCGCGCAATGGAACAACCAGTTGTTTGCCTGGCAGAACAATAACTGGACATCTGTTTACAACGATGGCTGGGAGATCCGGGAATTAAGAGCTTCCGGCAACAAACTACTGCTCACTGAACTGAACGGATCACAGGCGAGAGTGGTGAGCCTCACCAATGCAGGCATCGTTGAAAGCATCATTCAACATCCTGTATTCACTGCTGCTCCCAGACAGGCTATCTGGTTTCAACAACAATACTGGATCGCCGATGACAGCAAAGGATTAAGCGCCACCGATGGTGCCGGTAATTTCGAACCCTTCGTTCCGCCTTCCCCTGCTGCTGTTGCAAGCGGACAAATGCAGGTACTCAACAATACACTCTGGGTTGCTTCCGGCAGTGTAACTTCCAACTGGGAACCTGCCAACAACCGCAACGGGCTTTATCGCTTCCAGGACGATAACTGGACGAATGTAAATGCCGCCACCGCTAACTTACCCGATAGCATAAACGATATTGTAAGTGTTGCTATCGATCCCACTGACCAATCCATCTGGGCAGGCTCTTTCGACGACGGCCTCCTGCATATACAGGAAGGCAAGCCACTGTCAGTACTCAAACAGAACTCGCCCATTCAACCTGCCTATTTTTCAACCGGCAGCTATCGCGTAAGCGGCCTCAACTTCGACGCAAGCGGCAATCTGTGGATCAGCAACTACGGATCACCGGGAGAACTGGTAGTAAGAAAGCCTGATGGGAATTTCAAATCCTTCACCATTCCTTTTCCTGTTTCGGAAAATGCAGTGGCGCAACTCATAGCAGATGATTACAACCAGGTATGGATGGTTTCACCCAAAGGCAATGGTCTCTATGTTTTCTCCTACGGCAATTCCATCGACAATCCATCCGATGATCAATGGAAATGGTATCGCAGCGGAACCGGTAATGGCAATCTGCCCGACAATAATGTGAACTGCATCGCCAAAGACCAGAGCGGATTTATCTGGATCGGTACCAACCGTGGCATCGGCATTATACAATGCCCACAGGACGCCAACAGCAATACAGGCTGCGAAGCCATTCTTCCAGTGGTGCAATCCGACAATTTCGCCGGCTATCTTTTTCGCGATGAACAGGTGCAATGCATTGCCGTGGATGGAGCCGACCGCAAATGGGTAGGTACAAAAAATGGCGTATGGCTGATCAGCGCAGATGGCAGCAAAACATTGTACCGGTTCCATACGGGTAATAGTCCTTTAGTTGATAACGACGTGCAACAGATTGCCGCCAACGGTTTCACCGGAGAGATCTTCTTTTCCACCCCCAAAGGCATTTGCTCTTTCCGCAGCACAGCAACAGATGGAGGCTCCACCAATCAGAACCTGCTGGTATTCCCGAACCCTGTACCACCTGGTTACAATGGAACCATTGCAATCAGGGGTTTGGTCAACAACGCCATTGTTAAGATCACGGAAACGGACGGCAGGCTGGTGTACCAGACCCGCGCCCTGGGTGGACAAGCCATCTGGAATGGCAGGCATTATAATGGCAGTAAAGTTTCTTCAGGCATATATCTCGTACTGGTTACCGATGAAAACAAAAGGGAACAAACAGCCGCAAAAATTGTATTCATCAAATAATCAACCATGACCATTCACCATACAAAAGGAATTGTGCTGCGTACGGTCAAGTACGGAGAAACCAGTGTGATCGTAACGATCTACACGGAGCTCTTCGGTATTCAATCCTATCTCGTGAATGGGGTTCGCAGTTCATCTAAGAAAGGGAGCGGTAAAGCGAATATGTTCCAGCCCGCAGCCATTCTCGATATGCAGGTGTATCACAATGAACTGAAGAACCTGCAACGCATTAAAGAATTCAGATGGGCCTTCATCTACCAGCATATTTTTTTCGATGTGGTGAAGAATGCAGCAGCCTTGTTCATGGTGGAGCTTTTACAGAAAACATTGAAGCAACCGGAATCCAACCCGGACCTCTATCATTTTATCGAAGATGCTTTCCTGCACCTGGACGAAGCCAGAGGACAGGCCATCGCCAACTTCCCACTGTTCTTTGCATTACACCTCGCCACCATCTACGGATTCAGGCTGAATGACGATTACACGGAAAACACGCCCTACCTGGATTTGCAGGAAGGCGCATTCACAGCAGAGCATCCCGTGCACCCGCATTTTCTGGGTATGCCTTACAGTTATATCACTTCCCAACTCCTGAAAGTGATGCAACCTCAGGAGCTTAACGAGATCCCGCTCAACCAGGAAACAAGAAGGATATTATTGCAGGGATACCAAACTTTTTACGCGCTGCATGTGCCGGATTTCGGGATATTGAAAACATTGCCGGTATTGCAGGAAGTGTTGTCGTGATACTATTACTAATGGTACCAGTCGCCTGGCTGATTACAAAATTCTTTTTGCTGAAGATTTTTCAAAGCTATCGCCTGCATTGTCAATCAACACTATCCCCGGCTGTTTTCCTTTTTCAAAACTTCCGAACTGCGCTTCAAAACCCAGCGCCTTGGCGCCATTGAATGTGCCCCATTGAAGCAACTCTGCTGTTGGAATATCAGGAAACTCCGAAGCAATGGTTTTTACTTCTTCGAGTATACTTAACTGTTGGTTGGAGGAAAGACTATCGGTCCCTAAAACAATGTTGGCTCCCTGCATTCGCAGCAATTCAATATCAGGCAGACCATTACCGATATACAGATTGGCATTGGGGCAAAGACAAAAGAACAATGCAGGCAGGGCTTCCTCCTGCATCCATTGCAGGTCGGACGCTTCCGTATGTACATCATGCACCAGGACCATTTGTTGCTGCTGACTGAAAGGCGGCAGCATCAGTTGAGGGCTGCTCAATCCTGAGGGCCGATAAAAGGAAAGATCGATGCCGAGAAAATCATAGAGCCTGCGCATCCCGCCGGTCCCATCTTTCAGGAACTGCGTTTCGGCTATGCTTTCCTGGTTGTGGATTGATAGATATTGATTACCCGGAAAATCCGCTATGAGCTGCAGAAGCTCCGGAGAAACAGAGTAGGGCGCATGTGGAACGATGGAATTCCTGCCCGGCATTGCCGCTTCAAACTGTTCGAAAACAGTTTTCGCAAAAGCGAAACGTTGCGGAGCGGTGGCAGGGATAAAGCCCATGGTTTCGATAAAGTTCCTGTACAGCAACCTGCCCATGCTTTTGGCTGCGATGGTATCCGCAGTATTGCAGATATCGCCTACTGCCACGATGCCGCTATCCCACATCGCCGTCTCAGCCCGCGCGATGGCCGCCTGCACTTCTTCCTGTGGAAAATTCCGTTGCTGCATCACCCCCAGTAGAAAATCCACCATGCCGCTTCCCGGCGGAATGCGGCCCTTCATATGGCTGAGCTCCAGGTGGCAATGGGCATTCACGAATCCGGGACAGAGAATACCAGCCAGTTCCTGCACTTCTTCGCCGGCTTCGGCGGCCGGAACAATGGCTTCTATCACACCCTGTTGGGTGGTGATCAGTACCTCGCCGCCTGAAAGCAGGCTGGTCCCTGTAAATAATTGGTCTGCTTTGAACTTTCTGTAAGCCATAGAAACGGTGAAATCGATTAACTTTGCCATCCTTTCAACCGGAGGAAAGAAATTCCGGGCGTAAAAATACTGTAAACATGCTAGACAAATTAGAAGCGATCACTGCGCGGTTTGAAGACCTGGGAGTGGCATTGACCAATCCTGAGATCGTTGGAAACAACCGGAAATTCATGGAGCTCAGCAAGGAATACCGGAGCCTGGAGAAGATCGTACAGGCTCATAAGGATTATGTAAGCCTGCTGAATGACGTGGACAGCTATCGCGGCGCCCTGAATGGCGACGATGCGGAACTCCGCGAGCTCGCCAAGGAAGAACTTCCCGCCCTGGAAGAACAAAAGGAAAAAATGGAAGCGCATATCCGTCAGCTGCTGATCCCGAAAGATCCGCAGGACGAGAAGAATGTGATCCTCGAGATCCGCGCCGGTACGGGTGGCGACGAAGCCAGTCTTTTTGCTGGCGATCTCCTCCGCATGTATCTCCGCTATTGTGAAAAAAGAGGTTACAAAACTGCCGTACTCAGCGAAACCGAAGGCACCGTTGGTGGCTACAAGGAAGTACAGGTGGAAGTAACAGGCGATGATGTTTATGGCACCCTCAAATTTGAATCCGGCGTTCACCGCGTTCAGCGCGTTCCTGATACCGAAGCCTCCGGCCGCGTACACACTTCAGCGGCTACAGTGGCAGTAATGCCTGAAGCAGAAGAAGTAGACGTGGAAGTAAAGGAAAGCGATGTAAAAATGGAAACTGCACGAAGCGGCGGCGCTGGCGGACAGAACGTTAACAAGGTTGAAACCAAGGTAATCCTCACACACCTTCCCACCGGCACTGTAGTAATGTGCCAGACCGAGCGTACACAGCTCGGCAACCGCGAAAAAGCCATGCAAATGCTTCGCACCAGATTGTATGAAGAACAGGTACGCAAGCAGGAAGATGAAATTGCACGCCATCGTAAAAGCCTTGTAAGTACGGGTGACCGCAGTGCGAAGATCCGCACCTACAACTATCCGCAGGGACGTGTTACAGATCATCGTATAGGCATGACCGTTTACAACCTCGATGATGTATTAAGCGGAAGTATTCAGGAATTCATTGATGCTCTTCAGTTTGCAGAGAACGCCGAAAAGCTTACAAAACAGAACTAAGCAGATCAGGAAAAGTTCAACTTCGTTTACTGGTAGTAGTTGGTGCTGAAACAGCAGTCTGTCATGGCAATTCTTCCTTTTTCGGGGGACAAGCTGACAGGCTATGCAGCACCGTTATCAGGTTTAATATCTTTTTAATCGTAGCGCTATATTTAGTTCACATAAAACCTGTATTGCCGGGTCTTTTTAGTATGAATGGATTGTTAACATTTTGAAAAAATAGATTCAAAATGAGGAAATACGGCGTACTCTTGGTTCCTTTGTGATGTCAAAAGAAAACGCTCTTTGCAAATCCGGAATGTGATAGTAAGATAAAAGGGTTAACCCTTCTTTAACGGGTTGGGTTATACTAATGGCATTGGATTTGCGTTATACAGGTTGTAGTTCTTTTGTAAGACTCAAAAAATAAAGCAGTCAATTTTCTCATAAGCAGTTAGTTTTGGTTACGGCCCCTGTATCTACAGGGGCCAATTTTTTTTATGTACTAATTGCCTGAATTGATTCTCAACAATTTAATATAGGAATACGCGTAAGCGGCGGCGGCTCCCGCTGTATCGGCTGCAATATCTCCCAGATCAAAGCTCCTGTCGGGCACCAGGTAATACTGGATCACTTCCAGTAAAGCACCGTAGAATATCGCGCTAAGGAAAACAAGCCAAAAGGCTTTCTTAAGCCTTTCTGTGGAATATTTTTTACAGGACTGGTAAATATTCCACAAGCCGGAGAAAACGGCAAAAAGCAGGAAATGGACCAGCTTGTCGAAATGTGGGATTACTGGCCCGTCCAGATCGGGGATGGAAGAGCCGGGAAGACAAAGCAGAACCAGGATCGTAAACGTCCAGGCGATGGGAGTCAGAACAGATTCAAACATTCTTTTCACTTGCAAAGATTTGATCTTCAGGAGAACCCTGGTTGGATAACAATGTTACTGAATGCCCGAACATAAAAAAAAGATTCCCGGAGGAATCTTTTCTGAATATCGTTGTGGTGATTTCAGCAAGCCCGCTATAACGGAGCTTTTGTTTTACCCAGTGATTGCATCTTTTCGAGCGTTGGAGACGGATTGCCTCCCTTCTTCTCGATTGTGATGGCAAATGCCTCAGCTTTTTTGGTATCGGTCATCTTCAGGATAACCTTGTCCTGATCGGCATCGAACACACCGAGATCTTTGGGTTTGCCATCGATCAGTGCCCAGAGCTGGTACTGCTGATCGGTTGGCAGTTTAGGCATGTTCTTCACCACCAGGTACACGCTGCTGTTGATGGAGTCCCAGTAAACGTTGGCGGAAGAACGAGGAGCGATCTTTGTTCCTTCCATGCTCACAACGGTTACGTTGGAATCTTTGAAAACCTTTTGTTCTGCGATGATCTGTTGGAGGATAGCGTCAGTTGAATCTGCTCTCTTTTGCAATTCAACATTGGCTTGTTTCAGGGATTCATTTTGTGAATGAAACTGGTAAGCAAAGTAGGCGGCAACAATCAGTAGAATTACCGATGCTACAGCCAGCCAATTGGTTCGCCGTACGGGTCTGTTGGCATTTTCCATAGTGATTACATTTGTTGGTTTGGTTTGATTATGAGAAGTGGTTAGAGTTGCTTCCATCAAACTTTGCCTTAACCCAACAGGAAGTACAATAGTGGAGGAATGTTGCATGTAGATGTCCTCCAGCTTTGCCTCAAATGCGTCACGGGCCGCCACCAGCTCAGGATAGCGGGTGCAGAGCTCTTCGAACTCTTCCCTTTCCTTTTGGCCTGCCAGCCCGAGTACCACCATTTCGACGATACCGCTTGATATGTAGTCCTGTATATTCACTTTAAAATTCCGCGTAATTGAATCAACGCATTCCTGATGCGTGTTTTTACCGTTCCCAACGGCATATTTTGTATTGCTGCAATTTCTTCGTGCGTATAACCTTTATAGTAAGCCAGGTCGATCAGTACCCGCTGATCTTCCTTTAACTGACCCAGCACTTTTCTGAATCCAATATTATCAACATTGAGCTGAGCGGTCTGCCCGTTGAGCTGCTCATCAACGGAGCCCGGCATCGGCTGGTTTTTCCTGTCGTTTTGATAGGTTCTGGAACGTAGTGTATCGATCGAAGCGTTTCTGGCGATATTCAGCATCCAGGTGAATAGTCTGCCTTTCGTTTGATCATAACTGTCAATCTTTCGCCAGATATTGATGAAAACTTCCTGAAGAACATCATTGGCCAATTCCACATCTCCGCTGAGAATCTGAACTATGATGCTGTACAAAGCACTGGAGTAATTATCATAGAGGTAACCAAAAGCCTTATTATCCCTGTGTTTTAACAAGGATACCAGTTGTTGTTCAGTATATGTTTGTGTGGTGGCCAAATGTTAGTTTAACCCAAGCGTGGCCCAATATAATAAAAAAAGAGTGGATATGCAAACCACTCTTTCATATACGTTAAGTATGGAATTCCGGATTTATTCGCCTACCAGCTTTGCGTATGCAGCTGCATCCATCAGGGCATCCACATCAGCTGTATTGCTTACGGTCATTTTGATCATCCAGCCATCACCATAAGGATCGGTGTTTACCAGATCAGGGCTGCCATCCAGCTCGGCATTCAGCTCATTGATAGTTCCTGCAACAGGCAGAAAAAGATCAGATACTGTTTTCACGGCTTCTACCGTTCCAAACACTTCTTCAGCACTGAGGGCTTTGCCCACTGTGGGAACGTCCACATACACGATGTCACCCAGTTCACGCTGAGCGAATTCAGTTATACCAATGGTAGCTACATTTCCTTCCAGAAGAATCCATTCGTGATCTTTGGTATAGCGGAGATTATCAGGAAAATTCATGACGTAAGTTTTAGTGCTGCAAAGATTAAGAAAAGCAATCTATTTCCCATAAAATTTCCAGCCGGTAACAAAATCTTTTTTAAGCTGCTGCTTTGTAAGTATCGCTCTCACCATTTCAACCGGCATTCCGTTCTCACGCAAAACGGCATCGTGGAATTCCCTGTAGCTCATCTTTCCTGAATCCACCAATTCCTTTTTGAGAGCATAAAACTGCTGTCCGCCCACCATATAGGCCAGTTGGTACAATGGGCCATAGCCGCCGGTGAAGCTTCTTCTCACTTCTCCTGCAGCATTGGCGCGCTCATGGTTCACGCGGTTTACCAGGAAATCGATGCATTGCTGCGGCGTCCAGTTGCCAAGGTGATAATTGAGAGAAAAGATGATCCGCGCACAGCGATGCATGCGCCAGAACAGCATCCCCACGCGGTCTTCAGGGCTTTGAGGGAATTTCAGATCCCAGAGGATGAACTCCTGGTAGAGCGCCCATCCTTCTGTCCAGAATGGTGTGTCAAAATCACGGTAAGCCTTGAAACGATTGCCCATAAAGCCTTGCAGGTGATGGCCGGCAATCAGTTCATGATGCACAACAGCGCGGGAGAAATGCGGATTATTGCCGCGCATGCTCATCATCTTATCTTCTTCCTCCATCGTATTGGTGGGATAAGCGATCAGGATAGTTTCGCCTCCCAGAAAAAATGGACTGATCAGTTGCTGCTGCGGGCTCATCATGGTCATGCGCCAGGTTTCTTCCGCAACCGGCGGGATCGTAATCAGGTTATTTTTCTTCAGGAAACCGATCGATTCATTGTACAAGCGCAGGATCAGTTCGGGTTGCTTACCTTCAGGCACATACGAATTTTTCACTTTCTCCATCGCCTGTTTCCAGTTATCGCCAAAACCCATTTCCCTGCTGGCTTTCAGCATTTCCCTATCACACCAGGCGAATTCCCTGTTGGCCATTTCGATGAGGTCTTCCGGCGTATAGGGGACCATTTCAAACTGTAACTGGCGGATCAGTTCTTCGCGGCCGATGGGCTTACCGATGATATCACTTCCATCATCTTTCTGTGTGGTAGTGATCTTTCCTTTCGATTTCAATTGTCCGGCATACATATTCAACAGGCTGTCGGTGGTCCTGTACGGCTTCTCCACCCACCAGCTGAATCCGGGGTCATAGCCGAAGTAAAAATCGAAAACAGATTTGTGCGCCTGCTGCAATCCGCGAACTACTGCCGAAGCCATTTCCGCCTGCTGCATATCCATTTCAGGTTCTTGCTGCAATGCAAGCATGCTTTGCCGGATCTGTTGCTGCCATGCGTACATATCGGCTGCCAGTTTTTTGCCATCCATCGAAAGTCCGCGCCGGCGTTGCTTTTCCAGCTCATAGATTGGTGGGGCGAAGGGGAATAACTTCTTTATCTGTTCATATCCCTTTGCTTCCGCATCCAGTAACCTGATCTGGTTATCGATATTCCTTTTGAAAAGGAGATAGTCCACTTTTGATCCTGTGGAAAGCTGGTCGAAGGAAAGCGATCCCAGTTGCTGCAGATAATCCTGCTGGAATTTCACCAGGCGTTCCCTTCTCTCCGGTGAGAATGGAACGGCATAGAAACGGGTGAGACTGCCCCTGTCTGCCTGATATTGCACCATCAGGTTGTTCACTTCACTGGTTTGCTGCAGCAGGGTTTCTTCTTTTTTCGATTGGGCCATACCGTTATGGCATAGGGATAAGGCGATGCCACCTGTGATCAAACAGGCCATCATTCGATTCCGGTATTGTCGCATATCGTGCGGGAGTTTATTTTCTTTTTACGAGGCGCGCCCTGATGATGCGGACATCCGCCAGGGGCCTGTCGCTGCCCATTCTGCCGCTGGTGGGCACCACGGCAATGCTGTCTACTACATTAAGCCCGCTGATCACTTCTCCGAACACGGTGTAGTTCTGGTCCAGGTGAGGCGTACCTCCCAGGGTTTTGTACACTTCGCGGTGCGCAGCTGGCAGTTTGCGCCTCAGGCGCATGTTCTCCACGGAATCCAGTCCTGCTTCTGTGAACACTTTCCCCTGAACGAGATAGAACTGTGAGCCGCTGCTGGCTTTCATGGGATTCACATCATCACCTGTACGTGCAGCCGCGATCACTCCTTTTTTATGAAAGAGGGAAGCTCTGAATTCTGCCGGTACTGTGTAGCCGGGGCCGCCATTGCCGAGCTCTGCGCCGGCTTTCGCCCGTTTACTGTCCGGGTCTCCGGCCTGTACCATAAATTGATTGATCACACGATGAAAGAGGATGCTGTCGAAATATTTTTTCTGAACAAGCCTGATGAAATTGTCCCTGTGCAGGGGAGTGGAATCGGAGAGCCTGATGAGGATGGTCCCCTTGCTGGTAACAAGTTCTACATCTTTTTGAAGATCGTGTACACGGAGGCCGTTGGAGAGACGGGGATTACAGGCGGCGAACGTAAGCAGCAGGGCTGCGAGTGCAAGCAGTCGGTTCATGGTGTTAATGGGATCAGTATTTAAAATCCAACCCGGTCGAAATACAACAGGATATGGTCTTTGAGAAAATTCTCCTGTTCCATCATATTCATCACGGGTAAGCTCTTGAGTTGTTTGAAATGCGGCCATCCGTCCCTGTCAGTTCCTTCCAGTTCGTAATAACCACTTTGCGCCATCAGCGAGCAGACGGCAATATGCATCAGGTCCTGCTTCTGTTCTTTCGTGAACTTCGGCTTCACTCCCAATTCCTGGATGCCGATAAGGAAAAGGATGGTTTCCATATCGGGCTTCTTCCCAAATCTTTCCACCAGCTTCGCTTCCAGCGTCCACCAGCGTGTCATCAGATCGTCCTGTGCATTCATAGCTGCAAAGATAGGCAGGAATTCCGAAGCGGGCCTTACACGGATTGCATTAGATAATTTATGATATGAATCTGACAAAGGCTGGTGTTTTCCAGCAACTTAACTTTACAAAAAGTACAGCATCATGAACTGGCAAAAAGACAAATTCGCCATCGATACAGACAAAAGCAAACTGGATACAGCCTATATCCGGGGTAAGCTTGCCGCTACTTACTGGGCTGAAGATATCCCTCTTTCCATCGTGGAGCGGTCAATTGAGAACTCCCTCTGTTTTGGTGTGTATGTGGGGGCGCAGCAGATCGGGTTTGCCAGGATGATCACAGACAAGGCCAGTTTTGCCTACCTCTGTGATGTATTCATAGATGAAGATTATCGCGGCCAGGGTCTCAGCAAATGGCTGATGAGTGCGATCATGGGCCATCCTGATCTCCAGGGACTCCGCCGTTTCATGCTGGCCACCAGGGATGCACATGGGCTTTACCGGCAGTACGGCTTCAATGAACTGGTGGCGCCGGAAAGATGGATGGAGATCAGTGTTCCCGGAATTTACAAGAAGATGAAAACCCAACAATAATCTACGGTACAGGAATTATCTTTGTTGCAAATCATTTGAATAATGCTACAGATTCCATTTATCAGACAGCACACAGAACAGGTAAAAGAGCGATTGGCCGTTAAAAATTTCCAGGAGCTGTCGCTGGTTGACGAGATCATAGCATTGGATGATGAACGCAGGAAACTTCAGCTGGAATTCGATACAACCCAGGCAAAGGTGAACAGCGCATCCAAGGAGATCGGACAATTAATGGCGAAAGGTCAGAAAGAAGAAGCGGAAGCCCTCAAGCAATCCGTTCCTTCGCTGAAACAAAGCCTGCAGCCGATCTCGGAGCAACTGACAGCCGTGGAGAAGCAGCTGGAAGCAACCATCGTGAAACTTCCCAACCTTCCTTCCGTCAATGTTCCCAGGGGAAAAACACCCGAAGACAATGTGGTGGTGCGCGAAGGCGGCTCCAAACCCACACTGGTCAACAATGCTGTGCCCCACTGGGACCTGGCTAAAAAATACAAACTGATCGATTTCGAACTGGGCAACAAGATCACGGGAAGCGGCTTTCCCGTGTATACCGGTAAGGGCGCCCGCCTGCAGCGTGCACTGATCCAGTACTTTCTGGATTACAATACCGCTGCTGGTTATACAGAGATCATCCCGCCCTTTGTAGTGAACGAAGCATCTGCTTTCGGCACCGGCCAGTTGCCTGACAAGGAAGGACAAATGTATTATGTGAACGAAGACCAGTTCTACCTGATACCCACATCCGAAGTGCCACTTACCAATATATATCGCGATGAACTGGTGAAGGAAAGCGATCTTCCCATCAAAATGACCGGATACTCCCCCTGCTTCCGCCGCGAAGCAGGCAGCTACGGAAAAGATGTACGCGGACTGAACCGCCTGCACCAGTTTGAGAAAGTGGAGATCGTACAGATCGTACATCCGGACAACAGCTATGCAGTACTGGAAGAAATGGTGCTGCATGTAGAGTTGTTGTTGCAATCGCTCAAACTGCCCTATCGCATCCTCAATCTCTGCGGCGGTGATATGGGCTTTGCATCAGCGCAAACCTACGACTTCGAAGTGTATTCAGCCGCGCAGGAGAAATGGCTGGAAGTTAGCTCTGTGTCTAACTTTGAAGCTTATCAGACCAACCGGTTGAAAGCAAGATTCAAAGACAGCAATGGAAAGAACCACCTGGCGCATTCACTCAATGGAAGCTCTCTGGCACTACCAAGGATCCTCGCCTGTTTGCTGGAAAACAATCAAACAGAGAATGGAATTGAATTGCCGGAAGTGCTGCACCAGTATCTCGGTTTTAAAACTATTTAACAGCCTTCGTTAATATTTAATAAAAGGGGTGCGACAAGTAAGTTTGTCGCACCCCCTTTTATTATTCCGGCCCTGCAATAACGGGTAGCCTTATCTGTACATTAATCCGGGCGCAGATACCAGAAGCTATCCCTGGCGTGGTATTTTTTATTCTATCATTTTTCGGTTACTGCCCGGGTTGATTATATTTGCGCTCCTGATTTTTAATCGTGTTTTCTCTGCTTTTCCAGCCCACCGCAGATCGACACAACTCCTAAATCAAAATCATACAATGAAAAGGAAATCCATTTTGCTTGCAATAGCAGGCATGCTCTTCTGCGTTATTTCCCATGCGCAGATCAAGAAAGGTTCCATGCTGATCGGCGGGTCTGCCGGTTACAGCGCTTACAAGGCAGACAAACTTCCGGACGCAGGCTGGAACAGAGAAACTAAATTCAGATCATTTTCTTTCTCTCCTTCATTTGGCATTGCCATCAAAGACAACCTGATTGTGGGTGCAGACATTTTGCTGGAAGGTTCAAAGGAGAAATATGCCGATATACCCAATTCCCCGGCCCCTTTCAACAAGAAGGAAGATTATAAGAATTACTCCAGAGGCGGCGGCTTGTTCGTTAGAAAGTATTGGGGAGTAGCCAATAAACTCTATGTTTTCGGACAAGGCCGGTTAGGCGTAGCTGTTACCAGGGAAGACTTCAAACCTTATGAAAGCTCTATCAACAGTTACCTGAAAGGTTTGAATGTGGCTGCTTCTGTTTCTCCTGGCCTGTCCTTTGCCGTTAGCCGCAAAGTTCACCTGGAAAGCACATTCTTTAACCTCCTCACTGTGGAATATAGTAAGAAGAAATACAAAGGCGGGGATCTCGAGATCGGCAATAAGATGACCGGCGAATTCAGCGACTTCAAGATCAGCAGCAGTTTCGATAATGCAACTGCTTTCACGATCGGCGTAAGGATCCTTCTTTCCAAATAACCCCGAACACTACATCATATGAAATCAAAATATTTTCTTTTTTTCATTATAGCAATCTTTGCTGTAACCAACTCTCAGGCGCAGATAAAAAAAGGCTCACTTCTTTTTGGAGGTTCTCTCAGCTATGGTTCCCAAAAATCACAAATTTCCAGTTTTGCAGAAGTAAAACTGAAAACTGTAGGTATTGCACCCGCCTTCGGTTGGGCTGTGCGCGATAACCTTGTATTTGGTCTGGACCTTGAATATCTTTCACTGGATACAGATGCTTCCAATAGCCCTGAGAATTCGGCTAAAGGTGCAGGCGTTTTCCTAAGGAAGTACTGGCCACTTGGAAACCGGTTCTATGTTTTTGCAGAGTTGCGTACAGGCGTCAGATGGTCTGAAGTTGCCGGGCTTACAGTGCCTTCACTGGTAAATGTAAAAACGGAAGAGCTCAATATAAATGCAACGCTCAAACCAGGGTTCGCCTTCTCCCTGAACAAAAAAGTACAATTGGAAACAGTGCTCATGCCCCTGATCACTGCCCAGTACAGGAAAATTGAATCAACCAGCAAAAGCTGGAATGGCGGTTCAACAACTGGAAATAAAAAAGGATTCGATGTAAACACAAGCCTCTCCAACAACACTAGTTTTTCGCTTGGTGTAAGGATTTTGTTAGAGAAATAATTAATATATGTTTTGTTTTTAAAAGGCGTATCCATAAAATACGCCTTTTGTTTTTGCGTTTGGCACTGAGGTTGCAGTTATTCCATTATTCCATTTTCCGGTTCTATCCGAAAATAAAAGACTCTGTTAAACTTTCCTTTTGGCAACCCGTCAAACGCAAAACCATTTTCCTCATGGGCATTTCCAATCAGCTCAAAAACCAGCATCTGCTCTGGCGTGCAGGCTTCGGACCGGATACTGTGCCGGTGGATGAGCTCTCCTCCGATTCCAACAAAAAACTAATCAAGGCAATATTCAAGGCATCCGAAAAAGTACCGGCCTACATCGATGTGGCCGATCCCGCCATTAAAGAGATCTACCAGGGCATGGAGGAAATGTACCGGCAGAAAAGACAATTGACGGAAGAACAGCGAAAACTTGTCCGCGACAGGTCCCGCGACGGCATCCGCGCACTCAATCTCACCTGGCTCAACCAGATGGTGCACAGTGAGCAACAACTGCGCGAAAAAGTATCACTCTTCTGGCATGGCCATTTCGCCTGCCGCACCGTGAACATCGTTCACCAGCAGCAATTGCTGGATGCGATCCGTCGCAATGCCCTTGGGAAATTCCCTGACCTGCTTCGCGAAGTGAGCAAGTCCGGCGCCATGCTGAATTTCCTCAACAATAACCAGAACAGGAAAGATCATCCCAATGAGAATTTCGCCCGCGAAGTAATGGAGCTCTTTACCCTGGGCCGCGGCAATTATACTGAAGACGATATCAAGGAAGCTGCCCGCGCCTTCACCGGCTGGGGCTCCAATGCCTCAGGCAATTTTGTGTTCCGAAAGAACCAGCATGATACCGCCAAAAAGA
Organism: Pseudobacter ginsenosidimutans; assembly: GCF_007970185.1. Taxonomy (NCBI): domain Bacteria; kingdom Pseudomonadati; phylum Bacteroidota; class Chitinophagia; order Chitinophagales; family Chitinophagaceae; genus Pseudobacter; species Pseudobacter ginsenosidimutans. The sequence goes on along the minus strand of NZ_CP042431.1, from coordinate 2,193,327 downwards.
AAGTACTCGGCAAATCCGGAAATTTCAATGGAGATGATATTCTCGATATCCTCATTCAACATCCGCAAACGGCTCAATACATCACTCGGAAAGTATATCGCTATTTCGTGAATGAAACGGAAAATGAAGAACAGATCAAATGGCTTGCAGACCGCTTCTACAAAGGTGGCTACGATATCAGCGCACTCTTCCAGGATATCTTTACAAGCGATTGGTTCTACGATCAACGCAATGTGGGCTCCATCATCAAATCCCCTGTACTGCTGATAGCAGGTATCAGAAGAGCCATTCCCATGGAGATCTCCAATGAAGAAGTACAGATCACTCTGCAGAGACTGCTGGGGCAGCAGCTCTTCTATCCGCCCAATGTAGCTGGCTGGCCCGGAGGAAAGAACTGGATCGATAGCTCTTCCCTCATGCTTCGCCTACGCATCCCGCAAATGATCTATGCAGAAGATACGCTTACCCTCAAACCCAAAGACGATGACGATCAGATGATGGGTATGAAGGACCAGGGTGACCGAAAACAAAAAATGAAAGCCTTCGCCCAAAAAAGAGGCGGCGGACAGGTAATTGCCGCCACTGTTAACTGGGATGCATACACGAAACTGTTCGAAAAGATTTCCAGGGAAAAACTGCTCCCCGCTATCAGCAGTTCCGTACTGCAAACCAGCAACAGCGTTACCGTTAGCACACTGGACAAATACATCGACAACAGCAGCAGGGAGAATTATATCCGCTCGGCCACTATCCAATTGATGAGCACGCCAGAATACCAACTTTGTTAATCCGTTCAATCGCTATCATATGCTTTTAAAAAGAAAAGAATTCCTGCAGATCGGTAGTCTCGCCACAGCATCCATGATGCTGCCCAAATTCATGAAAGCGTTTGAAGCCCCGCACCTGGTGCCGCCCGGCAACAAAGTGCTGGTGATCCTTCAGCTCAGCGGAGGCAACGACGGATTGAATACAGTAATACCGGTAAGGAACGATATCTATTATAAAGTGCGGCCAAAACTCGGCATTGCCCCCGATAATGCACTCCGTCTCACAGACGATGCAGCCCTGCACCCCGCACTTACCGGGATGAAAGAGTTGTACGACAATGGCCATCTCGGCATCCTCAACAATGTTGGCTATCCAAACCCCGACCGCTCACATTTCCGCAGCATGGATATCTGGCATAGTGCCAGCGACAGCGACAAATACGTATATACGGGATGGTTAGGCCGCTACCTGGATGCGCAATGCAAGGGTTGCGACAAACCCACGCAGGCGCTGGAGCTGGACGATATGCTCAGCATGGCCATGAAGGGAGAACATATTAAAGGACTTGCCATGAAAGATCCCCGCAGACTCTTCAACACGTCCAACGAAAAATTCTTCAGGGAAGTAGTGAAGAACCACCAGGATGAACATGGAGAACAAACAGTTGATTATCTCTATAAAACCATGGCAGAGACCATGAGCAGTGCGGATTATATTTTCAAACAAAGCCGCATTCATCCTACCAGTACTGTTTACCCTTCCACCGATATCGGCAATAGCCTGAAGACCATTGCTTCGCTGATCTTCTCAGACATCAATACGAAAGTGTATTACCTCTCTCTCGGAAGCTTCGATACCCATGTAGGACAGGATGGCCAGCAGCGCAGGCTCTTCACCGAAATGAATGCAGCCATCAGCGCCTTTGTGAAAGACATGCAGCAGAACAATCGTTTCCAGGATGTGATGCTGATGACCTTTTCTGAATTCGGAAGACGCGTGGCGCAGAACGCCAGTGGCGGCACCGATCACGGAACAGCCAATAATATGTTCTTCGTAAGCGGAGCGCTCAAACAAAAAGGATTGCTGAATGAATTGCCCGATCTCAGTAACCTGAAGAATGGAGACCTGCAGTACAGTGTGGATTTCAAGAACGTGTACGCCACCCTGCTGAACAAGTGGCTGGGAGCAGACGACCGGCAAATACTGGGAAGGGAGCTAAGTTATCTTGATTTTGTTTGATATTAAAAAAGATGTATATTTAGTACACAACTTTTTATCACCGTCCATTTTTCCTTTCCTTATTTCTCCCGGCTTCGAAAAAAATTACCTTATCTGTAGTTTAAGAGATTGTGCTTACCAAAAGCCTTCCTTGTATAGAGCAAAACGAAATACAAGAAGGCTTTTTTGCTGGCAGTATGGCTGCCAATAAAAAAGCAACCGAGACAGTCATATCAGGAACATGCCAAATGCACAGGCCTGTTATGACCGCTCAGTTGCTTTTCTTTTGTGGAAATGTTTTTACCAGCCTTGTTTGGCAACACCGGCCTTGATAGCAGCGAGCGCTTTTTCTTCGCCCAACAGGGTAGTGAGTTTATTGCCTTTACCGTCGTTTCCCTGAGCCATATAAGCTCCTTTGGCGGTTTTAGTGATCACTGCGTCTTTGATAGGAACATTCTTTTCCTTTGTTTTTACATTGTATGCAGTGAGCTGAATGTCTGCCATAGTCTAACTATTTAAGAGGTTAGTAAATTGAATAATTTTACTTTGCAAAAAGTTCTCCAAATAAGGATCAAAGCACACTTAAATATACGTTTTTTTTCAATATAAGGCGGGTCAGCATTGATTTTGAATGGGTTTTAGAAAAAAACTTACGCACAAAAAAATGCAGGATATGCACGTTTTCCAGCCCCCCATCAAACCACACCGGTATGAAATATGTACAATTGTGCCTTTTCTTCCTCTTATCCTGTGTCTTTTCCACCGCACAAATTTCGGGCCGGACAGCAGGGACCGCCGCCACCTCCGCAAAAGCCAGCATTCCCTTCAAATCCGCCACCAGTGCGGACAATCCGGTGCAAAAGATATTGCTCGACAGTAATATGATCGTAGATTTCAGTGGCGCCTGGGGGCGTGCGGCTTACTCAACTTTTCATTATTTTGACAGTAAGGCCGATCCCCGGAACGGTGACTTACTGGCAGACAGTACCAGTGGCAACACCTCCATCGGTGCAGAAGATTATTATGGTTATCGTCGTCACCGGCTCATCGGCGGAAATTTTCAACAACGATATCGCCTCCGCGAAATCTGGGTCTGCACCTCTCCTGCCAATCCCGTTGCAGACACGGTAGACATCACTATCGGGGACAGTGCCCGCTCCGCTACTTACCTCTACCAGTACACGAATAATACTCCCCCCTCCATTCGCATTATCACCAAAGGGGGTAAGTACGAATGGAAAAAAGTATGGGAGGGCGATACCATCGTTCAATATTTTCTCACCAGTATCCGCTGGAGAAAGATGTTCTACCAGGAAGGCGGCTACTGGATGGCGCCCGAAACCAATCTTACCGGGATCGTCTTTTATGGAGAACCTACCGGTACCGGCGATACCACATTCAATTATGCATCCGATGAAGTGGTAGCCCGCGCAGCTTCCCGCAGGGAGATCATCCGCAACCTCAATGGCTCCAATTACTACAATGTATTTCCGGTAAAGGATTGCGACAGCTTCACCATCATGAGGAAAGGCCTCCAGCAAACCAACCGCTTCTCTTACGATACGCTGGTGCTTCAACCCCAGCGCGATATTTCCTCTTCCGAATTCTATGATTCCGTTCTCATGTCTGTAATGACCGGTCGCAGGATGTACTACCAGATGATGGGGCCCAACTCTCACGTGCTCAAACAAACGAATTCCTACTCCTGGCGTCCCGTGGACGATACCGCTTCCGATCGCCGCGACCCGCTCAGTTATCGAACCCTCGGTAAGAATATGTACAGCATCGCTTACGCATACGGCTCCAATCCCGATGCAGATGATAAGTACACAAAACAAAAGAACGGTCACGTAAAAGCTACCGGAACGCATTGGGGTATCGAGCCGGGCAATGAACTCAATGGTGTTTATTTTCCCAATCAATGGCAGGACCCTATCGCCGCAGGCTGCATGATGCTGATGGCCACTGATGGCTGGAACAATAGGTGGGGCAAGGGTTTCGGCGCAAAGAATGCAGACCCGGATTTCAAAGTGTACCTTCCCGCCACCACCGGCCTCGATGTACAGTACCAACGCGCCGTGATCAAATTCCTGCAATATGCTTACAATACAGCACATCCTCCCATCGATTATGTAGGCTTCCACGCATACCCCGGCAGTTTAAAAAAAGGTGTTGGGCCTTTCTCCAGCGAACTGCGCGGCAGTCATATCACTTTCCCTTCGGATAAGGGATATTACCAGGATCAGCACAAAGCCCTGGAAGCCATCTATCGCGAATGGCGTGGATACGTTCCCGTTACCATCAATGAATACGGGGCAGACAAATCCTTTCTTCGCACCAAAACAGAGAACGGCATGTATGATACCACGCTGTTCGGTATAGTTCGGTACGATAAATATAATGAAGCGCAAAGCCTCGGCATTTTTCTGGTCAGCTCCAAACTGATGGGCGCCGCCACTTCCGAATCCGAGCGTGTACAATATGCTTTCAAGGACGATGAAGCGCCGAATCCGTCTTCACGTTACACCAATTACAGCGGCAGTGGTTATCTCTGGTACTACTATAATAAGAACTGGCAGCTGGATTCAACCAAGTACTGGGAGAACTATTACTATGATCAGGGCATCAGTCGTGAATTGTTCTGGTACGGGAACGGGCAGATCATCGATTCGGCAGGCGGCGGATTGTTCGTGATCAAATTCAGGCATAGCCAGGATCCCGCCAAAGTAGTGTATGCAGTTTGGAAAGACAGCAGCAGTACAGGCAAAGGCATTCCTGTGAATCTGCCTGTTGGTGCGTCAAGTAATGTTCAAAAGATGGTGGGCAGTTTCAAAAAACTACAACCAGCTTATTCTAAAGTAACAGTAAGGAATAGCCGCATTCAAACCACTGCAACTACGCTGCATCAATTCTTTTTTGTGACGGAAACCGCGGGGAGCAGTCGCTCGCGTCCCGGCAAGTGACCGGGCACAGCTTGAAACAAAATCGGCTGTCTGCAAAGCGGACAGCCGATTACTTTTATAAGACCAGATATTTTATACGTCGATCTTTGCGTATTTGGCGTGGCTTTCGATGAAATCGCGGCGGGGCGCTACTTCATCACCCATCAGCATACTGAAGATGCGGTCTGCTTCTGCAGCGCTCTCGATGGTTACCTGTTTGAGGGTGCGTGTCTCGGGATTCATGGTAGTATCCCAGAGTTGATCTGCGTTCATCTCACCCAAACCTTTGTATCGCTGGATGTTCACGCTGTCTTCTTTTCCACCGCCCAGTTTTTCTGTGAGGGCTTTACGTTGTTCTTCATTCCAGGCGTAGCCGGATTCTTTTCCTTTCTTCACCAGGTAGAGTGGTGGTTGCGCAATGTACACATAACCCTGCTCCACCATTTCTTTCATATAACGATAGATGAAAGTAAGGATCAGTGTGGCGATGTGGCTACCATCCACGTCGGCATCCGTCATGATGATCAGTTTGTGATAACGGAGTTTGACGAGGTTGAGCGCTTTGGGATCTTCGGGAGTTCCCACAGTAACACGAGGGCGGTGTACATGTTGCGGATCTCTTCATTCTCGTAGATCTTATGCTCCATGGCTTTTTCCACGTTCAGGATCTTACCACGGAGTGGCAGGATGGCCTGGAAGTTACGGTTACGGCCTTGTTTGGCGGTACCACCCGCCGAGTCACCTTCGACAAGGAAGAGCTCGCAACGATCGGCATCCCTGTCGGAGCAGTCGGCCAGTTTACCGGGCAGGCCGCCACCGCTGAGAACGCTTTTACGTTGAACCATTTCGCGGGCCTTGCGTGCAGCGGCTCTCGCCTGTGCAGCCAGGATCACTTTGGAGATGATATTTTTTGCTTCCTTGGGATTTTCTTCCAGGAAACGGTCGAGTACTTTTGAAACGGTGGAGTCTACAACGCCCATCACATCGCTGTTTCCGAGCTTTGTTTTGGTTTGACCTTCGAACTGAGGTTCGGGCACTTTCACGGAAATGATAGCGCTTAAGCCTTCCCGGAAGTCGTCACCTTCGATCTCCACTTTTGCTTTCTCGAAGAGGTTGTTCTTATCGCCATAGCTTTTGAACACGCGTGTAAGTGCGCGACGGAAGCCGGACACGTGCGTACCACCTTCGATGGTATTGATATTATTTACATAAGAATAGATATGCTCATGATAGCTGTCGTTGTAGGTCATTGCCACTTCAACGGCTACATTGGAAGCTTCATCCCTTCCTTCCACGTAGATCACAGTGGGGATAAGGGTGGAGCGGCCCGCATTCTTATCGAGCATCTCAACAAACTCTACGATACCACCTTCACTGTAGAAGGTTTTGGTATAGGAAGTACCGTCATCATCTTTCTCACGGAGATCGTTGAGCGTGATGCTGATGCCTTTATTGAGGTAGGCCAGTTCGCGAAGACGGCCTTCCAGAATATCTTTCTTGTAAAGTGTGGTGGTGAAAATGGTATGATCTGGCCAGAAGTGAACGTGAGTACCGGTAATATCACTGGTACCGATCTCACGAACGGGGTATTGCGGCGCCCCGATATGATATTCCTGCTCGAAGATCTTTCCTTCACGCTGAACGGTAACATGGAGTTTTGTGCTAAGTGCGTTTACGCAACTCACACCTACACCGTGCAAACCACCGGAAACCTTGTAGGTATTTTTGTCGAATTTACCACCGGCGTGCAGAACGGTCATAACCAGTTCCAGTGCGCTTTTCTTCTCTTTGGTATTGATACCGGTGGGGATGCCACGGCCATCATCCTGAACAGAAATGGAATTGTCTTCATGAATGGAAACGGTGATATTCTTACAATATCCGGCCAGGGCCTCATCGATGGAGTTGTCTACCACCTCATACACCAGGTGGTGCAAGCCTTTTTCGCCGACGTCACCAATGTACATCGCCGGCCGTTTCCGCACTGCTTCCAGACCTTCTAAAACCTGTATACTATCTGCACCATATCCGCTATTGGAGGGACTCAGGATTTCTGTAGTTTCTGTATCCATAAATTCGTCGAAAAATACTTCTGCAGTTTAAAAATGTTGATTCCTGCAAATGTACGAAAATTAAGGGTTTGAGGCGATTTTTAAGGCTTATTTTATCCCCGTTTTATACAGTTTATAACAGTGCTTTCACAGCCTTCCGCACAAGTGTAAAAATGCCTGTGCCGGCTTAGCAGATTATGCTGTGTGAATGCCTGTTTCAAGGGGAAATTCAACCGTAAAACAGGATGTTTCCCAAATAGAATATTTTTATTCGAATTGTTTTTGCCCGGTCATTTCAAGGCAATTTTTCCACAGTTGCGCCAAAGGCCCGCGAAGCGGGAGGCGGCACTCCTTTTGTTCGTACTTTTACTGCACGAATTTTGATGAACTATAGAGAACCTCTGCTTTCAAATTATGGATAAGAAAAAATACAACCAGATGGGCTTTGATTTCGGAGATGCTGATCCTGCTCAGGAATCCCCTGCAGCAGGTTTCAGGATCAAAAGCCTCAAGCCCGCTTCCCAGGCGGATGCTGGTGAAACAGAACAGGAAACGGAAAACCAGGCGAACCTTACAGCACAAAGCGGAGCGAACGGAGAAGAAGCACTTTCCCAACCAGCAGTGAATACAGCTCAACCGGGACAAAGCGGACTGACCATTGAGCTTGATCCTGCAAAACAGGAAAACGAAAACAATCCCAATAACGACAGCGAAGTAATCCAAAATACTCCGGTAGTTTCAGAAGCGGAAGCTCATGCACATACGCATGAGCCTGCCAGTGAAACCAGCCAGGAACAAGCTGTTGCAGAAGAAGCAGCTGATCCCATCTTTGCAGAACCGGTTGCAGAAACAACAATAGCAGAAGAGCAGAAAGTAAACGAAGGTGAGAAGACCGATGAAGAGCCAAAGCCTGAGGAGCCGAAAGCCGCTGTGCAACCAGTTCCTGCCAGCAATATACCTTCAAGGCTCACAAGGCCCGCGCAGGTATATGCAGTAGAAGAAAAAGTATCAGCGCCTTCAGGAAAAAAGGAAAACAGGAATATTGGATTCACACCGGCAAGTCAGCAGACCGGGAAGCCGCCAGTTGCTGCTGAAGAGAAGGCCGAAGCTCCTGCCAATGAAATACAGGATGCCAATGAAGCACAAACGCCTGTAAGCGATTTCAAGGCAGATGAGCAGCCAGTTGCAGAAACTGAAACACCTCAACAGGTTCAGGAATCACAGCCAACTGCCAACATTATCGCACCCCCTCAGGCAGCAGCGCCACCAGCTGTAGCAGAGCCTGTACAAGATGAAGATTTCATTTCCGATAACACAGGTCATGGTGTGAATTTCAACACACCCGAACCCGAACCTGAGCTTCCCAAAAAATCTACACGCGGCCGCAAATCATTGAAAACTCTCGATGCCGAAGCCGGCGCAATGAATATCCCTGAAGACTCCACGCTGTTCAAGCGCCAGTACTATAGTATCGGTGAAGTGGCAGGCATGTTCGGTGTAAACCAGAGCCTGCTCAGGTTCTGGGAAAATGAGTTCGATATTATTCAGCCCAGGAAGAACAGGAAGGGCGACCGGCATTTCCGCCCGGTAGACATCAAGAACCTGGAACTGATCTACGATCTGCTCAGAAGACGCAAGCTCACCATCGAAGGCGCCAAAGAATTCCTCAAAAAGAATAAACAGGCACGCGAAAGGTTTGAAATGATACAGTCCCTCCAGCAAATCAAGGGCTTCCTCCTCGAGATCAAAGCCACTTTGTAAAAAGGATTAATTCTACTAATTTTGTAGACTAATCATTCTTTATGAAGTACCTTTTGTCCGCTCTGTTTGTGGTGATCACCTTATCATCATTTGCACAAACACAATATGAAGTGATTGAAAAAAGTGGCCGCAGGATCCTGAAGGGAATCATCAATCGTGATCTGCTGGCAAATGACACTACCTTCAAATGGTTCCGGCAACAGCAGGAAGGCTATAAGCCGGACACAGAGATCGTTTCAAATATCAAATCCAAAGCAGCAGAAGTACAGTATCTCGTATTCGGTGGAACCTGGTGTGGCGACACACGTTTTCTCCTGCCTAAGTTCTACTCCCTGCTGGATGCTGCCGGTGTGAATGAAGACCGTGTAAGCCTGGTGGCAGTTGATTACAGTAAGAAGACCATCGGTAATCTCTCTGAAGCCTTCAATATCCAGCGCGTGCCAACTTTCATTGTATTGAAAGATGGAAAAGAAGTGGGTCGTGTTGTGGAATACGGCACAACAGGACAATGGGACAAAGAAATCAGCGAAATAGTTTCAGGAAAAAAGTAAGCAGTCAGTACTGCTTATTTTAATTTCCATGATATCCCGCCAATGGCGCCGATATACATTCCCTGCTGATGCTCATCACCAGCTTTCTCACTCCACATGAAATGGTTCACCAGGTCTACTCCCTTTCCGGAAGCAATATCGAAGTATACATAATTGAAAGTGGGGCCTGCAAAGATCTCCAGCTGATTACCGATCCTGAAACCTGGGAACACTCTCAGCGACCCACGGAAAAAATCCCCCTTCTTGAAATCATCCAGCGTGGCAGATGCCAGTTCCGTATACATCCTGAAATATTCAGACACCGGGAAATGCGCGCCTATAGCGCCTTCCAGGGCATACATAGTTTTTGAGGTTTTTCCATTGTAGCCTGCTCCAAGCACACCGTACATTCTTTTACCCCCAGACCTGAAGCCGCCGATCACTGTTCCCAGTTCATCAACAGTTACACGCACCGCCATCTCACCATTCTTCACAATGTTCACTAATCCAATGGGAGTGCCACTTTCAGCAATATTGATGAACCCAATCTGCACACCTTTCACATTCCTGGCGATATTGAGAAAACCACCTAATTGGGTATTCACATCCTGCCCGATATTCATGAATCCCGACAATTGCAGCTTCACATCTTTCGCCATATTCAGATAACCTGCTGCCTGGAATTTACCACCACTTCCTTTTGAATAATTAGCAAAGCCTGCCAGCTGTATGCCGGTGGAACTTTTTGAGGCATTCATGAATCCTGCCAGCTGTGTTCCTCTTGCCTCTCCTGTGAAGTTCATGAAACCCGCCAGCTGCGCGCCGGATGATTGTCCCCCGATATGATTGGAGAAGCCTGCAAACTGCGCCCCGCTTGCGTTTCCGAAGATCACATTCGAGAATCCGGAAAATGCGGCGCCGGTTTCATTCTTTGAAACACCAGCCAGTAAATGAAAAGAAAAATTATTGGTTGAAGCAGCCGCATTGGTGCCATGCGTGCTGATGGGATAGATGAGTCCGATATGTACGCCTCCTTTGCTGTTTTGCGATTGAGCCTGTACACTGCCGGTCATCAGTAACGATAATACGATGCATGCGACCTTCCTTCCCGGAATGCCGGTTGTGTAATTACTAACCATCATGTTGTGTGTATTTGTAGAAATTATGACAACATGAAATGGTTCTACCCCTATGCGTTATGAAATTATTAGCTTTCTTTCGTGACCACTATTTCATTCTCTTTGGCTGCCAGCCTGATATTCATTTCTTCCATCAAATCGATAATGGAAAGAAAAAGGTCCTGGCGCACTGCATTGAAATCCGCAACAGGAATGGGCGCCGTGAAAAATTCAAGTTGAACTATGAATGAGTTCTTGACGATATCTGCGAGAAAAACGGAAGAGCTTTCGATCTGATCTTTTCTTAGCTGCAGCAAATGCTGAATACCAAGCACCAGTTGTTGCACGGCTTCCTTTGGGGTATCTGCATTCAGTTCCAGCTGCATGAAACCTCTGCGCTGTGTACGTAGCGAAAGATTGTCCATTACACTGTCCACCATTTGCTTATTGGGCATGGTTACATATGTTTTCTGATCTGTGCGGATGCGCGTGCTGCGCAATCCTATCTTTTCCACTGTGCCGGTAATGGACTGCACTTTCACTATGTCGCCTACCATGAATGGTTTATCGATGAAGATAATAAAGCTTGCGATCAGGTTCTCCAGGCTTTCGCGGGTGGACAGTGCGATGGCAGCGCCACCGATACTCAGGGCGGTGATCAGGTTGGTGATGGGATAACTGAAAGCAAATTTCAGCACCATCAGGAATCCGATGATCACAAACATCACTTTGAAAAAATCCTTGAAGAAGACTACCAGCTGATTGTCCTGCTGGTCGTTTGCCTGTTCGGCTTTCTGGTGCAGGATCATGGCAACGAAATCGATGATGCGCAACAGCAGCCAGATGAAAGTGATGATCACCACAATGATGGCAAGGCCATCTATGAGGCTATGGAGAGATATTTTGTACACTTTTACATTCAGCACTTCAGGAAAACTGAGCTTGTCCAGCGAGATGATGCTCACTACCAGCAACAGGAATGTTTCCAGCGGAGACACAACCAGGTTCACGAAGCTGGGCTTATCGATACCTCTGGCGATCTTGCGCACAACACGGAACAGCAGGCCGGCGATATATCTTGATAAATATCTTTTCAGGAACAACACCAGCAGGATGGTGCCTGCCACCATCAAATAACTCCTGATCGTATTGTCCAGAATGACTGTGTCCAGAAATTTATCCATGCTTACAAAGTTACATTTTTCGCGAAAGGGATCAGCGGTACGAGAAGATCTCGAGCTGCTTTTCCCGAAGCAGGTAAATATTGGTGGGTGTGATCTTTATCTTCCTGGCATCCTGCATGCTTGCGGGGATGCTGTACTGTTGCAGGTTGAGCGTGCCCGGTTCGTATTTATAGAGTACATTGGCATCGCGGCCGAGAATGGTATTGCCGATCACCGTAAAATCGGTCCAGCCAAGAAAACGGATCCGGTTCTTGAATGTACCGTAGTAATCGAAAATATAAGCGCCTTTGGCGGGATCGTACAGGTATACCAGTTTATTCTGATCAACGATGAAGCCTGGTGAAGGAGTGGAATCGAAGAGCTGCCTGAAATCGTTGGACTGATCGATGGTACGGCCATCTTCGCCGATGCGTTTCAGTTTGCTTTCGAGCTCATCGTAGACCCAGATATTATTGTCGTAAGATTGCCCGATGGATTTTACCTGGAAGAGTTGCTGTCTGCGCAGATCGATGGTGCTGCGGGTATTGAGGAAGCGATCGAGGATAACGATGGTGCCGAAATCTTTGAAGTGCAGCAATACTTTCAGCGGATTGCTCACATCTATGAAATGGATCTTGCCGTACTGACGTACATTGTTGAACACGGCAAGTGAATCTCCTTTGGGGCTCATCTTTTTTAACTGTCCCGTTTGGTTCACCACATAGAGATTGCCAAGATTGTCTACATTGAAATCTGTGAATTCGCCGCTGATCACCCGCTCTGTTTTGAAAGCTGTATCGCTGAGCTGTTGTATACCCACCATCTGCGCATTTGCAGAGGGCAGCGTGCAGAGTAAGAGGCAAACAGCGATGGTGGCCAGTTTCAGCATGTCAACTATTTTCGTACAATATTTTTTTCCTGGTCTGATTCGCGGGTCAGCAGGTGCATATCCTTTCCGTCGAATATGGCGTAAGTGTAATAACGGATCCAGTCGCCCAGGTTGATATAACGGCTTTTCCCGTCATTCAGTGTGTAATCGATGGGCAGGTGACGATGCCCGAACACCAGGTAATCATAGAATTTCTTTTTCAGTTCCTCCTTGCAATAGGTGATCAGCCATTCTCCTTCTTCGCCGTAGAATGCGGCATCGTTCTGTCCGGTCACAGCCCTGCTTCTCCTGCTGCTGTAATTGGCGATCCCCATGCCAATATATGGTGGGAGGATGCCGAAAAGCCAGCGGCAGACAGGGTTACGGAAGATCTTCTTCAGCATTTTGTAACCATGGTCTCCCGGCCCCAATCCATCACCATGACCGATGAGGAACTGTTTGCCGTTGAACTCGAATTCCTGTGGTTCGAAATAGACGGGGATATTGAGCTCTTTCTGGAAATAGTCTGTCATCCACATATCGTGATTTCCCACGAAGAAATAGATGGGAATGCCTGCATCTGTAAGTTCGGCCAGTTTACCGAGCAGCCTCACATAACCTTTAGGCACAACCGTACGGTATTCGTACCAGAAATCGAACATATCTCCTACGATGAAGATGGCGCCGGCGCTGTGGCGGATCTCTTCGAGAAATGCCACGATCTTTTTTTCGCGCTCCAGGCTTGCTGCAGGGTTGGGCGCTCCGAGATGGAAGTCGGAGAGAAAATAAACTTTCTTATCGGGAGGTAACTGCATGTAAAAATATCATCTGAATTTTATGGGCTCAGCCTTTCTGTTTCCAATAACTGAGAGCATCGCCATTGGGGATCAATGGATGCCCGTCTGTTTCACGATTGTACCAGTAGATCCAGGCCGTGGTAATTACATTGCCATTCTTCACATCAACCGGTTCACGGCGGTATAGCGGTACTTCTCCTGCTTCTACCAGGAATCCTTCGTAATCGTCCAGTTGTTTGATGGCAAAGGAGAACTCATCAGCATGGTTCACTTTATACAGTTCGCCATGAATGAGGGCTGGTGGAGCTGCAGGAACAGCGCCGGGATATTCGCCGAGATCATAGATATTACCATTGGTAACGGCCGGGGAAACGAGTGTAAAATAACGGCTCACATATGTATAGGCAGGATGCTGGAACCCGCTTAACAATGATCCATATACGAAAAGGTGATGGATGTGCTGATTCATAGATTAATGGTTTATGCTACTGATCCACCAGGAAAACATATACTTCTTTTGGGCCGTGCACGCCTACAACCAGGGTTTTCTCGATATCCGCCGTGCGGCTGGGCCCTGTTGCAAAGGTGACGAGCGAAGGGAAACTGGCGCCATATTTTTCTTTCACCAGCTGGATGCCATCTTTCACATCGTACACCAGTTGATTGGTGCGGGCGATACAGATATGAACCGGCGCATATACGCTCACGGAGCGGCCGCTGGGGCCTGCTGCACTCATCACGATGGAGCCTGTACGAGCTATCAGGCTTTCACAGGATGTTATGGCTGCATCGCAGTTGGCTACTGAATCAAAAGCTGCCGGCGCAAAGCCGTTGCCAGCAAGGGTCTTAGACAGTTCTGTTTCCTGGTTGTAAATATGTTGCCAGTTATTGTGGGCCACAACAGCATTGAGCTGTGCGGCCAGTTCCTGCCAGGTTAAACAGAAAATGAACTTTCCCGTCAGCTTGGTGAACTGTTCTGCAAACTCCACTTCCAATTCCTGCCTGGAAGGCTGGTACACAGAACTATTGCCTTCACTTTGCGGAAAAGGAAGAGGCGTTGATTGGGTCAACGCCTTCCGTATTTTCTTTAAAATATTCTCTTTGGATGGTGAAACGCTCATGATTGCTTTTCCTGTTCGTTGCTCTGTACTGGATGATTGGTCACATTGCTATCATAAGGAGGAACGCCTTCGCTGATGGTTCCATTCTCTGAATGGTGCTCAGGGTTTCCATCAACATCGAGCGTTTTCTTTTCTTCAAACGGACGTTTACCGATCAGAGCTTCCACATCGCTCTGGAACAGTACTTCTTTTTCCAGCAGCGCTTCAGCCAGTTTAGCTACCTCTGTTCTTTTCTGAGACAATAACTCTTTTGTCTTCAGGTAACCGACGTCGATGAGCTTTCTAACTTCTTCATCGATCAGTTTGGAAGTTTCTTCAGAGTATGGCTTGGTGAAAGAGTTTTCAGCAGCAGGGTCGTAAAAGCTTACGTTACCTACTTTATCGTTCATACCATATACAGTGATCATAGAGTAAGCGATGCGGGTAACCTGCTGGAGGTCGTTCTGCGCGCCGGTAGAGATCTTGCCGAAGAAGATCTCTTCGCTGGCACGGCCGCCGAGGGTCATGCAGATCTGGTCCATCAGTTGATCTGTATTGTACAGGTATTGTTCTTTCGGAGTGTACTGGGCGTAACCGAGTGCAGCCACACCGCGTGGAACGATGGTTACTTTCAGTAATGGGTATGCGTGTTCCAGGAACCAGCCGCAGATAGCGTGACCGGCTTCGTGGTAGGCAATGATCTTTTTCTCTTCGGGAGAGATGATCTTGTTCTTTTTTTCGAGGCCACCGATCACACGGTCAACTGCATCCTGGAAGTCTTCCATCTCAACTGACTGTTTGCCTTTACGGGCAGCGATAAGTGCGGCTTCGTTACAGATATTCGCGATGTCTGCGCCGGCGAAGCCTGGCGTTTGTTCGGCGAGTTTATGGATATCAACTTTTTCAGAGATCTTGATGGGCTTCAGGTGCACTTTGAAAATATGCTCACGGCCTTTGAGATCTGGTTTGTCGATGGAGATCTGACGGTCGAAGCGGCCTGGGCGGAGGAGTGCGGTATCCAGTACGTCCGGGCGGTTGGTGGCTGCCAGAACGATGATACCTGATTCACCGGAGAAACCGTCCATCTCTACCAGTAACTGGTTGAGTGTGCTTTCACGTTCGTCGTTGCTCATGATGGCGTTCTTACCACGGGCGCGGCCGATGGCATCGATCTCATCGATGAATATGATACAGGGAGCTTTTTCACGTGCTTGTTTGAAGAGGTCGCGTACGCGGCTGGCGCCCACACCAACGAACAGTTCAACGAAATCGGAACCGCTCATGGAGAAGAAGGGAACCTGTGCTTCACCTGCCATTGCTTTTGCGAGCAGGGTTTTACCGGTACCGGGAGGACCTACCAGGAGTGCGCCTTTGGGTATCTTTCCACCCAATGCAGTGTACTTCTTGGGATTTTTCAGGAAATCCACGATCTCCATCACTTCCACCTTGGCTTCGTCCAGTCCTGCAACATCTGCGAAAGTGATATTTACTTTTGTTCCTTTATCGAAGAGGGTTGCCCTTGATTTTCCAATATTGAAGATACCGCCGGGACCACTTCCGCCCCCTGCGCCACCGCCCATTTTACGCATGAGCATGATCCAGATGAGGATGATCACAACCAGTGGGAGTAAGAGCTGGATCAGGGATCCGAACCATTCGCCTTCCTGGATGGGATTGTTCACAACAGGGGCAACATCGGGGTTCTTATCGTACCAGTCGCTCAGTTTCTTATCAAATTCTTTGGCGTCAACCACTTTGAATTCGAACTGCGGTCCTTTTTCAACGCTGGCCTGACTGTTCTTTGAAAGTTGTGATTTGTATTTTTCTACGCTTTCTTTTTTGAGATAAACCCTGATAAGGTTCTTATTGGTGACTGTGGTGATCTTGTCCACATCTCCTTTTTTGAGCATGGCGTAGAACTCGAGATCATTGATTCCTTTGGTGTCCGGGGTAAGGGATCCGAAAAGCTGGAAGCCCACAAGTACTGCAAAGATGATAGCCCAGACCCAATAGATATTGAACCTCGGGCCTTTTCGTTGTCCGTTGCCATCATCCCTGGGGCGCATGCGCGGAGGGAAATTTCTTTCGTTCTGTCTTGACTCGTCTGACATAATATGTTGTGTCTCTTGTTTTTCTGATTAATAATAATAAGACAAAATAGTTCAAAAAACAACCTGATCACTGGAAAAGCTCCTTTTTATTCCAGCGATCAGTTCCGGATCCTGATCAGACGCAGTCATCAGGAATGTTCATCCGCTGCGGCGTCACTCCACATTTCTTCCAGTTTGTAGAACTTGCGTGTTTCTGAATGCATAACGTGTACCACTACATTCACATAATCTGTGATCACCCATTGAGATGCCTGGCGGCCTTCATGGTGATAGGGTACTTCACCAGTTTTCTCTTTCACGTGCACCTCAACATAATCTGCAATGGCTTTCACCTGCGTGGTGCTGCCGGCATCGCAAATAATGAAAAAATCAGCAACTGCTTCGGGAATTTTTCGGAGATCGAGGGAAATGATGTTTTCCCCTTTTTTCTCCTGAATGGCGTGGATGATAGCTTTGATGATCTTTGAGCTCTTTGTTAACCTCGCTACACTGCTACTTTTGCGACGGGTAGCTAACATTGAAAGTTGTTCCAATAATTCGTACTTTTTGATGATCAATTTTTACCGCTAATATCTACAACAGCGCAGGCACCGAAACGTTCACTTGGAATGCCTATTTTCGTTGTTGTCAAAAATAGTAATCTTTTGTCACATCCCGCTATCTTACACACTATTGGCCGGCCTTTGACGGTATTGCCTTCAGTTGACAGCACCAACAACTATGCCATGGCCCTGGCCATTGAGGGCAAAGCGAAGCACGGAGCAGCCTTTTTTGCCCTGGAGCAAACCGCCGGGAAAGGCCAGAGAGGCCGGCAATGGCTGACGGCGCCCGGAGACAATATCATTCTCAGCACCATTATCAAACCTGGTGAGCTCCCTTTTTATCAGCAGTTTTGCTATCTGCCGCCATGGCACTGAGTTGTTATGAATTCTTTAAAAATTATGCGGGTGACGAAACCAGGATCAAATGGCCCAATGATATTTATTGGCGTGACAGAAAGGCAGCCGGCATCCTGATCGAAAACAGGCTGGAAACGGCCGGAGGACAGGCAATCTGGGATTGGGCTATTGTTGGGATGGGAGTGAACATCAATCAGGCGCGGTTCGATGGTGCATTCAGGAATCCCGTCAGCCTGAAACAGATCACAGGGCGGAACTTCGATGTGCAGGCGCTGGCCACCACGCTTTGCGAATACCAGGAAAAATGGTGGAAGAAATTATCGGCTGGGGAAGGTCGTGATATTCTTCGCGCTTATCATGAAGCGATGTACAGGATCGGAGAGAAAGTGAAATTGAAAAAAGATAGCAGTGTTTTTGAAACTAACGTCTGCGGTGTAACCGAACAAGGCCAGTTGCATACAAAGGACGTAATGGACAGGTACTTCGCAGTAGGTGAAGTGGAATGGGTTCTCGACTAACATCAATACAAAATTTATTTCAAACAACAAGGGGAAAAAAAACGCAGAATCGCGTTTTTTTTCCCCTTGTTGTTTCCCGGGTGCTCATCATCTTTACAAAGTCAACGATTCACGAACACTAAATGAAAACCGATGTCAAATGGAAAGTAATTCAATGATCGATCTAAGGATCCATGACCTCTGTAAGAACAAACTGAAGCTTGGTGACAGCGATGCCGCCATCATGAGTAAATGTGTACAGTTAATGTTTGCAGAGGAGCGGGATCTCTTATTGAAACATTACTCTGAAATTGAGCGTAAAGACAGGAAGGAATTTGAGGAAGCGCTGGACCTGCGGGTTGGGCTTATGGTAGAGCAAGCATATAACCTGCATAAAGATTTGTTTGAAAAAAAATTTCCCGGAGTGAATAATACGGACATCATGCAATGGATGTTCACTTACTTCGCCTTTGTGATGGGAGGTGTGGTAGCCATCCTGCTGATATTGCTGAAAAAATAATTACTTCTTTTTACCTACGGTGAATACCCGCGAGATATTGAAGCCAAACCGTATATCCCCTTTCCAGAAATCGTCCGTAGTGCCTGTTATAAATGCTTTTTCATTCATCCCCGTAGCATTGGTGAAATGCAATTGAAATACGTGACCGCCGGTTTCGATATCGAAGCCGACCGCCAGCATGTCTTTGGTGCCTGTCTGCCTGCCGGATAGAACTGGTTGGTAATCCAGCATGAAGGCGGTTCTTTTGGTGAGCTTCAGCCTGGATCCGATCCCAAGCGCGAATGTATTATTATGTCCATTGGCTGGCGCCAGGTTTCTGTGCACCAGTATCGGGTTCAGTTGCAGAGAGAAACTTTCCGTGAATTTTCTTCCGATGATGATCTCATGGAAATACGCAAGCCTGTCTTCGAAATCATAATTCAGTTCAGGGAATGCCCATGGAGCGGTATTCACTGTGATACCCGATACCCATACCACAGAAACAGGTGAACCGCCGGGATCATTGGATTGCCAGATGGGCCTGTATTTGATGAAGGCGTCCAGTTCCTTGCCAACATTGCTTCTGCCGAAGCCCGCCATCACGCGGTTGCTGAGGCCGTAGTCGAACCCTATACGCGTATTGGCCTGGTCAAGACCGAAAAGATTTTTAATTCCGCTGTTAACCGTTCCGAAACGGTGGAGGAAACGTACGTCCAGCACGCCTTTCCCTATAAACTCGATCGAGTGGTTGTTGATCACTCTCGATGATTTGAAAGCGTTGGTCACATGAGATCTGGCAGGCGTTTCCTCTTTCTTAAGTTCTTTGAGCAGGTCTGGCTCCTGCGCCTTTGCAACTCCGCAGGAGATCAGTATGGTGAATAATGCTCTGTATGCTCCGGACATTATGCTTCGTTTTGGTTATGTGTGAGGTGAAGATCAGTTAGCAAATCATCGTGATACTATTGCAGTGGTTGTAATGAACAGGCCACTGCAATACTCACGGTGTTGGAAAGATTATTCTTTACGATGGATGGTATCCTGATCTTGTAATCGGAGAGCAGGATAGTGAAAGTGGCATCCGCCTTCATCGCCCCCTGCTGTACTGTGAGCGTTCCATCCGTTGCCAGTTCCTGTGTGATACCGTGAATGGTCATTTTGCCTTTCACCTTCACGGGGTAGCTGCCGTCTTTCGACAGGTCAGGGAGTGGACTGTTGATCTGTCCTTTGAATTCGGCTGTCGGATACTTATCACTTTCCACGTAGTTCTCATTGAAATGTTCCTGCATCAGGGCTTTTTTGAACTCGAAGCCGCGCATCATAACAGAAAACTGGATCTGCCCTGTTTGAGCATCCAGTACGCAGGTAACTGTTTTGTTTTGCGCCTTTATTGTCTCCAGTATGCCTTTGGAAGAAAAAGATATCTGGCCTGTGCGGGTAAAGAATTTGCCCTGGGAAAAAACACTTCCCGTCAACACCAGGTAGAGTAATAATAAACTGATTCGCTGTTTCATAGTGTAGCTTTTTTCACGGAACAGTCAGGGGTTTCTGATCAATACCCCCTGTTGAAAACGATCTCATCGCCCAACAGGCCTGTTTGGTCTTTGCTGTATCCGTTAAGAATGCCTTTGATAGATACTATCATACCCTCTTGTATATCCGAAATTTCGTTCCATGGTCCTTCCATGGAGAAACGGATCGAAGCTCTTTGAAGGGAATCGCCTAAAATGACCGACACACCATTATTGGTAGTGTCTACAGACTTAACGATACCACGCACCGCCAGGACCCTTTTCCTGTATTTTTTATCCGCAAGGGTATCATCGCCGGCAAATTCGTGGATCAGGGTAAATGCGGTTAAGGTCTGATCAGGAGTTGCCAGTTTAAGGTCCTGGTTGGTGCGCTGGTATTGAAAATAACCGTAGAAGAACAGACCACACAAGAGGAGCAGTATTCCGGTGAATAGCCTAATTCGTTTTCGCGTAGCCATTCCTGTTAATTATTTGGACTGCCGGAATCGATCCAGCACACAATGCTTTTTATCTGTGCGTCTGTAAGGCTGCCTCCCTTGGGCATTTGACGGGAAATCACTGCTGCCCTGATACGTGCGGATGCGCTCTTGATCTGATCGTAAGTGGTCAGTGGTCCGGGGCCATTGGTACTTGCTCCGTCATGGCAACCGCTGAGTTGGCAACTGGCCTGGATGATAGGTTGCACATTTGCAGTGAAGGTTTTAGCAACGCCATCACAATTGATGCCGCCGCCTCCACCACCGCCACCAGGGTCTACAGGATCTTCCTTTTTGCTGGAGCAACTACAATAGATCAGCAGGATCAATCCTGCGAAGATTGAAACAGGCTTGTTCATTTTTTTTCGAATGTTGGTTCCTGTTTCTTACGAAGAACAAAATCATGAGGTTGCCTTGATAGCCGCCGTTCAATAAATAATTAAGTTTTGGTTTCTGGTTTTTTCGATGTATTCCTGGTTTGGTTTTTCTGAATTGGCATTGCTATAATCATGTCAGAAAAAAATCCCTGCTCTTTCCAGAACAGGGATCCTTTTTACCAAACCTTTGAACAAAAGCAATCCATGCAGGAGCCTTTTAGAAAAAGACCGAAGCAAGGATAGTCACTACCCGATACGGGAGCTGTTCATCTATACGCATCAAAGAGTGAAAAGGTTTCTTAAGCCAGTTCTTTCCATGCTTTCACGATCTCTTCTGCGTGTTGTTTGTTTTTGGGGCGAAGGAATATTTTCCGGATGATGCCTTTCTCATCGATCACAAAAGTAGTTCGGTGGAGGCCCATGTATTTTCTTCCATAGAGCTGCTTTTCTCCCCAAACTCCATATTTATCGATAATGCTGTGTTTGGGATCAGCCAGGAGAGTAAAAGGGAGTTGATATTTGGATTCAAACTTTTTGTGCTTCTCTATTTCGTCCGGGCTCACGCCCAATATCGTGAAGCCTTCATTTTTCAGTAACGTGAAATTATCGCGAAGGTTGCAGGCCTGTACTGTACAGGTGGGCGTATCGTCCTGAGGGTAGAAATACAGGATCAGTTTTTGTCCTTTATAGTCGTTGAGAGATACGGGATTTCCATTCTGGTCCACTCCTTTGAAAGCAGGCACTTTATCGCCTTCCTGTAAAATCATATTCGTTCTTTTTCAGAATTTATTGAGTTGTTTTTGCTGTTCGCCGGGAGGCAGCATATGCAACCATGAGTAAAGCTTGCATTCAATCCCGGGTTTCAGTTGCCTGGCTGGCGGGCTCTTCAAAAGCCGCCAGCTGTGGCGCTGATCCTATAACTCAGCGTGTGAAGGTAAAAGTTTTTGAAGTGGCATTACCTGCTTCGTCTTCAGCATAGATGGTAAGTTCATGTTTACCCGGAGGGCAATATTCATCGAAGCGGTAAATGAAAGTGCGGCCCTTATCATTGGTGAAGCGGAGCCATTTGCCGTCCAGTGTTGGTCTCACGTTTTTGAACTTATTGTAATTGTCTTTGATGGTGAATGATATCCGGGTGGCTTTACTGAGATCTGCGCCGTCTGTGAATCCAACAGGAACGATGGTTGGTGGCTCTTCGTCCACCAACAGCTGGTAAGTTCCAAAATCCCGGAAACGAGCGGAGGCCCAGTTGTTCTGCCATTCCACTTTCTGAACATCCTTTTTGGTTCCGGAGGTCCAGAGCATCACTGTTCTTTGCTGTTCTGTTGGCGTCAGGATCTTTGTGGGTTGGATCCTGACCAGGAAGGCTTCCTGCAGCGGAATATAACTGGCACCGATCGAGTGCTGGGCGGAAACCGCTTGCGGACTTGCGGAAGCTGACCTGTTGTACCGGATATGCACTGAATCATAAAGGCAGCGCTCACCAATATAGAATTCACAGTCCTCGCGCTCGAAGCCATCCAGCATCAGCGGATAGAACATCGGATTGTTCGCGGAAGTAGTGGATACGGCAGAAGCCGTACCGGGCTTGTATTGCACGCGGCATTCCAGCGTTGAGGAATTTAGATAGGTATCCTTTACTTCGATCCGGATCTTATGGATCCCGCCATCGCTCAGGTCAATCACTCCGCCCTGCGCTTTCTCGTTTTTGTAAATGGAGTTGATATAGCCGGGAAGGTCGAAGAGTTGTTGCAGCCAGGGGCCGCCACCGGACTTGGTCCGGTAATCGATATGCGCATTTAGGTAGCGGGTATCGTTGTAGCTGATATTATCCATCTGAAAACCCACTGCCGGCTGCTCATCTACATACAAGATGGATTCAAAGATCCCATTCAGGTTGGTGGAACCTGTATGGGTATCGAATGCTCCAATAGCGAAGCTGATCTGAGGAGAGGTAACAGTGATCAGTTCCGGGGTAGCAACGTATCTGGTCCCTCCAGTGAGTTTGACGGGGAAGATGCGGGCAGACTGCTCGTAAATGCTTTTGGTTCTGTCGTAGATCCCCATACGAAGAATGCGGGGAGGCACATTGTCTGTAAGCGGAAGCCCGAACAGCAGGGGATTGAGGTTGATATCGTCGGCTGTTCTGCGGACCTCGAAATGCAGGTGGGGAGCCTGCGATCCTCCGGTATTGCCGCTGTACGCGATAAAGTCGCCCTTCTTCACTGGAAACAGACTGGCAGGCGGTTCCAGGAAAACGCGCCATGATTGCTGTTTGTACTGCTGTTCTTTCACCCATGCCTCCAACTGCGGGTTGAAATCGTTGAGGTGAGCGTACAGGGTCGTATAACCATTGGGGTGATTAATGTAAAGTGCGCGCCCAAAGCCGCCCGGTTCGATCTTGATCCTGGCAACATACCCGTCTGCCGCAGCATGGACGGGCTGGTTCTCTCTTTGCCGGGTCTTAAGATCCAATCCCATGTGATAGTGATTGGGCCTGAGTTCCCCGAAGTTCCCACTGAGGTCGATGGGAATTGCTAAAGGGTTTCTGAAATAACCTTTCGGATAAATCGCCGGAGTAAAAACCTGCGCTGTCAGCATTTCACTACAGAGTAAAAAAACGATCACCAATATTCGCATTGCTCAGCTTTTATTTAACAAAGAAGTTACAAAACTACTGAAAAGAGGTTGGGGGCTTGACTGTATCGGTTTGTTTGTATTAAACTAATATTAAAAATGGGAAAAAGAGGTTACCCGGCACAGGAATGGGTATTAACATGAAAGGTAGA
This sequence comes from Pseudobacter ginsenosidimutans, assembly GCF_007970185.1. Taxonomy (NCBI): domain Bacteria; kingdom Pseudomonadati; phylum Bacteroidota; class Chitinophagia; order Chitinophagales; family Chitinophagaceae; genus Pseudobacter; species Pseudobacter ginsenosidimutans. The sequence continues at coordinate 2,169,834 of NZ_CP042431.1, read as the reverse complement.
TGGACATTGGATTCCGCCATGTTAAGTTATCAAAAATACCCACTTAGTGGTATGCTTTTTTCTAAACTATGGAACAGCATTTGGCGTATATAAATTGTCTATTGAAATATATGGAAACATGATGGTTTAATTCTACAAACTCGAGGTTATGAAAGCGATTATTAACAGGATGGTTTTACTACTTGCATTGACAGTAGGGTCGGTTGTTGGATTCTTCAAAGGAAATGAGGCGAAGCAGAAGTGGATCTTCAAAATCAGAAGCAGTTTTGATGAGAAGAAGCATCTGGCGGAGCAACGTAGGGTTATTCGCCAGGGTGGAGTTGCGCTGGACGATATCGAGATAGCTGCTTTCCACAATAGCTGAAGGTAACTCACTTAACGAAACTTAAGAATCTGCATATAAACCTTTACCGGTTAGGTAAAGGTTTTTTTATTGCCCGGCCCTGCCCGGGAAAGCTTGTTTTACTGCCTGTTCCGGCCTTTTCAAAAATTAATCCTCAAAATTCCTGCTGCTGCCTTACTTTTGCGCAATTTGTTTAGAAAAAAAACAGCTCTTCAAAAAATGCCAAAAGACACTTCTATTAAGTCAGTGCTCATTATCGGATCAGGTCCCATCATTATCGGACAAGCTTGTGAATTTGATTATTCCGGCTCTCAGGCTGCCCGCAGCCTGCGCGAAGAAGGAATTAAGGTCATTTTGATCAATAGTAACCCGGCTACTATCATGACTGACCCCATGATGGCCGACAAGGTTTACCTACTGCCACTGACAGTAGAAAGTATCGAACAGATCCTGGAAGAAAACCAGATCGATGCAGTTCTCCCTACTATGGGCGGTCAAACAGCCCTCAACCTCACCAAAGAGGCCGCTGAACTCGGCGTTTGGGAAAAATACAATGTAAGACTGATCGGGGTTGACGTGGAAGCGATCGACACTGCGGAAGACCGTGAGAAGTTCCGCCAGCTCATGATCAGGATCGGCGTTCCTGTAGCCAACTCCAAAGTAGCTAACTCCCTTCTCGAAGGAAAGGAATATGCACAGGAGATCGGTTTCCCCCTCGTTATCCGTCCTTCATTCACACTCGGTGGTTCAGGCGGTGGTTTCGTTCACGACAAATCTGAACTGGAAGCCGCACTGGACAAAGGTCTCAAAGCCTCTCCCATCCATGAGGTACTGGTTGAAAAAGCCCTGCTCGGCTGGAAAGAATATGAGCTGGAACTCCTCCGCGACAAAAACGACAACGTAGCCATCATCTGTACCGTTGAGAACGTAGACCCCATGGGCGTTCACACCGGAGACTCCATCACTGTGGCGCCTGCCATGACCCTCAGCGATACCGCTTTCCAGGAAATGCGCAACCAGGCCATCCTGATGATGCGCAGCCTCGGCAACTTCGCCGGTGGTTGTAACGTGCAGTTCGCTATGGACCCCTCCACTGAAAAACTGATCTCCGTGGAGATCAACCCGCGTGTAAGCCGTTCTTCTGCCCTGGCTTCCAAAGCCACTGGTTACCCCATCGCCAAGATAGCAGCCAAACTGGCTATCGGTTATACACTCGATGAACTGAAGAACCAGATCACCATGACCACTTCGGCTTACTTTGAGCCGGCGCTGGACTACGTGATCGTGAAAATGCCACGCTGGAACTTCGATAAATTCAAAGGCGCCAATGACACCCTCGGCCTCCAGATGAAGAGCGTAGGTGAGGTGATGGCCATCGGAAGAAGTTTTGCTGAAGCCGTTCAGAAAGCCTGCCAGAGCCTGGAGAACAATGCTGTTGGGCTGGGCTACTACGGCAAGAGCCAGATGCACGCAGAAGAGATCGTTGAATACATCAAAACTCCGAAATGGGATCGCATCTTCAGAATCAAGGATGCCCTCATGGACGGTATCAGTGTAGGCACCATCTCCAAAGCAACCGGTATCGACCGCTGGTTTGTGAATGAGATCCAGAAGATCGTTGACACGGAGAAGGAGATCGCCAAATACAAACTCAACACCTTACCTGTAGAACTGCTGAAAACCGCCAAGGACCTTGGTTTCAGCGATCAGCAAATTGCGCTGATCATGCAGGATGGTAAAGATGAGGACGTATACGAAAAGAGAAAAGCCGCCAATATCACCCGCGTGTACAAGATGGTTGACACCTGCAGCGCAGAATTTGAGGCCAAGACCCCATATTTCTACTCTTCTTTCGAGAATGGCAATGCCAACGAAAGCAAGGTGAGCGACAAGAAGAAAGTGATCGTTCTTGGTTCAGGTCCTAATCGTATTGGTCAGGGTATCGAGTTCGACTACTGCTGCGTACACGGTCTGCTGGCACTGAAAGAATGCGGCTACGAAGCCATCATGGTGAACTGTAATCCAGAAACAGTGTCTACCGACTTCGATATCGCCAACAAACTTTACTTCGAGCCAGTATTCTGGGAGCATCTCTGGGAGATCATCGAACTGGAAAAGCCAGAAGGAGTGATCGTTCAGCTTGGTGGCCAGACGGCCCTGAAACTCGCAGAACGCCTGTCTCAAAAAGGAATCAAGATCATCGGTACCTCCTTCGATAATATGGACATTGCCGAAGACCGCGGTCGTTTCAGCGACATGCTGAAAGAGCTGAAGATCCCTTACCCTGATTACGGTACCGCCTATACGGTTGACGAAGCCGTTGAGGTTGCCAATAAAGTAGGTTATCCTGTTCTGGTTCGTCCAAGCTATGTATTGGGTGGACAAAGAATGCGGATCGTGATCAACGACGAAGAAGTTGAAAAAGCAGTAGTAAGTCTGCTGAAGCATATTCCCGGTAACAAGATCCTGATCGATCACTTCCTGGACCGTTGCCAGGAGGCAGAGATCGATGCGATCTGTGATGGTGACGAAGTGCACATCATGGGTGTGATGGAACATATCGAGCCTGCCGGTATCCACAGCGGAGACAGCAATGCGGTTCTTCCCCAGTTCAATCTTTCTCCCATGATTGTTGAGACCATGGAAGAGTATGCAAGGAAAATTGCATTCAAACTGAATATCCGCGGATTGATCAACATACAGTTTGCCATTAAGGACAACAAAGTATATGTGATCGAAGCCAACCCAAGGGCATCCCGCACCACTCCGTTCATCGCGAAAGCCTATCAGATCCCTTATCTGAATGTAGCTACCAAAGTGATGCTGGGCGAGAACAAGCTCCGCGACTTCAAGTTCGTGAAACGCCTGAAAGGTTATGCGATCAAGGAACCAGTGTTCAGCTTCGAGAAATTCCCTGGCGTGAGCAAAGAGCTCGGACCTGAGATGAAATCAACCGGCGAAGCCATCCGTTTCATCAAGGACCTCCGCGATCCTTATTTCCGTCAGCTGTATAAAGACAGAAGCATGTACCTGAGTAAATAGTTCAGGTCTACATAAATCAAAAGGCGTATCAACCGATACGCCTTTTTTATTTTGGTCCCTGAGGAAACACTGATTTCGGTTATACTTCCACGAGTCCGCGTCTGATAGCATAGAGAACCAGACCGATCCTGGATTTCACTTTGAGTTTGTCGAACAGTGCATTTCTGTAATCGTCCACTGTTCTGGGGCTCACGTACATTTTCTGTGCAATGTCTTTATAGGTCATTTCCGAGCAGGCCCACTGCAGGAATTCTTTCTCTTTATCGTTGAGTACAATAGGTTCATCGGGGAGGTCGATGTCTTTGTGCAGGCCGCTGATCACTTTGCCTGATATATATTCCGAGAGGTAAAAATCTTTTTGCCACACAGAATCGAGCGCCAGTTTGAGTTCATCGGGGTCAGCATTTTTCAGGATATAACCTTTTGCTCCTAGACGAAGCATACGGATGATGATGCTTTCATCCGTGAACATGGAAAGGGCGAGGATCTTGATCTGCGGATAGTTCTTGTAGATCCATTTTGCGGTCTCGTAGCCATCGATATCCGGCATATTCACATCGAGGAGAACAATATCCGGCAGTACATTTTTTGCTATCTTTTCTTTCACTTCTTTTCCGTTTCCGGCTTCGAACACAACCTGGTAGTTCTCGAACGAACTGATGAGTCGCGCCAGTGCGTTGCGTAGCAGTGTATGGTCATCTGCCACTCCTACCAGTATTTTTTTATCACCTGTCATGGTTATCACTTTCGCTTTCGGGAGGCAAAGCTAATTTAATGGTGGTGGTAGTGCCCTGGCCGATGGTACTTTGCATATCGATTTCGGCTCCTACCAGTTTTGCCCGGTTGAAAATACTCTTTAGTCCGACACCGGAAGTAGAAGATACAGAATTTCTTTTTGCTTCGATGTCAAACCCTACTCCATTATCAGCCAAACGGAGAATAAATTGATGATCGTCTGTAAAGTTGATCGATATTTCTACGCGTGATGCCTGTGAATGTTTCAGGATATTATTGAGCATTTCCTGAAAGATCCGGAAGAGCATCACGGATTTTTGTTCGTCTAGTAGTTGTTCATAACCATCGATAGTGAATTCCACTTCCACTAGCCTGGATTTGCGCAGGCTTTCCACTTCAAAAGAGATGGCTTCCACCAGTCCGATTTGCGCGATCCTGTCGGTATGCAGGCTTTTGTTCAGACCGGCGAGATCGAGTACGGCTTTATTGAGGATATCTCGGGCATTTTGGATAGGTTCCCAGGCTTCGTGCTGTTTGTCTACCGGCAGAATGGCCAGGGAGAGTTTGACTACAGACAGGGATTGCCCGATATTATCATGAAGCTCCTGACTGAGCATTTTGAAAGTTTCTTCCTGAATTTCGAGTTGGGAACGGAGTGATTCTTGTTCAAAGAGATCCTTCAAGCGGGTCAGTTCCTGCTCTTGCTGGTGCTGTCTGCGTTGATAGGTGAAGAGAATGGTTACGATAAAACCTACCAGTAGCAGGGCCAGTAAACCACCGATAATTATAATAAAATAAATTTCCTGACCCTGGTTCTCCATAAAACAGGAATGGTATATGAATTTAGGTAAATGTTTGCAAGGGTAAAAATCCCGGAAATAACAGAGCAGGATAAGGCTTTACGCCAACAAAATACGTAATAAATTTTGGTAAAGGATTACCGTTGAGAGAGAAGTTTGGAAAAGGGGGGAAGTTTAGAGTTTGGGGATTTCTGGAAATTCAACAAATTCAATTTTACTGTATTTATGATTCACTAGAAATGCGACGGTAAAAAAAGCATATAGAGCATAATTACATATCATACAAACTAAAGTCATATTTCTTACGAACGACGTTGAAAGGCCTTTGAAAAAATGGATTCCAGAGAAATAAGTAAAAGTGATTGTGTGAAATAATACTAAACCTAGACATATAAATACGAGAGGATCTCTTCTAATATCTACTTCAATTGGGGTCTCAAAAAATTGCCACTTAAAGTAAAAAATACAAATTAGTACAATTAATAAGGCTCCTATCCCAAAAGAAATTGTATGAAATACATAGACCCCTTGAACAAAGAAGATGATATAAAATGCGAATAATGGGTAAATGACAATGAGACCTAGGATAATTCTTTTCATTATCAAATTAGTAATTCCTTTATACAAGATGAAGAAGTAAAACATGAATCCTAATACAGAGAAGAAATTAAATAAGTACTGATTATTTCCAGATCTTTCCTCGATAATTTTAGCCGCTACTTCTACTCCTAAAGTGATTAATAGAAATGGAGCGAAATATTTAAGATAAGTAGTCTTATTGAATCTGGAATAAGCAGTGAGACTAGTTAAGAAGGCTACAAGAATTGAAGTAAAATAGATCGACTGTGTTATTTGGTAATACATCAAGGTTTGCTTTTAATAATAAAAACTTCCTTCCTGTTTATCGAATCACAATATAATATTTTTTATCTATGTATTTTCACCTTCCGAACTTTCAAATTACACAAGAAAGCTATAATGAAGGATGTGTAAAGCAGAATATTTAGAATCATAACTATGGAAGCTAAATTCCTCATTATTACTCCTGATACACCATGAAGAAAATTCAGTAATCCAAAAAGAGGGAAGCTGCAGCAATAAAAAAACAATAAACCTGAACACATCCAAAATGCTGGTTCACGCTTTAAATCTACAGATTTAGGGTATTGAAATAATTCGAAGAAATAATAAATACAAACTGCCACAATTAACAAGCATCCGAATGCATAGGTAATTGTGTGAAATGTATTGATTTGAATCAGGCAAATGTTTGCTATTACTAAAACAGGATAAAAGCAAATACAATAGAAAATAGCTTTCCGAAATTTGGAATTCTGTATTATGTTATAAAGCAGAAATAAGTAAAACTCAAACTCTAGAGTTGTAAAAAAGTTGTATAATAATGTTGTCTTGATTCCATTCATCCAAAGCTCATAACCGATTATTTCAATAATAACCGTTACCAATAAGAAAAATGGAAAGACCTTAATATACCTTGGTGTATTCCTTCTGAAAATTAAGAAGGAAGAAATTAATAAGCTAATAATCTGGATTACCAATGAAGGGAAATTCATCACTACTAAATTAGTTTATAATTCCCTTTTGTACATCTCTAAACATAAAAAAACCCCTTGCCGAAGCAAAGGGTTAAATATCTCTTGTAAGTTAACTTTAGATTACCGCTAAGCCTTGTTCACCTTTATCAACAATTGTAATGCCAAGTCCGCCCCAATCATCGCTGTCGCCTGGAGTTGGTTTTCTGGGCGTTGGGCAAGTTGGTGGGCAATATTGTCCCATATTGTAAGCAAGGATGCTGATTCCGCTTTGTGAAGAAATGTGAATATTTTTTTCGACATTACCATCCTCGGTTATTTGGTTCTTAGTAGCCACCATGACAATAGTTTGGCGTCCATCCTCACCTTTTTTATTGATATGCAAATTTGGGTAAGCTCCGAAATAAAATCGTACACCTGTTGCATTGTAGTCTTTGATATTGGCAATAAACTCTTCGAGTTCTTCAACACTAAACCAAACGCTGAGTGAATCCTCTTTCCCCAAGCGTTCACTATTCTGCCTCCACCTCTCTTGCTTATAATTTCTGATCAAGGTGTCTACATGGGCAGTATCAACGTATTTGCCAACCTTTAAGGATTTTGTTTCAATAGCTGTCATAGTCTGGGGGGTTTATAATTGAATAATTGAATTACGAGTGTAAATGTATACCCGTAACCAGACAGCATTTCGGTTACAAATGAGTGTTAGTCAAATGATTACAAATTAATATTATCCATAAAGCGAAGGCTTTCAAGGTTCCAAGTTAAATCAAATTGCTAAAATCCGTTGAAAACATCGCCATAATACCGTAAAAACATCGCCATTTTATACCGTGAAAAAACGGGGCATTTTGCACCGTCTTTTATACGGATAAAATCCCGTACCTAATAAAAGCAGCTTTTCAGCCCCAATCCCATTTTTTGTCTGATATTAGATATCGGAGAGTTGCTATCATCCCGTTTTTCAAAGTCCAATACTCCTGTGAAAACCCGCCGACAGATTTCCTCAAGTTCTTTGCTCAACAAATACTTGAGGAAATTTTTTTCTGAACCGGGTTTTAAAAAATCCGCCCAACTCATTCTAACAGATCAAGCTATTAACCAACCATTGGCCTTATCCTTATCCTTTTCTTTTTTCGGGTTAAGCTGGTATCAATGTCCTGAACTTCAGAATCTCAACCTTTCTTAGAGTTTAGCATATTGCCCCGCCAAAAAAGCGGGGTATCACCAGCTTCCGATACCCACCAAATGCCAATCCAAATCGCACTCAAATCCAGGTACAGCATCATTTCTCTAACTCATTTCAGTTTTATTTATTATGTATGCTGCAACCTTAATTGCCTGGAAACAGGCGCCATTTCTCCGCCTGCTCCTCCCATTCTGCACAGGCATTGTTATCCAATTCTATACATATTGTCCACCCATTTATTTGATCATTTCCGCCACTATCACAACCACTGTTGTCATCCTCCTCTCCAACAGCTCCATTACCACCCTCTTTAAATTCAAATACCAGCTCGCATATACATTACTGATACTCCTCACTACTGCCGGCGCATGGAGGATGCACATTAAAACCGATTCGCTGAAACCCACACCCATAGCCCACATCGAGGATTCCGCCTATACATATATCGCCTCCCTCCTGGAACCAGTAACCGAAAAACCAAACTCATACAAAACCATCGCCCAACTTACACACCGCATTTCCGGTCAAACCCTCATCCCCATCAAAACAACCATCATCCTTTACCTTCAGAAAACACGCAGCAACCAGGGTTTATATTACGGTGACAAGATCGTTTTCCGCAAGCAATTACACCCCGTGAAAGCCACGGTAAACCCCGGAAGTTTCAACTATAAATCATGGTGCGAATTCCAGGGCATTTTTTATCAGGCTTACCTGGCAGAAAATGACCTGAAAAAATTATCGCATAAGCCCCTTCCTCACTTAAAAAATCAATGTTCATTCTTCGCGATTCCATTGTAAACATTCTTCGACGCTACATCCCCGGGCCCAAAGAAGCAGGACTCGCAGAAGCACTGCTCATCGGCTACAAAGAAGACCTCCACAAATCCCTCATTCAATCCTACTCCAACACCGGCGTTATTCATGTGATCGCTATTTCAGGATTGCATCTCGGCCTCATCTACATGCTGCTTTCACTCATCTGCCAACCTCTTGGAAACAAAAAATGGACGAGGATCTTTCGCCCCATCTTCATCATCGCAGGCCTCTGGGCATTCGGCTTCCTTGCAGGCGGCTCTCCTTCCATCTTCAGGTCGGCCGTGATGTTCACATGCATCGCTATCGGCAATAGCCTTTCAAAACAGGCTTCGATATTTAATTCACTCGCAGCTTCCGCATTCCTTCTTCTCTGCTATAACCCATACTGGCTCTGGGATGCAGGCTTCCAGCTCTCCTACACCGCAGTAGCCAGCCTGGCGCTTTTCCAGCAAACTATTTACGATGCCATCAATATATCCTGGCAATGGCTTGACCATATCTGGAAACACATATCTACCACCATCGCAGCGCAAATACTCACCCTTCCGGTAATTCTTTTTCTCTTCCATCAGTTCCCCGTTTTCTTTGTACTCACCAATCTCATCGCCATTCCACTCTCAAGCGGAATATTACTGGGCGAAATACTGCTCTGCCTCCTTAGCTTTATGCCCATTCTGGCCAGGCCAACAGGTACGCTGCTTTCATGGCTTATCAGGGTCATGAATGGTATTGTAGAAAGAATAGATCAGCTACCCTTCACTTCCATCACTCAAATCAATATCAACCTGGTTCAGGTTTGGCTGCTCTACGGAGTCATTACTGCCTTTACAATCTGGTTGCTGCACAAAAGAAAATCATGGTTTTCGCCGCGCTCATTTTACTGCTTGCTTATTTCAGCATCGGTGCAACCGAAGCATACCGTACCCGGAAACAACAATACCTTGTGATCTATCAGATCCCCAACGCAACTGCCATCGATTGTATCATCGGGAACAGGTTTGTTTACACAGGCGATAGTACTATCCAACAAAGTTTTCAGGTGCAACTCTACACGCTCAACCCCGCAAGGGATTTGTTTGAAGTCAGTCAATCCGGTTCCCTGAAAGGAGTGTATAAAGATGAGAACCTGGTCAGGGTAGGCTCACAAACAATGATCATCATAGATTCAGCCTTCCACTTGCCACCACCGCCATCAGGGCCTGTTCCGCCCGCAGACCTGCTGCTGATCTCCCATAACCCATACGTGGACCCGTACAGCCTGCTGACCCGGCTTCCAACAACACAGGTGGTGGTAGATGGGTCCAATTCAGCGAAATTGGCCCTTGAATGGCGCTCAGTCTGCCGGGAAGCCGGTATCCCCTGCCATTTCACGGCAGAGAAAGGAGCTTTTGTTTTGAATGCCTATTGAATTTGAATTACCTTTGCGCCTTCTTTTTAAGACCCTTGCAGCAAGCCTTTGCCAGTCAATCTTCTGTAGGAATAGAACTCACGATCGCTTACCTGCATACTTTTTCGAACGCATCAATTAATGTTATGACCAAAAAAATTCAATCAGCGCTTATTTCCGTTTTTTATAAAGATGGCCTCGAGCCCGTAGTTCAACAACTGCATCAGCAGGGCATCACCATCTACTCCACCGGAGGTACTCAAAGCTTTATTGAAAAACTGGGCATTCCCGTTGTGCCTGTAGAAAATCTTACCACCTATCCATCCATTCTCGGTGGTCGCGTTAAAACCCTGCACCCATCTGTGTTTGGTGGCATCCTCGGAAGAAGGGACCTGGATCAGGACCTCCAGGAAATGAAACAGTACAATATCCCGGAGATCGACCTGGTGATCGTAGACCTTTACCCCTTCGAAGAAACAGTGGCCACCACTTCTGAAGAAAAACTCATTATCGAAAAGATCGATATCGGCGGACCTTCCATGATCCGCGGCGCTGCCAAGAACTTCAAAGACGTAGTAGTAGTTGCCGCAAAAAGCGATTACGCATACCTGGAACAACTCCTTCGCGAACAATCCGGAGCCACCACCCTCGAACAACGCAAACAACTGGCTGCACGCGCTTTTGAGATCGTAGCTCACTATGATGTAGCCATCGCACAATATTTCAATCCACAACACACCAACTATTTCCAGGAATCTTTCCCCAATCCACGCATCATGCGTTATGGCGAAAACCCACACCAGGCCGGCGTTTTCTTCGGCAACCTGGAAAAGATATTCAACCAGCTCAATGGAAAAGAACTTTCTTACAACAATCTTGTTGATGTGGATGCAGCCGTTCAACTCATTGATGAATTCAGCGGAGAAGGCACACCAGTTTTTGCCATCATCAAACATACCAATGTCTGTGGCATCGCTTCCCGCCCATCTGTGAAAGAAGCTTGGGACGCAGCCCTGGCAGGTGATCCTGAAAGCGCATTCGGTGGCGTACTGGTTTGCAACAAAACCATCGACAAGGCCACTGCAGACGCTATCAACGAAATCTTCTTCGAAGTATTGATCGCACCTGCATTTGATGAAGATGCACTGACTGTTCTGAAATCAAAGAAGAACAGGATCCTCCTTCAGCAAATCAACCAGTTGAAGAAGAAAGAAGAATTCAAAGCTGTACTGAACGGTGTTCTGGCGCAAAAACCCGATGAAGGCAATTATGAGAAATGGGAAGAAGCCGGAGGCAGGGAAACCACCGAAGCTGAAAGATCCGATCTCATCTTCGCTAACCTCGTGTGCAAGCACCTGAAGTCAAACGCCATCGCACTGGTGAAAAACAAACAACTGGTTGGCAAAGGTTGCGGACAAACCAGCCGCATCGATTCACTCCGTCAGGCTCTCGAAAAAGCGAAGCAATTCAATTTCGACCTGAACGGCGCAGTACTTGCCAGCGATGCTTTCTTCCCCTTCAATGATTGCGTGCAGATCGGCCATGCAGCGGGTATCGCAGCATTCATTCAACCCGGAGGTTCTGTTCGCGATAAAGACAGTATCGAGTATTGCAAAGAACATAACCTCGCCATGGTAATGACCGGCATGCGCCATTTCAAACACTAAGAATTGCGCGATGCGCACTTCCTGATCTATAACATGTGTGCATCAACTAATATATCAACCCCATTTCTGAAAAAGAAAGGCACCCGTTCCAAAGCACTCATAGCATTGGGACTGGTGTGCTTTCTCTGGGGCACCACCTGGATCGCCTCACGGCAAGGCGTACTCTACATGCCTGCCCTCCAGATGGCAGGCATCCGCCAACTGGCCGGCGGCATTCTCTACATCATTTATTTTACCGCCAAAGGCATGCAATGGCCCAGAGGAAAGGAATGGATGCCCATCCTGGTGCTGAGCCTGCTGAACATCACTTTCACAAATGGACTTACCACCTGGGCAGTACAATACATTTCCGCAGGACTGGGAGCCATCATCGCCGCTACTTTTCCACTCTGGATCGTTGTGATACATCTGACAGTCTCCAAAGTGAAACTACCACGAAATGCCATCCTTGGATTGCTTCTGGGTTTTGCAGGAGTATGCACCATCTTCTATGATCATCTCGTGGATTTCCTGAACCCGGATTTCCGGTTCGGGATCATTCTTTCGCTGGCAGGGGCCTGGAGCTGGGCATTTGGAACCATCTACACAAAACAACAGGCAACGGCTTTCAATCCGTATTTCAGTTTGGGCCTGCAAATGCTGATCGGCGGCATCATCCTCTCGGGCGTAGCCAATGGCACGGGAATGACGATCCCTTACAGCAGCATTCCCTGGCAGGCCTGGGCGGCGCTGGCTTACCTGGTGATCATCGGTTCGGTGGTTTCCTTCATCGCTTACCTGTATGCGTTACAGCATCTGCCAACAGAGCAGTTATCGATCTACGCATATATCAACCCGATAGTAGCGATCCTGCTCGGTTCCATCTGGTTCGATGAAAAACTGAGCATCTACATCGCTATCGGCGGAGCTGTGATCCTCATTGGCGTTCGCCTCATCAATAAGGCTTTCAAAAATCAGGAGAAAGTGAAAGATCAGTCGCAGTAAGCATCCCAGTACACTGTTTCTTTCATGAAGAGTTCAAACATCTCGCGCCAGCCGGCAAAAGCACTGTCTGTGCCGAGAATGGAATTATGCCAGACAGTTACCAGCATCCCATTAAGCTTTTTTACCGTGGAGTAGTATTGCATGAGCTCTGTGTATGCCTGCTGTGGCGTGAATTTTTGTTCGTAGTAAGCGTTGGCGTCCATAAAGCAAAAGGGATATAACATCAGAGTGGTGGGATCATCTTTTTCCAGGTCGTACCAATAGAAAGATGAACAGACGGATGCCCTGAAACCGTTGATGGTACCGTATCCCATCGAAAATTCCTTTTGGATGCCGAGATTGGTGAGTGTGCGGAAAGTGTCAGGTAATGTGAACCGGATATAATGTTGACGACTGTGAATGATGGCCCTGCCGGTAACGTCTTCCATCCACTCCAGTTCGGATTCGAACAGTTCTTCATCATCGCCCGTCTGCCAGCTGGGATGCAATCCCACTTTGTAGCTGTTGGAATAATATTCTACCAGGTCCTGGAATTGTTTTACATCGGGCGATGTATTCTTATCGTATCCGGTTTGTTTTTTTGCAACGAGGAAAAAGTAATAGGGCTTCAATCTGCAATAGAGATGCAACGCGTCCAGCCACTCGAAACAATCGAAGGGGTCCTTTCTTTTACCGCGCACAACTTCCCATCTTTCTTTCACCTGATTCCAGTTGCCATTTTTGATGCTCCTGGCAAATCCTCCCATATTCCTCATGAAGCCTTTGTGGCGATAAGACCAGGCCATGTCGATATCGTAAGACAGGATGCATTTGAAATTCCTTCCCTTGAAGCGAAGGTTTGGAAATTTCTGTTGCAGTGCTTTCCTGAATTCTTCCATCCAGATATTCACGAGAGGCTGTTGAAGGAATCCTTCGCGGAACGCCAGTGAATTGGTATGTGCATAACGGCCATACTCATCTTTTTTATGAGGAAGATATTCTTCGTATCGGCTGAGCAGATAAAATGATGCGGCAAAAATGTCGAATGGAAAATCCCCGCGGGTTTGAAAAAAGGCTTTGTGAAAATTCACTTCAAAGCATTCGATGGGTTGATCGCGAATACCTTTTTCAAATAACAGGCTGGTATGTTCAATGAAGAATTCATTGTCGGAGAACGCCTGTCCGGAGTAGTTGATCCTGGGTTGAATACTGGCATTGTAAGCGGCCCGGCTGGAGGTTACTTCAATCGGTTCATCAAACAATTCCCTGCTGAAAAAGTCAACGATATATTCCAACCGTGGTGTAACAGTATGAGTGTAGAGCAGCAGCATCAGTTACACAAAATATAAAAGTAGGTTGATAATTGTATCGGGGATTTGAAAAAAGATAAGTGGAATTCCCGCCAGGATTGATCTGCATCAAATCCAATTGGAATTCTACTATTTCGAATGCTTATGAAGCAGGGGGTAACCGCAAAGTTTCGAAATCCGCTGCGGGTTATTGGGTAGATTGCTGTTTGACCAATCAATGATCCGGCGCAATCCGGATTATTTTTTCTTCGGTTCAAACTTCTCTTTCCATTGTTCATTGAAAGTTTTTTCCGGGAACTGGAGATCGCCCCGATGTGCAGTCCAACCCTTGAACATTTTATTGGCAGCCCAATTCTTCACTTTCTGGTTGCCCATGTTCATCATTTTGCGGCTGAGACTGGCTTTCTTCCACATTTTCCAGGCGATCCTTTCAGCGAAACTGCTGGCGCCTTCTTCTACAGCTTCATGCCTGTTTTCCAGCAATAGCTCGTGCAGGTTGATCTTCACGGCACATACTTCAGTGCAGTTGCCACAAAGCGAGGAAGCATAGCTGAGGTGTTTCCATTCGTCCAGCTCTTTCAGGTGCGGTGTGATCACAGAACCGATGGGGCCGCTATAGGTAGTTCCATAAGCATGCCCGCCAATATTCTTGTATACAGGACATGCGTTGAGGCAGGCGCCACAACGTATGCAGTAAAGACTTTCCCTTGTTTTTTCGTTGGCCAGGATATTGGTCCGGCCATTGTCCAGCAGGATCACGTACATTTCTTCCGGGCCATCGGTTTCATTCGCCTGCTTCGGCCCGGTTACGATGGTATTATAAACAGTGATGCGTTGTCCTGTTCCGTAAGTGGCGAGCAGCGGCCAGAACAGCCCCAGATCGGTAACGGAAGGAATGATCTTCTCGATACCACAGATCACGATATGCGTTTTGGGGAATGCACAGCTCAGTCTTGCATTGCCTTCATTCTCCGTAACAGCGATGCCGCCAACATCTGCAATGATGAAATTGGCGCCGGTGATACCGATCTCTGCCTCAACATATTTTTTGCGGAGCTTTTCGCGGGCTACGAGTGTGAGCTCACTGGGGCTCAGATTGGGCGCGGTTCCCAGCTTATCGTAGAACAGTTTTGCAACATCTTCCTTGCTCTTGTGCATGGCAGGCGTTACGATATGATAGGGCGGCTCTTCGTCCAGTTGCTGGATGTATTCGCCGAGATCGGTCTCAACGCTTTCAATTCCTTTTTTTTCCAGGTAATCGTTGAGATGGATCTCTTCGGTTACCATGCTCTTGCTCTTCACGATGGTTTTGCAATTCTTCTCTGCGCAGATCTTCGCCACTTCTTCCAGGGCTTGTTTGGCATCTTCTGCCCAAATCACTTTGGCGCCACGCCTGGTGATATTGGATTCGAATTCCTCCAGGTACTGGTCCAGCATTTCGATGGCTCTCCATTTCACGTTCTTGGCGCGCTCGCGGGCGAGGTGTACATCCTGGAATTGTTGCTTGCCAACGGGCACCACAGCATCATATCTGCTGATATTGAAAGCCACTTTACGGCGGTGTTCGAGATCACCAGCCTTGATGGTGCTTTTGGCCATGAAGGAAGAGAGGATATCACTCATTGTTGCCAGGCTTTATGTTTTGGGTGGGAAATTGTCTTTCGCCACTTTTTCCAGTGCTTCGTAAAATGCTTCTCCGTATTTGCGGATGATGGGTTCTTTCAGGAATTGGTAAACCGGCACTTTCAGCTTCTTACCGAAACTGCAGGCAGGTTTGCAGAGTACTTCGCGTGGCTCGTAATTCATGCGATCATAGTCGCCATCACGGCCACTCTTCTGAATGATGGGGAAGAAATGACAACTGATCGGTTTCTTCCATCCGATCTTACCATCGTAATAGGCTTGCTCGAATGCACATTTGATGATGCCCTGTTCATCGCGGGTACCGTAAACGCAGATCTCATTGTCGTTTCCAAGGGTGGGGGTTACCCATCCGAATTCTTTATGGTAAACGTATTTACCTTTCTTTTCGATTTCTTTGATAGCTTCAGGCGTGAGGTAAGAAACGATCTTTGGATAGAGCTCCACCATCAGGTCCAGCTCGGCTTCCTCCAGTGGCGCTCCGGCATCTCCTTCTTCACAGCAACCTCCCTTACATTTGGAGAGATCGCAGACAAATTGCTCTTTGGCAATATCGTCACTGATCAATACATTGTCTACTGCTATCACGCTATTGAGTTTTATGAAGCAAATTTAAGGGAAATTGCTGATGCACTATGAGTGTTCACCGGAAGGTGAACAAATACAGGTCACCCGCAGAAGGCAAACAACTGGCCCCTTGTTACTTCCCGGGCACTCATTGCAAGTTCCACTTCAGCGTATTGATCAAATGCTTCA
Organism: Pseudobacter ginsenosidimutans; assembly: GCF_007970185.1. Taxonomy (NCBI): domain Bacteria; kingdom Pseudomonadati; phylum Bacteroidota; class Chitinophagia; order Chitinophagales; family Chitinophagaceae; genus Pseudobacter; species Pseudobacter ginsenosidimutans. The sequence goes on along the minus strand of NZ_CP042431.1, from coordinate 2,153,629 downwards.
GATCTTCCTGCAAAAAATCATTCACAACAGAAAGGGAGTCCTCATTGGGAGTAGCGTCAAAATAAAGGGCGCCGCGCAGGAAATGTTTGGTGGTATCGGAAAGGAAGAACTGTTTGGCTGTGGCGGCATTCCCTCCCACCTGGAAGTACATGCCGTGAACACCATTGGGAGTTCGCATAGCCGAATCCGTTATTTCCGTGGCTTTGGAGGAATGTTTGTAGGTCATTTTGTAGGCGTCGTTCACCAGTTTCATGAAGTCATCCCTGCTGTTTACATTCTTGTAGCTGATGTACACTTTTCCATTAAAGCGTGGGATCTCGATATTGACCCAGTAAGGGTTTTCGGGATTCGCATCAAAGAAGGTGGTATCCTTTACCACGGTGGCATAAACGGGATACTCAAATGAATAGGGATAGCCTGGCTGATTGAAAACCTGGTATTCATGTTTCGGAAAATCGATCCGGTAATACCCTCTTCTTTTGGGAGTGAATTCACTGTTGCAGCTGATCACAAAAAGGGCGATGAGGCTGAGGAGGGCTACTGGTTTCATATTGCATGTGGGTTCACTACTACTTTCACTTTTTTGATACGGTTTCTTTCTATTTCCAATACCACAAAATCGAAGTCGCCCACGTTGATGGTATCGTTCACTTTGGGGATCTCTCCGGCGAGCTCCAGCACCAGGCCGGCGAGGGAATCGCTTTCACCGCGCACCTGGTCGAAGGTATCGGCGGCCAGTCCCATGATGCTGCAAACATCGTGGATCATGGTGCTGCCTTCGAAGATATAAGTGTGGTCGTCTATTTTTTTATTGGTGGATTCTTCTTCATCGAACTCATCTTTGATCTCACCAACGATCTCTTCCATGATATCTTCGAGGGTGATGATACCGCTGGTGCCTCCGAACTCATCCACCACTACTGCGAAATGGATATGTTTTTTCTGGAATTCACCTAGCAGGTCTTCGATATATTTCTGTTCATGAACGAAGTAAGGTGTGCGAAGAATGGTATGCCAGTCGAAAGTATCGGGCTCCAGCAAATGCGGAACGATGTCTTTCGTTTGTACGATACCCACAATATCATCGAGGCTGCCCTTGTAAACGGGAAGCCTTGAATAATGCAGGTCCTCCACTCTTTTCTTAAGCTCACCGAAGCTGATGCCGTATTCGATGCCGCTCACATCCAGCCTGGTGCGCATCACCTGTTTCACTGTGATGTCCGCGAATTTATAGATGCCTGCGAGGATCTTTTGTTCGCCTTCCTGTGTTACCGATTTTTTGATATCGGCTTCCAGTTGTAGCTGAATGCTGGCGCGGGCGGTGCTGCCGCCGAAGAATTTTTCCACGGAATCGCTGAGACCAATCATCCAGTCGCCGATCCTGCGGAATACATAATACAGTACTTCTACAAGAAATGAGGTTTCGTATGCAGACCTGAGATTATTCTGAGTGGCCCTGATCTTGGGAAGCACTTCACCGAAAAGGATGATAAGTGAAGCGATGATCAGCACTTTGATGGCATAGCGGAGCAATATCATCATTGTTGATCCTTCCTGGGCTTCGTCGAAAATCAGGATCTCGTCTATGAGGTAATTGGAGAGAATGATGATGGCGATATTGATCAGCGTATTGGCAACAGTGAGGGAGGCCTGCAGTTTCCTGGGTTCTTCCAGGAGGGTGGCGATCCTCTTCCAACCTGTATCCTGCTTTGTTTTAAGCATGTTCACGTCACGGAAGGTGAGTGAGAAGAATGCGAGCTTTGCTCCTGATACGAAGAAGCTCAGAAGGAGCAACATCAGGATTACGGCGCCCAGAATAGTGGTGGATTGTGCATTTACAGCCAGTAATAAAGGCTGAAAGCTCACTCCGGTAAAAAGCAGCGTAGAAAGGTTGTCCAACTCAAAGGGTTTGCGTGATCAATAGCTTGCCAGACAAAACAACGGTTTTGCTGGTTGTTTTCGTGTATGGCACAAGGTTTTAGCCTGACCATTATCGATTTGGGTTGTAAAGATATTACTTGTAACGGAAAAGGGGCTTCTTAGAAAGGCAGGTCTGGTGAGGGCTCCTGCATGGGCGGGGGTACATCGTGATTACCGAACCCTTCCACGTTCTCACCGTGGGGGGAGTATGCGAGCTTTGGCCACCGGAGTCGGAGCGTTTATCCAGCATGATCAGGTTATCACCCACCACTTCAGTAGCGAATTTCTTGTTACCCTCTTTGTCTTCCCAGCTACGGGTACGCAAACGACCTTCAATATAAACCAGACTTCCTTTATGCAGGTATTTTTGAGCCAGCTCGGCCAGGCCGCGCCAGAGCACAACTGTATGCCATTCTGTTTGTGAGATGAGCTTACCAGCCCTGTCTTTAAAAGTTTCGGTAGTGGCGAGCGGGAATTTGGCTACTGCGATATTACCTTCCAGGTATTGCACATCCGGATCTCGTCCTAAATTTCCAATTAACATAACCCTGTTTACACCGCGCATAATGGTAAGTTTGAATGTTAATGAATCGCCTGTCGGTTTTAATTGCTTTTAAAGTTAATTTTTTTCAGAGATATTATCACAATTATTTGGCCGTTCTACAGGTATCCATGGATGGTTTTAAACCAACTTTCACATGCCTAAAATAATCGTGCCGGGGAGGCGGTTTCTTCCAGGAACATATTGATGAATCGCGGGAATGGATAGTCTGACAATTGAGCTTTCGAAACCTGAAAATATCCTGATCCGGTGGGAAGGGGTTTGCTTATATCTACAGTAATAAACTGTCCATTAATGGTTTGATGTGTCAACTGCTGTTTGAACATTTTGCTGATATGCCAGATGGAAAAAGGTATATCACCAAGAAATCCATTCAGGAAGGGAAGCTCCTGAAATGCAGTATGCACGGGACCTTCAGCCTCATAGAGTACAAACTCATGCAGGTTTTCCCATATGTCTTTACCTTTTCTCTGACGGATATAAACCTCATCATCAGATACGATAATAAAATAATACAACCATCTCGTACTCTTCACCAGTGTTTTTTCTTTCACCGGTAATTGCTTTACGAGATCATGTTTGAATGCTTCGCAATCTTGGTTCTGGACACAGATTGCGCATAAGGGTGACTGAGGTTTACAGATCACAGCGCCAAAATCCATGATGGCCTGGTTGTATGCAGCAGGCTGGTCTGTGTCTATGAGAGCCTGGGCAAGTTCCTGGTATAATTTTTTTCCGGTAGTGGTATCGATGGGAGTAGAGATGCCGAAGTAACGGCTCAATACCCGTTGCACATTGCCGTCCACCACGGCTTTGGGCTCATTGAATGCAAAGGATGCGATAGCAGCTGCAGTGTATGGGCCGATCCCTTTGAGTTCTTTGATGGATTCATACGTGGAAGGAAATACACCATTCAGTTCGTAGGCAACTTTTTTTGCAGTAGCGATGAGGTTCTTGCAGCGTGTGTAATAACCAAGTCCTTCCCAGCATTTGAACACTTCCTTTTCGGGTGCATCTGCCAGGTGTTGAATGGTTGGGAATGTTTCGATGAATTTCTGATAATACGCTAATCCTTGCTCCACGCGGGTTTGCTGGAGAATGATCTCACTAAGCCAGATCCTGTAAGGGTTCTTCTCTCCTTTCCAGGGCATGGACCTTGTATTGGAATCTTTGTTCCACTGCAATAATTTCCGGGTAAAATCAGGTTTCATCCGAAAACAGGTTTCTTTTTTGTGGTTTCTGCTGTCCCGCCATTCCCGTTTTGAACTTCTGCCGGCAAAAGGGAAAGTTGCGGTTGGCACAAGTTATGACAAATAACTTATTGAAAATGAGTGTTTCTATAAACTTTTTCGCACCTGGCATGTTGAAAATTCATAATCAATAATTTAGACTTTTCTTGCAAATGTGCGAATTAACTTTTAATTTGGGTAAAGAATTGATTTTGTGCGGATTGCCCCTGTGGGCGATCAATAGCCTATAAAAAAATTTTTAAACTGTTTAAAACTCAAACGACATGAGAAAGGCAGACCTCGTTAACCAAATATCTGAAAAAACAGGTATTCCGAAGGTTGATGTTCTGGTTACGCTGGAAACCATGTTCAAGGAAGTGAAAGACACCTTGTCCCAGGGGGAGAACATCTACATCCGTGGTTTTGGTAGCTTCATCACCAAGAAAAGAGCCGCCAAGATCGGCCGCAACATTAAAAAGAATATTGCGGTTCACATCCCAGAACATTACATTCCCGCATTCAAACCTGCAAAAGAATTTGTTGCAGAAGTTAAAAAGTTACAATCTATCAAAGAAGATCAACCAAACCCCGACGATGAGATGTAATTTTGCTGCCTAAATTATTCTGACGTGAAAAAGCAGCAGATCATCGTCGTAGGTGGCGGAGTGGCCCTCCTCTGCCTGATTTATTTTTTGGCAGAACAGTTCCAACTCAAAAGGCCGGACCTGTTGCCGCCGCTACCCATCAGGACTCTACCGCGATCGACATTAAAGCTATTCTTTCGGCATCCAAACAAAAACTGTCTGTTTCCCAGCAGGAGTACATCACCCGGCTGGAAGCATCCGTTGTGCGCGGCGACGTGAAGGAACAGCAGATTCAAATGTTTAAGCAGATGGCTGGGTTCTGGAGAGACTCCGCCCATGCCCTGCTTCCTTATGCATATTACACTGCAGAAGCAGCTAAATTGGAAAATTCTCAAAAAAACCTCACCTTTGCTGCCCAATTCTTTTTGGACGGGGTTCGTCGTCAACCTGACCCTTCCCTGAGAAATTGGATGGCCACACAGGCTAAAGAGTTGTTTGAGAAAGGATTAGAGCTGGATCCCAATAATGATTCGTTGAAAATCGGCCTGGGAAGTTGTTACCTTTTCGGTAATATCAGCAGCAATCCAATGGAAGGAATCCTGAAGATCCGTGAAGTGGCGGAGAGAGATTCCACCAATATGTACGCACAGTTCATGTTAGGTCAGGGCGCTTTGATGTCCGGTCAGATGGATAAAGCCATCGAAAGGCTCACCAAAGTGGCCACCAAAGAACCCAACAACCTGGAAGCTGTACTGATGCTGGCAGATATCCACGAAGGCAGAGGCAATAAGTCCGAAGCCATTCACTGGTATGAAGCCGCAAAGAAAAAACTCGGTAACCCCGAGATCATTGCAGATATTGACCAGCGTATAAAAGCGCTGAAACAATAGGATAGAAAAATCATTTGTTAACTTTAATTCATTGGTGTTATATGCCTTGTGGAAAAAAGAGAAAACGTCATAAGATCGCTACGCACAAGCGTAAGAAAAGACTGAGAAAGAACCGTCATAAGAAGAAAAATCGCTAAGAGTTTTTTCTTTTTGCACAGGGCCGGCGATCACCGGCCCATTCCTTCTTCCTTTTAGCTGAATTCATTACTTGTCATTTATTCAAGTTTTCCCCGCCCTGATAAGATATATCTGACAATTAATACCTCTTCAGCAACCTTCCTTGTAGTGGTGATTGGTAAGACGGTAAAAGTTTACGCTTGAATAAGGAATTAATAATTAATGCTGCGCCTCAGGGGGTAGAAATAGCCCTATTAGAGGACAAGAAGCTGGTAGAACTTCATCACGAAAAAGCGGATGGCAGTTTTGCTGTAGGTGATCTCTATCTGGGGAAAGTGAAGAAACTCATCCCCGGATTGAATGCGGCCTTTGTGGATGTGGGGTTTGAAAAAGATGCATTCCTGCATTATACAGACCTCAGCCCTTATGCCCGTTCATTGTTGAAATTCACCCAGCAGGCTATCAACGATACTTCCGAACCAGGTTTCGATTTCGGCACCTTTGTGGTTGAACCCGAGATCATCAAAACCGGTAAGATCAATGAAGTGCTCAGCGGTAAGCCGAACATTCTGGTTCAGATCCTCAAAGAACCCATTGCGGCCAAAGGACCACGTCTGAGTTGCGAGATCTCCCTCCCCGGACGTTTTGTAGTCATCACTCCATTTAACGACATTGTAGCGGTATCCCGGAAGATCCATTCCGCGGATGAACGCAAACGCCTGCAGAAGATCGTGGAAGCGATCAAACCAAAAAATTTCGGCGTTATCGTTCGTACTGCTGCTGAAGGTAAGAATACGGCAGAACTGCATGAAGACCTCTCCATGCTGGTTGAAACCTGGAAAACCATCCAGCACAACCTCAAAGGCGCCGTAGCTCCCGCCAAAATCCTGAGTGAACAGACCAAAACAACCAGCATCCTTCGCGATCTGCTCAACGAAGATTTCAACCGGATAGTAGTGAACGACAGAAACCTTTTCAACGATACCAGGAACTATATCCAGCGTATCGCTCCTGAAAAATCTGAGATCGTTACCTACTATAATAATGGCCTGCCCATCTTCGACCAGTTCGGTATCACCAAACAGGTGAAAGCCGCCTTCGGTAAAACAGTGAACCTCCCCAGTGGCGCCTACCTGATCATCGAGCACACAGAAGCCCTCCACGTAATTGACGTGAACAGCGGCTACAAATCTGTTGGCAATAACCAGGAATTGAACGCACTGGAAACAAATCTCGAAGCTGCAGCTGAGATCGCAAGACAACTTCGTTTGCGCGACCTCGGTGGTATCATCGTAGTGGATTTCATAGACATGAAACTCCCCGAGAACAAACGCAAGCTCCTTGATGCGATGGAAGAGTTCATGAAAGCCGACAGAGCAAAACATGCTGTGCTGCCGATCTCCAAATTCGGTATCATGCAGATCACCCGGCAAAGAATGAAGCCGGAAGTGAATATCAATACACAAGAAGTTTGTCCCACCTGCGCGGGAACCGGTAAGATCTCGTCTACCTTATTGCTGGAAGATGAAATTGAAAAGAATCTTTCTTATCTCATCACCCACCAGCACAAAGATCTTGCTCTGGTTGTACACCCGATCATGTACGCCTATCTCACCAAAGGCAAATGGTTCAGTTCACGTCAGTGGAAATGGCGGTTCAAATATGGCCGTAAAGTAAAAATGAGAGAAAACACAAACTACCATCTCACGGAATTCCACTTCTTTGATAAACACGACGAAGAGATCAAATTATAAAAATGAACGGCGCAGAAAATTCTGCGCCGTTTTTCTTTTATCGTGATTCTCTTCGTAAGAAAAGATGGGATCTTCTTCACTGGAGGATGCTCAGGAGAAGAGCAATGATCATTCGGGTAAATCAGCAGCTCAACAGCATTGTTTCTGCGGCAATGCAGCAAGATCGCCACGCACTCATCAGGCGAATCTTAATATCCCATAATGTAAACAGTTGCTGTTTGAACATATTTACTGATAGAAGCTGGAACTATACCGGGAAATTCTGAGAAGAAACCATCTCAAAACAAACAGCACCACAAAACTCTTCCATGAGTAATTGCCCGGAGTCAGTTATCCAGTATCATCTTCAAAACATAACCAGCGTAAGATGACTTCTACTCTCTTTGACTGATCAATTGATTTTCGCATAGTTGTCCGGGTAATGTGAATACCGTCAACGCTATGCATGTATGCATCACTAACGTTATTGATCACCTGACCGGTACCGGGATCGCTCCTTATTGCTGATTGAAGCGATAGCCTTTGAGACCATCAATGCCTGATCCATTTACCTGTTCTGCTGGCGAAACCAAACCGATCGGCCGCCTGCCGGCTACAGTGGCAATGAATGAACGCGGCAGAGCAGGAACCGGGTAAAATCCAGTGAAAGAAATAATCCCATAAATATTCCGGCAGGAAGGAACATAAAATAAACCGGGCAACCCTAAAGTTGCCCGGATGTATTATATACAATGAACCAGCCCTGTACAAAGTATATGTACGGGAGTAAAGATATACCCCTCCCATCGGTAGAACAATAAGAAACTAGCAACTGTGCCAGGAAGAATTGTAACTGTGCATTTTTATGAACGAAAGCGATTGGAGGATATTTGTTCTACCGCCCGTAAAACGAAATTGAGGCATTATTGGCGAAGGAAAACAGCAAGGTGGAATTCGTGGCATTTCGCCAAAACAGCTTAAAAAATGCCCCTGAACGTTCCAGGCAATTAATCCTGCGGACATTAAGTATTAAAATCTATTTCTGCCGCCCCTTCTTTTGACAATTGTCAAACGAAAAAACTGAGCCCCCCTAAAAATCAAAAACTCCGGTGGTTAGCCAGAGTTTTCTTTGCAGTTTGGTTTTGAGTAAGAGTATCCCCGTTTCCGGGATACCATCTTCCTTCTTCAGGAAAATGGCAACGTTAACATGAAAAAGTATAAGTCAGCAATCGTTAGCTTGTGTTGTTATCATTCTGAGACAGGAAAGCCATGCAGGATGCTGCATGGCTTTACCAGAATATTAAAAAATTGCTGTGTTTCTTTAATCCCTGTTCCGGCTACCACCCAAAAAGATCAAAATGTATTGTACCAGGGTGGCGATGGAAGCCAGCGCGGCAACCACATATGTGGTGGCAGCCCACTTCAGGGCATCCTTGGCCTTGGGGTATTCCTGGGCTGTGGTAACATTGGTTTGCTGCAGCCAGGCAAGCGCCCTTTTACTGGCATCGAACTCCACAGGGAGCGTAATCACTGAAAATAAGGTAGTTAGAGCGAAAAGAATGATGCCTACCAGCAGTAACTGAGGGAAGGTTTGGACCATGATCACCCCCACCAGCAATACCCAGTTCACCAGGTTGGCGCTTAGTTGCACCGCGGGAACCAGCTTGCTCCGCATGTTCAGCCAGGGGTATTGGGTAGCATGTTGTACGGCGTGGCCGCATTCGTGGGCAGCTACCGCTGCCGCTGAAATAGACACTCCATTATATACATCGGGGCTGAGATTGACGGTTTTATTGGCCGGATTGTAGTGATCACTCAAAAAGCCGTCTACAGATACCACCTGAACATCATATATACCGTTATCCCGGAGCATCTTCCGGGCTACTTCACTACCGGTCAGACCGGAGGATAACCGGATCTTTGCATAAGAATTAAACTTACTTTTTAACACCCCGGAAACTAACATACTGATACCAAGAAACACGAGGGAAACTATCAAAATCGATGGTGTCATTTGTACTAGGATTTTTGATGAATATTCTAATTAAATATCAAAAGAATTACCAAATTTTTTTTCAGATTTTTGGTCATGTCAGGGGTTGAAAACGAGCAGTTTTGTCACCTCAAATCTAATCAAAAAAACATGGCTGACATTTTATCACCGTTGCCTTGCCCTGATATGTCAAAAATAATTTAATCAATTGATTTACAATATTATATATGCATTAAAATGTATCCCTCATAACGATTATTATTTATTCACAACCCTAAAAAATAATTTTGTTATGTGGCGTGAATTTGTAATTTAGTGCAAGAATTTAATGGGTTAGTAAGTAAGGGGTCAACAGCAATGTTGGCCCTTTTACTTTTTAAAAAATCACCTCAGATTTTCTTCGTTTTCTCACCTCATTTTTTATCATTTTTCCCCGCATTTTTTCTATCAAAAATTCTTTCTTCATTTTTCTATTTCGAATATCATTTTTGAAATGCATTTCAGTTTTTTTTCGTTCATACATCATCCCGTTTTTTTTCTTCGCTACGTCAAACAAGTTCATTCCGTTTTGAAGTCCGGAAATTGATCCTTCCCAACGTATCTTTATCATATGAGTAAAATAAAAACCGCCTTCTTCTGTTCGAACTGTGGTTATGAAAGTCCAAAGTGGTCCGGTAAATGTCCTTCATGTGGTAACTGGAATACTTTCATTGAAGAAGTGATCCATAAAGATGTTTCCCAAAAAGAGAAGCAATGGAAAAACGATGATGAGAAAAACGGAACAGCAAAAACGATCGCGCTGAATGAAATAAAAAGTAATGCACAGGAACGCATCATCACCGGAGATGCAGAGCTGAACAGGGTTTTAGGCGGTGGCATTGTTCCCGGAAGTCTTGTTCTCGTGGCCGGCGAACCAGGCATCGGTAAGTCTACGCTCTTTCTGCAAATCGCTTTGCAGATGAAAAACATTACAACACTTTATATCAGCGGGGAAGAAAGCGATCAACAGATCAAACTCCGCGCAGACCGTTTGAAAATCCAGAACGATTCTTTTTATCTGCTCACGGAAACCCTCACACAAACTATTTTCCAGGAGATCAAAAAACTGAAACCAGACCTGGTAATAGTAGATTCCATTCAAACCATTCAAAGCCCTTACATAGATTCTTCTCCCGGAAGTGTTTCGCAGATCCGCGAAACCACTGCAGAATTCCAGCGCTTCGCGAAAGACACGCATATTCCTGTTTTCCTGATCGGACATATCACAAAAGATGGAAGTATTGCGGGCCCGAAAATACTGGAACATATGGTGGATACTGTACTGCAATTTGAGGGCGACAGACACTATGCTTACCGCATCCTCCGGACCCTCAAAAACCGCTTCGGGAGCACCGCGGAGCTGGGAATCTACGAAATGGGGGCAGACGGGATGCGGGGCGTGAACAATCCCAGCGATATCCTCCTGAGCCAGAAGGAGGAACAGCTCAGCGGAATCGCCATTGCCGCTACCATCGAAGGCATGCGCCCCCTCCTGGTGGAAGTGCAGGCCCTGGTGACCCAGTCGGTTTACGGAACACCGCAAAGAACGGTTTCGGGTTTCGACCTGCGCAGGCTTCAGCTCCTCCTGGCCGTACTTGAAAAAAGAGGCGGCTTCCATTTCGGAGTCAAAGATGTTTTTCTCAATATCGCAGGCGGACTCAAAGTGGAAGACCCGAGCATCGATCTCGCCGTTCTCTCCGCATTGCTGAGCTCTTATGAAGACATTCCGCTTCCCTATGATATTTGTTTCGCAGGTGAAGTTGGTCTCAGCGGAGAGATCAGAGCCGTGAACAGGATCGAACAAAGGATCGCCGAAGCAGAGAAACTCGGCTTTGAAAAGATCATCGTTTCCAAATACACCCAAAAAGCAATCAGTCAGCAATCCTTCAATATTGAAGTAATACAGATGGCAAGGGTTGAAGAACTCTACCGCTATCTTTTCGGTTAACCATCCCTATGCAGTTCAGGCAAGCCGCTCAATCACTCATTCAGCTTTTCTTCCCGCAAACCTGCCAGGGATGCGGATCTGACGCGGTGAGTAGGGACCAGATGCTCTGCTTTTCCTGTCTCCAACGATTACCAGCAACCGATTTCTACCCGCATTCAGGAAATGCCACGGAAAAGATACTTGCCGGCCGGCTGCCATTCCTCAACGCAGCCAGCCATTACTTTTACACGCAGCAATCCCTGATACAGGAACTGATGCACCAGTTCAAATACAAAGGCAGGCAGGAGATCGGAGAATATTTTGGAAAGAGGATGGGAGAAGCCATTTTACAATCCGGCCGTTTCCAAAGTATCGATGCCATCATACCGATGCCATTGCACAAACACAAAATGAAAAAAAGGAAATACAACCAGGCCGGTATTCTCAGCAATAGCATCGGCGCAGTGATCAACCGGCCGGTGCTGGAGCATATCATTACACGTATCAGCTCCACGGGATCACAAACGCATAAGAACAGGATAGAAAGATGGGAGAACATTGCCGGCAGCTTCATACTGCAGGCTCCGGAAGCTGTTGCCGGTAAACACCTGCTGCTGGTGGACGATGTGATCACTACAGGCGCCACCCTGGAAGCCTGTGGAGCCGCCTTGCTCAAAGCTCCCGACGCCCGTCTCAGCATCTGTACCCTGGCTTGCGCCATGAAATGAAAACCTTATTTTTGAGCTGCATGAAACAAATCCTTGTTGCCATACTGCTGGTGCTTATCACTGCCAGCGCGTGCAAGAAAAACTCATTCATTACAGGTAACGCTACCGTTATCACTTCTTCCGATTCACTTCATTTCGATACCCTGTTCACTTCAACAGGCTCCGTTACCCAGTTCTTCCGTATCTACAACCAGAACGATCAGAAACTCCGCATCAGCGAAGTATCGCTCGGCGGTGGAGCAGCCTCCTTCTTCAAGATCAACGTGGATGGATTTCCCGGCCCTGTTGTTCGTGATCTCGAAGTGGAAGCCAACGATAGTCTCTATGTTTTCGTTACAGTCAAGATTGATCCCACCGCTGCCAACCTGCCCTTTGTTGTACAAGACAGTGTGCATATCAAATACAATGACCAGGAACAATGGGTGCAACTGGATGCCTGGGGACAGAATGCTCATTTCTACCGGAACCGACTCATCGATGCCAATGAAACCTGGACTAACGATAAACCTTATGTGATCCTCGGCGGCCTGCTGGTTGAAGAAAATGTAACACTCACTATCGAAAAAGGAACACGCATCTATGTTCATGCAGATGCCCCCTTATTTGTTGACGGAACCCTCCAGGCCAATGGCGGAGCTGATGAAAATGAAAGGATCATTTTCCGGGGAGACAGGCTGGACATTCCTTACAGGGATTATCCCGCCGCCTGGCCAGGACTGATCTTCAGAGACGCAAGCATCAATAACAGTATCCAATACACGACAATCCAGAACGCATACCAGGCCATCGTTCTCAACAACCCTGCCAGTAACGGACAAGCGAAATTACAACTGAAAGAATCCATCATAGACAATGCATATGATGCAGGCATCCTCGCCATCTCATCTTCCATCAATTCCGAAAACTGCCTGATCAGCAATTGCGGAAAGAACCTGATACTGGTGAAAGGCGGACAATATACTTTCAATCATCTTACGGCTGCGTCTTACACCACTTCTTTCATACAACATAAGGATCCGGTACTGGGTCTGACCAATTTTGTGAAAGAAAATAACAATACTATTTCGGTTGATCTTTCAGCCAGTTTCACCAACTCCATCTTCTGGTCTGAGAACAGTATTGTGGAGAACGAAGTGGTAGTTCAGAAAGAAGGCAATAGCAATTTCGATGTTAGTTTCACCAATTGTATCATGAAAGTAAAAACGAATCCGGCCAACAGTACGCTCACGGGAGTATTGCTGAACCAGTCGCCGGAATTTGAAACCATCGATACACAAAAGAAGAATTTCAATTTCCGGCTGAAGGATGGATCACCGGCTATCGATGCAGGTATCGCTTCCGGTATCAGTATCGACCTGGATGGCAAACCACGTCCTGTTGCCCAGCCCGATCTCGGTTGTTATGAAAAACAATAAACCGGCAACCTTTTTAGTACAATTCTTGTATTACAATACATCATTTCAAAACAAATAATTTATGATACGTCTGTTATTGCTTTCACTGATGCTTACGGCCGCCATGGGAATTTATGATTTCAAGGTTCCCGGTCTTTCCGGCGGCACCATCGATTTTTCCCAATACAAGGGAAAGAAGATCCTGATCGTGAACACGGCCAGCAAATGCGGCTACACGAAGCAATATGCAGAACTGGAAAGCCTGTACGAAGCGCATAAAGACAAACTGGTGATCGTTGGTTTCCCCGCCAATAATTTCGGAGGACAGGAACCCGGCAGCAATGAAGAGATCCAGGAATTCTGCCAGAAGAATTACGGCGTCAGCTTTCCGATGGCTGAAAAGATCTCTGTAAAAGGCGAAGACATTCATCCTTTATATAAATATCTCCTGGAAGAAGCAAAGAAACTGGGCATTGAAGATCCCGTAAAATGGAACTTCACCAAATTCCTTGTAGACGAGAATGGAAAGCTCATCACCGTTTTCCCCAGCAAGGTGAAACCCACCGATCCTGAATTAATGAAGTACCTCAACTAAGCGGGAGCTTTTGTTATCTTCGCGTCCATGTCTTTCAAAAAAGTAATTGGTCAGGCTGATACAAAGCAGCACCTGGTAGAAATGGTGCATCAGAACAAGTTGGCTCATGCGCTGCTTTTTCTCGGAAAAGAAGGAAGCGGCGCATTGCCGATGGCAATGGCCTTTGCCCAGTATGTAGTGTGTGATAAAGTGAACAGGGCCGGCACTCCTGATCCCGGACCATCTTTATTTGGAGAAGCGGAACCCGCCATGGAACCCGTTCTTATGAACGATGCCTGCGGCGAATGTCCCTCCTGCATGAAAGCACAGCAAATGATGCACCCGGATATCCATTTCTCCTATCCGGTGATCCCGCGCAAACCGGGCGACAAACCCCTCAGTACAGATTATATCACTGAATGGAGAGAATTCTGTGGTCAGTATCCTTACGGCAATGTGTACGACTGGCTCCAGTTCATCGGCGCAGAAAACAAGCAGGGCAATATCACTGCTTACGAATGCAACGACATCATCCGCAAGCTCAACCTTAAGAGTTTCGAAAGCGGTTTCAAGATACTCGTACTCTGGATGCCGGAGTACCTTGGTAATGAAGGAAACAAACTTCTCAAACTGATAGAAGAGCCGCCCCCGGATACGCTCTTCATCCTCGTGGCAGAGAATGAAGCACAGATCCTGGCCACCATCCTTAGCCGCACCCAGCTGGTGAAGATCCCCGCACTCACCACCAATGAAATTACCGAAGCCCTCAGTTCCCGTGCTAATCTGCAACCAGATCAGGCCCGTCAGATCGCAAGCATTGCTTCGGGTAATTATCGCGAGGCCCTTCAACTGATGAACCATGCCGGGGAAGACTGGATCTCACTCGTACGTGAATGGCTCAATGCCGTTCTGAAGAATGGTCCTATCGCACAGGTGAAATGGGTGGATGAGGTGAGTAAGCTGGGCCGGGAAAAACAAAAACAGTTCCTCAGATATTTCAATCACCTCCTGGAACAGGCCATCCGCCTGCAGGCAATGGGCCCTGACGCCGTTCACCTTCCAGAAACAGAGAAGGATTTTGCCTCCCGCCTCAATAAACTATCGGGCTACGCCCAGCAGGAAGCCATCATTAAAGAGCTGGATAACGCCGCGTATTACATTGAAAGAAATGCTAATGCGAAAATGCTTTTCCATGCGCTCACCATAAAATTATACCATATCCTGGCTACCCGCCAGACCCTGACTGTCTTATAAAGCCCCTTTTGTTCTGAAAAACCTATATTTGTATATCAGCCTGTACAGAAATGTGAAAAAGAGAGGCTTGTGAAGGAAGATATTGTGAAGAGGAGCGAAAGCATCAACTGAGTCATCTTACACCTGCTATATATATAGTATTGGTATGCTAATCAGTGATTACAACTGTTAGCATATTGGTTTGCATGTACTCCCTCCCTTTTGATCCCTGTACTACGGCTTCAACATAAATCCAATTTAATCATCGTCAATTCAACATACGAATGGGATGTAGTTCATGTGGTACAGGTGGCAAAGTAGCCGGCTGTAAAAGTAACGGAGGATGCAGCACTGGTGGCTGCAACCGTATGAATGTGTTCGACTGGCTTGTCAATCTTCCAATCAACGATGAAGACAGCGCCTGTAAAGTGATAGAAGTCGCTTTCAACAATGGCAGCCGTAAAGATTATTTCAGAAACAGTACTGTTCACAATCTCGAAAAAGGAGACCAGGTTACCGTTGAAGGTATCAGCGGCTTTGACGTGGGCTCTGTAAGCGTGACCGGTGAAATAGTAAGACTGCAGCTGAAAAAGAAAGGGCTCAACGAGTTTGAGCCTGAAATGAAAAAAGTACTCAGACGTTCTTCTGATAAAGACCTTGAGGTGCAGGCGCAGAACAAAGCCCGCGAAAAAGAGGCACTGATCCAGTCGCGCGCCATCGCCAAACAACTGAACCTGGCGATGAAGGTAAGCGAAGTGGAGATCCAGGCAGATGGCCGCAAGGCTACCTTCTTTTATATTGCGGATGACCGCGTTGACTTCCGTGAACTGATCAAGATCTATGCACGCGAGTTCAAACTGAAAGTGGAAATGCGCCAGATCGGCGCCCGCCAGGAAGCCGCCAAAGTAGGTGGAATCGGAAGCTGTGGACGCGAGCTCTGCTGCAGTACCTGGCTCTCTGATTTCAAATCAGTGAACACTACTGCTGCCCGTTACCAGAACCTCAGTATCAACCAGAGCAAACTGAGCGGACAATGCGGCCGCCTCAAATGCTGTCTCAATTACGAACTGGATACCTATCTCGATGCATTGCAATCATTCCCTGAAAATGCAGAGAGCATCCAGGTAGCCAAAGGATACGCCAATCTCATCAAGAAAGATATTTTCAAAAACCTCATGTGGTATATGTTGCCGGATAGCAACAAACAATATCCACTGAGCATCGAACGCGTTCGCAAGATCAAACAACTGAATGCACAGGGTATCATCCCAGATGAACTGGAACCAGTTGATGTTACTACCAACAAACCGAAAGAAGTAGAACCTGAGTTTGTGGATGTGGTTGGACAGATCAGCCTGCGCAGCCTGGAAAAAGCGGAAAAGAAAAAACGCCACCAGGGCAAGGATCAGAAAGGTGGTCAGCAGAAAGGAGGCCAACAACAAAAACCTGCTCAGCAGTTGAGACAACAACAGCCTCAAAAACCGCAGCAGGGACAACAAGGGCAGGCACAAAAACCACAGCAACAGCAAGGTCAGCGTCCTCAGCAGCAATCGCAGCAGGGACAAAAGCCACAGCAGCAACAACGCCCGCAGCAACAAGGGCAAGGTCAAAAGCCGCAACCTAACAAGCCGCAGCAACAGAAACCTCAGCAGGGCCAGCAAGGTCAGAAGCCACAGCAGACCAATCAACAGAATGGTCAGCGTCCTCAGCAACAGCAACGCCCGCAAAACCAGCAGCGCAATAATCCTCCGCGGCCTCAGCAACAGCAGGGCAACGATGGTACGCCACCGCAGCAACCGCAGGCATAAGTTTATTTCAACAGATCAAAATACAAAAGCAGGCATCTTACAGGTGCCTGCTTTTTTTATTGCGTTCAGAAGATGACTTCATTATTTCCAGCCGTCGCCATCAAGCATATTCCCCAAACCACCGAGAAGGCTTCCTTCTTCTTTACGGTTATAAGATCCGTAAGCGAGGATGCGACCTGCGAGCCTGCTGATAGGCAGTGTCTGGATCCACACTTTACCAGGTCCACGAAGTGTAGCGAAGAAAAGACCTTCACCTCCGAAAAATGTATTCTTGATACCACCTACAAACTGGATATCGTAATCGATGGTTTGTGTATAAGCCACTAAGCAACCTGTATCGATGCGGAGGAATTCACCTGCCTGCAATTCCCTTTCGAATACGTGACCACCTGCATGCACAAATGCCATACCATCGCCTTCCAACTTCTGCATGATGAAACCTTCGCCACCAAAGAGGCCCGTTCCCAGTTTACGCTGGAATTCGATACCAACGCTCACTCCTTTGGCTGCGCAAAGGAATGCATCTTTTTGTGCCACGATCTTTCCGCCCATTTGCTGCAGGTCCAGCGGAATGATCTTACCGGGATAAGGTGAGGCGAAACTTACTTTTCTCTTTCCATGCCCCAGGTTGGTGAAGGCAGTCATGAAAAGACTTTCACCAGTGAGCATGCGCTTACCGGCAGACATCAGTTTGCCGAAGAAGCCTTGCTGCGCTTTGGCTCCGTCTCCGAAAATAGTTTCCATCTGGATGCCATCATCCATCATCATAAAGGCGCCGCTTTCTGCGATGGCGGTTTCGTTGGGGTCGAGTTCTATCTCAACATATTGCATTTCTTCTCCGTAAATGCGATAGTCTATCTCGTGGTTCGTTCTCATACTTTTTGTTTTATTGCAAATACTGCTTCCGCAATATTATCATTTAAATTGATTACTTACAATTAGTAGTGAAGCGGTTTAAAAAATTACGGGCCTCCGGCAAAAATTACCTGAGGCCCGCATTGGATCAATTATTCATGATCATCAGAACCAGCTGCCGATAAAGGCTTCATTCACATTCGGATTGTTCCTGAGCTTGTTCCTCCGGCGTCCACGTTTGTAATTATGCCTGAAGATCTCAACTATCATCATCAGTGCAAAGATCAGGGTCAGTGGCGGGATGCCCATAAAGCTCACCCACTTGCCTCCGTATAAATTACGCATCGGACGTCTCAATCTTTCCGCGATCAGGTACATGCTCGGTACAATGATCAGCGTCATGAAGAAGGCGAAGGCCAGACCGAAGATGATGGTCCAGGACAGTGGCTTCCAGAACACGGCATTATCACCACCAAAGAAGATATGCGGATTCAGTTCGGAGAACATCCTGATGAAGTCGATATTGAAACCAACTGCCAGCGGGATCAGACCGAGGATAGCCGCCACAGCCGTCAGCAGAACCGGGATGATACGCGTTTTACCAGCCTGGATCACGGCTTCACGGGTTTTCATTCCACGCATACGCAGCTCATCCGCAAACTCGATCACGAGGATCCCGTTCTTCACCACAATACCAGCCAGACCAACGATTCCGATACCCGTCATCACCACAGACACTTCCATTCCGGTGAACGCAAATCCAAGCAGTACACCGATCACACTGAATACGATCTCCGTTAAGATGATCACAGATTTACTGATAGAGTTGAACTGGATCACCAGGATCAGCAGGATCAACAGCAGGGCTATGATCAGGGCCTTACCGAGGAATGCTCCCGTCTCAGCCTGTTGTTCGCCTTCACCGGTCTGCCTGATGGTTACACCGTCAGGCTTTTGTTTGAAGTTGGCGATATGCTGTGCCAGCTCCTGGTTAACGCCGGTAGGAGTATATCCCTGTGATTCCAGAACGTTAGACACGAGTGTGATCATACGTTTCTGGTTCTTGCGCTTCACACTTCCCAGCGTGCTGGTATAATCCACTTTCACTAAGGAACTGATGGGAACCGATTTCCAGCGGCCCACACTCTGATCCATGAACACTACATTCATATTCAGCAGCGAACCCAGATCTTTTCTTTGCAGTTCCTGGTTGCGCAACTGGATCTTATATTCTTCATCACCGTCTTTGATCTTTGAAAGCTCTCTTCCGAAGAGAGCAGTACGGATGGTCATACCGATCTGTGCAGAAGTTACGCCGGCCATCATTGCTCTCTCACGGTCTACAGTAAGCGTAATTTCAGGATTGGTAAGATCTATATCCATTTTCAACTCTTCCACACCCGGCACCTGGATGGAATCAAGGTAGTTCTTCAGCGCTACTGCTGTTTTGGTGAGGTTGTCGAAGTCTTCACTGGCGATCTCGATGTTGACCGGAGGTTCGGTAGGAGGGCCGCCTTGCTCCTGGTTCACTGTGATCTCCGCGCCAGGTACGCCTTTCACCACTGCGCGGATGGAATCGAGATAAGGTTTGGTTGATACACCATGTCGTTTTTCAAACTCCACGAAAGAAACCTGGATACGTCCCAGCTCGGGGCGTGTACTTCTATCGCCACTCATTGGATCACCTGCGCCCACTGCGATATTGGTGATCACACTTTCCACTACCGGGTTCTTTTTTCCGTTCTCCATATCAAGTACACGGGCTACGCGGCTTTCCATTGCTTTGGTAATCGAATCTGTATAATCAACATCGGTACCTACCGGTAATTTGAGGTATACGAAGATCTGATTGGGATCGCCGGTTGGGAAGAACACAACTTTAGGATTGGACGCGCCGAAGATCATCACGGACAAAATCAGCAGCACAAATGTGGCGATCAGCATCCATACGGGTCTCCATCCTTTCAATACCCATCTCAACAGGGTTTCATAGTGACCCATGATCCAGGGCAGTACACGATGCTGGAATGAACGGATCATTCCTTCCAGAACATACGTGTTGAGGATCACCAGCAACACAATAAAGATCAGGAGGTTCCCCAGGAAAGTATAACCAGTGAGATCGAAGATGATACCAACAACAAGCGCTACCCAAAGGGCCGGCTTTTTGAAGATATCCGATTTCCTTTTCTCATGCTCTGCATGGTTCATGAAATCCACTGCAAATACGGGGTTCATGATGAAGGCCACAATCAATGATGCCGTTAAAGTGAAGATCAGCATCGTTGGGAGGTAGATCATGAACTTACCGATGATACCCGGCCAGAACAACAATGGCACAAAGGGCGCCAGCGTAGTGAGTGTACCGGCCAGTACGGGCACGAATACTTCACCCGCCGCCATCATGGCGGATTTCTCGGAACTCAGTTTACCGCCTGCCTGCACAAAGATCCGGTGTGTATTCTCAATCACCACAATGGCATCGTCCACTATGATACCCAGTCCGAACAGCAATGCAAACAACACGATGAAGTTCAGGGTTACATGCGTGCCCACAATCAGATCCGCCGCAGGCAGGAACATGAAGGCCACAAACATACTCAGCGGCACAGACAACGCCACGAAGAAGGCGTTGGTTACACCCATGAAGAACATCAGGATGATCAATACCAGCAGGAAGCCGATCACGATGGTATTCACCAGTTCGTTGAAAGATGTTCTGGTGGTTTTGCTCTGATCGCCCGTTACAACCACGTCGAGATTCTTCGGAAAGTTCTCTGCCTTCATCTGGTCCACAACAACTTTTACAGCATCAGAAGTTTCGATGAGGTTTTCCCCGGCGCGCTTGATGATGTTGAGGGTGATCACATTCTTTCCATCGAGACGCGCATAGCTCTCGCGCTCCTTGATAGTGTCTTTGATCTGGGCGATGTCTTTCAGGTAGATGGACCCGCCTTTTGAATTGCGGATCACTACTTTCTCGATATCGAAAGTTGTTTTGAATTGTCCTTTCAGTTGCAGGTTCCGTTTGGTATTGCCTGCTTCCAGGAGACCGCCGGAGATATCCATGTTCTCGCGCTTGATAGCAGTTTCGATATCATCAAAAGAAACATTGGCGCTGGCCATCCGGTAATTGTCTACATTGATCTGGAACTCGCGCTCGGGAGCGCCTACCAGGTCAACGCGGTTAAGCTGGGAAAGCTCTTCCAGTCTGTCTTTCAGGTCATCTGCATATTTCTTGAGACGCACCACATCGAAGTTGCCGCTCACGTTCACATACATGATGGGCTGATCGGAGAAGCTCACTTCCATTACAGAAGGTTCTTCGGTAAGGTCTGTCGGCAGATCGGGTTTGGCCTTGTCTACCGCATCCTTCACTTTCCGCAGTGCGATATCCGTTTTCACATCCGTATCAAATTCCACCATGATGGCAGAATAATCCTGAACGGAAGTGCTGGTCACTTTATTGATCTTGGCGCCGGTAATGCCTTTGATCTGTTTTTCGATCGGCTGGCTTACCAGGTTTTCTATGTCTTTGGGTGAGTTACCTACATATATCGTTTGTACATAGATGGTAGGTATCACGATATCCGGGAACTGTTCTTTAGGGAGGGTCACAAACTGGTACACACCCATGGTACTCACAAGGAGCATGAGGAGGTATATCGAGGTTTTATTCTTGATACTCCAGGTGGTAGGCTTGAACTCTTTGAATTTCCCTGTAAGGTTTTCTAAAACACTCATAAGGTTGATTTAATGATCTGCTGAACTTACTTTACGTTCGTGATGATGAGCTGTCCGTCGTAGAGCCCCTGGAATCCTTCTGTGATCAGTTGATCACCAGCCTGGAGACCGGTTTTTATTTCGAGCTTGTCTCCATACAATTCACCTACAGTCACTGCGCGTTTCACGGCAGTGAGTTTGCCATTCTGATTGATGGCCACCATTACGAATTTACCGTTCTCATCGCTTTGCAGGGTGCTTACGGGAATAGTGATGGCATCAGGCGTTGTATAATCCTGGATGCGAACAATAGCGAGCTGATTGGCCCTTACAGTTTTTCCCGTTGGGATGCGCGCTTCGATATTGAAAGTTCTTGTATCCATATTGATGAGCTTGCTGGCAACACTCACTTTGGTGCGGAGCGTATCATTGTTTGACTCGGGTAATGAAACGAGTACATTGCTGCCCACACCGATCTTGTTCTGGTAATTTTCCGGTACATCAGCTACTACTTTCAGATCGTTCACATTCACGATACGGATACCGAACTGTGCTGCAGAAGCAGGTGAAAGCACTTCACCCACGCGGATATTCACCATATCCACCACTCCGCTCATTTCGGCATATACGTTGGCCATATCCAGCTGGTTCTCGGCCTGCTCCACTACTTTGGCGGCATTGTCCATCTGTGCTTTGGCATTGATCAGGTCTATCTCCGCGCCTATCTTTTGATCCCAGAGATTCTTCCTGCGATCATAGTAAGTTTTGGCGGTGCTGAGCTGGATCTTCGCCTGTTCTACCTGTTGGCGGTAAGCCACATCATCCAGCTTCACCAGCAATTGTCCTTTTCTTACATTGTCGCCTTCTTTCACATAGATGGCCTTGATCTGCCCACCCACGCCACGTGGCGTTACAAAAACAACGTTCACTGCATCGATCCTTCCTTTCAGGTCGATAAAGTGCGTGAAGCGGGAAGTAGACAGGCTGGAAACCGCCACCAGCTTTGTTTTCTCAGGTTTCGAAAAACTGGAGTCGAGCTTGCTCAGTTCATCTTCCAGTTTGATGATCTTATCTGAAACTGTAGTAAGCTGGCTGCTCAGGGCCTGCTGTTCAGACTTGAGCTTTGTGAGCTCCTCTTTTTTCTTGCTGATATTGTCGTTCACTGAAGCGCCGCAGGCTGCGAGCGAAAGCATCACTACACCGGCGCTTAGTTTAAGTATCGTATTCATATTAGTCATTTATCTGGTAATGGAAGTTGTGTTTGTTTTTAGAGTTTACCGATGGCGCGGAGATAGTCGATCCTTGCGATCACTGCATCGAAGAGTGCTGCGTAATAATTCACTTGCGCATTCTTCAGTTCTGTTTGTGCATTGGTGATCTCCAGGTTGGATCCAAGGCCCTGATCATATTTCAGTTTCGCCTGGTTGAAGATGCTTTCCGCCAGCTCCATATTTTTCTTCTGGCTTTCCATTGTCAGCAATGCATTTCCGATCTTGATCCTCGCTGTGTCTACTTCATTATCGATATTCAGTTTCAGCAGTTCTTCCTGGTTCTGCGTTTTCTGAAGTTCCAACCTCGCTTTGGCAACCCTTGCATTCTTGGCGAAGCCTTCAAAGATGGGAACTGAGATCCTTACTCCCACAAAGGCGGTAGTGAACCATTCTCCATCATTAAAGAAATTGAACTTGTCGCGCATGGCATTCTTACTGAAAGTGCCGAAAGCGGAAACAGTAGGGATCCTGCTGAGCTGATAACGTTTTACATTGAACTCATTCAGCTTCTTGCCCAATTGCAGGTACTGGAATTCTTTGCGGTCTTCGTATTTGTAGCTATCGTCGAGGATATTTTCTTTCAACTTTTCTTCAGACAGCGTATCTGTAAGTACCAGTTCATCTTTGGAAGGCATTCCGATCAGGAATTTCAGCCCCATCAATCCGATCTTCAGGCTGTTCTCCACTTTCATTTTTTCTGTGCGGAGATTGGTGATGGATACTTCCAGTTTGTCTACATCCAGTTTTTCTACCAGGCCCTGCTGATAAATGGCGCGGGTATCGCTGAGTGTTTTATCGAGCCGCTCGATATTGGCATCGAAAGTTTCCATTTGTTTCCTTCCGATAACTATCTGCCAGTAAACTTTGTAAACATTGGCCTTGATGAGTTCCATTGTTACTTCAGCGTTCCTGGTAGCCCACTGTATGCTGGTTTCCCTGGCCTGCAGTCCGATGAATACCTGGCCATCGAAAAGGATCTGATTCAGGCTTACGCCTGCAGACGCATTCCATTTGGTACCGAATGGCGCAGCAATCAATCCGAAGTCCTCCGGCGCAGTGATGGGATCGCCATTGCCTTTGCGCACACCTTCCGCTACCAGTACACCGTAAGTGCCCTGGGCAATGAAGTTGGGAAATGATTGTACCGGTACCTTGGGATAATGAATGGTTTCGATATTTCCCGAAACATTGGGTAATGCCTGCGCAGTGATCTCTTTATTGGTCTGCTGCTGGATCTGAATATCAACCAGTGCATTCTTTACAGTTACACTGTTCTTGCTGGCATATTCCACACATTGCTGTACCGACATCTCATGACGGTTCTGCGCCATCAGGGTTGATGGAAGGGCAAAACCTGCCAGGAACATGATCAGCGTTGTTGAACTTCGCCTTGCTACCTGATAAGGGTTCATATTGGTTTGCTTTTTTTTCTTTCTTCTTTGTATTTCATGATCAGGGCATGCCCTTGGGTGCTGGCAATTCCAAATACATAATGCTCCAGTATCAGCTGCACCACTTCCACGAAATTGTATTTCGAAGTAGGGAACACCTGCGTATTGAAAGGCATCATCATGGATTCAAGCCTGAACCTGCTGATCACGTCTGTATTGAGATCTTCCCTGAATAAACCTTCACTGATGCCGCGTTTCATGTTCTCCCGAACTACAGTGAAGAGATACTCGTGTTTGTAATTCAGGAATTTTTTGAATGCATCCGAATGGTTCTTCTCCAGGTCGTGCAGGATAATGGGATTCATGTTCCGGAACTGTTCAGCCAGCAGGTCCATGGTGAGGAACAATTCATGCACCGCGTCTTTGGCTCCCGCATAGCATTCATCGCATTCCCTTTTCATTTTGGAGAGCGTGAAGTCCAGCACGGCATTTACCAGCTCATCCTTATCTGAATAATACTGGTAGATGGTTTTTTTGCTCATGCCGAGCTCCCGCGCAATATCATCCATACTCACGTTGCGCGTGCCCAGTTGCATGAAGAGATCATCGGCTTTCTGCCGGATCCTTTCCCTGGTTTGTGTGTCTGTTGAGCTCATAATCGGCAACAAAACTATGGAAACTTTGAAAGTAGTTCAAGTTTCCAGCCAGTTTTTTTTAGCTTTTTGGATGATTTTTTCTAACCGATGCGATGAAAGGAAGGTATGGGGGCAAACACGACAGCAGCGGGACTGCTTCCTTAAAATTGCACAAGAACCGGGCCGTTCTGAATGTTGAAACACTGAGCAGTAAGGGGTTTCAGGAACTATTTCGGCGGTAAGGATGGGGGTAGTACTTTTGAACACAAATCTTCCCATCGTATGACAGTGAAGCAGGTACTGAAAAAGATCTTTCAATATTTTTTGCAGGGACTGATCATCCTGGCGCCCATCGCCATTACGGTGTATGCGGTTAGCGCCCTCTTCAATTTTATCGATGGCATCCTGCCCGGCATCATCGGAAAATTCTTCCCGGGATTCCTTGGCACAGATGCGGAAGGAAAAGCGATCAATATACCAGGTCTTGGCTTCGTGCTGGTGTTGCTGGTTGTGATCTTTGTGGGTTATATCTCTTCTTCTTACATCATCGGCAAACTGGTGGAGCTTTTCGATAAGGTTTTGGAAAGAACGCCGGGCATCAAGCTGATCTATTCCACTATCAAAGATTTCTTTGAAGCATTTGCAGGAAATAAAAGGAAGTTCGATAAATCTGTTCTCGTCAGCATCGAAGGCAACGATGTATGGCAGATCGGTTTCATCACCCGCGAAGAGTTGCATGAGTTCGGTCTCACCGAATATGTTGCGGTTTATGTGCCGCAATCTTATGCGCTCACCGGCAGGCTGTACTTCGTAAAGGCAGACAGGGTGAAGGTCCTCACCGATATCAGCTCCACAGACGCAATGAAATTCGCAATCTCCGGTGGCGTAACAGAGATCGACGAAGAAAATCCGGCATAGTTTTCTTTTCGTACATAGTTCGTTTTTCCCCGGTGCTATCGTTCCGGGATAACCGAAAATGTACCTACACATGAGAAAACCTTTCCTCCTCTCTTGCTTTGTGCTTATTGGGCTCAAAGCATTCTCCTGGGGCTTTTATGCCCATAGGCTCATCAATTTCCAGGCCGTGTTCCTGCTTCCCCCGGAGATGATCGTCTTTTTCAAATCACATATCCATTACCTGCGCGATCATGCAACAGACCCTGACCGGCGCCGTTATATCCTGCCTGGTGAAGGGCCTAAACATTTTATCGATCTTGACCATTACCAGACCAACAGCCTGCCCCGCTACTGGAAAGCTGCAGTGGAGAAGTATTCTGAAGATACGCTCCAGGCACATGGCATCGTTCCCTGGTGGCTGCAGACCATGCAGCAAAGGCTCACCAGGGCATTCAAAGAGAAGAGGACCGATGCCATCCTGAAATTGTCGGCAGACATCGGGCATTATATTGGCGATGCCCATGTTCCTCTTCACGCCTGCAGCAACTACGATGGACAACAAACCAATCAACGCGGCATCCATGCGCTGTGGGAATCTGCACTGCCGGAACTGCTGGCAGAAGAACAATGGCAGCTCTTCACATTGCGGGCTTTCTACCTACCCGATCCTGCAGCTTTCTTCTGGGAACGGGTACTGGAAAGCGGCGCCGCAGCAGATACCGTATTACAGACCGGGCGTACTCTCTCAGTCCGGTTCCCGCCGGATGCACGATACGCATTTTCAGAACGGAACGGAAAACTCCAGAGGCAATACACCGTTGAATTTGCAGCGGCTTATCACCTTGCCATGAATGGTATGACGGAAAGAAGACTGAAGCAATCCATTCAGGCAGTTGCAGCCAGCTGGTACACCGCCTGGGTGAATGCCGGCCAGCCGGACCTTCAACAGCTGATGAAGGATTCAGGCAATTCAGAAAGAAAGAAGACCGTTCAACTGCTGAATAAATTATGGATGCACGAAGAAAGGAATTATTAGCGCCAGCCCTTATCCAGACTACATTTCAGCAAACACTTACGCCTGTTCGCTTAAATTATGCGCTCCTGTATGCCATGAATTGAATAATTTTGATATTCCATAAGATTAGTATAGTAATCAACAATAGAAGAGAAGATCATGATCTATAATTTCAATTCTGGCCCCAGCGTATTACCCAAAGAAGTATTCGAACAAGCCAGCAAGGCAATCCTCGATTTCAACAACACCGGTTTATCGATCCTGGAAATCGGCCACCGCACTCCCTTGTTCCAGGCTGTGCTGGACGAAGCCATCGCCCATGTAAAAGAACTGATGAAACTGGATGATCAGCACGAAGTACTGTTCCTCCACGGCGGCGCTTCCACACAATTCTTCCAGATCCCCATGAACCTGCTCAATGAGAACGAAATGGCGGCTTACACAGATACCGGCGTGTTTGCCACCAAGGCCATTAAAGAAGCAGGCACCTTCGGACATGTGGAAGTGGTGTACAATGGAAAGCCTTCCAGTTTCCGTGAGCTTTCTAAAAATATCCAGGTCCCGAAAACAGCCAAATACCTGCACCTCACATCCAACAATACCATCGAAGGAACGCAGTGGCACGATTTCACACAATTCTACAACTCAGGCGTTCCGCTGGTCTGCGATATGAGCAGTGATATTCTCAGCCGCGTGATGGATTTCAATAAATTCGATCTCATTTATGCAGGCGCACAAAAGAACATAGGTGCTGCCGGTGTGAACATGGTGATCGTGAACAAGGATATCCTTGGAAAAGTGGACCGAAAGATCCCGGGCATGATGGACTATCGCCAGCATATCGAGAATGGCTCCATGCTCAATACGCCTCCTGTTTTTGCCATCTATGTTTGCATGCTTACGTTGCGCTGGCTGAAAGAGCTCGGTGGCATCCCTGCTATTGAAAAGCTCAATGATGAAAAAGCCGATCTCATGTACAGCACACTGGATTCATTGCCACTCTTCAAAGGATCTGTTCCTAAAGAAGACAGGAGTAAGATGAATGCCACATTCACCATCGATAATCCTGAACTGGAAAAAGCGTTCCTGGATATCTGCAAGAACAATGGAATGGTAGGCGTGAAAGGGCACAGGCTCTCCGGTGGATTCAGGATATCCATGTACAATGCCATGCCTTTGGCAGGTGTACAGGCTATTACAGAGCTGATGAAGGATTTTGCAAAGAAGAATGGATAAGAAGAATTTTAAAGGCCGATAAATATTTTAGAAAGACTGCTCCGGATTGGGGCAGTCTTTTTTTGCACCACTTCAATTACTCTGCAGCCCATGTACTTCCTCCGGCACACAGACCTGCCGTTCTTTACAACTTATACAACTACAATACATCATAAAGCGATATAAGAACCGGAGATGTGTTGAAGTAATTTTTCGAATGAACCTCCCCGTAAGTTTGCATCCGGATAGTGATCACATCCGTTTTTTTAAACCATTAAATTGAATCCGTATGAATCGATCCGCAAACCTTGCGAGCCTTCTCTTCTGTATCCTCTGCATCACAATGCTCAGTTGTAAAAAAGATAGAATTGACCGCCTTTCCGGAAACACTACCTTCCCCCGTACAGAACAGGAAAAAGAAAAAGCAGCCCTGCATACCGAATTCGCAAACATGCTCCGCCATATCTACCAGGACGAGCAGGCATTCCGCGAAGTGCTGGCCGCTATCTGGAGCGGCTATTATGAAGATGAACGCGTTTTGCTCAAAGCATTGCTGGCGCCGGGTTCCAGCCCACTGTATACCCTGGACGCCTTCAAAAAGTTCAATACTGCCAAAGGCAGGTTCCAGCAACAATTCGACCGCATCATCAATAAAGACAGCTTTCCCCTGCTGATGCGATACCTGGAAAAAGCAGGATACAAAACCGGCAGTAACTGGCCATCTCAGGAACAGCCTTCCCTGATGCGTGTGAATACTTCGGTGAACATCGATCCTGAAACAGGTGGAGACGAAGAAGCTCCTGCTATATACTTTCCTTACTCTGAAAATTACAGAGCCCTATTTCAGAACGATGAACAAACCTGGCTTCGCACAACCCTCGTTGCTGCCGACAGGGATGCCAATGAAGCCCCGGGCCTCGAACCACTGAACTGCGGCAGTTACAATTGTTATATCCCTGTTCTGGTGAATGATGATTATTGCGAAAAACGTGCTGTACATATCGCACAATCGGGAGGCCAGGTTGCAACACCTGCTCCTCCGGCTGCTTCACCCACCATCACCATGGTAATGATTGGATCTGTGATGTGCAGCAAACAGTATGATCACCTGATCAGCTTCAGCGGCAATGGCGGCGGCTCTGAACTGAGATTCGTCAGGGCTGACGGCTACCTGCAGCAGAATTCCAATGGCCAGATCACCAGTCCGCAAAATGTAATTTCCGTCAATTGCTCCCGCAAAGACATCCGTAAGAAAAGATGGAAAGAAGTGAACAGTATCTGGGATTCCAACTGGGAACCCGACAACCCCGAACAAGTGTTCGCAATTTATGAAGAAGACAATGAGGGTAGCCGCACACTTTCCGGCTCCATCCAGGCCAAACTCAAATCACTTACTATCGAACCGCTGAACTATGAGTTCACCGTAAAAACAAAAGACGATATCATCCGTCAACTGGGCTGGAAACGAAGCAGTTTTTTCGCCTTCAACCAGGGCGGTCTCAACAATGGATGCGGACTCTCCAATGGCTTTACTATTTACGACTGCAAAACTTCTGTAGCGTATACCATGCCGGTGCGTAAATAGGCAGGTGGAACCAGTCGCTCACCTGATAACATACCGATAGTTCCACTCTCCAATAAAAGGCTTTTGGTAAATCCTTCCAAAGCCTTTTATTTTGTTCACGCTAATACCGCTCAAGCCCCGCAAGGGACCTGACCGGCTGCTATCACGTAAACCTGTATTAAAAGATCATACATATAATCAGCTATTATGGTTACCATTTCACCTTTCAGAGCGTTAAGACCTGCCGCAGAACTGGCAAAAGAAGTTGCATCCAGACCCTATGATGTGCTCAATAGCCAGGAAGCCAGAATTGAAGCCAACGGACATCCCGATTCTTTTCTGCATATCACCAAATCCGAAATCGATCTGCCGGATAACGTTGACATTCATACGCAGGCTGTGTACGACAAGGCGAAAGAAAACCTGCAGGACTTCATCCGCCGCGGCACACTCTTCCGCGAGGAAAAACCCTGCTACTACATTTACCAGCTGGTAATGAATGGCCGTAGCCAAACCGGTCTCGTTTGTGGCAGCTCTGTGGATGACTATGAAAAAGACCTCATCAAAAAACATGAGTTCACTCGTCCTGAAAAAGAACAGGACCGTATCAACCATATCAAAACAACCGGCGCGCAAACCGGTAATGTATTCCTCGCTTATCGCAATGTGACGGAACTGGATAAACTCATCGAAGAATGGAAGGCTACCAATCATCCCACCTACCTGTTCACAGCAGATGACGAGATCAGCCATACTATCTGGACTATCGATGATGATTATACTATCCGCTCCATCTCTGACCTGTTCCTGAAATTAGTGCCCGCCACCTATATCGCAGATGGCCACCACCGTGCTGCCTCCGCCGCCAAAGTGCGCAAAGCACTCGGCGCCGATGCCAAAGCCGGTGCAGATATTTTCCTCACCACACTCTTTCCCTCCAACCAGTTGTACATCATGGATTACAACCGCGTGGTGAAAGACCTTAACGGCCTCAGCGAAGCAGACTTCCTGAAAAAACTGGAAGCAGCCTTTACCATCGAAAAAATCAACAAAGCATTGGCGCCCGCCAATCTTCATGAGTTCGGCATGTATATCAGTGGTCAATGGTACAAGCTCAGCTCCAAACCCGGAACCTACTCGGAAGACCCGATCGGCGTACTGGACGTAACCATTCTCTCCAATAACCTGCTCGATCCCATCCTCGGCATCAAGGACCAGCGCACAGACAAACGCATCGATTTCGTTGGTGGTATCCGCGGGCTCGGCGAACTGGAAAAAAGGGTGAACTCCGGAGAAATGGTTGTGGCATTCAGTTTGCACCCGGTAACTATCCAGCAATTGTTCGATATTGCAGACAGTGGCAATGTAATGCCTCCAAAGAGCACCTGGTTTGAACCCAAGCTCAGAGACGGATTACTGACGCACCTGATCGATTGATATAACAGGCACGCACATAGCAAGACCCTGTTAATCAATTCCTATTATTCAACTGACCCGATTTAGCCCTGGCCGTTCATAAACTTCAATCACTTATCTTTGACAGATATGAAAAAGTTATTATTTGCCGCCAGCATCTTGTTATCAGCAGGAATCGCTTCTGCCCAGGATACAGATAGCAAGGCGGCGCTGGAAACCGCTAAAGGATTTGTAAGGCAGGGAGATTATCCCAATGCCATTCTCATCCTGAACCGCGCTTTGCAAAAAGACGCCAGTAACTTTGAATTGCAGAAAGACCTTGCATTTGCCTACTACCTTCAGCGTGATTACGCACATGCAATGGGTGTTGCCAAACCGCTTGCCGAACGTGAAGACGCAGATGTGCAGTCGTTCCAGATCCTTGGCCTTGTTTACAAAGCCCTGGAAGAAAGAAAGGACTGTGAAAAAATGTATCGCACTGCACTGAAGAAATATCCTAATGAAGGAGTTCTTTATAGCGAATACGGAGAAATGCTCTGGAGCAAAAAAGACTTTAAGGAATCCATCAAACAATGGGAAAAAGGGATCGAGTCAGATCCCAATCATTCCGGTAATTATTACAACGCTGCCAAATACTATTATTTCACACAGGATAAAGTATGGAGTACCATTTACGGAGAGATCTTCGTAAACCTCGAAAGCTATTCCAAAAGAACACCGGAAATAAAAACCATTTTGCTGGACAGCTATAAGAAACTGTTCACCGATGGTAACCTTACCAAGGGACAGGATATGAAGAACAACTTTGTTCGCCTCTTCCTGGAAACCATCCAGTCCCAGTCAGGTTATATCGCCAGCAATGGCATTACACCCGAATCGCTTTCCGCCATCCGCACCAAATTCATTGTGGACTGGTTTGCAAAAAATGCTACAGGACATCCTTTCCGCCTTTTCGATTATCAGCAGCAATTGCTGAAAGGAGGAATGTTTGAAGCATATAACCAGTGGATCTTCGGAGCAGCGGCCAATTTGGGAGCTTACGAGAACTGGACAAAACTTCATGCAGAAGAAGCCAACCAGTTCAACAATTTCCAAAGAAACCGTGTTTTTAAATTACCGGCCACCGGGCAGTATTATCAGACTGCTTCCAAATAATTAACAATCAATTGATAGCTATTCTGCGGCCCCCGGCCCGGAATAGCTTTTTTTATTGCTGCAGAAGTGGTAATTTGATAGTTGATTCACCGTAAAAAAACGATTGTATGACCGAACCCAGACGCCTTTTCGATTGCCTGAATTATCACCTGGAACGAAAACCAATTGCCGATATGCTCTCAGCAAAGATCAACGGCAGCTGGAAAAGTTTCAGCACAAGAGAAGTGAAAGATATTGTGGACCAGCTCAGCGCAGGCCTGCTTTCCCTGGGTATCGGTCCCGGCGATAATACTGTTGAAGGCAAAGACAAGGTGGCGCTCATCGCAAAGAACAGACCTGAATGGATGATGATCGACCTGGCCGTTCAACAGATCGGAGCTGTACTTACTCCCGTTTACCCAACCATCAACGTTATAGATCTCGAGTTCATTCTCAACGACGCCAAAGTGAAGATCATCTTCGTGAATGATGAAGAGCTCTATCATAAAGTGGCCGCCATAAAAGACAGGGTGCCTACACTTCAGTTCATCTTCACCATCGAAGATGTGAGCGGCAGCCGCAACTGGACCGAACTGCTCAGTCTTTCCGACTCCGCCAACCTGGCCCGTGTTCAAAAGATCGCAGACACTATCCAATACGAAGATCTTGCTACCATTATCTATACTTCCGGGACAACCGGCACTCCCAAAGGCGTGATGCTCTCGCACAGGAATATCCTGAGCAATGTGATCGCCTGTATGCCCTGCTTCCCGCCCGGCGATAATATGCGGTCTTTGAGCTTCCTACCGCTGAACCACGTGTTCGAGAGGATGGTCACTTATCTCTACCTCTTCCGTGGCGTGGCAATCTACTATGCGGAAAGCATGGACACCATCGCAGATAACCTGCGCGAAGTGAAACCTCATATGTTCACCACCGTTCCGAGGCTCCTGGAAAAAGTCTACGAAAAGATCATGTCAAAAGGAGCAGATCTTACCGGCGTTAAAAGAAATCTGTTCTTCTGGGCGCATAGCCTGGCTACAAAATTCGAGATCAACAAGAACCAGGGCATGGTGTACAATATGCAGCTGGCACTCGCCAATAAACTTATCTTCAGCAAATGGCGTGAAGCGCTGGGCGGACAACTGCGCTGTATCGTTACCGGTGGCGCGGCCGCACAGGTTCGACTGATCCGCATCTTCACCGCCGCCGGCATTCCTATCATGGAAGGATATGGTCTTACAGAAACCTCTCCTGTGATCAGCGTGAACCGCTATGAAGTGCAGGATCGTATGTTCGGCACCGTTGGCCCGCTTATCGACGGCGTGGAAGTGAAGATCGCGGAAGACGGAGAGATCCTTTGCAAAGGCCCCAATATCATGATGGGCTATTACAAGCGCCCCGATCTCACCGCTGAATCCATCACCGACGGCTGGTACCATACCGGCGATATCGGACAGATGATAAACAACAAATACCTCAAGATCACCGACCGCAAAAAAGAACTTTTCAAAACCAGCGGCGGAAAATATGTAGCGCCGCTGCCCATCGAAAACAAACTCAAAGAGTCCAGGTTCGTGGAACAGGTAATGGTGGTAGGCCCCGAAAGAAAATTCGTAGGAGCGCTCATCGTTCCTTCTTTCTCCAATCTTAAGGACTGGGCCCGCAAGGAAGGCCTGGAAGAAATGGACAACAACAAACTGATCCGTCATCCCAAAGTGATACAGTTGTACAAAGACCTCATCGAGAATTTCAATAAATTCTTCAACCATGTTGAGCAGGTGAAAAAATTTGAACTGCTGTCGAACGAGTGGAGCATCAACACCGGAGAATTAACGCCCAAGCTCAGCATCAAAAGAAAAGTGATCATGGAAAAATACCAGGATGCTATCGATCGCATCTATCTCAATGCGGTGGCACATACTGAAGAATAAGAAATATCTCCTGTCTCATCAGGTTCTCAAATCAAAGAGGCTGCTCATTAAGAATCGAGCAGCCTCTTTGATTTGAAAATGGTATGTCCCCTGCACTGATATCAAAGTCTCCTTTATTACCGGCAGCCTCATTTGAAAACACTGACGCCTCAGAACGTTATTGCCACAGTTGAGCGAAGTTCAGTTGCCAATCCCTGTATTCTATCGCATTTTTACAGGCACACTCATTCATAAATCAATCAACTCCCGGGTATGAAATCACTACTGCTGCTATTACTGGTGTTTGCCAATATGGGCTTTACCATTGCCGGCAAAAGCTTTCAACAACCCGATCCTTCCATACCGGAGATGTTCAACAGCGCATCAATACAGGATTGTATCATTGTTGCATCACCGGATGCCAACAGGATAGTAATGAATTAATCCTTATCTGGCATCATATCTGATACAGTTACTTTTTCTAAAACTGAATCTGTTTTCAATCGAAAATTGATTGGAACTTTGTTCCTGTCAATAACCTTTTCTACTCCCCTCCCGGGACTCCAAAACGGTGTGTATGAAAACAGAAACCATTCTCCCCGAAGAATCCACGCTTGATCCGCAGGACTGGAATTCCATCCGCGCACTGGGTCATCAGATGCTGAATGATATGATCGATTATATTCAATCAGCCGCACAAAGGCCGGCCTGGAAAAAACCATCATCATATGCAGTTGCCAGTATGCAGCAACCATTGCCGGAGCTTCCGCAGGAAGCAGCCGATGTGTACGAAGATTTTTTTACGCAGGTGCTTCCCTTCAACACCAACAATATCCATCCCCGCTTCTGGGGTTGGGTACAGGGCGGCGGCACCATTACCGGCATGCTGGCCGATATGTTGGCGAGCGGCATGAATGCCAATGTGAGCATTGGAGAACATATGCCCATGTATGTAGAGCGTCAGGTGATCAACTGGGCAAAAGAAATGATGGGCTTTCCAGCCACGGCCAGCGGCATCCTGTTGAGTGGTGGCTCCCTCGCCAATATCACAGCGATGATCGTGGCAAGAAATCATTTCAACAACAACATCCGTCAGAAAGGATTGCAGTCCATGCCCTCCCAATTGATCGTGTATGGTTCTGCAGAAACGCATAACTGCGTTAGCAAAGGCATTGAAGTGATCGGTATCGGAAGCGACAACTTCAGGAAAGTACCGGTTGACGAAAACTATTGCATCGATCTCAAAGTACTAGAGCAAATGATCATCGCCGATAAAGCATCGGGGTACACTCCATTCTGCATTATCGGCAATGCCGGAACCGTCAACACAGGCGCAATCGATCCACTCACCGAACTCTCTGCTATTGCCAAAGCCTATAACTGCTGGTTCCATGTGGACGGCGCTTTCGGGGCTATCCCGAAAATATTACCCGAGTTTCAACAACGTTTGCAGGGGATCGAACTGGCGGACAGCTTAGCCTTCGACTATCACAAATGGCTATACGTAAACTATGAAGTGGCCTGCGTACTGATCAAAGACGCAGCAGCACATCGCGAAGCATTTGCGATTGCAGTCAGCTACCTGGCGAATCATGAACGCGGTCTTTCTTCCGGCCCGGACCCTTTCAGCAATTACGGCATGGAATTATCGAGAGGCTTCAAGGCCCTGAAGGTATGGATGGTAATGAAAGAGAACGGTATGCAGAAATACCGGCAGCTCGTCCGCCAGAACATACGACAGGCGCAATACCTGGCCGGTTTGATAAAACAGGAACCCTCGCTTGAACTATTGCTGGAACCATCGCTCAACATCGTTTGCTTCAGGTATGTTGGCGATACCACAGATACTGAACAACTCAATCTTCTCAACAAAGAGATCCTGATGCAATTGCATGAAAAGGGAATTGCCGCACCTACTTATACTTTCCTCAACGGGAAATATGTGATCAGGGTAGCCATCACCAATCATCGTACACGCTCATCTGATCTTGATCAATTAGTGAAAGCTGTAATACACATAGGAGGCGGGTTTTCACTCTAAAATTTAACGAATAAACTAAACAAAATGCAACCCATAACTGTAGTTTCGTATGAACCGAAATACCGTAAGGATTTCGATTATCTGAACAGGGCCTGGATCGAAAAATATTTCCGCATTGAACCTGCAGACGATTATGTGCTGTTGAACCCGGATGAAACAGTGATCAAACCAGGAGGCTCTATCCTGATTGCACTGGAGAACAACACAGCCGTTGGAGTGGTTGGTTTGAAAAAAATCAACGACACCGATTACGAGATGATCAAGATGGCCGTGAGTGAAAATTCCCAGGGGAAAGGGATCGGAGCCATTCTCGGAAAAGCCGTTATCGAAGAAGCAGCTAGGCTCGGAGCCCATAAAGTGATACTGTATTCAAATACAGGTTTACTGCCAGCCTTGTCATTGTACCGCAAACTTGGTTTTGTGGAAGTTCCTCTGGAACCTGATAACGATTACATCAGATCTGATATCAAAATGGAGCTGTTGATCAATAACAGCGCCCGCTCTTCCCGGGATGGTGAAAGCCCCCGGCAGGAACAGAACGCTGTGTTTTAAAAAGGATCCACATGAAACTCATGTTGGAAAGGACCGGACGTTTCCACGTAGGGTCCTTTTTTTATTCAAAAAGAATGCCGGGGAATTAATAACAGTACATTTGTAGCGCTAACAAAAGTATATGCTATGGCAAAGACCATCATTATCACAGGAGCAAATGGAGGACTGGGATCCGCGGTAGTAAAAAAGTTTCTCTCGGCAAACTACCGCGTGATTGCAACAGGGCACGACAGCAAGTCCCGCTTCGTTACCGATCACCCCATGTATGAGTACCATGCGCTGAACCTGGCTGATGAAACGGAAACCAGCGCTTTTGTTGATACGATGATCAGTAAGCACAAGAAGATAGATGGCGCTTTGTTACTGGCAGGAGGATTTGCCATGGGGAATATCGATACAACAGATGGCCAGGCCATCAAGGAAATGTTCTCCATCAATTTCGAAACAGCTTATTATGCGGCAAGGCCGCTCTTCAATCATATGATGCAGCAGGGTTATGGCCGAATCGTGCTGATCGGTTCCAAACCTGCACTCAATGCCACCGCAGGAAAGAATGTACTGGCCTATGCCATCACCAAGAACATGCTTTTCAAACTGGCCGAGCTTCTCAATGAAACCGCCAAAGGAACCAATGTGGTTACATCCGTTGTGGCCCCAAGTACCATCGATACAGCTGTCAACCGAAAAGACATGCCTGATGCAGACACCAGCAAATGGGTGAAGCCGGAGCAAATAGCTGACCTGCTGGATTTCATCTGCTCTGATAAAGGCGATGCCATCCGCGAGCCTGTTTACAAGATGTACAATAACGCATAGGATCAACCGATCATCAATACACTGTTCCATCCCGAAACACCATCGGGCTCACGGTGCATATTCTCGATGTCTTCCATCCACATCCTGTCGTCGATAAAGAATTTGTAATGATATTTCCCCTCGGGCAGCATGGGGATCTCGATATACCATTGCCCTTTTTTGTCGTGCTTCAGCAATAGTTTATCATGTTCCCAGTGATTGAAACTGCCGCAGAGTGCAATATGGTCGGCGCAACTGTTGTGCACCACAAAACGGATTGTCTTTTTCCGTTTGTTCACGTAAGGATATTCATGCGTTTTCATGATCGCTCCATTTTAGGATTTGCAGAAAACAATGCCTAAGCAATCAATCGTTGGTCCATACAGACGGATAGCCTACACTGAATGACGGTATGTATTTGGGAGGACGTAAAAGTTACGACAATACTCCTGGATTTCCGTAACGGAAGCGGATTAAATTATCGTAACCAGGAAAGAAAGTAAGGGTACGGATCGTATGCGTATTCAAACAAATGACGGATTAACGGGCGGGCGCTACAGTCATTACCGGGATCCTGCTTTCATTGAAGAGGAGGCGGGCAAACAGCCTGTTCACAAACCCGCTCAACAGCATTTCCTTGCCGGGATTCACCACTATCAGGTCTGCGTTGATCTGGCGGGCATACTCCAATGTGGTATCAGCAATATTGCCGCCATGCACGGTATGACATTCCACTGTGAGATTGGTGTTCTCGCGCAGTAACTGGTAAGTTTTATAGAGGTATACTTTGTTCTCTACATTGTCTTCCTCTCCGGGCTCACTCAATGCGATCAGGTGGATCCTTGCATTGAAATGCCTGGCCAGGTAACTGGCAAACATCACTTTTCTCAATGGAAGATGTGCATCCACCGGCAACACGATATTTTTGATCGCTTCCAGCCTGGCCGTTCCTTTTACGGTCAGTACCGGGCAGCCGGTCTTCTTGGAGATCCTGTTGATATTGAAAGATCTTGAAAACCGCATGGGAAGAATGCTTCGCGGCTTTTCTACGATTATGAGGTCTATTGCGTGCTGTAAAGCGTAAGAAGTAACATGCTGTTCCCTGCTGCCCCTGCGCATAGCCGTTATGAGCTGCAGGCCATCTTCCAATTGTGGCTGGAAAGCTGCCTTGAGTTCCATCATCTCCACTTCATAATCGGCCAGCTCACCTTCCGTGAGCGCCTGTACCAGATGCTTCTCTGCATCCGCCATACTATTATGCTCCACATACACCAGGTGCAGATCACACCTGAAGTGATTGGCGATCATTACCGCCTGACTGATCACCTGGCTGCTTTGTTTACTGAATTCAACAGGAACCAGGATATTATTGAACAGCTTATTCATGCTATCGGACTTCCCCTTTAAATAAAGCTATGCTTAAGTAATTAAAACCCAGTTAAGTGTGTATTAAAAGCCTATTAAAGTAAGACGCAGTAAGGGTTTCACCCTAATGAGGACGCAGACTGTCAAGCGACTTTTGAAGTTTTGCAAGCTGTTTTTCCAGCGCAATATTTACGGAGAGGATGGAATCATTTTGAAGCATCAATCGCTTCTGCTTTGAAGCAAGCTCAACGTTCTTTTGTTTGAGCATTGCGCCAGCTACCAACAGAGCGATAATACAACAAAGAGGGATCCACTGAATTAGCAATCGGTAGTTCATGCCATTTTATAAGTCGACAAATGTGATCTAAACCCCTTAAACGCGCATTAAACCAGCATTAAAAAGGAATTAAATCAACGTGAGAAAGCTTTGATACTGGGTAAAACGATGGTGAAGACGGTGCCGGCAACGATATCACTCTGCACATTGATAGCTCCTTTGTGCAATCCGATGATCCTTTTGGCCAGCGCCAGCCCCAGGCCAAATCCCTTCGTACGGGTAGCGGCAGAATTGGTACGGTAAAAGGGTTGGAAGATATGTTCGATCTCTTCTTCAGCAATCACATCACCCTGATTCTTCACGCGAATGATGATCTGCCCGCTCTGAAAACTGAGATCAACCCATGAAGTATGATCCTGCGAATACTTACATCCATTCTCCACAAAGTTCTTGATGGCGCTGTACAACAGATCGCTGTTGCCGAACACAAGGAACTCTCTGTCGTCTTCAGGGATATCTTCAAAATGCAATTCCACTTTGTAATCCGGACTGATCTTTTGTACATCCCCCATTACTTTGAACATCACTTCATCGATGCGTACTTCAACCAGTTCGATGGTCCCCTGTGAGCCCGTCTTTGCAATTTCCAGCAGGCTTTTGGTGAGTTGCTGCATCTGCTTTACGTCTTCGCGGATACTCAGCATCACCTGTTTGTATTCTTCGATATTGCGGTCCTTGTGCAGGGTAACTTCCAGTTGACTGGAGATGGAAGTGAGCGGAGTGCTCAATTCATGCGATGCATTGGAGATAAATCTGCGTTGTATCATGAAGGATTCCTGCAGACGGTTCAACAGCTCGTTGAAAGTATTGGCCAGTTGATGAAGTTCATCATGGCCGCTTCCGGCTTCCAGCCTGTGAGAAAGGTTTTGCGAAGAAATATCTTTTACTTCCTGTATGATCATGGATAACGGCCTGACCAGTTGTACCGAGAAAACCCATCCGCCGATCAGCGCAATGGCAATCCCGATCAGGAGCCCGAGAAAGAGGATATGCCGGAGTTGCACCAGCCTTGCCCACCCGTCTTCATCATAGGCAGCAACAACAATTACAATGCGATTGCGTGCATCTGTATGATGGAAGGCGATGGCTTCACGTCCTTTCACTTTGAAATAAACATCCTCATCCATGCGGGCCCTCTCCAGCACAGTCTTGTCAACTTCCGGAGTGGTTTCACCTGTTGCATTGAAAGTGTACAACTGGTTTTCCAGGTAATCGAAGATCACCACGCTCTTGCGGGGTAGTGTGCTTACAGAACCCGAATCTATCTGCGCCAGTAATTTGATACTACTGTCTCCGAAGATGGAATAGATCTGTGCATTGTTGTTGGCGCGGCCTTTCAGGCGCCTCTTGAATGCTTCGGCGCGGTCGCTGGAAGTGAAGTAATAAACACTCACACTGCTTAATAACATGATGGCAGTAGCCAGTAATGCAAAGAGGGCGGTTATTTTATACTTGATCTTCAATCAGCAATCAGGAATTTTCTTTCAGGATATAGCCCATGCCTACCTGTGTATGGATGAGTTTGGAATCGAAATCCCTGTCGAGCTTCTTACGCAGGAAGTTCACGTACACATCAATCACATTGGTTTTGGTATCGAAATCGATATCCCACACATTGAGTGCGATGTCTGCGCGGCTCACAACGCGGTTCTTATTGCGGACCAGGTATTCCAGCAATTGAAATTCTTTGGCTGTGAGGGAGATGGGCCTGTCTGCGCGCGTCACTTCCTTACTGTCGAGGTTCATCACCAGGTCGGCCACTTTGAGCATATTGCCTGAGGGGACGTTCTGGTAGATGCGTTTGAGGAGTGCGCGGATGCGAACGAGCAGTTCTTTGAAATCGAAGGGTTTTACGATATAATCATCGGCGCCGGCATCGAAGCCTTCGATCTTATCGTCTGTGGCGCTGAGGGCGGTAAGCATTACTACCGGGATCCTTTCATCGCGTTTGCGGATCTCCTTGCAAAGTTCATAACCGTTCATGCCTGGCAGGTTGATGTCCAGGATCACGAGATCGAACTTATAGCTTTCCACCATCTTTTTACCGATCAATCCATCGTAGGCGACTTCCACATGGTACTGTTGCTCCATCAGGCCTTTTCTGAGGGCTTCCGCAATCTTCTTTTCGTCTTCTACGAGCAAGATTTTGACTTCATCCATATTCATAGTTATGACTTATGCCGGCAAAAATCAGAAATAAACAGGCTTATATACAGCCGGAGCTGTAAATATCGTATTAAAAGTGAATTAAAACGCAGATTATTACCCTGGTAAAATGGGGAAGTCAGTGAACCCTGGCCGGAAGAGGAGGCCGGCAGGAAGAAGAAAAAAATGTACATAGAGATGCACATGCTGGTCGTACAGACAGAAATAGTATTCAGTAGGGTAGCAGATTGGGATGGCTTTTCATAAGAGAATTAACCTTGCCGCATCCATGCGGCCGGGTAGTTCATTGCCGGATAGTGTCACTCAATCAAGCTCAGTGTACGGAGACTTCTATCGGTTTAAAAAAGTCTGGGGTTGTTGGTTTTTGTGGTTTTTCAATAATCATTTTCACTATCAGAATTAACCAGAAAAGGAAGTAGACATTGCTCATTCAATTGAAGAGCTACTCATGTGCTTACGTGTGGAGCTGCTAAAAACCCGTTGGTTGTGTGGTGATACCTGAAGGGACTGTCCTATAAAATTAGAGAAAAATCCATTGCAGGCAATCAGGCGGATCATTTTTTTTTCCTGTTGAAGGATGCCGCTATTTAACTACACAAGCTTTAAAACAATTGTGTTTATTTCATTCCTATAAGCTCTGAAACCCTTTCTTTTTTACACTGCCGGGAGAGATCCCGTGATGCTTTTTAAAAATATCGATAAAGTTGCTCACCTTCTCATATCCCAGCATCACAGCAGCTTCATTCACAGTCAATGGTTTTTCCAACAGCAGGTTCTTGGCCAGTTGCATCTTTTTGTCGAGATAATATTCATATACGCTCTTGCCGAAAATATTCTTGAAGTGACGCTTCAAAGTGGATTCGCTCAGCGCCACCTGTTGTGCAATGGCATTGAGATTGGGAAGCGTTTTTTGCAAATGCGCTTTTAAGATAGCTTCCGCTTCCATGATCTTTTCAAAGTGAGCATCCTGCGTGGCAGGAATTCCCTGCACCCGGTGACGCAATGCATGCAACAGAAAACTATTGATCAATTTGATAGTGATGGTCCTGATCAATTGCGGATCACTGCTCTGGTTGATGGCCGCTTCGAACAATGCGTTTACTGTTACATTATCTGTGGCAGTAGCAGGTTCTATCAATACCAGAGGTTTATTATCAGCGCTTAATTTCTCCCAGAGTGATTCCAATGGAAGATTTGCTTTCTGGAACTGTTGTGCCAGCCAGAAGGCAGAAACATTTACATCTATCCATTGAGCAGGGAAATGTGGCGTGATCTCCAGGTCCATCGGAACACTGTCTGCAATCAGCAGTGTACTGCGTGTATTAGGCCTGGAGTATTGACGGTGCGCACCAATCTGTTGCCAGGTGCAATGTTCAGGCGTAAGAATAAAAATGATGGTATAGGTTTTATCAGCCCCTTCCGTTCCGGGCTTATAAAACTCCACCGGCTGATGGAAAAGCAGATTCCAGGCACGAAGTGAAAAGGCCGGCTCAGGTTGCCACCTTTGCACGATACCACGAGCCAGGCGACCGGATACCCTCAACAGGTCCTCAGCCACTACCTCTCCATTCATTTCGTGGCTCAGTTGCTCAAACTCTTGATCATGATCAATCGCAGGAAATTTGATTCTATAGTTTCTCATACTGGTTCGGGTTGACATTGGCATTTTTTTATTGCATACATACCCTATTGCTGACAGTTAGTATCATATAAAATGATACTTATCAGCAACATGTTCGGCAACATCAGACTTACTAATTGGCTACAATCAGGAAAACCAGAGTGAATTAACTAAGGATGAAGGTTTGGGTGGAGAGTTAACGATTATACCAGATCGTTAGCTCTAAAATTAGATAAACTTTTTTGTCGTGCAACTAGTTGTTGATCTTTCTCAATAATTATTTCGACTAAATAGAAACCCTAAGTGTTTATTGAACTTATACGGGTATTTTATGAATCCTTACAGGCATCTCAAAACAATACTCGTGATTAATTTTAACCGCAGAAATGATCACTGATTATTTCTTGTTCATTATCCAATTCTTTAGAAAGAACCAATAGCAACTACTCCATCCATTCAATATCCATGACTCTCTGCATGTCCCTTCAATTAAGTAACAAGTAAGCGACATCATTGTACTAGTCTGTTTGCAACTTTTTTTTCGAAAGAAGGAATTCGCTTGCGTCTGCACAGGTCTCAACCTATGCAACAGCTACTTTATTGCCCGAACGGCAGAGATGAAAGATCAGTATTGCAAGGCTCTGACAGTATTCACCTTTTAAAGACAATCCTGTCAATCACCAAATTACCGTCTATGAAACTCTGGAAATTTTACACTGTATTGCTTGTTAGTCCGTTCCTTACCATTGATCCAAACTATGCCCAGTCAACCTGGTCACGTACCCAGCTCAATGCCAATGGCATTCCTGAGCTTAGCTCTTCAAAGCACCAGCTTCCTGCATCCGCCAGCGCCAACTGGTATGCACAGATAGCTGACCACATTCAGCAACTTGAAAACAAATTCTATCCATCTGCTCAACAAAAACATTTCCGCGTTGCCAACTCCGCCAACCGCCTGGCATTTGATATTTCCCCAAAAGGATACACCGTTCAACAGGTGCAGGAGCAATACCAGGAGGTTGGCTGGAAAATGCACTTCAATATTCTCGGCGCATACAGAAAAAATTCTTTCTGGACCCCGGGGTCTTACTGTACACCTCACACAGACAAAGACATGCTCCGCTACTCCTATAATAATATAGAAGTACAATACACCAATAACAACGCAGGGCTTCGTCAGAATTTTGTCATCCGGCAAAAACCATCGGGCAAAGGAAAAATACAAATTCGCATAGCCATCGACGGTAATCTGAAACCGGTTCTGCAAAATAACCGGCTGCAGTTCCAGACAAAAGATAGTCTGCAACAAACTGTATTGTTGTATGAAGATCTCAAAGTGTGGGACAATCAGTACAAATCACTTCCTGCTGCCATGAAGCTGAAAGGCAATATCCTTACGCTGGAAGTGGATGACAGCGGCGCACAATATCCTGTTACCATCGATCCCATCAATAAGGCAGCTGACTGGAAAACCAATACAAATGGACTTCTCGCAGGACTCGGTCTTACGGGGCCGCAGATCCTCAGCTCATTGTATGGTTATGCAGTTTGTGGAGTGGGCGATGTAAACAATGATGGCTATGGAGATGTGGCCGTATCTGCACCCGGACTGATCGGTGTACTCAATGGTAATTCACTTGCCAGCGTTGGCGCTGTGTTCGTGTATTATGGTACGCCCACCGGCCTGTCCGAAACGCCTGCCAAAACATTGCAACCGAATACTGCCGTGGCCGGCGCACTCTTCGGTCTGAGCATCGATGCAGGAGATGTAACAGGCGATGGCATTAACGATATTGTTGTTGGTGCGCCTCTCGATCACCTGGAACTATCACTTGGCTTGCTCGGAAATATCGATGGCACTGTTGGAAAAGTATATGTTTTTCCAGGCGGTAACCAGGCGGCAACCAATCCCACCAATTTCCTTACACTGAATATGAATGCCAGTCATGTTACCGGCATCAGCATCAAGGCAAATGCACTCTTCGGATTTTCAGTGGCTGTAACGGAAGATCTTAACAATGATGGAAAACAAGACATCATCGTAGGTACTCCCGCTTTTGTGAAAGTAGATCTCATCCTGCTTTCCACTACTACCGGCGGTGCATTCG
The DNA here is from genome assembly GCF_007970185.1 of Pseudobacter ginsenosidimutans. Taxonomy (NCBI): domain Bacteria; kingdom Pseudomonadati; phylum Bacteroidota; class Chitinophagia; order Chitinophagales; family Chitinophagaceae; genus Pseudobacter; species Pseudobacter ginsenosidimutans. The sequence goes on along the minus strand of NZ_CP042431.1, from coordinate 2,108,884 downwards.
TTTTCCTCACCGATAAGAACAGTAACAAATTTTCCAGCATCGTGCAACTGGATCCCCCAAGTTTCAATCTCTTGGGCATCCTCAACGTTCCGCTGCTCAGCGGCATCAGTGGACTGATGTTCGGATTCAGCGTGGACGGCGTGGGCGATTTCAATAACGATGGCGCTCCGGATGTAGTGGTAGGCGCCCCCGCAGGCGTGAACATCTCCAGCCTTACCAATATCCTGAATGGACAGATCCTGGGAGGAACTGCGTATGTATATTACGGTAAGACAAACAAGACCGGCATCAACAGCAGCATTGGCACAAGACTGGAAGCTGCCTCAACCGGCCTGCTCAGCAATGCCGCCAACTTCTTTGGAATGAAAGTGAAAGGCATGCGCGGTATAGATGGAAAAAGAAATGGAAACATCGTGGTGGGTGCACCGTTAGGTGGACTTCTCTCAAACGCACTTTCTCTCAATATCAAAACCGGTAACGTACACTTCTTCAAACAAAAAGCTTCCGGTTTCAAAGGAGTCATGGCGAATGCGGACCAGGTACTGGAATCGCCCAGGCCCTCCAACCTGCTGCAGGGCTTGTTCAGCGGTACATTGCAGCTCAGCCTGCTCTTCGGTACCGCTATCGACAATGCTTATGATATGAACGGTGATGGTTATGCGGACATTGTGGTGGGAGAGCCATTATCATCCGGCGTTAATCTCGGTATGTTGCAGACCAATCTTGTGGGAGGGTCTACTTATGTCTACTACGGAAATGAGAACGGGACCTTCAACACCAAACCCGGTTTTGAAGTGTCTGCCACCTATGGCGATGAATTCCTCAGCGTTAACGCCACAGCGCTTTTCGGTTACAGTGTAACTGCAGTGCAGAAGATCACCGATCCTGCCAAAGCAGCCCTCACTGCCGGCAAAGCCGCTCCGCTGAGCTCTGTGCCTAACGGCTCTTCCAGGCTGGTAATCGGTTCTCCGCTCAGTGCACTGGACTTCAGCAGCAGCCTGCTCAACCTCAACAGCACGCTGGGCACCACTTTGAATTTCGCCGCCGGCAGCAATGGACTTGGCAAGGCATACAGCTTCGATCCACAATCAACAACACTCCCCGTTTCCATCGTTTCAATTAAAGCTGCATTAAAAAACACAGCCGTGGAAGTGAGCTGGGAAGTGCGCGAAGAACTTAACCTGAATTTTTATGAAGTTGAAAAAAGTGCAGACGGAGCTAACTGGAATAATATCGGGATGGTGTTCCCCTGGGATAATCAGCAGGTGAGCAACACCTATCGTTTCAGCGATAAACATCCATTCGATGGAATGAATTTCTATCGACTCAGGATCGTTGACAAAGATGGCAGTTTCAAATATTCCAATATCGTGGCAGCAAGAACCGGTGCACTGCCCAACAGTAGTATCAGCATTGCGCCAAATCCCGTGAAAGGCAATATCAGGGCAATTTTCAGCGGACTTCCAAAAGGCAGCTATGTAGCTGAGCTGAGGAATATTGCCGGACAATTGCACCTGATGAAAAATATCAATATCCAACAGGCAGACCAGATCGAATTCTTTGAACGCGGCCATGCTGCGCCAGGCATTTACTGGTTGACTGTTTATGACAGGAATCATCAAAAGATTGGTACAAGCAGGGTTATCGTCCAATAGGTTTGTTACGCTCGGTTAATCACAAACCTCGTTCCTCAAGTTGGGTTTAGGGGGAATACGTTCAGGGTTCTATTCACACACAGGCAAAGGGTACAGTTCATCTGTACCCTTTTTGGTTTGTTCATAAAAATGTAATTTTGCCAATAACCTTTGTATGAAGATCGGGACCACCTGCTGAAACAACCCTTTGAAACCAACGAATTATCATGTTGTAAACAGATTGCTATGGAACTTAAAAAAGTAGAGAAAATCTCTAAAGCGCTGGCTGATCCCAACAGACTTCAGATACTGAAATCCCTCCACAAGAAGCAAAGTTGTCTGTACTGTTCAGATATTAACGAAATTATAGACCTTACACAGCCGTCTATCTCCCATCACCTCAAACAACTCACTGAGGCAGAGCTGATCATATCGGAAAAAGAAGGCCGTAATGTGAAATATACCATGAACAATAAAGTGATCGACCAGTACGTACACTTCCTGGTAGCCCTCAAGGTGTAAAAATTTTTTTCAAAAAAATTATCGACATATCGAAATGTTTCGATAGGTTTGCAGTCCGATTCAATCCCAACCCCGGGATTTTTTTTAAAGTTAATACATCGAAACATTTCGATACATCTATTTAAACTGAGAGTTATGAACCGCTTATTACCGACCAGACCTATCGATCACCGGCTCCGGACATCCTCCGCACCGGCTATGAAATCAACTCCGATTGCCACCAGCCTTTTACTCATACTGAGCCTTCCCCTGATGATCTTCCTGCATGCCTGTGCCAGCCGTGCCAATGAACCGGCGCCTTCCGCCAGTACAGCCATCGCTGCCGCACCCGGCATTCCCGCAGATGCGCATGTGGTAACACCAGGAGAAGTGAAACAGCTCCTCGAGATCACCGGCACCCTGGCCGCCAACCAGGAAGTAGCCATCTCCAGCGAGCTGACCAAAAAGGTGGTGAGCGTTCCCGTTAGAGAAGGAAATATTGTTGCCAAAGGCACTTTGCTCTTCCAACTGGATGATGCAGACCTCCAGGCACAACTGGAAAGGCTCCGTCAACAGGAAAAACTTGCCGCCCTCAATGAAGGTCGCATGAAAGACCTGATTGCACACGATGCCGCTTCGCAACAGGACTATGACCAGGCAGCCACCAATCTGGCCGTGTTGAAAGCAGAGATCCGTGCCTTGCAGACCACTATAGACAAAACCAGGATCCGCGCACCTTTCAGTGGACGGATCGGTATCATCCGCACGTATCCCGGTGCACTGGTCAGCCCCAGCGCTCCACTCACTACCATTGTGGACGATGCGCAGTTGAAAGTGGAATTCTCTGTTCCTGAAAAATATGCCACATTGGTTACTCCAGGAAAAGCGCAAACCTTTACAGTGGAAGGTGACAGTACCGAATACAAAGCAACCGTGACCTCCAAGGAATCCTTTGTTGATCAGTCTACCAGAACCCTGATGGTGAGGGCGCTTGCACCCAACCCGAAGAATAAACTGGTAGTAGGACAAAGCGCCAGGCTGGCCATAGCACTGCGCACATCCGGAGACGCACTGCAGATCCCCAGCCAGAGCCTGATGCCTTCTTCACAAGGATATTCCGTTTTCCTGCTGAAAAGTGGAAAAGCAGCATTGACCCCTGTAGTGGTAGGACAACGTGATGCCAACAATGTACAGATCACCAGTGGAATTCACATAGGCGACACCGTTATAGTCAGTAACCAGCTCCGCCTGAGTCCCAATGCTGATGTGCGCATCGTGAACATCAAATAGTCCGCTCTTCGCTTCAAAGGTTTTAGTTTTTATCTCCGTCCCTTCTCAGCATAAATTTTTTATCGCACAACAACTAAACGGGCAGTGTATTCCACTGCACTGCCCTTCTATTGACCATTTACAAATAAATATATGAGCGCCATTTCACAAATGAGCATCTCCAGGCCGGTACTGGCGGGGGTGATGTCAGTCCTTTTGATCTTATTTGGCATAGTGGGCTACACGTTCCTCGGTACACGTGAGTATCCTGTAACAGATTCGCCCATCGTAACCGTTACCACGGTGTATCCCGGCGCCAGCGCCGATATCATCGCCTCGCAGGTGACCAAACCACTGGAAGAAGCGATCGCCGAAGCCAACGGCATCCGCGCCCTCTCTTCTGTGAGCCGTGAACAGGTGAGCATCATCACCGTGGAATTCAATATGAATGCCGATCTCGAAGCCGCAGCCAATGACGTGCGCGATAAGGTTTCTAAATCACGTCAGCAGTTGCCCACAGATATCGAGCCTACCATCGTGGAGAAAGCTGGTCCGCCGGACTTCCTCGTTTTCCTTACCGTACAGAGTGATACCAAAAGTCTTGAAGACATTACAGACTTTGTAACCATCAATATCAAAGAACGCCTGCAATCCATTCCCGGTGTGCGCTTGGTAGATACCTATGCCGGCCGCAGACGCGCCATGCGCCTGAGAATGGACCCCGTTAAACTTTCATCCTATGGCCTTTCTCCTGCAGATATTCAGAATGCGCTGCAGCGTGAGAACGTAGATCTTCCAAGTGGACGGATCGAAGGACAACAAACAGAAATGACCCTCCGCACGCTGGGGCGACTGGTGACCGAAGAGGATTTCAATAACATGATCATCAGTGAAAAAAATGGAGCTATCGTTCGCTTCCGCGATGTAGGACAAGCCATCATGAGCTCGCAGAACGAACGCACAGCGATGATCGTGGCGGAAGGACAACAAGCCCGCTATGGCGTGGGCACAGGTGTGCAGCCACAACGTGGCGCCAACTCCCTCGCCATCGTGGATGAATTCAACAAACGTTTCGAAGACATTATCAAATCTGCTCCGAAGGATTACAATATCAGGCTTGGTAAAGATTTCACCGTTCCTGTAAAGAACTCACTCGATGAAGTGGAAGAGACTTTGATACTCGCATTCGGACTTGTTACCATCATCATCTTCATCTTCCTGCGCGACTGGCGCAGTACGCTGATCCCGCTGGTAGCGATCCCTGTATCAATCATCTCCGCCTTCTTCATCATGTACCTGGCGGATTACTCCATCAACGTACTCACCTTGCTAGGTCTTGTATTAGCGATTGGGTTGGTAGTGGACGATGCCATCGTGGTACTTGAAAATATCTACTCGAAAGTGGAGCAGGGCATGGGTCCTGTGGAAGCAGCACGGAAAGGGTCAAACGAAATTTACTTTGCCGTTATCTCCACTACCGTTACGCTCGCCGCTGTATTCCTGCCGATCATGTTCTTAGGTGGTATCACCGGTAAACTGTTCAAAGAATTTGTGGTGGTGGTAGCAGGTTCTGTACTGATCTCCGCTTTTGTTGCATTGACCTTGTCGCCCATGATGAGCGCATATCTCCTGAAAGCCGGCGCACATCACAACTGGCTCTATCGCAAAACAGAACCTTTCTTCGTGAAGCTGAACAACGGATATGAGAACCTGCTACGCGGATTCATGCGATTCCGTTGGTTAGGATTTGCATTGCTGTTGTTCTCTTTCGGTATCGCCTACCTGCTGGCACCCAAGCTTCCCTCTGAGCTCGCTCCGCTGGAAGACCGCTCCCTGGTTGGATTAGCGGTGATTGCACCGGAAGGGACATCTTTCGAGAGCATGGAAGAATCCATGAAAGAGATCAGCAACTATGTAGCCGATTCCATTCCTGACCTCAATAACAATGTGACCTATGCTTCAGTGGCCGCCGGTAGCGGAAACCTCGTTCTACCTCCCAACAGTGGCTTCCAATGGGTATTCCTTGAAGACCCGCACAAAAGGAAGAGCGGTATGACGCAACAACAGGTATACGATAAACTGGTAGCTGCGAGTGGACGGTTCAGGAATGTGATCGTGATCCCGATCCAGATCCCCACTATCGGAGGATTCGCTTCCAATCAACCGATCGAATATGTAGTGCAGGCGCCGGACCTGAAGAGCCTGATAGACGTGATGCCGAAACTTACCGGCGCAGCTTACGGCAGCAAGAAGCTCTCTTTCGTGAATCCTGACTTCAAAGTGAACAGACCCGAGATCAGCATTTCCATCGATCGTCAGCGTGCTGCACAACTGGGCATCTCCACACAGGAGATCGGCCGTACACTGCAACTGGCGCTCAGTGGTAGACGTTATGGCTACTTCATTTACAACGACCGTCAGTATGAAGTGATCGGACAACTGGAAAGATCAGAGCGATCAACGCCTGAAAATCTCCGTTCACTTTTCCTGAAATCGTCCAACGATGAAATGGTGCCGCTGGATAACCTGGTGAGTTTGAAAGAAGGGATCAGCCCGCCTGCCATCTACCGCTACAACCAAAGCTATAGTGTGACCATCCAGGCCACACCTGCTCCCGGAGTTAGTATGGGAGAGGCTTTGGAAGAAATGGACAAGATCGCGAAAGACAATCTGCCTGCGGGTTTCAGGACTTCACTCGCCGGTCAGAGCCGCGATTACAAGGAGAGCAGTTCCAGTCTTGTATTTGCATTCATCTTCGCCATCATCCTGATCTACCTGGTACTGGCAGCACAGTTCGAGAGCCTGATCGATCCATTCATCATCCTTCTTACTGTTCCGATGGCGGTTACCGGCGCGTTGCTGAGCCTTTGGGTGAGCGATAGTTCCATCAATATCTTCAGCCAGATCGGGATGATCATGCTGATAGGGTTGATCACCAAGAACGGTATCCTGATTGTGGAATTCGCGAATCACCGGAAGCAGGAAGGATTGAGTGTGCGCGATGCCGTTATATCCGCCGCCGCGTCCCGCTTCAGGCCCATCCTGATGACAACGCTCGCAATGATCTTCGGCGCCCTGCCCATTGCCTTGAGTTTAGGAAATTCATCCGGTAGCCGTGCATCACTGGGTATTGTGGTGGTAGGCGGGCTCGTATTCGCAGGTGTACTCACCCTCTTCGTGATCCCTGCTGTTTACAGTTACTTCAGCCGCAAAACCAAACCCGTACAAAACAACACGAATGGAACTGCAGTTTCACCTGTGGCTCCCACTCTTCAACACAACACAGTTTTATCATGAGATTACAATCCTTTCCCCGCTATATATTCCTGTCTTTGCTGATTGCCGGTAGCTCCTTTGTGAGCACGGCACAGCAGGCAAGAAGTCTCAGTCTGCAGGATGCAGTGCTGCTGGCATCGCAACATAACAGAACATTGAAAGCAAATGCCCTGGATATTTCTATCGCCGGTGAGCAGGTGCGGGTAGCGAAAAGTCTTTCGCTGCCTGCCGCCCAACTGGGAGCAGCTTACACTCATTATTTTGCATTACCCGCGTTCTTCGGATTTGGTGAGAATGGCAGTAATAGTAAGATCCCTTATTCCAGGATCGGTGGCCGCGATCAGTTCTCCGGAACATTGAGCGCAAGCTATCCGGTGTACAATCCGGTAGCAGCGCCATCACGCAGAGCTGCACAGCTACAGGAGAATATGAGCAGGGCTTACTACCGGCAATCATCAATTGATATAGCTGCTGATGTTCAGCAGACCTATCTCGGTATACTGGTTCTGGCTGAGCGATTGAAACTGCAGCATGAGAGCCTTCAACGTAATGAAAAGGCATTAGCCGATTCAAGATCATTACTGGCGCAAGGCCGTGGCCTTCGCGTAGACACCCTGCGCGCCTTCACCGCAGTGCAGAATTTACAACCCGATATCCTTAAACTCAATTACGCGATAGAAGTAGGAAAACAACAACTCATCACACTGATGGGGCTGGACTCGCTTGCCACTATATCACTTACAGATTCCCTGGCTGTGAGGTCGACCGAAGCTATTCCTGATGAGAACAGTTTATATGAAGAAGCGCTTCGCCAGCGTCCGGACCTGCAGGCGCTTGCCCTGCAACAACAGGTAAGTGAGCAACAGGCCTCACTGGCAAAAGCCGCGAGATTGCCGGTTGTTAGTATCGTTGGACAATACCAGCTCCAGAGCCAGGCCCGCAAATTCGATTTCGCGAATGCCTACTGGCCATCCGCTTCCTTTGCAGGAGCGCAGGTGGTGCTGCCCCTGTTCACAGGATTCAGTAACCAGGCAAAGATCAAACAGGCTGAACTGGCACAACAACAATCCGGGATCCGGATCACAGAAGCACAACAGTCGCTGAAGACCACAGTAAAACAAGTGATCGCTAACCTGAAAGAGACACATGACAGGATGCAGACACAATTGAAAGTTAAAGAGACCGCATTGCTGAGTTATGATATTGTAGCGTACAGGTACGCGAAAGGAGTAACCTCAAGATTGGAACTGACCGATGCAGAACTGGCTTTGACCACAGCACAATTAAATTATCTGGAAGCAGTATTTGAATACCTCAGTGCAGAGATCGATCTGGCGAGAACGAGAGGTAATGAGGGATTGGCAAAGTAGAAGAGAAGGATTAGGAACGAAAGTTTGTGTTCATATATGGTTGTGTCTCAGTATAGAGGTTGTGTTTCGCCTCACCTGAAAGGGTGAGGCTTTTTGTTGGATCAAACAGCAAATGCCGGCTGCATGGCAGCAATTTCATTGCGCGGGATCCCTATCCCAGAAGCAGTTTTCTGCCATGCAGCAACCACTTTCTTCATTTTCGAAATAAGTGATTTAGCATCCTTATGACTTACACGGAATTTTTCTGCTACTTCCAAAGCAAGTTCCAGGTCTAACAAATTACTATAGCGATCAATATTCAATGAGAGGCCATTCGAAAATGGAACAGGGTTGATATCATAGGCGGGCGACAGTATCCATCCTTTTGCAGTCAGCAGGAATCCATGATTCCGTAAATGGTCATCGGAATTGCTGATACAAATATTGAAAACAATCCGCATCCAGAGCTCTCTCATATCTGCAGTAGCGTTCCCTCCATTTGAAGCAAGGAAATCCATTATCTCCAGGTAGGATGCGCCCGCAGCAGCATCTGCTCCATCATTGCGCCCAAGTAATGTCATGGCGCTGGCAAAATGGGTCCTTGAGTCTCCCACACGGTCGAATCGTTTTGAAAGATAGGTATGATGCTCTTTCGTCAACTTTTTAATTTGTCCTTCCGCCACATTGAGACCTGCTTTCCGGGCAAGCTCATTCACAACCCATTCCCATCCACCGATATTCCTGTCATCTCTTTTGCTGGGAAACTTTGCAATCCACAACTGTCCCTTTGGATCAATCACACTTGCTTTGGGTCTGGCTCCTCCCAAAGAAGAACCGGGAGAGATCAGCATATTAAGCCACTGAGCAAATGCCGGATCGGAAATGGCATTATCGTCTTCTAAATGCAAACTGGCTTCCTCCAGAGTCCTTAAAGATGCTACAGGTGGCGCAGCCAGGGCAATATCTTCATTTTGAAACGGGCCATCCTCCGACAATTTAAATCGTAATGCGCCCATTCTGTATTGATCAGATACTCCTAATAAATAATCACTCTCGAGTAGTGTTACAGGTTTTCGTTTTTCTTTCATCGCCTTAAGCTGCTCTCTACGCTGCATCAGTACCCGTCCCCATCTGTCCGGGCTGGAGTCAAGAAAAAGTCCAAAATTCGGCTTCCCCTTACTGTTATATTGGGGCCCATCATAAAAACCCAGATCGGGATCGAGCAATAAAGCCACACTGTTTTCCAACCAATCTGTTGAGTAAGAAAAAGAAAATACTTCTTTTCCCCGTAACTGGTCAACATGAAGACTGCCCATCTGCATGGGCTTTTTCAGATCTCTCCAGTCCGCGTAAACCAGTATCTCCCTATTTCCTGATTGCGTTTTCATTTCTTATTTTTCTTTGTCTTACCAGACAACAATTGGATATCCTGCAGCTTCCTTCCCAGAGGATCATCGCCCCGGAAAAAATCGACTATATCCAATCTGAGAGCATGTAAAATACTGATAAGACTAACGAGCGACATGTTAGATTCTCCACTTTCGATCAATTGCAAAGTTGACCTGGAAATCCCGGCCCTGTCTGCTACCTGTGAAGCAGATAAGCCCCTTCGGTACCTGGCTAATTTCAGGTTGTGGCCAACTTCCTTCAACAGGTCCTCCGTTGAAGGTCCCACATTCAGCTCCTTTTTTGACATGTCCGAAATTTCATTCAAAATTATAACAAAATGACTGATAAATCATACACCCAATAAACCAATATTGATTTATCGGGCTATTTAAACAAAAAATGACCGATAAATCGGTCATTTTTCTGAATTCGTTTATTTATTTACAAAAACCCAAGCTCCAGCTTCGCTTCCTCGCTCATCATATCCCTGTTCCAGGGTGGGTCGAAAGTCAGCATCACATTCGCATCTTTCACTCCTTCCACTTCCCTGATCTTCTCATCCACTTCACGGATGATCTCGCCGGCAACCGGACAGGCAGGCGCGGTGAGGGTCATGCTCAAATTCACGTAACCATCATCGTTAATAGTTACAGAATAGATCAGTCCCAGCTCCACGATATTCACCGGTATCTCCGGGTCAAAAACCGTTCTGAGCTTTTCGTAAATATCCATTTCTATTTTCACCTTGTTCAGCATAGCGGAGGATTTTACTTTGCTTGTGTCTGCAGGGCCACTGCATACAATTTCATTTGCTTGATCATGGAGAGCAGGCCGTTGCTGCGGGTAACGGAGAGGTGTTCACGAAGCCCTACCTTATCCACGAAATACAATTCCGCATTCGCGATCTCAGCTGGAGTATGATCACTTAGCACTTTCACTACCATGCTCACCAGACCTTTGGTGATGATGGCATCACTGTCAGCAGTGAAGATCACTTTCCCATCTTTGTAATCTGCATGGAGCCACACACGGCTCTGGCAACCACGAATTAGATTATCATCCGTTTTGTATTGCTCATCGATGAGTGGCAACTCTTTTCCCAGTTGGATGATGTATTCATATTTCTCCATCCAGTCTGTAAAAAGTGAGAAATCTTCTATCAGTTCGTCCTGTATTTCGTTGATGGTCATATTGGCTCTGTAGAATTACACCAGCATGGCAACTGCGCGTTTCACGCCATCCACCAGCTGGTCCATTTCCTGTTTAGTATTGCAGAATGCAAGGCTGGCCCTTACTGTTCCGGGTATCCCGAAGAATTCCATGAGAGGCTGTGTACAGTGATGTCCTGTTCTCACAGCGATTCCCATTTTATCCAGCAGTACGCCGATGTCTGAAGGGTGTGTTCCTTCCACGATGAAAGAAACCACACTGGCTTTCTGATCAGCCGTGCCGATGACACGAAGACCCGGGATCTCCTGCAGTTTTGCAGTCACGTATTCGAGCAGTTCATGCTCATACTGCGCTACCGCTTCGATGCCGAGCTCATTCAGATAATCGAGGCCTGCACTGATGCAGATGCCGGCTTCAATATTGGGAGTGCCTGCCTCAAACTTGAAGGGCAGTTCGTTGTAGGTCGTTTTTGCGAATGTAACATGTTTGATCATGTCACCGCCGCCCTGGTAGGGAGGCATCTGGTTCAGCCATTTCTCTTTTCCGTAGAGAATGCCGCTGCCGGTAGGGCCGTACAGTTTATGTCCGGAGAAAGCAAGGAAGTCAACATCGAGATCCTGCACATCTACAGCAACATGTTGCACCGCTTGTGCAGCGTCCAGCAGTACGGGAATTCCTTTTTCGTGTGCCAGCGCAATGATCTCCTTAACAGGGTTCACAGTTCCGAGCGAATTGGAGATCCAGCAAACTGAAACCAGCTTCACGTTATTGTCTTCGTTCAATAACTTCTTGTATTCCTCTATCAGTAATTCACCTTTCTCATTGATGGGGATCACTTTCAGATTGGCTCCGCGGTCTTCGCAAAGGATCTGCCAGGGAACGATATTGGAATGGTGCTCCATCGCCGAGATGATGATGGTATCACCAGGTTTTACGAATTGTTTGCCGTAGCTGAAAGCCACCAGATTGATACCATCGGTAGTGCCTTTGGTAAAAAGACACTCGTGGTCATGGGCGGCATTGATGAATTTGGCTACTTTCTTCCTGCTCACTTCATACGCTTCCGTGGCGCGCTGGCTGAGGAAGTGGACTCCGCGATGGATATTGCTGTTCTGATGTGTGTAATAATGTTCGATGGCTTTGATCACAGAATTGGGTTTCTGTGATGTAGCCGCATTATCCAGGTACACCAATGGCTTACCGTTCACTGTGAGTGAAAGGATCGGAAAATCTTTTCTGATCTTTTCAACGTCCAGCAATATGGAGGAAGTAGCGTTCATGATTCAATTAAGCTTTCAGACCTTCTTCGATCAGGTGATTGATATGATCCTGCACTTCGGGAAGCGGGATCTTTTCTGTTACGTCAAAAGCAAATGCGTGAATGAGGAGTGCGCGGGCTTTCTCGTCACCGATACCACGACTCTTCAGGTAGAACAATGCATCATTGTTGAACTGACCTACGGTTGAACCGTGAGAGCATTTCACATCGTCTGCAAAGATCTCCAGCTGAGGTTTGGAATCCACTACGGCTTTCTTTCCGAGCATGAGATTGTTGTTCTGCTGGAAGGCATTTGTTTTCTGTGCGTCTTTGCGAACAAAGATCTTACCATTGAAAACGCCTGTGGATTCATCCTTCATCACACCTTTGTACAGCTCATTGCTCTGACAATGCGGCTTGCGGTGGTCAACGATGGTATGATTGTCTACCAGTTGACGGCCTCCTGAGAGGTATAATCCGTACAGGTGGCTTTCCACGTTTTCTCCATCGAGCGCAATGTTGAGGTTATTGCGGAGAAGGCTGGTGCCGGGGAAGCTGGCCTTGTAGTTATTGTACACACTGTCTGCCTGCTGGTATACTTCTGTGTGATGAACGTAGCGGTTCTTTTCGTTGCCGCCCTGGATATAATAATGATGCAGGTTGGCATTGGCGCCTACAAAGATCTCTGCAACATTGTTCACAAACACATTTGCTTTGGTACCGCTGATCACGAAGCTTTCGATGATGCTTGCGTTTGCAGAAGTACCTGTAATATACAGATGACGAGGCTGAACAAACAGCGGCTCATCAGCAGTATTGATATGGATCACGTGCAGAGGTTTGTCCACTACAGCGTTGTTCTTTACTTCAACATACAGTCCGTGCTGGAACAGTGCGGTGTTCACAGCTGCGAAGTGATTCTTGGAAAGATCGGTGTATGCACCGAAATGTTTCTGGAACGCAGGTCTGGAGATTGCCTCAGCGATGGGAAGAACAAACACACCTTCCTGATTCACTACATCGGAGAGATCCTTTCTGAACACACCATTTACAAGAACGATCTTCCAAACATCGAGATGAGGAATAGAAGAGTTGTTGATCAGTTCATCAGAAACTTCTACTAATTCTTCTTCAGTAGAAGTAGCGAATGATTCTTTCAGAAAAGGTGCAAGGTTTACATATTTCCAGTCTTCCACTTTATTGGAGGGGAATCCTGCTTTTTTGAAATTTTGAAAAGCTTTCTGACGCAGTGCAGTCAGTTCTGCGGGCTCAGCAGTAGTGCTGCTGCGCAGTTCGAAGTCTGCGATGCACTGGTCGTATAGAGAATTGATGATTTGTGTGGCCGTATTTTCCATTCCGATTGTTTAGCGGCAGCGTTGCTGCGTTACAATTTTATCTGATTACCGCTCTGATTAGTGAAAGCTGGGTGCAGCAGCTGCATCTTCTTTCAACCAATCGTATCCTTTTTCTTCCAGTTCCAGCGCCAGTTCTTTGGTACCGGATTTCACGATCTGTCCGTTCCAGAGTACGTGTACATAATCAGGTACGATATACTCGAGGAGACGCTGATAGTGGGTGATCAGGACGAATGCATTCTTTCCTGAACGGAGTTTGTTCACACCGCGGGAAACAATACGGAGGGCATCGATATCCAGGCCGGAATCTGTTTCATCGAGGATGGACAGTTTGGGTTCCAGCATAGCCAGTTGGAAGATCTCGTTCCTTTTCTTTTCACCACCGGAGAAACCTTCATTGAGGGAGCGGTTGGCGAGAGCGGAATCAAATTCAACCAGTTTTTGTTTTTCCTTCATCATGCGCAGGAATTCCTTTGCTTCGATGGGAGGAAGATTATTGTAAGCCCGCATTTCGTTCATAGCGGTTTTCAGGAAGTTGATGTTGGAAACACCGGGAATTTCTACGGGGTATTGGAAAGCGAGGAACAAACCGGACCTTGCGCGGTCTTCGGGTGAAAGATCCAGAAGGTCTTTGCCTTCGAAGGTTACCTGACCACCGGTAACTTCATAGTTATCTTTTCCAGCCAGTACTGAAGCCAGGGTACTTTTTCCGGAACCGTTAGGTCCCATGATAGCGTGCACTTCGCCTGCTTTTACTTCCAGGTCCAGTCCTTTCAAAATCTCCTTGCCATCTACAGAAGCCTTCAGATTTTTTATACTTAACATGATTGCTGTTATTGAGTTTTATTGTGTCTCGGGTGTGTTTTTAATGTTGTGTGTTATCCTACGCTGCCTTCGAGCGAGATCGCCAGCAGTTTCTGTGCTTCCACAGCAAACTCCATCGGCAACTGGTTGAGTACTTCTTTCGCATAACCATTCACGATAAGCGCCACTGCTTTTTCTGTATCGATACCTCTTTGGTTCAGGTAGAAGATCTGGTCTTCCCCGATCTTGGAGGTAGTGGCTTCGTGCTCGATCATCGCGGTATTGTTCTTAGACTCGATGTATGGGAAAGTGTGAGCTCCGCATTCGTCTCCGATCAGCAGTGAATCACACTGTGTGAAGTTGCGTGCGTTTTCAGCGCCATTGCCCACCTGCACCAGTCCGCGATAGCTATTCTGTCCTTGTCCGGCAGAGATACCTTTGGAGATGATGCGGCTGCGGGTGTTCTTTCCGATATGATACATTTTGGTACCAGTGTCTGCGATCTGTTTATTCTTGGTGAGGGCAACAGAGTAGAATTCACCTGTTGAGTTATCACCCTTGAGGATCACGCTGGGATATTTCCAGGTGATGCTGGATCCGGTTTCCACCTGCGTCCAGCTGATCTTTGAATTATCACCTTTGCAGATACCGCGTTTGGTAACGAAGTTGTAGATACCACCTTTACCGTCTTTATCGCCGGGATACCAGTTTTGGACGGTAGAGTATTTGATCTCTGCATTTTCCATGGCGATCAGTTCCACTACTGCAGCGTGCAGTTGGTTTTCGTCGCGCATGGGAGCGGTACAACCTTCAAGATAGCTTACGTAGCTGCCTTCATCGGCAATGATGAGGGTTCTCTCGAACTGTCCGGTATTCTGAGCATTGATACGGAAGTAAGTACTCAGTTCCATGGGGCAGCGCACACCTTTGGGGATGTATACGAATGAACCGTCGGACACCACTGCAGCATTGAGTGCAGAGAAGATATTATCGGTGTAGGGCACTACACTGCCGAGGTATTTCTGAACCAGTTCAGGATGTTCCTGAACAGCTTCACTGAAAGAACAGAAGATCACTCCCATTTCTTTCAGTTTACCCTTGAAGGTAGTAGCAACGGATACGCTGTCGAATACAGCATCCACGGCCACACCGCTCAATAATTTTTGCTCGGAGAGGGGAATGCCCAGTTTCTCGAAAGTGGCCAGCAGTTCAGGGTCCACTTCATCGAGACTGTTCAGTGTTGCCTTTTTCTTGGGGGCAGCGTAGTAAGATATTGCCTGGAAGTCTATCGTTGGCAGTTTAAAGTTCTGCCAGGTGGGCATCTCCAGTTTCAGAAAATGACGGAGTGCTTTGAGTCGATATTCCAGCATCCATTCCGGTTCGTTTTTCTTCTGCGAAATGAAGCGCACGGTATCCTCATTCAACCCTGCGGGTGCAATTTCCATTTCGATGTCCGTGGTAAAGCCATATTTGTACTCTTCCGTGGATACATCTTTTAAAATATCTAAATCTGTGCTCATAATTTTTGTTCGGGTCTAAGTTTTTCGGGTGCTGTAATTAAACAGCAAAGCTTTCGCCACAGGCGCAGGTCCTTGATGCGTTGGGATTATTGAAGAAGAGACCTTTTCCATTGAGGCCTCCGGAGTAATCCAATTCAGTGCCGTACAGGTAGAGCAGGCTTTTCATTTCCACTACCAGTTTCACACCTTTGTCTTCAAATACCTGGTCGTTCTCGCGCATCTCCTGATCGAACTTCATTTCGTAAGCCAGACCGGAGCAACCGCCGCCTTTCACGCCCACACGCACAAAACTGTCTGTGGACTGTCCTTCTTTTTCCATCAGCTGATGGATATATTTTTTCGCGTTTTCAGATATCGTGATCATGTTATTTTGATTGTCTGTTTAGGAATGGTGTGCATATATAACAATACCAGGAGGGTTTGGTTCCCTTGGGAGGAATTGTCCATAATGCGGTATCTTCCTGATTTCCAATGCCAAGCAAACATTCCGCCTAAAATTTTTCCGATCTCGAAACTGCCGGAGCAGCCTGGCGGATTTTAGCCCACAAAAGTACGCCAGAAATCTGGGCTTTGGAGCGGAAATTCAAGGTTTCTGGCAGTTCAGGCAGGAAAGTGGGCGTTATATCAGAAAGATATGGCGCAGGCATCTGGCGCAAAAAGGTAAATAAGGGGAGAAAAATGAATAGAAGGAATCGTAAGCACCTGGCAGTCAGTCGAATTTTCGCCGGATAGTGTTTTGAGCGATGCTTTAGACCTGCCTTTCTTTTGTGAGTTTTACATGCGATTGTATGAATCCGTTACGGATATAGAACTCATGTGCGGCAGTCCGTTTGGCATTGGATGTAACTTCCAGACAGTGGCATTCCCGATCCCGTAAGCGCAGCTCAAGCGCTTCGATCAGTTGCTGACCGATACCATGACTCCGGAATTCCTGGTCCACGAACATCTCCTGGATCTCGTAGACCATTCCCAGGTGGTGAAGTAGAATCTGGCCATGGGTAGAGATGAAGCCGATGACTTTGGATCTGGTAGTTTCTTCGGCTACCAGGTAAATATTATTCTCCCCGGCAATATTCTGAAGATAGAGTTGAGTGAAAATTTCAAAATCGAAGGTGGTTTCTTCGAGATCGCAGATGAAAGCGTAAATGGCTTCCACGTCTTTGGCTGTTGCTTGCCGGATTTCCATGTACTGAAGTTACGGATTTTGCGGGGTGTAGCCAGTCACTCGCCGGGAAGGCAAGCGACTGGACACAGTGCGCTAAGATGCCAGCATCGTTTCCCTGATCATCTTCACGCATTCCAGGTGATGGTTCCCGAAATCCTCCTGCCAGGCCAATCCCATCGATTTCAAATCGAAATGCTTCAGCAATGTGCCGGCAGTGCCAAGCTTTCCTTTTTCATCTTTCGGGTATCCAAGAACGTAAATGCTATCCGCCAGCTCAACCGCTAATTCAATATCATGCGTACTGAAAATAATGGTATGCAATTCATGACTGGCATTCACCCATTGAAACGCCCGTTTCACACTTTCGATATTGCCCACATCCAGTCCCGAAAAAGGTTCGTCCAGCACCATATAGTAACCCGAGCTGAGCAATTGCTCCAGGATGGCTGTCCGCTGACGCTGGCCACCGGAGAGGAATACAGGGTACTGGTCCTTCACCTGTGTAAGTCCCCAGTCGCTGAGATGCTGCAATACTTTTTCTTTTTTTTCGGCGAGCGATAATGTTGATCGCCGCATAGCAAAGAGCAGGGACTGAAAAACAGTCTTGTGGCGGAACAGCGTATATTTCTGATCCACGAAGCCAACATCCCCTTCAGTCACTTTTTTCGCCGGTTGGTTTCCGTTAGTCACTTCTTTGGCAAGGTCAGGGATAAGAACCTGCCCGGTAGTGGGAGACTCCAGCCCGGTGAGGGCGCGGAAGAGCGTCGACTTGCCGCGGCCTGACCTGCCGAGAAAAGCAATGATCTGTCCCTGCTGCCTGTCTGGCCGCACCGTGTCTCGCTCAGTGAAATTGATGTCCTGAATAATAATTTTTCCATTGCAGGCAACGCTCAGGTTTTCCACCTGGAGTATCGTTTGTTTTTGTTCGTATGTGAAAGAGGTCATGACTGATCATTAAAAAGTGGAATATTTGAAAACAGATTTGCGGGTCCTGCGCAATACCCAGTCCAGCAACAGGCCAACCAGCAGGATCACCATTTGCAGGGCCACGATTCGGCCATGGTTCATGAACTTATCGCTGTTCTTGATCAGTACACCCAACCCACCGGCAGCTACCAAAATGGATTCCACTGTTACCAGCATCATCCAGGTAATGGCCAGGTTCTGGCGCAGCACATCGATCACATAATCGAATCGTCCCTTGATCACCACTTCCAGCAATACTTCCCACCTGCTGCATTTCAGACTGCGCGCATGATCGATCTCTTCCGGTGGAATATCTTTCACCACTGCCAGAAGTGAAGTGATGAAATAAAGACTCATGAATATGAAGAGCACGCTCACCTGCATCGTTCTTGCATTGCTGACCAGGATCGCCATGTAAAAGGTGATGCCCGTCAATGGCAGGTAACGGAACCTGCTCAAAGTAACTGCCAGCGGCCTTAAAGCCGGTAACGGCGAGAAATAAACCAGTAACAGGGAAATGACAACAGATATGAAAGTTGCTTTCAGGCAAAGCGCCAGTGAACTGCCGATATGGACGATCAATCCCTCACTGTACAAAGATTTGAATCCATCCCATACCTGCGATGGCGTGGGAAAGAGATGTTTGGTTCCGGATGAGCTGATGAACCACCAGCCGGTGACCAATGCGATCCAGCTAACGCCGATGATCAACTGCTGTTGCGGGTTTATCTTTTCAAACGGCCTGAACCAGTTTGCTATTTTCATTTTTATCAGGTTAAGTTGGTTAAGATTAGGCCGGGCACAGATTTCAGCAGCAGGAAGAACAGACAATCATGGCTACGAAACTGAAGCTTCCTGAACAACTTCCCTCTGTTACCCAGCCTAAGAACAATCTTTATTATTTGAGCAGTGTGATCACTACCCGTCTGTTTTTAGCTTTACCGGATGCAGTACTGTTGTCTTCGATCGGTTCGTCCTGACCTTTACCATCCACTTTCTGGAAGCGGTCTGCCGGGATTCCTTTCTTTACCAAGTAGTTCTTCACGGATTCGGCACGGGCGGCAGACAATGAATAGTTGCCCTCCTTTGTACCGGTATTGTCTGTGTGTCCGATCAGTTCCAGTTTGGAATCCTCTGCCTGGATCAACAGGTTGTAGATCTGCTCCAGTACATCTTCTCCTTCAGGACGGATACTTGCCCTGCCTACGTCGAAGTTGATCCTCCACTCTGCTGAAGCAACCACATTGGTGGCTTTCTGCGAGTAGTCCGTGGTATAGGAAGCGCCTGCATCAATATCCTTTATTTCTTTCAGGAATGATGTGTTCACCGCTTCTTCGTAAGGCACTACACGCTTCACATTCTGATTGAAGCCGGCGGGGTTCAGCTCTTTCAGATAACGGCTCACCTGGTCATATACCGCTTTATAACGGTTAGTACCATCCGAAATGCCATAGTACTGGTTTGCATCCGCCAGGTTGAACACACGGGAACCACCCATATTGTAGCTGATTCCATTCTTTTCTCCTTTTTGTCCTTTGAACATCGCGTACCAGTAATCCGGCGTTTCGATACCGAAGGTTTTGGCGGCGGCTTCTGATGCTCTCTTTCTCCAGCTATCGTACTGCTTCATCTGATTGGTGGCCGTGTAGGCGGAGCGAAGGATCTTTCCGATCGTTTCCTTATTGTTCTCTGCCCACTGGCGCAGTACGATCACTGTAGTAGCCATCTGGTTATTGAATTCTCTGGTGGATACCACGTCAGTAAATCCTGTAAGCTTATCGAACACCATTTTATCGCCGGGTGTCCAGGTGGCGCAGCCATCTACTTTCTTGTTGATGGTTTTACCAGTGAGCTTTCCATTTTTCACTTCTTTGAGTGGAATGGTCCAGCCTTCCTGCTGGCTTTTGATCAGCTCTTTCGCGGATTCGATATAGTCATCATTGGCGGAGGCAAGAAAGTTCACTGCTTCTGCATCATAGGTGCTGGGATCGGGATTTACTTTAAGTCCATTCGCGAATGCATAGTTCACGGTAGTAACCCAGTCGCCATCACCTATCACGGCCGATACCAGTGCGCCTTTCATGGATTGCGGGTTCATTTTCCAGCTGGGCGGCCCGATCAGTTTGTCTTCACCATAACTGAGACCAATAGCCGCAATAGCCTGCAACTGGTATTTCCCTTTTCCGTATTTATCGTCGAGCGCCTGTTGGGCAGAGCTGATATAGAAAGGAACGCCATCACCCATGATCATGATACCGGCCACACCTTCGGAAGGATTGTTATTGCCTTTATCGAATTCATCTACAAATTTCATGTGAAGGTTGCGCAACTCGGAGAGCCAGTCCTGACGCACCAGCTCCAGTCTTACGCCATTCTTTTCCATGAGTGATCCTTTGCTGGTTTTGGCGCCACCGTTGGCTACAATGATACCGGATTGTGCGTTCCATGCATAGCCGCCGATACGCACCAGCGGCTTGTTGGCAACATCGCCTGCCTGGTCCAGTTGTGGCAGCGGAAGCTCCGCAGAGGTTGTGATGTTGTTCACATCCTGGTCGTTCAGCGCGAGCTTATCCAGTTTTTTGGATTCGTCCACGCGCAGACCGGGAGAGAGAAAATACACAGCGCTGCCCACTGCGCCAGCAATAACGAGAACGATAAGGGCTTTCGAGAAAAATGTGAGATTAGACCATTTCATGATTGATAATTTTTTAGTGGTTTAGTTAGTTGAATATGTCTCCGAATCCCTTACTCTCCAGCTTGTCGTCTGCATCGAGCTTATAATTCGGGTTGCTGTATTTTTTAGATTCAGGAACCTGGTAATTGTCTGTTTTGATCTGATCGGCCAGCTTGTCGAGTTTGGTGTACAGTTCATCACTGTCGTATGCATACTGACTGGTGAGCGAATCAAGGTCTATCAGGTTTTCCTTTGTTACTGCCAGGTCGAGAGCGATGGTATTGGTCACAACATCGAGTGCGTAATCCAGTTCCCATCCCTTGGTGAAGCCCATCGCAGATTTGGCTTGTTCAGTGGCTTCGCGTGCTGCATTGGCGAAAGCATATTCTTTCTTCAGCATATCGATACTCACTTCAAAGTCCATGATCTTTATCTCCATGGCGGTGTCCACCATGTTCAGCTTCCTGTCCAACTTTCCGATCACATGAGCACGGCTTCCATATTTTCTAACGAGGCCGGTACTCTGGTTGAGCATATGGCTTACACGTTGCGCTTCGCTAAGTGTTTTCATCAGGCCGGTTTGCAGTTCCACGTATGCATCTGATTCGCGTGCCTGATCAGCACCGACCTTCTGCTCCAGTTCATGCATTTTTGATTTGGTGCCTTCGGCCCTTGTCTGGAGCACCAGTACTTTTTCCTGGTATTCTTTTGCCTCTTTTTCCGCTTTGATGCTTTCGCCTTCCATATTGGATTTGATGGCCTTGATCTTTGCTTTCGCTTCCTTGAAATGAACACGGTTCTGCACCATCTTCATTTTTTGTTCTTCCAGTTCACTGAAAGGATCGTGTTTGATCAAAGCTTTATGCATGCTTCTCGAAATACGTTTCAGTGCTTTCACCATCACCGGCAGCATGATGAAAAATGCGATCACCAGCACAGCCGCGGCCATTGCGCCGAGCACTTGTCCTACCCAGGTGAACACGATAGGAAGTATGTACACATACAATCCCCAGGCTGCCGTTGCGAGTAACACAAGGCCAACAATGGTGGCGATGCCCTTTTCGCCCTTGCGCCAGTTTTTAGGATTCAGTGAGATCTGATTTTGATCAAAGTGTTTTAGAATGGGCAGTTCCATCACTTTGTTTGATTCCATTGCCATGGTTTGGTTGGTTTGATAGTTATTCTTTGATGTATTGCTGAATGCCGTTTTTGATGGCAGTCAGCTTTTCGATGCTTGCTTTTTTTGCCAGGTCGTTGGCCTGTAGTTTTTCGCGGATGGAATTTTCCTGTGGCCGCGAGTTGTTATCGATGGAGGCCAGTGCCTGCTGTTTCTCTCGGATCAGTGTTTCCAGTTGCTGCAATTCAGCTTTCAACTGCTGGATCCGTTGTGCAGCATGATCGGCTTCCTGTTGAAGCGATCGCTGCTCAGCCTGCCGTTGATCGCGAAGCGCATTTAATTTTTGCTGTCCCTGCGATACATACTGACCGTGCACTTCATTGATCTTGCTGATGTAGAATTCGGCATCCTGCAACAGTTTTCTGGCAGACACGCTTTTATCAAATGCTTTCGCCATTTGATAAGCCATCTGATAAGTTTGTGGCGAACCAGCACCGCCTGCGCTCACCGCGCGATAGAACTCATAGAAGTCGTATCCCGGCATGTTGATGGCATCCAGGCCTGCTTCGTACGTTTCAATCACTTCCTGTACAACATCGGTGGATGCTGATCTCAATGGAGGATCGGGTATGATCTCTTTTTTCGGCTGTTCTATAACGTTATTATCCGTTACAGGGAATGAGTAGCCCGGTGGATCTTCCCGGGCAGAAGAATCCCCGTCTGTTTTTACAAACAGACTCTTCCAGTTTTTGAGCATGTTCTTAGGTATTTAGAGTGAATAGGATCAATGGAGGGCATACGGATGCCAATACCAATCAAAGCTGATTATACATGGAAACATTAAATAGCGGGAATCTTGAAAGATGCTATAGGCGTTTGCAGTAATTGCGTGGAGCATATCCATCTGAAAGAGCGGATGCCGCAGCAGGAAAGAAACTCAACAGTTCCTTTGTTCCTTCCATTCCTTCAGTTATTAAGCGTGTCATACATTTCATATTCTATACAATCATCAGTAGAGAATGTATTTCAAATATTACACACGATTGTTAAAATATTTCAGCGGTAAATTTCCTTTATGCAGATCAGGGTCAGAATCAGCAAGTAACGGGTGGTTCCATAATATATAATTGCAGAGCTTTGTTTCATGATCTCTCATCAACTATTAGGCAAGACCGTCTTCACGCGTAGCAGGCAGTTGAAAATACTGATCGGTAAGGGATTGGTAACGATGGCAGGTAATAAGAAACTGAAAATATACGGCACACTGCAATGCAACAGTGGTAAAAAGATGAAAACAGAGAACAGGGTTTTCTTCGTTTCAGAAAAAGCAGCCATGGAAGCTGGCTTTCGCCCCTGCGGGCATTGTATGCGCGAAGCTTATTTTTTATGGAAAGCAGGCGCGGCCAAACTCCGCCAGAGATAAAACACCAGGTAGGTTTCCCATCCTTTGTATTTTTTGAAGAAGCGGTTTATCTTTTCCGATTCGGTTCGTTCCTTAATAATATTATGCGTTTCCAGTGCCTTGAGCAACCCCACATCACCGTATGGTATTGCTTCAGCAAGCCGCAGCGTTTTCATCAAAGCATAATTGGCCGTCCAGATCCCGATACCTTTATGAGCAGTAAGCGCCTGTTGTTTGGAATGGAAATCAGGCAAGGCCAACAGCATTTCCTTATTCAATTGATTACTGGCAAAAGCCTGGGCAATGCCGATGAGGTATTTGGCTTTACTCTGCGAATATTGCATGGGCCGCAGATCTTCCACGGAAAGCGATGCCAGGATATGGGGAGAAGGAAAAAGATGATAAACATGCCCATCATGTTCGATAGCAGTTCCATAGGCTTCCACCAATCTTCTTTTCAATTTGTAAGCGAACGTAAGATTGATCTGCTGCCCGATGATGCTCCAGCAAAGTGCTTCAAAAAGATCAGCGATACTGATCAGGCGAAGTCCTTCAAAATCCTTCGGCATGTACTGCAGCATCTTGTCTTTCTGTAACAGTGTGTAAAATGGACCAAGATCCTGATGCATATCGAACCATTCTATGATATAGTCGCGAAGCTGTGGAACCTGCTCTTCAGAAAGTTTTCCCTTCAATATTTCCACCTGCAGGTGATCGCCGGCTTCCCGGATGCGGAAGAGAACAGGTTCAGTTCCCAGCTGGATCAGTTTGGTAACAGTTCCGTCACTGATGCGGAAAAGACAATCATCATAACCTCTGTCGAGAAACCATAAACATTCCCGGAAACTGAAAATTGCGGGTTTTACAATCTGGATCATTGCACACATAAAAACAAATGTACGCAAGGGACTATAGTTGTTCATCCGGTTTCTTGCGGTTTCTCTATCGATCAAGGGTTAAAACACGGTATGCCCGCCGGGGAAAACACGGTTTCGTCAATCCGGCAGAGGCATTAAATTGCCGTTTACCTAATCCTTAGACCTAATTACCAGATTTTGCATCACGGTTCTCTACTAAGCAGGTCGATCAAAAAAGAGCGGGCTACCCGGATGTAGCCCGCTCGATTTTTATGCAATAGAGTACGGATCAGGCTTTCGCCTCTTCATCGTTATTATGGAATGCAGTCAGCGCACCGGTTGGGCATCGCTTCACCTGCTCGAGAATCCTTTCAGAATCTGCGCCACTCATATTCACCCAGGGCCTCTGCTGCAGGTTGAACACCAGCGGCAGCTGTGTAACGCAACGGCCTGAATGTTTGCAGAACTCCGGCTTCCATACAACAGTAACATCCCCGTTCGTATAATTCAATTTCTTCTCCGTGTCTTCATCCCGGAATAAGAAGTTGCGCACCTTCACATTGCCTTCCAGGATCTTTGACACCGGGCAGGCGGCTGCAATTTCCAGTAGCCTGTCTTTCTGTTCCGGCGTCAATTCACCGCTGAACTGGATATCCCTGTCGAACACATGAGTGATCACATCATCCTTCTTTGCCTGGAACATATTTGCATTCACAGTGATGCCCGGCACATCCCATCCTTTTCTGTCGATATACATACGCAGGGTCACCAGCGTGCAGGTGGCGAGGGATGAAAGCAGGAGGGTGTATGGATCAGGTCCTGTATCCTTTCCTCCGGAACTTACAGGTTCATCTGCAACAAATGTTCCATTTCTCCATTCGATGGTCACCTGGTATTTGTCTGTACCGATAGCACCATGGATTGGTTTGTCGAGTTTATATTGCATAGTTGGTATTTAAGGTTGAGAGAACTCTCCGTCGGCTCTGATCTGCACCTCGTCGCTAAGCATTGCCGCAGGGAATTTGCTGCCGATGCCAAAATCAGATCTGCGGATAGTACCTGTTACCTGGAAACCTGCTATATCCTTTTTGGATTGCGGGTTCTGAACTGTTCCCCTATACTCCATCACCATACTAACGGGTTTGGTTACCCCATGTAAGGTGAGGTCGCCGGTGAGCCGGTATTTGTTTCCTTCGATGCGGGTAATGCCATTGCTTTTGAAACTCATGTCGGGAAATTGCGCCACATCAAAGAAATCTGCGCTCTTCAGGTGATTGTCGCGCTGCTCCACATCCGTATTGATGGAATTCACATCCACTTTCAGTTCAACCGACGCATCGCTGAAATCTTTTTTGGCAGCATTGATGGTAGCTTCAAACTTGTTGAACCTGCCGGAAACATCGGAAATGCCCATGTGAACGGTAGAGAAAGATAGTTTGGAGTGTGCTGGATCGCTCTTCCAAACCTGGGCGAATCCTGTGCATACACTCAACAGCAGGGCCCAAAACAGGAAATGCTTTTTCATGACTGTTCATTTTAGTGATGAAGAAATAGTATTTACCGACTAATCTTTTTTCACTGAATCGGACAACAGGCGGTTCCAATCCGGATGCCTTTTCAGGAAAGCGATCACGAATGGACAGAGCGGCACCAATGTTTGCTGGTTGCTCTCGATATGTTCCAGGGTCTTTTCCACAATGGCTGTACCTACGCCCTTACCCTCCAGCTCTTCCGGCACTTCGGTATGGATCAGGATCACCTGCTTACCGGATTCCTTGTATTCGATGAAGGCGGTATATCCGTCTACCTCCAGTTCAAAACGTTGTTGCTCTTTGTTGTTTACCAGTGGTAGGGCTTTGTATTGCTCTTGCATGATTATTGATTAATGGATTAATGGATTAATAACTCAAGGTACCGAAAACGCCGTTCTGATAGTCGACTATTGCCTGTTCTACTTCTTCGGCTGTATTCATCACGAAATTGTCTTTGGCCGCCACCGGCTCATCGATGGGCTCTGCGGAAAGGAAAATGATGGTACTGTCTTCATCGGCATGCACCACAAATTCATCATTTTCTTTTTCGAAGATCACCAGGTGATGCTCCTCCACTTTCTCTTTATCGTTGAAAGTTAAGGCTCCGTTGGCGATATATAACAGTGTCCAGTAACCGGGATTAGCCGGGAAGCGAACACTGGTTCCTTTTTTGATGGTTCCCATCACACTGATCACGGGTGTGAAACTTTTATCCAGCGGGCCTTTCTGATTATCGTAATTACCACTCACCAGCTTCAGTGCTGTTCCTTCCTGCTTCAATACATCGGGCATTTCCTCTTTGGTGGCCTGCTGGTACCAGGGCTCATCCCACTTGTGTGCTTTAGGCACATTCACCCAGATCTGCACCAGCTCCTGCGTTCCGCCGTTCTTCAGTATTTTGTCTGTAGGGCCTTCACTGTGCAATAATCCTTTGCCGGCAAACATCCACTGGGAGCCGCCTGCACTGATGATGCCATCGTGCCCTGCATTGTCTTTATGGAATCCTTCGCCCTGCAGCATGAAAGTAACGGGGGCAAATCCTCTGTGCGGATGAGGATGGATCCTCGCAGCTGAGCCGGGAGCAATCTGCTCCGGGCGCATGTGATGGATCACGATGAATGGATTCGCAAACCTGAAATCCTTATGTGGAAGGGGCTGTATTACCGTCTCTTCTTTGGTGATCTGTTTTTCCCTTCCTAAAAGGATATGTCCGATGGATTTTATCATAACCTGAATGCTATCGTTTAAAAAATATTATTCGAGTGTTCCGAATTTTCCTGTGTTGAATTCCTGGATGGCTTCCAGCAATTCTTCCTGTGTGTTCATTACAAAAGGACCATAACTGGCTACGGGTTCTTTGATGGGTTCACCGCTGAGCAGCAGCAGCACACTGTTCTCATGGGCTTTGAGGGAAATCTCTTCTCCTTCGTTACGGAAAAGCACAAAGCTGTGTTCGGGGGCTTGCAATCCGTTCACTTCCACCTGTCCATTCACCACCAGGATCGCTGTATTGTGAGATGCAGGGATCGAGGTTGTTAAGTTACCACTTTTATTCAGGCGAATATCCAACATGTTGATGGGTGTGAAAGTAAAGGCCGGGCCTTTCACTCCATTGAAGTCGCCCGCGATCACGCGCACATAGCCGCTATCGTCCGCCAGTATTGCCTTTCCTGTATCTGCATCGGTGATGGCCTGGTATTTGGCAGGCGTTTGTTTGAATTTTTTGGGAAGGTTCACCCAAAGCTGTACCATTTCGAATGGGCCACCTTTTTTGGAATACTCTTCTTCGTGATATTCTTTGTGCAGGATGCCGCCGCCGGCTGTCATCCATTGAACATCCCCGGGATAGATCACGCCGGAATTGCCGGCACTGTCTGCATGCGCTACCGCTCCCTTGTAAGCGATGGTAACCGTTTCAAAACCTTTGTGAGGGTGAACACCCACGCCACGTACGGTTTCTGAAGGACTGAAGTCTACTTCAGCATTGAAGTCGAGCATCAGGAAAGGACTGATCTTCTGCGGCAGGAAATTCCTGGCGCCGGGAAAATAATTGTATACCCTGAAACCATCGCCCACCATTCCGGCTGCTTCTGGTTTTGCAAAAATATTTTCTATTACTTTTTTCATATTTGCTTCCTTACTGTTGTAATGATGAAGCAAAAATACTTCTGCGTGAAGGTGTGATCCAATAATGCAGGTTAAGAAAAAAACTTAATCTGCATTAAGCTCTTTACCGGAACTTCCTTTACGGCCTGTTCCCGAATTCAGCATCTTGCTCAGGAATTCAGGGGTAACGCCGATATAGGCAGCCACCTGTTTCTGGGGAAGGGTTTCGATGAGTGAAGGATAACTGCCACAAAAATGGTCATAGCGCTCGCGGGCAGTGAGGCTGAGATTATCCATCAGCCTGCGCTGGTAGGTGACCAGCGCATTCTCGGCCAGTATCCTGAAGTAACGTTCAAATTGGGGGATTGTTTGATAGAGCTTTTCAATACCTGAGCGCTGGATGAGGATCACTTCACTCTCCCAGATGGCATCGATGAAAAGCGTGCCGGGAAGATTGTGCAGGAAACTGGCAATATCTGCAATCCACCAGTCCTGCGGTGCAAACTGCAGCACATGCTCGAATCCATTCTTGTCTACTGTATAAGATCGCAGGCAACCACTTGTTACAAAGGCAGAGTATTTGTTGAACTCTCCTTCCTGAACAAGGAATTGCCTGCGTTTTAATTTTTTGGTGGTCAGCAAACCGGTGAAGAGCTCGATTTCTTCATTGGTGAGCGCAATCCTCCGGGTTATATTCTTCAACAGGATCTCGTACATGTGCTAAAGGTAAGAAATCCCTTTATCGCTTATGCTTTTGTACGTTTCCTGGTGCCTTCGATATTGGGGAGGAAGGCTGTGAGGATACCGATCAGCGGTAACCAGGCACACACATCATACACATAACTGATACTGGTAGCATCTGCAAGTTTTCCAAGCAGGGCAGATCCAACACCAGCCATACCGAAAGCAAATCCGAAGAAGAGACCGGCAATCATTCCCACTTTACCCGGCATCAGTTCCTGCGCATACACCAGGATGGCGGAGAAAGCAGAGCTGAGGATAACACCAATGAACACACTCAGTATGGAGGTCCAGAAAAGGTTGGCATGTGGCATCAGCAAAGTGAAGGGCGCACAGCCCAGGATCGAGATCCAGATCACATATTTTCTTCCTATACGATCGCCCAAAGGTCCGCCGATGAAAGTACCGGCAGCAATGGAAAACAGGAATATGAAAAGATGGATCTGAGCGCTCTGCACAGAAATATGGAATTTATCGATCAGGTAGAATGTATAGTAGCTGGTGAGACTGGTCATGTAAAAATACTTCGAGAAGATCAGTACCAGCAGGATCACCACCGAGAAGATCACTTTGCCCTGCGACAATTGCACATGTGGCATGCCGTTAGCCCGGCTCTTCTTTGGTTTGATACGATGTGTGTTCTGTTTATACCAGGTGCTGATCCGCAGCATGATGAATATGGCCAGCAAGGCCGCAAGGGAAAACCAGATCACATGGAACTGTCCGAGTGGTACGATAATGGCCGCAGCCAGCAAAGGGCCGAGCGAACTGCCCGCATTACCGCCTACCTGGAAAAGCGATTGTGCCATACCGTGACGGCCACCCGCCGCCATATATGCCAGCCTGGAAGCTTCCGGATGAAAGATGGCAGAACCGATACCCACCAGTGCTACCGATACCAGTACCATTCCAAAGGTGTGAGCCATCGACAGGGAAATAAGTCCCAGCAATGTAAAACTCATACCGATGGCCAGCGAAAAAGGCTGCGGTTTTTTATCTGTAACAAATCCTACCACCGGCTGCAACAGGGAGGCCGACATCTGAAAGGTAAGCGTTATCAATCCGATCTGTGAGAAATCGAGATGTAATGAATCCCTCAAAAGCGGGTACATCGCAGGGATCAATGATTGCAAGGTATCATTGAGCAGGTGCGTTATACTGAGTGCGATCAATACAGAAAACACCGTTCCTTCTGCCAGTTTCTGGGCTGTTTGTTTTTCTTCCTGTGTGAGCGTAGTGGTTTGCATAATTGCCTTTTAAAAATCAGATCATCTGACGACTATCAATAAAAAATTTTACTTGCTGTGGGTACTGATCTTTGTTGCCATGATCAACGCCCGCGCAGGGTCTTTTTCAGTAATGCTTTCCAGCAATCCTTCATGGAGGTCCTGGGATGAAAGGAACCTGGAGGTATCCTTGTACCTGTCCATGAATGATTGTTTCATATGTGTGGCAATCGTTTTATAGAGATCGATCAGAATAGGATTACCGGAGGCTTCAGCAATGGCCGTATGGAAATTGATGTCCGCCTGGATGGTTTCTTCCATATTCTTCTCTTTGGCAAAGCGGGCGCGATCTTTCAAAAACGCCTTCATCTTTGAAAGATCTTTGGCGTTGCGATGAATAGCGGCTTTCTCGGCAATCTTCACTTCCAGCAGGAGACGCACTTCATTGAGGTCCTGGTAATGCGCTCCCATGAGCTTGTTGGAAAGTGATTCTTTCGGTTCTGTGGTAATGATGAACATCCCTACTCCCTGTTGCACTTTCACCATGCCCCTGTTGACGAGGATCTTCACCGCTTCGCGGATGCTGGACCTGCCAACTCCGAAATGTTGCATGAGCTCGGGCTCGGTAGGCAACTGATCGCCGGGCTTATAGGCGCCACGGGTGATCTGCTGCTCCATGCGGCCCGCCACTTCATCGGCGAGGGACTGTCGTTTTAAAGGTTGACTGGAGTTCATCATATCATCTGATGACCCAAAGGTAGGGAATGATCGGGAATTTGCAAATGCCTGCTTTTTGAGTTGCATAAAAAGTCTGATGTAAATATTTTCAGATGCGACTGATGCACCTTGCAGGTTTGTGCAACACGGAGTTAGAAATATCGCTTCAAAAATTACTGCCGATTGCAGCATCACGGAGAAATCATATTAAAATGCAGTAAAGCTGTCATCATTCTCCTTTCTTCCTGCTTCTTTCTTTATTTTTAAAACTTAATCATTTTATCACCGCCACATTTCTCCCTATGTTCAACAGGCTAACATGCATTGTCGCCATTGCTTTGATCTCATTGCTGCAAGCATGCAGCGGCACAAAGAAATCTACTACGAACAACGCAGTCAGTGAAACCCGTACACCTTACCAGCCTGCGCAACGCGAATTCCGCGCCGCCTGGGTGGCCACCGTTGCGAATATCGACTGGCCTTCCAAACGCGGCCTTAGCACTGCCGAACAACAGGCGGAAGCCATCAAACTGCTCGATTTCCTGCAGGCTCACAATTTCAATGCAGTGATTTTCCAGGCGCGTCCGCAGGCTGATGCACTTTATCAAAGCAATCTCGAACCCTGGAGCTATTATCTCTCGGGTGAACAGGGAAAAGCGCCCAGCCCCTATTACGATCCTCTTCAATTCTGGATCGATGAATCTCATAAACGCGGTATGGAACTGCATGTATGGCTGAATCCATATCGTGCACATCATACAGTGGGCGGACCGGTCACAGACAGTTCCATCGTAAAAAGAAAACCGGAACTGGTGCTGAAACTGAAAGACGGCAATTACTGGTGGTTCGATCCTGCCAAACAAGGAACCAAAGATCACAGCACTGCTGTAGTGATGGACATCGTGAAAAGATATGATATCGATGGCATTCATTTCGACGACTACTTCTATCCATATCCCGACTACAATAAGTTTGAAGACTTCCCCGATAATGAAAGCTGGCAGGCTTATGTGAACGGCGGCGGGAAATTATCGCGCGGCGACTGGCGAAGAGATGCCGTGAACAGTTTCATCGAAAATCTGTACAAGGAGATCAAATCCACAAAGAAGAATGTGAAGTTCGGATTGAGCCCCTTCGGAATGTATCGCCCCGGTTATCCGGCATCAGCAGAAGGTTTTGATCAGTATGAACAATTGTATGCAGATGCCAGGCTTTGGTGGACTAAAGGCTGGGTGGATTATTTTTCGCCACAACTCTACTGGACTATCACCCGTCCTGGCCTGAGCTTTCCTGTCTTACTCGGATGGTGGGCGCGTGAAAACCAGCACCAGCGGCATCTCTGGCCCGGCATGAGCGTAGGCCGCGATACCAGCGCAGCCAATACTCGCGAGATACAGAACCAGATCATGATCACCCGCGGCATGGACGCGGTAGCTCCCGGCACTATACATTGGAATATTTCGTCGCTGATCCGCAATCCGGCACTGGCACAGGGAATCCTCGACGGCCCTTACAAAAGGAATGCACTGGCGCCGGCAAGCCCCTGGCTCGATGATAAAATTCCGGCAGCGCCCACTGTTACACATAGCATCATCGGCGACTCGCTTCAGATCAGCTGGAAACATGCCGACGCCAAAAATATCTTCCGTTCTGTAGTGTATTTCCAATATGGCATTCGAAAACTGGATTACCTGATCCTGAACCAGGGCATAACCTCCATTCGCATCCCATTGATGCTGGATGAAAAAAGCAAACCAATTCTCACCAATATCGCTGTTACTTCGGTTACACGTATGGGTAATGAAAGTAAATTGGAGCTGGTGCCCGTCACCAATATTCCGGCCAGTGTGAAACTGATGGCATTGAAGATCACAGCCCGTTCCGGCTGGAATGCTGCGGCGCCCAAACCATTCAAAACACATACACCTGTTCGCATTACTATCCACCACGAAGGCACATTATTCGACTCCACCAAAGATGCAGCAAAGCATATCAAGAATGTACAGACCTGGGGCATGGGACCAGACCGCAACTGGGCTGACATTCCCTATCATTTCCTCATTGCGCCCGACGGCACCATTTATGAAGGAAGGGATGTGAACACCGTTGGCGAAACAGCTACCGAGTATGATCCAACCGGCCATTTGCTCATCACCTGCCTGGGTAACCTGAATGAACAACCGATTCCTGCCAGGCAACTGGAAGCGCTTGCGAAGATGATTGCCTACACTGCCAGGAAATACAATATCTCTCCGGACACTATCGCGTCGCATAAAGATTATTCCTCCAAAACCGATTGCCCCGGAAAGAACCTTTATCAGCACCTGCAGGACGGATCACTCAAAGCCAAAGTACTGGCTTACCTGAAAATAGAAAAATGAAATTCGATAAAACAAAAAGAGACCGTTTCAACTTTGAAATGGTCTCTTTTCTTTGAATGATATCTTTCTTATTTATTCCTGAACATACTTGCGCAG
Organism: Pseudobacter ginsenosidimutans; assembly: GCF_007970185.1. Lineage (NCBI taxonomy): Bacteria > Pseudomonadati > Bacteroidota > Chitinophagia > Chitinophagales > Chitinophagaceae > Pseudobacter > Pseudobacter ginsenosidimutans. The sequence continues at coordinate 2,076,379 of NZ_CP042431.1, read as the reverse complement.
CATATTTTCCAGGATATCGTTCCAACCCTCTTTGAAGTTGTTGATATTGAATCCTGCCACTTCTGATGGGAAAGTTTCCAATCCCTCATGTGTGAGCCGCACCCTGGTGGTATCGCCTTCATCAAATAATTCCCAGGTAACGAAACTGTTGCCCGGATATCCGTCATATCGCCAGGAATGCTTCAGCAATTTGCCGGGCACAACTTCCAGCACTTTGCAGAGATGGCGCCACTGCTCGGTTTCAGTGCCTCCGGTGAATTCAAATTCATAACCCACTTCGGGCTTGAAACCTGAAACATCGAAATACCATTTACGCATATCGTCTTCATTGGTGATCGCTTTCCAGACGCGGCTGGCTGGCGCCTGGTACACTCTTTCAACTATTACTGGTTGACTGGCCATAAATCGTATTTAAAAGTTAGGAATGCAGATGAGCTTCGAAATTATAGGAAACCGTTCGGTTACACAAAATTTTATTTTACGGTCATGGGTTCCGGTCTCGTCGCCTTAATATCTGACTTCAGTATTCTTTGCACCCGGCGGGGCATTTAGCGACAGATTTTCCGTTAATTTTAAGACATGAAACATATATCAATCCTTGTACCACAGGGTGCGCTGCTGGGCAGCATCGAAGGTCCCCGGCAGGTGTTTTCAGAAGTCAACACAATGGTGATGGGCCAGCTTGGCAAACCACCCATGTTCAAAGTTGAACTGGTGGGGCTCACGAAAGATATTCCTGTGTATGATGGCCTGTACACCATCAAAGCGGATCAACTTATTAAAGACATTCCCAAAACAGACCTCATTATCATTCCTGCACTGGAAGGCGACGTGGCGAAAGCTATAGAAAAGAACCAGGATTTCATTCCCTGGATCATTCGTCAACACAGCCAGGGAGCAGAAGTAGCCAGTTTATGTATTGGCGCTTTTCTGCTTGCATCAACAGGGCTGGTGAATGGCAGGAAAGTATCCACACACTGGATCGCAGCAGATGCTTTCCGTAAAGCCTTCCCTGAAGTGGACCTGGTGGAAGACAGGATCCTTACAGATGAGAATGGTATCTACTCCAGCGGTGGCGCCTTCTCTTATCTCAATCTGCTGCTCTATCTCATCGAGAAATATGCAGGCAGGGAGATTGCAGTTGTTTGTTCCAAAACATTCCAGATCGATATCGACAGGAACAGTCAATCGCCATTCATGATGTTCAAAGGACAAAAAACGCATGAAGACGATACCATCCATCGCGCACAGGATTTCATCGAGAAGAATGTGCAGGAGAAAATTTCTGTTGATCAACTGGCAACCATGCTGGCATTGAGCCGCCGCAACCTGGAACGCCGTTTCAAGAAAGCCACCAGCAATACTGTAGTGGAATATATTCAACGCGTTCGCGTGGAAGCCGCCAAACAAAATCTCGAATCTTCCCGGGATAACGTGAATGAAGTGATGTATAAAGTAGGCTATACCGATTCAAAAGCATTCAGGTCAACTTTCAAGCGCATTACGGGACTGTCGCCTGTTCAGTACAGGCAGAAGTACAACAGGCTAACATTGTCTGAGAACTAATTCAACTGAGTATAAACAAAGAGGATGTCTTCAATTTGGAGACATCCTCTTTTTATGTTGCGAAGTTGTATCAGGGTGTTGATAATCTCTCCTAGTTATTCTGAGACTCTGAATTGGCAACATCTTCCGGAATCGCGGACTCGTCCATGTACAGCACTTCCCATTGGTGGCCGTTGATGTCAGCAAAACTGCGGCCATACATCCAGCCATGGTCCTGCGGTTCTTTGGTAAAAGTGCCGCCGGTGGCAAGGGCCTTGTCCGCGAGTTGATCCACTTCAGCTCGACTGCCTACCGCCAACGCATAGATGCCCTGAGCAGATTTGGCGGGATCACCTACTTCTTTATTGAGAAAGCTCTGGAAGAAAGGCTCCACCAGCAGCATCGCATAGATATTCTCACCAAGAATCATGCAGGCAGCAGCTTCATTGGTGAATTGTTCATTGAAGGTGAAACCAAGATTTGCAAAGAATTCCTTTGTCTTGTTCAGGTCTTTCACCGGTAGGTTCACGAAGATTTGTTGTACCATGATTCTGTATTTTTAATTTGATAGCACAAACATACACTCTCTTTTACTCTCCCAACTTGTACGAATCCGACAAAAAGAGGGTAAAAGACGTCAGTGCTTCATTCATTATTTTTTCAGCACCAGGTCTTCTTTTGCAGCCCAGGCATTAAGGTCCTGCTTGGTGAGGGCGGCCGCCATCATATCCGGGAACTTATCAGGTGTGCAGGCAAAAACAGGCACGCCAAGGCCGGAGAAGAATTTCGCTTCACCATGATCGTAACCAGGAGCTCCGTCATCATTGAGCGCCAGCAGTACGATCACCTGCACACCAGCCCCCACCAGCTCGGCCGCACGTTTGCGCATGCCTGCAGGATCGCCGCCTTCGTACAGGTCTGTGATCAGCACCAGTACTGTATCGGAGGGCCGGGTAATGATCTGTTGACAATAGGTGAGTGCGAGGTTGATATCGGTGCCACCACCAAGCTGAACGCCAAACAGCAGTTCCACCGGGTCATTCAGCTCTTCCGTGAGATCGGCTACTGCCGTATCGAACACCACCATCTTTGTTTTGATGGCAGGGATACTTGCCATCACCGCGCCGAAGATGCCGGAATACACTACGGAAGTGCCCATGGAGCCCGACTGGTCCAGGCAGAGCACCACATCTTTCAGTGAGGATGTTTTTCTTCCATAGCCAATCCTTGTTTCCGGAATGATGGTCTTGTATTCAGGTTGATAATGTTTGAGATTCTTCTGAATGGTTGCAGGCCAGTTGATCTCGTTGTGGCGTGGCCTCCTGTTCCGGATGGATCGGTTGAGGCTTCCCGTTATAGCCTGCTGCATGGGCTGTGCCAGTTTCTTCATTAGTTCATCTACTACTTTGCGCACCACCATCCGCGCCGTGTCTTTTGTTTTTTCTGGTATCACCCTGCTGAGGGTCATAAGTGTTGCCACGAGATGAACATCGGCATCCACGTTTTCCAGCATTTCTTTTTCTGTGAGCATCTGGGTGAGGTCGAGGCGTTTGAGCGCGTCTTTCTGCATCACCTGCACCACGGTGTTCGGAAAGAAGCTGCGGATATCGCCCAGCCAGCGGCTCACATTGGGCGAGGATGCGCCGAGCCCGCCACGACGATCGCTGTCATACAATGCTTCGAGTGTTTTATCGATGCGGAGATCCTGTTGCCCCAGGCTCATACCTGTGCCATCGTTTTGGTCACCGCCGAGGATCAGTCGCCATTTGCGAAGATTGTGCTCACTCATATCATTGCGGGATTTGAATTGGATAATTGAAAAGTTTCATCACTACAGGAATGCCCTGAACAGCTCTTTCTATATCAAGCTCCGTAATGGTTTGACGGGATTTGATACCAGTGCCGCCATGTTTTGCTTTCTCGCCGAGCTTGCGTCTTTCAGGCTGCGAGAAATGAGCGAAGGTCCTTCTCAGCAAGGGCAGCACCTGCATGAATACATCTTCCGGCAATTGGTCCAGCCAACTGTTCACAACGCTCCAGAGGCCTTCATCCAATAACAGGATGGTGCCGATTCCTTTCAGAAAACCTTCCAGCCAGGCAGCAGCGGTGGCGGGCGGCAAGGCCGGGGACATCGACTGGTAAAATCTTTTCACCAGATCATCACCCTGTAATTGCCGGTAGTCCGACAATAACCGGGTGGCATAACCGCTAATCACAGGAGCGGTGGAACTGCTGCCGGCAATGAGCTTCAGGGTTTGCTGCCATTGATCCGTAAGCGCTTCATCCTGCAACAGGTTCACGGCTTCCGTCATCTTCCGGAATAGTTCCAGCAAATGTTCTGCTGCATCTTCATCCACGGAAACGCAGGCAGCGGGCAGGCTGATGCAGATCCTTGTGATCATGCTGTCTACAATGCCCATCACCAGTGTGGTGTCTGTATTGCGGACGTTGCCATAACGACTAACATTCACCAGTGCCGGGATCACTTCCATCAGTTGTACCACATCATCGCTGGTGGCTGCCAGGTTATTGATGCCATTGATCAGGGCTTCTACAGCTGCGGGAAGATTGGCCGGGATCGATTTTTCCAGCAGTGAACAAACAACACGCAATTCATCGGACATTGCTGCTTCCTGCATCACGAATTTTGCGGCTGCTTCTTCAACGGTATTGCCCCAGGTTCCTTTTTCGATGATATCGATACTGAATGCCGGGTCCCATTGCAGCGTCCACAATTCCTTGAAGGTTCCTTTTCCGGAAACGGAGGATTGATTTCCCCATTTCAATTTTAGTAACCTGAGCCTGTGAAGAAAGATGCTTCGTTGCAGGTCAGTTTCTTTGCGGAGATCGAGTGTATATTCTTTCTGTTCTGCAGTTGCAGGCAGTCTGAGTTTTTTCTGTAAGCGCTCGATATCGAGCTGAAGCGGTGGCTTAGGAATTTCGGTGGGCACATTGCCGATGCGATCTGAAATGATGAGTTGATCATTCACGAGTGAAAGCAGGATGTTCTCACCCATGCAAAGCACGCTGAGCGTGGCCTCATTCAATTCTTCCAATCCGGCTTTGGGCAGATTACGGAGCGCAGCGAGCGATTGCGAAAGCCGCACGGCTTCCATCACATGCGCCACGGATGTGTCCATCTGTTGCTCCCTGAAAAGCTTTGCCACACGGGCCATCCAGCGGGTGCCATCGTCATGCGGATGATGCCAGATATGTTCATACCATCCCGGGCTCCGGATCCCGGCGCCATAACCAGAAGCAAAGCTGAGACGGTTATAGGTCCAGGGGATCCAGGTGCATTCCACTTTTACTTTTGGCAATCCTTTGAGCAGGTCAATGTCTTCTTTTGCTTTCGGCATATCCTTCAATGCCGGTGCGTGCCAGGCACCGCAGATCACTGCGATATTTCCGAACATCTCTTTTTCAGCCTGCCGGATCACTTTGCGCATATGCGCTTCGCGCAGTTGTTCCATGTTGTCGTCCGCATTGGGATATGCTTCGCGAAGCGCTCCCATCATTTCCTCTACCGCTTCAAAGATCGCGCTGGTATCTTTCCTGTATTCCACCATATGCTCCCACCATTTCTCACCGTCATCATAACCGGCTGCAAGCGCCAGCTCATGGATAGGGTCACGGCGGAGATTTTTGGGATCGATGGATTCAGTGAATTCTTCTCCGGTTGGGGATAATGGTTGTTGTGCTTCATCCTGATCGGAATTCAGCTGACTGGTATTATCTGCATCATCGGCAGGCGCTGGTGTGGTGGCTTCTTTTGCAGCATCCAAGGCAAATTTGTGCGAAATGGGCAGGTCAATGAAACGAACATGGATATTGTTCTTCCTTGCATATTGAATCGCCTGCCACTCGGGAGAGAATTCAGCGAAGGGATAGAACACCGCCTGCTGCGGGTTCTCCGGTTGAAAGCAGAGGATGGCTACAGGTAGCACCAATTCTTTGTCCGTGACCCATTGCAGAATGCCATCGGCTTCCGGCGGGCCTTCCACCAGCACAATATCCGGTTTGATCTGCTCCAGGAATTGTTTCACATTCCTTGCCGAGCCCGGACCATGATGTCTTATTCCAAGAATATGAATGGCCATTTGAATTGCTTGAGTTGATCAAAACCATTAAGCGCCGAGATCGCGGCAGGCGCGATAAATATCTTTCCAGTCGTCTCTTGTTTTGAGCACTGTTTCCAGGTATTCGTTCCATACGATCCTGTCCTGCACGGGATCTTTCACCACAGCACCGATAATGCCTGCTGCAAGATCATGGGCTTTCAGCTGACCATCTCCGAAGTAGGCAGCCATGCTGAGACCATTGTTCACTACAGAGATGGCTTCAGCGGTGCTGAGTGTGCCGGAAGGCATTTTCACTTTAGTTTTTCCATCGAGCGTAAGACCACTGCGGAGTTCTCTGAAGATGGTAACGATGCGGCGGATCTCCTGCAATGCCGGTGGTTCCGCAGGCAACTGCATCACTTTCTCGAAACTTTCCACTCTTCTTTTCACAATATCGATCTCCTCTTCCATGGAATCAGGCACTGGAAGGATTACGGTATTGAAGCGCCGCTTGAGGGCCGAGCTGAGCTCGTTCACGCCTTTGTCGCGGTTGTTGGCAGTAGCGATGATATTGAATCCCTGCACGGCCTGCACTTCGATATTGAGCTCAGGCACGGGCAATGTTTTTTCAGAAAGGATCGTGATCAAAGCATCCTGCACATCGGCTCCGATCCTCGTCAGCTCTTCGATGCGCGCGATCTTTCCATCCTTCATGGCACGCATGATGGGTGTTTCCACCAACGCCTTTTCTGTTGGGCCTTCTGATAAGAGTCTTGCATAGTTCCAACCGTAGCGGATCGCTTCTTCGCCAGTACCTGCCGTTCCCTGAACAATCAGCGTGGAGTTGCCAGAGATCGCCGCGGCAAGATGCTCACTCACCCAGCTCTTGGCAGTTCCGGGCAATCCGTACAAAAGCAGAGCGCGGTCTGTAGTGAGGGTAGCAACAGCAATTTCCATCAGTCGTTTGTTGCCGATGTATTTGGGAGAAACTTCAAATCCATTTTTCAATTTTCCACCAACAAGATAAGTGACTACAGCCCGGGGGCTCAATACCCAGTTGACGGGCTTCTGATCACCGTCCTGCTTCTTCAGTTCTTCCAGCTCCTGTGCAAATAAATTTTCTGCATGCTGACGTAAGATGGTTGACATATGGTTTGTTTTATGCGTTGAATGCCTGAATGATTTCTTTTTTGTATTCCAGGATGCGTCTGAGAAAATGTGAAGTGTTCTGCCACATAGTCCCTTTGTAATCTTCTTGTGGTCGAATGCTGCTCAACATTCCGGTTACTTCATCCGGGATGAGCATTACATGTTTCAGCAGCATGTTCTTTTGGTAACGGTAAGGGTTAGTGGCAAACTGGGTCAGCACCTTCATGGCTAATGGCAAACTCCAGGTTTTTTCACTTTGAAATGCCATATCTGTCATTTCATCCGGGAGTTTTTCAAAATACTGCAACATGTACTCTTCTCTTTTCTGCTGCGGGATCAGTGGCAACACTTCCGTGTACACTATTGCAGCATTCGTGAAAAGCAGTTCGCCCCAGCGCTTGTCTTTATTCGCAACTGCAGAGAGCACCAGGGCAGGGATCATTTTCTTTCCAAGCTCATCTGCCTGGAACAGCTCAATGATCTTTTCACCCGGTTGCTGAAGATATTGTTCCCAGAATGCTGGCTGTACGGCTTTGATCAGTTGATAGTAGATCCATTCTTCATTGGAATAGCCTGGTTGGCCAGACTTTGATTCCAGCGCCAGTTCGGTTATTTCCTGTTTTATGGAGTCAGTGGGCGCATATTGCAGTTTGAGCCTGCTGCTCATTCCCAGCAAGGTTTTTTCTTTTTGCAATATGACGAGCTTCTTTAGCGTGTTCTCATATTTTTTTATGATGCTGCTGGATGGGATCAGCAACATCAAACGAACTGCTTCTGCTTTTACTTTTTTACTTTTTTCTGTGAATTGTAATTCGAGAAAAGGCAAATCTGTTTCGCTGATATTTTCATCCAGCAATTCCAGGAAGCCCTGCCTGGTTCCTGCATCTTCCTGCGGCCATACGGCCTGCAACATAGTGATGGCCTGTTGCGGATTACTTGCCCGTTGTTCACGCAGTACCTGTTTCCTTTGTTCAGGCGTACCGGTTTGCCAGGCATCATCCACGGTTTGATTGGCTGAAAATTTCCAGGCGGGATTGAAGCGGCTCAACCATTCGCCTCTTTTCCCACAGCAGGCAGCAACCAGTGGTTGCCATTTTTTATTGTATAGGGCCTGCTCCAGCATGGCTGGAATTAAGGAAGGATGTATGAGTTGTTGTTTTTCTGCACAGCGGATCAGCCAGTAATGAATAAGTGTATCCAGATCTTCGCCCACTATATCCTTTAACACCTGCATAGCCTGGATACTGCACCAGGACAGGGTTTCCACCGGCGCCACTTCTGCGGCTATTCCCGGATCAGGCAGAGCGGAAACACCGCTCTGCCGGAAATTCATCAGCAGTGCAGCCAGTTGCAGGAACTGCTCCTCCTTACTGATGGATTTGTTTTCGATGATCATGCCTGCGGCTCCGGACAACTCATCGGGAAGTCCTGCAGCACTGAGCGGACTTTTATCCGTGCCCATCATGGCAGCGGTCACTATTTGATTCCAATGCTCCATGTACTGATTTATAGAATGATGTATTCTCCGTTATTCCAGATCCCTACTACTTTGTATTTATCTTCTTTACCGAGCAGGGCTGCATCCAGCGGTGTGCCGCCGCTGATGGATAATAATTTCCAGATATAGCGATGTGATTCCTTCAACAGCATGATTTCACCATTGGAATCTTGCAGCCACCACTCGTCTTTATGCCGGACTGGTTTGAGTTGCCGTACAAGGTATGGTCTCTCGGAACGGAAAGGGAGTAGGGCAAAAGCAGTTGTTTCCGCTATTGCTACTTCCTTCCAGTTGTTCAATCCCTGGTATGTTTTGTGGGAACTGGTGCTGTTCTGTTGTTTGATAAGCGCCCGCATTGATAATACTGAAGGGTAGAACACCAGTTCTGCATTTACGAACATGCCGGGCGTGAGTATTGATTGAGCTAATTGCCCGCGTGCAATGAACTGCAATATCAGCGCATATTGATTGGTGTTGGTTCCATAGAGCCAGCATCTTTCAGTGGTGATATTATCACGTTCTGTAGACTGTTTGGCCAGTACCAGCCAATCGTCTGTAATACCTGGCTGTTCTTTCAACTCTTCCTGTTTCTGCGTGAAACCGATACCAGTTCGGATATCCTGCAACAGTGTGGGGTCCTGAGTTTCGCTGTTCCTGTATCCTTCAATGAGAAGGTAGAGTTGCAGAAGCTGGTCCATAAAACCGGACTGCCATCCTTCGGAGTAGAAAGGACTATCACTGAGATTACGAACCTGGTTGGCGAGCCCGGATGCCTGGGCATCTACCATCCTTTTAGCCATTTGCTCAAACCAGGCTGCGCCTTTTTCAGGCATGCTGATGATTCCATTCCGGATGATATCGCTGATCCATAAGCGAAGATCCTCTATTCCATCATTCACTTTTTGTTCACGGGCCTGGAGGCGTTTGGTCTGAGCTGCTTCATCAACGGGTTTATCCTTTTTCTCCGTTTGTTTTTCCTGTTTTTCTTCCCGTTTAGATAACCAGGAGCTTACCCATTCAGGTTCATCGGTTACTGTAAAGGAAGATGATTGACGTGCGTAATGCAGTAATAATCCGAGGCCATGTTTGCAGGGAAATTTCCTGCTGGGGCAACTGCACTTGAAAGCGATATTGGCGAGGTCTACCTGCGTTTGGTAAGGTTTGCTGCCGCTGCCCTGGCATTCGCCCCAGAGGGCTCTGTCATTTGCGCCCTTGCTTACCCATTTAGAGGGATTGGCAAGCTCCTTGCCCGATTTCACGGAACCTGCATCAGGAGCAAGGTTCAGGATCTGTTCTTCAGTCAGGTTAAGGCTCAAGGTCAACTATTGAGAAATGATTAATGGAAAAATGTACAGGCTGTAATTTATGGAGTTTTCAATTATCAAAGCTGTCTGCTGAGAAACCTTTTTGTAAATGATTTATTAGAGGATTACAGATTAAAAAACCGGCAGTAATTAATAACTGCCGGTTTAAAAGCTGATCTTATTTGATCAATGTCCGGATACTGAAATGTATTCTGGCAGCACTATCTCCACCAACCATACATTATTGGCTGACAGATAAAATTCATATCCGGCTTTCGTCATTTCTGATGCATTCACTTCCAGTACTACCGGTTTCCCATGCCTGCTGCCAACAGCGATGGCGGTTTCTTTCAATGCGGTGAGGTGCACATGCTGGCGGTTTTGTTTCAACAGCCCATCCTGGAGGATGGCTTCGAGGAACCTCACTGCTGTACCATGATACAAAATATCAGGAGGCGTTACCGGTTCCAGTCCGAGGTCTACATCAATGCTATGTCCCTGGCTGGCGCGAATCCTGGACTGGTCCTCATTGAAAGCAAATCGCTTTTTATCGTTGGTGTCTACTATTTGGCGGATGATTGCCTTATCAACACCCGCGCCCTTTTCATTCATTTTTTCGATCAGTTCATCTACTGCTGCCCAACCCTGTTCATCCAGGTGCAGTCCGATCGTTTCCGGTTTATGCCTAAGCACCAGGCTCATGAATTTGCTGATCTGTTTCAGATTCTTTTCCACTTGTTCTAATTTTTACTTCGCATATTGAACAGCTTTTGCGACAATTCATCGATATCTGCTGTTCCAGCGATTTCATTTTTCCATTTTTCCGGAATATTGCCGATTCCGTAATAAAGTCCTGCCAGTCCTCCTGTGATAGCGCCCGTCGTATCAGTATCATTGCCGAGGTTGACGGCTTTCAGGACGGCATCTTTATAATTGTCCGTTGTCATAAAGCTCCATACAGATGCAAAGAGGGTATGCAATACATAACCGGATGAGATAATTTTTTCAGGAGGGCAGGTATTGATATCATCGGAAAAAGTTCCCGGAGGCTGATTATGCGTTTTGAATCCTTCAAAATCCGCCACCGGATTCAGTTCCATGAATGAGCGGGGCTTGAATTCTGCGGGCACGCCGAGTGCATCACCGATGGCCACGCCAAACAAAGCACCTTTTACTTGTTCAATTGTCATATGATTCTTTTTGCAAACCGCTTCCTGAACGGTTCGATCACCGCCTCCTTATTCGTCTTCACAGCAAACACCACCCGTCTGAACTGCCCTTTGTATTTGCCGGCTAATGCTTCTTCAAATAGCCTTGCAATCTCTTCCGGCTCATTACGGAACACGCCGCATCCCCAGGCGCCGAGGATCAAAACCTCATGTTCGTAATGCACGCAAAGCGCCAGTAGTTTATCTATCCGTGTTTCCATTGCAGGCAGGATCATATTCAGACTACTCCTTTCATTGTCCGCCACCGCTCCGGCATTGACTGCCGCGGAGGTAATCACAGAAGTACAAATAATCTCTTCCAGTAATTCGCCTTCTTCATCCTTGATCAAGGGTACTTTCGGGGAATAGATCATATGATCTGAATACAGCAGGGTAGTATTCTTATTGCGATGATAGTTGTAATATTCCGGGGCTTTCTGCAGACAGGGATATAAGCCCGATGCCCGCGCAATACATTCTTCCTGCGCCAGCGCACCTCCAAGAAATCCACCGCCGGGATTTTTTGCAGAAGCGAAATTGAGGCTTAGCGGATCCGTTTCTCCTTCGTACACCAATCTTCTGGCTGCATCGCAGGTAGTCTCATTCATCACTTCAAACTGCGTTTCAATACGGGCTGCCGGAATATTTTCAGCAAGGAGCGACAGTTCATCCGGGGTAAACAATCTTGTGTTGGTCACGGCAAATTGAAGGGGAATACTCAGATCAACCTTATTGCCTGCTTTATTGAGATATGAGCCAGCTTCCAGGATCTCCAGTGTATGGTTCGCGATTGCCACGCGTTGTTGTTGGTTCATTTTTTCATTTTTTGCAACAATCTATTTCAATGCTGCTCTTGAACGGACAGCTTCAAAGTTGTTGGTGTTAGTCAATTCACCATTTTCAAAAACAGTGAGGAGTTTGTCTTCAAATGCAGGTTCTGATTCCTGGCGTACTGTTTGGTATTGATCATTTTTCCGGATCAGTTTCAACTTTCCTGCTTTCGATTTTTTGAATGATTGTACCAGTTGTCCATGGGAATCCAGCTCCACAGGGCTTTTCTGAACATCTACAGGTTTTCCGCTCACTTCTGCATAGCTGCATTTGAAAGCGAATTTCTGTGTATCCCTGTCCACTTTTTGCAAGAGGGCGCCTCCCATTCCGAGTACCAGGTTCTCGGCACTGATACCATTCACCTTGAGTGCGCCATAGATGAACCGTATCATATCGATATTCACGCCATCGCCCTGCAACACACGCACCTGGGGAGGTAATACTTTGTAGCCTTTGTCGTTGATAGTGTAACCGAATTTATTCATCAGTATGGCGAATACTTTCAGCAGCGTAAAAACAGGGTCACCGGAATCAGGACGGATCACCAGCACACCGTCGCGGCTCAATATCATTTCTTTCAACTCTTCGCCCCAGTACTCGCTGCATGCCCTGAAAATATCAAATGAATCAGACACACAGGCTACGATCCCGGTGGGAAAAGACTTTAGCACATGCCTGAACACTTCCAGTTCCCCTTCTTCTCCCAGTAATGTACAAACGGAGTGCTCGGTAGCAGGAACGGAAACGCCGTATACTTGTTGAGCTTCATAATAATTCTTTGCGAGTACACTTCCGATGATGGTATCGCTGCCGCGAAAGTTGAGCAGGTGTGCAGATCCGCCAAGGCCAGCGCTCTCCACGGAGCTAACGCCCCGGAAACCGAAATCGTTCAGAACAAAGTCAATTCCAGCTTGCGCAGCGGAAGAAGCAGTATCCTTATAATAGGAGTCTACGATCTTCCTGATCTCCCTGCTCAGGGTAGCTACCGTACTGGGGTACCAAACCTGCATGAGTAATGTTTCCAGGAAATTACTGAGCCAGAAACAATCAGGATCTGTGTTCTCGATAGTCATCATCACATTGTTCACAGGAATCACTGATCCTTCGGGAACCGCTTTGATCCGGACCGGCAGGCGCCCTCCGTATTTGTTGAGGATCTGATCGAATTTGCTGCGATCGAACACATCATTCCTTCCGAATACCTGTGGCAAAAAGGCTGCGGCTTCATCGATCTTCTCTTTTGTGATCACTGCACCTTCGAGATAGTGCTTGAGAAAATACTGCAGGCCGTAAAAAACAGTTTCGTTGAATTGTCCGCCACGGCTTTCCATATAAGAGTAAATGGTGGAAGTACCGGGATAATACAGTTTATGGTGGGAATATTTGTAAGCGTCTGCGAGTAGCAAAATGTTTTCATTCGTTTTCATAACATCAGTTTAAAGGTTTATTTATTTAGCAGCAGATCGATCAGCACATGGTGTTCGGGAGTGATCTTGTTTTGTTCCTTCATGGTTCGCAGCTCGCTGAGCGGGAACCAGGAAAGCGCTGCGAGATCATCAGATGCTTTTGGGGTGCCGAATATGAATTTCGTTTTGAAAAAGAGACTGATAATTTTATCTGTTTCATTTTTATAGCGCCAGTCGTTGATGCGGGCGGATCCGATGTATTGCATGCCCTGCACTTCGATATCGCCACATTCCTCCGATAACTCCCGGCGGGCCGCTATTTCAAAACTCTCGTCCTCAGGATCTGAAAATCCTCCGGGGAAGCGCCATTCAGCGGCATTGGGTTTCTTTCCCAACAGCACTTCTCTGGTTGCTTCATTGATCACAGCAATATCCACGGTAGCATAAACTTGGGGATAGGTGGTATGATATGCATAGTTGATGCCTAACCGAAAATCAGCGGAGTCGAGCACTTTGTCCGCATTCTCATCCCTGATCACTGTGGCGGAATGATCACCGAACTCTGGCAACGCCTGAACAGGCAATGTGCCTGAGTAGTATGGGATGAAACTGCCACGGCTTCCATAGAGCATGAACATTTCCATGGGAAAGGCTGAGACCAGAAGTTTATCCAGTTGCTGGCTCCAAACTGTATCGGAAGAGTTGTCGCTGAGTGGCAGCACAACCAGCTCCTGAGCATATTGTTTGAGTAATTTTTCGCGGGTATAAAAATCGAAGGGATTGCGACGACTTCCCTTCACAGGAGAAACGCCGAGCACTACCACCACTTTGTTGTGTTTGGATTTGATCTCATCAATGAGGTATTTGTGTCCTTCATGGAGATAGGGTGTCTGGAACCTTGCTACGATTACGCCTGTCGTTTTCATTTTGCGTTATTTATACGCAAATTTAGAAAGGATTTTGATTCGAGCAAATTTATTTTGCGTTAAATGAACGCAAAATAAGATCGAAATCAGGTTGATCGCACCTCCCGGTGAGTTGCTTTTGTTATATCGCCGGAGGCGACACAGTCTGGTGCAGCACCCGGCTTGTTCGCCGGAGGCGAACAGTATTGGTCACTCCCGGAGGCGGGCAACTGGCGGCACACAACGGAACCCATCAGCACTCCACGTACGCCGTGAGTCTTGTTTTTCCTGCCTGTAGATGTTTACATTAGATCTCGAAATGGATCCCTTCTCTTTCTAATTGCTGGTAACGTTTCTTATTGAACTGGTACATCTTGCTGGGACGGCCCTTTCCTTCTGGTTTGGCGTATTCATTGGTTTCATCTAAAATGCCGAGGGCCAGCATTTTTTTGGAGAAATTCCTTCTGTCGATATCCCTTCCTAAAAGTGCGATGTACAATTTTTCAAGATCTGCAAAGGGGAATTTTTTGTCAAGCAGTTCAAAGCCGATTGGCTGGTAGCGGATCTTGGTACGGATCCTCTCGATAGCTGTATCGAGAATAGCTTTATGATCGAAGGCCAGTGGCGGCAGTTCCCTGAAATTGAACCATTGCGCATTCTCTGCATCGGTACTGGCTTTCAATTGCTGGAACAAACTGCTTTTCACCAATGCCATGTAAGCGATGGAAATGATCCGTTGCCTCGGATCGCGATTGGGCGCTCCGAACGTATACAGCTGTTCCAGATAATTCACTTCAATGCCTGTTTCTTCACGCAACTCCCTTCTCACCGCATCTTCCAGCGTTTCATCCGGTAACAGGAATCCACCCGGGATAGCCCAGGCATTTTTGAACGGAGGATATTTCCGCTGGATCAGCAGAATAGAAACACCTTCCTGCTTGGAGTAACCGAAAACGATGGCATCCACCGCAACTTTAATATCAGAACCGGACCTGGTCATATCGGCTGCAATATACCGAATCCACTATCTTTATTGCAAATTGTTCCCATGTACCTGCTCATTCCCGGACGCCATCAATTGTTGACGAAGTTTCAGTTCAAATACCTTCAGGATATCATCAGCAAAGGCCTGCAGAGTTTTACGGATGTCTTTGGCAAACCGGTGGAAAAAAATGAAAAAATAGACGCAGTGCTGTTTGCAGTTACTTCGTCCAACCATTCCAATACACGCCGGAACCCGCTGCCATTCTATCTCAGGGCCATTTCCATCGAAGCATTTGGCAATGATCTCGGCATCCCCACATATATATACGGCATCGATGATGTAGGCAATCTTCCCAACTTCGCCGACTATACCATCAAACGCATCAAACATGAAAGTGAAGGACAAATCGATTGTACTCCCGAAAACACCGTGGTAGTTTGTTCCACCAATGTGCTGAACATGTACCATCATCTCGGTTTCACTATTCTGCCGGCAGAGCTGGACAATATCGAAACATGGCATCATCATATGGCTATGCCCTGGGATGTGGTGGAAAAAATTTCCACAAGCGAGAACTGGCAACAGGAACCTTTCGTGCAGGAATACATGCACCCTGCCTCATTCAACGTGTGGCAGAAATACAGGATCGCAGAAAAAGTGCAGCTGCTTTTCCGCGATGCCATGATCAGCAATGATGGCGACCTCACTGAAACCCGCGACTACAACGTGTATGTACGCCAGATGGATGATATTGCAGAAATGAAATACCAGGACACTGCCAATTTCATTCAGCCTGGCCGTATCGGCGATATTGGTTGTGCAGTAGGGAGCTGGATCAAACTCGCCTGTAAAGATGAACGATTCAGGGAATCCGATTTCTATGGTATCGAAGTATCACGTTATCTCTATGAACTTTGTCAGCAGCGGAAGATCAATGGAGAATTCAATAATCCATTTGTCTTCTTTTCCAAGAAAAACGCCGTGACCGGACTCGCCTTCGATCGCAGCTCCATGAACACGATCCATACAAGCAGCCTCACACATGAAATAGAATCTTATGGCAGCCGTCAGGACCTGCTCCAGTTCATTCGCAACCGCTTTGAGGAACTTGTACATGGCGGCGTTTGGATCAACCGCGATGTGGTGGCGCCTTACAACAAACACCAGGAAGTATATCTCTGGTTGAATGATGAAGATGGCAGCAACGCTGATCCGCATCGCATCCTGGAAAGCAAATCCTCTTTATCGGAATACCTGCAGCAATTGTCTACCTATGCACGCTTCCTTCGCTTCGCAAAGGATTTCAGGAAACAGGAAGGCTATAAGCTGTCTTATGCAGAAACAATTTTTGAACAGAAAAGATATATCCGTCTTTCTCTTGGAGATGCTGCCGAATTCCTCAGCCGCAAGGACTATACGGATAACTGGCAGAGTGAAATGCACGAAACCTTCTGCTTCTGGGATTTCGACGAATGGAAAAATGAAATGCAAAATGCTGGTTTCAAGATCCACCCATCGTCGGTAGCATTCACCAATGACTGGATCGTGGAAAACAGGTGGGTTGGCAAGACAGCCCTTTTCACTGTAAAGAACAATCAGTTGGTACCTGAGCCCTGGCCGGTCACCACCATGTTCCTGATCGGAGTGAAACCGTAAAGTCCTTTATGTAATCATCCGGAAACCCGCATCTGGTATACCGGAGCGCTGAGCGTTCTGTACAATCAGATACGATGAAAAGACTCATTCTTGTTTTATGTTTTATTCCAATGCTGGCAGGCTGTTATTTCAAAGCCACAAAATTTCCCGGGAACTCAAAGCTGCCGGCCGGGTTTTATCGCGGCGGTAACGGATGGGATCTCCTCTTCCTGAAGATCAGCAACGACAGCGCTTATGCAGATTTCATCCATATGGAAAAATTCCCCCGCGAACTCCATTCAGATACGCTCCTGTATCATCCATCCACTCAATCCTGGAAAAGTAAAAAAGGAGAATTATCGCAGCAGGGCAAATACTATTCCATCAAAAGCAGTTATACCTGCAATACCTGTACGATGCCCGTGGAAGTGAAGATCCACCACAAGATCATTGCAGATAAAAAACTCACACAGTCGAAAATAGACACCTACAAAAACTATGCATATGTGAATATGCAACATCATTTCTATGTAATGAAGGATACGGTGAACAGGCGTAAAGTGCACTATTATCAACTCAAAGAGAAACATCTGTTTTTCGACAGTCTTGAACTGATGTCTCATGAAGAGCTGCTGGCAGCTTATGAAAAGTTTCGCGCTCTATTACGATAAGGATAGCCGTAAAAAAAGAGAAGCCTTTCGAGGGGCTTCTCTTTTCTATTGTGGAAAAATGGAATTAAATATTGATCGCTCCGCGGCCTGATGAGATCAGGTAGGCATCTTTCAACGCTTCGGAGAAAGTTGGGTGAGCGTAAGAGATCTTGCAGAGCTCATTATCGGTAAGTTCAAACTCCATAGCCAGTACAGCCTGCGCAATCAGGTCAGCAGCTCTCGCGCCAATGATATGAACACCCAATACTTCGCCATATTTGGGATCGCTGAGTACTTTTACAAATCCATCAGTATCGTCTGATGCGCGTGCACGGCCGCTTGCCATGAAGGGGAATTTTCCTTTACGGTACTCGATCCCTTCAGCTTTCAGTTGTTCTTCGGTGTAACCAACTCCTGCAACTTCAGGCCAGGTGTACACTACACCAGGAATGCGGAGGTAATTGATCTTATGCGGTTTTCCGGCAATGCCATCAACTACGGCCACGCCTTCGTCCTCTGCTTTGTGCGCCAGCATGGGGCCGCGGACCACATCGCCAATGGCATAGATATTTTCAACTGCTGTCTGCAATTGATCGTTCACTACCACCAGTCCTTTCTCTACCTGCACTTTCGTGTTCTCCAGTCCCAGTCCTGTAGTGTAAGCGCGGCGGCCTACTGCAACCAGGCAATAATCGGCATTGATCTCCTGTTCGTTCTTGTTCGCGTCAGCAAATTTCACTTTCACGCCGGAACCTGTGTTCTCTGCGGATTTCACCGGAGAATTCACCAGCACATTGATGCCGCCTTTTGTGAGGAGCTTCTGCAACTCCTTGCCAAGTTCCTTGTCCATTGTTGGGATCAGGCTGTCAGCATACTCGATGATGGTGATCTTTGTGCCAATACGATGATAGGCTGAAGCCAGTTCCACACCAATTACTCCTCCGCCGATGATCACCATTTCCTTCGGCTGTTCCTTCAGGTAAAGCGCTTCAGTGGATGTGATGATTCGTTCTTTGTCGATATTCACGCCGGGGATGGAAGATGGTTTGGAACCGGTGGCGATGATGAAGTATTTGCTGGTCACCGATTTCGGTTGTTCTGAACCGTTGGTGATATTGATTTTGGTATTGTCAACAAAACTGGCCACGCCTGTCAGTACCTGGATCTTGTTTTTTCTCATCAGGAAGTTCAGGCCGTCGTTATTCTGTTTCACCACATTCCTGTTCCTTTCTGTGAGCTGGGGGAAATTGACTTTCGCACCGCTCACCTCTATGCCCTGCTTACCTACTTTGTGGTTGATGATGTCAAAATTTTCCGAGCTGTCCAGCATCGCTTTCGAAGGGATA
Source organism: Pseudobacter ginsenosidimutans (assembly GCF_007970185.1). Lineage (NCBI taxonomy): Bacteria > Pseudomonadati > Bacteroidota > Chitinophagia > Chitinophagales > Chitinophagaceae > Pseudobacter > Pseudobacter ginsenosidimutans. Next base: position 2,057,856 of record NZ_CP042431.1, on the reverse strand, counting down.
CACCCCACGTTGGTACAGGTACCTCCGAGAACGGGATATTTTTCAACTATCGCTGTTTTAAATCCAAGCTGTGAGGCCCTGATAGCAGCTGTATAGCCGCCGGGGCCTGATCCGATTACCACAAGGTCAAAATCTGTTGCCATAAAAAATGATGATTATTGGATAAAAATGTTCAAAAAGGTACTGAATTATTGCCACCCGGTAAAAAACTTCCAACCGTTAAGTAAAAGTTAAGCCGGTCAGGCCCTGACAATTGATGGGAATTATTCAACAACTCATGAGAAAATTGAAGGCGGACTCCTCCTCATCCATCAATTTTGGGATGTCAACAAACACGTACCATGACTTACACATTGATCACAGGAGCAGGCTCGGGATTAGGCAGGGCGTTTGCCGTGGAGTGCGCGAGGAGAAGGAAGAATCTTGTTTTGTTCTCCCTGCCTGGCAGCAATCTTGAAAGCCTGGCCGCTGAACTGAAAACCGAATACGGCATTAAAGTGCAGTGCTATGAATTTGATCTGAGAGACACTGATGCATTGCAGTTATATGCCAGTACTGTTACGGATCAATTCAATATCGATTTCCTGATCAGCAATGCCGGCATCGGCGGAACTTCCGCTCTCACAGACACACCACTGGAGAGGATCGACGATATCATTCAACTCAACGTGAGAAGCACTTCATTACTGACTCGACTGTTGATACCGCACCTGCTCAAACAACCCAGCAGTTATATCCTGAACGTGAGCAGCATGGCAGCTTTCACACCTATCGCCTATAAAACAGTCTACCCTGCTTCCAAAGCATTCATCTCTTCTTTTTCACTTGGATTGCGGGAAGAGTTCGCAGGAACCGGATTATCAGTCAGCGTGCTCTATCCCGGTCCGATCATGACCAACAGCAATACCAGCAGACGCATCATTCACCAGGGAATGAAGGGGAAGATGGGATTGCTATCCACTTCAGATATCGCACGCATAGCCGTGAAAAAAACATTATCACGATATCCCGTGATCATTCCCGGTATGATGAACAAACTCAACCAATTCCTGATGTGGTTCCTTCCACTGGGATTCAGGTTAAGACTGGTATCCAAAGAAGTAAAAAAAGAAATGCAGTGGTCTGCCACCTGATTTTATGAAAAGAAAGAAAGTACTGATAACCGGAGCGAATGGATTTCTCGGCGCCAACCTCGCCAGGCAACTTTGTCGCATACAATATGATGTGCGGGTCTTAGTGAGAATGAATGCCAATCTTACCGGCATCACTGATGTGCCCTGCGAGATCTGGTATGGGAATATCGATAATAAAAAAGATGTGCTGGATGCAGTGATCGGCTGCGATATTGTGATCCATTCTGCTGCCATTACAGATCAATGGGGCATCGGGTTTGAAACCTACGAACGCATCAACTTCACCGGCACACAATATATCTGCGAAGCATGCCTGGAAAAGAACATTTCCAAACTCATCTTTGTAAGCACAGCCAATACCATGGGCCCCGGCACAAAAGAAAAGCCAGGCACAGAGCTGAACGGTTTTACACTTTTCCATGCAGGATCAGGATATATCAACAGCAAATACCTGGCGCAGCAATACGTGCTGGAACAGGTACAGAAAAAGCAGCTCCCTGCTGTAATTGTGAATCCTACCTTTATGATAGGGCCTGAAGACAGGAAGCCCAGTTCCGGTAAACTGTTATTGTACGGGCTGAATAAAAAGATCCTGTTCTATCCACCCGGAGGCAAGAACTTCGTATATATAGAGGATGTGTGCAATGGCATCATCAATGCCATCGATATGGGCAGAACCGGCGAATGTTATTTGCTGGCCGGACATAATCTCAGCTACGGCGAATTCTTCCGGATGGTGAATAAGCTGGCAGATGAACCGAAATGGATGTTCAGAATTCCTGTTTTTGCTTTGAAAGCCGCCGGTATCATCGGAAGCATCCGGCAAAGACTAACAGGCAAAAATGGAAAACTGAACTATGCCAATGCCTATATGCTTTGCCTGAACAATTATTATTCGTCCAGGAAAGCGCAGCGGGAATTGATGTTGCCTGTAACCCCCATGGTGGTAGCCGTTAGTCATACACTCGACTGGTTCAGAAAAAACAATTATTGCTGATGAGAAAGAAAGTAATGAAGGATGATTCCGGAGATTTTGCCGGAAGTGAAAAAATGTTCAACAGTAAAGCACTTCGATATGGAGGAAGGATACTGATCCTGTACCTCTTCAGCAATATTTTCAAATCCTTCGATCTTTCCTTTATTGAGGACATCGGTATTTTTTCCGTACGCTCGAACATGTTCAGTCTCGCGTATGTACTGTACGGATTACTGGCCTGGGGCGGCGCCTCCTGGCTGGCAAGCCGCCTGGAACGTACAATGCACGGCTATCCCGCAGGAAAGCGGATCCTCACACTCTCCGCAGTACTGCTCCTTTATGGAGGATTGATCTCACTGGGTTTCGGATTTGTTTATGCCGGCGCAGATATTCTCCTTTTTAACAGGTACGAAGCCTGGCTCAGTTTCACTTCACTGAGCTATAATATGATCGTGGGGATCTTCATGTTCTACCTGATCATCATTACCTTCAATGGTTTCATCTTTTATTACAAGAGCTGGAAAGAATACCAGATCAAGGCCGAAAGACTGATGCGTGAAAATATCCAGGCCAAATACGATGCGCTGAAGAACCAGATCGACCCACATTTCTTTTTCAACTCACTCAGTGTGCTCACCAATCTCGTTTACAAAGATCCCGACCTGGCCGCTGATTATATCACACAGCTCGCCAACACTTTTCGTTATATCCTCGATAAGAAACTCGACAACCTGGTGCCTGTACAAACGGAACTCAACTTCCTGCAGTCTTATTTGTTCCTGATCGGGATCCGCCGGCAGGGCAGTATCATTTTCCAGGAACAGATCGATGATCATTCAAGGATCAATGGACAAGTGCCACCTGCCACACTGCAAATGCTGGTGGAGAATGCCATCAAGCACAACCGCTTTTCAGCCAGTGAACCCCTGGAAGTGACCATCAGGAGTGAAGACGGATTCCTGTTTGTGAGCAATACCATCCGCAAAAAAATAACGCCTGAATATTCACACGGCATCGGGCTGGAGAATATTCAGAAAAGATATGAACTGGTCTGCGGCCGGTCCATTGATGTGGATGCAGGCGAAGAGAAATTCGTAGTGAAAATTCCCATAATTTTCAATCATGAAAGTGATCATATTTGAGGACGAACATCATAATGCGGAACGACTGACCCAGCTGCTTGGAAAATGCGATCCCACCATTATCGTGGAAGCAGTGGTGGAATCCGTTGCTGATGGCCGCAAATGGTTTGCCGGTGCGCATGATATAGATCTCATGCTGATGGACATTCAATTGTCGGACGGCAACTGCTTCGAGCTTTTCACCGGCCCGAATGTGAGCACGCCCATCATCTTCACTACCGCTTATGATAATTTTGCCTTGCAGGCATTCAAGGTCAACAGTGTTGATTACCTGGTAAAGCCAATAGAGTTATCAGCGCTCGACAATGCCCTGAAGAAATTCAGGCTGTTCCGGCCGGTCAGTCAACAGGTTGATATCAATAAACTGGCCGAGGCATTTTTCAAAAGGGATACCACCCGTTTCATCAGCAGGCTCAATAACCAACTGATCTATATCAAAGCGAAAGATATTGCCTGGCTGCACTCCGCCCGGGGGCTCACTGTGGCCACTACTTTAAGCAAACAGGAATATCCACTGGATTATTCACTGGACCAGGTGGAAAATCTCCTCGACAAAAATTCCTTTTTCCGCGTGAACCGTCAGTTCATCATTCACATCGATGCCATAAAAAAAATGACAGCCTACTATAATAGCAGGCTGTTGGTTCAGTTGAATCCGCCTGCACCCGATGATGTGATCATCAGCAGGGAGCGTGTAGCCGATTTCAAGAACTGGTTGGAAGGGAAGGTCTGAGAACTATTTCAATAATTTTTTCAATGTTGGATATCCAACGGTTGGTTACAGAATTTGTAACGGTGCCTTCATGGGCAATCTTTACAAATCCTGTAAACCCGGTTGTATCGAAAGACGGGATCCGATCCAACTGTTCCGCTGGCAAAGAGTACGGATTGGAGTGCTATCACACATGGAATAATCAAAGCCCTGACCTGAGTTTATCATCGGTTGTTCAATTGCATAAATTGCGTAATGCATAGGTTACTCAAATATATTTTATATGAACATTATTTTTCATAGACGAACTACGAAATAGCTATAGAGGAATTACTACACTGAAGTACTTACAACATGATAGGGATGGGGGTATGGAAAGGCGCATTCGCCTTGAGATAGCTCTCTTCAAATGCCGGCAAATCAAATAGTACAAGGCCGGTATCTTCTGTTTTGGATTCACTATTTCTAAGAAAACCAAAATCGGAAATGATCGGTCTGACAGTTAGCCCGATTGCTGTTAGATCAGCTCGCATCCCAATAGCAATATTGCCTGAAAGGATTTCTCCGGTAATGCAACATCCTCTTCTAATGATGTTGAACGAAGAATTGATTTGAAAATTTGCTTTATAGAGGTGATGCCAGGAATACCCACAACGGCATTGCCGGGCTTGTTTTGTTCTGGCCAGTTGATTGAAAATAGTAAAACGCCCGGAGAACAAGAAACCGCCCTTCAACAAGGCGGTTTCTATAAATCGGGTATCAGATCTCTGTGAATTTGATGGTTACCACAGGTCTGGTTTGCGTCACTTTTTTAAGATAGGGTTGATATGCCAGAAGATCTGAAGCGTCTTTATAAGCGAAATCAAATTCCTGGATATAACCATGCGGAAAATCACCGGACCTGTTCAACAATTCGCTGAACTGTTCCCTGTACTGTTTCCTTTGCTTTTCCTTCAGTACAGTTTTCCAATATTTCATTGCATCGAAACGGCTCAAGCGCCTGCCTGCCCCATGCGCACAGGAATGTAATGCCGCAGCCGCTTCCTGGCCATTAGCCGCCTGCACCAGCAAGCTGCCTCTTGACATAGAAAATGGCACAACCACTGTTTTTGAAGCCATCAATTCTGTACTGCCTTTCCTGTGCAGAATTTCATTTCCGTTGAACCGGATATGATTGTGGATGGAATCCTCCAGGCGATAAGGCGTTCCATATAACTTGCCATTATCCGGTAACTGGTTGTAACGCGCAAGCAGGTAATCTTTCCGGATCGCTTGTTTATCCGCCGTCACATAATTCGCGTTTTGAAGAAAGATCAGGGTTTTAATACAAAAATCCTTCCTTCGTTCATAACCGAACTGCAATGTGGCATTGTAATAACTGATGAACTCCTGTTGCAGGAAATCCTTGTGCACATATTCCACCTGCCGGCCTGATTCCCTGGAATAATCCCGGGTCAGTTGCAGGCATTGCTGATAAAGCGCAATGCCTCTGTCGCGCGTGCCGGTATGACAAATAATGTACACTGCATTATCATCCTCTTCGATACTGAGGAAATGATTGCCGCCACCAAGACCATCATCCGTCATTTTCTGATGCGTAAATTCAAGCGCACGGAAATGTTCATTTTTATCGAAAGGCTTTATCCAGTTTTCCTTTCCGATCCTGAGATACATCACACCACATCCTATGTCTTTTCCGGTGATCAGCGGATATACGTGATCGTTTGTTTTAAATGCTACGCCCACTGGCAGGGCTTTTTCAGCGCAATAATGTATATCGGTAAAAGCACGGATAGCCGTGATATGTTCCCGTTTCGCATACTGCTGTAATTGATCCATGGCATTTTGCTCGATGCCATCAGGATCACAATAGAACCCAATAGGTACCATGTTCTTTAATTTTACTATAAAAAAGATTAGTTCGGGGCCTCTGGTAGGAACATCTGGCCCAACAAGATGTCAGCAGCCGAAAGTATTCGGGACTGCAAAGATAGAAGGAAGTTTGATTTCACGCAAACGAAAAGGCCACCCGGAAACCGGATGGCCTTATTGGGCTGGTAATTGTTTGCTTATCTGGAGATCTTCACCAATTTCAGCACTTCGCTATGCTGACCCTGTTTCACCTGCAGGAAGTACATACCCGGCGCATAATTGGAGCCGATGTAGAACATTCCATTAGCAGGCAGGTTAGATCTGGTCTCGATCACTTTACCTGTCATATCCGTCACTTTGTAACTGATCGGTTGTGACGATGTACTTACCGTGATCACATGGAACTGGTTAGGTGTCGGATTTGGAAGAGCCTTCACCACCAGGAGTGTTTCAGGGAAAGGATTATCCGGAAGTTTCGGCACTTTCACCTGCAACTGACGTTGGCTGGTATTGCCGGTACTATCGGTGGCAGTAATGGTGATCATATATACGCGTCCGTTACTGAAGAGACCGCGCTCTGCACGTAACTGAACCATATGATTGTTCACTATTACCCAGTCAGGCGCAGTATTTCCATAAGCGCCGCCGGTTACTGGTTCGCTGCTGGTTACAGTCAAGGAGGTAGTAACGCCCGAGCAATTGTCAGCAACATCATAATCGATAGCTACATTTCTCATTTGCTGTGTTGCAGGCCAGAGCTGGGTTTCGCTTGCCATTGCATTGCTGATCACAGGTGCGATGCTGTCTTTCACCAACACATCAAACTGGCAGCTCGTTCCATTATTCGCTTCATCCTTTGCTTCTAGTGAAACCACCAGGTTATTCATTCCATTCACCACAGTGCCCGCTGCCGGAACCTGCGTTATGGTGATGTCTGGAGTAACAGGCGTACCATTCACCAACGCAAGGCTTGTGTAATCCGGAACTACGATATTGCAATTGGCATCGGTGTAAATGGTTTGGGCTTCCGGACAGGAGATCGCCGGAGGCAGGTTAGATGCCTTGTTGGATACGGCACTCTCATTATGAAAACGGTCCAGGGAAGTGATGGCATAATAATAGGTTGTTGCCTCTTCTCCCGTGGTATCGGTATAACCTGGAACATCGGTATTGGTGATAGCGATGATATTGGCTGGATTGGTGGTATCCACTTCGGCTATTGTGGAACGATAGACTACAAATCTTTTCGCTTTGTCCAGTTCACTGGTTGCGATGGATTGCTGCCAGCGAAGTACAACCGAATCCGTTCTGAACTTCAATACCTGTAAAGATGATGGAGATGCAGGAGCAATATCATCCCTCCACGGCATTCTGGGAAGCAATGCGGGGTACAGATAAAAATCCAGCCGCAGCGAATCCCTGAAACTCAGTTTGGTGGCGCTTCTCAGGCTGCTGGTATTGTAGATGGCCTGACCGGCAACGTTGGGATGCTGCCTGTTCAGTCGCATTTCATTGGGGATCATGCTGGGGTTGGCCCAGTTGACGCCCTGTGCGGGATCATTCACTTTGTAGCCCGCCATGCCGATATAGATATGACGACCATTCGCCTGGTTATTCCACCAGGGAACAATGGCTGCATAGTTGGCGCCTGGCTGTCCGATATACCAGTATACCTGTGGTGCGATATAATCAACCCATCCTTCCTGTAACCATTTTTTGGTATCGGCGAAAAGAGTTGTGTAGTGTTCGAGGCCACTGGTGGGCGTTCCGATCTCCGGATTGGTACTGTTGCGATAGATACCCGAAGGCGATACACCAAATTTCACCCAGGGTTTGAGTGTTTTTATGGTGTCGTACACTTTTTGGATGAGCAGGTTCACATTATCACGGCGCCAGTCGCCACGAACAGTGAAGCCCCGCGGATCGAGTGCAAAAGAAGCATCATCATTGTAAGGCGTAGTGCCGGCCGGAGCTGCTGGCGGATAAAAATAATCGTCGAAGTGAATACCATCTACATCATAACGGTCTACAATATCCGCGATCACACTAAGAATGTATTCACGAACAGCTTGCAGGCCAGGATCCAGCACACGAAGCGTACCCTGACTGAGCAACCATTCAGGATGTTGTTTGGCAACATGGTTGGCGGCAAAGCCCGGGAGGTTGTTGCTGTTGCCTACTGCGCGATAGGGATTGATCCATGCGTGGAATTCAATTCCGCGTTTATGGCATTCCTCGATCATGAACTGCATGGGGTCCCATGGCGTTGAAGGCGCATTACCCTGTGTGCCGGTAAGATCGGCAGACCAGGGTTCGATTGAACTTGGATACATGGCATCACATTGGCTGCGCACCTGGATATACAGCGTGTTCATGCCCGTTGCTTTGTGATGTTCCAGAATGGTGAGGAAAGCGGCCCGCTGCTGTGCAGGCGTTTGAGTGCGGTTTGGCCAGTCAATGTTAGAATAGGTAGCGATCCAGGCACCGCGCATCTCGCGTTTGGGCGACTGCGCGTTAACCAGGATGCTCACACTAAGGAATAGAAGACTTAGTAGAGTTTTTCTCATAAGCGTCGATTTGCAGGTTTATGCCTAAAATACTGCAAATACGCGCGGGTTTACTGGTTGTGGAAAAGAAAAAAACCGGCAGAAATACGCATTCAAAACTATTATCAAGTGAAAATCACAGAGAATTATTTCTTCATTGCTTTCCTGATCAGTGGCAGCACTGCATCGGCCATGCGCGAAAACCCGAGGTCTGTCAGGTGCACGCCATCGATGGTGGCTTCATGATCATTACCGATCAGCTTATCAGTAGTGAGATAATAGAAATTGTCGATGCCTTCTTTCTTCAATCGATCATAAGTTTTCCTGATCTCTTCCAGCTGGCCGCTTACTGTTTTACCCACCTTCTGATCCCAGTTTCCATTTTCCCTGAAAACTGTTTCGATGAGGATGATGGGTACATTTGGTTTTTGCTGACGCAGGTATTTGATGAAGTTGTAAGATCTTTCTTTGATCTGTTCGGGCGAAGGATTGGGGATGCAATCCAGAATGTACAGATCGGCGGGAACTGAAGCCAGATACTGAGCCAGTTCAATTTCCATTTTTGCATTTCCGCTGAAACCGAGATTGATCACATCGTAGCCTGTCTTCCTTTGCAGGATGGCAGGATAGGCCATACCGGGTCTGCTGGCAGATGCTCCCTGCAAAATACTGGAACCATACATTACCACTCTTTTTGTTGTATTGATGCCGGGCTGCGCGGGTTTCCTGATCTCTGCATTTTCCTGTACACCAATCTGCAGATCATTTACTGTGTTATACAAAGGCAGGTAAAGCATGAACTGCTTCATTGAGCTGTCCATATTTTGAATGATCACCTGGTCCTGATCGGCTGTTCCTTTTGCAGGTTTGCCCACCATCACATATTGCCATTTTCCATTTTTCAGACAGTACAGGTCCAGTCCGCTATGACTGATCGGCGGCATATTACTGTAAAACTTTTCGCTTTCCAGTTTCCATTTTGCACGGATAATAGTGGAGTTGGTTTCGAAAAGAATGGCAATACCAGCGCTGTTCTTTGCCAGCGCCTGTACAGCTTTAGGCATGTCTTTCGTTTCAACGGAATCAATTCTCTGAAAGATGGAATCAGTTGGTTTTGCCTTGCCGATCATCATCAGAGATGCGGCACTGGTAAAACGGATGCTGTCTTGCGCAAAGGATGCGAAAGCAGTTACTACAATCAGGCAGACAAGAAGTAATCTTTTCATAAACTATGGGTCGAGCGGATCGATCGGATTAATCTGTAATGAGTTGACAGATGGAAGGTACTCCGTTTCTGTGGAACTTAATTGTTTGATGGATTGAAAAGGAAGATAGCCGAGTTCTTTCTGGATCCTCAATTTCATATTTCCATTAATATATTTTGTCTGAGAGGCATCAGATACGATCAACACCGGTTTGTCAGATGGCATTTTGAACAGGAACACCAGCCTGTTGGCGTTACGCAGATTGGTAGTGGTATGTCTTGCATGCGGCTCAATGATAATTGCAGATGCAGGGATCTTCAGCACTTCCACCATGTATTTTTTCATTTCGATGGCTTCACAGTAAGGCGTTTTGTTGGGATGCACATGGCCTCCGGAAACCACCAGGAATGGCGCCAGTCCTGCATGATAGCGGACAGCGGCACTGTCGCAGCGTTTGGCGCCGTTGGGATCCAGCTTTACACCCGGTTGTTCGGGACCGAGGCCCGGCACCAGGATCATGCTGTATTTGTAGGATTGCCAGTTGATCTTTGCAGCTTTCTTGTAAGCCGCAGCATTTTCCTTTTTGGTCAATGGCTCGTATCGGATAGCTTCATCGCGGCCATTCAATTGCAGTGCATCCAATGCCAGTTGAAGAGGAAGAGAATAGAAAGTTGTCTTCTTTTGGGATAACTGCTTTTGCAGTTTGGCTGCTATCTCATTCCTGAATTCCTGATCATTTTTATCGAAACTGATACTATCGATCTTTGGATACAAAGGTGTTTTGCCTTCCACATAAGTGCCCAGCGCATAGTTCACTCCCTGCGCATCTGCGCGCCAGGCTTTGCGTACCAATCCTGTATCCGCATCTGCTGCAAAAAGATTGTAGGCTCCTGAAGTCCGCAACTGTCCAACCAGTTTTTTCCAGGCTGCATTACTGAGTGTCAATTGCACCAGTTCATTTCCGACTGATTCAATTTCACTTTCAGTGATCGAAAGCGCCCTGCCGAAACAGGCGGCATCCTGGCAGTTGATCAGTGCCTGTTGCGCATCCTGCTGCAATCTGCTGCGCAAAATCTCAAAGGTCTGACCAACCGGGCGAACGCCTTCCTGTTCCAACAGGTAAAGCATGAAAAAATTCTTCCTCTGTAAAAGACTTTCTTTCTTCGATTGTGCAGCAAGCTGTACACTAACCGTTGCCAGCAAGAGCCAGCAAAAACAAATCCTGATAAGCTGGTATTTCATTGTTATTTCAATTCAAACAAAACAGGATAATGATCTGAATAGTTATCCGTAAAATCATCTGTCAACACACGGGCTGTAGCCAGTTTCTTCAGCAGATCCTTACTAATAAATATAAAATCGATCCGTGAAGACACATCGCTTCCTGTTTTCGGTTCAAATCTTTTCGGATGTACTGTTTTTACAAAACCCGGATGCATTTTGTGCAACACATCCGTGAATCCTGCTTTGTGTACTTTTTCAATGACGGAGTAATCGATCTTTCCATCTGCCAGTTTTAAGATGGGCGCATACTTTTTTTCATAAGCCTGGTAATTAGCGATCATTCGTCCATCGCTGTAATTTGCAGAATCAACCGGCGACAAAGTATTGAAGTCCCCCATCACTATCCATTTCTGTTGCACAGGCTGTGCTTTGATATGCGCCATCAACAGATCTATCTCTTGTGCCCTTTTGCGATAATCGAATGGGGTAAGGTGAACGGAAACGATATTGTATCCCTGAATGCTGGCTGTTATAAAGCCACGATCCATATTATCACTGACTTTCTGCACATGCAGGATCGGATATTTGGAAGTGATGGCAACCGGGAACTTCTCGCCTTCGATCAACAATACAGCATAGCGATGTCCATATTGCTCCGCCAGTTTTTCCAATGATGCCTGTGTAAAATTGGTCACTTCCTGTAACGCCAGTACATCGGGATCCATCTTCTTTATCCAGGCAACAAATGAAGGTTTGCCTGCGGCTGTATCCAGCTTCATCCCTTCGAAAATATTATAGGTGATCACCCGAAGAGAAGGCTGCTGAGCAAAAAGTGCAGGCAAATGGGAAAAGAAGATCAGGGCAAGGATTATTGAGCGCTTACAGTTCATGGTTATTGTCAATTGATAAGGATCTTGAATGTTTCAGCGATTGGGCCGGAGCTTACATAACAATAGTAGATCCCGGGTGATAAAGATGAAAGGTTGATAGATTGTGACCCACCGGTATAGGCTTTCTTGTGAACAGTCCTACCGGCATTGTCCACCACCAGCAATTCAAAATTTTGTACTTCATTCTTTTTGAACCTGATCTCGAACCGTCCTTTGGCCGGATTGGGATAAACCGTCAGTCCTGTTTTCTCTTTTTTCTCTTCATTCGCCTGCGCTGTCAATGTCACCAATGGATCAACTGGTTTTGCAATGCCATTCACTTGCGTACCTTCAGTGGAAAGCGGATCCATCATCAGATCATCTACAAAGATGAACCAGGTAGTGCTGGTATTGGGTTGTGAGAATTCGATGGCGTCCAGTGTAGCGGTTGTGCTGTTGATCACGCCATTGCCGCCATCGGTGGAGGTTCCAGCGTAACTGCTCAGGCTCCAGACATATTTATGCCATTGGTTATCGTTGATGATATCCAGTGTGGGACTGAGTTCTGTTCCATCATTATCATCTATCCATAACCGAACTTTCGCGTTGGTGTTGGCGGTATTGGTTTTCAGATAGAAGCTGATGGTTCCGGTATTCAGGAAGCTTCGATTATTGGAAGGTGAGCCTGTGCCGGATAAGAGCCTTACTTTCCAGGCAGCAGAAGATGTTGTGTTGTCGTAGAGCTTTACAATAAGTGAATGCGTTCCGCTATGTGCAGTGAGTGCATTTGTGACCACGGAGGTTGTGGCAACTCCCACTGTTGTAGGACTGTATGTTGGTTCGCGATTGAAATGGCCCAGGGTGTTCTCAAACATATCGAGTGTGAGGGTTGTGAGATAGGCCAGCAGTGCGCTGCCTACGGCCCTGGGGCCGGCAGCATCGGAGGGGTCATTTCGTACAATATCATTTCCCATGATAATGGAAGAGCCGCCGCCATCGAGGTTGAGTGCCTGGTAGCAGCCTATGTATAGCATGAAGTCTGCAAATTGTGTGAGGGTCATGCCTTCACTTACTCCCGCATTCCTTCCATCGTTCACAACCAGGTAGATCTTGTCTTTCGTCTGATTGTAACCGATAGCCGTTCTTGGAGCCAGGTCGGTGGGGACAGGCCCGCCTTCATCGGCTACACTGGTGGTGACGCAGTTGGCGCCATCGAGAACGAGTCTGGTCCAGCCACCTGTGAGCTGTTTGATATTGGTGATACCGGAAGGGGCAGTGATCACCTGCAGGTTGAGGTCCACCGTTTGACCAACACTGATATTGTCGAGAAAAGTTTTGGCAGCGCCTGTTCCGGAAAGTACTGCCTGTCCTGCAGTGTAGGTCATGTTCCCTGCACTTGATTTGGCCAGTACGGTACAAGGCACGGTGGCATTGGCTTTCCAGGCATTGATGCCGCCCACTGGAACAACTCTTATTTCTGTTCTGCCCATAGCCGTTGTTTTGGTAGAAGGACCTTTAAAACGATTGTACAAAACCAGCTGATCTCCCGTAGCCGGCCTGTTGATGCTGTTGATAGTAATAGAAGAGCCGCCAGCCGTGAGTGTGTAGCTCTCATTCAATTTTGCCAGGAAAGGAACATTGGCTTCTGTGATACCGAATACAGTTCTGTTCAGCATGGTATCCCAGAGGATCTCTCCATCGCCGATCATCATGTGACGCGGATTGTACTTCGGTCCACCGCTGGTGAAAAAATCAGAATTGATGCCGGCTGTTACTTCATGATACCTGATGCTTTCGTGATCAGCATACATGGCAGGCACCGTTTGCGGATCACCGTTGATGGTATCCGTTGCCTTCACGGCTTGCAATCTAACCGTAGGTTCATCCAGATCGATCTCCATTACATAGAGCTTCTGCGCAGGGCTGGTGGTTTTATAATGCCTGTAGACAACGCCCGGCGACATCCGTCTGGTGGAATCGAGCGTGTACTGGGCCCATGCAGTTGAGCATGCTATTGTTAATAGCATGCCCAGGGAAACAATCTTTTTCATTTTGATTCATTAAGGATGAGGAATATGGTGAGTTATTTCCAATTCGGGTTCTGATCTAATTTCGGATTGAGTGTGATTTCCTGAAGGGGTATCGGATAGTAATAGTCTTTTGTTTCGTCGAATTTGCAGGGTGTGCTGTACATCGGATTGAAGTTTCCAGAAGTGCCGTCGGTCAGACGTTTCTGATTTACATTCACGATGCTGCTGGTGCCGGGAGGCGCGCCACCTGCATTGCCATTGTGCAGGTATACATCTGTTTTTCCATCGTTATTGAAATCGAATGAGCCGAGGCTGGGGAAGTACATGCCGATCATTGGTTTTTCCAGTTTCTTTCCTTCTTTCCAGCGCATGAGATCATCCCAGCGCAGTCCTTCGTTGAACATTTCGATCCTTCTTTCCCTTCTGATCTCCAGGATAACGCCTTTGTTGGAACCTTGATCCACGTTGGGATACATGGCTTCCAGATAAGGATCGGGATTGCCATTGGCAGTAACGAGATCGAGGAAAGGCATGCCTACACGCTCACGAAGTTTATTGATGGACTTGTCAAGGTCGGCCTGTGTAAGTGTTCCCAGTTCTGCCTTCGCTTCAGCGAAGATCAATAACGCTTCCGCATACCTGAAGAAGATGATATCATTGAAAGAGTTGTTGGAAGCCCATTGGTCTTTGGTGGCCAGTGCTTTCACCAGTCTGTATCCCGTGGTAGAGATATTGATGTTCACCGGTTCAGGACTTGTTTCTTTATAAGCCGTCCAGTTGGGGCCTGGCGTGGTTTGTGTGAGACGGGGATCGCGGTTCTGCATTTCTTCGTAGAAGCCCATTGTTTTGTAACCTGGCTGATCAGTGAAGCGGGAGCCATCTTTCATCAGGTAGCTATCGATCGCATCTTTGCAGATTCCGTATACGCCGGCAGTGGGAGCCGTCATGAGATAGCTGAGGCCATGGCGACCGAAGGTTGGGTTGTAATCCCTTGCCAGAATGGTTTCTGTAACGTCCTGGTCATTGCGTGCAAAGAGATCGCGGTAGCAACTATTTGCGCCGCCTGCAGTATACAGTTTATAAGCGCCGAGTGTGATCATCTCTTCCGCTGCTGAAGCTGCTTCGTTCAGGAATTTCTCATGATCACCGAGGGCATGATATTTCCTGAATGTTCCTTCAAACAGGCAGATGCGTGCTTTCAGCATAAGCGCTGTGTACTTTGTAATGCTGGTGAGCTGGACCTCTTTGGGAATATTCGCTACTGCAAAATTGATATCATCCAGTACGGAGTCCATCACCAGTTTGCGGGAGTCCCTGGCTTTATACAGCTCCGGGTCATTTGCTTCTAGTACTTTTCCATACCAGGGCACATCTCCATACATTTTCACTTTATCGAAATAGAAATATGCTCTGAAGAATTTCGCGATGCCGCCGTACTTGAGTTTGGCTGCTTCGTCCGGGCATTTCTGATAGTTCTCCAGGAAGTAGTTGATGGAGCGAAGCGAACCCCAGGTCCAGTTTGTACCGGCATTGGAAGCCGGAACGATCCTGGCCCCTTTCACACGATCAGCCACGTTGAGGGGGATCATATTATCCGTAGTAGCATCATCCGTCCAAATCAGGTAAGTAGGAAAGATCTCATAGAAGCCGTTCGTGTATACCTGGAGGTCGGTTGCGTTATTGAAAAAGTTGTTGGCATCTATCTGATCCTTTGAAGTTGTGTCCAGCATGTTCTTGTTACAGGATGCAGACAGGAGCGCCACATAAACAATGAGTATATAATTGAGCTTCTTCATTTCAGGTGCGTTTGAATCGATGGTTACAGAGTGATATTGATGCCGGCGGAAAAGATCTTACCGATCGGATAATCTTCAGCGCGAGAGCGGGATACAGCAGCCCCTGGAGCGGAATAGTTGATACCAGATCCAGCCATTTCAGGGTCGATGTATTTGGTGAGGTTACCAAAACGCCAGGTGAAAAGATTCTCTCCGCTGAAATAAACCCTTAGCTTTTGGATCTGCGCTTTCCTGGTCAGTCTTTCCGGAAGCGTGTAACCCACAGAAAGGTTCTTGATCCGCAGGTAGCCAACATTGATGAGGTAGTAATCATTCACTTCACCGAGTGAACGTAAGCTGCCGAGCGAAGCATATCCCCTGTTGATCTGCGGGTAGGTATTGCCGGGAGTTTCAGGGCTCCAGGCATTGCTGATAAGGTCTTTCCGTATGAAGGAGAGATAGGGCCTTTCATAAGATCCCCAGTAGATATTTCCTGTTGCGTACCAGTCCTGACGTGCAATACCGGCGCCTGCAATGAACAGATCAAAGTTTTTCCATTCGGCGGCTATATTGAAACCGAAGGGGAATTGTGGCATGGCATTGCCGATGGCATCCAGGTCGCCGTGATCAGCAAGTGTATTCTTTCCCTTGTTGATAGCGCCATCGCCATTCAGATCCAGGTATTTGATATCGCCTGCGCGAAGCCCTTTCCATTGGGTATTCTGAACGATGTTCAATTCATAGTTGTAGACCTGTCCCAGACTTGTGGAAGGATTGGTGAAGCTGTTCTGATATTTTTGAGCTTCCTCATCGCTCTGGAACTGGCCGCCGATCCTGTAGCCGTAAATGGTCCCGAGCTTTTGTCCTTCCCAGTATGTGTTCATGAGTCCGTTGGGATTGGGATATTTTGTGATCACACCTTCGAAATTGTAAACGCTGGCAGTAGCGCGGAATCTCAGATCGCTGCCTGCTACATTGAAAGTATTGTTGTAGGTGAGACTCAGTTCAAAACCGCGATTGCGGAGGGTGGCGATATTCTCTTTAGGCTCGGCAGCGCCAAATACAGCAGGAAGTGGCTCTCCGGGCAGATACATACGCTCAACGATCTTTTCATACCAGTCGAAGGAAACGGTCAGACGATCATTCAGGAAACCGAGGTCTGCACCGAAATCAATAGTGCGTGAGTTTTCCCAGCTCACTACTTTAGGCAATGGTAATGGGGCATCAACATAGTTGGCCCTTGCACCATTGATCAACCAGCTAGTCTGTTTGGGGGAAAGCAATTGAGAAAAGGTATTGTTGGCGATACTTTGGTTTCCGAGTTGCCCGTAAGACACTCTTAGTTTGAGTGAACTCATCACATCTTTCAATGGTTGATAGAATTTCTCCTTGCTCACATACCAGCCGCCCGACACCGATGGGAAGAAGCCCCAGCGGCTATGTTCAGGGAATTTGGAAGAACCATCGTAACGCGCATTTACTTCCAGCAGGTATTTGTTCTTGAAATCATAATTGAAGCGGCCGAAATATCCCTGGATCGCCCAGACTTCTGCTTCACCATCCGCCAGGTACATCTCCGTTCCGAGATTCAGGTTGGAGAGATTGGCGGCCAGCAGTCCATTCTGTGCGGCATTCACAACATCATCATTGAATTCCTCCTGGTTATATCCCAGCATCAATTTGAAATTGTGTTTTTTAGCCAGGCTGTAATTATAAGTTCCGTACACGTTGAGTGCTTTGAGATAGCTTCTGCTTCTGGCTTCAGTGAGCCTGTTTACACCACCCACAGTTGAAATGATCCTGTCGCCGGTCAGATAGGTGTATTGGTTTAACCTGGTGGAACTGGCGGCATGATTGACGGTGCTGCTGTAATCGATATTGAACTGAAGATCTTTCAGCGGCGTGATCTTTGTGCTGAGCATATTCACGTATTGCTCGGTATGACGCTTGTAAAAGTTCGAACGCTCCAGCAGTGGTCCCTGTGCACCGCTTCCAGAAAAATCGAAAGGAATGCCATCAACAGTTATAGGATGGAAGGGGAACAGGTAGTACCAGGTTGTATTGGTCCACAATCCACCAAAGCCAGCCCTGCCGCCACCGAACTCCTGGTCTTTGCTGGTGCTGATCATGGAATTGTACGACAGCTCAAGCCACTCTGCAGGTTTTGCTTTCACACTTCCTCTCAGATTCACCAGTTTCATTTCGGCGTCATCTATATTCTGTATGCTTTGCGTATTGTAGATCCTGCCGGAAACATATCCCTGCAGTTTGTCGGTGCCCCCGGAGACAGAGATATTATGGTTTTGCGAGAACTGTGTTTTCCTGAACAGGAAATCATACCAGTTTGTATTGTAGAAGAATTTGTAAGTGTTGTTGGCTTGTTTCTCTTTGAATGGCTCAAGCGTTCCGTTCATTACCTGTTTGATCCTTTCGTAATCTTCATCAGAATAGCCTGTATAGTTGGTGCCATTGTATCCGTAGAGAGCGGCATCAACAGTTTTACCATAAGTGTAGGGATCAGTAATATAATCTGTACGAGATGCGGGTCTGGTAAATCCAAAATTGTTGGAGTAATCGATCTCTATTTTCCCCTGTTTCCCTTTTTTGGTGGTGATGAGTATTACGCCGAAAGCTCCGCGGGCTCCGTAGATAGCAGAAGAAGCTGCGTCTTTGAGCACAGTAATACTTTCTACATCAGCTGGGTTGATACGATTGATGTTTCCCTGGAATCCGTCTACCAGTACCAATGGCGATCCTCCGTTGATGGAGTTGAATCCTCTCACGTTGATCTCGGGAATATCTACAGGGTTTCCATTATTCGACTGTATATTCAAACCAGGCAGCATGCCTTGCAATGAAGTGATGATATTTGGCGTAGCGCGTTGTTTGAGATCATCGCCACTTACCTGGCTTACAGCTCCGGTAAGATTTACTTTCTTTTGTGTGCCATAACCCACCACTACTACCTCGTTCATGTTCTGCATGCGCTCTGTGAGTACGATAGGCTCAGCAAATTTGTAGCTGGCCGGGAATTCCCTGGTAGTATAGCCTGTGTAAGAAATTACGATCACATCTTTTGGATCGATATTGGGCAGCACGAATTCGCCTTCATCGTTTGTAACAACAGAACGGTTAGCCGCTTTGGCTCTTACTGTTGCGCCGATAAGCGGCACAGCTTTACTGTCCTGTACGCGTCCGCGTATGGCGATTTGTACCGGCGCTTGTACCTGTACCTGCTCCTGTTCAACGGGCTTCTTTTCAATTTCCCTGATAGCAATGCTTTTATCCCGGATCTCGAAACTGAGACCGGAACCTGCAAACAATTGCTTCAGTGCAACACTGAGTTCTTCATTGTTCACTACAATGGTTACATTGTTTGTTCTCTTCAGGTCTTTCACATTGTAAATGAAATCCAGACCTGTTTGCTTCCGGATTTCCCGGAACACTGTTGTGATGGGCTTATTGCGTTCGTTGAGCGTTACACGCTGTGCATTTCCGGCAAGGCTGAAAAATAGAAAAGCGAAAACAGCTGAGATCTTCAGCATTGCATTGTTGTGCTTGTTTTTTTTGCCTGCGGAATTGTTTATACATAGAGAGTCTGTATAAAACCTCATATACCTCTTTAGTTTTGGGGTTTTAAATGGGAATGCCAATATCTGTTCAGTAAACTTTATTGAAATACCTGGAGTAGAATAAGGCTTATTTTGTTATGATGATCTTTCTTCCTTTTCCGGAAGCATCACCCTGTATCAGTTTGAATTGTATAGTTCCTGTTCTCTCGAACATACTGAGCACTTCAGAAATATTTTTGAATCTCGAGATCATACCACCAAAACGTTCACCATCCACATTGCCGTGGTATTCGGCTGAGAAGCCATACCAGCGGGCGAGTTTTTTCATGATGCTTTTGATGTCTTCATCTGCAAAGGAGAAGTAACCGTTCTTCCAGGCTACTGCTTCTTCAGCATCCACCTGCTTCACACTGATGGTGCTGGAAGTTGAAAGCCTTGCCTGTTCACCTGGCTTGATCATTACCTGGCTCAATGGGTTGAGCACTTTCACTGATCCTTCAAGGAGTGTTACGGCCTGCACATGATCGTTTTCATAGGCGCTTACATTGAAATGTGTGCCCAATACTTCCACTGTTGAGTTATTGAAGCGGACGCGGAAAGGTTTTGATTTGTTCTTTGCGATCTCGAAATATGCTTCGCCACTTACTTCCACTTCGCGTGAATCGCCTGTGAACTTTACTGGAAATTTCAGTCTGGATGCGGCATTCAGCCAAACCTTGCTTCCATCAGACAGCACGAGAGAATATTCTCCACCAACGGGTATTTCGAGGATATTATAAACGGGGCCGGATGATTGGTTTGGGTCCATTCCCGTTTCGTAAATGATCTCTCCATTCTCAGCTTTCCTGATCATGGACGAGCCTTGTTTTCCGAGTATGCCGGCATTGGTGGAGTCCAGCACGATCTGTGAGTTGTCAGCAAGGATCAGCACGGCCTTGTTCTTTTTGCCGGGCAGGAAATCCGGTTTCACAGTTTGCTGAGCAGCCAGTTCAGTTTCTTTGGATCCATTTCCTGTTTTATTGAAATACTGGTAACCTGCAATGACCAGTAGGCAGGCTGCTGCAGCGGCGGCAGTCCATTTCAACCAGGGAAGCCTGCGTAAGACTGGCTTACGTTCCTGTATCTTTTGCTGAACAGATCCAAAGAGCAGATTACTTTCTCCTGTGTTGAAGAAAGAGGCGTTTGCCGGTTGCTGGTCCATTACTTCCCTGAAGAATTTCCTGGCAATAGCGGCATGTTCTTCCATTGAAAGAAGATGCAGGAGCTCAGCATGTTCTTCTTCGCCGATCGATCCGTTCCTGAAACGCTCTATGAGTATGTCTATTCTTGATATGGCCATATTAGATAAGCAGGTTAACTGTTACTGGTGAAGCATACAGCACTCCCGGTCTTCTATGATTAAAGACACAAAAAGTGTAAAAAGGGAGATATGGAAAAAAGGAAAAATCAAAAAAATATTGAAATAAGCAGGAAAGCGCCTGTTTTGATCAGCCTGGCAATAGCCTGTAATGCCCACTGCTGGTACTTTTTAACGGAATGAACGGAGATATTCATCTGGTAGGCGATATCTGCATTCTTAAGTCCCTGCTGCCTGAGAAGGAAGACTCTTTTTTGTTGCATCGGGAGCTGATCAACGGCATTGTCGAGCAGGGCATAATAATTCTCGACGGGAATTTCTTCCTCTTCAGTCTGGATGAGATGCCGATTGACGGCTTCCTGTTTCTTTCTCACCTGGCTGATCTTTCTGATTGCATTGAGGGTATGGTTCCGGGTAACGATAAAAAGATAGGCTGTGAAACTTTTCAGTTCAGGAAGTGAATTCCTTTCTTCCCAGATCTTGAGGAACACATCCTGGATGATCTCTTCCGTAAGCTCTCTGGATCTTGTAATGGAAAAAACAAAGGCAGCCAGCTGTTGATGGTATTGATCAAAAACAGCTCTGAAAGCGCGTTCATCGTTTTGCGCTATTGCATTGAGCAGGCCTGTATTTTCCAGAGGCTTTAACACTGATAGAGTTGATTGAAGGTGCCGAAATTAGTTATTTGGTAATTGAATTGCGGAAGCCGGAAGCAATGTTGATCATTTATTAATATGGACACGGAAGGGACAGCACCATTGCATCGGCGGTAATAAAGATAAATATTTCAAATAAAATGCTGCATGGGATTATTCAACAAAGTCTGACGAATTGGCTCTTTTCCGCTTGCGGCATCATTTTTATACTATTATAGTAAATGATTATGTATGAGCCAGGCATTCGTTAAAGAGGAAGATGGACAGTGGCTCCATGACCTGCCACCCACATTACCCGCACTGATCAACTACCTCACGCGCGACAATAATGGCGTTCGCGTATATGAGCTCAAAACCTCCTTCCGGAAAGATGGAAAGGAGCTGCACCATATGAGCAATGGCCTCAATTACTTTGTGAATGACGCCAGTCAGTGGGAGATCGAATGGTAGAGAAATCACGTTTTTAGGGGATAATAACTTTACAGAATTCCATTTTTCTTTGAGACATCAAGTCAAGGTAACTGTCGGGAGTTTTCACTCGCTGAGGGTGTGCGGGTGTTTACGTTCCAAAAGCACAAAGGGCTGACCGTTATGGTCAGCCCTCGCTTTATAGTTTTTTGTTTGTGCTTATTTTTTCAGCGCCTCTTTCAAAAACAGCCTCACTTCTTCAGCAGGAATGGCGAGAGAAGTTGTTCTGGATATGCGCGCAATATTGATGCCCATAAAATTTCCTTCACCGTCGAATACAGGACCTCCGCATTCTGAGGGATATAATCTTGCATCATGACTAAACGCTTTTTTGAATCCATCTTTGCGTTCGCTTTTTCCTCCTTCAAATTGTTCCGCCATATGCTGAGGGCTGGGTTGAGAGAATGCTTTCTGTTTCAGCGTTATTTTTTTCGTGTAGCCAAACCAACGTCTTTTTCCTTTGAACTGAATGGTGGTTGAAGGACGGATGGTTGATACCAGCCATTCAAAATCTGAACAGGTAGTTACTTTCACGCCATCGATGCTTTCGATCTTATCGCCGGGTTTAAGTTTTGCAGATTTAGCGGGACCGAATGCATCGATCTGGTTTATCAGGAGTGTATTGTTCTTTTCTATCGAACTCACTCCCAGGTATGATTTCCAGCCGGCGGGAATGAAACCGATTGTTGGTGAGCTCAAAATACTAACCCTGTTGGAGCCGTAGTTTGTGCCAGGAGACAGGAGGAATGTACCGGCATCTTTATACATATCATTGCTGTAGGAGCCCGCAAGGATATCGATTCCATTTTTAAGGTCAGCAGCAACTTCCAGGAGTACAAGGTCTTTTAAGGAATCCCGTGCAATGGCAGTTGCGGGAAGAGATTCCTCTTTGATGGAAACAAATATTGAATCGTTGCCTACGATAGAGCTTTTGCTGATGATGTACGATTTGTTTTTGGATGCTGCGTTTGGCAAGGCAACAAGCGCCCCCAGGGCAGAGGATTCATCGCCCTTCAATTGGCTGGCAATGTTTATAGCGGCTGGTGCAATTTTCGATAAAACTGTCGTGAAGTTTTCAGGCATGTTTTCCAGCGCGGGAATTGGCTTGCTTGTGTTTTGCGAGAGGTTAT
Organism: Pseudobacter ginsenosidimutans; assembly: GCF_007970185.1. Lineage (NCBI taxonomy): Bacteria > Pseudomonadati > Bacteroidota > Chitinophagia > Chitinophagales > Chitinophagaceae > Pseudobacter > Pseudobacter ginsenosidimutans. Next base: position 2,035,189 of record NZ_CP042431.1, on the reverse strand, counting down.
CCAGTTTTTTTTGATCGCTTGAGTCCGGGTAAATATATGTTTGCTGCACGAGCAGTTTGTCCCAGTTCTTACGGAAGATATCCACGGGAACTTCAAAATTCGCATCCAATGATTGAACGATCCTGCTGTGAATACCGATCACGCGTCCATTCAGATCGAATAAAGGTCCGCCGGAATCGCCTGGTTCCATCAGGGCAGTGTTGCAAAGGAATCCCGGGTTGATATCACTTTCGTTGATATAACCGAATCGTACTAATGGATGTCCGCTTTGCTTCATATTTTGCGGATAGCCCATGCTGATGCAGGGCTGAAAAGGAAGCAGATTTCCCGACCATCCCATTTCGGCGTATGGCCAGTTACCCGGAGACATTATTTTGATGATAGCAGCATCGTTAACGTTATTGCTTCCGAGGCCGATGGCTAATACCTTTTTGCCATCGGGGAATGCTACCTGGTAAATCTGATGAGGTTTGGCAGCATGAGCGGCTGTGAGGATGATTCCATCTTTGCTGACAACAACAGCGCTGAAGGTTAGCCCGCTTACGCGGTTTTTAAGGGTATCATAGTCAGATACGGCAACGGTGGCGCCGGAAACTTTTTTGACAACGGCCTGGATGGAGGATTGAAGGGATTTGTAGTCGAGTTGCTGGGTGAAAGCCAGGCTGGTATTGAGGAGTAAACCCAATCCGATCAGGCAGGCGCGGAACTTTTGAGAGGTGAAAATGTTCATTGATTGCATGTTGTGGTGCAATACTGACAAAGAAAGGGCGGGTTAGGGTGAAGGGAAGGGTGGGATATTTCTAAATTTTTCCTCATTTGTGATCCTTCGCAATTTTGATTAGCAATGTGAAGATTACTAACCATTACTTATCATGTACAAACTAGTTCCGAAAAAAAGGAAGAACATTTTCTTAAAAATTCTAGGTTTCATAGCTGCTTGCGCAGTAATAAAGGAATTACTTGTAGTTCTGCCTGGACCAGCCCCCCGCTCGTCACGCGCTATTTCCAAGAAAACTAAGATTATTCAAAGAGATCTATATAGGCCATACGCCAACGTTAATTTATGACTATGATATACCAATGAAAGCATGCAATGTTATTAACATGGATACAGGTGCAGGATTTCATGGTAAATTGTCTGCCATGGAAATCAATACTTCAACAATAATACAGAGCGACGAGGTTCAATTGCTATATCCAAATCATACAGGAAGGAATAAATGAGACCTGGACAACCATAAAACTGCTAACTGCTCATAATTGAATAATCCCCAAAACCGTTGGTTTCGGGGATTATTTTTGAAATAACCATCTCTAAATAAATACAGCATTGCGAACTTCCATTACCGTGTAATAATTCGTCTTATTACCAGCCTGCCAGGAAACGCTTTGTCCTTGTATAACTCCAAGCAAAGCGATACCAAGTGGAGAAAGAGCTGATATTTTTCCGGACCAGTTATCCCTTTCAGCAGGTGGAACCAGTTTGAATTGCAGATTTTGCCGGGTCTTGATGTTTCGTAAGGTAATAACATCGTACAAGCGAGATACATTGTTCGGGAAGTCTATAGCGCTTACCTGTTGGGCGTTGGCCAGCTTGTCTTTTATTTTATTTTTCTCTGCATCTGAAAGTTCTAAATAATGTTTATCAGTATTGAGAGCTGAGGTTAACAGTTGAAAATCTTCCTGTAAGAGAATGAAGTTATTGCTCATTATAGATGTTTAATAAGTTGTATAAAAGATAATTGATACGGCAGATAGCATATCGGTTTCGTTTTGCAACGAAATCAGAATTTATACCCCCCGGAATGCAAATGAGACCGGGGATTACTTATTAAAGTCTTTTGGATTTGAGAAAGCGAAGAGTCGTTTACCTGCAAAGGGTGTAACTCCGGTAAGTTGAAGAAACCCGGAAGCCAACAAATGGTTATTTAATTTGTGGTTACACATTTTCACGAATATATGAAAACTTAAATTGGTCATTTGGAAGAAAGTGCTAAATTTTCAATCCAAGAGTTGATTAAGACGTCCGCAAAACTTGTGTAAATTGACATTATAGATTCAAGGCAAGAACAATAAAGTATTTATCATGCCCGACAAATTCGAGAAAAATAGCCGCAAACAGATTCTCAGCAACCTTAGTAAAAAAGCTGCCGAAGAATTCGAAAACAGCCTGCCAATGAGCAGAGACAATTTCATGCAGCTTTTTGACCATTTGGACGTACAGCTACTGTTCCAAAATTTGCTTCACATATGTGACCCATTTAAACCCCGGAACTTCATTGCTAATAAAATAATCCGGCTGCAAACCACGATCATCTAAGATATATTGCGGGATTCGCTTACTGCGAGAAAGACAATACCCTAACTCATATTCGTTGCAGGGATCTTTTATAGAGTACATATTTGAAATATCAAGTGCCCCAAAAGTAGGAGTTCCAAAAAATTTTACTTTTTTGCTTTGTTTAGCCGCCAGCACAAATTGTTCAGCTGTGCTGCCTACATCGCCATCTATTATTATACCCACTTGCCTGGGGTATACTTTTTTTGTGAAAGATTCCTCCGCTTCTTTACCTTTTATAGGTTCGTTCAAATAGACAAATTCTCCCAAATGCTTCTGTAAAGTATCGTATGATTTCTTTATCCATTCCTTTTGTTCATTAGAAAAAAAAGTTTTGTATTCTGGTTTATTAAGAAAATCCAACATCCTTTTATTATTCATCGATGTACTCAGGTATTCAACTCCAACAGTTGATATTGGATTCGTTTTTAAATAGGGTATGATATTACTAAAGCTAAAATCGCTACCACCTCCATTACCCCGAATATCGATAATAAGGTTTGGCATAGTTGACAGGATTTTATCGTTCGCGTTCAGCACACTGTCAATTACCTTTTTCTGGCTCGGATCAAATGAAGGGATTCTGAAATACAGTGTGTTTTTGTCCAACTGTTTTATAAATGGGCTTTTGGTATTCAGTGATGTTAAATAGTCCTGGACTTCTGTTTCCGTAGGAAGAACCGGCGCCAGCCGCTTCAACCAAAAGCCGGCAACTTGTAAATAATTCTGACCGATACTTTCTAGTTGATCGCTTTTAGCTTTGGAATGATCACGCATGTAACCTACCCCTTTTAACTCATTACCTTCTCTTATTATTTCCAGTTTTATCTGTCCTGATTCCCAATAAGGAGAAACTTTATTTATTAGAACACCCTTATATCCATTTTCTGTTTTTTTAATAGCAATTTTATAAGGAGGGAAATCCCAAATACCCTCAAAGTCCTGAGTTTTCTTATTACTCAGGTATTTTTCAAATTCAGGAAGATCTATTTGTAATCGTGGCCATTCTTTAAATTGATTCTTGATAGAAAGCGTATCTAATTGTTGAGCAGGAGCCGGGGTTTCGTTTCCCTTTTCGGTTTCAAGTGCTTTTATGTAAACATGCCCTTTTCTAAAAAAACGCAACCACTCCTGCAGTACAAGCCGGCATTCTTCCCTGCTTCTTGCTACATTGACTTTTTCCTGGATTTTTAGATTATGATAATCATATGCGGCCCGTCCTTTTATTGAAAGTATGTATGTAAATCCCGCATCATTCTCCTCAAAAGTCTTTTTCATCCATTGGAAAGCTGTGCTACAGGTGCAGTCCTGGCCATAGGCAAACCCTGTTCCGATAAATAGAAGGCAGAAGGTTAGTAAGCGTCTGGTGAACATATTCGATTTTATATGCAAAAAACTATCAATGATTATACGACAACTCAAAATGGTCTTGAGCGCGTATGATCTATACGCAGAAGTTTAATAAATGTTACATAACCCGGCAAAGTGTGTAAAGGCTCAAACCCGCTAAGTTTTAAAGCGGGTTTGTCTTACTTGTAGGCCCGATGAACGGTTCTCGAACGTTTTCAGACCTGATCTGGTTCAACTATCTAATATCAACTGTCAAGGATTTCTTGACAGTTGAGGAGCAGCTTTTCAAAACAGGTACCAAAGTGCGTATTTCAAAAGGTCCCCATCATTCTTTTTAATGATTTTTCGAGGCCGGTATCCGAAAAATCATGGTTTTCTATGATTGTCCCCCTCCAAATTACCCCCCATTTTTACTCTATAAGACTTGAACATGAAAAAAATATTTCTTTTCGCTTTCACAAGCATAGTACTTTTTGCCTGTAAAAAGGAAGATACCCAGCCCCCTGTTACGGACTATAGCCAATACAAAATTAAAACGGCCACGCATTCATTAAGAAACTACAGCGGTATGTCTTCAAGCCTATCTTCCGATACAACAAGCTACATATATGAAGGCAGTACCTATCGGTATACCCGGCGTACCTCTATGGGAAGTGTACATAGCTTTACGCACACGCTCAGTAATGGCATTTATACATCTGCTCTGTATACCAACGGTACTCTATCAAACCAAAAAACATACGATAAACTGAATGCTGCAGGATATATAGATAGCAGTTGGAGTTCGAACAACGGTACGGTTACACAATCTGCTAAATACAATTACCAAACCGATGGTATGTTGTCCAATGCAGCTAACTACTTTTCCGGCTATATCAATAAAGCCAAATACTATTATACAAACAATGCAACTACATATTATATTTCTGAACGCATACCAATAAGCCCCGGCATTCCTTACGCATTAGATTCTGTGGTGTATGAGTATATCGCCAATCTGCCCTATCGTGCGGTTTTTTACGGAGGAGGGTTGCCTGCATCTTTTTATGGAAAGCCCTCGAAGAATTTACTGCAAAAGACTACTTACTACGACAAACTCAACAATAACGCCATCAGGCAAACGATGGAATACCAATACCAGACAGATGATATAGGATTAGTAACTAAGAGAATACTTAATATGTATACCCAGCCAGGTAATACGTTAGTTCAAACTGACACCACGGCTTATACTTATTACAACAAGTGATTACCCAAAAAGCAGCCGGATGAAAAAACAGTCCTATACTTATTTATGATATTTCTGTCATTTGCTGCATCATCACTTTGTGCTGATGCAGCAAATGAACAGGGATTCCGTTCTGGGTAGGCAATATGTTAGCAATCGGCGGTGGGTGCATCTTCAAAAGAATACATCACCATCAGCACATCGCCCAACGGCAGCCCGCAGGTATCTGACAGGGGAGCAAAGGGCAGCGTAGATGCTGGCGCAAACTTTTACCGTAACGCTGAAAAGTCATTCAAAAAAGAAGTGTATGTATCATAAACCATTAGCAATGCCACTGATAAAAAAATTACTGGCTTTATATTCAATTCTATTAATGAGTTTAAGCGGCAATTCGCAAAAACAAAGTATTGACATGGTTAGCTACACTGCTCCAAAGGGTTGGCAACAACAGCAAAAAGAAGGTGGCGTGCAACTATCAGTTATTGACAATAAAACTCACGCTTATGCTATAGCCATTATTACCAACGCCATCGCATCAAATGCTGATGCGAATGAAAATTTTAAGATGAATTGGGATAAATTGATAAAAGGATCTGTGCAGGTAAATACTGAACCGATCATGCTGAAACCCGCAAAAGAAAATGGATGGGAGATCATTTCGGGGACTGCCCACTATACCAATGGTGCACAAAAAGGATTGGCTACATTGATAACAGCAACCGGCGGCGGGCAAATGGCGAGCGTGGTATTGATGAGCAATACAGATAAATACCAAAATGAATTGCTGGCATTTACAAATTCATTAGCATTAGCGAAAGTTGCATCCAACACAACAGCTAACGAAAATTCCTCTGTCGCAAACAAGGCCATTGCAGGCAACTGGAGCTACTCTGTTTCTGAAAGTCAGTATGGTAGTTTATCCCCTGGGTATTCCACCAAACAATACAATTTTAAAGAAGATGGAACATATACATACCGCCACAAATTCTTTTCTTCCTCTATACATACTTTATTGTTTCAGTATGAAAGCGGCACCTATCATGTGAGTGGTGATCAGTTGACCATTTCGCCGCTAAGCGGCGCCAATGAAGAGTGGAGCAAGGATAAAACGCATCCCGATAAATGGGGGAAACAGCTAAAAACAAGTAACCGAAAATTAGAGAAAGTTATCTATGTATTTACGCTTCGTTATTTCTCAGGCGTCAACGAAACCAATTTAATTCTGCAAGCAGTAAAATCAACGGAAAGAGAGGGTTCGTTTAGCAGCATTCCCGATTATCCTAACGGATGGTCCTTTAAGCCCTGCAATAGCAATAACAACCCTGCAATAGTTACTCCGCCCGGATTTAAAGAAGGCGCTGTAAACAAAACAGCCACCGCATCTGCTAATACAGTTAATTCTCCCCTTGCCGGCAAAATATGGGAAGCTCAGTCGCTGGAAAAACATGGAGCCGCCTATGGAAGCATGAGCGGTTTCCATACCGGAGGTTTCTGGTTATATCAATATAAATTCAATGCAGATGGAACTTACCATTTTGCTTATACTGCTGCATCCGCACTTGCAACCAACCCCGTAAATGTACTGCAATACGAAACTGGTACTTATGCTGTAAATGGCAACCAACTTATCATTACACCTTTAAAAGGCACCAATGAAGAATGGAGTGTAGGTAAAATAAATAACGGCATGAGTGCAGAGCATGTAAGGGAAGTGTTGGAAACAAGGATAAAACGATTGAAGACGACGACAAGAAAACTTGAAAAAATAACTTACCCTTTTTCTCTTGAATACTGGCAGGGCAATAATGCCAATGCGCTGTGTCTGAAACATACTCAAAATACGGTGCGGGAAGGAAGCCCCGGACAAAACGATCAGAGTTGCTTTTTTGAAACAACGTCTGCAAAGGCGAAAGACTTTAATGCCCTGTTTAAATAATAGCAAAGCACCTCTATTGTTATATAAGTGCTTTGCTATCAAATGTAGCCCCGACTGAGCAGTTCTCGAACTATTTCAGGTCTGATTTGGTTCTACTATCAAGGATTTCTTGACAGTTGAAGAGCTGTCTTACAAAGCAAATACCGGTGTGGCGATTTCTAAATTTCCCAGCAACTATTCGGTAAAACCGAACAAAACACACTATTGCCTGAAAGAATTTTCCGCTATTAAAGGCACTTCCACACTTAGCGGCTCAATTTTTTAAATAATGTATCTATTTTAGGATGAACTGAGGGGTTCGTTAAACGGTATAGCTCCGTTAAGAAATCTGTTGAAACAGGTTTTGGATACGGGAATTTATGTTTCTCAATAAAACTTCTCAGCACCTCATTTATTTTTTGCTCACCTATTAATTCACTTAAAAGATACATCACCACGGCTCCTTTTGAATAGGATATATGAGTTTCTCCTGCCTGAACCTTATACAATGGCTGTTCTATTGAAAAACCTTTGCTGAAGGAATAAATATCGAGGTGCATTTTAATGCGATCCAACATTTTTTCTTTGCCATGCATTTTTTTGAGCAACATCATTTCGGTGTACATGGCCAATGTTTCGGTAAGCATGGCCGATCCATCTCTGTCGTCTGGATTTATTTGATTATTGCCCCACCACAAATGAGCTAATTCATGCCCAGCTAATTCATTGATCACATCCTGTTGCTTATCGGCTTTAATATTGGAGTGAAAAACCATGTTTTCTGTCATGTAGATGGTAGTAGGATAAGCCGTAGCTGCAAAGCCACTGGTAAAGCCCGATACTTCTGCAAACCGGATGGTTTCAAATGGATAGTTTGCAAAATTTGTTTCGCAATAATCCATGGTTAACCGTGCATTATTCATGAGATGATCTACATTCTCTGCATGTGTTGGGTGAAAATAGATCTCAATACTTTTGCCTTTATAGTTTTCTTTTTTTACCGCGTATTGAGCAGAAGATATACCAAACCGAAACGGAATAAGATCATTGGTTTTGTACTGAAAATAATTCCTGTTTTGTTGTTTCCAGTTTTTGGTTAACTCTCCAATGCCAAGGGCCGTTTGATTGCCTGATGTAGAGATCGTCATATCAAGTGTAATGAAATCATCATTAGCAGTCTTTGGTGCGTCAAATCTTGTGGTAGCCGACATGGCACCCAGTTTGTATTTTTTTCTGATTGCGTCATCTTCAATTTCATTTTCCAGTACATATCCAAAATGAGGATAGTATCGGCTAATGCGTATAAAGGAACCATTTTCAACAATGGCATTAAATGATTGATGGCCGTTCACCGCCTTCCACTGGTAGGAAATATTGAAATGAAAGGTTGCCTTTTGATTTGGCATTAACGCTTTCTGAAGTGCAAGCACCTGGTACTGATCTTTGACTCTAATTATTTCATCAGCAATTTGGAGCGCTGCACTTTCAATTTTAAAATCATTGGCAAAATTTACCAGGATGCTGTCGATGTTTGAATTGGTTTTGTTTTCAAGTGTGTAGCTGCCTTTTATATGGTAAGCGTTTTCTTCCGGAAACAAATCTACAGTTGTAATTATGCTGGTAACAGTTGGTTGAGGACGGTTGCTGTATTTACGATACTGCGTTTCATAATTTGCCTGTGCTGTTAAACCGGCTGTTTCGCTTTTTGGCTTATATCCATCCAATAATTTTATGCCGGTATAAGAAGATATAGAGACAGCTCCGATCAACAACATCCATACCTGCCAGCTTCTATTGGTTTTCTTTACCAGGTTGTAGATGCAGAGTAATGCTACCAGACAACAAAGCTCAAAGAATATTCCTTTTAAATACGCAGAACCATATATACCAAATCCATTCATATCACTGTACTTCACCTGAACGACGTGGAGTATTTTCGCCAGGGGATGTGTGATAAAATTTTTACCAATGGATGTTGCCATTATTAAAACGAATAATATTGCAACACCCAGTCCTACATACTTCCGGTTGATTATTTTCTTAATCAATAATAGAAACCCGCTCATTAAAATCAATGGCAACGTGATAAAGAGAAGCAGGTTCCCATACACTTTCCATTCAATGGCCGGATAGTTGTATAATAATTGGAATACAATTCCTTCAAAAATTAATGCAATGGTAAAAATTAATGCTACCGCTGTTAATGATATCCACTTTGAAAAATAAGCGGTTGAAGTATTGGCGGTACTGTTTTCAATCAGGTCAAAACGTACAGAGTTGCTTCGCCAAAAAATATCAAATGCATAATACAATACGATTATCAAACCTAATTCATAAAAATGCTGAATAATGGTATTGGTCATTAATCCTGAGCTCACATATTGCTGTGGAATTCTGAGGCCCTTTTCAATTGCAGCATACATTTCCATTCCTACCGTAAAAAGGACACACAATAAAGCCAATATAAATGGAATGCTTTTTACAATATAGGTTAAATGTATTTTAGAAAAAGAAAGCAAGGATTTTGCTTGTGCCTGGGCATTATGTTGTGTAGGCGTGCGTTTGTAGCTGAAGCTCAAATTATTCTCGTGTGTGTTTTCTTTTGATTTGGATGGGGTCCTTGATTGTCTTTTTGAAAAACTAAATTTTCTGACACTTAAAAAAAGAAACAATAAAGAGACGAGTACAACAATCATTCTATTCAAGGCAAATAATCCCTTTATCGAAATCAGTTGTGTGTTTCTTTGTTCAACTGTCCAGGATGATGTTTGATAAAAGTATGCGGACATCCCAAATGGATCTACAACAGCACTGATTAACCTGGATTGTTCTGATTGCGGCAGCGCCCCTGCAATTAATGGTGAACCTGAATAAATGAGAGTGACCGTATATATCATGTACAGCAATAGTCCGCTCACGTATATGATCAGTTTGTTTTTTGAGATCCATCCGACAAAGCTTAACACAGCCGTTATAAGAAGCGTGTTGATGAAAGTAAACAAAAGAACAGGTTGTATGTAATAGAGCCATGAAACAGACTCACTCTTTAGGTTGGATGCCGATAATTGATGGCCAAACAAAAAGCTTCCTGTAAATAAAACGGTGAGGAAAAAGCTGATTGTTAACAATGATGCAAATCTTGCTCCAATAAATTGATTTTTCCTGATTGGTGTGCTGAAAAATATCTGCTGAAAATTATGGTCCAGCTCTTTGTTTGCATGCTGGGCTACCAAAATGGTTGAAAATAATATAGCTGATAAACTGAAGAGCGCGGTGATAAAAGAAATTTGGTAAGGTGAATTTTGATAAACACTTTCGCTTATTGTAAAATGTGCATCTTTTCCTATCACTACGCCCAATGCAACTATCAATGTCAGTAATACATAGGTGCTCCATCTTTTGAAGAAACGCTTTATATCGAATAAGAATAAGGCTGTCATATTTAATTTGAATTCTGGTTAAGTATAGAGAAATACACATCTTCCAGGGTGGGGTATATAGGCTGGAACCCAGCAGGCATCATATCGGCCATGATATGAATATTTAGATTGCCTGTTATGAACTGTGAGGATATTACCCAGTAATCTCTTTTATAACCGTCAAGCTCCTGCTTTTTTATTTGCTTTCGTCCGATGCGCCCTTGAAGGCCTGCAATAAGATCATTAGGATTACCTTGTTTCAAAACAGACCCGTTATTAATGATAGCCATTTGCGAGCACAAATTGCGAACATCTTCCACCAGATGTGTGGAAAGAATGATGATGATGTCTTCTCCCAGTTCACTGAGCAGACTGTTAAACCTGTTGCGCTCTTCGGGGTCAAGTCCTGCCGTGGGTTCATCTACAATAATAATCTTCGGATTGCCCAATAATGTCTGGGCAACTCCAAATCTTTGTTTCATGCCACCTGAAAAAGTATGTACTTCTTTTTTTCGATAAGCATATAGATTCACTTTTTGCAGTAGCGATAATATTTGTTCCTTTCTTTCGTGGGAGTCGGTAACTCCTTTCAAAATAGCTAGGTGGTTCAGCAGGTCATATGCAGCTATTTTAGGATACACACCAAAGTCTTGCGGTAAAAAACCCAACTGTTTTTTAAGGAAGAGAGGATCATCCACAACATTTACGTTGTTGAAAATGATCTCGCCGCTATCGGCATGTTGCAGTCCAACTATAGTGCGCATGAGCGATGATTTCCCTGCACCGTTGGGCCCCAGCAATCCAAACAAACCACTGCTTATTTCCAATGAAATGTTGTTGATGGCTTTTACTCCATTGGAGTAGGTCTTGTTTAGATTTTTGATCAGTAATTTATTCATAGCAAAGGTTTTAGGCAATAGAATTCTATGCACTCCGGTCGCACTGGCTCGTGTCCCATTTGTTTTCCAAATCAAGTGTACATGATTGGGCATAACCACAAAGGCATATACATCGATCTCGCCTTTGTCACAAAAAAACCTCACCAATTTTTATGTACGATTTTAGCGCGTATTCAATATTATCCTCACCCATGTCCTTAAGCCATTATATCTTATGATTCCTGTTCGTGAGACACAAACAGGGGCTTTCTTTTTTTGTGGAGCCACGACAGAAATCATTTTGTTTTTGATAGTATGGTTTTTTATCCCTTTAAAGGCCCTTTACCCATTCACATGCATAACAAAGATATAGTTTAAGCACTATACCTTGCAATATATAATACCTTGTTTGGTTCATTAAACTGTTGAGTGGTCATTTTTTGAGATGGCTGATCATCAAGGTAATTCGACTGGGTTTGCTTGGTTTCATTTTGGTACCTGCAACATGGAAACATTGCCGGGAATTGTTACAAAGTCGGCGGAGTGTTGCGCTTAAGGCTACACATGAAAGAGAGATTTTCCCAAATACTTTTACAGATTGAAAAGCCTCCTTTAAAAAATATTTAAAATAAGTAACTACTAATAGTCCAAAGCATTGGTTGCTCGAATCAACTGTTGTATATGAGGATCATTCGGCAAAAACATTCAACCGGCCTGAGTGGAGCAAACTCTTATCCGACCAACGCCAACACAAAGGAAAAACAGATATTATCCTATTTAACAAATGGGACAGGTTCAGCCGCAATACCGGTGACGCTTACCCGATGATCAGTACACTCCGACGATTGGGTATAGAGCCACAAGCAGAAGAGCAACTGCTTGATCTTTCCATCCCAGAAAACAAGATGATGCTTGCCTTTTATCTGGCTGCACCTGAAGTCGAAAATGCGCAGAGCCAGAAAAGAAGGACGATGGATGGCGTCAGCTCCCATAGGTTATATCAACAAATCAACTGAAGATGGACGCAAGTTTATTACACCGAAAGAGCCTGCTGCCTCTATTATTCGTTGGGCTTTTGAAGAAATAGCGAAAGGTCAGTTTGTTGCAGATCAGATTCGCAAAGAAGCTACCAAGAAAGGGCTGAAATGCAGTCGAAGCAATTTCTGGAATGCAATCAGGAGCCCCGTGTATTGTGGGAAAATTCTGATACCGAAATTCAAAGAAGAAGAACCCCTGATTGTGGAAGGCCAGCACGAGCCGATTATTTCCGAATCCTTATTTGATGAAGTGCGGGATATGATCAGTGGCCGAAAAAGAAATAAACGCACAGCAGCGGCTCGAAAGGAAGAGCAGACGTATACTACTATTACCACTGTACTTCCAAATGCGGAGCCAGGTACAAGGCTCCTGAAGCAAATGAGCTATTTGTAGAAACACTGAAGAAGTTAAAACCTCATCCTGCATATGCTGACTTAATTGCCGCCGTCATTTACGAAGCATATCAAGAGCAAATAAAAGAGATGGGATCAGGTCGAAGACAAATCATAAAGCAGATCGACGAACTCAATCACCGTATCAGCAATACCCGCAAAATTGTGTCTGAAGAAAAGCTCGATCCGGAAGACCAAAAAGTAACAAAAGCTGAATGCCTTCCTATCGTTGCCGCATTAGAAAAGAAGCTATTTGAACTACCAGAGCAGGAGCGAGGAATCGAAGGGTTGTTAAAAAGAGGCGTGGAAAAACTCATGGCTATTGATAAAACTTACGTCCGTGGCAGCATTGAGGAGAAACGCATCATCATTGTTTCGATATTTCCTGAAAAACTCACTTTTGACGGAACACAATATCGAACCACAAGAATAAATGAGGCCGTCGGGCGGATCTACACCACCAGTCTGCATTTCAGCGCACAAAAAAACCGGAAAGCAGACAACATTTGCTGCTTTCCGGTATGGTAGAGGCAAGGAGCGGGAAGTCGAACCAAATCGAATTTGACTTTTCAGATTTGATATTCCTATCAGTATAGTTTTAGAATTAATTTGTTGAAAAAAAGGGTTGCTCAAAGTACCCCAATAGACGAGTGTATTGATTTATATTCGCCCATAAGTACCAAGTACTGTGTATTTAAAGTCTATTGTAAAAAACAAACTTTTATATTATTTATGATTTATGGCAGAAACGAGCAACGAGCGGAATGCCGAAGGAAACAAAAATGAGGGTTTCCAGTTTATCTGAGAATCCCGTGTAGTAACCGCCGATGGCACCTATATCTAACCAATTCTGGCCCGATTTACAGGATTTCGCCAATCTGCCGGAGTGACACTTTAAGCGTTCTTGGCCTTTATTTTCTTCCTGGTTCGTCCTGTTTACAAGTCAGCTAACTTTATCTATTATTAAAACGCATGGAAAACGGAAATATCATTATTTATCAATCTCCTGATGGGCAGACATCCATTGACGTATCATTGGATCATGACACAGTTTGGCTTGACCAGCAGCAACTTTCAGAACTTTTTCAGACAGACCGAACCTCTATTACCAAGCATATCAAAAATATCTACAAGTCACTGGAATTAAATGAATTGTCAACTAGTGCAAAAATTGCACAAGTTCAAAAAGAGGGAAAAAGGAAGATTACACGCAATATCACCCGCTATAACCTCGATATGATTATTTCTGTTGGCTATCGGGTAAACTCCCTGCGCGGAACCCAGTTCCGCATATGGGCCAATAACATATTGAAAGATTATCTTGTTAAAGGCTATTCCCTTAATGAAAAACTACTGGCTGATCAGGCGCAACAATTCGACGCTTTGAAGCAAACTGTCCGGTTGCTGGGAAACGTGCTGGAAACAAAAAACCTAACATCGGATGAAGCCACAGGCTTACTGAAGGTGTTGACTGATTACACCTATGCGCTTGACGTATTAGATAAATACGATCACCGCACACTAACTATAGAAGCGACGCACAAGAAACCATCCTTTGTCGCAACATATGATGAAGCCATAACCGCTATCCATGGCCTGAAAGATAAATTCGGAGGCAGCAGTCTATTCGGTAATGAAAAGGATGAATCGTTCAAAAGCTCGATTGCAACAATCTATCAATCCTTTGCCGGAGCTGATCTTTATCCCAGTGTTGAAGAAAAAGCAGCAAATCTTTTATATTTCGTAGTCAAGAATCACTCTTTTTCCGATGGCAACAAACGTATTGCAGCTTTCCTTTTTGTTTGGTTCCTTGAAAAAAACGGATTGCTTTACCGACAAGATGGGACAAAACGCATAGCTGATAATGCACTGGTGGCGCTAACCCTTATGATCGCAGAAAGTAAGCCGGATGAGAAAGAAATTATGACGCAGGTTGTGGTCAATCTGATCAATGGATATAATTGATATAATTTGTATAATCAAAGATAGGTTTCGAATGTACGTTCCATTGAGTGGCAAATGGAGTAGAGGATGCTAAGAGGGCATTGAAATAGAAAATCACCTATATTGTTATATAAGTGCTTTATCAAGTACTCGTCTTTTCTTGCAAATCCAACAATATCATAATATAGTCGGATTGAAATCCAAAAATATTATGACAGCTCGCTGGCGTTTGAATTCAAATGAGGCAAAATGTAAAGCCCCTCTTTCCTGAAACTTTTACAACTAATTATCCCGGTACTGCAAGCACGATTACTTCTCCTGAAAATTTCGAAGAGTTTTTAACCTAAACCTGATCAATGGTTATAACTAGGAGAGCTAGCCGAAAAGAATCGAATCCGATCCAATTTGAGAATCAGAATATTATAATTACTCAGGGAAAACACCTCAAAATACAAAAGCCTCAAGTACAATCACTTGAAGCCTTCAATTTACTTAGTAGCCCTGACGGAACAGTTCTCGAACCATTTTTTGAATGATATGGGTCGATTAGCCTACTTATGACCCCCAAAGTCATTCACCTTCGGATCGTTTACTTTAGATATCTTAGCTCTCAAGCCTTTTATCTAAATTATTAAACAATCGCTCATCAAATGGCCATTCAATTCATTCTTGATACAAATGCTTACAGAAAACTGGTGACCGGAAAAAGAGAAGCAGAAATACTCCCAACCGCAAATGAGATGCGAATAAGAGAAAGAAGTGTCAATTGTACCAGCCTCTTGAGTATAACAGTTTCAATGGAATTGATGCGACATCTTAGTGACGAAACCGATCCACATTTTGAGGATTGCAAGAAGGCTCTTATTCTTCAATATCATCATACACAATCGAATCCAGGCGGGCCTAATAACAGCATTTCTTTTATTCCTCCATTGAATGAAATTTTAAGTGAATTTTATTTCCAGAAATCATCCCTTCTATTTGGGGCGTATAGACTAATTTTAGCAACATTAGAATTAATTGCGAAAGATCCTGACAACAATATAAGTCCAGAAAAGAAAAATTTACTAGCAATAGGCAGTCAGATTCTACATGATAAAAAGGAAATAAGAGATAATTTCGAAGATTTTATTAAATCCTATACTGGCGGGATTGTAGATTGGACTCATTTCAAAAAAGATAAAAAAACAAAACCCAAAATCTTGAAAGATATTAGGTCAGGAAAAGCACTAATGTTATTCAACCTTTCCATGTTAGATAGAGCGCATTCTGTTCACCAGATTAAATTAGATATAACAAATATTGATCCTAAATTTCAACGGCCATTAAGTGATTTTTTTACATTCTTTGAACCACTTTTGGTACTCCTACAAACTTTATTTATGAAAATGCTAGATGGCGTTGATGCGCTGTCTGATTACACAAATCCGAAATGGAATACTCTCAACGATATTCAAATCTTGGCATCAGCATGCTATCAAACTTTCCTGGAAAGAAATAATGGTACCAAGGTGATATTGGTCACAGACGACCAAGGCATACATGCAGCATGTAAAAATACTTACATGGAAGATAATGTTTGGACTGTGAGCCGTTATCTCGCCCACGTTTATTAGGTTTTCAAAAAATCATAAATAAGGATTCGTGGAATCGCATACCCATTCGATTATTTATTTGACATTTTCGATCAGGAGTCTCATACTTGAATTAACCACGTGAAGTATCGCATAGGAGAAAGAGGCAGAATGTCTTCCTATCATTGCGGCATTTGAAAAAGCTATTTGAACTACCAGAGCAGGAGCAAGGAATCAAGGAGTTATTAAGTGGAAAAACCCTTGGTTATTGACGAAACCTACGTCCGTAAAAACATTCACGAAACGAACTTTCATTGCTTCAATTTTCCCTGAAAACTCACTTTTGACGGAACATATACTCGAACCTCCCGACTCAATGAAGCCATTGCCCGCATATACATCACCAGCCTACATTTCAGCCTATAAAAAAATCGGACAAAAGATTTTTTTAATCACCTTTTCGGTTTGGTAGTTTGGCAGGACATTTATCATACTATTCAAGTAGATTAATACTAAACTTCATTTTCTAATATTAAGGGTAAGATTAAAGATATTTTTTCTTTTTGTATAGCGCCTAAGACATAGTCAATCTAAAAAATTGCTGAAGTTATTGACTAATTTGATTTTTTTAAGAAGCTGAAGTCTTCAAGCACTTGATTATTAAAACAATACAAAAAATCCTTAACTTACTAGTTCCATTAACTATCCTTCGAACCTTACCATGAAATATCTTGATTGGAACGATTGTATCAGCCGATATTTTTTTTCCCTTGCTAATGCAGGGAAGAATATACATTTCTATTTAACAAAGTCTGACTTGATAAACCTTGGCAGGAAATATCTTCCAGAAAACAATGATACTGATATCTGGGAGGATTACATAAATGCCATAAAATTCGATGAGCACGTTAGCACAACCCAATCGCCTTATTCTCCTATTGACCGTCCCTTACAACTTGCAGCAAGTTGGGACGGGCAATCTTTCCCTCCATATATCGCTTATCTGGTTTTATATATTATCCCCTTGACCGAATCTGACAACGGCAATTTCAATTCTAACAATTATTATGGCCGGATAAACGAATTTCTTAGGAAAAACGGGGTATTAAACGAGCGTGTCCAAAAAAAAATAACCTCCGTCAATTTTCAAAAAATTTCCCACCTATGGAACAACTTGGAAGAATGGTCTATAATTACAAAGAATTGCGACCTTGGAATTTTTGAATTAAAAAAGTTTGGCAATCCAAATTGGATATATGTTGGCAAACCTCTTTCACAATGTCTTTTTTCACCCAAAGAGATTAGAAAGTTACCTGAGTTATTCTTGGAGGCCGGCTTAGTTCCTGGTTCAACTTATTCAGAAGAACAGATAAAAAAGATACTCCTGAAATTTGGAAAAACATATTTAGGAGTAAATGATAGCACTTTACGCCTACTAAATGATGAAAGAAATGAATTGGGGCATTCTATAATTGAAATAACAAGCCGAGAGTACAAAAAATGGAAAGGAGAATCCCATCAACTTATACAAAATGGGGCTGATGAAAAGATCAAACGAAATTATACCGTTGCTCCCTTATTTCTTCAATTTGAAATACATCAAAATACAGAAACAATAAATTTCTCGTACAGGCTCTATTCTTCCAATGACTACCCAGTAGACTTAAAGTTCGATGGGCTTGAAAATATTTATGAAACTCGAGGATGGTCTAAAACCATTAAGCTTCCGTTCCGAGAAAAATTTGAGTTAAAAGATGAATTTAATAGATGGATTGCCAGGTTTCCCTCTAAAGAAATTCGCCTTTTTAGAAGCGGAGCAAGTATCCAATTAAGTAATCAATATTGGGTTGAAAGTGATGTATTGTCAAAGACTGATAAAATGTATTTATTATGCAGAACAGAGTTAGGCGATTCGATTACCGAATGGGGTAAATGCTTCAAACCAAGCAATTTTGAGAAATTGGATATTGAAGGATTACCGGATGGATATGAATTGTTCTTTTTTCAATATCCACCCAAAAGCCATCCTGAGATATACCAACTTAGCATACCTTCAGGAAAATTAATACAATTAGCTGGCGGCCTACGGGTTGGATTCAGGACTTATCTGAATTTAAATCTGCCAGAAGTGGAGTTGATAAATGCAGATGGCAATGAGGAAGTTTATATTGAATTCCGACAATCTGGAAATAGAATAACCCTTGGCAAAAAAATCACTAACGAAAACAAATGGCAATTACCTGACGACATCGAACTTGAAGCAGAGTTTTATATCCGCCTTCAAAAGGAAATTCTACCTGGACCCGAGATCGCATATTCTGTGATCAATGCCAACAATGCATGCATGAGCTTGGATTCTTCCTTATTGTCTAAAAGAGATTTATTTGGAAGAGTTATCAATGGAAATACGCAGCTATATGCTGAAGGAAGTAACGTTTTTGGGATAAACTGGAAAATGCAACAGGGTTTTGTCCCTGACTTCATGCCAATTTCGCTTCCCTCCTCAACAATGCCTACCGCTTCCGAGTACTTCAATGAAAGGGGAAACCTCTTATTAAACTATCTAACGGTAAAAAAAGAAGCTACTACCCTTGAATTTTACGATGTATTTGAAAATATAAATGGCATAGGATTAACAGGAAATGAAGCAGAATATTCAATTAATCCTTCCCGGATAAAAAGAATTTCGCTTAGCCTTTATGATTTTCTCGGATACCTCGATTACGATTACCAGTCCAATAGAATTGTTGTTAATCCACCACAACTGATTCTTATTCCTACAAAACAAGGAAGAAAGACCTTATTAATTGGAGGAAGAGATAAAGTATTTATTGATAAAATAATAAGCAAGGCATCCAGACTAGGCCTAGTAGTTGATATATATCAGCAACAGGAAGCTAACTCTTTATTTCTGATTCCAGATACAATCACCATTTCAGCAAGTATGCCTCCACAAACAGGTTACGGAGTGAGAGAGCTCAAAACTTTGTGTAATGAATTAAGAATCATTTTCAACTCACAAGAGATTGTGCAATTTGGGTTGCAAGAATTTTCCGCTAGCATTGATGAATACGAACGGTTCGTATTTACAAATAATGAAACTTTTCCAGAAGATTACAATTGGGCGAGAAAGATATTCAATCCACAAACTTTAAGGTTTGAAAAAGAAAGCTCTATTGATTTTGACACAAGCTATACGTTAGTTGAGTATAAATTGAGGGAATGGGAATATTATCACAAGCTTTGGGTTAACGGAAAATGCTTTAATGTTGATAAGAACTGGGCTCGGTACATGGCAATTAAGTGGGCCGGCAGACAAGTAATATTTTATGATTCTTCAAAACAAATAGTGGCGATTCCTGCTTCCTTGCCTTTACCTAGGTTATTTGCAGAATCAGTCGCTTTACTTAGCGGAAGAATGCCCTTAACTAAATCTCTTAACCTCGATGGTCGGCAATTGTGGTATGTTTTACATGAGAATGTGCCAAGTATTTTTATTCAAAACTTTTTTATGAAACTTGGTCAAACCGTAGAATTGAAATCACTTTAAATACAATCATGATGAAAGATCCAGTAGGCTCATTTGACATAATCAAGGAAAACTTCATAAGATATGTAAAAACAGCTTTTGGAACAAAGTTCACAGGTATTGAAAATGAAAGATATCATCTACTGAATTTCGATAAAGTTTTATATAGGGAACCTTGGATAGAACCACTTCCAGACTATTTATCGAGTGATAAAGTAATAGATGACTTAACCATAGGTGACCTGTCAAATGCCCTGACAGAACAAGAACTGTTTTGTTTTAAAGAGTTGGTAAAAAAAGGGCTATTCCCAGCTGATGGTAAACTATATGACCACCAAACAGAAATGTTGCGAGAATCATTAGCAGGCCATAATTGTATTATTACTTCCGGAACAGGTTCGGGAAAAACAGAATCGTTTCTCCTTCCTTTATTTGCTCAACTTGCTAGGGAGTTAACCTCTTGGAGCCCTTCCGGGGTAAAAGGTGCCAATACAGATAATTGGTGGAATCAATTAACTCCAAGACAGATAGCAGACCCCACAAATGATTATAAGCTTTCGACTAATGCTCAACAAAGAAGCCATGAGACACGGCCTGCCGGAATACGTGCGTTGATATTATACCCAATGAATGCTTTGGTAGAAGACCAAATGTCAAGGCTCCGTAAGGCACTGGACTCGGACGAAACCAGAATGTGGCTGAACGAATCAGCAAAAGGAAATTCTATTTACTTCGGCAGATATAATGGCGACACACCAATTCCTGGTGAGTTAAAAGTCACCAAAGATGATGGGTCTGTTGGAATTAATCTTAATAAAATAAACGAACTCAAAGACAAACTTCAATTTATCGAGAGGGATGCCACCAGAGTTGCGCAGTATATCGAAGAAAATGGAATTACCGGTAATGAAGCAATTGAATTGAAATCATTTTTTCAGCGTTTGGATGGAGGTGAAATGCGATGTCGTTTTGATATGCAAGTTTCGCCACCAGACATTTTTATTACTAATTATTCAATGTTAAGTATTATGCTAATGAGGGATGTAGACGCTGGCATCTTTCAACAGACGAAATCATGGCTCGCATGCGAGGATTTACCACATGCAGCCGTTGAGCAGGAGAAGAAAAAAAGAGTCTTTCATCTCATTATCGATGAATTGCATTTATACCGGGGTACTCAAGGAACTGAGGTTGCCTACCTACTGAAACTCGTTCTGGACAGAATTGGCTTGCATCCGCATCATCCTCAGCTTAGGATATTGGCGTCGAGTGCTTCATTGGAGCCAGGGAAAGAAGAAAGTGTAAAATTTTTACAAGATTTTTTTGGAGTTGACAACAATGTGAAGCCATTCAAGATTGTATCTGGCAAGAACAATCCGGTGAATGAAATTACAGAAGCAGAACAAAAATTACCTTTGGCCCCATTCATAAGCATCGCTGATTCTTATGATCGAGCTGGAGAGAATGTAAATGATGAGCATTTCATAGCTATATGCGAACAAAGTGCAAATGAGTTGTCACTAACATTAGGAATACCAGCATCAACCGAATTCGGAGCACACCGGCTTTTACAAACTCTTATTCATCCGTCAGTCCAATTGAGGGAGCGACTTTATTCGGCGTGTAAGATTGACGGCATTTTCAGAGCAGTCTGTACAATACGTGCAATGGGAGACACTGGAGAAGGAATATATTTTTCGGAGTCGGTTTTTGAACAGTGCCTAGACCAACATATGGTTCGAAAAGCTTTAAGAGGTCTATTGATTTCAAGAGCAATGTTGGATGAACCTGCTTATAAACACATAGAAACCAAGCATCCACTTACCAAATTGCCACGTTTCCGTTTTCATTATTTTTTCAGGAACATTGAAGGTATTTGGGCTTCGGTCAAAGCAAATGAAACCGAAAACGCGTTTTCGGATATCCAAAGGACGGCGGGTAGATTATACCCAGCAACAAGAATCAAATCGGACGAAGGATATAGGGTGTTGGAACTTTTGTATTGTGATAATTGCGGAACAACTTTTTTTGGTGGAAGCAGGCTGACTGGCGTAAATAATTCATTTGAACTGTTACCTATCAGCCCTAATATTGAAGGCATACCTGAAAAGACCCCTGGCAAACTTGTTGAGAAAAGAAGCTATCAGGAATTTGCTGTTTTTTGGCCCCAAGGCCAACAGGAATATGTCCCACAAGACTGGCCTAGTGGCTATTGGCGACAAACCACGGTCGGTGGAATTGATCAAGCAAATTTCGAGGCTTATTGGGAACCTGCTTCATTAAATGTCTTTTCAGGTGATGTCTATATGAGTAATGAAAAGGCTGAACAGGAACCAGATCAATGGGTAAAAGGAAGATTATTTGTTGTCAAGGATGGTACAAAAAATGATATTGCAAATATTCCGGCACTTGCCGGTAACATGGTGGAAACGCACCGCGGGTTACCCTGTGTTTGCCCTGCTTGCGGAATTAATCATCAAAAGCGGCAAAACGATCATCAAAAATCAAAAACAAGTCCTGTCAGAGGATTTAGGACAGGTTTCGCCAAAACGACCCAAATTTTTGCAAAGGAACTAATGTATCGTTTGCCCGCTGGTGAAAAAGAAAGAAAATTAATTGTATTTTCTGACAGCAGGGAGGACGCAGCTCAAATAGCAAACGGTATAGAACGTAATCATTTTATAGATTTACTTAGAGAGATTTTAGTAACAGAGTTACATTCTAATCTTTTATTTCGTTTTCAGGTTATTGAAGCACTAGATGCTAATAATGAGTCCCAAAAAGCATTGTTGCGTGCTCAAAATGAAGAAGTATATGATGACGTTGAAGATTTGTTTGACAAATCAAATTATTCCGAAGCAAATACAACGAAGCTTCGTGAAAAAGCAGATTCGATAACCGCTCTGAATCAATACAGGGCAAGGATCATTAATGCCAGGGAACTTGTTGATATTACAAACTCAATAAACCTCGCCCCACTAATACGACGTTTTGCTTTTTTGGGGATTAATCCTGGAGGGCAAGACCTTTCTATCCAATCAAGGCTTCTTAACAACCAATTTGTTCCATGGTATGATCTTATTGACTTCCCCAATTTTAGATGGGCTTCAGGTGCAGACTCCACATATATTGCCGACATAAAAAGTGGCACATTTTCAAACCTTGCAAATATATTTTTCCGCTCATTGTTTTACTCATTTGAGTCATCGGCTTTAGGTTATATTACTATTGATGCAAAACGTCAAAGAATCGTAGATGAAGCCTCTTCATTAGGAGTTTCCAAAGAAATGTTCACACAAATCTTAAGTTCCTGTATCAGGATATTAGGCGATAAATACAAACATAATTACAGTGATGACACCGACCCATTTAATTTCACAGATTTTACTAGACTGCCAAGTCATCTAAAGAAATTTATCAAGCGCGTAGCTGAGAGAAACGGAATAGACGAAACTGCTTTAGGTGATGCCTGCTTTAATACATTATCAGGAATCGGCGTGTTGCGAGGTGACCGGGGAATTATTATCGAGGAACTCTTTATTAAGATCGCTACATCAAATGACCCAGTTTGGACAAGTCCAAGGGGTAATCGGCCACACTTACATTTCTCTGGTGGTATATGTACTTACTCGTTGACTGTATTGAATAATTCAAATGACAAAGTATGTCAAAATATATGGGAACAAAACTATTTATCTTATAATGCAATAATCGAAAAACGACCACCTATCCGCTTACATTGTGAGGAGTTGACCGGGCAAACAGATGACCAATTCACTAGGCAAAGGCATTTTCGAAATATTATTTTACCTGATGAAGGATATAAGAAGGTCAAGATCATTGACCTGTTAAGCGTGACCACGACCCTTGAAGTCGGTGTTGATATTGGTGCTCTGCAAGCTGTGATGCTTGGCAATATGCCTCCACAGAGGTTTAACTATCAGCAACGTGTCGGGCGTGCAGGAAGAAGGGGCCAAGCATATTCCGTCATCCTGACGTTTTGCCGAGGCCGTAGTCATGACGAGTACTATTTTTCAAATCCTCAAAAGATTACCGGAGATGCGCCGCCTACACCATTTCTTACTATGGGACAGCCGCGAATATTCAGACGACTGTTGTCAAAGGAAATTCTTAGAAAAGCATTTTTGACAATTGAAACAAATGTGAATAATGATGAGGAAAAGCCGAGCGTTCACGGAGACTTTGGCAAAATTGATAATTGGCCCAATTACGAAATACAATTAAGAGCTTGGGTCACTAATAACAGGAAAAAAATCGAAAGTACAGTTGACACTCTCATAACCCCAATCCTGTTAATCAACAAAAGTGATTTTGTTGATTGGATATGTGACCTTAATTCGGCAAGTGGATTTATTGGAAAAATAAATACTATAGTAAATAATGATGAAATAGCCACAAATGACATTTCGGAAAAGCTTGCTGAAGGCGGCATCCTCCCGATGTTCGGTATGCCAACAACCGTTAAGAATTTATATCACGGTATAAATGAAAGATTGGGGCTTCTTGCAATTGATAGGCCGCAAGCTATGGCTATATATGAGTTTGCGCCGGGATCGCAAAAAACGAAAGATAAGGCCATTCATACAGTCATTGGCTTCACAAGCAACTTTATCAAAACCAGAAGAGCTGGAGTTGAAACAGTGACAAATGTGGCAACTTCAAACGCATTGCCTTTCTCCTTAAATCGGTGGATGGTACGCTGCAAATCATGTGGGTTTAATCAGACTTATTCAGAAGATAATGAGCCTCAAAGTGATGCTTGCCCTAATTGTGGCAACCAAAACACATCAACTTTTGCCAAATTCATGATTAAAACTCCAAGGGCCTACAGAACTAACCTTTCCCTAGGAAGCGATGTCAAAGACGATTCAGAATTAATGATTTCCAGGCCACCAGTCTTTGCTGAAAAAGTAGAAGATCCAGCAAATCCGGACGCTAACAAGTTAGTAGATAACGCTGTCTTAATCCTTTCTGACAAGGATGTCACTTGGAGGATTAATACCAATTCGGATCGTTTCTATTATGGTAAAATGTTCAACACCAATAACAGATTCCCTACTGGCCAAACTTTCTCATTCAATAATCAATGGATATTGAGCGACCTAGCAAATGGGTTTAACAATAACGGATACTCAAGTTATTTTAGCCCGCTACCCAATTCGCAGGAACAGCAAATCGCCTTGGCCAATAATAAGACCACTGAAATTTTTCGATTGTCCCCGTTAACCGTACCACTGGAATTGGACCTGAATATGTTTGCAAAAGACACTGATGAAATGCATGTGAAGGCTCAGTCATACGGTGTGAGATCGGCTTTTTACTCTGCAGCTTTTCTGATACAGCGCATACTTGCTGACAAATTGGACATTGACCCGACAGAAATTGAAATTGCTGACATCACCTTAAAGAAAGTGGATGACGGTACAGATAGAAGAACCGCAGAAATCGTTCTTACTGATGAATTACCCAACGGCTCTGGTTTTGTTAGATATCTATTTGACAACTTTAGCTCAATTGTAAATGACGCACTTTCACCTGCAAACATATCATCTTACACAGGAAAAATCCATTCACAAAGACACAAGGATAATTGTAGTGATGCATGTTACGAATGTTTGAAGGTTTACAGGAATATGAACTATCACAGTTTGCTTGATTGGAGATTAGGACTGGGCCTTTTACGGTTATTCACCAATTCTGAATATAAATGCGGTACAGACCAAAGATTTTCTCCTTTTACGGAATTAAATGACTGGCTTATTTTTATTCAAAAAGCAGGAAACACTTTTGCCTCAAGTTTTGACCTAGGATCGTGCGAAGAACTCAACGGCTTGCCGGTACTTAAATGGGGGGCAAGAAAAAGAAATGTTATAATGTTTGTTCACCCTTTCTGGGATCTTAAGAATATAAGGGTGGATAACTGGTTAGCTGAAATAAAAATGGAAATTGACGACTATATAAGAACATCAGGAGGGCGATTAAGCATTATAGATTCCTTCAACCTGCACAGGCGACCAGGGTGGTGTTACGAAAAACTCATCATGAAATAATGAATAAAATTACCTCAATAAGATATAATCAAATAAAAAGAATTTCGCCAAGTCAATTCAGCGCAATGAAAAATTGCGCCTATAAGCTTGTGCTGGCAGAAGCGTTTGACAAAAGATATCTTTTGCCCTTATCCCCTAATGCGTATTTGGGGACCCTCTTCCATAAATTACTCGAGCAAATTACTAGACATCAAATAAAGACGGAGGATGAGTTGAACCAAAGATTTTCTGCGGAACTCCAAACAATGGAAGAGAAATTAATTTTGGAAGGGAATGGCTTTTATACGCCTTTGCAAAACAATGTTAAGGATTTTGGGATAAAAAAGATTCAACTTAAAAAATACCTATTGACTCTGCCTACGGGTACATTTGTAGCCAATAAAAAGTATATCTCTGAAAAATGGTTTCAAACGACTGATGGAGTTTTAGGAGGAAAGATAGACTTGATCATAGAAGACAATGATGAAACAGAAATCATAGATTTCAAGACAGGCTCCATTACTATGGAAAGTTTAGATGACGATGGCGAGATTGTTTATCATGTCAAAGAAGAATACCAGGAACAAATAAAATTATATGCCTTTTTATATTCAGAATCTACAAAAAGAACTTCATTGAAGTTGAATCTCGTCAATTTAGCAAAGCAAAAGTACAGTGTAGATTTTACACCAGAAGAGTGCTCGGTTCTTTATCAAGAAGCACGAGGCCTTTTAGATAAGATTAATTTAACGATCAGCGAACTCCGCTTTGAAACGATTGCAAATCCCTCTGCCCAAAATTGCAGGTTTTGTTTATTCCGACCGGCATGCAGTTATTATATTGAATACCTTAAAATTGATAAAAGTTTTAATGACGTGACAGGTGTAGTTACTAATACGGTGACATACATGAATGGAAACATCTCAATTGATTTGGATTGTAATGGTGAAAAAATAACTATAACGGGGTTTGGAGAAGAAAAATCTAATTATTTAAACCTTTGCAAGGGGAAGACATTGAACATCTTTAATTTAAATAAAAGTATGTCAGGGAATATTTATACAGCTACTAAGACTACTATCATCTATGAGTAAGAAGAAGGAAAATAGAATCCCCGTCATTTCGTTCTATTCAGGAGGAGGCTTCCTTGATATGGGGTTTGAGCAGGCTGGCTTTGAAATTGTTTGGACAAATGAAAATAATGAACTTTTTGCAAAGCTTCATTCTGCTGGTATTACTTCTTGGAGGAAATCAAAAGGTAATGGCATCAGGGCGGAAATTTTCAATAGCAAATCCATAGTTGATATAACAGTGCCGTCCATAATACAGGAAGCTTTTCCCAGTGGAAAGCCGGAAAAGTTTGGCGTTATTGGAGGCCCTCCTTGCCAAGACTTTAGCGTCTACGGAAACAGGGGGGGATTTAAAGGGGAAAGAGGAAAGCTTACAATCCAGTTCTTTAATAAAATCCTTGAATTGCAACCAACATTTTTCGTTATGGAAAATGTCACTGGCCTGATAAAGCAAAAATCAAACAAAGAGTATTTAATTAAACTCTTACGGAAGGTAAAACGAACCTATCACATTGATTACAAAACTTTAAATGCGCTTGATTTTGGGGTGCCGCAATTCCGTGAACGTGTGTTTTTTACTGGGATAAAGAAGGATAATGTCAATAAAGATTCCGTTAAAAAAAGGAAGGATGGTCATTGGTTTACGTGGCCTGTCAACAGCAAATATGAAAATGCTTTTACTAAATATAACTGGCCAATTGCTGATGATTTTGGCAAACAGTTAGTAAATTCCGAGAAAATCCCGATAGAATTATGCGTTGAAAGCTGTCTTGTGCCCATCAATGATTTAAATAAGGTGGCAAACGCAAAGGAATATTTTAATTTATATTCTGATAAAGATAAATTAGCAAAAATACAGGAAGGTCAAACTAACCGTCCCTCATTCAAGCGGCTGCATAGGTTTAGATTTAGTCCAACAGCTTGTTATGGTAACAATGAAGTGCATTTACACCCCTATCAGCACAGAAGAATATCTGTCCGAGAAGCTCTTAGGATACAAGGCGTTCCCGAAGAATATATTTTGCCCCCAGAACTACCTTTGTCTAAGAAATTTAAGATGATTGGTAATGGAGTACCTGTTCCTATGGCACAGGCTGTTGCTTTAGCCATGCAATTTTTTTTAAAGGAAAAGCTATCATTAAATCCAAAACAAATCAATGGTCATTTGGTGAAAGAGAAGCGAGGTGATAGGCGAAAATAAGGCCCAAATAAACAGCACCTGAAAGTCCTGCATTCCTATCTGTACTACTATTAACACTCTAGTAATTCTCCTGTACCTCATATCTATTCCTACTTGGTTTAATAATTCGTGATTTGAGAAAAATTCCAAAAAATAGAAGTGGGCAAGAATTCAAGATTCTATTCTATTTCGACTTCGGAGAAATAGAGGTTTCATAAAATGTTCTTCCCCGTTGTCATACAACGGTATTACTTGCTGGATACAGCCTGCAGTATCCTTCAACCGCATTCAGTCAGATTTATGGAATAGAGTTGCCGGACTTTAGAAAGTCTGGCGCAATTTGAACAGATGCTTTTCTGTTGCAGCTGAGACTTATTCTACAGTCGCAAAAGCATCTGGTCGAATTGTGCAAGCCTGCGCAGCAACATAGGGCAACATTACTCAATGCAACTTGCTTTAGTTCGCATCTTTTGGACAACATCAAATGAGAATCGGTGCAGTGATTTTAGGGTATATAATCCGATCTGCCATTGCGTGAAGCTTTCCCAATTCCGTGAAAAAATATCGAATATCGTCCTCAGTAACCTCCAGCTCGACTCGATACCTGTAATTAATGTAAACCTTCTTTAACAAGCACAACCGTCCTTTTTCTTCTGCTGTTTTATTAGGGAATATGTCAGCAACCGCATCATTATGAAAGCGCAACATTCTAAGCAATCGATCTGGATTATGAATGCCCATCCTATAACCACAGACAGAGATGATAAGCATTATTAGTACCTGTTCTAAAGACTGATGAATACAAAAAGCAGCCATACCACAGTTTCCTAAATTGAATTGGACCTTTGCCATTTGAAGGAATAAATGTGACCGTTTATACCAAGAAACCAGCTCAACTTCTTTTCCTTCCTTAATTACGGCCTCATAAATGGCTTTCTGAATATGTGGTGCCGTTTCCCACTTTTGATATAAAACCTTGCCCGATTGAAGCGCAATTATCGCTAAACGATTTCCGTATTCCATCTGACTTTGGATATCCGAGCGAGATAAAATAATGCAGATAATCCTGGCAAAAGGCTTGCATCGTTGCTCGATCATATCAATGTATCGTAGCCTATCTGCATTAGCATTTTCTGAGATTACCAGCAGATTTACATCCACAAAATCTGTTACCTCTTCGCAGAAGCCGTTTAAGATTGAAAAGCTTTGCCCTTCAGCGTTGATATAACCGAGTAAAATAATTCTATCAGGCGACAAAGCATTCACACCCAAAATCACCTTGACAATTTCAATTAATGCTGGATGGAGTTCCATTTTACTTACTCTTTTTCATTTGAGTTCTAAATGTCATTACCCGCATAGAGACTCCTACCTATTTATTTCAAATGGTGGCCAATCAGGTTATTTACATGAACATTCCTTAGCCATACATCAACCTGGCATCACACATTCAAAGCAATAATTAAAAGGGAATGGGCAGACAACCACCTTGATGGCAGTCCATCTTCTAACACAAAAACTCAAGGGAGATTTAAGATATTGTAGTTTTAACCCAATGCCGCTTGACTACTATTGATCACATTCGCAGCTTCGACCAATCCAGAAATTCGCTGAAGAAATTCAACCAAAAGCCACTTATCATTCTTATCCAAATCACCAAAAGATTCAGTAATCGTAGTGTCGCGGAGATTTTCAAGATCCGCTCGAACTTTCTCAATCGGATCTCCATTGAAGAACTGCTTAATTGCAAGTAATGGATCGGATTGCATTTCAGAGGTCATCATACAATCTGATAAAGCTTGATCTGTTTTTGACTTGTTCACCATAAAGAAAGATTTAAACGTATAAGAAATGGTTAAGTCATGGCCATGCCACACTTAGTTTTGAACAGGTAAAAAAGGCAGGTAGGCGGAGGGGTAATAAAAAGACTATAGGGTTGGAAACCTACCTACCCCTATCCAGACAGGCTCTGACAAAGCCCCAGTCTTGCGACTGCTGAACGTTAGGATGTAAATAGGCCCAACCCTATAGTGCAATATAGGGACCGGGCGCTTACTTACTCTCGTGTTCAGTTGAAATTTGTCAGATTTGTCTGGCGAGAATTATAAACGCATTACTTCAGTTTCCCCTCCGTTTTGCAGGTTGCAAAGCGAAGGACAGTGTAAATATAAGGATTATTTTGAGTCGGTACGATATATCGTACCGATAAATTTTGAAAAATTCGAGTTCTTGTTGCTATGATTGACAAGAAAGAATCAGAAGCAGCCAAATACAAGCTAGGATTGGCGCTGAAAACCATCCTTGACAAGAACAAAGCCATAGCTGAAGAGAATAAGCAGAAAGGTATTAAAGACCCTAACCTTATCTCCAGCTTTGGAAAGCTGGAAACCAACACAGGCTTACGGAAGGCAACGATCGTTGATATCGTTTCAGCTAAACGAAAAGCAGAGTTTCCTTCAGTTGCTGCGATTCTTGCTGCCTTCGATCTTTCTCTTTCCGATTTCGGAAAAATCTACGACAATATCACCGACAGCCAAATTACATCTTACAAACTTGAACTGTCAAAAGCCAAAAAAGAAAGAACACAGAAAAAGAAATAGGTTAGTTTCTCCATCCTCCATTTGAAAATTGCCGTAACTTTCACAAGGTTTATTATAGCATTATATCCGCATTTGCTTCGTCAGTTTTCCTTCAGACATTTTCAGTTTCATTGACTTCAATTTTTCACTAAAGGGGACGTTTAGTGAATTCCCGCTATCACTGTTTTGTACATTGGTATTGCCAAGATGCTTTGTAGCATTGATTTGCAGCTAATGAAACAAGAGGTGAAATGCAGGAAAGTTCTCTAACTCCACAAAAGGTGATTGCCTTATTCCAGAAGAAAGGAATAGAGCTAACAATCGAGGAAGCAACCGCTATTATTTCATTTCTCCGGGCACTAGCAAACATTGTAGTTGCCCAATATCTACGAGAGGAAAACAAATAAAACATTGCATATGAAAATAGCAGATTTGTATATCAGGGTGAGTACTGATGAACAAGCTGACAAAGGCTATTCACAGCGCAACCAGGAAGAAATGCTACAAAACTATTGTAGGGTCAATAACATACAAGTAAGGAAAACAGTCTTTGAAGACCACTCAGCTAAAACATTCAATCGCCCTGAATGGATAAAACTATTGAGCGACCTCAGCAAGAGAAAAGGCAAAAGTGATCTTGTTCTTTTCAGCAAATGGGATCGCTTTAGCCGCAATGCCGGCGATGCTTACCAAATGATCAGCACATTGCGAAGAATGGGAGTTGAGCCGCAGGCTGTTGAGCAGCCGCTCGATCTTTCCGTTCCTGAAAACAAAATGATGCTTGCTTTCTATCTCGCCGCGCCGGAAGTCGAGAATGACAGGAGAGCTTTAAATGTCTTCCACGGAATGCGCAGAGCAAAAAAGGAGGGACGATGGATGGCAACTGCACCGATAGGCTATGCCAACAAGATAACCGAAGATGGTCGGAAATATATTGCGCCAAAAGAACCAGCAGCCACTATTCTTAGAAGGGTTTTTGAAGAGCTTGCCAAAGGGCATTTTGCCGCCGATCAGATTCGAAAGGAAGCAAACAAGAAGGGATTGAAGTGCAGTAGGAGTAATTTTTGGAATGTGATCCGGAACCCGGTCTACTGTGGTAAAATTCAAATTCCTAAATTCAAAGATGAAGATCCGATAACAGTAAATGGGCAACATGAACCACTCATTTCTGAAAGTTTGTTCTACGAAGTGCAGGACATTCTTTGCGGAAAGAACCGTAAAAGCAGGCCCGGAACCAAAGTGATTGTTCCAGATCAGCTTCCCCTTCGTGGTTTTCTCATTTGCCCTAACTGCGGCAAAATGCTTACCGGAAGTGGCTCAAAAGGGACGTACAGTGTTTACTATTATTATCATTGTAATTCCTCCTGCGGATGCAGGTTCAAAGCTGAAGATGCGAATGAACGCTTCATCGAAGAACTAAAGAAATATGCACCCAATCCAGCTTACTGCGATCTGTATGCAGAACTTCTTCACGAAGCATATAAGCAACAAACCAGCAGTATGAGCATAGAACGAAGACAAGTTCTTTCTCAAATCGAAGAGCTGACCACCCGCATCAACACCACCCGGAACAAAGCAGCCGATAACCAATTCTCCTATGAAGACTTCCAGATTGTCAAAACGGAATGTACCAAGCAGATAACCGAGCTGGAGAAACAATTATCGAAACTTCCTGAACGGGAGAAGGGAATTGAAGGGCTGCTCCAGAAGGGGATTCACAACTTAATTGCCATTGACCAGGCTTACATCAAC
The DNA here is from genome assembly GCF_007970185.1 of Pseudobacter ginsenosidimutans. Taxonomy (NCBI): domain Bacteria; kingdom Pseudomonadati; phylum Bacteroidota; class Chitinophagia; order Chitinophagales; family Chitinophagaceae; genus Pseudobacter; species Pseudobacter ginsenosidimutans. The sequence goes on along the minus strand of NZ_CP042431.1, from coordinate 2,002,953 downwards.
GGAACCATCCCTGAAAAACGCAACATCGTGAGTTCGATGTTCCCCGGAAAACTCATTTTTGACGGAACCCAACATCGAACTCTTCGGCTCAATGAAGTGGTTTCGCGGATATGCATGCTGGACGCGGGTTTCAGCAAAACAAAAAACCGGAAAACAGGCAAAAATTTGCTGCTTTCCGGTATGGTAGTCCTGACAGGAATCGAACCTGTATCAAAAGTTTAGGAAACTTCTATTCTATCCATTGAACTACAGGACCAAAAATATCCCCGGAAATCTACCTCTCCGGATCAATTTCCGCAAAAGTAATGTTTTCTGGCATTCGCTCCTACCATATCTTACACTCTTTCAGAATCTTCTGTAAAAAATCCAGCCTAACCTCCTGAAAATCCCCGTCAAACCTATGTTTCTTTGGCCTATCTTTGGCGCCCATTTATCAAGCATAGATTATGAAGTTTTACTCCTGGATTATCCGTTATAGATTTTACGTCGGAATTATTCTGATTCTCGGAGGCGTGGCCGCCAATGTGTATTCTTCGTTCTGGCCCGCATTCCCATTATATTTTGTTGGATTGATCCTCCTCCTCAGCCATTTCCTGATCGGACCGCTCAGGCTGGTGCAGGAATACATGGAAGCCGGTGATATCGAAGGCGCGCAGCGTGTAGTGAACTCCGTGAAATTCCCCGGACTCCTCATCAAACCTGTCCGCTCCGCCTACTTTACCATAAAAGGACAGCTCGAAATGGCCAACCAGAATTTCGATGCCGCCGAAGCCAGCATGAAAAAAGGTATGTCGCTCACCACCAAAATGACTGCCGACATGAAAGGAGCCAACTTCCTCCAGATGGGCATGATCTCTCTCCAAAAAGGTGATTTCAGACAAGGTGAAAAATATATCCGCGAAGCACTCCGCGCAGGTATCAACGATAAAGAATCAGAAGCTGTTGCCTATCTCCAGATGTGCAATATCATGATGAACAAACGCGAGTTCCGTGCCGCCAAAGAATTCTTCCGCAAAACAAAGGCCTTAAAACCTACCAACCCGGAAGTAGTTGGACAAATCAAAGAAATCGAAAAATATATCGCCAGGATCCCGGGATAAAACCCCATCCAAAATGTATAAAAGAAAACCCGGCTCTCATCAGCCGGGTTTTCTTTTATACAGCTAGTACATTTTTACATTACAAGATTGTCCTTCCCATTTCCCGAACATCTTTTCTATCTCACCAAACCTGTACCTGAACAGCGCTTCCAATTTCTTCCCCACCACCAATTTGTTCACCAGGCTACCGAACCACCAACCGGGCACACTGTAATGTACAATATCCGTCATCTCCACACCACCATCTACCGGAGCAAAATGGTGCTGGTGATGCCAGATCCCAAACGGACCATAGCGTTGTTCATCAACAAAGTATTGCTGAGGCTGCACATGTGTGATCTCCGTCATCCAATACCAGGGGATATTCCAGAGCGGACGCACATTATACTCGATGATCTGCCCCTGATAGATCTGCCCGCCATGATGATGGGAAATAATTTGAAAAGAAAAATCTGCAGGAGTGATCCGCACCAGGTTCTCCGGTACGGAAAAAAATCGCCAGGCTTCATCAACGCTGATGGGTATACGCTGAACCGCCTTGATAGAATGATGGGCCATATAATTAGTCAGGGAATTCCATTCGCAGCTTATCCAGGCATTTTTGCATGGCTGTGTCCAGCCGCTCTACCAGTTCCGGCATTTTTGCCGGTGCATCCTGCAAAGGCAGGTCAACAATGGAACAGATGATATGCTTGATCGAACTGATGCGCATGGTGCCTGCAGGCGCTTTCATCTTATGCGCCAGTTTACTTACTTCTTCATACCGCTCCAACCTCAACTCCTCCTTCATCAACAAAAGCGATTCAGAACTGAGCGTGATATACAACTGAACCAGCTTGTTCACGAACCCTTCATCGCCGCCACTCATTCCTCTCAGACTGCTCAGATCATAAAGCTGATCATTAGTTGCAGGGCGCTCTTCAAGGATCGGTACTTTCGGTTTGATAGGAACACCCTGCTGCTGCAGATTGTTGGATACCACCACAAATAAGGCTGATTCATTGAATGGCTTTGGCAAGAAATCGTTCATGCCCGCTGCGCGATATTTCTCCCGATCACCTTTGAGAAAATTAGCAGTGAGCGCCACAATAGGAATAGTGGCCTTGATACTTTGCGGCAACTGCCGGATATGCCTGGTGGCTTCAATGCCATCCATAATGGGCATCTGGATGTCCATCAGCACCAGGTCGTACTCACCTTCCTGCACCATCGATAGTGCTTCCTGCCCGTTATTGGCGATATCCACTTCAAGTCCCCAGCCCTCGATGATCCTGCGTACGAGGAATTGGTTAACGCTGGTGTCTTCCGCTACCAGTATCTTTCGCTTGCCCAGGCTACGGTAGTTGATTTCCTGCAACATGGATTATGGATTGTTATTTGGTTCTCAGCTCTCCGGATTGGATCATTCGATAGATCGTAGATTTTCCCATTTCCAGCTTGCGCGCCACCAGCAACACATCTTTGTCGTACCTGTCTAAAAAATGCTGGATGATCTGCACTTCATATTCGCGAAGCGTACGTTCTTTTCCATTCATCGGATGTACCGCCACCGGTGGCGTGTTGATCATGATATGATCCGGCTGTACAGTATCACCTTCAGACATCACGGCCGTGAGCTCCATTATAGAACGCAGTTCACGCACATTACCCGGGAATTCATACTGTACCAGCTTTCTGGCGGCTTCGGGAGAGAGGTTCTTTCTTGAGATTTTATTGGCATCACAGAACTGATCGAGGAAAGACTTTGCCAATATCAGGATATCATTGCCCCGCTCACGCAGCGGCGGCATCTTGATGGGAAGACCGATCAAACGATAATACAAGTCTTCCCGGAATGTCTTCTTTTGCACTTCTTCCATCAGATCGCGGTGGGTAGCCACCACTATCCTTACGTTAATTGGGATCACTTCGTTGCTTCCGATCCTGGTGATCTCGCGCTCCTGCAATACCCGAAGCAGCTTCGCCTGCAGACTGATATCCAGCTCACCGATCTCGTCCAGGAACAGCGTTCCCATATGCGCTTCTTCAAATTTACCGATTCTTCGTGTAACCGCGCCCGTGAAAGCACCTTTTTCATGACCAAAAAGTTCACTTTCCACCAGCTCCCGGGGAATGGCTGCCATATTCACGGTAATGAATGGCTTCTTATTGCGATCGGAATTGAAGTGAATGGCCTTGGCCACCATCTCTTTACCCGTTCCTGTTTCTCCTGTAACAGACACAGTGATAGTGGAGCCGGAAGCTTTACCGATCAACGCAAAAATTTTCTCCATGCATTCACTTTTGCCGATCAGGTACTTCGAGTAATCATTCCTTTTACTTACTTCCTCTTCCAGCACAGCAATCTTTTTCTTCAGGCCCACAATCTCTTTCAGGTGCAGCAATACATTCCAAAGCCTGTCTTTGGTGTCTTCATCTTTTACAATATAATCGAAAGCACCGCCCGTAACCAGGCTCACAGCAGTACGCAGGTCTTCCTGACCTGAAATGATCACAACTTTAATGTCTTGATTGATCTCCCTTATTTTTTTCAATACCACACTGCCGTCCATATCAGGCATGAAATAGTCGAGGGTAATAACATCGGGGTTCTCGTGCAGTTGGTTGAAAAGATCTCCTGGCTTGTCAAATCGTTTTACTTCGTAATCAGGATTCAATGAAAGATAATGCTGCAGCATAGAACCGTACCACAGATCATCTTCAAGGATAAAGATCCTGAGTGCGTTCTGATTTTTCATTGTGTTGGATTAACTGATCAATAAACGTAAAAGGCTGGAAAATATTCCCGGAATTAGAATCTTTCCCTTTTCTAAAATAAGCATAAATTTTCAATCGTAAGCTACTTGGTATCAATTGTTAGAAAAATCTCTGCGTTGGAATTCAATTAGTTGAAGTCATATTTAACCATGTGATCCCTACAATAAGCACATGCTTTCCACCAGATTTTGGAATCGCCTATGTAACAATCGATTCTACCTATCTTTGTTAATATATGTCCATACGCCGAGAGCAACTCCTGGAAAAATTCCAGGCAGAATACGCCCATCTGAACGAAGAGCAGAAACTGGCAGTAGATACTATTGAAGGCCCCGTAATGGTGATTGCCGGCCCGGGCACAGGAAAAACACAGATCCTGGCCAGCCGCATCGGAAAGATCCTGCTGGAAACTGACTCTTTACCACAGAATATTCTCTGTCTCACTTATACGGAGGCAGGAGTGGTGGCTATGCGCAAAAGACTTCAAAGATTTATCGGGTCGGACGCCTACAAAGTGAACATCTATACTTTCCACGCTTTTTGTAACGATATCATCCAGGAGAATTTATCATTGTTCGAGAAAACGGCACTGGATCCGGTGTCTGACCTGGAGAGGATCGAAATGTTCACGCAACTGATCGATGCTTTCCCCAAGGCACACCCGCTGAAAAGATATCGTGGCGATGTGTATTTCGAAATAAAAAACCTTCAGAGTCTTTTCAGTACGATGAAAAAGGAAGGCTGGACTTCCGCCTTCATTATTGAAAAGATCGATGAATACCTCAAAGATCTTCCCAATCGCGATGGCTTCACCTACAAACGCGCTTACAAACAACATAAGCCCGGCGATCTCAACCAGAACAGGATCGATGAGGAAACAGAAAAAATGGAAAAACTCCGCGCAGCCGTGATGGAGTTCGACAATTTTCAACAACTCATGCGCGCCCGCAACCGGTACGACTTCGATGATATGATCAACTGGGTGATCCGCAGCTTCGAAGAGAACAAGACCCTGCTGGCCCGTTACCAGGAACAATACCTTTACATCCTCGTGGACGAATACCAGGATACTTCGGGTACGCAGAACCGTTTGGTGGAACTGCTTCTCAGCTTCTGGGATACACCCAATATCTTTGTGGTGGGCGATGATGACCAAAGTATCTACCGCTTCCAGGGCGCCAACGTGGAAAACATGTTATCCCTGGCGCATACCTATAAAGATGATCTGCTGAAAGTGGTGCTCACCAAGAACTACCGCTCCACCCAGCCGATACTGAATGTAGCACAATCGCTCATCAACCGCAACAATGAAAGACTGATCCGACAGATCCCCGGCCTCACCAAGGAATTGCGCGCTTCGCATCCTGAAATGATGGGGCTGGAACATATGCCGTCCATCAAGGAGTATGAATCGCAGCGGCAGGAAATGATCGGCATCACCAAAGAGATCAAAACGCTCCTGCTGCAAGGCGTTCAGCCCGGCCGCATCAGCGTGATCTATAAAGAGAACAAATACGGAGAAGAGCTCACCACTTACCTGCTTTTGCAGAATATACCGGTATACAGTAAACGAAATATCAATATTCTCGAACTGCCACTGGTGAATAAGCTGATGCTCCTGCTCCGCTACCTGGCCACCGAACATGATATTCCCTACAGCGGGGATGAAATGCTCTTCGAGATCCTGCACTTCGACTGGTTCAATATCCATCCCATCGAAATTGCTAAACTCAGTTCGGAAGTAGCCGATAAACAATTCACCAGCGAGAAGATCTCCCTCCGCAGGCTGCTGTTCGAGAGAACAAGCCGCCCACCGAAAGATCTTTTCACTGTTGCGCCAGACCCGCACCTGAAGCAGGCCAGCATGATCCTTGAGAAGATGGTGCGTGGTATTTCCAATCTTACTTTACAACAGATGTTCGAGCTGATCATCCGCGAAGCCGGTGTACTGGCCCGTGTAATGGAAAGCGAGGAAAAGATCTGGGAACTGCAGGTGATCACCGGCCTTTTCGATTTTGTACAGGAAGAAAGAAGACGCCAGCCAAATATGTCTGTGCAGCAATTCGTGAATATCATCGATCTGATGGAACGCGAAGGATTGCCTTTACCACTCGTTCGCGTGAGCGGCAGCGATAAAGGCGTGAACCTCCTCACAGCACACGGCTCCAAGGGCCTCGAGTTTGAACATGTATTCATTGCAGGTGCCAATGCCGCCTTCTGGGAAAAGAAAAGAAAACCGGGCGGCGGTTACAAACTGCCGGATACCATCTTCACAGCCACGTCGCAATCCACGGTGAAAGAGGAAGCAGGTGACGACGAAGAACTGCGACGCCTCTTCTACGTAGCATTGACGCGCGCGGAGCAATACCTCACTGTTTCGTATAGTCGCTTCAAATCGGATGGCCGTGAACTGGAGCCTTCCATGTTCATTGCCGAGATCCTGGAGCACCATGATATTCCGGTAGAAAAAGTATTTGTGGGCGATGAAGTGCAGGCCGAGTTCCAGGCACTATTGCTTAGCAGGAATGCAGCCCCGGAAATAGGAGAGCTGGAAGAAGGGTTCATTTCAGAAAGACTGAATGCTTTCGTGATGAACCTCACCGCCCTCAACAATTACCTGAAATGCCCGCTGGAATTCTATTTCAAGAACCTGGTGCGCATTCCCGCGCCGAAGAATGAGAACACGGAATTCGGTTCGGCCGTTCACCATGCGCTGGAACAGTTCTTCCGCAAGATGAAAGCTAATGGAGAACAGTTCCCGCTCAAAGAAGTGTTCCTGGAAGACTTCAAATGGTACATGAACCGCCACCGCGAAAGCTTCACCCGTGAACAATTCGAAAGAAGATTTGAATACGGCCTTGAAGTGCTCAGCAATTATTACGATGAATACATCTTCCGCTGGAGCAAAGTGGTAACCATCGAACAAAATATCCGCAATGTGGTAGTGGCAGGCGTTCCCCTCAAAGGGAAGCTGGATAAAATGGAATTCGACGGCAAGAAAGTGAATGTAGTGGACTATAAAACGGGTGATCCTGATAAGAACGCAGATAAGTTCCTGCGCTTCGGTGAGAAGCCCGATAAAAGCCCGCACGGCGGCGATTACTGGCGTCAGGCTGTCTTCTACAAATTACTGGTGGATAATTACGATAAGAAAGAATGGACAGTGGTCAGTACTGAATTCGATTTTATCGAGCCCAGCAAAAAGAAAAAAGGATACCATAAGGAAACTGTGGTGATCAGGCCGGAAGACATCACTACCGTTACACAACAGATCAGAACCGTGTGGGACAAGATCCATGCGCGCGATTTCTATACCGGGTGTGGTAAAGAAGATTGCCACTGGTGCAATTTTGTAAAAACCAATAATCTCGCCATTGCCTTGCATGAGCTTAAGACGGAAGATGAACTGGAATAGCAAGGTGCTGGCAGTCGCTCGCCTCCCCGCGACTGGCAACCCTCCGATGAATCACTGCCAACCCTCCGATGTTTAGCACAATCTTATCAATAAACCAACTAAGTTTGCAGACTGTATCCCAGATATATGCGTAAGATCAATAATTTGTTTGTTGCTGCGCTGGTAGTATTCGCTATCGCAGTTAGTATGGTAAGCAGTCCAGGTTGTGCTAACATCGCTCCACCCACCGGTGGACCGAGGGACTCTCTTCCTCCCAGGCTGGTAAGAGCATTGCCCGGTGATTCCTCCCGCAACTTCAACAGCAAGAAAGTAGTATTCGAATTTGATGAATATGTACAAGTGGATAATGTGCAGGAAAATCTCCTGGTATCACCTACACCCAAGATCAACCCTACGGTTACCAATAAGCTCAGAACAATTACCGTAACCATCAAGGATACACTGGAACCCAATACCACCTATGCCTTCGATTTCGGCAATGCCGTCAAAGACATCAATGAGGGCAACGTATATAAGAACTTCACTTACGTATTTACCACGGGCACAACACTGGATTCACTTACCGTCAGCGGTAATGTGATCCTTGCTGAAACGGGTATGCCGGATTCAACACTGATTGTGGTATTGCACAGCAGCCTGGAGGATTCCGCTGTGATCAAGGATCGTCCGCGCTACGTGGCCCGACTGGATAAAGAAGGAAAATTCACTTTCCATCATCTTCCTCCCGGCACTTTCAATCTTTTTGCATTGAAGGATGAAGGCGGACAGAGAAAATACATGAGCAATGCACAGCTCTTTGCTTTTGCAGACAAGCCCGTCAAAACAACTGAGCCCAGCGATATCACTCTCTACGCATATTTAGAGAAAGATACCGCTGAGCCTAAAAAAGCGCCGCCTGCAAAACAACCGGCAAAATCAGATCCCAAAGACAAAAGACTGAAGTTCGATGTCAATGCATCCGGTGGCTCATTCGATCTGCTGGATACGCTGAGACTCACGTTCAGAGAGGCTCCTGTGCAATCTTATGATTCCACCAAACTGGTCCTCGCCAATGAAGAGAACGAACCGCTGGAAGGCTACACCATCGTGCGGGACACCAGCAATAAATTCGTTTCGATCTATTATCCCTGGACCGAGAACACTGCTTACAAAATGCTCTTCTATCCCGGCTTTGCCACAGACACACTCGGCAAAGAAGTACTCAAATCCGACACACTGAATTTCCGCACCAGGAAGAACAGTGAGTACGGGATGGTAAGACTTCGATTCATCAACCTGGACCTCAGCAAGAACCCTGTTCTCCTGTTTGTACAGAACAATGCAGTGAAATTCTCCTATCCATTCACCAGTCGTGATTTCTATGCCAAACTCTTCCAGCCTGGCGATTATGACCTCCGTATCCTTTTCGACGACAATAAGAACGGCATTTACGATCCCGGCGAATTTTTCGGCAAACATATCCAACCTGAGAAAGTGATCTCAGTGCCGCGGAAAGTAACGGTGAAGGCTAATTGGGACAATGAGATCGACATCACTTTATAGCTTCATTTCCACTAAAGGCAGGCATCAAATGCGTACCTTTGTACTATGCAATTTTCGTCCGAATTATTAGAGAATGCAGTGAATGAATTTGCCAGGCTCCCGGGCATCGGTAAGAAGACCGCGCTCAGGCTGGTATTGCATTTACTCAAGACAGAAACAGAAAAAGTGGAAAGCTTCGGAGAAGCCATTGTGCGCATGCGCCAGGAGATCAAATTCTGCCAGCGCTGCTTCAATGTATCCGATACAGATATCTGCGCCATCTGCTCCAATCCCCTTCGCAAGCAGAACCTCATCTGCGTAGTGGAAAGTATCAGGGATGTGATTGCTATCGAAAGCACCCAGCAGTTCAGCGGCACTTACCATATTCTCGGAGGGATCATTTCCCCGCTGGATGGCATCGGACCCGACCAGCTCAATATCGAAGCCCTCGTGCAGCGTATCAAAAATGACCAGCCTGAAGAAGTGATCTTCGCCCTCAACCCAAATATCCAGGGCGATACCACCATTTACTATATTCAGAAGAAACTGGCCTCGTTGCCGGTGAAAGTCACTACCATCGCCCGTGGCATCTCCTTCGGAGGTGAACTGGAATATGCCGATGAAATGACCCTGGCACGATCCATCTCCAACCGCTTACCCGTTGAAAGCTACGTCAGCAACCGCTGATGGCATGCCCTTTGTTATTAAGCAGGGATACCTTAAATTTGTAAAATTCACAGGCGGATTTGTTTATTGTTCGGCCTGTTTGTCTCCCGCCATCGCGGGCAGGACATAAAAAACGGAACTAATGAACGCAAGGAAAAACACCTCATAATTTCCCAACGTTTATACCAGTTCTACTTTGATTGACGGCGTATGCAGTTAGCATATAGTCCGGATTGTTGTACAATTAAATATTGTAAGGTATGGACATTAGAAATGAGCTGAAAAAACGCATCCTTATCATCGACGGAGCCATGGGAACCATGATCCAGCGGTATAAGCTCACAGAAGAAGACTATCGCGGAGAGCGTTTCAAAAACTGGCCCTCAGACATCAAAGGAAACAACGAGATCCTTTCCCTCACACAGCCCCAGATCATCGGGGCCATTCATCGCGAATACCTGGAGGCAGGAGCCGATATCATTGAAACGAATACTTTCTCTGCTACCGTTATTGCGCAGGGTGAATATGGCATGCAGGAATTTGCGTACGAACAGAATGTTGCATCAGCGCGCATCGCACGCGAAGCTACCGATGAATACACAGCCAAAGACCCTTCCAAACCCCGTTATGTTGCCGGCGCCATCGGACCGCTCAATAAAACGCTGAGCCTTTCTCCCGATGTGAACAATCCCGGCTATCGCGCCCTCACTTTCGATGAAGCGATGAACGGTTACTATGATCAGGTCAAAGGCCTGGTGGAAGGCGGCGTTCACCTGCTGCTGATCGAAACCATCTTCGATACCCTCAACTCGAAGGCGGCCATCTTCGCCATCAAGAAATTCTTCCACGATACAAAGCTCCCGGAACTGCCCATCATGATCAGCGGTACTATTACCGATGCATCCGGCAGAACCCTGAGCGGCCAAACCCTGGAAGCATTCTATACCTCCGTAATGCATGCAAGGCCGCTCAGCATCGGCCTCAACTGCGCACTCGGCGCCAACGATATGCGTGCGCATATCGAAGAGCTAAGCCAGATCGCCGCCTGCTATACATCGGCCTATCCCAATGCCGGGCTTCCCAATGCCATGGGAGAATACGATGAACAACCTGAGCAAACTGCCCACTTCATTGAAGAATGGGCCCAGCAGGGGTTTGTGAACATCGTAGGCGGATGTTGCGGCACTACGCCTGACCATATCCGTCATATTGCTGAACATGTGAAATCATTTAAACCAAGAGAGCTGCCGGTACTGGAGCCTTCCCTCTGAGAAGCCCGGGCAGTATCGATCCATCTTTGAAGAAGCCGGACCTGCTGTAAAAGCAGCTCCTTAAATTTTAGAAATGAGCGACACCGTTAGTATCAAGCCATACATGCGTTTATCAGGATTAGAACCACTGGTGATCCGTCCTGAAACCCTCTTTGTAAACGTAGGTGAAAGAACGAATGTAACCGGATCGAAGAAATTCGCCCGGCTCATCCGCGAAAACAAATACGAAGAAGCCCTCAGCGTTGCACGCCAGCAGGTGGAAAGCGGAGCACAGATCCTGGACGTGAACATGGACGACGCCCTCCTGGACGGCGTCAAAGCCATGACCACCTTCCTCAATCTCCTGCAAAGCGAACCGGATATTGCCAAGATCCCCATCATGATCGACAGCTCCAAGTTCGAGATCATCGAAGCAGGACTCAAATGCGTACAGGGAAAATGTATCGTGAACTCCATCTCCATGAAAGAAGGAGTGGAGAAATTCATTCGCGAAGCACAGATCTGCCGCATGTTCGGAGCCGCCGTGGTAGTGATGGCTTTCGATGAACAGGGACAGGCCGATACATTCGACAGGCGCGTCAACATCTGCACCAAAGCCTACAAGATCCTCACAGAAGAAGTAGGCTTCGATCCGCAGGACATCATCTTTGACCCCAATATCTTCGCTATCGCCACCGGCATCGAAGAGCACAATAACTACGCTATCGACTTCATCGAAGCCACGCGTGTGATCAAACAACGCATGCCACTGGCCAAGATCAGCGGAGGTGTAAGTAATATCTCCTTCTCCTTCCGTGGCAACGAGCCCGTACGCGAAGCCATGCACAGCGTATTCCTCCTCTATGCCATCAGGGCAGGGATGGACATGGGCATCGTAAACGCCGGACAGCTGGTAGTGTATGATGAGATCGAACCACAGCTCAGGGAACTTTGTGAAGATGTGATCTTCAACAAACGCCCGGACGCTACCGATCGTCTTATCACTTTCGCAGAAACGGTAAAAGCAAAAGACAAGACGGAAGTTAAGGACGAAGCCTGGCGCAGCAACTCCGTGGAAGAACGCCTCAAACACGCCCTGGTAAATGGTATCACAGATTTTATCGATCAGGACACGGAAGAAGCGCGTCAGAAATATGCACGCCCCTCGAAGTGATCGAAGGACCATTGATGGACGGCATGAACGTAGTGGGCGACCTCTTCGGAAGTGGAAAGATGTTCCTCCCGCAGGTAGTGAAAAGCGCGCGCGTAATGAAAAAGAGCGTTGCCATCCTCACTCCTTATATCGAAGAAGAAAAAAGAAATAATCCGAATGCACAACAGGGCGGTGCCGCCAGGATCCTCCTGGCCACAGTGAAAGGCGATGTGCATGATATCGGTAAGAATATCGTAGGCGTGGTACTCGGCTGTAATGGCTATGATATCATCGACCTCGGTGTGATGGTGCCCGCCGATAAGATCCTGGAAACAGCAGAAAAAGAAAAAGTGGACATCATCGGTCTCAGCGGCCTTATCACTCCTTCACTGGATGAGATGGTGCACGTAGCCCGTGAAATGAAACGCCGCAACATGAAGCAGCCACTGCTCATCGGAGGCGCCACCACATCTCGCATGCACACCGCAGTGCGAATTGCTCCCGAATATGACCTGGGTGTAGTACACGTGCTGGACGCATCACGCAGTGTTACCGTTGCCGGCTCCCTGCTGAGTGAAGAACAGAAAGCGCCTTACCTCGATAAAATAAAAACAGAGTACGTAAAGCTCAAGGAAGATTTCGCCAGTAAGAAAACCGTGAAGCAGTATCTTACTTTCGAACAGGCACAGCAAAACCCTGTGAAGATCAACTGGCCTTCCTTCCAGCCCATCGCTCCCACTTTCACCGGCACCAGGCAGTTCCTGGATGTGCCACTGGCAGACATTGCAAAGTATATCGACTGGGGCCCCTTCTTCATCGCCTGGGAATTGCATGGAAAATTCCCGGCCATCCTCACTGATAAAGTGGTAGGAAAAGAAGCCACCAAATTATATGATGACGCCAATAAACTGCTGCAACAGATCATCGATGAAAAATGGCTTACGCCACAAGGTGTGATCGGCTTCTGGCCAGCGCAGCAGACCGCTCCCGATACAGTAGAGCTGAAGAACGGCAATGAGGTAGTGAACCTGGAGTTCCTCCGCCAGCAGATCAAGAAAGCAGCCGATCAACCGAATATCAGCCTGGCAGACTTCATCAAACCCGCGTCCATCGCTGCTCAGCCATTTGCCGATTACATGGGCGCATTCACTGTTACCATCAAAGGCATCGAACCACACCTGGAAAGATTTATTCAGTTGCACGATGATTACAACAAGATCATGGTGCAGGTTTTGGCAGACAGGTTAGTGGAAGCTTTTGCAGAATACCTGCATGAGCGCGTGCGCAAAGAATACTGGGGTTACGCATCTGACGAGCATTTCACCAATGAAGAACTGATCACCGAAAAATATTCCGGTATCCGTCCGGCCCCGGGTTATCCTGCCTGTCCTGATCACACCGAGAAATACAAACTCTTCGATCTGCTGGGTGGTGAAGCCGCTACAGGCATCACGCTCACTGAATCGCTGGCGATGTATCCCGCATCTTCCGTGAGTGGCTGGTACTTTGCACATCCGCAGAGCCAGTACTTCGGAATCGGTAAGATCCAGAAAGATCAGGTAGTGGACTATGCGAAACGTAAAGGAATGAGTATCGAAGATGTGGAACGCTGGCTGAGGCCCGTGCTGGAATATGAAGCGTAAGAAAATCATTAACAAATTGAATAAAATACGGCTCTCTTACCAGGCCGTATTTTATTTTAACATAGCTGTGGTTACCAAATAAGAATTGAGACTGATAGTAGTCACTTTCAATTCTTCCTTTCAATTATATCCATTATTTCCAGCAAGGAAATCGCGGTTGTATTATCACCAATGGGGAATTTCTCATTTCCCGGATAGACAACAAATCGACGAGTTGCTTTAATGTCTTCGCAGCCAAGATAGAATCCTTTAGAGACTTTAGGAACCAGGGATCTTTTTATTTCGATAGCGATCCTGTTTTTAGGGCCATTCTCTATGATCAAATCAATTTCTGCCCCAGCGTTTGTTCTATAAAACCAGGCACTTGACGCCATGGGCAAAATGGAAAGTATGTTTTCAATCACAAATCCTTCCCAGCTAGTTCCTATTACAGGATGACCTAATAATTTGTCAAACGTGTCAATATCTAATAAGGCATGTGTAAGACCACTGTCGCGGATATATATTTTTGGAGCTTTTACAAGTCGCTTACCTACATTTCCAGCCCATGGCCTCAAAGACCTGACCAGAAGTAAATCTTCTAAAAGTTTAACATATTTCTTTGCCGTAGGTGATGTTATGCCGAGATTAGCAGCCAATTGAGAAATGTTTATTTGTCCGCCCTGATTATGCGCTAGCATTGTCCATAATAATCGAAGACTGGTTGCAGGTATTCGAACACCAAGCTGGGGAACATCACGCTCAAGATAGGTACTGATAAAATTCTCTCTCCAACGGAAGCTGTCTTCATCAGAGTTTGCAAGGAAACTATCAGGAAAGCCTCCACGAAGCCAGAGTTGATCAAGCTTATCTTTATCTATCTCGGTTATTAGAAGGCCAGTTAACTCTTTATAAGCTATCCTCCCTGCAAGGGTTTCAGAGGATTGCCTCAGAAGATCTAAAGCTGCAGAACCAAGAATAAGGAACTGCCCTGTCCGATGTCCACTTTTTCTTCGCCGGTCAATGACTCCCCGAAGAGTTGCAAAGATTTCAGGCACTCTTTGAATTTCCCAATAAGCCAACTGCCGGAAACTGTTTCAGCAATTGCATTATTTCTTTTTCAACTTTGCGTTTAATCATCCTTGCTAATTTAAAATTATGTTTTAAATTAGCAAGGATGAATTTATCTTAAATCACTGATTATTAGTAGAATCCGTCATTTTCACCTCTTCTCCCTCCTCATCCCTTTCCTCTTCCAATTCATCCCCTTCCTTCGCTCTCTTCAGCTTCACTTTCGGATTATCCCTGTTTCCAGTAACCGAAAACGGAATTCCAATGATGCCGAATGGCGGCAGGCCCAGGCGTCCATGCAAATTGAATTTGCCATCAAAACTCACTTGTCCTTCAAACCTTGGACGGAATCCGGACACTTTCATTTTCACGCGCTCGATGGTAATGATATTGTTCGCGATCTTCGTTTTGATATCCACTTTGGAAAGGTCCGGGTCCTTGATGCCTTCCTTGCCGGTGGCATCGCTAACGGCATTCATCAATCGAAATCCTTTCATCTTCACTTTCTGAACGGAGATCACGCCTTCGCCTTTCAGGGAAGGATAGACCGGCATCATGCTTGCGTTCAAACGGCCACTGAGACTATAATCCAGGGAGATCTGTCCTTCAGCCTTCGCTGCCGCCGGAGCCATCTGGCGGAAAATATCGATACCATTATATGCTTTCTTCACATCCAGGGTTTCAGCTTTCACATGATAATCGAAATAAGCTTTGTAAGGTGAATTGCTTTTGTAAGTGCCATCCATCACGATGGGTGCATCCACCAGTGTGAAACCTGTTTCCTGTAAGGCCAGTTCGCCATTGGCAACAGTAAGCCCGCCCTTGAAATCATACAGCTCGATGCCCTGGTACAGTACTTTGCCGGCACTGGCGGTGAAATTGAGATCGAGATTGGCGGGGATCACAACCACACCGGAAGCACTGCTACTGCCAGAAGAGGAAGCATCAGGAGTACCGGAGAACACCATCCATTCGTCTACATAGAAACGCGGAGTGCTCAGTTCGAATTTGCCCTTGAGCGCTTCCTTTGGCTTGAATGCGTAGTTGAACACATTGAAGAGATATCCATTCATCACCATATTGGTATTACCATATTTGGCTTTGAAAGTATCGAACCACATCTTATCCTGGTCGAATCGGAAAAGGCCGTTGTTAATGAAGAAAGGCTTGGGCAGCATTTCCGTGGTGAGGGCAATGTCGCGGACCTTCATTGTTCCCTTGTTGAAGAGCCTTTCATAACGGCCTGCTGTGGCATCGCTCTGGCGGCCGCGGAGCGAGAGGTCAGTTTGAATGAAACCATTCACATTGTATCCTTCAATGGCAAATACTTTATAGATCTTACCCAGGTCCAGCGTGCCTTTGGACGCGATGGCGTAACGGAGGTCACTGAACTGCTGTAAGGAAGCCTGCACGGTGAAGGGCAGATTATCCAGTTCAAAGGAAACCGGTTTCAGCTCCACTTTCAGGTCATTCATTTTACCAGTGTTGTTGATCACGGTAGCATCTACATTGATCTTCTGCAAAGGCGAAGGATAGTATTTGGTTTTGATCGATCCGTTGTCGAGTTTCAGCGAAGCAGTAGTAACAGGGAACAGACTTTTGGCTGGGTTGTACCTGCCTTTGGTATTGATATCGATATTCAGATCTCCATTCAAATCCAGGCTGTCGAGCGGATAGAACTGTTTGATGTCGGAGAGATGGAACACGGTCTGCAACTGGCCTTCCAACGGAAAATCTGCTTCATTGGTGACCTTGAAATGGCCCTTGATGAAATTCGACAGAACCTTGGCATTGATGTCTTCAACATTCAGTTGCGTGTGTTCATAAATACCATCCTTACACGAAGCATTCAGTTTAAGGCTGATCTGCTCCACTCCCTGTGGCAATGCTGCAAATTTGATAAAGCCATTGGTGAGCGATGATTCCAGGTTGAATTTGGGAATGCTGGTGATCACGGTGTCTTTACGGAGACTGCCTTTTCTTTGTCCTGTTGTGTAAGCGCCGTCTGCATTGAAATTAAGCTTATACCTGCCTTTGAATTCCATATCCTTCAATCCGAATGCTGCGGCCATATTCCCGAGGTCCATATCGGCCTGGAGGCTGGATTTCAGATAGGGTACATTCAATCCGCGCACCAGGATCACAGAGTTGAAATAATCCTTTTCGATATTGAAGAAGAAAGAATCGATGCTGATATAGAGGCTGTCTGTATTCAGCTTTGGAAGCCTTGCATCCAGGTTGAGACGGAGGTTCTTTGCCGGTAGGGCTGCTTTGTTATGCGATACGAATCCATCTTTCACGATCATCTTGAAAAGCAGGCTGGGCATATCATTGGTGGCTGCACTGTAATTGCCTTTGAGCGATGCTTCTATTTCCGTGTGGCCTTTGATCTCGGTATTGTCGAAGTATTTAAGGTATTCCTGTGGTAGGGCGGTGATCAGATCATGGAGGTCCGTTTCTTTGGAACGGAGGTTGAAGTCCATATTGTATCCATCTTTCAGGAATTCGAAAATTCCATGTAATTGAACGGGGAGGCGATTGATCAGCAGATCGTTCTTCTCAAACAACAAGGTCAGCGAGTTGGTATTGATCTTGGTGATCAGATCGGCCTGTAGTTTTTTGTCTGTGATATAAGTTTCTCCACCGTAGCTGAGTTTGAAGCTATCGGCCTTGATTTCGGAATGGAGATCGAAGATGGCCTTGCTGAGATCGCCGGAACCGGTATAATGGAATCCCTTGGCCGTTACCGTTAGTGGCAGGGAGCGATCATTGTACACCAGCTCTGTTTCATCCAGGTGGATATTTTCGAGCTTGAGGGAGGCGCCCGCAGAATCTACATTGGTAGTAACCGTAGCAGTATCGGGCTCCGCCTTATATACATTGTAGTTAGGTTGTCCATCTTCAGAAATCTGGATATCGATCTTGCCTTTGTCGAGAAAGATCTGGTTGATATTGATCTGGCTGGCAAAAACAGAGCGGAGATCGATGCCCAGCGCCACTTCATCGGCTGCTACGAGATTGGCATTACTGAATGGCGCGGAACCTTTCAGGGTAAAATCGTGCAGGGTGAGTGTGAGCGATGGAAAATGGTTAAAGAAACTTAACCTGGCTTTAGAGAAATTCACTTCAGTGGCCAATGCCTTGTTTGACCAGATCTTGATCTTTTTAGCCACGAACTCAGGGAAAAAATAAGGCAGGAGGAAAGTGATCAGAATTAATCCCAGTAACGTACATCCTGCAATCATCAAGCGCTTCAACAGCCACTTACGCATAACGGTGAGTTGGAGTTATTTAAAATTAAAAGGCAGCAAAAGTAGAAGTAAACTGCGGGTACGAGTGAAGGTCGTTCCGAAGTTAACACAAAATTGGATCAATGTAGCCGGTCAGGATGTAGGTTATTGGTGACGGTGAGACGCTTACTTTTTCTCAAGAAGCCACCATTGACGTTTCCGTGGTTTTACTTTGAAATTGGATGTGATATAGGACCGGATATGATGCATGGCTTCGTCCATATCGTCTGTAAGCAGTACCAGGTTGAGATCTTCCTTTGCAATGGTTCCCTGTTCCGCCATGAATTCCAGGTAATCCCAGAGTTCCTGGTGGTACACTTTTCCAAATAATACGATGGGGAACTGTGTAATGGTTTGGGTCTGTACCAATGTGAGGGTTTCAAAGAATTCGTCCATGGTGCCGAATCCTCCGGGAAGGATGATAAAGGCGTAGGAGTATTTCACCATCACCACCTTGCGCACAAAGAAATGTTCAAACATCAGGGATTTATGCAGGTAGGGATTGGCATGTTGTTCGAAAGGCAACATGATATTACAACCCACAGACTGGTATCCATGCTCGAATGCTCCGCGATTGGCGGCCTCCATGATGCCAGGTCCGCCACCGGTCATAGTGGTAAATCCCAGTTCGCCGATACGCTGCCCGAAATCCCTCGCCACTTTATAATAAGGATGATCTTCCTTGAATCTGGCTGATCCGAATACTGTGATACAGGGTCCCACAAAGTGCAGGGTCCTGAAGGATTTCAGGAACTGCATCGCCACTTTCCAGATGAATTTGAGCTCATATCCGCGGCTCTTCGGCCCGTCGAGGTACACATGCTCTTTTGGAGGGATGATGGGTACTACCTGTCGTTTTTTTGCTGATGCTGCTTCCATACCAAAGGTGTAAATTGCCGGCCAAATTAAAGAATATTCCCATGCGCATCATCAGTTATAATGTGAACGGCCTCCGGGCTGCAATGAATAAGGGACTGATGGATTGGTTGAAAACCGATCCCGCCGATGTGATCTGCCTGCAGGAAACCAAGGCCCATCGCGATAATGTGGACTACAAGCAGTTCACAGATCTTGGGTTTCACGACTATTGGTTCAGCGCTCAAAAAAAAGGATACAGTGGCGTGGCCATCTTCTCCAAACAGAAAGCAGATAATGTAGTTTATGGAACAGGCCACCAGGTAAGTGATGATGAAGGAAGGGTTTTGCAGATCGATCTCGGCGATATCCGGATCATCAACGCCTATTTCCCTTCCGGTACTTCCGGCGATGAAAGACAGGCCTACAAATACTCCTGGTTAGATGAGATTTTTGAATATGTGTCTGAACTGAGACAGACCAAACCCAACCTGATACTCTGTGGCGATTACAATATTGCACATACAGAAATAGATATCCATGATCCGAAGGGCAACAAAAAATCTTCCGGGTTCCTGCCCGAAGAAAGGTTGTGGCTGGATAAATTCTATGGAACCGGTTGGATAGATACATTCCGCAAGCTCAATCCGGATCCTCACTGGTACACCTGGTGGAGCCAGCGTTTCCCAACGGTTCGCGCGCAGAACAAAGGCTGGAGGATCGATTATATCAACGTTACTGAAAGCCTCGCCCCGCTCGTGAAAGCTGCTGCTATCTATCCTGATGTGAAGCAAAGCGATCATTGTCCGGTTTTCCTCGAACTCGCATAAATCAATAGTTCATGATCATTTATAATGTAACAATCAAAGTAAGCTGGGCCATTCACGACGCGTGGGTGGAGTGGATGATCAAAACACATATGCCGGATGTGATGGCAACCGGCTGCTTTACAAAGAACCAACTGGTAAAAGTACTGGAGTTGGATGAAGAAGAAGGACCAACCTATGCAGCTCAATATTACGCAAATGAGTTCTCCGATTATGAACGCTATATCAACCAGCACTCACAGACTTTGCGTGATGATGGATACAATAAATGGGGGAATAATTTCATTGCATTTCGTAGTGTAATGGAGATTGTGAACTGAGTGTGGATAAGATTATTTTAATCAGCGAAGAGTAAAAATTTATTGTATATTCCTTTCAAACCCGCTGCTGTACCGCATTTCAGCCGGACGCCGTGAAACACAGTCTGGTGGCGGATTTCAAAGGATAAATCTTGTGAAAAAGGGTTACCCCGGGAATAGTACTTTTCCTATAATCCTTGTCCCAAGCGGTTTGCAGCCAATTTTTCATTTGATAATTTTAGCAGAGAAAAATTTTGTTGGAAACAAAAAGCGGCTAAATTTGTTCCTGCATATTTAAAACATTACACTATGAACAAAGCTGAATTAATTGCCAAGCTTGCTGATGATGCAGGTATCACTAAAACACAAGCTAACGCTACTTTGGATTCTTTCGTAGAAGCAGTTACCAAAACCCTGAAAGGTGGTGGTAAAGTAACTCTGGTAGGTTTCGGAACTTTCTCCGTTTCCAAAAGAGCTGCCCGCAACGGTCGCAATCCCCAAACTGGCGCTGTGATTAAGATCAAGGCGAAGAAAGTTGCCCGTTTCAAAGCAGGTAAAGAGCTGCAAGCTAAATTATAAAAGCTGCATCAACTGCACGGAAAGTTCCGATACTCTTGGTATCGGGACTTTTTTTTTGGTATTTTTGCTGTTCGACATTTATTCATTTACAAATTCTTTTCAACATGGGTAGAGGTGATAAAAAAACCAAGAAAGGAAAGATCTTCAAAGGATCTTACGGAAAAAGCAGACCAGCAAGAACAAAAAAAGTTGCCGCTAAAGGCGACAGCAAATAGGCTTGCGATAAGAGGTTGAAAAGTTATCAGCAGGATCAGGTATCCAGCCGTTAACTTTTCAACTTATCCCATCTTTTTATTTCTTCTTCCTATGGAGCCAGACGCTCGATCTGCCAGGCTCCTTTTTCATTCAAACTATACTGGATCCTGTCGTGTAACCTGCTCGGGCGTCCCTGCCAGAATTCAATGATCACGGGCTTTACCAGGTAACCACCCCAATTTGCAGGACGTACAATCGTTTTTCCGCTGAACTCATCTTTCTTCTTTGCTTCTTCGATATCCAGCCATTCCCTGTTCTCGATCACCTGGCTTTGTGGTGAAACCCAGGCGCCAAGGCGGCTTCCCTCAGGACGGCTATTGAAATAGGCATCGCTTTCTGCAGCAGGTACTTTCTCTACCAATCCTGTAATACGCACCTGTCTTTCCAGTTCTTTCCAGAAGAAAACCAGGCAGGCTCGTGGATTTTCCAGCAACTGTTGTCCTTTGAAACTTTCATAATTGGTGAAGAACACAAAGCCACGTGTATCGAACTCTTTCAGCAAAACGATACGCGCTGCCGGCAGTCCATCCACGGAAGCTGTGGCCAGCGTCATGGCATTCACTTCTTCGATCTGCGCGGATACAGCTTCTTCCCACCATTTACCAAACTGAGCAATGGGATCTGCCTGTACATCTTTTTCTGAGAGGGAACGTTGACGGTACTCTGTTCTGATTGCTGCAATGGTACTCATCGGAATAGTTTATTCAGCAAAACTCCTTCAATTCGTACAAATAAAAAAGCACCGTTATCATAAACGGTGCTGATCAAAATTATATGCTGTAAGATCAGAAGCCTCCCATCATACCCACACCTGCAGCAAAGATGCTGGTAATGATGATGCCGCCGATAAGTGTAGAGATCACGAGGTTCACTACCCAGTACACCACAATGGCGATGATCACATACAATACACGCTGATCTTCGGGTGTTTTCTTAACAGGGCCCAGACCGAGATACATCAGGTAGATCGAATAAGCTGCGCCTGCGATGATGGCCAGCCATCCCAATAATGGCACCAGACTCAGAACTCCGGCTACCCAAACTGCTGTAGCGGAATACGCCATCAGTTGAGCAGACCTGCCAAGGTTCTTCTCTGATTTGAAACTTGGAGCCAGTGCATCGATAATGTAAGTGCCGATCACATAGGCCAGGATGGTTGCTACAACAGACACTACAGCCATTACAATGCCTGCCGTGATTCCCAGGATCATTCCACCGAAAAGCATCATGCCCAGGAAAGAACAAACTGCAGGAATCAATGATAAAGGGAGTACATAACCTGTGAGCAGGGATCCCAATGTTGCCGTTTCACCTGTCACTACATTCCATTCTGTTTTAGGAGTGAGCAGTATGTTTTTGGCGCGTTGAATTAGGTTCATAGTGATAATTGTTTCAATAAATGTACATATATCCACATATGTAAACAATACCCGATTCAGGGGATGGGGATAAACTTTGTGTAAACATGGGAATATACCGCCTCAGTTGCAGAGAAATTATCCTTCAGATTTGCGGCCTGTAGTGGATTTGCTGATAAGGCTCTCGATTTCGCTGAGGCGCTTCAACTGCATTTCGAGTTTTTTATTGTGTCCGCTGATTTGCTGCAGATCAAAGGTCAGCTCTTCCAGGTATGTGATCTTTTTCAGGAGTCCCTGACGTTGGAAATTGGCTTCACGGAGTTTGTCTTCCGTATCGGCCATCAACCTGGTGAGGCGCTGGTTCTCTTCCAGGATGGTCATTTGTTTGAAGCGGAGCTCATCGTGGTCTTTGGTGAGGCGCAGGTAATTTTGCTGCAGATCTTCATACTCGAAATTCCTGTAATGGGGTTGGGCAAGCCAGGTTTCCATTTTCTTCAGCTTCTCCTGCATATTCATGAACTCTTCCTGCGTATGTGAGAGTCTATCTTTCAATTCACCCACCAACATCTGTTCCTGGCGAAGTTGTTTGATCAGTGCTTCCTGTTCGATATTGATCTTGCGCCATTCACGAAGTTGTGCAGATAGTTGATCATTCATGGACTGTATCTCTGCATATTTCCTTTCATTCTCCCGGGCTGCATCGAGTTGTTCCTGCATACGTGCGATGCGTTGATGCTGCTCGGGAAGCAGATAGTCCGGAACCGCAGTGGTGGCAGGCTTTGCGGGCACAGGCCTGTTCTGCAATTCTTCGATGGTCTTTTTAAGTTCTTCCAGTTCTATATTGAGGAGCTCTTCGTTTTCCTGTGCGGCTGCCAGTTCTCTTTTGAGCTCGTCCAAGATTTTTTTCTGAACGTCCTGATCTTCCAGGTATTTGAGTTTCCATTCACCGGGATCGATGGCGGTATCTGCCAGTACAGAAGGTTCCGATGCGGAAGGAGTTACAGATTTGCGGCTGATGATAAAGAAATGAATGAAGAATCCCAGCACCATGGCGCCCAGTTGGAATATGAGGATTTCCCATATGCCCACAGAGATCTGATATCCCAGGATGACAATCAATTCATTCATAATAATGGTTCAGAGGGCCAGGAGGCCGGGTTGGTTTTTTTCGGAGCAGACTTACGTCTTTCAATGGACTTGAACGGATGGGGAAGAATGAAAAAACCACCAATATGGTGGTTTTTCATCTGCCTAAATTAGTGCGATCAGTTCAGATATGCAAATAGCTGACTTAATATTTTTCATCCGTTGACCCTCAGCCCTTTACCAGTGTTCCAACTTTCTCTCCGCAGATCACTTTACGAAGGTTCCCGGGTTTGTTCATGTCAAACACGATGATGGGAAGATTGTTCTCCATGCAAAGTGTGAAAGCGGTCATGTCCATTACCTTCAGATTTTGTGAGATACATTCCTGGAAAGTGATGGTTTCATACTTTTTAGCCTTGGGATCTTTTTCGGGATCTGCTGTATAGATACCATCAACCCTTGTTCCCTTGAGGATCACATCGGCCTGAATTTCGATGGCCCTGAGCGAACCTGCTGTATCGGTGGTGAAATAAGGATTACCGGTTCCTGCTCCGAAGATCACCACTCTTCCTTTCTCCACGTGACGGATAGCTCTCCTGCGAATGTAAGGCTCTGCGATCTGTTCCATCTTGATGGCGCTCTGAAGACGTGTATACACACCGATCTTTTCCAGCATGGCCTGCATAGCCATTCCATTGATCACGGTTGCCAGCATTCCCATATAATCTCCATGAGCTCTCTCGATGCCGGTTTCTGCTTCATTCATTCCACGGTAGATATTACCTCCCCCGATCACAATAGCTACCTGCACGCCCAGCTCTACAATTTCTTTGATGTCCCGCGCATATTGTTCTATGATCACCGGGTCCATGCCAAAATTTTTATCTCCCATTAATGATTCGCCCGATAACTTCACCAGAACACGTTTGTACTTTGGCAGCATGTAATAAATTGTAGATTTCTGAATAAAAAAATTCGTTTCTGCACTACCGGCGGAAGATGGTAAAGGATACCATCCCGGTATCAATGTTCGTGCAAAGAAAAGATTTTTTTTTAAACTTTCCGGCTGCGCTGGTCCCAAATCCAGACGAGGGCCAGGATTATCACAGGGAAAACCACGTACAACATCCTTATATGCGCACTCAGCAGAGTGTTCCCCAGGAAATATATCAATACAAACAGCAGCAGGAACCGGATAAAGAACGGGGGCTGTATGCGATTTTTCCGGACGAACAGCAATAATGTATAGCAAAGATGATCATCAAAAGATGAGGCAATCCGTTGAACAAAAGTCCGGGTCCGATTTTCCTGTAGGAATAGGGAAAATTGAAAAGCAACCTGCAGATATTAGCCAGCCAGTTCTTAAAATAAGCGCCGGGATGGGCCTTGATATTTTCGAGCGCCATTCGTTTAAAGGCATCATCCTTTTCCACGCTGGTCAAAGACCTGATGCTACTAATTTCCTGTTCATGATTTCGCTTCAGGGCCGCTTCCGCTCCCGGTTGAACACCATCTACGGACCAATTCGGTTCCAGGTTTTCATTGAACCAATCTCCATATTCTCCCTTAACAGGGTTACTCATCCAGTAAAGAGTGGTCCCGCCTGAGTTCCCTACATAGAAAACACGACCGGTCAAAGAATAGGTGTATACGAGATAAGGTATTACAACGATCCATGCCAGCAGCACGGCAGTCAAAGCCTTTATGTACTGAGGTTTCCCGCGCAATGCAAAGAAAGCGGAGATGAGGGTGAGCGCCAGCAACACGTAACTGAACAGCAGTTTGGAAATACAGACATACCCAAGCAGAAAAGCCAGTAAGAGTAATGGCCCTACAGCTTTGCCGGGTGTTGTAAAATAGTTATGTGCCGCCCAAAGGGTAGCAGTGAACAAAAAGAAAACGAAGGTTTCCGTCATGATCACAGGCAAACCTTTCCAGGCAAGCCAGTAACAGCCCAGGAGCAGCGCTCCAGCCAGGGCATTTGACGGGCTCACCAGTTTTCGCAGCAAATCATAAAAGATACAAACAGCAGCGTAGAGCCAAACGGCATTGAGTAAACGCAGTACCAGCAAGGGCATTTTCATTGCCAGGAATGGCACTAACGTCAATGCATAGCCGGGTGCATGCCAGAGATCGATATCAGGAGGAGGCGGAGAATAGGAGCCATTCAGAAGATTGGTGGCAAGCTGCAGATAGCTTGGTTCATCCACAGTGAGCTCATCATTGGCCATTACAATTACGATGGCAGCATACAGGAAAAGGAATGGCAGAAAAAAAATGACGGGCCGTACAGGCATGGCAGTCAATTTTTTCGAGGCCCTGGTAAGTAGTTGCATTTGTCAAGGTTAGCAAAATTCCGGGCAATAAAAAAGGGAATCTTTCGATTCCCTTTTTCTATTTCATTAGCGGAGCTTATCCTAAAGCAACGCGTTTGAATTCTATGATCTTCAGGTCAGCGTTCACGCTCTTCAGGAAGTCAGCAACGGATTTACCGTTGTCTTTCACGAAAGCCTGGTTGAGCAGGGTGCTTTCTTTGAAGAAGGCGTTCAGTTTACCTTCAGCGATCTTGGCGATCATTTCTTCAGGTTTGCCGGCCATTTTGGGATCAGCTTTCATCTGCTCCATCACGATATCTCTTTCGCGATCGATAGTAGACTGGGGAACAGAAGAAGCGTCTACTGCTACAGGGTTCATGGCAGCGATCTGCATAGCCACGTCTCTGCCTGCATCAGGAGCAGGTTGATTCATTCCTACCAGTACACCGATACGGTTTGCACCGTGGATGTAAGAAGCAACATAATCAGCGTCTACGCGTTCGAACTTGGTGATACCGATCTTCTCGCCGATAGAAGCGAGCTTATCGTTAACCAGGTCAGAAATCCTGGCGCCATTGATCGTAACATTGTTCAGTTCGTCTGCACTTTTTACGTTGTTGGCAATGGCAGCGTCAGCGATGGATTGAGCGAAGGCAACGAAGTCGGCATTCTTGCTCACGAAGTCAGTTTCGCAGCTCACGCAAACAGCAATACCGGTTTTGTTGTCGGCAGTTGTTTGAGCGATCACCACACCTTCTTTTGCTTCACGGTCGCCACGGAGAGCGGCCACTTTAGCGCCTTTCTTGCGGAGCCAGTCGATAGCTGCTTCAAAGTCACCGTTGGTTTCGGTGAGGGCTTTGCGGCAGTCCATCATACCAGCGCCTGTCATTTGGCGGAGCTTATTGATATCAGCGGCTGTAATAGCAACAGTTGACATATAATTAGATTGATAGTTGAAAAAATGAGATCCTCACTGTGTCAGACATAATTATCTGCCACCACCTGGTCTGCGGTTAGCGCCACCACCACCGGGGCCACCTACACGGCGTTTCTGACCGCCGCCATGACCGCCGCTGTTACCACCTGGCCTGCGACCAGCACCACCACGTCCTGCTTCAGCTTCAGCCTCAGCCTGGATACGTGCTGCTTTCTTTTCTTTTTCATCATCTGCTACTTCTTCAACGTCTTCGTCTTTGGCAGCCTGACGCTCAGCCAGACCTTCTGCGATAGCAGCAGTGATGTATTGAGTGATGATTGCGATAGACTTTGTAGCGTCGTCATTGGAAGGGATAGCGAAATCAACTTTGTTTGGATCGCAGTTGGTGTCAACCATTCCGAAGGTAGTGATGCCAAGACGTTTTGCTTCAGCCAGCGCGATATGCTCATGACCGATGTCGATGATGAACAGGGCAGTTGGTACACGGCCCAGCTGAGCGATACCACCCAGTACTTTGTCCATTTTATCGCGGTCACGGCCTAAAGTGAGGCGCTCTTTTTTGGTGAGGCTTTCTGCGCTGCCATCTCCCAGCATTTTGTCGATGCTCTGCATCTTCTTCACGCTCTTGCGAACGGTGTTGAAGTTAGTGAGCATACCACCCAGCCAGCGTTCAGTAACGTAAGGCATGTTCACTCTGCGTGCGCATTCAGTAACGATCTCTTTCGCTTGTTTCTTAGTACCAACGAACATGATCTTTTTACCGCTGCGTGCGATCTGCTTCAGAGCAGCTGCAGCTTCCTGCAGATGTTCAGTGGTTTTATTCAGGTCGATGATGTGAATACCTTTCTTCTCAGCGAAGATATAAGGCAGCATCTTGGGATTCCACTTCTTACGCAAGTGACCGAAGTGTACACCTGCATCAAGTAATTGCTGTTGTAATGAAGTGTTATTTTCCATTTTTTATTTGTCTTTTAGCTATCAGGCCGCGGCCATTAGCCTTATGATTTGAAAAATGTTGTTTAGGCTACTGTTAACGTTTGCTGAACTGGTAGCTACGACGTGCTTTCTTGTGACCGAATTTCTTACGCTCAACAGAACGGGGATCACGTTTCAGAACACCGGCAGCCTTGAGGGCAGGACGGAATTCAGCATTCAGTTCCAGCAGCGCACGGCCGATACCGAGCTTTGCAGCTTCAGCCTGACCT
Source organism: Pseudobacter ginsenosidimutans (assembly GCF_007970185.1). Taxonomy (NCBI): domain Bacteria; kingdom Pseudomonadati; phylum Bacteroidota; class Chitinophagia; order Chitinophagales; family Chitinophagaceae; genus Pseudobacter; species Pseudobacter ginsenosidimutans. Next base: position 1,975,392 of record NZ_CP042431.1, on the reverse strand, counting down.
TTCATTCCACCACCGGCAGCATTGATCTTCACATCATACTTATCAGCAGTTTGAGTGGCTTTTAAAGGAAGCTCCACCTGGTTTTGCAGGTAAGCGAGAGCGAAATATTCTTTATAGTCCTTGTCGTTCACTGTGATCTTACCGGTTCCTTTGCTCAGGAAAACCCTTGTCACAGCTTCTTTACGACGACCAATTGCATTTTTTTGCTTTTCCATGAATTCAATTTGACGATTTGAAAAGTTGAAAATCTGAATGGATTCACACTTTCAGATCCGTTACTTAAAATTTCAATTCTTTGGGTTGTTGTGCTCCATGCTGATGCTCAGCGCCGGCATACACAAATAATTTCTTGATCATCTTGCGGCCGAGGCGGTTCTTGGGAAGCATGCCTCTTACAGCGCGCTCAACCACCTGCTCAGGTCTGCGTTTCAGCAGTTCCCTTGCAGTTTCCGCTTTCTGACCACCAGGATATCCGGAGAAAGTCAGGTATTCCTTGTCGTCAATCTTGGTGCCAGTGAATTTAACCTTGTCTGCATTGATCACGATAATATAATCTCCGGTGTCAACATGTGGCGTATAATATGCCTTGTTCTTACCACGAAGAACAGAAGCAATTTTGGCACACATGCGTCCCACGGTTTGATTGGTACCGTCAACAACAAACCAGTTGCGTTGTACGGTAGCCGCATTCGCATGTTTTGTAGTGAAATGAAGTTTGCTCATTTGTAAAAATGTTAATTGTGAAAACTATCCTGCTTCTTTCCTCCACCAACCTGGGGAAAATGGAAACAGGGTCGCAAAGGTACCAAAATCCTCTTCGAACAAACAAGAAATGAAGAAGATATTTTGGAAGGATGTTTTGTAATTAATTGATTTTCAATAAAAATTTTGACGTGTTTTTGTAAGAGCTGCTGCAGGTGCGGGAGAATCCCGGGCAAAACAGACAGGATAAAGGCTGCGGTTCGGCAAAGGATGTGCAACGCGGTTGTGAAATATACCGGCGCGGGAGGATGTTTTTTGAGCTTTTGCAGGGAGAGATGGAGCTTGGGAATATGTTCCGGACTGCTTCGCTTATATTTCGAAGACCGCTTATGCACATACCTTTGCCTTACTTCCCCGATAGTGCAGCAGTTTCGCCCGATATTTTTCCGGCATACATTTTTCCAAAGCAATTCTCAAATAAAAACCTTGTATTTTCCACGCTATCACAATTTTTATTTATCACAAAACATCCTTTGACACTTTCATTTCATGTTAGTAACTCATTTCAAAAGCCGTTCATTCCATTTTTCTCAATTGCAATCTGGTATATTCTCATTTATCATAGCAAATATTCTCACAGCATTATTTCCCATTTAAAGCATCAAGCCAACTCAGAATCCTCTGTATTCATTTCCATCAGGACTAATGCACCCGCGGCCACATTGCCGGCGAGGGGTATGAAAAAACGGCCTCTGAAACATAAGCGATACAGCTCCGTAGACCTACAATAGCCAAATCTCTCCCTACCAAAGCCCACAAAATATCCTCCCGCGCCGGTTTGTTTCAGCAGCCGTATTTTTCATATCCCGAGTCTGGCGTAACTTGAAGGATGTCATTGCTACTACTCAACCGCTCTGAATTCGGAGATCCCGCAAATGCAGGCCATCTCCTGACAAACGAAGAAGCCAATCAGTTACTGGAAGAATGGGTGCCGAATGAACGGCTGCAACTCCATATGAAACAGGTGGCCGCCGTAATGAAGGCATGGGCTATCCAACGTGAAGGCGCAGACGATGCAACTGCACGCAAATGGGAGCAGGCGGGCCTGCTGCATGATGCCGACTGGGAAAAATATCCCAATGATCATTGCCGTGTTATTATCGAAGAACTGGAAAAAAGGAATGTTGATCCTGAAGTGATCCATTGCATCGCGTCACATGGACCACGTTATTTTGGTGTGGAGCCCAATAACAAAATGGACAGGATGATCTATGTGTTTGATGAGCTCTCGGGCTTTATTCATGCAAGCGCATTGGTCCGTCCCACCCGTTATGAAGGGATGGACGTGAAGAGCGTAATGAAGAAATTGAAAACAGCTTCCTTTGCCGCGCAGGTGAACAGGGATGATATTGCCGATGCGCTTTCGCGTATCGATATCCCGCTGGAAGAGATAATACAGTTCATTATCGATAATCAAAGGAATGTATCGTAAAAAACAGACCGGTCAGTGAACGCATGGTTGCGCTTGCTGTCCGGTCTGTTTTGTATGAGGCTCATGATGCGGGGCTTCCCGGATCATGTTCTGATCTTTTGATTTACTGCTCTACTTCTGTGAGTTTGTTGTCGCTTTTGGGTTTGCTTGCCCAGTCAGGATCGAAGCGATAGAGCTTGCCTGGTCTGTGCGGCACATCCTGTTCCAGTTCGTTTACATCCTCGAGCCATCCCATCAGGAAGAATTTCTTGCGGAAATTCCTTCTGTCCATTTTTACACCGAGAATGGCTTCATACAGGGATTGCAATTCGCGAAGCGAAAATTTTTCCGGCAGGAGGTTGAACACGATGGGGTGTTCATTGATCTTGCTCTGTAACTGCTTCAGACAGGTGTCAAGGATCTGCTGGTGGTCGAAGGCCAGTGTAGAGATCTCCCGGATGGGGTGCCAGTGCAGTTCGTTATGGGCCAGCTTCAACTGGTGGTCCTTGATATTGATGAGAGAATAATAAGCGGTGGTGATTACCCTTCCCGCAGGGTGGCGGTTCACTTCTCCGAAAGTATACACCTGTTCCAGATATACATCATCCAGACCGGTGCGCTCTTTCAGTACGCGGTAAGATGCATTGTCGAGATTTTCATCCGGCTTCACCAGGTCTCCCAGTAATGACCACTGGTCCTGGAATTCTTCGAGGTCAGATTTGATCAACAACACTTTCAATTCGTTGTTGTCGAATCCAAAGATCACACAGTCCACGGAAATGGCTATCTGGAAATATTCCCTGTTTTCGGATCTTAATTGCTGAATCGTTTTCTGCAAAGCGGTTCCCATTATTTCAGAATTATGATTGTGGTTTTGAATATACTACCATTGGCCCTGGATGGACTGAATCATTCAACCATCAAAGGACGAACCAATTTTTATCACCCATTAAAAGCTGTAAAAAATACATTCCTTTTGGAAGCTTTCCCCATTCAAATCCTGTAGTACCTAATGGAATACGGTGTACACCTTTAGCTCTTACACCGCTATACAGGTCCGCGATTCTTTGCCCATACATATTCGTCAGACTCAATGACACTGAAGATCCGGCCGGTAATTCGAACTCGATCTGGCCTGACCTGCTGACAGGATTGGGATATACAACCAAACGGAAATTTTGATTAATAGTAGGTATCTCCGGAACTGGGGTAGGATTAGAGGCAATATTCCGGTTGATGTAAACCCGGTACTCGCCGGGCTGCAAGGTAATACTTTGTACGTTTCCGGAAACAATTAATGGCTGTCCGCCAAAATATTCATACCAGGTACCCGTGCGCGGAAAGGAAACACCGGTGGTTTGCTGGCTCACTTCAAAATTCCCCACCACTACCAGGGAACTCGTGTCTGTGGTGATTTTCATCCATTTGAAGCCTGCGCTGAAATCCTTATCCAGCAAGCCTCCCGCAAAAATATCCTTATACAGGAAATGTTGCCGCAGACCAAGTAGTCTCGCATACACATCATACAGGTTTTTCCTGGCGGGTACTGTCTGGTAATCCCATCTGATGGGCTTGGAGTCAGTACGGCATTCATCTTTCACAGTTCCATCGCCGCAACGGTTGATACTGAAATCATATCCCAGTTCCCCGAACTGCCAGATCATTTTCGGTCCGGGCATCAACATTCCAAATGCAGCACCGAGCTCGTTTCGCTTCAAAGCTGTGTTGGGATCCTTGATATTGTAAGTGCCACTGGTTCTTCCAAAGTTGATATTCTTGTACATCAGTCTTTCTTCATCGTGACTTTCCATGTACATCACCAGATGCTGCTTGTCCCAGCCGCGCGCTGTGCTGAGGCCCCAGCTGAAATCGGAATTCTGCATCCAGCCCATGGTAGCTTCGTTGAAGTTGTAATTCAGATTTCCCCAAAACAACATTCCGTAACTGGCCAGTTCCTTCTCTTCGCTGTTTTCTGAAAGATGTTCCAGGATCACGTAGGCTCCAGCGTTATGCTTCATGATGGTATCGTAATATCCTTTCCAGATAGCCACGCGCGAAGCATCGTATTTACTCCAGTTGTCTACTTCCTGCTGTGAGCTGCAGCCGCCTGTTGTGCAGGAATTCTTCTGTGTAAATCCTTTACTCAGATCGAAGCGAAAACCATCCAGCTTGTATTCTTTCAACCAGAACTCTGTAACGCGGCTCACAAAATAATGTGTGGCGGAAGATTCGTGGTTCATATCGTAGCCAACATTGTAAGGATGTTTCGCGGATGGGTTGAACCAGGGGCTATTGGCAGATGGACTGCTATTAGCGGCATCCCAGTAGAGCTGCACCATTGGGCTCTGGCCGAATGAGTGGTTCAGCACCATGTCCATGATCACGGCAATGCCTTGTTTGTGACACTCATCAATAAATGCTTTCAACGCATTCTTCGTTCCATAATATTTGTCGGGGGCGAAATAGAAAGATGGATTGTAACCCCAGCTGAGATTACCTTCAAATTCATTGAAGGGCAATAATTCAATAGCGTTTATTCCTAAGCGTTTGAGATAGCTGATAGTGTCCTTCAATGTGGTCCAGTCGTGCGCGGCCACGAAATCGCGCAGCAGCAATTCATATACGATGAGATTTCGCTTATCCGGTCGGGTGAAATTATTGTTTTGCCAGTTGTATGCAGGGGCATTGGTTTGCAGCACACTCACGATCCCATTCGTTTTGCCCGTTGGATAAGGTTTGAGATTGGGATAGGTGGTAGCAGAGATGTATTGATCGTTATTGGGGTCAAGTACTTTTTCCGTGTAAGGATCGGCAATGCGAAGCGTATTATCTATTTCGAATTGATACGCGTATTCCGTGCCGGATGCAAGGCCTGTGATCTTCTTCCAGAACCTTTGTCCATCAGGCGTTTTGTACATCTGCGCGGCAGCGTTCTCCGTCCAGTTATTGAAATCTCCGAGTACCGTGGCTTTTGTTTTGTTGGGGGCGAAAAGCACCAGCGTAACGGATGCAGGATCAGCGGGATCGTAGTTGACGCCATCGCGAACACCTGCAGGTAAAGGTTGTTCGGTAACAGGAGGTGATACAAAGAAATTGATGGTTTGTGTTTTTGTAACGCCGCCTTCAACATATTTCCCTACCAACTCCTGGTTGCCGGAAGCAGTGATAGCAGGGCTGGCAGTGATCTCCATGCCCGAGGCAACTGTTGCGATACTGTTTCCGTTGAAGAGCAACTCCAGTGCGCTGGTCTGGTTCACGGCAAATTTCACAGGCAGATTATCGCCTGTCTGCTTTTGAATGGGAGCCAGCGAAGGTGTAAAGTAAGGCTCGTATGAAGGCTGAATGAAGGAAGCATATTGATTGTTGTCATAGACCTTCAGGTACATATCGCCTCCGTTGACAGAGGTATTGGCATTGCATTGCTTCATGCTTCCAGTTCCGTTGCGGAACAGGAAAACGATATGGGAGATGGTTTCGCCTGCGGGAACGCCCATCCAGGTGCGCAGGTTATTGATCGTATAGCGGTACCTGTTATTGCCGAGTGAGGTCAGTTTCCCTTCGGGTGGGGTTGTGGCCCAGTCGAATTTTGAATGTTTCCAGTCGCCGTTATTGGTGCTGGCGCTGGTGATGAGGCCGATATGAATGTAAATATCATCCGGGTTGGCATAATCCATCAGGCCCTTATTGCCCTGTGTGCAATCAAGTGTGATTTCTATTTGTCCTGTTTCTTTCGGAAATGCAGGAGCAACAGAGATCAATTGCGCCAATGCAGGCAATACAGGCAGCAGAAAGATAAACAACAACAATTTTTTCCTGATCATAGCAAGCCATTTGTTCCGGTAAGGATAATTATTTCAAAGAGGGAAGGAAAACAGGGGTGTATCCCCGTTATGATACACCCCTGTTTTTAGTATAGCGATTCCTGTTGACTTTTAGTATACTTTATAAGTCCGTTTGTATTCGTCTATCTCAACGGTGTAATTGCCGGTGGTGGCCACACCGATATTGGCTCCACCTTCTTTGATATCACCGGTGAGCGGAGCGGGTTCACCAGCAGTACTACCATAGTTGAAATCCCAGGTTCCTTTTTTCAGCAGGAATTTAAACTGTTTGGTACCTGTGAGCGGAATATTTGTTCCTTTCCAGATGCCATTGCCCTGGTAGGTAAGTTCCGGAAGATTGGCGTTTGCGTTATCCCAACCACCTGCAGTTGCATCTCCGATGAGATACATATGAGCAGCTTCCGTAGTGTATTTGAGCGATTGCGGATCGCTGCCATCCCAAACCAGCCTGGATACTGGCGATCCGGCTGCAGTGATATCCCCTCCCGGGCTCACCAGCATTCCCGGTTTCTCTCCATCCATTCCGAAGATCCTGGTTTGATTTGGTTCTGCATCATTCCAGTTATTGCCATCATTGAACTTGAATTTTTTGGTGCCATCGGAGTTCACCAGGAACATGAATTTGTTATGAGCAACCGGGTATCCTCTCAGGATATTATTCACGTCCCATGTTGGTTGTTGAACTTCACCAATTACTCCTGGCTGATTGTTCTGGATATATACTTTGTTCTTTGAAAGATCGATGGTAACACGATATACGCCATCGGCAGCAACACTGAAGTTTCCTGATCCCTGGTTGAAGCCTGTTTCATATTCTCCGTTGGATCCGCTGATGGGTCCGTATCCACTGTTCCAATCTCCTTTTGTTTTGAAGAATTTGAATTCGTTACCGGCTTTCAATTTCAGATAAGCGTAGAACACTTTTGCGTAACGTCCGGCGGCTTTGTCGGGAATGATCTGCATGGGGTCGTCGATTTTCCATTCTGACCATCCATCTATCTTTCCTACAACATAAAAGCGGACCTGGCGCAGGATATTCATAGTATTATTTACGTTGGACCACTGCACCCAATCTCCGGAGATGGCCTGTACGGCCCATTTCAGGCGGTTCTCTTTGGAGAGATCGTCCTGTTCATTGTCGTCGAGGGAATCGCTGAGTTGCTTGTAGGTCATCTTGAGCGCGGAATCAGATCCATTGTTATCAGAAGCGACGCTGAAAAGCGGGTCGGAAAAATCACCATCTTCCAAAGCGAATACCACACGGTATTTCACTGCCGGACCGCCAGTAGCAGGTACAGACTTTTGCCATTTGAACTGATAGAAGTCCGTAGTGGAAGTGGGATCTACAGTAGCCGTAGTGATGATAGGCTCAGGTCCATAAAGTGTGAAAGGAGTTGCTCCATCCGTGAACCTGGTCAGTGTAAGCTGGAACTGGTCCTGTGAAAGCACCTGTGTTTCACCGTTAGAAGCCTGAATGGACCAGATAAGCTCTACGGAACCTTTGTTGGGAACACCTTTTGAAAAAAGATACAGATCCAGTTTTTCCTGTGTGATGGTAAGCGTGGTGGCAGTACCGTTATTGTCTGCAGGAAGTTCATAAGTGTATTTGCTGATATCCTCTCCTTTCTTTACGGCAATCCATTTGTAAGTGATCGGTTTGTCAACACCGGGCCTGGCGGCTGTCCACCTGATTATCAGCGGAGCTGAAGGAGTTGCTGCATTCAGTGCGATAGTAGAGGCCGTGGTGGGCGACTGAATACGAAAGGTTCCCGTTTCAATCCCTTCCCCTGTTACGGTATTGTCATAATCTACTTTCTGGCAAGCAGCCAGCAGCAAGCTGAAAACGATCAAACGGCAGGCAATTTGTATTGATCTCATGACACGTCAGTTATTGAAGTGAGATGCTTATTGTAAAGCATCAATATTTTTTTCAGTAGTTGTTCCGGTTATATTTACATTATTCCCATTCACATCCTTTCCTGTTCCATCAAATCTGAAAGTGAATTTGGATGCGGTTTTTCCGGCAGGGATGGTCCAGGCAATATTCGGAATGAAAGAATATGACCAAACCTGGTTGCCTTCGGCCTTCAGGTTCCATGTTTTTGCAGTTCCGATCTGTGTGCCGCCTTCATCGTACAAAGACACTACAACCGTTTTAGGTGTCATGCGTTGCTCTGCCACCGAAGTTGCCAGATCCTGATGAAAATAAACTGTAGCTACATCTGAAGGGCTGAGCTTGTTGGGAAAAACGCGGAACGGGACAGGTATGAAAACGATGGGCTCGAAAACATAGTTGGGAGAATTTCCTGATTGTGCAGTGCCATCCTGGTTCTTAACCAGGAACTGCCAGTGCAGGAGTTTTCCCGGTTCAAAACCGAACATGGAAGTTGGCAGGAATTTGAATTCAAATATATTGTTGCCCTTGTTGGTCATTTTGGCTTCGGGTTTGGAAGAGCCCCACACGCCACCATTGGTAACACCGTCCACTTTCGTATATCCCGGGGCGTTATCATTTGCCCATAACCAGATGTACAGATCAGTTTTTCCGGCCAACGACGCTACAGTACTCACATCTATCGTAAATGTAATCTGATCTTCGGCAGTGTAAGTCTTCGGTTGAAATTGCACTGTATTGAATTGCGCCTGCAACCAGTTTGCGCAAAGCAAGCTTACTGTTAGAATGAATATTTTTCTCATTGCAATTCGTTTAGATCTTTTTGAAATAATAATCGTACTGCAGCAATTGTTTTGAACCATCACCTTTCACCAGGCGCAGGTGCAGCTTTCCGGCATTCAAAGTATTGTAAGACCCCATCATCATTTTCACTGTATCGGTTCCCTTGATGAGGTTGAATTGCTTTGGGATATTGGCATCATCCAATTCCCATTTTCCATCCGCAAGCGGAATGATCACAGGTGATGAGCCGGGTGTGGTAGTGAAAGCCCCTGGCTGATCTCCATTCAGATTCAGATTCAGCTTAAACTGCGTGAACGGAGCAACAGACGTTACATCCAGTTCTTTGTAAGGAAAATTGTATTTCACTGCATTGAGATCAGACTGCACTACTTTATCCAATTGCCAGTTACCCTGAATGAGCTGAACCTTATTCAATGGTTCGCCGATATCAGGAAGCGACTCTGGTTTGCAACCAACGATGGTTGCAATAAGAGCGAATAATATGATGAATTTTGTTTTCATATTTAGCATTTTTACATCGTTGATTAGAAACATCCTCCTTCAGGATTGTTGATGAAACTTGAATTCCCCGCTTTTTCAATATCCGGGAACTGAAGGATGAAACCGTTGCAATTGTAGGGAGAACCTCGCCGGTCGATATTCTGATTGTTCCTTACACCGATTCGTTTGATCTCATCGAGGCGGTTTCCTTCGCCGATCAGTTCCAGTTCACGCTCTCTGCGTGCAATACTGATAAGGAGGGCGGCTGTAGCGCTGGTCAGATCCTGCGAAAGTCCTGCACGGTCAAGAATATCATCCAGGTCCTTTCTTGCCACATCCAGTTCATCACTTGTTCCTAATTCGGCGGCGGATTCTGCACGGATCAGTTTGATCTCCGTAACGGAAACGATCTGCAGATCGAAACTGGTGAGATTGTATTTGGTGAGCAGGAAAAAGTCGGGGCTTGTAGCGGTGGTGAGCCAGGCAGCTCTTACATCACCCGGCCTGCTGAAAAGCGATCTTGTTTGCGGCGTGTACTTCATTACAGGGTTAGCATTATTGTCGCTGCGGAACCTGCCCCTGATCTCTCCGCCAGGCTCTATATTTCCGGGCCTGCTCTTGATGGAAAAAATGCCTTCATGGCTTCCACCCAGGGTCCATCGGTCCATCACATCTTCATCAAAGCTGAATGCAGTTCCGGTTTCAGCCTGCTCCATCACCTTGTTGGAGAATTCATATGCTTTGGCAAAATCGTTCATCTGGAAATACACTTTCGCAAGAATGGCCATGGCCGTGTATTGTGAAGGGTATTCGCCATTTTGCGGAGGAAGGAGATTGGCTGCATCATTGAGGTCAGCCAGTATCTGCGAGTAGACATCTTTCACTGAACTTCTTCCGAGCAGGCTGATATCTGCAACAAGACGAACCGGAACACCAGCCTGAGCATTGTCTGCTGTACTTCCGTAAGGCTGCGCCCACAAACGCACTACTTCGAATAACATCAGTCCACGCAGGAATTTGGCTTCTCCTTCAGCTCTCGCTTTTTTATTTTCATCTGCATATTGCAGGTATTCCAATACTTTATTGGCCCTGTACATTATCTGATAGCACTCCTTGTAAAAATCATTTTTGTAAGCACCAAAGATGGCCGTCTTCCGCCGCCAGATCTCGCCATTATCCTCTGTAAGCAGCGTGCCATACAAATGATCAGCGAGCAATTCTTTGATCACCCACATCCTTCCTCCGTAGAGCACATCTCCGCCAATGGTTGTGTAGCATCCGTTCAGGAAAGACATCAGACTATCGCTCTGGGTTAAGGTTGTGCCTTCTTCCAGTTTACCGGCAGGTGGCCTTTCCAGGAATTTCTTGCAACCCGTAACGCCCAAACCAGCGATGGCGATCAGTATTACGATATATTTTTTGATATGGTTCATAACTGACAATACTTTATGGATTAGAAGTTCACGTTTACGCCGAATGTGAATGCCTTTTGTTGTGGCGGTGTGAGATAAGTTACATTCGGACTCATATTCCTGTCCTGCGCTTTATCAAAATCCCTGGCAATTTCAGGATCTCCTCCCGGATATTTTGTAAAGGTGAGCAGGTTCATACCTGTTGCAAACACTTTCACACCGCGGATCCTTCCAGATTTGAAAAGATCTGATGGCAGTGTATAGCTAAGCGTTAGTTCACGAAGACGCAGGAAATCTGCATCGTACAAGAATAAGGTTGAGTTGTATTGCCATTCACTTGAAAGACCGTTATAGGTTGATGTATTCATTGTCAACCTTGGATACTTTGCAATATCTCCTGGTTTGCGCCAGCGGTCTTTCAGATCTTCACGGATCACCCAATCTGTTATCACACCATCCTGGCGTTTTGCAGAACCATCATAAAGATTGCCACCGATCGCATAAGTGAAGAGCACGCCAAGATCAAAACCTTTGTAGGAAAGATTACTGTTGATGCCTCCAACATAATCGGGGATCACACTACCAACAGGCATACGATAATCAAGAGAGAATGTCTTGGTTTTTTTACCGTTGAGATCTAACCAGATGGGAAGGCCATCATTCGGATCAACGCCAGCAAAACGTACAAGGTAATTGGTTCCCACCGGGTAACCGGGAATGATACGCGTATCGTTGGAACCTCCGCTCAATGCATCAGCACCCAGCTTACCGAGGCTGATCACTTCATTGTAGTTTCTGCTGATGTTTCCACCAACAGTCCAGCTGAGATCTTTTGTTTCGATCACTTTGGCTGTAAGACTTAATTCGATACCGCGGTTGACTATCTTGCCACCATCCAGATTTCTCCAGGCATTTGAGAATCCGGAATTGGGTTGGATGGCACCTTCCACCAGTTGATCAACAGTAGTCTTATTATAATAAGCGATCTCTCCACTGATGCGATTGTTCTTAAGAGAAAATTCCAGCGCCAGATCGAAGTTGCGCATGGTTTCCCATTTAAGATCGGGATTGCCGATATTATCAGGGAACAAGGTGGGATTAAACGCAAATGGTTGACCTCCCCTGGAGATCTTGGAGTAGTATGCTCCTGAAGGGATATCCGAATTACCCACAATACCATAGCTGGCGCGGACTTTCAGGAAACGGATCCAGTCGATATCTTTTACGAAATCCTCTTCGGAGATGATCCAGGCGGCAGATGCTGCGGGGAAGAAACCATACCTGTTATTGGGACCGAATTTGGAAGAGCCATCAATACGCCCTAAGAGTTGCAATACGTAACGGTCTTTGAAAGTGTAATTCACTCTGCCGAAAAAGGATACAAAAGTGAATGCATCGCTTTCTTCCATTTTCTTGATACCGTTGGAGACCATGGAGTCCCTTACATGTTTGTAGAGCGATTTGTTTTCCCAGAAGGGTTTGTCTGTATAAAAGTATATATCATCCTTAAAGCTTTCCTTTGTGAACTCCTGGATCTCTGAACCTGCCAGGAAACTGAAGCGATGGTCATCAAGCGGATTCCAGTTGTAGCTTGCAGTAATTGTACCGCTCATGTTCGTATTATGGAACACATAACGCTTAGCAATACCCGGTCTGTCATTATTCAAATAAATGGCAGACTCAAACTGGTCGTCGAAGGAAGTGAGGTAATCGATACTTCCAACAGCTTTGATAGTAAGATCCCTGATGGGTTGCCATTCTGCTCCTGCACTACCCCAGTACTTGTTCTCTGTGTTACGCCATTTGGTTTGATCACGGCGCAAGACCGGATTTGCACCAAGCCGGTAATACGTTTTATCATCGTTGTAGATTGGATAGATCGGTAATGCAGCAGACATAGCATCTCCTAAACCTCCTGCCCAGGCAGCAGGAACGCGATGGTTGTTACCATTGTTCCAGGAAAGATTGAGGTTGAACTTAAGATTCTTCAGCGCCTGGAAATCGAGATTGGCGCGCGCTCCCAAACGCTCATAGGCATTGCCTTTGATATAGCTTTCATCCTTTGCATAACTGGCGCCTACATAGCTTTTCAGCCATTTGTTGCCGGCAGTCATACTGGCATTGTGCTGATTGATGAAACCTGTAGTGGTCAATTCTTTCCACCAGTCAGTATTATTCTTTTCGGCCTGCTCCCAGGTTAGACCACCAGGTAACGGGGCTTTGCCCATATTGCCATCATTCTCCCAGGCTTCCTGGCGCATCTGCAGCCATTCAGGACCATTGAGGAATTTGGGACGCAGCGCCCAGGTAGTGGCACCTAAGCGGTTATTATAATTGAAGAGAGGTTTACCGCCCTTTCCTTTTTTGGTAGTAATGAGCACCACACCGTTGGCGCCACGACTGCCGTAGATGCCTGCTGCGCCTGCATCTTTGAGGATCTCTATGGACTCGATATCATTGGGGTTGATGGTGGCAAGAGGGTTCTGATTCTGCCCACCGCTGTTGCCGCGCTGAAAGGGATCGGCAATGATGGGCACTCCATCGATCACATACAATGGATCACCACCCGCACTTATGGATCCGATACCACGGATACGCACAACCGATCCCGAACCTGCCAGGCCGCTTCCCTGCACCACCTGTACACCCGGAGCCCTTCCCTGCAGGGAAGCTTCAAAACTCGGTGTAGGCAATGCCGTTATCTTATCCGATGTGACCTTGGCAATAGCGCCTGTTACTTCCCTGCGGCGTTGCGTACCATAGCCGATCACCACCACTTCATTCATGTTCACAGAAGATGGTTTCAGACTTACATTCACCACCAGCTGATCAGCAATGTTCACATCCGCACTCTCATACCCCACACCACTGAACACCAGGATGTTGGTATTAGCCGGAATTGTAATGGAAAATGTTCCCTCGGAAGAGGTGGAGGTTCCGCCGGACCCACCCTTGGGTGTAACCGAAATGCCCGGAAGCGGGGCACCGTCTTTTTCATTCGTAACCTTACCGGTAATTGTTTTGTTTTGCGCCCATGTAGCAGAGGGTAGCGCCAGAAGCAGAGATAGGATCCCCACAAGCAGTCGATGTGGCATAAACAATCGTTCTTTTAGTTTTTGTTGAAATTGCGTACAATCTACACAATACAAAATGTGTAAATTGTACACAATTTAGTTTAATTTCTTATTCTTCCAAAAAAATCTTGTAGCTGAAAATCAGTGCTGAACCAACGCCGTTAAGGTTTGTAAACCAATTATGATACTACTGAAGTACTTCCAAGTTACTGAATTTTATGTTGACTGATTGTATCCGAAGCTGTTGAACTAATTTTGTTTACCTTATATTTTATATGTACTCCCCAGATCAAACAAAAGCATTGCAGCAGTTGACAGAGAGCCTGCTGAAGAAGGACGACAAGCATCCTGTGACCACCAAAGAGATCGACAATCTCCGTGATGTTCTAAAGTTCCATGAGCACCGGTACTATATTTTGAATGACCCGCTGGTGGCAGACCAGGAATACGATAAGCTTTTCAAATCGCTGGAAAAACTGGAACAGGCGCATCCGGAGCTGATCACTTCAGATTCTCCCACACAACGCGTGAGCAAGGGCCTCACCAAAGACTTCCCGCCTGCACCGCACCTGGTGCCGATGCTTTCCCTGGACAATTCATATAATGAAGAAGACCTGCGCGACTGGGATCGCCGCGTACGCGAACTGGCCAAATCGGAGAACATTGAATACTGTATCGAGCCAAAGTTCGACGGGGCCAGCATTTCACTGATCTACGAGAATGATCTGCTGCAACGCGGCGCCACCCGTGGCAATGGCGTTGCTGGTGACGACATCACTACCAATATCAAACAGATCCGCTCTGTGCCGCTCTCCGCAAAGTTTTCGGATTACGGTATCCAGCAGATCGAGATCAGGGGTGAAGTGCTGATCAATAAGAACAATTTCAAAAAATACAATGAACAACTGATAGAGCAGAACCTGCCGCCACTGGCCAATCCCCGCAACGCGGCTGCCGGTACACTTCGCATCAAAGACCCGAAGGAAGTAGGTAAACGAAATCTCGAAGCCTTCCTCTACCACGTCAGCTATTACACTACGCTGCCTGGTAAAACGCTCGATGAATCTTTGCACACTCATAGCGGCAACCTCAATATGCTGTGGAACCTGGGTTTCCGCAGTCCCATGAAAGAGAAAAAAGTATTTAAGGGGATCGAAGATGTGATAGCATATTGCCGCGAGTATGAGGCTCACCGTGATGATCTCCCTTATGAGATCGATGGAATGGTGATCAAAGTGAACAGTATCGATATGCAGGACCAGCTGGGTATGACCACGCACCACCCGCGCTGGGCCATCGCCTTCAAATTCAAAGCGCGCCAGGCTACCAGCAAGCTGCGTTCCGTTGAATACCAGGTAGGCCGCACCGGCAGTATCACGCCTGTGGCCAAGATCGATCCCGTAGCAATTGGTGGTGTTACCGTTAGTTCCGTGTCTTTGCACAATGAAGATGTGATCCGTGAGAAAGACATCATGCTGGGAGATACTGTGCTGGTGGAAAGGGCCGGAGATGTGATCCCTTATATCGTGAAACCTCTGGCAGAACTGAGAACGGGATCGGAAAAGAGGATCGAGTTCCCTACCAATTGCCCCGTATGCGGGGACCCGTTAGTAAAGCCCGTGGATGAAGCTGTATGGCGCTGCAACAATATTAACTGTGAGGCACAAGTGGTGGAACGCATCATTCACTTCACCAGTAAGGATGCCATGGATATCAGGGGACTTGGAGATGCCATTATCCGTAAATTCTATGAACTGAAATTCCTGCACGATGTTCCCGGCATTTATGAACTGCCATTTGCTCAAATCAGCGCCAGGGAAGGGTTTGGCGAGAAGAGTATCTCCAATTTACAAGCCGCTATCGAGGCCTCCAGGGCACAGCCATTGCATCGTCTGATCTATGCACTGGGTATCCGGCATGTGGGGGAAACAACGGCAAAAACACTTGCTAACGCCGTCAAATACCTGCCGGAGATGGCGGACCTCTCAATGGAAGACCTCCAGGCTTTGGAAGATATTGGTCCGAAAGTGGCCGGAAGCGTGTACCAGTTTTTCCACAATTGGGACAATTTGGAAATGCTGAAAAAGCTCGAAAGTCTCGGATTGCAATTGAAAAATGACAGGAGCAATCTAACGGCGGAGGGCAACCTGACGGGACTAACGTTCTTGTTCACGGGAACCTTGCCAACGCTGAAACGCAGTGAGGCTGAGGAGATGGTGGAAACTAACGGTGGTAAGATACTGGGGTCCGTTAGCTCCAAGCTCAGTTACCTGGTAGTGGGGGAAGACGCAGGATCCAAGCTGGAAAAGGCCAAAAAGATAGCAACTGTTAAGATTATCACAGAGGCGGAATTCCTGCAAATGGTTAACCGCTGATCGAATCTTATTATTGTTTTTTGATATTCGCAGCTCTTTTTTTGTAACTTTAGCCAAAAGGAAAAGGCGATGATAAAAAAACTTCCAAACGAGGTGTGGAAACCACTTCAGTTTCCGGGCTGGAAACACCTCCGTAAAAAGTATGCGCTGTCATCTCACGGTCGCATAGCCAGCTATACAGAAGACGTGGTTGAAGACGGAAAATTATTGCAGGGTTCTCTGACCACTGGTTACAGAACGCTCAATCTGCACCGTCCAGGCAACAATGGCACGTTGTACATACATCGTGAAATTGCACGGCTCTTCTTAAAAAAAGCTTCACTGAAAGCGAAGTATGTGATTCACGACAATCACAACAAGCTCGACAACAATGTGAAGAATCTGAGATGGGCTACACTTGAGCAAATGATCGAGCATCAGCAAAACAGTCCGGCGAAAATTGCCTACAAGAAAGTGCAGGCAAACCGCACAGAAGGACTGAAACTGAATGCCGGCCAGGTGAAAGCTATTAAGAAAACCCTTACCGACAAGAACCGGAAACTCACCATCAAAAAGCTCGCTGAGAAATACGGCGTCAGTGAAATGACGATGTATCGTATCAAGAGCGGTGAAAATTGGGGACGCATTAAAAACTAACCAGGTCCAACTGCATTACAGTGGTGTGAATGGAGACGGCGCTCTGTCACACCACTTTTTTTATGCCCGCTCGCGAGCGGGTTTTATTTTTGCACTCTATGATACAATCATCTACCCTCACTTTCTTTCGCCAGTTGCGGAAGAACAATCACAAGACCTGGTTTGATGCACATCGTGCACAGTATGAGGCAGCGCGGAAAAACATAGAGGATTTCCTGCAGGCAGTGATCGATAAACATGGGAAGAAGGATCCTGATATAGCAGGGCTCACCGCCAAAAGCTGTCTCTATCGCATCAACAGGGATATTCGTTTTTCAAAAGATAAAACACCGTACAAGACACACCAGGCCGCAGGCATCACCAAAGGCGGAAAGAAGTCTCCGCTCGCAGGCTATTACGTGCATATAGAGCCTGATGGCAAAACGATGGTGGCAGGTGGCATCTGGATGCCTGAAGCAGCAAATCTCAAAAAAATAAGACAGGAGATCGATTACTGCTACGATGAATTCAACAAGATCGTCACTGCTAAAAAATTCGTCAACCAGTTCGGAGGATTATACCGCGGAGAAGATGTGAGCCTCGTGAAAGTGCCACAGGGATTTGAGAAAGACAATCCCGCTGCCGAATACCTGAAGTTCAAAAGCTGGCTAGCCAGCCGTGAGTTCAGTGATGCAGATGTTACATCGAAAGATTTCCTGAAAAAGGTGACTGATGCTTTTGAAACGATGCAGCCATTCCTTCAATTCCTCAACAGGCCATTGGAGCATGACTGATCAACCGCTTAAGCATTCATAAAATGAAAGATCCCGGTTCAAATGACCGGGATCTTTCATTTTATGAATGCATTGCTGATTACAACAATTGTTTGCTCACCAGGTACTCTGCAATCTGCACAGCGTTGGTAGCGGCGCCTTTGCGGAGATTATCGCTCACAATCCACAGGTTGAGTGTATTGGGCTGCGTTTCATCTCTGCGCAATCTTCCAACAAATACTTCATCACGCTCATGCGCATCTTTGGGCATAGGGTATTGTGCTGTAGCAGGGTCATCCACCAAAATCACGCCGGGAGCAGATTTCAGCAGCTCTTTCACTTCATTCAGATCGAAGTCGTTTGCGAATTCAACGTTCACGCTTTCGCTGTGGCCACCCATAACAGGGATACGAACGGTGGTGGAAGTAACGCGGATGCTGTCATCTCGCATGATCTTCTTGGTTTCGAGCACCATCTTCATTTCTTCCTTGGTGTAGCCATTGTCGAGGAATACATCGATCTGCGGGATCACGTTGAGATCGATGGGGTATTTATAAGCCATGGGATATTCGCCATTGCTGCCTTTAACGGCTTTGTCGCGCTCACCCATCAACTGATCAACTGCTTTCTTACCTGTACCGGTTACGCTCTGGTAAGTGGACACTACCACGCGTTTCACCTGGTATTTCTTGTGGAGGGGATTGAGTGCTACTACCATCTGGATGGTAGAGCAGTTGGGGTTGGCGATGATCTTATCGTCTTTACCCAGTGCATCAGCATTGATCTCAGGAACCACCAGTTTTTTGGAGGGGTCCATACGCCATGCGGAAGAGTTATCGATCACAGTAATACCGGCTTCGGCAAATTTGGGCGCCCATTCCAGGGAAGTGCTGCCGCCGGCTGAAAACAAGGCCACATCAGGCTTTGCAGCAATGGCGTCTGTCATGCTTACCACCTTATATGCCTTTCCCTTATAGGTAACTTCTTTGCCTACTGACCTTTCAGAGGCTACGGGAAGGAGCTCAGTAACGGGGAAATTCCTTTCTGCGAGGATTTGTAACATTTTGGTGCCTACCAGGCCAGTGGCGCCTACAACTGCAACTTTCATTGTTATTTCTGATTGTTTTTGGTGATGACTGTTTATAAGAATTTGTAATAAAAAAAGCCTTCCCGGGGGGAAGGCCTTTTGATATTTTTAGTTTGCACACAAAACTATCCTGAAACCTTCCCGTTATTGGGACGCTTCTTCGTACGCTTTGTATACTTCATAATGTTTTGCATGAGGAGCCAAAAATAGTTCGCAATTGTTGTTGTAGCAAATATTTTTTTTGAAGACCCTGAAACCGGTAAGCCGGGTGCCAGGCCTGCTTTCCATTAACGCTCGTTTGTTTTTCCCATCAAAAACTATTGACATCGCAAATCCAATCATTCCTCCTCCCCGTATCTTTCAATAGGCACTTTGCAACGTACATGGACAACCGAAAGAATAAACCATATTCTCTCACCCGGATATTTTGTCCATGTAAAAAAGTTCCTCATGCGATTCCTTCTTTTCATCACTCCTCTTCTCATTTGCATTCCGTTCATTTATTTTCTTCCCTGTTACCGGCTGTTCCGAAGCCCAACTCCATATCCTTTGAACGATATTCAATGGAGCAAAACTGACCATAGCCTCCCTCTTTCAAAACCTGCACCGGTAAAGCTTCAATCACTTATCAGCCGATACCAGATAATCATCACTGAGATCATGGCGGATCCATCGCCGCCTGCAGGATTACCCGAATATGAATACATCGAGCTGAAAAATGTTTCATCCAAACCTATCGACCTCAAAGGATTCAAATTGGGAGATGAAAGCAGCGCTGCCAGTTTCAACAACAGTATCATCATTCAACCCGACAGTTTCCTGATCTGCTGCTCCAATACTGCAGCTGCACAGCTCAAAGCATTCGGCGCCTGCATCGGGCTTTCCAATTTCCCTTCCCTCGCTAATGAGAGCGATATGGTGCAACTGATCTCTCCTGAGAACAATATCATTCATGCCATTCAATACCAGGCTGGCTGGTATCGCAGCAATAGTAAAGCTGAAGGCGGCTGGAGTCTGGAAATGATCAATACTTCCAC
Organism: Pseudobacter ginsenosidimutans; assembly: GCF_007970185.1. NCBI lineage: Bacteria > Pseudomonadati > Bacteroidota > Chitinophagia > Chitinophagales > Chitinophagaceae > Pseudobacter > Pseudobacter ginsenosidimutans. Next base: position 1,955,826 of record NZ_CP042431.1, on the reverse strand, counting down.
GCCCTGTGCGGGAGGATCCAACTGGGCCGCGAGTCTTTCTCCCACCGGAGGCACGCCGGGCCATGCCAACAGCCAGCTTCCCGGGGAAGCAGACCATCACCCGCCTTCCCTGTTACACATTTATGCTGTCGATAATACCAAACTGGTAGCTGTATTCGACGAGCCACTGGATAGTAACAGCGCCGTACAACCGAAGAACTACCGGTTGGGCAATTTGAATCTGACACCAGCCTCCTGTCAGACTTTGCCTCCTGCATTCAACATGGTCCGGTTACAATTCCGGCAGCCATTGGAAACAAACGCAGTCCAGCTGCTGACCGTACAACAGGTGAAAGATTGTGCCGGCAACAATATCGGAACAATGCACACAGCAAAAGCCGGAATGGCATCTGCTGCGTCTCCTGGTGACATCATCATCAATGAGATCCTTTTTGATCCGCCACCGGAAGGTGCAGATTACGTGGAGCTCTTCAACCGGAGCAGCAGGATCATCAACCTGCAAAACTTATACAGCAGTAACCGAAATGATGCCGGCCAGCTGATCAACACAAAACGTATCAGCTCCACACCCTACCTGCTTTTTCCAGGTGAATATATTTTGCTCACAGAAAACCCTGATTGGGTGCAAAATCATTATACAATAATTGATAAACAGGCTATCAGAACAAGCCCACTGCCTTCACTTCCCAACGAAAAGGGAAGTTATGTTCTAAGCGATATCACGAATGTTGTTTTGGACGAATTGCATTATTCTGCTGATTGGCATTTTCCCTTGTTGTCATCGCCGGAGGCTGTTTCCCTGGAACGCATCGATCCTCTGCTGCCGGCGCAAGACAAACACAACTGGCTTTCCGCATCCGGTACATCGGGTGGCGGTACGCCCGGATATATCAACTCGCAATTCAAACCTGCTTCGCCCGGAAATGAAAAGTTTCAATTGTCTTCATCCATTTTTTCCCCTGGCCGCAATGATCTGTTGCTGATCCGCTATCAAAACACTGCACCAGGCACAGCAGGCTCTGTACGCATTTTTGACCTGGATGGGAAACCGGTACGCCAACTGACGGCCAATGCGCTGATGGGCGCCAGCGGCCACTGGGCCTGGGATGGATTAAGCGAAACGAAACAACCGCTTCCTTCAGGGATCTATATCATACAGGTGCAATGGTTCAATCAGGAGGGAGGAACAGGGAGGTGGAAGAAGGCAGTAGCACTGATGAGGCAATAGTGGAGAGCCCCGAAAATGCAGAAGGGCTGACCACGGGCCAGCCCTTCTGCATTCGTATATTGATACTGGTTATACCAGCTCGATATCAAAGTTCACCAGGTTCACAAACTGCTCGATCCTGGTATGGATATCTTCAGCTGTGATCTCTTTCAGACGCTCGGGGCCGAATTTCTCCACACAGTAGGAAGCCATAGCAGAACCTACAATGATAGCGGTTTTCATATTCTCGAAAGAAATGTCTTTTGTGCGGGCGATATGTCCCATGAAACCTCCGGCGAAAGTATCACCGGCGCCTGTGGGATCGAAAACATCTTCCAGCGGCAGTGCAGGTGCGAAGAAGACCTTGTCTTCATGGAAGAGAAGAGCGCCATGCTCACCTTTCTTGATGATCAGATATTTCGGGCCCATGTTCATGATGGTCTTGGCTGCTTTCACCAAAGAGAATTGTCCGCTGAGCTGACGTGCTTCACTGTCGTTGATCATAAGTACATCCACCATTTTGAGCACTTCTTCCAGTTCAGGCATGGCTGATTCCATCCAGAAGTTCATGGTGTCCATGGCAATGAGCTTTGGACGAACTTTCATTTGTTCGATCACTTTTTTCTGGATGATCGGATGAAGGTTTCCCAGCATAACGAATTCTGCATCGCGGTAGCTCTCAGGCAGTACGGGATCGAAATCAGCCAGTACGTTGAGATCGGTTACCAGGGTATCGCGCGAATTCATGTCCATATGGTAACGTCCGCTCCAGAAGAAAGATTTCTTATCCGGCACAACTACCACGCCATCGAGCTGAACTCCTCTTTTGGTGAGGCTGTCCATTTCTTCCTGAGGGAAATCGAATCCCACGATGGAAACCTGCTGAATCGGCTGAACGAAATTGCTGGCGGCATAAGCCACATAGGTGGCGGAACCACCCACAATCTGGTTCACTTTACCGAAGGGAGTTTCTATAGCGTCAAAGGCCATGGTGCCTACTGCGATCAATGACATAATTTGGATTTACTATTAATGAATTAGAACAAAAAATTTCGCAAACGTACAGGAATTTTCGCATCATCAGAAACCTGAATCGCCCGCCACATCTCCGGGCCCACCATATATGCAAATAATGTTGTTAGTGGATTTCCTGATACTTTTTGTAACTTCCTACAGATTTCCTCCTAACGATTGTTAGCTTTTATTTATCTTTGACTTTAATAACACATGGCAAAAATTAAAAGCAACCGCACCAGCACACGTAAAGACGTGATTATTTCCAAGGCAGCCATCCTCTTCCGCGAAAAAGGATACAGCGCCACTTCCATGCGCGACCTGGCCGAGCATGTAGGCGTAGAAGCAGCCAGCCTGTACAATCACATCAGCTCCAAAGCCGAGATCCTCCAGGAGATCTGTTTCCGCGTAGCTACCAATTTCATGTCGCATATCGAAGAGGTGGAGCAAAGTAAAAAGACTGAGATCGAAAAGATCGAAGCCATCCTCCGCTACCATATCAAAATGATGGTAGAGCGTTATGAAGAAGTTTACGTGAGCGACCGCGAATGGAAACACCTCACCGATCCTTATCTCTCCAATATGCAGGGGCAGCGCCGCGCTTACCGCCAGCGTATCGGCAAGATCATCGAAGATGGCATTGCCAAAGGAGAATTTAAAAAGATCGATGCGCCAACTGCCGTACTGATCATGCTCCACGCAGTGAGCGGGATCGAAAGCTGGCACAGAAGCAAAAGGAAGATCGAGGGCGACCAGCTGGAGAACTCCATGGTGGAGATCCTGGTAGGCGGCTTGCAGAAACCTTAGCCTTCACAATTGAACCAATCAAAAGAAAGATAATAAGTGGCTACACATTTTCACTCCCTGACGATTGCAGACATACGAAAAGAAACCCCCGAATGTATCTCTGTAGTATTTGATATTCCCGAAAGCCTGAAGGAAGCCTATAGTTTCCGGCATGGACAGAACATCACCCTGAAATCGGTGGTGGATGGAGAAGAGCTTCGCCGCTCGTATTCCATCTGCAGCAGTCCCGGCGATAAAGAGCTTCGCATCGCCATCAAGAAAATGCAGGACGGCCGCTTCTCCACATGGGCCAATGCTACATTGAAAAAAGGAGATATCCTGGAAGTGTTGCCACCAACCGGGAAGTTCTATACTGAGCTGGATCCCGCGCATAAAAAGCATTACCTCGCTTTTGCTGCCGGAAGCGGCATCACGCCTATTCTCAGCATCATCAAAACAACGCTGGCCATCGAGCCCAACAGCAGCTTTACTCTGGTGTATGGCAATCGCAACCGTGGCAGCATCATCTTCAAGGAACAACTCGAAGCCCTGAAGAATGTATTCATGAGCCGCTTTGTAGTGCATCATATCCTCAGCCGTGAAAAAACAGATGCCGCTATCAACTATGGCCGTATAAACGCAGAAAAAGGAAAGCAGCTGGCAGCAAAACTGATCGATATACATGCGATCGATGATTTCTTCCTCTGCGGTCCGGAAGAAATGATCTTCGAAATGAAGGACTGGCTGGAACAGGAAGGCATCGATAAAAAGAAAGTGCATTTCGAATTGTTCACTACACCCGGACAAAAAGCAGGCACACAAAAATCAGCAGAAGAGAAAGCAGCCTTCACCGGCAAAGTGAGCAAAGTGACCGTTAAAGTGGATGGTATCGCTTTCGATTTCGATCTTCCCTATGACGGAGATCCGCTGCTGGACGCAGCTCTGAAACAGGGCGCTGATCTGCCTTTCGCCTGTAAAGGCGGCGTATGCGCCACCTGCCGCGCCAAAGTAGTGGAAGGCGCCGTGAGCATGGACAATAACTATGCACTGGAACCCGATGAGCTGGAAGGCGGATTCGTTCTTACTTGTCAAAGTCATCCTCGTTCAGAGAAAGTGATCGTAGATTTCGACGCCAGATAAAATTTTCTTCTGAAATAGCTCAGCCGGCATGAGAACATGCCGGCTGTTTTATGATTGCTACGCGGCATTAGCCACGAATGTTAGAGACGAAGTTCTTTACCATTGGATCGTTACGATCGAATGCGGCAAACTCACCAGCTCTGCCGCTTTGCCCCCTATCCACAGGTGATAGGGAATTCTCTTTCCGCTATCGTTCATCACTACTACCACCATTTTTCCATCAGCATTTTTGAATGCTGTGGTCAGCAATTCACTTCTGCTGCTGGAGCTGATAATGCGTTTGGCGCCGGGCTTCACGAATTTGGAAAAATGCCCGATATAGTAATAAGCGTTCATGAAAATCAGTTCTCCAGTTTTTGTATCCGCATGAACAGGAGCGAAACAGAAATTCTGTACATGGTTGGGGCCGCCTGTTTCATCCAGCAGGATATTCCAGTCGGTCCAGGCGCAGGTACCGTTGTTGAAATCATTGATCATGTTCCTGCCATAGATCTCGCCCCATTGCCATTGGTTGATCTGATTTCTGTTGAATGGGCCGTTGCAGCCTTCAGTGAAAATGAGATTGGTGGAAGGATATTGTTCGTGTACGCGTTGCAGGTTGAGGAACTGCGGATCGCCACCAGTCCAGGTTTCGTACCAGTGGAAACCGATACCCCATAAGTATTTCGCAGCATCGGGATCATTGAGCACAGTGCTGGCGCGTTGATAGAGGAGATCCCGGTTATGGTCCCAGGCGATGATCTTCTTATCATTCATTCCTGCTTTTTCAAGTGTGGGCCCGAGATAGTTTTTCAGAAAGTCTCTTTCCTCTTCTGCAGTGTAGATACAGCTTTCCCAGCGCTGCCTTGCCATTGGTTCGTTCTGAATGCTCAATCCCCAGATGGGTATCTTTTCCTTTTCATATGCCTGGATGAATTTCACATAATAGTTTGCCCATGACTGATAGTAGGCAGGTAATAATTTGCCTCCGTGAAGCAGATCATTATTATCCTTCATCCAGGCGGGAGGGCTCCAGGGGCTTGCGAACAATGGGAGATTGCCCCCGGCAGCCGCAATGGCCTGCTGAATGAATGGTACCCGGAATTGCAGATCATGTGCGATGCTGAAAGAAGACAGGCTGCTGTCTTTTTCTTTCACATAAGTATATGGAGCGGAAGAAAAATCACAGCTATGGATATTGGTTCTGGCCATGGTATAACCGATTCCATCTTTATCGCTGAAGTAAGCAGTGAGGAACTGTTGTTGTTTGTCTTTCGGCAGTTTGGCGAATGTTTCAGCAGAAGCGTCTGTGAGCGCACCGCCGATGCCCACCATGGTTTGAAACGAAGTAGACGGATCCACAAACACGCAGGGCTGTGATTCCAACGGCTGTCCGAAAGCTTTGAAGGCAATGGTATCAGTTACGGACAAGCGAAAATTTGAGCTGTCTGCCGTGGTGAACACAGTAGCCCGTACACCTTCCATGTTGATAGTGCTGGAATCTCCGCCGGTCTTTTTTTCCTGGGGCTGACTGTTCTGTTGGCAGGAAGCCATACCCAATACTACGACTGTCAGAATGCAAAATTTCATTGTGTGCATTTTGTTTAAGATGATAAATAGAACCGGAAGGAGCCCCATCGGTTTGCATTACAGTGGGGAACTGCCTGTACAGGCAGGCATTAATAGCGCGTAGCTCATTTTTGGGTACCCTAAAAGTATTAAGAATTCGTGAAATTCAGCGTATGCCATTTTTCCTCGAAATACCACTAACGATTGTTAGCATTCGTGGAGAAATTTTGTTACCTTTGGGTTCTCATCTAAAATGTATCATTATGTCTGTTCAGGAACTGGAGAAAATCTTCCAGCAGAAGATCGATCAGGAGATCAAGATTGAGCCTAAGGACTGGATGCCGGATGCTTATCGCAAAACGCTGGTACGCCAGATCAGTCAGCACGCTCACAGCGAGATCATCGGCATGTTGCCGGAAGGCAACTGGATCACGCGCGCCCCAAGCCTGAAGCGCAAAGCAATTTTGCTGGCCAAGGTGCAGGACGAAGCCGGTCATGGTCTTTATCTCTATGCCGCCACTGAAACACTTGGCACCAGCCGTGAACAGACGATGGACGACCTTATTTCCGGGAAGGCCAAGTATTCTTCTATTTTCAACTATCCTACATTGACCTGGGGCGATATCGGCGCCGTCGGCTGGCTCGTTGATGGAGCCGCTATTTTGAACCAGGTAATGTTATGTCGCACGAGTTACGGTCCGTATTCTCGCGCCAATATCCGCATCTGTAAAGAAGAGAGTTTTCACCAGCGTCAGGGTTTCGAGATTCTGCTGGTGCTCAGCCAGGGAACACCCGAACAGAAAGCCATTTGCCAGGATGCCATCAACCGCTGGTGGTGGCCATCTCTGATGATGTTCGGTCCGAAAGATGGTGAATCCACTCACTCGGAGCAGAGCACTATCTGGAAGATCAAACGCAAGAGCAATGATGAACTGCGTCAGCAGTTCGTGAACATGATCGCAGAGCAGGTGAAGATCCTCGGTATGACCTTACCCGATCCTGATCTTAAATACAATGAAGCAACAAAGAATTATGATTTTGGAGAGATCGACTGGAACGAATTCTGGAATGTGGTAAAAGGGAATGGTCCCTGCAACAAGCAAAGGCTCGATACGCGTCGTAAAGCGCATGAGAATGGCGCCTGGGTCAGAGCAGCCGCTGAGGCACATGCTGCAAAGCGCGCGGCACGCAAACAACAACAGCAGGTAGCCTAATCACTCCAATCAAACGCATCAACAATCATGAATATCAATATCACAAAATATTATTACGGCGATATCCCTGAGGAAAAGGGAGGCGGCAATGCTGCTCAAACCGAAAGCTCTGCCAACTGGCCTTTATGGGAAGTGTTCATCCGCAGCAAACAGGGCCTCGATCATAAACATGTAGGCAGCCTGCACGCCACCGACGCACAGATGGCCATCGAAAACGCCCGCGACGTATACACCCGCCGTATGGAAGGCATCAGCATCTGGGTGGTGGAAAGCAAGTACATCCACGCTTCCAATCCCGATGATGCGGAAGCATTCTACGAACCGGCCAATGATAAAGTATACCGCCATCCAACGTTCTACGATCTGCCGGATGAAGTGAAACATATGTAAGCCACTATTAACCGATCACATCTTGCAACAAACACTCATCAACTATAGCCTGTACCTGGCAGACAATTCCCTGATCCTCGCACAACGCAATGCAGAATGGTGCGGACATGGACCTATACTGGAACAGGATATCGCCTTAACAAATATTTCCCTTGATCTCCTGGGGCAGGCGAGGAGCTTCTATCAATACGCAGCCCAACTGATCAACACAGACAATCCATCTGCTACACCGGCATCTGAAGATTCACTCGCGTATCTCCGCGATGTGTACAACTTCAGGAATTGCCTGATCACTGAACTGCCGAATGGGGACTGGGGCCAAACAATCCTCCGCCAGTTCTTTTTCAGCTCCTGGCAATTTTTGCTGTATCAGCAAATGAAGCTCAGCTCTGATCAAACACTCGCAGCTATTGCTGAAAAATCATTGAAAGAAGTAACTTACCATCTGCGCTGGAGCAGCGAATGGGTGATCCGTTTAGGTGATGGCACGGAAGAAAGTCACAACAAGATGACCAAAGCCCTGGAAGAGCTCTGGAGTTTTACCGGCGAAATCTTTGAACCGGCTCCATTTGAGAAAGCCGCTGTAGAAGCAGGTTTCGGCATCGATCCGGTAAGCCTCAAAGATGCCTGGATGCAGAAAGTTACTGAGATCCTGCAGGAAGCCACCCTCACGGTGCCGGCTCCACGCTGGATGCAAACAGGTGGCAAAGAAGGAAAACACTCAGAGCATCTTGGATTTGTGCTGGCGGAAATGCAATTCCTCCAGCGCGCCTATCCCAATGCAACCTGGTAATATAACATGTCTAACGTAACCGACATATCAACCCGTCAGGTATGGGAGCTGCTGGAAGCAGTGACTGATCCCGAAGTTCCGGTACTGACTATCCTGGACCTGGGCATCGTTCGCGATGTAAAAGTGGAAAACGGTACGGTAACCGTAGTGATCACCCCCACTTATTCCGGCTGCCCTGCCATGGACGTGATCAGCATGAGTATACGCATGCAATTGTTATCTCACGGATACAAACAAGTGAATATCTCACAGGTTCTTTCTCCCGCCTGGACTACAGACTGGATGTCGGAAGCAGGAAAAGAAAAACTGCGCGCGTATGGCATAGCACCGCCCAATCCTACTCAATCCGTTTGCAGCATGGAACTCTTTGCCGACGACGAAGCCGTTCAATGCCCGCACTGCAGTTCCTGGAATACCCGCCGCATCAGCGAATTCGGTTCTACGGCCTGCAAAAGTCTTTTCCAGTGTAACGACTGCCATGAACCATTTGACTATTTCAAGTGTCATTGATCCATCATAAATCATCCGCATGTCCACAATACTTTTCACTATCAATGAAGGAGTAGGTGTTATAACGCTCCACAGGCCAGACAAGCTTAATTCTTTCAACCGTGAAATGAGTCTCGCCCTCCAGGACACGCTGGACGAATGCGCAGACAATCCCGCTATCCGCGCTGTGTACATCACCGGCGCCGGTAAAGGATTCAGTGCAGGTCAGGACCTCTCCGAGATCGTTGGGGCTTCAGCACTCAGCATGAAACAGATCCTCAGCGAACATTTCAACCCGATAGTGGAACGTATCCGCCAGCTCCCCAAACCAGTAGTGGCCGCTGTGAATGGCGTTGCCGCCGGAGCAGGCGCCAATATTGCACTTTGCTGCGATATCGTTGTGGCTGCACAATCCGCTTCCTTTATCCAGGCCTTCTCCAAGATCGGCCTGATCCCAGACAGCGGTGGCACTTTCTTCCTGCCACGCCTCATCGGCTGGCAAAAAGCATCTGCACTGTCGATGCTGGGCGATAAGATCCAGGCCACCGAAGCAGAACAAATGGGCATGATCTACAAAGTGATCCCCGACGAAGGCTTCGGCTCAGCCACTCTGCAGCTGGCCACCACACTGGCTCAAATGCCAACCAGAGGACTCGCACTCACCAAACAGGCGCTCAACCAGAGCTTCGCTAATAATTACAGCCAGCAACTGGAACTGGAAGACAAACTCCAGCAGGAAGCCGGTGACACAGACGACTACCGCGAAGGTGTAAACGCATTTATCGAAAAACGTCCTCCTGTTTTCAAAGGGAAATAAGACATTCATTCTTTCAAAGCGCCTATCCGAATATGAACAACGATATCAGGGCAAGACAGATAGCAGAAAAATTATTGGAGAATGATCCCTTCAGCCAATGGCTCGGTATTCAGATCATCGATGTGAAAGAAGGATACTGCAAACTTCAAATGACCCTTCGTGCCGAAATGCTGAATGGATTCGGCATCACTCATGGCGGTATTGTTTTTTCGTTTGCAGACAGTGCACTGGCTTTTTCCTGCAATAACCGGAACAATCTTTCACTGGCCCAGGACAACAGTATCAATTTCTTCAAGCCCAGCAAAGCAGGTGATGTACTGATTGCAGAGGCCAAAGAATTACACAATGGCCGCAGTACAGGACTTTACCTGATCACGATCCATAATCAACAGGGAGAACAGGTCGCCTTGTTCAAAGGAACCTGCTTCAGAACGGGCAAAGTTTTGTTCGAAGGAATGTAGCAGCCTCTTCATCCATAATTCATTTACCATGATCTACGCATTCAAAGGTTTCATCCCCGTGATCCATGAATCAGCTTTTATTCATCCGCAGGCCGCCGTTACTGGTAATGTGATCATTGGAAAGAATGTATATGTTGGCCCGGGAGCCGCTATCCGCGGGGACTGGGGCGGCATCGTGATCGAGGATGGCTGCAATGTGCAGGAGAACTGTACCATCCATATGTTCCCGGGAGTAACGGTATTATTGAAAGAGAATGCGCATATTGGTCATGGTGCAATTATTCACGGAGCCAGCATCGGAAAGAATTGCCTGATCGGAATGAACAGTGTGATCATGGACGATGTAGAACTGGGCGACGAATGCATTGTAGGCGCACTGACCATGATCAAAGCCAACGAAAAATTTCCGGCCCGTAGTCTTATTGTGGGCAATCCCGGTAAAGTGATCAAAGAAGTGAGTGACGAAATGATCAGTTGGAAAACTACTGGCACCGCATTATATCAGGCCCTCCCGGGAGAAATGAGAGAAAGCTGGGAAGCAGTGGAGCCGTTGAGAGAAATACCAGCCAACAGACCTTCGCAGGAGAGTTTATACAAGACCTGGAATGAGTTGAAGAAATAAACCTACTCTATATCCTGCATTCCATTAGCCATTGCCTGCCACAATTCACCTGTTGTTCTCTTATTAAGAATTGACAAGATGCGTTTCTGCAAATCTTCTGACTGATCAAGAATACCCCTGATCTTCCTGCCAATGATTCTTGATGCTGCAAGTTCCATATAGTTGTTGGCCGTGGTAGGATAGAGCTCCGCCGCATCTGCGTGGTGAGAAAAAATATCCTCCATGCATAATTCAAAATAGACGGAAACAATATGTTCAATGTCTGTGATATCTTTGATTCGCGAAGGAGTATCGTCATTGGCAATTAGTTTAAGAAGCACAAGCCCCTCCAGGGTACATACCTTCAGCCCCTCTACACCATTGATATCAAATGCTTCAGCATAAGGCAAGATTTCCCAAAAGCCAGGAACATCCATTACAAAGAGTCTCGGCTTTTCAAGCTTTGCTTCACGTGCTTTGTTCTCGATTTCGCCAAAAGGAAGCAAGTCCACTTCTATGGATTGTTTGAAAAATAGTTTAATTGCTTCTGTAGGATGAGCTGTAAATTCTCCGGTTGCCAGTAGCTCTTCTTTTAACTGATTGAATTGCGATTCACTGGAAATAAACAAGGCAATGTCAACATCCTTCGTTTGTCTCTTTGGCATCATCCCCTGATTAGCAGACAGCCTGATATCCCTGGCAATTGCGCCAACTATATAAAAATCGATCTCCAACTTTTGTACTATTTTCTGAAATGCATTGAGCATATCAAGTACTGGCGTGGCTATTATACTAGTTTGCATTCAACAGCAGTTTTTTTATTTTCTCTGCAGCTTCCCAGTTCCTGCTATCCAGACTGTTTTTCAAATCAGCATATACAAGCAATAAAGGGGCGGCCCCCGGAATGTCATTTTTCGCTTTCCAGTCATTCCAGAATTTATCCAGCACAAGAATGTTGCCATTCTTGTCAACAATCATTTTCATGTTCACCATCAGGTCTGCTATAGTTCTTGAAGAATACAGCTCGAAATTTTCCGGATTCAGAAAATCAGTGTACAAATCCGCTCCCGGTTCACCTGTCCAGTAGATATCTTTTACCTTCTGCTCACGCCATGTTTTTTGTTGATCAGGTCTTGCGAATCGAAACATCCCTCTTTGCAATTTTGGTCTTAATGTAACATGGAATGCTTCAACCCAACGGTCAATTAGTTTTTCTCTTTGTTGTAGTTTCTCTTCTCCTTCCTCATTAATGATATAACCGCCATCCCTTAATTCTTCCAGCAGGTTACTGATGTTCCCCAATGCAATTCCTGCCGCACTGGCAATATCACGTTGAGTATATGTCAGCATATTAGGGTCCTCCAGGATCACGAAGAGGAACTTTAGCCCTGTTGCCTTCCAAAGTTTCCCTTCCGCTGTTTTTAATACATTCTTTACTCCCTTGTCATTTACACTTATGAATAAATGATCCGTGCTGATAAAACAATTACCCGTCATTTCGAGATAATTATAACCATGCTTTTTCAGGAAATCTTTTATTGGCCCCGGGATATATTTCGCTACTATCAACCACTTATTTTTTTCTGTTCCGATATTTTCTATCAATCGTTCAATCATGTGCTCACGAATCTCATTCTTTATTTCAACTAAAAATTCCTGATGGATCTTGCGCAGTTTGATTTCTATGACTGCATCCGGATTCCCATGCATGTTTTTGGATGATGCAATTTTTCTTATACCGGCGCCGGATATGTTTTTCAATTCCGCAATGGCGGTGTCAAGAGTTTTAGATGCCTGGATGCTTTCGGGTCGCATTTTGTTCATTTTTATAAAATGTTCACGAACCATGAACATTTGTATTATTTGAACAAGATACGACAATTTCAGATCTTATGTTCATTTTTATAAAATATTCATGGTTCGTGAACATTTTATAAAAATGAACAAAGGCCATAACAAGCCGCACTCCACCCCAATAATCGTATCTTCGCGGCTTCAATGGAAAAGTCAAACTTTGTAGATCAGATCAGGATTTTTTGCCGGTCAGGACATGGAGGCGCAGGCAGCAAGCATTTCATGCGTACCAAATTCAACCCACAGGCTGGCCCGGATGGCGGCGACGGTGGTCGTGGCGGCCATATCATCCTGCGTGGGAATAAGAACCTCTGGACCTTATTACACCTTCGTTATTATAAGAACGTACTCGCCGAGAACGGCGAAGGCGGCAGTGGCAATAACTGCACCGGCCGTAGCGGTAAAGACATTATTATCGAAGTTCCGCTCGGCACTGTAGCCCGCGATGAAGAAACCGATGAACTGGAAGCTGAGATCCTCGAAGACGGACAGGAGATCGTCTGGATCAGAGGTGGACGCGGCGGTTTGGGCAATGCCCGTTTTGCTACTCCTACCAACCAGGCTCCGGAACATGCGCAACCCGGCGAGCCGGGAATAGAAGCCTGGAAAGTGCTGGAGCTGAAAGTGCTCGCCGATGTAGGGCTTGTTGGATTTCCCAATGCCGGCAAATCAACATTGCTCTCTGTGATCTCTGCAGCCAAACCCAAGATCGCTGACTACGCATTCACCACGCTCACTCCGCAGCTCGGAATGGTGGAATACCGCGGCAGCCAGAGCTTCTGTGTGGCCGACCTTCCCGGTATCATCGAAGGAGCGGCAGAAGGCAAAGGACTGGGCCATCGCTTCCTGCGTCATATCGAACGCAATTCCATCCTGCTTTTCGTGTTGCCTGCAGACAGCAATGATCACATGAAAGAATTCCAGGTATTGCTGAACGAACTGGAGCAATACAATCCCGAGCTCCTTCACAAGCAGTTCGTGATCGCTGTGAGTAAAAGCGACCTGCTGGACGATGAGTTGAAAGAAGCCGTATCCAAAGAGCTCCCGCAGAATGTTCCGCATGTGTTCATCTCTGCCGCCACCAATCAGGGATTGTCGGAACTCAAAGACCTCCTCTGGAGAACGCTCAACGAACCCCAGCAGAATTAGTAGATTCAATTCGTTTTTATATCTTGTAAAAAGATTCGCCCGTACCATTATGTACGGGCGTTTTTGTGAATTAAAACCTGTTCCATGTTGAACCGTATCAAACGTATCGCCGGCGGACTGCAATACATCGGATTACGATTCCTCGTTTTCCTCTCGCATCTGCTGAAATCCTTCTGGCTCTTCTTCCCGGGCATCATCTTCGTTATACTTGCTATCTGGTGTTTCTGGATACTGGGACAAGGGAAAGACCTGATCATCGCTTTCTCTGAAAACCACGAAGCAAAAGCCTTCTTCCTGATTGCCATTGGCTTCTGGATCTATGTTACCTGGTTCTCCAGCCGTATCATCGCCACCCTCAAACTGAGAAAGCAACAGGAACACCTGCTTAAACTGATCAAAACACACCCTTCCGCACAGACCGAAAAAAAGATAGAGAATGTTACCTACTTCGAACTGCCTGTTAACTGGCTTAACCTCTGGCCCAAACTCATCGGCTATGCCGGACTGTTAGCCATCGAAGTGGCCGTACTGCAATCACCCGCCCTGGGCAGTAATGCCATCTCTCCCGGAAAAGCCCTCTGGTACTTTCTTCCGGGGATCGGTATTTCAATTGGCCTCGACAGGATCGTTGAAAAATTTGCGCTGAAGAACAGTCCCAAACAACGACTGGTCTTCAACTGCCTGCTTGCCGCTTTCCTGCTTGCTTCCGCGCTGGTGATCATCATCCCCAGTTCAGATATTCTTTATCTGCTCTGGGCGCTGCTCTTCCTGCATGCAGTTTATCTTTTTTATATCAACCTGCGTAGCAGGAAAAAAGAAAATGGAGAAGATGAAAAAGATTCCATGTTCCATCGCTTCATGTTCCGGATCATGGACTGGGTGCGCATCCCCAGGAAAGAGATCGGATATTTCCAGTGGTTCAACCTGATCTGCATCATAGGACTCGGCATCTATTGCGCAGCTTTCATAAGCCTGCATACCGCCAAGATGATCGGACCATTCCCCTTTGTATTGCTGGCATTTGCAGTGCTGGGTGGCATTGGTAATATCGTAGCGGCTTTCAGTGTAAAGCTCAGTGTCAATTTCCATGTATTGCTGATCCTCGTGGCATTGCTGGTAGGCTCCCGGGAAACGCATTTCGTTCGCACCAAATCATTCGACAACCCAGCCAACAAAGGCATCTATCACCAGCGGCAGGACATTCTCACGTATTTCTCCAACTGGGTCAATAGCCGCGGCGCTGCAATCGACAGCACCAAAGGAAAATACCCGCTCTATTTCGTACTCGCCAATGGAGGCGCTTCACGATCAGGATACTGGACCGCATCAGTACTCGGTAAGCTCGAAGACACTACCGAAGGATTGCCCTCGCAATTCTCGAAACATCTTTTTTGTTTGTCCGGTACTTCAGGAGGAGGCGTGGGTGTTGCCACTTTCTTTTCTTTATTGCACGAAAGAAAAAAACTGGACAGCAACCTGAATGTATCCTACCTCCGCTCCGCAAGGTCATTCCTGGAAAAAGACTTTCTCACTTTCACGCTCTCACATATGCTGGGACCTGATTATCTCAAATACATCTTCCATATCAACAACCGCACATTGCCTGATCGCGCAGGAGCGCTGGAACAAACACTGGAAGAAGATTCGCATGATATACCGGACTCCCTGAAGCCATCCATGGCCACACCCATGTCTGAATTGCTGAGCATCGGCGATAGCGCCTGTCCATTACCGGTACTTTGCATCAACACCACCAGAATGCAGGACGGCAACCCGGGTGTTGTTACCAATATCAAAATGAGCAAACAGATCTTCAACAATCGCGTGGATGTACTGGAAGCCCTGAACGATACGCTGGACATGCGTTTGAGCACAGCTTCCATTCTCGGCGCCCGCTTTCCATATATCAGTCCTGCAGGCAGGATTGATCAGGTGATTCCCGGTAAACAAAGAGTAAATCAGAACGACAGCATGCTGATCCATTATTTCGTGGATGGCGGTTATTTCGATAACTCCGGAGCAGGTGTAGTGCAGGAAATGATCCGCGCCATCCTCCTACAATCTTCCACCATCAAAGACAGTACATTCAGAAAACGTGTAGCGAAACTCGAATTCACTATCCTGCACATCACCAATAGTCCTACCGGCGTTGCCGCCCTGAACACTGTGCCTCCTCTCAGGAACGATCTGCTCAGCCCCATGCTCACCATCATGGGCGCTTATGACATGCAGACCACGGTGAACGATAAACGCCTGGAAAATTTTCTTACCGATATCAGTGATGACGGGATCTGTGCCGGAGCAAAATATATTCCTATCCACCTGTACAAAGACACAGAGGAAAAAAGAGAAGATAGAAAGAAAGGAAACAAATCGAAGGAAGCGCCTTATTCCATGAACTGGTTCATTTCTAAAATGACCCTCAACCGCATGGACGATCGACTCACCAATCAACCTAACCTGAATAAAATGATCAAAGAACTGACCAGCACGCAATAACGTAATCCGGACACAAATTCCCCTGCAGGCCTGGTTTCCCGCCTGTACCCTGAAACCCGGCATTAATCAGTCTTTAAGAGCCGGATAAGAAAATTCTAAGTAGGTTTGCGCTTTAAAATAGATTCTTATATGAAAAAATTTCTGGTAACGATTGTATTGTGTTGCTCGTTACTTCGCGGTATGGCCGATGAAGGAATGTGGCTGCCCATGTTATTAGGTCAGCAGGTCTATAATGATATGGTGAAACGCGGCCTGAAACTGACGAAAGAACAATTGTATTCTGTGAACAAAGCTTCCCTGAAAGATGCCATCATCATCTTTGGTGGATTTTGTACAGGAGAGATCGTGAGCAATGAAGGATTGATCTTCACCAACCACCATTGCGGCTACGATGCCATTGCAACAGCCAGCACTGTTACTGCCAATTACCTCAAAGAAGGCTTCTGGGCAAAAACAAAACAACAGGAAATCCCTTCTGCCGGCCTGTATGCAGACTTCCTCACAAAGATCGAAGATGTTACTGCTGAAGTGAATGCCGCACTGAGCGACCTGAGTGGAGCAGAGCGTCTTGCCAAACAGAATGCCGTGATCGCAGAGATCAACAAACGTTACTCGGATGCTTCCAAAAATATTATCGGAAAGGTGAGCCCAATGTTCAAAGGCAACCAGTTCCTCGTGTTCGTGTACCAGCGCTACAATGATATCAGGCTTGTTGGCGCGCCCCCTGAGAGCATCGGTAAGTATGGCGGCGATACAGACAACTGGGAATGGCCCCGTCATACCGGCGACTTCTCTGTGTTCCGCGTATACATGGGTAAAGACGGCGCTTCTGGGGAATATTCTCCCGGGAACGTTCCCCTGAAACCCAAACATTTCCTGCCCGTTTCCCTCAAAGGCGTGAAGGACGGAGACTACGCGATGATCTATGGTTATCCCGGCAGCACCAACCGTTACGAGTCTTCTATGGGTGTAAAGCAAAAAACAGATATCGCAAATCCTTCCATCGTGAACCTGCGCGATATGCGCCTGAAATATATGCTGGAAGAAATGAAGAAGGACCCGGCCACACGCCTTGCTCTCGCCAGCGACTACGCATCCATCGCCAACTATTGGAAATTCTTCGACGGTGAAGCCAAACAATTGCTGAAATATGATGTGTATGGGCAAAAGAAAGCTGCTGAAGCAAAATTCCAGCAGTGGGCAAATGGAAAAAGCGAATACGCGAACATCTTCAGCGAATGGAGTAAAGTGTACGACAACTGGCGTCCTTACAGCAAACACCAGATCTATCTCAACGAAGGTATCATGGGCTCACCTCTCATGGGATTTGCAGCCAGCCTGCAACAGGTAGAGAATGCCATCGTGAAAAAAGGAAGCTCTGCAGATATATCCAAAGCAATCGAAGCAGCAAAAGAAGCAAGGGCTGAATTCCTGAAAAGCGAAAACCGGGTATCTGATCAGAACATTCTGGGCGCCGCGCTAAAAATGTTCTATACTAATATCGATAAGAATCAGCACCCCATTGGATTCTATGATGGCGTCAAAGGCAGCTTCGGCAGTCTGGATGACGACGCCACTTATAAAAAGTATGCAGCCAATGTGTTCAACAATACCATGCTTCTGAACGACAGCAAATGGAATGCATTCACATCCAATCCCGACGCTACCGTATTGCAGGCCGATCCCGCTTATGCAACGGCCAGCGCATTCATGAAGAACTGGCAGGGAAAATACCTTCCACTTTTCATGCAGTTCAATTCCAGGAATTCAGAACTTGGCCGTCTCTACCTGAAAGGTGTACTCGCAATGGATACGGTGAAAGCTAAAAAGATGTACCCCGATGCTACTTTCACCATGCGCGTTAGCTTCGGTAATGTAAAAAGCTACAGCCCCGCTGATGCAGTGAAGTACGATTATGTTACCACCATGAAAGGTGTGCTGGAAAAATACAAACCCGGCGATTATGAGTTCGACCTGCCTGCCAAACTGATGGAACTGGCGAAGAACAAAGATTATGGACAGTATGCAGATCCGGTTCGTAAAGACCTGGTAGTTGGCTTCATCACTACCAACGATATCACTGGTGGCAACTCAGGTTCTCCCGTGATCGACGCAAACGGAAACCTGATCGGTCTTGCATTTGATGGCAACTATGAAGCTCTCAGCCACAAGATCCAGTTTGATCCTGTATTCAACAGGACCATCTGTGTAGACGTTCGTTATGTGCTCTGGTGCATCGATAAACTCGGTGGCGCCAGCAATATCATCAAAGAACTGAAGCTGGTGAGATAATCACCGCTTCGCTTAAATTATACCAGCCCCGTATGGTCAGCAATACTGCCATACGGGGTTGTTCTTTTTATTAATTTGCCAACCAGATTATTTTTCGCTTTTTTGCTGAATCTAAAGCTATCAAATGGAAACTTCCACTACAACCGACCTGCTACACGACCTTGAAGACGAGATCACTTATTTGCCTGCTCCCAAAGGAATGCGACTGGTTAATTTCATCATCGATATGATCGTTGTGACCATCATCAATTCCGTTATAGGCGGCATGATCCAGATGATGATCTTCGCAGCTTTTATCTCCGACATCAGAACCGGATCCGACTTCGATCTTACATATCCGATAGGACTGACCATTGCTATCTGGGTCATCCAGGTTGGACTCTTTCTGAGTTATTATGTTATTTTCGAGAAGATGATGAATGGAAGAACAGTTGGCAAACTGGTTTCAGGAACGATGGCAGTAAGGAAAGACGGTGGTCTGCTTACCTGGAAGAATGTTATTCTTCGTAGCCTTTGCCGCCTGATCCCACTCGAATTCATCCTGGCCATCTTTATGGAACCCTTGCATGATACACTCACCGGCACTGTTGTGGTGAAGAAGACATTATAAATTTTCTGGAGTGATGCATAAAAAAAACGGTACAAAAATGTACCGTTTTTTTATTTCAGTGGAGTATTGTCTTTCCAGTGCCAGAGATGCAGACAAGCATAAGTCCGGTAAGGGCTCCATTTTGCGGAGATGCTCAGGAGTTTTTCGCGGAATGCTTTTTTGTCTTCCCTGTCGAGTTTATAGATACTGATCATTGCGTTCTGCAATCCAAGATCATCGGGAGAAAATACATCTTCTCTTCCGAGCGCGAACATCAGCAGCATTTCGGCTGTCCATTTGCCAACGCCTTTGATCTGGGTGAGATAAGCGACCACTTCCTCATTGCTCATTTTATTGAGCGTTTTGAGGTCCAGTCCCTGCTCGATGGCAAAGCGGGCTACGTTCTGCACATAAGTCACTTTTGCGTTTGACAGGCCGATACTTCTGAGAGTTTCCGGTTTTGTATCGATAATCTGTTGCGGGTTGGGAGTTTTGCCTCCGTAGAGAGCGAGAAATCGATTGTAGATCACATCCGCCACTTTCGTACTCAGTTGCTGGCTCATGATGGAGGCACAGAGATAAACAGGGATGTCTTTTCTTTTTTTGAGTACAAAAGGTTCCCGCCCATCCATGAGTTTTTTGAAACGTTTGTCTTTACTGAGATGGATAGTGTAAGACATGGTTTATGGTTTCACGTAGCGGTAGAGTTCTCCTCCGTTATAAACAACCCAGCCTCGGGTGAGATCGGCATTGAAATCACATTCCCAGAAATGAACATTTCTATCTGCCGCGGGTCTGAACAAGACATTTGTAACGGTATTTCCTTCCACTTTGAATACATTGTTAATGGTCATCACAAAACCATTATCGATGTCTTTAAAATTAAAGTCGAAATAATCTCCTTTTATTTTTGGCCCTTTCGTCCACGTTGCGCCGTTATTGGTGGTCTTATTTACATAGCCGTCACTACCAACTACAACACCTTTTTGGGCGTCTGTACCCTTGAAGAACTGCGTGGTAAAAACTTCATTGGGTAAGCCATTCACAGGCGTAAAACTGCTTCCGCCATCGGTTGTTTGACGATATCCATTGGCTTCGGTTCCACAAAATCCATTCTGCTCGTCAATAAAATAAACGGAAGTCACATCTTTGGGGGCATTGGGCACGAGCGCCCACGTGACGCCGCCATCGGTTGTTTTTATAAGCCCCTGGTATGTGGAAGCATAACCATTGTTTTCATCACGAAAGAAAACATCCCGGAATTCGTAAGACGTGTTTGTAGTAGCCCAGGTTTTACCACTGTCAGTAGTTTTGGCAATATCTTTTGTGACAGAAACAGCCCATCCATATTTTTCGTTCAGAAAGAAGAGATTAACGTAATCTGATTTCTGTGCATTGGTCCTGGTCCAGGTCTCACCTCCATTGGTGGATCTGTAAACACCATCGCGGAATGATGCGAGGAAACCGAGGGTATCGTTCACGAAAACAACATCATAACTGTTCAAAGGGATGGTCACTTTAGACCAGCCCGGACCAAGAACAGGTACGCCACCCTGACCCTGATTCCTGGGATCTTCATACCGCTGAATGGGATTGTCGCCTTTTACGCAGGACGCCGCCATAATTCCGGTAACTGTTACAAAAAGCAGGGCTTTAAAACCATTCACCATACAATTATTCATTAAGGGATTGAAGATATTATTTTTTTGGCATTGCTGCATGCTTGCTAGTTTTACGGCTTCAATGGAAAGACAAATCATACCTACTGCCGATGGGTCTGTAACCATCTCCATTCCGGCCTCCGGAATAACTTATCATTCCAAACATGGTGCCATTCAGGAATCCATGCATGTATTCATTGGGGCAGGACTGCATTATATACTTGCGAAAGGTATAACGCATAATCCACTGAGGATATTGGAAATGGGCTTCGGAACCGGACTGAATGCATTGCTGGTACTGCAGGAAAGCATCCGTACAGGTTCATCTGTCCACTATGAAACTATTGAGGCATTTCCGCTGGAAAACGTTGTCTATACCCGGTTAAATTATTGCGATCAGCTGCAGGCGCCCGAGCTGCAACCCCAGTTTCTCCGGTTACATGAGTCTGCCTGGGATATAACACATACTGTTACAGACAGGTTTTCATTTCTAAAAAGAAATACGACCCTTGAAAAGTTCAATAGCCCCGGATTGTTTGATCTCATTTTCTATGACGCCTTTGCACCGTCCGCACAACCCGAGCTCTGGACAGAAGATGTATTCCGGAAATTATTTGATCTATTAAATCCTGGCGGTATTCTCACCACATATTGCTCCAAAGGAGATGTAAGAAGGGCGATGCTGGCAGCAGGGTTTACAGTTGAAAAAATTCCCGGCCCGCCGGGAAAAAGAGAAATGGTGCGGGCGGGGAAAGCATGAGTTTATTTGGGTGCATTGAAGCGAATTAGTGTGTTAAAGGCGGACCCCACAAATCCACGGTCCTGGTTGAAGAAATACATTTCATACAGCCAAAGGTCAGGAGCATGCACAACTGAAGTTACATTCATACCACTTATTTTCGCAACTCCGTCGGTACCACTTACATATCCATTATCCTTGTCGAAGAATTGAATGTCCTGAGCAAATTCCCCAACATCTACTTTGTGTTTTAGGCGCCACGTAACACCTCCATCGTTCGTTTCAAACACTGTCCCACTGTTATCTAAAGCAAATCCGTCCAACTTGTTCAGGAAAAAAATTGAAGGGAATCGTTTGCCAACAATTGTTTTTGTAAAGTTGATCCCATCTGTCGTTCTTAATATCCCATCTTTTTCAGCTATCCAACCGTTTTGCTCATCGATAAAAAATAAAGCAGATCCAGCAAGGGTTGAACAAACTTTCGCCCAGGTAGTTCCGCCATCCGAACTTTTGAGAAGGCCTGAGTCGCAAATAATAAACCCGGTATATTGATCCAGAAATCTGATTTGAAAAGGCTTACCTGTTTTCAAAAGCTTAGGGGAAAACTGGAGTTTCATCCAATTTTTTCCGCCATCATTGGTTCTTATGATGGATCCATCGTAACCAACAACCCAGCCATTTAGAACATTGGGAAAACTTGCATATTGATAGCCTTCATAATAGGTTGGTTGAGCATTTAGTTGATTCCATGTTTTACCTCCATCAATGGATTTGTAAACATCATTTCCAACAAAAAAACCTATTAGAGGGTCGGGGAATTGAATATCATAAATGGGTCTGGTTCCGATATGCACAGAATCCCACCCCTTGGCAAAAAGAGATTTTGGATTCAAAAGATCCGAGTCATTTTCCTTATCGGAACAGGCATACATCAGAATTATTCCAGCAAAGGCGTAATACAGCCATGCTTTTCGGAAAATCATCATAGGGTAATTTAAGATGAGCGTACAGGGCTGTATTCTTGCATCTTACTGGAACGTATACCCGACGCTTCCATCTTTCTCATCTTTCAACAAGATCCCCAGCTCCTGCAACTGGTTCCGGATTTTATCGGATGTTGCATAGTCTTTGCGGGAGCGGGCATCTTTGCGGATGTCTATGAGCAGATCCAGCACTCCACTGAGTTTGCCGTTATCGGCTTCATTTTCACTGCGCAGACCAAAGATCGATTCCAGGTAATCGTGTAAATATTTTTTCAGTCTTTCGAGTGTAGCTATGGAGAGTGCAGTTACGGGAATATGTTTGTCTTTAATGGAATTGACCACAGGAACGATCTCGAAAATATTCGCCAGAACTTTGGCGGTATTGAAATCATCGTTCATATTATCATCCATCTCGGAAAGGAGATCGTTCACTTTTTTATTGAGTGCTACATCAGGCTGTGCATCATTGCCGGGTATCTCAATCTTCTGGAGGTTCTCATATGCTTCCCAGAGACGCTTCAATCCTTTTTCAGCAGCCTGCAAGGCTTCATTGCCAAAGTCGAGTGTACTGCGATAATGTGTCTGCAGGATGAAGAAGCGGATGGTCATTGGGCTGTAAGCCTGTTCCAGCAAGGGATGCGTGCCGGTGAACATTTCGGTGAGCTTGATCTGGTTGTTATAGCTCTTACCCATCTTCTTGCCGTTTACCGTGATCATATTATTATGCAGCCAGTAACGTGCAGGCACTTCCTTATTGCAGATGGTGCTTTGAGCGATCTCACTTTCGTGGTGAGGGAATTGAAGGTCCATACCACCTCCGTGAATATCGAACTGACCGCCAAGATATTTCGTAGCCATGGCAGAGCATTCGATATGCCAGCCGGGGAATCCTTCTCCCCAGGGGCTTACCCAACGCATGATATGTTCGGGCGGCGCCGCTTTCCAGAGTGCGAAATCGGCTTTATCGCGCTTTTCATCCTGTCCGTCAAGCTCCCGGGTGGTTTCCAGTTGTTCATCCAGCACACGACCGCTGAGTTTTCCGTATGGATAATGTTCAGCGTATTTTTTTACATCGAAGTATACGGACCCATTCACTTCATATGCGTAACCTGCTTCGATAATGGCTTTGATCATTTCGATCTGTTCCACGATATGACCTGTGGCAGTAGGCTCGATGCTTGGCTCCAGGTTATTGAACTGCAGCATGGCCCAATGAAAAAGATTGGTGTATTTCTGCACCAGTTCCATCGGCTCCAGTTTTTCAAGCACGGCTTTGCTGGAGATCTTGTCTTCTGCTGCTCTTCCTTCCTCCTCGAAGTGACCTGCATCAGTGATGTTCCGTACATAGCGCACTTTGTATCCAAGGTGCAGGAGGTAACGGTAGATCACATCGAAGGTGATGAACGGACGGGCATGCCCCAGATGGCTCTCACCACTAACGGTAGGACCACACACATACATGCCCACATGACCGGGCGTGATGGGAGTAAACACTTCTTTCTGCCTTGTGTAAGAATTAAGGACTTTCAACTCACTCATAAAAAATTATTGATACGAAAACAGCAGAGGTTCAATAACAGGTATGTCTTCGGGCAAATATAATGATTTTATTTCCCGGACCCCAGCCGGAGGTCCGCAATTACAGGGTAATGATCCGAATAGGGAAGCAGTTTTCGTTTATACTGCACTACTTCAAATTGCTTGTCGGGCATTATATAATCGATGCGGAGGGTGGGTGAAATATTCGAGAAGGTGCGGCCCAGACCTCCTTCCTTTTCCATGAAGGCATCACGGCGGTTACCCCTGATCCGGAAATAGGTATAGGAGTTGGGAACGTCGTTGAAGTCGCCACAAATGATCTCAGGATGCGGGCAACTGTCAAGTTTATTGCGAACGATATCTACCTGGTTACCGCGTTGTGAATAGGCCATTCTCAATTTGCGGATCAGCGATCTGGACGCTTCCACTATGCTGTCTTCCGCGTTACGGATGATGGAAATATCCCTGTAATCTTTCTTTTGAAGCAGCACTGACTGCAGATGGGTGGTAAAGACCCTGATAGTTTGTCCATTCACATCCAGATCACATGAGATCAAACTTTCAGCGCCGCGTAATCGGGGAGGTCCTTTGAAAATTGTACGGCTTGAATCCAGGATTGGGTATTTGGAAAAGATAGCGCTGCCCATTTCTGTTTTTGCTCCTTCTTTCCCATAATCGATCACCCTGTAAAAATAAGGATAACCCATTTTCCTGATCTCTTTGTAATTACTGTAAGGGCCAAGAGGACCTGGTTCAAAATATTCCTGAAAACAGAGTACATCTGCATTTTCATTCCTGATGAACTCAAGCATTTCCCTGCGGTGGCTTTCACGGCCATTTTCGCGGGTTTGTTCATCAAACCATTTCACATTCCAGGTGAGGATGCGGATCGTATTTTCCTTTTTCGCTTCCTGGAAGCCGGAAGCAAAATGAAAGCCTACCAGTGCGCGGATATTGGAATAACCCAACACCAGTGCACCGAGTGAAAGGAAGATCCACCGGGACCTGACGAGGCTCCAGCCTACCAGGAATATCAGTGTCAACAACAAGAGAAAGGGAAAAGTCAGTCCGAGGATCGCAATGAACCACCATTTATCAGGATGGAGGAATACGTTGGCGCAAGCCATCAGAAAAACAGCTACGGTTATTACATTGCTAACAATGAAGAAACGCCTCGCGAAGGTTCGAATGGCCATTACTTAAATTTACAACTCTTCATCTTCCGCAGCCCTTTTCAGTATTTCTTTTTCTTCTTCAGTGAGGTACCTGTAACCTTGCTGATTGATCTTATCGAGGATCTCGTCGATCCTTTTTTGGGTGATATTGGGGATCTTTTTGTAAGGTTGGGTTCCTTTTGAATTGTAGTAGAGATCGTCTTTGGCTGTTTTTTTCCAGTTTTTTCTATCGGGATTGAAGAGGTTGGTTGCCCAGTCGTAGGCTTCATTTAACCAAAGACTCCAGTCGTGCCCGCGTTTAAGCTGGTGAACGAAGAGCCATCCCATTCCTGCTGCGCCGAGGTGAGCGAACAGTACGGGTGTATTCTGAATATTGATGCCGCGGCTAAATGTAAGTGCGATATAAACGAGTGTGAGTATCCAAAGCGGTATGCCGCCATTGATCATGGGGAAGATCCTGTAATTCGGCGCCAGTATTGTGGTTGCGATGGCGATGGCCATCAGTCCTGCGGAAGCGCCTTCGAGTCTGAGCCCGGGAAGTGCAGGAGCCATTGCCGGCATCAGATTGGCAACAGTGAGGAAGATCACTCCTCCCAGAAGTCCGCCGTAAATGAACAGTGGCACGAGTTTGTTATTTCCGGTAAGGTCCTGGAAAATGAAACCAAAAGCCCAGAGCCAGAGAACATTTGCGATGAGATCCCACACACCATCATGAACAAACATGTAAGTGACCAATGTCCATGGCCTGCTAAGGAAAGACCCGAAGTTGCCTGGCATTCTGAACCAGTCCAGGATATTGGTGTAGTACTCAATCTCCTGCCAGTCAGACATCTTGTAAACCAGGAAGAGGAATTTGAAAATACAGAAGAGAATGGCGATCACCGCCAGCAACATCAGCAGGGCATTCCCATCCTGACCCAGAATCGTCTTTTTCTTATACCGGTTTTCCCGCAGCACGGAGTTAATTTTTGCGTGAATTTACAAAACGCCGGTCAGATCAATACCATGAACCTGCCGGCTAATTGTATTAAACGTTTGATAATTGGTAATGTTTCCGCTTTTAATAAAATGTTCTTCGGTTATTCCGGTTCATAATGATCACCAGAATAAAACCGAAAAGTGCACCGCCAAGGTGAGCGAAATGCGCTACCCCACCACCGAAGCGGGGATTAATGCCTCCAAACAGATCAATCAGCACATAGGCTACCATGGCATATTTCATTTTGATAGGAAAAGGTAAGGGGAAAATAAAAAGTTCCTGGTTGGGGTTGAGATAGGTGAAACCTGCCATTACACCCATGATGGCGCCTGATGCACCTACCACCTGGATAAGCTGGATCATGGCGGCCCTGTATTGCGCAACATTGACAGCCATCTCTCCGCTATTGTATTTGCTCATCACGATATTCAGTTCCACCTGGTTGGCGATAAGCTGTATCAGCCCTGCACCTATGCCGCAGATCAGGTAGAAGATCAGGAATCGTTTGGCGCCCCAGCGGTTTTCCAGCTGTGTACCAAACATCCATAAGATAAGCATATTGAAAAAGAGATGGAAGAAATTGGATGCATCATGCAGGAACATATAGGAAACCAACTGCCATACACCGAAATCAGGTGAGCCCTGGTAGTGAAGCGCCAGCGGCGTTATCAACGCATCTTTGAATGTAAGCTCGGCCAGCCACATCAGTGCATTCACAATGATCAGATTCTTGATAACGGGCGGTAATGGTTGAAATCCGCCGCCAAATCTCACATTTCCCATATTCCTGTTTCCTTTTTGATTCCTCTAATATCGGCATGTTTACCTGAATGGGCTAACAACCGGATCGATTTCTTGTTGTATGAAGGTTATTTTTTCAATTTCAATTGCACCACGTTCTCGATATGGTGAGTTTGGGGGAACATATCCACGGGCCTTACCCTGGTAACTTCGTATTTCTCGCCGAGCCTGCTGAGATCGCGGGCCTGGGTGGCGGGATTGCAGCTCACATACACAACCAGCGGCGCTTCCATGTCCAGAATCTTCTGCACCAGTTTTTCGTGCATGCCTGCCCGTGGCGGATCGGTGATGATCACATCGGGCTTGCCATGATGGGAGAAAAAGGCATCGTCGCAAATATCTATCACATCTCCTGCAAAGAATTCGGCATGGCCGATATCGTTGAGCGCGGCATTCTCACGGGCATCATCAATCGCTTCTTTGACCACTTCCACCCCAATGATCTTTTTGGCCAGCCTGCTCACAAACAATCCAATGCTGCCGGTTCCGCAATACAGGTCATAAACAGTTTCCTTCCCGGTTAGTTCGGCAAACTCGCGGGTAACCTGGTACAATCTTTCTCCCTGCCGGGTATTGGTCTGGAAAAAACTCTTGGGGCCTATCTTGAAACGAAGATCTTCCAGTTTTTCCATGATATAACCGTTGCCAGTATACGCTTTGGGCTCCAGGTCGTAGATGGTGTCGTTCTTCTTGGGGTTGATGGTATAGAGCAGGGTAGTGATGGAAGGCACCTGCTCCAGCAGGTGGTCGAACAATTTCTTCCGCTCTTTGGCATCTTCATAACCAAAACAGACATTCACCATCACTTCTCCTGTTGTAACAACGCGGATGATGAGGGTGCGAAGCCATCCCTTGTGTTCGCGGATATCGTAAAAAGTATAGCCCTGTTCTTTTGCAAATGCGCGGATGGTATTCTTGATGGCGTTGGCCGGTTCTTCCATCAGGTGACAGGTTTCGATATCGATGATCTTGTCGAACAGGCGTGGCACATGGAAGCCGAGTGCGTCTTCCTGCTTCAGTTCAGCGCCTGCGCTGATCTCTTCAGTAGTGAGGTATCTTTTATTGCTGAAAGTGAACTCGAGTTTATTGCGATAGCGGGAGGTTTGCTCACAACCCAGGATGGGCTCCATTTCGGGGAGGGCCACTTTACCGATCCTTTTCAGATTCTGGGTAACTTCCTGTTGTTTGTACAAAAGTTGTTTCTCATAGGGAAGCATCTGCCATTTGCAGCCGCCGCATATGCCGAAGTGCTGGCAGAACGGATCCACACGGTCTTTGGAAAGGGATTGAAAATGGACCGCTTTACCTTCGGCCCATTCTTTTTTATTTTTGCTCAGGCGCACGTCCACCACATCACCGGGCACGGCTCCTTCGATAAAGATCACTTTTCCATCCAATCTCGATAACGCCTTGCCTTCAGCCGCATAATCTTCAACTGCAATGCTTTGCAATACCATGTTCTTCTTTCTCATGGTGCAAAGATAGGTCTACTCCTCTTCCTGTCCTTCCTTATATTTCTTCTCTGCTTCTTTGGCTTTTTCGAAATCGAGTACTACGCCATTGATGCAATAACGGAGGCCTGTGGGAGGAGGTCCGTCATCGAAAACGTGACCGAGGTGGCTTTTGCAGCGTCCGCAAAGTACTTCCGTGCGACTCATGCCGTGGGTATTGTCTGGCTGATAAATGATGCTGCCCTTGGTAACAGGCTCATAGAAGCTCGGCCAGCCGCAACCGCTTTCGAATTTTGTATCGCTTTTGAACAGCGGGTTACCGCATACAGCACAGTAGTAAGTGCCGATCTCTTTGGAGTGCTCGAATTTGCTGCTCCAGGGTCTTTCCGTTCCTTTCTGTCTTGCGATGTGATACACTTCGGAAGGCAGGATCTTTTTCCATTCTTCGTCCGTCAGGTTCACTTTGGTGGAATCTGTGCGGGAATAAGCCGGGTTGTTCTTTTTTGTGCTATCCATATTGTTTTTTTTCTTCTCGGGTGGTGACGATTGAGAGTAGCTGCACTGCTGCAATGCAGTCAGCATGAGGAGTATAAGGGGCAGAACCAGCGCCCTGTGCAGGTTTCGCTTCATGTTCATGTATTTATAACAAATTTACGGGGTGTAAGTTTGATGGGATGTTTCCGCATTGAAAATTAACAGATGTTAGCGGATTGTCTAATGCTTTTTTAATTAGAAACCCCCGGATGTTAAAGGATTTCTAACGATCATGGTTTATATTTGTCCCTTCACCAAGTGTAGCAAGTACCATGTTCAATTTGATTCTATTCGGACCTCCCGGTAGCGGAAAAGGCACTCAGTCAGAAAGGCTGATAGACCAATATGGATTGATCCATCTTTCAACAGGCAACCTGCTTCGCGAAGAGATCGCCAATCAAACCCGGCTGGGTTTGGAAGCGAAGAGCTTTATGGATAAGGGCCAGCTGGTCCCTGATGAGGTAGTGATCGGTATGATCCGCTCCGCATTGAAGTCCAACCCCGATGCAAAAGGGTTCCTGTTCGATGGTTTCCCCCGTACAGTGGCGCAGGCAGCAGCGTTGGATAATCTGCTGGCTGAGCTGAATGAAGAGATCTCCATCGTTCTGGCACTGGAAGTGGGCCAGGAGGAACTGGTGCAACGTCTGCTCAACCGTGGTAAGACCTCCGGCAGAAGCGACGACACCAATGAAGATGTGATCCGCGCCCGCATTGTGGAATATGAAAACAAAACTTCTCCTGTTGCCGGCCATTACGCCCAATTCGGAAAAGTAAAACGTGTGAAAGGAGAAGGAAGTATCGACGATATTTTCAACTCACTCACCAGAGAGATCGAAGCAAAACAATCTGCATAAGTTTTATTCTGTTGTCACCCGTCACATCTGACGGGTGATTTCTTTTACAGCTTCCATCTTCCCTAACAGTTTCCAGCCATCAGCTATCCGACCTGAAAATTTTGATCTTATTCTTCAGCCTTGGACCAGGCATGAACCGGTAAGCGGCATTCAGTCTTACATTACCGGTATTGATCCTGTATTTCCCGGACTCACCCCTGGTCTGGAAGGAATTGTTCACCCAGGTAACACTGATATTCATTCTTTCATTATTGTATCCCAGGCCAGCCCTGTACATGAGGTCAGGGCTAATGGTGGTCTTTTTCTCTGCATTTCCGTATCGTATATCTTTCTGGAAATTGATGGGGAAGCTGCCGGTAATACCGCCCATTGCATACCAATTTTCCTTCCATACGAACGTATAGGCATAACCGATTCCCGGGCCGATATCGAAATAGCGGAATTTGGTTACGCCCCGCTGGTCGTACATAGCTTCGAGGGCTGATGGCACCAGGGCGCTGTCGCCTTTGGTGGCGCCATAATATACTTCTCCTCCAACCAGGAGACTGCCGGCGGATTTCTTCTGCCATTCGGTTTGCAGCATGGCGGCGCGCATACTCAGCTTATCCCAATCCAGGATGTAATATGCTGCCACTCCCATATGCCTGACCTTGATATCCGGCCGGGTATACCAGTTTTTTGCAGGTGCGGCTGTTCCTTCGGGATAGAGATAGAATCCTTTATAGAATTGCCCGAAGAGATCGATGCTCATCTTACGGGTATATACATGCGATTGCAGATCGAGGTAACGCGTTTTGCCTTTGGAATCATCGCCCTTGTTGAGGAAATCGAATCCGTAGGCCAGGTTGAGGGTGAACCAACCATAAGTGGCGCCCACACCGAAATTGAGGGTAGTATTGGGCCGGTAACGCAGATCATCCTCCCGGCGTTTTGAAAGCAGAATAAGATTGGTGTATTTCTGAGAGAAAAACACGCGACCTGTTACATGGTCTGTAAAAGATTCATAATAATCGGAGTCATACTTTGCCGTTCGTTGCGCTGTGGCGGCAATACAGCTGGCCAGCAGCGCCATGAGTGTCCATCCTTTTTTCATTAATAGCTTATGCCGCATTGCGTTGTATCCGCTTTACGTGTTTACAATTGTATCCTTTACAACTGCCATGCAAATTGCATACCCTTTGCAGGATGGATGACGGATGCGTATCAGTAAACGGCATCGTAATCAGCCCGGACCTCTACATCGGTATATTTTCCTTTGACAACGGTTACAGGAGCGATATTGTTTTTTTCATCGAAGAGGTTTGCGTAGAAGCGGTCGTCCTTTTTTATAAAAAGGGAATATTGGCCGGGCGGTAGTTTCACTTTGAATTCGCCCTTCGTATCTGAATTTACCTGTTTGATCAGTTTTGTATTGATGGCCGTGTAGAAAGGTGCATGGGCTTCTGCACGGGTCACCTGGTTAATATTGGTCAGCTCGTAAATATACAGGGTGGTCTGCAAGGGCTTTTTAGGCGGAAGCATTTGTCCGGGTGAAGGCATCTGGTTCCCTTTTACCAGGTAGATCAGGCCTTTTATCCCCCCTTTTTTGCAGAAGATGCTGGTATAAGAACTTAAGACCGTTAGCATTAAAAATGCCAGCAGTGATAACCCAAGTTTTTTTCCCATCATAGCCATGTATTATTATTAAATTTAGGCAGAGCATCGGCTCATCGCCAACCAAATTATCGTTTTTTCAGTACATATTAAAAACTTTACATGCCCCGGAACAAATTTACTCTATTAGTGATAGTGTTATTGACCAGCGGCCAGGCATTTTCTCAAACAAGAACGCAAACAGACCTGCTGCAAAAAGCCGGAGAACAGCAGGCCGCAAAGGAACGAAGCGGCTACGACAGGCTCCAGAAACTGGCCGCACAAAAGAACTGGCCCGTCAGCGTTAGTCGTAAGAACGGAGGTATTGCTTTGCTTACAGGAACTGACCGCTATGGTAATCCGGTTTATCTCACTACAGAAAGCAACCAGGTAGCGGCCGCCACTATCGGCACCAACAAACTATGGGAAGGAGGTTCGCTCGGTCTTACCCTCAGCGGCAACTCCAATGCAGTGAAGAATAAAATGGGCCTTTGGGATGGCGGCAAGGTACTTGCCACTCACGTAGAGCTCGCCGGAAGGATCACCAATATCGACAATACTGCCAATAGTGACCATGCCACTCACGTGGCCGGCACCATGATGGCTAAAGGTGAGAACCCGGCAGCCAAAGGCATGGCCTACAAGATGCAATCCATGAATGCGTACGACTTCAATAACCATATTTCAGAAATGCTCAATGCCGCCACCACCCTGCTGGTGTCTAACCACTCCTATGGAGAAAGAGCAGGATGGGAATATAATGAAACGCAGAGCAGGTGGGAGTTCTGGGGACCATTTAATCAGAACGAAGATCCGCGCTTCGGCATGTATACAGACGAAACACAGATGTGGGACTCCATCGCTTACAATGCTCCTTACTACCTGATCGTAAAATCTTCTGGGAATAAGAGGGACGAAAATGGTCCGGCTATTGGAGCAGAAGCCTGGCGCTACAATTCAAGCAATGACATGACCAAGATCACAGGTGGACGCCCTTCCGGGATCAGCAGCAACAACGGCTACGATATCATTTCCTCTTACGGCACTGCGAAGAATATCCTCACTGTAGGCGCAGTAAATCCTATTCCAACTGGTTACTCATCCGCAAGCAATGTAGTGATGAGCAGCTTCAGCAGCTGGGGCCCTACTGATGATGGCCGGATCAAACCGGATGTTGTGGCTGATGGTGTTGGCCTCACTTCATCCATTGCTGCTGCCAACAACGCTTATGCAACCTATAGCGGCACTTCCATGGCCACTCCCAATGTAACCGGCTCCCTGTTGCTGTTGCAGGAATATTACGTTCAGCTGCATCCCGGCACATTCATGCGCGCCGCCACACTGAAAGGTCTCACCATCCATACAGCAGATGAAGCTGGTCCCAATCCGGGCCCTGATTATATGTTTGGATGGGGGCTTGTGAACGTTGCCAAAGCCGCTCTCGTAATAAAGGATGATAACAGCATCCCAAAGAAACAAGTGATAAGGGAAGAAACACTCAATAACGGAGATACCTATACGTTTCCGGTGATCGCCTCCGGCAGCGGACCGCTGGTGGTGACTATCAGCTGGACAGACCCCAAGGGCAGCATCCAGGGCGCCAATGCGCTGAACGATGCAACTCCCAAACTGGTGCACGACCTGGACCTGCGCGTAACACAAGCCACCAACACCTTCAGCCCATGGATACTCAATCCCACCAACAGGCCGGCTGCTGCAACTACCGGAGATAATAAACTGGACAATGTTGAGAAGATCGAGATCGCCAATCCGGTTCCAGGCCAGACCTATACCATCAAGGTAACGCACAAGGGCACACTGGAAAGAGGCTCACAGGCGTTCTCACTCATCGTCAGCGGAGTGGGCGGCACTGCTGCCTGCGCTACTTCCGCTCCCTCAGATGCCAACGGAGCGCGCATCAACGCCATCAAAATTAGTAACCTGAACTTCACAGCCAGCAACACCAGTGCCTGTACACAGTATGTAAACAATACTTCTTCCATTGCATCGGTGGAAACAGGTACAACCTATCCTACCACCCTCACTGTAGGCACCTGCGGCGGAGAGAACCTCCCTGCAATCGCTTTCAAAGTATTTGCCGATGTGAACAGCAACGGCACTTTCGATGCATCAGAATTATTATATACAGGCAATGCCGTTACTCCCGGTACACCTACGCATACATTCAACTTCAGTCTTCCCCTGCCTTCCGGTATTACAACCGGCCAATCAATTCTCACCAGGATTGTATTGTCTGAAACAAGCAATGCTGCCGGTATCACAGCCTGCACAGGCTATACAAAAGGTGAAACGCACGACTTCATTCTGAAAGTGATTACACCTTCCAAAGAGGTAGGTGTATCTGAGATCATTTCTCCTTTCGATGATGACTGCGCAACAGGTCCGCAGCATGTGTCTATCCGCATCCGCAATACAGGCACGCAGGACCAAAGCAATGTTCCTTTCACACTGAAGATCACCAAAGGCGGGGTTGCTGTACTCAACACCACCGGCAGCTTCCCGGGAGTAGTAAAACCAGAAAGCGATGTGGTGTACACCGTTCAAACACCATTCACTCCCGAAGCCGGAGCCACTTATGAAATAGAAGCCGCTACCACCCTGGCCAATGATCAGGATGCAAGTAATAATAAAACGGTTGCCACCATCAATATGGCGCAGGCCAGTACCAATCCAACTGGAGCACAGGCAGAGATCTGTAATAGCAATATTGTGAATTTCAAAACAACCAATAGCGCCAATGATCTCTACTTCTGGTATGATGCATCCAATGCCACTACGCCAATTGCTGCAGGTTCCAAAACCACCAGTAATGTGATCACGGCAGGCAAGAAGTATTTTGTTGAAAAGAACAGTGCCAATATCAAAGTTGGACCGGCCACCAATGGTACACTCAATACAACAGGAGCTTACAGGCCAAACAATCTTTACTGGATGACCTTCACCAACACTGCGCCTGTTATGATCGAATCCGTGAAACTTTATATCAGCAAAGTGAATACCTCCAGGAAAGTATCGGTATTGATTGGCAAGAACCTGAAGTATGAAAACGACCAGCTCTCGGTTACTCCTGAAGCGATCACTGAGATCGATGTGTACTCCACGCATCCAACGCCAGGTTCCACCACTTATTCAGCAAGCGACAATGGAGCCGTATTTCAGGTGAACCTTCCCGTTACCACTACAGGAACGCATGGAATTATGATCTATCAGGAAGAGGATAATGCCAATGCGGCCACATTCTTCGGCAATACCAATCTTACCACCAACCCTTATCCCACTGGTGTTAACGGAGTATTCACCTTAACAGGTAATATCAACTCACAACTTCCTTCTAATGATGCGGCGAAATTCTATTATGTTTTCTACGATATGAAGCTGCGCTTCATCAATTGCGCCAGCGCCGGAAGAACCGAGGTGACCGCTACCGAAGCAGCAGCGCCAACAATCAGCGTATCAAACAACAAATTGGTCAGCAGCGCTGCAACCGGTAATCAGTGGTACAATGGCAATGCCATCATCGTTGGCGCCACAGATAAAGACTATACGCCCAACACCAGTGGCAAATACAAAGTGATTGTTACAAACAGTTTCGGGTGCGCATTAACATCCAATGAGATCGATTTTGTGGTTACTTCCATTCCCAATATTGATCCTTCCGCCATCGGTCTGAGAGTTTTGCCCAATCCCAGCAGCGGAAGATTTGTAACCGACTTCACCGTAACCAGGAAAGCCGATCTCAATATCACTATCCTGAATACACTCGGACAAAAAGTATTCGAGAACAATTACCCCGGATTTGTGGGCAGGTTCAATAAGACCATCGAGGCCTCACATCTCACAACCGGCGTATATATGCTGAGGATCCAACACGACAACAAGAGCTACCTCACCAAGCTGCTGATCAGGTAAGCATCCCCGGTATACGACATTAAATTTTCAAAAAATCCCGGCCATCAGGCTGGGATTTTTGTTTTTATGTATCAGTAAACCTTTATATTTATTATAACCAAATCATTCATCTATGGGTAAGTTCATCACTAAGACCGGAAACGATGGCCAGTTCTATTTCAACCTCAAAGCAGACAACGGCCAGGTGATACTTTCAAGTGAAGGATACACCACGGCTGCTGCACGCGCCAACGGTATCGAATCCGTAAAAAAGAATGCCGGTAATGAAGGCAACTACGACAGGCTGGAATCCAGCAACGGAAAATTCTATTTCAATCTGAAAGCCGCCAATAGCCAGGTGATCGGCAAGAGCCAGATGTATGAGTCTGCGCAAGGCAGGGATAACGGTATCGAATCCGTGAAATCCAATGGGCCCTCCGCATCCACAGAAGAAGAATAATCAACATTATAAAAGGCAGCAGGGATGCCAGTCATGGTCGGAAGAAAATTCCGACCATTTTTTATGTTTTGAAAAACAGTCCTGGATCACCTCCGCATTGTACAACGATCATGGCAATAGCAAGGTCTCTTACTTCCGTAGCGAAGCGTCTTTTGGCCTTTTTATATCCTATATTGTTTGCTTTTTTATAGATCAGTATCATCATAGCGGCAATTAGCGTCATATACAAGATCACTTGTATGCCGTTCTTGTTCAATGAGACCAGATCGCTTACATTAAGCTCCTGCTTTAAAAAACGGAAGAATACTTCAATATCCCAACGTCTTCTATATGCCTGTGCAATTTCTTTGGCTGAGCAGTTAAAATCATTGGTCAGGAACCAGTACTGTTTGCCTTCTTCCGATTTACTTTCTGCAATGATCAGCCGAAAAGGGTAATTCATCAGTTCTTCCCTGTAATGCTTATTCTCTCGTTTATTATTAACCGCGATACCTGTATATAGTTGCACTCTTCCATCACTGATTAGCAGGGATGCTGCCTTTATTTATTTCAACTCTCCGGGTATCACTTCCACTGTTATCTTTCTCCCGCTTCTGAGTATATCCAGTTTCACCCGTTGACCGATAAATGCTTCCGTCAGTTGTTTGTGCAGGTCATCCACGGAACCAACATGCGTTTCACCGATAGCTACAATAATGTCGCCATTCTGCAGTTGACGGTTGTAGGCAGGACTGTCTGCTTCCAGCTCAAAAACATACACTCCGGTCCGCTTTTGCAGTTTATTGGCTGCCATCATCCGCTCAGTAAGGTTTACCTGCTGCCCTGCAATACCGAGGTAAGCGCGCTTGACTCTGCCGGTCATGATCAACCGACCGGCAGCATACGCTGCAAGGTTTGAGCTAACAGCAAAGCAGATCCCATGCGCAGTGGGGATCATAGCGGTATTCACGCCGATCACCTGCCCGGAAGAATTGACCAGTGGTCCGCCGGAGTTGCCTGGATTAAGACTGGCATCTGTCTGGATCACATCATCTATCAGCCTTCCATTGCTGGCGCGCAGTGTTCTGCCCAGGGCGCTTACCACACCGGCCGTTACAGTATGCTGCAGGCCCAACGGGTTACCGATGGCAACGGCAATTTGTCCGGGTTGCAATTGTGCAGAATCCGCAAACGACAATGCTTTCAGATTGCTCTCATAGATCTTCAACACAGCAATATCTGTTGATGGATCTGTTCCTTTCAGTTCTGCCACCACTTTCCTGCCATCGGAGAGGGAAACCCTGATGTTTTTCGCCTGTTCGATCACATGATTATTGGTAACGATAAAACCATCTGAAGAAATGATAAAGCCCGAGCCGCTGCCCGGCGCATCGCGCTGCTGGCGGGTCCTGGGGTCTGTGGCCGATTTGATCACTTCAATATGCACTACCGATTCTGCGGTTTCGTGCACCACGCGGGTAATAGTGCCGGAATAAGCATCCAGCAAACCCTGGTCAGCATGCTGAACCAATTGTAGAGGATAGTCGTTTTCCATATTACCAGTTCTGTTCAAATGCTGAACCAATCCGTTTATCTGACAGCCTGACACCAATTTTTCTGTAAATTGTGCTATTATGCCCATTTATAAATAACCTATAGTATGAACCAGCAGCAAGTGAATTTTCTGAAGAATGAAGCAGTTTTCCACCTGAAGCACCTGGCGCCCGATGCCAAAGGATCCTGGGGCAAGATGAATGGACAGCAAATGGTGGAGCACATGGCTGAAATGCTGAAAGTTGCCAACGGCCGCATACATCATGCCGCCCTTCCCGATAAAGAAAGAATGTCAAAAGCATATGCATGGTTGATGACAGACAAACCTTTCCGCGAGAATACCATCAATCCATTGCTTCCGGAAGAACCCAACCCAACGGAATACAATACCATGCAACAGGCCATCGAAGCTGTACAAAAAGAACTCGACCATTTCTTCGAAGTGTTTGAATCCACACCCGGCCTGAGAATAGAGAACCCTATCTTCGGCAACCTCAACTTCGAAGAACAGGTTCAATTGTTGTACAAGCATTTTCAACACCATCTGAAACAATTCGGGCTGATCAATGCCTGATCATGATATCCCAAAAGCACAAAAGCCTGCACTCATCATGAATGCAGGCTTTTATATTTTATTAGCTTTTTCTATTTTTTCAACAGGGAGTCTGCCTTGCTGAGGCTGTTGAGGATATTATCACGAACGATGGTCACTTTCTGCAGCTCACTCTTCAGATAACTGATGCTTGCTGTTGGCCCGGAAGCAGAATCCAGGTTAAAACCTTCCATCCACTCATTCATTCCCTTCTCCGCATTGATCAACTGCTGCTGAAGGGTCATTACTTCCTGGAGATAAGCTTTATCCTGCTTTGCAGCAGGTAATTTCTGAGTACTGTCAATTTTCGATTGCACTACACCGTTATACTTTTTCAAAGCTCCCATCTTCGCCATTCCCACATCATGGCCATCCATCACCTGGTGATAAAGCGAATCTGTTTCTGTTTTAGGCGCTGTTGAATATCCGTCTTTTCTTTCAGCAGCATTGTCCTGTGCATTGTTACAGGCCAGAACCATCATACTGATCACTGCCAGCGAAGCAATTGTTTTTATCATACTTTGTGTTTTTTACACAGCGGAGATCTACCAGTTTCCGCCGTTCCGGGCAAAAATACATGTCTGTTAATAATAATGATAATTCCGGCCGGATTTATTGCTTTGCAGTATTTTCGTGATATTAACTTGCTATATGATAAAACTCGAAAACTACGTGACCGGCAAATGGATTTCCGGCGATGGAGAAGGGCAGACATTATACAATGCGGTTACCGGCGCAGCGCTGGGAACCACTTCCACAAAAGGACTTGACTTTGCCTCAGTACTGGAATATGGAAGAACGAAAGGCAATCCCGCTTTGCGGAAAATGACCTTTCATGAAAGAGGACTGATGCTCAAAGCACTCGCACTGATGCTCCGCGAACATTTACCAGAACTATACAGCCTGAGCTATCAGACAGGCGCCACCAAAGCAGATAGCTGGGTGGATATCGAAGGCGGCATCGGCAACCTATTCTCCTACGCATCCCTGCGCAGGAAGTTCCCCAATGAAACTTTCGCTGTTGACGGAGAGCCGATTTCGCTCAGTAAAACCGGCAGTTTCATGGGCCATCACATTTTAGTTCCCAAAGAAGGTGTAGCCATTCATATCAATGCATTCAACTTCCCTGTATGGGGTATGCTGGAAAAAATAGCGGTGAACCTCCTGGCAGGTATGCCGGCTATTGTGAAGCCTGCAACGGTAACCTCCTATCTTACAGAAGCCGTGGTGAAAAAGATCATCGCCTCAGGCATTCTGCCCGATGGCGCTCTCCAGCTACTGGTGGGCTCGGCCGGTGACCTGCTTGACCATGTTAGTGAACAGGATGTGATCACATTCACAGGCTCTGCCTCCACCGGCAAAATGCTGAAAGCACATCCACGTGTACTTGCAGAGAATGTTCCTTTCACCATGGAAGCAGATTCCCTGAACTGTATCGTGCTGGGAGATGACGTTACACCGGACATGCCCGAGTGGGACATCTTTGTGAAAGAAGTGAGAAAAGAGATGACCACCAAAGCCGGACAAAAATGTACAGCCATCCGCCGCATTTTTGTTCCTGAAAATAAGATGGAAGATGTGTGGAAATCGATCGGTAAGGCGCTCAGCCAAACCACCATCGGTAATCCGGAAAATGAAAAAGTGCGCATGGGCTCTCTCGCCGGACAAAGCCAGCGCGAAGAAGTGATGGCGCAGGTGCAGAAACTGCTGGCCTCTTCTTCCATTGTTTATGGTTCGCTGGACAGTGTTGAAGTGATCGACGCCGATGCAAAGAAAGGCGCTTTCATGAGCCCCCTGTTATTGCTCAACCAAAAACCTTTCGAATCAAAAGAAGTACATGAAGTGGAAGCTTTCGGTCCTGTAAGCACCATTATGCCTTACAAATCCCTGGAAGAAGCTACCATACTTGCCAAGAAAGGAAAAGGATCGCTGGTATGTTCTGTGGTGACTGCCGATAACAAAATTGCAAAAGACTTTGTACTGGGTGCAGCATCGCATCACGGACGCATCCTGGTGCTGAACCGCGAAGATGCCAAAGAAAGTACAGGTCACGGCTCTCCTTTGCCAATGCTGGTGCATGGCGGGCCTGGTCGCGCGGGTGGAGGTGAAGAGATGGGCGGCATAAGAGGCGTGAAGCATTATATGCAACGCACTGCCATCCAGGGATCACCTTCCGCCATAACTGCCATCACCAACGTTTACCAGCAAGGTGGCGCTACTCACGAAGATGAAAAACATCCATTCAGAAAATACTTTGAAGAACTGCAGATCGGCGATACCCTTCACACGCATAAGCGTACTGTTACTGAAGCGGACATCGTGAACTTCGCCAACGTGAGCTGGGACCATTTCTACGCACATACCGATCATACTTCACTTGAAGGCACCATTTTTGAAAAGCCTGTAGCACACGGTTACTTCATCCTCAGTGCAGCTGCTGGTTTATTTGTAGATGCGAAGAAAGGACCCGTGATGTTGAATTACGGACTGGAAGAATGCCGGTTCCTCAAACCCGTGTACGCAGGTACTACCATCGCCGTACAACTCACCTGTAAAGAAAAAACGGAGCAGGAAAAGAAAAGTGAAGAGGATATTGCAAAAGGGATCGTGAAATGGCTGGTGGAAGTTACGGACCAACTGGGAGAACCTGTTGCCATCGCCACCATCTTGACCATGGTAAGAAAGAAAGATCAGGGCTAATTCATAAAATATTTATCTATGATCAAAGAAGTTCAGCAGGGCCATGTAAAGGCCGAAACGCATAATGGAGTTACCACAATCGAGTTCTTTCATCCCCAGAGCAATTCATTGCCCGGCAAACTGCTGGAAGAACTGGCGCATGTGATCCATGGTGCAGGCAATGAAAGCGATACCAGGGTGATTGTGTTGCGCTCCGCAGGTGATAAAGCATTTTGTGCAGGCGCATCTTTCGATGAACTGGTTGCCATTCAGAATAAAGAGCAGGGACTAGATTTCTTCAGCGGCTTTGCGCATGTGATCAATGCCATGAGGAAATGCCCGCAGTTCATTATCGCGCGCATCCATGGCAAATGCGTGGGCGGCGGTGTAGGTATTGCCGCTGCGGCTGATTATGCCATCGCGGTGGAAGGCGCCGATGTGAAATTAAGTGAGCTGGCAGTTGGCATCGGTCCGTTTGTAGTGGGACCAGCAGTAGAAAGAAAGATCGGCACTGCCGGGTTCGGACATCTGGCCATCGACGCCACCATGTGGCGTAATTCAGACTGGGCCAGAAGAAAAGGATTGTTTGCAGAACTGCACAGCAGCGTAACCGATATGGATGAATCCATTGCACGCCTGGCGCATACTTTGTCGCACTCCAGTCCACAAGCCATGCATGAGTTGAAAAAAGTTTTGTGGAAAGGGACGGAACACTGGGACCAGTTACTGATCGAGAGAGCAAAGATCAGTGGAGAGCTGGTATTGAGCAGCTTTACAAGAAATGCAATTCAGGAATTCAAGGCGAAAGTGAAAAAATAGCAATTGACCGGGGGCAGTCGCTCTATAAGATAAAGAGCAACTGCTCCCGAATATTTTTCGATTGGGTATCTCCGTTAATCCAGGTGTTTCATTCCTGTCACCTTCGGCGGGTTTCCGGAAAGATCCATGTAAAGTTCAAGCCAGTGGTTGTTTTTATCGCGTATGACCCTATAACAAGCCACCATCCTTCGGCAGCCACCTGCTTGTATTCATCATCACTTGAGTTGACCAGTTGACTTT
This sequence comes from Pseudobacter ginsenosidimutans, assembly GCF_007970185.1. NCBI lineage: Bacteria > Pseudomonadati > Bacteroidota > Chitinophagia > Chitinophagales > Chitinophagaceae > Pseudobacter > Pseudobacter ginsenosidimutans. Next base: position 1,914,403 of record NZ_CP042431.1, on the reverse strand, counting down.
CTTCAAGGGTGAGTTCAAAATATTTCGATTTCCTTTTCGATGAAGATGCGCTTACTCCATAGGTGTAACTTATTTTTCCCTGGTACCTGTTCACTACTTCTTCCATGGATTTCATCATATCCGGATCTGGTTTCACATTAGAAAGACCACAGGACAACCCTCCGAGACAAAAGGCAAGCAACAGGCAATAAGGCAGTTTCATTGATTGACGAGTTTATTAGTGGAGGGCTGGTAGTGACTACCTTTCAAATAAAAAAGCAGGGCTTCGTTAACGGCCCTGCTTCAGTATAGTTTTTTATCGATCTAAATATTCAATCCGCCGCAAACGCTCAACACCTGACCAGTAATGTAGGTGCTCATGTCTGAAGCAAGGAACAAAGTAGTGTTGGCAATTTCTTCACCACTTCCGAAACGTCCGAGAGGAATTTTTTCCAGGAATGCCTTGCTGGCGTCTCCATCCTGGAGATAATGCGTCATATCTGTTTCGATGAAACCGGGGGCGATGGCATTGCAACGAATATTCCTGCTACCCAGTTCGTGCGCGATGGATTTTGTAAATCCGATGATACCGGCCTTGCTGGCTGCATAGCTTGCCTGGCCTGCGTTTCCGCGGATACCGATGATGGAGCTCATATTGATGATGCTTCCTTTCTTTGCTTTCATCATGGGGCGGATCACCTGCTTGGTGATATTGAAAACGCTTTTCAGGTTGATGTTCATTACATCGTCCCATTGCTCAGGCGTCATGCGAAGCAGGAGATTGTCTTTGGAGATACCTGCATTGTTCACACAAACGTCGATAGTGCCAAATTCTTTCACCACATCATTCACAAATTGCTCGCTGGCTGCAAAATCGCCGGCATTGCTTTTATAGGCTTTGGCTTTTACACCCAGTGATTCCAGTTTCTGTTGAAGCGCTGCTGCCTTGTCTGCGCTGCTGTCGCTTACATAAGTGAAGGCGATGCTTGCGCCATGTTCGGCCAGTTTCACTGCAATCGCTTCTCCGATACCGCGGGCCGCGCCAGTTACTATAGCAACCTTATTGTCGAGTAGTTTCATGGTTGGTTGAATTTTTATAAAACGAGCACAAATAAAGTGAATTTATGCAATACGTGAGCGAAATAATTATTGTGCAGGGTGGAAGGATTTTGGCTGCGAATGCAGGGGCAGTGCAGGGTTTGTGCAGTCGCTCGCCTCCGGCATGCGACTGGGCACACGCTAACAAATTAGTTGATCCCGGCTAACTGTTTGATCTCTTCCAGATGAGTGCGTTCATTGCTGAGGCGTGGTACTTTGTGCTGGCCTCCCAGTTTGCCCCGGCTTTTAAGCCAGTTGCTGAAAATTCCTTTGGTGAGGGAATGCACGATGGGCATGCGCAGGGCGATATCTTTATGCCGTTTGGCTTCGTAATCGCTGTTGAGGGATTTGAGTGTGGCATCCAGCTCCCTGGTGAAAGCAGCCAGATCATCAGGCTGTTTTTCGAATTCGATCAGCCATTCGTGAGCGCCATTACTGCCTTCGCTGAAATAGACCGGAGCGGCGGTATAATCGTTCACGATGGCGCCGGTGGCGGCAGAAGCTGCAGCAATGGCCTTATCGGTATTGTCTACGATCACTTCTTCCCCAAAAGCATTCATATAATGTTTCAGTCTTCCGCTGACCTTGATACGGAAAGGGTCGAGAGAGGTGAACTGAATGGTATCTCCCAGCAAATACCGCCAGAGTCCGCCATTGGTGCTGATCACGAGGGCATAGTTCTTATTGAGCTCCACTTCGCTGAGACCGATGGTATCGGGGAATTGTTTTCCGTATTCTTCAATCGGCATGAACTCCATGAAGATGCCATGGTCAACAAACAGCAGCATGCCTTCTTCACCTGGTATATCCTGTGCTGCAAAGAAACCTTCACTGGCATTGTACATTTCCAGGTAATTGATCGGCTTACCGATGATCTTTTGGAACTGCTCACGGTAAGGCGTAAATGAAACGCCTCCATGCATGTAGAGTTCCAGGTTGGGCCATACTTCAGCGATGGATTGTTTTCCTGTGATCTCGAGGATCCTGCGGAACAGCACCAACGTCCAGGTAGGCACTCCGGAGATAGAAGTCACATTCTCACGGATCGTGCTCTGGGCCAGCATTTCGATCTTGCTTTCCCATTCGTCCATCAATGCAATACTTAGATCAGGTACACGCAGCCAGTTACCCCAGAATGGGGTGTTCTGCAGGAGCACTGCACTGAGGTCTCCGTATTGCGCTTCATGATTCAGAGGATTGATGGTATGACTGCCACCCAGCACCAGTCCCTTTCCTGTGAGCAGGTCGGAGTCGGGTTTGAACTGATAGTACATTGTCAGCACGTCTTTGGCGGCTTTGTAGTGACCGTCTTCCAGGCTTTCATCGCTGACGGGAATGAATTTGCTTTTGTCTGAAGTGGTGCCGCTGCTTTTGGCAAACCAGTAGATGGGGGTGTTCCAGAGAATATTCTGTTCACCTTCCATGATGCGCTGGATATAAGGCTTCATGTCCTCATACTCATGCACAGGAACGGTCTGTTTGAAAGAGCGGATATTGAAGAGCGTGGAGAAATTGTATTTCTTGCCGAATTCGGTGTATTGCGCTGCAGTTACGAGGTCCTGCAATACTTCCCTTTGCGCGTCCTGCGGATGGGTTTTCCATCCTTCAATGCGCCACAGTCTCATGCGGGCCAGCGATGATATGGCAGGCGACAATAGTTTCACCATCGGCAAAATAAAGAATTTACAGGAATTGACAGGTAAGTTTCAGCAAGGCTGTTATTGTTTATTCTCACCAATGATAGACCTGAGGGCTTCTTCGTGAAGGTAATCCTTACGTTTCAGCTCGAAGTTCCTACCGAGATAGAGCCTGCGCACCTGTTCATCATCGGCCAGTTCTTCAGCAGTTCCATGTTTGAAGATCTTACCGTCGATCAGCAGGTAGGCGCGATCACAGATACTCAGGGTTTCGTTTACGTTATGGTCAGTGATGAGGATTCCGATATTCTTGTACTTGAGGCGTGCCACCACTCCCTGGATATCTTCCACGGCAATGGGGTCCACACCGGCGAATGGCTCATCCAGCAGTATGAATTTAGGATCCACAGCCAGTGCACGGGCAATCTCTGTTCTTCTTCTTTCACCACCCGAGAGACTGTCTCCATTGTTCTTGCGTACGTGATGGAGGCGGAATTCATCCAGCAGGCTTTCCAGTTTTTCGCGTTGTTGGGCTTTGGTGAGCCTGGTCATTTCCAGTACAGCCTTGATATTGTCTTCCACACTCAGTTTGCGGAAAACAGAGGCTTCCTGGGGAAGATAACCGATCCCGAGCTGCGCCCTTTTATACATGGGGAGCTTCGTGATCTCCTCATTGTCGAGGAATACCTGGCCTTCGTCGGGCTTGATCAAACCTACTACCATGTAGAAGGTAGTTGTCTTTCCCGCTCCGTTAGGACCCAGCAGACCCACGATCTCTCCCTGCTTAACCTGTACGGATACATGGTTCACAACGGTACGGCCGCCATAGATCTTTACCAGTTCTTTAGTGTGAATTTCGCTGATCAAGTGTTACGTTATTTGTACAAAAATACTCATCCCAATCCAAATACCTTTCGCATACCGGAATTTAACAGCTATTTGCCATCCGGATTTCCTTACATATGTTTGCAGGCCAATTAACCACTCATGAAAGTAATTGATCATATCAAACAGGCTAAAGATACCCTGATTTCCTTTGAGATCCTTCCCCCTTTGAAAGGGAAGACCATCAATTCTATCTACGACCACCTGGACCCGCTGATGGAATTCAAGCCTGCATACATCAATGTTACTTATCACAGGAGCGAGCACGTGTTCAAAAAGAAGGCCGATGGCACTTTCGATAAAGTGGAAGTGCGCAAGCGCCCTGGCACTGTAGGCATCTGCGCCGCCATCATGAACTATTATAAAGTAGATGCAGTCCCTCACCTCATTTGCGGTGGTTTCAACAAACGTGAAACGGAAGACGCCCTGATTGACCTGAATTTTATTGGAGTAGACAATGTGCTGGTGCTCCGCGGTGATGCAGCCAAGAATGAAACCACTTTCGAACCAGAGATCGGTGGTAACCGTTATGCACTCGACCTGCTGAAACAAGTGATCAATCTCAATAACGGTATCTACCTCGAAGAAGATATCCGCGATGGCTTCCGCACCAATTTCTGTATCGGCGTAGCGGGCTATCCTGAAAAACATTTCGAAGCCCCCAATCTTCAGACGGATCTCGCTTACCTTAAAGCCAAAGTTGAATCCGGCGCTGAATATGTGGTAACGCAAATGTTCTTCGATAACCAGAAATATTTCAATTTCGTGAAAGCCTGCCGCGAAGCCGGCATCGATATTCCTATCATCCCGGGCCTGAAACCCATCACCAGCAAGAAACAACTGAGTGTGATCCCCCGCACTTTCCATGTAGACATTCCAACTGATTTCAGCAACGAGATCATGAAATGCAAAACAGATACGGATGTTGAACAGGTAGGAACAGAATGGTTACTGCAACAATCAAAAGAGCTGAAAGCGGCCGGCGTTCCTGTGCTGCATTACTACACACTCGGCAAGCCCAAAGTGATCTACAACGCAGTGAAAAAACTCGTTTAATAAATAGCTCATACTATAAAGGCTTCTACCGGAACTGAATAACAACACTATTGTTGTAATTCGTTTACCCGGCAGAAGCCTTTGCTTTTGCATCGTGGTTCTTCAATTATTTCTTACAGTTTTTCTATAAACCAATACCTACTGAAAGACTGAGCACCCTGTGCTTGTTCTTGTTGTCTTCACCATTGTCTGCGCCAGATTGCAGTTTGGTTAAACCTAAACCATAATTAACCTGCACCAGGAATTTGTTCAGGATCAAACCGGCAGTGGCATTGAGACCGAAATCGAAACGGCGCATCACGCCAAGGCCGGCGCCTTCTTCTTCATTGAATGTGGTAGGATCGTCATTGCTGAATTCGATATTGTCTTTACGACTGTATTCCACTCCAAGCACCTTTCCTTCGATCTTTCTTTTACCACCAACACCCAATGCCGCATATGGGCCTGCGCCTACAAAGAGTTGTGAGTTGGTTTCCAGAGGGATCTTAAACACCGCATTCACTGGTAATTCTACATACAGGGGATTAGTGGTCGCTTTGTAATAATTGTTGTCTGATGAATTACCATTCTGGATCTTGGAACCCTTGCCTGTAAACAACAATCCGGGTTGAATAGCAAAAAACTGACCTACAGGAAGGTCTGCCATTAAACCTACGTGAAAGCTGGCCAATGTGTTGGCATCATCCACTTCACCGTCGTTATTCTTTGAAATGTTGGCGAGGTTCAAACCGCCTTTTACGAATACTTTGCTCTGTTGTGCCATTGCAGCCATACTGAGCGAACAGGCAGCTACAATAATGATCAATTGTTTCATCCGTTTCATACGCTAAAATTTAAGTACAACATTCTCTTAAAAAAAACTGTGCCAACCAGCAAATCTTAACTTAATCAAAGCTTAAGATGTTGCTATAACTGTACAAAAAAAACAACAGAAGATGAAAATAACATGAAGACAGAAAAACCCGGAATGGGACAGTATTGCAGCGATATTTCCAAACAAAAAGCCGCAATGTATGCATTACATTGCGGCCCTATATGTAAAACAGCTATTTGTTATTGCCTCGGGAGCGAACTCACTACCTTCTCTTTGATCTTAACGGGGTATTTCTTCTTCAGTTCATTGATCCATTTCTCTTCCAGCATCAACTGGTAATCATTTACGATAAATCCACGGGCGTCAGCAAAGCTGCGCGGACTCTTATCCCTGTATACCTTTATTATATATGCGAAAGTGATGGTGTTGTCGGCTTCATTCTTCACATTGGCTGTTATCAGGCCATCGGTGAAATTGGTGCGCTCAAAAACCGGTATCTGCCCCAGTTCAAATCTTCCGGAATCCGCCTGCAGGTTGCCATTGCTGTTTTCTGAAATCGCTTTCCAATCCCCGGGATTGGTTTCCAGTTTTTTCCTGGCGTCTTCCGCTGCAGCTGCACTGTTGGCTGTGAAGATCACGGCATCAGCGCTCGCTTCCCACCAGTATTTATCCTTGTTGGTTTCGTAGTAACGTTGAAGGCCAACCGAATCGGAGCTGGCCACATCCCAGATCTTCCTTTGCATGATCTCGAACAAGAGATTGCCTTCTTTGAATTCGTGCAGCTGATATGCGAATTCAGGATTATAGTTTTCCAGGTGATCGCGGTAATAGTCGAAGATGGTCCTTTCGCTGAATGTTTCAAATAATTGACTGGCTGGCAGGTGTCTCATATTCTCCAGGCGGAACATGGATTCAAGGAATTCCTTCCAGTCACTGAACCTGTACACCCGATCCTTCACCAGGAAGAGTGCCGGATTTTCTTTCAGGTAAGAACCTTCTTTTGGATTCCTGTTTTGCAGGAGGCTGTCGCCATATGCAATCACCTGCGGCATGGGAGCGGTAGAGAGTTGTTTGAAAAGTACATCCTTCCTGATCTTATCATAGAGGATATTCTTTGCCACATTCATTCTGTCGCTTTGCAACACCTGTGTGCGAAGCGATTCCTGGAATATTTTATCATTCAGATCCCCGGGCAGCGGACTGCGTTTGATCCTTTTGATGATATGTACGCCATAGTCGGTTTCGAAGGGAGCGCTTACCTCCCCGTCTTTATCCAGCGCAAAAGCAGCCTGCTCAAATGCAGGCGCGTAGCGGCCTACGCCGAATTCCATTATTTCACCTCCGGACTGGTAAGTGGTATTGTCTGTACTGTACATCAGGGCCAGTTCTTTGAAATCGGCGCCATTGTTCAATACGATTATCAGCGAGTCCGCTTTTTTGCGACTGGCTGCTTTTTGTTGGTCCGTTGCTTCGGGAGGATAGCCAAGCAGGATTTGCGCAACGGTCACTTTACCGATGGCAGGTCTTTCAGCCAGGTTCTTGAAAATATGGAAACCGATCTGAGAGCGCACGATCGCAGAAGTCTTACCAGGTGCAGTAGCATACACGGCATTCTCCATTGCGTAGGGCAACACCAGCGCTGTGATATAACCGATAGTTCCTTTATTGCTCTTTACGGCAGGGTCTTCGGAAACCTGAAGGGCCAGCTGAGCAAAATCTTCCCCGTTCTGTAACCTTTGCTGAATGTTTTTGATTTTCTCTTCTGCACGGGCAATCACTTCTGCAGACGCATGTTCATCGGCAGCCACGAAAATATGGGCCACTGAGATATCTTTCTTCAGTCGATCCGCAGCTTCCTTGATGAGAATATTCACGCTGGCATCATCATTCATGTAATTGTCCACAACCTGGTTACGGAAGCCGGTTAGTTCGGCCAGCTGCGCCGGAAGCGTGTCCAGGCGCTGATCATAGGCCGCCTGTACTTTCAGTTTGAAGCGGGTATACAGATCCAGGTAATCACGATAGGATTTATCAGTTGGCTGTTCCGCAGTATTGTTCTTATTGTAAGCCTTGAGGAATTCCTCTTTGCTTACGGGCTTTCCACCAAAGGTGAAGATCGTTTGCGCCAGTCCGGTAGCAGTACTGCCGATAATGAGGGCAGCGGTTGCAAGGGCTTTCGGAGAAGGTCTCATTTGGATCAGTTGGTATTTGATTTCTTTAGTTTAAGGTCGATGATTTCATTCAGCTGGAGGTAGTCAAGTTTTTTGGCTACGATCCGTTTGTCTTTATCCAACAGGTACAGCATCGGCGTTTGGAATACATCGTAGAGCTGGCGGTAGGACGGCTGTCCGGCCGACTGCTCGGCTTCCTGCTGCGCCGGCAACTGGTAAACGTGTATCCAGTCTTTAAGATTGTTGTCGCGGATGTACTTTGTCCAGAGATCTTTTCCTCCATCCACCATCACGCCGTACACTTTGATGCCCTGAGCTTTCCATTTGGCCTGGAAGATGGAATCCACTTTGGGCACTACTTCCTTGCAATGGCTGCAGGTAGGATCCCAGAAGCAGAGCACGATCATTTCACCTTTCACATCATAGAGATTGGCAGGACGGCCGGAAGTATCTACCATTTTCATATTGGCGGCAGGCAGCCCCAGTTGATTGGCCATGAGACTGTAGGCCCGCTTGGTCATATATTCTTTGTACTCTTTGGAAAAGAAATCAGCTTCGCCGGTATTGATGAACTTCTCGAAGAGGTGCACAAACACTGCATCCTGGCCCATGTATTTGGGGTTGATGTATTGCTGCACGAATTTCACCATCAGGAATTTGTACATCTCTTTACCCGAGCGGGCGTAGAGCAACATATAATCCACTTCAGGTTTGATGGAATCCGGATCGGGTGATACCAGCCTGTCATAGTATTTATCCAGTTTGCTTTCAAAGAAGGGTGTGCGCACCAGGCGATCATCGTTGAATTCCACTCCATCCCAAAAATTGTCTTTGAAGTAACGATAGGCGAAATTGGAATCGTATTTTCCACCGGGATGTTTTGAAGCGGGAGGGATCACTGGTTCCTTCATGGCCTGCAACAAAGCAGCAAGCAAGGATTCAGGATGCTTGTCAATGAGGCTGTCGCGGTAGTGCTGCATGGTTTCGTTCAGCTTCTTTACTTTGTCTTCCACTGCTTTCTTGTTGGTGGCAGTGGCCATTTCTCCATTGGCCTTATGAATGGCTGTGCCGGTCTGGTTGGCAAATCTGGTGTACTGCTGAAAAAGCGCATTATCTTTTGAGCCTTTAAAAACCACGCCGGACGGGAGCTGTGTGGTATCCGCCTCGATGGTGAACTGCTGCTCCTTGTCCAGCAGCAATTCAAACAGTATTTGCCTGGAAGGGGAAACGATGAAGTAAATACCGCCGGGCAGGGCCGTCGTTCCTTTGAAGCTTCCCTGGCTATTGCCGTCCAGCACTGCGGAATCCGCCAGCGCTTTCAGTTTACCATAGTAGTAACCGAGGTACACTTTTTCATTTTTGTAGGGCTTGAGGGTGAGGCCGATATTATAACCCTGCTGGCTAAACGCAGCAGCTATGGTCAGGGACAATAGTGAGGATAACAACAATTTTTTCATGGTATCGATAATCAAACAGGCTCTAATATATTAAAAAATAAACAGTTGGCTTGTTAAGCAGTTGCGAAGATACCGTATATCATGGAGCAGTCGCTCGTCCCCGGCGACTGGCTAATATTAGTTCGCCTCCGGCGAGCCAATCGGGTGTAACTCCTGGTTGGTCGGCGGAGGCGATAAAAAAATAACTCACTCGCCGGAGGCGGGCAAGAAGCAGCTGCGAAACTATTGTTTTGCTTCGTTGAGCTCGATGTTCACAGTAACTTCCACGTCTTTACCTACAGCCAGGCCGCCGGCTTCGGTCATACGGTTCCATTTCAGACCGAATTCAAAGCGGTCGATGCTGGTCTTGGCCTTGAAACCCGCTTTGGCGCCACGTCCGCTGGCGATGGTACCACCATAGGTTACATCAAAACTAACAGGCTTGGTGATGTCGCGAACAGTCAGATTGCCTTCGAGCTTATACTTATTCCCACCCTGTGGTTTGAAGGCGGTGCTTTCAAATTTTATCTGGGGAAACTTCTCTGCGTTGAAGAAATCATCGCCTTTTAAGTGTTTATCCCTATTCTCATTATCAGTATTGATGGAGTTAACATCAATTGTAAAGTTTATTTTCGCGTCGGAAAAATCGGCTTTCTCAGCAACGAAAGTGCCGTCGAAGGATTTAAATGAGCCCTCAGCTTCAGAAACCACCATATGGGTAACGGTGAAACGGATATTGGAATGTGATTTATCCAAAACCCATTTGGTTGCAACGTTTTGAGCGTTTGTGGTTGTCAGTGATGCTGGAGCAGATTTTCTGAATGCGGAGAAGAAAATGCCCGAAGCTGCAAGTAAGGCAGCGGATAAAACCAGTTTTTTCATGTTTGGTTCGATTTAGCGTTTAGACATTAATAAAGATAGAGAATATTTTATGTTAGAAAAATTTTATAGATTTAAGCCCTCTGGCTTTTCTTCCAGTATCAGTTCCTGATTGCCGCCTTTGCCAATTCCCTGTTCAATAACTCATGAATACCATAGACGATGATTCCATCGTTTATCCTGTAATATTTATCATCATTTTGATAATCACCTTAAATCATTGACGAGAAAAAATGAACTTCCAAAAACTCTCCATTGTAATTCCAGCTTACAACGAAGGAGCCACTATTCACCTGATCCTGGACCGGATCGCGGCAGTAAAACTATTGAACGATATCGAAAAAGAAGTGATCATCGTTAATGATTGTTCGAGGGATAATACTGTGGAAGCCGTTCAGGCATATATGTCTGCGCACCCTGATCAGAATATCCGGTTCATCAATCACGAAGTGAACAAAGGCAAAGGCGCCGCGCTTCATACCGGCATTGCACATGCCACCGGAGATTATACTATCATACAGGATGCCGATCTCGAATATGATCCTGAAGAATACAATGTGCTGATCCATCCCATTTTCCGTGGAAATGCAGACGTGGTATTCGGCAGCCGCTTCCTTGGAGGGAATTCACACCGTATCCTTTTCTTCTGGCACTCCATTGGTAACAAGTTCCTGACCATGCTCAGCAATATGTTCACCAATTTAAACCTGACAGACATGGAAACCTGTTATAAAATGTTCCGTACCCCCATTATTCAATCGATCAAATTGAAGGAAAACCGATTCGGGTTCGAGCCGGAAGTTACCGCCAAAGTGTCCCGTATCAAAGACATCCGTATATATGAAGTAGGTATTTCGTACTACGGTCGTACTTATGCAGAAGGCAAGAAGATCAACTGGAAAGACGGGTTCCGCGCCATCTATTGCATTTTGAAGTATAACCTGTTCAGCAGATGACAGGTTTCGAAGATTTGCAGCATACGGACCCGGCAGGTTTGGAAACCCTGGAACAATTTGCGCAGGCCAAACAATTCAACCGCTGGCTTTATGATGCCATTGCTCCCTGGTGCCGCGGGGAAGTACTGGAAGTTGGCAGCGGCATCGGCAACCTGTCTGCTTTTTTTCTTGACCATGGCCTCACTCTAACAGCCACAGACCTGCGAAAAGAATATTGCCACCTGTTACAGAAACAATTCGGGAACCATCCCGGTCTGCAGCAGGTGGTGAACCTGGACCTGGTAGCGCCCGACTTCAATACCAGGTATTCCGCCCTCTCCAATTCCTTTGATACCGTTGTTGCCCTCAATGTGGTGGAACATATCCGGAACGACGATCTGGCCATTGCCCATTGCCACCAAATGCTGAAGCCCGGGGGGAATGCAGTGATACTGGTGCCGGCTTATCAATGGCTCTATAATCCGTTCGACAAAGAGCTCGGCCATTTCAAGCGTTACAGTGCGAAACGTCTTTCCGGTTTATTGGAAAGGCAGGGGTTTGAAGTGACCAATACAAGGTATTTCAATGCAGCAGGCATCTTCGGATGGTGGCTGAGTGGCAGCCTGCTCCGTAAAAAGATCATCCCCGCCAGCCAGCTCAAGACCTTCAACAAGCTCGTGCCCTTATTCAGACTGATAGACCAGATTACCTTTCACCGGCTGGGCCTCTCCGTTATAGCCATCGGCCGGAAAAAATAAACCCTTCAACTATGACAAGCATCCAACCAACCCCAAGCACCGGCACCACCAGGATCCTGCGGGGATTGTTCACCGTTATGGCCCTGGCTTACCTGGCTGCCTGTTTCACCCCACTGCATATCCATTTCGATTCCATCCGGTATTATAATATCAAAGACTGCCTGGAATATGGCTGCCCGCCGGATTCCTTCGCCGCTACCGATTACCTGCCTTATGGATATACGGCACTGTTGATCGGCCTTTCCAAGCTGGGCATACTGAACGGGTTCTTCATCGTTTTCGTAAACTGCATCTATCTGTTCCTGGGTATCTGGTTTGTAAGGAAGCTGTTCAGTGAACAGCTTTCCCCTTTTCTATTTTATTCGCTGGTGCTTTTCAACTGGACGGTGATCAAGTTCTCCACGCATCCTCTCTCCGAGATGCAATACATTTTCTTCTCCTGCTCCTCTTTGTACTGTTTTCATCTTTATACAAAACAAAAAGGATACAAATGGCTGATCCTTGCATTCCTGTTGGGTTTCCTCACATTGCTCACCAGGACCGTAGGTATTTCACTGATCCCCGCACTGGTACTGGGTGTGGTATACCAGCACAGGGCTGAGATCAGCCGGATCATCCGAAAGAATAAACTGGTGATCGTTGCAATTATAGTTGTGCTGGCTATCCTGGCCTTCTTTGCCAAACAACTCAAGATCATGGATTATACCAGCCTCCTGAAAACATCGATGGGCAAAGGCGCGGGCTCTTTCTTTGCTGAAAACCTGAAGAACCATTTACAGGAACTCGGCGAAGTGTTTGTGAATATGCCTGCTTCCAAACTGATGGGCTATCTGCCCGGCGCAGCTGGCCCTGCTTTGTTCGTAATGCTGGGAGTGGCCATACTGATCTGGCTCTTCTGGGTCCTGTTCTCAAAACGAAGCGGCATTCCTTTCTATATCAAAATGTACCTGGTGTTCTATGCTTTCATAATCATCAACTGGCCTTATTATGATCCCCGGTTCTGGGTACCGGTTCTGCCTTTGATCATCGCCGTGCTTTTGCACACACCTTTTAATAGCAAGCCCTGGCTGAAATCACTGAGCAGGGTATACCTGGGCTTCTACCTGATGCTAGGTATCATCGCTGCGATCTATTCACTTAAAACAGGATTGAATAAAGAGGAATTTGCGAAAAAGCAGGCAAACGGCGTATACAGAAATGAATACGAGACCCATTTCTTCGGGAAGCCTTTGAGCGATACAGCAGTGCACCTTGACCAGAATGTGGTTGACATCCTGAATAAGTACGATAAGTAGCTCAAAAGGCAGATTCATCAATATTTTCGGAATTAACTAACGAGCGTTAATTTTTAACCGGGTCCCAATAGAGAGTTTTATTATTTTTGCCTCATGAAACTCAGTCATCTTTCGGAAACCCTGATCGGGTCAGAGATCGTGAAACTTGGAGGCGAGATCAAAGAAAAGATACGCCAGGGCGAAAAGATCTACAATTTTACTGTAGGCGATTTCGACCCCTCTATCTTCCCCATCCCTGCTCAACTGCAGCAAGAGATCATCGATGCATACCGCAATCATTTTACCAACTATCCCGCCGCTGAAGGTAACCTTGACCTCCGTGAGGCTGTGGCTGCTTTCATCAAAGAAAGGGAGCAGATCCATTACTCACATGCCGAGATCCTGATCGCTGCCGGTGGAAGGCCGCTGATCTACAGCTTGTTCAGGGCTATCGTGGATAAAGGTGATAAAGTTGTGTATGCAGTGCCATCCTGGAATAATAATCACTATGCACATTTCGTAGGAGCCGAGCACGTTTTGGTGGAAGCCACTCCGGAGAACAATTTCATGCCTACTGTGGAGCAGCTCCGCCCTGTTATCAAGGGAGCTACACTCCTGGCACTCTGCTCTCCGCAGAATCCAACCGGCACAACATTTTCCGAGAAGGAACTGACAGCCATCTGCGATATGGTCCTCGAAGAGAATGCCGGCCGTGGTGAGAACGAGAAAAAACTGTATGTGATGTATGACCAGATGTACTGGCATCTTACGTACGGGGATATCCGACATCACAATCCTGTTTCACTCAGACCTGCCATGCAGCAGTACACCATCTTCATCGATGCCATCAGTAAAGTATTTGCCGCTACAGGTGTGCGTGTGGGTTGGGCGATGGGCCCCAAAACAGTGATCGATAAAATGAAGGCCATCCTCAGCCATATCGGCGGATGGGCGCCCATGGCGGAGCAGAAGGCCGTTGCGAAATTCCTTTACAACAAAGAAGCTATCGATCAATACCTGACAGATTTCAAAGCAGCCCTGGAAGCCCGTCTTCGCGGTATCTACAATGGTCTGTCTGATCTGAAGAAAGAAGGATTTGCCGTGGACGCCATTGCTCCGCAGGCTGCTATCTATCTTACCATCAAATTCGATCTGAAAGGCAAGAAGACTGCCGATGGTACTGTATTGGAAAAGCAAAGCGATGTTACCGCCTACCTGCTGAGTGCAGCCAAGCTGGCCGTAGTGCCTTTCTACGCCTTCGGTGCGGAAAAGACTTCACCCTGGTATCGTCTCAGTGTAGGCACCTGCAAAGTGGAGGAGATCCCTGCAATGATCAGTCAACTGCGCAATGCGCTGGCCCAGCTGTCATAAACAATCATTTTTATCTTCAAAATAAAAGCGGGTGTACCAGTAAATGATACACCCGCTTTGTTATTATGGGTATTTCAGGTCAACGTGTATATAAATCAGTTCTTATTGCAGATGAAAACAAACGGCTCCAGTTCTTTCTGGTGGACCAGTTTACGGATATGCCTGGCCGTATGGATCACTTTATATCTGTTCATATCGAACACTTCATGCGCTACGCAGAAGTTGTCGATAGTCTCAAAATGAAAAAGTAACTGGTTGAGCTGTTCCAGTTCATTTTCCATAGCAGCTTCGCTAAGGTGATCGTCTTTCACCAGGACAAGCAAATCGCGATTGGGCGTTTTCATTTCTTATTAGGATTTTTAATAGCCTACAAAACCCCTGTTCAAGCCGCAGCCGCATTTTTTGGATGAGCCTCCCATTTTATTTCCGGCACTGCAACTGACAGCAACAAGACTGATAACAATTAATAACAAAAAAATCATTGGCTTTTTCACAGTTCTCATCATATGGTCTTTACTAAATTAAACTATTTTACGAACAATTTATTATTTGAAATTGACAACTCAGGCTAAATTTAATCCCCATAGTGGAAAACCCCTAGTTTTATTATCCCCATTGGATTGGGGACTGGGTCATACTACGCGCTGTGTGCCTGTAATTCAACATCTTATACACGAAGGCTGCGAAGTGGTCATTGCTTGCAACAGCCAGCAAAAAACCCTTCTGAAAGCCGAATTCCCCCACTTAATTTATCATGATCTGGAAGGCTATGGCATCAGGTACGCAAAAAATCGATGGATAACCATCGTTAGAATTGCGTTCCAGCTACCTAAAATGATGATACGGATAAAAAAGGAGCATCGTTGGTTGAAAAACTTCCTTTCTGCTCATCGGGTGGACGCAATCATCTCCGACAACCGTTTTGGTCTGTATGCGGAACATATTCCCTCCGTTTTCATTACTCATCAATTGGCTATAAAAACCGGACTGGGCCCATGGTTCGACAGCAGGGCCCGCTCGATGAATTACAATCATATCAACCGGTTCTCGGAAGTATGGGTGCCTGATAACCCTCATGGATATTCGATAGCGGGAGAACTGGCAAAACCGGCCATGATGCCTGTTCCACCTGTGAAGTATATTGGAGGGATCAGCAGGTTTGAAAAATGTGATCCTGTTGAAATGCAAGCGGGAGACCTGATCACGCATCCCGTGGATCTGCTCATCATACTTTCAGGCCCGGAACCGCAAAGATCCATCTTCGAGCAAAAGCTGCTGGAACAATTACCTGCATTCAATGGGGGGCTGTACTGGTGAGAGCTCTGCCAGGTAAGCATTCAAAAGGAGAAAAGCTTTTGCCCAATCTTACCAGCTTCGACCATTTGCCTGCGCCTGCATTGAACCGTCTTGTTTGCAAAGCAAAACTGGTGATCAGCCGCTCGGGCTATACCACTGTGATGGACCTTCTCAAAACAAAAAAAAGAAGTATCCTGGTGCCTACTCCCGGGCAGGCCGAACAGGAGTACCTGGCCAGTCACCTCGAAAAAGAAAGACTGGCATGCAGTTTCACGCAAGAGGAATTCAACCTGCAAGCAGCGCTGCAACGCGCTTCAGTATTTCCTTTCCAAACGATTGACGATGATATGCAGTTGTACAAAACTGTGATCAATAACTTTGTTCAGTCTTTGAGAAGCTGATCAATTGCAGGTATCCATCGCCGTTATTGCTTCACCATCTTCCTGTTTTCGGTAAATGATCTCCCTTCGATCTTCAAAAAGTAAATGCCATTGCTCAACGCGGCTGTTTTGAACTCCAGCGGGGTAGTTCCAGCCGGTAATTGCTGATCGATACTGTGTAATCTTTTCCCATTTACATCTGTGATGACTATGCGAACCCGTTCTGTCCGGGGAAGTTGCAGGTAAACGCTGAGATCGCCTTTGAAGGGATTGGGAGCAATCACTGTTGCTTTCGATCCCTGTGAGTGGTTGAGGATAGTTTTGATCCCGAAATATTCTTTGACGCCATCCTGATCAACCTGTACAAGCCGGTATTGATTCAGGTCCGGCAGTGGATTTTCGTCTATCCATTGGTACTGACTACCTGTAGCATTGTTGGATCCTGCCACCCGGCCGATCTCCTTGAATGGAAGCGTCTCGCCTGTTCTTTCTATGATAAAGGCTGCATTATTGTGTTCATAGGTGGTAGTCCAGTTGATCACCACTTTCCCTTGTGCCAGCCTGATCTGATAATCTTTCAGTACTACCGGTAATGCACCTGCGCGCACATTCTGGAGCATCCATTCATACATATTCAGATTGCGGCCATTGATATTTTGTTTGAAGGTGGTATCATACGCCGTGCCCCAGGCATCGTGTGTGAAGGAGTTGCAGGCCCAGTTGGGAACAGGCAATGTGGTAGCGGCTGCTTTCAGTGTTGGATTTTGCTGATTGATCAGCGCTGCATTATTGGCTGCGGTGTATCCGCTGCAGGCGCCATCTGTGCTGCACTGCACGGAATAGAAAGCGAGGTTGGCGCGGGCAATCACAGCAGCCTGCTGTGAATTCAGGCTCATGCAGGGAGACACAGGTGCAATTCCTGCAACCCTGTTGGCATTCGCTTCGTTGGCGCCAGCGTAGCTCATGATGAAATTAGCTCCGGCGCTCAATCCTGTGAGATAGATCCTGGAAGCATCCACGCGATACCGTTGCTGCAGGTAATCGATCAGCGGATTGATGGCTTTGGAAGGATCACCAAAATATGCCAGTTGTGCGGAGATCAGGATGAACTGTGTGGGTTGCCCACTTTTATCTGTTGTCCAGTGAGGAAAACGATTTAGTTCGATGAGTGATGGCGGCGCCCACCACCACTGATTCACCAGCAGGCAAAGCTTTTCAGCGGAGCCATCGCCGCCTTCATTGGCTCCATGGAAAAAGATCATTAGCGGGAAACGCTTGCCAGGACTCGCATTGTAAGTTTCGGGCAAAGCTTCCAGATAGCCTTTGATCATATCTGTACCAGGGATGCTCACTGTTACTTTTTTCTGTTTCATCACAGGGAAGGTCCGGTCGGGACATCCATCCTGCGCTAATAGGCTAGCAGACATCAGGCACAAAACAATTGCACAAAGCGCAAGGCGGTAGCACTTGCTGCTTACGGATTGGGAAAACATGTTCGAATGGATTTTGGATGAGGAAGTATAAGCATGAAGCAATTATCCTGCCGGAGAGACTTGAGAAAAATCAAATGATGAGAAAATAATGATTTCTTTTTCTGATTGCTGATTCCTGAAGAATGAAAAAAGCTCCCGTGAAGGCGGGAGCTTTGCTAATATATCTTCTTTTAAAGCTTATCTCTTTATGATCTTCACTACGCCGGAAAGCCCATCTCCTGTGGCTTTCAGCAGGTATACACCTTTAGGGAGATTACCTACCGGAAGGCTCACTTCGGAACTGCCGCTGGTGTATCTTCCGTTGATATTGGCCCAGATCTTTCCGCTCATATCGGTGATACTTAATCTTACCTGCTGTGCTTGCTGCACAGTAACGAATGCGCTGAGCTCTGTAGTGAACGGATTGGATGATACTGTTACGAGTGATTTACCGTCGCGGCGCATCATGATTCGTTTTGCCTCGAATATTTTTTCACGGCCATCGATATCTTTTTGCACCAGCCTGTAGTAGTTGAGGTTCTCGAGCGGTTGATTATCTGTGAACTCATACACCTGTTCCAGGTTGGTAGTGCCTTTGCCAGGGATGACGGAGAGTTTCTGGAAACGCTGATCTGCTCCTGCTCTTTCGATGGTGAATTGGAGGTTGTCTTCTTCACTGGAGGTGATCCATTTCAATTGCACTTTTCCGTTGACAGCTTTGAGAGAAAAATCTTTGAGCTTGACTGGCAAGGAAGATGCGCGGGAGTATTGGAGGTTCCATTCATAGATGTTGGGAGTAACCACTCTTGCGGGTGCCGGTGGATAGTACATCGTGGGCCAGGTCTCGTGCGCAAAACCTTTACAAAACAGCAAAGAATCCAGTGGGTTATTATCACTGGGTCCGCGGGGATTCAAAATGGTAAACCGGGGAGCAATCTTATCTGTTTGCGCATTGATAGCGTTCACCCAACCGGTAGGCGTTGAAATCTCACAATTAGTGCTGTTGTCAGATGAGCATTGCAGGAACCAGGTGGCCACTTTACCCGCGGCAATATTTGCAGCACCGGACGAGATCTGTTGATCCACCCTGTAGCATAAAGATGCCATGGATGCTCCTGCAATCCTTTCAGCATGCGCTACGGAACTGCTGATATAATCAATCACAAGATTCGCTCCTGCGCTTGCGCCAGTCAGATAGATCCTGTCCGGATCAATCCGGTATTGAGCAAGCACCCAGGTAATATATGCATCGAGCTGCGTATCAAAATGCCAGGGATCTCCATATCCCCTGTATTGTGGAGCCAGTACAATGAAGCTATGATCTGTTCCATTGTAATTAAAGGGATCCGGAAACCGGTTATTCTCTATATTCCAGGGAATAGCATAAGGCATATCTGAAACCACCAGGCAAAGATCGTTTGGATTGCCTGATGCCATTGCACTCCATCCATGGAGGTAAATAATCACCGGAAATTTCTTGGTTGGATTTGTAGCATATTCCGCCGGGAAATATTTCAAATGCCCCGTGATGAAATCGTGAGGGAAAGCCGGATTAGTACTAAGATGATTTCCTGGAATGGTCCCCTTCGGAATATTCTCCGGTATGAACTTCGTAAATGTGCATTGAGCATTGATTCCAATTGCCGATGCCAACAGCAGTGCGCAAAGCAGCAGGGTTCGCGCCGCATTGGTGCGATGAATGAGTTGCCTAATAAGCATATGCTTTCAGTTTTAGTAGTGCGGCGGTATTTTACAGGAAATCAAAAATTAAAACCGGCAGGAAATCCGGTATTGTTTTCTGAGAGGGTGGAATGTATCAGGGATATATTTCGAAATTACATACAAATCAAATGCCCGCCAACTCCCTGATCAGGGTAGGAAGGATTTGGGATAATCAAAGAACCAGAAATCTTTTTGAACTGATTCAAATCCGCTCCAGTTTTCCAGTTCGCACTGAACAGCATATACAGCGCATGTAGGCATATCGTCCACATTTACTTTGGTTAGCATATTTACAAAAGCTGTAATACCTGGATTGTGAGAAAAGATGGCAATGGTAGCTGCCTGATCGGGGGCCTGTGCAATGCACCTGAAAAAGTCTGCGGGCTCTGCATGATAAAGTGAGGGAACCTGAATCAGATGGTCCTTATCTTTCCCATAAACTTCGGCAAAGAGGGAAGCAGTTTTCTTTGCACGTTTTGCGGGACTTGTAATGAAAGCATCGATGCGCACATGTTTGTCGAGCAGTCGCTTTGCCATTACGGGAGCATCGGCTTTGCCGCGATCATTCAGTGGACGTTCAAAATCAGGCTGGGCGGGATCGCTCCAACTGCTCTTTGCATGTCTTACAATGATCACGGATCTTTTCATAATACAATGACTATAAAAAAATAAGGGAGGAAATAGTTCCCCCTTGCAATAATACCTAATAAGTTTCAATCAAAGGAATCAGAAATTTAAACAGGCCTGTTTAAGATTGGTTCCTCATAGGAAGCTAAACGGTCGGCAGGAAAAAAGTAGCAAAATCTTTGCCAAATTAAATTGGAGTTAATTTTTTTACCTTATTGTGTAAGAAAACTGCCGGAATCACCAAATTCAGTCCTGGCCGGGGCTAAAAGCGCCCGGGGAAGAACCGGTAATTCCTTATTAAAGTCCGTTTGAGTTGATATAGTTGATCAGGGCTGCAGTGTTCTTCACGCGGAGTTTTTTCAGGATATTATGCCTGTGTACTTCCACTGTTTTAATGGAGAGCTTGAGCTTGTCTGCGATCTCTTTGGAGCTGAGACCATCGCGGATGAGATTGATCACTTCGATCTCTCTTTCAGAAAGCTGGTTGAGGCCGGTATTGGTTTCTTCTTCATTCAACACCTGATCGCTCAGGATATTCTTCACTTCCTGGCAAATGAAGATCTGTCCATTGTACACTTCTGTAATGGCATTCAGCATTTCCTGTCTGGGGGAATTTTTTGTAACATAACCTCTGGCGCCGAGGCGGAACATTTTCTTGGCGTAAGCAGGTTGTGAGTGCATGGAGACTGCAATCACTTTGGAGCCTGGGCTCAGTTTGCGGATCATTTTGATAATGTCGAACCCGTTGAGCGGCGTCATGTTGATGTCCAGCAATACAATATTCGGGCGCTTGTCGCGCGCAATCTCAATTGCCTGCTGACCATCGCCCACTTCAGCAATTACATCGAATCCTTCATTTCGTCCAAGCAGGAATGACCATGTTTCCCGGATAAGGGTATGGTCATCAACAATCATGATCGAAATCCTATTCATAAGATATTTCTTTACAAAACAGCGGTTACGAATGTGGGGCTGGACTCATACGAATGTACCATCATCCGGGCGAAAAAAATTACAATTTTTTCAGCTCTGGTCAAAGTTTTCAAGCATCAGGCACAGGCATGAACTACCCTATAACGAGTAAGTATACCCATTTTCATCTGTCAGGTAAAATGATGGCGTAAACAGAATCTAGTAACCCCTTACATTCTTGCCTTCCATAAAGTTTATGAAAGCCCGGTTCACTACCCTGTTGCCTCCTGGAGTAGGATAATCACCGGTGAAATACCAGTCGCCCAAATTGGTCGGACAGGCATGATGTAAGGATTCGATCGTCTGGAAGATTACCTGAACCGGAATTTTCACTTCTTTCGGAGTGATCAGTTGTGCAATCTTTTCCGAGATCTGTTCTGGTGTAAAGGGCTTGTAAAGTTGTTGTACTACGTTCTCTGTGTGAAGCTGTCCCATTCTCTGCAATTCCTTACAGCGCTCATACATGTCCTGAAGACATTTCTCTTTCCCTGTTTCCTTCATCAACTCATATGCCGCACGGAATGCGATGAAATCGCCCAGCTTGCTCATGTCTATACCGTAACAATCAGGGTATCTGATCTGCGGAGCAGAAGATACCACAATGATCTTCTTCGGTTCCAGCCTGGCCAGCATCCTGATGATACTTTGCTTCAACGTGGTGCCCCTCACAATGGAATCATCTATCACCACCAGCGTATCCAGTCCTTTCTGCACAGTACCGTAAGTAATGTCGTATACGTGTTGTACCATTTCATTACGGCTGCTGTCGGCTGTAATGAAGGTACGCATTTTTACATCTTTAATGGCAATCTTTTCGATCCTTACTTTTCGGCTGATCATCTCCGAAAGTTTTTCCGGATCGATATTATTTCCCCAGCTCAGGATCCTTTCGATCTTCACCCGCTTCATGTAATCATCCAGTCCTTTCCACATACCATAGAAGGCAACTTCCGCTGTATTGGGGATAAAAGAGAAGATAGTATGTTTCAGATCGTGATCAACTGCATTGAGCACCTGCTCAGTGAGATTGTATCCGAGCTGGGTTCTTTCTTTATAGATCTTTTCATCACTGCCGCGGGAGAAATAAATACGCTCGAAGCTGCAGGCCCTGCGCTCTTTCGGCTCCAGGATCTGTTCCACGGAATAAGTTCCGTCGGATTTGGTGATCACTCCCTGGCCAGGCATCAGCTCAAGCACTTCATTTTCTCCTACGTTGAACACGGTACGGATGGCTGCTCTTTCAGATGCAGCCACAATCACATCTTCATTCACGTAGTAGTAAGCAGGGCGGATACCATTGGCATCACGGAATACGAAAGAGTCTCCGTTCCCGATCAATCCACCAACAGTGAAACCTCCGTCGAAAAGCTTAACTGCCTTGCGAAGGGCAGACACCACATCCAGATTTCCTTTGTTCTCTTCATCAGCCTTCACCAGGAAATGATGGATCACTTCCATCATTGCGGCGAGGTCGCTTTGTTTCTGGAATTCACCCGGATCGATATCAATCAGGTTGAAGAGCTCGTCTGTATTAACGAGATTGAAATTACCGGCCAGCGCCAGATTGCGGGCTGGAACGGTATGACGTTTTATGAATGGATGACAGAACTCAACATTGTTCTTTCCCTGTGTTCCGTAACGAAGATGGCCCAGCAGCAACTCACCCAGGAAAGGGATATGTCCTTTCATCACATTGGGATGCTCAAGGCAATCCGGCATATACATTTCCAGATCCTTTACATCCTGATTGATCTTGGTGAAAACATCCGCGATAGGTTGATTGGCATTGCTCCTGATCCGGTTGAGGAAGGGATTACCGGGTTCCACATTCAGCTTCACGGCTGCAACACCCGCACCATCCTGGCCGCGGTTGTGTTGTTTTTCCATGAGCAGGTACAGCTTGTTTAAGCCCCACATTACTGTACCGTATTGTTGCTTATAATAGGAGAACGGCTTGCGTAAGCGTATGAATGCTAGTCCGCACTCATGTTTTATTTCGTCACTCATGGATAACTCCTGGGTTGAAAAAAAGAAAGCGCAAAGTTAAGCAACTCCATCCGGAAGAAAACATGGTTTTTGATTGTTGTAACATTCAAATTTATCCACCACTTACAATCAGTGAGTTACAGATGAGTGAAAACTTATGTATAAGTTAAAAATAAAGTGAAGGAAGATAAAGAAGGAGAAAAAGAAAACCCCCAGTCTTCATAGGAACTTGGGGGGTGCTTTTTTCAATAGGATAGATGGACCATTTTTTAAGCCGGTTCAGGCCTGGTTTTCACGGATAACTGGACTTTTCTCGGATCAAGGTTTCTCTACGGGACTTGGATTAAAAAGGGTCAGGGTAAATGTGTTTACCTGCGAACATTGGATTTACAGCTAAGTTGCTGTATTTCTGAGTTGTAAGGCTAAATTTTCCCTAAACTTTCGGCATCCTAAATAGTTATTTCAGATGCCTGTAAAGGTTTCCTCCTATAGCGTTTCTGAATGCTTTTACAGTTGGTAAAACACTTCGTAAATCCACTATGGGCTTGAAATGGGCCTAAAAGAACAATGCCCCCTTCCTGGCAGAAGAGAGCATTGCAGAGCCTTCACATAATAAGTAAGTTAGTGAGTGTTACACTTTTGCAAAGTTCTTTATTCTTATGCATCCTGCATAATGTACAGGGTAGATTGTTAATTTGATAATTGTAAAACCTATTAAGAATCTACGTAATTACTCTTAGATATTCGTTGCAACATTATTAATGAAGTTCACCAGCGAAGCTGAGTTTTTCAATTTCAGTTTTTTCAGGATGTTATGCCTGTGCACTTCCACTGTTTTGAGAGAGATCTTCAGCAGAGAGGCGATCTCTTTGGAAGACTCTCCTTCCTTGATCAGGTTGATGATCTGGATCTCCCGGTCTGTCAATGCATTGATATTGGGAACTTCCTTGTTCTCTTCCAGCACCAGTTCTGAGATATTGTTCTTGATCTCGTCGCAAATGTATTTGTTGCCGCTGTGTACTTCCAGTATAGCGGAGATCATTTCTTCCTTGGATGAATTCTTGGTTACGTAGCCTCTTGCGCCGATCTGCAGCATTTTTTTAGCATAGGCAGGCTGCGAGTGCATGGAAATTCCAATGATACGGCTGGCCGGCGAAAGCTTACGAATCCTTTCAGTTGCTTCAAAGCCCGAGGCAGGCGCCATATTGATGTCCATCAGCACGATCTGCGGCTTCTTACTCCTGGCAAGTTCCACCGCCTGTTCGGAATCTCCGCAGTCGGCTACCACAACAAATCTTGGATCATTGTTTAAAATAAAGCTCCAGGTCTCCCGGATCAACTTGTGATCATCTGCAATCAAAACACTGATCTTATCCATACACTTGGTTTTTTAGAGGTTAGCTATTGGTACATGAACGATAAGCCTGCAACCCTTTCCCGGCGCTGTGTCTAACTTCACCACACCATTGAAGAGGTCGGCCCTGCTGATGATATTGGACAGTCCGTTGCCCTTGCGTGCACGAACAGTAGATTGGTCAAATCCGATGCCATCATCTGAGATGCTGAGACAGATCCTTTGATCTTCACAGCTAAGTTCGATCAGGAGATTGGCGGCCCGGGAATGCTTCAATACATTATTCACCTGTTCCTGCACAACCCTGAAAAGGGTGAGCTTTCTTTTATCATCCAGCAGTTCGTCAATTGAGCCTTTATATCTGAACTGCACTTTCAGTTTTTTTGTTGCCCTCACACTTTCGGAAAGGTCCTGGATGGATTCGATCAGGCCGAGGTCACCGATACTTGCCGGCACCAAGGATCTGGAGATGGCGCGTACTTCATTGATGGCATCTGAAATACTGGCTGCACATCGCTGGATCAGCTGTAGCCTTTCGCTTTCTTCCACCAGGGCCAGTTCCAGGTATAGTTTTCCGGTAGTGAGTATCTGGTTCACATTGTCGTGAAGGTCTTTTCCAATCTCGGCTCTGTCTTTCTCCTGTGCATTCACCACAGCCTGCGCTACCAGCTTCTGTTTATTGAGCTCGGTCTCCAGCAGTTTCCTTTCCATTTCCCGTTTCTCTGTGATGTCCTGAACAGAGCCCACCATGCGGTTCATCTTTCCTTCGTGGTCGAAGATGAGGAACCCACGGTCTTGCACAAGCGCATATTCACCATTCGATTTCAGGAAACGATATTCCGCTTCCCATAAACGGGTATTATTATTATTCAGGTATTTATCCAGATGATTTTTCACCCGCTCACGATCCTCCGGATGGATGCAGTTTTCCCATTTTTTCATTCCTTCGGTTATATATCCGGGTTTGTAACCGAAGAGGGTGAAATACCCATCTCCCCAGTAGAGGTCGCTGGTATTGATATCCCAGTCCCAGATAGCATCGTTGGTGGCTTTTGTGACGAGGAGGTATCTTTCGTGATTGCGGCGGATCTTTCTTTCCGCGTCTTTGTTCTCGATGATCACGCGCAGCAGGTCGCATGCGCGATCGAGAATGCCGAGGTCCTTGGGGCCGGGCACTTTGGGGAAATGATAATAGGTAGCGATGGTGGCCATCACTTCCTTGTGGGAATCCAGTATCGGAAAGCTCCAGCAGGCGCCGATGCCGAACTGTTCAGCCAGTTCCCTGTATTTATCCCAGAGCGGGTCCTTTGCCACATCGGTACTGATCACTTTTACCTTGCGGAACATGGCGGTACCGCAGGAACCATCGCAGGGACCGATGGGCCTTCCACTGATGGCGTTGGAATATTCAACAGGCAGACTGGGCGCGCTGAGCGGATGAACGGACTGTTTCTGGTGGTCCAGCGTGAGTACGGTACAGAGCATGCCCGGAAACAATTTCTCCAGTCCTTCGAGGAAATAATCGATAATGGTCTTAAGACTGATGGCAGGAAGCGCATTCATCTCCAGCACTTTTTTCTCCAGGGCCAGCAGTTGTTCATGGTTCTTGCGATCGGTAATATCAACAATGGTCACCACCACTGCATCGGGCGCAGACATGATAGTGGGCGTTGAATAATAGATGGGCTCCGTGTTCACGGAAATCCAGCTAAGCATACTGTCGCGCTTGCTGAATCCCAGGATCACTTCCTTGTAAGATTCGCCTGTTTTAAGTGTACGCACTGCCGGCGATTCGCCGGCGTTCACTACATCACCGTCTTCAAAGAAATATTTCGTGTAGGGCTTATAGATAGAGCGGCCTTTGAGATCGCCATTGGGAATATCCAGGATCAGTTCTGCGCTCTCGTTACAGGCAATGATCTCACCTTCCTTGTTGCACATGATCACACCCTCGCCGAGCGCGAATACCAGCGAGCGGTATCTTTCTTCAGTGATACGAAGGGTTTCTTCAGCGCGGCGCTTTTCAGAAACATCGCGGTGAATAGCGGCTACGCCTGTCCGTTGTCCCTGCTCGTTACGGAGAACAGTGAGGGTGGCCAGCATAAATACACGGCGCCCTTCGGGGTGATCATACCAGACCATGCCTTCCCATCCGCCGGTTTGATCAAGACTGTCAAGCACTTCCTGGGGTGTGGCAGAAAGGTATTCGTGATTGATTACAGAGCGGATATGCTTGCCGAGCAGGTCAGCAGCTTTAAGGCCGTAGATCTTTTCCGCAGCGTTATTGAAGGCGGTGATCTTGTAGTCCAGGTCTGTTGAGATGATAGCATCTGATACATCGTGCATCACTTTGGCCTGGAGGCGGATGGTTTCTTCTGCCTGCTTCCTGTCGTGAATGTCCATCACCGATCCCACAAATCCGAGAAAGCGTCCGTCTGCATGATAGCGTGGTGCGCTCTGATCGATCACCCACCGGTATTGGTCTCCATTGGTCTTAATGCGGTATTCGAGTGTGGCGGGTTTTCGTTCTCTGAAGTATTTGCGGTATACGCTGATGGCTATGGGGATGTCATCTGGATGGATCTGCCTGGTCCATCCGTCTCCGGCTACATCATCTACCGTGATGCCGGTGAACTGCAGCCAGCTTTTATTGAAGAAAACGGTGTTGTCCTGTTCATCTGAGATCCAGATCATGCCGGGTGCAGCATCTGCGAACTGGCGGAAGAGGGCCTCAGCATGCTGATCATTGATCTGGGGAAAATCGCTCAGTTCATCGAAGGATTCGGCACGCCATTCCAGCAAGGCCGGTTGATATTCTGAATCATTTTTGGTAACTGAGAATTCGATGGTAGTATTTGTTCGGATACCCTGCACCGTTAGAGATACCCTGGGTTGATCTACCAGGTCCGGTGCATTCAGAATGTCCTGAAGACAGGCGGCTCCGGAAGGTTCGAGCAGTTTACTGAAAGGCTGATCAATCAGTTCCTGCCTGGTTTTGCCGGTAGTGACCAATAGCGGAGCAGACACCGAAATGATGGTGCCGCGGAGGTCGGTTTGGAGGTATAAGGTTTTGGGTCGACCCGCTCCTGGTCTGGGCTTGTTGGGCTGCTTGAGCATACAGGTAAATACTTATACAAAGTACCGTAAAAGCCGAAGCTGTCACAATAAAAAAGGCAATTTCTAATATATCTAAGAGTTTACACCTAGTTCTTTTTTTCCTTAGGAGATCGTTAATGGCAGGGTGGTATTCCAGGCTGGCCGAAACCTGAAAGAGGATCAAAATACGTAAGCACTTTGATAAAAGAAAGCAAAGCCGAAAATATTTAATGTTTAGCCATAAAAAAGCCCCGGCTTTTCAAAAGCCGGGGCTAAGTCAGGTTGAAATACCTTATTCGCTGGTCTTTACTGCGTGCTGAAGCCAGTTGCTCATGGATTCACAATCTTTGAAATCATCGTCGATCATCAGGTAGAAAGTGGAGATCTTCGACTGGAACCATTTCTCAAGTACGTTCTGTTTCTTTTCTTCGATGGCCCTGAGTGCAACACGGTCATAATCATCTTTCAGGTTCTCACGGTGAGGCTCAGACCTGGAGCGGAGGAAAACAAGTCTTACTCCTTTTTTCTGGCGCTCGTCTGTATACACAGTTGGCTTGGAAACTTCACCGGGTTTGAGATTTGATTTGGCGAGGAACTCTACCATGTTCTTGTCGAGCTGGTCAAGCGCCAGTGTGCTTCCTCCCATATTGTTCTGCAAACAACCACCGGTGAATTTGGAAGATTCCTCTTCACTGTATTTGTTTACGGCTTCTCCGAAGGTCATGGTACCCGCAATGATCCTTGCACGAACTGAGTCCAGCTGGTTCACTGCATTGTTCACTTCCTCATCAGTAATTTTCGGGATACGAAGGATATGTCTTACGATGGCATCATCACCGGAGCGACTTTCCATCTTGATAATATGATAACCGAATTTGGATTTGAACACGGGAGAGATCTGTCCATCTTTCAGACGGAATGCATTTTGGATGAAAGCGGGGTCCCAGTTCTTTTCAGTACGGTTGATAGCATATCTTCCACCGTTGTCTTTGCTGCCCGGGTCGTCAGAGTAAAGCTGGGCGAGGGTTTCAAACTTCTGTGTACCTGATTCTGCGGAGCGTTTGTATTCTGCCAGTTCATCCATTGCCAGGAGCTCAAGTTCACGTGAGGGTTTTGGATAGAGTACCACTTCGCAGATGGCTACTTCAGATTCGTAATAGCGGAGACTGTCTTTAGGTATCTTATCGAAAAATTCTTTTACTTCCTGAGGGGTGATCTTTACGCCTTCTGTGATCTTATCGCGCATGCGCTCCGCTTTTTTTCTTTCAGTGAAAGACTGTCTGAAGTCTTCCTTGATCTGATAGATAGAGCGGCCGGCGATCTGTTCAAGCTCTGCTCTGCCACCATACATCTGGATGAATCCGCGTACCTGGTTATCGAGCAGGGCATCGATCTCATCTTCCCCTACAACGATAGAGTCTTTCTCAGCCTGCAGCACCAATGCTTTCAGGGTGAGCAATTGTTCCATGATGAAACAGTCGGCATTAGGTGGCACTGGTTCGCCGCGGCGCTGTCTGTCTGTAATATCGTTGTACACATCGGAGCGGAGAATGATCTTGTCTCCAACGATGCCAACGATCTTATCGGCTGTTACTTTTCTTACGCCTTGTGAAAATGCGGCGGAGATGAGTAACATAGCTACCAGTAGCGTGCTTAATTTTTTCATATTCTTATGAAATGGATATGCTCAAAAATACTTTTCCGGTCAGATATTCTGCGTTTACTCTTTCTTATTAACAAGGTTTTAAGGCGCAGGTCCAGGAAAAAAGGCACAAGGAGAAACGTTGGATAACAGTTTACCTTGTGCCTTGCCTTGTATTACTTCAAATTATAATGTACGTTTTACTTCTTCCTCTTCAAAAGCTTCCACGATATCACCTACCTGGATATTATCGAAGTTCTTGATGGTAAGACCGCACTCCATGCCAGCTGAAACATCCTTCACGTCGTCTTTGTAACGTTTCAGTGAAGCGAGCTCTCCAGATTTGCCTTCGCCTTTCGGGAATTCCACGATACCATCGCGGATGATGCGGATCTTGGAGTTGCGGGCGATCTTTCCGTCCAACACATAACAACCGGCAACGGTAGCCTTGTCGAACTTGAATACGTTGCGGACTTCCACGTTGGCAACGATCTTCTCCTGGATCTTTGGCTCCAACATACCTTCCATCGCGGACTTGATCTCTTCGATGGCGTTGTAGATGATGGAGTACAATTTGATCTCCACACCTTCATGCTCGGCCACTTTGGCTGCTGAGATAGAAGGACGAACGTTGAAACCGATCACGATGGCGTCTGATGCAGTTGCGAGGAGTACATCACTTTCTGTGATAGCGCCTACAGCTTTGTGCACCACGCTCACCACGATCTCTTCGGTAGAGAGTTTCTGCAGTGAATCGCTCAACGCTTCTACGGAACCATCCACGTCACCCTTGATGATCAGGTTCAGTTGTTTGAAGTTTCCGAGAGCCAGACGACGTCCGATCTCATCAAGCGTAATATGTTTCTTGGTCCTGAGGCCCTGTTCACGCAGGATCTGCGCGCGGCGGTTAGCCACTTCCTTGGCTTCAGATTCGTCTTCGTATACTTTGAATTTCTCACCAGCCTGCGGCGCTCCGTTCAGACCGAGGATCAGTGCCGGAGTAGATGGCGGTGCATCTTCCATGCGTTTGTTCCTTTCATTGAACATCGCTTTCACACGACCGTAGAATTGTCCGGATACAACCAGGTCACCTTGTTTGAGGGTACCGTTCTGAACCAGTACAGTGGCTACATAACCACGGCCTTTGTCCAGCGTAGCTTCGATGATGGAGCCGGAAGCTTCCCTGTCTGGGTTGGCTTTCAGGTTCAGTAGTTCAGCTTCGAGGAGGATCTTCTCCAGGAGGTTGTCTACATTCAGACCTTTCTTGGCGCTGAGTTGCTGGCTTTGGAATTTACCACCCCATTCTTCCACGAGGAGGTTCATACCTGCGAGCTGTTCATATATCTTTTGCGGATTGGCTCCGTCTTTATCGATCTTGTTGATGGCAAAGATCATGGGAACGCCGGCTGCCTGTGCGTGGCTGATGGCTTCCTTGGTTTGCGGCATCACAGCATCGTCAGCAGCTACCACAATCACTGCGATATCGGTTACTTTGGCACCACGGGCACGCATAGCCGTAAATGCTTCGTGACCTGGAGTATCGAGGAAGGTAATCTTCTGACCATTCTTCACAGTTACCTCATAGGCACCGATGTGCTGGGTGATACCACCTGCCTCACCGGCAACTACATTGGCATTGCGGATATAGTCGAGCAACGAGGTTTTACCGTGGTCAACGTGACCCATGATGGTAACGATGGGAGCGCGGGGCTGCAGTTCATCTTCGTCATCTGCTTCTTCTTCTTCCTCCATGGCCATTTGTTTTTCCATGTCGATGAATTCAACATCGAAACCAAATTCGTTGGCCACGAGCTCGATCACTTCTGCGTCCAGGCGCTGGTTGATACTTACCATCAGGCCGAGGCTCATACATTTCGAGATCACATCTGCAAAGTTCACGTCCATCAGGTTGGCGAGCTCGCTTACGCTGATGAATTCCGTTACCTGCAGTTTGCTATCCTGCATATCGCCATCGCCGGCATTGTCTGCGATACCCTGACGTTTTTCACGACGGTATTTTGCCTTGAGGCTCTTACCGCGGCCACTGGTGCCTGCGAGTTTCGCCTGGGTTTCGCGGATCTTATTCTGAATTTCTTTTTCGTTGATCTCTTTGGGCTCACGCTGAACAAACTTGCCACCGGTACGCTGACCGCCATGGCCGCCGCGTTGATTACCACCACCACGATTGAAACCGCCGCCCTGCTGACCACCGCCCTGCTGATTTCCGCGCTGAAAACCGCCTTGCTGGCCACCATGACCGCCGCCCTGGCGCTGTTGCTGGCCTTCCGGTTTCTTGAACAGGTGGGCTGCTTTTTGCTGAGGCGTTTGCTGATCTCTCTTCTCGATGGGGATACGCTTGCGTTTACGTTTTTCCTCTCCCTGTTGTTGTTGCTGCTGCTGCTGCTGTTGCTGCTGCTGCTGCTGTTGTGCCTGGTTGGATTTAGAACGATCATTGCCTACTGGCAGTTCGATCTTACCCAATATCTTAGGACCTTCCAATTTTGTTGCCTTAATATTTTCAATGACCGGACCTGCTTCTTCATCAGTTACAGGTGTGGCTTCTTTTGATTCTTCAACAATTTCAGGAACCGGCTTAACTTCTTCTTTCGGTTTTTCTACCTTCTTTACTTCTGGTTTCTTCTCTTCTGCCTTCGGCTTTTCTTCTGCTATGACCGGTGGAATATTTACGGGCTCTGCTGGTTTTTCAACAGGCTGTTCCTTCTCTTCTTTCTTGACCTCTTTTTCCTTCTTTACTTCTTCCTTAGGTTCAGCTACAGGTGCTGCTTCAGCAACTGGCTCTTCCTTCACTTCAGGTTGAACCGGCTCTTCTTTTTTCTTAGGCTGGTTCTTCTTGGGTCTGGTAGAAGAATCGATGGCGGAGAGGTCGATCTTATCAAAAACCTTTGGCCCTTCAATTTCCGGTACTTCCACTTTCACTACTTCGGGCTCAGGTTGAGTTTGAACCGGAGGTTGAGGCTGTGGCTGAGGTTCTTCCTGCTTTGGTTTTTCTTCCACTACAGGTACTTCCTCAACTTTAGGCTGTGCAACCGGTGCCTGCGGCTCTTCTTTCTTCGCTTCTTCTCCCGGCTCTTTTTTAGAAACTTCTTTTTTGAATAAGGTAGCTTCTTCTTCCTTCTTTTTCTTGGCCTCAAGGCTTCCTTTAGGCAGATCGATCTGGTCGCTCTTAAGCTTTGCCACCTTATCGCTCTGGAACTCTTGTTGCAAAGCACGATACATATCCTCCGTCAGTTTTGACGTAGGTTTGAGATCGTCTTTGCTAAATCCCTTGCCTACCAGGTAATCAACCAGGGTTTCCTTCCCTACGTTGAATTCCTTGGCTGCGGCCATTAATCTGGGTGTTGTTGTTTCTGCCATTCGTTATTGTAAGACAATTTTTTAGTTTGTAAGCTGTTTGAGGCGGAAAAAATCAGAAGGGAGCCGGGCTCCCGGCTATTTATTCTTTCTCAAACTCTTCTTTCAGAATCTTGCGAACGCTGTCGATCGTTTCTTTTTCCAGGTCTGTTCTTCTTTCCAGTTCTTCGGGTGTCAGATCCAGAACGCTGCGGGCGGTATCGCAACCGATGCGTTTGAATTCATCGATGATCCATGTTTCGATCTCATCGCTGAATTCTTCCAGGTCAATATCAAATTCCTGGGGCTCACCTTCGGTATCGCGGTAAACGTCGATGCTATAGCCTGTCAATTCCTGCGCCAGTTTGATGTTCACACCTTTTTTACCGATGGCCAGTGATACCTGGTCTGGTTTGAGGTAAACATTCGCCTGTTTTGTGTCGTTGTTCAGGTCCATACTGGTGATCCTTGCAGGGGTCAGGGAGCGTTGGATCAGCAGTTGAAGGTTATTGGTCCAGTTGATAACGTCGATGTTTTCATTCTTCAGCTCACGAACGATCCCGTGGATACGGCTACCTTTCATACCTACGCAGGCGCCAACGGGGTCGATACGGTCATCGTAAGATTCCACGGCTACTTTCGCTCTTTCGCCAGGCTCACGAACGATCTTCTTGATCACGATCAGGCCATCAAAGATCTCCGGAACCTCAATTTCAAGCAATTTAGCAAGAAATGAGGGAGAGGTGCGGGAAAGAATGATTACTGGTGAATTATTTTTTAATTCCACCTTTTTCACAACGGCGCGGATATTCTCACCTTTCTTGAAGTAATCCTGCGGGATCTGCTCAGATTTGGGGAGGATCAGCTCATTGCCTTCCTCATCCAGGAGAAGGATCTCCTTTTTCCAAACCTGGTAAACCTCAGCGCTGGTGATCTCTCCAACACGGTCGCCATATTTTTTCACCAGTACGTTCTTCTTCAGATCGGAGATACGGCTGGCGAGAGTTTGTTTGGCGGCAA
This sequence comes from Pseudobacter ginsenosidimutans, assembly GCF_007970185.1. Lineage (NCBI taxonomy): Bacteria > Pseudomonadati > Bacteroidota > Chitinophagia > Chitinophagales > Chitinophagaceae > Pseudobacter > Pseudobacter ginsenosidimutans. The sequence continues at coordinate 1,881,192 of NZ_CP042431.1, read as the reverse complement.
GGATAGCGCGGCGGCCGAAATCGAGGATGTTCACCTCTTCGTAGAGTTCTTCACCCACTTCGAAGTCAGGCTCGATCTTAACGGCATCACTGTAAGCGATCTCGGCGAGCGGATCAGCTACAGCGCCATCTTCCACGATCATCCGGCGACGGAAGATCTCAAGGTCACCTTTCTCTGCGTTCACGATCACGTCAAAGTTCTCATCACTGCCGTATTTCTTACGGAGCAGGGTCTTGAACACATCTTCCACTACTTTCATCATCGTGGGACGATCAATATTTTCAGCTTCCTTGAACTCCTGGAAAGCTTCAATCAGGTTGATACTTGCCATATACTATAATTTATAAAATCCTGTTTCGGAATTGTTTGCCACCGGATACGCAGACCTGCCAGGATCAGTCCCGGCCGCTACGGCCCTCATGTGTTGTGGCCTTTTTTTTAAAATGTTATTTGAATTTTTGTTGATTTTACTTCTTTCAGCGGTAATTCACGCAGCACCAGCTCTACCTGTTTGGCGGTTGGCTTATGTTTCTGGGATATTGGCTTTTTGGACTTTATTTCTTCTATAACGATCGCATCATCTTTTGCTTCGATCAGTTTTCCCTCGATCTTAGTCCCATCCTGTAGCATAACCTCCACGACCCTGCCCATATTTTTCCTGAACTGGCGGGGCAGTTTCAGCGGCTCATCTAAACCGGGAGAAGAAATTTCCAGGGAGAAATCATCATTCGGGAACAGGCCCGAACCCTCTACCTGCTTGTATAATGCCCTGTTGATGGCGATGCATTGCTCGATTGTGATACCATTGTCGCCATCAAGAAAAACCTTTACATTATTGGTGGGCTTGATCCTGGTCTCAACCAGGAATATCGCCGGATCCTCGGCTATGATTGCACTCACCAACTTTTCAATTGCCTGAATTTGTGTTTCCGTACTCATAAGTCCTTTACTGCAGGGAAATAAAGAAGGGAACGGACCCCGTTCCCTTCTACTTCATCTTTTGCCGAGGCAAAGGTAAGGTAAATAAGGTATTACTTCCAAAAATCTGGTTTTTAACAATCAGAGGTGGCATTAAAGTTATATGAAGTATATTTCAAATGCGCTTTCAGGTAATAGTAAGTAACTTTAAATCAAATCCATCGCGTTATGAATCAACCGGATAATCTGGGCGACTTCTTCAGGGAAAACAAAGAACTGCTGAAAGTTTATGTAGAGACCAAGTCTGAGATCTTCCGGTTGCAGGCCATCCGGATCTTTTCAAAATCAATGGGACTGCTTGCCTGGATGGTGATTGCAGCCTTCATTGCCTTTCTGATCCTCATCTTTGCGGGAATGTGCCTTGGTTTCTGGCTTTCCGAACTCACACAAAGTTACGTGAAAGGATTCGGCCTTACCACTATTATTCTCATCATTCTATTTGTTGCCATTGCGGTATTCCGCGAAAAACTTTTCGTGAATCCCATTATCCGCAGCATCATCATTCGCGCGCGCGAAGAAGTGAAGGTCAGCAAATCAGATAACGACGAAGATTAGAGCCCTCTCATCAAATTTTAATTCACACTTAATCACTCAATCATATGGCAAGATCCACCAGCAGTATCGATACACTCTATGAACTGGAAAAGGAGATCTTCAAACTGCAACTGAAAGCAAAAGATATTGAATTGCATCTGGACGATAGCTTCGATCATCTGCAGGACAATTTCTACAAGATGGGCTGGAACAGCATTTTCCGCGGCCGTCGCAGAAGAAAGCAAAAACGCGAAGAAGAAGAAGCAAGCTACGGTACCGGTTTCATCCAGGGATTGCTGGGCACCGAAAGCATCCAGATACTGTTACAACAACTGGTGCCACTGGTAGCGAACAAGATCTCAGCAGGTCTCGAAAGACTGATGGAGCGCTGGTTCGGTAAGAAATGAAACCTGGTTTTGCAGTGCCTTAACAGTTTTTTGGTCCCCGCATAGTATCTTTACAACATGTCTTGGAAACTTATACTTTGGATCATCGTCGGCTATCTGGCCATCAGGTTCGTCTTCAGGTTCCTGCTGCCATTGTTTGTGGTGTCCAAAAGAATGAGGCAGCAAGTGAAAGAATTTCACAATGCCATGAATACTGCACAGCAACAACAACAGGCTGCGCAGAATAATTATCAGTCTGGTTCTACCTCCGCACCAACGCCTAATCCACCCAAAGAGAAGGCTGGAGATTATATCGATTTCGAAGAAGTGAAATAATCCGCGTACTTAACTGAGGTTCCAATCCAGATCAAGAATGGTTTTTCCGGGTTCCAGATGAATGCCGTTCAAACCCGCTTTGCGCGCACCTTCCACATTAACAAGTGCATCATCGATGAAGACTGATTCGGATGGATTGAGCCCTCCGTCTTTGATGATGAACTCAAATGCTTCCACATCCGGTTTTCTTAGTTTGATAAGATGACTGTACCAGGCTTTGCTGAATTCTCCATCCAGCGATGCGCCGTTGAATGTATCAGAGAATGTTTTCGCGAATGAAGAAAGATGAATAGCGTTGGTATTGCTGAATAAATAAAGATTGTATTTTTTCCTGAGCTCTGCCAGTAGATCGATGCGCTCCTTCGGGAAGTCCAGCAACATGGCATTCCAGGCATGTACTACTTCATCACGGCTCTTGCCACCGGTGAGTTGCTGAAGGTCGGTAATGAATTCATCATCGTTGATATAACCAACTTCATAGGCTTTGAGAAAAGATTCCGCACGGCCCAGGCCAAAGAGTTTACTGAATTCAGGCGCGCCGAGTTGTTCGAAGGCTTGCACAGTTTTGGGGATATCTAAGTTGAGGAGAACTCCACCGAGATCGAAGATGATGTTTTTGGTTGGCATGCATCAAAAATAATAAATGGTAAGGAAATGATGGGTTGCGAAAAGGTTAAGGGAGATGAAGGACTATCGTTAGGGGGCAATCGAAAAATATTTTTTGAAGAGGAGTAGGACAATGGGGCCGCTTCGCTGTTTCTACTAATGTAACAATATTTCTCAATCATCAAATCAATCGCCAATGGGATTAGTGTATGCAGAACCTGAACTTATCAATGGATGGGAACTGGAAGCATCCAGAAGAAACCTGCTCACTCAGAAACAGGTAAAAAGTACTACTGTAAAAGCTCTGGTTGCTACAGGATCTTTACACCTTGCCATTAACGAAAACATTCAGGAGATCCTCCAGCTTCCGGTTCAGGGGAAAAAGAATTTTACACTGGGCAACGGAGAAATCGTTTCCTGTGATTTCGTGAATAATGTTGAAATACGATTCAAGAACCGGAGATGCACAGCTAATGCATTTGTACTTCCCGGCAACTCAGAACCATTGCTGGGAACTATTCCAATGGAAGAGATGGATGTATTGGTAAATCCGGTCAGGCAGGATTTAACTGTAAATCCGGAACATCCACTATATCCGGTAACAAAACTTAAGTAGCCGGAAAATTGTAAACCAGTCCTCTCAAATAAAAAAAGAGGATATTCAGGTTAGGCCGAATATCCCCTGGTTTATAAAAATCAACCCCGTACTATCATTTCAATTCAAAACCTGCTTCTTTCACTTCCTGCGAATTCCCTCCCACAAACACTTTGAAAGCACCAGGCTCCGCCACAAACTTCAGATCACTGTTATAGAATTTCAGATCCTCCACAGAAATTGTAAAGCTGACTTCCTTCGATTCACCTTTTTTCAATTCCACTTTTTTGAATCCTTTCAACTCTTTCACTGGTCTGGTAATGGTTCCTACCAGGTCACGGATGTATAGCTGTACTGTTTCAACACCATCATAATTCCCTGTGTTACTAACAGTCACAGTCACCTGTATTTTATCTTTTGCAGTGATGCTTTTCTTGTCCAGTTTCAGATCGCCATAAGTAAAGGTGGTATAGCTCAGTCCATAACCAAATGGATACAGCGGCGTGTTGGGAACATCGAGGTACTTGGTTGTATACTTTTGGTTTTCGTCGAGGGGGCGACCGGTGTTTTTTGCATTATAGTAAATGGGGATCTGTCCTACATTCCGGGGCCAGCTCATAGTGAGCTTACCGGAAGGATTGGCCGCGCCGAACAACACATCTGCAATGGCAGCGCCAGCCTGCGTTCCACCGAACCAGGTTTCCAGGATGGCATCGATATTCTCGTTCTCCCAGCTCACAGTGAGCGGTCTTCCATTCATCAATACCAACACAACAGGTTTGCCGGTTGCTTTCAATGCTTTCAGCAAAGCCAGTTGATTTTCGGGCAATCCGATCATACTACGACTGGCAGCTTCTCCACTCATACCAAATGCTTCTCCCAGCACCGCCACTACTACATCAGCCTGCTGCGCAGTTGCCACGGCTTCTGTGATCAGTTGCTCAGGAGTTGCCGTTTCACGAGTGATCTGTCCATCATGCGCATTGAGGCGCTTGAGCAGGTTTTCATCTTCCAATAAATTACAACCTTTGGCATAGAGATATCCACCACCTTTTTGTTCGAGTGCGGCCCAGAGGCTCACGGCTTTCTTGTAATCACCGGCGCCACTCCAGCTTCCGATCAGGTTGCGCTGGTCTTTTACCAGCGGCCCGATGAAAGCAATTTTTTTGGAAGCATTCAATGGTAACACCTGGTTACTGTTCTTCAGCAGCACCATGCTTTTTATCGCAGCTTCCTTGCTCAGCGCCAGTTGCTGCGCATTCATGATCTCTGTTTTATTGCGCTCTTCGCTGATATATCGGTAAGGATCTTCAAATAGTCCGAGTTTGAATTTTGCTTCCAGTATCCTGCGGACTGCTGCATCTATCTGAGCCATCGATACTTTTCCTTCTTTCACCAGTTGTGCTCCGTGTTTGAGAAATACTTCGCCTACCATATCCATGTCAACGCCGGCATTCAATGAGAGTTCACCTACTTTCTTTTCATCACCCATTCCATGCGCGATCATTTCATTAATGGCGGTGTAATCCGTTACGATCAATCCATTAAAGCCGTATTGTTTGCGCAGCAGATCCGTGAGCAGCCATTTGTTGGCGGTAGCGGGAATGCCATCGATCTCATTGAAGCTGGTCATTACCGAACCAGCGCCAGCCTGCACAGCAGCTTTGTAAGGCGGCAGGTATTCGTTGTACATTTTTACGCGGCTCATGTCGACAGTATTGTAATCCCTTCCTGCTTCTGAAGCGCCATACAATGCAAAATGTTTCACACAGGCGAGGATGGTATTGTTCTTCGAGAGATCAATTCCCTGATAGCCCTGTACCATGGCTTTTCCGATCTGTGATCCCAGGTAAGGATCTTCACCAGCGCCTTCACTTACGCGGCCCCAGCGCGGATCACGGGCGATGTCCACCATCGGGGAGAAGGTCCAGTTAAGACCATCGGCGCTGGCCTCTTCAGCAGCCACGCGGGCTGTGCGTTGCAGCAGGTCCATATCCCAGGAGGCTGCCAGACCAAGATTGATGGGGAAGATGGTGCGGTGACCATGGATCACGTCATATCCAAAAAGCAGCGGGATCTTCAGTCTTGTTTCTTTCACGGCCAGGTCCTGCAGTTTTCGAACAGCCGATGGCGTGAAGGTATTGAACACACCTCCCACCAAACCTTTGCGGATCTTTTCTTCCACACCCTGACTAAGGATCGGACCTGTAACATCGAATCCAATCGAAGGCAGGTTGAGCTGACCGAGTTTTTCTTCCAGCGTCATTTGCTGCAGGAGTTTACTCACCGTGGTATTCATATCTTTTTTTTGTGCAAATGCCGACACGGTCATCAGCATCAGAAAGGCGACAAGCCATCTATTGATCATACTATTTCATTTTTTCTGAATACAAATCTCAAAAAATATAAATGCCGGCATTCGTTGATCAGCATTGAAAAAGCCGCTGACGTATTATTGACGTATCAAATGCATGGACATATCCACCAAAATACTTCATTACTTCACTAATGACTGGTAGCATATCATCAAGTTTCGATGATATTTTTCATTACTACTTCAACGCCGGGCTTTCGAATCCCAGTCGCGTCAGTCCATTTTTGATTTCCGGGCAGCTCATGAACAGCTTCCAGAGCAGTCCGGAACGGTAGTTCTCTATCATCACAATGATCGGTCCCTGATCGATGGCCAGGTGTGAACCTGCCACCCAGTTCTGGGTTTCATTGAAGGCATCCACAAAACCATATTGCGTCCAGAGCTTATCGCCGAGCTTGTAATAAAAATGACGTAGCGCCTGCATGCTCTCTTTGGGACTATAGGGAAAGGAAGATAGAGCAGCTGTAGGAGAAATGGTGCCATTATCATTGTCTGGTGAATGCGCACTGTAACCGTTGTAGGTATCGCTGGCAGTAAGTCCCCAGCAATCCGCGCCATATCCTTTGAATTTGTTCGGATTCCGGATGCAATGCTCCCGGTTAATTTGTACATGGTGCGTGGTCTGGGTCCAGTAGTCTGCATATTTGTCCTTCAGCCCGCGAGGATCGAGGCCCAGAAATGAGTAATGAGAAAAGAAGAGCGGACCGCCATAATCGAAGCCCAGCGGAAGTTCTATCCCATAGAACGATCTGCCGTTGCGAAAGAACCAGCTATTGGCCCATCCCTGGTGATACACTTCGGGTTTCACGGGATAGCGTTGCGATGAAGCCGCCAATACATAAGTGATAAGACATTCATTGAATCCGCGGATCTCGAAATTCATACTCCATCCGTTGTTGGGGCTCCAGTGCCAGTAAAGCACATTCCTTCCGCCCTGCGTGTACCAATCCCATTCGGCTTCATTCCAGAGCCAGTTGATGGTATTGCGAAGCCGTGTCTCTTCAGGCGCTTCCTTATTAAAGTATTGCCGCGCACAAAGCAAACCCTGAAATAGAAAAGAGGATTCAACAATATCACCTCCATCATCTTTCCTGCTGAAGGGAATCGTTTTTCCCGTACTGCCATTGAGCCAGTGTGCGAAGATGCCATGGTAGTGATCGGCTTTACTGAGAAAGGTCACGATCTTCTGAAGCCGCGCCAGTGCTGAATCTCGCGGTATCCATCCACGCTCTGCCGCCACAATAATGGCCATCACTCCAAACCCTGAGCCACCGGTAGTGACCACTTCATCTCCATAATCATAAGCGATATTGCTCCGCTCCCGGCTAAGCCCGGATACCGGATGACCGAAATCCCAGAAATACCGGAAGGTTTGTTTTTGAACAAGGTCCAGCAATTGCTCATCTGTGAGATCGGGAATGATAGTGGTACTCACTGTTTCCTTTGCCTGGACTTTCTTCTTCTGCGCCTGCAAAAAAGAAGTATAACCCAAAAGCATGAACGAAATCAAAGCATATACGCTGTATCTGAATTTACTGGTCATTGTTTCTTTTTGATGGTTCAATTAAATACCGGGATGCGTAAATCCCAGTTTCTGCAATCCTGTTTTCACTTCATCGCAGCTCATGAACAGGTTCCAGAGCAGTCCGCTCCGGTAGTTCTCGATCATTATAATAATAGGACCCTGATCGATGGCAAGAAAAGAATCTGCCACCCATATATCTTTCAATGAGAACGCATCGGCAAAGCCGTATTCTTTAAAAAGTTTATCGCCGAGTACATAATAGAAGAATTTCAACGCCTTCATGGATTCTGAAGGAGTGTAGGGAAAAGATGAGAGCGCTGCTGTGGGCGCGATCACGCCCAGATCATTGGTGGGCGAACTCGCTGCATAGCCGCCTGGGATATCGCTTGCCGTGAGTCCCCAGCATTCATCGGAATACCCGAAATAATGATTGGGATTATTGATGGCATACTGGTAATTGATCTTCGTGTGGTTGATCACCTGTTCTTCATAATCGGCATAAGCATCTTTCAGTCCTCTGGGTCAAGGCCCAAAAATGAATAATGAGAAAAGAATAAGGGCCCGCCCATTGCCGGGCCCAGTGGCAATTTCACCCCGTAATAATTATTGTTGTTGCGCATGGCGCCGTTCCTTGCCCAACCTTCATCATACACCGACTTCGGAATGGTGTGAACCGGGGCTCCGGCAGCCAGCACATAAGTGATCAAACATTCATTCCAGCCCTGGATGGGCAGATTCATTTCCCATTGCAGATCGGCACTATAATGCCAGTACAGTTCCTGCTGATTGTTCTTTCTGAACCAGCTCCATTCCACGCCCTCCCAAAGTTGATTGATATCCGCGCGGAGTACGGCTTCCGGGGCATCGGGTTTGTTGAAGAACTGCCTGGCAGTGAGCAGTCCCTGCATCAGGTACCCAGTTTCCACCAGGTCTGCGCCATTATCTTTAGCGCTGAAGGGAATGATCTTTCCTGTGGCGCCGTTCAGCCAGTGCGGAAATGCGCCGTGTACTTTTTCAGCATTTTTCAGAAAGGCTACTATTGTCTGCAACCGCGTCAGCGCTTGCGCCCTCGTGATGAAGTTGCGGTGCACTGCCGTTACAATGGCCATGATGCCGAAACCCGAACCACCTGAGGTTACAATATCACCGGAAGTATTTCTTTCTCTGGCCAATCCGCTGACCGGATGAGCAAAGTCCCAGAAATACCGGAATGTTTGTTCCTGCACTTTTGAGAGCAATTGCTCATCGGTGATACGCGGATACTTGTCAGAGCTGTCCAGTGATGTGACTAACTGCAACTGTACGGGCTGTTGCAAATGCCCGCCGTTGGCTGACTTGAGTGATGATGCTACTTCCAGGAAATATTTTTCGTAATGGTTCAGCTGTTGGGTTGGCTGTAGAACCAAGATGCTGTCGCTGTGTTCATAGGTCAGATTTAATGGAACGGTACCGCCCTGGTGTTTGGTCAGCGAAACCGCTGCACTCGCAGAGGCTTTATCAATTTTGGCAGGCAGCCTGAATTTGATCAGTGGCTGCCTGCTCACATCGTAATAAGTTGTCAGCGCCGGTTTTTCGTCAATGGTCCAGTACGAGAAACTGAAGTTCACAGGGGTTGGCGGCGGATCGGGATCCGGCGATGAACCGCTGCGGCTGCAGGCAGTTACCAATACAATAGCTGCAAACAGGGTCATTTTTTTTCGCATGGTTATTGACGATATAGGGAACGAAATGAACCGGATCTTTTTATTGTTTTCCATTAAAAAGGGCAGTGATCTCAGCCTGGGTCAGCACTTTGTTGTAGAGCCGGAACTGATCCAATGCACCTGTGTATTCCACCATCCATACGGGAGGTTTTACACCTACAGCCAATGCTGCAGGCCCACCGATTATCAGACCAGCGGATTTGGTCAGGTCCAGTTTGCCGCGTGGATTACCTTGAAATTTCACATCGCCAAAACCAGCAGGTAGATTGGTAGGCTCGGCGCCATCAACATACGTAACCAGTTTGGAGCTGTTTTCATCGTAGGTGAAAGCAAAATGATGCCATTGATCGTTCAAAACATTGGGAATACGCTTATCGCCGTTGTATTCAAACCATTGATCGAGGAGATAAAACTTGAATGTTGCCAACTCTGCTGTACTCTGATTGCCATCTTCGATGAGGAGGAATATATCGCTCTTGTGCTCTATTTCTCCTTTGGTGGTTGACAATCCAAATACCATTTCGGCTGCAGATCCAGGTGGATGGGGCGTTTTTTTCAACCAGAATGAAATGGTGAAACTGGTTGCCCTTGAGAAGTTATTGGCTGAAGGATATTTAATATAAGAATCGGGTCCGCCTTTGTATGCTTTTCCACTTATTCCATCCACCCATGTGGCGTTCACAGGTTGACCAAAATTGGCGCGAATACTGTCAACCTCCGTACCCTCAAATGCTGTAAAGAAATTCAGCGCGCCTCCCGGGTTGGCCTGATCTACCGGGTATTCGGGCATACCGGGCCTGTCGAGTTTCTGACAGCTGGCGCCGGCCAGAACGGCCAGCAGACATATAATGAAGAAAGATTGATTGCTTTTCATAAAAGATCTTTTCAGTATGAAAAAATATTTCGGTTATCCGGTCCTGTTATCAATAGTCAGGATTCTGGATCAGTGTGCCACCGGATTTATCGATAGCGCTCTGAGGGATCGGATAATACTTATTCTTATCCTGGTAACCGAGCGGCCCCAGCACTTCCAGCGCTCTGCCCCATCTCACCAGGTCATAGAATCTTTCGCCTTCCATGGCCAGTTCGGCTCTCCGTTCACGTTGGATAGCCGCGCGGAGCAGGGCCTGATCTGTTATTTCAACTTCGGGAAGAATAGCATTGTTCCCTTGTCTTGCCCTGAACCTTACCTGCTCCAGGTAATCCAGCGCCTTTGTGGTATTGGCAGGACCTCCCAGTTCATTGGCAGCTTCTGCAGCCATAAGCAGAACATCTGCATAACGCAGTTTGGGAATATTGAGCCAGCGGCTGAATTGCGGATCACCATCCGTGATGGTGATGAGCCCGCGACGCGTAGGATCGGTGTATACTTTTTTGTTCCAATAGGGTTGAGCAGAGATATTGGCTGGTGGAAGTACCTTATTATATCCACCATTGGCTGTGCCGCCATCTGATTCTCCTGAGAACAGGATGGTAGCTTCCCTGCGCGGATCACCGGTCTCATAAGAATTCACCAAACTTGCCGTTGGCGCATTGAAGCCCCAGCCGAGATTCCATTCACCTGCACCACGAACACCCTGCGACTGATTATAATTGTTACCAAGATTCACGGAGCCATTCGCATTCACATACATCTGAATTTCGAACAGGGATTCTTTTGAGTTCTCACCTTCTTCCTTGAACAACCTGTAATAGGGATCGATCAGTGAATAACGTTGTGAGCTGATCACATCTTCAGCTTTGGCGAGCGCGCCGGCCCAGTTCTGCCTGTACAAAAGGGTTTTGGCTTTCAGTGCATCAGCAGCGCCTTTTGTTGATCTGCCAATGAATTTGGCCTCCCATTCCGGCGGCAGATTGGCAATGGCAAAATCGAGGTCTGCATCAATGAGTGCATAGATCTCAGTTACCGGCACTTTGGGAACATTGGCATCTGAGGGAAGATAGATCTTGAAATCGATCTTCGGCACACTTCCAAAATTGCGCACCAGGTCAAAATAAGCGAAGGCCCGGAGGAAAGTGGCTTCCCCACGGTTCTGCAAACTGGCCTGGTCTGTGAGTTTAAGCGAATCCACTTCGTGAATAACTGCATTGCACAAAGTGATGAAAGCATAGTGATCGTCCCAATAGGTGGTAACCTGATTGTAAGAGGGATCGTATTTGAATTCATCGAAAATGGCTGTTATCGCTGACTCATCACCGGAAGTACTTCCTTTGACCGCATCATCAGAACGAACATTATGCAAGCCAATGGTGGGAAATCCGCTCACACCGCTTTTGCGCAGCTCTCCATAAAGTCCGAACACCATTCCTTCCACGCCGCCCTGAACGATATCATCCTGGGTTCCTACGCCCAGTGGTTTCCTGTCGAGGAATTTGGAGCAACCTGCCATGCCTGTCATGAGCAACATCACCGGCAACAAAGCGCTGATCCATTTATTATTAAGTTTCATGATCATTAGTTTTAGAATGTTACATTGAATCCGAATGAGTAAATGGCAGGCAGGGGATAAGAGCCTCTGTCTACTCCAAACTCGATGGCATTTCCTCCAAACTCGGGGGAGAAACCGGAATTGTCTTTGAAGGTTACCAGATTCTGCGCATTCAGGAAAACGCGGAGCGATTTCGCAAAGCGGGTGAACCCTTCCTTTTTGATCGGCACATTGTACCCGATACTTACATTGCGGATACGGAGATAGCTTCCGTCTTCGATCATGTAAGAGGAATTTTGTTTGTTGATACCACGCAGGTCGTTTACCTGTGGCTCCCAGTTGGAAGTGCCGGCGCCATGCCATCTTCCCATCCTGTCTTCCCGGTAATTGAACACGGCAAATGTGTTTCCATTGCCCCAGCTTCTGAATACTTCATTGCCGTATACGCCCTGGAAATCGATACCGATATCGAAACCTTTATAGTCTGCGCTCAAAGCGAATCCGTAAATGAAATCGGGAGTAGGGTTTCCGATCATCGTGCGATCATTATCATCCACTACGCCATCCGGACCGGTGGGTTTGCCATTGGCATCTTTCGGGCCAGCCACATCTTTGAACTTCAGGTCGCCGGGTCCATATTCACCAAAGAAGCCTGCTCTTGGAGATGAGATCTTATCCGCATATGACTGGTATACGCCTTCCACCACATAGCCATAAAAATATCCGATGGGCATTCCGGCCGTTACGCGGGAGGCGCCGGAGATGATCTCGAAGCCGGGCTGATAAATAGATAATACCTTATTCTTGAAACTGGTGATATTACCGCTGATCGAATAACCGATGCCGTTAGGCAGCTTATCGGTCCAGGTAGCCGATGCTTCAACGCCTTTGTTCTCGATCTCTCCTGCATTGGTAATACCCGGCTTTTGACCGCTGAGGCCGGGATAGTTGGTCAGCAGGTCTGTTGTTTTCTTGTGATAATACACTGCTTCAACGCGCAGGCGATTTTTCAGGATCGCAAACTCAACGCCTGCTTCTGCGGAACGCACCTGTTCCCATTTCAGGTTTTGATCGGCAATATAGCTGGGCGTGTAGGCAGCCACCACATTATTGCCAAACACAGCACTGGAGCCGCTTACGAGCTGCGGATAATAGGGATAGTGTATTTCAGTATACTGATTACCGAGCACGCCGTAGGAGGCTTTCACTTTCAGGTAATCGAAGATGGTTTGTCTTTCCATGAAATTCTCTCTTGTCATTTCCCAGGCTGCGCCTAAGGCAATGAAGTTCTGATAACGGTTTTCGGGAGAGATCTCGGAGGAGCCATCTCGTCTGAAAGAAGCATTGAGCATGTATTTACCCTGGTAGTTGTACAGTGCACGGAACAGATAAGAAACAGTGGCCTGCTCCCATTGCAGGGGCTTATCGTTGCCGAATAGATCGCCACCGGTACTGACTCCTGAAACCCTGGTTCCGGGATCACCGAAGAAGTTATCTACATACCAGAATCGTTTGTCTCTTGGAATGGGTGTGCCATTGGCAAATTGTGTAACGCGTCCATTGGTTTCCGTATAACTGTTGAAGTAAGTGGTGAAACCACCGAGTGCTGTGAGGTTATGGTCACCGAATTTTTTCTTCCAGGTGAGGAGATATTCCTGCTGGAATTTGGAATAGGTATTTTCTTTCTGGAATACTTGTGTGTTTTGATAACCGTTCTGCCAGTCGGCAGTATCCAGGTCGGCAGACCAAACCCTGATCCTTGGCGTGTAGCGGCGCTGGTCATTGAAGCCGAGATCCAGGTAGAAGGTGGATTTGAAGTTGAAGTCGCGGAGAAAATTCACTTCACCTGAAACGCTTCCGATCACGCGGTACTCGCGCTGGAGGTCTGTGTTCTTTTTTTCTTCCACCAGCATAACGGGATTGGGTACCTGCGGACCGCCGATCTGATCCGGTAAGCGATTGTAGATCCCTCTTTCTTTATTGAATGGTTCTACTATCGGTGTGGCATTGATAGCCTGTACAAAATCATTCGCGGCAGGTGGCGTGGCGCGGTACCCGTTCAGGTTGAAAGAAAGCTTAATGGCTTTGGACACGCGCAGCTCATCATTGATGGAGAGCAGGATCTTGTCCAGGTCCTCATGTTTGATCAGTCCCTGTTCCTTGATATAGCCAACACCCATATAGAATTTATTCTTTTCGGTGCCTGCAGAAACGCTGACATTATTATTGGAGACGATAGCATTCTTCTTTGCGATCAGATCCACCCAGTTGGAGTTGCCGGTGAACTTGTCGTAGTAGGCAAAGGGCGGCTGGCCTTCATTTTGTCTTTGTTCATCGAACAGGGTTTTGAACTGTACGGCATCGGCCATCTTCACTTCATCGGTGATCTTTTTGATGCCGATGGAAGCATTGAGGTTCACCGTTAGTTGCCCGGTCCTTCCTTTTTTTGTTGTGACGATGATCACGCCGTTGGCGCCACGCACACCGAAGATGGCGAGAGAAGAAGGATCTTTCAGGATCTCGATGGACTCGATATCAGCGGGGTTGAGGAAGTTGATATTATCATTGAACAGTCCGTCTACCACATACAATGGCTTGGTTTGAGAGCGACTTACGGTACCGCGTATGCGAATATCTGGTTCCTGCCCCGGCAGACCGGTGTTGATGATACTCACGCCGGAAACCTTACCCTGCAAGGAAGAGAGCGGATTGGTATTGGGTTTGTCTGCCACTTCCCTTCCGCTCACTTTGGCGATGGAGCCAGTGATATCTCTTTTTTGTGCGGTGCCATAACCGATCACCACTACCTGTTCGAGTTGTGCATTATTTGTTTCCAGAATGATATTGATCTCGGCTCTTCCATTCACGGAGATTTCCTGTGTGAGGTAACTGACGCTGGATATTACCAGTACCGCATCATTCGGCACTTCAATGGAGTAACGCCCTTCGGCATCGGTGGAAGTACCGGCATTGCTTCCTTTCACGCGAACGGAAACGGCAGCCAGCGGCTCGCCTGCAGCATTGGTGATGCGTCCTTTCACGGCAACCTGGTTGATGATTACATCCTCTTTCTTCAATACTACCAGGTTATTGTTAAGTACTTCGTATGCGATGAGGGTATTGGCCAATAATCTGTTCACGACAGATAATACATCTTCATTATTGGCGGTGATGGTCACTTTCGGTTGTTCTGTGAGCAGACTTGAATTGTAGAGGAACCGAAAGCTGGTCTTTTTTTCGATGGCGATCAATACTCTCTTGATATCCGCGGATTGCATGTTGAGTGAGACTTTCGACTGGGATCGCACATTCGCCGAAACATGAAGACAGCCTATCAATATTATGGCAAAGGTCAGTTTCATGAGAATGACAAGCTTTGTTATGGTAGGCCGCCCCGGAAAATCGGGGCAAATCCTGATTTTTTTCATACTTTAAGCATTGAAAAGGGTTTACAATTGGTAAAAGCAATTCCTGGCAAGGGAGATTTTACCGATGACTTTTTCATTCTGCGGGGAATGTTGGTAGCATTTCCCGCTTTCATTAAAAAGATTGATCAGGAGCTGTTAGCAGTTAGCATCGTGAGGATTTTATGTGATCAATGGGTTTTCTATTTTCCGATTACGATCGTTTTGGCATCCGTGAACTGATAACTGAAAGGAGTGGCTACAGATAATGCATGTAAAGCCTCCTTTATCGATTCATTGGCGAAACTGCCTGTCAGCGGCACCTTCGCCAGTTTTGGATTGCTGAAACTAATGTTGACGCCATACCATCTTTCCATTTTCAGGGCCACATCGGCAAAAGGTTCTTCCACAAAGGCCAGTTTGTTCTCTACCCAGGCTGTTTCCACCGCAGTACCATCTTTCTCATCGATGGTCATTTGCCGCACCGAAACAATGGGCTCCTGTAATTTTGCAACTCCGGCTTTTGCTGATCCATCCGCAGCACTATCTTCCCCTACTATGATTTTCTGATTGGGTTTGAGGATAATCTTGCCCGACTGTTCACTGTGCAGGTCCACTTGGATACTTCCCTTCACCAGTGCGGCTTCTGTAGTTTTCTCCCCTGGGTAGGATTTCACATTGAATTGTGTTCCCAGCACTTTTATATCGATGCGATTGGTATGAATGATGAAAGGTTGATCAGGATTCTTTACCACATCAAAGAATGCTTCGCCGGTAAGTGATACTTCCCGCAGCTTCAGGCCAAAGGATTTATCGTAGTTGAGCTTACTGCCAGCATTGAGCCAGACGGTGCTGCCATCGGGCAATGTGATCCTGGTACGGGATCCGTTCTTTGTTACGATCTCGCTGGATGGGTCTTTCCTGCTATTGGCCAATCCAGTGTGTTGTTCGGCTATGGCAGGGCGTGAGTAATACCAAATTATTGAGCCCACCAGCAACAGACTTGCGGCAGCGGCGATATATTTCCAGGGCTTGTTCCGGCGTGAGCTGTCAGACATACGGAAGGTGGCGGGCTCCTCTGCCTCTGTGCTGTTTGCAGCAAAACTGATGCCCTGCTCTTCCATTCGCCGGAGATGCTTGCTGAAAGCCTGTTCCAGTTCTCCCGGATCTGCAACTGCTTTTTGTTGCCAGAGATCCGTAAGGGTTTGCATAGGAAAATGGAGGCCTGGATTGACTTTCAGCAATCGATCCAATTCTTCCAGCTCAGCTTCAGAAGCTTCCCCGGCAAGTTTCCTGGCCATCAGTTCCCATGCGCGGTCTACAGACATATTAATAGTGATTACTACTAAGGACCCGGTTCCGGGGCCGATCTACCAAAGGCAGGGAAAATATTTTTTTAGAGACAAACCAGTTTGCGGAGATTGATATTGATGGCCTTGCCGATCTTCTTCAGGGCGATAGCCAACTGGTTATCGATGGTTTTGATGGAGATATCCAGGATCTCAGACACTTCGCGGTAGCGAAGTCCATCTTCCTTTATTAATTTATAGACCATTTTACAGCGGGGAGGCAATTCATCGATGGCGCGGGAAACCCGGTTCATCAATTCTGCGGTGAGCAGGAGCTGTTCGGGATTGTGGTACTGGCTTTCGAGTTCCACCTGAAGATCGTCCAGGCCGATGGATGCCTGTTTCTGTTTTTTGAGCAGGTATTTGAGGGCCATATTCCTCACACTCACGTAGAGGTATACGGTAAGATTGGTGATCTCGCTTAATTGTGCGCGTCTTTCCCAGATGCGGATGAACACATCG
The DNA here is from genome assembly GCF_007970185.1 of Pseudobacter ginsenosidimutans. Taxonomy (NCBI): domain Bacteria; kingdom Pseudomonadati; phylum Bacteroidota; class Chitinophagia; order Chitinophagales; family Chitinophagaceae; genus Pseudobacter; species Pseudobacter ginsenosidimutans. The sequence continues at coordinate 1,864,511 of NZ_CP042431.1, read as the reverse complement.
GAAACAATTTCTTCGGATAATTCGTGGGAGCGTACAAAAGCGTTGGCAAATCGGAGGAGAGGCTTATAATAGAGGTAAAACAGTTCCTGGTAGGCCTGTTGGTCATCATAAATGGCAATGCGTCTTTGCAGTTCTTTGGTATGGTCAGAACCCGGGCTCACTGAGGAACAAGTTTAATAGTAGAGTAGCATCACAATTTAGCTGAAAAATTCAGAAAGAATATTTCTGTTGTGCGGGCTATTTTTTTAATTTTGCCCTCCGTCAAAACGCAAAGCCACAGAATAAGGATATTTCTCCGCGAGGAGAATGGACCCTTAGCTCAGACGGTTAGAGCATCTGACTCATAATCAGAGGGTCGTTGGTTCAAATCCGACAGGGTCCACAAAACTAAACCCGCACTTGTTGCGGGTTTTCTGTTTTTCATGACCACTCCATATATATTGAAATACCGGTAATAGACAAACCCCTTCAACCACTCTGCATTCTAGCCATTTTCATCCTTCAAATACTACAGCTTTTCTTGTTGCCACCCCTGTCAAATACAGCCCCCCTGCTTGCTTTCCAACAATTTGCATGAAAACTCCGTGAAACCATTTAAATTGTCGTTTCTTTGCCAACCTTAACATTTCATTTAACCCGGGAAGGATACTTTTGATCAATTATTAAACTGGTATGAAAAAATTTCTGTTTCTGTTCATTACTGTAGCCTGTGTAACTGCTGTTAACGCCCAGGATTCAACTATCACTACCACTTCCACGAAAAAGAAAAAGGACTGGAGTAAGGTAAGCCTCGGAAACCGCGCCAATGATCACTTCATGATCCAGCTTGGTTACAATAGCTGGTCCCAGATGCCAGACAGTATCAATACCAGAGGGATTCCCCGCAGCCTGAACATCTATTTCATGTTCGATTTCCCTTTTAAATCCGATCCCCGTTTCAGTATTGGTATCGGTGCAGGGTTTGGCACAGACAATATTTATTTCAAGAATACAGACATCGATATCACCGGAAGACTCAACAGCAACAAACTCACGTTCAGGAATGTGGCTGATACCAACCACTTCAAGAAATATAAACTGGCTACCACTTACCTGGAAGCTCCAGTGGAACTCCGCTTTGCTTTGAATCCCGAAAACACCAACCGCAGCTGGAAATTCGCGCTGGGTGGTAAGATCGGAACGCTCATGAGCGCTTCTACCAAAGGAAAGACACTCCAGAACAGGAATGGCAATACCATCAATGCCTTCACCCAGAAAGAAAAAGCAAAACGCTTCTTCGATGGCACCCGCCTCAGCGTTACCGGCCGTATCAGCTACGGTGTGTTCGGTATCTATGGCGCTTACCAGGTGAACAGTTTCATAAAAGATGGTATGGGCCCTGATGTTAGACCGTTCCAGGTGGGCATATCGATCAGCGGATTATAAGAAAATCCTGATAAAAATATTAAGGGGCGTCTTTTGCAAGACGCCCGTTTCTTTTATGCTATGCTGCCATAGTTATTCTTCTTTCTTTCCCTCTGTCTTTCTCGCATTCCTGTTGAAAAGTTTCACTGCCCTGAGGTATTCACCGGAAGCATATAGCGCAGCGGCATCACGGTCCGCCGCAATGATCTTTCTCATTTCATTGGAATTCCAGGGAAGTACCGGGCCGTTATCGAAACTATAACCACGAACATACTGAACCTCCATCTTATCATTCGGAATATCCGTGAACATTGTATACAGTGTGATCTTCCCTTTGATCTCGGGAAAAAGCCAGCAGTCATCGACAGGATAACCGGTTATCAGTTTCGTTCCACCTATCAACCTCGTTACTTTTACGGTTTCATCCGGATAGATCCTGGTACTTCGGCTGCTGTCTGAGCGACGCTTGTCTTTGTCTGTATGAATGAGGCAAAACTTCTTCAAAGCCGTATCCAGCCTGAAGGTTGTATAGGGTAATTCCAGTTTGGTACTGTCTTTCATGAACACGGTCAATGTCACTTTCCTGTTCATCATTGGGGAAAGAATTACAGAATGGCCATTCATGAGCGTATGGTTGATCTGCTTTGTTCTGATCTCTTTCATCATTTGGGTCAGGTCCGGATGATAATCCTTTGGTTCCTGTGCCAATAAGGGCAGCACCATCAGAGTGAATACGAGGGGAGTAGGGTCTTTTTTACCTGTTCCATAAGAAAGTTTAAGAGATGGCTAATATAATCAATTAAGGATCGCATTGAAAGCCAACTGGGCGGCCGGAACGCCGTTCCATCCAATTTCAATTACCTTTGTCAAAATTTTAGTAATTGTTAGATAAGAAGAACATCATTCAACAGGAGGAGAAAGCCGTACTCGTGGGCCTGGTACACAAAGACCAGACAGAACCGCAGGTGAAGGAATATCTCGAAGAACTGGCCTTCCTGGCTGAGACCGCCGGGGCACAGGCCGTTAAACGTTTCATGCAAAAGCTGGCCCATCCGGACAGCCGCACTTTTGTAGGAAAAGGAAAACTGGAGCAGATCCAGGAATACATCCAGGGAAAAGATATCAACCTCGTTATATTCGATGATGAGCTCAGTGGCTCACAGATCCAGAATATTGAAAAGATCCTCGGTGTAAAAACCATCGACCGCTCGGATCTGATCCTCGACATCTTTGCACGCCGGGCCAAAACCGCCCAGGCCAAAACACAGGTGGAGCTGGCCCAATACCAGTACCTGCTGCCCAGGCTGAAAGGTATGTGGAAACACCTTGAACGTCTTGGTGGTGGTATCGGTACCAGAGGTCCCGGTGAAACGGAGATCGAAACCGACCGTCGTATTGTAAAAGATAAGATCGCTTTGCTGCGCAGGAAACTCGCGGAGATCGATAAGATCGCCGGCGTGCAGCGCAAAGACCGCGGTGAATTCATCCGCGTAGCGCTGGTGGGTTACACCAACGTAGGCAAGAGCACCATCATGAACCTGATCAGCAAAAGAGAAGTATTTGCAGAGAACAAACTCTTCGCAACGCTGGATACCACAACCAGCAAAGTAGTCTTCGAGAATACGCCTTTCCTGCTCAGTGACACGGTAGGGTTCATACGAAAATTGCCCCACCACCTGGTTGAGAGTTTCAAAAGCACACTGGATGAAGTGCGCGAAGCTGATATCCTGCTGCATGTGGTAGATGTGTCCCATCCTCAATACGAAGATCAGCTCGGCGTAGTGAACAGCACGCTCCAGGAACTGAAAGCACACGACAAACCCGTGATCACCATCTTCAATAAAATGGACCAGTACGAAAAGAATACTTTCGATCCCTGGCTGGAAGAAGAAGTGAAAGTGGAGATCCTCAATGAGCTCAAGGAAAGATGGGAGAACGAACTGCAGGGCAACTGCGTTTTCATTTCTGCAACAGAAAGAAGAAATCTAGATACACTCCGCACTACCATTCTCGAAAAAGTAAGGGATATGTACAAGATCCGTTATCCCTACAAAACAGCTTTCTTTTATTGATGAGTGAAAAGAATTACAAATGGCACCAGGTTGCCGAAAGCGAAGCCGAGCTTCCCTTTGCCACTAACGGCATTGCCGTTGTGGAAGTAAAAGGGAAAAAGATCTGCATCACGAAGCAGCAGGAGGAATGGTTTGGCTTTGCTTTCAAATGTCCGCATGCTGGTGGCATTATGGCCGATGGTTATATCGATGCCATTGGCAACGTGGTATGTCCTTTGCACCGTTACAAATTCAGTATCAAGAATGGCCGTAATACCAGTGGCGAAGGTTATTACCTGAAAACATTCCCCATAAAAACCACCGAAGCCGGCATTTTCGTAGGTCTTGAAGAAAGCAGCCTCTTCGGTTGGTTATAAGTTAACTCCTGGCTCTTCCGGAATTGTGCAGCTTACTGCCAGTTATTTGCTTATAAAGCATTAATTTACCTTATATATTTATAACGGAAATTTCCGATGATCCTGAAAAAACTATTCGTACCGGCTTTCCTCATAGCCACCGCTATCCTGCATGCGCATACGCTGACAGCCCAGGAGAAATTATCTTCCGATGAGCTTTTAGTGCAGGCGCGCAGCGCAGCCTTTCAGCAAAAAGATTATCCCAAAGCCATCGCGCTTTGCCAGCAGGCATTGAGCCAGAGCCCGGGTTATACAGATATCCGGGTATTCCTCGGTCGACTTTATTTCTGGAGCGATAAAGAAGACAGCTCCCGAATCACACTCGATCAGGCGCTGCGCGAAAACCCTTCGCATGAAGATGCAGCCGTTGCTGCAGCCAGTATCGCCTACTTCACCAACCGATACAAAGAAGGACTGGCCTATTGCGAAACCGGCCTGCAACACCATCCGCGTTCCCCTGACCTGATGCTGCAAAAAGCAAAGATCCTTACCGCCATGCGCGACTACAAACCCGCAGCGCGTCTCGCGGATTCCCTGCTCACCATCGATCCAAAGAACACAGAAGCACGCGCCCTCTCCGGCAGGATCCGCGACTATGCCGCATCTAACAGGATCGGTATCTCTTACGACTATACGCATTTCGATAAACAGTTCTCAGATCCCTGGCACCTCATCAGTCTGGATTATGGCCGTCAGACAAAATATGGCTCCATCATTGGTCGGGTCAATTATACCAATCGATTCAAAACCGATGGTGTTCAGTTTGAGGTAGACGCCTATCCCAGCATCGCCAAAAACTTTTACGCTTATGTGAACTTCGGCTACTCAGCGGATGATGTAGTGTTCCCCAAATACCGCGGCGGTTTTTCGCTCTATGCCAACCTGCCCAAAAGTTTTGAAGCAGACCTCGGTTTCCGCTACCTCAACTTCGGTAACGATACCTGGATCTACACCGGTTCTATTGGCAAATACTACAAAAGCTTTTGGTTCAATCTCCGCGCTTATGTAACGCCCGACGATGACCGCATCTCGCATTCCTACTCCTTCACCACCCGTTACTACCTGGGAGGCGCAGACGATTTTCTGCACTTGTCGCTCGGCTATGGGATCTCACCGGATGATCGTACTCAGGCCATCCAGCTCAACAACAATTACAAACTGCTCACCAACCGGATCTCCGGCGGATATCGGTTTACTCACAGGAAACTCAATGTATTCCTGATCAATGCCGGTTTTGCGCGCGTGGAATACCTGCCCAAAACAAAAGACAATCAATTCACAGCCGGTATCGGCTACCAGAGAAGATTCTAAATTTTCGATCCCTTGAAAAAGAGAACCAGGAATATATTGATCATTGTTGCGCTGATTGTACTACTCCCACTTTGGATGTGGATCGCCTGGCTATGCACGCCCAAAAAGAAAATGGTGATCGCCATTGTAGACAAGACCGAGATCAGCAGAAAAGGACAGGAACATATCTCCCTCACCTGGGTGCTGAACCAGGAGCGCTACACCAAAACCAGTAAAAAAGCCTACGGCGTTTCCAACGATTATTTTGGATTTTTTCCAAAACAAGGCGAGAACTTCCGCATCAAAGGACTGGAAAGATTCACTCCGCAGCAACTGGACCAGCTCAGCGAAGATGCCCAGGCCGCCTACTTCACCGACACCTACGGCGTATTCAGCAATGAATGGTTCAGTGGAAAAAATGTAACCGAGCGCAGCGGCATCGTATATGGCGGCATGAGCAAGGAAGATATCGGGCTGCTGCAAAGGATGAAAGACAAACACAAGCTCATCATCACGGAATTCAATACCATTGGGTCTCCTACGGCTCTCGAGATCCGCCAGCAGTTCGAGCAACTATTCGCCATGCGCTGGACGGGATGGATCGGCCGGTATTTCGAGAACCTGGACACCGCCCTGAACAAAGAACTCCCGCATTGGCTGATCAGCAATTACCTGCAACAACACAATAACCAATGGCCCTTCAAGAAAGACGGAGTGGCTTTTGTGAGCGATAAAGATGAGATCGTGATCCTGGAAGCGGGTACGCATCTGGGTGAGGCAGTGCCGCATATCGTTACCGGAATAAAAGGACAAACGGTTTATGGTCTTCCCGAATCCATGAAATACGCTTTCTGGTTCGATGTGATCAATACCGATACCACTATCAATGAAGTGATCGCGCATTTCAAAGTGGATGCGAATGAAGCAGGAATGAAACTGCTGAAAGAAAAGAATATCCCGGCCAGCTTTCCCGCTGTAACGCAACATATCCGTCAGGATTACAAATTCTATTATTTCTCCGCAGATTTTTGCGATAACCCGGTAAGCATGACCAGCTCTTATTTCAGAGGCGTCAACTATTTCAGCTGGTTGTTCTATGATTCCAGCGACCCGATGGAAAGGAAAAGTTTCTTCTGGAATTATTACCGTCCGTTAATGACTACCATTCTTGATGACTTATATCGCGGGCAGTAGCTATTAGCATTACAGCCTTATTAAATCATCGTCCTATTTCCCATCTTTTGATTCATCCTCATCCATTGGGTCTGGTAATTCTTCATGACTCACATCGGTAACAATCATAATGGAATAAAATTCCGAGAAGACTGATTCAAAGGCTTGAAACAAATCTTCAGGTAAGAAATTCCTTTCATAAAAGCTCCTATACTGGGCTTCAGAAATATTGAGCTTGCTCGCAATCAAGCTATCTGATATATCTGTGTTTTGCTTATGGGCATTTTGTTTGATGTGGATAACAGCATCAACGAACAACATTCTTGCAGGCCGATATGTTTTTTCGGAAGCCATACTTTCAGTTTTATTTCCTGATCATCCCGACTATGGATGATACGTGACCTTACTATATGAATATTGTCTTGTCCTGGGAGTTCCCCCGGGATATTGATAATAACAATTGATATAGAAAGTACGGTATACGCTAAATGCATAGGCAGGCAAAGGAGTGAGCAGCGACCACGTGTGTCCTATCACCGCGCTGGTTCTGGATGCACCATCTGAGCGAAACGATACAGGATTCAGCAAATAAGTATAAGCATGATTCACCTGTATGATCTCTAATGTATTCAAGTCAACAACATACTCTGTTTCATATTTCATTTGAAAGTTTCCGAAGGAGGGGCCATCTAAATCTACATCTGACAACTCATCCAAATCATATCCGATTTGGGTAGAATTTGTTGTTACTTTCCCTTTGCTCGATTCAGGTTTCTTAATAATCTTTTTCTTGCCATCAGGGTAAATTAATGTGCGGATCCCAGCGCTGTCCACTTCTTTTATTACCATCGTTTGGACTTGTGGGGAAATGATATCTTCTGACGTAGTTTTCTTGGAACAGGAAACGAAGAAAATAATAGCAGAGAACAGAATGTAAGAGATCTTATTCATAAGTAAGGTTTAGGATTTGAGAATCGAGTACTATTCGACATAAGTTACAAAAAAACAGGAAAAGCAAAATGAAAATCCAGACTATTTTTCAGACGGATAAATCAGTTTTTTAAGTAATGGGACTGTTCATTACTCAAGCGACTGCCAACATGTTGAGTAATTTTATCTTGTTACGGCTTCCAGTTTTTGAATAATGTATCCGGGATCAGTGGCGCTCCCTGAATGAATTGCTGGTTCTTCTGGCGGAATTTGTCGAATGCGCCTTTTATACTTTCTATTATTGGCGTTTCTGTTACGCGATCTTCGTTGAGCGTATTGCTGAGTCGGAAGACATCAGTTCCATTTATATGATAATTCCCCATCACGTAATCTATCAGATCCGTTTTGGTTTGCATTAATGGAATAGAGTGGATATTACGGAAGCTGCGCGCCGTATCCAGACCACTACCCATCCAGCTTTGCATAGATGGGCCTTTGAGCGCGTAAGTGTTTTTGAGATAAGCCAGCAGGCTCGGGCCGATATCAAAATGTGTATTGAGTGATTGAAACCTGGCACTGCGCTGCAGCATGGGAGAGTACAGGATCAGCGGAACATGGTACCTGTCTATCTTGGTGATCATCGGGATCTCCGGCATGCGGTGGTCGCCCGTGATGAGGAAGATGGTATTGTTATAGTCCGGTAACTGTTTTGATTTTTCGAAAAACTGCTGCAGAGCATCGTCTGCATACAGGATGGACGCGAATTGCGCGCGATATTGTTTTCTTTCTGCTTTCTGTTGATCGGTCAGTTTCAGATCGTCCATGCGCTGGTCTACGCGTTGGTTGTACTTATCTTGCTCATTGATCAGGAATGGACTGTGTGTAGCCACTGTCAGCAATACTTGCAGCTTAGGCCCGCCAACAGGTTCTTTTTGCTGATCGGCATAATAATAACGGAACAGTTCTTTATCTCCATATCCCCAGGTGAAACCGTTCTGGGAGGGTAACTGCGCATAACCGGCAGGGAAAGTATTCTTGTCTTTTATCTTATCCACCTGCTGGTGTTTCAGGAAGATATTCATGTTATCGAAACTGGCGTCGCCGCAATAATAGAACCCAGTATGATAGCCATTCTTCTTCAGCAAACTCATCAGTGATAATTGCTGCGGCATATCATTCCCCAGTTCATTGAATCCATTTTTCCCGAATGGCAGCGAGCCGAGCACCGTTGGCAATACAGCAAAGGTTCTTCCGCCGCCACTCAAACAATTCTCCCAATACAGGCTGTGCTGCGATAATGAATCAACAAACGGCGTCCAGTTACCGAGGTAAGCGCCTTCGTTGGTGAAAGCGCGTCCCAGTCCTTCTACCAGGAGGATCACGATATTCGGAGGCGTAGCGGATTTTGATAAGAATGGCGATAACACATCTTCCGTACTGTCTGCATGCAGAAAAGGATATTCCTTTTCATCGATATAATTGAATGATGCCAGCAGATCCTCTCCGGTATTCTCTCCGTAATCCCCGATATATGAATCCGCATAGATATCCGTTTCCTGTTCTTCCGGGAAGAAATGACCCACGGATGCCGAGAGGAAATAATCCAGTTTATTCCTCGATAAATTATTATCGTACTCAACAGAAAAAATATGTGGCGTGAAGGCTGAAGCATAGGCCAGGAAAGAAGTAGAGACGATCAACAAACAAATAACGAAAGATGAAACCCGCCCGGGCCTTATCTTTTTACCCATCCATAATAAGCCGAACACGATGCCTGCTACAAATATGATCAGCAGCAGCGCCGTCCACACGTTGAGTTTTCCTGAAGCTCCTACCGTGAGTTTGATCTCATTCCAGCTGTACCCGTACAGGTCTGCGCCGAGCGGCACCAGCGTGCTGTTGAAATACTGGATCAGCATGAGATAGCCGAGAATGGCCAGCACCGCCAGCACCCGATAAACAATAGTAGCAACTCGGAGAGATACAAAACAGAACAGTGCAAATACAACCAGCAACACCAAACTCATCTTGCAGAAGAACACGAAATCATTCACAATGATATTGAGAAAAAAGATAAATCCTTCCTGCGGGAACTGGTGACTAACGCCATTCCAGATCCACTCCAGCATCCTCAATACAAACAACACGATAAACGTGCTCAGCGACAAAGACGCAAAGCGACGCAGCGCTATTGTCCATTTTCCTGTTGTAGCGTTTTCTATTTTTTCCTGAGCTGGTAACGATTCAACTGTTGCCATGTTTGGGTGGAATTGGATTTACTTTATTGGCATTGGCTCCTGCGAAACCTTGTCGGGTCATTTCGCCCCAGGCGTTCTTTTTCCTTGCCAGGTCGATATTGCCTTTGATGGCCGACCATACCACGAAAGGATGGAAGAAGAAAGGCTCTATCAATGCCGTGAGGAAGAGGCTCAATACCTCTGATCGTTTTTTGTATTGATTGTAGGTGATTACTTCCATGAAGATCGCGAACACAGAATACGTGAAGCCGAATGCCGCAATGAAAAAGAGCAATGCGAAGAAAAAATTCCAGTCTACCAGTCCGAGCGAAGCAAACACCAGGAACACGAGCATCCCGAATGCTTCAATCAGCGGCGCGAGGAATTCAAAGAAGAACCAGTAAGGATAGCTGAGCATGCCGAGCAGTCCGTATCGGGGGTTGAAGAAGATCTTTTTATGGAAGCCAAGTGTTTCGATGGTGCCGCGTGTCCAGCGGTTGCGTTGCCGGCCAAGGATCTTGAAGGATGCCGGTGCTTCGGTCCAGCAAAGCGGATCGGGGATATAAGTGACTTTGTAAGGGATCTTTTGTTCTTCCATGTATCGGCGCATGCGCACTACCAGTTCCATATCTTCCCCGACTGTATTGTGATTGTAGCCTCCGGCCTTGATCACGATCTCGCGGTCAAAGGCGCCGAAGGCGCCGGAGATCAGGAGCAGCCCGTTCAGCCTGCTCCAGGCCATACGGCCTAACAAAAATGCGCGGATATACTCCAGCGTTTGCACGCGTGGTAAGAATTGTTTCGGGAGATGCACTTTCACCAGGCGTCCGCTTTCGATCTCGCAGGAATTCGCGATGCGCACAACACCGCCCGAAGCGATCACTCTTTTGTTGGTAGATTCCAGGAAGGGCTTGATCATTTTCAGTAATGCATTTTCTTCCAGGATGCAATCCACATCGATACAAACCACATAAGGCTTGGTGGCCAGGTTGATGCCTACATTCAGGGCATCGGCCTTACCTCCGTTCACTTTATCGATCACTACCAGTTTGCTGAACACCGGGTTCCTGCTCTTGTATACACCGCGAACAGGTTTGGTGGCGATCTGTTCGTGAATGAAGATGGGCACCTGTTCCAGCTGGTAAGCGTCGATGAGTAGTTGCAAACAATTATCCTTGCTGCCATCGTTCACTACCAGCAATTCCAGGTTGGGATAATACACGCTTAACAAAGAGCGCACATTCTCAACAATGGTGGCGCTTTCATTGTAAGCCGGTGCGATGATAGAAATACCCGGTGTTTCCGATGATACCGCCAGCAGAGAATAATCTGTAAAACTATTCTTGTGCAGGTATTTCCTGGTTTCGCCGATGCTATACACACCGATGAACAAATAGAAAAAGATCAGCACCACGGAATAACCGAGGATGCCGTAGGTAAGTATATCGAATATGACTTGTTGCCAACTCATGCGCGCATTTCATTTTCAAGTTGTGCAAGAATAGTGTTCCAGGAATGGTCTGTAATGGCTTTCTGTTGCAGTACCTGGCTGGCGGCCGCTGTGCATTGCAGTAAGGAACGGGCCGCTTCCATGCGGATGGCGGGGTCAGGGTGATTGGTCTCGCCCACGAGAAAGGGCGCTACATCTTCCGCACCGATCTTTCCGAGTGTTTTCAATGCTTCGAGCTTGTTATGCCAGGTTTCGACGGGGTATTGTTCGATGATGAAAGCGGCTGTGTCTTCCCGGTAGATATTCGCCAGGGTTTTGATGGCCTGTTGTCTTATTTCCGGTTCAATGCGTTGGAGACATTTGATCACGAGATCATGTTGTTCATATCTCCTGAAACTGCCGATCAGCTTGAGCGCAAAGATAACTACCGACTTATTCCCTGAATGCAGCCATCTTTCTATTCCCTGGAACTCCGCGACTGGCAGGGACTCCAGCAGGTAGAGTAGGTTGATCTGCTGCCATTCGGAGATCTGGTAGGTGGCGGAGTTGAGGAAACGAAGACTGGCGAAGCCCAGCAGTCTAACGATGCCGGCCTGAGCTTCCATGCGCACATGTTCATTGGAATGGTCGGTAAGGCGGTAAATGCTTTTCCAGTATTGTCGTTGACCCATGAGCGATAGTTCCTGGATGCCTTTGGCTTTTTTATGCCATTTGTAGCTGTGGAGTTTTTGTTCCGAATCCAGTTGCAGTTGCAGGGAAGTGTAGAGTTGTTGGATGGTTTGCGCGGCTTGTCCGGAGAGATTCTTGCGCGCGAGCACCAGCTCATTGATGATCACTTTCCGGTTGTATGAGTCTTTACATTTTTGCTGCAGTTCATCGAAGCCCGGCAGGCGGAGGTTGGTCTCTTCCGTATCCATGGATTCGAGAATGCTCTGGCTGATATAAGGATCCACCAGTTGTTTGATACGCGCTTTCTGATTGCGGAATTTATTCCTCCTGGAGCTGTAGTAGAAACAGTACAGTATGGTGACGCCGGCAGCTATCAGGCAGAGTATGCCCAGATAGAATAGCTGTTCGGGCCGGATGAACCGGGCAAATAGCAAGGTATCGGCAATAATGGTTTTAATAAGGATCTCGATTATGGTGAACGATCAGATTTCTGTAAATCATTACATCGTCTTTCCAAAAAGACGTTTTACGCGTAAGCTCAGTTCGTTTGGACTGAAAGGTTTGTTCAGGAAATCATCGGCGCCCAGCTTGAATGCTTTCACAACAACGTCTTCCTGCCCCATGGCGGAGAGGATGATCACGGGAATGGGACTCGATAATTCCTGTTTCACGGCGCCCACCAGTTCCAGTCCTGATGAATAGGGCATCATGATATCTGTGATCAGCAGGTCCGGTGTATTTTCCCTGATCTGTTTCAGGGCTTCCCTGCCGTCGGATACTGCTATTACGTCGTAACCATCCTTTTTCAGTCGAAGCTCGATCGTCTTCAGCATAATGGGTTCGTCTTCTGCAACTAAAATCTTCATGTTCTCTGTTTTCAAAAAAAGTACAAAATAGTTATCAGGCTGTTTCTTTCTCTATGGCCGTTTTGATGCGGGGCATTACTTCTATGATATAGGCCGAGGCTTCTTCTATCATCGGCAACACTGATGCCAGGTTCATTTGTTGTTTGGCATTGTGTTCGATAGTGCCCATTATGCCCAGCATTCCTTTCACTTGAATCACGGCCAGACTGCTTTTCAGTTTATGCGCCTGTTCATATACGGTTTTCCAGTCTTTTTTGATTGCGGCCTGTTTTAAATTTTCCAGTCCGGGTGGCAGGGTGGCTTCGAAGAGCTCGTAGACCATCCTGATGCTTTCGGCATCGCCCAACTGCAGCAGTTCAGAAATATTGAACTCTGAGTAATTCGACATATCCGCTTCGTATGGAATATATTCTTCGGGCGACTGATTGATCAGCAGGTATCTTTCCAGGCTGTTGTATAATTCCTGTTGTGAGATGGGCTTGGTGATGTATGCGTCTGCGCCGGCATCCAGACAACGTTGCTGTTCCGATTTTTGTGCGGCGGCGGTGAGCATTACAACGGGCGTGGTGAGCTTGAGGTCTTTGCGGATGCAGATTGTGGCCTGGAGGCCGTCCATCACCGGCATGTGAAGATCCATGAACACCATGTCTGTATCGCGGTTCTTGCTGAGCCATTCCACTGCTGCGCTGCCATCGCCTGCGATGCTTACATCGATATTGAACTTTTGCAGGTTGAGCTGAAGTACGCGCTGGTTCACTTCATTATCTTCTACGATCAGTACTTTCTTTCCGCTGAAAGCATGACTGGGATCGATGATAGCATCAGTTTGCTGAAGCGTATGCTGCACCTGATCTTCATTTGCGATCTGGTAGGGGATAGTGATGGAGAAAGTGGTGCCGGCATTGGGTTGACTGGTTACGTAGATAGTTCCTCCCTGTATTTCCACCAGCTTTTTGGTGATAGCAAGACCGAGCCCTGTGCCGCCGTATTTGCGGGTGGTGTCAGAACTGGCCTGGGAGAAGCTTTCAAAGATATAGTTGAGTTGTTCGTGTTTGATGCCGATGCCTGAATCGCTGATGCGGAGCGAGACCCAGGCTGTTTCGTTTTCCATTTTTTCCAGGTCAACCTCCATTGTTACGAATCCTTTTTCTGTAAACTTGAATGCGTTGCTGAGGAGATTGTTGAGTACCTGGTTGAGACGATAGGGATCGCCGGTGAGGAATCTCGGAACATCGGGATAAAGAGAAACCGAGAATCCGATACTCTTTTCGGCGGCTTTGATTTCGAATGTGGCTATTAATGGCTGTATGATGGAATCGAGATCGAAAGCGATCTGTTCCAGAGAAATTTTTCCTGCTTTGATCTTTGAGAGATCGAGGATATCATTGATGAGTACCATGAGATTTTCGGAGGATTGCCGAATGATCTCGAGGTATTCTTTCTGGTGTCTTTGAAGTGGTGTCTGGATAAGGAGGTTGCTCATGCCGATGATGCCGTTCATGGGCGTGCGGATCTCGTGGCTCATGTTGGCGAGGAACTGCTCCTGCAGGAGTTCGGCGGATTCTGCTTTTGTGCGTGCTTCGATGAGGTCCTGGCGGTAGCGCACCATTTCCGAGATGTCTTTCATGAAGCCGCTGACGCCGAAGATCTCATTGTATTTATCGAAGAGCGGGAACTTGACGGTTAGCAGGTGATGGTCGCCGTCAGGAAGTTTGAGAACGTCTTCGAGTTCAACGGAGGCGCCGGTTTTGATCACTTCCAGGTCTGCATCCTGGTATTTGGTGACGGTGTCCTGTGTTTGTCTGGGTATATCATTGTGGAGTTCCTGTACTGTTTTTCCGATTACATCTTCGTCTGTTAGTCTGAATACTTCCTTGAATTGTTTGTTGACGAGGGTGTAGCGGCCTTTGAGGTCTTTGATGTAAATGATAAGCGGGGTATTGTCGAGGATGGCCTGGATGCGGAACTGCACTTCGTTCTTTTCTTCTTCGGCCTTTCTGAGTTTTTGTTCTACACGGGTGCGTTCTGTTACATCTTTTACCACGCATTGGAAGCCCTGGATGATATTGTTTTTTTCCAGGAGGATAGCGTCTTGCTCCACCCATTTCATTTCACTGCTTTTGTGGATGATGGGGAAGACGAGCGTGGTTTCGCGGATATGGTTGGTGAACTGGTTGTAATATTTTTCGGAGACGATGGGCACCCAGTCCTGCGGGATGAGGGTAGTGAAATGTTTGCCGAGCAGTTCTTCCGGAGTGAAGCCGGTGAGGGCTTCCACCTGGCTGCTGATGAAGGTGAAGTGTCCTGATTGATCGGCTGTATAGTTGATGACGCCTGCGTTCTCCACGAACTGGCGGTAACGGGTCTCGCTTTCTATGAGCTGGTTTTCGGTTTTCTTGCGAAGCTTGATATCGCGAATGAGTTTCAGACAGATGCCCCAGATGAAGATGGTGATGATCAGGGAACCGATAAGACTTCTGTTGAAAGATGATTCGGCTACTTCTTTGCTGTGGCCGATGCGATCCTGCAGGAGTTTGTGTTCCACCATTTTCATTTCGGTGATGGCGGCGTTGAGCTGGTCTGTGATCTTTTTTCCCGTGAGACTGGAGACGAGTGCGTTGGCGGAATCCGGATTGGTAGTTTTGATCTGGATGAGATTTGTATGATGTCCCAGCTTTTGTTCAACGAGCGACTGGACTTTTTTGAGTCTGGCCGCTTGTTGGGAATTGTCTTTAAGCAGACCGTGCGTATGCTGGAGGGTAGCGAGTACTTTTTTGTTGTTGTTGGGGATATCCCAGATGAAGATATCGTTTCCGGAGATGGTGTAACCGCGGACCGAAGATTCTTCGGAGAGGATGGTGTTATAGATAATGTCGAGTTGCCGGATCACTTCATTGGTGTGATTGATCCAGTTCTGGGTTTGTTTTACGCGTTGACTGTCTTTCCAGGAAGTGAAGAGGAAAAGGACGACCCCTACCACGGCGAAAAGCAGTACAAATAATATTGGACGATACGTCTTCATGGGATATTATGATACCTGAGGAAGGTTGAGCCTAAAGTATTATATACTAAGTTAGTATAAAAAAAATTGCCATATTTAGCGGCGTGAAAAATTATTTGGAAAAAATTGGAAATGAGTTTTGTTGGAAAGTAAAAATCCCTATTTTTGCAACCCCTTACAGAGAGAACGAAAGTTAAAGATGTAAGGAATGGATAATCCTCCTTAGCTCAGTTGGTTAGAGCATCTGACTGTTAATCAGAGGGTCGCTGGTTCAAGTCCAGCAGGGGGAGCAAGCATGACAAAAGGGTTTCAAATGAAACCCTTTTTCTTTTTACTTGATCCACTCGTGTAACTTGTTTTTGGAGCAGATTGATATAAATGTCTCGTCATTCAGACTTTCAGAAATTTACTTCTGAATGCCATACGAATAGACAACCATTTGAGTTTGCTGATTATTCTACAACACTTGGTTTATGCTCCTTAAGCTCTCCTTGAAAAAACTGAGTAGGCAAAATAATAGGCGAAACAATTCCCCCTAAATTTGAAGTGAAAGTGGATATAAACGCTCTTAAATAAGGAAACATTATAGCTGGAGCATTTGCATTAACAAGTGATTTACGGAAATCTTGGTCACTAGTGCTCCCCTCTGTTTCAACCAAAAAATTACCGACAGAATGAACAGTAAGCGATAATTCTTCTTTATGAGAAATCGAAACAGTCATTAAGATAGAAAATGCGTTCGTATTATCCTCAGGGTAGAAAACTGTTGGCTCGATATTAATATTAAGAGACTTCTCCTTTGTGATCTCTTGACTCGCCTTAAATTGGACATTTATTATATGAACACCAACGAATTTTAATTTAGGCTGAGGCTTTATTTCCATTTGGAGAATATATTAGGCTGCGCAAGAGTATAAATCGACATGAATATCCCCAAGTGCTGATCCGTATTATTTTGTCTTGCTAAATTAGAAGCTATACCTTGTGTATTAAGAGTACAAGATTCATCTTTTAAATTGGAAAACTTGCCTTCGCCTAACAAGTTTTTGTATTTCTCAACCTTCTGGTCAAGATACCAATTTAGAATAGATTCATCCGTTTCGTTCTCTAAAAGAGAATCAATTTGAGCTTGCAATTTATTCAAGTCTACCATAATCAATCATTTACACACATGGGCAATCATATCTCAACGCAAAGTTAGTAATTATTTTGTGATCAAAAACTCCTAGTTGAATTCGTTTCTTATAATGAAAATCTTTTATGTTTGATTTTTTACTAGAAATATCTTGAAACATTATCCCTTGGAATTGAGTCCAAATGTTTTTTTCAGTAAAATATTTGTTCACTAGCGCAAGCGTGATTTCTTCTATACCAGCCTTAGTAAACCGAGTTATAGCTTTTTCTATATTTTTAATCCAAAAATTATAATGCTCTTCATTGAAGACAGTATCCAAGATATTTTCACAAACTATATCTGCTTGATACACTTCAAAATAACCAGTTTTCCTTTTAGATGTAATACCCCAATAATGTGCATCATCTAGGCTATACCAAAAATAATATGCCTCGCCCAGCCAAGCATTCAAATAAGAGCAAATAATAGGTCCCTTTAGGAGTTCGGCCCTTTTCTCTTGGGTATGGAACATCTGCCTAACTAATTCGTTCATTGGAGCAGACAATAGATAAAATAATTAAAAAATCATGCCCGATAAAATCAAGAGATCAAACTTCTCAAAAAAAACAAATTAAACAAAGGGGCTTTTCACGGTTCTTAAAAAACTTGATTAAAGACAAAGGATGGTGGATTTAGAAATGGAGAATAAAGCCAAATTTAAGCCCCTCCTCAATACACACAATTCTTCTATAATTAACTGACTATCAAACGGAATTCCATTTATACGACAAGATTTCTTTTAAATAAGCAATAATGGGGACAGAATTTATATGTTCACTATCGAAATTTGGCGATAATATATCGAGCCAGTAACGGTTCGCATTGTAAGGTTTTCCATGGCTTTCAAGAAGATTATTGGGATAACGTAACTCTGAATGTATTTCCTCCTTTGAGTGCGCAACCTCGAAGGTGGTATCATGAACACGAAGTAGGCCACCTATCTTTGGATCATAATTACAATTCTCCCAATGCTCATTGTAAATAGAGCTTTGAATTCCTTTATCGAAAACTGGATTAGTGAAATTATCCAGCGATCGAATTTCTTGGCTATCAGTATCGCAGATAATGTGACTCTTAATTGCAAACTTTCTATATACTTTTTGATAGAAGGGAATGTTGTTCACTGTACCACAATTCACAATAAAAAGATCTTTTGAGGGAGGAAGACGTTGCAAGATTCCCCTAATCAAAATTTCTTCAGTTGGCCCTTCAACAAGTAGCACTTCATCTGCATAGAAAGATTCACAGATATGGGGATTAAACCGAAGAACCTCATACATTGCCTGCTTTAAATCTTCAAAACTTCTAGCCCCATTGGCTTCTTGTAAATCTCCGTCGCTAATTTGATACAACTTCGTCCCTGATTCTACCTTGACCATTCGAATCAAAGTTGAATTCCGTTTAGAAATATCTATCATTTGAGGAGAATGTGAGGCGCACAGCACTTGGTAAGGATAATCTAAATCACTAACTGCGTATACCAATTCTCTCAAGCTTTTCAAGATTTTGGGATAGAGAAATAATTCAGGCTCCTCAAACAATATTAAATATTCTTTTCTGTCAGCATGCCTAGGTAACTCTTCAGCTATATCTCGCATTAATAAAAGCGAAAAAATAGCGCTTCTCACTGCCCCATGACCTATTGTATTGTATGAGCTTGGAGTAGACTCATCAAGTGACCCGTCTGAATTTTGTTTTTTAAACTCTACGTTGAATTTTTTTCCGAATTTATCCTCAGTCCATTTGACCTTATCAGAATCAGCAATTTCAATCAATGTATCCGGAAAAAGCAGCTGGAAATGTTTATTAACCTCCTCTTTATAGCGATCTATTGATACAGGGTTATACATCTTTGCCTGTAACTCACGCACTCTTTTCTGAGCCTCATTCAATTCGGCAAACTCCTTCTCATTAAGCTTAGATTTAGCCTTACTCGCCAAAATTTCGTTAACAACATTTTCAACTTCTTGCTCAGTTGGCATAGCCTTAATAAGTATAGGTGTTGGCATCAGAGTTTGAAAAACCTGAATAAGGCCTATACTCCCGAATGCACTATTATCCCACTTCCCGCCTGCAGGGTTAAATGTTTGGTCGGTAGCCTTGCTAATTGAGGGTTTATCCTTAATAATAGATAGTGAATAAGTCCTTTTTATTCTTATTGTAGAATCATAATTAAGATACTCCCGGAATGAATCTAATTTTTTGGACTGCTTTTGCTCAATATACAGCAGATCGACTTCATCTACACCTAATTCAATTTCAAATTCTAAGACTCCATTCTCATCTCTTTTATGAAAATCATTTAGCGAAGGAACTTTGTCATTAAAAAAGAAATCATATGCTGCCAGAAATGTGGATTTACCTACATTATTCTGGCCGAAAATGAAGATTGTATTGGAACCACGAAAATTTATTTGATTGTTTTCTAATCCACCTGAAATTGCGCGAAAATTATTTACACCAAACTTGATTAGTTTCATTACCTACTGCATTAATTAAAGATTTGTCAATAAAGCCAACAGTTGCTATGGCAAATCAGATTTCCAATAGCAATAAATTTCAGACTATTACTAGCTGCTTGACTCTGATAGTGAAGTAGGTTGGGTGTAAGTCAATCAGATGGGCCGATTATGGAGATTGACTGTCGCAAAGTACACATCTTTCAAATAAAATAAAAATGATATTTGTCAATTTTGTAATGCCTGCCTTCTAAGAACCCAACGACAAGTTTACTTGTTGTGTTATTTGTGATCCGCTTGGAAACGGACGTCACTGCGTCATTCCGGCACACCAGCAAAAGCCTCCAATCCATGGATCACTTGGTTCAAAAACTGTCTATTTAGGGGAGCGGAAAATTAAGCAGTTATAACGATATGTTGTAACTGCTTTTTCATTTACGCACAACCAAAACTTTTTTTGTGCTGTGTGCGTGGGGGAAAAATATAGGAACCGACAGCTGGACTACTGCAATAGAATTGTTACATAAAATATCGTTACTCCTTCACAAGCCTGTATTTAATTCCGTTTCAAAATTTCGTACCTTTTCAAGTCTTCTTATTTAATAGCACCTCGGTGGTCCGAAGGCTGGTTAAAGGTGAAAAAGCTCTTTGTAGTATTACTATATGTTTTTTCTGATAGGAATGTATGCGAAACACTCGCATGATGAGATAATATCTTTACTTTCTAGTCACTCTTCTCATATCGAGCAGATACAAAAAACTGAAAAGGAGGGTAATATGAGAAAAACTCATGCAAACCATAATCATTATTATAGCTACATTAAGAAGACAACCCATAACAAGCCTCAACGGCATTTAATATAAAGCTTCCAAGTGGGAGCTTTATCATTTTAATTACCCCGCATTGTGGATATATGAGCCCTCACAAATGAAAAAATATTTTTAATTTT
Organism: Pseudobacter ginsenosidimutans; assembly: GCF_007970185.1. Classification (NCBI taxonomy): domain Bacteria; kingdom Pseudomonadati; phylum Bacteroidota; class Chitinophagia; order Chitinophagales; family Chitinophagaceae; genus Pseudobacter; species Pseudobacter ginsenosidimutans. The sequence goes on along the minus strand of NZ_CP042431.1, from coordinate 1,844,441 downwards.
CAATCTTATGTATTTAGCAAATGTCAAAAATCTCAAACTTAGAAAAGTATAAGGCTGATATTAAAAAGCTAATTGACTTAGGGGATATGCTTTCCAATGCACTCCAGTACGAGTGTTATCCTGAAGAATTTGAAAAACAGGTCAAAAAAGCGTATGGAGAAGAAGAGTTTAAGAGATTTATGAAAATGTTGCCGTCTTTTAATGCTAAATATCAAACGTGGTACTCTGAATCAAGGTCTTTGATTAAGTTACTTTTACCGGATCGCGTTTCTGATTTTGTCAAACAATACGAAAAGCCAAAAACCGCTAGAAAAAGCATAGACTTTGAGAATTATGTTATCGAAGACTGTTTGCAAGGGTTAAGCGTTACAAAAGGATGGGAGAAAGAAAGAGTTGTAGGTCCTGAAGCTGCAATTCCCAGATTTACCCAGCAATTGAATATACTTAAGGCTACTCAAAAAAGATTTGAAAGTTCTTTATTTGATATAAAACAACTTGTACAGGCTGACTTATTTGATTCCGAATTAGGGGCAGCTAAAGAATTATCAAATAATAAATTTTATAGAGCGGCAGGCGCTCTTGCTGGGGTTGTTCTTGAAAAGCATTTGGGGCAAGTTTGTGAAAATCACAGCCTAACTCTGAGCAAAAAAAAACCTACAATTAATGATTTTAATGAATTGATTAAGCAAAATGATATAATTGATATTCCGCAATGGCGATTTATTCAGCATTTAGCGGATATCCGAAATTTGTGCGATCATAATAAAAAAACAGAACCGACGGAAACAGACATTGTGGACATGATCAGTGGTGTAGATAAGATCACAAAAACGGTATTTTGAGCTTTGAATAACATTGTATCGGAAATGGGAATTTTTTGAACTGGAACTATTCACAAAGCCTCTCAAATTGTATAAAAAGACTCCGGGGAATGAGGACTGTTTCCATTCTTTGAAATCAAACGCGCCATCCGCTTCCATAACAGAAGAATAAACTACGATTTATGACTGTTGAAGAAATTCAGGTTGAACATGCAAGCATTAGTGAATTATTGAATGATTTTGTTAAGGAAGTTATCAATCAAATGCGACATGCTGTAAAACATCGTAATATTAAACTTGCATTTCCAGTTGACGGAAGAGTGAAGTCACTAGTATCGACACTTGACAAAGTAAAAGATGGGAAGTTTACCCCAAAAACCAGTATAACAGAGATGCAAGACCTTGCTGGTATCAGATTTGTGACATTATACAAAAGTGAGATACCTGACATAGTTCGATTAGTAGAAGAACTTTTTCCAGATCACAAATCGTACAACACCAATGCCCGTTTTGGAAGCGATCAATTTGGTTATTCTTCTCTTCATTTTGTTGTCAGACCTCCCGAGGCGTGGAAGGCTGTTTCTCATTTGTCTCGCTTTGGGAGCCTCTCAACAGAAATACAGATAAGAACCCTTTCTGAACATATTTGGGCTGAATGTTCTCATTCACTAAACTACAAAAGCAGTCTAAACGTGCCGCCCGGTATTAAAAGGCCTCTACATCGCCTTTCTGCTTTGTTAGAGGTTGTAGATAGCGAATTGAGTCACATTAAGAAAAGCCACCAAGAATATACAAATATGATCGAGCGTTTGGATGTTCATAGTTTAATGCAAGAAGACTTAAATGTACTTACCTTTAAAAAGTTTATGATGGTTGTTTTATCTAAATATGCGCTTGTCGACGATGAACAATATGCCTTACTTAATAACACAATTGAAAAAGACTTTAATATCAAGCACCTCCCTTTCTTATTGGAAATTATTCAGAAATATTTTAAAGATATACCAGACAACCCTAACCTGAATCACGCACAAGTGATCGAAATCATACTTGCTAGATTTAAGGGGAACAATTACAGCTAATCTCTTTTGAAGTAATCTATTTCCAGTATTAGGTTAGCTGCCAAGAACATTAATATAATTCTGCCATTTATAATCATTAGAATATCGACCTACAGTGTCAAACAATGACTTTACAATCTGTTCTTTGGATGCTGGATTTCGAAGGGTTTCAAAGTATAATGCCAAAAGCTGGGTTGTAGTAATTAAGCAATGTTCACGACCTATAGCATATCGGAGCATTTGATCTGGAAAATCAGGCTGATTTCGTTCAATCAATGGAACGTCTCTATAAGTATTTACTAGTAATATGCCTTTAGGATCAACCCCTTTATTTTCCAAATATGTAGCTCTCCACTTCTCCAATTGAGCTGCATTTTTTTCACCAGCCGAATTTGTTAATCCCTTTATTTCAACAACAGCTATATCAGTTCCATATCTGACTATTAAATCATCTCGATTTCTTTCTGCCTGAAGAATTTCAAAACCAAGTTCCTTGAAAATTTCCTCAACTTTCTTTTCGAGCTCATTTCCTGAAGCAGTTATTAACTTTTTTTTCTCCCTTATTGCTTGGATATCTACTTCTGATTTTGCTAATTCATTTTGTAGGATTTCAATTTGCGAATTGAGTTGCTCTATCTTATTCTTGGCTTCATACTCACCTGGAAAAAAATATGTTTCAGTCCACTCAGGAAGTTTAAAGTTTTTTGAATCAAACCTTACTTTTATAATACACTCAAAGAGTTCAGATAGGAAATCTTTCTCTAATCGATCATCCTTTGATACTATCTGAGGTAAGAAAACTGCTTCATCTGTATAAAAAGCCAAAATTTTATTTGTATATGGTGTAACTGCTATTGGAGTACCAACTACATGTTTATAAAATCGGTCATAACCAAACCAAGTTTTGTATTTTTCTAGGAACTCAGTAAATGGAGTTTTTGGTATTACCGAAATCGTTTTTCCTGCTTCTGCTTCAGTTTCAAATTTTGGGACTGGTAAGATTTCACTATGATATTTGATTACGAATGTGTTATTTTCTGTGATTTCAACTCTATCCTTACTCGGAGCTAAATAAACTATAGGCACTTTTTTAAAAGCCATAAATTCAACTAGATGCTTCTTTCTATTATCAAACCAATCACGTCTTACATTTCTTGAAGCGCTAGCAATCTTATTTAAACTAATAACTAATGAATCATACTCCAAGAAAGTACTGCTTGAAAAAAAATCTATTTGAGTAACTTGTGAAAACTGAGTTCCGACTTGTGCAATTTTCATGATAGTCGCTTTCTAATTTATCTGAGGATTATTGATAAGCCACACCAAAATCTTCCTATTAATTGTTCCTAAAACTGATTATTTTTTAGTTTTCCCCTTATCCGATATCTTCCTATTTAATTCCTTCTTAAAATCTCGCAACTCAGATTCAGTTATATTGTCAAATGCCTGGCCAAATGTCTGAGTATTTATGCCGAGCGAGTTAATGAGAGTAACAAGCGTGGTAAGTGATGCATTTCTCTCTCCAGTCATTATTTCGGAAATAGAGGCAATAGGAACACCTGATGCGGTTTCCCATTTCCGATAGCTCGTTATCAAATCAGGGTTGATGGCGTTCTGTTCTTTAAGCTTTTCGGCAATCCCCTTATTATTATCAATAATTTTCTTAAAAACTAGGGCAGCTTTTAGCTTAATAAGATCTTTTTCTTTTTCCTCCATCTCCGAAAGAACAAGGATTTCATAATTTTTTGTTCTGCGTTCGCATAACACTCAATTATTCTTCTTATATTCGTTCAGAATTTAATTGTATTAGCGCATTTACGAGTCTCGCTGAACGAAACGTGACAAATTTCTCAGAGAGCGGGTATAAGTAAAGCGCCCAATCCATATATTACATTATAGGGTTGGGCCTACTTATGTCTTTACTCTCTGACCGCGAAAGCGGGGGTCTTGTCACGGCCCGTTCAGGAAGGACAGGTAGGTTCCAACCCTATAATTATTTCCCCAAGAATCTGCCTTCCTCTGACTTCTTTATACATCCTTTCATTTTTTCACCATTAATCTTTTCGCTATGCCAAACACATCCCAGTCAACTCAGTCGCTATCCAACCCTATCGCATCCATCCACCAATTCTTCAACGGAGACTCTATCGAGAAAATCCGCTCAGACATGGACAACCTCCAAAACACCACCATCACTGAATCCTACGGAGACCTGGACAAAGAAGACAAATGGCTGCTCGTCGATTTCCTGCGCAGAATTTCCAACTTGATCGAAGTCGCACATGTCCTCATCACAAAACCGGACAATCCGGAAATCGCGACCAATTAAGCCCAGTTCTTATCCGCAGGCCAGGCTATCATCGTAATTGCCACCGCTCCTGTATCATTTTCCACTTTTGTAAGCTCGCATACTCACAGGTATCGATGTAAATCGATAGGAGCATCCTATGCCCGCAAACACTGATCAGGAGCGCCTGCCTGCTTATCCTCCTATTCATTCAAGCATTTAAAATTGATCGCATGAAACCTCATCCGCTTCTTCAGGAAGTAATCGCCATCATTGTAAGAACTGTTCCCACAGAAAAGATCGCGCTATTGGCATTCACCAGCCAGGAACAAGCTACCTGGAATTTCTTTCACCCCCAACCGCCAGAGATCCTCGCGCCTACAAAACTCAACCTGCTCATACTGGCAAGATCCACCAGAGAGTCCAGGCATGAGCTACTGGACATGATCGAGCAAAGATGTAAACACAAAATACCCATCGCCGCTCTGCTCCTGACGCCGGAAGAGTTCAAGATCCTACTTAGTAAAGGCAATCCCTTTGCCATGGCTGTACTGCAAGCCAATCATTGGATCTTTGAAGATCGAAACATCGTTAGCACCATCAGCTCCAACAATCTCATCATTCCTGAACCCGCCAACCAACACAGGGAAATTGCCTGCTGGTACAAGAACGCCCTGAGCTTCCTGAGGATCGCGAAGAGTCAACAACAATACGGAGAGCTCGGTATGACCGCTTTTTGTCTGCACCAGGCCGCCGAGCAGTTCCTGAGTATGCTGTCGCAGGCCGTCACCGGGTTTCGGTACAGCAGTCACAATCTTGATAAAACGTTGTCGTTTCTCCGTTTCTACCTGCCCGATATGAACCAGGTCTTTATCAGAACAACAGCAGCAGAAAGAGCCAGGTTCCAGCTCCTTAAAACCACCTACACACGCTTCCGGTACAAATCGGATTTTGACATTACTGCCACCGATATCAACTACCTGATGAATGAAGTGCTCAAACTGCAAACCATCGCAGAAAAGATTTTTCGATCGAAAATTGCTCCTTTCCATTTGCAGCAGCATCGCAGCCATGCCTAAGCGCAGTTATCAAAAACCGCAGCCACTGATCTTCCCTTCATTTAACAATTCTCTCCAAAACAATCCTCCTTATTATTCCATAATTTTATATCAAATTTTTGCAATATGGCAATCCAGACTGGACAGATCCGGTTCACCGGCAGGATCGGTGATCTGATTGGCTACTATCGCAATGGGGTGCATTGTCTGCGCAGCAGACCAGCGAAAGTGCATCAAACAAAAGCCACCCGACAGGCGGCACAGCAATTCGGTATCGCCAGCCGAAAGGGTAAACTCATCAGGCAGGCATTTGCGCCACACCTTAACGGAAGAAAAGATGGGGGATGGGTCAACCGGCTCAACAAAACACTGATCCAGTCCGGACTAGAAGGCTTGAAAGGATATCGCTTCAACCAGCAAACCGGTATCGAAACCTTCTTTCCCCAATTCACGATAGATCACAATAACCTCCTGCAGATCCCTGCGCAGGTCTTGCCCGCGCTTCCGCGCAAGGTCACGCATCTTGAAGTGAAGCTCATCGCGGCAAGTATCAATTTCAACACCGGTCGGGTGATCAGCACCGTTAGCCAGTCGCGGTTCCTGGATCTGAAGCAGTCCTTTGAAGGACTACAGTTCAATGCCATCGCTCCCAAACAAGGCACACTGATCCTCGCCCTGCAAGTCAACGCCTTCCAGGATAATCTACCATTGTTAGATAAACGCTACCTCGCCACAGACCTGATTGCTATCCAGATCCCGGCAAAAGAAACCATCAGCAACACACAACGGAAAAAAGCAAAAAGATTCAAATCGGGGAAGTCCTGGAAATCGCCTGGATCACAGCGGTGGCAGATTGAAAAAGAAATACTACCGATTGTATTATCTCACCATCTTTTTAATGATCGATCGGGATGGAACGAGCTACGGGAATAGTTCCGATCTGCAGATCAATTCAATATTTTTTGATGGATGTATTACGATAACAACCTCCGGAGCAATCGCTCCGCGGAAATGTATTGTCTTGGTCTACAATTTTCTGCTGTTGTCAGACAAGTTTTCCTCTTTTTTATGCAACATCGAATGTAAAATTGCCTGTAAGTGATCTGGTATGCGCATGCCAACCCGTAAAATCATCTTTCTATATTCTCATTTGTATTCTGGATCATAAATGCAGCTCATTTCCGGATCAAGTCCACCTTTTAGGCACGTGGTTCCCGAGTGTATCAGGGAATTACTCCGGATATACTTCGCTAATACCTTGTTGTATAAGTCTCCAGGATGCATTCCATATTCAGGAAGCAGGTACAATACCTATTACCAACAATTAAGAACTCTGAAAAAACATGCTGCGCAAGATCTTTCTAATAACCGATAAAATTTTGAAGCAATGAGTACACTGAACACGCCCTCCACTATTACCCCACAAGAATTATCTGATTATCGGAATTCGATCTAAAGAATCGATTTCACTCGTTCCGGCAAATAGCTATAATCCGTAACTTTCGCCATTATCCTCAAAGCCTTCCAAATAATCAACTTTTCCCAATGGTCTCAGTTCCCAAGCCTGCTGTAAAAAACAAGAAAGCCGATCCGCTCACAGTAGATATCGCCATCAACTACCTCTCCGTTTTCCATCCTGTTAATAAATCCTGTAGCGACTATCTCAAAAAGAAGGCTTTTGAAGTGAAGTTAAAAAAGCATGAGTTATTGCATAAGTCCGGCGAGATCTGTCCGTATGTATATTTTGTGATCAAAGGGATCCTCCGCGGCTACATCATCGATAACAAAAAAAATATCACTACCTGGATCACTTCAGAAAATCAGCTTGTGTCTTCCATCCGCGGCTTCCTCTTACAACAACCCACCGCTGAAAATATTGAAGCGCTGGAAGACTGTCACCTGCTGGCATTGCTTCACTCAGACCTCGAAAACGCCTATGAACAATTTGTCGAGTTCAATATTGTGGGAAGAAAGATCAATGAATTCTATTACACTTTTGCTGAAGACCGGGCTTTCATCTGCCGGCTGAGCAACGCAACCGACAGATACAATTATTTCATGCAAAACCATAGCCACCTGGTAAACCGGATCTCGCTCTCCTATATCGCCTCCTACCTGGGTATTTCAATCGAAACACTTAGCCGCATCAGAAGCCGGCAATCAAAAAAGAAACAGAGCCTGCCCGCTCAATAACCATTCAGCTTAGTACGCAAAAAAGAAAAAGCCACCCCGTTGAAACGGGATGGCATGCCCTTTTAATCAGCAATCTGTTTATTGTTTTACAAATTGCAACACCTGTTGCCCTTCGCCACTTTGAAGTAACAGGAAATATGTACCCGAACTCAGATCGTTCACCGGTATGTCGATAGTTTGACTGGCGGCCGATAATCTATTTAATTGTTTTACGATTTGTCCTGATGCATTCATGATCTGCCCTCGCAGCGATGTATAAGCGCTGTTCAGCCGGAGCTGGAGTTTTCCGGCAGTTGGATTGGGGAATACTGTCACTTCAATCACCTGATTCGATTGCAGCCATTGAAGATTGCTATATTCAACCGTTCCATCCTGGGAGATGATCTTTAACCGATAAAATTGCTTTTGAGCAGTAGCATTATTATCAACAAAATTGTATTGAATTCTTGTTCCAGAATTTTTTGCAGGCAGTTTACCGATAGCAGCAAACTGAACACCATCAATACTTTTTTCTATTTTATAACAACAGATCCCGGATTCGTTATCTGTAATGAATTTCACTTGCGCAGTTTGTCCTTTCCTGATCCATTCTGCTTTGAAAGAGACCAGATCAACCGGCAATGCACCCATCGACTTCCCTGCTACCAGATCAGGTACATAAAGCCAGGGGCCATACATCTGGCCGGTAAGAGCAGTAACGGGATCATACTTCACTCTCGCTCTAACCTGGGTATAAGGACCAGCACTAAGTTTATTAACCAGCACACTGAACTCAAGGCCATGTACTCCCAGATCGGAGTAAGCAGCCTGCGTTGCTGTGAACTGTGTACTATTGGTTATCTGCGCTCCACTGTAAGCCTGTCCATTGCTCCTTGTTTCCCAGACAAGCTTTCCTTTTGACCGTCCCAAAAACGATCTGCCCCAAATTTTCACACCAAAATCCCCCGATCCAAAATTACTTTTATCGATCCGTGTAGTGAGATCGGAATTAAACAGGGAAAGCATTTTATTTAGACCTGAACCAGGGTTATTGCCACTGAATACATAGAACGCACCTTCGGAGCTTTGTCCATTTGCATATACCGGAGCACCTGCAACAATATCACCATAGCCATCACCATTCAGGTCGCCTGCGCCAGAAATGGCAAATCCCATCGCGGCATTGGCTACATTGCTTTCTCTTCTATCAGCCATTGTATTGGAGATGCCAGCAGGCGAACCATGATAAACATATATCGCCCCTTCGGTCGCTTCAATATTTGAATAGCCGATAGCCCCTGCCAGCAGATCATTGTAACCATCGCCATTCACATCATTGGCGCCAACAGAATAACCAAACTGGGCCAGGTTCATATTGCGTTCAATCCTGATAGCCGCTGTAGTGTTGATGCCCGATGATGAACCATGAAAAACATATACAGCACCTTCTTGTGTGTGTCCATTTGAAAAATCGATAGCGCCCACAAATACATCGGAGAATCCATCGCCATTCACATCGCCGGCGCCACATACGGAAAAGCCAAATCGAGCCGCAGCCAGATTGCCTTCCAGCAATACTGAAGTTGCTGTATTCAATCCACTGGCAGATCCATAATACACAAACGCAGCACCTTCATTTGCTTGTCCGTTACTGAATACATTTGCTCCTACGATCACATCACTGTATCCATCGCCATTTACATCACCGGCACCTGATACTGCTCCGCCAAACCTGGAACCTGTCTGGTCCCTTTCCAGTATGGCAGCTACTGCAGGATTGATACCAGTTGATGAACCATGAAAAACAAAAACAACGCCTTCAGTTGCCTGACCATGACTGAATTTATTTGCTCCAACTATCACATCGCCATAACCATCACCATTTACATCTCCTGCACCGGCCACTGAAACTCCCAGTTGAGCATCCACCTGATTACTTTCAAAAGTAAAAGCCGGCGTAGTATTGATCCCGGTAGGAGAGCCCAGGAAAACCCAGCATGCTCCTTCCGTATTTTCTCCGTTTGAATAATTGGGCGCTCCGGCAATTATATCGGCATATCCATCACCATTTACATCACCGGCACCAGCCACTGAAAAGCCAAGCGTGGTAAATCCTCTGTTCATTTCGATAAAAGCAGAAGGAGTGGAGGGAATACCTGTTGCAGAACCATGATATACATAGATGGCTCCTTCAAAAGATTCACCGTTGCTATAATTAGGAGCACCCACCACAACATCGCTGTATCCATCGCCATTTACATCGCCCGCATAGGCGATGGAAGCTCCCATTCTGGCATCGGCCGAATTACTTTCTCTAAGGCTGGAGGGCCCGGCTGAAATACCTGATGCCGATCCATGATATACATAAACGATGCCTTCATCCACGTCGGGGTTATCAAAATTATAAGCACCAACAATTACATCACTAAAGCCATCGCCATTCACATCACCGGCACTGGCAACTGCGCCTCCATAGGCCGCGGAAGCCTGATTGCCTTCACCTACAGGATGCCTGGTATCATTAATTCCGGCAGGAGAGCCATAGAAGATGTCAGCCCTGCCTTCATTCAATTCACCATTATCATAAAAAGGAGAACCTACAATGATGTCGCTGAATCCATCGCCATTAACATCGCCTGCACCGGCAAGCGAATTTCCGAAGAGCTGTGATGCCTGAACTCCCATAATCAAATTACCACTACTGATACCAGCAGAGGAACCATACCTTACCATCACTGCACCCACTACAAGTCCATTATTGTAAAAAGGAATGCCAATGATCACATCGCTATAACCATCACCATTCACGTCGCCTGCACAAGCTACTGAAGTTCCTAATCGCTGTGCGGTACTATAGCTTCCTATTTCAACAAATGACCAGTTCCTGTTGACTCCCGTCGGAGAGCCATGAAACACGTAAGCTCTTCCATCTCCACTGGTTGAAATGGAGGAGCCTCCTTTGAAAGCACCAACAATTACATCACTGTATCCATCTCCATTCACATCACCCGCACCTGCTACTGATGATCCGAATTCACTATTAACCATAGGGGAAACTCCTTCGATATAATCAGTCAATACCGTGATCCCGGCTAAGCCTGTTGGTGATCCATACCTGACTATCGCTGCGCCTCTGTTCATAACCGGATAATAATGTGCACGTACACCAACAATCACATCGCTATAACCATCTCCGTTTACATCACCTGCACAGGAAACGGAGGTGCCTAAATTTGAATAATAATCGCTACCCTCTATATATGTACTAAAATTAGTGTTAAGACCAGTGGGTGAACCAAGATATAAAAAAGCAACTCCCTGCTCGTCGAAACGGATCTTAAATTTGGGTGCACCCACAATCACATCACTATACCCGTCGCCATTCACATCACCGGCGGTAGATACAGAAGAGCCGAAAGCGCCTTCCGGATGATGCTGATCAACAGTATAAGAAGCAGTAGTGCTCAAACCAGCAGCGGAACCATAATAAGCAAAAACAGCCCCTTCATTAACCTGACCTCTGTCGTAATTTTTTGCTCCGATGATCACATCGCTGTAGCCGTCGCCATTCACATCTCCTGCACTGGCAACAGCCACTCCGAATTGAGCACCGGCCTGGTTTTCTTCCAAAATTGAAGCCGGTGTTGAACTTACAGGATCGATGATAATTGGATACACAGCATCGCTGCTCTGTACATGAATACAAAAGTCTTTATTGCTTTTTTCAAAGCTTGCTGCAAGAGGCTGTCCGTTTGCATCCCACACTTTCAGCTGATCATATTGCATCACGAGACCTCCGTTTGAAGAGAATTGCAGGCGATCGGTTTGCAGTTTTATTGTCAGACCTGTTTTGATTTGCAGAATGATCTTTTCATCTTCCCCCGGAGACGTTGGCTTTTTCACGATGAAGTTCTGGCGCATGCCAGCTTCATTATTGATGTATTGCACATCGATATTTTCTGTTTGATAGGTTGCCTGTTTACCAGCAATCTCCCATTCCCCTTTTCCTATTTGTTTTTTATCGAGATTGAATGCTATACGCCAGGCGGGATTTTTTTCACGCGGTGAAACTTTGAATCCATTTTCTGAATAGGTGAAGAAGAGATTGTTCCTGCGATTGGAGGTTGTGTATTCCTCTTTTTCAGGAGTTTCCCTGAATTCATATTCCTGTTGCTTGAGGATGCGGATCGCTTCGGAAAACCAGCCGCTTTGTTTCAAAGCGTTGGTATCAGCCATGGGCGGTTGTTCTGTTGGCGTTTTCTTTGCGAGGGTTAACGTCGGTTTATATTGAAAGTTAACGTCGGTGGTAAGATGGTCTGTTTTGAGCTCTTTCAAATTTGTTATTACAGGCCATGCCAGTAATGCAACCGACAAGCTAATAATCTTCAACATGCACACATAGTTTAGATAAGAAAAAGTGGTTTTTCATTCTATTGGTTCGAGGGCAAAGAAAGATTGAAAAGCCGCCGTTTTCGTATTACCATATATTCATATTTGTTTTGCTTGGTTTTTTACATCTTCTTGTAAGCAAGGCTGGTAAAGAGTTGTAGAAGGAGGGGATGAAAAGGGAGGGAGGATTTTGTAGTTCGGATTTTGGTTTTCTTTTTGACGTTTGCCAAAAAATGGGGTGGAGGGTTTTTATGTTTTTTGATTCGATTGATTGGCGTATTCACTTCTTCTCCATTGAATTTATTTACGGGTTGATAACATAAGAAGGCCATCGTTCACGGTATAAAGTGAGAGCATGTGAATCCAACACCCTTCCTTATGTTTGAGACAGGCAAACCAACTTTCTTCGATAGGAGTACTCTCAAAAAATTTGACCTGGAAATAATAATACCTCAAAATATAGAGATTGTCCATGCCCACAATTAGGTAAGATTAGCTAAACACCTGCCAAAAAAGGGCAGCTAAATCGGATAATTTCCGATTTTTATTGGAATATATTACAAGTTCTTGTAAATTTCACAGCCTAAAATCGGATAATTTCCGATTTTTGTACCGAAATCATACAAGATGGATTTTAGGGATGCCATTCAAGATTACGCTGAAGAACCGCTGAACAGGCAAATCATTCTCGATTTGCTAAAGGGATATAAGCGTCCTAATGATAAAATTCATGAGCTTGTGAAGAAAGGTGAATTAATTACTGTGAAGAATGGGCTGTATGTTGCAGGCCCTCAAACAAAAGTTCAACAACCAGAACCTTTTCTTATTGCTAATCATCTCTGGGGACCAAGTTATGTTTCTTTGGAATCCGCCCTCTCATATTGGGGATTTATACCTGAAAGAGTGTTTGAGACAAATTCTGTAACAATCAAAGCAAGTAAAATCTATCGAACTACAATAGGAAGGTTTCGCTACTTCAATGCACCTCTCCCTTACTTTTCCTTCGGAATAAAAAGTGTATCACTAAGTCCAAAGCAAGTTGTCTTAATAGCCAGTCCCGAAAAAGCACTTTGCGATAAGATTATTATGACGCCAGGCATTTCTCTAAGAAGCACCATACAGGCAACTAATTTTCTGATTGATGATCTGCGAATTGATGAAGACCTGCTATTATCGCTCAACCTAAAAGAAATTAGCTCCTGGATCAGCAATGCACCCAAAAAGAAGAGTCTTGAAATATTGGTAAAAACAATCAGCAACTTATGATCAAAGAATGGATCGGGGAATACAAGCCACAAAATACAGATCAGGCGAAAGCTGCATTGCGTGAAATCATGCAGGAAGTTGCATTGGCGGGCCTGCAACGATCAGGCTTTTTTGAAAAGGCAGCTTTCTACGGAGGAACTGCATTGAGAATATTTCATGGACTGGATAGGTTCTCAGAAGACCTCGATTTTTCATTACTGCATGCAGACCCTGACTTTTCCTTTGAGCCACATTTTGAGAGTATCATTACTGAATTTGGCGCCATCGGTATGAAAGTAAGTATAAAAGAAAAGAAGAAAACGAATCAAACAAATATTGATTCCGCTTTTCTAAAATCAGAAACGGTATGGAAGGAGTTGATACTCGATAGTATTATTCCACAAGCAGGCATTGGAACGGCTGTAAATATTAAAATCAAACTGGAAGTGGACCGCGAACCTCCATCTGGATTTGAAACAGAAGAGAAACTACTGCTGCGTCCATTTTCTTTTTATGTAAAATGCTTTACACTACCGAATCTTTTTGCAGGCAAACTACATGCCCTTCTTTTCCGTAAATGGGGCAATCGGGTAAAAGGAAGAGATTGGTATGACTTCGAATGGTATGTAAAAAAAGGTATACCACTTAATCTTCAACACTTTTTGCTTCGTGCACAGGATAGTGGCGACTGGAAAGAAGCTACAATTACTAAGAGTCAGGTTGACCAGCTTATTAATGATAGAATTGACGCCGTCTCTATGGAAGCAATAAAAGAAGACATCAGAAGGTTTATACCGGATGATTCGGTACTTGACATTTGGAGTCCTCATTATTTTCATAGATTAGTAGACAAACTTCGATTTGAATAATCTGTATCACAATTGTCCCGTATTTATTTGAGAAAATCTACTCCTCGCTCATCGTCAGCAACTTTTCCGGCAAACTATTCTTTGTCTTTAACCCCAGGTTTTTCAATTTCGTTGCCTGTGTAACCAGGTTGTCATTTCCTGTTGTCAATTTTTTGTAAGCCTCCCCGTATTTGTTTTGGGCTTTTGTAAGATAATCGCCTACATCTTCCAGGTTCGCTACAAATCCTACGAACTTATCATACAATTTGGCCCCACGTTCTGCAATCTCGTTTGCATTCTGATTCTGGTACTCCCGCTTCCATAGATCAACGATCAGTTTCAGGGAAGTGATCAGATTGGTAGGGCTCAGTAACAGGATCCTTTTATCATAAGCATAATTCCAGAGCTCCGGGTCAGCCTGGAGTGCCGCGATATAAGCAGGCTCGCTGGGAATGAACATCATCACAAAATCAAGACTCTTACTGTAATCATCATATCCCTTTACACTGAGCGACTGGATATGTTTCTTGATACAGGTAACATGCTCATTCAGCCCCTTGTTTCTTTCCGCGTCGTCTGCCGCATCAATGCTTCTTGTGAAAGCGTTGAGTGAAATTTTTGAATCGATGATCACATGCCGGTTATCGGGGTACTTGATCACAGCATCCGGACGCATCTTTTTATCTTCTCCTTCGGAGCGCATAGGATTTCCCCATTCATCATGCAACTGATGCTCCATAAAGTATTCCCGGTCCTTTACGAGGCCCGAGCGTTCCAGGATATTTTCGAGGATCATTTCACCCCATCCGCCCAGGGTTTTAGTCCAATTAGTAAATTCTAATTACAGTCCGGATTTGGTGCGTCCGCCACTCGGAAATGAAATAGAAGTTAGCGAACTATCAACCACTGAAGAGCAACTGCCAGACGTTCCAATATACTCCTGGTGATTCTTGTTTCTCTTTTGTATTCCTGTCATAATATAAATACAAATGCTCACGAGCTGAAACAACTGAATGACCGCATCACCCATCTCGAAAAAAAAATGGATTCCTTAACGCAGGCCACAAACACAAGTCCTGGAGGCATAAACAATATGGGTGCGCTTTGGCAAACAAACTATTGTGCAGCCATGACCAAAAAAGGAACTCCCTGCAGAAGAAAAGCAAAAAGCAATGGGTATTGCTGGCAACATGGCAGATGATTACTGTTGGTTTCGCCGGATAAGAAGATTCCGGGCTGTATCAATTAGACTCGATCTGATGTTTTATATGATGATCGTAGATGAGGTTGGCAGTTTGTATGCAACGCGGATCATCTGTTATTAGCAGGTCGGCGTACACAAGAAGCGGGGGAGCGGTAGTGTTATTGTTGTTTTTTTCAGACCAAAACTTATTGTACACAAGAACATCTCCCTTTCTATCCGGCACCAATCCGATGGCATTGGCCTGTTGGTCATTCAGACCGGGCGTGTAGAGCGTCCATACCCTGGCCTGGAGGTAATTGGTCATGAGTTCGCCGGCAGGTTCGCCACTCCATTCCATATTGAGGTCTTTCAGGTTTATGTCCTGCCAATTATCACGATTTTCGTCTACCTGTATCCGAAAGGCGCCTTTGAAGAGGTCAGGTTTCAGGGTTTCCCTGTAACCGGCAACCCATCGTTCCAATAATTCTCGTTTATTTTTGAGCGTTACCTTCCGCTTGCTGAGAGGCAGGATATACCCGGCTTCCGCCAATCCATCTATAATATATTTGATATTCCCCAGCGCAATTCCGGTTTCCTGGGCCAACTGCCGGTAAGTTCCCGCAATCGCATCCGGATTATTCAAAAGATGAAAGACAGCTTTCAATCCTGTTTTGGTAAATGCCCGGTTGGTCACAGGCTTTGTTTCCCTGATCGGTTTGTTGCCATCCAGGAAGATGATCGCCTGGCTGGTGTTGATGAAGATGTTTCCGTTTGCTTCCAGGTAGGCAACTCCTTTCTTTCTTAACAGCTCCCGGGCAGGAGCTGCAATTTGTTCCGCCACCACTAAAAGTGAAAATCGAAAATCCTTTGCTCTTATGATCTGATCAACCTGGTAAGCAGTCAGGTATTTCTTATACTCGACAATGAACTGCATCACGCGTTCCTGAAACACGATCCCATATACCCTGTTCTCGGCCTTCCCATAAGTTTGCCAGGTAACTTTTATCCCTGTTCTGTCTCTTAAAATATTGATGGCCTGCTCAATTATTTCGGATTCTTTATTCATAAGTTGCTGTTGTCCATCTATAATGAACAACCGAAAATAGTGAACAAATGGACAAAGTTGTGCTTAGTTGTTCACATAAACCAGCATTGTTCATTAAAAGTGAACAAACGAAATTAGTGAACAAATGTATTAACTTGCTAGTTATCAATAAAGTAGGGGTTCAGAAAGAAGCCAGGGTATTCAGTTCGTTTTCTGTCCTTTTGAAAAGCCTAAAAGCTCCTCTCAACTATACGCAATTAGATATAATCATATTCAAATGGAGGAATTTATATCTAAATACATATAAAAGATACCGGTCAGAAAATGATAACAAATTTGCGTTTGATCAAATCAGTGAATGTTCAACTCTCTTTTCCAGTTATCAATATCCACTGCCAGGATCAATATAGAAATCGAATAAACACTTCATGATCCCTCAGCCATCTTTCCACAAACACACCTTATTCCATTATTTTTGCCGGCACAGATCTAACTCACTGCCTCCGTATGACCAATAGAACAAACCGCTTCCTTTGTATCAAAGCTTCCCTCTTTGCCATTACCTGGCTGTTTGTCTTTTCCGCCAATGGTCAATACGAGTCCTGGCTCAACCGCAGCTACCGCGAACGGGTAGGCGATATCAAGGTCTTCATAGACGGACTCATCTTCAACCCTGATTCCATCTCCGTATTCAAAAAAATAGACAGCCTCAAATCCTTCGGCGAAAAACACAACGACAAAGAGATCATTCTCGAAGCCGAACTCGTTCACGCCTATTACCTCAGCATCCACGCCAGCGACCGCAACCGCGTGATCAACCTTTTCCAGCAACTCATCGAAAATGCCAAAGCAAAAGGCTCATTGGTACACGAAGCCCGCGGCCACCGCCATCTTTCTTATTATTACTGGAACTACCTCAAGAACTACGAGCTCGCCTTCGAGCAGTTCCTCCTCCTTGACCAGGTGCTGGAAAAAATGAACTCGGATACATTCCCGGATAAACTGGACCATCTTTACCAAATCGGTCGCGCTTATTATCATTTCTCCGAACATCGCGAAGCCATCACCTATTTCAAGAAAGCCCTGAGTCTGCCCGAAACTCCTTTCAATAAGATCTATGTCAACCAGGCCAGAAATACCATGGGTATGAGCTATCAGGCCATTAACCAACTGGATTCCGCCGACCTCTGTTTCCGCGAACTCATCAAGTCCAATCCAGGCAATATCTGGGAAGGTATCGCCAGTGGCAATCTCGGTTACAGTTACTATCTCCGGAATGATTTCGATACCGCCATTCCATTATTGGAAAAAGATGTGGTCCTCGCCATCAAAGAACAGGACTGGGGCCTCGCTTCCGGCTCCGCCATGACGCTCGCTGATATCTATTTCAAGAAAAACCAGTTGTCTAAAGCAAAGGAACAAACGCTACAGGCCAGGGAATATGTTTTGAGATCGAACCAATACTCGCGCTACCGCTACCTGTTCCCGCTCATGAGCAAGATGTACGCGGCAGAAGGAAAACTGCCATTATCGAATGCTTACCTGGATTCCGCCATCATCGTGAAAGACAGTCTTGCCCGCGAATTCAACGCCCTTCAAATGATGCGCGCGGCCCAAAAAGCAGAACAGGACCAATACCGCGCTACCGTAAAAGATATCGAGAACAAACGTCTCCTGAATAAAATAGAAAGAAATCTCCTGATCGGAGTGGTGCTGCTGATGATATTGATCGCCTGGTTCTGGTATCGCCAGCAGGTTAAAAAGCAACAAAGACAGGAAGAGCAGGTTCGTCGGGCTGAAGAAGAGCTCGCTTCCGCCACCAGACAGCTGAATGAATTCGCCAGACATATTTCAGAAAAGAACAAACTGATCGATCTCCTCCAGGAACAAAATGGACAACAGGACAATGAACTCTTCGTCCAATTACAACAAAGCACCATTCTCACAGAAGAAGAATGGGATAGTTTCAGGAATCTTTTCGAGAGAGTGCATAGCGGTTATCTCCGCAGATTAAAAACGAAACTCCCGGAACTGAGCCCCGCCGAGATCCGTTTCATGACACTCGCCAAACTCCAATTCACCAATAAAGAGATGGCCGCCACCCTCGGTGTATCCCAGCAAGCCATCAGAACCACCTGGCACAGGCTCAGAAAAAAACTCGACCTCCCGGAAGAAGGAAGCCTGGAAGAACTGGTGAACTCCATCTGATAACCACCCATAAATCCCCGAATAACCAGACCCGTTAGTCTCAAAACTGCCTCCATTCCGCCTTGTAACGTTTTTGTGACGCTCCTGTAACGCTTTTGAAATGCGCTGATTTTCCTTTCCCATCAGCCGGCTGGTAGCTTTGCTTCCCAACAAATAAAGCTATGCCGGAAAGAAAAAAACTACTGCTGTGGCTTATCGCCATGATCTTATTCTTTCTCCTGCTGCTGGTTACCATCTGGCTGGTGTATAATTATCGCATACACCAACTGGATCGTCAACTGGAACGCCCAACTGTTTCATTCCACCCCAACACCCTTTTACAAGAAAAATCAAACACCCAACAAACAACCTGTATATGAACAAAACATTTACAGTAAAGGATCGCCTGTACCTTTTATTGATAACTTTTTCCATTTGTCTGGTTTCTTTCCAGGCACAGAGCCAGCAAAATGTGTATGTAGACAGTGGAGCAACCGGCGCCAACAACGGCAGCAGCTGGACCAATGCCTATACCAAACTATCCGATGCCCTCACCGCCGTGAATGCAGGTAGTTCAGCCGTTCAGGTTCACGTGGCCAGCGGCACTTATTTCCCCACCGGCGATCAGTCAGCTACTGACCGCGACTCTGCCTTCACCATCTATCGCGCCGGCATCAGGCTGCTGGGTGGTTACCCCAGGGGCGGAGGCGTCCGCGATCCAACAGTCAACAAAGTCTATCTCGATGGCGATATCGGTACAGCTGGTGATGCTGCCGGTAACAGCTTTCACATCATGGTAGTGGTAGGAAGCAAAGGCATCAAAGACAGCACGGTGATCGATGGATTTACTTTCCGCCATGGTAAAGGATCCGATCTGGAGGACCCCGATGGCAAGTATTATTCCAGTCAACTGGTACTCTACAGGCATTTTGGCGGCGGGCTGCTTTTAGAACGGCTTTCTATCGACCATGATAATCCCATTGCCGTCACCAATTGTGAGTTTACAAACAATTCTTCCAATACCGGAGGCGGAGTATATGCCAATAATGCGGCAGTGATTTTCAATAAATGCAAATTCAGTTCGGGCACTGCGATACGTGGCGCCGGTGTGGGCGCCATCAATAGCAGTTCCGTTTTTAACGAGTGCATTTTTTCAGATAATAAAAGCTATAAAGAATCAGGGCTTGCGGGATGGGGAGGAGAGACCAGAATACTTAACAGTAGTTTTCTGAACAACGAGACATTTGAACTCGGTGGTGTTGCCAGCCTTAGTTCGATGAGCGCAGAAGTGGATAATTGTCTCTTTTCAAATAATTCCTTTCCTCAACAGGGAGGCTCTCTTTTAATTTTCCAGGTCCAAAATGCCTCCATCAAAAACAGTACGTTCAGCAATAACAATGCAAGGTTTGGAGCAGGGATGTTTGTCAGGCGTTCAAACGGTAATATCAATAACTGTAAGTTTTTGAATAATACCTCAGCAACTGGTGGTGCTATTTATATTGAAGAATCTACTATTTCCGTTAATCAGGCCACTGCTGCAGGGAATAATGCAGAAGTTGATGGCGGCGTTATTTACTCGGTTACTTCAACAATCACTATCAATGGCGGAACTTATTCCGGTAATAAAGCTTCGCGTGGAGGCGGTGTACTCACTTTCAAATCAGGAAGTGTAACAATAGACAAGGGTCTGTTCAGCGAAAACGCTGCCCAATATGGAGGAGTGATCAGGAACGAAGGATATCCGCAACTCACTGTAAAGAATGCCATCTTCAGTCGAAATAAAAGTACCAATACCGCGCCTGCGATGAGTCTTGCAGGTGGTGCCGCAGACACTTTGATCAATAATCTTTTCATTCAAAACAAAGACAACAGCACAGTAGGCGGCGGCGCTATTTGTTTGTACAACGGCAATTATTTCATCGCCAATAATACTTTCTATGCTGATACCACTAATGGTCGTGGCGCGGCCATCAGGCTGGAAGGCACCGGCGGAAGTTGCAATCTGCGAAATAATCTTTTCTATAAATGCAAAGCCGCATCGGGCACAGAAGTATATAATGATGCCGCCATGCCCTACACAGAAAGCCACAATAGTTTTTCTGTTAACCCGGTTTTTAAGAACGAAGCATCGCCTGCAGGTCCCGACAATACCTGGGGCACTCTTGATGATGGACTTGTAATTACAGGAACCACTTCATTAGCCAATGCAGGTGATACAACTGGCATCGGACATATCATCCCTTCATTCGATATCGCCGGCAATCCGAGGATTGTTGGGCATCAGATCGATATCGGCGCTTATGAATCAAGTATCGGTTCCGAATTGTATGTAGACAGTACCAATGGTAATGATGCAAACGACGGCAGTTCCTGGTCTACAGCTTATAAAACATTGTCGCGCGCATTGAGCAATAACCAGCCTATCATGTCCATCTACGTGGCAAAGGGAACATACTATCCGTCCGGTGTGCAGGCCGGCGCTTCGCGCGACAGTGCCTTCACCATCTTACGTGGTAATATCAAATTGTATGGCGGATATCCTGCCGGTGGCGGTGTAAGAGATATCGCCAACAACCCGGTTTACCTCGATGGAAATATTGTTAATCCAAATCTGTCTACAGACAACAGCTATCATATCATGGTTGTAGCCGGATTATCAGCCACAGCAGACAGTGTGATCATCGATGGCTTTACTTTCCGGAATGGAAACGCCACAGGAGACCTTCGCAAAAAGTATAACAACTTTGATGTGTGGCAAAACTATGGCGGCGCACTGGTTTTACAGGATAACGCAAAATCGAAAAAGATAAAGATCATCAATTGCGTCTTTACCAATAACCTTACAAGAAGAGAAGGAGCCGCTGTTTATACCATCGATACCGATCCTGTTTTTGAAAATTGTCGTTTCGATAACAACCAAATTACCAGCGGAGGTATTGGCGGCACCATTCAGAATTATGACAACAGTGTTGTGTTCACCAATTGCGAGTTCATTGCCAACAATGGACTGACGGGTGCAGCTATCAATAATATCAATGCTCAAAACCTGATCACCGGTTCGCGATTTGATGGGAACAATGCGGAAGCAGGTGGAGCTATCGCCAACTCAGGCAATTCAACTGCCACCATCAACAACACACAGTTCAACAACAATACGGCTTCGCTGGCAGGAGGTTCTATCTACCAGGAAGGAGGCACAATTCAGGTTTCAGGTTCCACCTTTACAAACAACAGTGCAGAATATGGAGGCGCTATCCGCAATCAGAGCAATCCTGTTTTGTCGGTAAAGAATTCTGTGTTCAGTGGAAACAGTTCCAACAATACCGGCGCAGCCATGAGCCTTGCCGAGGGTAGCGACACACTCGTGAATAACCTGTTCATCCGGAATAAAGACAATAGCGCTGTAGGCGGTGGCGCTATCTGTTTGTTTGCTGGAAATTTCTCGGTAGTCAACAATACATTTTATGCCGATACCACCATGGGCAATGGCGGCGCTATCCGTTTGGAAGGTGGTAGCGGAAATGCAAAACTGCAAAACAATATTTTCTACAAGTGTAAGGCAACAGCCAGCAATGATGTATACAACGATGCAGGTATGCCTCTAACGGAACTGGCTAACAGCTATTCCATCGATCCACTTTTTATCAATGAAGCTTCTCCAATCGGCGCTGATAATATTTGGGGAACAGCAGATGATGGACTGATATTACAGACTTCCAGCACTGAAGCCAACACCGGCTACTCATTGGGTTTTGAGAGTTGCATGCCGTCCACAGACCTTTCCGGCAATACAAGGATCTTTGGTGATGCCATCGACAAGGGCGCTTATGAATCCCTCGCAATGGCAGCCAATATTTTGTATGTAGATAGCACCAATGGCAACGACGGCAATAGCGGCGCATCCTGGGCACTTGCGCATAAAACACTGGCACGCACATTACACATCGCCAACAAACCTGGAAATACCGTAGACAGTATCCTGGTTGCCAAAGGAACTTATTTCCCTACCGGTCAACAGAACGGTACCAATCGCGATAGCTCCTTTATCATTTATCGCGCAGGACTAAAACTGTACGGCGGTTATCCCGCTGGCGGTGGCACAAGGGATCTCCTCGCCAATCCGGTTTATCTCGATGGCGATATCAACAACCCGGATGATAACCTCGACAATAGTTTCCACGTACTGATGATCGTTGATACCAGACTTCCTGCAGACAGCCTGGTGCTCGACGGATTTACGATCCGCAATGGTAATGCCGACGGATCAGGCAGCAACATCAACGATGGATATGCCATACAAAGGAATTCAGGAGGCGGAGCCTTTGTATTGTTCTGCGGGGCTTTCACCCGTTTCAGTAATTGCAATTTCATGAACAACACCGCCAACAGAGAAGGAGCCGGGATCTATAACAATAACGCATCCCCGCTTATCTCCGATTGTAATTTCTCTGATAACAGGTGCACGGTTGACGGTGGCGCCATGTACAATTGTTTCAGGTCTTCGCCGGTTGTGCTGAATTGCAGTTTTACATCCAATTCCGCAATGCATGGTGCAGGAATGTATAATATCGATTACTCCAATGCCGTGATCAGGAAAACTAATTTTCTAAAAAACAATACAACCGGAGACGGCGGTGGCATCTACAACAATGTCAAATCCATTGCGCTGATAGACAGTTGCATCATTTCAGAAAACAGCAGCGCTTCCGGTGCCGGCATTTACAATCGTGATTACTCCAATGCAGTGATCAGGAACACGCAGATCACCCTGAATACAGCCATCAGCGATGGCGGTGGAATAATGAACATCCTTAACTCCGCTCCGCAGATAGACAGCTGTATCATTTCTGGGAATATTGCTGAGGAAGGCGGTGGTATGCAAAACTTTTTAGGCTCCAACCCGATCATAAGAAACACCAGCTTCATACAAAACAAAGCAACTACCTATGGCGGCGGCATCTACAATATCAAGAAATCTTCTCCCCTGATCGACAGTTGCCTGTTCTCAGAGAACACAGCAAAATACGGAGCTGGCATTGCCAATAACGATACCTCTGCACCTGCCATCAGGAATTCCCGATTCACGAAGAACGCTGCCATTACCGATGGCGGCGGTATCTATAATACCAATTTCTGCGGACCGCTGATCTACAATTGTATCATCGCTGAAAACACTGCCAAATACGGGGCAGGCATGTATAATTACATTCGTTCCAGCCCCATTGTGAAGAGCAACAACATCATGCAGAACCAATCGGTGGATGATGGAGCAGGCGTTTATAATAATTATCTGTCCTCCCCGCAATTCGACAGTTGTTTATTCTCCGGCAATATTTCCCAACAAGGAGCAGGTGGTATGATCAACAGTTATTCCAGTCATCCTGTGATCAGGAACTCAAGGTTCATCGGTAACAAATGTACCTCCACCGGTGGCGCCATCCAGAATATGCTGAAGTCCGTTCCGGTTATTGATAGCTGTTATTTTGCTGAGAACAGCGCCCGTTACGGAGGAGCGATCTATACAAGAGATTCATCAGTTCCGGTTTTCAAGAATAGTCAATTCATCAGGAACACAGCAACTTCAGATGGCGGAGCCGTACACACCGCAATCTACTCTTCACCGCTGATCGACAGCTGCCTGTTTTCAGAGAATTCTGCTACTTATGGTGGAGGCTTATACTGCATCAATTTTTCAAATCCAATTGTCAGGAATTGCCAGTTCATCAAAGACACAGCCCGAAATGATGGCGGCGCCATCTTTGTCCGTGATAATTCACATCCTGCGTTGGAAAAATGTGTTTTAAAGGAGAATGTTGCAAAACGAGGTGGGGCATTGTATGGTTTGGCTGCCAATATCCCTGTTACAGGCAGCAGCTTTGAAAAGAACCTTGCAACAATTGGGGGCGGCGCGATATTCCAGACAGGTGGCCATTTCAGGATCGATGCTTCCAGGTTTACGGGCAATACTGCACAGTACGGCGGCGCTATCCGCAATGAACAATCGAATAAATTATTTGTGCAGAATTCCTTTTTCGAATCGAACAGCAGCACCAATACCGGCGCAGCCATGAGCCTGTTCCAGGGGACGGATACGCTGGTGAACAATCTGTTCATTCGTAATAAAGATAAAAGCAGTGTGGGTGGAGGAGCTGTGTGCATTGCCTCGGGTTCTTATTGGATCACCAATAATACTTTCTATGCCGATACTACTTCCAATGGTCGTGGCGGGGCCATAAGGCTAGACCCTACTACCGGAGATGCATCAGTGTATAATAATATTTTCTATAAATGCCATGCAGGCGCAGGTGACAATGATGTTTACCATGCAGCAGGCATGCAGCTGAACAAAGGCAATAATCTTCAGGCTGCTGATCCGGGTTTTGTAAATGAAACCGATCCCGATGGTGCAGATAATCTTTGGGGTACTGCCGATGATGGATTGGCTTTGACTTTGTGCAGCCCTGCTATCAATGCGGGCGTCAACATTGCCATAGACGCATCTATATTAAAAGACATCGCCAATCAACCACGAATTGGTCTGATCAATATCGATATGGGCGCGTATGAATCCAGCAAGTCGTATTCATTGAACGAAACAAGTGCCACACTCATTTCAGACATCAATTGTCAAAACAATGGCTGGACCAATTACTATAACACAACCGGTGAAAAGATCCTGGTGTCTATCAAAGCAGGATTCAACGATCTCGGCACCATTACAGCTTCCGGCAACCTCAGGACCGGCTATGCAACTGACAATACAGAGATGATGACTGCTCCCTTCGGCACAACCGATAACCTGTATCCATTCAATCGCAGCTGGACCATCACCACCAGCAAAACGCCGGTAGATTCAGTGGGTGTAAGATTCTACTTCGGAGCAGCAGACAGCAGTGATGTAAAGAACACTGTTTCATTTGAGAGCCTTCGCAACCTGGTATTGTATAAAGTAAATGGAGCAGACGCCTGGAATACAGATGCCACAGGCTATACCAGTTACAAGTTTGCAGACACTGCTTCCAAAACAACCTTTACGCTGGGTACTTACCAGGGATTGCAGTATGCAGAGTTCTATGTCACTTCCTTCAGCTCAGGTTCGATGGCAGCGATCACTTCATCACCATTACCCCTCGATCTGCTCAATTTCAGTGGCAGGCTGATCAATGATAAAAGCAGGCTGGAATGGCTCACAGCCAATGAAGAGAATGTTTCTCATTTTGAGGTGGAACGCAGCACTGGCAATAACGAATGGGTTTCTATCGGGCAAGTGCCCGCGCGAAATATCGCTGGCAATCAGTCCTACACTTTCTGGGATAATCAACCAGCCAACGGATGGAATTACTACCGGTTGAAGATGGTAGATATCGATAGACGATTCAAGTACAGTAAGATGATCGCAATAAGAAAGAATGGTCCAAACTTACTGGTGTATCCTAATCCGAACAAGGGACAATTTGTAGTTCAGATCGATCATGCAGCCAGCAGGTCCACACTTCAATTGTACGATGCAAGTGGAAAGTTGGTACATCAGCAATTACTGGTTCAGGGGATCAATACCATCAATGTACAAAAGCTGAGTGGTGGCGTATATATCCTAAAAGTGGAAGATGGCACACAGCATCATATAGAAAGAATGATCATCAGAAAATAAGGTCCTGGCAATTGGATAGGGAGTCTTCAATTTATTGGAGGCTCCCTTTTTTGTGAGTTGTTTGAAAAGAAAAATCCCACCTGTGTTTACAAGTGGGATCAAATAATATCGTTACAACTCATTCAACTTCGTCCAATCGAACAACTTCGGCTCTTTGGTGAAAAACTCTATCGCCATGCTATTAAGCGCTCCCGGTTTTTCGAAAATGATAAAATGGGAAGCTGCCGGAATAATCCCAAGTTGACTTCCTTTGATAGACTGATGCAATTGTACAGCATGTTCCAGCTTTACAATATCATTATCGCCCTGCACAATCAGTACTCTACTTTGGATCTTAGCCAGCTTTTCAGCAGGAACAATCACCGGAGTAGAACACATAGTTCTAAAATCCTTTGCGAATTTTTTCCATTTGTCCTTTTGTGGCGTTTTCTTCAAATGCACATCCAGCCACCAGCGATAATCTTTCTCCATCACCTCCGGCGTGAGCTCGTCCAGGGAAGAAGTCACATAACCAAAATATCCCGAAGTGTCCGATGCTGCAGCAAAGGCAACTGCTTTCTTCACCTTATCAGGACGATCAGCCGCCATCAGTAAGGCCACATTTCCACCATCACTATAACCGAAGATATAAGTGCTGTCCAGTTTTAAAGCATCCACCAGTTTCAACAAATAATCAGCCATAAGTTGATAACTTACAGAATCGCCCTGCTCCGAACGACCCTGTCCCGGGCAATCCACCGCAATGACCCTAAACTTTTTCGACAGCTCCGGAATAAGCGGACCCACTCCTTCAATAGAACTCAGTCCGCCATGGATCAACAGTAAAGGAGTTCCTTTACCATATTCTTCGTAATAAAGTTTCGCGCCATTGATCGTTTTGTAGCTTCCGTTGTTGGAGCCATATGGGATCTTCGTTTGTGCTAATCCGGTACTACTTTGTAAAATAGCGGCAGCTAATAATACCGTGATCAAAAAATGTTTCATAATAAGTTTATTGAGTGGGGAATTGTGACATGTCTGCGTACGCGATCTCCCATTGATGACCATCCAGGTCTTCAAAACTGTGCTGATACATCCAGCCATGATCAGCTGGGTCCGCGTAAATTCTTCCCCCGAGCTTTTTCGCACTGGCCACCATCTGATCAACTTCTTCCCGCGAAGCTGCATCCAGTGCAATCAGTACTTCCGTAGTTTTTTTAGCGTCACTGATCGGCTTTTTGGTGAACGTAGCGAAGTAAGTTTCCTGCAAGAGCTGTGCATAGATTGCATCACTGATGATCATACACGCCGCGTTCTCGTCAGAAAATTGCGGGTTGAACTGAAAGCCCAGTCCTTCAAAAAAACTCCTGGATCTTTCAATATCCTTTACGGGAAGATTGATAAAAACTTTTGTTGCCATTGTTCAATTTTAAATTGTGATTGATTTTCTTATCACAAAGAAAAATTGATTAACAGCCCTGCGCTGGTCAATAAATTGGGGAAGATGGTTTATTTGATGGCTCGCTGTTTTCTGAACTCCAGTGGGGAGATCCCGACTTCTTTCTTAAAGAACTTTCCAAAATTAGCCGGATCGGAAAAATCAAGCTGGTGCGCTATTTCAGTTATATCGAAATCAGTATATAAAATAAGCGACTTTGATTCTGCAATGATGCGCTCAACAATGAAGGCCAGCGCATTTTTACCCGTAGCGGCTTTTACTGTCTGGGAAAGATGATTGGGTGTAACGGCCAGGAGGTCAGCATACTCTTTCACACTTCGCTTATCGATGTAATGATTGTTCACTAACTGAACATACCTTGACAGCAAAAGTTGCTGTGGCGTAACAAAACGTGTACCCGAAGAACGGTTTCCGACAAATTCCTTGATATGATATAGTAAGGCGAGCAACTTTGCACGCGCTTCCATGTGATTCTCTGTCGTGTTTCTTTCATAAGCAGCCTGTACATCTTCAAAATGGGGCGCCAATCCTTCAGCTGTTGCCTGATCCATCTTATACAGGTTTGTATACAGGGTATTGAAAAATGGGAAACTCTGGTGGAAATCAGGTTTAAAAAAAGAAAAACATTCCGGCTTGAAATAGATCACATATCCTTCCAACTTATGGTCGTGCGTGAAGCTGTAAACCAGGCCAGGCGAGTGGCAAACCATATATGATTCCGGGTTCGTTACCATTTTATCATCGTACTGAATACTGATATTGCCGGCATTCACAAACAGGGAGAAAAAATAGAAAGACCTTCTGAATGGTGGCCGGTATACCGTCATGCCTGCTTCCAGGGGTTGTATGCGCCTGCAATAGAACGCAGGATTTGTTGTCCTTCCCGGATGCGGAAGCGTTGCCAGAAAATCATTGATCTCTTTGTAGTATGGAAGGTTTGCGGCCACAGTGTACAATTTATAATATGAAGCCAGACGCGGTTAATATGAAATCCCGCCAACTCAAGATGAAATTAAATGAAAAACAATACACAAATGGTGTTTACACATTGGCAGGGCAGGTAATTGGTAACTGGAAACACCTGAAGTCAAATATTGAGAACAACATTAAATTGAAAAGATGATCTTAAGAAAAGTATCCCCTGGCAATAGGGTGAGGAAGGATTCATTTTTGAAGTTCCCACTTTACCCGGAATCTCATTTCTACTCAAACAACCGGCTCAACACTTTCTCCACCTTAGGGTTATTCAACACATATGCTCCATTATCGCAATTGGTCAGGATTACAAAGCCACTCTTTTTTTCCAGGGAAACCATCGCCAGAGATTTGAACCCGGTCTGTCCGCCAGAATGCAGTATCACATTACCTTCAGGCCTTTCCTGTACTGCCCAGCCCAATGCCCAGGAGCTGGCGCCATCTATTTTCTGTTCTTCGCGAAGTTTTATATGTGGACGAACCATTTCCATCATCCTCTTCTTATTGAGAATAAATGGATCATTTTCCTTTGGACTGAAAAGACCAATAATGAAACGCGCATAATCATTAGCGGAAGTTAGCAACCCACCAGCAGCAGCATACCTCGCCATATCTGTAGCGGTTTGATTGGGTTTAGTAATCAATTGCCCATTGGGATCATGAGGCAGCGCCTGATCTTTACCGATTGCTTCAGTCCATACATAGCCGCTGCTGTTCATTCCAAATGGTCTCAGTACATTTTTTTCCAGGTAGTCGCCTATATCGCTTGCGCAAACTTTTACATCTCCTTCGTAGGAGCCGCATTCATTTGGGTTGACCTTTCCGGTTAGTTGTGTAACGATGGATTGCAAATAATAATAGCCTTCTCCTGAATAGAGGAAATCAGTACCGGGATCAAAATGTAGTTTTATTGGATCATCCTGTGAACGCCAGTTCTGCAATCCGCTTCTGTGGCTCAATACATGCCTTGCTGTGATCAGGTTGATCCGCGGATCATTATCCAGAAATCCAATATTGGCATATTGAACAAGTGGAATATCCAGATCGATGATGCCTTTCTCGCAAAGCTTCATCACTGCATACGCAAACACAGTTTTGCTGACAGAGGCGATCTCAAAAATCGTATTTGGATTAACCGGTTTTTTTGAAAGCTGATCCTTCACTCCGAAACCTTTACTCCAGCTGAGTTGTCCGTTTCTCACCAGGGCAATGGAAAGTCCCGGAATCTTTGCTTCCTGCATCAGTTTCGGGATCAGCTTTTCCAGTTCTTTTGCCAGCGGTTCTGAAGTAAGATTGAGAAAAGAGGAATACTGTAAAGGGTTCAGGTTGGCCATTGAAGACAGACCAGCAACAGAGAATAAGGCGGTCTGTCCGCCCCACAGGATGAATTTCCTTCGTTGCATGATAAGGTTGTTTGTACCCTAAATGTAAGCGAGTGTTTCGAAACAACCAGAACCTCAGTTACCTTTTTGCAACCACCCGTATTCATCTTTCCATATCAATTCTTTTATGCCAGCAATTCCAATATCTTTTCGTTCTCCAGGATGATCATACCCTGCCTGTCGGTTGTTATGCCCTGAGTCAACTGATAGGTATAATGTGGCACTGCGCCTTTCATGATCGTTGGCATATAGCCGAATTGAATATTCAGCGTTCCCTTCAGGGCTTCCCCCACTTCAATAATATGAGTTGAAATAACGAACATGCAGGATCTGTACCTGGCAAGTTTCTGCGTTACCACCAATGTTGCATCAAAAGCATCCTTTACATTGGTGCCTTTAAACAACTCATCGAACAGGATGAATAGTTTTTTCCCATTACTAACCTGTCTCGACACTTCTTTTACACGCATCACTTCTGCATAAAAATGGCTCCAGCCCAGGCTGAGATCATCAGGCACATTGATAGAGGTGAATATGCCTTCCATTACCATAAAACTCATTTTGTTTGCAGCAACCGGAAAGCCCATATGCGCCAGGTAAAAAGACACACCCAGGGTTTTCATCCAGGTAGATTTACCAGCCATATTAGCACCGGTCAGAAAAAGCAGGTTTTCTTCCTTGCTTAAAGTGATGGTATTCCCTTTTGCATTGCTTAAAGAAGGATGCCGGAGATTGTCAACGTTGATCAAACCATTTGAATCCGTGGCCAACGCCTGTGCATAAATAAAACCTTTATCTGCCGCTACCTGCGCCACAGAAATGAAAACATCAAACTCATACAAGAGCTGTAATAACTCTTCCAGTGATTGCCGGAATTTATTCAGGAATAAGAACTGGCAGTCCGCGGTCTGGCCAACGGTATAAGGATATTTCGCTTTCAAGTGACGTAATGCCGGCGCATTGATGATCTTATCCAGCTTGTCCTGCATCGCTTTACAGGGATTGTCCTGTATGCCATTCCTGATCAGCTGGCCAAGTAATTTACTCGCCGATACCAACACTTCCTGCACTGCATAAATTCGCCGCTGCTGCAAATAATATTTTTGCGACTTATACATCATCTCCTGAAACTTCCCTTTGTACGCGCCCAGCACGCAGGATACCCTGCTGCCGGGCCTGGGCTCGGTGAGATACTGCGAGGCCATTTCGGCAAGCTCAGGATCTATCTCCAGCTTCAGGTTCAACTGCTGCAGGTAAGCGATACAGTTAGTTCGATGATTGATTGCATCTGCATCGGTCAAAGGAGTCTTGAACATCTCTTCCAAAAGCAATTCACCTCCTCTTGTCTTAACCCTGTTAAAAATATTGAACATCGATCCAATCTTGTATTTGCCCAGCAAGTTCAAATCAGCCAGCGTTTGTTTATCTGTTATAAACGACATAATTAAACCTCCTTTTCTTTTAAACCAGCATCCAGCATTTCAAGAATACCTTCGTTCTGAATAATGATCATGCCCTGCCTGTCCGCAGTGATCCCATCTTTCAATACCCTGGTGTACACAGGCACAGCCCCCTTCATTTCTGTGGGCAGATACTGGTATTTTATCGATAAGGCTTCTTGCTGCAGCAATTCCCCTGCTTCCATAATATGGGTGGAAATAATAAACTGGCTACCGCTTTTCTTACAAAAAGACCTGGTGATGGCAAGCGTGGCATCGTAAGCATCTTTAACATTGGTGCCCCGGAACATCTCATCGAAAATCACAAATAACTGTTTGCCCTCACTTAATTCCAACGCCACTTCCTTCACCCTTAATACCTCCGCGTAATAATGACTGGCGCCCATACTTAAATTATCTGCCAGGTTAATGCTGGTAAAAATGCCGTCGCGCACTGCAAACTCAAAATTTTCGGCGGCTACAGGAAAGCCCATATGTCCCAGGTATAGTGCCACTCCGATACTTTTCATCAGTGTCGATTTCCCCGCCATATTGGCCCCGGTCAGGAACAGTACATTGCTGTCACGATCCAAATAGATATCATTCGGAACAGCCCCTTCCACATGAGGGTGATATACTTTTTTATAATTAAGCACGCCGCTGTTCTTAGGCATTGCCTTCGCAAAATTGAATCCGCGTTTACGCGATACCTGTCCTACAGAAATGTAAACATCGAGATCGTATAGCAGATCAAGAATGGAAAGCATTTTTTCACGCTGTTCAAAACGAACGAGCTTATCCAATTCAGCCAGTATGCCCTGATTCAGTTTTATTTCAAATTTCGAACTCAGGTGCTGCCTGACCAATGCAAATTCGGCTGCATTGATCGCTGCTTCCAGTTTATTGAATGCGGGCGCATAAGCAGAACCGTTAACTATCTGCGCTAATTGTTTGGTGAACTGGCCCAGTTTATAGAACATCCGTAACACCGCCTGCACGCCATCATTCACAAAAACCTGCGATGAATCGGCAGCCACTATGTCTTTGAACAGCTGCCCGAAAGATTGTCCTCCAAGCTGTAATTGGCTTCTCACGTCCTCATTCTGCAAATAATAAACGATCCCGCCAATGGATTCCGAGTCCACAGGAAAATGTAATTCCTGTGAACCGAAGAACCTGAATATTTCCACTTTTTCATTGATCAGCTTTTCATCAGACAGGGGATGCCTGAACATACTGTCCAACTTAGCACCGCCCCCTGTGTAATGGTCTTATTATACAGATCATAGATAGAAGCCTTACCGGACCTGGCGAAAACAGCCAGATCACTCATCGTCTGTTCATCTGTTTTTAAGAATGTGCTCATAGTATTATTTTCTTTTGCGCCGGATGATGATCACAGAACAGATCACACCAATGATCGCGGGAATGATCCAATAAAAAATCAGCTTAAACGTAGGAATGCTATCAACAGTGATCTTGAATTTATTGTCGATACTTTCGTCGCTATATACGTTCGCGGGAAACTTACCTTCCGTGAAATAACTGAAGCTCCAGGTACCATAGAGATAATTATAGCGTGCAGGTTTGCTTCCGGACAATTGGGGCGTAGCCAGGTAATCAGCATCGCCACTCACGATGATGCGCTGGTCTTTCCCATTTACTTTTCTGTTCATGCGTACTGCCGTGACGAAACTTCCTGATTCATCACCCGCAGTTCTTGTAAGATTCAATTGCAGTGAGTCATTGCTGACGGGCGCAGTCCGGTTCCAGCTCAGATCCTTATCGGTGATCAACAGCGGGTCTATATGAAACCCGGATTGTTCAGTATACTCTATGGCGGAAGCGCCTGCAAGCGCAACGCGATGCAGGGAATCACCCCTGTACTTGGTGTCTGTATCCATGAGCCGCCTGAATTGCGGAGAGAAATTTTTAGCAGTATCGGTCATGTAGCTGAATACCACATCACTTGAATATTTTTCGGTTGGCTGAATGAGCATACCATCACGAAAAGTAAGTCCCAGCTTGTTGAACAAAGGTTTTATCACCTCCTTCCTGTCGGGCTCCCCGGCAATAAGGAGGTTGCCGCCTTCATCGATATACCTGTTGATCTTCTCCAGGCTTTCTGCCGGGAAAGGCGTGCGCGGATCTGCAATCACAAGCGCGGTAAGTGCTGTTGGAATTTCATTGTTCTTCAGCGATACATTTACAAAATCGAAACCCTGGTTTACCAACGAGTACCTGTTCCCAAGCTGATTGGCAATGACCCTGTAATCCCTTAGGCGATCCGAGAAAGGCCCGCGTTCGATTTCATCTGAAAGGAACCCGATTTTCGGCATGTCTGCAGCTACAAGTCTACTAAGGCCTGCAGCCACTTCGCTTTCGCCCGGCCAGAATGCCGGATCATCGAAAGTTCTTACAATAGTTTCCTTTCCATTATATTTAAGAACGAAAAAGCAACGGTTCTCTTCTGCTACAATATCTGCCAACTTACCTGCTTCTTCCGGACTCATGAAGCGGGCTAAAGAGGTTCTGTATGTCCTTGCTTCTTCTTCGGCAATTTGCTTAAGCGTTCTGCCTGGTTTATTCTTAAACCGATAATTGGAAGTGTCGAGATTGTAATAATATTTGAAATCGATATCGATATCGGGCTTGAAGCGTAAATACCGCTCCCACATAGCGATAATTGATAATTGTGCAGCAGGTCGCACAGGATAATAATGCCCCAGTAAATTGCCGTACAATATTATCTCCAGTTTCCCATCCATCTTCTTCAATAATTCCTGTGTGTTGGGATGAATTGTAAATATTTTTTCTCTGGTGGCGTCGTAGTACATATTCACCTGCGGCTTATTGGTAATATAACCCACCACAAATGCAATAGCTATTACAGAAATATAACGCATGGCTTTCCTGAAACCGGAAACGGATTCTGTATCTGACTTGATCTTGATGATGGTAAAACTGAGGAAGCTAACTATAATAATGAGGAAATAGGTAAAGTCGCGCAGGTTCATCAGCCCCACCAGGAAGCGGCCTGCTTTTCCACCGAAATTCAAATAGTAGGTGATATTCCTGAGGATATCGATATCCTGCCAGAGCTCTCCCACTTTCGACAGGAAGGCGAAAACCCCAAAAGTTATGATGGCTGCAACGATCTGGTAAGATGTTACAGCTGAAATGAACAGGCCTATTGCGGCATAGGTTGCCAACACCAGGAACAATCCGAAAAGCGAAGCCAGAATATTTCCGTAGTCCGGATTCTCCACACTAAAAGCAAAACTGATAACGGTCAGGCACACCAGAAAAAGCAGGCAAAGCGTAAAGCATAATATGGCAAGGTATTTACCCAAAACAATTTCCCTGATCCTGACAGGGGAAGAATACAGCAGCTTGATGGTGCCATTATTCACTTCACGACTGATCAGCCCCATCGTGATCAATGGAAAGAACAAATACAGGTTGCGGATAACGCTGCCAAATAAACCGTTACCGGAGCTAAGCAATTTAGCGGTAAGATTCTGTAATGCCATCAAAGCAGGGCCGCCTCTTTCGTATATACCGGTGTAGGCATCGAGTGAGGCAATATAGTCGGCGCTGGTCAGAATCATGAAGAAGATCATCAATATCCAGGCGATAGGCGAATAGAACAGTGAATACAGCTCATTCTTCGCTACATATAATATGCGTTTCATTATTAGTTCTTTTCTGAGTGTCCGGTTAATTGTTTGAATATTTCATCGATTGAATTCTTTTCGATGGCAAGCTGCGTCATCCTCCATTCTTTCCGGACGCTTTCCGTAATGATGGTTTCACTCACCAACTTGCTGCCATCATAAAAGATCCTGAAGGAGCGGGGCGTCAATTTCTCTACCCTGTTCACTCCTTTAACTGCCGCCAGTACATCGGCAGAAGGCGCATTCTCGAACTCCACCAGCATACTTTGCGGGGCCACGTAATTATTGAATGCATCCATCGTATCGGAAAACACAAGTTTACCTTGCTCTATCATCAGGATCTCCTGACACAACAATTGGATCTCTGATAAAATATGTGAGGAAAGGATCACGGTCCGTTCGTCGGCAATTTCTTTGATCAGGTTACGCACTTCAACTATCTGAACGGGATCGAGACCATTGGTAGGCTCATCGAGGATTACGAGAGCTGGCTTATGAATGATCGATTGTGCAATGCCTGCGCGTTGACGGTATCCGCCGGAAAGATTTTTCAATAAGCGGTCTTTCATATGCACCACTCCGCACTTCTCCATTACTTCATCAACGGATTCATGGGCAGCCTTCCCATCGATCCCCCGCAGCCTTGCCGTATACAACAGGTATTCAGATACAGTAAGATCAAGGTACAGGGGAGCATATTGCGGAAGAAAACCGATATGGCTTTTTGCCTCCATAGGATTCTTCCTGATATTGACGCCCTGGATATATACTTCCCCCTTGGTCTGGTTCAAAGCGCCGCAAACGATATTCATGGTTGTTGATTTGCCGGCTCCATTGGAGCCAAGCAGACCATAAATGCCTTTCTTCGTTATTTCTATATTGATATCGCGTATGGCCCAGGCGGTAGAGTAGGCATGCGATAAATTTTCAATCTTTAGAATTGGATGCTGCATCAAAACAATTTTTATGGCCGGTTAAAAAATTTCAAGCTCGAAAACGATATAATGTGGAATGCCCAGTTTCTTTCCCCAGTTCATCACATCCTCTCCACTGTCGTCCACATTGCAATAGGAAAGCATGTCCGGTGAACCAGGTACGGGTATCGGAAGTATATGGGCGAGGAAATATTGCCGCTTTCCTGTTACGAATGGCTTTTTGCTGTCCAGCAAAACATTCCGCAGGCTGTACAAGGCGGATCCCGTGGTCTTGAATTGCTTACGCGCCATCAGATCGGGGAAATGAAAATGCATGGAGATATTTTTTTGCTCATCCAGTTTCGAGATCACTCGCACTTCAAAAACAGAGTCTGCAATGGGTTTCCGGGATAAGGAGTTGGCGATAATTGAAGTAGTGGTAACTTCTCCACTCCAGATCTCTTTCGCGGTTACAATGAAATGTTTTCCAATCAGGGAACTGCCGGTAAATGTGATCGTCTGGTAATCGATATTTTCCAGCTGTATCAGGTCCTGGAGCTCCCTGTCTTTTGTGCCGTAACGAACTTTATAGGGTACGGATCCGCTCTGGGCCTGTAGCTGAATGAAAAGCAATGAACAGGCGATCATCAGTAAATACTTTTTCTTTATCATAACATGTATGGTTATTTGTTTTTTGAAGCTGTTGCCATCCAGTTATCGATATCTGATTTTGCCGGCATTTTCTTCCTGTGCTGTTGCGGAGCAACAATAAAACAGTGTTTCACTCCATGAATGAATTCCTGTAAACAGTTTCCGATGTCTTTGGAATTGATGGAAGCAATTAGTTGTTGTTGCTGCTCATACAGCGATTCAACAGGCAGGTCGGGGATCTTGTATAAAAATCTATTGCAGATCTGATCAGCATAATAGCGGGCATAGAGCCGGCCCCTGGCGGCAAACATTTTGTTTGCATCCTGTAGCATTTTTGCTTTGGCGATAGCCAGGGCTGAGTCCGGGAATCCATTGCGGGATATTTGCACCAATTGTTTGTATACAGTTTGAAAATGATCTTCCAGATTATTTTCATTGGCTGCTATATTCAGCATGGCGAAGTCGAGCCCGCGTTCCGCTCTCCTGATCAGGAAAGTAGCATTGATATCTTTGTTCTTTGTGGCAAGGGTAGTAAGGGTATTGCTCATTGCCTGCTGAAATATATCCCGGACAAACTTTTTGCGCAGGCTCTCTGAAGTGATCACATCTGTTTCCGGATATTGTACAGCCAGGGTGAATGTTGTTTCCCGGACTGCCGTATCCGTTACTACAACAAAGCCGGGAGTTTTACTGAGATTTATGGAAAAACTGGTATTATCTGAATTAATTTCTGCTGCGGGTAATGAAGAAAAAACAGCTTCTATTTGTTTTTTCATTTCTGTTACATCAATATCTCCAACTATGATGAGTGCCTGCAAATCGGGGCGCAGCCATTTTTTTTGAAAAATTTCCAATCCGGAAGCAGACAATTTTTCCATAGCGGCCATGCTACCAATCGGCGGATGTTCAGCAAATTCTGAATAACCCAGTTGGATCGGTCTTAATTGTTCTATCACACGTTGGGGGAACAGTGTTGTGGATTCTTTGATCAGCCTGATGGTGCTGTCGCGTTGGGCCTGCAGCAAATTTGCTGCAGGCGTTGACGGAGTGATCACATCTCTCAACCACTCCATTGTATTTCGCACGAGTGGTGTATAACTGGCCAGCTGGAACTTATAGATGGTTTTATCGTAACCATTGTACACAATATCAGAACCATCGGCTTTAGAGCCGGTTTTCAAAAATAGATACTGAATATCTTCTTTGCTGAAGTGTTGGGTGTTGTTCAGGGAAAGATGAGCTGAAAGTCTCATGTATCCACTTTCGTTTTTTGTTTCCACCATCGAGCCCAGTTTGGAAACGAGGTAGATGGCAACTCTTCCCGGCTCGCCTTTATAGGGCTTGATAAAATAATTGAATCCGTTGGCTAAGCTGCCCTGGGAAACACTTTTATCAACTGGCAACTGACCGGGTTGAGCTATTGCAATTTGCATGCACACTAAAAACATTGACACAAAAAAGTACCGCATAACTGTTGAGTTTTGTTTTCACAACCAGGCATAGGATGCCCAATCCATATATAGCCTATTATTTTCTATGGATTATGATGGGCATCCTATGCCCTGTGTATGTTGTTGTATTTACCGCTCGGGCTGTGGCATTCCGGTAACCTGGACTACATCATGTGGCAATAAGAAAACATACCGGAGATCATTGGGGGCAAGTGTATAGGTCAGGTTCTCTCCACCGGGGTCCATTACACGAACTACAGGTTTTGCAAATTGTGGTTCCAGGTTGAGCCTGCGTTGGTCCATCACCCTGACTCCCCTGTAGATCAGGGATTTTTTTCGTTCTGCCAGTACAATTTCGAGGGCATCCTGCGCATTTGCAGCAGTAAGAGGAACAAAGGTCCCGGTACGCCACCTGGTTTCCAGCAGGGTGTTCAGCGCAGTCATCGCATCCTCTTTTCTACCGGCTCTTGCATGTGATTCAGCCAATGTCAAATACATTTCATCCACGCAAACACCGATCATAAAACTCCCGCTGGAGGACCCTGTATAACTTCCTTTGAATTGTGAATGCCCTTTGTTATCGATTAAGAAAAATGCAGCTTTCCTGAGATCGTTCTCATCATACGAGGCTACCAGGTTGTTATCGATATAACCATTCCTGGTGGGGTAGAAGAGGTCTGTAGAAGTGCTTGTGGAGTAATACAAAGTTTCTTTATTGTAGTTTTCGAATGGCAGCTGCGCATTCAGATCCAGCTCGTTGAAATCAAACAGGGAGTGGTCGATCTTTAACGATGAGTCAGCATATTTTCCGGCCAGTTCAAATTCCTGCATTACCAGGTAAACACGGGAAAGGGAACCATATGCGCTGGCTTTATCCGGCCTTGTGTTATATTGTTCCTTGGGAGGCAGGAGCTGTATCGCTTCTTTAAGGTCAGCAACAACCTGTTCGTATGCCTCTTTCACAGTAGACCTTTTCGAGATCGCATTTACATCC
Organism: Pseudobacter ginsenosidimutans; assembly: GCF_007970185.1. Taxonomy (NCBI): domain Bacteria; kingdom Pseudomonadati; phylum Bacteroidota; class Chitinophagia; order Chitinophagales; family Chitinophagaceae; genus Pseudobacter; species Pseudobacter ginsenosidimutans. Next base: position 1,805,573 of record NZ_CP042431.1, on the reverse strand, counting down.
GGGTCAAGTCTGAGGGGTATGCCAGGTTTCTTATTGGCCGCTTCATCACCCTTGATATATATGGGAGAAAAACATTTCAATAAATGAAAAAAAGCGTTGGCTCTTACGAAAAGGGCCGCACCTTTTATTCTTCTCCATTCAACCGGATCATCGTTCTTCACTTTTGGCAAGAGGTCCAATACGGTATTGGCATAATAAACAGGTGTGAAACTATAGGTCCATCCGTTCAGGAAAAATTGTTCAGTATAATAGTCCTGGCCGAAAGTGTAAAACTCCTTTGTTGTATAGGTGAGCTTGTCCAAATCCTCTTTATCCATTTTGAAATAATCGCTGTAATGTTCCAGCACACTCGTTGCCCCCTGATTATTGATCTTGCCGTTATTATCCATCATAGCTCTCAGGTCTTTGAGCTTTGAAGGTATTACCTGTGAAGAACTGGGCTTGCTGTCGAGAAACTTCTGGCAGGATGGCAAAGTAAACAAGGCTGTAGCCAGCGATGCCATACATAATGATTTTATCATTCTCAATTTCATGATCGATCTTCTTAAAATTAGAAAGTAACGTTACATCCAATATTCGCTGAACTCACCGCTCTGTAATAGAGATTATCAGGGTCAACACCAACTTTATTCGCTTTCCATATTAATCCCAGGTCCCTCGCTCCTGCAAATACATTCAGGCTCACCGGCTTTGCGGCCGTCTTTATGGCAAAACTGTATCCTATCCGGATATCTGATAAGCGAATAAAATCAGCTTTATGAACGAAATCGGTGGTATATGCAGCAAAACTTGTTCTGTTATTATTGAGCGGATAAACGGTGGAAGGAATATAAGTGTGTTTTTCGTCGCCGGGCTTCTGCCATCTGCCTTCATAATTTCCTAAATGCACCCAATTTTCGAAAGCATACCCCCTGTACATTTCTTCTTTAAACCAGGCGCCGAACTTATACATCAGGTTAAACGACAAATCAAAATTCTTATACCTGAAAGCATTGCGCAGGAATCCGGTAAAAGGCGGCATGCCAGGACCATTCACCACCAGGTCCTTCACCGAGTCTTTGAATAATTCTGCATAATTCTTACTAATCTCTCCCGTTTGGCGGTCGTAGCCTCTGGGATCGCCTGTCAGAGGATCAAGACCGGCTGATTTGAAACTGAATACCGTGTACATCTGGTACCCCTCTATGATATTAGCACTCTCCCCTCCATTGATCAGGTTGTAACCGTTGGAGGTTCTTCCATAAAATTTCTTTACAAGATTCTTTGTATAGGATAGAGAGAAAGCTGTTGTCCAGGAAAAATCCTTTGTCTGAATATTGACTGAATTCAATATGATATCCCATCCGCTGCCTGTGAGTATACCCACATTTTTGTTCATTGACGTCAGTCCTGAGCTGGGGTCCAACTGACTTAAAGCAATCAGATCGGTACTTTTCTTATCGTAATATTCTATGGAGCCGGAGAGGCGGCTATTGAACAGGGCGAAATCCAATCCATAATTGATCATCCTGGTATCTTCCCATTTCATTTCGGGATTGGGCGGCGTCGAAATGTTGGCATAAGGATAATTGGTAAAATAGGCGCCATTTAAAATGCTGATGATGGGATAATAGCCATTCCCCGGGAAAATATTTCCGCTATGACCGTATGTAATTCGTGCTTTCAGGAGATTGACCCAGCCGGCATTGAAAAATTTTTCTTTATGTATTTGCCAGGCAAGGCCCGAAGACCATAGAGGTTTCCACTTTTCGTTCGTTTTAACGCCCAATACATTGGATGCATCTCTCCTTCCGGAAATCGTGAAAACATATTTACCATCGTAAGTATAGGCAGCATTCCCGAGAAAGGAAACCATTCTGTTATTATTACCGCTAAAACTTTGTAAACCGGGTATCTTGAATTTACCATATATTCCTCCAAACGTAGGGTAAGCGGTTGTATAATCTACATTTGTAAAGGTTTTATATTCCCTGTCATAACCATAGGCAGAATAGGTTGCTCCCGATCCTTTGTTCTGTGAAATTTCCGAAGCAACGAAAGCAGTAACTTCATGCAGACCATTCCATTTGTTATTGTAGCTCAATTGTCCTCTGAACTGGTGCTTGAACGCGTTCTGGTCTTGTACTGAAATCCTCGATCCTTTCGGTAAAATATAAGTAGTACGGTCTCCATCGATCTGCGTCCATCTGTTGATCATTTCTCTCATGTAATAGCTTTTCTCATCATTGATGGTTTCAATAGAGGTGGACTGCTTGTCTATTCCATATCTTATTTCTGCAGAAAGCCCGGGCTTGAAATTATATTTGATGCGGGCAGTGAGGTTGATATTCTCCGATTTGGTCTTGATTGAGTTCAAGCCTATTTCATCCAATGGTCTATAGGAATAATCCAACAGTCTTCCGCCTCCTGCTGTATCGATGAACTTTTTATTGAATGAAAAGGGAATGGCGAGCGCTTCCCCGTCAGAACCCTGGAATTCAGCGTAGGGGTATAAAGCATTTTTGCCGCCAACCGGCATAAAGGTGGAAGCGAAAGAGGAGCCGTTCTCTGAAAGATTGTTGATATACAATAACCCAACCTCTATCGAGAGGTTTTTTACAGGCTTGATCTCGGTAACTGTCCGAAGCGTGTACCTGTTCTCATAATTCCCTTTATTATCGGTCAGTGCCCTGTCATAGGAACCTGAAACGAGGTAGCTCATCACGTTGCTTCCACCACTGATTCCCAGATTGTAATTCTGGCGAACAGGATTTTGCAGGAAGAGGCGGGTATATTCATCGCGGTAATCGGTATTTCTCCATTTTGCTATCTGATCATTCAATTGCTGATCGCTTACGAGGCCTTTCCTGTGATCGTCCAGCATATTCACCAGCGGGGAAGTCACCCTGAGGCGTGAGGACAAACCAGAAAGGTCGGAATCGTAATATCCTTTATCAAACATTTCCAATTCCAGGTCTATGAAATCTGAAGAGTTCATTTCCTTCCTGTACTTGACGTCTTTCTTCTCTGAAATATTCACATTGGCGCTAAAGCTCAATTGGAGCGGTGATTTGGTATTATTCTTTTTCAGTTCTATCACAATTACGCCATTGGCGGCCCTTGCGCCCCAGATAGACGCCGCAGCTGCATCTTTGAGTAAGGTAACAGATTCAACATCCATGGGATTGATCAGGTCGATATCACCGTCATACGGGAAACCGTTAACAATGATTAATGGGCCATTGAGCGCAGACATGAAAGTATTCAGTCCCCTGATGTTATATTGGTTCTTGTCTCTTGTTTCGGAGTTAAGACGACGATTCAACTGCAAGCCGGGAACATATCCCACCAGCCTGTCCATGAGCCGGGCATCGGTCCTACTGTTCAGTTGTTCTTTCCCAACAAACACAAAACTTCCGGTGGCTCGCTCTTTGGGAAGCGCCTGGTAGCCTGTATTCACCACTACTTCATTCAGCGAAGAAAAGCTAGGGACCATCACTACAATTATTTCATCATTCACGTTTTGAATATATGAACCGGTTGCCTGTGCTTCATCCTTTTGATCCTTCAACCTGGCTGCGGTATTCAACTGAACAGCACGAAAGCCATTTCTGGTATTGGAGGTAACTTTGAATTGGAGGTCATAGTATCCGACAGCAGTAACAGTAATGGTGTCGCCTTCCTCCACATTGAGCTCGAAGCGACCATCTGTACCCGAACTGCCAACCGGTAATTTGTTCTTTGAAAAGGTTACACCTGGAAGGGAGGCGCCTTCCTGTGAGCGAACACGGCCTTTGATCAGTTTTGGCGCCAGCAGGTCAGCAAGTGGTATGTAGGGTTTGACAGATCCTGACGATACTTCTTCCATTTTTTCTGTAAGAAAAATTGTACGTCCATCGATCCTGAATCCGAAGGGCTGATCCTTTACGAATGCAGTCATGAATTCCACCAGTGGCATTTTGTACGCAGAAATCGATACCGGCTTTGCATTCTCCAGTAAATTGAGTGTAAAGAAAACGAGGTAATCCGTTTGCTTTTCGATAGCGGCAATAACCCGCATGGCGGATGCATTCGACTCTGAGAAAGTGACTGTTTGCGCCAGGGGTCGCGCGGAGACAGCGAGTGAAGCAACAAGTTGAAACAAGAAAACCAGTCTCATAATACGGAAAGTTTTGGAAGCTAGCTGGCGTGAAGATCCGCTTGACAACGGGATATCATGCCTGCAGCAATTAGCAGTTTTTTGCATAATTTGCATTGGTTTGGTTAAAAAATAAGCGTCACAGCGAATGAACTAACCTAACTATCGGCCGGGAGTGTGTCACCACTTCCGGCTTTCGTTTTGTCAGCAGGATGATACAGGTTTAATGCTAATGGCTGGTTTCTACTTTTATCTTTCAGGGCAATACTAAAAGTTTTCTTTCTCCTGAGAGTTGAATATTGATCTTCGCATCTTTCAATGCCCGGAGTACACTGGCGAGCGTTACGCTCCGGCTCATTTTGCCGCCGAACTTTATATCAGGAACACCTTGTGGATATACAATTTCCAAATCGTACCATCGTGCCAGTTGACGCATAACTTCTTCCAGACTGGCATCTTTAAAATTGAAGGCTCCGTTCTTCCAGGCAACAACCTTGTCTGTATCTGCATCAATGATCATTATTCCGGAAGAAGATTTTTGTGTAATTGTAGAAGCCATCCGCGCCTGTTGACCGGGTTTCAATACAACGCGGGTTTGTATGTTTGCGTTATTCTGTTGTTTCATTGCGCCAGGCAATGAAACGGCTACCGCGCCATCCAGTAAAGTTGTATTGATGTTCTCTTCATCCCGATAGGCGTTCACGTTGAAACTTGTTCCCAGCACTTCAACAGATGATCCTCCATTCACATTTACCATGAAAGGCTTCTCTTTGTTGGGAGACACTTCGAAATAGACTTCTCCATCGATCTTTACTTCCCGCTTGTTGCCGGTAAAGGCTGCAGGAAATGTAAGGGACGAGGCTGCATTCAACCAAACCTTTGTACCATCGGGAAGCGTTACGCGGTATTGTCCTCCTCTTGGCGTATTGATCGTATTCCACATCGCTTCTTTTGCGGCGAGACCTCGCTGGTCATAAGCAATCTGACCATTGGTCAGTTTAATTACCTGCACTCCCCCTGACTGGCGAGCTTTCCATCAGCAGCGCTGTCGAGAATTATTTTACTGCCGTCAGCTAGTGTAAGAATTGCCCGGTTGCCACCAGGAGCTATATCCGTTTGTATATGGTGGTCGCTGCCTGCAAGCGTTTGTTCAGGCTCTTTGTGAGTAGTCAAAAGATAAGCAAGTACCGCCAGACCAATTGCCAGTATAATAGCGGCTGCATATCGGAAAAAGCCGGTACGCGGGAAATGAATACGGCGAACAGGAGAAGAAACATCAACTGAGAGGTTACCAGGAGACGGAGAAACAACAGACTGCTGCGTTGTCCAAATGGCCTCAAAAATTTTTTCCCTTAAATTGATATCCTCTGCATCAGTGAACGCATCCTGATCATACTGTTGCTGCATCAGCAGCTCAAGTTTTCCACGATACTGCGGGGAAAGAATCGCCAGCAGCAATTGCTCCTGTGTTTCCGGGCTTTGCTCCTGAGTAAGGTACTGCTCAATTAATATGTTTAGATCGGTTGATTGCATACTGTATAAGTAAAGACAGGCAACATATCAAACAGGTACAGCGCCGTGAATTATTTTTTTAAGGTCAATTCCAGCATCCAAAAAAACAGCAGCGCCAGCGTGTTACCCGGGTCAGCATTTTTCCGGAGGGTATTCAAGGCCCGCACCATGTGATTTTTAACCGTTTCCTTTAAGATTCCCAGGCGCTGGGCTATTTCATCATGGGTAAGGCCCTCTTCCCGGCTCATTTTATATACCAGCCGCTGTTGGGTGGGCAATTTCTCTACCAGCTGATTGATGGTTGTTTTCAATTCCTTCAATTGCAATACAGCATCCGGTAACAAAGGAGATTCAAGCGCAGAAGCAATTTCATTGCCACTCTTTTGGCGAACGGCATTTTTTTCCATCAAGTTGAGGACGGCATTCCGGCAGAGAATAAAGAGATAATTGTCGGCATTCTTAATGGCGCTCAATTCAGCCCGCCTGATCCATAGCTTCAGGAAAATGTCCTGCACAACATCTTCCGCCAATATTCCGGATTTAAGCCAGGAAATAGCAAATGCATATAAACGGTTCCAGCTTCTGTCATAAAGCTCCTTGAAAGCTGCCTCATCTCCCTCTGCGATTCGATTAAGCAGTTCCTGTTCTATATTTGAATAATTTACCGACAAGTCGTTTTAAAAATCAGTTAGTAAAAAAGTGAAATTAGGGAAACGCCGGAAAACTACTCCAATTTTAGTAATAATACACTTGTTCTGAACATAAATGAAAACCAGGGAGAGGAATAAATAACGCGCATAAAAAAAGCGACCATTCAGTCGCTTCCGGATTTTCTTAAATTGAAATCATCAACGTTTACTTTTTACAGCCTCCGCTACTTCAACCGGCAGATCAGATTCCAGAATATCTGCACCTTGTTTGAAAATATCCCGAAATGCCGCGGCACGTTCTTCCTTAGTTTCCAACTTATCATATACCGGCGCTGCTGAGATCATGCACATCACACCGCGTGCATGCAGCAGATCAAACATGGTCTTATTGGCTGGTTTATTCTCTGAACCTATGTATGCGATCATATTCTTCCAGGGCAGGCCAACAGCTTCATATTCTTTTAGAGCGTCTTCTGTTTTTACAAAAGCAGACATCATCCGCTGGTTATCATCATCAAAATAAAATTTCGCCTGTTTGGCATTGTGTACGGTCACCATCACAAAGCTGCCTGCATTATTTTTCCGAATGATATCCGCTGTCATTTGCATTGGTACATCTTTCTTATCCAGATTGAGAATGGTTTTTCCACGGGCCCAGTCGATTGCCTCCTGCAGTGTTGGGATACGGTATGGTGTTACATTTCCATCTTTATCTTTTAACCGTAATTGTTTTACTTCTTCCCAGGTGTAATCTGCAAGTTTTCCTTTTCCGGTGGTGGTCCTGTCTAAAGTGGCATCATGCAACAACACGATCACACTGTCTTTGGTCAGGCGCGGGTCTATTTCAAAAAAGGCCGGGGTATGCTTCAACACGTACTCGAAAGTCTCGATCGCATTTTCAGGATAACCGGTCAGGTAACTTCCTCTGTGCCCGCTGATGATCTTTTTTTCTTTTCCCGAATAATGGAAAAATCCATGGAGGTCAGCAGGCGTTTTCACTTTTATCGTTTTCAACTGGGCAGAACCGGTTGAAGCCATTAACAGTGCGGCCATTGAAGCAACAATTCCCAACAAGAATGTTTTCATTTACCGAAGTTTTGAATTGAGTAATTCCAGCGTAAGCGTTCCGTTCTTATCAAGTGTGAAGCAGGTGATAGATGAGTTTTGCTGCACCAACTGCCGGTAGTTCTTTAAAGGCATACCTAATTTATGCGCCATGAATAATCGGTTGATGCCATTATGCGCCACTACCATGATATTCCCTTCTGAATAGGTTTGTTGTAGTGATTGAAAGAAATCATCTACCCTGGCTACGATCTCAGCTCCTGTTTCTCCCGTTCCGCCTGCGCGATAGATTGCCGGATTGTGCATCCAGTCCAGCCACAACGATTCATTCTCCGCAATGAACTCTTCTTTTGTTTTTGCTTCCCAGGTACCGAAGTCTGCTTCGATCAGTCGTTCATCTTTTATAGGATCTTTGCCGGAAGCTATCTTTGCGGTTGTATATGCGCGTTGGAGAGGCGAAGAATATACTGCGGTAAATTCGATCCCTTCCAGTTGCCTTTTCACTTCTTCCGCCTGCTTTACTCCCTTTTCCGTGAGCGGGATATCTGTTCTTCCGCAATAGCGGTTATTATCTGCATTGTAGGTTGTTTCACCGTGTCTGAGTAAGAAGATCTTCAGCATGTTCAGTTCAATATTTTTCTTGCTTGTAATTCTTCAATAAACAATTTGTATTTCTGATCGTAGGCGTTTACTAACTCAGGTGATGGCTGTACAGTCAATTCCGGAGTAACCATCGCGGCAGCAGCGGATTGCAGCCCATCATAATAACTTCGTGATGCAGCCAGGATAGCTGCGCCTGCCGCACCTGATACATTCTTCATTTTGCAGACAGGTACCTTCAGTACACTGCTCCTGATCAGCAACCAGGTATCACTGTTACTGCCGCCTCCGGCAGAGAATACTTTTTCTATTTTTTCGCCTGACAATAATGCAATCCTTTCATAAGCGAACCGCTCTATGAACGCCACACCTTCCATGCATGCAGTGAACTTCTCCACTTCATCTCCTTCAGGCCAGAAGCCAACAGCCTGTGGCGAAACAAACGGAAACCTTTCACCTTTCTGTAATAAAGGCCAGGCCAATGAAGCAGCAGGCAATCTTAACGCTGCCTCTTTGCCTAAGTTCTGCAAATCCTGGCCGCCAAATAATTTACTTACCCAATCAGCGCCGGTATTGCTGGCGCCGCCAGGCATCCAGTAACCGGCAGGGTGACGATGATTGTAAATGGCTCCCGACGGATCATTCACAGATTGTTTGGTAACGCCCTTGATCACCAGTGTAGTGCCGATAGTGGTATTCCACTGGCCCGGGCTAACTGCACCTGATGCTACCTGTGAGGCACAGCCGTCAGTCATGCCAGTTGTTACAATAAGAGTCTCCGGAAGTCCAAATTGTTTGGCCAGTTCTTTCCGGATGACTCCGATCGGCTCTCCGGAAGGTTTCACTTCCTGCAACCACTCGCGGCGAATACCGATCTGCTCTGCGATATAGCCCGGCCATTGATCCTTATGAAGATCATAGCCTGATTTCATAGCATTGGTATAATCGGTTATATCATACTGACCGGATAATCTTCCGGTGATGAAATCCGATGCATGTATGAATTTGTACAGTTGTTCTGTTTTTTCCGGGCATGTTTCCAGGAACCAACGCATCTTGGGTAATCCGCTGGATGCATTGAATGCCGTATATCCTTCCTGTACATTTTTTTCTGCTATTGCTTTACAGAATGATGCCTGCTGAGCAGAACGCGGATCGCTGTACATGATCGCATTGTGTAAAGGATTGAAATCCTGGTCTAATGGAATGATGGTGCCGGAAGTAGAAGTAACGGCAACAGCTTTTATCTTTTCCATTGGAGCCTGGTCCTTTACTTCTTTAACCAAAGCAGGGATCAATCTGCAACAGCATTCCCACCAAAGTTCAGGCGATTGTTCTTCGCGTGAATCTTCTGTCAATGGGAACACTTCTTCTTTCGCTCCCAACTGCCGGCCGGTTTCATCCAGCATCACTACTCTTGCACCCTGGGTGCCAATATCGATCCCAATAAAATATGCTTCACTCATGTTCACATCAATTTAGCTGACAGCCCTGAACTGCTCTCTTGTTGCTTTCCATTGTTCATAATATTTTTCTATCTCGCCTTTATCCCATCCAGCAGCCACCGAGCTTTCTTGTTTTGCTTCTTCTCTTTCTACAACAACTCCGTTTGCTTCATTACAAAGGATAGCGGCGCCAATAACGGACGCCTGCTCAAATCCGGCTTTCACCCTTACTTCATTCCCGGTGATAACGGCAATCAGTTTGCGCAGGGTCCGGCTCTGTAATCCGCCGCCACAGGCCCAGATATACCCGGCATCATGACCAGATACTTCTGCCAGTACTTTATAATTCTCTGCAATGGAAAATGCAATATCCATCAGTGTAGCCCAAACGAAACTCCCACGGCTCAGCTCATGCGAAACCGGAACCGGAAACACGAACCCTCCCCAGGTCACCGGCTTTGTTTCGCCCGCAATCAGCGAGCCCAGGCTCGCCACACATTTTTTACTGGCCGTTTCTGTCAGTTCCCGCTCTATCACATCATAGCCTTCGTTCGGATAGAATACTTCCTTGAGACGCTGATAGTTCAAACCGGTAACGCCGGCATTGGCTTCAAATACAAACCTGTCTTTTACGATATCCCTGCTGGTCCAGGTTCTTTCTTTTGTATCAGTGATATAAGATCCTTCGAGTTTTACCACCGGTGTAGTGGTCCCAGAAACGATCACCACATCGCCAACAGAGGGCTCTGTGCTTTTGATCGCCATCTGCGTATCGCCACCGCCGGTAACAACCTCAGCGAGTGCGTTGACTCCCCAGCCTTCAGCAATCTCTTTTTTCACTTTTCCAATCAATGAACCTGATTGAGAAAGTGGCGGTAACAACTCCTGGGCAATGCCAAACATGCTGCAGAGTTCTTCGCTCCATTTACCCGCAGCTACATCATACAACAAAGTTTCAGATGCCTGCGAATGCTCGTATACTGCTATTCCACTCAATTCCCAGGCGGCCCAATCGCTGATGCTGAGAAAGAAGTTCAACTCATTCCAGATCTCTTTTCTCTTTTTTTGTATCCCTACCAGTTTGTAGGAAGAGAATAAGGAAGTAGGATAACGGCCAGTCAATTGATAGATCCTGCTCTTGTCCGGAAAATGATTTTCCCATTCGCGGCCACGATGATCAATGTTTGGCAGACCTATCACGGCTTTGCCGGATTTATCCACCAACACAATCCCTTCCCGTTGGCTGGTGGTGGTAGCGGCTGTAATATTCACGCCGCCAGCCTGCTGCAATGCATGTGCAGTCAGTTGCTTGAGTTGTTCCCGGAGCTCTTCAGGCTTGAAATAAATGGAATCGGGGTAAAGCTCATCGCGATAATATCGGATATCGGCTCTCGCTACTCCCAGTATTTTACCTGACGGCGTTACGATAGCAGATCGCACATTGCCAGTACCGATATCAAGCACCAGGTATGCATCCTGTTGTTTCATCTTTCAATTTTTTTATCGTTGAATATACGATGATAATATTTCCTTATTGGCCAGACGCTCTGCACTATGCTTTCCATGAACAAACCATTCCACCAGCACCTCATTGAGAATGCGCACGTGATGATCTTCCACTTCATGCGTAGCGCCGGCAATATGCGGTGTAGGCAATACATTCGGCAGATCGATGATCTTATAATCCAATTCATCCGGAGGCTCGTTATCGAACACATCAAGGATGGCGCCTTTGATCTTGTTTTGCGATAAAGCGCTGTACATATCATTCCTGTTCACAACCACCGCCCTTGCTGTATTCACGAAAATGGCATCGGGCCGCATCAATTCAAACAGTCGTGCATTGATCATTCCTTTTGTATCTGCCGTTACCGGTAAGTGAATGGATACGATATCACAGGTGGAGAACAGTTCTTCCAAACTAAGTTGCTGGTAAGAGGGGAATGACGATGCATTCACATATGGATCGTAGTATGCGATAGAGCAGGGATAGTTCTCGATCATTCTGGCGATCAACTGACCAATAGCGCCAAACCCAACCATACCTACTTTTTTCCCTGCCAACTCATTTCCCTTGAATTGCAGGTAAGAGGTATGCGCACCTGCGCTCCAGTTGCGTCCCCGCAGCCAGTCGATTGCCGGCAATGTTTTTCGCATAAAGGTGATCACATTGGCAATGAACATTTCTGCTACTGCCTGTGCATTACGGGCGGGTGTATAGAAAACAGGAATGCCATGTTTGGTGGCGGTTGCAACAGCAACATTGGAAGGCGTGCCCCTGCACACACCAATGAATTGCAGGTGTGCATTGGCGTTGATCACTTTCTCAGTTACATGATCGTGCTCAGTGATGAGTGCTTCGGCTTCAGTTTCGTACAAAAGCGCAATCAGCTCATCTTCATTATAAGCCCGTCCGTTCTCCTTCCATGGACGATAAATTACTTCTCCCAGGTCCTGCTTTACATCAAACAAACCTTTCTCATGATAGGGCGCTGTAATCAATACTCTCATATGTCTCATTAATGTTTAACAATTTTTCATAGATCATGATGGCAATACTGAAGACTCTGCAACCTGTAATTTGCTTTTGTGATCAGTATCCGTATCAGGCAAAGTGATGAACCTTGTCAAGACTGCGCTGATGAAATAAAGTACGGCCAGGATCCAGATGATCCCTTCTGCACCGAGGCTTCCGATAAAAAGACCAACGATTGCCGGTCCAACAAAAACAGGCAGCCCTGCTCCCAGGTTGAGGATGGCCATTGCGGCTCCTTTATCTTTTTTCACCAGCGATGGAACCAATGCAGAAAGCGGTACATAGCCCGCCAGGCAAGCTCCCCAGGCGATACCGGCCAGCATTACCAGCCAATAATTCCCGCCTGTGTAGTGAGGGATGTAGAAGAGCAATAATGTAGTGATGCCACATCCCACTCCACCGAACCAGGCAATGGTTTGTCTCCAGCCGAGCCTGTCCCCCACAAAACCGAAGATCAGGTTGAAAGCGATATTGCTGGTGAAGATGGTGCCCCAGATATACAACCATTGCGTTGTGCTGAATCCATGCGCCTCCATATAAGTTGGAAGGAAAACAGGAAAAGCAAACTGAGCTGTTGTATTGATCACGCGCACAACTCCACCCAGTGCTACTTTAGGTTCGGTTCGAACAATGGTCAGACCCTTCATCAATTCTTTCCATTTGTTCTGTTTTGCATCTTCATTTCTTTTGAATGGCGCTTTGTTCAGCACCAGTGCAAACAGTGCTCCGAGCAATACCCAGAATACGGCGCTCCACAAAGCAGGGATATGTCCGAGCTCTCGGATGGCCCAGCTGGAATAGAAGGCGCCAAGCACATTCAATCCACCGGTGAACACAAACCAGAACCAACCAACGGCACGTCCCAGCATATTCGGAGGCGTCACGTAAGACACCCATACTAAAAAGGAATAAGCGAATAATGGATAACCGAATCCGCGCAATGCGTAAGTGATCAGCATCACAGGCATATCCAGTTTATCCAGTCCGATGCCAATGAATCCGGCTGTGCCTGCCAGATAAATCAGCAGTCCGATCAGCATCGCTTTTTTTGGCGTAAAAGATTCCGCCATCACACCCGAGAACCAGGAAGCAATGGCAATGGTAACTCCGTAAGCAGTGAACAGCGTGGCATTCTGCTGAATGCTCAGGCCACGTTCCAAAAGATAAGGGCTCAGCCATCCCGTTTCCATTCCGTCTCCCATCATGAACAACAGGATGCCCAGGTAGCCGGATAAGAGTGATGGCGGGATGCCGAATTTGTTAGTAATGGTTTCGTTTCTCATGCAGCAATCGTATTTGGTTTCTATGTTGAACTAGTCGAGCGTAAACGAGTACTCGTTCCTGTTATCTTTCTTCCAGGCATTGGGTCTGCTTGTTGGCGAGATGCCGAACAAGGGAGAAAATGTTTTAACTTTTACAGTTTTTCCGTCGGGGAAGAATTCAATGATGCGCAACCAGCCGTCGCCGCCATTACCTTCTCGGTGGCCGCCGCCCATTGATTGTGCATCGAATAAGATCTGGTGAACATTTTTGCCCGCAGCATTCTTGTCCTTTCTGTAACCTTCACCGGAGATATGGCCGCACAATACCATTTCGATATTGGAAGATGGCTGCACCGTTTTCTCCCAGATCTGCTGACCGTTGTTGGCGTTGGGAAGCGGGATGCGTGGCCCCTTCTGGATCATATTGTCGACATTATATGGCTCCCACCAGATCCATTGTGGTTTACCTGTTGTGCGCTGGTCCTTTGCATTCAGGAATTCATGTGTAGCGAGGATCACTTTGTGATTTTTGTATTGCGGAAGCGCAGCGACATTTTTTACCCATGTAAGCACTGTATCTCTTGGCGCGTACTCTGCTGTAATGAAGAGATAATCCTTTCCATTCAATCCTTTCAACTCGTAGGCAGAGTTTTCGAGGGTTGGCTGCCCCTGTTCATTTCTTGTATTTTGAACGAGATATTTCTGATTGAGAAAATTCTTTTCAGTAAAGAAGAATTGGCTGTATAAAGAGGTTCGGTTTCCCAGCCTGTCAATACTATAATCGTGATTGCCGGTGGCAGCGATGTAAGGTACCTTGCCATCCAGTTTGCTGAAGGCTTTGGCTACATAGTCCCACTGGCCTTTGGAAGTGATATCGCCATCATAATCATTGGTGATCTTTCCATCATTCTCCACCAGGTCGCCTACCTGCACCACAAACTTGATATTGAGCGTATCGATATTATCCACTATCCAGGCCATCATCAGGTCTATCAATGGCTGGTTCCTTTGCCATTTCACATAGTTCTGCAGATCCGGCACCATGATCAGGCTCCAGGAACCTTTCTGCTCCAATACAGGTTTCTGATATTTTTCCTGTGCAAAAACGCCGGAGCTTACCAGCAACAACAGTAATAAACAACCGAAAATGCTCTTCTTCATTGTTAATATTTTTTAATCGATAACGAAGTCTGCCTGTAAAAAGAAATGATCACTGGGGAACTTGCCATTCACTGCATCCTTGATGATAGTTGCATTGGTTGGTTTGATCCTTCCCCTGTACCAGATATAATCGATCCGGCCTTTCGTAGCGGCTTTATCATAATTTGTTCCCTGGAATTCATGTCCGGTATGCCCGGCTTCTTTTTGACCATGGATGGTTTCATAGCTTTCTTTCCAGCCACCGTTGCGAACAGATTCGAATACTTTACTGTCGAATCTTGTATTGAAATCACCAGTAAGGATCTGGATGAAATCCGGTTGGTATTGTGCGCTTTCATCCACCACCATTTTGGCCTGTTGGATCTTCGCTTCTCCTGAAATATGGTCCAGGTGCAGGTTTACGATCCTCAGTTCCTTTCCGGTTTTCTTATCTTTTAATCTAATCCAGTTCGCATGTCTTGCCCTGGCAGTTTCCCAGGACTTGCTTCCTGCCACCAGTGGTGTTTCGGAAAGCCAGTAAGTGCCTCCCGTGAGTAATTCATAACGGTCTTTGGAAAACAGGATGGGATTTTTGGCGATGCCATGATAGCCTGTTGGATTTGCATCCATCTCAGGGCCATCGAAACCGAACAACTGGAAGGAGGTAAAATGCTTTTTGAGATCATCGGCCTGCACTTTCAACACTTCCTGCAAGCAAATCATATCCGGTTTTTTGCTGCCGATCACTTTCAGACAGATATCTTTTCTGGATGACCAGCCCACACCTTTTGCTTCATCTTCGTCCAATGCTACACGGATATTACAGGTGAGAATGCGGTGCGCGCCGGTTTTAGCAGATGCAGTGCTGCTTTGCCTGGCGAAAGCCGGCAACGCAGGCAGCAGGGCTGCTGCGCTGATGCCTTTTAAAAATTTTCTCCTTCCGGTTGACATGCTTAAACAGTTTTATGCGAGTTGTTCTTTTTCGATACGCAGGTAAGCTCCTTTTTCGAGCAGCTCTTTCTGCAATTTCTTTACATCGATATCAGCAGGCTGAACACCTTGTCTGACGGCCATCTTCGCAGCACGGCCAGCGGCTTCACCCATCGCCATACAAGGCGCCATAACACGAATCGCAGACATTGCTTCATGTGTTGTGGAAATGCAACGCCCTGCCACGATGAGGTTCTTTACTTTTTGAGGAATGAGGGAACGATAGGGGATATCGTAACAATCGCCACACCACTCCAATGTACAACCGCCGCCCTGAGGGTGATGGATATCGAGCGGATAACTGGCTACTGCAATAGCATCATCAAAATGCTGGCAGGCCATGATATCTTCGCGGGTCATGGTGTATTGTCCCTGAATACGTCTTGTTTCCCTGATGCCGAGGAATGGAGCGGTTTTCAGGAAGTAGGCATTCTCGAATCCGGGTACGTATTCGATGAGGTATTTCTGAATATCCTGGATCTGGTGACGGCCTTCGATCTCGCCATGGGTAAGGCTTCCGGGATCTGTACCATTCACGCCGCTAACGCGCGTCATGTTCACCCAAACTTCTCCTTTGCGCAGGCCGGTGATCAGGATAGTTCGTTCAGTGGTGAGTGTTAGTCCGTCTTCCTGCGCCTGTTTGATCAGGTTGCGCATACCTACCAGTACAAACTGGTTGTTTTGTCCAAAATATTCTGCGGGGATAAAATCGGTAAGATAAGTGCGGGGTTCATTCGCAATGCTGGTGCGCAGTTTCTCTGTATCCACGCCACCCAGACAGAACATCAGGGTAGGGGGCTGAACACCGCCGTTCTCGTTGCCATATTCGCAGGGAACGCCTGCACGATAAGCCACATCGGCATCCCCGCTGCAATCGATAATAGTTTTGGCGAGGATCACTTCGCGTCCGGCTTTGCTTTCAATGATCACGCCTTTCAATTCATCTTTCTCCATCACAACGCCAGCGCAAAAAGCATAGAACAATACATCCACCTTGCTTTCCACCAGCATTTGCAATGCCACTGTTTTCACCGCTTCGGGTTCCACCAGGGTGAGGCTCATGTGCAATGGGCATGGACGATGTTCGCTGGAAGCCTGAACTGCTTTCAGTCTGTCGATCAGTTTTTGTGGAAGTCCTTTGATGATCTGGTTTCCTTTTTGACCGAGGAATCCGAGGATGGGTAATCCGATGGTCATGTTGCCACCAACGAAGCTGCGGCTCTCTACCAGCATTACATTCAATCCATCTTCGGCTGCCGCCAATGCAGCCATGATACCTGAAGGTCCTCCGCCAATCACCAGTACATCTGTTTCTTTTCTCACAGTGAGTTCCCTGGCTGGCTCTGCGATTGTTCTTATCATCTGATTTATATTTTATGGTTTTGCTTTCGGTTTTTCCGGACGCACCATCGTCCATAAGATCAATACCGCCAATGGATGCAGGAATGCCATGGCGATGAATATTTTTTCGGCACCCAATGTTCCCATGAACTGTCCTACAAAGTAGTTGAACAGCACAGCGCCCAATGCGCCAAAGCCACCGGCAATGCCGAGTACACTGGCAACGTTCTTTACAGGAAAAGCCTCCGCTACTACCACGCTGATCGTAAACAACCAGCTCAGGCAGGCGATGGCCACAATACTGAACACTGCCAGCGTTGCCCATGCGCCACCGAGGTACGGCGTAAGTGCGCATAAGGGACTTAATACGGCAACACGGGTCAGCATCACTTTTCTTGCTTTCAATGGATCGTATCCTTTTCTTACCAGTTTATCGGACCAGGCCGAAGTGCCGATGGCGCCTACATCTGCGAACAGGAAAGGTATCCATCCGAACATGCCAACCTGCGCCAGTGTGAGCCCGGATTCTTCCTGTAAATATCCTGGCAGCCAGAACAGACAGAAATACCAAACCGGATCGCTCACAAATCTTATCAGCAATATGCCCCAGAGACTTTTTGTACTCCATAACTGTTTCCATTCAAATGCTGCTGTTGGTTCTCCGGAACTGGAGGTGGTTGCTTCCTTCATGATATGCGCCGGAGGATCACGATAGATGAGCTTCCATAAAATGGCAATCAGTATTCCAATAGCGCCCATTGTGATGAAGGCTACTTTCCAGCTGTATGTAATGGCGAGCCATGCAATAGTGGGTGGAGCGATAATGGCCCCGATAGAACTGCCCGCTACGCAAAGACTATTCGCAGTAGCGCGCAGTTTACCGGGGAACCATATTGCAATTACTTTCAACTGGGCGGGAAAATTGGTAGGCTCCGCTGCTCCAAGCAATCCGCGGAAAAAACCGAATTGTCCGATCGTCCTGGACAGGCCGCCACCAATGCAGGCCAGTGACCAGGTGATGATTCCCCAGAACATCACCAACCGCGCGCCGAATCTGTCTACCATCCATCCTGTAACAGGATACATCACAGCATAACAAATGGTAAAGATGTTCAGGATCCATGCATAGCCGCTGTCGTTCAAACTGAACTCAGATTTGAGCAATGGCTTTAGTATCGACACAATCTGCCTGTCCACATAGTTGAACACTATGGCCAGGAAAATTATGGCAACGATAAACCAACGTCTCTTCTCAGGGCTAAGCAATGTTTTCATTCTACGCAATTAAATGATCTGTATAAAGACTCTTCTTATTTGTATCCGGGATTTTGCTCCAACTTCTTGTTGGCATCCATTTCAGATTTGGGCACAGGCCACAATTCATCTTTGTTCTCCTGGTACACCACCTGTTGGGTAGTGAAATATTTTACAGCTTCCGCATGATTGTAGATCGGTGTATAGCTTTCATCGAATCCGGTAATCACTTCTTTCGTCCAGGCTTTTGCATCCCTGTTAAGGTAGATCACTCCGTTCATGACTGTTTTGGCAATATTCCAGCGACGGAGATCGTACCATCTCAGGCCATCGTTTGCCAGTTCCACTTTGCGCTCATAGCGCAGCGCCTTGCGCAATTGAGCCTGCGTGAGGCTGGTGGGCAGCTCAGGCATTTTCGCACGACGACGGATCTTGTTGATGGCTTCATAAACGGTATAGTCGATATCATTATCTTCGATCTTTGCTTCTGCATACAACAACAACAGTTCAGCAAATCGGAAGATGCCTACATTCAGATCCGATACGCCACTTACAGAGGTAGAACCGAAATCAACCAGATCGATCGGCTTACGCCAGAGATAACCACTGAAAGATCTGAAAGCGTTGGTGGCATCTGCATTGGCTACATTGGGCGCCGTGGGCGAAGTACCATTGATCACCGGCCAGTAATTCTTTACCTGCGGAAAGCTGGTGGCTGGTTCAAACTGGTAACCTACATACCTCATATGCGGGCGTGCGCAATACATGTCCAGTCTGGGATCGCGGTTCTCAAATGGTTTGGAGGCATCGTACCGGGGAGACTCAGTGATCGGCAGACCATCATCACACTGGAAAGTATTGATGAGGTCCTGCGTGGGTCCCCAGTAGCAAACACCCTTACCCAAACGTGATGCTGAATAGTATTGCTGGTTATGTGTGTTACCAGGAATATTCATGTTGTACTCGGCCACCCAGATCCATTCCTTGCTGGACTTGAATCCCGCATGTCCGAAGATATTAGACGCGTCTGGCTCGCCAACAGTGTGGTCTTTCCCAACATAATTGATAGTACTGTTGAATTCTGTCAGATCATGCACACCTGCAGAAAGTGAAATGGCGGTATTGGCAGCTGTTGCTGCGTCCTTATATTTCTTTGCATACAGCGCCACTCTTGCTTTGAGCATGTAAGCTGCTACGCGTGATGCCCTTACATTTCCGAATTGTGATTGAGAAATGGGAAGCTTATCTGCAATGGCAGTCAACTCATCCAGGATGAATTGCTCTACTTCTGCCTTGGGCGATTGAGGTACACTCGCATTGCTCAGGTCAACAGAATGCGTGAGCAGAGGTACTCCGCCGTACAGCTCGATCAGTTGAGAATAGCAGTAAGCGCGCACGAAGCGCAGCTCTGCATCCAGCTGATCATAGGCTGTCTCCGTCATGCTTGCTTTCAGCTTTTCCAGGTTATCAAGCACAGTATGACAACGCGCGATGGTTGCAAAATGTACCTGCCAGGGTTTATTCACCAGGGCATTGTCTGTTGTGATAGCGCTGGTGATCGGTGATGTATAATTAGTGCCGGGTCTGGCAAAACCAATATCAGTGATATTGTCCATTACATGCCACATCGGTGTGCTGGCAGCATCCAGCTTGCTGATGTTCTGATAAGCACCGAACAAGCCCATTTCCGCTTCTTTGGCATTGGCAGGGAATGATCCGGTAGATGGACCGTTGAGAGAAATAAGATCGGGTTTGCAGGCATTCAGGGTGATGATGGCCCCGATAGTAACTGCCGCAATCTTTGTTATATTATTAAAGCGTTTCATTGTTCTTAGAATTTAATGTCAATACCAAATGTGAAGACCTTAACCTGGGGATAGAAGTTTCCACCACCCAATGCCACGCCATCCGATGCACCGGCATCGAAGTTGATCTCAGGATCATATCCCTCGTAGAAATTGGTTTTGGTGAAAATGTTCTGTCCATTCACATAGATAAATGCTTTCTGGATGCCTACTTTTTTCAGAATGGTTTGCGGGATCTCATATCCGAGCTGAACATTCTTCAAACGGAGATAAGCTGCGCTGCGCATCCACAAAGTGGAGTTCTGTGTATTGTTGGTAGAAGTAACTGATACGCGGGGCAATGCAGCATCCGTATTTTCCGGAGTCCAGTAATCCAGCTGCCAGGGCTTGATGGCGCTGGAGTTGGCGGCCGGGATCACATAGTGAGAGTTCAGGTAGCCATCCACTTTTCCAACACCCTGTACAAAAGCGCTCAGGCGAAATCCTTTCCATCCGAGATCGAGGTTACCACCGTAAGTGTAACGGGGGATGGTGCTGCCGATGATCACTTTGTCTGCATCTGTGATCTTGCCGTCCGGCGCTGGTTTGCCATCAGGACCTGTTGCTCCTGCAATGTCTTTGTAACGAACATCACCGGGCTTCAGCGTTCCGATCTGTGTAGGACCGTTATTGATCTCTTCCTGTGATTGATACAAACCATCAGCGATATAACCATAAATAGAATTGATGGAATATCCTTCCTGCTGACGGAGAAGATCACCTGAAGTTTGTCCTTTCATATCGATGATCTTGTTCTTCACATCGGAGAGGTTGAATCCAACACCGAACTGGAAATCGCCCCACCTGTTATCATACCTGGCAGAAACTTCCCAACCTTTGTTGGACACCACTGCGGCATTCTGATAAGGCGAAGCAAGACCAGTGAGTTGAGATGTATTCAATTTGAGCAGGATGCCGTCTGTTCTTTTATCGTAGTAATCGAATGTTACGGAGAATTTGTTGAACAGGTTCGCATCAAAGCCAATTCCTTTCATTTCTGTTTCTTCCCAGCGGAGATTGGGATTGGAGAGCGTGGTCTGTGTGATCATCTGGTAGATATTTCCTCCCATGGAAACACTGCTCAGTGATAGGGCTTCTGCAAAAGGATAGTAGGAGT
This sequence comes from Pseudobacter ginsenosidimutans, assembly GCF_007970185.1. Taxonomy (NCBI): domain Bacteria; kingdom Pseudomonadati; phylum Bacteroidota; class Chitinophagia; order Chitinophagales; family Chitinophagaceae; genus Pseudobacter; species Pseudobacter ginsenosidimutans. Next base: position 1,784,700 of record NZ_CP042431.1, on the reverse strand, counting down.
TGCCGATATTCTGGTTACCGAGCTTACCCCATGATCCACGGATCTTCAGCATGTTCACTACCGGACTGAATTTATCCCAGAAGTCTTCTTTAGACACCACCCATCCAGCAGAGAAGGAAGGGAATGCTGCCCAGCGGTTGTCTCCTGCAAAACGCGAAGTACCATCGTACCTCATATTGGCTTCAAACAGGTACTTGCCGTTGAAATCGTAGTTGAACCTGCCGAATCCTGAGATGAGGATCCATTGGTTCTGGGTGCCGTTATTATCTTTTGTTGCGTCATCTGCACCTGCGGTGAGTTGTTCATAATTGTCGTACACGAAATCCCTTCTGTAGCCGGAGAGGAGTTTTTCGTCGTATGTTTCTCTTGAAGTACCGGCCATCAGGCTGAAGTTGTGATCGCCGAAACTCTTTTGGGCTGTGGCCTGGAACTGGTAAGTGCCATAGAAATACCTGATGGCGGACTCTGTGAGTTCCGTGAAAGTGTTGGCTGCGCCTGCGTCAGACCCATCTTCATAATAAGTGGGTACACTTTTCCTGAAAGTATGAACGTTGGAAGTGAGGTAACGCGGCGCGAACATACCGGTGAGTGAGAGCCAGTCCACGGGCTTGAAGTTCACGCTGAGGTTACCGTAGAACTCCAGGTTATTGGTCTTGCGGTTTCCACCGTCCTGGATATAACCTACAGGATTGATCTTTACCCAACCGTCCGACCATTTATCGCCATAACGGATAGGGATATTCGTTGGCATCCTTCCGAGGTAGTTCCAGATGGTGCCTTCGTCGGCAATCTGTTTCCTGTTCCTGTTGGTTACAGACACGTCAGCCTTGATATTCCATTGTTTGTTGGGAGTGATATCGAGGTTATTGCGGAAGATATAGCGTTTGAAATTGGTGTTCCTGATGATGCCTTCCTGGTCAGTGTAGCTGAAAGATGGGTTCACACGAACGATGCCGCTATTGGCCATGAGAGAAATGAAGTGGTTCTGCATTAATCCGCTTCCATCGAGGATAGCGTCCTGCCAATCGTAGTTTTTGGGATTGGCTTCATATTTCTTTCTGAACTCTTCAATGTCTTCGTCGCTATAGATCTTGATATTATTATCGTTCATGCTGGCGTCGTTGAACACCTTCATGTAAGTGAGGCCATCTGTTACTTTGGGAATATCCGTAGGTGATTGTTTGCCCACGAATCCTCTATAGTTCACAGACAGTTTATCTTTCGCTCTTTTGGTGGTGATGAGGATCACGCCATTAGCGGCGCGGGAGCCGTAGATGGCGGAAGAGGCCGCATCTTTCAAAACTGAAACAGACTCGATGAGGTTTACATCGATATCGTCGATGGAACCTGCCACCCCGTCTATGATCACGAGTGGGTTGCTGCTGGAGCCTCCGAAGGAGTTGATGCCTCTGATTCGGATCTGTCCGCCATCACCGCCGGGAGAACCGGTCTGGGATGTAACGGTAACGCCTGGGGCAAGACCCTGTAAAGCATTTGAAGTGGAAGTGTTGGGGCGTCTTTCAATTTGTTGACTGCCGATCACAGAAACGGAACCGGTGAGGTTGCCTTTTTTCTGCGTACCATAGCCCACTACCACTACTTCGTTCAGTCCGGCCACATCTTTTTTCAGTGTGACATTAATAGTAGTGTTGTTAGCGATGGTCATTTCCTTTTCCAGGTAGCCAACTGCTGAAAAGACCAGTGTTTCTGCGGAAGCGGGAACATTCAGTGTAAACTCGCCTTCCGCATTGGTGGTAGTGCCGGATCCGGTGGGCCTAACGCTGATGCTCACCCCTTCGAGGGGTTTGTTTTGTTCGTCAGTGATCTTTCCGGTGATTTTTTTTGTTTGTGCAACTGCCGGTACAGAGAAGAGAAGGAGCCAAACCAGGCCTGGTAGCCAATTGCCGGAAACTTTCCGGAGCGCGCTTTGCAGCTGAGTAATGGCAAAGCAGAGATTTTTTTTCATATCAGCTTTTAGTTTTTTGATGCTTACTAATTTTTTCCTCGGCCATCAACCCTCTTAAATTTTGTTTCATTTCAGTTAAAAAGAATTAATGTTTTGCAAAAGAATGATCAGAAATTAAACAAAACATTACCTGTCTGTAAACAAATCATTATGAATTGAAGCCTTGAAAAGAGCAATCGTGGTAAAATCTGGCCCGGAAAAGCCGATATTTGCTTTCATTTGGGCCATGAGCGTTAACCAAATGTAAAGTAATTTAACTAAATTAAACAATATTAAATAAAAAGAAAGGAAATTAAAGTGGAGATTAGGCGATTACAGTTGATATTTTTTACCAAATCGTAAACTCTTTGCAAGACTTTGAAAATATTAGGAAATATTGGCAACTTTGTGAAACTTAACTTTATTGTATGAAAACGATCACAGACAGGCATCAGTTCATCCTGAAGAAACTAGCGGAAAAGGGGCAGGTCAGCATTCCTCAACTCATGGATGAAATGAAAGTGAGTGGCGTTACGATCCGGAAAGACCTGAAACTGTTGGAAGAAAAAAAGCTGCTCTTCCGCACCCGCGGCGGCGGCTCTATCAATAATCCCTACGCTATCGAGCGGCCCATCGACGAAAAAGAGTTCATCAAATCCGATGAAAAGAAGAAGATCGCGAAAGCTGCACTCGGCCTGATCGGTCAGAACGACTCCATTATAATAGGATCAGGCACTACTGTGTTTGAGGTAGCCCGGCAATTGCATCCGGAAAAAAGATTGATCGCTATCACGCCTGCATTGAAAGTGGCGCTGGAACTGATCAACCGTCCGAATGTGGAGATACTCCAGCTTGGCGGCCTGGTGCATCAAAGCTCTTCGTCAACAGCAGGGTCTTTCGCAGAAAGAGTTTTGGATGAACTGACCTGCGGCGTGCTTTTCATTGGAGTAGATGGAATAGACCTTGAACATGGGCTTACCATCACCAATATCGTTGAAGCGAGCCTGAATCAAAAAATGATCAAGCTGGCGCAGACAGTAGTGGTTTGTGCAGACAGTTCTAAATTCGATCGCAGGGGATTGGGCAAGATCTGTAACCTGGATCAGATCGATTATATCATTACAGATGGAGAAGTGAGCAGGGAAACAGTGAATAAAATAGAGAAGTCAGGCGTGAAAGTGGTGATTGCGGAATAAACATTGCTGTAGCGTTTCAATAAAAACCCGGACAGGATAAAGATGCTGTCCGGGTTTTTATTGAAACGCTCTGGTTTTCTGTGCAATAACTGTAAGGTGGGTTTCCCTGTGTTTTATTTCCAGGTGATCGGAATGTCCTTGTATTCAAAGCCGGGATCGTTTCCGCCGAATTCCAAGGCAATCAGTTTCATTAGTTTTATTGATGGCAGGACTTTTTCATACTGGAATACTGTCTTTACAGGTACATCTGTAAAAACCTTATTGCTAGAGCCCCCGCTTCCTATCTTAATTCTATAGGTTTCGTATTCATTCGCTTCTACATCAACTCCAGTGGTCTTCCGGAAGTTAAGTTCTGTATTGGGCCCATGATTCGTAACAACCAATGTAATAGTAACTGTTTGTTCTTTGATATTTCCTTCACACTTAGTGAGAAGAAAATCCATTTTTTTTGATGTAGCTGTTTTTACAGGAGTGAGAATGTTCAGCGCCTTTTTCAAATATTCATTTTCCTTTTTGATCTCTTCACAGTCCGCTGATTGAGCCATTGAAATAGGGACGAAGCAAAGCATGAAAGCTAAGGCCGCAAGGGCGGTAGTAATTCTTTTCATAGTAGAATGATTAGGTTAATGGTTATGGTTCCTGAACTACTACCAATATACGAAAAAATACTACTATAATCTTACTCTATTCCTGCACCAGCTTGATCCCTGTCTGTGTAAACTCGATCTTCCTGGCTTTGTACAAATTACCGGTTGTCATCTTGAAGACCTTCTTACTCATCCCAAAGAATTCATAAATATCTTCAGGACTTGATTTATCATTATAAGGCAGGTAACCGTTGTTCTCTTCCAGCAATCGCAATACTTTGCCGGTCTCATCTTCTACGCGCTGGTAGCCGGGTTTTCCAACCCCCACGTCGATCTTATTTTCTTCGCGGATGTTCTTGATATAGCCTTTCACTTTATCACCTACAGTGATCTGCTGGAAAATATCATTGAAGTGAAGTACGCCTGTGTGTATGTTGTTGATGATGACGCTGTACCCAATATCTGTTCTCCGGTAGATCAGCAGGTCCACCAGTTGCAGTTCTTTTACCGTCAGCAGATCGTTGGACAATCCATGTTCTATTTTTTCAGTAGCGGCTACGCGGCCTGTCTGTTCATCCAGGAAGATCTTCACGAGATAACTGCCGCCAACGCGCATACCCGTCAGCTGTTTTGATTTGGGCACGAAAATATCTTTCATCAATCCCCAATCCATGAAGGCGCCATGCGGAGTAACAGATACAACCGGCAGGTAAACAATATCGCCCACAACGCCCTTCGGGCGCTGGGTGGTGGCAATCAGGCGGTCTTCAGAATCGTGATAAACAAATACATTCAACACGTCTCCTACTTTCACGCCCTCGGGAATGAATCTTTTTGGCAACAGCACAACATCCTTACCCTCACCCAGGTACATGCCGAAATCGAATGTACGGGCCACTTTTAAACGATTGAACTCTCCAACTTTTATCATGCTGTCTGCCATAATCCGGTTTTGTGCAAAGAAACAGCAATTTGGTAACACCCGCACAGGTTGTTGAGCGGATATATACAAAAATGCAAAAGAGGAACTTAATTTTGCAGAGCAGGCGCTATTACCTGCTCCTAACAAACAATCAATATGGCTTACATCATGGTTGATGTTGAAACCGATGGTCCCATTCCCGGAGATTATTCGATGATCTCTTTTGGCGCCGTGCTGGTTGACGAACAACTCAACAAATCCTTTTACGGAAAACTAAAACCCATCTCCGATCAATTCATCCCCGAAGCGCTCGCTGTTTCAGGATTCACCAGGGAAGACACCAACAACTTCGACAACCCCAAATCAGTTATGGAAAACTTCGCAGCCTGGCTGAAGGAAGTTTCGCCGAACAGACCGAGTTTTATAAGCGACAATAATGGCTTCGACTGGATGTTCATCTGCTGGTACTTTCATCATTTCACAGGGGCAAATCCTTTTGGACATAGTTCATCCAACCTTGGCAGTTTGTATAAAGGCCTGGTTAAAGACACTTACCAGAATTTCAAACACCTCCGCAAAACTGCGCATACTCACAACCCCGTAGACGATGCCATTGGCAATGCCGAAGCGCTGTTAACATTAAAGAAAGATTACAACCTCAAAATAAAACTTTGAAAACGCCAGTCGTTTCTTTTGTTATCAATCCCGTAACAGTACCATAAAATTCAGGTAGCATTCCCGGAATACTTTTGGGCGCAACTCAATCATATGCCCAACAACCCTGGAAATCTTTTCAAGCAGTACACATTGATCCTGATCTGCCCGCTTCTCCTGATCGTTTGCTGCTTCTCCAAAACCACCTCCTTCCTTGGCGCCAATTTTTTCCATTGTCCTTTACTGGATTGGTGGTTCACTCATTTCACCCATCTTGGCGATGGCATTGTAGCGGTCCTGCTGGTAAGTTGTTATTTCATAGTGAAGAAAACTACACTCGCAATAAAGCTGCTGATTACATTTCTTTTTTCCGGTCTGGTGGTACAATTACTCAAAGCGTTGTTCCAGGCACCCAGGCCCAAAACATTCTTCCCTGAAAACTTTTATCAATATTTCATCGAAGGTGTTACGCATAGCGGCTTTGCCAGCTTCCCATCCGGGCACACCACAACTGCCTTTGCAGTAGCGGCTATGCTCAGCATGAATACAAGCAGTAGGCCAATTTGCATCCTTACATTCCTGGCAGCCATCCTGGTAGGCTATTCACGTATCTACCTGGGCCAGCATTTTGTTGAAGATGTGGCTACCGGCATCATCATTGGCGTTGCCAGCTCCATCTTCATAGATTACGGGTATAAATCTTACATTGTAAGAGGAAGAGCCGTAGGAAAAAATCCATCCAACCAATATGAACGGCCTGCAGCCATCTGATCATAAAAGGAAGACTATCCTGCTGATCATTATTTCGTCCATTATCAGGTTATTGCTAAGTGGAATAGTGGAATTGAATAATGATGAAGTCTATTATTGGACTTACGCCAAAGAGCTTCAATGGAATTATTTCGATCATCCTCCCCTGGTTGGAGTTTGCATCCGCTTCTTTACTGCCGGACTGCATTGGAACCATGAGTTCTTCATCCGCCTGGCTTCCGTGATTGGCGCAGCTATTAGCACCTGGTTGATCTATCTTTCGGGTAAATCATTGAGCAGTGAGCGGACCGGCTGGATTGCCGCCTGCCTTTTCACAGCCTCTTTTTATAGCAGTGTAATTGCCGGGCTACTGATCCTGCCTGATTCTCCGCAAATGGTTTTCTGGATGCTAAGCGTTTATCTGATAATCCGGATTGCCGGCAGTAAGCGAAGCTTCTCTATCAATATCAACCTGATCCTTCTTGGTATCAGCATCGGACTTTGCATACTCAGCAAAGTGCATGGCATCTTCTGCTGGCTTGGATTTGGAGGCTTTATTCTTTTTCACAAAAGAAGCCTGCTCAAAAATCCTTTTCTTTATATCAGCGCCCTGATTACTGCTGCTATGCTGGTTCCCTCATTCCTTTGGACTATCAGCAACAAAATGAGTACGGTAGATTATCATGGCAGCCGCATCCTTATCCGGCATTTTCAATTCGACAGTTTTATCCGGGAACTACTGGGATCCTTTGCATATAATAATCCACTGAATGTAATTCTCCTGGTTGCTTCATTGGTTGCGCTCAAATGGAAATTGAAACAATATTCACTGATCCTCTGGCTGGGCCTTCCATTGATCCTGACAGTAATCTTCCTTTCCCTCTTTAACGATACATTACCGCATTGGAGCGGCCCTGCTTACAGTACTTTAATACTGCTGACAGCCGCCCGCCTAAGTGGGATCAATTCCCGGAAAGTAAAAAAATGGACAACCGCAGGCATTAGTCTCACAGCAGGCGTGCTGCTCACTGCTATCTGCATCATCAATTACTGGCCCGGAACCCTCGGCAATAAATCCATACCCGACTTCGGCAAACATGATATTACCCTCGACATGAGTGGCTGGCGAAATTTCGGGAAAGACTTCAGTAATTTGTATAAAGAAGACAAAAAATCCGCAAAAGACAGCCCCCGCTTTATTTTCAGCAACTACTGGTTCCCCGCAGCCCATCTCGATTTCTATGTAGCCCGGCCAATCGGTCTCTTTGTGAAAGGCATTGGCGATATCAACGCCATCCATCATTTCGCCTGGCTGAATGAAAAACTTCCGGAATTGAAACCTGGAGAAGATGCCTATTATATCGGCATTTCCAATTTTTATGAGCCCGTTCCGGAAGCAATAACAAAACGATTCAGCGAAGTATCGGCACCTGTTTCCATTCCACAGATCAGGAATGGAAAAGTTGCCAGGTATTTCTATGTGTATAGATTGAAGGGGTATAAAGAAATGGTTGAATGAAATCCAATCACCATTGATCCAGTTCCTTCAGGTCTGATCTTTTGATTGCGATGCCTTCTCCCGGTACCAGTATCACATTGAATGATATTTTTGTACGGGCAGGTAAACTCATTTCAAATCCGATCAGTGTGGTACCAGGATTGACAGCATCATAACTGTGGGGAGGATCTGTTCTCCAGGTTTGCAGTTTCACGCCTGGCAGTCCGGCTACGCTGATGAACAGCTTTTGTCCTTTACTTTCGAGTTGCGCCTGGTGGCCATCGATAGCTACTATTTTTGCAGGTGTAAGCATGGTCCAGCGGATAATGCAAGTACTGTCTCCGCTCTCTAATTCATCACGAACGGTTACATATTGTTTGTTGATGATCGCAATACCCCTGCGCGCATTTGCCAGGTCCTGTTTGTAAATATTGGTCAGATCAAGTACAGCGCGTGTATTCATTGAATCATCTGAAAAGCTTACGAGCGGCGCATTTCCTTTAACCTGTTGAAGATGTCCGTTAACGGTGAGTGTGCTATGTGAAAAATTGGAATAACGGAATACGTCCCAGCGTTGAGAGCCCTGGCTCATATCCCAGATGCTCAGTCCGGCAGATTCAAGCGAATTGTATTGCTGCATGCCGAGATCGGCAGACCACCTGGATGCGCCAGCATCCATTACGAAAGAGCCGGCATCCATATGAGCATGACTAACGGAAGGTGATCCACCTTTGAATCCTACATAGATGCCCTGGTTCTTCTTCCAGCTCGTGCGCATCATCACTACCTGGTTGTCTCCTTTTCCTGCCCAGGTCTTCTGTGCAGGCTCGTTGATCTTTTCTGTTGCGATGCCTTTGCCCCAGATCATTGCAGCAGGCAGCAGCCTGTTTGTTCTTGCATTGAATTTCGATTCTAAGAGATAAGTCTTTTCAACAAATAGCAATGTCGGGTCATTCAGTTTATCGGCAAACCAGAACATAGCCGGCTGCAGTCCTTCCAGACTGCCGGCATCGGAATAGTTGAACGGCGCACCTTCCTGGCTGATCAGGTGCTGGTAGAAAGATGCAGATTCCATAAAACCAGGTTGTTCATTCAACCCGAATGCTGTTCCGAAGATTTTTTCTAGGGCACTGTTGAAGAACACATTGAAGGAAGTTCCATATCCCCAGTAACTGTAGCCTTCCTTGTAATTGCCGGCAGGCGCATATTCATTCATTGGCTTCACAATGCTGGTTACTGCGCGGCGCAACAATTCCATAGTCACCTGTGGCTGGTCCTCATAAACGGCCAGTGCTCCGAAACTGATCCCTGCATTGCAGACCTGGTTCCAGTTATTGGTGCCACGTAACCAGCCATTGTATTTTTTTTCGAGCGAAGGATTGATGCCTTTTTCGATAATGGCTTTCCTGATTACATTTTTCGATTTTTCTGACAGATCATGATAGAGCCAGTCGTAGCCGATAGCAACAGCCATCGTCATTTCGGCTACATCCAGGAAGTGGTCTGGGTTCCAGTTGCTGAAATTGCAAACGGCCAGCATTTCCTCTTCGCAGCGATTGAAGTATTTCTTCTTGCCGGTTGTGCGCCAGGCATAGCTCAGGAAAAAGATCCTGCGCAGACCTTCCCGGGACACCTGCAATAATCTCCTGCCGATCATCGTCCGTTCAACGGGATATTTTTTTAAGATGGAATCACATTCTTTCAATATGGCATCATGTACATTTTTCCATATTGCATTATTCCTGATCTCTGTTTTTATCCTTTCCTCTTCTCCTTTCAATAGAAGTAATCTCGGGTGGTCCTGGATCTTGGCAGAATCGATCAGGGGCATTTGGCTCCATGAAACTGTTGCCGTCAGCAGGATACCTATGAAGAGCAAGGCAGGTTTCATTTGAACGGGGATGTACATGCGTTTCTTTTTTACAACCTGAAATTATCGAATCGAAGCGGTATTGTCCTTTTCTAATATTTGCTGATAACGGTTCAACGCTTCCAGGTAATAATAATCTGCGTACACCAGCGGTACGTCTATCTCAAATCCATGCGCGATGCTGCCCACGCTGTGTTTCAGCAGGAATCCGCCATTGGTTCCGGCTTCGGAACGGTACACTTTCGAGCTCAGGGAATGCAGGATCTTTATGCCCGCTTCTTTATAGGCTGCGCCTTTGTCGCCCGCCAGCACACAGAGTTCCAACAGGGCGGAAGCCGTGATGGCAGCTGCGGACACGTCGCGGTAATTGGTGGGCGTCTGTGGCGCGCGCGAACGAACGGAAGGCGTATAGCCATTCTGGTTAGCATTGAAGTCCCAGTAACAAACTTTGTCGTTGGGCAGGTTGGGATGATTGATATAGAAGTCAGCCATCTTCATGGCTGTTTTCAGATAGCGCGGATCTTTCGTTTCGCGATAGCTCATCGTGAAACCATAAATACCCCAGGCCTGGCCGCGGGCCCAGGTGGAATTGTTGGCATATCCCTGTACGGTTTCGCGACTTAATACTTTCCCTGTTTGTGCATCATAACAAACAACATGGTAGCAGCTTCCATCGGCACGGACCTGGTTCTTCAGCACATTGTCTGCGTGCGTAATGGCTATCTTTTTATATTTCGGATCTCCTGTAACTTTTGTAGCGAAGAACAGCAGCTCCAGGTTCATCATATTGTCGATGATCACGGGATAATTGTATTTGTTCTTACCATCCCAGGAGCCGAACATGTTCCAGGAGCGGATGACGCCGGTCTTTTCGCTGAAGCGGGTGCTTAAACTGGCCGCAGCCTGCGCCAGCAGTGGCTTGTAGACTTCGTTTCCGGTGAGCCGGTAAGCATTGCCGTAACTACAATACATCATGAATCCAAGATCGTGGTGTTCCGTGAAGGATTTCAGGGATTCCAGTTTGTCTGTCCATTCGATGGCTTCCTGTTTGATGGAATCATTCTTTGTTCCTTCATAGAGGTACCAGAGGCTGCCAGGGAAAAAGCCGGAGGTCCATTCGTACTTATCTGTCAGTTTCAATTTTCCTTTTTCATCGATGGTGCGGGGAAAAAGTGTGTCGTACTTATTGGCTTCTTCCAGCATTCCTTTGATCTGTGATTTTGCAAACGAGAAGTTATCCTGCAAAAACTGTTGTTCATCATTCCGGATAAAGGCTGAACCTATCAACAGGCCAATCACCACAAAAAATTGGTATTTCATTGTTACGGTTTTATCGCTTTCACTTTATTGTACAGATATATCGATATTATGCGGGGTCACACTTGTTTCTTCGATGCTCACGCGACCACCAACGAAGGTTGCCTTGTAGTTGCCGGGTGTATTGTAAAAAGTATAGAAATTCAGATCAGCCATATTCTGACCTCCGTTCTTGATCACCAATCCTGCATCGGGCGTCACTTTGCGAAGATTAATGGGACCGATGAAAAGCCATGCCTCGGCGGGGGCGCCTGCAGCCCCCACTGAGGTTGCACCGGTAATTACCATACTGGTTGTGCTGACGGACCAATTGAAATTGTTTTGCAGCGTGTAAGAGGCAAATCCCGGACTGAAAGTATTGACCCCATAATTTGTATAAGGCGTTGAGGAAGTATTCATGTTGGCGATGGTGTAGCTGGTTCCATCGGACAGATTATTCTTCACGGTGAAATTGCTGATGGTCCATTTGGGCTGGATGCTTCCCGCTTCAGCAATGTATTTGAAAGCGATGTATACAGGCTTGCCTGCTTCTGCAAAATCGGTGAGCTCTATATCGCCGGAAGGAACAGCCGTAGTGCCACTCAGGGCCAGCGTGGCGCGCGAAGTAATGTCCTCCCAGGTTGCGGCAGCAATATTTGCTTTGGTGCTGTTGGTATCGCCACGAACCACTCCCTTGAAATCAGAAGAGATCATCAGCAGGAGTGTGTTCTGTTGCACACCATTGGCCCTTACTGTGCTGAAATTCACCACAGGCAAGCCCTCGGCCTGCACACGGTCTTTGAATTCAAATCTTTTGCCCGGCTCTCCTGAATAGAAAGTTATGATATCGGGATTACCTGCGAAACTGAATCTTGCAGTGTCTCCTGCGTTGAGTGAAGTTCTTTGCGCAGTTACTGCAAAATCGGAGGAGCCGTTGCTGAGCTTTTTGGTGCAGGCGCTGAGTCCTGCCAGCAAGAACAATATTGAACAACTATATTTCAACATACAATCATTATTAGGTTTGAACAATTACCAGCCCTGGTTCGGGCGGATGGCTTTATTGATATTGAGCTCCAGCGCGGGAATAGGTAAGATGGTGTAGCGCGGAGAAGAGCCGGCGGTACTGTAACCCAGTATCCACCTGTTCTTGTTGGTAACGCTGGCATTGGAAGCCTGGATCTCGGTCACCATCGCGTCCATCACCTGTTTGAATATTCCCCATCGGATGAGATCGGGCCTGCGCAATCCTTCAAAACACAGCTCGCGTGCGCGCTCGTCCTGGATCTGTTGTTTGAAATCAGTATAGGAGAGATCAGCAGGGAGATCGGCATTTACATCGGGCTGATCTAACGGAACTCCATAGCCGCGTCTTCTCACTTCATTGATGGCATCATAGGCCGCTTGTGTAGGTCCGGCATTCACTTCGTTCTCAGCTTCGGCCAGCATCAGCAGTACATCACTGTAGCGAAGGATCGGAAAATTGGTGCCTGTTCTGTATTGTTGTTTGGGAGGGAGCTCGGTATATCTTCTCCATTTGCCGCTTTCACGACCAATGATATTACTGGCTGTATAGTTCACGCGGACCGCCGTTGTGGCTGTACTGGTAAAGCTGAACGGAGCAATGGACCAGTCGCGGCGCTGATCGCCTGTCTTGTACAGGTTGTACAGTTTGATGGTAGTCCTGATATTGCCGGAACCGAAGCCGGTATCGATATTCTGGCAACCCATCTGGTAAGTACCCAATCTGCCTCCTTCGTTGTAAGCGGTATTTTGTCCATTCATGTAGAAGTCTGCTTCCCACATACTTTCCTTTACATCGTACACATCCCTTGTCTGATTAATAAACACCTGGCTATAGGCAGAATTGGTGAGTAAGGGATCGAAATTGGTATTCAACTGGTGTTCGCCGCTTTGTTGCACTTTCTGCGCCCAACTCAATGCTTCCGCGTATTTGCTTTGATCGTTGAGCGGATTACCTGCCATGTACAAACAAACACGCGCCAGCATTCCCTGAACAGTGGTTTGCGAAACATGACTTCCATTACCGATCACAGATGCTTTGCTCACTTTGGCTTCGGCTTCTTTCATGTCCGCCAGCACCTGTGCATACACGGTAGCAGCATCGTCCCTGGGAATATTCACGGAGTTGATATTTGCCGTAGGCGTTAGTTTCAAGGGCACACCGCCATAATTGCTCACCAGCAGGAAATGATAGAACCCGCGCAGGAAGAGCGCTTCACCCAGGATCACCTGGCGCTTCGTTTCATCCATGTTGGGTTTGTTGATATTCTTTATCAGCAGGTTGGCGCGTTCGATCCCAACATAGCATTGTTCCCATAATCCGCTCACATACGGATTGGTATAATCGAACTGGTAGAACATGGGAGCTGAAAAGGAGTTGGCAGTATTGGGATAGAACGATTCATCCGAACAGCTTCCGAACTGGAACCAAAGCGAACTGCCGTAGAGGTATTCACTACCCAGTGGATCATAGGCGCCTGTAAGTGCAAAGTTCAAATCCTGCTCACTATTGTAATAATTATCCGGCTGTATGAAGTCCGTGGGTTGTCTATCGAGTATCTTATTGCAACCCGTAGCAAGTACCAGCGCCGGCAATAAGAATAACAAAATCGGTTTCATATATAACAAGTTTATCGTTGCGAATTAGAATGTCACGTTCAGTCCAAATGTGATGGTCCTGGGGCGGGGATACGCCGAGTAATCCACACCAGGCGTGAGTACCGAATTGAAGATGCTCACTTCAGGATCAACACCGGAGTAGTCAGTCCAGGTGAGCAGGTTCTGTGCTGCTGCATATAGCCTGGCTGATTTTATTTTCAGGAAGCGCAGGGTCTTAGGTGAAAAATTATACCCGAGTTGAACGGTCTTCAACCTTAGATAAGAACCGTCTTCGATCACCCGGGAATTAGTTCCAGTGGGCGTTGTGGGCCCATAGCCACCAGCGCCGCCGCGTGGAATTTTAGAATCGGTATTAGTGGGGCTCCAGCGATCGGCGAAGCTCGCAAACTGGTTTAGGTGTGAACGGCCGAGAATATTTCCTTCAAAGATGTAGCGGTTCGCATTGATGATATCGTTGCCATAAGACCACTGGAAGAAAATATTCAGATCGAAATTCTTATACGTGAACTCATTGGTGAAACCGCCTGTGTGAATGGGCAGTCCCCTTCCGATAACGGCATAATCGTTCGCATCAACAACTTTGTCGCCATTGATATCCCTGAATTTGATATCGCCGGGTTGGATATTTGCGCGTGTATTGCCGTTGGTGGTGATATGATCCTTCAATACATAGTTACCCGTGTTGGAGACATCGAAATCTTCATACTGGTAAACGCCATCCCAGATGAAACCGTACATCATTCCCAACTGATTGCCCACTTTGGAAATAAAGGCCGGGATGGTTCTGAAGTATTGATCGAAAGGAGCCGCAGAGAGGATCGATTCCTGGTTCTCTGTCAGCTGCAGGATCTTGTTCTGATTGAAAGTTATGTTTAAACTGGATTTCCATTTGAAATCACGGTTGTCGATATTGGTGGTGCCCACTGTAAGTTCGAGGCCCTGGTTTTGTACGCTGCCGATATTCCTGTACGCTTGTGCATATCCGAGAGAAAGCGGAATATTGGCATAGATCAGCAGGTCCTTTGTTTTCTTACGATAGATATCGGCTGTGAGGTTGATCCTGTCGTTTAGAAACCCGAGATCCAGACCAATATTGAATTGCTCTGTTGTTTCCCAGGTGAGGTTTTCGTTTCCGAAGTTGGATGGGATGGCGCCTGAGATGGTAGTATTCCCGAAAGTATATCCCTGCGGATTCACTGCCAGGTTGATGGCGGAGAGATAAGTGAAATCGCCTACACGGTTATTACCTGTAAGACCGTAACTCACGCGCAGTTTACCTTCCGAGAGAATATCCTCAAACTGTTTCATGAATTTTTCTTCGCTGAATTTCCAGGCGGCAGCGCCGGAAGGGAAATACCCCCAGCGATTGTGTTTCGCAAATTTTGAAGAACCGTCTGCGCGATAAGAAAAAGTGAGCAGGTACCTGTTCCCATATTTGTAGTCTGCTCTTCCGAGGAATGACATTAATCCCCAACTGGTGGTGGTGGCGCGCACCACCTGCGGTGTGCCTTCATCCAGGCCACTGATGCCCAGCTGCGCATTGGGGAGATTGGTGGCGGAAGAACCATGACTGGAAGATTTGTTCACAGACTCCGACATACCGGCCAGCACAGTGAAGTTGTGCTTGCGATTGAAGGTTTTGTTCCATGTCAATGTGTTTTCATTCACCCAGGTGGAAGAGTTATAATACATCACGCTTCCATTCACGCCATTTTGTGATCCCAGCAAGGAACGTTTATTGCCGTAGACAGTATTGGTATCATTGAACTGGTTATTCTGTGTAATGGTGCTGTTGATGCCTCCTGTTATTTTCAGTTTCAGATTTTTCAGGATCGCATACTCCAGGTTGGCATTGATAATGGTGTTACGTCCGATGTTCTCACGCAGCATATGTTTCTGGTTGATCACCGGGTTCATTCGCAGATCGATGGTTGGATCTATGAACTGATCGAAGAGCTGATCTGTTAAGCCCGTTGAACCGTCCAGGGAGAAATTTCTGTATCCGTACACGCTGAACAAAGAGTAAGCAGTGGAGCTGCTGCTATTCGGAGTGGAAGGCGATGCGCCGTTTTGTTTATTGTAAGCATAATTCACATACACACCGCCTTTGAGTTTAGAATTGAATGTCTGATTGAGCGACATGGTGCCCTGGTATCTCCTGTATCCGGAGTTCACCATCACGCCTTCCTGCCGGAGAAGATTACCAGACACATAATATTTAGTGGTATTGTTGCCGCCGCTGATGGAAATGGAATTATTGCTCATGGGAGCTGTTCTGTAGAGTTGGTCCTGCCAGTCTATTTCCGGAATGCTTCGGTAGTAGTCGAGCGACTTACCATCTGACAGGTAAATATTGTTGGCATCGGTTGGGATCCTTTCCAGCTGGTACTCCACAAACCGGGAAGGGCTCAACAGCTTCATCCGGTTATAATCTTTCTGCAGTCCGAAGGAGCTGCTCAGTGTTACCACGGGCGGACCGGCCTTTCCTTTTTTGGTGGTGATGATGATCACCCCGTTTGCGGCACGGGAACCGTAGATTGCTGTAGCCGACGCATCTTTCAAGACTTCGATAGATTCGATGTCCTGTGGATTGATGAAATTGTTGTTGGGGCTTTCGATCGGAAATCCATCGATCACATAAAGAGGCGAGTTATCCTGCGTAACGGAGTTGGCGCCGCGGATGGTGATGTTCACGGCTGAGCCGGGTTGTCCGTCAACCGAAGACACATTCACTCCGGCAACACGACCAGCAAGTGCTTCATCAAATGAACGGACCGGCGCCTTCTGCATGTCTTCCACCGGCGCTTTGGAAACAGAACCGGTCACATCCCGTTTCTGAACGGTGCCATAGCCGATGACGATCACATCGTCCAGCTTGCTGACCTTGTTATTGAGAATAATGGAATATTCGTTCTTTTCGCCTACCACCTGCGAAACAGGATCGAAGTTCACACTGGTGAACTGTAAGGTATCTCCCACGCTGGCCTGGATGCTGAACGCTCCATTGGAGTCTGAATTGGTGGCAGCAGTCTTTCCTTTTACGGAAACTGTTACGGCAGGAACGGGTTTCCCCTCAGCATCTTTCACTGTACCCGAAACTTTCTTCTGGGCAAGTGCAGGAATGGAAAAAGAGAAAAATAGAAAAAGAATTAACTGAAGCTTCCGGCCGCCTGAACGGCGACTATGGCTTTGAGCTTTCAATGACATAAGCAATACATTAATATGGTTACGCAATCCCTGACGAATTTGGCGAATAATTGAAGGAACATGGGGTGAAAAATTCGGCTTTATAGGGTCAATTTTTAAAAAATGACGGTGAACTGCTGCTTATATTGAGTTTGTTCCTAATACAAATGGTGTGTTGATTGGTTTCAAACGATGTTCCAAAGTATTTTCCTGCCTCCTTCGTTTTAAAAAATAACCTAAATTGAAGTCCTCAGATTGCCAGTCAACAATATCTCCCATGCCTGCTTTTTAATGAACACCCATGAGTTTTCCGAATCGAATACTGCTTGTTGTACAGGCTTTGCTGCTGATCTCCGTGCAGGGAATTTGTCAGCAAATGAGTTTTTCACACCTTGATGTGTCTGATCGCCTCTCCCAAAACTCGGTCATTGCCATTACACAGGACGCCAAAGGTTTCATGTGGTTCGGCACGCGACAGGGGCTCAACAAATACGACTCCCGGAAATTCACCATTTATAAGAATACACCCGGCAACAGATCAGGCATCTCCAACAATTATATTTTTTGCCTGCTCACCGATCGCAATGGCCAGGTATGGGCAGGCACACAGAACGGGCTCAACCGCTATCATTCTGAAACAGATCAGTTCGATCTTATTCCATTCGAAAAAGATGCAGCCATCAGCAGTCGCGATAAAGAGATCATCTGTTTGTTCGAAGACAGCCGGGGGAGGATCTGGGCAGGCACCCGGAATACCCTTTACCTGATTGCAGATGTTCAGCAAGCGGTACTGGTTCCGGTCAGCCGGTTTACCGGTAATGCATTTCGGCTTACCAATATCAATTGTGTGTATGAAGATGAAGGTGTCATCTGGGTAGGATCGGACCATGGCCTGGTACAGTTACACGAACAGAACGGCAAATTCTCCGTTAAAGAGATCTTTCACCAGGAAGCCGGTGAAACACGTCTGGTAGACAACCAGGTGAAGAGCATCGTACGCGACAAACGCAATCAACTCTGGATCGGCACTGCGCACAGAGGATTGCATTTATATGATCCCGTTACCGGTACATTCCATCGCTATCAAAATGTGAATAGCCGGATCGCCAGCGATCATATCCGCAAACTCTTACTGGATAAGGAAGGGAATCTTTGGATCGGTACCCAGGAAGGACTTTCAAAGTTGCAGGCCGGAACAGAACAGATCTCTACCTTCATCAATGATCCCTGGAACGATGCCAGCCTCAGTCAGAATTCTGTACATAGTTTGTATATGGATAAGACCGGTTCCATCTGGGTGGGAACTTTTTTTGGTGGCGTGAATTGTCTTTATTCACTGAGCACGCCATTCACTGTATACTCCACCAGGTCTTCCAGGAAGTTGAACAATAATGTTGTCAGTTCCATTGTGCAGGATAATGACGACGATCTCTGGATCGGAACCGAAGGCGGAGGCATCAACCGGTTTGGCCGCGATGGTTCCATTACTTATTACAAACACAATTCCAATGATCCTTACAGCCCTGGTTCCAACCTGGTGAAAGTTTTGTACAAAGACAAAGAGGGGAATATCTGGGCGGGTACGCATGGGGGTGGCCTCAATCTTTTCGATCGCAGCAAGAACCGATTCATCCGATACCTTTACAATGCAGCTGATCCTTATCTGCAGGGAGCTGAGATCACGAGCCTGATGCAGGACGCAGCTGGTCGCTTCTGGATAGGCACGGAAACACAGGGACTTCAACTTTATCAAAAGAAAGGATCACAACTGGAGCCACTTCCTGCTCCTGAAGGATTCGCGAAACTGCAACGGCAATCCATTCTTTCTACACTGCTTACTTCAACCAATACAATCTGGACCGGGACCAGGCGAGGACTGTATATTCTTACTGCTGATGGCAGCAAACTGTTGAAAACAGACAGCTCCATCTTTCCGGTGAACTGTTTGTATGAAGATAAACAACAACGCATTTGGGCGGGCAGCGGTGAGAACGGACTGGTTCTTTTGGATAAAAATGGAAACCAGAAATCGAGCATCACAAAGAACGAAGGATTGCCGGACAATAATGTGCTCGGCATCATCGAAGGCGAAAACGGGGAGCTATGGATCAGTACCATCAACGGTTTGGCGAGATATAATCCTGCTACAGGTTCCTGCAATGTGTACAACACGGAAGATGGACTGGCCGGCAATGTTTTCAATAATAATGCCTGGTACAAAGCCCCGGATGGAAAACTGTATTTCGGCGGTTACTTTGGTCTTACTGCTTTTGAACCTGCTGCTATCAGTCAGAACCTGCAAGCGCCGCTTGTAGCGTTCTCCTCTTTCAATCTTCATAATAAAGAAGTGAAAACAGGCGCACAGGACAGTTTGTTGCAAAAACAGATCAGTTATACATCTGCAATCAGACTGAAGCATAACCAGAATGCATTCTCTGTGGAATTTGCTGCGTTGAATTTCATCAAACCCGCAAAGAACAGGTACGCCTACAAGCTGGAAGGCTTCGACG
Source organism: Pseudobacter ginsenosidimutans (assembly GCF_007970185.1). NCBI lineage: Bacteria > Pseudomonadati > Bacteroidota > Chitinophagia > Chitinophagales > Chitinophagaceae > Pseudobacter > Pseudobacter ginsenosidimutans. Next base: position 1,765,646 of record NZ_CP042431.1, on the reverse strand, counting down.
ATAACTTTACCTACACCAGCGATCCGCTCGCCAGTTATTCAAATGTGCCCTCCGGTAATTATACACTGATCGTGAAAGGAAGTAATAATGATGGAGTCTGGGGCACCCCCATTTCACTGAAGATACAGGTGCTGCCTCCCTTTTGGAAAACATGGTGGGCCTATACGTTGTACATTCTTGCGGGATTGGCCCTCGTGTTCTTTGTTGCCCGTTACTTCCTGATGCAGGCATTGATGAAAAAAAGCAACACGCTCACCCAACTAAAATTGAATTTCTTTACCAATATCTCCCATGAAATAAGAACACATCTTTCCCTGATCACCGGTCCTACGGAAAAATTGATGAGCAAGAACAGCGGCAATACGGCCGATAAACAATTGCTGCAAACCATCAGATCCAACTCGGATAGCCTGTTGCAACTGGTGAATGAACTAATGGATTTCAGGAAAGCAGAAACAGGACATCTCACACTGCACGCATCCACTACAGATATTGCTGACTTTGCCCAATCGATCTACAATAGCTTTGGAGATATTGCCGCATCGCGGAATATCGATCAGCAGTTTTCTGCTCATCCTTCTCATATCAACCTTACATTCGATCGTGAACAAATGGAAAAAGTTTTCTACAATCTTTTTTCAAATGCATTCAAATTCACGCCTGATGGTGGTTTTGTGAAACTTACCATTCAGGATGACGCCAAACAGGTGATCATCACCGTGGCCAATAGCGGAAAGGGGATTGCTCGCGAGAATGTAGACCGATTGTTCGATAATTACTTCCAGGAAAATGATCACGGACAACAGAACACCGGTTATGGGATCGGCCTGGCATTGTCAAAAAGTATTGTGCAGGCGCATAAAGGCACTATCAGCGTCAGCTCCACCAAACTTAGCCACCAGGATCTTCATGAAACTATTTTCCGTGTAACGCTCCTGAAAGGAATACAGCATTATGCGCCCGGTCAGCTGGTTGCTACTGCCGATCTTCCCGTCATCCAAACCATCCTTGCCGGAGAAACAAGCCCTGTGCAGGGTTCTTTGATAAGCAACAATGGCAAACCATCCATTTTGCTGGTAGAAGACAATAGAGCAATCAGGACGTTCATCAAAGAAACACTCCAGGACAAATATTTCATAGCAGAAGCGGCAGATGGAGCATCAGGGCTGGTATATGCGGTAGAACATATTCCAGACCTGATCATCAGTGACGTAATGATGCCTGAAATGGACGGGCTTGAATTCTGCAGCAGGATCAAATCGGATATACGTACCAGTCATATTCCTGTAGTGCTGCTCACGGCTAAGACCGCGGTGGAGCACCAGATCAGCGGGCTTCAGACCGGCGCGAACACTTACCTGACCAAGCCATTCAGTACGAAAGTGCTGGAACTGACGGTACAGAATTTATTGCTGGCAAGAGAGAAGTACTGGCAGCATTTCAATACAACACTGGGCCGGAAAACATTTCCAGGCGAAGACGTTCAGGCTTCTTCTTCAACTGCGCCTGATACTCCCCTGACATTTCCTGCCTTGCATCCATTGGATGAAGCCTTCCTTAAAAACATCGAAAACATTGTTCTTGAAAACATGGACGATCCGGGTTTTGGTGTAGGCGTGCTTGCCCAGAAAGCTCTGATGAGCCAACCTGTTTTATACAAAAAGATCAAAGCCATTACCGGGCTGAGTGCAAATGATTTTGTGAAGTCCCTCAGGCTGAAACAGGCAGCCACGCTGCTTTCGGGGCAACGACACACCGTGTATGAGATCGCTTATATGGTGGGGTATGAAGACAGTAAATATTTCAGCCGTGAGTTTAAGAAACAATATGGTGTAAACCCAAGCGAGTACGGGGCAAAAACTTCCGGATAATACAATTCATTTTTCCATTTCTTCCAATGATTGTTTAGCCAGTTGTAATTCCGGTTTGGGGCTATTTGTAACTGCTATCGATATCAATCGGTGATAGTAGTCGATTGCTTTTGATTTTTCTCCGGTTTTTGATGCAGCCTGTGCTGCCCCGAGTAATGCATTGAAGCGGTTGGGATGTCTCTTAAGATTTTGTTCATATGCTTCGAGAGCAGCCTGATAATCTTTTAGTTCCATCAGCATATCGCCCAGCAATTCCTTTGCCGGTAATACTTCAGCAGGTGTTACGGGATGTTTTTCTGTGCTGTCTTCCATTTTTGCAGCGAGCTGCATGAGTTGCAAGGCTTCTCCTTTCTTTCCGGATCTGAGTTTTGCCCAGGCTTCACCTGCTGCCAACTGCACACTTACCTGTTGTGCCTTGTAAGTATCCCCCTGTTCGGCAAGTGTATCCCTGATTCGTTTCAATTCCTGTATTTCCTCTGTTGAGATCTTTGTCTGACCCGTATGTACCGCGCCCATCACTCTTGCGAAGTGGATGATCGCTTTTTGCCAGAGGAAATCATCCCAGGAAAAATTGGCAACAGGGAAAGGAAGGCGGGCTGCTTCTTTCCAATTGCGGCTCTCGAGGTAATACCTTGCAGGTATGGCAGCGAAAGAATAGGCGACTTTAAAATTGGCAGGCGATGTTTCGTGGATGGATAACAGATAGTCCAGTTGTTTTTTCGCATTGTATGTATCACCCTTTTGGAGATAGGCGTACATCAGATAATCAAGGCCATGCAATTCTTCGTCCCAATGTTTCATTCCATTTTGTTGCGCATAGCATTGTGCAGAAGAAACGGAGGCGATATTGGACTGAACAGCTTCGTCCCAAAGCCCAAGCCTTGTAAATATATGAGAAGGCATATGCAAAGCGTGCGCCGACGATGGCGCTATGGATGCGTATTTCCTTGCTGCGGGCAGCGCCAGGGAGGCTAGTTCCGGTACATCATAAGTATGTATAAGATAATGTGCGATACCCGGATGATCCGGTGCACCGGGCGCTAATGACTGCAAGAGTTCGCCTGCTTTTTTTTGTTTCTTAAAATTCTTATCCGATGGATTGGCCGCGGCATCCAGGGCCAGAGCATAGAGAACGGTGGCTTCCATATCGGAGGAATCTTTTTCGTGCAGATCTTCCATTGCCTTTTCGAACCGGAGGCAGCGTGTTTTATGATCTGTTTGTTGCCAGCGGTCGTAGAATGATGCGATGGCTTCAATATATGATGACTCTTTTTTTGAAGCCGGTTTCAGTCCTCTTGCGATTGCGATGGCTGCGCTTCCTTTTTGCAATTCTGCTTTGGAAGGAGGCGCCCAGAGCGGATGAAAATTACTCATTGCCACTCCCCAATACGCCATTGCACAGTCGGGGTTTTGATCGATAATACCGGCGAAGACTTTTTCCGCTTCGTCGTATTCAAACGAATGAAGCAGTTTGAGCCCTAGCATAAAAGAAGATTGAGTGGCTGCAGGAGCATCGATGGCAAAGTGCAGGGTGCCAAGCTGCTGTGATGGGCCACAGGTGATCAGTTGTCCTTTTTTGAGGTTCAGTGCATCGATCGATGCCCTGGAAGGCGCTTTCCTGCTCTCTTTGCAGGCGAACAGCAACAGGCAGAATAGCAACACCAGGCTTTGTGAGAAATTCATTTTCAATTTCATACAAAACGATTTTAGGTTGACCAATTGGTGCGGACTATTCAGCAGGAGGTGGGAAGGATACAAAGTTCGACAATTGCCGGGAATATCGAAGCTGAAAGTGCAGGAGAGATTACCGGTTAGTAGTATTCAGGGGACCAGCCAAAATACTAATTTTGCAGTTCAACCAGCCCCGTGTACAATTTCTATTCTACAGTAAAAGGCAATCCCGCTTATCGCCAGCTCAGTTGCGGAGAGGCGCTGGTTTCTATTTTTACTTGCCCGCTCGATTCAAAGTTTGCCGATCTCTGGAGTCATCACAATTACGTTTTGTATGTGATGGAAGGGAGAAAGGTTTGGCATACGCCACATGGCTCTTACGATCTTCAGAAAGGCAGTTGTGTATTTGTAAGGAAAGGCGCTTCCATTGTTGAGCAGTTCAATGAAACAGAGTTCTGTTTTGTACTTTTTTTCTTACCCGATGCATTCATCTGCGATGTGTTGAAAAGCAAACCGGGAGAGAAGATAAGACCGGCAGGAAAGCTTGATCCTGTGATCCCCATTCATAACAGTACTGCCGCGGAAGCTTATTTCCTTTCATTGATGCCATATTTCAGGCCTTCCTATCAACCCGATCCATTATTGCTGGAATTGAAATTCCGTGAGCTGGTATTGCTGATTGCAGAGAACCCGGCCAATGAGCAATTGTTATCCTGGTTCTGCTCATTGATGAACGAGCCGCAGATTGTTTTACAACGTGTGATGGAAGATAATTTCTGTTTTAACTTGAAACTGGAGGACTATGCCAGGCTGAGTGCGAGGAGCCTGTCTGCATTCAAAAGAGATTTTGTTTCTTTATTCAATACAACTCCCGGGAAATGGCTGATGGACAAAAGACTGTATCATGCACGCCATCTATTGACCAGTCAGGCCAAAACCGTTGCCGAAGCTGCGTTTGAGAGCGGCTTTGAGAATCCGTCTCATTTTAGCAGGGTATTTAAGCAGAAGTTTGGAAGCTCGCCGGTGAATGTGAGGGATGTGCAGGTGATATGAGATTTACGGTAAGGGAGCAGGCCTTTACGTTTGTCATAAGATAGGTTGAATAAATGTATGCGCTAGCGGGAACAACGTTAATCATTAGAAAAATAAGAAGTTTGTGAAGGGGACAATAGCAAATACAATGAAAGAATTCAATCTGGCTGATGGGTAAATTTTTTCAAATCAATTTTTGGTATTTGTGGAGAGAAGTGGTTTGTAGGTGGACGGCGCATTTGGATAATGGTCTGTTCTATTTAGGGGAGGTTCTTGTTACAAAAATTTCATTAAATTGTAAATTGTCTTTAGAAAAATAATAAAAAAGCTCGTAAAAAAGCATGCATAAAAAAGGATATTTATCACAATACTTTGTAGCAGTTGCTGCTAAAAGACTTTCAACTGTAGAAGTAAATATCAAGAAATCTAACCAACACGAATTCAACGGCTCAGAAGCCTTAAAAAAAGTTCTTGGGACAAATGAAGTTGGTGAGACAATAACTTTTCGGAGCAGGTTTGTTTGGATGGGAGACGACAATGAAACTACAACATCAGACGCACAGCTTTCATGGTACGACGCAAGATTTGGTAAAGAAAGAGCAGCAGAGTGGAGATTATATTTTCCTACTACAGATGTTTCCCAACGTGCACAAGCTGGGGATCTCTTAATAATCGCTAAACGACCTGATAATACTTTGCTTTGTATCATAACTCCTGCTCAAACTACAGTGGAGAGTCAATTACTCTGGCTATTTGAAGTACCGGTACAAGCAGGCAAAAGCTTTGTTTATCAGGATTTTCAGCAATCAGGGGATAAAGAGATCGACTTTCCTGTTCGTTTCATACTTGAAGAGCTGGGTATTGAAATTGAAGACACTGAAACGGATTTCCTCGACTCAATACTTTTAAGGCTTAAAGGTAAAATGCCTACTACAAAAGAATTTTCTATACTAACCAGACAATCACTTAAAGATATCGCACCACTGGAAGATCCAGATACCGCATTAATGTCATGGATGAATCACGAAGAGAAGTTATTTAGAAGAATGGAGCGATTGGAATTGGAAAAAAGACTAAAACAAGGATTTTTTGATAAAGATGGGAATGTTGATGTTGAGGGGTTTCTAAAATTTTCATTAAGTATTCAAAATACACGAAAGTCAAGAGCCGGACTTGCATTAGAAAATCATACAGAAGAGATATTCAGACTTTATCAAATAAAATTTGATAGAGCAAAAATAACTGAGAACAAAGCAAAACCAGATTTTCTATTTCCAGGAGCAAGAGAATACCATCTGGCATCTTTTAAAAGTGAAAACCTAACAATGCTTGGAGTGAAAACCACTTGTAAGGATAGGTGGAGACAAGTTTTGAGTGAAGCTAAACGCATTAATAACAAACACCTTCTAACACTTGAACCAGGAATCAGCGAGAATCAAACCAATGAAATGATGGCGCATGGACTCCAATTGATATTACCCGCCTCAATACATACAACCTATAATGCCGCTCAAAGAGCATGGCTTATGAATCTCAAAGAATTCATATCATATTTAAAATCCAGACAGATTAACCTTAAAGATTTTTCGGGAGAATTATTTTCGTGATTTCTTGACTGGTGTCTTCTTGAGTACTTCAACTATTTGTTCACCGATGGCTCGTATCAGTGGTACCACCACAGAGTTTCCAAACTGCTTATATGCCTGATTCATTGAAACTTTATCTATCACAAAGTTATCAGGATAACCCTGAAGTCGGGCAGCTTCACGAACTGTAAGCCTTCGGGGATTCTTGTCCTTTTGGGGAATTAAGATTTCAGCACCGTCTTTATAATATCTGGCGCTCATAGTTCTTGAAATACCATTCAAATCTACTAAGCCGAATCCAAATCCATTTCCTTTCTCCTTATGTTTACGAGCATATCCTTGTAAATAATCCCATAGTTTATCAGAAAGCGTGTATTTAGGATCTGCTCTATTTTCTAAAATTTCTTTTATCCTCCTTTCAGGCAGTGGAAGTTCGGGAAATGAAAATTGTTCTTCTCCTTTGAAAACCTTCTTGTCAAAACCTACCATAAAAGTTCTTTCACGATGTTGAGGTACAAAATGTTTTCCGTTAAGGACTTTTGAGTAGAAGGTATAACCCAGCTCTTCCAGCGTTTCTTTGATAACTTTAAAAGTATTGCCCTTATCATGTGATACAAGGTTTTTTACATTTTCCAGAAAAAAAGCTTTCGGACGTTTTTCCTCAATAATTTTCGCGACATGAAAGAAAAGATTTCCTTGTTTTTCATCTTCGAAGCCATGCTTCCTGCCTAAGCTATTTTTTTTAGAAACTCCAGCAATTGAAAATGGCTGACAGGGGAATCCTCCGCATAAAAGATCAAACTTTTCAGGCACCCATTTTCTTGTTTCTTCTTTGGTTATGTCTCCAAAAGGGATCTCACCAAAGTTCGCGTAATAAGTTCTTTGAGCCATTTTATCCCACTCCGAGGAAAAAATACATTCTCCCTGGAGACTTTGCAGAGCAAGTCTGAATCCCCCAACGCCCGCAAACAGATCAATAAATGTAAATTCAGGTTTTGAAGGATTTTGAAATGGGATAATTTGATCGTTATACCTTATGATATACTGCAAAGCTTCTTCTGCAATCTTATCATTCATTTTTTCAGCAAAGTGACCATTAATCATTTCCTTCCCATATTGAATAGCATTTTTTTTATACACAATCTTATTTGAGTGAAGATAATGGCTAATAATTGCAGATCGATGGTTTTCCGCGCCAAAAAGATGCCCCTTCCATAACTTTTCAATTAAAGGTTGAAGTGAGCTTTCGAGAGTTTTGTTTTCTTGTTCTATGCTTTGCATTAATTAATTCGTTTCTCATTAATCAATCAAAAATCCAATTGTGAGAGCGTAATTTTCGGAGATGATTCACATTCTTAGTTTTCTCCAAATTAGCATTACGTCATTACAATTTACAAAGATACATCAAGCAATATTGACTTTGATATCCACCATCTACATAGAAATGTGAATTGCTTTACATACCTAAACGTTCGGCTTAAGCTCAGAAAAAAGTTGACTTAAAGTTAGCTCAATGTTATTAGGCTTAAGTTCACATTCCCAAATTATAATCACCTGCCATCCTTGCTTCATGAGAGCCAGAGCAGCTTTTTGATCATTGGCAGTATTGATTGCAATCTTGTTCAGCCACCATTCAGTCCTGGTCTTGGGTACAACAAAAAATTTACATCCCTCATGTCCATGCCAAAAACAGCCGTGAATGAAGATTATGGTTCTATACTTTGGTAAGACAAGGTCAGGTTTTCCGGGAAGAGTTTTATCATTTAGCTTATACCGAAAACCTTTTGAGTGCAAAAATTTTCTGACCAGCAATTCTGGTTTCGTATTCTTGCTCTTAATTCTACTCATGTTAAAACTACGGGTAGCTTTGTCATGTACGTCTGCCATGTTATGCAAATAGTTACCTGCTTTTGAAGGAGATGCTGCCTGCAGGGCTACAATTTATGCTTTTCTATTCTTTTTTCAACTTTTTATCAATTCGGCAAGTTCCTCCAACAATCCTGCCTGTCCATATAAAACCTTCTCTTTCGCTTTCTCCGCTCCAAACCATTCCCACTTATCCACTTCGGGAAACTCAACCATTTTTCCTGATTTTGGCGGCCACTCTATAGTAAATTTATTAGACACAAACGTTGATATATCTGCATCTCCCTCCACTGCCCAGGCTTGCACAACCTTTCCCGATTTCTGTTTTACAGGTGCCAATTGAATAAATGCTCCATCAATCAACAATCCTGTTTCCTCTTTGAATTCTCTGATTGCAGCAGTAAGAGCCTCTTCATCTTCATTATATTCTCCTTTGGGAATGCTCCAGGCACCCAGGTCTTTGTTCTTCCAAAACGGTCCGCCTGGATGAGCCAACAGCATTTCTAACTTATTATCCCTTATTCTATACATCAGGATTCCTGCGCTTTGTTTCATAACTCAATTTGAACACAATTTTGATACCCAAACTCAAAAAACTCCACCGGTCACCCGGGGAGTTCCGCCTCATGGCTATCTAAACAACTAGTACACATACTCTGGCACTTCCTGCCCCTGCACGCGCAAATGTAACACAGCCTGCCCCCTATGATGCGTCACATGATCCAGCGTTGCATGCACGCCCTTCACTTCCTCCTCATTAAGCGCCCGGTCTTTAATGGCATTTTCCAGCCCTGCATAAGCCTTCTCCAGATAATTCATTACTTCTTTTTTGTCTTTGCTCACTGTACCCGGTGCCCAATCCATTTGCTCTCCGCGCACATAATTCGATCCCCACCATTCAATGCCATAGGCAATATGGTGAAGCAGCTCTTTAAAATTCCAAACACTGTCTACAGGTTTGGTTTCGTATTTTCCGGGAGGCATGGCATTGGCCACATCCAGCGTATATTTCTTAGAAGTGTCTACTAAATTCAAGAGATGCTCTTTCATAATAAATTATTTAGAGTAAAGCTAAAACTGCCGGCTGGCGATCACTTAAGATATCTTGCTAATTACCGGGAACCTGAATTCCTGATTTCGAAAAGAGCCTGGAGCGCTATCATATTTTTTCTTAAAAGCGCTATTGAAGTACTCGATACTGTTGAACCCTGAACTAAAAGCAATATCTGCCACGGGTGAGTTGGTGGTTCGAAGCATCAGCGCTGCGTGTTGAAGCCTGGTATCTGCCAGGTATTGATGAGGCGGTACTTTGGTGAATGTGCGGAAGATCCGGCTAAAATGGAATGGGCTTACGTAGCAAAATGAAGCCAGCTCCATCAATGATATGTCTGTAGTAAAATTATTGGTGATGTATTCTTTTGCCCGCTCGATAGTCTGCAGGTGGTTCTTTTTCATCTTACTGTTGATGGCCGGATCGGGATGATAATCCGTAATTTCTCCCAGCACTTTGTCCATTATCTCCAATACCAGGTTATCGATCTGCAGCTTACTGCCTTTTCGCGTATTGACCAGCTGCCAGGCCATATAATGCAATAGCTCTGTTGAAGCATTGGTCCTGATCAACGTGGAATGCCAGTCCGCATCATGAAAAAAGCGACAATGCTTATAATGCTTTTTAATAATAGAAAAAAAATCCTTGTGGAACTCGAGGATCGTGCACTGGTCAGGCACGGAGTGGGCATGTGTGACAGTTCTTTCAAATCCAGGCTTCGTGATCAGCACACAGCCGTTGTAAGAATCAAGTGAATGCCTGAATACATTGAACAAGAAATTTCCCTTTCTCACAAAGCTGATCCCAAAAGTATCGCTGTATTCTGGTTTCGAGGTTGTGCACTCCGTGCATCTGCACCGGAAGTCCAGTATGCGGTAGAAGTCCGACTGAAATAATGTATGGATGTCTGCCTGCATGCGTCTATAAAGTTACAGAATTTCCATAGGAGGTATCTTGAAAACAAAAATCGGCGGGGTCACCGCCGGTTGAAGAATCAAATAAGAAAATATATTATCCCGGGAAGAATTATCGTACAAAAAGGACCTTCAATACCTATGCACCACTGTTGGCTGCCGGATCGCCAATCAAAGCAATGGTTATTTCTTCTCGCCTGACATGCAGTTAAGAAATTGAAATGATTGCTAATAAGTGAATACGATTAAGGATCCAATATAATCGAAAAGGAATTAAATGGGATTTACTACATTTATATAGACCAACACTTATAATTTCTGTACATGGATGAGTATATTTCTTTTGAGCAGATCCCCTTTGGAAGCGAAAGTTTTGCAGATAATCCTGAACCGAGATGCCCTTGCGTGTTGTTGCTGGATACTTCAGGCTCCATGTCGGGTAAACCCATCGCACAACTCAATGAAGGGATCCAAACGCTGAAAAAAGAATTGCTTGCCGACCCGCTCGCTTCCAAAAGAGTGGAAATTGCCATGATCACTTTCGGCCCGGTTACAGTGGATGCGGATTTTTCCACCGTCACCAATTTTTTCCCACGTCCATTGGAAGCGGAGGGCGATACTCCTATGGGTACTGCCATCTCACTCGGGATCGATATGGTTACGCGCAGGAAGAATGAATATAAGTCGCATGGTATCGGGTATTACAAACCCTGGATCATCCTCATCACGGATGGTGCGCCAACAGACAGTCATACCAAAGCCGCAATGCAGGTGAGGGAAGGGGAATCGATGAATTCCTTCGCATTCTTCGCCATCGGCGTGGAAGACGCCAACTTCGATGTATTGCGCGAAATCTCCGTGCGTCAACCACTGAAGCTGAAAGGACTTATGTTCCGCGAATTCTTCATCTGGCTCTCCGGCTCACTCAAAACCGTGAGCAGCAAGAATCCCGGCAATAAAGTGAATCTCTTACCTCCTACCGGTTGGGCTGAAGTATGATCTGGAAAACAATCGGACAATCCGTTACCGGAACTTCCCATCTTCAATCGCAGCGGACTTGTGAAGATGCGCTTGCCTTTAAAACCTGCGCTCTTCCTGGTGGTGATGAAGCCCTGATCTGTTGTGCAAGCGATGGAGCAGGCAGTGCAAAGTTTGCAGCAGAAGCGGCCAACTATACTGTTAAGACCACAGTGCAGTTGCTCTCCGAAGCCGTAGCAGCTGATGGTTCGATTGAAGAAGCCTCTATCATCGCTATCCTTGAAAAGGTGTACGACAACCTGTTGCAGTTTGCCGAAGAAAAAAAAGAAAACATCAACGAATACTCCTGCACCCTTCTCGGTGCAGTGATCACAGAATTCACAGCCATCTTCTTCCAGGTTGGCGATGGCGCCATCATCAGGGATACCAACGCAGACCAATACACGACAATCTGGTGGCCGCATAACGGTGAGTATTCCAATACCACCGCCTTCCTGGTAGACGACAGCAATATGAGCCATCTCCGGGTGGTCACGCTCCGCGAAACCATCAAAGAAGTAGCCCTGTTCACAGACGGCCTGCAACTGCTGACCCTGAACAATGAATCGCTCAGCGTGCACCAGCCATTCTTCGCCGACCTTTTCAAATGGCTACGAATGGCCACACAGGAAGAACACCTGGCCGTTCTCAACCGGAAACTCGGAGAATACCTGAACAGCGAAGCCATCAACAACAGGACCGACGACGATAAAACCCTTTTTCTCGCAACACGATTCTGATCCATGATCAACCAGCAGTACAGCGGCAGTAAGGGCGTATATATTACGTCCAACCTTCTCGGCAAAGGAGGGGAAGGTGAAGTGTATGAACTGGCGGACCATCCGGACCAGGTCTTGAAGCTGTATTCGGAACCACTCAGCAGCAGCAAAGCCAATAAACTGCAGCTGATGGTGGACCGCTTCTCGGAACAAATGCAGGCTTATGCCGCCTGGCCCACAGACCTGGTTCGCGACAAAAAAGGAAAACCCTGCGGCTTCGTGATGAAGAAGCTTCACAAATACATGCCACTGCACATGCTCTTCAGCCCGATGGACAGGAAAAGGATCTTCCCCGACAAAGGCTATAATTTTTTGGTACATGTTGCGCGCAACATCTCTTCTGCTTTCCACACCCTGCATAGTGCTGGCATGGTTGTAGGTGATGTGAACGAAGGAAACCTGCTTGTGAATAAACAGGGTATGGTGGCCTTCATCGATTGCGATTCCTTCCAGCTATCCGATGGCAACAATTATTTTTATTGTGAAGTAGGTGTGCCACGATACACGCCCCCGGAATTGCTTCGGCTCCCTTCCTTTGAGAATGTAGTGCGCACTGCCAATACCGATGCGTTCTCCATGGCCATCCTCATCTTCCAGTTATTGTTCCTGGGAAGACATCCTTTTGCAGGGATCAATCATACCGCTGAAGATATCGGTGAAGAAACAGCCATCCAGCGTCAATTGTTTGCTTACTCGCTTCGTCAAAACCATAAGCTGATCACTCCTCCGAAAGACAGTTTCGATATCAACAGCCTGCCCAATAGCATCACCGATCTTTTTCACGATGCTTTTGAATCAGTCACCCGGCCGATGCCTGCTCAATGGATCCTGGCCACCAATCAATTGCTGCAACAGATGAGCCATTGCAGCCGGAGTAAGCTGCATATCTTTCCCAACAAACTCACCCAATGCCCCTGGTGCGAATTCAAGACCAAAAGGAATATCCTTTACTTCATAGACGATCTGCATTCCGCTCAAAGCGCTATCCATAGTGACTTCGACAGGTTCATTCATGGGTTTACCGTGGACCCGGTTTATTTTCCCGAACCGGACCTGAGCATTCCAGTACAACCATTGGCCACAATACAGCATGGCGGACGCATGAAGAAGTATGAACTGCAGCAAACAGCCATCAGCGCTCTGCTGCTATTGACTGCCGCTTTTGTTTTTATTATCAGTACTACCAGCGGATTTTTGGTACTCGGCCTCTCAGTGTTTTTTTATATGGGCTTTCCCTGGAAATGGTATCTCCAGGCTGAACTGAAAAGGCATAATGAGAATCACCAGAACTTGTCGAATCAGCTCAACAGGGCAGTGAACAGTTATCAGAGTACACAGGACCTGGACCAATACAACCAGCATGGAAAGCGGATCATACAACTGATTGCACAATATGGAGAAGTGCCCAGGACCATCCAGGTAAAGAAAAGACTGGAAGAAGAAAGGATCTACAATCAGCAACTACATCACTTTCTTCAACAGTTCAGATTACAGGACCATTCTATTCCCGGCTTCGGCGCCAACCGAAAGCAGGCTTTGTACAATGCAGGCATAATAACGGCATCGGATCTTACGAAACTGGGGAATATCAAGGTGCAGGGAATCGGACAAAAGTATGAACAGATGCTGCTTTCCTGGCAAAGACAAATGGCCGGTGGATTTGTGTATTACCCGGACAACCTGCAACTCAATAAAGCTTTCCTCAGGATCATCGATGATGCCGCTCAATCCAAAAAACAATTGGAACAGGAGATCAGGAGCCAGTATAACGGTCTGCAACAGCTGAAGCAACATATCCTGGCGAAAAGGAAACAACTGCAATCGCAGATCAGCGCCATCAGCCTGCAGGTAGCACAGGCTCAGGCCGAACTACAATCTTTCAAGCAACTGATCAAGGTGATTTAACTGCAGTCCCAGGTGTAGAAGGCTTTGCTGAAATCCTTTTTGGCGAGATCGTTGGGGTGAATGAAGAAATTGGCCACTCCCGCATCGCCCCACATGATCTTATCATCGGAGTCGATCTGAAGCAGCAAAACAAATTCTTTTTCTTTTTCCTCGCGGTATTCGCGCGGATCAGTCTGTGTGAAATATGCATAACCTCCCAGCTTATGACCTGAGGGAGTAAAATGATCATAGGCGCAGGTCATCAGTTCTTCTTCCAGTTCCTCGTCATATTGCGCTGCGATCTGCTCCAGGGAAATACCGGGGTTCATCTGATTGGTAACATTTCCCAGACCGAAATATTCTTCTTTTAGTTCGAATTGCAATGAAAGAGGCTCTGATAACGGCACAGACTCCGATCCCATCGTGGATTGCAGAAAACTGAAATCGGCTTGGAAATTTTCAACATCGGCCTCTTCAAAGAAAAGGATCCTGAAATCATTGGGACGATTGTCGAAACGGTATCCGTAAGTGTCATCTGCAGAAATATAGAATTGGAGGAAGCCGGTTCTCGGATAGCCTGGCATTGGAGGTAATTCCCTGAAATTGATCTGGGCCAGCGGGAACATGTATTCGCCATGCTGATCCCTGGGATATGAGAAATTCAAAGGAAGCTTTGGATAAGATCCAAACTTGCTTTGCCCGGGTGTAAGCGCTGCAGCAGGTGTGGTTTTTATCTGGATAAAGGATGTTTTTGATTGAGAGAGTTCGGGCCAGTGATTGGCAAAAGCACGTGGCAGGACGAGACCGGGAACCACTTCAATTTTTTCGAGTAAAATTTCGGCATCCACCTGTAGCATTTTTTTCTCAGTATTCGTTTGCCGGGTGGCTTGAATTATTGGAGTATCGATGAGGTGCGCTTTCTTCTTTTTAGAAAAAAAATCAAATATTCCCATACTTGTGCATTAGAGGTACGTTAGTTATTCCTTTCTGTGTTTCCTTTATCTAAGTTCGGTAAAAAACATGAGCATCACCGGTAGTAATGCAACTACCATACCGGGAAAATCACCCCAATCTCATCCGGGTATTTTTCCCGGTGCATTCAACCGTGATTTCCTCCTTTTTTGTCCTTCCACTCATTCTCCGATTCCGGGTAAAGCCCTGCAAGTGCGCATTTGGGAAATAATAATATTTATACTTTGGCATATCAGGAAGATATGGGCCTCAACCCGTATTATTTTGTACCTTTTAAACGAAAATCTAAATGCCATGATTAACCAAAACCTCGTGCGCTGCATTGCAGCAGCATTATCCTTCCTGCTTTTTATTTCCTGTAAAACAAAACAGGTAGTAACCGACAACAGTTTCTCCCAGGATCTTCCCGGTTTAAAAAGTGCCCTTGCATCTCATGAAGCCGTCTCTCCCAAAGCAGGGCCACAATTTACCGGTCGTGAAGTTCAATTGGAATTAGCCGTTCCCTGTTTCACCCGTTACGAAAAAATGATGAATGCGCATGGATTTGTTGCTAAGCCAAATGGAACGGTTACCATCAAAGTGCCGCAAGAGCCCATCACCACCGCTGTCAGTTATGATGGTGAAAAGATGCTGGAATGGATGAACCGCATGATGAAAGCCTTTCCCGGAACTGATCCTGCGGACATCGGCTTTCTAATGATGCCAGGTCACCTGGATGAAGATTTCCTCAAAGCCGTACAGGAAGATCCCGCAGATTGGAAATACAAACTGAACCGCACCAGTATCTTCATTGTTCCCGTGAAAAAATCCGAGGGCTTGCAGGTCAACCAGATGATCAGGAAATTCAGATCGGGTTCCATGATTGCGGCATTACAGGGTCGTACAGTGTGGGAGCTTGGAGGCGTTCAACCTTAAGCAGTGATCATGCATTTCCACCTGTTCCAGTTTTTCCAATTCCTCAGCCTTGCCTTTGCCATCTGGTTTTACCGGAGCCTGAAATCCTGGTCCATCGGCGCTTTCCTGCCGTTGCTGGTTTTCATTTTCCTGGTAGAGATCGTTGGCAATAATTTCGAGGCCTTCGGTTGGGACAATAATTATTTCATCTATAATATCTACCTGATATTGTCCACCCCATTCTGGCTGTACCTGTTCCGCCAGATGCTGGGCCTTTCAGGGATGGCTATTGTGATCTTCCGGTGGATTGCCATCCTCTGCATGAGCTTTATGTTCGTGAACTATTTTTATGGAGAAGGAGTGAAGGAATTCAATTCCTGGTCGCTCCTTCTTTTGATGATCCTTACCATCGTATTCAGCTGCCTGATCCTGTTCAGGCTATCCGTTACCGATATCATCACCATTTCATTGTACAGGCATCCGTTCTTTTGGATCAATGCAGGAAACCTGCTCTTTGCACTGGTTACCCTGGTATTGCTGGGCCTGCAGCCATATATCCGGGAGAACGATATCCAGCTTCTGCATAAAAGCCTGTACTATGCTATTATCCCAACCGCGAATATTATTTTATACACCAGTTATTGTTATGGATTTTATTTATGTCGAGCCCCACTGAACAGATCGTTGTAGTGATCGTTGCCGTAGTTGCCGTATTACTTTTCCTGGCTGTCCTCTTCCTGGTGATGGTAATGCATCATAACAGCCGCCGCAAACAAATGGCAATGGAAAAATTGAGGATACAGGAATTGTATGAAAACCAATTGCTGGAATCACGGCTGGAGATCCAGCAGCAGACCTTTCATTTCATCAGTCAGGAGATCCACGATAATGTGGGCCAGATCTTAAGTCTGGCAAAAGTGGAGCTCAATATCCTGCAACAACAGCTGAATGGAAAAGGCGAACTGGTGAATTCCGTCAGAGAGAATGTGGGAAAAGCCATGACCGAATTGCGGGAGATTGCCAAAAGCCTGAACCATGATCAGGCCCAGCATTTCAACTGGCTTGAAAATATCAGGGAGGAGATCAACCGTATCAATAAAAGCGGCGCCATTGCTGCTGAGCTGCGTCTGGAAGGGGAGGAGGATTGTTACCTGAAAGACCAGCAAAAGCTGATCACGTTCCGTGTAGTGCAGGAGGGCTTGCAGAATATCCTGAAGCATGCCGGAGCCAGCAGTCTGCTGGTCAGAATCCATCACGCCAAAGAACATACGAATATCATGATCGTGGACAATGGCGTTGGCTTTGATACGGAAGCCGCACTCAAAGGACATTCCGGCCTGGGGCTGAAAAATATCCTCAATCGTGTTGCGCTGATCGGAGGCAATGCCCAGATCTGCAGCGCAGCCGGTGAAGGCACCTGTTTATGCATAAGAATTGCTCATGGCTGAAACACGCTACATAACCATCGTGGATGATCATGCCATGTTCCGGAAGGGACTGGCGGTGCTCATCAATATGTTTCCGGGTTACAAAGTGCTTTTTGATGCTTCCAATGGAAAAGACTTTATCAAACAACTGAAAGCGCCACATCTTCCTGACATTGTGCTGCTGGACATTTCCATGCCGGAAATGGATGGCTATGCTACTGCCGACTGGATCCGGGTGAACCATCCCGGTATCTGCATCCTGGCCCTCAGTACAATGGACAGTGAAACCGCCATTATTAAAATGGTCCGCCACGGTGCAAAGGGTTATATCCTCAAAGATGCAGACCCTGCGGAATTGCAACTGGCTTTCAATGAAATTCTTTCGAAGGGATTCTATTACAACGATGCCGTTACAGACCTGGTCTTGCAGGCGGCAGGGCATCTTCTGAATAACCATCAGGGGGCTTCATCTCCTGACAAACTCACTGAACGGGAAATCATATTTATCCGCCATGCCTGCAGCGAGAAAAGTTACATGGAGATCGCGCGGGATTTGCAGGTAAGCGAAAGGACCGTAGATGGATACCGGGAATCTGTATTCAAGAAGCTAAAAGTGAATACCCGTATAGGAATGGTGCTGTTTGCCATCAGGGCTGGTATGGTAAAGATTTGATCAATCTTCCAGGAACGGGTCCCTTCCTGCCGCATCCAGTTCCTTGATGATCTTGTTCACATCTTCTTCGGTTGTGGTAAGCCTGTTGCGGCAAAAGCGGATCAGCTCGGCGGCACGCTTCACTTTTGTGGAAAGCTCATCAACGGAGATCTCTCCCTGTTCGATATCGTTCACAATCTGCTGCAACTCTTCAAATGCCTGCGTATAATCCAATGATGTAGATTCCATATAGCTTATTGTTTTTTTATGGATAAGGCAGTACTGCTGATGGTTCCGTTGGCAAGTACTGTTTCTAAGGTATCACCTTCTTTTACTTCGGCTGCGTCCCTGATCAGTTTCCCATCTTTCAGGGTGATGCTAAAACCGCGCTGGAGCACTTTTTCAGGGCTCATATTATTGATATTCCTTTCAAGCTGGGCCAGTCCTGAATTTTGTTCTTTCAGGAATATAGCTGTCTTTTCTGTCAACTGGACCTTTGTCAGTTCATCCTGATGTTCCCGCAGCAAATATTTTGCCTGCTGCTTCAGCAGCGCAACCGAGCTCATCAACTGACTGCGGTGTTCCAGGGTGACCGTTGCCGTTACAGACCGGAACAGCTTCACTTCCGAGCGCAGTTTATTCCTTTCTTCCAGTATCAATCGTCTCGCGCGGTCCGTGATCTTTTCCGTTGCCTGCATAACGGGTACCGAGAAATTGTGGAACCGCTGGATCAGGTATTCCGCAATTTTAGTAGGGGTGATAGCATTGGCGTGGGCCACCATTTCCACTACCGTATCGTTGGTGGCATGCCCGATACCGGTGATCACCGGGATGGGGAAAAGCGCGATAGCCTTAGCCAGTTCATAGTTGTTGTACACACTCAGCCCTACGTCTCCGCCACCGCCCCGTACAATGGCCACTACATCGAAATGATGGATCACTTTCCGGATGCGGGCCAGTTGCAGGCGGATGGTATCGATTGCTTTCTCTCCCTGCAAGAGGGAAGGAAAGAGATAATGAAAGAATTTGTATCGCCAGGGATTTCCTTCCAGCACTTCTATGAAATCCACATAGCCTTTGCTGCTTTCAACGGAGATCACAGCAATACGCTGTGGCAGCAGGGGGATGGGCAATAATTTGTTCTGATCAAAGATGCCTTCGTTGACGAGCCTGCTGATGGATTCCATTTTTTCTTTTTCCAGGTCGCCGAGGGTATAGCTGGGATCGATATCGAGGATGCGGAGGCTAAGACCATGCACAGGGTCATAGATCAGCTTCGCCTGGAAAAGGATCTTGATGCCATCTTTCAATGGCTCGTTGAGAAAAGAAAGGAAATGTTTATTGATAAGCACGAAATCTTCGCGCCAGAGTACACTTTTCAGTTGAGCAATCACTTTGCCCTGCTGTTTCTCTACCAGCTCCGGATAGCAGTGCCCCGATTGCTTGTAATAGTTGAGCTTGTTCATTTCGGCTTTTACCCAGAAGGAACTGCCATACCTGTCGGTAAGCGTTTTCTGGATACTCCGTTGAACTTCCAGCAAGGAAAACACCGTTCTGTCTGTAATATTCTCAGGCATTGCAAGGGGGTTAATGCATTGGAAATAGCGCCTTTTCCAAATTTACATTTTTCCATGATTTTCCCCGCATTCCCCGTAGTAACCGCAGTCCGTTTGTTCTAAGATTCGCTGGGAGCCTGCCTGCCAATCATGCTCCTGTATTCAACCGGGCTGAGGCCCACCATTTTCCTGAAAACTTCCCGGAAGGCTTTCGGATCGGAATATCCTACTTCAGCCATGATTTCGTGTACACTACCCTGTGAGCTTTCAAGGCTTTTGCGCGCTTCTTCCATTTTCACACGCTGGATGTATTCGATCACGGTGTTCTCGGTAGCTTTCTTGAAACGGCGTTCAAGGCTTCTTCTGCCAAGCAGGAATTTGCGGGCCAGTTCATCTACAGTCAACTTTTCTTTGTAATTGGCTTCGATGTATTCCTGTGCGCGGATAACGGGATCATCGCCATGGTGTTTCAGTCCCCTGAAAATGATGAATGGGCTTTGGCTGTTGCGGTCAATATCGATCTCAAAGATCTTGGAGATCAGCAATGCCATTTCCCTGTCGGTTTCTTTTTCCACCAGGTGCAGCAGCAGATTGAGGAAGCTGAACCCACCGGCGCTGGTGTACAGTCCATCTTCATCGGTGAATACTTTGAACAGCTGCAGTTTGATCTCGGGGAAGCGCTTCTTCAATTCTTCGCCGATCATCCAGTGCGAAGTGCAGCCCTTACCATTGAGCAGGCCTGTCTCTGCCAGCAGTGCGGCAGACAAGGATAACACGGCGATCTCCGCCCCTCTGGCGCGCTGCTCCTTCAACCATTCGATCAACTCCAGGTTCCGCTCCAGCAGCAATTCCATATGGCCCTGCACAGATGGGATAATGATCAGGTCGGTAGCGCCAACATCGGCCAGCTGCCTGTTAACAGTAACGGCAATATGTTTATCGATCTGGTTCACCCTTTCACAGGATGCCAGTTGTACTTCAAAGGCAGGAGCATTTCCGCCTTCATGTAACAGATCATTCACTGCGGTGAAGATCTGCGTTACAGCTTCGATGTTTCCCAGGCTGATTTCGCCTTTCGGGATAACTAACGTGATGTTTTTCATGTAATAAAAGTAGGATGGCACAGCGTCGCAATCAACCCCGGAAATTGACGTGAACACACCCGTGAAAATTGATTAATCCTTTTCAATTTTGTTGTCAACAAATATTTCTTCACCCACAATATTCAACCACATGAAACCTTCAAAAACTTTATACTGGATCGTAACGATCATCTTCGCAGCCCTGATGCTGATGGACGGATTTGCCGGATTTGCCATGACCGAAGATGGCAAAGCAGCCATGCAACAACTGGGCTATCCCAATTACATCATGTACCTCGTGGGCGCCGGCAAAATACTCGGGGCTATCGCTATCCTGCAGACCAGGTACAAAACCATCAAAGAATGGGCATATGCCGGTTTCACTATCAACTTTATTTCAGCCGCCGCAAGCTGGGCCATTGTAGGAGCGCCGATCGCCTACTCCGTGTTCCCACTGATCATGCTGGCTGTGATGTTCTTTACTTACTATATCTGGAAAAGATATGAGCGCCGCCCCAGCCAGGTTCCTGCACTCGCCATCTGATTCCCTGCTATAAAACAACTTCAAGCCGCATTCCCCCTATGGATGCGGCTTTTGTATTTTATGATAGTTTTTTCAGGTATGAAAACAAATCCTAATTTTCTGCCTGAAAATCCTTGATTCCCGCATGCATTATTCTTTATTGCTTTGTATCGCACTGATCCTTGTTGTTTCCATGCTGGTAATGCTTGGCCAGCGGCTGCGCATTTCGTACCCTATCTTTCTGGTATTGGGCGGACTGGCCATCAGCTTTATTCCCGGCCTGCCGAGCATTACCATCGACCCGGAACTGATCTTCCTGATATTTCTTCCACCACTCTTATTTGAAGCCGCCTGGATGACCAGCTGGAAAGCTTTCTGGAAATGGCGAAGGGTGATCACGATGCTGGCCTTCGGCTTTGTGCTGATCACCAGTACGGTAGTGGCTTTCGTTTCCACTGCACTGATCCCGGGATTCACACTGGCAATGGGTTTTCTGCTGGGCGCCATCATTTCACCACCCGATGCAGTTGCAGCCACTTCAGTTTTGAAAGGAATCAATATTCCCAAACCGCTGACGCAGATCCTGGAAGGGGAAAGCCTCGTGAACGATGCTTCTTCGCTGATCGTATTCAGGTTTGCCCTGGCCGCTATCATGACCGGCACTTTCGTATTTCAAAAAGCTGCTGTAAGTTTTGTACTGGTAGCGGTGATGGGCGTTGTGATCGGACTGGCCATCGCGCTGATCATCTATGCCATGTATCGCTGGCTGCCCACCACCACCAGTATCGATATCGCACTTTCCTTTATAGCGCCTTACCTGATGTACCTGACTGCTGAATCGTTTCATTACTCAGGCGTAATGGCCGTGGTGAGCGGCGGCCTGTTCCTGTCTTATCACAGTCATGTTACACTCAGCCACCAGAGCCGCTTACAGGGCTATGCGATGTGGAACACGATAACATTCATATTGAACGGATTGGTGTTCATGCTCATCGGGCTGGAAATGCCGGAGATCATGCGCAACCTGGGTGATTACTCCAAAGGACAGGCCATTTTTTATGGCGTGGTGATCTCTTTGGTGATCATTGTTACACGTATCATCACCGCTTTGTTCACTGCAGGCTGGACAAAATTGATAGGCCGATGGATCACCGTGGCTGATCAAAACCCCGGCTGGCGCGGCCCCATCGTGATCGGCTGGGCCGGTATGCGCGGTGTGGTATCGCTGGCTTCAGCATTGTCTATCCCACTGCTGCTGAAGAATGGCCAGCCATTTCCCTACCGCAGTTTAATCCTTTGCATTACTTTCATTGTTATCCTCATCACTCTGGTATTGCAGGGACTTACGCTTCCCTGGGTGATCAAACTGGTAGGTCTCGATAAAGAACAACCCGCTTCTTCTGAACAGGAGGAAGAAGCCAAACTCCACCATCAACTGCTCACTGCTGCGGTTTCACACCTGGAAGAACAGTACACAGATCTGATGAAGAAACAACCTGTACTGCAAAATCTTTACAACCAAATGAAGAACGATCTCCAGCTCACCGCCAATTTCCTGGAAGGACATGGCGCCGGCGAAAAGGAAAGACATTCTTCACTGGTCTACAACAGTATTTACCTCGAGTTGTTGGGAACACAGCGTCAACGCCTGTTCCAGCTCCGCGACCGTGACCAGTTCGAAGATGAGCTGATCCGGAAAGTTGAAGGTCAGTTGGACCTTGAGCAGGAAAAATTGTTACGCGAAAACGGGCACGGGCATCATTAGGATTCGGCACGGCGTTCGCCGAAAGCGAACAAAAGTTTGTCATCCCCCAGAGGCGAGCGGCTCGCGACACACTGAGACTATTCAGGCAGAGCCTTCTGCATAAACCGAAGAAAATTTCCATGCAGGATGTTCTGAATATCTTCTGTAGAATACCCTCTGCGTGTGAACATTTCCGGTAGTTTTTGCAAATCTGCTATTGTATCCAGATCATAAGGACATTGCTCCTTTCCAAATGCGCCATCAAGGTCCGTTCCGATCCCCGCATGCAGGCTGTTGCCAGCCAGCTGGCAGATATGATCGATATGATCGATGATAACTTCCAGGTTGCAGTGCATGCCCTCCGGCGTGGATTGCCGGCGAACCCAGTTGGGCACCATCATCCAGGCATCAAGCGCAGCGCCGATCACAGCGCCTTTGCTGATGAGCGCGCGTACCATTTCATCACTGAACTGGCGGTTATGGTCCACTAATGCACGAACATTGTTGTGGCTGGCCCAAACATTTCCGTTGAATATTTCCATGGCATCCCAGAATGCATCATCACAAAGATGCGTGGCATCCAGGATGAGTCCGAGTCTTTCTATTTCCTTGATCAGGTCGCGTCCCTGCGCATGCAGATGACCGGTAGCATCGGTTCCGTTTGCATAACGACCAGGACCATAATGCGCGGGGCCAATGGCACGAAGCCCATATTTCCAGGCTGTTTCCAGGTGATCGATTGTAACGATGCTGTCTGCACCTTCGAGACTAAGTATGTATCCAATTGGTTTCTTATCATTGGGCTGACCATTATGCCACAATGCGATATGATCGCTGAGGTCTTTCTTTGTTTTTATCATCACCATTTCGCCTGCTGCTTCCATGGCTTTGTACCAGGCAAGCTGACCCTGGCTCTGCGCCCAGGCCTGCTGCGGCGAATGCCAGCCTGGTAGCGGGTTTCCGGGCGCTACATACCGCGCGATCTGAGTAGCCACTACCAATCCGATATTGCCTGCGCGCAATTCAGGTAAGGCAACAGTGCCTTTGGCCCGGTCGGGTTTATCTGTAAGTCCCAGCTCTCTTTCACGAATGGCGTGTACCGGCAGACGGAGGTCGCGATTCCACTCAAGGGCATTCATACTGAGATCGAGATGCGCATCTATAATGAACATGTATGTATTATTTAATTAGGGTGTTCGCCAGCAGCGAACAAATACAGGTCACCCGCCGGGAGGCGAACGACTGCCGGCTCTCCGACATTATTGGTCAGTTGCGGAACACTCTGGAAAATCCTCACCTGATAATCCTTCCAGAAACGCCGGTCTGAATGAATTCTTCTATTTCCTCTTTGCTGATGATGGCCCAGTCTCCTGCGATGCTTTGCTTAAGCACACCGCAGGCGGTGGCGAAGCTGATGATATTTTGTGGTGTCATTTCCTGCATCAGTCCATACAGGATACCGGCAGTGAATGCATCGCCGGTTCCGATCTGATCAGTTACATGCGGAATAGCATAGCCTTCGGAGAAATAATATTCGCCTTTATGCGCCAGTGCTGCCAGGTAAACGGTCTGCTGCTGGATGGTTTTGCGAAAGCTCATACCAAGTGTTTGCAGCTTCGGCATTTTCTGTTGCAGTTGCTGAACTGTTTGTTTGAATCTTTCTTCCAACGGCAGTTCTTTATCTGTTTCAATACCGTAATAAATATTCACGGCATCAAGGTCGGCTACAGCCACAGTGCTGTATTGCAACAAAGCAGGCATGATCTCTTTCGGATGTTTGCCGTACTGCCAGAGCTTGCTGCGATAATTGAAGTCGCCCGAGATGGTCAAACCCAATTCCGATGCGGCCTCCAGAGCTTCTCTGCAAACATCCGCAGCACTTGCGCTCAGGGCTGCGGCAACGCCGGACCAATGAAAACAATAGGTGTTCTGCAACACCTGTTTCCAGTTGATCATTCCTGGTTGGAGGCCGGAGAAACTGGCGCCGGTCCTGTCGTAGATCACACGACTGCTTCGGATATGATTGCCGGATTCCGTGAAATACAATCCGAGCCTGTCGCCTCCGAAGATCATATGTTCTGTTCCTACGCCATGGCTTTTCAACTGTTGGATCCCTGCCAGCGCGATATCATTATCTGGTACACGGCTGACGTAATTCACGTTCATGCCCAGCCTGGCCAGCAGTACGCAAACATTGGCTTCCGCTCCTGCATAGTAAGCAGTGTAAGCATCGGTTTGCTGAAAACGTTTGGCCTGGTGACTGTGCAATCTTAACAGGAATTCACCAAAGGCTGCCAACTGAACTTTTTTCCCGGCAGGCTGATCCATCGTGGTTGATTTTCCGGCAAACTAATTAATCCTGAGCTATCACAAAAGCCAGTCAACACAAAACATCTAAAAAATGGCAATCCATCAATACAATTCAAAGAGCGCTTCAATTTCAACGGGGATATTGTCCGGCAAAGAGCCGAAGCCCACAGCACTGCGTACGCCAACACCGTGCTCTTCTCCCCAGACTGCTGCAAACAATTCGCTGCAACCATTGATCACGTGCGGATGCCTCTCAAAATCGGGTGTAGCATTCACCATTCCCAGCATTTTGATCACTCTTTTCACTTTGTTCAGGCCACCGATCCGGGTGTGGATAGTACTCAGCATGGTAAGGCCCACCTGTCTGGCCGACAATTTCCCCTGGTCTGCATCCAGTTCCTTTCCGATACGTCCGATAATGAGGGAACCATCATCCTGCACGGGCCCATGCCCGCTGAGGTAGAGGTATTTTCCATCCAGTACATAGGGTTTATAAACACCCAGTGGCTCGGGAGCAGGAGGCAATGTTAATCCCAGTTGCCTGAATCTTTCTTCTGCTGTGCTCATACGTGTGTAAATTTTAATACTTGTTCTCTTATTGTTGTTTATTCCAGAATGAATTCGTCTATCATCATCAGCGCTGTTGATCCGGCGCCATATTTTCCAGCAGGGATAATACCGGGATGCCGGCCGGAGATCTTCACATACCTGGCATTCACGGGCTTCACTGTTGCCCTTGCTTTGTTGATGCCGTTAACAGGGAAACTGGCAAGGGAAGTGATTTTCGTATAATCTGTCCCGTTATCCGACACATAAAAATCCAGCGATACAGGCGGCCACATCCTTTGCCAGGCATAATTGAGCACATTTGCTCCGAACTTTGAAATGCTCTGGCTGCTGCCCAGGTCGAGTATCGCTTCAAAATTGTTGGTGAATCTTACCCACTGGTTATCGTTGTACCGGTGAGTGCCAGACAATCCATTCATCAGTCTGGAAGCCGAGGTGCCGGCGGGAAGACCGGAGACAGTGATGTCCGCTCCGGTTGCCTTGTTTATGCTGTAGGGCAGTTCAAATATCCGTCCCCAGGGCATTCCGTTCCGGAAAAGCTGAGCGCGTATTACACCATTTCTGCCACCTGTTTGCACCAGGCCTGAATAAACCCGGCTACTCTTGTCAGGAAAACTGCCATCAGAAGTGTAGCGTATTTCAGCTTCCCGGAAACTGGAATGAAGATGAAAAGAAAGACTACCCCGTAATACTTTATCAGTTGTAAATGTGATCTCGTCAAAATTATTGGCCATGGTTAGACCGATACGTTTCAGTGTGGCATCCTGTTTCCGGACACGCAACAGAAAATCATCGTAATTGAGATTTGCCGACTGGCTCCAGCCTGCTTCTGCCAGTGCAATGGCTCTTGGCAACAGCATGTAAGATGCCTGTTGGGCAGTGGGTAAATATTCGCTCCACAATTGCCCCTGTACTCCCTTAATATGCGGCAGCAGGCTGGCATCGATGGAATCCGGGAGTGGCTGGTAATTATACACATCTTTCAGTGATGTATAACCGCCGGCAGCAACAGGCTCGGAAGGATAGAGGCTTTGATAGTGATCGAAATAATATTCGTCTTCTGTGGTCATGATGGCATCGTGATTCATTCTTGCGGCTTCCACCGCTCCTCCGGTTCCTCTCCAGCTCATGACGGTGGCGCCTTTGGCGAGACCTCCTTCCAGGATCTCATCCCATCCGATCACGCGCCTGCCTTTCGATTGTACATATTTTGCAATACGGCCCACGAAGTAGCTCTGCAGCTCATCCTCATTGGAAAGGTTTTCTTCTTTTATCCTTTTCTGACAATGCGGACAAGCCTTCCATCTTGTTTTGGGACATTCATCGCCGCCGATATGGATGTATTGAGATGGAAACAGCGTAAGCACTTCGTCCAGCACATCCTGTAAGAATGTAAAAGTGGAATCTTTACCCGCGCAGAATACCTCATCGAATATTCCCCAGAAAGTAGCGGTCTTGTATGGCCCGCCGGTACAGCCCAACGCCGGATAGGCTGCCAGGGCGGCCTGCGCATGGCCCGGCATTTCGATCTCAGGAATTACCGTGATATGCCTTTCGGTTGCGTATTGAACGATCTCTTTTATCTGCTCCTGCGTGTAATAACCGCCGTATCTTTTTCCATCAAAACTGTGAGGCAGTTCCTTCTTGTGACCGATCATCGTTTCATCCCTCCAGGCCGCAACGGTTTGCAGTTTTGGATATTTCTTTATTTCGATCCTCCAGCCCTGGTCATCCGTGAGATGCCAGTGGAAGGTGTTGAATTTGTAGAGAGAGAGGAGATCGATGTACTGCTTGATGAAATCAAGGGAAAAGAAATGACGGCAAACGTCCAGGTGCATGCCACGATAGGAGAATCTCGGATAGTCCTGAATGTTAGCAACAGGTATTTTCAATGTTCCCTCTTGCAGAACCCACAATTGCCGTAGTGTTTGAATGCCATGGATCAGTCCTGCTCCATCATGCGCCGTGATATTTAAATTGCCATTGGATTCCAGCAAATACCCTTCCGGTTCTTTCACCAGAAGGGTATCTATTCTGAGTTTGACAGACATCCTGTTGGTGTGCTCAATAACAGGCAGCGTATAGCCCAGGTTTCGTTTTATGAGTTCATTCAATAAAGCAGCTTCGTACTTCAGTTCACTGCCGGCATCGATTGCTGTTTGTTTTGATATCACTGAGAAGCCTTGACCATAAGTTGCTTTCACAGGAACAGGAATCAGCGCCGGCTGTATCGGCTGCTGCCTTGCGAAAACCTGGAAAACCGAGACCATCAGGAACGGAAGTACGAATAGCTTTTTCATTATTGTTTATCCCACCAAACTCTTGTTAATAAATTGTCTGCTCCCTGACGTGCGAGGGCCGCTTCATAGGCCGTTTTGTTATTGCTTCGCTCTGTTTGCAGGTAAGGGAACCTGCGGGGAATCACACCGCCTGTCTGGTTACCCGGTGCATTGGTGGGGGTAAGCACGGGATAGCCTGTCCGGCGCCAGTTGGCGAAACATTCCAGTTCATCCAGTAACAAAGCTACCCAGAATTGAGAATGTATCTGGTTCATCTGATCATTGAAGCTGCCGCCTGTATTCAGCGGATGTGCAGTTGTATAATCCGTGATGCGTTGTTCTGCAATCACGCCTGCCGCGCCGAACCTGGCCCAGTTGCGCATATTGTTCTCGATTCCGTTTTTGAAGTATGCCGAAGCAGTATTGGCGTTGGTCCATCCGCGCAGGGCTGCTTCACTTAGCAGGAAGCTCATCTCTGCATTGGTGAGCACCAGCAGGGGTGCATCATAACGAAGGATGGTAGCGGGGTTGGGCTCTGAAAAGGTTTTGAAATTATTGGGCTTGTTCAATGTGCCGCTGGGCAGACCTTTGGCAATGGACGATGTTGTGTCTGGTGTTGTTCCATTGTAAGTAACAGCCATCACGGGGAGGCGGGGATCATTATTATCCCTCAGGAAATCGATGAAGGCCTTGCTGAACTTTCCACCTTCCACATTGGCATCGCCGTAGGCATCGGCCTTGTAATCCTGCGCGCCGATCTCATAGGCAACCGGGTTGAAATTGTACACCTGCCCGGTATTGAAATATTTAACCGCCGCATTATCCGCAGCCTGCTCGATCACTCCGCCTGCAATTGCTTTCTGTGCCCATGTCCTTGCTTTGTTCTCGTCTATTTTAGTCATCCGCATAGCGAGACGTAACATCAGCGAGTAACCGAATTTTTTCCATTTGGCCACATCGCCCTGGTAAATGAAGTCTGCCGCACCGAAAGTAGGTGCTCCTGCCTGTAAGGCACTTATAGCCTGGTCAAGCTCAGTGAGCAATCCGTCGTAGATCTCGGATTGCGGGTCATAGGTGGGCAGGAACTCATTTTCAGGATATCCTTTCAGGGCATTTTTATAAGGCACATCTCCGTAAAGGTCTGTGAGCCGCTGGAAGTGGAGTACGCGCCAGATGCGGGCTGTAGCTACTTTGTTCATATGTCCGGCTTTCTCTGCCCCTTCCATGCATTGTCGCAGGTTTTCCAGCACATTGGGATAGAGATAAGTGAAATAGAATCCCTGGTAGAGATCATTGATACCATATTTATCGCCCATTCCGGCGAGGGAAGCATCTTTGTAATTCGCGAAATGCTGCACATACATTCCTGCTCCCAGGTAGGAGGTATAGAAATAGGTCCTGTCCAGCACATAGTTCCCTTTAAGGATGGCTTGCGAAAACAGCAGGTCAGGATTGGCATTCGTGGAGGCATTGGGGTTGGTATTCACCTCTTCGAAGTCTTTGTCGCAGGCGCTCAGTCCACCCAAAAGGCCCAGTGCGAGTATGCTATGATATAATTTGAAACGTGGCATGTTGTTAATTTTTGAATCGTGAATTAGAACTTAACCATCAGGTTCACCCCAAAGCTCCTGGTGCGGGGCACACCGAACATTTCGAAGCCCTGGGCATTGGAGTTGCTGAAAGTGGATTCGGGGTCGATATTATCAGCTTCCTTGTGGAGGATCGCCAGGTTCCTTCCCACCAGTGAAAGGGTGAGTGATTGCATTTTCAAGAATGAAATCTTCTCTACAGGAATACTGTAGCTGATGATCACCTGGCGCAGTTTCACGAAATCGGAACTGTACACGAATTTTTCAGAAAGCACCTGCCAGTTGTTGTAATAGCTCCACATCTGGTCGGGGGTAAATGTTTTGGAGAAAGGGTTGCCGCCATTGTCAACACCATTCACGGTGAGCTTTCCATCTCTTCCGGGGAGCGTCATTTTGTGCAATCCCATACGTGTGCCGTAGAGATTGGTAGCAGAATACACTTTACCACCGAAACGTCCGTCGATAAGGAAGCTCAGCGAAAGGCGCTTATAGTTGAAAGTATTGGTGATGCCTGTTGTGAGCGGCGCAACGCCTGTGCCCATATCTACCAGTGTTGGGCTTGCTATTTCACGGCCATCAGCTGCATACACCTGGTTGCCTTTGGCATCTTTCAATCCGGTAGTAGCCATGATGGTGCTGTATGGTTTTCCTTCGGGGTGGTGAATGAAGGCGTACCTGTTCACGCTGATATCCGCTTCAATGGTGCTGAGCTCATCCGTGATCCTGATCACTTTGTTCTTGTTGTACGCGATATTGTAACTCACTTCCCAGTTGAAGTTCTTGTTCTTCACAGGAAAGCCGGAGACCAAAACTTCCAGGCCTTTATTGCTCATTTCGCCCACATTGAAAAGCGCATGGTTGAAACCGGTAGATGGTGAAATGGAAGCCCGAACGATATCATTGGTGGTCCTGCGATCGTACACGGCAATGTCTGTAGAGAGACGGCCATTGAGGAACCTGGCTTCCAGACCTACTTCAAAAGTAGTGGAGGTGAGGGGTTTCAGGTTCTGGTTGGGCACCATCAGCTGACCTGAATTGGCGCCGTTGAAATTGGTGATCATCTGGAGCGGGCGCTTGTCGTGCCCGCCTCCAGGCACCAGGCTGTATGTAAGATTGAGCGCGTATGGGATCGGCGTAGCGCCACCCACCTGCGCCAGGGAGCTTCTGATCTTTGCAAAGTTCACCCAAACCGGCAACTGGAATGCTTCAGAAAGGATGAAGCTTGCGCCTACAGAAGGGTAGAAGATATTGTTGTTCTGTGGGGCCAGTGTAGAGAACCAGTCGTTCCGTCCGGAAGCAGTCAGGAAAAGAAGGTTCTTGTACGAGAAATCCACAGAACCGAAAACCGAATTGGTGCGCAGTCTTCCCAGAGCTTTGCTGGTGGTGAGGCTCACCACATTGCTTACATCATAGAAGCCGGGAACAGAGTAGCCCGTACCGTCGAGGTTGGTATTATCGGTTACTGATCTGCGTTGGTTACCACCAGCCATTACGTTTACGGTAAGATCATCGATGATCTTCGTATTGTAGTTGACAGTGAGCTCGGCATTGGTTTCTGTGATACCCGAAAGATAGTTCTGATAATAACCATCGGCAAAGTAAAGGTTACCGGTAGGTACAATGCCTGTGTATTTGAAATTGGAGTAATCGTGGCTTACCCTTCCTTTCACGAAAAGATTGTTCAGGATATTATAGCGGATGCTGAGGTTGCCG
Source organism: Pseudobacter ginsenosidimutans (assembly GCF_007970185.1). Classification (NCBI taxonomy): domain Bacteria; kingdom Pseudomonadati; phylum Bacteroidota; class Chitinophagia; order Chitinophagales; family Chitinophagaceae; genus Pseudobacter; species Pseudobacter ginsenosidimutans. The sequence goes on along the minus strand of NZ_CP042431.1, from coordinate 1,734,667 downwards.
ATGAAACGGTTGCGATCATCGTTGTTCTTGAATTTGTTCACCACGAAGTAGGGGTTGGAAGCGAAGCCTACTGCGTTCCAGGGCACTTCTTTTCCGTTGGCGTCGTAGCCGGGATCGAGGTTCCTGATGTCTACCGTATTCGCGATCATGTAGGTTCCCCAGTTAGGGTTACCGGCCGCATCGGCTACACCGGCACGGTTCTCCGATTTCTCGATATTGTATTGCGCATATCCTTCGATAGAAATTCTCTTGCTGAGATTGGCACCAACAGAGAGTGAAGCGATCTTCTTGTTCAGTTTATTATTGGGCACAATGCCATGATTGTTCAAATCAGAGAGGGACGCACGCCAGGTGAAGCTATCAGAACCACCAAGAAAGGAGACAGTATTGGTGAAGGTAGTGCCGGTTCTGTAGAAATTTTTGATATTATCTTTCTGCGGAGAGTAAGGTCTTTTCACTCCATCGAACTGCACCACTTCGGATCCGTCCATTTTAGCGCCGTAGGAAAGACGTCCGTAAGCGATGGCCTGGGCCTGATCAATAGGTTTGGCGGCATATTGACCGGAGCCGTATTCATATTGCCAGTCCGGCACGATGGCTGGTCTTTCCACGGTGAGCGTGGAATTGTACTCCACTCCGATACCTCTTTGTTTCACGCCTTTTTTGGTGGTGATGATGATCACGCCGTTGGAAGCGCGGCTTCCGTAGAGAGCAGCGGCAGTACCACCTTTGAGGACAGTGATGGCTTCGATATCATCAGGGTTGATGCCTGCGATACCATCGCCGCGGTCGTTGTTCAGACCAACGGAGCCGTTGCCACTGGCGGGCATGGAGTTGGTGGTATTGTCGATCGGCATTCCGTTCACCACGTAAAGCGGTTGATTGTCGCCGTTAAGAGAACCGTTGCCGCGGATGATCACGCGACTGGATCCGCCGGGACCACTGGCGAGGCTGCTCGCATTCACTCCGGCGATCTTTCCTGTAAGTGCATTTGCGATATTGATCTCGCGCGCCTGCGTAAATTCTTCGCCCTTTACTTCAGTAACAGCATAGGCCAGGGCTTTCTTTTCTTTTTTGATACCAAGTGCGGTTACTACTACTTCGTCCAATGCCCGCGCATCGTTGAGCTGGATAGCGATAGTAGTTTGACCTGCCTGCAGCCGCACCTGTTTTCTTTCATATCCCACATGCGTGATCAGTAATTCGATGGCGCCGGAAATGGCGGGAAGTTTCAATGTGAATTCTCCGTTGTTGTTGGTAGTGGTTGCTACGCTGTTGTTATTCACCAGCATTACGGTGGCCCCTGCGATCTTTTGTCCGGACACAGTGCTGCTCACAGTGCCGGAGATCTCTGAGGGGTTTGAACCGTTGGACTGGGCCAGGGCTGAAATGCAGCAGAGGAGGCTGCAAGCCAAAAGCAGTCGGCTGGCCCAGGCAGTTAGTTGTAATTTTTTCATTGCAAGAGTTAGTTAAGAGCTTTTCTTTCAAATAATGCAAATTCCTTCCCTAAAACTAGCCAAATTCCCTCCAATCTGCAAAATATTTGCATGCATTAATTGCAAAATATGCATAAAAATCAATTTGCGGAAAGCCGCCATTGAAGCAATTATGATGTGTAATTAGCTATTAAACAACAGTTTAACAGCCTATCGATTTTCTATCTTTTGCTATGACATTTCGCAAAAAAATTATTTACCTCCCAAATCCTGCAAAAAATTGAACTTATATTCTATTTTTACCGGATATTTGGAAAAGAGGGCCGCATGCGGCAGATCCTCCAACAGTATTCAGTAAGCGCAATTCATTTTTTCTATGGACTTAAACACACAGGATCAGATCCCCCCTGCTTCGCTGACCAAACAGGCGAGAAAGAAACTCATCATCAAACAGGTGAATATTCACACCCGTTTGACCTATGCCGACCTGGTAGGTCTGATCAATGTGAGTGAAGACACGATCCGCCGCGACGTGAACGAACTGGCAGACGATGGAGAAGTAGTGAAGATCAAGGGCGGCGCCATGTCTATCGCTTATCATTACGGACATGAATCCGAAACCTATTCACAAAGCAATAAAGTAGTGATTGCTGAAAAAGCTTTGCAACTGCTGAAAGATGATATGATCGTGCTGGTTGGCGGTGGCACCACTATCCGGGAGTTCATCAAAAAAATCCCGCATACGCTCCGCGCCACTTTCATTACAGTGAATGTTCTTTCTGCAGTGGAATTGCTGGACAAGCCAATGATCAAAACGATCATGATCGGTGGACAAATCTCCACTTACAGCCAGATGACGGTGAGTGGTGAGGTATTCGAATATCTTTCCAATATCAAAGCGGACCTCTGCATCATCGGCACCAATGCCCTCGATGCAGCCAATGGCCTCACGGACTCCGACTGGGAAACCATCCAGGTGAAAAAAGCCATGATCAAAGCCGCAGATAAGATCGCCATCCTCGCGATCTCCGAAAAACTCAACTCCACCATGAAGATGAAAATTGCGGATATCCAGGATATCGATTACCTGATCACTGAACTGCCTCCGGACAATATCGCCCTGCAGCCTTACAGAACCAAAGAAGTGGAATTGTTGTAGTATAACGCTATGGCTCAACCGCCATGCTGCCAGCAATAGCCGCCAGACCTTTGATTACGGGAACATCTTGTTCCTTTTTTTGTTTTTGCCCGGCACTGACCGGAAGTAACAGGACTGCTTTTCTTAGAAGACGAACCAAAAGACCCATTGGAGGATTTTGGCTTTTCGCAAACCCCGCAGGTTCCTCCAGCCTTACAATGTTTGCATCCCGAGCAATTGGAGCAGGCAGCACAGGGTGTTCTGCCATAACAGGTGGCAATATCTTTGGAACTATGTTCGGAAGATCTGAAAGAAAGAATGGCTGGCACAACCGCCAATGCAGTGAACAGTGAAAATACAGACAGCAATAAAACGATTCCGCTTTTCATATGTTGGCAATTGTAACATCAGTAAACGATCGGATCCACAATAAATTTCCTGCCTGCTTAGATCTTGATAATCCTCAAAACTCCGTTTCCGGCCTGCGCTCCCCGATCTGCTGACGCCACATGGCATAGTACAGTCCTTTCTGCTCCAGTAATTCATCATGAGAGCCTTGCTCTGTGATCTTTCCTTTCTCGAGTACGATGATATTATCTGCGTACATGATGGTGCTGAGCCTGTGTGCGATCATGATGGTGATCTGCTGTCTTTGCGAAGCAATTTCGCGGATGGTTTCTGTGATGGCTTCTTCCGTGAGCGAGTCCAGCGCTGAAGTAGCTTCATCGAAGATCAGGAGCCGCGGCTCGCGGAGAAGGGCTCTTGCGATGCTCAGCCTTTGCTTTTCGCCGCCGGAGAGTTTGAGACCGCCTTCACCGAGCATGGTATCCAGTCCTGATTCATGTCGCTTCACAAGGTTGAGCGCCGATGCCTTTTCGATGGCCTGCATCATCTGCTCATCTGTGGCATTGGGCTGCACGAAGAGCAGGTTCTGACGGATGGTGCCGGCAAACAGCTGCGTATCCTGTGTTACAAAACCGATCTGCCGCCTGAGCTCATTATATCGTATAAGCGTTGCCGGTATATCGTTGAAATAGATCTCGCCTTCAACAGGTTTGTACAATCCCACCAACAGCTTCACCAGTGTGGATTTGCCGGAGCCGGAAGGGCCAACGAAAGCAACAGTATCGCCTTTTTTGAAAGTAAAAGAGATGCCGTCCATTGCATTTTGCCGGGCTGTCTTGTGCCGGAACACCACATTATCGAAGCGGATGCTTTCCAGTTCATTGAGCTCGATAGGCTCTGGTGGCCTTTGTTCCACAGGCTTGTTCATCAGCGTATCGAAGGTTTGCAAAGATGCTTCCGCTTCGCGATAGGAAAGAATGATACTGCCGATATCCTGCAATGGGCCAAAGATGGAACTGGAGATGAACTGCATACTGATCAGCTCGCCGGTGCTCAGCACATTGCCGAAGATCAGCCATAACAAAATAAAGAGAATGGATTGACGAAGGATATTCAACACAGTGCCCTGCAGAAAACTCAGGGTCCTCACCTGTTTTGTTTTCTGCATTTCCAGCTGGAAGATGCGATAGGTGAACTCGCGGAGCCGCCGGATCTCGGGAAAGGTAAGTCCCAGGCTCCGCACCAGTTCTATATTTCGCAGGGATTCAGTGATGATCCCCGCCATGCGGTTGGTTTCTCTATTGATTGATCTTTGGAGCGTCTTGATCTTTTTGCTCAGCAATCCTGTTAGTGAGCCCAACACCAGTACGCCGATCACGAATACAGGGATCAGTGCCCAATGTTTGGTAATAGCGTACCAGATTAGAAAGCCCATGCCCACCAGCGAAGAGAAAAGAATATTGATGAATGAGTTGATGAAGCGTTCGGTATCTGTGCGTACTTTTTGCAGAATGGCCATCGTTTCCCCGCTTCGTTGTTCTTCAAATTCACTGAAAGTGAGACGGAGTGTCTGGCGCAGGCCATCATTGAAGATCTGTAATCCGAATTTCTGAACGGCGAGGCGGGTGAAATATTCCTGGAAGGCGCGTGCAACGCGGGCAAGCGTAGCGATGGCTATCGCGATAAAGAGCCACCAGAGTACGCCGCGCACCAGTTCTTCGCGGGGTTTGATATTTACCTGGCCAGCGTAGTCATCGATGATCTTTCCGAAGATCACCGGATCGATCAAAGACAAGATCTGGGCAATCCCTGCCAGTAACAGGGAGAAAAGGATCAACCAGCGTTGTGGCTGTAAATATTTCCAAAGGATCTGCATGCCGACGATGTGTACGGACAGGTTGGGGTGGATACAAATCTAAGGAATTACGGTGAGCCACAATCGCTTTAACCGCCTGAGCCCACTCGTCGCATTTCATCATCGGCGCTGCCACTTCTTTTTACACCGCCTTTGAATGTTTTGCCGAAGCGCCAGGTGAAACTCAACACGGCCACACGGGAGTCCCGTCTGGTCTCGAAGTACTCTTCAGAATCTTTGAACTGCGTGAGGCCATTCATGGCCTGTGTGTAGAAAATATCGCGGAAAGCCAGTTTGATAGTGGCTTTGTTCTTGAACATTGACTTTGAAATACCGGCGCCTACCTGACCGGTTGGCTCCACTACTTCCTGGATGTCTTCCTGGCTGCGCGTGATATAATAGGCGGTCAATTCAGCAGCCCATCCTTTTTTGAATTTGAACTGGTTGTTGATATTAGCGTTGAGTTGGGTTATTGTGGGGGTGAGCTCTTTCCACAACACGGCTTTAAAGCGTTTATGGATCAAATCAGTTTGCAAACTCATGTTCCACCAGCTTGCAGGCTGTAACTGCACACTTACCGAAAGTCCAAGCGTTTGCTTGTTACCCACATTACCGTAGGAATACAGGAAGGAACCATCAGGCTTGATATGGAACAATTGTGCAAGATAATCAGAAGTTCGGCTATAGCTCACCGTTGTCATCAACCATTCTTTATAAACATGCGACAACTGGAAATTCCAGGTATATTGAGGCAAAAGAAATGGATTGCCCCGCTGGCTCGTGTATTTGTTGAGGATCATCTCGAAGGGGTTCAGGTTCTGGAACACGGGCCTGTCGATCCTTCTGCCGGCGCTGAGAGTGAAACTGCTGGAAGAATCAAGCTTATATTGAAGATAGGTGGTAGGGAAGAAGCTATTGTAGTTTCGGGAGAAGGCAGAGTCTTTCCGTAATGCATTACCCATTTGCTCTGCATCATACCCGGTATGCTCAAAGCGAAGCCCTGCCTGCACTGTGAACTTATCCCATGCCTTTTCGAAATTGCCATAGGCCGCATGAATATTTTCGATGTACACAAATTGATTGGTCTTGTCGGGGTTGTTGATCCAATCACCGTTGGTATTGAGTTCATAGCCGGCATAGTTGTCGGTCCGGATGCGGCTGCTTTTCCACCCAGCTTCCAGCTTCATGGTTTCACCAAATCGTTGCGAGTAATCAGCCTTTCCTGTCAGGATTTTGATTTTGGTGGGAATCTCACCCTTTTCTGCTTCATCGTATCCATTATTCCCTTCCCGTATATTCCGGAAGAGCTGGTAATTCTGGATATTATATCCAAGCCAGTCGAAGTCCATTGTCAGTTCCTGATCTGCACTGAAATTGTGACGGGCATTGATATTTACAGCCCCATTCCTCCAGTTGAGCGTGCTGTATCCATTGGTGTTGATCACTGAATCTTTTTGATCAAGGTCATTCAGCCATTCAGCTTCGGCTTTGTTTCTCGTGCGTCGATACTGGTAAAAACCATTGGCTAATATTCCCAGTGATGTTTTCTTGCTGATGGTATAGTCCAGTCCCAGTTTGAGTGAATGGTTCTGTCCCCTGCCTTCGATTCGGCCAGGTTGTTGTAAAACTGCATTGGCATTGGTAGTACCGGGATCAAAATATTTTCGAAGTGCGTAGAGATAAATGAGAAAACCACCTTCATTCAGATTGTAGTTCATGAAAGCGTTGAGTGGTCCCTGCCGGTAATTCATTGCCAGACTGTGTATGGATCTTTGTTTCCTTCCCTGCTGGTACGCTGTACTGGCTGTACCATTGAAGCCCTGTTGCTTGTTCTTTTTCGTTTTGATATTGATCACACCTGCGTTACCGGTGGCATCATACTTACTGGGCGGATTGTCCATCAACTCAATTTGCTCCAGCTGGGAAGCCGACATACCTGACAAAAGGCTGTTAAGTTCGGAACCGCTCAGGTAAGTTGGTTTGCCATCGATGAGCACCAGTACGTTGGACCTTCCTTTCAGGCTCACATTACCGTCACGATCAACCGAAACACCGGGTGATTTTTCCAGGACTTCCAATACATTGGCGCCTGTGCTCGTAATGCTGTTGTCTACAGAAACGATTGTCTTATCCGGAGCAAACCTGATCAATGGCCTTCTTGCCGAGATGGTCACTTCCTGGAGCGATGCATTGGAACGAAGTAAGGTGACGGTCAGCGGGAGATTGGCTTTGCCTGAACTAAACTCTATCGGACCCGCATATTGGGTGATATGATCTACCATGGTGATGCGGAAGAGATACTTTCCGGAAGGTATATTTTCAAAAACCAGTTTGCCGGAAGAGTCCGTCATCCCCGTTCTTACAATGGAAGAATCTTTTGCTTTCAGCATTGTAACAGAGGCCAGCGAAAGCGGTTGCTGCTGGTTATTGTTCACAGTTATGGTGACATCACCATCTTCAGAGGGTTGCGCTGTTACCACCTGGGCAATCAGTATCAAGACAACTACAAAAAGTGTACGCATAATAAAAAAGGATCAACCGAAATTACTCCAGTTGATCCTGTATCATTAGCTGATTTATGTCAGTGGCAATATACTGTTGCGAAAATCTGAACCGAAAAAAATGCCTGCTGAACTGTCGTTTTCTTAGAACGGCAGGTCATCATCTGCAGCTCCAGGCTCAAATCCGGGAGGGCCGTCGGGCACGGCGCTGTTGCCGCTACCTGCTGCTGCGCGCACTACTTTCCATGCTTTCACGTCTGTGTACCAGCGACCGTTGAATTCACGGCTTTCAACGTCGAAGGAAACTGTAACCTGTTCGCCGGGCTTGATGCTGGCGAGATCTATTTTATCACCCCATGCTGCAATGCAAACTTTCTTGGGGTAGGTATCGCCTGTTTCGAGAATGAATTCCTGTTTTTTCCAGGTACCGTTCTTTCCCTGTCCTGTTTGCACGGGAAGGAACTGGAGGATCTTTCCACTAATGTCCATTATTGACTGATTTGCGTAAATATATGCCGGGTTTGAAAAATGGCAATAAGAATTTATGCAGGTTATGTGCAGGGAGCGAGCAGTCGCTCAACGCTGTATTCGCCGGAGGCGAACTGATACAGGGCACTCGCGGGGAAGTGAGCAACTGGCGTCAACCCTGACCCTTCGCAAGCTCCTTCTCCGACCAAAATCCGAATAAAATTCGGTTTTAACCTCAACCAGCCTCACAATTCCGATTATTGTTCGGCCATCGACTACTCAAAACTGAATAAATTCTAAATTTCGTCTTCCTTCCGAATATTATTCTGGAATATTCTAAATTTACAGAAAATTAGCCGGAATGGAAATCACACTCGACAATACAGACCTCCAGATACTTGACCTGATGCAGTCAAATGCCCGGATCTCCAATGCAGACCTGGCACGCGAACTGAATATGGCGCCATCAGCTGTACTGGAGCGCGTGAAGAAGCTCGAGAATAAAAATGTGATCGTCCGTTATTCTGCGCAGGTGAACCCTGCCGCCATTCAACAAAAACTCCTCGCTTTTATTTTTATACGATCCTCCGAAGGATTTTCCTGTAGTGGTGACACTTCCAAAGCCCTTGCCCAAATTCCAGAAGTGCAGGAAGTACATCATATCGCAGGAGAAGATTGCTACCTTATTAAAGTCCGCACAGCCGATTCTGCCTCACTCATGCATCTGATGCGCAACTCACTCCAAAAGATCCCTAACATTTCATCCACCAAAACAACCATCGTTTTGGAAACCGTAAAAGAGCAACAGCAACTGGTCATTCCAAAAAAATAAAACGTATGTCAACTGTAGCTAAAAAGCCCGCTTCAACGATCATGGTGATCCTCGCGTTCGCCACTGTGTACCTGGTTTGGGGTTCCACTTATTTTTTCATTCAAAAGGCTGTGCACGATTTTCCGCCTTTGATCATGGGAGCTTTTCGTTTCCTGGTGGCCGGTGGCATCATGCTGGCCTGGTGTCTGATCAGGGGAGAGAAGCTCTGGAATCCTCAGCAATTCAAAGCGGCCATCATCACAGGAGCACTGTTGCTGTTCATCGGAAACGGCTGTGTGATCTGGGCCGAGAAAACATTACCCAGTTCTCTGGTAGCCGTTTGGATCTCTTCAGCGCCTATCTGGTTCCTTTTACTCGATAAATCAAAATGGAAAGAGAATTTCCGCAGCACCAGCACCATCGTTGGACTAATCATCGGTTTCATTGGTGTAGTACTGTTGCTGAGTGATCAGCTGGATGCGATCATGAATACGCCCGGAGGCGGAGAAACCCTGGTTGGCCTCCTTATCGTATTGGCGGGATGTATCAGCTGGGCAGGTGGTTCCATTTATTCAAAATACAATTCAACAGGATCCGCGTTGGTAAACACCACCATTCAAATGCTGACTGCCGGCTTTATCTTCCTGCCGGGTAGTTTCATTGCCGGAGAATGGAAAGATTTCAGCTTTGCTGCCGTGAGCAATAGTGCATGGCTTTCCCTGGCCTACCTGATCGTGTTTGGATCGATCCTCGCTTTCAGCGCATATGTATGGCTGTTACAGGTGAGAAGCCCAACACAGGTGAGCACCTACGCTTATGTGAACCCTGTTGTAGCTGTGTTGCTTGGCGTGTTCTTCGCCAATGAGGTAATGAGCTTCTGGCAGTTGCTTGGACTGGGCGTTATCCTGGGAAGCGTGCTGCTGATCAACCTCGCCAAATACCGCAATTCTGATAAAGGAAATTCAGGCAAAGGCTCAACGCCAGTGTTGAATAAACGTCTCATTGTTTCAAATGCTCAGGAAAAGATGGCCTAGTCAGCCATTGCAGGCAGGGTCTTCAATTTTACGGATGGAGATCCTGTTTTTTCCTGCGGCATTTATCAGCTTTCTTCGTCGAAAAAGATCTTGTAGTATTTCTTTCCGGTCATTTCATCCACTCCTTTTTCAATCAGGTCTCGTCTTCCGTGAATATAGATATGGAAGTTCTTGTCAAGCTTCAAAACAGTTTTGAAAACGCGTTGCTGCTTTTTCACCGCATTGATGTGGATGGCGAATTCATCGTTCAATTCAAAGTTCTTCGCTGACTCGAAATTCTTCTTGTAATCCATAAAGGTGTCAACCACTTCCTGGTGGTGCATCACTTCTTCAGCAAACTCCTGCAAGCTGAACTGCTCCTTGCTTTTGAAGTAGTCCATGCTCCTGTTGAGCAGGTCTATCTGGTCACTTTTGGAAACGTCGAATTTCTCAGGGTATTCCTGGGTGATGAATTGTTTGCAGAGGTTGAGGACCTTGTCGGTATTGTGATAGCTGTCTGCATAGGGGGTTATCTGCAGGAACTCTTCCACCCAGTATTGCGCATCATTGTTCTTATTGGTGCTGTCTACCACGCAAACCTTGAAGCCTTCTACGGTATTTGTCCTGAATACGAGGCAGCCCTTGTCCATTTTATTGATGTTGACGCCTTCTTCATGTAATACCTCATAGCTTTTCCCGTGGGGAAATACTCTCAGGAAAGATTCTTTGGTTTCAGATTTGAAGATACCGATAGCGGGGATATATTCTCCTTCAAAGGGAACATTGTCGAATTGCACAACGTAGAGTTCGCCTTCTTTTACTTTTACGTGCGTGGATTTTGTGTAGAGGAACCGGGCAATATAGGCTGCCTGTTCCATGAAGGATTCCCTGTCTTCAAAGATGGCAGCCACATAACGGTACACTTCATTCATCTGGAGGTCGCTGATATGCGTGAAGTGGAAGAGTTCGTTTTCGTTGAAGGCTCCGAGGAAGTATTTGGTGAGCAGGCCTCTCACGATCTCGTCGTTGAGTGTAAGCGGATTTTCACTCAGGTGCAGATCTTCGCCACGGGAGGGATTACCGATCTTGTGAACGATCACTTTCTCCAACTGTACACTATCGATGCCTGTCATGTTACTACGGTTTTTGAGGCCGCGAAGATAAGCAAGCCGTTACAACTTTTTGATGTTGTAAATAGGAACAGGAGGATCGAAATATTGATCGTATTCGGGTTGGTTGTAGATCTTCCTCACGATGTCAAGCCCTTTCACTACGCGTCCGAAGGCGGCATAGCCGAGTCCGTCTGCATTGTTGGCGCCGCCTGCATCGAATCCGGGCTGATCGCCGATACAGATGAAGAATTCGCTGGTGGCAGTGCCCGGATCTGTGCGTGCAAGGGAAACAACACCGTCTTTATGGAGGATACCTGTTTCCTTGGTGGACTCGTGCGGGATGCCTGGCAGTTCGGGCCTTTTCTTAGATCTGTACAATCCTCCCTGGATCACATTGGCTTTGGCTGCATTGGAGGGTTGGTTCTCATCGTTCAAAACACGGTAAAAACTGGCGTTGTTGTAAAGATCCTTTTCTATATAGCTTAAGAAAGCTGCAACGCTTTTGGGTGCTTTATCTGGATAGAGTTCGATAATGATATCGCCCTGGCGTGTACTGATCTCAACCCGGGGATGTTTGGAGTTGCCGGAGGAGCAGCCTGCAAACAGCATCACCAGCACGATCAGTTGCCACCAATACTTTCGCTGCAACCTGTTGCTCGCATTCCCGCGAGTGTCTGTAACACCCTGAGTAAATCTTACAGGCTTCATATGCACAAATCTAAAAAGAAAGCAGCAATACATGTACTGCTGCTTTCTTCATTCTATTATTTCATTTTTCTATAAAGCTGCTGGTTGCTTTTCCCATTCACTTACCTGGTTCAGCAACTGGAAGCTGCTGAGAATATCATTGGCGAATGAAACCTGGTGATTATTCAGTGAAGCGCCTCCACCCTGTATCAGCTGGTAAGCATTCCGGGCCAACTCATCATCACTTTGTGGCTCTTCTCCCAGTGAGCGATAGTATTCCATCTGCTGCAACAGATCCTTGCGCAATGATGCCGTTACTTTCTTCGCCAATTCCAGATCACCGGCCAGGTAACAGGCATGCAGGAACTGCAGTGACATAATATTATGCTGATTGCCCCTGTTGCTGGTGAACCCATAAGGCATATTGGCCGGACTAACGTTCTCGTCAAAACGACGTAGCACTTTTTTCGCCTTTTCCATTTCTCCGGCTTTAACCAGGCTCATGGCGAGCTGCACATGAGCCATCTTGATCACGTTGAGCCTTAAACGATTTGTTTCATCCAGGTACATGCCCGATTTATGGGTATTGCCATACTGGAAATGGTTCATCACATTGGCGTAGGCCGTTTCGTTATCCACTTCACTGTTCTGGACAGGGCTCAACTGGTATACAAGTCCTTTCGATCTCACATAATTCCCTAATCCATAATCGGAGGCCGTTTGCGAAGAAGCAAAGCAGATGGGCCTTTCCCATTTATTGGCTGCTATGATGGCCAGGGGAGCCAGCTCGTGTTTGAAGAGATAATTCTTTCCTGAAAAATCCAGCAACAACTGATCTGCTATTTTCTCGCCGTTATGCGCCGCACCACTGGCGATTGCTTTGGCCTGATCCACGGGGATGCTGAATTTATTCATGGGAAGAAGATGATATGTTTCTCCATCTTCGGTTACAGTAGTGTATTTGCTGTCATCCGAGGCTACGGTGTTTTTTAAGGATTCATAGAGGTCATAATGCTTTTCGGGATCGAAGCCCTGCATTTTATTGAAGTATACCACACCTCTCTTGTTGCCGGCTACTTGTTCTTTGGTGAACAGCACATCCACCGGCGCGCTGTTGTTCACTTTGTAGCGAAGCTGATCGATGCACCAGTCGTTTCCGATCATGGTAGCAATCACCACGCGTACATCCCTTCGCACACCTTCCACTTCCTGGAGATACCAGATGGGATAGGTGTCGTTGTCTTCGGCAGTGATGAGGATGGCGTTTGGCGGGCAGCTTTCGAGATAGTTACGGGCGAGATCGCGGGCCAGGGTTTTTCCACTGCGATCGTGATCATCCCATTCCTGTTGGGCCATCAGCACAGGCACAGCAAAAAAACAGAGGGCAGCTGTAGCCCAGGCCGCTGCCGGCTTTTTGATATGTTTTTGTGTAAAACTGATCAGCCCCACTACTCCCAGTCCGATCCAGACAGCAAAGGCATAGAAGGATCCTACGAATGCATAATCACGCTCTCGTGGTTGATGACCGGATTGATTCAGGAAGATAACGATGCCTATTCCGGTGATGAGGAAAAGCAGTGTATTCACGAACCAGTCTTTGTTATTCCGCCTGAGTTGAAAGAATAACCCAACCAGGCCAAGAGCCAGGGGCAGCATGAATAAACGGTTATAGGCTTTGTTGCTTTCGCGGGCGGTGTCGGGCATTTTCGATTGATTGCCGTAAAGAGAGTTGTCAACGAAATTGATACCGCTGATGAAATTACTGTCACGTGGGTTGCCGTATCCCTGCAGATCATTTTGTCTTCCGGCGAAATTCCACATGAAATATCGCATGTACATCCAGCCTGCCTGATAGCGGGAGAAGTAAGCGATATTATCTTTCATGGTGGGCGTTTCACCTTCTTCGAGGCCGGTGAAGTTATAGTAGCAGGCTTTTTGATTCCGGTCGTCATTATTATCCCAGATGCGCGGGAAGAAATGAGCGCCCGGTGCATTGGCCCAGTCCTGAACGTATTTTGGACCGGCAGTTTCGTATTTCTTTTCTCCTTTTACATATTCTTCTCCTGCTTTCTTGAAGGGTGCGCGTTCCGTGAAATCGGGACCATAGAACAGGGGCCAGTCGTTATAACTTTCGCGTCCAAGATAGGAGGCGAGGCTGATCGGATTATCCACACTGAACATGTTCACGGCAGGGTCGGCGTTGGACCTGATCAGCGTTGTGGTGTAAGTAGAATAGCCCAGCATCACGAACAAGGCGCACCAGAGTGCGAGCTTTGCCCTGTACCAGTTCCTTCGGGAAGCATACCGGATGGCCAGTAATAGTCCGGCGCCGATCAGTGCGAAGAAAATAATGAAACCTGTAAAGAAAGGCAGCCCAAATTCATTGGTGAAGAAAATATCGAATTGTCCGGCACCACGGATGGTGCTTTGGACGATGAATTTCATGATGAACACCGTAATGGCGCAACCAGTGATGAGCGCAATGAAAGCGCCACGCCTGGTGAATTTGTATTTCTTGAAATAATACACCATCAAAACCGCGGGGATTGTGAGCAGGTTCAGGAGATGCACTCCGATGGAAAGCCCCATCATAAAGAAGATAAATACCAGCCAGCGATCGGCGCGTGGCTCGTTGGCCCTGGCTTCCCACTTGAAGATGGCCCAGAACACCAGTGCTGTAAAGAAAGAGCTGAGCGCATATACTTCACCTTCCACAGCGCTGAACCAGAAAGAATCGGAGAATGCATATGCGAGTGAGCCGATCACTCCGGCGCTGAGAATAGTGAAAGTCTGCTGACCTGTTGGAGTTGCCTGTGATGCAGGCAGCACCAGCTTTCTGGCAAAATACGTGATGGTCCAGAACAGGAAGAGAATGGTGAATCCGCTGGCGATTGCGCTCATGCTGTTCACAGCAATGGCTGCAGTTTGTGGGTTATCACCAAAAAGCACTACAAAAAATCTTCCCATAAGAATGAAGAGCGGAGAGCCGGGAGGATGCGGGATCTGAAGTTTGTTGGCGCTGGATATGAATTCGCCGCAATCCCAGAAGCTGGTAGTTGGTTCTAAAGTGATCAGGTAAGTGGTACAGGCCACTGCACAGACCAGCCACCCGAACAGGTTGTTCAATTTGTTGAACTGCATAGCATTAAGGCATTAGATGAAGTAAAGGAGATGTGTTCCTTTAAATTTCGTGCATTTGAGCGGGGAATGAAATACCGGTGAGATAAAAGAAGCGGAAACTAAGGCAGCTTTAACATTTCCTTGCAATTTTCCGGCGATTATAGTGTGCGAATCGTTTTTGTATTATATTGCAGCCGTAAAAAAAAGGGTCTTCTGTAGAAACAGATGACCTCTAACGATTGCTTGCCATATGAAAATTCTTAAAAATCTTTTTCGTGTGGATTTGATATTCGGCCTCTAACTCTGCTTTGCTTGTCACTTTGTCTTTTGCCTCTTTCTATTGCTGCCTGCTTACGATTGCTTGGCCATATGTTTGTTTCAAATCCGATGTAAAAATAACACGAGAAATCACTGCTGGCAAAACAACTTATTACGTATTTTATCATCCCAAAACTGGTAAATAAATCTTAAAACCCTTACCGGGCGTGCGTTTTAGGAGAATTTCAATATGAGGGCCAACCCATTTACAGACTCATTATTTCAGTTAGTTCGATCTCTGGAGAAGTCGGAAAAAAGGCATTTTAAGCTATATATCACCAGAAGTTCCGCCAAGGAGGACCTAAAAATCATCCAATTGTTCGATGCGCTGGACAAATTACCGGAGTATGATGAGAAAGTATTGCTGAAAAAACTGTCGCCCATCACTAAACCGCAGCTGGCCAACCTCAAAACACATCTTTACAAACAGTTGTTAGCAGGATTGCGGCTCCTGAAGACTGCAGAGAATATAGACCTGCAGCTCAGCGAACAACTCGATTATGCCCGTGTACTGTATAATAAAGGACTAAAAATTCAGGCGCTTAAGATCCTTGAGAAAGCCAAGGAGTTCGCCAAAGAGAATCATAAATATAACTACCTGGCACAAGTGATTTCGCTGGAGAAGAAGATCGAAACACTCCATATTACCCGCAGCTCGCAGGAAAAAACGGAACTGCTGGCCAGGGAAGCGCTCGAGATCAGCCAGCATATCGACAGTGTAGTGAAATTGTCTAACCTCGCGCTGCTCATGTACCGCTGGTTCATCCGCAATGGCCACGCCCGTAACCAGGATGAAGAGAAAGATATCAAGGACTTCTTCAAAAAGAACCTCCCCGAAAATGCGCACAAGGTAACGGACTGGTATGAACGATTATATCTTTATCAAAGCTATTGCTGGTTTGCTTTCATCCGTCAGGACTGGCTGATGTACTACCGCAACAGCAAGAAATGGATCGAGCTGTTTGAAGAACAGCCGGTGATGATTTCCGTGGAGCCCGGTCATTATGTGAAGGGCATGCACAATTTGCTCAATGCCCATTTCGATCTGCGCAACTTCGATCAGTTCGATCTTACGCTCCGCAAATTCCAGGAGTATGCAGATACAGATCTCGCCAAGGCGCACGACAATTTCCGGGTACATACCTTTATCTATATCAGCGGCGCCCGCCTGAACCAGCACCTGATGCAAGGCACTTTCAAGCAGGGCCTCGCCATTGTTCCTGAAATTGAAAAAGACCTCAACGATTACGAGCTATATGTAGACACTCACCGGATCCTGGTGTTCAATTACAAGTTCGCTACCCTTCATTTTGGAGCCGGCGATTATTCTACCAGTATCGACTACCTGCAGAAGATCATGAACGTGTCTGTTCCAGACCTGCGTGTTGACCTGCAATGTTACGCACGTCTGCTGCACCTGATGGCTCATTATGAAATGGGCAATTATGATATCATGGAATCGCTCATAAAGAGCGTGTACCGTTTTATGGCCAAAATGCAGAACCTGACGATGGTGGAAGAGGAGATGTTCAGGTTCCTTCGCAACTCATTCGATGTTTCTCCCCGCAAGCTAAAGCCTGAGCTGGAGAAATTCCTGCAAAAGATCAAACACCTGGAAGGGAACCGCTTTGAAACGCGTGCCTTTGCTTACCTGGATGTTGTGTCCTGGGTGGAAAGTAAAGTGTATGAGAAGCCCATGGGCGATGTGGTTCATGCGAAATACCTCGAGAGCAAGCGCAGGGTAAAGCCTGAACGGGCTACCGTTAAGCATTAGGTCAGGAATGATTGATCATATCTTTCAACTGGGCTTCATCTGTCAGATCTAAACGCAGAGGGGTAACCGAAACATATTCATTTTCGATGGCCCACCTGTCTGTATCCTCTTCGGCAGGTTCCAGCGGGATCACCGTGAACCAGTAATGCTTTCTTCCCATTGGGTCCATTCCCGGAACAATCTTACCGTCGTAGAAGCGAACCGACTGGCGGGTCCACTTGATGCCTCTTGGCACCGGAGGAAAATTCACGTTCAGCAGTTTCGCATCTTTCATTTCGAGCAATCTGCTGAGTGTCCTCTCCACATATGGGCCGAGTGTATCGAAATCGGGCTCCGTTTTTCCGGCAACAGTACTAAGTGCAATACCCCGCAAACCCAGCAGTGCAGCCTGTTTGGCGGCAGCAAGTGTTCCCGAGTGCCACATACCATTTCCGAGGTTCAGTCCCATATTGATGCCAGAGAGCACTACTTCAATATCTGCCCACATATGCGTGCCCAGGGCTACACAGTCCGCAGGTGTACCATTTACTCTGTAAGCTTCCATTCCTTCAAAGGATATAGGCGATTTCTTGTAAAAAAGTGGCCGGGAGTGAGTGATCGCATGGCCCATGGAAGACTGCTCCACATCGGGCGCCACTACCAGCACTTCTCCGAATCTGGAAGCGATCTTCGCCAGGGATGCAATACCCGGGCTGTAAATTCCATCGTCGTTGGTTACCAGTATTCTCATGAAATAATTGCTTATCATAATCATGCCTGCGGGAAATATTGTTGGTATGCTTTTATTAATAGAATTCATTCTATGAAGTTGGCCATGTTAATCCACAACCCCGGAGCCGGGGACCAGGAACACACGAAGCAAAAACTGCTCGACCTGCTCAAATCACAGGACTATGAGTGTAGATATTTTTCAACAAAAAAGGAAGGTTGGGAGACCATCGATCCTGATGCGGACCTGATCGTTATTGCGGGCGGGGACGGCACCGTAGGCAAGGTAGTTCGCAACCTTGTGAAGCAGGATCAAACGCATATTCCTTTAGCACTGCTGCCTGCGGGCACTGCCAATAATATCGCAGGCACCCTGGGTATCAGCGGCGAGCTGGAAGAGATCGTTGAAGCGTGGAAGCCGGGGCTTATCAAGAAATTCGATCTCGGTCTTTTCAAACAGGAAGGTGATGAACAGATCTTCCTGGAAGGAGTGGGCTTCGGTCTCTTCCCCAAATTGATCAAGGAAATGAATAAGGTGGATGATGTTCCTGAAACTGCGGAAGAATCACTGGAACTGGCATTGACTACATTGCTGGACATTGCCCAGACAGCGAAGAGCCGTTACTGCAAACTGGAGCTGGATGGCAATGATCACTCAGGCGACTACCTCTTGCTGGAGATCATGAATGCGCATAGTATCGGTCCCAATCTGAAACTGGCTCCACAGGCCGATCCCGGAGATGGGCGCTTCGATGCTGTGTGGATCCGGGAAGATGAACGCAGCAAGCTGATCGAATACCTCCGTCATCGTTTGAATAAGGAAGAAGCAACGCCACCCTTTCATTCACTCGCCTGCAAGCGTGTTCACCTTGAATGGACAGGAGCACAGGTTCATATCGATGATGCCCTGGAGAAAAAAGAAAAGCCTCCATTGACGGCAGTGATCGAATTGTTGCCAGAAATGGTCAGCTTCCTGATTCCCGCAAAACCATCAGTCATTTAGTTTCCACTTTTATATTTGAATTTTCAAGCCTGAAGGATTCGAATTTCTTTCCTTCCAGCTTATGTTCCCATTGTTTAACTATGGGCGCTTCCAGTTGCCATTCCCTGTATTCGTCAGGGCTCATGATGGGCACTCCGTGTATGATGGGATAGTATCTGCTGCAATGGCTGCAACTAAGGAGACCTTCGATGATATGATTATTGGTATCGGTAGCAAATACTTTGAGTTGAAGATCTTTTTTATCGAAAGGACAACAGAGTTGATGTATGAAATCCGGGTGCATGTTAATGAGTTTTTTGTTGTTGAAGGATCTTGTTGAATGCAGTGGTTACAGCTGCGGGATCTTCCGCTTTCATGATGCTGTTGATCACAGCTACGCCATCGAGCCCTGTTGGCAATATTTCAGGGAGATTGCTGGCCGTAATGCCACCCGCTGCAAAAATGGGAATATTGGTCATTGCCCTGGCAGCCGCGATGGTTGCGGGTTTCACCCATTCGCAACTATTGGCGGAGCCGGAAGGGAATACAGAACAGAAAGAGATATAATCCATTTTCTGATCAATGGCATACTGAACTGTTTCCAGGTTATTTTCACAGGTGATACCGGTGATAATGTTTCGACCGATGGCTTTCCTGATCAGGGCCAGATTATCGGATGGCAGATCGAAGTGAATACCGTTGGCTTCAGTTTCCATGAGCAATTCCCAGTTCTCGTTGATCAGCACTGGCACACCGAATGGTTGCGCCAGATCCACGAGGGTTTGCACTATTTCTGCTTTAGCAGTGATGTGTTGCCAGTGGTTCCAGACCTGAATGGCTGACAGTCCGCTTTTCAATGCAAGCCGGATCTTTTGATATGATCCGTCTGTTAACGCAGAAGGGTCTACTACCAGGTAAACACCGCCGCGGATAGTGGTATTCGTTATCATTTCCATTCGTTTTTTAAAGCTTGAAAGAATGCATTCCAGTAGGGATCGGATCCCGGGCGTGAAAGCGTTTCGATGCCATCATCTTTTTGTAACCTGATGCCCTGTTCTTCTGCGGTGAATTCTCCTACCACCGATACTTTTATTTTCTCAAGTGCAAATTGATGCAGCACTGTGGCTTCATGCTCCGGATTCACGGCCATGATCATGGAGCCTGCGCCGATACAGCGCAATGGATCGATGGCAAACAGATCGCAAACAGCCTGCTGTGCAGTTCCAACAGGCAATTCTTCTGAATCGATAATAGCGCCACAGTCTGCAGCTATTGCCATTTCATATATGGCGCCGAGCAGTCCGCCTTCGGTAACATCGTGCATGGCTGTTACGGGCAGACTGGCAGCGCATAAGCCTGCCTGTAAGGAGCTTGTTTCCTGGAAAAGTCCTGCGGCTTTCTCCCATATCTCTTTTCCACAATTCTTCTTTACTGTTTCAGGAAAACTGAGCGCCAGTATGGAACTGGCTATCTGTGCGGCTTCTTTGGTGATCATGATGAGATCGCCAGGTCTTGCATATTTGCTGAGCAGCATTTTTCCTGCCGGCGCAATACTGATCATGGTGCCGCCGCCTGCAATGGTGGAATGCTGACCAGCGGCCTTACCGGTATGTCCGCCTGTAATTGCAACGCCAATGTCTTTGCAGTACTGGTGCACGAACATCCAGTACTCTTCAAACTCAGCACTTGAAGCCGATTCCGGCAGGTTCAATACCAGTTGTGCAAACTGCGGCGGCTGGGAAGTAGTGGCGATATCATTGGCCATAAGATGTACGGAAAGCCATGCCGATTCGCGGAGCCCCAGCGTTGGTATCCAGGATAACGGGTCACTGGTGAGCGCCATCGAATAGCCTCCCGGCAAATCGACGATAGATACATCCACTCCATACTCTGGTCCGGTGGACACCATCTTGTTTTCGGCTCCCCGTAAAGGATAGATAAGCCGATTGAACAGATCCATGTGCAGTTTTCCACTTTCAACAAATGCTGACATAGTTCATCATTTAAATTGAACGAAGAGTGCAAAGAAGTCTCCATATGGCATTCCCCATTGCTGCACAGGAAACCATTTCGGCAGGCCCGTGCAGGTCCATTCGATGGAATAGTTCTCGCCGTTCAAGGCTTCATTGATCTTGCTGATGAGCGAATCCGGTGTGTAGAAATGGGCAGTCACATAAAAGGGGTTCTTTCCGAAAGCCTGTTGCACGCGGCGTCTGATGAATTTGGGCGAGTTACGGTTCATCATTCCAAATACGATCCCATGCTTTGCCACTCTGCGTGCTTCGCGTATCACCTGGATGGGATCGCGGTAATATTCGAAGGTGGTGATGAAAGCAAGTGAATCGAAGGTTTTGTCTTTGAAAGGCATGTAATGCGCGTCGGCCAGTGCGAGGTTACCATCGAAAAGATGTCTTCCCTGTCCAAGCATGAATGGCGAAAGATCTGCTCCTGTTGCCTGGATTCCGATATTATGCCACCACCTGGTGAATCGTGTGGTGCCGCATCCGAATTCGAGAAGCGTTTTGATGCGTTCGTCTTTTTTGATAAGGCTGCCGATCGTTTTTTTCTGCCAGACTTCAGCGCGCTTGTAGCGGCCTTCGTACCATTGTTCGTAAGAATCTGTGTGTTCCCTGTTGAAGAACCATTCTGGCCTTTGCTGCCAGGTTCTGATCCCTTTGGTGAGTTGTTGAAGTTCCATTTTTACAGTTTTTACACTGCACGGGGGAACTAATGGGATCGAACAGGAATATGGTAAAAGAAAAAACCACATTTCCTGTTCGAAGAAAATGTGGTTTATGCTGAATACAATGAAGTACAATCAGTGTCACCTTGCATTCCCTCCGCTGGTATTAACCAGTTCAGGTTCCCGGGTATCATCTCAGCTACTGTGTAGCACCCCGATGCAATAATTAATGACCAAATTTATTACTGTTTCCTGAATTCTCAGCGTTTTCTTTTCATCTGTGCCAGCACCTTGTCCGCAGTGGCTTTGCGCTCTGCTTTTTTCTGTGTTTCGGTTTGATATGTTACAGCATGCCTTTGTGTTTGTTGCATCTGCACCATACGGGACCGAGACGAATTAGAGCTCCTGTTGACGTTGGCGATGCTCTCGATGGGCCTGGCTTTTGGATTCGACTTTCTTTCCAGCAACATGGCGAGCACACGTTCCCGGTCAGCGATAGAACCCCGTTGTTGTGTGTTCAGTTGCACCGGCCGCATGGCTGAATTGGCCATTACACGTGAACTGCGGGGATTCGCCTGCATTTTGACGATCGCCTTCTTAACGGATGCCGGCATATTTTTCTCGTGCTTACTGTAGGATGATGGCAGTTGCTGCGCCATCGCCATATTGGAGAAGGCCGTTACCAGAATCAGCAGTATTCCGAAAATGTATGAAGATCTCATTACTATCTTTTTAAATACTTACTTAACACTAACCAGTACGTTGATCTTTCCAACAGTGTTTGCGTTGTAATCCTGCAGGGCTTTACCGAGCACTTGTCCAACTCTTACTTTGTTGGGATCAGCTTTCATGGCAACGCCGGAGGTTGAAGAGGTCACCAGCAGGTCGCCACGTTTGATAGCGCCGCCTTCCAGGCACACTTTGGTAGGGATCACACCGATCACACCCATGGGCACCATTTTGTCGAGATGACTTTTGAGCGCATCTTTTTCTGTGAGCATCAGACCTGGCTTGGTGGCATAAACACCGGCTACCAGTGTAGAGTATGCGCCGGATGATTTGGTAACCATGCGGTCAGATGTTTCAGAGATCACGAGTACATCACCTGCTTCATAGCTGGAGCGGGTTCCTTCCACATCGAACATTTCGGCAACGTCTGCGCCGCCTGTCTGTGCGCCATTTGCAAAGTATCCTGTTCCATCAGCAGAGATTCTTGCAACATTGCTATTATTCACTTTGAATACAGCTACATCGCCTTCGGGATCTCCGAGAAGCTCAGCTACAAGAGCTGTGCCACCAGCACCGGTTGCACTGGTTGCCTGCGCCAGGATACCCATACCACCGGCAAAATCATTGTATCCTTTAATTGCCGAGGCTAAACCAGTATTGAGACCTGAAACGCCAGAGGATACATCACTGAATGTTATTCCCTGTACACCTTCTCCACCATTATAGTGATAGCCCATTACGGCAGCTCTCGACGCCTCGAGCGTTCCACCAAAAACACCATGACTTCCATTACTGATAGCCGTTATACCTATGCCATAGCCCTGGTGTACGATAGTAAGGGCATCTGAGCCTGCACCAGGATCAGAAACTTCAATGTATGCGGCAGTACTTCTGGCGCTCCTTGCATAGATACCAATACTTTCATCGGAGAAAGCTTCCACACCGGTTCCATTAACAGAATATCCTCTGACTCCGGAACCCAAACCATTGTGGATGCCTAATACACCAGTACCATTATTGGTGTAAGTAGCATTATTAATACCTTTTACACCTGCTACATCCATTCCGGCATTATCGTTCAAAATGATACCAGTCAAACCGGCAACATTATCTGAGGTAGAATTATTGACACCTTCAACTGCGGGGGCATCGCCATCGTTGGTTATAGAGAGCGCCTTTGTTGCTTCGTTCACCGTTTTTACATAAGGCAGCGTGAGGCCGGGAACTGCTGCAGGAGCCCATGCTGTACCGTCGAATGTGAGCACTTCACCTGATGCAGGAGCCGTAGCGCTGAGATTAACACCCTTGAGTTTTGCAACTGAAGGGGCAGGGTAGTTACCATCGAGGTCTCCGGTAGCTGTTCCACCTGGAGGAAGGCTGAGCCCTGAAGCCAGTTTATCGGCAGTGATGGCGCCATCAGCAATTTTTGCTGTAGTTACATTGGCGTCCAGGATCTTGGCAGTAGTAACAGCATCGGCAGCAAGTTTCAATGCAGTAACAGCTGCATCATCCAGTTTGGTAGTAGTGATGGCGCCGTTAAGCACTTTAATGGTAGTAACAGCGTCATTAGCGAGTTTTCCTGAAGTGATTGCATTTGCAGCAATAGTTGGACCGGGAAAGGTTCCGGTCAGATCACCGCTGGCGGCTCCGCCGGGAGGAATGGAGAGACCGGCAGCGAGTTTATCGGAAGTGATGGCACCGTCAGCAATTTTTGCTGTGGTGACTGCTTCGTCTATGATATTGGTTGTACCAACTGCTGTGTTGGCGAGCTTGGCATTGGTTACAGATGCATCGGCAAGTTTAGCTGTGGTTACAGCAACGTCTGCGATTTTGTTAGTGACTACTGCATTGTTAGCAAGCTTGGTATCAGTTACTGAAGCATCAGTGATCTTTGCTGTGGTTACAGCGTTAGCATCCAGCTTTGCAGTAGTGATTGCATTTGCAGCAACTGTAGGACTGGGGTAGGTTCCAGTCAGATCACCGCTGGCTGCACCACCAGGAGGAATGGTAAGTCCTGCAGCGAGTTTATCAGCAGTGATGGCGCCATCAGCGATTTTTGCGGTGGTCACTGCAACGTCTGCGATTTTATTAGTAACAACTGCATTGTTGGCAAGTTTTGTGTCAGTCACTGAAGCATCAGTGATCTTCGCTGTGGTTACAGCGTTAGCATCCAGCTTTGCAGTAGTGATAGCATTTGCAGCAACTGTAGGACTGGGGTAGGTTCCAGTCAGATCACCGCTGGCTGCACCACCAGGAGGAATGGTAAGTCCTGCAGCGAGTTTATCAGCAGTGATGGCGCCATCAGCGATTTTTGCGGTGGTCACTGCAACGTCTGCGATTTTATTAGTAACAACTGCATTGTTGGCAAGTTTTGTGTCAGTCACTGAAGCATCAGTGATCTTCGCTGTGGTTACAGCGTTAGCATCCAGCTTTGCAGTAGTGATAGCACCGTCAACTACTTTGGCAGTAGTTACGGCATCATTTGCGAGCTTGGCTGAAGTAATAGCATTTGCAGCAACAGTTGGACCGGGGAATGTGCCAGTCAGGTCACCACTGGCTGCACCACCAGGAGGAATGGTAAGACCAGCAGCGAGTTTATCAGCAGTGATGGCGCCATCAGCGATTTTTGCTGTGGTTACAGCGTTAGCATCCAGCTTTGCAGTAGTGATTGCACCGTCAACTACTTTAATGGTAGTTACAGCGTCATTAGCGAGTTTTCCTGAAGTGATTGCATTTGCAGCAACAGTTGGACCGGGAAAGGTTCCGGTCAGATCACCACTGGCGGCTCCGCCGGGAGGAATGGTAAGTCCAGCAGCAAGTTTATTGGAAGTAATGGCACCATCAGCAATTTTTGCTGTGGTGACTGCTTCGTCAATGATATTGGTTGTACCAACTGCTGTGTTGGCGAGCTTGGCATTGGTTACAGATGCATCGGCAAGTTTAGCTGTTGTTACAGCAACGTCTGCGATTTTATTAGTAACTACTGCATTGTTGGCAAGTTTTGTGTCAATCACTGAAGCATCAGTGATCTTCGCTGTGGTTACAGCGTTAGCATCCAGCTTTGCAGTAGTGATAGCACCGTCAACTACTTTGGCAGTAGTTACGGCATCATTTGCGAGTTTTCCTGAAGTGATTGCATTTGCTGCAACAGCTGGACTGGGGTAGGTTCCAGTCAGGTCACCACTGGCTGCACCACCGGGAGGAATGGTAAGTCCAGCAGCAAGTTTATTGGAAGTAATGGCACCATCAGCAATTTTTGCTGTGGTGACTGCTTCGTCAATGATCTTGGTTGTACCAACTGATGTATTGGCGAGCTTGGCATTGGTTACAGATGCATCGGCAAGTTTAGCTGTTGTTACAGCAACGTCAGCTATTTTGCCGGTGACAACCGCATTGTTCGCCAGCTTCGTATCAGACACGGAAGCATCGGCCAGCTTCGCTGTGGTTACAGCGTTAGCATCCAGCTTTGCAGTAGTGATGGCACCGTCAACTACTTTAATGGTAGTAACAGCGTCATTAGCGAGCTTGGCTGAAGTGATAGCATTTGAAGCAACTGCAGGACTGGGGAAGGTTCCGGTCAGATCGCCACCGGCAGCTCCGCCAGGAGGAATGGTAAGACCTGCAGCAAGTTTATTGGAAGTGATTGCGCCATCAGCAATTTTTGCTGTGGTCACTGCTTCGTCTATGATTTTTGTTGTGCCAACAGAGGTATTGGCAAGTTTTGTATTTGTTACAGCGCCATCTTTCAATTTATCAACATCTACGGCAGCATCACCCAGCTTGGCTGTTGTCACTGCTTCGTCTGCAATCTTAATGGTACTAACAACTGAATTTACAAGCTTGGCATTGGTTACAGAACCATCAGCCAGTTTAGAAGTATTGATTGCATTGGCAGCAACAGTTGGATTGGGATAGCTACCTGTCAGATCGCCGCTGGCAGCGCCACCGGGAGTAACCGTGATACCCGAAGCCAGCTTGGCGGCTGTGATAGAGCCATCGATAACCTTTGAAGTTCCTACAGCATTATCAGCAAGCTTACCATTTGTTACCGATAGATCAGCCAGCTTTCCTGTGGTAACAGCAACGTTGGCAATTTTGGAAGAACCTACTGCATTATCTGCAATCTTTCCGTTGGTGATGGCATTGTTAGCCACAGACGGATTGGGGTAATTTCCTGTCAGATCGCCGCTGGCTGCACCATTGGGAGGAAGTGAAATTCCGGAAGCCAGCTTTGCAGAAGTAATGGAGCCATCAGCAATTTTAGTTGTGGTCACTGCATTGGCAGCCAGCTTTCCGTTTGTAACTGCTGCATCATCTATCTTAATAGTAGTAATAGAACCATCGGCAATTTTTGAAGTGTTTACGGCATTGTTTGCAATCTTGGCATTTCCAACTGAAGCATCAACCAGTTTGGAAGAGGTCACTGCATTATCGGCCAGCTTGGCTGAAGTAACTGCATTGTTCTCGAGTTTGGTAGTACCAACAGCACCGTCTGCGATCTTGGCGGCAGTAATGGCATTCACTGCAACGATCGGATTCGGATAAGTTCCCCCTAAATCCCCTCCGGCATTACCCACAGGAGGCAGGCCGGAACCTACTGCTAACTTGGCTAAGGTAACAGAACCGTCTGCGATTTTACTGGTAGTGATCACACCGTCTGCGATCTTCACGCCAGTTACTGAATTGTCGGCAAGATGTATCGTAGAGATCACCCCATTGGCAATAGAAGGGTTTGGATAGAGGCCGGTAAGCATTCCGCCGGCAACACCCGCAGGCACTGCAGCGCCGGCAGACAGCGCATAAGGCACACTCAGCAATTGAGTAGCACCCATATCTTTAAGATCATTTCCTCCGTTAGGATCCATTTCTACCTGAAGAAATTTGGCTCCGCCAATGGTCCAGTTGATGGAAAGAAGGTCTCCTGTAAAGTCGGTTTTACCCGGACCGCCGATTGCTACGGAAAACAAACCCAGATGGTTCGTTTTAACCAACCTGGTTTCTTTGTAAAGAACCGATCCGTTGGCACTTCCATCACGAACGGTTATGCGCAGTTTAATGTTTTGATTAGGCATAGCTAAACCTAACGCACTGCGTGCTACACCCTGGTAGTTCATCTGGCCTGGAGCCTGCCCAACCATCTTAACCGATAGCCACACGGAAAAGAAAAGCAGGAATGTTTTCTTCATAAAAATTGGATTTAAGGGGGAGTTGTTTTACTGTTATCTGCCTACTTTAATGATTTTATATGTTCCTTTTTTGCTGCGACTGCCATCATCCGGGAACAGTTCCACTTTCAAGGTGTATACGCCATTCGGATAACGCGACAGATCGATACGATCACGATATCCAAATCCGAATGTCTGATTCTCCTTCGTGTACAAGATCTTTCCAAGTCTGTCTACCAGATAGATCTTCACCTTACCATGCTGTTCGGTAAAAATATTCAGCTCAAATGGACCGAAAGTTGGATTGGGATAGATGCGCACTTCATCCTCCGAAAAATGAGGATTCTCAACAGGAATATTAAAACCAATTATGTAGGGTTGCAAAAAGCCGTTGGTGAGAAAGAAATTATTACCCGGGCTCTTCATCGTATTGATCAGCGTTGCCTCACCAATGCTGAAATCAAGGGAGTAATATCCCTTTTTAAAAGTTCCGCCGGCAACATTGATAACATCCGGGTCGATGGAGGGTAGGGCCTGCCCGGAAGCCGACACACATGCAGCAGCCATTACAGCTGAGAGCACCAGTGGTTTCATACGAATTGGGTTTGGGTAGAATAAGAAGTCCCCTGATCAAAAAAATCAAGGTGTAATTATAATCATATAAAACCTCTAGTCAAATAGGATTTATACGAGATCAACATGTAATTCAACGATTATATGTACCGGTTAAGTATTTGACGCACAAAATATTTCCACATTCATGATTCTTGTCAATACACTCGCATAATATACCGTGATGCCTTCGAAAAAATACTATAAAAAAATCCCGTCAGTTCAACGGGACCTTTTTACAGTTCAATTGTTTATTATAGCATTAGCGGCCGATTGTTCGGATTTGTACGCCTCCGCCGGGAGGTCCGCCCATCTTATTCAGGTTATAGGTGAACGTTAGCAGGAAATACCTTTGCAGCACCGTAGATCTTACGTCTTCGATGTAATTACGATCAGCATTCCGGGTGACATCTACGTTTTGATTCAACAGATCGAATGCAGAAATTCTTATTTCGCCCCGCTTGTTCTTCAAAAACTGTTTACTTACCGACGCATTCCATAATGGTACCCGAAGATTATAACCTTCGGTCAACCGGTTATTGGCCACATAACTAAAATCGGTAGTGAAAAAGAAATCCTTTGGCAAGGTCCAGCTCAGTTCAGATTCATAGGTTTGACTGAAATATTTGTTATTCAATTCAGGGCTTAACGCATACTTAACCCTGTTGTAATTCACGCCCGCTCTCAAGGTAATATCCAGCATATCGGTTAGGCTCAGGTCCAGGCTTACATTCGGACCGGCAGTAAAGCTGCGGATCTGATTCTCCTTTTGATTGAGCAACTGTTTGCTGCTGCTGTAATTAACAGATGATCCCAACCCCAGCCTTCCTTTGAAAAATTTCAAAGGCAATCCTGCATTTACATTGCCGGAGAGATTGTACACGCCGTTGGCATTTACAGGTTTAGTAATGCGAATACCCTTCTCCGTGAGTGAATCTCCGTCAACGATCTTATTGTTGGTGAGCTGGGCAGTCAGGTTGAAGAAGAGACTTCTGCCTTCATAGGGGTTCACCATGTTGAGGCCCATCGTTAGCATATTATTGAATTCCTGCTTCAGATCCGGATTACCAAGGCGGATATTCAGGGGATCGCTGTTATCAGGTACAGGTTGCAGCTGGCCTGCCGATGGTTGATTGGTGCTGGTCCTGTACATCAGGTTCAGAATATGCATTTGCTTGAATGTATACTTGAAAGTGGCATTCGGTAAAAAATTATCAAAGTCTTTTTTCAGCACAGAATCTTTGGTGCCCGCGGTAATGGTGCCGCTCAGGCTCGCTCTTTGCCAGGAGCCACCCAGTGAATATTCGTATTTTTTTCCCTTGGAACGAAAGCGCATTCCCGCTTCAGTTGTACCATAGGTATTTGTATAATCATTGGAATAATCCTCATTAACCTTTTCCTGTTTGCTGGTGCGATCGATATCCCAGGTAGTTTTTTGAGAGCCGGCTTTCTGATAACTATTGCCGGCACTGAATTCGAGTAATGATCTTTTGAAGATGGGCTCAGTGTACACGGCTTTTGCCTGGTAGCTGCGCAGATCGGAGGATTGCTCATTGCGCTGACTGATGGTATCCCTGTTGGTAAGGCTGCCGGCTGGTTTGTAAAAGCCGGTGGCAGACTGCAGTGTGCCTTTGCCATCACTTGCATTCAGATTGGTAGAGAGATTTAGAGAAAAAGTACGGCCCTGCTTCCTGAATAATTTTCGAAAGAGGATATCATTTTTGAAAGTATATCCCTTTGTGTGATCTGTGCTTCTGTTGGAGCCTTCA
The DNA here is from genome assembly GCF_007970185.1 of Pseudobacter ginsenosidimutans. Lineage (NCBI taxonomy): Bacteria > Pseudomonadati > Bacteroidota > Chitinophagia > Chitinophagales > Chitinophagaceae > Pseudobacter > Pseudobacter ginsenosidimutans. Next base: position 1,705,441 of record NZ_CP042431.1, on the reverse strand, counting down.
TTCACCAGCTTGCCATCGTTCAGCATTGTTTTATAATCCCTGCTCACATTGTTCCGCGTATCCTGTGTATTGATCGATGGAGCGATGCGGATGGAATGAAAGGAATCGAGTGGAATATCCGCCACCATGTTGAGGCGATGGCTATTATTGATATTATCGGTTATTGATGATTGTTTGTACAGCCAGGAACTGTCTCCCAAAAAATTCTGCCGGCTGGTTTCCGAGGCTGTCCTGGGATTGTAGTGATTGTAAAAATAGTTTCCGGACACATCGGCTTTGCCGATCATATCATTGTAGTTCACCCCGCCTCCCCAGATAGTGCGGATATTGCCGCTGCTGCCGGAACCTCCCTGCAGTGCGCTGGCATCCATTGTAACCATGGTAATACCCCCGCCGCCAGCAATGCTGGCGCGGGCGCCGGTCATAGACATGATATCATTGAAAGAGAATCCATCGGAGTTGGTATTGTTGGTCATGCCCACCAGGGAAAGTCTCCTGTTGCCATTGAAGGAGTTCAGGTTGAAGCGGCCCTCGAACCTGTCGTCTGTGCCGCCTCCGGCAGTAACTCTACCGAACATGCCTTTGTTTTTATCTTTTTTCAGTTTCAGGTTTACGGTCTTCTGACTGCTGCCATCATCGAAACCCGTTACCTGTGCCTGTTCGCTGAGCTTGTCGTATACCTGCACTTTGTCCACTGCGTCTGCGGGAAGATTGCGGGTAGCCATTTTAGGATCGTTACCGAAGAATTCTTTTCCATCTACCAATACCTTTTTCACTTTCTCACCCTGGGCGGTGATTGAGCCGTCTTTGTCCACTTTTACACCAGGCAGTTTTTTCAGGAGCTGCTCTACATTGGAATTGGGCGCAACTTTGAAAGAGCCTGCATTGTATTGAACTGTATCGCCCAACATAGTGATAGGAGGAGCTTCCGCCGTTACTACTACTTCCTGCAGTGTTTGTGAAAGATCAGCCAGGAATATTCGTCCAAGATCTTTCTGGCCTGAAGTATCGCTGATGGAGAATAACTGGTTACTGTTATGATAGTTCACATGCGTGATCATCAGCCTGTATTTCCCGTTAGACAGTTTATCCAAGTGGAACTTCCCCTGATCATCAGACATTGTAAAGCCCACCAGGGATGAGTCCTTCTGATGAAGGAGGCTAATGGTGGCAGAACTGACGGCCTGTTTGGTAACAGAGTCATACAATACACCTTTTACCATTCCATTTTTCTGGGCAAACAGGAGAGAGGGAAGAATTGTCAGCACAAGTGCGTAGAATAATTTTTTCATACCAGTTCCGTTCGTGGGTTATTACCTACGAAAGTATTCCTGGATGTTTCCAAAACAGGTTAACCAGTCTTGCTTTAATGTTAATGAAGGTTAATAATTCAGCTATTCATATACGCTGAGTACCACTTCCCATTCTTCGCGGTAGCGGAGGCTGATCTCGATCTTCAGGTTTTGCACGCATTCGGGGGCGGGGGTCATTTGAAAGCGGGTGGCGGTTGATTTACTTTCCTGTTCCGGTGTTGTGTAGGACCCGTTAAGAATGAACGGTTTTTGTCCTTTTATTCGAATGATGGTATTGCTGATCTGGTCGTAGAGTTCCTGGTATTTCTGTCTTGCCTTATCGTAATCGGGTGAGAGGTAGATGGAGCATGTCCAGTTGGAAACGGACGCAGGTTGATTGGCCAGCGAGATCACACAGTTGAGTGATCCCGGGATCTGAACCTTGGATTGGTAATCGGCCGAGTTGTTGCTTTCCTGTAGCAGGTCGCCTTTTATATTCTTAAACCGGTTAGGGTAGTCTTCAATCACCCGCTGCAATGCAGCATTGGTTTGATTGCTGAAAACGCCCTGTGCCGTTACCGTTATAGTTGTTATCAAAAAGAGTAACAGGATCTGTACACTTTTCATGGGCCGTGGATTTGCCCGAAAATTAGTAATACCTTTTTCCTGATCAAATAGGAAAAATACTATGGGGTGGCGTACAATAATTTCTACAAAGTCTCGTTGTTAGCTATGGTACGCCATGAATTTTATATCCTAAACCAATATCAATGAAAAAGAAGACTATGTACTACGATGTCCACCGTACTAAAGTCTACAGCGGAATCTACAGACCCACATTCAATCTATTTAATTTCCTCAGAAGTATCTGCTCTGTGTTGATGGTTGGCCAATCGCCGATCAGCACTCCCGGTTATGCCAAAAGGAGATAGTTCCTCTACACCTATAAGCACTTACCTCTGAAACCACATTGTATGTGCTGGTCCCGGCCCAAAAGGCCGGGACTTTTATTTTACAATAGTTGAACAGTTATCGCTCAAAATGCTCTGTTCAGCTTTGAGAGCATATAGTCGGAAAGAAAATACCCGCCTGTTTTCTTACTGCCCCGATACTCTATCAAACTTCTAATTTTCTCGAGATCCCGTTTTGCTGTTCGCTCAGATACTTCCAGTTCCTTAATCAATTCATTGACCTTCATACCCGGTTTTTCATACAACAGCTTTATCGCCTTAATTAATCTATCTTTTATTAGATCACTTATCGTGTCATTTATCGTGTCATTTATCGTGTCATTTATCGTGTCATTTATCGTGTCATTTATCGTGTCATTTACTGTAACACTTATCGTGTCACTTATCGCAATCGTCTTTCTGTCTGGACGAGGTATGATCGTCTTAAAAGTTCTGCCCTCTATAAACATTGCTCTTCCATTACCTGCATATTCTTTCATTAAACGGGTGGTAGTCAAAATCCCTGAGCCCAGCTCTTCGGCGCGTCCCAGTTGAATAAAGAATTTCGCAATCGATGGGTTTTTAGGGAAGGGAACAAAATTAGTGGGATCAATTGGACCTTTACCGTGAGGGTTATTGGCGTTACTTGTCTCCACGCGGTCTGCATAAATGATAAATGTTGCCGGGGTAGCATTGGTGTACTCCCGATGAATGATAAGATTTGTAATAATTTCCCGGAAAATAGTAGCTCGAAGATTTATCCGTTATGCTCCTTCCAGGTAAAACTTATCTGGAAGATGACGGTTTACAAAATCCAACAACATGTCATAAGCATCCACAAGGTTGGACTGTATGTATAAGCGATCGTCGTATCGTTCAAGATTATTGATCCTTACCAGGGCATCAATTTTATAATGAGGTATTATGTTTTGAATTACCTCATCTTTTCCCAATAATAAAGCAGCGGCCAAGGTAAAACCCTCCTGTCCATACAAGTGATCCTTCTTCCATAAGCCGGAAATTTCCAACATTTGCTGGTTGTCTAATATCAGCCAGGGGTGATCAGGATTATGACTTCGAATAAGATTTCTCACTTTGGTAAACAAATCCAGTTTTAAGTCTTCCATTCGCAAAGCCGGATAAATCATCCCTTCGGAGTAATGGTTGCGTTTACGATTCGCCATTTCTGCAATCCGGTAGGGTTGTTCAACTTTAAAATCACCATCATTACTTCGATCGTAAATGATCCTTCCTGTTTTATGTACCTGAGAACTCGCTGGTACCTGGATATGTATTATCCTTTTTCCATCGATTTCATAAACTTGAGGGAATAGAATAAACGGCGGGTCAATTTTCTGTGAATTATTAGAAAGATTAACCAGGTCCGTCACCATTTTGGAAACCGAGTCTTCATTTACACCTATTACTTTGCCATTATCTTCAACTCCCAAAAGGATATCGCCGCCATCCCGGTTGAGCATGGCGCAGATCGATTCAAAAAGATTTCCAGGCAATGCATCAGTAGCAGCCTTAAACTCGAGACGAATGTTTTCTTTTTCCGTCAATAGGCGCCCTATACGTTCTAAATTCATTTGTTTTTTTCTCATTTGAATTATTGACTCATCAGGCCGCCTTACCAAAAAGCTATTTCATAAAAGGAACTGCACCATGCAAAAATAATCTTACTATACTTAATGGATAATAAAAAACCCGTTCAAAATTGAACGGGCCCTTTGATCAACTTAATTTTTTAGTTAGTTCCACTTCGCTCCATATTCCGCATCTGTCTTTCAATATTCCTCGGCATATTGCCGGGCATACCTGCAGGTCGTTGCTGCCTGTTATCCCCAGCTTTGTTGAGGTTGAACATGAAAGTGAGCATGAAATATCTTTGCAGTACCACTGTTCTTGTATCCTGGATATAGTTATCACCAACTGACCTGCTGATACTCTGGTTCTGATTCAGCAGATCGTATACAGAGAATTTTATCTCGCCATTCTTCTTTTTGAATACCTGCAAAGCCAGGCTGGTATTAAGCAATGGAATGCTTTGATTGAATCCGTCTGTTCTACCTGTATTGATCAGGTAATCGAAGTCGGTAGAGAACACCAGGCTTTTGAAGAAAGTATAGCTAACATCTGCAGAATAGGTCTGCGTGAAATATTTCTGGTCTTGCTGCAATGCCCTGGAGGAAGAATAGCTCACATTATTATAAGTAAGATTGGCATTCAGTCCTAAAAGAAGATTGTCTTTATAACTGAGGTTGATGCCTGCACCCTGCGTAAGCGCCAGTGTTTTGGTGAAGTTCTTTACATCGTATAAAACACTTCCGTCTTTATTGTAAGTACCACTGGTATTGAAGCTCAGATTGCTTCCTTTGAATTTTCCTTTCAGAGGAAATCCGAATGTAACATTGGCCGATGTGTTATAAGAACCGTTCATGTTCACAGGTACTATATATTGCGCACCCTTACCCAGTGAGTCTGCTTCCAGTATTCCGGAAGGTACATCCTGAATGCTGTTCACGATCTTATTGCTGGTATTGGAGAATTGCATATTCGCATTCACATACTGAAAATTCTGAACGTTGAAATTTGAGAAGTTCACTGAGAGATTATTCGTGTATTCCTGTTTCAATCCGGGATTACCGTTACGGATCTGTAACCTGTTGCTCACATCGGGTACATCCTGTAACTGAGTGCTGCTTGGCTGGTTGGTCCTTCCGCGATAATTGATGCGCAGGTGCTGTGTTTTCGTGAACTGGTAATTCAGATTGGCAGTAGGCGCAAAATTGAGCTGCGACTGAGACACAATCAAGGTTGTGTCTCTCCCTTTCACAAATCTGTTGCTGATACTTTCCAGTTCGGAGTATTGCATGGCGCCGCCCAATTGGAAACTGGCATTTGTCCATTGCATCCTGAAGTTGGCGCCACCACGGTGAATGGCGTATTTGTTCTCGAATGAATTGGTGAGCGAAGTGTTTACAGAGTCATACTTTCCGGTAAGGTCGTTGTAGCTGTAAGATTTCGCATCGGAAGTGCTTTTGTTATCCTGGAATGCATAATTCACTTCTATCAGTTTATTCTTTCCGATAGGTTCTGTATAGGTTACACTGTACTGATTATTGTTGGACCTTGTTTTTTGATTACTCCTGATATCCTGCGGTATCACCTGGTCAAGCGAGCCGTCTTCATTGTAATAGATGAATGGGGCATTCGTTCTTCCGTTACCGTCACTTCTGTTCAGTGAGTTGTTCCACCCCAATGTAAGGGTTCTTCCTACTTTATTGAATTTCCTGCGATAGAGGAGGTAACTGTTGAGACTGAGACCATCTCTTTCATTGGTGTTTTCATTACGACCATCGATGAACCTGTATTCCGGTCCTTTGCTCACACTTTTGTATGTAGAGAAAGTATCGAGAAGGCTGGAAGTTGAATGTTGAACGGTTCCGTTGGAAGTGAACAGGAGGGAGTTCATGGAATCGATATAATATTCCATCCGCAGGTTGAGTCGATGGTTTTGATTTCTGTTGTCTGAGAATGCATTCTCCACCTGGCGCAGGACCGTATCCTGCAAAAAGGTTGTTCTTGAACTGGACCGGTCTGAAAGTGTATTTGATTGAGAGAAGAAATAACTGGCAGTTACATCCAGTTTGCTTCCCCATTTGTCTGTATAGTTGATCCCTGCTGATGTGTTTTTCGTGATACCACTTCCGCCACTGCCGAGGTTGAAGCCACCGCCTCCACCACCGAAACCGCCTCCACCGCCGCCGCGGCCACCACCACCTCCACGACCACCGCCGCCGCCGCCGAAGCCGCCACCTCCAAATCCACCGCCACCCATAGTGCTCATACCTCCGCCACCGCCCCTGGAACCGAAGCCACCCATGCCGCCGATCACATCATTGAAAGAAAAATTCTGGCGGTTCACATTGTTGGAACCGCCAAGAATGGAGATCCTTCTGTCGTTATCGAAACGATTGAAGCTGAGACTTGCTTCGTAACGATCGTCAGTACCCGCCCCCACAGTAGCTCTTCCGAAGTACCCTTTTCTTTTATCTTTTTTGAGTTTGATATTGATGGTCTTTGAACGGCTACCGTCATCGATGCGCGTGAACTTTGCCTGATCGCTCATATCATCAAACACCTGGATGCTCTCGATCATATCGGCAGTAATATTCTTGGTGGCCATCTTGGGATCGGTACCGAAGAATTCTTTTCCATCTACATATACCTTGGGAACATCTTCGCCCTGTGCTTTTACGTTACCATCCTTATCAACCTGAACACCGGGTAATTTTTTCAGAAGATCTTCAGCAGTTGCATTCACTTTGGTTTTGAAAGCGCTTGCCCTGAACTCCACTGTATCTTTTTTTATCGAGATGGGTGGAGCTTCCACGATCACTTCATCCAGTAAAGTGGTCTTCTTGTCCATGTAAATGGTGCGGAAGTCGATATTGAAAGAGTCTTTGGTAATACTGAATTTCCTTGAGTAAGGCTGGTATCCCTGGTAAGTGATCAGAAGCCGGAAGGTGCCGGTATCGAGATCTTTTATTTCGAATTCACCTTTGTCGTTGGATAATTTAAAGGATACAAGTGTTGAATCCTCCGCATGCATTACTGATACGGTAGCTTCCGCCAATTGTTCTCTGTACGTTGAATCTGTGAGTTTGCCTTTGATACTGCCCGAGATCTTCTGGGCCATAGTAGTGCCGGCTGTGAAAGTAAACAGTAATACCAGTAAAGCTTTGCTCATGGCTGTAGGGATAAATAGAATATAATAGGAATTTAGACGGCTGCCTTCCTGACAAACTTGTGCAGAAAATGACAGCAAACCAGTTCCTATGATCCTTTTCCTACGGCCAGGTTTAACTAAAGAGATATTCTACATCTTCGCGGCTGAGGCTCTTCACAAATCCTTCATCATCTGTAATGAGATCTTTGGCAAGCACCCGCTTCTTATCCTGAAGCTGCAGGATCTTGTCTTCGATAGTGTCTTTACAGATCATGCGATAGGCAAAGATGTTCTTTGTCTGACCAATACGGTGTGTACGGTCGATCGCCTGCTGTTCCACAGCGGGGTTCCACCAGGGATCAACGATGTATACATAATCGGCGGCGGTGAGGTTAAGACCCACACCACCAGCTTTGAGGGAGATGAGGAATACACGGCACTTATCATCATTCTGGAATCGCTGAATGGCTCTCTCACGCTCAATGGCCGTGGTGCTGCCATCGAAATATTCGAAATCCACATCCAATTCTCTCAGTTTTTCCTTGATCAGGCCCAGCATGCCCAGGAATTGTGAGAACACCAGCGCTTTGTGGTTGCTGATATTTTCTGTGATCTCCCGGCCAAGCTCTTCCAGTTTGATGGAATGATTGGGAAATTTCTCCGATTCATTCAGGATGGCCGGCGAATCGCAGATCTGGCGCAGCTTCATCAGGCCCTGCAGGATGGTGAGCTGTGATCGCTGGATGCCCTGTGATTCAATGGTGCCGAGGATCTTGTCGCGGAAATCATTCCTGTACGCATCATAGATATTGCGTTGCTCATCATCCATCTCGCAAAAGAGGATGGTCTCTGTTTTTTCAGGAAGATCTTTCGCCACCTGTTCCTTGGTGCGGCGAAGAATGAATGGGAACAATAATTTACGGAGATGGTCTTTCCTGTCTGCTTCCCCGAATTTATCGATGGGGATGGCAAACTCCTGACGGAAGAACTCGATACTACCGAGCATGCCTGGATTCAGGAAGTTCATCTGTGCGAAAATATCGAAAGTGTTATTCTGCAATGGAGTACCGCTGAGGCATAAACGATTTTTAGCATTCAGCAGGCTGGCCGCCTTCGTAACCTTGCTGGCCGGGTTCTTGATGGCCTGGCTTTCATCCAGCACCACATAGTCAAGAGGAATGTCTACCAGCAGTTTGATATCGCTGCGGAGGGTTCCATAAGTTGTGATGATCACTTCGGCTTTGGCCAGTTGTTCTTTATCGCGCGTGCGCTCGCCACCGTGATGGATATGGTAGGTAAGCTCGGGCGTGAACTTCTTGATCTCATTCTCCCAGTTGAACATCAGGGTAGTGGGGCAAACAACGAGTGCTCTCAGCTTCCCGTGATGTTTCCTGTAATAATAAAGGAATGATAATGCCTGGATGGTTTTACCAAGACCCATATCATCAGCCAGGATACCTCCCCATCCGATCTCACTCAGGTAATTGAGCCAGTGGAATCCATGCTCCTGGTAAGGACGCAGGATCGGCTTCAGGTGCTCGGGCACCGGGATCTCGCGGATATTATTGAAGTTCTTGAGGGTTTCGTATTTCTCTTCCAGCTTCAATACCAGCTCCTCTTCATTTCTTTCTTCGTACAGCTCATCGATCACACTCATATGGTATTTCGATAAACGGAGCTGGTTCTGCTTGCCTTCACCAACACGGAAGAGCAGTGAGTATTTCTTGATCCATTCTTCGGGCAGGATACCAAGTGTGCCATCGTCCAGGGTCACAAACTGCTGACGGTTGGCCAGCGCTTTCTTCACATCGGCGATGGTTACTTTCTGCTCACCGAAGAGAATATCCACGCGTGCATCAAACCAGTCTGTATTGCTACTGATATGGATCTTCGTTTGTGGCTTGGCGGTATTGAAGCGGAAATTCTTCAGTGCATCGTATCCGAATACGGGCACTTTCATGTCTTTCATCGCATCCACGAAGAGGAAGAACCAGTTGTTCTTCAGCACATCGCTTCCTTTCAAAGCCAGTTGCTGTCCGCCTTCCGGCCTGATAAAGTTACTGTGCAGGGCTTCCAGTTTCTTGAAGAAGGCAAGCTCTTTTTCTTTATCGCGATGTACTACCAACACTTTCTCTCCATCTGGGATCACCAGCTCATCTTTACCGCCGGCCTTCGTTTCAAAGCCTTTGTAACTGAATAGTGGCATGAAGATGAGGTAATCCCCTTTTTCCTGGAGTACAACACGTTTTTCCGGATCGCCGTCTTTTACTTCACTGATCATGGTTTGATCGAACTCAACATGATACTCGCGTGTGAGCGGCAACACGAAGGAGCGAAGTTGTTCCGGCCATTCGGATTTGGAGAACCTGAGTTTTCCGCCCTTGCTTTGGAAACGGCTCACCAGGTTCACGATCTCTGAAGTATCCCAGAGAAAAAGATTTTCATTGTGGAAGAACACCAGTCCGCTGTTCATGGTGTTTTCATTGATCGGCACATTCTGACCATTCAGTTTCACCCAAGCTTCCACTTCAAAATGATCGCCGCTGCGGCTCACTTTGAACCAGGGCGTGATGAAATCCGTAACCACTCCTACCGTGTGCAGGTTGGTGGTCTTGAATGCCTTCTTTCCATTCAGGTAAAAAACGAATGGATTGGAAGCAATGTCAACGAAAAGTTTTTTCAGTTTGGGATGCAGGTATTCACTCATGAGCGCCTTTGTTTCTTCAGGCAGTTCATCTTTTTCATGGTGAATGATATTTTCCCAGATGCCGCTGAACGGTGAGTTCCTGTTCAGGTATTTGGTGATCTCACTATCCTGCATTTTGCGGATCGGAGCAAAGAGTTGTTTGTCCTGCTCACTGAAAGCCTCGATGTTCACGAATTTACTCAGGTCCAGCTTTTCCACTTTTCCTGTGAATTCAGTGAAGGATTCATTGGCTTCTCCGCTGATGGCATCGATGGTCCAGCCGGGATAGCTGTCTGCATTGAAATTGAAAACAACGCCCAGCCTCAGCGTTGGACTTGCAGGAAGCACTTTTGCTTCGGTGTCTTCTGCAGTTGCTGTTTCGGCAGTGACAGTTTCAGCTTCGGCCATCACAGGTTTGGCGCGCAGTTTGGCGGAATCCTGTGGAGATACGCGTTTGATGGTTGGATCCAGTACACGCAGGAAAGGCTTTCCATCCTTGTACGTGAATTCAAATTTTCCTTCAAGATTATCTGAGAGCTGGTAGCCGTAGGCTTCCAGTAATTTGTTCTTTTCTTTATCCCAGTTGCGGATAGAATCGAAGTAGTAGGGGCCGTATGCGTTCAGCAGCTGCAGGAACACGATCACTTTGGGCAGACAGAGCGGATGCTGTTTGTCTTCGTAATCACAACTTGTATCAAAGTTGCGCTCTTCATTTTTGCGGAGCACTACTTTGTAAGCTTTGCCTTCGATGGTAACAGAGGCTTTCACCACTTCATCTTTGGCATATTCGATATCCGCGCGTTGTGTACGGAGATAAACTTCGGCTGCTGAATAAGCGTCGGGAGAGCAGAGAAGTCGTAGTGTTTTGAGGTCGATGAACTTCATCTTCACTACGGTGTGACGCTGATCATACTCTACCTCCTCAGTTTTGAGCATGTTCTTGTCGAGCATTTCCTGCAACTGGATGAGGGCTGCGGCTTCGTGCCTGCAGATATCGCCCAGGTTATAGGGACATGCACAACGAACGGAGAGGTTCCGGGGGTCTTTGAACTTTTGAATGCTCACCTTGTAATAGGTGCTGTAACTATCGTCTTTAACACGAAAGACAACAGAGTCCAGGAGCTCATCGTAATCCACCAACTCTACATAACCAATGGCGTGGATCTTTTTGCCTCTACGAATCACTTCATCAGTTCCATTGGTATACACGTACTTAATGAGATGCGGTAGTGCCATGCTGTTCTTTAAAATTATAGTTCCTCAGCCCTCTTCAGAAAAGGCCAATCTGCAAAAGTAAAGGAAAAAACACGAGCTAATAAAGGCTATTATCAAATCTTAATGGAAATCCAATCTGCCCCCTTTACAATCAGCCAGTTGCGTAATGGCATTCTAACAATGCGTACCCGCAAAACCTGAATTTAACTATTAGTTTACTATTCAGGGAAATTATTACGGTGGAATGATTGGTATACAGTTTGACAAGTACCTTTGCAGCAATCTTCTATTAAAGAAAAATTCTACTATATGCTGATCCGCGCATTAAGTATAGCCTCCCTTTTTCTGATCGTCTCCTCCAATATTCAGGCACAAAAGATCAAAAAGGCCGACAAGGCGATTGTAACCAATCTCCAGGCACATATCGCTTACCTGGCAGACGATAAGCTGGAAGGCCGCCGCGCAGGCAGCAATGGCGAAAAACTAGCCGGAGAATACATCAGCAAACAGTTTGCAGCCGTTGGTCTGCAACCCAAAGGGCCAGACAATAACTGGTTCCAGCCTTTTGAGATCAATGAAGGCAGACAGGTGAACAATGCCACGCTGTTCATCATCAACGACAATGATCTCAAGCTGAATATCGACTATTTTCCGCTTGCATTCAGCCCCAACGCCAGCGTAGAAGCAGCTGTGAGCACAGCACTCGCCGAAAAAGGAGTGCCCTGGTTTGCGGACCTCAAGAATATGCTGGAAGACAATAAAGACAATCCGCATTATGATCTCGAATCCGCCATCAAGGAAAAAGTGAGCAAAGCTGCATCCAAAGGCGCTACCGCACTGGTTCTTTTCAATACGTCATCAATCAAAGACAACCTGAAGTTCAACGGCAAAGACAGGTCAGCCTCATCGCCCATTCCTGTTGTTTACCTCACACCCAAAGCAGTGAGTACCTATCTCCAGGATGAATCCGGCACCTATGATGTGAAGATCCGTGTGGATATTGGCGACAAAACGCGGACAGGACAGAATGTGATCGGTTATATCGATAACGGCGCCCCTCAAACGATCATTCTGGGTGCACATTATGATCACCTCGGACTCGGCGAAGATGGCAACAGCATGGCGCCGAATGTGAAAAACCAGATCCACAACGGCGCAGACGACAATGCCAGCGGAACCGCCGCTCTTATCGAACTGGCGCGATTGATCAAAGCTTCAAAGAACAAAAACAATAACTATCTCTTTATCGCTTTCTCTGCCGAAGAGCTGGGCCTCAACGGCTCCAAATATTTTACACAGCAGCCTACCATCGATATGAAATCGGTGAACTATATGATCAATATGGATATGGTGGGAAGACTGAACGATAGCAGCAAAACACTCACAGTAGGCGGCTACGGCACTTCTCCGGTATGGGGCGAGATCTTCAGCAGCATGAGCCCCAAAAACAATCCGCTTACCTTCAAGTTCGATTCCAGCGGCACCGGACCCAGCGACCATACCTCTTTCTACCGGATGGATGTTCCTGTACTTTTCTTTTTCACCGGCCTGCATACAGACTATCACAAACCCTCAGACGATTTCAATAAGATCAATTATAACGGAGAGCTGCTGGTGATCAAATGCATCGAGAACATCGTTACAGCCACCAATACGAAAGGCAAACTGGCTTTCGCCAAAACCCGCGAAACACAAACATCCAGTACTGCCCGGTTCAGTGTATCCCTCGGCATCATGCCCGATTACACATTCACGGGAGCAGGCGTTCGCGCAGATGGCGTAAGCGATAACAGGCCCGCACAGAAAGCAGGCATTAAGTCAGGAGATGTAATCATTCAACTGGGAGAGCATTCCATCTCTTCCATGGAAGCCTACATGCAGGCACTCTCTAAATTCAAAAAAGGCGATTCAACAACTGTCAAATACAAACGCGGAAACGATACCCTGGAAGCCAAAGTAACCTTCCAGTAAGCATCAGGCCATTACCTGACATCCATGAAACTGAAACTAGACTTCGACGATCTCGCAGATGATTTCTTCGACAATACCCGCTTACTGGGCATTGTGGCATCTGTAAAGAACTACCAGTTCTGCTGGCAGCTCAATCAATTGCTGCGTTACGATTTCCGGATCAACAACGAGATCGAGATTCAACTCTACAAGAAATCCCGGAACTATTATTTCTCTATCTTCGAATACCGTGAGCCCACCACCTCACTGGTGCATTATCTCTATCATAACCAGTACGATGGCGAATACCTGCTGCCGGAATTCAAACATCTTGATTTCCTCTGGCTCCTCAAAGGAGATATCGTGGCCGAAGATTTTATGCAACAACTGGTAACCGGCATCCGTTCCCTCTCGCCCGTGCAACTGGTAACGGAATTGACCAATGAAAAGATCAAAAACAAAGGTCACCTGATTTTTTAGTCTTTTAAACCAAATCATTATGTGGCAGGAAAAGAACAATCAACTCTATCGCCAGTTCGAGTTCCGTAATTTCTCTGAAGCATTTGCCTTCATGACGCGCGTGGCCATCGAAGCGGAAAAAATGAACCATCATCCACTCTGGACCAACGTTTACAACAAAGTGGAGATCTGGCTCTCCACACATGATGCAGGCGATATCATCACGGAAAAAGACAGGAAACTGGCGCAGAAGATCGATGCATTTGCGCCCGCATCCTGATGCATTCCTTCAACAAATTGCACGCAGTCCCAAACACGGCGAAAGTCATATCTATTAAAACCCCGTTAAATAAACCCCGCGCCAGCACTGCTTAACAGGCCGATGCCGAATTATTGTGTACCTTAATCAACAACGTTCGCATGATGAAATACACTATTTACACTTCCATACTCGCACTCCTCATCATTTCCGCCACAGCCTGCAACGACAATGCAGACAAACAGACCCAGCCCGATGATGAAACAGAAACAACAGACAGCATTGTTACTACAGGTCCGGATACCACACTCACTGCTGAAACAATCCAGCGCTTCCAGACCGCCGGCTTCACAGACTACGCCAAAACCAAAATCCCCAACTTCGACTGGAGTCGTTTCAAATATAAGAGCAGCTACGAACAGGATTCCCTGCTCACGCAGGATTTCAAACCTACTAAGACCTATTTCTCCTCCTACGGAACATTCCTCAAATACTCACCCGACAGTACCCGCTTCATCGACCTCGACAGCTACAATATCGATATCCGCAAAGACTCGCGCGGCAAGCTCATCGGCACAGCCGGAGGTCCTGATACCGAAGTAAGTCTCATCGATCCCAAATCCGGTAAAAGCAAACGCCTCCTTTTCATGGGCCCAGGCGGCTCCGTTGAAGATGCCTTCTGGACCAGCAACAATGAACTGGTGATCGTCGGCACACAGGAAAACGAAGAGAATGGCGGCAAAAAAGTAACCGTCTGGAAGATCAGTCTCAATGACAACATGTATGATCTTTACGAACTGGACGATGCACAAGCTGCTGACAAACTCGCCGGTCAATGGAGAAAGGAGAGATTGAAGGGCGTGGTGTTGAAGTAGGCTGCACCTTTTTTCTGAAAAACTTTTTCTTTGGTGGTATCAAAGGGATGGATGTAATTCAGGCTGCGAAATACACCGGCGCGGGAGGATATTTTTCTGCTTTTTATGGTTTGATGGACTGTGGAATGCTGGTGGGCTTTTTCGCTTGTATTTGCGAGGCCTGAATTACATCCATCCCTTTGATAGAGCACGCTGAATGGGTAAAGTTTTTCTTTGGGATGCGTGCATTACTTCCAACCACGCTGGTGGAGGAGGATGGGGAACAGGTGCGTCAGCACAAGTAATGGCAGGCAGTGGTATTATGATTGGGCAGTCTTTATCATCTGCTTTATTCTTTTTTGATGGGAGTAGCCTGAAAGCATTATTGGTGCTGCATTTGCGAGATAAGTTAAAGAATACATTTTCATTACCTATTCTATTTAACATGTTGCTATTCTTTGTTGCAATACAAAATTGACCTTACATTTTCTTACTCTCTTATTACAACCTGATTGATTACACAACTATTTTCTTACTGCAATTAATTGGAGTGATGCACTTTTCCCCCTTTTTTTTCTAAATGCATGAACCTCCTCCATGCGCGGGGAAGAAAGGAGTATCCAAAGTTTTTTTAGCCCGAATGGAAAAGATGCTTCTTCAATTTTATAAGAACTATTGATTCATCGGCCGAAGCTGTTGAACGTTGATTGTGCACGGGGCCGGGGAAGGGATATAAGATGCCGGCCTTCGAAACATAAGCGAAGAAGCCCGTCCCGGCACCACAGCCCCATCCCTCCAACCCAAAGCCCAAACATATCCTCCTGCGTTAGTTCGTTTCGTCAGCCGGCATCTTATATCCCTTCTCCGGCCCACAGCATATAAAACAAAAAAGCCGGCTGGGAACCCCCAACCGGCTTACAATAAATTAAGAATTGCATTATCCATTCATGCTCGCCAAAAACTCCTGATTATCCTTGGTTCCGCGCATTCTTCTGAGGAGTTCATGCATCGCCTCCTCCGTGTTCATATCGGTGAGGTACACACGAAGAAGGTTCATGCGTTGAAGCACTTCCTTTTCGAGGAGGAGATCATCACGGCGGGTGGATGATGCAACCAGGTCGATGGCAGGGAAGATACGGCGGTTTGCCAGGCGGCGATCGAGCTGAAGCTCCATGTTACCGGTACCTTTGAACTCTTCGAAGATCACCTCGTCCATTTTGGATCCGGTATCGATGAGTGCAGTGGCCAGGATGGTGAGTGATCCGCCATTCTCGATCTTACGTGCAGCACCGAAGAACTGTTTCGGTTTCTGCATGGCGTTAGCTTCCACACCACCGGAAAGTACTTTACCGGAAGCAGGAGCAACAGTATTGTGGGCACGGGCAAGACGAGTGATGGAATCCAGGAGGATGATCACATCATGTCCGCACTCTACCAGTCTTTTTGCTTTTTGAAGCGCGATAGTGGAAACCTTTACATGTTTCTCAGCAGGTTCGTCGAAAGTAGAAGCGATCACTTCTGCTCTTACGCTGCGTTCCATATCGGTCACCTCCTCAGGGCGCTCATCCACGAGTACTACCATCAGGTAACATTCAGGGTGATTGGCTGCGATGGCATTGGCTATTTCTTTCAGCAGAACAGTTTTACCTGTTTTAGGCTGGGCTACGATCAAACCACGTTGTCCTTTTCCGATAGGGGTGAAAAGGTCAATGATACGAGTGCTATAGCTGTTGGGAGTAGTGAAGATATTGAGTTTTTCGTAGGGGAAGAGTGGCGTGAGGTAATCGAAAGGAACACGGTCCCGCACATCTTCCGGTTGTTTGCCGTTGATAGTCTCTACTTTCAACAGTGCGAAATATTTTTCACCTTCTTTCGGAGGGCGAACAGCTCCATACACAGTATCGCCGGTTTTAAGACCGAAGAGTTTGATCTGTGAAGGAGAAACATAAATATCATCGGGAGAAGAGAGGTAGTTATAGTCTGAAGAGCGGAGGAAACCATAACCATCAGGCATCATTTCGAGAACGCCTTCGCCGAGGATCACACCGTCAAACTCAATGTTGAAGGCTGTTTCGCGACGATTTTGATAAGGTTTATGCTGGTTGTCGCCATTAGGTCCCTGGTGGTGAACTACATCAGTATGCATTTCACCTGGTTGTTCAATGGCTACATCTTCTTCTTCCATCTCATCGGGAATATTAGCATCGAGGTCGAGCGACATCGGTTGTTCTTCAACCGGCTGCGCATCTTTCTTGCCACGGCCTTTCTTTGCCACGGGAGCGGGAGCCGCTGCTGCTGCTGCTTTCTCCACTGATTTCTCCATTGCTTTCTTCTTCGCTACAGGCGCTTTGCTGGCAGGAGTTTCCCTGGATTCTTTTTTCTTTTCTTCACCACCGCTCATTACATCAGCTTCTTCTGTGCTGTTGGCGGTAGTTGCTTTGATAACACGTTTGCGTTTGCCTTTTTCTTCTGCGTTGTTGCCCTTATTAGCGCTGGCCAGGACGGCCTGTTTGTCGAGGATCTTGTAGATCAGTTCTTGCTTGTCGAGCTTTTTAGCGTTGGAGATTTTTAACTGCTCTGCTATATCCAGCAGCTCAGGAACGAGCATGTCGTTCAGTTGCAGAATGTCATACATAAAAATCTTGAGTGTTTAACACTTGATCAGAAAACCAATCTTTGTGTGTTGAAAAAACGATTTGAAATGAGTTATTATATTGAACGGAATCAGAAAAACTGACGAGTTGAGAGAAATCAGGGGCGACTTATCAGCCTTATTCCGGCACAATAATACGTCAAATTTGCAAAAAGCAAAAATTTTTGACTGCCTGCAAACGCTTTTTCCCGCTGGCTATTCTCAATGCCGGAAAATGGTTTTCAGTCCGCTGAAACCCTGACAATCCGGGCATTACAAGGCTTTCAGGCCGATACATGTTTACCCTTACCTGTTAGGTTCCGACCACTTCATTTACCGATCCATTAACAACTGACCTGTTGTCACCTTGTTCAGTCCTTTTCAACTTTTGCAGGTTTCCGCAATAGCTGTTCTTTGCACATTGATTGTAACAGGTTCCGGGATCACCTAAACTGTGGCTGTTGCTTTGTAGTAGAGGGTTTGCGTTGGATAAGCAAAGTTCACTTTCGTTTCCCTGAATTTGGTCAGTATGTCGAATAACACTGCCTGTCTCGTATCCATGTACTCGTTGTAATCAGTGGTAAGGATCAGGTACACCACTTCAAAATTGATACTGCTGTCTGCCAATGCAGCCATATGTGCGCGATCGAATCTCGTTTTCGGTTTGCTTTCGATGATCTGCCTGATCATTCCGGGAATTTCCTGCAACACATCCACCGGCGTATCGTAAGTAACACCGATCTTCAACACTTCCCTTCGCTGTTGCAGGCTTTTGAAATTAGACAGCGCCTGTTTGGTCAGATCAGAGTTGGTAACAACCAGTTGCTCTCCGCCCAAACTGCGGATACGCGTGGTTTTGATACCGATGTATTCGATATTTCCTGCCTTATCGCCCCACACCACATAATCGCCGATCTCGAAAGGCTTATCGAAGAAGATCACGAAATAACCAAACAGATCTCCCAGGATAGTTTGAGCAGCCAATGCAATGGCTATGCCACCTACACCCAGGCCGGCAATCATGGTAGTGACATTATACCCCAGGTTGTCTATGAGAAATACAATGGCCACTGCCCATATGATCACTTTCAATACCAGCAGTGCTCCACGCATTTGCTTCATCCGGTATTCAGTCTCATTGCGTTTGCGCATGATGCCGGTGAGCATGAGCGTTAGCACATGGTTCACGATCCTCACAAAGAAGTAGGTGGTCACAACGGCCATGGCTACGTGAAGAACACGTTCCCATTTAGGGCTCCAGTGCAGTTGCTGCAGGATCTGGTAATTCACGAAAATATAGATCCATGGCAGCACAAACCGCTGAATGGTACTGAAGATCACATCGTCGTACCTGCTCTCGGTTTTGGTAGTGTAATCAAGGATCTTTTTCAGCACTTTGCCTTTCAGCAAACGGATGATCAGCCAGGCAAGGATAATGCCGCCGGCAGCAATGGTATAAGCTAATATTGTATTACCCCAGAACTGGTATTGCCAGAATGATTCCATCTGAATAAGCTTTTATTGTTAAAAAGATAGACGGACGGGTTGGGGGAGCAATACAAACTTACGCAAATGAACTGCCAGTTTTTACCAGGAGTGTATCGTCAGTTTTCCATCACCATAAAAAGGCAGCACATTGGCTACATCTGGCGTAAGGCAGTAACGGATATCCTTTTCCAGGCCAAATCCTGTGAGGCGTTGGTAATGCGACGCGTTCTTCTCATGCATGAAACCGTACAGATCATCTTTGGCGGCATCATAAAGGGTAGCAGCCAATTTGGATGAATCGCAGTTGATGGAAAAATGTTCCTGTACACGGTTGATCACTGCACCCGCAAAGAGCGTGTCTTCCAGGTTCACTTTGTCTTTCCATGCCGCACAACCGAGAATCACATTTTGTTTGGAAGCCAACAGGTAATCGCAAACGGAACTGAGGTTGGGGAAGGATCCGGTGATCACTTCGCCTGCTCCTCTTTCCAGCGCCATATGCAATAACTTGGTGCCATTGGTGGTGGTCAGCACCAGCGTTTTTCCTTTGATGAAAGACTCAGGGTATTCGAAAGGGGAGTTGCCATATTGAAGGCCCTCGGCAATCTGCCCATCACGTTCTCCGGCAGTAATGGAGTCGATATTCTTTCCAAGCTCGATGCATCTTGCCACGCTGTCTACAGGTATCACGCAACGGGCGCCGTTGTAAAGCGCAGTAGCGATGGTAGACGTGGCCCTCAATACATCGATGATCACCACCACAGTATTGTTCAGGTCATGTAAATGCAAAAGAGCCGGGGAAAGGGAAGTATACAAAGAGGGTTTTACTTGAGACATGCCGATGGCTGAGATTTAATTAATGGACGGAAATTTGCTGCAATTTTACGCGTTGTGTGTCATTAGAACAAATTTCCATTTGTCGCTCTCCGCATACTGCCTGATCTGGTCATTGCGCAGCACCAGTAATTTTTCGAAATATTTCCTGAGAAACAATTTGTTGGCGATGGAACCGATAAATCCGTAAGGGGCTTCAAAGCTGAATACATCGATCATGAGGGTGCCATTCTCGATCTGCTTGAAATAGTGCTCATGTTTCATGGACTTGAGATCGCCTTTTTCCATTTCATCGATGAAGGAGAAGGGGCGTTTCATGGCCGTGACAGCTACTTTCATGTAGCGTGTTTTCCTGAAGTGGCGGGCCTTCCAGGTTACAGACTCGTGCAGCTCCATGAGCCCGGCTCTTACACCGGCAACAGCATCTTCGCCGGTATGGCTCATGCTCTTCTTATGAAAATCAATACTGCGGCTCAGGTCGAACACACGTTCTGCCGGAGCCGCAATAAATGTTGTTAGATGGATAATGGGCATAGGTCATTGTTTGCTGCCGGAGTCCGGGGGTGAATTACCAGCAAGAAATGAGCCAATGCTTTAAGCGAATGGGAATTTAACCACTTTCGCCTGGAGCAACTTATCTCTTACTTTGATGTAGATGATGGAGTCCAGTACAGCCAGTTCGGTTTTCACATAGCCCATGCCGATGGCTTTACCGAGGCTGGGTGATTGCGTTCCGGAAGTTACCTTGCCGATCACGTTGCCGTCTTTATCGGCGATCTCGTAATCATGGCGGGGAATGCCTCTGTCGATCATTTCAAATCCTACCAGCTTGCGTTCAACGCCGTTGTTCTTTTGTTGCTCGAAGATGGCCCTTGAAGGGAAGTCCTTGGTGAATTTAGTGATCCAGCCAAGACCAGCTTCCAATGGAGATGTGTTATCATCGATATCATTTCCGTACAGGCAGAATCCCATTTCGAGGCGGAGGGTATCGCGTGCACCAAGACCGATGGGTTTCATCCCCTGCGGACCGCCTGCAGCAAAGATGGCGTCCCAGATCTTGTCGGCATTGCCGTCTTTATCTTCAAAATAAATCTCTACACCACCAGCGCCGGTATAGCCAGTTGCGCTGACCAGTACATTTTCCACGCCGGCAAAAGTTCCTTTTGCGAAAGTGTAATACTTGAGATTGAGAATGTCCAGGTCTGTAAGGGTCTGAAGGATCTTTGTGGCATTGGGCCCCTGGATTGCCAGCAGACATGTTTTGTCAGACACATTGTGCATCTCAACGCCTTTGGTGTTGAAGCTGCTGATGCGGTCCCAGTCTTTTTCGATATTGGATGCATTCACCACCAGCATGTACACTTTATTCTCTTCGATGCAGTAAACGAGGAGGTCATCCACGAGACCGCCATTGTTATTGGGCAGTGAGCTGTACTGTGCTTTTCCGTTAGTGAGCTTGGATGCATCGTTGGTAGTGACGCGCTGGATCAGGTCCAGGGCATTTTCTCCTTTCAGAATGAACTCGCCCATATGGCTTACATCAAATACGCCGGCATTGTTGCGCACGGTTGCGTGTTCATCGTTGATACCAGAATAAGAGATCGGCATGTTGTAACCAGCGAACTCAGCCATTTTAGCTCCCAGCGCTATGTGCTTGTTCGTAAAAGGAGTATTCTTCATATAGCTTTTTTAGAGCTGCAAAATTACAGGTTGCCCATAAGGCGACCAATAAAAAGAAATTGTGAACAGACTTAACGGAAAGCAGGCGACACGCAGAATGCATGACTGGATCCGCAGATGAGGAAAACCTTTTCGTTTTTTGCTGTCAGTTCCTTTACAATGCCCACCAGGTGCCGGTTCCGGAGATCGTTGGATGCCGCCATCATGGAAGAAAGATAACCAGGCAACTCCTTTTCATCAGACACATCCCTCCAGTCGGGTCCCTGGGGAAAATATTTTTTCCAGGCAAGATCTACATCAGCGGCATTTTTGAAACCGGCTTCTTGTCCAACGTACGCAGCCCGTTTCAGGAAAGGTTGAATATAGTTCTCAGGAGAAGCAGGCTTTCCGAACCGGAGATTACTGAAATAAGGATTCAATATCTGTCCGAGTGCAATCTGTTCTTTGGAAAAGGAATCCTGGAGCGCAACAGCCAGCGATTCTTTGGATAGGTCCCATGTGTAAACCGGTACTCCATCTTTGCTGGCGAGCTTTTTCACATAACCTCCTTCTCCGAGTTGTTTTACCGGGTCCATCAAATAAGGGATCAGGAAACCGAGCCTTCCTTCCACCAGCGCCATTGTTGGTTTCAGTCTGTTCCATTTCTGATGGACCAGGCGCAGATCAGGATTTTTAGGGTCCCTCGTATGTGGCGCTCCCACAATCACAAAGTTCTCTCCTTCCACAACAAAAGGTCGGGGATGATTGGCATATGCGCTGTAATCGCGGAATGGAACAATGCTGTCTTTTGAATTGTATGCTTTTTCCAGTTTGTAATATTTGGGGCTCTTCCAGGCAACCAGGTAAATGGTGCCGAGCAGGGATAAGATGATAGCGATCATCCAAAGTCCGATTCTCAAAGTTTTATTCTTCATATGAAAATTTTTAAGGAGTTAGAGGTGCATGCTTTTGATCCGGCCGTTACGGCAGGGCATAAAAAAGGGGCCCTGCCACATCTGGCGACGGACCCCGTTGTTCCAACTTCAACCTATTTTTAGCAACGGTCCTGCAAGGGTGTGTGCGGGGAAATGCAGTCCTGTTGTGGCTTTCTGATCAGATTGCTACTTTCTTTGCTGTGCTGTCGGTTTTCTCTTTTCTTTCTTCACGTCCTTTGTAGCGGTAGTCATTATTGGGATTGTGATCTTCTTTTTGATTCGAATCGTTGGTGTTGATCTCTGCATTGATCTCAGTATCGCCGTCTTTGATCTTCAATTTGAAATTTCCTTTCTTCAGTTCCCCTTCACTCATATCTTCCACTTTTCTAGGGCCGTCATCCTTCGTCATTACATATTCTTTGCCGTATTCAAGCCAGTGCCATTCGCGGTCCAGATCTGAATCATAACGATCACGGCGGTTCACCTGGATATCGAAGTGTTCATATCTGTCCAGGCTACGGTCTAATGTTACGCGTTTGCCAACAGGTACTTCAAGAATCAGCAATACACCCTGGCTGCGCCATTTTTCGTCACGACTGATAAGAAAGCCTTCAGGCAGGTAAAGTGTATTGTTCTCAACTACTGGTGTAAAATTGATCTGGCCGGCGAGGTTCCTTGCAACTTCGGGTGTACGTCCACGTGACATCTTCACCAGCTTTGCATGGTAGGTGGAATCCGGGCTTTTCACCACTTTCACTCTTACCATGCTGATGAGGAGTGTATCCGGACTAACTGCGTAGAAAGGCCAGTCTTCATCTGCATCGAAACCGAACCAATCACTGGAGTATAAACGTTTGTCCTGTTTGATGTCTACCAGCAGTCTGCCGTTTGTATTGGTGAGAGTCCTTGCATCTTCATATACTTTTTCGTGCGATCTGAAATTGCGGGCGATCAGTCCACTCAGAACGATCACACAGATCAGTCCGATGGTCCAGAGCGTTCCGAATGCAAACCCGATGTATTTGTTCTTTTTCACGCCAGCGATGTTGCGGATCAGCCAGGTAAGTACAGCAACGATAGGAATGCCAAGGAAAAGGATGAGCGAAAGCCAGGCCAGTACTTCCTGTTTGAATCCTTCGAGGATGAAGGCTTTCAGCGGGAAGATATTGAAGCCACCAAAGAGCACCCACATCACTGCAATGAAGAGAGCCACAGCAATACCGCCGGCAATCAGCATGAAGAGCGCTTTGAAGATCACACCGATGGCGTGTCCCAGACCGGAGCCCTGTACTCTTGAGCTTGCTTCTCCTGTATATGTTTTGAATTGTTCACCTGCTTCTTTTCCGAACTCCTGGGCTTTGCTTCCGAATTGCTGGGCAGATTGTTTCACTTCCTGTCCCCACTTTTCAGCTTTCTGCTGAAAGCCCTTGAGATCTTCCTTTACTGTATCGGCAATGGAATTGATGTCTACTCTTTCACCTTTTGCTTCCAGTTTCTCGGAAGCTGTAACGGCCACCGGTACTGCAATCCAGAGGATCACGTACGTGATGAAGAGGGTCCAGCCGAGAGAGCCTGTGATGAATTTAGGTCCCCAGAAGCCCCAATCGTTCCAGAAGAAATCAAAAGGGCCGGATACCAGCGCCAGGATCAGCGGGAGGGCGAATATCAGGCGGGGGATCCAGGTGTCGATATGGAAGTAGGCAGCCAAACCACCTGCCACACCGGCAATCACTTTATCGTCACTGCTTCTGTAAAGACGTTTGGTGATATTGGTCTGTACTGATTTTCCGGGAACCACGATCCAGAGGATGATGTACACCCAGAACAATGGCGCCATCAGTATAACGAAGATGATACGGAGGATCACAGGGTCGATGCCGAGATAGTTGGCAAGACCGGAACAAACGCCACCGAGGATCTTATCATCAGTATTGCGGTAGAGACGGCCACGGCCGGTAGCATACTGCTGTGAGCCGGCACTCTGGGTGGATTGCTGTTGCTGTGATTGCTTTGACTCTTCGCCGGTTGTTTCCTGGGTAGTGCTGCCTCCATCGTCCTCAAAATCTTCGGGACGGCCAATGCTGGCGCTTACTTCATTCACATCCTGATCGGTAATGCAAACAGCGCCTTTCTTCAGTCTTTCGGAGAACAGTTCAGCGATGCGGCTTTCAATATCATTGATAATTTCATCACGTCCTTCCTCCCGGGCGAAGTAGCTGCGCAAACTATCAATGTATTGCTTCAGCAGATCGAAGGCAGTTTCCTCGATGGGGATCACCCTGCCCTGGAAATTTATGTTGATGACCTTTTTCATTGTTCAGCTATTTGACGGTTGAAGTGTTAGTTGGAAGTGTTGGGATCAGGTTCAATGGCGTTGGCTCCTGCGGATGAAGTAAGAGAATCCTTTTTGCTGGCCAGTGTGTTTACGGCATTGGCCAGTTCATTCCAGGTGGCTTGCAGTTCCATATAAAACTCATCGCCTTTTGGAGTGAGAGAAAAATATTTGCGCGGAGGGCCCGAGTTGCTTTCCACCCAGCGATAGGTGAGCATGTCTGCATTTTTCAAACGGGTTAGCAGGGGGTACAGGGTTCCTTCAAGGATCTGCAGGTTGGCGCCCCGCATCTCGTCTACAATATCACTGGGGTAAGCTTCACCCCGTCTGATAATGGAGAGAATGCAGAACTCCAAAATCCCTTTGCGCATCTGGCTCTGTGTATTCTCGATATTCATACTTGATCGTTTTTGCCCCGAAGGGCTGGCTATACTTAAATGCTTTATCTGTAAAGAGCAAAAGTAACGGGAGTAATCTCATCTTCCCAGCCAGAAGACCTTTCTATGGCTGAAACTGTTTTAATGTCCTTTTCTGCCGGTTCGTTCTCTTCGATAACTTCTTCGGTTGCGGCGGCGGGGCCGGAGATTGTTTGCTGATCATCCATGCCGGCGGTCAGCAGAGAAGTCAATAATAAAACAACCAGTGCAACTTTTACTAACATATGCTTGGGAATGGTCAATATTTGGTGAGATCGATCATTCACAACACAAACATACGTCGAATTTTAGTACTATGCAACACATAGTACTAACTTTTTACAGGTAATTTTCATAGGAGGGTAATGAGTTTTGCCTGAAATGCAGTCTGAGACTGAGATCTGGGGCAATAAAGGGATCAGGATAATTTTTTTCGAAATCAATGGATGGTCTAAAAATGAGGCTGAGTGGTATAAGTTTGGGGCCGGGAAACGTCAAAAAGGGGGAGCGGGGGAACAAAAATTGATTGCCGAAGAGATAATTGGGGGTTATCTGATCAGGAAAAGGGGGATTCGTTGGAATTAATAACAAATCAGCGATCCAATCTATCGGAGTGTCACAATATTCTGAACCTGCTGTCCGCCCCTGCCTTCCACTACCAGGTTGATGGTTTGGCTGCTTTGTCCACTGGCCTGGAACTGCAATTGGTTGGTTCCTTTCTGAAGTGGGATCCTTGTATAATAAATAGTATGTGGCAGGCTTTGCCAGTTGCGGGTATCGGCTTTTTCGGTTGCAAAGCTAAACGCCTGGATGGCCAGGGCGATGGCTTCCTTCGTGTCTTTATTCTTATCGTCACTCTTGGGTCTTGCTGCCATTTCCGCCAGCTTTTTCACTACAAGACGTGCAAGTGCAGTGCTCATCTCTTTCAAAAATCTTTCGCGAAGCGTTGTAAAGGCGAGGGTATTGATATTCTGTGCCTGCTCCAGTGAATATTTTTGATTGTCGAGAGTAACGGTCGCGTTCCGGAAATACATGGGTTGTTCCACATAACGTGGGAAGGCTACACGAAAAGAACGAAGATCAGCGAGGCGAAGGTCTGAACTATTGATGTTATAGGCACTGAAGTTAAATGGAATATTGAAAGAACCGGAGGGATCTACAAAAGCGAAGTTACCGAGACCATCTTTAGTGAGTGCGAAGAAAAAATTCTGTTCCTCTTTTACCGGCGCCAATCCATTTTCCCAGAAGAGCACCAGTTCTCCGCCGGGCGGCTCAGGGTATTTCTGGTAGCTGGTGTTCATCAGTTTTTCATAACGTCCCAGCTCATCCGTAAATCCTGTTTTGTCGGCAGCGCGGAGCAGATCTTGCTTCAGTTGTTGCGGGATAGGCACTCCGTAGTAACTGTTATTGTTCTTCAGAAAGAGATCAACGGAGTTTCGATAAGCGATGAAGGCATTGTTCCAGTCGTCATTCTGTTGGTAGATGATGCCCTGCATCATGAGGGAGAAGGCATCATCATTGTATTTGTTATCGCTTTTTGTTTTGTCCTGCAATTCGTAGTTGGAAAGACTGATCCTTCTTGCTTCCACAAGGGCATCGCCCGGCTTTCCTAGGTAGAGGTAATTGAGAGCTTTGTAGTAATGCAACATGAATTTCTCAAAGGCTTCACCCTTGTAGGTCTGCATCATGGGATTGAGCAGGGTGCCCAATGCTACGTCAGACGCGGATGTACGCACATCTTCCATGAAAATATCCGCTTCATTGAAATACCTGTTACTGGAGTCGTACTGTTTCATGAGGTGCGCCATTTTACCTTTTTCAAACAGGTAGAGCAGCCGGTTGCGTTTAGCCTGAAGGATCTTTGTTTTCTCCAGGGTAGCTTCAGCGGCCGTATAATTGTTGTTCCGCATAGCCGCATAATAGTCGGCGATGCGTTGATTGTAAGTAACGCAGGAAAATAAAAAGAGCATCAGCGGAATCAAAGCCAATGCTCTCCTGTTATTATAAGGTAATTGCTGCATGAACAGGCTCCGGATTTTCTACTTTAGTTCTTCACGTATTTGGCAATCTTCTTGTCACCGATCCAAACCACTTCATTGGTCTCGATATTGGTGAGTTCGAGATTCACCTGGTAGTAAACCACTTTGTTCCTTTTCTGAGAGTCAACGATGGAGTTGATGGAACCCTGGAGGATATAGTCAGCACCCTGTTCCATTCCGAATTTCTTCATGGAAGAGGTGGATGAGTTTGTCTGCTGGTCTGCTTTTTCAGCGCGGAGCTCTTCTCTTTTCTTTCCACCCTGCACCAGTCTTACGCGACCAGATTGAATGAAGGATTGCTCCACATCTTTCACAAAAGTTTCCGCTTCGATATGTTCATGGCTTTTGTTGGTAACGAATCCAACAATCACAACGGGTTTTTGTCCTTTATGTGATTCCAGGTGATCGGCCACCCATTTGTTGTTGAGAATGGTTTGGGTCATTTCTTCGGCTACGAGCCTGGAATCTGTATTGTTCCAGCGGCCGCTGAGATCAACCTGCTCATTGGGATCGATGCGGGTCACTTTGTGGGCACAGGATACACTAATAACACTTACAGCAGCGAAAGCTGTAAAAGCCAACAGAACTTTCTTCATATTGATATTATTTATACAAAAGGATTTGAGATGAGTACTACGTTTGTGCGGTACTGAAAGTTACCACCACCAGGATGCAAGGCCAACGGCTGTTGCGAGCGGGAGTGTATTCCAGAAATAATTATTCCAGTTACTGCGGTAACCATGGCGGTAATAACCGGGGTAATAATTATTATAATTGTAGTAGCCGCCATAGCCCTGGTAAAAATCATTATTCCAGCGGGCCCTTTCCATTCTCAGTTCCCTGCGGAAGGCTTTGCGGGCTTCCCTGGCTTCGCGTTTGTCTGCCAGAAAGTCGATTGCCTTATAGGTTTCCTGTGGAGTGGTGCCATGCCATGTATTGATGGAGTCAGCCATGCGCATGTAACGCTGCTGGCTCTCCATGTATCTTGGATTCTGGTCGGGAGCGAGATGCTGCGCTTCAGCCGTAAAAGCCAGCGCTATAAAGGCGAAAAATGGAAGTAATACTTTTTTCATAGCCTTTCTTTTTTAGTTAATTGAACAGTACAAAGCTAGTTCGAAATCCGTTAACCGGCAGTTAAATCGGCCCACCTGTTTGAGTTTCAACCAAATGGGTATTTTAATTCTATCCTATTCATTACTAAAGACAACAAGATACCGGTTTACCCCTATTTTTTCAACCCTATTTCACGAAGCCTTTCATCTAAGTATTCTCCGGCAGTTGCGTCCGGATATGCCTTGGGGTGAGAGGCATCCACACAACTATCGAGGGCAGCCAGGCTCATTTCACTTTTCGGATGCAGGAAAAATGGAATGGAGAAACGGGATGTATGCCATTTATCGCGCGGAGGATTCACCACACGGTGGGTGGTTGATTTGAGTTTGTTATTGGTGAGACGCTGAAGCATATCGCCCACATTCACTACAATCTGCTCAGGCAGGCTGGTTACGCCCACCCATTCATTTTGTTTGGTGAGGATCTGCAACCCGTCTGCAGAAGCACCTACCAGTAATGTGATCAGGTTGATGTCTTCATGCTGCTCCGCTCTGATGGCGGATTTCGGTTCCTGCGTAATGGGCGGATAATGAATGGCGCGAAGGATCGAATTACCGTTATGGATATGCGCATCGAAGTAATTTTCATCCAATCCCAGGTATATGGCGATGGCCTGCAACAATGCCTTACCGGATTTCTCAAAAGCCCTGTAAGCCTTTTCGAATGTAGCATTGAATGCCGCCACTTCGTTCACTTTTACATTATCGGGATACTCCGATTTTACAGGATCATTGTCATCCACGATCTGTCCATACTGGAAAAACTCTTTCAGATCTGGAGCTTCGCTTCCTTTCGCATGCTCCTTGCCAAAGGAAGTATAGCCACGCTGGCCCGCCAGTCCGGGTACCTCGTATTTCTTTTTTGCATCCAGCGGCAATGAAAAGAATTGCTGTACATATTTATATAGATCAGCTATCAGGAGGTCGGGGATACCGTGGTTCTTTACTGCTACAAAGCCTACGTCTTCATAAGCTTTGCCTAACTGATTCACGAAGGATGTTTTCAATTCGGGATCGCCGGAGGTGAAGTCGGCGAGGTTTACTACCGGTATTGCCATAAAATAAGATTAAGTGGGTGGATGATGCACTTGAGAAATCAGGTGCGGGGTAACAAGTTACGAAAAAATAAGATGTTTTTGGGCGGCCGGCGGGGGATATGAAAACGCGGGCTGAAGAAACAAACCAACGCGGGAGGATTTTTTCTGAGCTGTGGGTGGTGTGGATTGGGCTGTGGTACTGAGATGGGCTTTATCGCTTATGTTTCTTAGGCCCTGTTTTCATATCCCTCCGGCGGCCAGGCACTGAAAGCTCAACAGATTTTTTTGTTGTTGCAGGACGCACTGGATTTCTCTGTGCATCGGATGGTGGGGAGAGGGGAACAGGTGCATCTGCGAGAGTAATGGCAGGAAGGAAGTTGAACGTATGTGTGATGCCGGGTTATGGAACTGATGTACCCTGCAGGATAGCGCAGGAGCAGCACAAGCAGAATATCAACACTTCCGGTTATTGATACTGGTTAATAGCTACCCCTGCGCAGGTTCGTGGCTATACTTTGTTTATGCTGAGTGTGTGAAAACTACTTTTATTTCGGTTGCGGTTCGTTGATGAGCTTTTTTATTATTTCTTTTTCGAGGGGATCTATGTCCATCAGGGCGTAGGTTTTTACATCGTTGATCATCACTTCGTCCAGGATATCCACAACATCGCGGTAGGCGGATTCTTCGAGAGGTTTGATCATGAGGATCAATTCCTTGCTGCCATTGGGTTTTTGACTATCGAGATATGATTTTTTCTGGCGGATCACTTGTCCGAAACCGTTAGCTATGTAGAAGTTTGTGGTGCCGTAAACTTTGTTTTGAATGGCTTCCTCAAGTTTGCCGTGATAATAGAATACTTTGTTATCGTCCAGCAATACAGCAGTCAGGGAACCGCTTTGAGGCGATTTTGAATCCGGACCATCGGCAGGCATGTTCAGTTTGGAAGCTACCGGCTCAGACATGCTGGTAGTGAAAATGAAGAAGGTGATCAGCAGGAAGCCAAGATCCACCATGGGCGTGAGGTCTACGCGGGTGGAACGTTTTTTACTACGGCGAACACCGGCACCGCCGGTATTGGTTGCCATGTTTATTTCGGCCATACGCAGGAGTTTTGAATGAGATACCAGAAGAAGATTTTTCCATAATTATATTTTAACCTTTGAATGGCCAGCTAAATTTCTAAAAGATGCCGGAGCAATGAATGCATAAAACATACAGCCCGCAGGTACGGGCTCTATGTCTTATTGTTTCTTAAAAGTTAAGCTTGGAGGTTGGTCCCAGTGAGCGGCTAATGAAATTATTGTTGATGATATAAACTCATTGTGCCAAGAGGTCTTTTGTTTTTTTCGTCTGTAATATGTAACCAATAAACACCCGTTGTAAAACCATTTGACTGTATAATGTACGTATTTGTATTGCTAACCTTTCTCTTCCATAAAACAGTTCCTGATGCATTTACAATAGTAAGTAAATATGATTTTGATCGCTGCAGGCCTGAGATATTGATTATGCTCGTGAATGGGTTGGGGCCTATATTGATATTGGAAGCTGGAAAATCAGGATCGGCTATACCAGTGGGAGTACTCTTTACAATAAGTATGCTATCGATAGCATACTTATCAGTGTAACAAGTTTCGCTGGATTCCATTTTTACATAGATCTTATTCTCCCCAACTGTAAGGGCGGACGGCTGCATTGTGATGCTAGTGGATACTGAATAAGCCTGAATGATATTAGTAAAAGATTTGTCTTTGGCAAATGTGTATAATGGATCACTTCCGGCATGAACCGGGTTTGCTACAGAAATAGTCACCGCAGGAGATTGTTCTGTAACTGTGATAGCAGAGGCACTCACATCAAGAGCTGGCGTTACAGGAACAAAGATATCAAGGTTTATCTCTTTCGAAGAGATACCGGCTGAGTTGGAGAAGGATACTTTGATTGTGTTGGCTCCATTGTTTAGTGTGGAAGGGTTAAATGAAAACTGGTTTCCCGCTAATGATGTGGCAGCCCCATTGATCAGCACTTCTGCAGTAGTGCCGCCACCTGCTGTGGAAAGGTTTTCAATGGAAGCAGTCTTTATCCCATCATTCTTACAATAACTGGAATGAATACCGCTAATTTGCGGAATTGGTGGTTTGGATGCTGATATAGTAATCTTATGAGTGGTTCTCACAGGAAGCTTATCATCAAAATAAATGGAGGCAGAGTTGGTTAACTCGCTACCAATATTTAATCCGGGAGAAGGTTTAACCCTGAAAGAAACAGATCCACGGCTAAACTGCGCATTTCTGCCGCTGTCTACGAGACCGATTCCTGAGAATTTCCATTGATACACGTTGTTATTCACCAAGCTCAATTGATAGGGGTGACTGGCCGAAATCATTTCCAAACTTTGTGGATCAAACTTATTATTCAGGGTATCCAGGATCAAAACATTGAAACTGGTATCTGACCCTGTGTTCTGGAAGTGAATAGTATAGCTCAGGTAGTCCCCCCTTTCGTATTCCGACAATGGCATTGACTCTCCGAAATCAGCGATAATTCCATTATCCTCCAGGTAAGGGGCCACTTTCTCACTCAGCCTTACCATATTGTCGAATGGTGTCAGATCCTGCATGCTGTCTACTTCGAATGAATTGATGACTGTATCGCCCAGGTTAAGTATCGGAGGTTGTGCCGTATAGAAAATTAATTCAGCTTTAAAAGTAGAATCTGGAACCAGTGAGTTGATCAGCCACTTCAATGTATCACCAGATTGATAAGCAGGCTCAGGATTGGCCATGACGAGTTCAAACCGGCTGTCTTTTACCATTACCGCCATTTGATTTTTCATAGTATCCGTTCCCTTATTGCTGACAATTGCGTGGTATAGGACTTCATACGCTGGAATCAGATCCAGGTTAAGTGAAATCAGTGAAACTTTATAATCCCGTAATCCTGTGATCAACGTGACGGCAAAATCTACATTGTCCTCATTCCCATAATTGCCGAAAGCAGAGTTGTGAGAAACTGGGTGAACGGAATAGAAAGGAGTTGCCATAACCGAGCTTACAAAATTACCTGTATCTACTTCGTTTGTGAAATACCCATCATATGGAATTGAAATTATTTGAAGTCCCGTTTTTGATGATTTTACTTTCAGTTGACTGAAAAGTTGGTCGCCGGCATCATATGCCTGATTATTATTATGGTCCAGGAAAACCCTGCCTTTGATATAGTTTTTTTGAATGTTAACTGAGTCTGTCAATCCAACAATCCAGGCATCAAATGCTCCATGATTGCCGGTAAGATCGCCGTCTGACGAAGCAGAATAACCTGCTGCTACAAAATGTGAACCTACATCCCGTTTGACTGCGGCAAATGCATCCTCGTTACTGCCTCCAAAAAAAACGGGTAATGGTTCAGGAGTGGTCTTAGAAAAATTTTTTCTTGCCAGGAATGCATCTTCACGGTAAAAATCAGAAGAGGCATCAAACCTTTTTTTATAATAACCCGCAGCCAGTATGGAACTATCCGATAAACCGACAGTTCCCCGATTGGAAACAATTACACTTTGATTTCCTGCTAAACCAGCATCATCAAAGCCATAAAAGAAGAACTTCTTAAGTCCAGTGTTAGAGCCATCAAAATTCAGAAGGCTCATCAGAAATGCCCGATTATCGTGGCCCATTGGTCCCATATCTCCGGATTCTACTAAAGTAATTCCGAAAGTAGTTGTTTGAATGGATGCACAGAAAAGCGGCTCATAGCGGGAAAGGTTTCCAGGATCAGCTTCCTTTTTCCAGATAACAGCTCCTTGCGGCGTCAGTTTAACAAGCCAGACTGTAGGCAGCATACCAGTTGGGAACTCTGCACCTTCTACCGACGTAGTGGCTGGTAATACAGACATGATAATATTTCCATCAGGTAATATTTTCAGATCTTCTCCATGATTGGGATATTCTCCTTCAATATTGCCCATTACAAGGCCAGAGATAAAATCCCCATTTTCTGTGATCCTGAAATTCCAGATTGAAAATGCTGATGTATTTGTTGCGTTAACCTGTCCGTCTAAAGACTTACTGCTTCCTGCAATCATGAATTCGCCGGATGGTAGCTGGATAATAGTATTAGCCGAATCCTGCCCACTCCCTCCATAATGTTTGCTCCAAATGATACTTCCATTTAGATCAAACTTGATTGCCCAGATATCTGCTCCCCCAAAATTTCCTGGCAGATCATCATCTCCACTAGTAGAGTTCCCGATTGCAACATAGTTTCCGTCCCTCGCTTTGATAACGTTGGTGAGATAATCATTGCCCGAACCACCTGCACTCTTTTGCCAAATAATGTTGTGATTGGCATCCAGTCTGAATATCCAGCCATCGGCAGTATTGGTAGATCCATGATGCCCGCTGACGTCCCCATCATTTGAGAATGAGTGACCGATTAAGAGGTGCCCTGAATCACTGAGCGGAAGGAGATCCCATGCTTTGTCTACATTACTTCCCCCATAATTTTTTTGCCATTTGATGCCATAAGGCAATTGTGCGTTTAGCGTGCCTACGCAAGAAATGATAAGGAGTAAGATTTTAAAGCGCATAATAGCTTGTTTTACGTTGTAAGTAGGAAGTTGTTCAAACAATCAAACAGATGCTGCAGAGAATTCCCGATCGGGAATTGATTTGCTCTGTAATAAAGGTGGGCTGAAAAATGAAATTATCTGTTATCCTTCCGTGAAACTACACATTTTCTTAGACTCTGGAAAGTGCAGAGCTCACTTAGGGGCTGACCAAAAAGGTTAGCTTCAAAAGAAATGGGGCTAACCTTTTTGGTCAGCCCCATTCTGTTATGAGGAACTAACCTTCTGGCTGGTTCACAGACTATTATCTTTTTACAATTAAAATTCAGCGTTCTTCGGCGTGCGGGGGAATGCAATCACGTCGCGGATATTGGTCATGCCGGTAACAAAGAGAACCAGTCGCTCGAAACCAAGACCGAAGCCGGCGTGCGGCACAGTGCCGAAGCGGCGTGTGTCCAGGTACCAGCTCAGTTCTTCAACAGGTACGTGCATGTCTGCCATTCTCGATGTGAGCACATCCAGTCGCTCTTCACGCTGCGAGCCACCAACGATCTCACCGATGCCGGGAGCGAGGATGTCCATCGCCGCTACGGTTTTGCCATCATCGTTCACGCGCATGTAGAACGCTTTGATGTCTTTCGGATAGTTGGTTACGATCACTGGTTTTTTGAAATGTTTCTCTACCAGGTAACGTTCATGCTCACTCTGCATATCGATCCCCCATTTCACATCATACTGGAATTTCTTCTTCTTGTATGCAGGTGATTGCAGGAGGATATCGATGGCTTCCGTGTAGGTAATGCGCTCGAATTGGTTGTTCACTACAAAGTCGAGTTTTTCCAGCAGTCCCATTTCACTGCGTTTGTCTTGCGGAAGCGATTTCTCTTCATCGGCCAGGCGTTGCGCCAGGAACTCGATGTCCTCACGGTTATGATCAAGCGCATATTTGATGATGTAGCGGATGAACTCTTCAGCCAGGTTCATATTGTCTTCCAGGTCACAGAAGGCCATTTCTGGTTCGATCATCCAGAACTCTGCCAGGTGACGGGCAGTGTTGGAGTTTTCAGCCCTGAAGGTGGGACCGAAAGTATAGATCTCGCCGAAGGCGGTAGCGCCAAGCTCTCCTTCGAGCTGTCCGCTCACCGTGAGGTTGGTGCTTTTGCCGAAGAAGTCTTCTTTGAAATCGATGGTTCCATCCTCGTTGCGGGGAGGGTTATCGAAAGGCAGGGTGGTAACGCGGAACATTTCACCGGCGCCTTCTGCGTCACTGGCAGTGATGATAGGCGTGTGCATGTACACAAATCCTTTCTCATGAAAGAATTTGTGAATGGCAAATGCCAGGGTATGACGAACACGGAAGACCGCGCCGAATGTGTTGGTCCTGAAACGCAGATGTGCTTTTTCGCGAAGGAATTCCAGGCTGTGTTTTTTTGGCTGGATCGGGTAGGCTTCTGCGTCACTATCGCCCAGGATCTCGAAGGTTTTGGCCTTCAGTTCGAGTTTTTGTCCTTTTCCGAGTGAAGGCACAACTTCGCCGGTCACTTTGATAGACGCGGAAGTGGTGATCCTTTTAAGGGTGGTTTCGTCCAGCATGCCCAGCTCCACAACAACCTGCAGATTATTATTGGTAGAGCCGTCATTCAGGGCAATAAATTGATTGTTGCGAAATCCACGCACCCAACCCATTACTGTAACTTCCTGGCCCGTAGCATCGGTAGCCAGCAGATCTTTGATCTTGACTCTTTTGTTAAACATAATTCTGCAGATTTAATCAATAAAAAGCCTGCTTCTTGCAGGCGGGTAGCAAAGATAACCAGCAGGACGCAAAACCAAAGCGGAAGAATGGTGTTTTACTGTCTGATCCGGTTATTGCGGCCATTAAAGCTTCATGATTTTACTCATATCGTAAATTAAGGGCGGATGATTTCGGTAAATTTGCAGTTTTGCACCATACCCAGAGGTCTTGAAAGCAACAATAAATATCGCATTAGTAGGTAACCCCAATAGCGGCAAAAGCTCCCTGTTCAACGTTCTGACAGGCCTGAACCAGAAAGTGGGCAATTTTCCCGGCGTTACTGTTGACAAAAAAACAGGAAACACTTCCATTTCTCCTGAATATTCAGCCACCATCATCGATCTGCCCGGAACGTACAGCCTGTACCCCCGGCGCGAAGATGAATGGGTTGCTTACCGCGTGCTGATGCAACAAGATAAGCAGGTAGCCGCGCCCGATATGGTGGTGCTGGTGGCAGACGCCAGCAACCTGAAACGTAACCTGCTCTTTGCATCGCAGATCATCGATTTGAAGATCCCCGTTGTAATCGGCCTCTCCATGATGGACCTTGCCAAAACCAAGGGTATTAAAATAGATGTGCCGGAACTGGAGCGCGAGCTCGGCGTTCCTGTGATCCCCATCAATCCCCGGAAGAACAAGGGCATTCCGCAACTGAAGAAAGCCATCGAACAAACGGCTCAGCACCTGTATAAAACACCTGTCCGGGATTTCATCAACAATGAAGGGCTGGCACTCGAAGCGGTGAGCCACATGAAAGAGCTGATCCCCGGCATGAGCGATTACAAGGCCATCCATTACCTGATCAATCACGAATCTTTCTTACTGGACGATCAGGTGCAGGAAAAGATCGAAGCCATCGAAGTAAAAAACCAGTTCAATCATACCAAAACGCAGGCAGAAGAAATTTTGCAGCGTTACCAGCGAATCGGCAATATCATGAAGCAGGCGGTGACTGAACCTTCGCCGCTGGAAAAATCATTGCTCACGGAAAAGCTGGATGATATCCTGCTCCATCGTCGCTGGGGTTATGTGATCCTGCTGGCTGTGTTGTTCCTTCTTTTCCAGAGTGTGTTCTGGCTTGCCGGATATCCCATGGACTGGATCGATCAGGGCTTTGCCGCTCTCACAGGCTGGATGAGCGGATGGATGCCAGCCACCTGGTGGAGCGATCTCATCATCAATGGGCTGCTGGCAGGGATCGGCGGGATCGTGATCTTTATCCCGCAGATCATGATCCTTTTCGGCCTGATCACTTTATTGGAAGATACCGGCTACATGGCCCGTA
This sequence comes from Pseudobacter ginsenosidimutans, assembly GCF_007970185.1. Taxonomy (NCBI): domain Bacteria; kingdom Pseudomonadati; phylum Bacteroidota; class Chitinophagia; order Chitinophagales; family Chitinophagaceae; genus Pseudobacter; species Pseudobacter ginsenosidimutans. The sequence continues at coordinate 1,668,913 of NZ_CP042431.1, read as the reverse complement.
TCAGCTTTCTCACAGATAAGCTCATGCGCAAAGTTGGCCTCAACGGAAAGAGCGTAATGCCTATGATCAGCGGCTTTGCCTGCGCCGTTCCAGCCATCATGAGCGCCCGCAATATCGAGAACAAAAAAGAAAGATTACTCACCATACTGGTTACACCACTGATGAGCTGTAGTGCACGCCTGCCGGTGTACACCATACTTATTGCCCTCGTAATTCCGGGCAAATTGTATTTCGGTTTCCTCAGCTTACAGGGACTGGTGATGATGGCCCTCTATCTCCTTGGGCTGGTGATGGCATTGGTAGTGTCCTGGGTTGCCAAATGGTTCATCAATATCAAAGAGAAAAGTTTCTTCATCCTTGAATTGCCCACCTACCGCGCACCACGCTGGAAGAATGCGCTGGTAACGATGGTGAGCAAAGCAAAAATATTCGTGTTCGAAGCTGGTAGGGTGATCCTGGTGATCTCGCTTATCCTTTGGGCGCTCAGCTCCTACGGACCGGGAGAAAAGATGGCCGCAGTTGAGCAGGAGTACAGCACGCTGATGGAACAGAGCCAATCCGATTCTTTGAAAGTTGCAGAACTGGAACAGCAGAAAAGTTCTGCGCTGCTGGCCAATTCATATGCAGGTATCCTGGGCCATGCCATCGAGCCGGCTATCAGACCACTGGGATTTGATTGGAAGATCGGTATCGCACTCATCACTTCTTTTGCAGCGCGTGAAGCATTTGTTGGAACGATGGCCACCCTGTACAGTGTGGAAGGAGGCGATGATGCAGACCAGGCCACGCTCGCAGAAAAACTCAATGCAGCCAAAAGGACTGACGGCACAAAAGTTTATACGTTGGCAACAGGTCTTTCCCTGATGGTATTCTATGTTTTTGCGATGCAGTGCATGAGTACACTCGCTATCGTAAAGCGTGAAACCAAAAGCTGGAAATGGCCGCTGATCCAGCTGGCATACATGACGGCCCTGGCTTATTTCATGAGCTTGCTGGTGTTCCAGCTCTTCAAATAGTAATAACAGAATTCACATAAAATAAGAAAGGCGTATCCGGTGATACGCCTTTCTTATTTTATGTTGATAACGTTCTTTCCATTTTTCGTCTTAGTTCAGGGAACATTTTTCTGGCTAACGCATCCATCACTTCTGTTTTGGACGGGCCGCGATCAAAACTGCGGGCCTTGATCAGCTTCAGTTCTTCATCGCTCAGCGCTCTTTTATCGCCGGTATAGCTGATGGAGGTTTCCGTCCAGCTTACTTCATCGCTGGAGCTTCCGATATCTATCAATTTCCTGTCATAAGTGCCGGTAAGGGTATACGCGAGCCTTCCTCTGGCACTGACAGACCGTGTGGTGGTAGTGATAGTAGCTTTCACCAGGATATACACCTGCTTACCAGTTGAGTCCCTGCCTGCGAGGATATTCTTAGACACTTCCCTTTTTTCCCTGGATGGCGTAGTAGTGCTGGTGTTAACATAATCCCATTTCACACTCAGCTCCCAATCAGGCCTGTCATAATCATTGCTCATTTCAATATCTGTGAAGAAGCGGGCAGGGTAATGGGTGGCTGACTTACCGCCAAGTTCCCTCACCAGCTGCTCCTGGAAGTATTCAGCCCTGTAGCGCTCGCCGGGATCCCATTCGCGGAAGAAAGTTGGATAATTCTCCTGCACCGGCAACACCACTACATTCACAATACTGTTCTCCCAGGCTTCCTGGCTGAGCCGGTTCGCATCTTTATATCCGTTCACATAGCTACTGGCCTTACGGAAAAGATCGAATGCCAGCAAGCTGCTTTGCCTGTCGTCTTTTTCAAAATTGTCCATTGCCTGCTGCCAGTAGAAGTCTGCAGCATTTTCACGGGTGGCCTCCAGTTCGCCCAGGTAGTTCTTCGGTTGTACGAACCTGGTAGCATTGGGTATAGCCTGAGTAGCGGTGTAAATGGTCTGAAGCGCATTCAGCTCTTTCAATAATTTATCCCAGCGGGCGGGATCAGCGCTATTGCGATACACCGAAGCCGCTTCTTCGTGGCGGGTCACCGCCTGGTTGAAAAAATAGGTGAGGTCATTCTGCGCTTTGGCATTGTCTGGCCTTTTGATCAGTTCATTGATAGCGGCAAACAGAGGTTTGTCTTCCGATACCGGCGCACGAAACCTGGTGCTGCCGCAGCCGGCCAGCACAGTAATAATGAAAATGAGGGTAAAGATCCGGTTCATAACAGGGTTGTATTATAGTATTGAGACTGGCAAAATGCTTCCGGGCTTGTTATTGGATTCTTAAATCCGGCAGCCCAACAAGGCTTTAACACCTTCCAGATGAATTCAGGCTCAAATGACCCGGCAAATTAATAGATTCCGTAACTAAACCGATATTATGAAAAGAATCCTTTTTGCCATAGTCCTGATTTTGGGCGGAGCACTGCATGCCAACGCAAAAAACGATGCGGTAAGAGACAGTATTGCGCCAGACCCAAAAGATGTAGGTTCCATGAATGGGATCCTCACTGCCCTTTACGATGTCATTTCCGGGCCGGCAGGTCAGAAAAGGAACTGGAACAGGATGCGGACGCTCTTCATTCCCGAAGCCCGGCTGATCCCCACGGGCAAAAGGGCCGATGGCAGTTCCGGCCGCAAAGTGATGAGCCTGGAAGATTATATCAGCGCCAGCGGTCCGGTGCTGGAAAAGATGGGCTTCTTTGAAACCGAGATCCATCGTACGGTTGAAGAGTTCGGAGCAGTGGTGCACGTGTTCAGTACTTATGAATCCCGCAAAACAAAGGCAGACGAAAAGCCCTTCATGCGCGGCATCAACAGTATTCAATTATGGAATGATGGATCACGCTGGTGGGTGGTGACTATCTTCTGGCAGAACGAAACCCCGCAACTACCGATCCCGGCAAAATACCTTGACTAGATCTTGCTCAGCCTTTCCGCGGCCTGCGCCAGCGTGGACTCTTTCTTCGCGAAGCAGAAACGGATCACTTTATCGTCTTTGCCTGACCGGTAGAAGGCCGAAACAGGGATGGTAGCAATGCCGAATTCTTTGGTGATACGGATTGCAAAATCCTTATCGCCCTCATCACTGATACGGTTGTACTGATAACACTGGAAGTAGCTTCCATAACTGGGCAACGGCGTAAATCTCGTTTTCGACATCAGGTCCTGGAAATAATCGCGCTTCTGCTGCATTTCCGGGGCAAGCGATAAATAAGATTCCCGGTTCTGCAGGAAAGCGGCTAATGCTACCTGTGAGGGTGTATGAGCGGAAAAACAATTGAACTGGTGAACTTTCCTGAATTCTTTGGTCAGAGCAGACGGCGCAACACAGTAACCCATCTTCCAGCCGGTGCAGTGATAAACTTTCCCGAAAGAAAAGCAAACAAAGCTGCGCTCCAGCAGGTCCGGATAACGGAGCATGCTCTGGTGCGGGATATTATCGAAAATAAGATGTTCGTATACTTCATCCGAAAGGATGAGGATATTGGTGTCCTGAACTATTTCGCGCAGTGCTTCGATATCATCTTCTCTCAACACAGATCCGGTGGGATTATGCGGCGTATTCAGCATGATCATACGCGTGCGCGGTGTGATCTTCTTTTTAACTTCTTCCCAGTTGATGCGATAGTCCGGAAATTGAAGATCTATTAGAACGGGGATCGCGCCGTTGATAGTTACATTCGGAATATAGCTATCATAGGCCGGTTCAAAGATGATCACTTCGTCGCCGGGTTGCAATACGGTAGTGAGCGCTGTGTAAATCGCATAAGTGCCACCGGGAGTAATGGTGATTTCGGTATCGGGATCGACGGTGGTGTTGTAAAGAAAGGAGATCTTTTCTGCGATGGCTTCGCGAAGCGGCATCCAGCCGGGAGCGGGTGCGTATTGGTTGAAGCCGTCTTTCATGGCGGTATTCACCAGCCCGGTCAATTCTTCACTCATGGGGAAGTCCGGGAATCCCTGTCCGAGATTCACGGCATTATGCTTTGACGCAAGGCCGCTCATAACAGTGAAGATGGTAGTGCCTATATCCGGCAGTTTGGAATCAATGGCGAGAGGGTTGTTCACAGTGATCATTTGGACAAATTTAATATTACTTCTTCAGCTCCGCTTTCACTTTGGCCGGCAGGCTATCCACAACAAGCTCATAACTGTGATCGATCCATTCTTTCAGGAGTCTTCCTGAAACCGATCCATCCACTGTTATAGTATTCCAGTGTTTCTTATTCATATGATATCCCGGTTGTACAGCATCATATCTTTCCCTGAGCTCGATGGCCAGGTCCGGATCACATTTCACGTTAAAGCTCAGTGGGTCACTGTCCAGGCCTGTCAGCAGGAAAACTTTTCCCACCACTTTGAATACGAGTGTATCCGGCCCGAAGGGCAGGGTCTCTTCTACCGCCGGTTTAGACAGGCAGTAGGTTCTGAGAGATTCTATATTCATACAGCGAATTTATGGAATGATGGCGCTCACTTCGATCTCCACCATAAATTCCGGTTCAATAAGAGCGCTTACTTCGATCATACTCAAACAGGGCTTGATGTCTTTGAAGAATTCAGCATGGCCGCGGCCATATTCTTCCCAGCGTTTGATATCCGTTACAAACATGCGGCACCGTACCACATCTTTGAGTGAGGCGCCGGCCTGGGTGAGCACTTTTTCTATTTTCTGGTAAGCGTATTTCGTTTGTTGGTAAGGGTTGTTATCGCCCACTACCTTGCCATTATCGTCCACGGCAACGGTTCCGGTGACCTCGATGAAATTACCTACGCGCACGGCGCGGCTGTAGCCTACAATGTCTTCCCATTTGGCTCCTGAAGAATAATTTGTTCTTTGCATAATCAGTCTTTGATTTCTATGTTGTCGGGCAGGATCATGGCCTCATTGTGGAGGCGGAGGTAAACCTGGGTGGCAGTGACCACATCTTTCTGACAATAGGTAGCGATCCGCTGGATATCTTTCTGACGCCAGTATACGTCGCCCACCATTTTGCCATCGATATCATCCTTTGGAGTGGGGATACCGAGTGTATGTGCTAACAAATTAAGTGAAGTATAGTTCTTGAAATCCCCGAATTTCCAAAGTTCCATCGTATCGAGGTGCGACACTTCCCAGGGTTTTTTCCCGGCGGTATTAAGAATGGGGGGGATGATCATACCATTGATGATCATTCTGCGGCAGAGATAAGGAAAATCGAATTCCTTTCCGTTGTGGGCGCATAGATATTTGTTGCTGTCCATGGCCCAGCGTTTGAGCATTTCGCAGAAGCGGAGCAGGAGGAGTTTTTCATCGTCCCCGAAAAATGATTTCAGGATCAGTTTCTTTCCTTCGCTATTTCCCTGAATAAGGCCAACACTGATACAGACGACCTTTCCGAATTCCGCATAGATGGCGGATTTGCCGTAAACGGATTCCACTGTTTCATCTTCTTTTCCCCGCAGCAGGAAGGCGCTTTTGGCGGTCCACAGCTCCTTCCATGTTTCCGGTACTTCATCGTAAGTGGCGTACTGAGAAACAGTTTCGATATCGAGGAAAAGAATATTGTTGAGTGGGATCATATTACAGGTATTTATCGCCCTTGTTTCTTTTTACTTCGGCAACGTACTCTTTGATCTCCTGTTCTTTTTCTTTTTTGCAGATGAGCAACACATCATCGGTGTCTACAACAATAAAATCTTCCATGCCCTGCAGCAATACCAGTTTGTCTTTCTGAGCATGTACCATATTGTTGTGGGAATCGAAGACCATCACTTCATTACCGGCAACAGCGTTGCCGAGATAATCTTTTTCAAGGTTTTCGTAAGCGCTGTTCCAGGTTCCGAGATCGCTCCAGCCGAAAGAGGCCGGGATGAGGTAAACGTTATCCGCTTTTTCCATGATACCGAAGTCTATGCTGATATTGGTGCAGAGCGGATAGATCTCCAGCAATGCAGCATGTTCTTCCGGAGTATTGAAGCGGGCCTTTTCAGCGAGGAACACTTCATACATTTCGGGAAGATATTTCTCGAAAGCAGAAATGATATTCTTTACCTGCCAAACAAAGATGCCGGCATTCCAGAGGAATTCGCCACTGGCCATGAAGGCTTTTGCCAGTTCAAGGTTGGGCTTTTCAGTAAAGGTTTTCACCTTGTACACATTGTCAGACACTTCGTGCTGTTCATACTGGATATAGCCGTAACCTGTATTGGGATAGGTTGGCTTGATGCCAAGCGTGATCAGCGCATTGTGTTTGGTCACAAAGCTGAGGGCTTCCAGGCAAACTTTGTTGAAAGCGATATTATCCAGGATGAGATGGTCCGCAGGCGCCACTATCATGGTGGCATTGGGATCCATCTGATATAACTTGAAAGAGATGTATGCGATACAGGGAGCGGTATTCTTCCGGGATGGCTCACCGAGTATGTTCTGCAGGGGGAGCTCAGGCAGCTGATGCTTCACGATGTTCACATATTCTGCGGAGGTGACCACATAAATATTTTCCTGCGGAATGAAAGCAGCAAATCGCTCGAAGGTAGACTGGATAAGTGTTTTACCGGTACCGAGAATATCGAGGAACTGTTTCGGGTAGTTGCTGCGGCTCATAGGCCAGAAGCGGCTTCCAATGCCACCCGCCATGATCACTACGTAATGATGTTTGTTCATTGTGAAAAGTTGTACTCGCTAAATCAGGCCCTCTCTCACGAGGTCGTGTAAATGAATAATTCCCAGGTATTGGTTTTCGGAGGATACTACCAGCTGGGTAATATCATATTGCCGGAGCAGGTCCAGCGCTTCGATGGCCAGTGCATCCGGGGCGATCGTTTTCGGATGAACAGTCATGATCTCGGAAGCAGTTACGCTATCCAATGTTACGCTTTTTTCCAGCATTCTGCGAAGGTCGCCATCAGTGATGATGCCCAGCAGTTGCTGCTGATCGTTGGTAACTGCTGTTACCCCAAGGCGCTTGCGGCTGATCTCCACGATCACTTCCTTGAGTGTTGCATTGGCCAGCACTGCCGGTTTTTCGTTTTGTGTATACAGATCGGCCACGCGGAGGTAGAGTTTCTTGCCCAATGTTCCACCGGGATGGAACCTGGCAAAATCATCGGAGCCGAATCCTTTCAGTTCCATCAACACCACAGCCATCGCATCTCCCATCACCAGCTGAGCGGTGGTGCTGGAAGTGGGGGCCAGGTTATTTGGACAGGCTTCCTGCGAAACGGTTGTATTGAGAACGATGTTCGAGTTTTTGGCCAGGAAGGAATGCATATTGCCGACCATACCGATGATGGTATTGCCGAAATTGCGGATCAATGGTATCAGTACTTTGATCTCGGGGCTTTCGCCGCTTTTGCTGATCACCATCACCACATCCTGCTGCTGTACCATTCCGAGATCGCCGTGAATGGCGTCTGCGGCGTGTAAAAAGATGGCTGGAGTGCCTGTGGAATTCAGGGTGGCCACGATCTTTTGAGCGATGATGGCAGATTTCCCTATTCCACTGATTACCAATCTTCCTTTCGTGTGCTGGATGGCCTGAACGGCCTTTTCGAACTGATCATCGATCATTGACCTCAATGCGTTGATAGCATCGGCCTCCTGCTGAATGGTTTTCAGCGCAAGTGATTTAATATCAATAGAAGACACAGCGTTCATAATTCAATTAGGCGCAAACCTACGGAAATATAGTGTGAATTTAAGTAAATGCAATACAGGGCGAATTGTTGAAACAATACTGTTAAATCATTTGCATAACCATTAATTTAAAGTAAATTCGCAACCCTTAATTAATACCAGTCCATCTAACCGGGACTTCGCCTGAACCAAACTAACAACCACCCTTAACGGGGTTAGCCACATGAGACCAGGTTCTATTGCGCGGCAGTAGCGTGAGAAAGGTCCTTTTCCTATTCAACACCTGAGATTGGTGAATAAATCTATTGATCAAAGTTCGACCACAACAATAATATATAACTGATAGTAGCAGGTATTGTTGAAACAATTTGTGTGAAGGAAATTTTACGAGCATGGCAACAACGACCAAAAAAACGTCCACAGCCAAAACGGCTAAAGGAACAAAAACCGCAACCGGATCACCCACTAACGGCTCTGCAAAAAATGTAGCTCCCACCAGTGCATCTCTCCATGAAGCATTACAGGAACATTTCGGGTTCGATGCATTCAAAGGCAATCAGGAAGCCATCATTCAAAGCTTACTCAGCGGAAAAGATACATTCGTAATTAAACCCACCGGAGGTGGTAAGAGTTTGTGTTACCAGCTTCCGGCAATCATCAGCCCGGGTGTGGCCATCATTGTAAGCCCCCTCATCGCCCTGATGAAAAACCAGGTAGACCTGGTCCGCAGCTACAGCAGTAAAGACGATGTAGCACACTTCCTCAACTCCACCTTAAGCAAGAAAGAGATCCGCACCGTTCAGGACGACCTCCAGAGCGGACGCACCAAAATGTTGTATGTTGCGCCTGAAACGCTCACCAAACAGGAGAACCTCGAATTCTTCGCCGACCTCAAATTATCTTTCTTCGCAGTGGACGAAGCGCATTGTATCTCCGAGTGGGGTCACGACTTCCGCCCGGAATACCGCCGACTCCGCGAAATGATGACGCAGATCAATCCGGACATCCCCGTTATCGCCCTCACGGCCACGGCTACCCCGAAAGTGAAAAGCGATATCATCCAGAACCTCGGGCTCCAGGAACCCAATGTGTTCATCTCCTCCTTCAACAGGCCCAATCTCTATTATGAGATCCAGCCAAAGATCAAAAAAGACCAGACCCTCAAAAACATCGTGCGCTTCATCGTGCAGATGAAAGACAAAAGCGGTATCATCTATACTCTCAACCGCAAGACCACGGAAGAACTGGCAGACATGCTGGTGGCCAACGGCATCAAAGCTGTTGCTTATCACGCAGGCCTCGATTCCAAACTCCGCGCCGAACGCCAGGACATGTTCCTGAATGAAGACGTGCAGGTAATTGTAGCCACCATCGCATTCGGAATGGGTATCGATAAACCCGATATCCGTTTCGTGATCCACTACAATATCCCCAAGAGCATCGAGAACTACTACCAGGAAACAGGCCGAGCAGGCCGCGATGGCCTCGAAGGAAAATGTATACTCTACTATTCTCATAAAGATGTAGCCAAGCTAGAACACCTGATGCGCGACAAGCCACTCAGCGAACGCGAAGTTGGCGCACAGCTCATCAACGAAACCGTAGCATACGCCGAGAGTGGCGTTTGTCGCCGTAAAGTACTCATGAGCTATTTCGGTGAAGACTATACGACGAAGAACTGTGGAGAGTGCGACAACTGTCTGCACCCGAAAGAACAGGTAGAAGCAAAAGACAATGCAGTGAAAGTGCTGAAAGCCATCAGAGGGCTCGATGAACGATTTGCTACAGACTATACAGTGAATATCCTGATCGGAAGGCTTACGCCCAATATCACGATGTTCCGTCATGAAGGCATCGCCGAGTTCGGCATTGGAAAAGATGAGCCCGATCATTACTGGGGTTCACTTATCCGGCAGATGTTGCTAGGCGGATTGCTCAGCAAAGAGATCGAAGACTATGGCGTACTGAAGATCACCAAAGCAGGAGAGGCCTTCCTGAAGAAACCGAAATCCTTCCCCATCGTTCTCAATAACCTTTATGAAGAAGCGAATGCAGACGATGAAGAAGGCGGCGCTGAAACAGCTGTAGGCACCGCAGTTGATGAGAAGTTGTTCGAGATGTTGAAAGAGCTCCGTCAGAAAGAAGCAAAGAAAAAACAACTGCCTCCTTTCGTGATCTTCCTCGAAACTTCACTGCAGGATATGGCAACGCTGTATCCAACCAACACACAGGAACTTGAAAAATGTTCTGGTGTGAGCAAGGGAAAAGCCATGCGGTATGGTAAGCCCTTCATTGAAATGGTAGCGAAGTATGTTGAAGAAAACAATATCGAACGCCCGGATGATTTTGTGATGAAGAGTGTGGTGAACAAGAGCGGTAACAAAGTTTATATCATTCAACAGACAGATAAGAGGATCCCGCTGGAAACCATCGCCAAGAACAAAGGATGGAGAATGGACGAGATGCTGGAAGAGATGGAGACCATCGCAGCGAGCGGAACCAAACTGAACCTCGACTATGCCATCGATGAAATGCTTGATGAGCACGAGCAGGAAGATATCCTGGAATACTTCAAAGGATGTGAGACCTCTTCATTGCAGGTGGCGCAGCAGGAATTGTCTGATGGCAATTTCAACTGGGAACAGCTGAAGATCATGCGTATCAAGTTCCTTGCGCAGTACGGGATGTAAGTGATATATTAATATTTGTCGTAACTTAAGGGATATTAAAACTATCACCTATGACAAAGAGAACCACCCATCGCAGTGTTGCGGGAAAAAAGTTATACGCGGTCCGGGATGAGAAAGGCCGCTTTGTAGATATCCAGACTTATGAGCGGGCACATAGGGCCGATTTGAAAAGAAAAAGCAAAGCAGAAAAAGGGAAGAAATAATTCAATTATTTTCAGGTTATTAAAATGAATCCCCCTATTTTTGCAGCCCCGAACGGGGAATTCAAAGGGGTAGAAAGAATAGGGGGATGATTTTAAACTTTGAATTTGAAATAATGGTGCGGTAGCTCAGTCGGTAGAGCAAAGGACTGAAAATCCTTGTGTCGGCGGTTCGATCCCGCCCCACACCACAGAAAAAGCGATTACAGAATTGTAGTCGCTTTTTTTATGTTCATACACAAGAATTTTAACTAAGACCTGTTGATCTCCAACAACGGTTTCATAATATCCTGAGAATAGAAGGAGCTTCTGATATGACCTGTTTTCAGGACCCTCGCAATATCCAATACCTGAAGCCCCGATAAAGCCAAACAATCATTCCGCATAAAAAATGCATTGAATCCTTCCTGATTAGTGGCTACCAGCGAATACCCTTTTTGGTTTGCCAGCTTATTGAAACTCACAAGCGATGCTCCCCACTCAGATGGTTGAAACGGTTCTTTAGCGGGCACAACTACTGATTGGGAGACGGCATTTGTTTCAACACCGCTTCAACGGATGTGTCTGAAAAATTTTGTTCCCCGCTGGAAAACCCTTCCTTCTTTTCTTTCTTTACATCAGACGCATGAAAGCCTTCAAACGTATCGAAGAGATACAGCGTGCGATCAGAAAAATACTGGTTGATATACCTGGCGAATTTTCCTTTGTAAACGCCTAGTTCTGCCACATTTCCCTGCAGTTTCTTATTCCTGATCTCAAAACAGATCAGCTCCAGTGCAGCCAGTCGCACATAGTCAAAGTAATTCTTATCCAGGGTTCGCTCACGGTGTAAGAATTCCAGCGAATTACTAATAAACACTTTGTTTTTCTGCAAAGTGTCCCCAAACAACAGGTTGATACCTTTGGTTATAGATTTAATCATAAGAGTATTTCAAAGCCGTGAGTTGGCCCAGAAAATGACACACAAAATAACTGAAATATGTAGTTATCGAACAAATTCGGAATTACGCAATACCAGGAATAATTTCTATTTTTCTGTAAACCATCTTTTGTGGCACTCATCATATTCGGCATATTGCCCGTTTACCTAACTCCCGCCATAATCGTGTAATTATCCTGCAAAAATCAGGCAAAAAATCCCTGGGGTTGGGCCGTCCTTAATCATATAAGGCCCTTAGTGTTGGTAATTGGCGGCATTTAAAGCGCAGTCGCCACCAGGATGCATACAGCATTCATCGCAATGGGGTTACTCTAAAATAATATATCCAGTCGCAAATCCATTCATATAATTCCTGCCCCTCTTGTGAACTTTTTCCCGGATTTTCCATTAGCAATAATTCAATCTGCCATAAAATGACAACCGCCTCCTATGATATCTCAATTCTTCCGTATGTCCCGGCATACAGGAAAGGCTGCGTGGATGCTTTTGCCAGCAATATCCCCAAATACTTTACTACAGACGAGGTCAGACAATTCGATGATTGGCTCGATTACCTCGAAGGCTCCAAAGAACTCTACCCGGACGAAGAGAACCGTTATTACGTAGCCCTGCTGCAAAATGAAGTGATTGCCTGCGGAGGCTTCGGCTATAACCCGGCAACGAATCAGGCTACACTGGCATGGGGACTGGTTCATAACAGTTATCACAGGAAGGGCATCGGAAGCGCCTTACTCTATCACCGGCTGAACAAGGTCGCTGAATTATATCCCACCGCTGTTTTGTGGCTGGATACTACCCAGCATTCTTACCCGTTCTTCGAGCGGCACGGTTTTGTTATAGAAAAAATCACAAAGGATTCCTATGCCCCGGGCATGGATCGATATGATATGAAATGGCAAAAGAAATAATCATTCCCGCTGTCAACCGCTTTGAATGGGCGGCTGCGATCATTGCTCCCGCAGCTGATGATCATATCCTGGAAATAGGATGTGGCGCAGGACTGCTGGCTGAACTGATCACAGCATCACTTCACAAAGGCAAACTGACGGCTATCGATAGCTCGGCTTCCATGATCCGTAAAGCGGAAAAAAGAAACCAGGCAGCCATCAGCAACGGCAAACTATCCCTGTTGACCAAATCATTTGCAGAGGCCAGGTTCCGTCAACCTTTCAACAAGTTCGTTGCCTTCAATGTCAATTTTTTCTGGAAGAATACGGAAGACGAGCTTGCCCTGATCCAAAAACTGCTGACCGCCCACGGCAAACTGTTCGTGTTCTATCAAACACCTTCCGGTATTGATCTGCAATTGAAGAAGAAGATCGAAGACATGCTTACCAGCAATGGTTTCAAAATTTACCGGAGCCTGGTGGAAAACAAAGAGCCTGTACGTTCCTTCGCCCTGATCGCCACTGTTCATTAGTAGCCCTGGTATCCTTTTTAATGTGATTTGTAAAACCATCCCAATGATCACTTCGGAAAAGGATCTTCATTTCGGAAACCCGCTTTGGGCGGATCATCCTTCCAAACAATTATCCGTTGACGTGATCCGGAAAGATCTCCGTACGGATGTGGCCATCATCGGAGCAGGCATCAGCGGAGCCATGATGGCTGAAGAGCTTGCCAGTGCCGGTTTCAAAGTTGTTGTGCTGGATAAAAGATTCCCGGGACATGGGTCCACCATGGCCACTACCGCTCTATTGCAATTCGAAATTGACCAGCCATTGACCCGCCTGATCCCGCAAATAGGATTCGATAATGCAGCCCGCGCCTGGCGGAGATCAAAATTATGCCTGGAAGGATTGGCGGTACGAATCAAAATGCTCGGCATCCGCTGTGGCCTTAGACTTCAGCAGAGCCTTTATCTCAATGGTAATGTATTGAACGCTGCGGCACTCTCCAAAGAACTGGAATTGCGAAACCAGATCGGACTTCAAACAGAGCTCATCAAAAGAAAAACCCTCCTGGACCAATACGGACTGCATGCTACGGCCGCACTCAGATCATATCACAATTATTCGGCTCATCCATATCTCCTCAGCAATGGATTTCTCTTAGAGGCGATGAAAAGACGCGCACAGATCTATTCTCCGGTAACTGTTCGTGATATCACAACCAGTCCGCGCCGCGTGTATCTGGAAACCAGTTATGGATTTACTGTTACTGCACGATATGCGATCTTCACCACGGGCTATGAAGTGCCGGAACAACTCAGGGACCAACACTTCAGCATCTATTCAACCTGGGCGATCGCCACCTCAAGGCAACCATCTTCCCTTATAAAGAACCTTCCCATCATCTGGCAGGCCGCCGATCCATATCTCTACCTCCGCACTGCTCCGGACGGCCGTATCATCTGTGGAGGAGAAGACGAAGAATTCAGTGATGAAGAAAAACGCAACACTCTCAACAAGGAAAAGATTCCGGTGCTTCAAAAAAAATTATCCAAACTCCTTCCAGGAGCTGATACCCGCGCCGATTATGCCTGGAGCGGCGCTTTTGGAGTAACGCCCACAGGACTTCCAATGATCGGAAAAGTGCCTGGACTATACAATTGCTTTGCAGTGATGGCCTTTGGTGGCAATGGCATTACCTGGAGCCGGCTTGGCGCAGAGATGATCCGCAATTTTATTTCGGGGAAAAAAGAACCGGATGAAGACCTTTACCGGTTTCAGAAAAAGTAGAATTATGGAATCCTGTTTCCGTAACTTAGTATGGCATGAACTTCGAGCAGGCAATAACGATAGCCATTACCGATGTGCTTGAAAAACTCGGTCATCTTCCTACCAAAAAAACCACAAAGGACCATTGGTACCTTTCTCCGTTACGCGCAGAAAAAACAGCCAGTTTCACGGTTAACCTTAAGCGCAATGTCTGGTATGATTTCGGTTCCGGTAAGGGTGGCGGTATCATCAAGTTCACTAAAGCATGGCTTCAAAGCCAGGGCCAGCCTCATTCCTATCCGGACGCACTAAAATGGCTGGGCGGCCTTTCCGGTATCCAACCCTCGGTTAAACCATATATTCAAACAGCAGAGCAGGAAGAAACAAAACGCATTGAACTTGTATCCACCTCAAAGCTCCGCTCGAAAATGCTGATCGATTATCTCGAAGAAAGAGGTATTCCCCTTGAGCTGGCGCAGCTATACCTGCGCGAAATAAAATTGCTGGACCATGAAACGGGAAACTATATCCGTTCCATCGGTTTCAAGAATAATGCCGGTGGATACGAGAACCGCACACGTACTTTCAAAGGTTGTATAGGTCACAAATCCATCACCACCCTCAGAGGTAAAACACCGGAAGCAGAAGGAGTGCATCTCTTCGAAGGCTTTATGGACTTCTTATCCATGCTGGTTATTGAAGACAAACCCAGGCTTAACGACAATGTGATTGTACTGAACTCGGCCAGCTTGCTCAAACAGGCGCTGCCACTGCTTTTGCAGCAGCACTATAAATTCGTGTATACCTGGTTCGATAATGATGATACAGGGCATAAAGCCACAGAAGCCGTAAAAAAATTCTGTGAAGAACATCCTCCCTTACAGCATACCGCCATGAACAGCCCTTACGCAGATTATGAAGATGTGAATGACTGGTTGGTCCACCTGATCGCATAGATCATTGCATGCATTTCTTCACCAGTCGCATAATAGACGGAGTATTATTATATTCTTCCACTTTTTCCAGGGGTATCCATCTGACAGCATTAGCTTCGGGATTGGACGGAAGCTCATCAGTAGTTTTGTCTGCTTCAAAGAAGAAGCGGATATCGAAATGTATATGTTCGGGAACTCCTTTTCTTTCGGGTATCACATGGTGGTCCACATCAAATACTGCATTGGAGATCGGCCGCACCCCGATGCCTGTTTCCTCAAATGCTTCTTTGGCCGCAACTGCCATCACGTTGGGATCACCATCGCAATGTCCGCCGGGCTGAAACCATTTGTCCAGTTTTTTATGATGCAGCATTAAAGTATGAGTGCCTTCTTTGTTCACGATCCATGCAGAACCGGTAACGTGACCAACCAGCAGGGAGCGTTCAAAACAATCAGGGTGTTGACGGATGAATCTGATCGTATCCTGCAGCATTTCATTTTCCAGTTGATCATCTGTACGATGCGCCAGCAACAGCTCCAGGATATTACTTCGGATCATGTATAGAATTCGATTTTAGGATTATTGTATCAGTTTCTGTTCTGGAGTAAGATGCTCCATCTTCAATTGTTCGCGCCTGATGAATACCTGGTTGATCACAGCACGCACTTCATACAGATTGGCGGTTTCCGGATCCCTCCGCACTGCAGCATACTCAAATATGGCAAGGTACTCAGCCAGTTCCCTTAGATTAGGATAACTAAGCTCATTATTAAAAATAGCTGTAATTCTATTCAACAGAATCAGGGAAACCAATGCTATCATTGCGGGTATCCAGCTAAAGAATAACATCACCAGGGATGCAACAATAGAAAACGCGAATAATGAACGCAGCCACCCCTTCATTTCCAGCAACCGGGCCTTAATGCCCATATGTTGCCTTAGTTGTTTCATTTTCCTCCATCTTATCTTTCGGGGAAACAATTCTTCCAGGGAGGAAGATGGAGTTATGCTGTTCTTATCGATCTTAAGTATATCTGCTATGCATTGTCTCAACTTGTAGAAAGCTTGTTGACTGGTGCATTCGGGAGAATGCCTCTTGGCGAATTTGCTTTCTACCAGGTTATAGAAATCTCCGAGAGTCTCCAATTGAGAAAGTTCTTCCTGCGTGAATTGATGCCCAAATGACCGGATGCCGGCCAGAACACATTCCTCTACCGCTTCATCATCCAGATCAGCAAGTTTTCCTTCAAATTCAGGTAGTTTCATGGAAAAGGCTTATTTCTTCAAAAATAAACAAAAAGGGTGCATGGAAATCCATACACCCTCCCGGGAGACACAGTCTTCACAAATTCTTACGCCGCCATTTTATTGTAGAGTTCCTGCCCGATCGCTGCTTCCACCAGTGGAGGCATTGCCATTACAGCGTTTCCGCTGTCGATGGCCGCCAGGCGGTTCTTTTGGGAGTCCCATCCGAAAATATAAACGGGGCTACCGTTGATGCTTACACGATACCTTGCTTCAGTATTGTGCGTCTCATACATCGTTGCGTTCACGGTTACAGGCTGGCCTTCGAACACAATATCAAATGTCTGTGTACTTGTTTTTACTTTCCTGTTTTTCATATAAACCTCCTTTTATAGATCAATGAATACAGGTAATTATTTTCAATAGTCGTGCCGGGACGTGCCAGTTTTAAAGCATGACAGTCCATTTTAATTTCATCTTAATGATCCGGTTAAAAAGATGCTAAAATCAAATTAATGCTCAACAACAGCCTTCAATAATAACGCTCGTACACGCTGGCGCGGATATTTCCTGCGATGGCTTTTGCTTCTGTTGCATCTGTAATAGCGGGGTGGCTCATCAGCAGCATCGGGAGAACGGCTTCTCCTTTTCTATAAGGCGGTTGATGATAATCGATATCCACAATTGTATATCCGAGTCTTTCATAAAAGCTGATCCTGCGCTGGCTATTGGTATCGTGCACCCTTTCCACTTCCAGGATCACTCTTCCATGACCCGCTTCCAGCACGGATTGCATCACTTTCTCCCCATACTTTTTTCCTCTCTGTAACGGATCGATGGCCAGGTGCTCCACGTAATACCAACTACCAAGTTTCCATCCGATCACGAAACCTATTGCTGCTCCTTCATCCATCACTACACTTAATTGCATGGCCGGTTCATTCAGTAATTGTATGAACTGATGCCAGTCCCTTCTTTCCTCCACAGGAAAAGTTGATTCATACAAACTGCGAATGAATGGAAGCTGGGGATGCTCCGGTCTTGTGATCACATGCAGTTCCATAGCTGATGATTTGAAGAACAAATGTATCGATTACCTGCTTCATGATGGCCGCAGCTTCCTCAAAGGGCCGCCGGTATTGAATTTTACTGTACCTTTTAGCCCGAAATTAAAAACTACAAGCTATGCGTTCCTACTTTGTACCGCTTTCGCTGGCTGCCGCCACTTTCCTGGCTGTTGGCTGCGGCGAAAACAAACCAGTTCTGAAAGATGAAGACGGCCTGGCCGCATTCAGTGCAGACAGTCTCGGCAAAAACATCGAAGTGCTGGCCTCCGACAGTTTCCTTGGCCGCATGCCTTTCACTAAAGGCGAAGATCTTACCATCGATTTCCTGCAGAAAAAATTTGCCGCTGTTGGCCTGGAGCCCGGCAACGGCGATAGCTACCTGCAGGATGTGCCATTGGTGAATATCAAAACCACTGCGGCTCCAGACATGCAGGTGAATACTGCCAAAGGAAATTTCAAACTCAAGGGCCTCGAAGATTATGTGATCTGGACCAACAAAACAGACAGCGTTTCTCTCAACAACTCAGATCTCGTTTTTGCCGGTTACGGAGTAGTGGCGCCGGAATACAACTGGAACGACTATGAAGGAATCGATGTAAAAGGAAAAGTTGTACTGGTATTGGTAAATGATCCCGGCTACAACAGCGGAGATTCAACGCTGTTCAAAGGAAAGACCATGACCTATTACGGTCGCTGGACCTATAAATTCGAAGAGGCTGCGCGTCAGGGCGCACGCGGTTGTCTGATCATCCACAATACGCAGGCGGCCAGCTATCCTTTCGCAGTTGTGCAGAACAACTGGAATGGTTCCCGTCTTCGCCTCGATCCCCGTGGCAAAGACGAGCAGCATGCAGATGTGATCGGTTGGATCTCCGGACCTGCCGCCAACAAACTCCTTACTGCTGCCGGTTACGATTCCACGCTGCTGGCCAAAGCTGACCAGCGCGGATTCAAAGCTGTTCCGCTCAACGAACAACTCACTACCAGCATCTCCGTTCAGGCAGATTACAACAAATCGCATAACGTGATCGGTAAGATCACCGGCGCTAAACGTCCGAACGAATACATCATTTACACAGCACACTGGGACCACCTGGGAGTAGGTAAGGCTGATGAGAAAGGGGATTCCATTTACAACGGAGCGATGGACAATGCCAGCGCCACTGCCGGTCTCATCGAGATCGCCCGCGCATTCAAGAGCCTGCCAACGCCTCCTGAGCGCACCATCATCCTGCTGGCCGTAACTGCTGAAGAGCAGGGACTGCTGGGATCAGAGTACTATGCACAGAACCCCATCTATCCCGTTGCGCAAACTGTTGCCAATATCAATATGGATGTGTTGAACCCCTTTGGCAAAACTGCTGATATCATCGTAGTAGGCCGCGGTCAGAGCGATCTGGAAGATTATCTCCAGGAAGCCGCAACAAAAGCGGGCCGTCATATTTCTTATGAAACGCATCCTGAAGCCGGTTACTACTATCGTTCAGACCATTTCAATTTTGCGAAAGTGGGTATCCCTGCATTGTATACAGAGCGCGGTATCGATGTTGTTGGAAAAGGGAAAGAATATGGAGAACAACTGGATAAGGAATACAATGACCAACGCTACCATCGTCCGGCTGATAATTATGATGCAGCCACCTGGACCATGGAAGGAGCTATCGACGACCTGCAACTGCTGTTCCAGGTTGGCAAACGACTGGCTTTCGAAACCAGGTTGCCGGAGTGGAAGAAAGGCTCTGAGTTTAAAGCCATCCGCGATAAATCATTGGCGCAACCCGCACAATAGACAACTGTAAGATCATAAAGAAAGGGGCGGTCCAATGGTCGCCCCTTTTATTTTACTGTTGTTCTGATCTCAAATATTTCTTTATCGTGTCATCGATGGTTTGATGCCAGTTGATGGCAATCTCTTCATAGGTTTTGCGGGCCTGTTCGTTCCGCATCATTTCCTCAGCAGTCATCTGAAAAAATTTCCGGCAGCTGAGGTCCCATTCGTTGAGTAAGAAATTTGCATAGGGATTCACCAGTTCCTGCAACTCCATTTTGCCTTCCGGCTTTTGCTGGTTCAGGAATTTTTGCGCCAGCACAATCATATAAAGTTCCCAGCCAATGAGCAGGCAATAGAGATACTGGTATTGTTTGGATTTGTCTTCGATCTTTTGTGCATGCATCACATTGATGAGCTGATGCATCCAGCTTTTCACTACAGGTTCACTGTTGGTAAGACAACTGAACATGGACACTTCTTTTTTATCGATCTCAAAATCCAGTCCGGGTTTAGCCACTTCATCCAGGAACCAGGCGGCTATATTCTCTGCATGTTCCTCAAAAATATCCAACTGATCCTGCAGATCGTGCAATTCGTGTTCTTCAGCAGCTTCAAAGGGGCGGAAAAAAATATGGACGGCCCACCAGGCAAATCCGCAGCCGAAATAATATTTGTATTCTTTGTCTGTCATAATAATTCCTTCCCCTGAAATTAAGCAATAAAAAAGTCTTTGGCAGGCCGGTATCTGTTTCAATACATGCACTGCCAAAAGACTGGACGATGCAGACGCGCAGTTATTAACAACGCTCTGTCATCATGCTGGTTGTTGTAAGGATTAAAGCTGCTATCGATATACGCCTTTGCAGGCTATCAGCTTACATGATGAAGTAGGTACGGGAAATTATGATGGTGAGGAAACGGCCCCAAAGGTAGACAGATTATGGATCGAAAGCAATACCACATTGTGGTAAATGTTATTCTTTTTCAGCACTCGACTGCCGAAGCCTTGCAACAGCAGCCCTCACCAGTTCCATCTCAAATCCTTTCTGCACGAGGTAATCCGTGGTTTTGCTCATCTTCACAAAATGGTTCACTCCTTCTCCTTTTACACTATTCCATTTTACTGAAGCGAGCTTGTCCAGGGTTTTCAGATAATCTTCCTCATCTATTTCCTTCATCGCTTTTTTGATGCAGTATTCGCTTACGCGCTTTTGCTTGAGCTCGTATCTGATCTTTACCCGTCCCCACTGCTTCATGCGGAACTTGCCACCCGCAAACATAGTGGCATAGCGCTCTTCATTGAGGTAGTTCTCTTCAATGAGCTGACTCAGCAATTCTTCCACATCTGTTTTGCGCAGGCCATAGGAATAGAGCTTCTCTTTCACTTCCGTGTGAGAACGTTCCTGGTACCCGCAGTAGTGGCGGGCTTTCTGTAATGCCTGTTCTTTGCTTAATTGTTTTTGATATGCCATGGATCAGACTTCCTCCAGCCTGTCTACACATCCGTACGTTGTCTTCAGCAGATCATCATAATGGTCTGCGTTCTTGAAGAGCGTGCTGAATGTTTGTGATCCTGTATCCTTCGTAATATCGAGATCATAGATCACACAGCTCAGGACAATGTTCTGGCTCACGCAACTGAGCACCAGTCCATTCATTTTATAATTTTCCTGCAGGAGGTATTGATAAAGCGGCTTGATCCTGGTTGCGTCGGGCGGCAACTGACAGAGATAAGCATCACCTGTGATGAAATAGTTCTCAGGATTATAAGTGATCTTGATCTTGGCGCTTCCTTCCTTCACTTCCCAGCGGTTGGCGCCTGAGCGGGAAAGCTTGATGTCTTTACCCAGTTCACGCAGGATGTCTTCGATGGTTTTTGCAACACCAACTACTTCCATTTCTTTTTCTGGCAGCTCGGGTAGTTTAACTTCTGTTCCGCAGCTGGGGCAGTACTTGGCTGCTTCGATATTATCCGGCAGTACCAGGAACTCGCAGCTTGGACAACGGGTGGAAGGGGTACCTTTATGCGGAGCATATAATTGAAGGGCAGTACGCAGATAATTCACAGGCAGCGCGAAACCCAGGTTATCGCCGCCGCGAATGATGAATGAGTTCACACCGATCACTTCTCCTTCTTCATTCACCAGCGGACCGCCGCTGTTACCGGGATTGATGGCTGCATCGATCTGGATGAACTTCAGGCCATCGCGGATACGGTCCACTTTGGAGATCACACCTTGTGTAGCGGTATAGTTCAATCCATAGGGGTGACCGATAGCGATCACATTATCGCCATCTTTCAAAGATTCATAACGGCCCAATGGCAGTTCGGGCAGCTCAATTCCTTGCGGCGCCTGCAGGAATGCAAGATCGTGCTTGCGGTCTGTATACCATACACGGCTAAGCGCTTTTTCGAAGGTCTTGCCGGCAATGGTTACTTCAGGATTATTGTCAACAACGTGATCATTGGTGATGATGAGATCATACTCCTTCAGATAGAAACCGGTTCCGGTGCCGTTCTGTGTTGCGATCTGTATGATGGAGGGTTGAAATTTTTCAATTACCTGTTGTGTTGGCATAGCGATGTTGGTTAATGGGTCTAAGCTTCAAAATTCAATGCTGCTACTTCTGTACTGAAACTCTGATTAAAGTTCACCAGGTTATCATACTTCAGGCTATGAAGTTTGAAAGCCAGGTGCGGATATTTCGGTTTCCATTCCTCCATTATCTTTTCGATGGCTTCCTGGATGGCATCTGACTCGAAGGATTTATCGTTCACATCATAATACTTCGTGTTGAAGCCAAGCGCAGCAAAGTAATCCGCGTAATTCACCTGCATGAAGATCCTGAACAGGTCTGTCCAGGGCTTGGGCAGACTGTAGGAATACTGGCAGAAGGCGAGGGGGTACTCCATCACTTTATTGGCCACGAACGCATGTCCGTTCTCGTTATAGAAGGGCATGTTCTGTGCTGCTGCATTGATGGCGTCCTGAACCACTTCATATTTTTGCGGGCTCACGATGGCAAAAGTGTGGCGGCTGCGGAAAAGGTAGGGGAATACTTCTTCTTTAGGCTTGGTCAGCAGTTTTTCGTAGGCTTCGCGCATGAGTTGGTTTCGCTCAATGGTTTGCCTTTCGTCTTTCCTGTAATAGATGTCCACCAGTTTTTCCAGTTCATTCTGCAATTGTCCTTCTGGCGAGATCAGGTAATCTAACCGAAAGGCCAGTGTGAGCAGGAGATAGGCGATGCCTCCGGAATATTTATCGGCGTCCAGGGTTTTGATATATTCCAGTGTTTCGCTGATCCATTTCTGGAAGTAAGAGTATTTCACTTCTTTTTCAGTGAGCGGGATCTCTAGAACATGATCTGTGTCCATTGTTTGCAGGGCAGTGAATTCCTGCACCAGGAGATCGTCCTGTTTATCCGCTTTGGTGGCCAGTTCTTTCAACCCGTAATAAAGTTTGTTGGGGTTGGCGGTTTTGATATCACTGTCGAATCGCATGCAGATCCTGTCCTGGTCCAGCGCATAGCGGCTATAATAAAGATTGAAATTCATTTCCAGCAGGCGGCGCATCACGGGAACGCTCGACTGCGGCATTTTGGCGAGTGTGATCTCGGCCTGGAGGCGGTCGTTATTGAATTCCCCGCGCACCACTTTGGAGCCCTGGAACACCTGGAACCTGCCTTCCTGGCCATTACGTTCCAGCACTACGTTCTGCTCATTATCGTCCCGCAGATAGTCGAAAAAGGCTTCGATACACTGGTGATAATCCTGGTTCTTGAAAAGATTGTCCGCTTCCGTCCAGCGGCCCACCTTGGTCACAGACTTGTTATTGTCTGAATAACGGCCAAAAGTGATCGCCGGGTCTTCCTTCTTCTTTTTACCCCATCCAAATAATTTATCAAATACCATACGTAATTATATAATGTTTTTTCTAAATGCCCTGTTACAGGAGCCGGAATGAGGGCATGAAGTTATTCAATTTAACGGCTTTTGCAACTCCATTCCGGGACTTCTGCGGGATATACCACCAACGTGGTATACTGCGTCCGGCCCTGCCCGGAGGTTGCTAACAATTCCCGTTCGGTAACTGTTCAAAAAAAGCGTTACAAGGTATCATTCATAATTCTATATTTGCTCAAATCTTAAACTATTATATGAAGTTTATAGTTTCTTCTTCGGCTTTGTTGAAACAGTTGCAACAGATCAGTGGTGTGATCAACGCCAATACGGTTTTGCCCATCCTGGAAGATTTCCTTTTTGAGGTGGATAAGAACAAACTGACTGTAGTGGCTACCGACCTGGAAACCGTGATGAAGATCCAGATGGATGTGGAAGCCAAAGACGCCGGTCGTGTTTGTATCCCTGCCAAGATCCTGATGGACTCCCTGAAAAACATCCCCGACCAACCGCTCACTTTCAATATCGATAAGAATTTCAGCGTTGAGCTCACCAGCGACAACGGTAAGTACAAGGTTATGGGCGAAAACCCCGATAACTTCCCGAAAGAACCGGTAGCTGATGATACCACTTCTTTCACCATGACTTCCTCCGCCCTGGTGACCGCCATCAATAAAACACTGTTCGCCGTGAGTAACGACGATCTGCGTCCTGCCATGACCGGTGTATATTTTGAAATGGACAAGAAAGGCCTGCAGTTTGTAGCAACAGATGCTCATCGCCTGGTCCGTTACAAAAGAACAGATGTAGCCTGCCCCAAAGCAGACTCCCTTATCGTTCCCAAAAAACCGCTCAACCTACTGAAGTCTGCTATGCCGGACAACGATGATGAGCTGGTGATCAACTATAACAGCAATCACCTTTTCGTAAAGCACGGAACAACACAAATGAGCTGTCGCCTTATCGACGCCCGTTTCCCTGACTACCGCGTGGTGATCCCTGCAGACAACCCGTACAAACTCACTATCAATAAATCCGACTTCCAGGGTGCTCTCCGCCGCGTAAGCATCTTCAGTAACAAGAGCACTAACCAGGTAGTTCTGAATATCAGCGGAAGCGAATTGCAACTGGCTGCACAGGACGTTGATTTCAGCTTCGAAGGAACCGAGCGTATGAAGTGTCAGTACAATGGTGAAGACCTTCAGATCGCTTTCAACGGTAAGTTCCTCATTGAAATGCTGAACGCCGCTGAAAGTGATGATGTGGTGATCGAACTGAGCACACCTACCAAAGCCGGTATCATCAAGCCAACCGAGCAGGAAGAGAATGAAGAGATGCTGATGCTGGTTATGCCATTGATGCTGAATAGCTAAGCAGATTTTTCAAGAATATTTGAAAGGCGCCCTGGTGGCGCCTTTTCTTTTGCAGCGAATGACTGGCTCAGCTTGTGTTTTTCTGTTTCAGCCATTAATCGTAAATTACTGTTCAAGTTTTAGCCATATGGAATCCTTTGTGCAATTCTGGGAAAACATCGCGCCATGGCAACGCATGGCCATCCTCATGGGCGGAATGATCTTGTTCTGGTTGATCGAGGGCGCTTACCCGCTGTTCAAATTCTCTTTCAAAAGATACAAACACGCCGGAGTGAACCTCGTGTTCCTCGCCACTACCGTTGTTCTTAATATCCTGCTCGGCGCCATTACTATTATGGTTTGCGCCTGGGTCACCAAAAATAATTTCGGATTGCTCAACTGGTTGAACTGGCCCGTTTGGGCTACTATCATTCTCGCGATCTTCCTGATGGATTTCTTTTCGCAATACCTCCCTCACTATGCGATGCATAAAGTGAAATGGATGTGGAAATTCCATATGATCCACCACAGCGATACAAAAGTGGACGTCACCACCGGCACCCGCCACCACCCAGGCGAATGGATGTTCCGCGAAGGCACGACTATTATCGGCGCCCTCTTACTGGGCCTGCCGATCTGGTTGTATTTCCTGTATCGCAGCGTGTCCGCCATCTTCACTCATTTCAATCATGCGAATATCCGGGTACCAAAGTGGCTTGACAAACCCATCAGCTGGATCTTCGTTTCGCCCAATATGCACAAAGTGCATCACCACTACAAAAGACCTTACACAGATACCAATTACGCCAATATCTTTTCCCTTTGGGACCGTCTCTTCGGCACTTTCGCATATGTAGATCCACGTGAACTGAAGTATGGACTGGATGTACTCGAAGACGCCACCGACGAAAATCTCAAATATCAATTGGGACTGCCTTTCAATAAAAATGTAAAAACAGATTACTGATAATCGGGCCCTGGCCTGAATATTCCTGAAGCCTTGACCCAATATTAGGTCAAGGCTTTACCTTTGTACCACTTCTCCTAATAGAAGACTATTTATGGCAAGAATGATCGCAATGATACCGGCCCGCTACGCCGCTACCCGATTTCCCGCAAAGCTGATGCAGACGCTGGGCAACAAAACCGTTATCCGGCACACATACGATAATACCGTTGCTACCGGCCTCTTCGATGAAGTGGTAGTGGTTACTGACAGCGATATTATCTATAATGAGATCGTCTCCAACGGAGGCAAGGCCAAAATGAGCATCCGCGAGCACCAGAGCGGCAGCGATCGCATAGCCGAAGCCGTTACCGATATGGATGTGGATATTGTTTTGAACGTTCAGGGCGATACCCCCTTCGTTCAAAAGAAGCCACTGGAAAAGTTGCTGCAATGTTTCAATGATCCTACGGTTCAGGTAGCATCCATGATGCAGGTGCTTACCAAAAAAGAAGAGATCGAAGACCCGAACTTCGTGAAAGTGGCCGTGGATCGCAATATGAATTCGCTGATGTTCAGCCGCAGCGTACTGCCATATCCCCGCGATACTGAGGCGCCTGTTACTTATTATGAGCATATTGGCGTGTATGCCTTCCGCAAGCAGGCTCTGCTGGATTTCACCAACTGGCCCATGACCCCGCTGGAAGCTGCCGAGAAGATCGAATGCCTTCGCTACTTAGAGTATGGCATACCGTTACGAATGATCGTAGTGGATTATATGGGGATCGAGATCGATACACCCGCTGATCTGGAAAAAGCAAGTAAGTTATTCTGATCAGTCATGATATAATAAGAAAAGGCTCCGCGCGGAGCCTTTTCTTATTTCATTTTATTAAGTTCATCTACAATTGCGCCTATCTGGTTACCATAGTCTTCAAGCTCTGTGTCATACCTATCGGTATTTTCCTGGAGCGATTTCCGCATCAACCCGAAATATTTCAACCGTAATTCAGCATATTCCTTCAACAGTACTTTTTTCTTCATGAGAATCGGGGACAGTTGCACCTGATCCAGCTTTGATAACTCTTTTTGAAAAGACTCCCAGGCAGGAAGCGTTTCTTCAGACAGGCACTGGATCAACCAGGCTTTATCGGCAGTCTCCAGATTAGGCATGATCTTCATTCCTTCCTCTTCATATTTGAAAGCCTGCTGCACAATCCTGTTGTATTTCGTTTCCGCATTTTCCAGGCTGTTGAAACCCGCTGCAATAATAGCTATCCCCAACAGCACAGAACTTATCATAGAATAGAGGACAGGGCGCTTCGATTTTCTGATCAGCAGAAAATATAAATACCCGAGCACTATTCCTGTGACCAATCCACCAATATGCGCTGCATAATCAACGCCGGGCCTGAACCCCGCAATGAGGTTGATCACTACTATCGTTCCTATATTCGGCAGTATAGCATTGCGAAAGTTCTTTTCAACAAGGTTGGTACTCAGCAGGGCCAGCATCAGTCCGAACAATCCAAAGATGGCGCCGGAGGCGCCCGCCGATACTACATTCGGGTTCCAGATAATACTCGCAATACTTCCGCCTGCTCCGGTAATGATAAAGGCCGTAAGGAATCTCCACTTTCCGATCAATGGCTCCAGCAATGTTCCAATCATATACAAACTCACCATATTCACCAGCAGGTGAATAACACCTATATGCTCAAACATGCAGGTGAAGATGCGCCACCATTCTCCATTCACGATAGTCAGGAACCTCGCGTTGGCGCCCCATTTGATCAACACTTCAATGGAAGGCTCAAACAAATGGCCTCCGGACATCACCATCAGAACGAACATCAATACACAGATCCCAATCAGCGCAGCAGTAACTACAAAGCCACCTTTGGGCAAATACCATTTTTCTTTCACGGAAGGATCGCGGTAATTTGGAGATTGCGGGTTCAGCACATCATCATCGCCGGTAGCTTTGACTTCGGCTACCCGTGCCTGTAATTGCTCCCGCTCTTCCTTAGTTATTCGTACCTGCGATTCTTCAAAATGACTGAGGAACTTCTCAATATGCTGCTGGTTCCTTTTGGTAGCAATCACCGTTCCGTTACTGCGGCTCTCCAGGTATGCGCCACCGTTATTAAGCCAGAGTGTAAAAGTTTCACCCCAGGAATTTGCCCTCACTGAAAGGGGAATACCGGCAATCAATCCGTGGTCGGAAATAAAATGGATTTCCCATCCGAGATCTGTTACTGTTTTCGCGGCAACTAACAAATATTCGTCAGTATTTAAGCCGGGCTGTTCTACAAATGTTTTCCACGATGCCATATAAAAATTGTTGTCGGGTAAACCAAAATTGTTTCATTTTTTCTGATTGTGCAATTCACGCTGCTATTTTAATTACATTTAATGATACAATTTTTTCATGAACGATCCGCTTTGGGGCATTGACCTCGGAGGAACGAAGATAGAAGGAGTGATCCTGCCGTCCATTGAAGAAGCAACGCCGCTGTTGCGGCTGCGCATCGATACTGAAAGAAAGAAAGGTTATGAACATATCCTGCAACAGATCAAAACATTGGTTCAGCAAATGCAGGAGCAGAGCGGATTACAGCCAACACGAATTGGATTTGGAACGCCTGGTGTGCTTGATCCCGGATTGCAAACGATGAAGAATTGTAACAGTACTGCACTCAATGGACAACCGCTAAAAAAAGATCTTGAAGAACTATTGAACGTTCCGGTTGTTCTTGCTAATGATGCCAATTGTTTTGCACTGGCAGAAACCCATTGGGGTGTAGTGAAAGAGAAAGTTCCCGGCGCCGCCGTTGTTTTTGGGATCATCCTGGGAACAGGAGTTGGAGGCGGAATTGTGGTGAATGGCAAATTGTGGAATGGCCGTCACGGTATTGCCGGAGAATGGGGTCACAATTTCCTCGATGAAAGCGGAGGCCCCTGTTATTGTGGAAAGACCGGTTGTGTGGAAACTATTCTCTCCGGCCCGGCACTGGAAAGATTTTATGAATCGATATCCGGTACAAGGGCCAACCTGAAAGAAATTACTCAGTATTACCTCTCGCAGCAAAATGATGCTGCCAAGCAAACCATAGAAAGATTAGCCTGGTTCTTCGGAAAAGCCGTTTCGGTTGTAACAAACCTGTTAGACCCTGATATTATTGTAGTGGGTGGGGGAGTTGGTAATATCGATGTCTTATATACATCCGGTATTCAATCACTTCAACATCATATCTTCAATAACAGGCTCGATGTACCGGTTCTCAAACCAGCGATGGGCGATAGTGCAGGGGTTTTCGGAGCTGCTGCGCTGGTGAGTTGAATCGCTTCCGGCAAACCTGTCCTTTGAAAAAGGAGTTTTTCACATGTGCATACTAAATTGCTTACCTCGGGAGTTTACAGGTGGCTCTTTGAAATGACAGGCGCCGTTATGCCCGTCAGTATAAATTATATTCAGAATTAATGTGAAACATAACCGCAGCTTTCCCGCTTTTTGCAGGAATGAATGTGAATAAGGTTTTTGTTTACGTTATCGTGCCGCAAATTCTTGCGCATATCTGTCGATTTGTGCAATTTTTTTTCATTTGCTGATTCACGGTATACATATAAAAATTACCTTTACCCATACTTCGGTCGGAAATCTCCAATCTTTACATGTTTTTTGATATATAGATTTTTTTATCCATGAAAAACCAGTGCGCCTGTTCATGACCGTTTTTGTTTGATTTGTGCTAAATCGTTTTATCAGCCCAATACCGATACCAGTGCAAAACAACAGGCCAATGTTTTTTCCAACATCCTTATCGTTGATCATTTAGGCTCTCTTACCCAAGCTGCAACAGGAACCCATGTTCCACAGTACTGGTATGGAATTTATGTGGATTCCATCACCGCAGCCGGGAATTAAAATAGCTGGTACACCACATACAGCGATTGGTTAGGGTTCTTATAACAAAACGCAGCTCCATGCTGCGTTTTTTTGTTTATTTATTACCCATAACTTCGCAATACTTTCAAACTTATTTTTAACCTACTGAATATTAGATATGAAGTTCAGAAATTTCAGAATGGTGAGCTATGTGGTTTATGGCCGTGGCAGCTTTGATCAACTGGATGAGATCCTCGCACCACAAAGAAAAGGCGATGCTCCCATGATCTTTTTAGTGGATCATTATTTCCAGAACGGTGGTGGCGTTCGCAATGGTAAATCCCTCACAGAACGTATCCCCCTCCGCGGAAAAGACAAGATCATTTTTGCCGATGTAACCTATGAGCCCAAAACAACACAGGTAGACAAACTTGCCAAAGAACTGAAAGACGAGTTTGGTACCGTCAGCGGTATCATCGGTATCGGCGGCGGCTCCGTAATGGACCTCGCCAAAGCCGTATCCCTCATGATGAACAATCCCGGATCTTCCGCCGATTACCAGGGATGGGACCTCGTTAAGCTCCCCGGTGTGTACAAAGCAGGTATCCCCACCCTCAGCGGTACCGGCGCCGAAGTATCCAGAACAACCGTTCTCACCGGACCTACCCGCAAACTGGGCATGAACTCAGACTTCACTCCATTCGACCAGATCGTACTGGACCCCGAGCTCTGCGCCAATGCGCCGGCCAACCAACGATTCTACACCGGAATGGATTGCTATATCCACTGCATCGAAAGCCTGCAGGGAACTTATCTCAATGAATTCAGCAAGTCCTACGGCGAAAAAGCACTCGAGCTCTGCCGCGACGTGTTCGTTCGCAAGAATACCTGGGATGATGAATGCGACGATAAACTGATGATGGCATCCTACGCCGGTGGCATGAGCATTGCTTATTCACAGGTTGGGGTAGCCCACGCCGTTAGTTATGGTCTCAGCTACCTGCTCGGCACCAAACACGGTATCGGCAACTGCATTGTGATGAACCACCTGGAAGATTACTATCCCGAAGCAGTAGTCGAATTCAAACAAATGGTAGACAAGAATAAGATCGATATTCCCGTTGGCATCTGTGAAGGATTGTCTGACGAACAATTCGACACCATGATCAATGTTTCTCTCGGTATGAAACCTCTCTGGGAAAACGCATTGGGTAAAGACTGGGAATCCATCATGACCCGCGAAAAACTCAGAGCGCTTTACGAAAAACTCTAACACATGAGTCCGCAGAAGTATCTCCGTTATTTCGGTTTGAATAGCTTGTTCGGTACACAACGGACAAAGGAGATCCTTTCTGTAAACCCAACTGTATTGCCGCATCGGGAAGAAGCAACACATGTGGAAGTGACCGTGTACGATTATGATTCAGCCAATATCCAGGTACATCATTTCAACAATGTTTCGCCCTGCGAGAAATTCAGGAAAGATGGCCGGATAACCTGGATCAATATAGAAGGATTAAGAAAATCAGATGTAGAAACCATTTGCACAACTTATGATATCCACCCCTGTTGATCGAAGATATTCTCAGCATCAACCAGCGTCCTAAAATGGACGAGGTGGAAGGAGTGCTCTTCTGTCTGCTGAATATGCTTTTCTACAACGATCAGAAAAAAACAGTGGAAACAGAGCAGATCAGCATCGCACTGGGAAAGGATTTTGTGATCTCTTTCCAGGAAGATGCACACAGGGACGTTTTCGATCTGCTTCGCTCGAGGCTCAATATGTCTAACAGTAAGATCCGCCAGCGTACAGCCGATTACCTGCTGTACTCCATGCTGGACCTGATAGTAGACAATTACTTCATTGTGATGGAGCGCCTCGGTGAGCAGATCGAAATGGTGGAAGAAGAAGTGATCAGAAGGAGCAATACCAAATCGCTCGCACGTATCAACCAGCTCCGCAAGGAACTGATCGTGCTCAAACGTAATCTCGCTCCCGTACGGGATCTCATCAGCGGCATCATCCGCAGCGAAAGCGATCTCCTGGACGATCGCACCACCAAATACTTCAAAGATGTTTACGATCATATCATGCAGGCCTATGATCTGGGCGAGAACTACCGGGATATAGTAACCGGCATGCAGGACCTTTACATCAACAATGTAAACCTCAAGCTCAACGAGGTGATGAAGGTAATGGCCATCGTTACCTGCTTACTCGCACCCGCTACCGTGATCGGCGGAATATTCGGAATGAACTTCGAAGTGATCCCTTATGCACATCATAAATGGGGATTCTATTTTGCAGTAGGCTGCATGCTGATCATCCCTATCTGGATGCTCTGGGTCTTCAGAAGAAGAGGATGGTTTTAGTTTCGTTCCTCAATAACTCATCTCGTCCAATTTCACTTTCCCTTTAAAAGTGTAAAACACGAAACTGGTGTAAATAGCCACCAGCGGTGTTCCTATCAATGCAATGATCAAAAGTATCTTCATGGTTTTCGGAGAGGAAGCCGCATTTGCGATTGTGATACTGTTCTGCGGATCGGAAGTGGAATACAGTAAAAATGGAAACACTTCCAGCGCCACCATGATCAGTAACAAAGCAATAGTAACGGAACTGCTGATAAATGCATAGCGGTATTTCCCTTTTTTGATCTGCCTTGGAATATTGGCGATGGTCAGCACCATCAGTAAAGGAATAATGAAGCCTAGCGGGTTTTCCCTGAAGAAATCACTCAGGTGTGGGATATATAATAAGGTGTACAATGTGGTGATCACAAAACTCAGCACAAAGAAAATAATGAAATTATTGGCGAGGATATGCAGTTTCGCAAACAGTCTGTTCTCTGTTTTCATGGTCAGGTAAATGGCGCCATGCATCATGAACAGCGCCAGGGTAGTGATGGCAACAAGTATCGAGAACGGATTGAAGAAAGAAAGCCAGTTACCATCGAACTCTTTTTCCGCATTGAGCGGAATACCATAAGCTACATTTCCCAGCATCAGGCCGAGCGATAAAGCAATCACGATACTCGCAAATGAATACACAATATCCCAGGTCTTTCGCCACCAGCCCATCGGCTCCTTGCTCCGGAACTCGATGGCCACGGCCCTCCAGATAATTCCCACCAGGAAGATCATGAATGGTACATAGAATGCAGAGAAGATGGCCGCATATGCTACCGGGAACCCCGCGAACAATGCACCGCCGCCGATCACCAGCCAGACTTCGTTCCCATCCCAAACCGGACCAATGGCATTGAGCGCGATCCGCCGGCTCTGCTCTTTTTTCAAAAAGAGATGGAGCGCACCGGCGCCCAGGTCAAATCCGTCAAGAATGGCATAACCACTGATCACGCCGCCAAAAACGAGGAACCACCAGATATTATAGTCGATGCCGAGAAATGTGTCCATAGTTAATAGAATTGTGGTTTATGATTCGTGGTCCATGATTGGGTTATCGCGTTTGCTGCCTTCGTCGATATGCTCTTTGGTGCCGTAATCCACCGGCCCATGCTGGATCTTGCGGTTGAGGAGGTAGAGAAAGAGAAGGAAGAGGATAAAGTATACACCCAGAAAAAGGATGAGCGAAAACAGCACCTGGTTGGCGGTAACTGATTTCGACAGGGCATCGGAGGTTTTCAGCAAACCGTATACCACCCAGGGTTGCCGGCCCATTTCAGCAGCGAACCATCCGGCCTGGTTGGCGATCTGAGGTAACAGTACCGCCCATACGAAGGCCCGGAGTAACCATCTTTTATCGAAAAGATTTTTACGCCACCAGTAAAAGCAGGCCAGGAGCGTCATTCCGATCATGATCATACCACATGCTACCATAATATGATAGAATTGGAAGATGGCATTCACCTGTTTTGGCCGCTCATCTTCCGGAAAAGCATTGAGACCTTTCACCGGTTCTGTAAAATTTCCGTGCAACAAAAAACTCAAACCGCCGGGAATGCTGATGCCACTCACTTCCTGTGTTTTGTTGTTCACTTTTCCAATCAGGTACATATCGGCCCTGGCGGAACTATCGAAATGTCCTTCCAGCGCGGCAAGCTTGGCAGGTTGGTTACGGGCAACCCCGTCTGCACTTTTATGGCCAGCCAACAACTGGAGAAGCCCTGAAACCGTTGCCACTACCAGTGCGATCCTGAAAGATCGTTTGGCGATATCGAGATGTCTTTTCTTCAGGATATACCAGGCATTCACACTCAAAACCAGGAAGGCGCCGGCGAGAAAACAACCAATCCACACGTGGATAAGCCTTTCCACACTGCTGGGATTGAATACCATCGCCCAGAAATCGGTGATCTCCGCTCTGGCATTCAATCCTTCGCCTACAATATGATAACCTGCAGGAGTTTGTTGCCAGGAGTTGGCAACCACAATCCAGACCGCAGAGAACATCGAACCAAGAAACACCATGATACAGGAAAAGAAATGCACTTTGGGTCCCACACGGTTCCAGCCGAAAATAAGGATACCGAGAAACCCCGATTCCAGTGCGAAAGCAAAGATGCCTTCGGCAGCAAGTGCGCTTCCGAAAATATCTCCTACATACTTCGAGTAGGTGGCCCAGTTAGTACCGAACTCGAATTCCATGATGATCCCGGTGGCAACACCCAGACCAAAGATCAGCGCAAAGATCTTGATCCAGAACCGCGCGATCTGTTCATATTTTTTGTCGCCTGTTTTCAGATACATTCCTTCGTAGATCACCAAAAGCAGGCCCAGCCCGATACTCAGGGGTGGATAGATGTAATGGAAAGCGATGGTGAAAGCAAATTGTACGCGCGCTAAAATTTCTACGTCCATATAGAAAGCAGTTTTATACGTGCACGAAAATTGGTGCCAGGGCTGTAAGCACAAAAAAGCCGATGCGGATGGCATCGGCTTCACAATCATTTATTCTTGAAGATAGGAACAGTACTGCAGGGCTCGCCATACATGATGCTCTTGGCCACAGGCCGCAGGAGCGTGGTGATGGTGAGATAGGCCGCTTCACCGATGGTTTTGTCTCCACATCCTTTTACAACGATACGTTTATCGGCGAATTCGGCAGCAGGTATTGCCGCTATCCTTTGAACCAGGAATTGTTGAGTGGCGGAGGAAGCGTCTCCGAATACCACACCGGCAGCAACCGGTGTGAGGTAAGTGGCCACCAGCATGTAGGCCCACATGGGAATGATCGCATCTGCAGAACAGGTAACTGCTACCAGTTTTCCCTGGTATACGCTCCAGTCGGTTTCCTGCAGGGCAGTTCTGAAATCTTTCTCCTTCAGGATCATGCCCATGAACAGGTGATCCTTCAAATCGAACACCACAATGGGCTCCTTCGGAAAATAATCTTCCAGATCCAGTGTGATCAGGCCGCTTTGCGCTACTTTATTGATGATCTCTTCACTCATGCCGGGTAATTTCACTTGTAATAACAAAGGTAAGGATGAAATAGTTGCCAAAAAAAGCGGCTCCTTTCCGGGAGCCGCCTGTATTTTTCAAAACCGTTTCGAGCTGTTAGAAGAAATTGATACGGTAGTCTTTGATATCTGCTGATTTCTTCATGGCTTCAATTACACGCATGCCTACCATTCTCTGCTGCTGATTCATCATCATTTGCATTTGCTTCACATCGAAGTTGGGATTTGGTTGTGCACCGAGATTATCTATTTTCAGATAGAATACTCCAATCTCACCTACGATTGGGGTAGATACTGCAGTCTGGAAATTCTTACAGAATGCAGCACCGATCAGCTTGGGCTCGTTACCAACATTTGGAACGAAAGGACTTGCGTAAGAGATGCTGTCTGCTTTCAGCACAGGCTGGTTAACAGCTTTGCTGATTCCATCGAGTGTATTGGCGCCACCAACTTTCTTAACGATCTCAGCTGCTTTCTTTTTGTTGCGGACCTTGTATTCAACCAATGGTCTTGCGCGGTCTACAGACATATTGCCTTTTTCGTAGGCAGCTACAAGAACGGGAACGATGAATTTGTCGCCGATCTGATAATAACGCTCAGCAACCTGTCCAGGTTTTGCAGTTCTGAACATCCAGGTCACCAGCTCGCGATTGTCGCCCAGTCCTGGGATGCCGCTTTCGAGAGGTTTGATGTCCATTGCAGGATATTTGTTCAGATTCTTTTTCTTGGCGTTTTCGTCGAAAGATTTTTTGTCTTTGCTGTCGAGCGCAAATTGTGCAGCCGCAGTTGAAGCGCCATTGACTGTTTCAGCGCTGGCGATGATCGGGCGGCTGAGGTACGCAACCTTGAAAGCGGTACCGATATTTTTTTGGTTGATTACTTCTATATAATGGTATCCGCTGTAAGAAGAGTTTTCCACTTTTACAGTTTTCTTGTCGCCTGCATTTCCGTAGAAAGCAGCTTCCGCGAATTCCCTGCTGAGTTGTCCGAATTTGTTGGATTCGAAAGTATACTCGCCGTGTGTTTCTTTGCTTCCCATGTCGTCTGAGTACTTCACCACCATGCTGTCGAAGCTGGCGCCATTGCGGATGGCAGTGGTGATGCTGTCGATCAGGAATTTGGCGGCGCTGTCTGTTCTCACTTGTCCTGCCTGGGGATCTGCGATCTTAACGAGGATATGTCTCACTTTCACAGTATCGGGGATAGCTCTGCGTCCGATCATTTTAGCGATGGTGTAGTTACCACCATCGAGATAAGGTCCGAACACCTGGCCATCTCCGAGTTGTTTGATGGAATCTGCATTGGACACTTTCATGTTGCTGCCAAGTACGTATGCATTATAATAAGGAAGCTCGCTGTTATTGCGGAGGAGAAAAGATTCTACGTCTTTTTCGGGAGCTGCAGCAAATTCATTCTTCACAGTGGCAACTGCTTCGTAGGAAACTGCGCTGTCGGCTGCAGTGGGCGCAGCATCGAACATAACATATTCAATACCTCTCGCTTCATCCTGCTGATAAGCTTCTTTATTCTCGTTCACATATTGTTTAACATCTTCATCGGTAACCCTGATAGCAGAATCACCAACAGAAGAGTAAGGAATGTTTACATAAGAGATATTGGAAACCTGACTGTTCTCTGTATTCATTTTCTCAACCAGCCATTTTGGAGTGTAAGCGCTGTTACTGATAAGTGAAACGAATTTCTCTTTCATTCTGGCTTTTTCCAGAGCGGGAAGGAACTCTCCGTAGAAGCTGTTAAATTGCGGAGTGTTCTTTTTAAGTTGGTTGATGGTTTGATAAGCAGTGTGTGCATCGTATGCACCGGTCTTTGGATCGGTGAATTGCTGACGCAGCATTTGGGGGGGATTTTCTCCGTACAGGATATCACCGCGCTCGTCTTTTCCGATTTCGGCGAAGCCGATCTTTTCAAATTCATTTCCGAGGATGGCATCTTCTACGTATTCGTTCCAGAGGCTTTCACGGATCTGACCGCGGAGGCGTTCGTCAACAGGATAGTTCTGCGCCTGGTAATTTTGTTCCGCAGCTTTGTAGCGGGAATCAAATTCATACGCATCTATCTTCTTACCATTCACTTTACCTATAACGTCTGAGGAACCGCCGAACATACCGCCTCCTCTTCCCTGGAAGGCATCCTGTACAATAAAGGCGATAAGGGCTAACGCAATCGCAGCGATGATGATCCACGCGGCTTTGTCGCGGATAGTTTGAATGACTGACATAGTGATATAAGTCCGTACGGTTTTTGAAACGGATGGCAAAAATAAGGGAAATACATTTATGAACAAACTGTGGAAAAAACCACAAAAGCGGCATGACCAGCGGGTTTGATGTAATTCACATTCCGGCGAAGCCGGCAAAAATTTTTGAAAATTGAGGAATTGTGAAACAGGGCGTGAAAACAGTTCCCCCAGCACTTCGTTAATAACCCCAATTTCGTGTGGATAACCCGGGTTTTTGCACATCACCATCCGGGGATTCCTGGCGGATAAGTTTCGAAGAGCCGGCGGAAGTTCAGGTAGGTGTAAATAAACCCCGAGTTATTCCACTCCAACTAACAGAAAAATGTAATGTTCAGAACGATGTTTTTATCCGGGGCCTTTTTAATCCACCGAAGTGGAAAAAGTTGAAAAATACAGAACAGACCGAGCTTCCTGACTGTTAATGAATTGTGGATAACTGTGGATAAAGGCGTTGTTGTAACTTTACCAAAAATTTGCACTTTGGATTTATCCACGAATCCACAGCCGTAATAGTAATAGGTTTTTATAAAAATAATTAATTAATATAGAATACTATGGCAGATATTAACATTGGCGTTGCAAAGGAAAAAGTTGAAGCGAAAGGATTTTTGGATCTGGAAGTGGATCCGCAACTGGATCTTTTCAACGAGATCGAAAAAATGAAAAAAGAGAAAAACGCCATTGTTCTCGCGCACTACTACCAGGAAGCGGATATCCAGGATGTGGCTGACTATATCGGGGACAGCCTGGGCCTGGCGCAAAAAGCGGAGAAGACGGATGCGGACATCATCGTTTTCGCCGGCGTCCACTTCATGGCGGAAACTGCCAAGATCCTCAACCCTCACAAGAAAGTGTTACTGCCGGATCTGAAAGCAGGTTGCTCGCTTGCTGACAGCGCACCGCCAGCTGCTTTCAAAAAATTCAAAGAGCAGCACCCAGATCACCTGGTGATCTCGTACATCAACTGCACAGCCGACATCAAGGCTCTCAGCGATATCATCTGTACTTCCTCCAATGCGAAGCAAATTGTGGAAAGCCTGCCACCAGATCAGAAGATCATTTTTGCACCGGACAAGAATCTGGGTTCTTACCTGGTGAAGAAAACAGGGCGCGATATGGTGTTGTGGGATGGAGCCTGCATGGTACATGAGATCTTTAGTCTCGAAAAGATCATGAAACTGAAAGTGCGTCACCCGGAAGCGAAGATCATTGCGCACCCGGAATGTGAAGAGCATGTGTTGAAAGTGGCCGACTATATCGGCTCCACCACGGGACTCCTGAAGTTTTCGCAGGAAGATCCGGCCAAAGAGTTTATCGTTGTTACAGAAACAGGCATCCTGCATCAGATGCAGAAATCCTCTCCGGACAAGACTTTCATCCCTGCACCACCGGATAATGGTTGTGCCTGCAATGATTGTCCTCACATGAAGTTGAACACATTGGAGAAATTGTATCTATGTATGAAATATGAGCTTCCTGAGATCAAAATGGATGAAACACTTCGTCAGGCAGCACGCAAACCGATCGACAGAATGCTTGAGATCAGCGCCCGGTACGGGTTGTAGGCGATTTCTGTTCGAAACTTGTGAATAACTGAGTGTTGAATTTTGTTTTTTCTGGATCGATCGATGGAATGTGAATAGCGGCAGGAGGAATTTTAAACCTCCTTCCTGAACTTCAAAATAGCAAACTGAGTACTGAGACATGGGGGGAGGGGATAGTGGAAATTTAAGCTGTCTGGATCGATTTTGGAAAATTATGAAGAAGTATGTGAATAAGTCTAGTAAATTTGTAGACTGATAGATTTGAATTTTATTTTTATGGCTGAAGATTTGCACATTGCCAAAGGCTCGAAGCAAGAACAGTATATTGCGCTAGTCCCGCAAATAAAAGGTTTACTGGAAGGTGAAACTGATCTGATCGCAAACCTCGCCAATATTGCGGGTGCGCTGAAAGAACAGTTTGGTTGGTTATGGGTTGGATTTTATATCGTGCGTGAAGAAGAGTTGGTATTGGGTCCATTTCAGGGACCAGTTGCGTGTACACGTATCCGTTATGGTAAAGGTGTTTGTGGAACTGCATGGAAGGAAGCTACAACTGTGATCGTTCCTGATGTGGAAGTATTTCCTGGCCACATTGCCTGCAGTAGTTTGTCGAAGTCTGAAATTGTTGTTCCGGTAATTCGTGATAAAAAAGTAAAGGCCGTACTGGATGTTGACAGTACAGCCCTGAATGAATTCAATGCAGTTGATCAGAAGTACCTGGAAGAGATCATTGAGCTGATCAACTGGCCTTAGATCATCTTCCCATATAGACCATGAGGATCTGCACGTCGCTGGGGTTTACTCCACTGATACGACTTGCTTGTCCGAGCGTCCTTGGTTTTATCTTCTTGAATTTTTGTAGTGCTTCATTGCTCAATGCTGCTACACGATCATAATCGAAAT
Source organism: Pseudobacter ginsenosidimutans (assembly GCF_007970185.1). Lineage (NCBI taxonomy): Bacteria > Pseudomonadati > Bacteroidota > Chitinophagia > Chitinophagales > Chitinophagaceae > Pseudobacter > Pseudobacter ginsenosidimutans. Next base: position 1,629,571 of record NZ_CP042431.1, on the reverse strand, counting down.
TGTCCGGGATCATAAGATCTTCCAGAGAGCTCATCTTCTTCACGATCTCTTTTTCTTTCTCGATATAAACATCGTATTTGATCTGGATCTCTGCCTGCTCAATGATCTCCGGAGCAAACACTTTCAATGGAGCAAGGGAAGGTAGTTCCTGGATCATTTCTTTCAACCCGATATTAGGACGCAGCAATAATTGAATGGATTTGTTCTTATGTGGCATTGGGGCAGAGTTGTATTTCGCCAGGAATCCATCGGCTTCTGAAGGATCAACTGAGATCTCCTTCATGAGTTGTTTGATCTTTTCTGTGCCATTTCTTTTTTCGATCACGGCATCCATTCTTTCCTGGGAAGCGAGACCCATGCGATAACTCAGTTCGGTTAACCGGAGATCTGCATTATCCTGGCGGAGCAATGTTCTGAATTCTGCACGTGATGTGAACATGCGATAGGGTTCCTCGGTTCCCTTACTGATGAGGTCATCAATCAGTACTCCGATGTAAGCATCACTTCTTTTGAGGATGAGCGGATCCAGTTCTCTAATTTTTTGATGTGCATTGATACCTGCCATCAAACCCTGGCAGGCTGCTTCTTCATATCCTGTTGTTCCGTTTATTTGTCCTGCGAAAAAGAGATTACCGATCAGTTTGGTTTCCAGGGAATGCGTTAACTGGGTAGGGGGGAAGTAATCATATTCAATGGCATATCCTGGTCTGAATATCCTTACATTTTCAAAGCCTGCAACCTGTTTCAAGGCTTCATATTGTACCTCTTCCGGAAGGGAAGTGGAGAATCCATTCACATAGATTTCAACCGTATTCCAGCCTTCGGGTTCAACAAATAATTGGTGTCTTTCCCTCTCAGCAAAGCGATTGATCTTGTCTTCAATACTTGGGCAATACCTGGGGCCTGTTCCTTCGATCCTTCCGGTATACATAGGGGATCTGTCAAAACCAGTCTTCAGGAGATCATGTACTTTCTGATTAGTATAAGTGATCCAGCAACTGATCTGTCTGTTTGGTTTTGGAGTATTGGTATAGGAGAAGCCAGTGATTTCATCATCTCCTTTTTGTTCTTCCATTTTTGAATAGTCGAGAGACCGGCCATCAACCCGGGGAGGTGTACCAGTTTTGAGGCGATCGCTTTCAAAGCCAAGGTCCACAAGTTGTTCGGTAATTCCTGTGGCGGCTTTTTCTGCTACTCTGCCTCCTCCGAATTGCTTCTCTCCAATATGGATGATACCATTAAGGAAGGTTCCGCTGGTTACTACAACTGCCTTTGAGTTAATGGAATGGCCAAGACCTGTAACCACACCTGCTGCTCTTCCATCCTTGATTATGATGGATTTGACCATATCCTGGTAGAAATCTACATTCTTTGTTTGTTCAAGTTTCTCTCTCCAGGTAGCGGCGAAGAGCATCCGGTCGTTCTGGGTTCTGGGACTCCACATAGCCGGACCTTTAGATCTGTTCAGCATTCTGAACTGGATCATACTGAGATCGGTAACAATGCCTGAGTATCCACCGAGAGCATCGATCTCCCGTACGATTTGTCCTTTTGCAATGCCTCCCATAGCTGGGTTACAACTCATCTGGGCGATCACCTGCATGTTCATGGTGATCAAAAGAACCTTTGATCCGAGGTTGGCGGCAGCTGCGGCAGCTTCACATCCGGCATGTCCTGCACCAACCACAATAACATCATAGTTAGGAAATATCATGGTGCAAAATTAAATGAATGAAACGGAAGTGGAAGAAAAGTGTTCCACGTGGAAACATTTTATGGCGAACAATAATGTGGATGAAGCTCTCAGAACCACTAACGAAAGTTCGCTTTAGATAGTAAGATTTATTTTGGGTGTTTGGATGGGGAAGATGCCGGGTAAAAGGATATGGTAAGTCTGAGCTCTTTTCAGAGGAATGAGTTACCATATATGAGGGGATGCATAACTGTATGTTTTAGCATTAAAGATTAGGAGTATTGGTTTTGATATAAACAATTGTCTGTGACCCTAACCTAATTGTGGACTTCTCTTTTGTTAATCTGTTGGATGTATTGTTCTTTGTATTTCCGTAAAGGTAAAATTGTCACTTTCAGCGAAGGAGACAGAAGTTGTCTCAGTTCCTTCCATAAGGATTTGCAAGAATTACTGCCATTGTCTTTGCTAAGCTTTATTCTATGCCTGATTGTATTTGCAGATAAGGGGGTGGAATTCAGGTCGAGATTGATAGGATAGTGTAATGTAGCAGATGAGATACCTTATCTCTGAGAACTTGATTTTATATCCCTGACAGGGAGATTGTAAGAAATTCTTTAGATTCTCCCGTTCCACGTGGAACGATCTCTGTGAAAAGGTGCTTTTGAATGCCTTTTGGTATAAGATGGGTAGTTGTAATACTCAAGGAAGGGGAGAGTTATTATTAAATGAAGGTTGATGACTTTGGTACTAACTCTTTTATAAAATTATAGTCCATTGATACGGAATACCCAGGGCTATTAAAAGTGGGGATTCTTATTGTTGCATTTAGAATTTCGCCTGTTCTATCTTAGAGAGGATATTATCCAGGCTGAACCAATGAATGGAGATGACTTATCCTTAGTTTGGTATGTAACCATTATAAGCTCTCAATCCAGATCATTCCATAAAACCTATTCCATCTTCCTGCAGTATTGGTTTGAAAAACAAATCTTTAGAATGATACTGGTAAGAAGGATTAGTGGTGGGTGACTGAATGATATTTTCATTCCTAAACTGCAATTCGATAAGTTCGAATCGGTTAAGGATTGAAAGGTTAATTGAAGATGAATACTTACTTGTCGAAGTATAGCTTCAGGTATTTGTCTTCCATCTTTCGCATCAGGATCTCTTCCGCCTCAGTCTTGTCTTTATAACCGCACAAATGGAGTGCGCCGTGAAAGATCACCCGGTGCAATTCTTCCTTAAATGAGGCATTGAAATTCTGAGCATTATCTTTCACCCGGTCAATACTGATATAAATCTCTCCGGAAATCAGGCCGGGCTCAACAGATAAATCAAAGGTGATGATGTCTGTGTAATAGTTATGTCTGAGGTATTGCTTATTGATCTCCAGGAGGTAGGCATCGGAACAGAATACAAAACTCAGTTCCGTCAGTTTTTTCTTTTCTCTTTTGAAGATATTGATGATAAAGTTTTTCAAGAGGGTCCGGTTTGTCAGGGACACTTTTTCTGCAAAATGGAAAGACACACTGGCCGGTTGTTTTATCATCATTTTTCGAAATTCGTAAAGTTTATTAAGGAATACAAAGCTACATTTGTTCATGATTCGCATGCCACTTGAAGGCATATTAAAAAGAGGAGAAGATCTGCAATTTCACTGAACCTGATGCATCTTCCCATGGTTATGAATATGATTAAATACTAAAGATGAAAAGACTTTCAGAGCTGGATTCAGGGCGTAAGGCAAGAATACTTTCTTTCGAGAACAATGATCTCTTCCTGAAACTGATGGAAATGGGTTGTGTGCCTGGAGAACTTGTAAGGATAGATCAGATCGCTCCACTGGGAGATCCCATCTCCATCAGCGTTGCCGGTTATAGTTTAAGCCTTCGTTTGAACGAAGCAGAGAATATCTTTGTGGAAGAGCTTTCTTAATCACATTTCACTTCCATGAAAATCGGCTTATATTTCGGTTCATTCAATCCAATTCATCACGGACATCTTATCATTGCCAATTATATGGTTCAGGAAACTGACCTGGACCAGGTTTGGTTTGTAGTTTCTCCGCAGAATCCGTTGAAACCTTCCAACGGCCTGCTCAATGAATACCACCGCCTCTTCCTGGTTCAAACAGCTATCAAAGCTGAACCAAAGCTCAAGGCATCCGATATTGAATTCCGTTTACCCAAACCCTCTTACACGGTCACAACACTTGCTTACCTCCAGGAAAAATACCCCACTCACCAGTTCGCCCTGATCATGGGCAGCGATAGTTTCCAGAACCTCGAACGCTGGAAAAACTACGAACATATTCTTCAGCACTACCCAATTTTTGTGTACAAAAGGCCGGGGCACGAAGTGAGTAACACTTTCGGAACAGGCAATATCAATTTCCTGAAAGCCCCTTTACTGGAAATTTCGGCTACACATATCCGTAAGAATATCAGAGAAGGAAAGTCTATTCGCTATCTCGTACCAGACCAGGTGATGGAAGAAATTGAAAGAAACAATTATTACAGTAGCTGATCCGGCAAGCCCCGTCCGGAACTTCTTAGAGAAAGATTAGAAAATTTAAACTAACTTATACCACGTACAATTACCAGGGAAAACCGTCGTCAAAGTTCTGTGCGCCTATTTTGATCAATGTAATTGTACATAAAACCGAACCAAGGCCTGCATGTTGATGCTTCGACATATTCCCTTTCTCAGGGCTGTATTTCTGCATAGTATTTCCGCTTTTGGCGGTCCCCAGGGACATTTTGGAATGGTGATGAAAACCTTTGTTCACCAGCGTCATGATGTTACGGAGAAAGAAGTGCTCGATTATAATTCTTTCTGTCAACTGCTTCCTGGTGCTTCTTCCACTCAGGTTCTTACTCTTATCGGATACAAACGAGGCGGTATTCCGCTGGCCATCCTCACACTTTTTATCTGGATCTTTCCGGCCTGCTTCCTGATGGGAGCTTTCTCTTTTGTGCTGGAATATTTTGATAAAACCGCAGCCAGCAATACTTTCTTCCGTTTCATTCAACCAATGGCAGTAGGATTTCTCGCATTCGCTGCCACAAAGAGTTTCAAACTGGCCATCAATAATACCATTACTCGTGTGATCCTTACCGTTAGTACGGTGATCACCTTCTTTCTTTTTAAAACTCCCTGGGTATTTCCGATACTGATTGTTGCAGGTGGCCTCGTTACAAACCTCAGTGATAAACGCATTCCGCAGAAAGGACAACCACCCAAGGAAATCCGCTGGGCCAATATCTGGCTCTTCGCTTTTCTATTTCTCTCGGCAGGTATCTTTTCAGAAATGGCCAGGAAAAACGACTGGCCCAATCGCCGGCCACTCAACCTTTTTGAGAACACCTACCGTTTCGGTAGTCTCGTCTTTGGAGGTGGACAGGTGCTGATCCCCATGATGTACGAACAGTTTGTGGAAAGACCGAAATCGGAAATGGTGATCCGTAAGAACCAGGAAAAAAAAGGAAATGTGATCAGTATTGAGCGCGATGATTTCTATACCGGAGCGGGAATTGTGCGCGCCATGCCCGGACCGGTATTTTCCATCTCCAGTTTCATGGGCGGCATGGCGATGAAAGATCGCGGCACTGGCTGGCAGATCCTGGGATGCATGATCGGATCTGTGGCTATTTTTCTGCCAAGCGCCCTACTTGTATTATTCTTTTTTCCTATATGGCATAACCTGCAACGATATGCTGTTGTATTCCGCGCTATCGAAGGTATCAATGCTGTAGTGGTGGGAATTATGGTAGCATCTACGGCTTATATGATGAAAGATATAAGTATAACGGAATTCAAAACGGTCAGTTTGATCAATATCGGCGTGATACTTGGCACCTGGGCCATTCTCACTTTTACAAAACTGCCTTCGCCTGTAATTGTATTGATCTGTTTGCTGGTGGGGTGGCTGACAGGAAATATGTGGGCTTAGTAAGACATCACACAATCCTGTCTTTGAAAGCCTTTGCTACAGCTTCGCTTTTCGAGTTCACATGTAATTTTTCGTAGATCTTTTTGATATGACTACGTACAGTATCGATGGAAATATAGATCTCAGCTGCAATCATTTTATAACTGTATCCATTCACGAGTAACTGCAATACCTGCTTTTCTCTTTCAGACAAAGAATAATCGCTTCCCTGATCACTGTGCATTTCTGAGAACATTCGCAACACTTGTGTAGCGATGGATGAGCTCATGGGAGCGCCGCCGGTATGAGCTTCCTGGATATATTCGAGTAATTTGGCGGGCTGGGTCTTTTTCAAAAGATAGCCATTGGCGCCATTCTTCACAGCTTCGAACACATTTTTGTTATCATCGAAAACTGTCAGCATCAGGATCTTCACATTGCTGTTTTGCTGACGTACCAGTTTCAAACCCTGTATTCCATTGATGCCTGGCATGTCGATATCCATAAGGATCACATCGGGTTGCAGACTTGCTACTTCCTCTACAACATTATTACAATTATTGAATGCTCCGATCACTTCAAAGCCTTCTGATCCATTGAGGAGCATGGTGAGACCTTCGCGGAGCGGAGGATTATCTTCGTACAGAACCACTTTGATCATGAGCAGGGTATTTTATGCAAAATTAATGAAGTATTTCACGGCAATCAATCACATGATCATGTCAAAGGCACTTCCAGCAAAACCGTAGAACCGTTGTCTGGACTGGATTTCACCAACAATTTTCCTTTCAGGGATTGCGCTCTCTTACGCATATTGTTGAGACCATTGCCACTGTCTGCAGTTTCCGGATTGAATCCTATGCCATCATCCTGTACCATTAACTGCAGCGTATGCTGTTTTACCCGTAATTCTATTTTTGCATTTTTACATAGTGAATATTTGGCCAGGTTATTCACAGCTTCCTTGAAAACGAGGAACAGATCCCTGCGTTCTTCCATATTGAGTTTGAGATCGGCCACCTCATCATCCACCCGGAAACTGAATTCTATATTGCGTGCTTCCAGCACTCCGGTAGCAAACTCACGCATGCGGGCGGTGATGCGTTGCATACTATCGTTCATGGGGTTAATGCTCCAGACGATATCATCCATCGCTTCCATCATCCGGCTGCTGTTGTCGCTGATCTTGTTGAGATACTCGGCGGTTTTGCCGGCATCTTTATCCACTTTCATCCTGGCCATCTCACTAAGAATATTGATGGTACTGAGCGTTGAGCCCATATCATCATGGAGGTCCCTCGCGATGCGTGTTCTGACTCTTTCCATTTCCAGCAACCGGTTGAGCCGGAAACGGTGTACCATGTAAATAATGCCTGCCAGTAACAATGCCAATAATGAAATAAACCACCAGGTCTGATAGAATGGAGGCTCCACCTGGATCCTTAGCGTAGTGATGGTTGGTGAGTCAACGCCATCTGCGTTCCGGCACATCACTTTGAATGTATACGAACCAGGCGGCAGGAGAGCGTAGTTGGCGTATAATCCCAGGTCAGCGCGGATCCAGTTCGGGTCCAGGCCTTCCAGCATGTAGAAGTAAGTGGTTTTATCGCGCTGCAAATAACTAAGCGTGGCAAATTCGATGGTGATGCTGTTCTGGTTGTGTTGCAAACGGACCTTATCAAGATTCATGATCGAATCCGGCGGGAGATAGGTATTGAATAATTTGAAATCAGTAATATTCACTTCTAACGGAGTGGCACGTACGTAAAGATTACGTGGATTGAATTGTACTATATCATGAGCATTGCCGAAAAGCAGGTCCCCACTGCGTTTCACCAGGCTCGCATTGGTAGGGAAATCACCATTGATCAGGCCATCGCGTTGAGTAAATAGTGTGAACGATTTTCTTTTCGGATGATAACGGCCGAGCCCGTTCATCAGTCCAATCCAAATATGGCCGTCATGGTCCGGTTCCATGCAACTGGTTGACCCTGATGGCAGGCCCTGATCAGTTCCGATGATCTGGATGCTATCTGTATATGGGTTGAGTTGGTTGAGAACGCCGGTTGAAACAAACCAGCTGCTGTCTGAATATTGCACGATATCTTTCACCACATTTGAATGCAGTGATTTACCGGGAGCATCATTTGCGTGATAATGCCGGAGCATTACACCGGAACTGCCATCGAATTTGTACAATCCTTTGTTGTGTGCGCAGACCCAGATGGCGCCTTTAGGATCGGCAACGATCTTATAAATAATAGTTCCGATGTTCTGCTTCACATCAAAACCTTTCAGGAAGTCTGGCCCGTAACCCGCTATGGGCGTCCATTTCACTAAATGCCCGTATTGGCTCCCAAGCCAGATATTTCCATTTTTATCGGAGATGATCTGGCGAATCGTTTTTTCCTGAATGCCCGGTACCTGGTAGAAAACCGATCGTTTCGATTGTTGATCATAAATGATCACCCATCCTCCCTGACAGCCGAACCAGATTTTCCGGTGAACAGTATCTTCAAAAATGCACCATTGTTGCCTGAGCATAACCTTATCCGGAAGGCCTTTCAGGACCTGGTTGGGAATGGGATTCATGTTCGCATCCCAGGTGAGGGTGCCCAGTCCCCAGCTTCCTGCATATATCGTTCCATCCGAAGATTCGATGATGGCATTGATGGCCAGTTCTTTTTCTTCTATTTTTCCATTATTCCACAAATACTTCGATGTGTTGAAAAACTGACGTTCCGGATTGAAAACAAAAACTCCATTATCCGTGGCCAGCCAGAGACTTTGTTCACGGTCTTCATAAAAACTAAAGATCCTGTCGAACTTGATACCGAAATCATCGATATAGTCATCGCGAACAAACTGGAATTTTTGTTGGGCGGAATCGAATTCATGGAGGGTCATATGGCCGAAAGCCCAGATTGCGCCGTTCGATTGTTCGATGAAATGATGTAATTCTCCATACAGCCCATTCCTGTTTTCTAATCCGTTTCCATAGGGGAGGAAGCTGCCATTGTTCAGGTCGAAACAAAAAGTCTGTTCAGTGATTTTTGGCCAGGTGGTGATCCAGCTCCTTCTTTTTGAATCGATGAAAAGCGCCGTGATAGGCTCATGAAATTTTTTTTCCATCAGCACCGGATGGAGGTGAGGATTATGGTCACGATAAAACATTTCCCTTGTGGATGGCCGGTAGATCACCAGGCCGGAATCGCATCCGATCCAGTAATCTCCATTATGAGGGTCTTCAATGATGGTATTGGCATACCATCTAACTGGAACACGTATGCGCGAACTATCCAGGGAAAATGTATTGGATACCGGATCATAGGGCAGGATCCCGTACTTGGTTATATTCATGAAAACCGCTCCTGCACTGGATTTGAACATTTTATACTCAGACCTTGGGGGAATTTCACCCTCAGTTTTGATCACTGCTTTTCTATAGCGGAAGGTTTGCGGATCAAAGAGCCCTGCTTCGTTACCGGGTCTCAGCCAAAGCAGGCGACTGGTATCTTCAAATATCTGGAAGATACCGGAGGATGGAACATAGCGATCATTCGAAGAACCCGAACGATACATTACGGTTTTCCGGCCGTCATAACGCTGAAGACCATGCGCAGTTCCGAACCACATGAATCCTTTCTTATCCTGGTAAATACAATACACCTGGTTGGAGGCAAGCCCGTCTTTCAAACTGAGCCTGTTGAAAATATACTTCCTGTGCTGTGCCGGGGCGGATACAGCAAACAGCAAAAAAACGCAGATATATACAATCGAACGGAGCAATTCTTGCAGTTGGATCCCTGTTTTTGGCGATCTGTTCAAAAGTACTCAATGATAATTTTTTCCCACGGTTTTGGGAAGCAAAACCACATAAATATGTGGTACCAGTTAGTGGTAAACCATTCGAAAATTGCTGATAAATGGAAAATATGTGAGGCAAAATGGGATGATCATGATAACGGCCACCCATATACTAACGCTTGTTGGCGCCAAATCTCACATCATTATGCTATTGCAGGATTTTGCAGGAGTTTGCATTTTTGCAATGGAATTAATGATACAGACAATTGCTCGATCGCAACATAAACAGATTAGTTTGGATCCTTTACAACCAACAGGTCCAGGCCTCATTTGAGAAAATAGCTATAACAGGCAAGCGAGGTTTTATGTGGGAATGAATTTGTGCGATAACAGGGTGCCGGTGAGGGTGTCCGGCACTCTGATTTTTTTACCATTTCGTCTCCGTTGTTCTTCTGCAAATAGTAGTAATAGGAATAGTTTAGTTTGGGCAAAGGGCCTTCCGCAAAACGGAAGGCTTTTTTGCTTTCCGGTAATCCCTTAATTTCATGCTACACTTAGTGTTGACTATCGATTGCCTGCATTTTGTTTATATTAAGATTTTCTGTTATGACAGCCGAACACCAACGATTATCAGTCAACGCCACCAAAAAAATACCCCTCGAACAGTGGGGCCCCTATCTCAGCGAGCGTCAATGGGGCACAGTTCGGGAAGACTATAGCCTTAACAATGACGCCTGGAATTATTTTCCATTCGATCATTCCCATAGCCGGGCCTATCTCTGGGGCGAAGACGGCCTGGGTGGCATTTCCGATTTCTTTCAAAATCTCTGTTTTGCCGTAGCGCTCTGGAACGGAAAAGATAAGATCCTGAAAGAACGGCTCTTTGGCCTGGGCAATTACCAGGGCAATCACGGGGAGGATGTGAAAGAATTGTACTACCACCTGGATAATGTGCCTACACATTATTATATGGAGTATCTCTATAAATATCCGCAACAGGCATTCCCATACGATCAGCTGATTGAAGAAAACAAGCGCCGTTCCAAACTGGAACCGGAATATGAGATTCTTGACACAGGCGTTTTCAACAATAACCAGTACTTCGATGTGCATATCACCTATGCAAAGGAGAATGCAAAAGATATTTGTATAAAAATAGAAATCAGCAATCGATATCACGAGGCTGCGGGCATCACGGTACTACCCATGTTGTGGTTCTACAACCGCTGGCAGTCCGATGAGTCGGAAAAAAAACCAACCATCACCAGGAGGGACAAAGGTTCCGTAAAAGCCAACCATTCCAGGCTTGGCTCTTATTATTTCTATTTCCAGCCGCCCGCTGATGGGCTCATGACGGAGAATGAGACCAATCTCCAGAAAGTTGCGGCCCTGCCCAATACCAGCATCTTCACAAAAGATGCATTCCATGATGCAGTGATCAAAGGCGAAAATTTGGAAGCCCTGCAAAATAAGAAAACAGGAACGCGTTTTGCGCCGGTGTACAAATACCAGATCGAAGGGCATGGCTCGCGCATCATCTATTGCAGGTTAAGTCATAAAATGCTGGAAAGCCCGTTCGGTCCTGGTTTTACTGATATCTTCCGTTACCGGAAAGAGGAGGCAGATACATTTTACAATACAGTATTGTCTGCTAACACCAATCCACATACGAGGAATATTCAGCGTCAGGCGCTGGCCGGATTATTATGGAATAAGCAGTTCTATCATTTCGATGTGGAAAAATGGCTCACCAGCACCGATGGCATCACTCCGGTGAATCCGGCCAAACTCACCGGAAGGAATCACGACTGGAAGCATCTCAAAAACCAGGATATTATCGCTATGCCTGACAAATGGGAGTATCCCTGGTATGCCGCATGGGACCTGGCTTTTCAGTGTATTCCAATGGCTATGATAGACCCTACTTTCGCCAAGCACCAGCTCACGCTGATCATGCGCGAATGGTACATGAAGCCAGACGGCCAGATACCCGCATACGAATGGAACTTCAGTGATGTGAACCCACCCGTGCAGGCCTGGGCTGCGTTGCAGGTGTACAGAATAGAAAAAGAGAAAACAGGAAAAGGAGATATCACTTTTCTCAAACGCGCCTTCCAGAAACTGATCGTCAATTTCACGTGGTGGATCAACCGGAAAGATCCCAATGGAAACAATATGTTCGAAGGGGGGTTCCTGGGTCTTGATAATATCGGAGTATTCAATCGCAGCAGTGTGATCCCCGGCGCCATGCAACTGGAACAGGCCGATGGCACCAGTTGGATGGGCATGTATGCGCTGAACATGATGGACATGGCATTGGAAATTGCCATGAAGGATGATGCGTTTGAAGATACGGCTACCCGCTTCTTCGAACATTTCGTACTGATAGCAGAAGCGCTGAATATACAGGGCATGTGGAATGCGGAAGATGGATTCTATTATGATACTTTGTCGCTTGCAGGCTCGTCGCCACTGCATTTGCGTGTTCATTCCATAGTTGGACTTACATCCCTTTTTGCTGTTTCCATTATCGAAAAGAAAAATCTTGACAAACTCGCTGACTTCAAGAAAAGGATTTCCTGGTTTGAAAATTACCGGCTGAAGAACGGAAGGTTCTGGCCCAATGAAGAGAAGAAAGAAGGAGATGAGATACTGTTATCATTGGTGCCCCGCGATAAACTGGTATTGCTTCTCCAGCGTTTGCTGGATGAGGCCCAATTCCTTTCTGATGGCGGTATCCGGGCGCTCAGCAAATTCCATAAAGATCATCCCTATAAGATTCAAATCGAGAATATCGAATACCATATTCAATATGATCCCGGCGATTCCACTTCTGATTTTTATGGTGGAAATTCCAACTGGCGCGGACCGGTGTGGATGCCGATCAATTATATCATCATTTCGAGTATCCGCCGCTTCGGTAGTTTTTATGGAGACGATCTGATGGTGGAATTTCCAACGGGATCCGGACAACAAATGAACCTGAACCAGGTAGCGGATGCACTTGCAGCCCGGCTCGTGGGATTATTCGAAAAGGATGAAGCAGGCAACCGACCGCTCTATGGTAATTACAACTGGTTCTACCAGCAACCACATAATGAGCGACTGGTCTTATTTTATGAATATTTTCATGGCGACAATGGCACGGGCCTCGGCGCTTCGCACCAGGCCGGCTGGACAGCACTGGTGGCTTCACTGATCCGGGAACTGTCATAAGCTGTAACTTTATTGCGGCTTAATTCAGGTAAGTGCACCAATCTTAAAAATCATTACATGTCTGATCTCATCATATCATTGATCCAGTCTGATCTTCATTGGGAAGACAAGAATGCCAACCTGGCCATGTTTGGGGAGAAGATCAATGGTATCAAGGAAAAAACACATATCGTTCTGTTGCCGGAAATGTTCAGCACGGGCTTCAGTATGAAACCAGAAACCCTGGCTGAAACCATGCATGGGCCTACTGTTGAGTGGATGAAACGTGTATCCGCTTCACGCAAAGTGATCCTGGCCGGCAGCCTGATGATCGAAGAAGAAGGAAATTACCATAACCGCCTGGTCTGGATGTTACCGAATGGCCAACTGGGCTTTTATGATAAAAGACATCTATTCGCTTACGCGAATGAACATGAACATTATGCGCCGGGCAGCAAAAGATTGATTGCGGCGGTGAACGGCTGGAAAGTGAATCTCATGGTTTGCTATGATCTGCGATTCCCTGTATGGGCGCGCCAGTCGCCGGATACAGAAGATGGATCGCCGGAATATGATCTGTTGGTCTATGTGGCCAACTGGCCCGAACGCAGGAACCACGCCTGGAAAACTTTACTGCAGGCAAGGGCCATCGAGAACCAATGCTTCGTAGCGGGAGTTAATCGGGTAGGAAATGATGGAAATGAAATCTATCACAGTGGAGATAGCATGGTGGTGGATCCGATGGGTGCCATCATGGAAACAATAGTGCATGACCAGGGAATTATTACGATTACGCTTAAGCGTGATACATTAAATGATGTCAGAACGAAATTGCCTTTCCTGCAGGATGGGGATGAATTCAATTTGTTGACGTAATATAAATAAGAGGTTTGCTCTGCGGCAGCGTGTTATTCGCCGGAGGTGAGGAAATATAAGTGTCTATTTCCCTCCCTTCATTCCATCCATCTCCTTTTCCATTCTCGCTCTATCCCTGATGATCCTGTAAACCACGCCCAGCTTAGGGTCTACGCCACGCTTGATGAAATAGCTATTGTATCCCACTTCAATATCCGGCATAATTCCCCTGCCTTGTTTCGCCAGTGTACTATCCATCACCAACCGGAATCTTGGCAAACGGAAACGTATATGCGTATTCGGTAATGTTACATCCGGGATCATCCAGGCGGTATTGCCATAAGCGCCGCCGCCGGTTTCTTCTCCCACGATCGTTACATTGGATTGGCCTTGTATGGCTTTCGCAAAAAGCGTTGTGGCGGAAAATGAATTCCCACCGGTAAGAATATACACCTGACCATCATAATGAAGCCGTCGCTTCGGTTTGTAGTAATGACGCTCGAAGAAACCAAAATGAAAATTTCCATCCTCCTCCTTATGGGTCACAAACAAAGTCCATAACCAGTACAGCGGCTGCAATTCGATATGTTTTCCATAATGGCTGCTTCGCTTATTGGTGTACAATGAATCAGCCAGCTTGAATTTCTTCTTCGAAATATATTTCGTGAGCAAAGTTGAGTTGCCTGCATCGCCTCCGCCATTATTACGAACATCCACCACCAGGTATTTGATCTCCCTTTTCTTCATTTCCCGGAAACTGCGGCGAAAGAATCCACGTAAGCGGCTGCCCATGGAAAAAGTATTGAGCGTCATGTAGGCCGACTTCAATGTAGTATCGATCTGCAGGTTCCTGTTGGCGTTGAGGCTGACTGCTTTGGGAACATCCTTCGGAGGTTTGGGCGTAGGTGTTCCCGGGGCCGGAAGCCGCTTTGATGTATCTGCTTCGGCTTTTTCTTTTCGCTTAACCGTTGGAGGTGGGTCGAAAGCCGCTATCATGGCGGATTGTGGCAACCCGTTACTATCGATATAATCTATTCTTACCTTTTCGGGGATGCCATACACTACGCGGTAGAGATTGCCAAATGAATTGCGGTTGCTCATCATCTGGTACTTACCGGTAATGATATTACCATCGCTTTGCAGGTAATTGGTAAAAGTATCGATGATCTGCGCTATATCACGGCCATCAATAGCCGTAACCACTGTTCCTCTTTTTAAAAGCGAATCTTTTCGGTTAAGTGTAGCCGTCACAGCCAGGGAATCCGGTCCCCAGACCTTTACAGTAAAGGGGAACATGCGGAGCCGGGCCGTATCCAGCCAGTCGGTATATCTTTTGGAATACCGCATGGAGGTATGGCCGCATCGGATCTTTGAAGTGATGGTAGACAGCAGGTTCCGGAATGCCGGTTCGGTCATGGAGTCCGTCAGTAGGCGGAAGCCATTATCGAAGTACAGGTCCATACTGTCTTTGGGTGTGAACCAATACAAACTGGGATGGTTTTCTTCCAGGATATTCCTGAACAGGGTAAAATCCTTTTGCAGTTTATCGGGTGCAAACTTTCTGTCAGGATCAAACGTTTTCCTGGAAGAGGAACAACTGGCGAACAGCAGCGCAGTTATTCCCAGCAACAAAACAGCCATCCGGTTCAGCATACGGGTCACTTTTATTGCCGGCCTTTGAACGCATTCCAGCCCTGGGCTGTGATATCATGCGTGTGGCCACCTTTGGTAATGATCTTTGCGCCTTCTTCGGGTTCCGTCATGTAACCGATAACGCTGATCTGTTCATTAAGAACGAGTTTGTCGTATTCTGATTGTTGGAGCGTGAAGAGGAGTTCATAATCCTCGCCGCCGCTGAGTGCGCAGGCTGTGGGATCGATTTCGAATTTAAAAGCCGCGCGCTTCATGTCTTCCGAAATGGGAATCTTGTCCTCATACAATCTCACGCCCAGGCCACTTTGCTGGGAGATATGGAGGATCTCCGAGCTGAGCCCATCGCTCACATCGATCATGGAAGTGGGAATGATCTCGCTTTGCTCCAGGAATTCGATGATATCCTTCCGTGCTTCTGGTTTCAGCAGGCGGCCGATCACATAAGATTCATTTTCCAGGTCTGGTTGCACACCGGGGTGTTCCTGGAAGATGCGTTTTTCCCTTTCGAGAAAAAGGAGTCCTACATAGGCTGCACCGAGGTCTCCGCTGCAGCAGATGAGATCGCCTTTTTGAGCGGTGCTTCTTTTTACGAATTTCCCGGGGGTAACCTCACCGATAGCAGTAACCGAAATAATAAAACCTTTCTGGGAGGAGCAGGTATCTCCACCTACGAGGTCAACACCATATTTATCACAGGCTGCATAAATGCCTTCATACAATTCATCCAGCGCCTGCACGCTGATGCGATTGCTGAGGCCCAGGCTCACGGTGATCTGTGTGGGCGTGGCATTCATGGCATAAATGTCACTAAGGTTCACCACCACGGCTTTGTAGCCGAGGTGTTTGAGAGGAGTATACATCAGATCGAAGTGCACGCCTTCGATCAGCATATCGGTGGTAACAACGGTCTGTTTGCCGAAATGGTCGATCACGGCTGCGTCGTCGCCTACACCCAATACAGTGGAGGCATTATGGATCTCGATATTTTTGGTGAGATGCCGGATGAGACCGAATTCTCCCAGGTCGGCTATTTCAATACGTTCTTCGCTCATGGTAATTTTTTTAGATCTGATCATTGATCCATTTCAGCAGTTCGTCGTGGATCTTTCCATTGGTAGCTACAATCTGCGGCTGGTGCGGACTGTAGTAGGCTCCAGTAAAGTCGGTGACCTTTCCACCGGCTTCTTCCACAATGAGGAATCCGGCGGCGCTGTCCCATGCCTGTAGTTTGTGCTCATAGAATCCGTCGAACCTTCCGGCGGCTACCCAGCAGAGGTCCATGGCTGCAGAGCCGAGACGGCGAACGGGAATACCGGCGCGGATGAATCTTCCGAATGCTTCCAGTGGTCCATTTGGCTGGTTCAGGTAAGTATAGGGGAAACCGGTCACCAGGCAGGATTTCAACACTTCTGTTTCTGTACTCACAGCAATCTGCTGGCTGTTGAGCATCGCTCCCTTACCGGCTTCGGCAAAATAGAATTCTTTCAGGAATGGGTTGTATACAGCGCCCATGATCATCTTTCCACTTTGTTCCAATCCGATGGACACGCAGCAGATGGGAATACCGTGGGCATAATTGATGGTGCCATCGATGGGGTCGATGATCCATTTGTATTCACTGTCCATCACGATCTCTCCCGTTTCCTCACTGAGGATGAAATGATCGGGAAAAGATTCCCGGATACTGTCCAGGATGGCTTTTTCAGAAGCGTGATCGGCTTCCGTAACCAGGTTGTTGATCCCTTCTTTATGACTTATTTGCAGGTTTTTGCTGTTGAAGTAATGTTGCAGCACTGCAGCCCCCGCTTCGGTGGCATTCAGTAAGGTTTCTTTTAACATGCGGCAAAGATAAGTTGTTGTTCAGGATTCTGGCTATTTTCGTGCCATCATGCGCTTGTCTGTAATCATCGTCAATTACAATGTAAAGTACTTCCTGGAGCAGTGTTTATGCTCCGTAATGAAAGCTGTTACCGCATTGGGTGAAGCAGCCGCCGAAGTGATTGTGGTGGATAACCAGAGCACTGATGGAAGTGTGGAATACCTTCGTCCAAAATTCCCTTCTGTATTCTTCATCGAGAACCGCGAGAACAGTGGCTTCGGCCGGGCCAATAATCAGGCCGTTCAAATGAGTAAAGGAGAGTTCATCCTTTTTTTGAATCCCGACACCATTGTGGAAGAGAACAGTTTTACCCGATGCCTGGCCGAAATGCAACGGCAGCCTGACCTCGGAGCGATGGGAGTAAGAATGGTGGATGGCGGCGGAAAATATTTACCGGAAAGCAAGAGGGGGTTTCCCACACCCTGGGTGTCTTTCTGTAAGTTGAGCGGATTGACGAAACTGTTCCCCGTTTCGCGGGTGTTTGCCCGTTATTACCTGGGACATCTGCCGGAGAAGGAAAGCAATGAGGTGGATGTGCTGGCCGGCGCCTGTATGCTGGTACGGAGAAAAGCAGTGGAACTGACTGGAGGATTTGATGAACAGTTCTTCATGTATGCCGAAGATATCGATCTCAGTTTCCGGATCAAAAAGGCCGGCTTCCGTAATTTTTATTTCACCGGCACGACTATTATACATTTTAAAGGAGAAAGTACGTTAAAGGACGCGCGGTATGTGCGCCACTTTTATGAGGCAATGATCCTATACGTGAGGAAGCATTATAAAGGTATCGGCGCCTGGTTCTATGTGCTGTTGTTGAAAGCCATGATCGCCATCAGATCTGTTTTACAATCCAAACCTGTACCACCAAAAGGGTTGAGTAAAGATCAAAGTATTGCAGTAACAGGCGATCCCGGAACGGTGAAAAGGATCGTGCATGGATTGGGCGATCAGCAAGTCACCAACCAACCGCAGCTAGCTGACGTATTGATCTGTTGTGAAGGGGCTGATTTTACTTTCCGTGAACTCATCGGAAGGATAGAAGAGCTGGCTCCGGACAAAAGGGCTTTCGTGCATGGAAGCGGCACGGAATGCGCCGTTGGCAGTGCTTCCAAAGACAGGCAGGGCGAGGTGATTCTCCTCAAATTGCCACCTGAATCCATTTAATACCTTAATTTTGAATTTGCCTGATCAAACAGGTATAACCGAATGGCGCTAATTGATATCTCCTTACCCCAGTCGATTGCCAAAGCATTGAGATTGCCGGCACGTTCGCCCAAGAGGCAACAGATCAGGGTATTAAAGAAACTGTTGAAGAAGGCCCGTTTCACTGAGTTCGGGCAGACATACCGGTTTGACGAACTTTTGTTGAGCAAACATGCGGGAAAAAAATTCCAGCAGCATGTTCCTGTATACGATTACAGTAAGATCTATGCACAATGGTGGCATAAAACTCTCGAAGGAAAGCCAGATGTATGCTGGCCCGGCAAAATAAAATTCTTCGCACTCAGCTCCGGAACCTCCGAAGCTGCCAGCAAATATATACCCATTACGAATGACCTCATGCGGGGTAACAAAATCGTAATGATCAAACAATTGCTTTCCCTGCGCACCTATCATGATATTTCCGTGAGAAGTATCGGAAAAGGATGGTTGATGCTGGGAGGGAGTACGGACCTGCAGAAAGGACCTACCTATTATGCAGGCGATCTCAGCGGTATCACTGCCAAGAAAGTTCCTTTCTGGTTTTCGCCTTTTTACAAACCAGGTAAAAAGATCGCAAGAACAAAAGACTGGGACCTGAAGATCGAAGCCATCGTGGAGAACGCTCCCAACTGGGATATCGGTTTCGTAGTGGGCGTGCCCGCCTGGATCCAGATGTGTATGGAGAAGATCATCGAAAGGTATAATCTTAAGACCATTCACGATATCTGGCCCAACCTCGCATTCTTCGTTCACGGAGGCGTTAGCTTCGAACCGTATAAAAAAGGATTTGAAAAACTGGTTGGAAAACCACTAACCTATATCGAGACCTATCTGGCATCAGAAGGTTTTGTTGCCTACCAGGACAGGCAGTATGCCAAAGGCATGCGATTGTCTTTGAACGATCATATCTTTTTTGAATTCATTCCCTTCAACGATGAAAACTTCGATGCAGAAGGAAACGTTGTGGAGAACCCCGAAACACTGATGATCCACGAAGTGGAAGAAGGAAAAGATTATGCCATCCTCCTCAGCACTGCAGCGGGCGCCTGGCGTTACCTCATCGGCGATACCGTCCGTTTTGTGGATACGGAAAGATGCGAGATCATCATCACCGGCCGAACCAAACACTTCCTCAGTCTCGTTGGCGAGCACCTGAGTGTTGACAATATGAACAAGGCCGTTAAGCTGGTAAGCGATGAACTGAATATTCATATCCCCGAATATACCGTGGCCGGTGTTCCGCACGGATTGTTCTTTGCCCATCAATGGTACGTTGCCTGCGATGACCAGGTAGACGCAGAAGTCCTCAGGCATAAGATCGATTGCAAACTCAAAGAGCTCAACGACGACTATGCGGTTGAAAGAGGCAGCGCATTGAAAGATGTTTTCCTCACCATTCTTCCCGAATCCAGATTCATGGAGTTCATGCACAGCAAGGGAAAAGTTGGCGGGCAGCATAAATTCCCCCGTGTAATGAAAGGGAAAATGCTGGACGACTGGAAGGCGTTTGTTCAATAATATATGTAAATTGTCACTTTAAAACTTATTCCCTTTTATAATTACGCATGTGGCAGGCCATTATCAGTGGAGTAACGCTTGGATGTATTCTTGCCTTATCGGTGGGGCCTGTGATCTTTACCATCATCAAGCAAAGCCTGGTGAACGGGCATACCGGCGGTTTCAGCTTTGTGGCGGGTGTCTGGCTCAGTGATATTGTAATGGTGGTGGTGGCCAATGCCTTTTCGCAACTGGTTGCCGAGATCACAGAATACACTACCGTGATCGCTTATTGCGGCGCAGCCTTCCTGCTACTGATGGGCATATATTATCTCTTCTTCAAAAAAGTAGCGCTGAGAACAGATGCGGACGGACAATCCCTCCGTTTCAGCAAACGCGAAATGATGAAGATCTTTTCCAGCGGCTTCCTGATCAATACACTCAACCCCAGCGTGCTTCTTTTCTGGATCACTACGGCAACAGCTTTTGCCGCCAAGTATACTTTCAATGAACGCATATTGCTGTTCTCGGTTTGTATCGCTTTCAATATTGTTGCCGATGTGGCAAAAGTATTATTGGCAGGCCGCCTGGGCGCAAAACTCACCATCAACAATATTTCCATTATCAATAAGGTAACAGGTGTGATCCTTGTGGCATTCGGTTTTGCGTTGTTGTATACCGCCATATTTGTGAAAGACACATCAGTCTTAACAAATCATTAGATCAAACACAGTTTCGGCTGTACTAACTTGTTGTCTGCATGAAACCAACCATACTCACCTTATTTTTATTCTCTCTCGCATGCACTGCGTTTTCGCAGCAGTCAGATTTTATCATACTCAAGAAAAAGAATAATCGCACGGTAAAGACCTATGCGGAAGGAAGTTTTCTTTCAGCCCGCATGAACAATGGCTTTGATGTGCATGGTTATATCACTGCCATCAGGAATGATTCTATTTACCTGCGTCAACAGGAAACCAGGATGTTTGGCACAGAGTTCGGTAGCAAACTGGACACATTTGTTTATGCTGTGGCATTCGACTACCACCAGATCATCCGCTACCATATAAAAGATGGTGACCTGTATGGCAGGCCCACCGGATTTGCCGTGCTAAGTGTTCCGGGTCTCATGGTAATTGGAGGCGTTGGCTTTCTCATTCTCGAAACAGTGAATACATTATACAGAAAAGAATCCTTCTCTGACAATAACAGGTTGCTCACCATGGGCATCGCAGCCGGAGTGGCCGCTGCCGGCTACTTCTGGGGCAAGGCAAATACCAATAAAGAGAACAAAAAGAACAAACTGAACGTGGTGTATGTAAAGGCCGGTTCGATACTCAAATAGTCCGGACCGAATTATTATCTTGCAGCCCAAAGCTGCAAAAAGGATGGCAATAAAAACCCGCGGTCTAGGTCTGAAAGTTTTAAGGTTCCTCAAACGGTTGTTTATCTTCCTTTTCGTTTTTCAATTGTTTTACATCTTCCTGTTGAAATGGGTGGATCCTCCCATTACACTTACACAACTGGGAAGCTGGATCACAGGAAATGGTTTGAAGAGAGATATGATCGATGCAAAGGAGATGAGTCCCTATGCGAAACTCGCAGTGATCTCATCTGAAGATCAGCTCTATCCTGATCACAGCGGATTCGACTGGAAACATATCGAAAAAGCGATGGAGTACAATAAGCGCAAGCCCGGACGGGTGCGCGGCGCCAGCACCATCAGTCAGCAGGTAGCCAAAAACGTTTTCCTCTGGCAGGGCAGAAGCTGGATCAGAAAAGGACTGGAAGTGTATTTCACTTTCATGATCGAAACCATCTGGGGCAAAAAGCGGATCCTGGAAATGTATCTCAATATTGCAGAAATGGGCCCGGGAATTTTCGGCATCGAAGCGGCCGCGCAGAATTATTTCAAAAAGCCAGCCAAACAACTCACACGTCAGGAAGCAGCTATGATAGCGGCCTGTCTTCCCAATCCAAAAAAATACACGGTAAAGCCTCTCAGCGGTTTTGTGGCCAACAAGTATCCCTGGGTAATGAGGCAAATGAATAACCTTCAAAACGATCCGGACATTCAAACTCTTATCCAATAAGGGATACGAAGTATTTCATCGTTTTATTTCAAACTCGTAACCGGTAGAATTCAGCGTATAGACCTCCGGGATGGAACTGCTGATGCCTAATTTTGCATCGTATCTGCCGGGAGGCAAACTAACGGGGATGTTTATACTAAGTTTCTGTTTCACCGCGTCCACATCTTTCAAAGAAAAAGGAACAGCCAGATTATAAGGCAAATGGTTGTCTGTGATAAAGCTTACAACAAAACTGGCCTGACCGGTTTGCAATTGCTTATAAAAAGCCAGGTAATGCTCCGGGGATTGAATACTGAAAGTGCCTGTGAAAATACCATTCTGAAGGCTGGGTTTGACGGTGGCAGTCAGCATCACACGGCTGAAGGCGAAGAACTTTGCTGAAACGAAACTGATCAGCGAATCTGTATGCGGGATCGGCTGATCGAAATTGGCATTCAGTCTGGGATGCGTTCTCGAGATCACCATCACTTTCTTTCCCATGAGCGAATCTTCCACCGGCCAGAAATTGAAATTGTTCCGGCGGTAGTCTACTCCATTTAATGAATACGCCGGCTGCTGCGCATAGAACCAGTATTTGGAAGCACGCTGATATGAATTGATGAATACAACCGGTAGTCCGGCTGCACGTTCTTCCACCGCCTTCACCCAGGTTTTGTTACCATGCACTTCATCAGCTTTGTGGAACCTGCCGGTAGGAGGAATGAAAGAGAGCAGGTAGATGCGCACCAGCAGGATCAGCCCCAAAGTGAGCGGCACACTTTTGATCAGCCATTTCTTTTGCGCATATCCGCCGTTGTTGAGATACTGATGACTTAATACCATCAGGGGAATGAAAGCAGGCAAAGTCCAATTGGCTTCCACTCTTCCTTTGAAGGTCATCAGCAGGAAAAAAGCGTATATCCCTGCCAGTGAAAATTTCATGGCCCGCTCAGCATACGAAACCGGTTTGAACTGAAGAGCCGCCCAGAGCAGTAGCCAGCCCATCAGGGGACCAGTCAATGCAATTTGTCCCAGCAGGTACTCTACAGTATAACTGATCTTGTATACACTGGCATTGCGTTCAAACAAATGGTACTGAACAGATGGAAGCCCATGCATGTATTGCCAGTAAAGATGCGGCATGAAGAGCAGGAGAGTGACCAATCCCGCAATGTATGTCTGGTATTTTTTGAAAAGCGAAAGATCTGAGAGAAGGGTAAAAAAGATGATCAGCACACCATGATACTTGCTGTACAACATCAGCGCCATGCCGGCTCCCAACATTAAGGTATTGGCGATATTGATTTGTTCCCGGAATCGTTTGTACAATAAAAAGAACAATGCTATACTGAAGATAAGTGGCGCATCGGGCGCGGCAATGACTCCGCCGATCTGCGCTACGGCAATTGTAGATGCTACTGCATAAAAAAGGAAATCATTTTGCCTGGGGAGCAGCTGCCTCGTAACGTAGATAGTAGCGGTATTTAGCAATACCGCGAAAAGCCTTACACCCAGCGCGTTTCCGAAGATTCCATAACCCAGCTTGATCAGGATTGCGATCATGGGAGGATGATCGAAATATCCCCAGTCAGGAAACCGGGAATAGACCCAGTAGTACGCTTCATCATCTATCAATTCAGTAAAGCCGGCCTGAATAATATTTATGGTGAGCCATCCCAGGAAAAACAGTAAGCTATGGTGCTTCCGAACGAAGGTCAGCATAAACACCTACAACAACTGTGATTCAGGAGATGTTTAAGGAGTCAGTAATTTTTTTACTGCTTTTTGCGCACGTTGGAAACGCTCTTCGTAATCTCCGGAAATGTCTACGCAGGGCACAGGCTGGTTGATCATGATGTCCTTGTAAATATGGTAGAGTTGTTGGCGCAACAACAGGTCCGGGTACTCGCGCAATTCGTCTTTCACCCAGGGCAGATCAATATTGCAGAGGAGGTAGAGATCATACCGGCGGGTAACGATATTGTCCAGGATCCACTGATGGCATTTCTGGAAAACGAATTCGCACCAGACCTTCATCACATACAGGTCTGTATCGATGAAAAGCGGGCTGTTGGGAGCATAGTTTTGTGGAAATGCAGCGGCATGTTTGTCTTCCAGCGCCACCTGGCCTTTCGCAATGGTGAGCAGATCTTCATAGCGGTATTCCGTTCCATGCTCCAATAAATATTCACGCGCATATTCAGGAACCCATTCGGTTCCGAAATGATCCGCCAGTTGCTGGCAGAGTGTGCTTTTTCCTGTTGATTCAGGTCCTATGATCACTATCTTTTTCATGCTACCGCGCTGCTCTTTTTTTCCATTCGATCAATCCTCCGATGGCCAGTATCAGCAGTATGAAATAATATACGCTGGTGAACACCAGATTTTTTACAAAGTAAAGGGGAATTGAGGCAATATTGGTGGCAATCCACCAGTACCAGCTTTCCACTTTTTTCCTTGCCATGAGCCACATGCCGGTGTAAGCAGTAGCGGATGCAAAAGCATCAGCCCAGGGAATGGCTTCGGGGGCGAAGTTGCGCTTCAACCAGGTGAGCGCGGAAAAGATACCAATGTAAAAAACCGCAAAGAAGCTGAGTTGCTGCAGCCATTCTTTTCCGGAAGAAAAACGGACCTGTAATACGTGCTGTTGTTGCGCATCTTTCCGGGTCCAGAGTATCCAGCCGTACACGCTCATAATGCTGTAGTACAGGTTCACGCTTGCTTCGCCGATGAGGTGGTATTGAAGACTGAGATAAATATAGATGAGGGTGTTCACCAGCCCCGTAGGATATACCCAGATATTCTCGAACCTGGAGAACCAGACACTGGCAATCCCCGCCAGCACTGCAATATATTCCAGCAGGCTGGTATGCCGCATTCCCTCGATGAATTGTTGGATGATCTCTGAAATGCTCATACTTATTGGCTGATGCAAGATGCAAGATACAGCATGCCCGCACGTTTTTTGTGAAATGGCTTTTTGATGGAAAGGATTTCAGATATTAGCCTTTCAAATCGATGCCATGTCATTCTATGAAAATAAGGTAGTCTGGATCACCGGGGCCTCTTCAGGGATTGGAGAAGCGCTCACCAGGGAACTGGTGCAACGCGGTGCCCGTGTGATCATTTCTTCCCGCCGCGAAGAAGAGCTGAAGCGCGTTCAACAATCGAGCGGACAACCGGAAAAACTGCGGACACTCGTGCTGGACCTGGAAAAGGCTGAAACCCTGGAGTTAGCTGCCAGCAATGCTTTGGCGGCATTCGGACAGATAGATATTATGATCCACAATGGAGGCATCAGTCAGCGTTCCAAAGTGATCGATACTTTGCCGGAGGTACAACGCAAAGTAATGGAAGTGGACTATTTCAGTTATATCGAGCTCACCCGTTTGCTGCTTCCGCATTTCCAGCAAAGAAAAACCGGCCATTTTGTGGTGATCAGCAGCGTGATGGGTAAGATCGGCACCCCGATGCGTTCCGCCTATGCTGCAGCAAAACATGCACTACATGGGTTCTTCGATTGTTTGCGGGCTGAAGTATGGGGATTCAATTGCAAGGTTACTATCATAACTCCCGGGTATATACGAACTAACGTAAGCAGGAATGCTGTTACTGCCACGGGTGAAAAACTGAATAACCTGGGGAAGAATATCGGTAATGGTTACCCGCCGGACAAAACTGCCAGCCAAATACTAAGAGCAGTGGAGAAAGGGAAGTATGAAAAATATGTAGGAAAACCATTTTCGCAGGAGAGGATGGCGATCCTGTTGATGCGGTTCGTTCCTTCCATTGCCATCGGAATCTTCAAGAAAGCGATGCCGGAGTGATCATCTTGTCTGAACTTATTTTTCGCAAAGTTCTTTCAGGTTCAGCAATCCCTGTTCAAATTGTTTCTGTAAGGTCTTATTGAGAATTGGACCCATCAATCTTCCCATCGGGAAAGCCAGTTCTCCATTGTTCTGCCAGGTGATCTTGGTTTCTGAATTGCCCCATTCTTCAAACTGCCAGTTATCGTTGGCGCTGGATTTCCAGGGTTTAATGAACTGGAGATCGAAGTGAACATGTTTGGGATCGATAGCGCGTAGAGTTAGTGAGCCTTCGCCAATCTTTTTGCCCTTCCAGGAATAACGATGGCCTTTTGTTTTGGGCGTGCCGGTGATTTCCTGACTACTGTCCGGCTCCGATTTTTGCCAGGGATTCCATTTTGCGTAATAATGAAGATCGGCAACTTTGTCCATCACATCCGTAACAGGTTTGTTGACGATGATGTTCTTTTCGATATTGTACGAGGAGGGCAGAAATGCTGCCATCAGCAAGGCTGCTACTATCAGCAGGGCAAGTACCAGCAGGATAGAATAAACAACAACCATAAGCGGGCAGTTTAACTAATATACGGTAAAAGCCAGCAAAAGTCAAGCCACCGCCTGCAAAATCAACAACATAAAAAAAGCCGCTCTGCAAAGAACGGCTTACAATAATATCTGATCGAAAGATTATTCAGCTTCTGCTACTACCTCTTTCACTTCAGGGATCATTCTTTTCATCATGCCTTCGATTCCCGCTTTGAGGGTGATCATGGAAGAAGGACATCCACTGCAACTGCCCTGTAACATCAGGTTCACTACACCATCTTCATAGCTTTTGAACTGGATAGCGCCACCGTCCATTTCAACGGCAGGTTTCACATAGTTCTCCAGCAACTCCTTGATACGTTTTACCACATCGTCGTCGTCAGCGGCAACCAGGTTGCTGCTTTCAGGTTTGATGGCGGCTACTTCGTCCTCATTGATCACCGGCTTGCTATTGTCTTCCAGGTATTCTTTCAGGAACTGGCGGATAGTAGGGATCACATCGCTCCATTCTGTATCGGGCGTTTTAGTCAGCGTAACAAAATTGCTGGCGATAAAAACGGCCCTGATGAAAGGGAATCCAAACAATTCTACAGCAAGAGGAGAGGGTTTTGCGCTCTCTACATCAGGAAAATCAATGCTTTTACCCGGGTATAACAGCTTATTGGCCACGAATTTCATCGTTTCCGGGTTAGGAGTCATTTCGGTATAAATGCTGATGACAGGATTTCCTGTTTTAATCATAATTCACGGTGTTTATGCTGCAAAAATAACAAAGACCGGCCAGCAATTGTTTTTTAATTCTGGAAATAGGTTGGCGCGAAAGTAAAATGGCTAAACCGGTGTTGAATGATCGCAATCATCTGCATGCGCATGATTGTGCACCCGGCAGAAACGATAATTGAGTAAATGCGCCGCAATGATGAAGATAACGGCAAAAGGCAGGATCCAAAACTGGTAATTATGCCATACCTGTTTGGCAATCAATAAAATAATGCCTGCAGCAAATAGCGCCCAGGGCATCAGGCTATGATGATGCTTCTTGAAACCATGCCACAAAGAATAAGATCCGATGGCAAAGGCCAGGAAGATCATGAAATATTCGAAAGGCTCGTTTTCGATGATATTGATCCCGAATACGGGCAGACTTGTTAATAATAATGGTAAAATGGCGCAGTGAATTGCGCAAGCCAGCGATGTAGCCACTCCCCAGGCATCCCAGTTAATCCTGTTCATTGTGCAAAGATACAGGAGGGAAGGAACATTCTGCAACTTTGTTGCAAATAATTTGTCAAAACTGGAAAAATGATGGTTATGGGTTGATCCCGGCGTAAATTTGCAGGCAGTAATAACACCGCTAACCAATTGTAGAAATGAAGAAGAAGAAATTGTTTTTTTACCTGGGCTTTTTTGTATTGCTCACTGTTGGTTTTTATTTCGGGCTCACACAAGTGATACCCGGTTATGGAAAAGTGAAGCTCCCTGTACTTAGTTATGTGCGCCCCTTTCACTTCGAGAACCAGGATGGAAAACCAGTAGATGAAAGAGTGATCCAGGGCAAGGTTTATGTGGCGGAATTTTTCTTCACTACCTGTAAAAGCATCTGCCCGATCATGAACAGGAACCTGCTTCCCATCTATGAAGAATTCAAAAATGAACAAGGCTTCATGATCCTTTCTCATACCAGCGACCCCGAAACAGACAGTGCTGCAAGATTAAAAGCATATGCACAAGATTCTCTGAAGGTGAACACCGAAAGGTGGATGTTTGTTACAGGAAGAAAAGACAGCCTCTACAATGCAGCGCGCAACAGCTATCTGCTGGATGATCCGAAGAACAATATCGTGAGCATCGACCAGCAATTCCTGCACACGCAATTCTTTGCACTGGTAGACAAAGCAGGCCAGGTGCGCAAGATCTACGATGGGTTAAAGAAAGATGAGCTGGAACAAATGAAGAAAGATATTCGGGACCTGCTGGCAGAGCCTGTAAAACAGGAACGTTTCAAGAACAATTTGTTCGGCAGTTAAAGCATTGCCGGCTATCAATATTGGAGATAACATGAACACAAGTAAACAAATCGAAAGCCAGATAGGGCATATTCTCAAGCATAATCAGTTAAGCGTAACCGATAGTCGCAGGAGAATACTCGAACTTTTTCTACAGGCCAATGGCGCATTGGCGCACGGCGATATTGAAAAGAAAACCGGAGAGAAATTCGACAGGGTAACGGTGTACCGCACACTACAAGTGTTCATGGAAAAGGGTATTATTCACACTATTCCAACTCCTGATAATGCAGTGCTCTATGCGCTCTGCAAAGACGATTGTACAGAAGGCCATCATCACGATAATCATGTTCACTTCGTTTGCAACAGTTGTGGCAACACTATTTGCCTGGAGCATGTTGTGATCCCTGAAGTGAAGCTCCCCAAAGGATTTCAGCCTGCAGAATTTCAAATGATCGTTTCAGGAATTTGCAATGAATGTCATTGAAAGAATGAGAATTCTCAATCTAACGTTCTAGTATAGATTGAGAATCAATAGCTGTTTTAAACGCGTAGGTTTTAATCAAAAAATAAAGCCCCGATGTGGAAACAACGGGACTTTTGGTTAAGGCTCTGATTAGTAGCTATTTTATGATGTCAGATGAATTTCTTCATCCTATCAGTTGTAGATTTTGAATAACAAAGATAATTGTTAGCATGAATAAATTGTATACCACTAACTGGGTATTTTTTTTTCGTTCATCAATTAACGTAATTCTTGAAGCTCTTTCTTAACAAATTGCATAAGTTTTTGAATATGATCAGGCGAAAAATTGAATACCAGTCCAGCCGCCTGGTACAGCTCGGGAAGGGTTCTGGTGCCGCCTAAACTGAGCGCTTTCATATAGTTGTCTAAAGCGGCCTCCTTGTTTTCCCGGAACTGCATCCAAAGACCTATCGCTCCGAGCTGGGCAATACCATACTCAATATAGTACAATGGTACTTCAAAAAGATGCAACTGGCGCTGCCATCCATAAATCCTGTAATTTTCCAATCCAGAGAAATCAATTTCGTCTGAAGAGAATTCCTTCAGGATTTCCAGCCATTTTTCTGCCCTTTCCTCCAGCGTATGATTCGGGTTCTCATATACCCAGTGCTGGAATTTATCAATAGTGGCAATCCAGGGGAAAATAGTGATCACTCTTTCCAGTTGATGTTCTTTCGCTCTCAGCAGATCCTCCTTATTATCGAAGAAAACATCCCAGGCGTCCATCGAGAACAGCTCCATACTCATGCTGGCCACTTCCGCAATTTCCATCGGATATTCCTTGAATGCGCTCAATCTGAGCGGATGTGCCAGAAAAGAGTGAATAGCATGCCCACCTTCATGAACCATTGTTGTAACATCGTGCATCTGGCCGGCAGCATTCATAAAGATGAAAGGTGCGCCACTTTCAGCGAGTGGACAATTGTATCCGCCCGGTGCTTTTCCTTTTCTGCTTTCCAGGTCAAAATGCTTCAATTCTTCCATTTTTCGAAGACAATCGGCAAAAAATGGCCTCAATTTCTCAAAAACTGCCACCGATTTGTCCAGGAGTTCTTTACCTGATTTGAAGGGACTGAGAGGGGTGATACCTGCAGGTTCAGCTTCAGTATCCCAGGGACGAAGACTATCAAGACCCAGTTTCTCTTTCTTCTTCTTATTGATAGCATTGACAAGGGGTAGCACATGCAATTTCACGGCTTCATGAAACTGGAAACAGTCTTCCTTGGTATAATCGAAACGGCCTAATTCTTTGAATTTATAGTCGCGGTAGTTCGAAAAACCGGCATTTTTGGCCAATTTATCGCGTTTTTGAACCAAAGTGCTGAAAAGTTCATTGAGTGGATCTTTGTCTTCCAGCCTTCTTGTCTGAATGGCATGGTACACTTGTTCCCGGAGATTTCTGTCTGGATTTTCCAGGAATTTGGCAGCCTGCTGTAAAGTGTATTCCTGGCCATTTACAGAAACGGTCATTTTTCCTGAAATAACACCAAATTGTTGCTGTAAAACACCCAATTCTGATTGAATTGGGATGTTTTCTTCACGAAAAAGGTCGATACTCTTTTTCACACCGCGGAGGTAAGTGAAATATTCTTTCTGGTCAAGTTCTTTCGTGAAGGGATTATCAACGAGCTTGCGGTTGAGCAGATCTGCGTAAGGTTGGATCCTGGGTTGGATCTCGGTAACGAAGAAAACAAATGCTTCTTCAAGGGATTTGTTTTCAGTATCGCAGGTCATTTTGATCTGGCGCCAGCAGGCATCTTCACTGATCACGGCTTCCAGTTCGCTCATATCCTGCAGCCATTGTTCCATGTCTGAGGTGGAATTGATGGGCCTTTCAAGTAATTCTTTGAAATAAGGCTCCAGCACATTCCAGGTTGTTACTTCAAAATCAGCCGGCAGGTAGTGACGGGGTAATTTGTGTATATCGGCACTGTAATGCATAGGAATTAATTATTGTACTAAAACTACAAACTCCGGAAGAATATGTTTCCCGGAGTTTGCGTGCTTTTGAGCTATTAACATTATTTTTTTGTCTTTTTCTCTGCTTTTTCTTCTTTTTCAGCAGCAGGAGCAGCTTTTTTCTTCGGAGCAGCTTTTGGTTTTTCTTCTCCTTCAGCTTCTTCTTTCTTAGCTTTTGGAGCGGCTTTTTTCTTTGGCTTCTCTTCTTCACCCTCTTCAGCAGCAGCGGCCTTCTTCTTGGCGGCTTTAGGTTTTTCCTCTGCTTCATCGGCTGGCGCTTCTTCTTTCTTCGCAGCTTTTTTTGCTGGTTTTTCAGCAACTACTTCTTCTGCGGTAGCTTCTTCAGCCACTTCTTCTTCAAATTCCCTGAGTTTGATTTCAACATCAGCGGCTTTGAGAATGGAGAACCATTTCACGATCTTTTTCATATCGCTGGCGTATACGCGCTCGAAATCGAGATCGGGGAATACTTTCTCAAAATATTTTTTAAGTACGCCATTGTCTTTTCCGTCAGGCAGTTTATCGCTGCTGGCGCCCATGGCAGTGAATACATCTACCAGGTTCACATTGTCGCGCACGGTGTAAATTTCGATGCTTTCCAGATGGGAAAAATTGTGGATCCGGCTGGAAACAAACTTGGTGGATTTGTCTTCCAGTGACCGTACGATGGCCCCGTCATTTTTGCTGCTTACTAATTCAAACAATCCGGGTAACCCTGTTACCGATACGATTTTTCCATATTCCATATTCAATCCATGTTTTTTAAAAGGATATGCAAGATAATCCGATTTGACGATGCGGCAAAAATTATACCCGGCGCAGGTTTACCCCCTGTGCCGGCATCCAATTAAACGGTTATTATCTATTCAAACAAATTATTTTCCCGATGAAAAGAATCTTCCTGCTGCTGGCAGTGGTTATGCTGACCGGCACGATAGCCGTAAAAGCCCAGGGCGGAGGCATGCAACGCCGTTCCGTTGAAGAAAATGTAAAAATGGTGATGGAAAAACTGGCCGACCTGAAACTGGATAAAGACCAGACGGTAAAGACCGACACCGCTTTCGCACATTATTTCAAAGACCGCGACAAGATGTTTGAAGAGATGAGAAGTAATAACGGCGACCGCTCCCAGATGCGCGAAAAAATGACCAGCCTCGCCAATGATCGCGATGAGAAGCTCAAGAAGATCTTCACTGAAGCACAGTACAAGAAATGGAAAGATGAGATCGAGCCTTCCATGAGACCTCAGCGTGGTGGCGGACCTGGTGGCCCGGGCGGCGGCAGACAGCGTCCTTAAAAAAACAATTCCCTGCGGTACGGCCTGGTAAGGTTGTGCCGTGGGGACCAGCCCTTTGCTTTTGATCCGTACTCCTATATAGTATTATGCAGCTGCCGGAAAACATATTTGAATTTCCGGTTATTCATCTCCGTTATTGCCCCATCCAGGCTTTGAATGCACTCACATTTTCCTGGCTGATGATCACTTCTTCATGCAGTGGCGGTTCTACTTCCAGTAACAATTTACTTTTCGGATAGGATTTGATCTTCTTGATAGCGCTCATATTGAGCAGGTATTTCCTGTTCACACGATAGAACATGGCCGGATCCAGTTGATTCTCGATATCACTGAGGGATTGATCAAGGATGAATTTTTGCGCCTTGTTGTCTACCATGCACACCAGTTTATGGGCTGCGTAAAAGTAGGCAATGTCTTCAGTGCGGATACTTTGGTAATCAGTACCACGCTTGACAAGAAACCTTTTTTTGAAGCTGCCCGCCGGATTGGTATTGGGCCAGTTCACCAGGTTTTGGTAATTGGCCGAGAAATACTGCTTCACTTTATCATATTTTTTTAGCGCCGCTTCAAGTTTTTCCATTTTCACAGGCTTCAGCAGGTAGTCGATACTGTTATGTTCGAAAGCTTCCTGCCAGTATTCATCATAAGCTGTCACAAAAATGACCGGGCAATTGATGCTTACTTTTTCAAAAACGCGGAAGCTGAGGCCGTCTGTGAGTTCGATATCCATGAAGATGAGTTCCGGCACGGGATTCTGGTGCAACCAACTGACAGTATCTTTCACGCTGGGCAGCACGGCCGCCACCTGTATGTTGGGGTCGATGGAGGCCAGTGATTTCATCAGCTTTTCTGCTGCTGGTTTTTCGTCTTCAACAATGATAACTGTCATATCAGGTGATTTTGAGGACCGGCAACCGCACTACAAAATGTTCTTCTTCCTCTGTAATGATAATGTCTCGGTTGGTGGTCAGTTTATACCTTTCCTGCAGATTGGCCAATCCAATTTTTGATGAGGGTTTCCGCAGTACTTTCTTCCGGATGGGGTTCTTAACGATGAGCCATCCATGTTGCAACTGTACTTCTACCATCAGGGGCTGGGAAACTGAAAATTCATTGTGCTTGATGGCGTTCTCAGCCAGAACCTGCAAAGAGATCGGGGGGATCAAAAACTGGTCGTACCAACTTTCTGCAATAACGATCTTCAGTTGCACGGCATCTTCGAACCGGATTTGCAGGAGGTAAAAATAATCATTCAGAAAATTCAATTCTTCGCGCAGCAATACTAATTCTCTTTTTTTACTCTGCAGGATGTACCGGTATACATCTGCCAGGTTATCATTGAACTGCCGGGCCTTTTGCGGCTTTTCTTCAATGAGGTGGGAGAGTGTATTGAGCGAATTGAAAATAAAATGAGGATCGATCTGGTTGCGGAGTGCTTCGAGTTCGGCTTCTGCCTTGGCCTGTTCCAACTGTGCATTTTTCACCATTTCACTTTCGGATTCCTTCACCAGGAATACGGTTTCATACACGTGTACGATGAACAATACAGAGATCATGATGATCAGCGTGCTTTCGGTTACTACATCCCATTTCACTTTTCCATCCTGGAACAACTGGAACCAGGTGATGAGCAGCAGCACGCTTACAGGGATGGTGAAGAAAGATGCGGCCAGTACCAGCACTATCACCTTGCGCATCGGTTGATTGAACCAGTTGAAATAACTGCGCAATGTAAACAGAAGATATCGGTTGCCTTCCCATATCAGTAATGATAAACCGATAGTGTAGAGATAGCTCAATTTGATCTTCCAGTGTGGAAATGATGCATGGTCCACCAGGTGGGTCAATAATGGAATGAGAATGCCAAAGAAGGGAACCAATACCAGTCTGAAACCAATATCGTTCACTCTCATGGAGCCTGCTGATTTCGTCACCGTGCTGTTTGTTTTCGTCGCCTCTTTTTCCACCCCGGTTCTATTTGAATTGTTATGCAAAAATTAGTGAAATAGATTCGAAGTTGTAAAGACCGTGCAGGAATAATTTACCTACAAAATTTTGAAAGATGGAAGTGCATTCTGTGAATTGGCTGGCGGTACTAGTTGCCGGAATTTCTGCGCTGGTGATCGGAGGTATCTGGTACTCTCCGGCATTGTTTGGTCGGGCATGGATGAAAGAAAATGACATGACGATGGAGGAAGTCCGCAAAAGCAACAAGGGCAAGATCTTTGGATGGAGCCTGCTGCTTTCGCTGGTAGTGGCTTCCAACCTGGGGATGTTGCTGGCCAATCCGATCACAAAACTGGAAGGCGATCTGCAGGCTACGGGATTGATCGAGGGAGCTATCGCTGGATTTTTTACAGGCATCGGCGTGTTTGCATTTGTAGCAGTAATCGGTTTGTTTGAGCACAAAACATTCAGGCATATCCTGATCAATGGCGGCTATTGTGTGTTGGCAGCATTACTGATGGGCGCCATTATCGGGGCCTGGAGATAATATTAAGTCCTGGTTGAAAAACAAAGGCAGGCTGTAATGGCCTGCCTTTTCTCTTTATACTTTTTCAAGGCTATCTCTTCACGGATTTGATCTCGAACATTTTCATTTCCTGTCCACCAGCCGGAGTGTTGTACATTTCCATCGTGTTGTGCTTGTCGTCTATGAACCTGATCACCTGACGCATCGTACAATCCTTACCGGTAGTTGGATCGGGCATGGTGCCGGAGAGGGTGATGGATTTGGTGGCAGGATCATAAGAGCCTTCCATGTACATCACGCCGGTGCCGCCATTGTCGATCCAGCTGTTCACGAATTTCTTTTTCAGGTTATCATATCCCAGGATGCTAATGCCTTCGAAGGGACCGCCCATCATAGTACCGGTGTAGGTGGATTGCTGGTACCTGCCTCCGAGGATCATTTTATTCACAGAAACGGATTTGCTGACAGAGGGTGGTTTGCCCGGCTCCATCCACATGGTCATTTCATTATCCCATGTTCCATTTTGTGAAGCCAGCATTTTATGCATATCACCCGGCGTTTTCATTTCCATCCACATCTTCATCATGGCGGCGCTGTCCATGGGAGGTGGTGGAGGAGCTGCATCAGTAGCAGGTGCCGCGGTGGTAGCGGTTGTATCTGATTTGGTGGCGTCTGTTTTGTTCTCGTTGGCGTTGTTACAGGCTACGATAGCAAACAGGGAGAGGGTGCATAAGGCCGAAGCTATCTTTTTCATATTGCAAATAATTTTCAAGTAATTTAACGAAAATAGCTTCCCGACCCAATAGCAGCGGGGATTTTAATGGGATGAACAGGGTAATGAGGGGGATAAAAGATCAGCGATGTCCGTTCACCTGGTCTACCTCCTTCAAAACGTTCTCAATTCTGAGTTGCATGGTATCGTAATCCGAGTAGCCGCGGGAAAGGAGGTAGAATTTTGTTTCAGCCACCTGTATCAGTGCCGCGGGAAACCCCGTCACCTGCAATTGCTTGCAAAGCTGGAATTCATAATAAGCTTTCTGCTTGTAGTCTTCGCTGTGCAGTTTGGAATAGAATTCCTCAGCAGGGATCTGGTATTTTTCCAGCAGGTGACGATAAGCCTCATCATCAGTAAGGTCGCGGCCTTCAAAATTGAGGCCGTATTGCAGGTCAGAGGCGAACGCTACCTGGTCTTCCGGAAAATATTCCTTGAAGATGCACATGGCGATGGCGGACTTTTCGGAATTGGGGAACCAGTCGCTATCATCGGGATTGAAGATATGCCAGAGGAAATCCTGGCCGAATTTGATACCGGTCCTTTCTTCCACCACCTTGTAGGCTTCTGCAATATAGCCGGCTGTTACGCCGATATGCTTTGGCTGTTCCGGAAGGATCATACCGCCGGAAAGCACTTCAAAATGGATCTTGTCTTTATAAGTTGCTGCCAGTTTGCTCATTACAGGGCTGAACCCGTAACACCAGCCGCAGTAAGCGTCGTAACAGTAGTAAATAGTAAACATCCCACAAAAATACAACCGCTCCGGGACTTAATAAACCGGTCTGTTGAAACGAACCGGCGCGGGAGGAATTTTTTTAGGCTTTGGTTGGTTGGATGGGGCAGTGGTGCTGAGCCGGACTTTTTCGCTTACGTTTCAAAGGACCAGGTTTCTTAATCCCATCGCTAATGGGTCCGCCTCTGTGCAACATCCGGGTTGAGAAGATAATAGAATGATGAAATACTTTCTGTGTGATTATTGGAGAGTAGTAACTAGGATGTATAACCGAATTTGGTGAATGTTGAGATAAGAGGCTAATTCGATTTGTTGGACGTCGGCTTAAATCCTGTTGAATGTTTGAGGAATTACAATGAAAAATCAACGGCGATGCGTAGATGATATTCCTCATTTTGAACTGGTTCGGGTATTTGTTATGGAAAGTTCTTGACATATTTAAACACTTCTGAAAAACTCAATTATACAGCAGTCAAATTTTTCATAAGAGATTCTTTTTTTCGTAACGTTACTGTGTTAATCTATTTCCATATCCAGAAATGCAATCGACTATGAAGCCAAAATTTACCCTCTGGCAACGGGCGCTCCTGCTGCTGGCGCTCGCAGGCTGTTCAACCCTTGTGCAAGCGCAGTTAAAGATCGGAGACAACCCTACATCCATTCAAAAATCCAGTATCCTCGAGCTTGAAAGCACCCGCCAGGGCTTGCTGCTGCCGCGGCTTTCGGATACGGCAGCCATCAATTTGCTTAGTCCTCCAAATGGTATGATCATCTATCTGAATACTGACCAAAGCCTTCGTTTGCGCAGTAACGGTAGCTGGGTAAAGATCGCAGATCTCAGCACGGCTACTTCCAACTGGTCGCTTACCGGTAATACAGGAACCAATCCTGCTACCAACTTTATCGGGACTATCGACGGGCAACCGTTGGTGATCAGGACCAGCAATGCAGAACGGTTACGTATAGACGCTGCCGGCAATGTGGGTATCGGACAAGCGAATCCCACCGCCAAACTGAATGTAGACGGAACGGTGAAACTGGAAAACCTGCCAACCAGCACTACAGACCTGGACGTACTGGTGATCGCTGCTGACGGATCGGTTTCGAAGCGCACCATCGCCAGCACTACTTTTGAAAATGCGATCCGCGCCATCAATGGCATCCAGCGACAGGAGCTTTCGATCACTGCTGCTCCCAGTCTTGCCACAGACACAGTGCAGATCGAGAACCGACAGGCGGATAGTACCATCGCACTTTACCTGCCGGTACAAAATGGGTCATCCGGCGTTACAAAGCCATATGGCTTCCTCACTTTCCCCGACTGGCAAAAGATCCAGAGCGCTATTCAAACCATTACTATTGGCGCAGTGGCAACGGTGCCTAACGTGAACGGAGCAACGCTGGACAGCACTGGGGCCGGCACGAGGGTGTTAGTATTGCATCCAGCCGATGCAACCAACCCCGGTATCGTTACAGCAGGTGCGCAAACATTCGGCGGCGATAAAACCTTCAACAATGGTGTAACCGTCAATGGAACTACCACGCTGAACAATCTTACCACCAATGCCAGCTCGGATACTGTGCTGGTCAGCAACAATGGTGTAATCCAGAAAAGAGTGGTGAGTGCGTCCGCTTTCGGAAATGCTATACGAAGTATCAATGGCAACCGGGATTCTGCGCAAAAGATTGCGTTCAGGGACCTTGGAGCGGATCTTACTGTTTCTACGAACGGAACAGACAGCGTTTACCTGAACGTGCCAAGCGCCAGCGCCAGCGCTAGAGGCGTGCTAACCACTGGGACGCAGACCATCGCAGGCACCAAAACATTCCAGGACACTGCAAAAGCTGCAACAGCGCTGATTGTGGGCAGCAGCGGCAATGCCAACTCCACCACACAACTTACAGGATCTTTATCATTGGGTATTCGAACAGTAAATGCCAGTGGCACACTCACCGGAACCGATAATACAGTCTTGGCCAATACCACTACCGGCGCAATCACTCTTACCCTGCCAGCTCCAACCGGGCTAACAGGCCGGGTATACACGATCAAAAAGGTCGGATCAGGAGGTATCGATAATGCGCTCACCATTACACCTACTTCTGCAACCATCGATGGCGGATCGAATTATGTCATTTACAATGACTGGACCTTTGTTACACTCCAGACAGATGGAACCAACTGGTTTATCATCAAAAAGTAATTGACCGGCAAAGTCTATCTTATGCTACAGAAGAGGTTTGTAATGACAGGGGCTTTCCTGTTGTGCTGGTGTTGTACGCTGCTGGCCCAGCAGTTGAAACTGGGAAGCAATCCATCTGCACTGATGAAGTCGGCCCTGCTGGAATTGAGCTCTGCTAACCAGGGATTGCTTTTTCCACGGCTCAACGATACAATATCCATCAACAGTTCAAATCCACCCGATGGAATGGTGATCTATTTCATTCCAACCAGACAACTGATGTTAAGGGCAAATGGCGTTTGGGTGCCAATGGTATCCGGCACCGTTACTGCCACCAATGCCTGGAACATCAATGGCAATACCAATGGAGCCTTGCGGATACTGGGCACCCTGGATAATTTCGATCTTCCTATCTATACCAATAATGCCGAGCGCATGCGTATTTCAAGTGCCGGTAATGTGGCCATCGGAGCCACCAGCTTCGACGGAACCAATCCCGAAAAGTTGCTGGTGAATGCGGGATCTACAAGTTCCGTGAATGCTATCTATGCAAAAGGAAGCGTCAACAATTATTTTCAGATCAATATCCAGAACCTGGGCAATGGGGCAAAGTCCAGCTCAGACCTGGTGGCAACTGCCAATAACGGTACCGAGACAACGAATTTTGTTGACCTGGGGATCAACGGATCCGGCTGGCAACAAAGCTCGCAAAGCCCTATCAGTACAGGTTTGGCGAATGATTGTTATTTGTTGGGCGCGGGACAGGACCTGTACATTGCCAATAATAATGCCACCAAAAGCACGATATTCCTGACGGGAGGAACGCTTGCCGCCAATGAAGCAATGCGGATTACTGCTGCTGGTAATCTTGCCATCGGTACTACCACCACCAATGCGAAAGCAGATGTGAATGGCACATACAAGCTGGGTGCAAAAGGCAATATCAATAAGAACCAGATCAGTTTCGCCAGCACAATTCCTGCCACTACTTCGATCGGTGGAGCGACCCTTGTAATTCTTGGCCTGGTGTATACTCCGGCCGCCCTGGACCTTACCTTCAATATTCCTGCAGCCAATGCTCCAACTTCCACCCAGGCAACAGTTGCAGTGAGCTTTGGAGCAGATCTTCCTGCAAGTGTTTCTGTAGCATTTGCCAGAGTTCAATTGAATACAGGAGTTTACCAGGTGAAGATGCGATTATTGAATAGCGGAACTACAACGGCCGGAACATTTGCAACAGCTGTACCTGTCTATTTTACCATCACAGAATTTTGATGAAGATCCTCATCAGTCATATCATTTACATCCTCCTGATCTGTTGCTTCACTGAAACGAAGGCGCAGAGTGGGTTTTACGTGCCACAGTCTGCCCGGATCTTTTTTGTTGGCGATACTGCTACCATCTTTTCCAATGTACTCAATGCCGGTAAGCTTGGACTGGGTAAGAATGCCGTTGTCAATTTCAAAGGAAAACACTGGGAGAACGAATCCGGTGCTTTCATTACGGATGAAAGCAATGGAGGAGATGGCGTGAACGGAACAGGCGGTCTGCTGCGATTCAACAGCGATATGGAATCGCAATCCCTCTTTGGGGCTTACAATGCTGCAAGCAGGTTGGGGCCTGCGTTTGCAAAGATCGAGCTGGCCAATAGGTTTGGATTGCAATTGACTGGCAGCAGCACCAAAGTGCTGAGTGAAATGAAGTTCACCAGTGGACTCCTCTTTCTCGGAAATAATATTTTTTCAGTAGGCAATAACAATCCGGGTATCATCGAAGGATATGATTCGGCGCGATATTTTGTTACCGGCAATCAGCCTGGCAATGGTTTACTGATCCGCGAAAATATTTCAATAACCGACGGAATAATTGTTTTCCCGCTCGGTACTAAACCACATGCCTATACGCCGGGCGCCATTCATAGCACTGTTACAACAGGCGATGATTACTATATGGGTGTTTTCGATAGTGTGAAGGCCCTGGTAACTTCGGGCGAAAACCTGCAGGATTCATCGGTGAACAAAACCTGGGAGCTGGGAAAGATCAACCGGCCGGATGAGGATGAAGTGTATGTATACCTTCAGCACCTGGTGGGGGATGAAGGCAGTATTTTCGCCGCCAGGCGAAGCTCTGCCTATATTTCGCATTACAATGGATCAGGCTGGGACAGCACTACACAGCAAGCCGCACCCGCTACCGGCTTCCTCACTAGGGGAGCGCCCCTTTCGAATGCTGGAGTGAACAACCGGCAGATCAACGGCCTGATCGGGCGCTCATCTTTCTACACCAAATTTACAGGAGTAAACAGACCGCTGCCGGTAGAAACCAGGGCCTTCCTGAACGCTTATCGTACAGACTGGCGATGGGTAAAGGTCTACTGGACCACCAAACCTGAAATAGACCAGGACTATTTTGTAGTGCAGCGCAGACTGAGCACTGAAGCTGAGTTCCATAATATCGACACAGTCAAGTCCCAAGCTCCTAACGGTAATAGTATCAATCATCTTAACTATACCATCATGGATGAAAATACGCATACTGGTATCAGTTATTACCGATTACAGCTGGTGAATCTTCGTAACGAGCAGGCTTATTCGAATATGGTGGCGGTGAAGGGAAAGCCCGGAGGTTATCAACTCATGATCTGGCCAAACCCAACCACAGGCCGCTTTGTAGTTGGCATCAGTGGTGCAGCAGTTGTGAAGAATATTATAGTATGGGATATCATGGGAAGGAGAGTGAGAGAAGAGAAAGTAGGGGAAAGAAGCATTATCGAAATGCAATTGTTCATCCCGGGTACCTACATGATCTCCTTTGTTGGTGCAAGTGGAGAGATTCTGGAAACTAAGAAACTGCTGGTGCAGCCTTATTGATTCAAAAGAATGAAATAAAAAACAGACAACCGTACGGGATTGCCTGTTTCAAAATAGGATGAGAATATATATCGAGCGTGATTAGTTAATTAACTCACTTCTATTTCACCAGTGAGGTGATTTTTGCGAATACTTTTTTTCACTTTTCCTGCCAGATCATTGGCACCATCCCTGATTTTCTTCCTTGTTTCTTTTCCTTTGTCAGGAGCAAATAACAGTCCACATACGGCGCCTACAGCGGCTGCAGCCATCATTCCGATAACAACGTGTTTTGTTTTCATAACCTAATATTTTATCAGTGAAAAAATAGTTGTCTGCATTAAGTTAGCCAATTATTATGCCAAACCAAAACATGCAGTAATTAAAAAGCCATGAAAGCCTTGTGCAGGCTGGTTTTCAACGTCTCCTGCACTTGTGTCAGCATCTGTGTAGCAGATTGATGAAATACTACCACAAAATGATGAATTGCGGGTAAAAAGAACCGCCGGAACCTAATGAATTCCGGCGGTTGCGTTTTATGTAAATAAGTCTTTATTATGATCTCGATGGTCTTCCACCACCACCACTTCTTTCGGAACCAC
Source organism: Pseudobacter ginsenosidimutans (assembly GCF_007970185.1). NCBI lineage: Bacteria > Pseudomonadati > Bacteroidota > Chitinophagia > Chitinophagales > Chitinophagaceae > Pseudobacter > Pseudobacter ginsenosidimutans. The sequence goes on along the minus strand of NZ_CP042431.1, from coordinate 1,588,031 downwards.
CGCCGCTATTTGATCTGCCACTTCCCTGTGAACGGCTGCCGCCTCCTCCACTGCTTTCGCGTCTTTCCACTCTTCTTTCAACAGGAGCATGCTGACGGGCGGGTGGTGAATAGGTTCTGCCACTGCTGCCGCTGTTACTGCGTTCGGATGTTCTTCCTGAGCCGCCGTTGTTAGGGCGCTCATAGGTTCTGGCAGGCCTTGTAGCTTCGCGATTGCTGCCGTTGGAAGGATTATTATTGGGCCTTTCGTATTCTCTCCTTACAGGTTCGCGAGAGTTGCCGGGATTGGTTATGCGACCCGGAGTGCTTGTCCGGTTTTCGGAATTGCCAGGCGTGTAATTTCTTTCGGGCCTGCCGGGACTGGTTGTACGGCCGGGACGATTTTCGTTATTGTTACCAGGGCGCGTGTTGTTGTTACCGCCATTACGATTGTCGTTTCCTCCGGGATTGTAAGTCCTGTCAGGACGATTGTTGATATCCCTGTTCCTCGTGGTAGGATAATCGGTCCGGTTATTCCGGTTGTAATTGTAATCCCGTCCACCACGGTTATTATTATTGTTATTGTAGCGGGGGTTATCTCCACGATTGTAATCGCGGCCCGGCCTGTTGATATTATTATAATTGGGGTTGCTGGCGTAATCCCTGCGATTATTGTAACGATAGGTTGGCGCATAGCGCTGGTTATCGCGGGTAACAACATCGCGACGGTAATTATATACGTTCACGGTACGATTGGCGCGAACGATCACATTGCTCCTGTTGCTGTAATAGCGATTGTTGTAATAACCGTAAGGCCTTCCATGATAAACGGGCCTGTAGCAATAGGGCGCTCTGTAATAGCGCGGGCCCCACCAGCCGCCTGACCAATAGTTCCAGGGATTGTAGCTACCGAAACCAATACTGGCATGGAACCATCCTGCGTTATAGTTGAAACCAAAGCCCCATCCAAACCAGGGATTGTATCTAACCCTGTAACCCCAGGTGCAGGGGCGGGGATAGTAGTAATGGCCATGCCATGGACGGTAATAATATCCGGTACCATACACGATGGTAGGACCGTAAATGAATGCGTTGAGGTATCCCGGAGTGTAACCCATGTAAACATAATCGGGGGCTACATCATAGATGTACACATATTTGAGATTGTACACCGGATAACGGGCGGGGATAAGCGCAACCGAATAAGGTCTTTCCACAGCCACTACCCAGGGACCGTTTGCATAGCGGGATTGAAACCAAACTCCATTGTCAACAGAATAGTATCTTCCCTGCCACCTGAGTACGGAAGCGGGGGTATTAACGGCATAGGCAAGGTCTGTACCATCGATGTTTTCAAATTCGGGATCTCCGTCGTAGTCCACTTCGGCGCGAGCTTTATCGCGTTCTACTCTTGCTGTTTGCGGAACTTCGGCTTCACGAAGTGCATTCTGTGCAGCATCTGTTCCGGCAACACTAGCCAGTACATTGTCTTTGGGAGAACCTTCCGAGATCTTTGCAAAATCGGCGGGCAGGTTATCGGCAGGAACATAGCTCCAGGTGCCGTTCAGTGCTTTACTCTGGAACCAGCGGCCAGAGATCAGCACAAAGTATTGCTGGCTGCTGATGTCCATGAAAATATCATCATCTGAATTGGAAACGTAGAGGAGGCTGGTGCCTTCCACAGGTGAAAGATTGGCTTCACCTTTCGACTGGATCAATTCTGCAGGTTCAGTACTCACGATGATCTTGTAAATCGTGTTCTCATCTTTTTCCATTCCATTGTCGTCATTATCATCTTTATTGGCTTCCTGCACTGCCTGTTCGATCTTACGGAGATTGGAACCAACATTGGTGGAAAGAGAATAGGGTCCGTTCACGGTGGGAGCGGAGTACCAGTGTTTGCCACCATAGAGGTAGATCTTTCCGTCTTTGTTCTTCACGATGGTGAAGGGTGTGTTCACTACGGCTTCCACGCCCCAGTCGTCATTCTTCTTGAATTGGGGATTGCCATCGATGGACACCAACACTGAAGGAGTATTGGTATAGATCACTTTGGGAGCCTTGTTGTTGATTTCAGAGCTAAGCTGTTTTTGCTGTGTATTCAGTTGCAGTGATTGCTGTAGTTGATCATAGCGGAAGGAAATGTCGAGCGAAGGGATCTGCTTTTCGATCTGTTGTTTGATATCATCCAACTGGTCTTCGCTTACGTCTTCAGGTAATTTCAGGGAGCTGACACGGGCCGAAGTAATGTTGACCTTGTTGTTATTGGTTTCGGTAGTGGCTTTGATCCAGGCCATTCCGAAAACAGGTTCTGTTTTTCCGCTGGTGACTACCGAAACGGCAGCCCTGGCTTTGAGTGTATTGTCCGAAAATGATTCCGGCTGCCACTCATAGAGTTTCAGGTTGGCGCCCTGTGCTTCGATGGCCTTGGGCCAACTGGTTTGAGCCGTGGCGGGCTGCACCAGGGCAATTACTCCAAGAGCGCAAAGGAATGTATAAAGGAGCTTCATACCGGGAAAATTTAGGTTTTGGGAAATACCGAACTCAAGTTAGACAGTTCATATGGCAATTGTTTAATGAGTAAACGTCATAAACATGTTAAAACAACCGTCTGAAATGAATGCGATTTATCTCTTTATCTACACAAATTAGACGCCGGAGACTGTTAGGGGCTTGTAAATTCAAGCCCCTGATATTGTAAAGGAAAGTTAAGTATTGGATTTAGTGCGCTTCCAGCCAGTTTTTGCCACCTCCGATCTCCGCGAGTACAGGTACTTCATTGGGTAACGTAAGTGCTGAGCTCATACAATCCAGGATCAGCGGTTTGATGGTATCCACTTCTTCCAGTACGGCATCGAAGACCAACTCGTCATGCACCTGCAGGATCATCTTCGATTTGAATTTATTCTTTTTGAATTCGTGGTGCAGTTTGATCATCGCCAGTTTGATCATATCTGCGGCGGTTCCCTGGATAGGGGAGTTGATGGCGTTTCGTTCAGCAAAACCTCTTACTGTGAAGTTGGCGGAATTGATATCGCGAAGCCAGCGCTTCCTGCCCATCAAGGTTTGAACGTAACCGGTTTCACGAGCGAAGTTGATGGTATCATCCATGTATTTCTGGATGTTGGAGAATTGCTTCTTGTAATTATCGATGATCTCTTTGGCTTCAGTTCTGCTGATACCGAGATTATCCGCAAGTCCGAATGCTCCCTGTCCGTAAATGATACCGAAGTTCACGCTCTTGGCTTTGTAGCGCATTTCCTTGGTCACATCTGCTTCGTCTACCCCATACACTTTTGCAGCAGTGGCAGTATGGATATCCTTGCCGAGCTTGAACGCTTCGCACATGGCCGGGTCTCCGCTGATGGCGGCCACAATGCGCAGTTCGATCTGCGAATAGTCGGCAGAGAGGAGGGTATGGCCATTATCGCGGGGAATGAAAGCCTTGCGGATCTCCTTGCCACGGTCTGTACGAACGGGAATATTCTGCAGGTTGGGGTTATTGCTGCTAAGCCGACCAGTAACTGCAACAGCCTGGGCATACGATGTGTGCACGCGGCCCGTTTTGCGGTTGATCATCTGTGGTAGAGCGTCCACGTAGGTGGAGCGCAACTTGGTGAGCTCGCGGTAGGCCAGGATATCATCAACGATCTTATTCTGGCCGGCCAGTTTCAACAGCACATCTTCGCCGGTAGCATATTGACCGGTCTTGGTCTTTTTGGCCCTGGGATCCAATTGCAGTTTCTCGAAAAGCACTTCTCCTAACTGTTTGGGAGAACCGAGATTGAATTTCACTCCAGCCTGCTGGAATACGTTCTCTTCGGCCTGTTTGGCTTCCTGTTCAAGTTGAGATGAATATTCTTTGAGGAAGTCCACATCGATGCGAACACCTTCGAACTCCATATCGGTAAGTACTTTCACGAGCGGGTTCTCCACTTCACTGAATACTTTTTCTACTTCTTTGGTCTTGAGCAAAGGAGCAAACACCTGTTTCAATTGCAGGGTCACATCTGCATCTTCTGCGGCATAGTCTGTGATCTTCGACAATTCTACATCACGCATATTGCCCTGTGTCTTTCCTTTCTTGCCGATAAGTTCATCGATATGAATGGGCTCATAGCCGAGGTATTGCACGCTGAGCACGTCCATGCTGCGTTTGCCATCGGGTTCTATCACGTAATGGGCAAGCATGGTATCGAAAATATTTCCTTTCAGCTCGAAGCCGTACCATTTCAGTACGAGCATGTCATATTTGAGGTTCTGACCGAGCCAGATGATATTGGTATTGTCGAAAAGCGGCGCGAATTTCTTCAATAGCTTTTTCGTTTGTTCCTGATCGGGAGAGCAGGGAACGTAGTAGGCTTCTCCTGTTTTGTAAGAGAAGCTCATGCCTACCAGTTCGGCGTCATTGGCATCTAGATTGGTGGTTTCGGTATCGAAGCAGATCTCGGGTTGCTCCATCAGTTCTTTGATCAGGGTATCGATGGCGGCGTCTTCCGTGATGGCGCGGTATTGGTGTGCAGTGTTATGAATGGTCTTGCCGGCGTGCAGCGTTTCTGTGCTGGGTGCGCGGTCTTCATCGGTTGCTTCTTCTTCTTTCTTCCCTTTGCTTTTAGCTGCAGGCGTATCAACGGCATTGCCGAAGAGATCGGTTTGAACGCCCTGTGGAGCGGCTCCGGGAATTACATTGAAGCTTTCGCCGAGAATGCGTTTACCGATGGTTTTGAATTCGAGCTCTGAGAAAATTTCTGCCAGCAGATCTTTGTTGATCTCTTTTACTTTGAAATCTTCTGCGTGGAATTCAACGGGCACGTCTGTAATGATGGTGGCCAGTTTTTTGGAGAGGATGGCTGAATTAGCGCCATTGCGTATTTTTTCGCCGAGTGCGCCTTTGATCTTGTCTGCATTTTCGAGTACGTTCTCAAGAGTGCCATATTCTGCCAGCAGTTTGGCGGCGGTTTTCTCTCCAACACCAGGGATGCCGGGGATATTGTCCACTGCGTCTCCCATGAGCCCGAGAATATCGATCACCTGATGCACTTCTTTGATATTCCATTTTTCGCAAACCTCTTTGGCGCCGAGGATCTCTGCATCTCCGCCCTGGTAGCCGGGTTTGTAGATCTTGATATTGCCGTCAACGAGTTGACCATAATCCTTGTCCGGCGTTACCATGAACACTTCATAGCCTGCTTTGGCTGCCTGTTTGCTGAGGGTGCCTATCACATCGTCTGCTTCATAACCATCAAATTCAATCACGGGAATATTGAATCCGCGGATGATCTTTTTGATATCGGGAAGAGCAGCCTTGAGGTCTTCCGGCGCATCCTGGCGGTTGGCTTTGTATTCTGTGAATTCGGTATGTCTTTCAGTGGGAGCTGATGTATCGAAGCAAACGGCCATATGGGTTGGCTTCTGGTTGTTCAGCAGATCGAGTAATGTATTGGTGAAGCCGAACTGTGCATTGGTGTTCCTGCCTTTGGAAGTGATCCTTGGGTTGCGGATCAATGCATAGTAAGCACGAAATACAAGCGCCAGTGCGTCGAGAAGGAATACTTTTTGCCTCATGCTGCTAAGTTAACAACAAAGGCGATCCGATTGCTCAGGAATTTAGTAAGCTTTTTGAACTGGCGGAAGTTGGGAAAAGAGGGGCTATCACTGCTTCATTTCTTCCAGTTGCTTTTGCAGCGCAAACATTTCGTCCCTCAACCTGGCGGCTTCCATGAAGTCCAGGTCCCTGGCAGCTTTTTCCATTTCTTTCTTCACTTTGCCAACGGCTTTTTCAATTTGTGGAATGGTTTTATATTCTACCTGTTCCTCAGCGGCGGCAGAAAGACGGACTATATCTTCGCCAGGCATGATCCGCAGCGGGCTGTCGGGGTCATAACCTTTGACATCGATTACGGAGGTTTGTGCAATCACCTGCTCTATGGATTTGGTGACTGTTCTGGGAGTGATATTATGTTCGAGGTTGTACGCAACCTGTTTTTCACGGCGACGTGAGGTTTCGTCCATAGTGCGCTGCATACTTTCTGTGATCTTGTCTGCATAGAAGATAACAAGACCATCCACGTTACGGGCTGCGCGTCCTGCAGTCTGTGTGAGGGAGCGCTCATTGCGGAGGAAACCTTCTTTGTCTGCATCGAGAATAGCCACCAGCGACACTTCCGGAAGGTCGAGGCCTTCACGGAGCAGGTTCACGCCCACGAGTACATCGATCTCTCCGAGCCTGAGCTGGCGCAGGATCTCAACGCGTTCCAGTGTGTCCACTTCGCTGTGAATGTATTTCGATTTGATATTGATGCGATGCAGGTACTTGTCCATTTCCTCTGCCATGCGTTTGGTCAGGGTGGTAACCAGTACGCGGTCTCCTTTCTTCACGCGCTTATCGATCTCGTCCAGCAGATCATCGATCTGATTTACACTCGGACGAACCTCGATGGGAGGATCGAGCAATCCTGTTGGCCGCACGATCTGTTCGGCCACAACACCGCCTGTCTTTTCAAGTTCATATTCTCCGGGCGTGGCTGATACGTATACAACCTGATTGGTGAGCGATTCAAATTCGTGGAAATTGAGTGGACGGTTATCGAGTGCGGAGGGAAGACGGAATCCGTAATCAACCAGCACCAGCTTGCGGCTGCGGTCGCCGCCGTACATACCGCTGACCTGCGGAATGGTTTGATGGCTTTCATCGATGATCATAAGGTAATCATCCGGGAAATAATCGAGCAGACAGAATGGGCGGGTACCTGGAATTCTTCTGTCGAAAAAGCGCGAGTAGTTTTCCACGCCATTGCAATAGCCGAGCTCACGGATCATTTCCACATCATAGTTCACACGTTCACCAAGCCTTTGTGCTTCGATGAACTTGCCTGTTTTCTTGAAATATTCCACTTGTGAATTGGCTTCGTCCTGTATCTCGAAAAGGATCTGTTGAATGATGTCTTTGGGCGCCAGATAAAGGTTGGCAGGAAAGATGGCGGCTGTTTCCTTTCCTGCGATACGTTTACCTGTTTTGATGTCCAGCGTTTCGATGGTTTCGATCTCATCACCGAAGAAGGTGATGCGAAGGCCCTGATCTAGGTAAGGCAGGTTGATGTCTACTGTATCTCCTTTCACACGGAAGGTGCCCCGCGTGAATTCCGTTTGTGTGCGATTGTACAGTGCATTCACCAGTGCATGCAGGAAACCCTGACGGGAAATGGATTGTCCGCGATTGATGCGGATGATCCCGCTTTCGAGGACCTGCGGATTACCCATACCATAGATACAGCTTACGGAAGCCACAACGATGATATCACGTCTTCCTGAAAGTAACTCAGAGGTAGCGTGAAGCCGGAGTTTGTCCAGCTCATCATTGATGCTGAGATCTTTTTCGATATAAGTGTCAGACACGGGCATATAAGCCTCGGGCTGGTAATAATCGTAATAGCTCACGAAATAGCCAACGGCATTGTCTGGAAAGAACTGTTTGAACTCTCCGTACAGCTGGGCTACGAGTGTTTTGTTATGTGTGAGCACCAGTGTAGGACGTTGTACCTGCTGGATCACATTGGCCATGGTAAAGGTTTTACCACTACCGGTGACACCGAGCAGCACCTGGTGTTTCTCTCCATTCTGTATGCCTTCGGTCAATTGACGGATGGCTTCCGGCTGGTCGCCCGCCGGAGGAAAGGGGGTGTGTAAATTGAATGCCATAAGTAAAATGGGTAACCGGCAAATTTACGGAGCATTTACCCGATTGCCGGAAGCTATAGAAACATTAACAAACTCAATCGATCTTTCGTTTAAGGTAGGTGGAATAATCCGGAATATTGAGCGTGTATTCAGTCTGCATCAGGGGTGAAGTCAGCACAAAGTCTGCCGTGGAGCGGTCGCAGGCCATGATGCAATTCCAGGCCATCGCGATTCGGAGCAGGGCTTTTACGTCGCTATCATGAGGTTGTGCTTCCATGGGGTCCCAGAAGAAGATCAGTACATCGATCTCTCCACCTGCAATCATGGCTCCGATCTGCTGGTCGCCGCCGAGCGGTCCGCTGAGCAGTTTCTTTACGGGCCTGTCGAGCTGATCCTCCATCAACTTCCCCGTGGTTCCGGTGGCAATCAGTTCATGTTTGGCCAAAACCACTTTATTGAATTCAGCCCATTCTATCAGGTCTTTTTTCTTATTGTCATGCGCTACGAGAGCGATCCGTTTTCTAATGTTTAAGCGTCGGGTCTTGATCATGCTTAAAGGTACTGATAAGCGTCATTTTGAAGAAACTTTAACTGTAATGTAAAAATTTTGAAAGGTTTGGCTTCGTTTTCAACAGCCGCGGCACAGATATTGTAAATAAGCTGTTCCCTGAAAATTCAAAGCTTGAACCTATGGTCAAAAATCTGATGTTCTGTTTGTTCCTTGTATTGGGTGGTGTAGTTGTACTGCAGGGGCAGACTGTACCGGCATCAGATGAAAGGTCTTTACTGGCAGAGGGAGACGATTCTTCTGTTCAGGTGACCAACCTGGCCGCGATCGTAAAGGAGAGAACGAAAGTGTTGTTGAACTGGCGGCTGGCGCGCATTGAGGGCGCTGCGTTTGTGGCGGTAGAAAGAAGTGTGAATGGTCGAGATTTTGAAATGGTGGCCTTGCTGAAGCAACCGGTTTCGGGGGATTGGTATGAATGGGTAGATGATTCTCCCGGAAAGGGCCGCAATGCCTACCGGATCAAACATGCTGGAAAGAGTGGGGTAGACCAGCACTCGCTGATCGCTTCCACCCTGATTGCCGGTGATATTTCCTTCAAGTTTTACCCCAACCCTGTAGATAATATTCTTATCATCCGTTCCGAGCATGCTTCAGATGTGCAGATCATCGATGCCCGGGGCGTGATCCGGCTCAGTCAAAGCGGTTTTCATGGGTTGCAGACCCTAAATGTGAGTTCCCTGGAAAAGGGGGTGTACATTTTACGCGTAAACAACCGGGTTACCGGTACTATAAGCCAGGAAAAGCTATTAAAAAATTGATCTAGATCAATTCGGCATACCTTTTTTAGGATTACCACAAAATGGTATTGCAGAAATGAAAATTCACCCTTATTTTTACCTCGGTTTTTCATAGGATATTGGATTTTAAAGCGGGGTTGAATGTCTATTCAGACCCCTTTTTTATTTCTGTTACTTTCTCTATTTTTGATCAATCATTTCCCCCTCTAATACTGTGAAATAAAGTACTGTGCTGCATTTGGCAGCTATCCCTGATGTATATGCGAAAAATGGTTTGGTTCTGCGGATCTCTGAAAGATCAGTATGCTAAACTGGTGTAAGTGGGTTACAATCATAATTCCTTTGGCCTGGCGAGCGATGATTTTTTATCATTACATTCTAAAAATCAATTATATGAACAGGAGAAATTTTCTGTTTCAATCCGGAATGATCGCTCCGGCGGTTTTGCTGATGCCGGACCTGGTGGTGGGGGAATTACAGCAGGATGATACCGATCTTGTAATTGTACAGGCTGGCGCTGGCCGAGTGCAAACATTGGTGGAACAGTTCCGTCGTTCCGGCAAGCGGTTGAAGGAAGTGAGTGTAGTACAACTGGCGTCGATCGGCTGGAATGGCAACCGGTTCAGGGTAAGTACTAAAAGCGGTTATTCATTCACGGTAAAGAAGCTGGTGATCAACAGTTCGTATATGGTAGACCGGGAACGGGGCCTGGTATTGATCCCATCTGCGCCGAAGGCGATGGAGATCAGTTTTGAAGGAAGGGGAGAAAGCCGGACCATGCCTTATTTCTGGGCGGTGAAAGGTAAGAGTCTGCAGGATGTGCAGATAGAGAGTTTCCTGAAACAGAATGTGGGAGGCTTTATGTGTGTTGCTTAGTTCTTCCTGTATATAATATGTATAAAAAGAAAAACCAGCCAAAGAATTGGCCGGTCCTACTATTTACTAACCCATCATAAAACTATCTTTTGAATGCAGGGTTGATGGGATACTTTAGTTAGCGTCCTGCATTTCTTTAATTTTTTCGCGGATCTTTGTTTCGATCTCCATTGACAGCTCAGGATTATCGATGAGCAGTTGTTTCACTGCATCGCGGCCCTGGCCGAGTTTATCGCTATTGTAGCTGAACCAGCTACCGCTTTTCTGTACGATTCCCAGCTCCACGCCCATATCGAGGATCTCACCGGTTTTGGAGATACCTTCTCCGAACACGATATCGAATTCTGCTGCGCGGAAAGGAGGAGCTACTTTATTTTTTACCACTTTCACTTTAACACGGTTACCGATTGCTTCATCTCCGTCTTTGATCTGCGCCATACGACGAATGTCGAGGCGGACAGATGCGTAGAACTTCAGGGCATTACCACCGGTAGTAGTTTCGGGGTTACCGAACATCACACCGATCTTTTCACGAAGCTGGTTGATGAATATGCAAATAGTATTGGTCTTATTGATAGTGGCGGTCAGTTTACGCAGTGCCTGAGACATCAGGCGGGCTTGAAGACCCATTTTGCTGTCACCCATTTCGCCTTCCAGTTCACCTTTTGGCACCAGTGCGGCTACGGAGTCAATCACCACCACATCCAGTGCTCCGGAAAGGATCAGGCGGTCTGCGATTTCGAGAGCCTGTTCACCATAGTCGGGCTGAGAGATCAGGAGATTGTCCACATCCACACCTAACTTGCGGGCATAAGCGCTGTCGAATGCGTGCTCTGCGTCAATGATGGCGCACATACCGCCTTTCTTCTGGGCTTCAGCGATCGCATGGATGGCGATGGTTGTTTTACCGGAAGATTCAGGTCCGTAGATCTCGATGATACGTCCCCGTGGGAAACCGCCAATTCCAAGCGCTGTGTCCAGACCGATAGAACCGGTGGATACTACTTCATGCGGGTCCTGGGATTTTTCGTTCATCATCATTACACTGCCCTTTCCAAAATCCTTCTCAATCTTGTCTATGGTCAGTTTAAGCGCTTTCAGCTTTTCGCTGTTGCCGCCGGTACCTGCTGCTTCTTTCTCTTTATCTTTTGACATAATGGGTGAGTTTTTAGTAGTTATTAGTAGTGATCGATTGCAATTCAAATGTAGGTGAAAAATCCGAATTGCAAACTAATTATTTTAGCAAAACGGCACTAAATTTTTTGGAGGCGATATTTTCGTTGATCCTGAATATAATATTATGATGAAGTATTGCGTTTGTGCAGCAGAAAATTGTAGAGTACCAAACTGTACCACTTCATATGATGATCCCTTCTAATGGAACCTGTAATTTATCAATACTGCATGGTGGAGCTGTGAGTCTTTTCATGAATTCAGCAATTAAAATGACCTTAAAAAGAACACTTAACTAATTGTATAGTAACAATTTTCTTTCGTTCAATTAACTTTGGCAGCCCAGACAGGCACGATGCTTGCTAAACCTAAAAACCAACAGGCGATTGCAGTACTGCCCGGCCGGATGTATATTTCTCATTCAAAACAATTAATATGAAGCCCAGACAAGTCTTATTAGTAGCGATGTCCCCTATCCTCCTTTACTCTTGCGTTAGTAAAAAGAAATTTGCCGCTGAGCAAGCTAAAGTAGCTGAGCTCACAGCAGCCAACACCAAACTCACAGGCGACCTCAAAGGTTGCGAAGACCTCAAAGCTGAAGCTGCACGTAAAGCTGAAGCCCTCCAGAACGAGATCGCAGCCCTCAACAAACAAATCGATTACCTGAAAGAAAACAATACTACAGCCCTGAAACAACTGCAGGATCTCTCCGTGATCTCCAGCTCTCAGGCTGAAAGCATCCGCAAATCTCTCGACAATATGGGTGCTAAAGATGCTTACATCCAAACTCTACAGCAGCAAATGGCTAAGAAAGACAGCCTGAACATGCAACTGGTGATGAATCTGAAAGGTGCTATCGGCAACCTGGACGACAAAGACATCAACATCAAGGTTGACAAAGGTGTTGTTTACATCGACATCTCCGACAAACTCCTCTTCAAGAGCGGAAGCTATGACGTTACCGATGCAGCCAAAACTGTATTGGGCAAAGTTGCTACCGTGCTGAAAAACCAACCTGATATCGACTTCATGGTTGAAGGCCATACAGACAATGTTCCTTTCTCCCGCGGCGTACTGGTAGACAACTGGGACCTCTCAGTTAAACGTGCTACTTCCGTTGTTCGCGTTCTGCAGAAAGAATACGGTCTGGAGCCTGCCAAAATCACTGCTGCCGGCAGAGCTGAATACGTTCCCGTTGGTGGTAACGATACCGTTGAAGGTAAAGCTGCAAACCGCAGAACACGTATCGTGATCCTTCCTCAACTGGATCAGTTCTTCAAACTGCTCGAAAAGAAACCTTAATAGCAGCAGATACTGAAAAAATTTACATATCCGGTGGTTTTGCAACTGCCTAACAAAAGCAAAGGCTGCGCTTCATGTGCAGCCTTTGCTTTTGTTGGATTTATTACACAGATAGTAAACCGAACTGCACACTTATCCATTTCAATCATAACCCTCAGCCTCCAAAAGCTACATTTGCCCCAAATAAACCCCAACTCATGAAAATAGTTTCGTGGATCTCAGGAAGCGCATTTGCTCTGATCATGCTCTTCTGCACTACAACCCCCATGACCTCCTGTATCAAAGAAACGATCAGGGATACGGTTACTATCAAAGACACCATTACAATCAAAGACACTGTGACTATTCCCTGCGAGTGCGATGACGAAGAGGATCTCAAAAGAGGACTCATAGCTTATTACAACTTCAACAACGGTACACTCAACGATAGCAGCGGAAAAAACAACCATATTGTTTTCAATAATGCTGTTAAGACCATCGACAGGATGGGAAGACCAAATAACGCCTATCTTTTTAATGGCACTTCCAGTTATATGCAGGTAACCAACAGTGAGTCCCTGAACCCCGGCAGCGAAATCACCATGATGGCCATTATGAAAGTGAATGGCTTTTATGCCGGGCAATGTAAAAGCAACCAGATCTTTGGTAAGACCAGCTATTATAGTGATTATGTTAACGGCGCATACGTTATGCGCTTTACACCTGCAGACTTTATTTGCTCCTCTCCGCTGGATACCGAAAATGAAGTTTTCAATATTGGTTATGGTGACAGGGATTCCTATCCGGAAAAATCAGCAGGAGCAATCTCGGATACCCTTAAAGTGAAAACCGACCAATGGTATACATTAATCTATACTTATAAAGAGGGAGTTTCCAAATTATACGTTAACGGTAAATTGATCGATGAACGTCAACATACAGCTGTTTTCACTCCTAATATGAACGATCTGTTTATCGGAAAATGTGAGGGTAGCAGTTATCCTTTTTGGTTCAATGGTGTGATTGATGAGATCAGACTCTATGAAAGGGCGCTTTGCGAAACAGAAGTAAAAGTGCTCACAAATCTTGCTAAATAACAGGATCTGCAAATAAATAAAATTGCACCGGCCCAGATATGGCCGGTGCAATTTTTTATTAGCCTATCAATGATATAAGCATGTTCAAGTCCACCTGCTCCAACGGATGCGGCGTTCCGGGCAGCACACAAAGCCGGGCACTGTTAGCGGGAAGTGCCCTGAACACTGCAATAGTTTCTTCCAGCGTCACCATCCGGTCTTTATCTCCCTGGATCAGCAGGGTTTCTGTCTGCACCTGCGGGTAGTCCTCAGCACCCAGGATATTTCGGTTGCCCAGTTTCGTTAGCATGACGCCTGTCTTTCTCAATACTTCTTTCCAGTCGTTTGGTGCGTGCATTTGTTGTAATTGTTCTGCGAAGGCCGGCGCCTTTTCCAGGATCACATTGGCATCGAAGCTGCGCTGTTGTTTGGCCGCAATGGTTTCGTCCCAATGGAACTTGGTGGCCAGTGTGATCAGCTTGCTGATCCTGCCGGGATGATGCCGGGCAATGTACATGCCTACATAACCACCCAGGCTGTATCCGAATACAATGGGAGATACGAGTTGACGGACATCCAAAAAGGTCAGCACCTGTTTTGCAAAGAGTTCGATGGAAAAAGCTTCGGGCATGGGCTCGCCACCATGTCCACTGAAATTGATAGTATGGACCGAATAAGTTTTGCTCAGCGCATCTGCCAGCGACTGCAATTGAGATGCAGCACCGGTAGCGCCATGAAGTAATACGATTGACTGCATATGAAAGCGGTTAGATTTTGCCGTTATTTCCTTAGCCTTGCTTCCTCCAGGTCAAGCTCCTCTTCTTTTTTACGGATCAGTTCTTCGGGGTATTGATTTTCGTGGCGCATTTTGTTCAGCTCGATCCTTCGTGCATGCACCAGCTCCAGCAGCATATCGCGGTATTTCGGAAGGAACTCGGGGCGTTTTTTGAGCTCCTCTTCTTTTTCCAGTTTTCGGGCTGCGATCTCCGACATCCGTTTGTAGCGATCGCGTAGCCTGGTAAAAGCCTCGATGCTGTTGGCTTCCGTTGAATAATTGTGCTCGATATGGTCCAGCGCCACCGAAGCCAGTCGCAGCCGGATCTCCTGTTCCTGAGCATGCTCATCTTCCGGCACTTCGATCTTCAGCCATTTGAGCACAAAAGGCAGACTGAGCCCCTGGATCACCAGCGTTACCAGTATCACAGAAAAAGTGATGAAGAGGATCAGGTTCCGGTAAGGAAAGGCGGATCCATCCGATATCGTGAGCGGAATCGACAATGCCGCAGCCAGCGAAACAACTCCTCTCATGCCGCTCCAGGCAACCAGGAAAACGCTGTTGGGTGTGGGCCTCACTTCTTTGGTCCGGATCCTTTTACTAAGCATCCGCGGAACATAGGCGCCGGGGTAAACCCAGAGTATCCGGATAATAATGGTAACCAGACTGATCACCACTGCATACTTGAAGGATTGCAACATGGAGTTCTCTTCCAGACCTTCCACTATTCCCGGCAGTTGCAATCCTATCAAAATAAATACAACACCGTTCAACAGGAATACAAGCGTATTCCAAACACTGGTGGTCTGGATCCTTGTATTGTAAGAAAACACATCATGCGACCGCCAGCTCATGAACAATCCGCCGCTCACAACTGCCAATACGCCGGAGAAATGAAAATGCTCCGCAGCGATATACATTAAATAAGGAGAGATCAAAGTGATGGCGGTATCGATACTGGCTGTAGTAGGAAGAAAACGGTGAATGAGATATTCGATGAATGCGATCAGCAGTCCGATCACAATACCCATCAGTGACACCAGCACAAATTCAGCTCCTGCTTTCCACAGCACGAACTGACCGGTAAGCATAGCCGCAAGTGCAAATCGGAAAACGATCAGTGATGAAGCGTCGTTCACCAGGCTTTCACCTTCCAGGATGGCGATGGCCCTGCGCGGTACTTTCATTCCCTGCAACACACTGGTGGCGGCAATTGCATCGGGAGGAGAAACGATGCCGCCCAACAAAAATCCCATGGCCAGTGTAAATCCGGGTATCATGGCCTGTGCTGTAAAAGCGATTGCGGCAGATGTGAAGATCACCAGCCCGATCGATAACAATCCTATGGGCCGGCGGTTGGCCCAGAAATCATTCCAGGATGTATTCCATGCCGCTGAATATAATAATGGAGGAAGAAAAATGATGAAGACCACTTCCGGCTCCAGGCTCACTTCCGGAATGCCCGGCACCAGGCTGATCAGTAGCCCCGCAATTACCAGGAAAATGGGATAGGAAACACGCAGTTTCTGGCTCAACATGCTCAGCATCGACACCACAAAAAGCAGTGACAAAATCAACAAAACATTATTCTGCAGCATGACTACAAGATATAGAAATCGCAGGGAAGAAATTCAACAATCCTGTAGAATGATCCCATCAACCGGGCTGTGATCCCAATTTCAACTAAAATAAAAATAGCGGCCCTAACCATCTCTTTATAAACTTATTTGCTAAAAACTCCAAAATGAATGCGCCAACTGGCAAAGCATTTGAACCAATTCCGTAAAACGAGTATGAAACAGTTATTGATAGCAGCTTTACTGGCAGGAGGACTGGCGGCCTGCAACAATGCCGGCAACCCGGATTCGGATATGCGCGACAGTGCAGCCATTGAAGAAAGAAGAATGGATACCAATCTGAACAGGCCGGGAGATTCGCTTATGCGAGACACGCTCAGGATGGATACCACTAACCGGCCGATCGGAACAGCAGATTCCATCCGTCAGAAATATTAAAGTGTAGGAGTTAAAGCATCATAAGCTCAGTTGTAAACTCACAACGGTAAAGGAACCGTCTCATAGCAGGCGGTTTTTTTATGTGCTGGCAACAAAATTGAATGAAGTATCAAAAAGAAATCATGCGAACCCTGATCATAGTGGGAGCTGCTCTGCTGCTGGTAGCAGCAGTGGCGCCGGCACTCACAAACTACCACCGGTCTGTGCGCAAATCTGATAATAAAACAGATGTATGTTCAATACTACCGCTGAATAGTCTCCGCGATCTGTATGTCAATAACAGAGGAAATTCCTTCCGTCGTTTTCATCCGGAACTGGTCTCAAATACAGCCGGACCTTCATTTGAGAAACTAAAGGTAATACGTACATCCTTCAAACCAGATACTTCCCTCAATGGTCTTTGGTATCTACAACCTGCGTTGCCTTCAGACACTGCTACCGGCACATTCCCCTCATTGCGCTTTAATCTGAAGACTAAAAAATTCAGCGGTAATACCGGATGCAATACCATGTCGGGATCATTCACCATAACAGACAGCTCATTTCAATTCAACGACAATGTGCAGGTTAGCAAAAAGATTTGCACAGGTTTCAATGAAGCGGCTTTTCTGAAAAGCCTGTTCATGGCTAACCGCTATACAATCGATGATTCGGTGATGACACTCTGGTTCGATCAAACGCAGTTGAGCCGCTGGACCAGGAAGCCATATAAGGGCGCTATACTCAACAAAGCTTAAAATTCTATCAGACTGTTTCCCTGCTTTTGTTCAGCCACTCACGGTGCTGAACAACCGCCCGGATCTCTCCAAAGCTGAAATGATCGCCCAGCTTCTCCCTGATGGCAGTTGCGGAATAGCCCTCTGCGGGAGAGGATTCCAGGAGATTCAATATTTCTTTGACCTTATCAGGCTCCACCAGTTGCGTTACTGCAATATCTCCGGAGGCGATAAAAAATATGAGATGTGATTCAATGGTCCCATTGGCGAGATTGCGCAGACCGGCAATTTCGGGGATGGTCTTTCCTTCGCGGAAAAGTTTTAACGTGATGCGATTGGTTTCTCCCTTTGCAGGCTTATTCGATTTCTTTTCCGTTTTCACTTCTGTGGTTTCCTCTTCTGCAGTTTTTGCGCGATGCGCTTTTTGCAGTTCTTCCACTTCCTGGAGCAGATCGCCGGCTTTGCGGCCCTGGGTCAAACCTCCTGCGATGTGGATAGCCAGTTCCAGTTCCTGTTTTTTTCTTTCAGGGAGCAGACAAAGCTCATTGAGTTCCCGTACATATTTCTTGATGCGTTGTTTCAACCTGATTTCTTCGGCATGGTTGCGAATGGATTCGATCAGTTGATCAAGTGGTTGAAGGAAGTATTCACTGGCGGCCACAATTCGTTGCCGGAGGAACTGGAAATTATCCTGCTCTGCCATCGGAAGCAGTTGTTCCAGTTGCCGCATGAACCTTCCGGCCATATCCTGATGCTGCAATACAGTACGGGTAATGCCTTGGCCCCAATTGATAGCTGCATTCAGATCTGCCAGCTGACGATTGGAATATTCATCATAGTGGTCTTTGAAGGTCTCGGCCATTTTGGTGAAATCGAAACTTCTGACCAGCGATCGGGCAATGAACAATTTTTGTTCTTCTTCCAATAAATGGTGCAGGATATCTTCCGGTTGCTCGGAGCGGGTAAACTCCATTGTTCTGGACTCAGTCTGGATGCAATGCGGATGGATCCGGGAAAAGAGGATCAGGCCTTCCAGCGAGGTCAACCGGCTGAGCGCCACATACACCTGTCCAGGCGCAAAGGAGGAGCCTGCATCGATGATGGCTTTTTCAAAAGTGAGGCCCTGGCTTTTGTGAATAGTGATGGCCCATGCCAGACGGATCGGGAATTGCGAGTAACTGCCCAGTTCTTCTTCTTCGATATTATCTTCCTCCCGGTTGTATTGGTAGCGGATATTTTTCCAGGTCTCTTTTTCCAGTTCCATCTCATACGCTTCGCCGGGAAAGGTAACGAAGATCTTTTCGCCTGCGATACGGCTGATCACCGCGATCTTACCATTATAATAACGGCGGCTTTCGCCTTTATCATTTTTAATGAACATGATCTGTGCGCCTTCTTTGAGTTGCAGCATCCTTTCTGCAGGAAGGGCTTTCTCGTTGAAGTCCTTGGTGATCATGCCTTCGAATTCATAAGCATCGCCCGTCAGTTTATTGAGTTGCTGCTGGTTGATGGTATCAGCTTTGGAATTGTGGGTTGTGAGAATGATGTAATTCTCTCCGGGCTCCTGCTGATAACCCGGACGGTAATGCAAGTGCAGTCTGTCCAGGTCCTGACTGGTAACAGTATTGTTACGGATATTATTCAGGATCTCGATGAAATCAGCTTCGTGCTGCCGGTAGATCTTTTTGAGTTCCAGGTAAACCGGCGGGTGTTGGTGCAATACATGTGCATCAAAAAAGAAAGGGCTTTTATAATGGTCTTTGAGAATATCCCATTCTTCATTGCTCACTACAGGAGGCAGCTGGAAGAGATCGCCGATATATAATAATTGTACACCTCCGAAAGATTGATCAGGCTTACGACGAACATGACGGAGAATAAGATCGATCTCATCCAGCAGGTCAGCGCGCAGCATGCTCACTTCATCGATGACCAGTAGTTCCAGTTCGCGAAGTAATTCTTTTTTATCCCTGCTCAGTTTCAGGTTCTTCAATAATGTGTTGGGATTATTGAACTGCTGATGACTGTTCCATCCTGCAAGAGGAGAGGGAATGAATGCGCCGAAAGGAAGCTGGAAGAAAGAGTGCATGGTTACACCACCCGCATTGATAGCGGCTACTCCTGTAGGAGCGATGATGGCCATTCTCTTATTGGTGTTCTCGCGGATATAGCGCAGGAAGGTGGTTTTGCCGGTTCCTGCTTTGCCGGTGAGAAAAAGATGCCGGTTAGTTTGATTCACGAACCGGGCGGCGAGGTAAAAGAGATGGTTGGAAGTATCGGGGGACGACATATCTTTTCCACTTTCCGGCAAGATAAGTACAAATTGGTGAATGGAGTAAGATTAATTGCGTGTATACAACACCGTTATCCTCAGGAAAAACTCCTATAGAAAAAACTTCCGCTGCCGCACTATTTCTGCCGCACCTCCAACCCCTCAAGGCAAAGCGATGTGAGAAATGACGGCCTTGCAAACGTAAGCGAAACAGCCTGGCTCATCTACCGCCGCCCCATCTCTCCCTACCATTGCCCAAATATATCCTCCCGCGCCGGTACGTTTCACAGCCGCATTTCCACATCACTTTGCCGGCCATCTCTTTGCCGCCTCCCTAGTCCTTCGTAAATTGCACCCATGATTGACTACCTGAAAGGATTGAATGACAAACAGCGTGAAGCTGTTCTCCATAAAGATGGCCCCCTGATGATCGTTGCAGGCGCGGGAAGCGGTAAAACCAAAGTGTTGACCACCCGTATTGCGCATCTCATGGCCAGTGGTGTGGATGCTTTCAATATCCTGGCGCTGACCTTTACCAACAAGGCTGCCAAGGAAATGAAAGAGCGTATCGAGCATATTCTCGGTAATTCCGATGCCCGTAATCTTTATATCGGTACTTTCCACTCCGTATTCGCCAGGATCCTTCGCAGTGAAGCCCATCGACTCGGTTATCCCAATAACTTCACCATTTATGATACCGATGATGCCAAGAGTGTTGTAAAGGCGGTGATCAATGAAATGAACCTGGACGATAAGACTTACAAGCCCTCCAATATTTACAACCGCATCTCTTCCGCCAAGAACGCGCTGGTTGGGCCCATCGAATATGCCAATGATTATGGGCTGCAGCAGGAAGACCTGCGCTCCAACCGTCCGGCTACCGCCCAGATCTATGATGCCTACGTAAAGCGTTGCTTCAAGAATGGTGCGATGGATTTTGATGATCTCTTGTTGAAATTCTATGAACTGCTCAAGCATTTCCCGGAAGCGCTGAGCAAGTACCAGCATAAGTTCAAATATATTTTGATCGATGAGTATCAGGATACCAACCCTGCGCAGTACGAAGTGATCAAACTGCTCGGCGCCATGCACGAGAATGTCTGCGTGGTGGGCGATGATGCGCAAAGTATCTATGGTTTCCGTGGGGCTACTATCGAGAACATTTTGCAGTTCCAGAAAGATTATGAAGATGCACATGTGGTGAAACTGGAACAAAACTATCGCAGCACGCAGTCTATCCTGAATGCTGCGAATGAAGTGATCAAGAACAATAAGGGACAGATCCCGAAAGATCTCTGGACGGAAAACAGCGAAGGCGAGAAGATCCGCCTCGTTCGTACCATGACCGATAACGATGAAGGCAAGTACGTTGCGGACACCATCCAGGAACAGAAGCTGCGGAATCATTACAGCAATAAGGATTTCGCGATCCTCTATCGCACCAACTCCCAGAGCCGTGCGTTTGAAGAAGCGTTGCGCAGAATGGGTATCGCTTATACCATGTATGGCGGCACGAGTTTCTATTCACGGAAGGAGATCAAAGACTTTGTTGCTTATCTCCGCATCATTGTGAACCCAAAAGATGAAGAGGCGCTGAAGCGTATCATCAACTATCCAGCAAGAGGCATCGGTAAAACCACTATCGACCGTGCTTTGCTGGTGGCCAACAACCAGAATATTTCCATGTGGGAAGTGCTGGAACAGGCGCAGATCTTCGGTTTCAAGAGCAATACGCTGGAAGCGATCGATGGTTTTGTGACCATGATCAAGAGTTTCTCCAGCATGCTCAAGAACCAGAATGCTTCCGATGTGGCGGTGCATGTAGGGAAACAAACCAATCTCGTTAAAGAACTTTTCAACGATAAGAGTACAGAAGGCGTTGCCCGTTACGAGAATATCCAGGAGTTGCTCAACTCTATCAAGGAATGGGTGGAGAGCCCGGACGTTGATGAAACAGGTGAAGTAACTGATAAAGGTCTCGGCGCTTATCTTCAACAGATCACATTGCTCACCGATGCAGATGACAAGGATCCCAATGCCGATACTGTTAAGCTGATGACCATTCACGCTGCGAAAGGTCTGGAGTTCTCCTGTGTGTTTGCTGTGGGCCTGGAAGAAATGCTGTTCCCCAATGCCATGAGCATTAACAGCAAGGAAGAACTGGAGGAGGAAAGACGATTGTTCTATGTGGTGGTCACCCGCGCCAAAGCCAGGCTCTGGGTCACTTATGCCAATACACGGTATCGTTTTGGTCAGCTCGTGCAGAATGAGCCCAGCCGCTTCATCGATGAGTTGCCCGATCAGTATTTGGACCGCAGCTTTGCCGGGGGCGGCGCGCGCAACCAGGGCAGCGGATGGGGTAGTGGCGGCAACAGTGCTTATGATCGCATGCACCGTGGTGGTGGAGGCGGATGGAGTGGTGGCAACTCTGCAAAAGATGCAGAGAAATTATATGGACCTCCTCCATCAAAGAAACCTGCAGTGCCATCTTATGTTACTCCAAAGCCTGCAACACCAAAAGTGGTGGAGCACAAACCAAGTGAAGATTTTGTTCCCAGCGATATCTCTGCACTGGCTGAAGGTAATAAAGTGGAGCATCAGAAATTTGGTTTCGGTCAGGTGGTCAAGATCGAAGGATCTGCGCACAATCCAGTTGCTACGATCAAATTCGATCAGAATGGAGAAAAGAAGATCATGTTGAATTATGCCAAGCTGAGGATCCTCTAAAGATCAAATTCAAAAAAGTTCATTATACAGCCCGGTTGTTTTCCCCAACCGGGTTTTTTTATGAAAATGATGTTGAAAAAAAAGTTCAAAAGGGCACTTCCTCCTTCATTTTCAACAAATGCCGATTTTACAGTATGATGATAAAAATATCCGATATTTAAGACCTTCATTTTGTTGCTGAGGCTATAGAATCGTAACTTTAAAGATAACCCCTGGACCATTTGCTGTGTGCTAAAAAGTAATGGTCATGAGTGAAAAGAAGGAACAAAAAGCTGATCCGCAAGCTTGTTCATATATTACTTTCAATACTGTTGATTGGGTGGACATATTTGTGCGCCCTGTTTACAAGCAGATCATCGTGGATGAGCTGAATTGCTGCATCGTATCCAAGGGGTTGATCGTGTATGCCTGGTGCCTGATGAGCAATCACCTTCACCTGCTTGCCAGGAACAATGACCCCGGCGGGCTGTCGCGCATCGAGAGGGATTTCAAAAGAGTAACTACCAATAAGATCCTTGAAGCATTGGACGATGAAACCGATCTCCGCAAAGATTGGATGCTTAGCCGCTTTGAACAATGCAGTCACAGCCTCAAACGCATCGAGAAGTTCCAGGTTTGGCAAACCTGCAGCAACCCTTCTTTTATCGATTTCAAACAGGTATTCAAGCTCAAGGAAAAAGTATTGCATATCCATGAGAATCCTGTGCGTGACCGGATCGTGGACAAGCCGGAGAACTATGTGTTCAGTTCTGCGCGCGATTATGCAGGAGAGAAGGGCCTGGTGCGAACCACTGTGATCGATTTCAGGGAATTGCTGAAACAAATGATCAGGACCTGATCACAATTGATCAACAGCTTCCCTGAGCGCTGCCACATTCTTCTTATCATTCCCCACAAATATCTTCTTACCGATGATGGCTACCGGCCGTTTGAGGAAAGTATATTCTTCCAGGATCAGGTCCCGGTAATCTTTTTCGGTCAGGTTTTTGTCTTTCAAGCCCAGTTCTTTGTATTTCAGGGCGCGGCGACTGAAGAGTGACTCGTAGGAGCCGCTGAGCGCTTTCATTTCATCGAGCTGGGCAGGAGTGATCTTCTCCGTCTTAATATCCTGCATCTCAAACCCTTTCTGGTCAACTTTAGTGTCTTTTATAATGGCCTGACAGGTGGTGCAGGTGCCGAGGTGGTAAAACTTTTTCATCATTTCGGATTAGTGCCGCAAAAATAGGGGGTGGCCTGTAATATTTTTATAGCATGATGCGACCTATTTGGTATCTTTTCGCCAAAACCAATTAAAGTTTGCACCCGAAGACAAACCCGGATGAGTTTTTAGCATTGGTAAACCAGCACAAGGGCATGTTACACAAAGTCTGTAACTTGTATTGTGCCACGGATTACGATAAACAGGACCTGTTCCAGGAGATCGTTATTCAGTTGTGGCGGGCTTATCCCCGCTTCCGCGGCGACTCCAAGTTCAGCACCTGGTTATACAGGATTGCCCTGAACACCGCAATCTCCGATCTCAGAAAACAAAAGAACCTTATCAAAAGTGTAGAACCTGATCTGCTTCCTACAGAGATCCAGGATATTCAGTACAACAAAGACAAAGAAGAAAAACTCGCACAGCTTTACAAAGCCATTCACCAGCTTCCTGAAATTGAAAGGGGTATTGTAATGCTGTACCTGGACGATAAGAGTTATGAAGAAATGGAAGAAATCCTCGGTATCAATCAGAATAACCTTCGTGTGAAAATGAATCGTATCAAAGAAAAATTACGTAAACTCACTAAAGCTGTAGAACATGGAGTTGGATAGCCTTAAAGAAATCTGGAAAGACCAGGAGAAAGGCATGGACCGATACCCGGATAGTAACTCAGAGATCCTGTCCATGTTAGGGAAGAAGTCGCAAAGCCCTGTGGCCAAGATCCGCCGCAACCTGCTCTGGGAGCTCATCTCTATAGTGGTGATCTATGTTGCATTCATCGCATATTATGCTTTCTCCAGACGTGGTCAGTACTGGGAGATCGCTGTTATGCTGGGCCTGGTTGGTATCGGATTTGTTTTTTACTACTATCATAAGAACAAATTGCTCAAATCTATGCAGCGGGTAGATGTTGAAGTGAAGTCGAATCTGCAGATACAGCTCGCTACCCTGGAAAAATATGTACGCTTCTATTTCCTGGCAGGTACATTGCTCACTCCATTGTTGTATTACCTGACAGGTCTCATCATACTTTATAAAAGCAAATCTCATCAGCTTTCGGGAGACGTACTGACGGACCGGGTTCAACCAATGCTCAATACTGTTCAGGACCATCAGTACTTTACTGAGTTCCTGATCGGCGGCGCGGTGGTGACCTTCCTGATCTACTTCGCCAATAAATGGTATATCAAAAAACTGTACGGTCAGCATATCAGCCACCTGCGCGAATTACTGCGACAGATGGACGAAGTCTGATCAACTTTTCTTTGTATCTTGATTGCCTAATCACGTATGACATGAACACACGCAGGCAATTCCTGAAACAATCATCCATTTTCACAGCTGCCATGTTTGTTATGCCGGAAGATGCATTCTCGCTGGCCCGCAAACGTTATGGTGTGCAACTGTATACTCTCCGCAAAGAACTCGACGCAAATCCAACCGAAACCATCATCTCCGTTGCCAAACTCGGTTATACCGATGTAGAAACCTACGGATACAATAACGGAAAATGGTTCGGCTTCACGGTAGACGAATTCAGGAAATTACTCAAAGCCAATAAGCTCACTTCTACATCCGGACATACTTTCGGTGGCCAATTCTTCCTCACGGAAACCAACTGGGAAGAAAAATGGAAACAGGCTGTGCAGGATTCCAAAGCAATCGGCCAGGAGTTTATCGTAGTTCCCTATCTCGACAATAACCATCGCAGTATCGATACCTACAAAAAGCTGGCGCCATTACTCAACAAAGCAGGAGAGATGGCGAAGCAGGGTGGACTGAAACTCGCTTACCATAATCACGATTTTGAATTTGCAGTGCAGGACGGTCAAACCGGATTCGAAATTCTCACCGCCAATACCGATCCCGGCCTGGTGAGCTTTGAGCTGGATATTTACTGGGCAACAAAAGCGGGACACAATGCCATTGACCTCTTCAATAAATATCCCGGAAGATTCACGATGTGGCATGTAAAAGATATGGACAATACGCCTGAAAAGAAATTCACGGAAGTGGGAAATGGGGTGATCGATTTTCCTGCGATCTTCAAGCAGGCAAAGCTGAGTGGAATGAAGTACTGGTTTGTGGAGCAGGATGTTTGTCCGGGTTCACCATTGGATAGTATCAAAACCAGTATTACAAATTTGAAAGAGAAGATTTTGAAATAATTATTTGAAGATTTTATGAAAAAGCGGAGACCTTCTCCGCTATTTTTATGGGCTATTTTGTCGCAAGTTTGGTAAATTTTTGCAATAAAAAAGAGGCTTCACAGCCTCCTTCTTTCACGAACTTTTCAGTTCAGTATCTCAACTTTCTATTACAATTTTTTGATCTTGATATTCCTGTACCAAACGGGATCGCCATGATCCTGCAAACCGATCCTTCCCTTTTTGATGGTACCAAAAGCGGGCATGTCTTTGAATTTGCTGCCTGCGATCATTTTCTTCCAGTTATCGTCCCACATTGTAGTGCTTACTACTTTGGTGCCGTTGAGGATGAATTCCAGTTTGGCATCTTTTGAAATGATCTCCACCTGGTTCCATTCTCCGGCGGGCTTCACCATTTCAGGTGAAGATGTGATGAGATCATACAGGTCGCCGGCGCGGTGCTTGATGATCTTAGAGTCGGGGTGCGCTGCATTGTCGAGCACCTGCATTTCAGGGCCTGTATGCCAGGTATGTTCGAGTTTTGGATCTTCCCTGATGAAGAGGATGATGCCGCTATTACCGGCAGAGTCCAGTTTCCATTCGAGCTTGAGATGGTAGTTGTCGAACTCTTCAGCGGAAACGATATCGCCGCCGCCTACAGTTTGCCAGTCTTTTTTGTTTTTGGGATCGAGGTGCAATGTGCCATCGGCCACAGTCCAGGCGCTGCCATCGGATTTGTTATTGTATACATGCCAGCCGTTCTTTGTTTTTCCATCGAACAGGAGCTGCCAGCCTTCTTCTTTTTCCTGTCCTGTCAATTCATTATTGGCAGGTGTTACATCTATAGCAGGTCCACCCATGGTTGAATCTGTTTTAGGTTGATCAGCAGGTTTGCTGGAACTGTCTGCACATCCGGTGATTCCGGCAGCAAGCAAAAGTACGGCGAGCATTGAACGCATAGTAGATATTTTGAATTGGCTCTAAAATAAGAATTATAATGGCTTCACTTTAATATTTCTGAACCATACTTTATCGCCATGGTCCTGTAATACGAAACGGCCTTCACGAACTTTGGCGAAGTCTGGCAGCTTCACGAATTTACTTTTTGCGATCAGTTCCTGCCATTGCTCGTTCCACATGGTGGTGGTAACCACTTTTGTGCCATTCTGAATGAGGGTGAGCTTACCATTATCGAGGATGATCTCGCTGGAGTTCCATTCACCGGCAGGTTTGGCGTTTTCAGGAACGGCGGTAATGAGATCATAGAGGTCGCCGGAGCGGTGTTTGATATTCTTCGCATCAGCATGACCGTTATTATCGATGATCTGCATTTCAGGGCCGGTGAGATAGGCGTACTTGTATTGGGGATCTTCCTGCGCCAGGAACATGATGCCGCTATTGCCGTTGATATCGATCTTCCAGTCAGCTTTCAAATGAAAATTGCTGAATGATTTATCCGAGATCAGTTCACCGCCGCCTTCGCCTTTGGGGCCTTTGGCTTTTGGATCGAGATAAAGAACACCTTCTTCCACTTTCCAGGCGGAACCATCTGTACGGTTATTAAAAATATGCCAGCCGCTCTTGCTGGTACCATCGAACAATAACTGCCAGCCATCCCGCTTTTCGGCGGAGCTGAGTGTATTGGGAGAAGAAGAAGCTGATGATTGATGCCCGCTGTGACAACTGCACAGGGCGATCAATGCCAGGGCGCTGCAAAATCGATTTAGCATAAGGGATTCATTATAGTTTAAAAATAAGTAAATCCCCGGCTTGTATTCAAAAAAAGTTTGTCCTGGAGGCTTCTTCTTCGTTATTATCCCGTTAACGGTGATGGTTGCGATTGCATCTGCCGCGCGGGAAAAAGAGAACTGATGGTTCTCTTATTGTTTTTTCAGGCTGAGGATGTATTTCACCATCACTTTAGCGCTGTCCATCGATAAGTTCGGATGCGGTGTCATGGGAACGGTTCCATAAACGCCCTGACCGCCTTTGATGATCTTGTTGCTGAGGTCTGTGATCACAGCATCGCTGGCTTCATATTTATTGGCTACTTCTACATAGGAAGGGCCGATTACTTTTTCGTTGATCTTGTGGCAGGTTGTGCAATCGAGAGAAGCGATCATTTCAAGTGCTTTCTCTGCATCAGCATCAGAGCCGGCAGTTTTCTTTTCTGTTTTTTCTTCTTTTTTCTCTGCGGTCTTGTTTTCAGTGCCACCGCAAGCGTAGATCATAAGGCCTGCGCCGAGTGCGCAAACAACCATTAATTTTTTCATTCGTTACCAGTTTTATCAATCATCAATCAATATGGCAATTTACTCTACAAACCGAGAACTGCCCGATTAAATTTTTCATCGCTGCCTGTGCCGGCAAAGTCGTCGAATGCTTTATCAGTAACAGGGATGATATGGTTTTTGATGAATACTGCACCTTCTGCTGCGCCAACTTCGGGATGCTTGATGCAGCATTCCCATTCAAGAACGGCCCATCCTGCAAAATCATACTGCGCCAGTTTGCTGAAGATGCCTTTGAAATTCACCTGTCCATCTCCGAGTGAGCGGAATCTTCCAGCGCGATTGATCCAGCTCTGGTAGCCGCCGTACACGCCCTGTTTACCGGTGGGATTGAATTCTGCATCTTTCACATGGAATGCGCGTATGCGCTGATGATAATGATCGATGAAAGCGAGATAATCCATTCCCTGCAATACCATATGTGATGGATCATAGAGAACATTGGCGCGTGCATGATTATTGGTATGCTCCAGGAAAGTTTCGAAGGTGATGCCATCATGAAGATCTTCTCCGGGATGCAGCTCGTAACAGACATCCACTCCGTGTTCATCGAATGTATTCAAAATAGGGAGCCAGCGTGCTGCGAGCTCTTTGAAACCGGTTTCCACCAAACCTGCGGGGCGTTGCGGCCACGGATAAACATTCTGCCAGAGCAGTGCTCCGCTGAAAGTGGCATGGGCATTGAGCCCCAGATTCTGCGAAGCTTTTGCGGCCCATTTCAGTTGTTGAATGGCCCAGTCAGTTCTTGCAGTCGGATCACTGTGATACTGCGCAGGTGCAAATCCATCGAACAAAGTATTGTATGCAGGATGCACGGCAATGAGCTGCCCTTGCAGGTGTGTGCTCAGTTCGGTGATCTCCATGCCGTGTTCTGCCACGATGCCTTTGAGCTCATCTGCATAGGTTTTGCTTTCGGCTGCCTTTTGGAGATCGATCAGGCGGCTGTCCCATGTAGGGATCTGCACGCCTTTGAAACCCAGTCCTGCCGCCCATTTGCAGATGGAAGGCAATGTATTGAATGGAGCATTGTCGCCGGCAAACTGTGCCAGGAAAATGCCAGGTCCTTTTAAGGTTCTCATATTTTAAAGCTTGTCCATTTTTGTGAAGACTTACTGCTGGCCACAACATTTTCGATGAAGGCCATACCACGAACACCTTCTTCAACACCGGGGAAGTCGAGCATTTCAGGTGTGGGAACATTCCCATTCATTTTTGCATCGAGTGTGAGTGCGAAGCAGCGGTAAATATTTGCGAAAGCTTCGAGATAGCCTTCGGGGTGACCACCGGGTGTGCGTGTATTGAATTTAGCGAAGGAAGAAAGATAACCCTGTCCGGCGCGATAAACCTGAGTGGGTTGATCCAGCCATTTCACCAGGAGAGTATTGGGTTCCATCTGGTGCCATTCGAGCCCGCCTTTCTCGCCATAGACGCGGATCTTGAGCGCATTCTCTTCTCCGGCTGCCACCTGTGATGCGATGAGTGCGCCCGATGCGCCATTGTTGAATCGAAGCAGTACTGCGCCATCATCATCCAATGCTCTTCCTTCCACAACGATGTTGAGGTCTGCGCACAATTCAGTGATCTGTAATCCTGAAATATATTCAGCGAGGTGAGCTGCATGTGTGCCGATATCGCCCATGGCTCCTGCTTTTCCGGAGCGACTGGGATCGGTGCGCCAGCTTGCCTGTTTGTTACCTTCTTTTTCACTGAGCTGACTGAGCCATCCCTGCGGATATTCCACATAGATCTTTCTCACTTTGCCAATAGTGCCACTCTGAACCATCGATCTGGCCTGCTTTACCATGGGATAGCCGGCATAGGTATGTGTGAGTGCGAGTGTGAGCCCGGTCTCTTTTACTTTTTGTTGTAATTGTTTTGCTTCTTCCAGTGTGAAGGTCATCGGCTTTTCGATCACTACATGGAAACCATTGTCGAGCGCCATAAGTGCCGGGCCGATATGCGCATGGTTAGGAGTAACGATGCTCACGAAATCCATTCGTTCATTTTCAGATAACGATCGTTCGTTCTTTATCATCTCTTCATAACTGGTGTAAATCCGGTTCTCCGGAAGCAGTAACGATTTTCCTGAAGCCCTTGCTGTATCAGGGTTTGAGCTCAGTGCGCCGCAGGAGAGTTCTATTAATCCGTCCATATTGGCCGCGATGCGATGGATGGCGCCAATAAAGGCATTATTACCACCACCGATCATTCCCATTCTTAATTTTCTGTTCATGCAAACATTTGATGGTCTAAGATAAAGTAACATTTTGTATTTTTCGGATCCAACGATTAAACATGACCAATCATTCACGAAGACTTGCCATCAAAAATCTAGTTGCAGGTACTGCTGCTGTAGGTACTGCAGGCATGCTCTCTTCATTTACCTCTACATCAGATAATCAACAAACATTGAAAGGAAAAATAAATCATTCCGTATGCCGCTGGTGCTTCGGTTCTGTTCCATTGGAAGAGTTCGCTGCAGCCGTTAAAAAAATGGGTATTTATGCAATCGATCTCGTAGGTCCAAAAGACTGGCCCACATTGCAAAAGCATGGCATCTTTTCTTCCATGTGCAATGGCGCGGAGATCAACCTGGTAGACGGTTTCAACGATCCGCAGTTCCATGCCACACTCGTGAAGAATTATACAGAGATGATCCCGCTGGTGGCAAAGGCCGGTTACAAAAATCTGATCTGCTTCAGTGGCAATGCAAGAGGCAAGGATGCAGAAACAGGCTGGAACAATTCTGTTGCCGGATTGAAACAGATCATCGGTTTGGCAGAAAAACATAATGTAACACTGGTGATGGAACTGCTCAACAGCAAGATCGATCACAAGGATTACCAGTGCGACAAAACTTCCTGGGGCGTGGAGCTTGCCAAACGAGTGGGTTCAGAGAATTTCAAACTGTTGTACGATATCTATCATATGCAGATCGATGAAGGCGATGTGATCCGCACCATTCGCGACAATCACCAGTACATCACGCATTATCATACTGCCGGTGTTCCCGGAAGACATGAGATAGACGAAAAACAGGAGCTGAATTATCCTGCCATCATGCAAGCCATTGTTGACACCGGGTTCAAAGGCTATGTAGCGCAGGAATTCATACCTTCATCCAAAGTGAATGAAGAAAAACTCGCAGCATTACAGAAAGCGATCCAGATCTGCGACATCTAATCAGGAGAATCACGAGTAACATATTTTTTCCACATTATCAATCGATCCCGCATGCCCGACAATGTATATGACGCAATTGTAGTTGGCTCAGGAATCAGTGGCGGTTGGGCCGCTAAAGAGCTTACTGAAAAAGGCCTCAAAGTACTCATGCTTGAAAGAGGTAACGATCTCAAGCATATAAAAGATTATGAACAAGCCAATAAACCTGATTGGGAATATCCGCACCGCGGCGGACGCACCCAGGAAATGATAAAAGATTATCCGGTTCTGAAGCGCGACTATCCCCTCAACGAAAAGAATCTCCACTACTGGACCAATGAAAAGGATTGTCCATATACAGAAGTGAAGCGCTTCGACTGGTATCGTGGCTACCATCTCGGCGGAAGGTCCATCATGTGGGGCCGCCAGAGCTATCGCTTCAGTGATTTCGATTTCGAAGCCAATTCAAAAGATGGATTTGGGGTTGACTGGCCTATCCGGTACAAAGAGATCGCCCCCTGGTATGATCATGTAGAGAAGTTCGCAGGTATCAGTGGTAATAAAGATGGACTGCCTCAGTTACCCGATGGACAGTTCCTTCCTCCGATGGACATGAACGTTGTTGAGCAACATGTGGCCGAAGGCATCAAGAAACATTATGGCGGTAAGCGCCTGATGACCATCGGTCGTACTGCCAACCTCACAGCGCCCGTGCCCGGCAGAACGCAATGCCAGTTCCGCAACAAATGCTGGCTGGGATGTCCGTTCGGCGCGTATTTCAGCACACAGAGCAGTACGCTGCCTGCTGCTGTGGCAACAGGTAATCTCACCGTTCAGTGCGATTCAATTGTTACCAGAATATTGTACGATAAAGACAAGAAGAAAGCCACCGGTGTGGAAGTGGTAGATGCAATAACCAGCAAGACCACAGAATACAAGGCGAAGATCGTGTTCCTCTGCGCCTCCGCATTCAACAGCACCTGGGTACTCTTCAATTCCGCCACCGATATCTGGCCCGGCGGATTGGGCAGCGCGTCCGGCGAGCTCGGTCATAACGTAATGGACCACCATTTCCGTCTCGGCGCCAACGGTGCAGTAGATGGTTTCGATGATAAATATTATTTCGGCAGAAGGCCTAACGGAATTTACATTCCGCGTTATCGCAACCTGTTTGGAGACAAGCGCGATTATGTTCGCGGATTCGGATACCAGGGTGGCGCAAGCCGCCAGGGATGGAGCCGCAACGTAGCAGAGCTCAGCATCGGCGTGGATCTCAAGGAAATGCTGACAGAGCCCGGCAACTGGAGCATCGGTATCACAGCATTTGGTGAGATCCTCCCACACCATGAGAACAGGATCTTCCTCGATAAAGAGAAAAAAGATAAATGGGGACTGCCCGTACTGGCCATCGATGCAGAGCTGAAAGAGAATGAGATCAAGATGCGTAAAGACATGATGGCCGATGCACAGGAAATGCTTTCAATAGCCGGAGTGAAAGATCCCCAAACTTTCGACAATGGTTATGCGATGGGCATGGGTATTCATGAAATGGGTACTGCACGTATGGGTAAGGATCCGAAAACATCCGTACTCAATGGCAATAACCAGGTATGGGATGCGAAGAATGTATTCGTTACAGACGGCGCCTGCATGACATCCGCTGCCTGCGTGAATCCATCGCTAACCTATATGGCGCTTACTGCAAGGGCAGCCAACTTTGCAGTGGAAGAACTGAAAAAAGGAAACCTTTAAACACAGAAACTATCTCAATATGAATAGAAGAGATGCCGTGTCGAGAGTTGCATTGTTGCTCGGAGCCTCCGTGATCGGAGCAGAATTTTTCCTCTCTGGTTGCAAACTCTCCGATAAAGACGAAAAAAAGGGAGCTTCCCTCGATTTCACCAAAGACGATATCGCCTACCTGGATGAAATTGCAGAAACCATCATCCCCACTACTGATACGCCCGGCGCGAAAGCAGCCAAAACAGGCGCGTTCATGACGGTAATGGTACGTGACTCATACGACGAGAAACAACAGAAGTCTTTCCTGAAGGGCATGAAAGAAATTGAAGCCAGCAGCGAAAAGAAATTCAGCAAAGGGTTCATGAAGCTTACGCCGGAACAACGCACAGAACTGCTCAAAGAATGGGATGCCGACATGAAGAACCATATGAGCGGAGAGAAAGAAACCAGGGAAATCAAAAAAGAGATCGCTGCATTGAAGAAAGATTCGGCTAATGCCGACACTGCAAAGATCAGGTCCCTGGAAGCGAAACTGGAAGAGGTGAAAGCTGAAGGCGGCCCTCACTTCTTTATGCTGATGAAACAGCTCACCATGCTTGGTTATTTCACTTCCGAGATCGGAATGACGCAGGCTATGCGCTATCAACCCGTTCCCGGCAAGTACGATGGAAATTATCCATACAAGAAAGGTGATAAGGCATTCGCGGGATAAAGGCAAAAACAAAACATGATATGAGAACTCTATTGCTTGTTGTATTCATCGGGCTGCTGACTCCTGCTGTACTGAAAGCGCAGTCCGCCGATGAGAAAGCCGTCCGCGCTGTACTGGCCCAACAGAATGAGGCCTGGAACCGCGGAGATATCGATGGATTCATGAAGGGGTACTGGAACAATGATTCCCTCATGTTCGTGGGAAAGAATGGAGTTACCTATGGGTATAAGAATACGCTCGATAATTATAAGAAGAGCTACGGCAATGCGGAGCAGATGGGAAAGCTCACGTTCACGTTCATCCGATTTTCACGACTCAGCCCCGAATATTATTTTGTGGTTGGGAAATGGGAACTGGCGAGAAAGGACGGGGACCTGAGCGGGCACTTCAATTTGCTGGTGCGGAAGATCAATAAGGAATGGGTGATTGTGGCAGATCATAGTAGTTGAGTATATTCGCTGCAATGATTGCGCAATCAACGGAGAGCTCATCTTATAAATTCTGGAAAGTTGCACTGGTACTACTTGTTGTAGCGTACTTGTGCAACTTTTTTACGCCCCTGAGATTAACAAACGACACCATCCGCTATTTCAGGCTGGTGGAGACACAGCTGGGCAACTGGCCTGCTCCCCATTTTCGTGATTTTCTTCCCTTCGGCTATGTATGCACTTTATTTGGCCTGGCCAAAGCAGGAATACTCAATTCCTTTACCATCGCTGCGCTTAATGGGCTAATGCTGGTGGGCAGTCTGTATTTTTTAAGAAAACTTTTCAGCGCAAAAAGGCATTTTATTTGGATGATTGTTTTGCTCTTATTGAACTGGAACACCATCAAGTTCACGCTGACGCCGCTCTCTGAAATGCAATTCCTCTTTCTTTCTGCAGGATGCCTTTATTTCTATTCCGCTTTTGGCGAAACCCGGAAGAAGTGGTATTTACTATTTTCCATTATTTTTTGTGTTCTTGCCATTTACACAAGAACTGCAGGCATGTCACTGGGCCTGGCATTGGTCCTGACCCCGTTGCTGGAAAACGGGAAAAAAATACTGACCTTGATTCGCAGCAACAAATTGATTGCATTTGGAATTGCTTTGGGGATTTCTGCAATATTTGTTTTTCAAATAAATCAATATGGTGTACTGAAGTACCTGAATTATTACCGTGTGTCTGGCGAGCAAAACCCTTTGATAATTCTATTGACAACATGCTGGATGCACATACAGGAGATAGGGGAGCTGTTCATTAACATCCCGCAAAGCAAAGCAGTTACAGTTGTGCCGCCGGTTGTAGCAATGATCTTGTATACTATTGCAGGCTTGTTATTTCTATGCCTCCTTGCAAAGGCTATCTTTTCCAAAAAGCTTGAAATCCCTTCTGTGGTGAGAGTATATCTTTTTATTTATTTCCTGATGATCTGTTGCTGGCCATTCTTTGAAGTTCGTTTCTGGTTCCCCGTATTTCCGTTGATGTTGATGGTAATCCTGGCTCAGGTGAATAGCGCTGGATTGAATGCAATGTGGATGAGCTTGCGCAATTTTTACCTGGGTGCTTATTTTTTAACAGGCATATTTTCAATTTCCTATTACAGCTGGCTGTCTTTCAACAGGGAGGCGATGGCGGAGCATCATGATGCCGGACTATGGAAGAAACAATACCGGGCGCATTTTTTTGGGGAGCCTTTTAAGAGAGGGATGTTTGAAGATGATGCGATCTATATTCTTGATAAATACGATGCAGCACACAAGGGCGTATCAGTTGATCAGCAATTCCCTGAACGCCGTTGAATCCCCATTGAAAACATTGAAGTCTGTTTTGAACAGGATACCATTTGCACGGCCCTGCTCACTGTATTGCCAAAAATGCCAGTCGCGGTATATCCGCGGCTTTTCTTTTTGAAGATAATGGGCTACCCATAGGGGATAGTGATCGAAATCGTCTTTGAGGATCTGTTTGTAGAAATCCACATTCGTATAGATGATGGGCTTTACGCCATAATAGTTCTCCACGGTGGTGAGCCATTCCTGCACGCGCTGACGGATCTTGTCGCTTCTTTGGCCATTGGTCTGTTCTACATCAAGAACAGGTGGGAGGTCTCCAGGTTGTAGTTCAACTGAGTTGATGAAATTCTCTGCCTGTGTTTTGCCGCTTTTGCTGGAGATGAAGAAATGATAGGCGCCGCGGATCATGCCGGCCTCCCTGGATTTTTTCCAGTTGCGTTTGAACTGCCGGTCTTCATTGCCATTGCCTTCAGTGGCTTTGATGAAGGCAAAATGGAGTTTGATACCTTCCACATTCATGGCGCGGACAGATTCCCAGTCGATGGTTTCCTGGTACTTCGAAACATCGATGCCGTGTATTTCGTAATTGGTGGGCACTTCGATACCAAAAGCTTCATATCGTACAAAATGTGCTTTTCTTTCCATCCACCATTCATACAAACGGAAGCCCGCCATCACCAGCAGCCCGAGAAAAACAGCTCCCATCAGGATCTTCCAACCTAAATTACTTTTATTGACCTTCGCCATAATCTGCATACAAATATATAGGAGTGCGCCTTACCGTAAGAATGCAACCCGCCAAAAAGTTCCCAATAAGCGAACAATCCGGATTTATTAAACGTTACGTGGTTCAATTCATTGTCCGTTACCAGCTTACCCTTAATTTTATACTCTAATGCCCGGATTTAACTGGCACGATAGTATCAATCTTTTATCCAAGCTTACCTTGAGACGCACCTTCAATGCCACGAAGGTGCTCAGCAGTTATTATATAAGCAAGTGGACCAAACGCCCTGTGCAATGGGGCTATCCCATTTCCATTTCATTTGAGCCAACTACCAGTTGCAACCTGCGATGCCCGGAATGTCCCAGCGGACTACGCGCATTCACAAGGCCCACCGGTATGCTGCAGAAAGATTTCTTCCGGGAAACCATCGATCAATTGTCGAAAGAACTGCTCTACCTGGTGTTCTACTTTCAGGGTGAGCCCTATCTCAATCCGGCTTTCCTTGATATGGTGAAATATGCATCGGACAAGGGCATCTACACCGCCACCAGTACCAATGCACATTACCTGAACGAGAATAATGCGCGCAAGACTGTGGAAAGCGGGCTGGACAGGCTCATCATTTCCATCGACGGCACCACGCAGGACACCTATCAGAGTTATCGTGTGGGTGGCAAACTGGAGAAAGTGCTGGAAGGCGCCCGCAATATCGTGAAGTGGAAAAAAGAACTGAAAAGTAAAACGCCATTCGTGTTCTTCCAGTTCCTGGTGGTGAAACACAATGAACACCAGATTGAAGAAATCAAACAATTGGCCAAAGAAATTGGAGTGGACGAAGTGCGCTTCAAAACCGCGCAGGTATATGATTATGAAAATGATCCCAATAACCTGATCCCCACCAACGATAAGTATAGCCGTTATAAAAAGAACAGCAATGGCGAATACGAATTCAAGAATTCGCTGAATAATCACTGCTGGCGTTTATGGCATGCCACCGTGATCAGTTGGGATGGCCTGGTGGTGCCCTGTTGCTTCGATAAGGATGCACAGCATACACTTGGCGATCTCAAAGGGAAAAAGTTCAAGGAGATCTGGCACAATGATCAGTACATCAATTTCCGGAAACAACTGTTACAAAGCAGAAAGAATATCGACATATGTGCTAACTGCAGCGAAGGCACCCGTGTTTGGAGCGATTGATAAACAAATGCGAAACTGCCGGCTGCTCAATTTTTTGTTCGTAATTTGAAAAGCCTAAAGTCAGTCGCATGCCACTTTCCACCATTACCACTATCCGGCTGCAACACCAGCAAGAAGTGTTGCAGGATCTGGTAAGAGGCTTTACGGAGCCACAACTCCGTACCCGCGTGATCCCTGAAAAATGGAGCGCCTATGAACAAATGGCGCATCTGACGGCCTACCAGCCGATGTTTTACAACAGATTGAAAAGAATTGAACAGGAAGAGCAGCCTGAATTTGAACCCTATGTGGCGGAAAATGATCCATTGTTCCTTGATTGCGCATTGCGTCCAATCAATGAAATTTCGGAAGACTTTACTACCCAGCGCTTCATATTGATCAATCACCTGGTATCATTACCTGATCCCATTCTTCGCAGAACGGGGGTGCATAAAAAGTATGGCCCGCTCAGCATTTCAGAGTGGACGGAAATGTTCCTGCTGCATGAAGCCCATCATCTGTTCAGCATTTTTCAACTCACCAGTCTGCTTCGTGCAACGATCCGGCCGGTTTAATTGTATATATATCATAATAACACCCTTTCAGCATTGGACATGAGCATAGATAACGACATCCAACAAACGAAGTTCCGCAACGAGCATCAACGCTCTATGGTGAACCTCATCTTCACTTATAACTGGGTGATGGAGAGACTCAAAGACATCTTCGGCCGTGAAGATATCACTCCTCAGCAGTTCAATATTCTGCGCATCCTCAGAGGCGCTACCACTCCATTGTCTACCCTGCAGATCCGTAACAGGATGCTGGACAAAATGAGCGACACAAGCCGGATTGTGGACAGGCTCATCCGCAAAGACCTGGCTACAAAAGTGATCTGCAAAACAGACAGAAGGTTGGTGGACGTTACCATTTCAGAAAAAGGACTGGCCCTGCTGGAAAAGCTGGACGTCTATACTGAAGAGATGGATGGCATCCTGGGAAAGCTCAACGATGAGGAAGCCAAAACGTTAAATCAACTACTGGATAAGCTTCGGAACTCAGAATAATCCAGTAATTTCGGCGTTTTGCGTAAATGCGTAAACAGGATCCGAAATTATGAAAAGAGTATTGTCTGTTGTTCTGCTGGCCATCCTGCTTGTGAACGGTAGCCTGCATGCACAACCACCCAGAGAGTTCAGAGCAGCATGGATTGCAACTGTTGATAATATCGACTGGCCTTCCCGCGGTAATTACAATACAGAAAGTCAGAAAGCGGAATACATCAGTTTACTGGACATGCACCAGCGCAATGGCCTCAATGCCGTGATCGTTCAGGTGCGTCCTGCTGCAGACGCATTCTATCCTTCGCAGTACGAACCCTGGAGCCAGTGGCTTACCGGCAAACAGGGCACGCCTCCCAATCCCTATTATGATCCCCTCGAATTCATGATCGAAGAGGCCCACAAACGTGGAATGGAATTCCATGCCTGGTGCAATCCGTATCGTGCGGAATTCAGCATCGGCAAGAGCTCCATCGCAGCTACACATATCTCTAAACTGCATCCCGAATGGTTTGTCACTTACGGAACAGCCAGGTATTTCGATCCGGGCAATAAAGAAGTACAAAAATTTGTTGTGAAAGTGGTGCGGGATATTGTAAGCCGTTACAATGTGGATGCTATTCATTTCGATGATTATTTCTATCCCTATCGCTTACCTGGAAAAGAATTTCCTGATCAGAGCTCCTACAATAAATATGGTAATGGCCTGAGCAGGGCGGAGTGGAGAAGAGGAAATGTGGACTCTGTGATCGTGGGACTTAGCCAGGCAATCAAAGAAGAAAATCCCCATGTGAAATTCGGGATCTCTCCTTTCGGCGTATGGCGAAATGCCAGCCAGGATCCGCGCGGCAGCGAAACCCGCGCCGGTGTTACCAATTATGATGATCTCTACGCCGACATACTTTTGTGGTTGAAAGAAGGATGGATCGATTATGTGGCGCCGCAACTCTACTGGGAGTTCGGTCAGAAGAATGCGCCTTATGAAGTGCTGCTCGACTGGTGGAGCCAGCATACTTATGGCAGACATCTTTATATCGGTCTCGGTATCTATCGCGCCAACAGTAATCCTGCCTGGAGATTGAGAAATCAATTGCCACGCCAGATCCGTGAAATGCGCGACTATCCTGAAGTACAGGGCGCCATCTATTTCAGCAGCAAAAGTTTTGTGAACAATCCACTGGGATGGAGCGACAGTCTACGCCTCAATTATTACAAAGAGCCTGCACTGATCCCGGGCATGCCCTGGCTGGATTCGCTGCTGCCTGCTGCGCCGGTTGTTACTACAGTGAGCTCTGTCAACAATGGTTTGCAGATCAGTGTGAAGAGAAATGCTGAAGAAACAAAAGCCATCAAAGGATTCCGTCTCTATGCCTGTTATATCAACGGGCCCAATAATAATTTCTACAATTCCGCATTGGTGGGAACCCAGTTCCATACAGACTCCTGCACTTTCCAGGCTCCGCTGCCTGACGACAAACAGTTTGCAAGGTTCTATGTGACTGTCATCGATGAAAACAACCAGGAGAGTAAGCCTTATATTAACTGGCCTATGAAGCTGGATGCCGTTCGAGACCAGCAACAGGGCTGGATCATGAAATAGGATTTCCTGAATTCCTGTTTTTTATAACTTTGCCTCCTGCTGGAATTGGAGATCCAATACAAAACCCCAGCAATCACAATTATGCCAGGCTTTGAACTATTCGGTGAATCAGAACGTGCACATGTAAATGATGTGCTGAACACCGGTATCATCATGCGATACGGTTTCGACGGTCCCCGTAAAGGAATTTGGAAATCGAAAGAACTGGAAGCAGCCATCAGCAATAAGCTCGGTGCTCAATACACACAAGTGGTATCGAGCGGCACTGCTGCTCTGGTAACAGCTCTTGCCGCGATGGGCGTGGGTTCTGGTGATGAAGTGATCATGCCTACCTTTACATTTGTGGCCAGCTTTGAAGCAGTGATCACCGTAGGCGCTGTGCCTGTACTGGTAGATGTGGATGACACGCTCACTCTCGATCCTGCAGCTGTTCGTGCAGCAATTACTCCCAAAACAAAAGTGATCATGCCCGTACACATGTGCGGTAGCATGTCTGATATGGATGCACTGATGCAGATCTGCAAAGAGCATAAACTGCTCCTCCTGGAAGATGCCTGCCAGAGCACCGGCGCTAAGTTCAAAGGAAAATATCTCGGCACTATCGGTGATGCCGGAACCTTCTCTTTCGATTTTGTGAAGACCGTTACCTGCGGCGAAGGCGGCGCCATCACCACCAATTCAGAAGAGATCTGGCGCAAATGCGACGGGTTCAGCGATCATGGTCATGATCACCTTGGTGTTGACCGCGGTGCAGACCTGCATCCTTTCCTCGGATACAATTTCCGCATTTCTGAACTGCATGCAGCCGTGGGCCTCGCGCAGTTCAACAGGCTTGATGAATTCCTCGCCATCATGAAACGCAATTACGATGCCCTGAAATCCGCACTGGCAGAGGTTCCTGAGATCAGCTTCCGCAGGATCCCCGATCCTTCCGGTGATAGTCATACGCACGTGAGCTGGTTCCTGCCTACCCGCGAAGCCACTGCCAATGCTGTTGCATTGCTCAAAGCAGAAGGACAGATCGCGGGAAGTATCTACTGGTACGATCATAACTGGCACTATATCCGCAACTGGGCACACCTGAAAACTGCTGCTTCGCTCAATGAGCTGCATCCTGATCAGAAAAAAGCAGTGATCCATCATGCCAATAAAGACTTCTCTGCCAGCGATGCCGTGATCGGCCGCAGCGTGAGCACACAGATCAGCCTGCTCTGGTCTGAGGAACAGGCCCGCGAAAAAGGGGAGAAAATGGCACAGGTGATCAAAAAGTCCCTCAGCGGAGAAGTGATCAAACTGAAAATATAAACGTTCTGATAGCCGTTGGACAGGAGCTATTTTCCTTCAATGGCATTGCAGGCGGCCAGCGATCCTAACCGGAAACGGAGAGGTATCCTGGTCGCTTTTTCTATTTGTAATTCCTGTTTGCAGAAGAATCCGAAATGTGTGGTATAGTGATCCGGTGCAATGACTGACATCGGCTGAAAGCCATTCCCTGCCTGCATCCTGGCGCGTAATGTGCGCCAGTCATTCGCCTCCCGGCGAGTGGGTTTTATTCCTTCGTTTCCGGCGAAGAGCAGTTTGCAGCACACTGTTGTGTCGCCAGAGGCGACAAAATAGAAGTCACTCACCGGGAGCCAAGCGACTGCCAACACACTAAGTTTCGTTTGATTTATGTCAATCTTCTGCGTTCCAGGCCCTTGCTTTTTACCAACAGACCCCCGAAAATAATTTTGAGCGTACAATCCAGTTACAGCAAGGGTTTGCAGGCAAAATGCCGCCACAACAATAATTTTATAAAATCGTTTTACCACCTGCATTACATTTGTCTGTAAATTTACGGCCTGATTTTTGTGGAACCGCGAAATTTTCCAAAATTTGGGAAAAGGCGGGAAAAAATCCCTAAGACGCACATGGCACTGAGTCAGAGTTTACAACAAAAGCTACTACAAAAACTTTCGCCCCAACAGATTCAACTGATGAAGCTGTTGCAGGTTCCTACTGCCAATCTTGAAGAGAGGATCAAGGAGGAACTGGAAGAAAACCCAGCTCTGGAACAGTCGGAGGAAGATCACGATGATCAGTTCGATAATGATCTGAAAGACGAGTTCGATAATAATGCAGAGGAGGATTATGAACCTGATGGCAGCGAAGAGGAATACGACAATATCGATATCAGCGAATATGTAGGTGATGAAGATGGAGAGATCGCAGATTACAAACTCCGCGACGATAACTATCCCGAGGTGGATGATAACAAAGTGGTGCCTTACCGCATCGAAACATCCTTCCATGAATTCCTGCTGGAACAACTGGGTATGCTCAAGCTTGATGATCGCAGGCGACGCATTGCCGAGCAGATCGTTGGCAGCATCGACGATGATGGTTATCTCCGCCGCGATGACGCTTCCATTGTGGATGACCTGGCTTTCCGCCAGAACATAGACAGCAATGAACAGGAAGTGGAAGAAGTGATCCGTCTGATACAGAGCTTCGATCCTGCCGGTGTTGCAGCGCGTGATCTGCAGGAATGCCTGCTGTTGCAGTTGCAGCGTCAGAAAGCCGAAGGCAAGGAAGTTGAAAAAGCCATCGCCGTGCTCACTGATTATTTCGATGAATTCACCAAGAAGCACTACGATAAGATCCAGCGCGGCCTGGGTATGAGCGATGAAGGTCTGAAAGAAGTGATCGGCCAGATCATCCGTCTCACGCCCAAGCCCGGCGGCAATCATGCCGAGACCAATAAAGCTGAAAGCTATGTGGTGCCGGATTTCTTTGTGTACAATAACGGCGGTAAACTGGAGCTTACCCTCAACTCAAAGAATGCCCCCGATCTCCGCATCAGTGAGGGTTACAAGGATATGCTGCGCGAATACGACCGCGCCAGTAAAAAAGATAAGCGACAAAAGGAAGCCGTGCTCTTCATCAAGCAAAAGATCGATGCCGCCAAATGGTTCATCGATGCCATCAAGCAAAGACAGCACACCCTCAGCAGTGTAATGGGCACCATCATGGAATACCAGCACGAGTTCTTCATGACTGGTGATGAAACAAGCCTGAAGCCCATGATCCTGAAAGATATTGCGGAACGCACCATGCTGGATATTTCCACGGTGAGCCGTGTGGCCAACAGTAAATTCGTGCAAACGGAATTCGGTACTTACCGGCTGAAATTCTTCTTCAGTGAATCCCTCAGTACTGAAAGCGGCGAAGAAGTGAGTACCCGTGAAGTGAAAAAGATCCTCAGCGATATGATCGAAGGTGAAAGCAAGAAAAAACCGCTGAGCGATGAAAAGTTAACCGAGATGCTCCAGGAAAAAGGGTATAATATTGCACGCAGAACAGTAGCCAAATACAGGGAGCAACTAAATATTCCCGTAGCCAGGTTGCGAAAAGAATTATAATGGAGAAGAACAATTTCATGGACCAGGTGATTGCTGAATCGCGCCCTCTGCCTGATCAACCAGCGTGGATCAGAACTTTTGCACAGGTAATATCTTATGTATTCCATCCCTTGTTCCTGCCATCTTACGTTACTGCCTACCTGCTTTTCATTCATCCCTATGCTTTTGCCGGTATGGCTGAAAAACAAAAAATTTTCACACTCGCCAGTGTGTTCTTCAGTACTGGTTTCCTGCCGGCCTTTGCTGTATTGTTGATGCGTGCACTTGGCTTCGTACAAAGTTTCCAGTTACGCACACAAAAAGAAAGGATCATTCCATACGTAGCCGCCATCACTTTCTATTTCTGGATCTGGTACGTATTCCACAATCTTCAGGATATTCCCGAATACTTTGTAAAGTTCCTGCTTGGCACTTTCCTCGCCGTCTGTGGAGCCTGGCTTTTCAATATCCGTTACAAGATCAGTATGCATGCCACAGGCGTTGGCGGCTTAATAACTTTCTTCCTCCTCCTTGCATTCAGCCAACGCGAAGAGACCGCTCTCTTTGTTGCCATCGCTTTCTTCATTGCCGGCCTTGTATGCACAGCGCGCTTCCTTGTAAGCGACCACACATCCAAAGAGATCTATTCCGGCCTCATCGTAGGAGTATTATTCCAACTAATTGCAGTCTGGTTATAAAAACGGTCTGTATAAGAAATAAGGAGTTTCCTCTTCTGACTGTTCCTTTTCGGTAGGCACTAACGCTCCCGGTCACCTGTATTCTACGGCCTTGCACCTTCACCCTCATTGAGCGAAGGGGTGTTGAATAGCGGCCTTCAAAACATAAGCGAAGAAGCCCGGCCTTAACCTACAGCCTCATCTCTCCATCCCACAGCTCATCATCCTTACAAAAGTAGTGGTATGTTTTACAGCCGCTGTTCAGTACCCCAGAGCGAAAAAGCTCAATCATAGGGTACGAATCCTACATTGAGCTATTTGCCATCAAACCATCTGAAGTTTATGTCCACGCTAAGTTCAGTTCAACAACCTTGATTGGTTGATATAATTCTTTGTAGGATGATAGATGAAAAGGCAGGAGCCATTCTTGATCTGGTGAATAACGTTTGATGCTTCTTTTGCGGGCAATGCCGGGCATCCGAAGCTTCTTCCGTTGAATTTATTATTGCTGATAAATTGTTTGCCAACATACTGGGAGCCGTGGATCACGATATTGCGTGCATCGGCTTTGTCGTTGAAGCCGCGTTCCAGTCCCTGTATCTTCAGGGCCAGTCCATGTTCTCCAAAGTAGGTGTTACGGGTAACATAGAATCCGAGACTGCTCTTATGGGATTCCGGACTATTGGAAAATGATTTTGCGTATTCGCCTCCCGACTTGCGTCCATGCGCCACATAAGTATTCACCAGGAGTTTCTGACTGTTTATATCGAGTACGTATAAGCGCTTTCTGCGTGAACTCTGACTGAAATCGCAGATGGAGAGGATCCCATCTTTTGCCAGTCTGCCGGCTTCCACCAGGCTGGTGTAACCTTTCCAGGCACAGGCAAATGCTTTCTTGGTCAATCCCAGTTTTTTCAACTGCATACTGTTGTAAACATTGGCGGCTTCTTCCGGCATCAGTTCCGGATTGGCAGTGTAGCGCACAACATCTTTGGGGATATACAGAACGATCTTCTCGGCAGGAGGCTCCGTTCTCTTGGAGGTACCGGTCATGAACACCGGTGATAATACTAATACAGACAACAGGCTGTAGGTGATGGATTTTACTGGACGGTACATGGTACAGGG
Source organism: Pseudobacter ginsenosidimutans (assembly GCF_007970185.1). Lineage (NCBI taxonomy): Bacteria > Pseudomonadati > Bacteroidota > Chitinophagia > Chitinophagales > Chitinophagaceae > Pseudobacter > Pseudobacter ginsenosidimutans. Next base: position 1,543,375 of record NZ_CP042431.1, on the reverse strand, counting down.
TTTTCAAAGGTTACGGAACACGTATTATCCGATATGTAAACGGGGAATGTGGAAAAATAGTATCGTAGGATCGCCGAAAAAAAACGGGCAATACTGCATTTTCTTTATCCTGGCTATCGGGTAAAACTACCCGGCCTATGTACCAATAATATATATGGAGCTGAAAATCACGGGGAAGATTGTCGTACGCCTTTACCTCCATCATTGAATTCACTGGCATACACCTTGATCATCAACAGGAAAAAAGATATGAGGATAGGACCGAAGATCAATCCTATGAAGCCGAATATGGGAATACCGATGATCACACCGAATGCAGTGATGAGTGGATGTACATCGCCCAGTTTCTTCTGCAACCAGAATCGGGCGATATTGTCAACAGTACCGATGATGCCGAAGCCATAAACCAGCATTAGCACACCTTTGATGGGAGAGCCTTCAGCAAAGAAGATCAGGGCCAGTGGCACATAAGCAACAGCAGCGCCCACAACAGGCAGCATGGCTGCGATACATACGATCACGAACCAGAACATCGGTTCATTCACGCCCAGCAGTATAAATCCCAGTAATGCTACTACGCCCTGGAACAATGCGATCAGTGGAATACCCACGGCATTGGAGAATACCATTCCGTTCATCTCTTTCCGGATCGTGATCACATTCTCGTCTTTTAGAGGAACCCAGTCGTAGAACTTCGATTCCATCTTCCGGCCTTCCACCAGCATGAAATAAAGAATGAAGTACAACATCACGATGGTGAACAGGGTATTGAAAGTGGCGCCTAATATCTTAGGGAGGAATTCCGCTGTATAGGTAGTGATCTTTCGTATATTATCATCCGTTATGATCTCGATCTTGAAACGGGCTTCATACTGGTTCACATATTTTTCAATGGACGTGAGTATCTCATTGGAGTGTTCGATGGCGAATGCCACTTTGGAGCTCATCATGTTCACCAGCAACAATATTGGCAACAGGATCACCAGGAAGGAGATCAGCATCAGCATGGCGGCTGCAAGAGCTTTCTTCCATTTGTATTTATCCACCAGCAGGAACATCCATTTGCGCAGCAATACATAAAAGGTATAAGCTCCCAGGAATGATGGCAAAAAGAACTGTAATTGTACAAAAAGTACTATCCCACAAATATGATCACCATGAGGATCAGAATCTGTCGTACAATATTGTTGGATAAATAATTCATGCCTCCTTTTATTATGCACTAAATGTACTGAATAAAAGGGCTTCCGGCATCATCAGATCTTTACCTGTTTCCATTTACCTCTGCGGAAAAGAATAACACCTGCAATGCTGATCAGCGTTTCGGCTGTGACCACTGCAATGAACACACCGGTTGGGCCCAGTTGCATTTGAATACTCAAAAGCCAGGCCAGCGGGATCTGAAATGCCCAGAATCCGAAGAGGTTGATGAAGGTGGGAGTTTTGGTATCACCTGCTCCATTAAACGAATTGGTGACTACCATGCCCACGCCATAGAATATATAGCCGAGTGAAATGATGTGCAATGCTTTCTTTCCGTACACGGCCATAGCCTCGTTATCATTCATGAAGTAAATGATCTGATCGGCAAATACCAGGCAGATCAATGAAACAAATGCCATGAAGATGGCATTGTACAGGGCGGTTGTCCAAACCGATTTCTCGGCCCGGTCCGGTTGTCCTGCCCCGAGGTTTTGTCCAACCAATGTTGCAGCTGCATTGCTGAGGCCCCAGGCAGGTAAAAGAAAGAACATCAGTATTCGCAGCGCCACTCCATAACCTGCTACTGCATCATCTCCGAATTGCGCTACCAGCCTGTTGAGGAACATCCAGCTGGCCGATGCAATGAAGAACTGGAGAAAGGCTACCCAACTCAGGCTGTACAGGGTTTTTAGAATGGTCCATTCGATCTTGAAATAAGCGCGTTTGATATAGAGCAGACCGCGACGGGATTTGAAAAGATGATAGAGTTGATAGCATACGCCGGTACCACGACCAATAGTGGTGGCCATTGCCGCACCCGGTAATCCGAAAAAGTGGATCAGGATTGGACATAAAATGATATTGATGCCATTTGCGATCCAGAGCGTCCACATCGCGATATTGGCATTGCCTGCACCGCGGAACACTCCATTGATCAGGAACAGCAGCATGATCACCACTGATCCGCCGAACATGATCCTGGTATAGCTGGTGCCCACTTCAATCACTTCGGCCGATCCTCCCATGATACGCAATACATCGCTGGCAAAAATGGAACCGAATAAACTGATCACAACAGTTACCATCAACGCGAGGTTGATGCCTTGTGCGGCGCTTCGCGAAGCGCCTTCTATATTTTTCTCACCCACACGACGCGCTACCACAGCAGTAGCGCCCATACTCAGCGCCATCGCGGCGGAGTAAAGGATCATGAGTACCGATTCCGTCAATACCACGGTGGTCACCGCCTGCGAAGCATGACCTTCGATATGGCCTACAAAATAAATATCCACCAGCGCAAACACACTTTCCATGATCATTTCCAGCACCATGGGAATGGCCAGTAATATCACGCCTTTGCGGATACTGCCTTTGGTGAAGTCCTGGTTTTCGCTTTTGAAAGAATCTTTTATGATTGAGAAGATGCTTTGCCTGCGTTGCAATTCACCCATAGGGTTTTGTTCAAACGACATAAAATCCTCCTGTCTTGATTAATTGAATCCAATAAATAATGAGATCACAGGGAACTGCCTGCAAGGACAGTAGTGAAAGAGTAGTAAAAGATGTTCCGGGATTGTTATTGCAACAGCCTGCGGAACGATGTTAAAACTTCATATGCTGCGGCTTGAGTTTCAAAAATAATGATTTTATTTTCTGATGAACTGATCTTTTTTTCAGGTAATACTGTTATTGATCAGGTCAAAAACTGTACAATAATCAATCTGTTCTTTCAATCGGCAAGGGTAAACCGGATGAAGCGATAAAAAAAGCGGCTCTCCGCGGATATTCTTCCGATGATCATACCTTCATCATTATGGAACTCAAAAGTTTTTACATCGTTCGTTTCCCGGACTGCGATCCGTTGGCGCATCTCAACAACAGCCGCTACCTGGATTATTTTCTGAATGCTCGTGAAGATCATCTGCGCGAAAATTTCGATCTGCGCATCACTGATTTTCTCCAGCAAGGTATGGGATGGGTAGTAAGGCAACACGAGATCCAATACCTGAGACCAGCCGTGTATAACGAGAAGATCTGCATCACTTCCCAGATAATAAAACTGGAAACCTCCAACCTGGTGGTGGAATTGAAAATGTTCGATGAAAAGGAAGCGAGCCTCAAAGCTATTCTCTGGACGCATTTCACCTGCATCGATCCAAAAACCGGCAAACGGAAGGACCATACGCCGGAATTCATCGAGCTGGCAACAAGGCTCGGCATCGGCGAAGTGAATATGGAGGCCGGTATCACTGAACGTGTGAAAGCCCTGAGAAGTCTGGCCTGAGCTGGCTCATGGGTTTGAATGTGATGGTCATCCGGCAGCCTGTACCGGGTGCGGAATCTATTTTCACCCTGCCATTGAAAAGGTCTGCCCGGTTGATGATGTTCAGCAGTCCGATGCCATTTCTTTTCTCCTGCATGCTGAACCCTTTGCCATCATCTTCCACTGTCAGCGTGATGGTATCACCCTCTTGTACAACCGAAACGGACACTGAACTTGCTTTCGCGTGCTTCAGTACATTGTTGAGCTGTTCCTGCGCGATGCGGAAGATGGTCATTTTCAGTTTGTCGTCCAGCTGGTACTCATCATCGATTGCGAATTGGAAATCCACCTGCAGCTGGCTGGCTATGCGGATACTGTCTGTGAGGTCTTCCAGGCTGAGCTGCAGCCCCACATCCCGGTGATATGATTGTGTAAGGTCTTTCGATAATTTGCGGATCTCCTCGATGGCGGCAGCAATGATATCGCTGCTGCGGTTGATCAATATTTTCGGTTCTTTGTCGTCTGCGGCAAGGCTGAGGCAGAGCCTTGCCGTAGTGAGGATCTGTGTTACATTATCATGCATCTCCCTGCCGATTTCCTCCCTTTCTTTTTCCTGCGCATCGATACTGGCTTTCATGATCTCTTTCTGACGGTAGATCTTTTCTTCCATCAGCTCATGGCGCAGTTTCACTTTTTCGGTGATATCGTTGGCCAGGATCATAAAAGATTCCCTGCCTTTATAAATGATCATATGACTGATCACTTCCGCATATACGATCTCTCCGTTTTTCCGTGCCTGCTTACGGAGCAGTCGCTGATTGGTGCTTTTCCTGCCAGAATGCAGCAGGGCCCTCAGTTCTTCGAGGCCGTCCGTCATGCAGAGATCAGGGGCGGAGAGATTCATGAATTCTTTTCTCGAATAACCATAATGCTTTACTGCCGCATCGTTGGCTTCCAGGAATTTGAGTGAGATGGCATCGCAAACGCAGATGGGAAGCGGACTTTTATTGAAAAGGTCCCTGTAAAGGTTTTCGGATTCGTGAATGCGCTTCTGTGCTTTCTTTCTTTCGGTGATATCCCTGAAATTGGCTACCAGTGCATTGATGCCGGGCACGTGCAGGAAATTGGTAGCAATGCCTTCCACCTGTACAGACTTGCCGTTGCGGTGCAGCAGGGTAAGATAAATGGTGAAAGATTTACCGGGTTGCTGCATCAATCCGCCCAGCAGTTGCGTAGCATCAGGAATACTGTCAGGATGAATGAAACAAAAAACATTCTTATTGAGATAGTCTTTTCCGGACCAGCCCAGCAGTTTCTTTACTGACGGTGATCCATAAGTGAATTGTCCCATGGCATTGGCCATCATGATGAGATCAGCACTGTTCTCGATGAGTGCCCTGAATTTCAGGTCAACCTGTTTCTGTGCTTCTTCTGCCATCACGCGTTCGGTCACATCCCTGAAATTGCAAACGATGCCCTGGATCTCAGGTTTGGCCAGCAGGTTGGTGACCAATCCTTCAACATAACCGATACTGCCGTCGGGCCTGAGTGTGCGTGTTTGAACAGGCAGTGGTTTGCCTGGCCGCTTCAGGGCTTCCTGGAATTTCTCCATGGCATGGGCCCTGTCTTCTTCTGCAATAAAATGGAAAACATTTGCATTCAGGTATTGCTGCGGCGATACGCCGAACTGATTCTCGATGGATGGGCTTCCATAGATCACTTCTCCTTCCTTGTTCAGAACGGCAATAATATCCGTACTGTTCTCGATCAATGTTCTGAAATGCGCCTCGCTGGCTTTGAGGCGGGCATCATAAGTGATCTTTTCTGTAACATCCAGTGCAAAACAGGAGAGACCTGTGATCTCATTACCGTTGCGGATGGGATTGATGGAAATATCGAAAAATGCAGGCTTGTCTTTGAGAATGAATTTTTGCAGTAGTCGCTGGCTCTTGCCTTTTAAGGCATGTTCGTAGATCTTTTCCCATTCGCCTTTCTTGGTAGGGTCCAGCAATGCCAGGAGGTCCAGCATCTTATCTCCCGGTGACGCATCCACGCCAATCAGGTCTTTGATCTTTTTCCGGAGAGCGGAGTTGAGGATGATGTATTGCATGTTGCGGTCTACACTCCACACCAGCCCATCAATATGCTCCACCAGGGCCAGGAGATTGGCTTCCTGGTCCGGGATAAGTTGCTGCTCTTTTGAAGCGCGCGAAGTATGACGGGGCTGCCCCTGACCGGTTTTGATCAACGCAGTTCGCATTTTAAGTGGTGTAATTAATAAAATGATCAGTAACTGTAATCAAACAGTACAATTAGTTATAAACAGCGTTCAGCGCTACAATCAGAACTTACAGAGCCATTGGGGTTAATAAAGATTTTCAGCACTCCGCCGGAGGAGGTTTATTTACAGAGCATATCAAATATAAAAAGAATCGGTCAAATATGGTGATCCTTTACCGGTATAAAATACCGCATAAAAAAGTATGCTGTATACCAATAAAGTATAATGTATAGATTATCCTTTCTTCGCCCTTTGTACCAGATAAAGCCCACCCAACACCAGGGCCAGACCGGTGACTGTCCAGGCATTGATCGGCTCTTTCATTACCAGATTGGCGATCAGGTAGCCAAAAACCGGGCAGAGGAATAACCAGAAACTTGCTTTCAGGGGATTGTCGCGCAGCAGGAACAACCAGAGCTGAACGCCTAAAATGGATACCGGAACAGCGAGCCATAATACCGAACCGGCAAATCTGAGGTCCCAGTGATTTAACGAAGGTTCGTATGTAACTGCGGCTATAGGTAACAGAAAGATTCCTCCCAGCAGGGTTTGCCATCCGTTGATGGTGAGAATATGCAGATCACTCCAGTTCTGTTTTGAGAAATACAATACTCCGATTGAATAGCTCAGCATGCTGCAAAACAAAATAGTGAGTCCTGTAGGTGTGGCATAACTCGACTGCAACAGCGGATATGCGGCAATCAATACACCCGCTGTGCAAAGAAAAAGACTGGTCCAGGTAATAGCTTTGATGCGTTGTTTGAACAGCAATGCGCTGGTAAGACTGATCATCACAGGATTGGTGGCAATGGCCATGGAACCGAGGCCCGGCGATACATTCTTCATCGCCACCACATACAATCCGAGATAGAGGGAAATATTCAGGAAGCCGTAAACAGCCAATGGCTTCCACTCCGTTCTGGCCGGCATCCTGTTACCCATGAACAGATGGGTGATCACCAGCATGATAATCCCAGCAAAGAAAAAACGGGCAATGCAGATCACGAAAGGTTGCGCCGATTGCAGGCCCAGCTTGGTTGCTGTGGCTGCGGACGCCCAGAGGAATGCAAATAGTACGCCTGCCGTAAATAACAAGAATCCTCTCGATTGCGTTTTGTTCACCGTGATCTCATGTGCCATTTTTCTGTTGTATGTCTTGATAATTGTGGGAAGCAAAATTAAACAAAATACTATGTGATGGCAGTGAGCCATAAATTTAACCCTACCGTCATTGCAGGCTATATTTGTTAATTTTTTCTAAACAACATCCTCCGGGTAGGGGGAAAACGATTTGCTGTTGTCATAGTTTCCAAAACAATCAATTTATGATACGTTCGACGATCCGGATTCTTTCGGTTTTAATGATCCTGCTCATGCTCGTGGTGGTTGGCTTTGCACAGCCAAAGAAATTCACCATCAGTGGTTATGTGCGGGACGCATCCAGTGGAGAGGCTTTGATCAATGCTACCATTTCCATTAACCCGGGAAATGCAACTGTACAGTCCAACTCCTATGGATTCTTCTCCATTTCTCTTACTCCCGGCAAATACACGCTCACGGCCACTTATACGGGCTTTGCGGTAATCACCAGGGAAATTGCGCTGACAGAAAATTATACACTCGATCTACAGATGAAATCGTCTGCAGGCGAACTCAACGAAGTAGTGGTAACTGGTGAGAAAAGATTGAAACGAACCAATACCGTTGCACTCGGCATTCAGCAGATGAGTATCGGCCAGATCAAAAAGATCCCCGCATTCCTCGGAGAGCCGGACGTGTTGAAAGCGATGCTGACACTGCCGGGTATCACATCTGTAGGTGAAGGCGCCAACGGTTTCAACGTTCGTGGTGGTAATGTGGATGAGAACCTCATCATCATGGACGAAGCCCCGGTGTACAACTCTTCACATATGCTTGGCTTCTTCTCCGTGTTCAATCCGGATGCCGTGAAGAACGTTACACTTTATAAAGGAGCCTTCCCTGCCGAGTTTGGTGGCAGAACTTCCTCTGTTCTCGATATCCGCATGAAAGATGGTAATAACCAGAAACTGGCCGTGAATGGCGGTATCAGCACCATCTTCAGCCGTATCAGCATCGAAGGTCCGTTGAAGAAAGATGAATCTTCGTTCATCATTGCAGGCCGCCGCTCTTATATCGATGTGCTGAGCAAACCATTTATGAAGAAAGATAATCGTGACAACCAGTTCTATTTCTACGATCTAACGGGAAAGGCTAACTGGCAACTCAATGATAAGAACACCATCTATCTGAGTGGCTATTACGGAAGGGATGTTTTCTCTTTCAATAACCAGGCATTCATGGACTGGGGTAATATGACCACTACACTGAGGTGGAACCATCTTTTCACACAAAAGCTCTTCCTCAATACCAGCGTGTACTATTCTAAGTATGATTACAGTCTGAAGTTCAACTCAGAGGCAAAAGACACGAAGCAACAGAGCTACAACTGGAAATCTGATATCCAGACCTATGGCGTGAAACCCACGCTCACCTGGTATATCAGCAACAAGCACCAGGTGAAGACGGGCCTGAACTTCACCATGTACAATTTCTATCCTGGTAAAGGTGTGATGGTGGATGATGAAAACAAAGCAGAGATCAATCTCGTTCGCAGATATGGAGTAGAGTCTGCCGCATTTGTGGAAGATACCTGGAAAGTGTCGAAGGCATTGTCTGTTCAGGCAGGTGTTCGATTGAACTACTATGCTTACCTGAGCAATTCTTCTGTGTATCATTTCAGGGACACCACTGCCAATATCCGCAAGCCGCTGGATTATGAAGAGAAGGTGGGCAATGGTACAGGATCAAAGAAGAAGATCTCCGACTGGACTTACTTTGAGCCACGCGTGAGTGTGCGTTATGAGCTGAAGAAAGGAACATTCCTGAAAGCAGGTTATGCCAGGAGCTCACAATACATGCACCTGCTGAGCAATACTGCATCACCTACTCCCATCGATCTGTATTTCCCCAGCACCAACAATATCGAACCCTCTGTAACAGATCAGGTGAGCGTTGGCGTTGTGACCGTGCCTGAATTCCTCAACCTGGAATTCTCTGCAGAAGTGTTCTACAAGAAAATGAAGAATGTACTTGATTATATAGACAATGCCAACCTGGAACTGAATCCGCAGGTGGAAGCGGATCTCCTCACCGGCAAAGGAAAATCCTACGGTGTGGAACTGGAAGTGAAGAAAGAGACTGGCAAATGGCAGGGATGGATCAACTATACCTGGAGCAGGTCTTACCGCAAAACAGAAGGTATCAGTAATAACGAATGGTTCCTGAACCGTTACGACAGAACACATGTGATCAATATGGCCGTTACCCGTGAGCTGAACGACAAATGGAGTGTAAGCGCCAATTTCAACTACGGATCAGGTACACCTGCTACTTATCCGAACGTGAAGCTGGACATCCAGGGAATTCCCATTCCTTACAACACCACCGGCAAGCGAAACGATTTCAGACTGCCCGCTTATCACAGGCTGGATGTAGCCGCCACCATGAAAGGACGCCAGGGCAAGAAGCTGAAACAGGAATGGGTATTCGGTATCTATAACCTGTATGCGCGCCAGAATGCTTACTCCATCTATTTCAGACAGAATGAAGATGATCCGAAGATCAGAGAAGCAATCCGACTGAGCATTCTCGGTTCCATCATTCCTTCTATCACCTGGAACTTCAAATTCTAAAAAATCATTATCATGAAGCAATTCATTTTATATATCGTATTTATTCTGTCGGCAAGCGCTTTCACCAGTTGTGAAAAAGTGATCGACCTGGATGTGCCAGCCGGCGATCAGATTCCCTATATCGATGCCTGGATCACCGATAAGCCTGGTGTACAGCAAATCAAATTCCAGCGCGCTGTCGGTTATCTCGATAATTCAACTCCCCCTGTGATCTCCGATGCACAGATCAGTGTAACCGACCTCACGCTCAACCAGACCTACGATTTCACGTATAACAATGGCGCCTATACGCACGATCCCGGCGCAGGCAACAGCATCGGTGTGATCGGACACGAATACAAACTCACCATCAACTGGAAAGGTGAAACCTATGAAGCGAAAGACAAGCTGAACCGTGTACCTCCCATCGACAGTATCACTGTTGAATTCAAAGAAGAGAAAGGCGGAGAGAAAGAGGGGTATTATGCCAAATTCTATGCAGTGGACCTGAAAGGAGCAATGGACTACTACTGGATCCGCACCTATCGTAATGGCGTGCTGAACCAGAACGTGAATGAGATGTGGAGTGTTGACGGCGCATATTATGAAGATGCAAATTCCGACGGCTTCAATTTCATTATTCCCATCCGTGAAGGCATCACTTCCGGTGAGAAGCCTTACGAGAAGAACGATGAGGTCAAGGTGGTTTTAAGGGGCATCAGCAAGGATGCTTACGGCTTCATCCGAATGCTAACTGATCAACTGGCCAATGGTGGTTTATTTGCAAAAGTATTGGCCAATGTGCCCACCAATGTGGCAAAACAAAAGACAGATTCCGAAAAGATAGTGGGCTGGTTCGGCACCATATCAGAAACGGAAATGTCTAAAAAAATAGAATAGTTCATTTTTCAAACACTACTGTTAAACCTTAGTCAAGTTATGAAAAGCAAACAATTGTTGACCGGAATGCTGCTGGCAGTCTGCAGCATGGTGATGGTGAGTTGTCAAAAACTGAAAGGAGACGGTCCTGTTGTAAAACAGGAACGCACCGTGGATGGTTACACCCGCATTGAAACGGCCGTTGATGGTACGGCATATGTAACGCAGGAAACCGGCCACAGGCTTACCATCGAAGCCCAGCAGAATATCCTGGATGTGATAGAAACGCCGGTGATTGCGGGAAAGCTCATCATCCGTTTCAAAAGAGGAAAGAGAATAGGAAGGCATGATCCGATAGTAGTTCGCGTAAGCGCTCCCGTTATCGATGAACTGGGCCTTGAAGGATCAGGCGACCTGCTGGTAACGAACGATATCAGCACCAGCAGTCTGAGCCTGCGCGTAAGCGGATCAGGAGAACTGAAAGCGAAGAATATCCAGGTAGCGAACGATCTCCATGCCAGTATCAGCGGTTCCGGGAACATGTTTGCTTTGGGAGGTTCATCCGGGTATGCGAAATATGCCATCAGCGGCAGCGGTGGTATAGATATGCTGCCTGTTACAACAAAGAAAGTGGATGCAGATATCAGTGGGTCAGGCAATGTGAGAACAACTGCCACGGAGCTGCTGAACGTGAGAATCTCGGGGAGCGGTAATGTGGTCTACAGTGGCAATCCACAGGTGACCACAAAGATCTCAGGCTCGGGAAATGTGAGCAGAGCCCAGTAACAGCCGCCTGTAAGCCGCACGGGTGGCCGATTTTGAAGCGTTTCAACACCCTGTTCAGATGAGAATCAAATTCAGGCTGATCAATTATTACAGGTTCATCAAAAAGATATTGCCCCAATCTGTACTATGGCACAGGCATGAATGGGACGACCATGTCACCAGCCGGTATTACGGGATGTATTCGGGCCAGAATGGCAAAAAGAAGGACCATTACTATCTCGAGATCAACCAGGTGGTGTATAGTCTGCATTCCGTGGAAGACCTTGTAAACCTGGACCATGAATTATTTATGAACCGGCTGTCAAAGGGCGGCAGCGTGCAGACTTCTGCCGCCCTCCCTAAAAAGCAAAACTATTGTTCCATTTGCTCGCATAAAGATGGATGCCCGCTGATGAAGAAACCTTATGCCGAACGCAGCCGGCAATGTCTCTTCATTCCCCTGGTATACATGCTGCCGGCCTGCAAGATGGAAGTGGAAAACCTGCGTCCCGCCAACTCAAGGCTGATCACTGAAATGGTGATGCAGAGCCTGTACGCGGAACGCCTGCCGGAAACCATACTGGAGCTGCTTTCTCCAATGCAGGTTTACCAGCGCACATTTACGTTTGCGCAATTGCAGTAATACCGTATCTTTCTGACAGGTAATTCACTGCAAAAATGAAAAAGTATTTCTGGTCAGTAGCATTCATCTTGTTGGCAACTCTTCGTCTAACAGCGCAGGATATACGAATCGCTTCATATAACCTGCGCTACGCCAACAAGTCCGACAGTGGTAATCTCTGGGAAGACCGTCTGCCAATCATCAGCCGGCTCATTCAGTTCCACCAGTTCGAAGTCTTCGGCACACAGGAAGGATTGCGCCATCAACTGGATTCCCTGTCTGCCAGTCTTCCTGACTTTGCATGGTACGGAAAAGGAAGGGACGATGGCGATGCGAAAGGTGAACACTCCGCTATCTTCTTCAAAACTTCAATATTCGATCTGCTAGATAAAGGTGATTTCTGGTTATCTGAAACGCCCGATAAGCCAGGCCCCGGCTGGGATGCCCGCCTGAACAGGATCTGCTCCTGGGTAAAGCTGAGGCATAAGAAATCAAAAAAGACATTCTTCGTTTTCAATGCGCATTACGATCATCAGGGTGTAAAGGCCCGCGTGAACAGCAGCCTGCTGATACTGGAGAAGATCAAAGCCATTGCCGGCAAAACTCCTGCAATGCTCACCGGCGATTTCAATGGCGACCACCAGAGCGAATGGTATCAAACCATCGCTGGTTCGGGTTGGCTGAAAGACAGCTACAGCCTTGTGGATCATCCTTATGCCCCCAATGGCTCCTTCAACAATTTTGGAAAAGGAAAAATGAATGATAAGATCATCGATCATATTTTCATTATGGCTTCTTTCAAAGCATTGAGCTGGGGCGTACTCACGGATACCTATTATGGTAAATTCCCTTCCGATCACTTTCCAATCCTTTCTGTGGTAAGGCTTTAAGCATGTATCCGCGCGGGCACGCTGTTTGTACCGTTTGCTGTATAAACTCTTTTTTATGGCAAGCTTTAATCTCAAACCCGGTACAAACTGGGATGAAGTAAAAGAAAGGATCAAGGAGCGAAATATTTATCTCACCGATGAAGACCTGTTCCTCGAACCCGGAAAAGAAGATATTTTATTGAAAAGATTAGCAGAAAAAATGGACAGGACGCCTGAACAGGTGAGGGTGTATATTGAAAGTGTTTCACATAATAAGGATGCGGCCTCGTGATGCGACGTAAAGCGGCAAATCCAATATAATTATGATATTGTTGGATTCTAATCCCGAATTATTATGTTTCGTAGGATATCTCCTCGCATAAATAGCACCGTTATTGATCAACCTTTGCTTCCGAAAGCCGATTCTCCTTCAACTTGAACATATCTGCCAGCAGTTCATAACTCCTGGTTCGGTCTTCTGCATGTTCTGTAAAAGTGGAAACCACAATTTCATTTACACCAAAGCTGGCGGCCAGTTCTTCGAATTTGTCTTTCACAACATCGGGTGTTCCAACAATTGTGCGTTGCCTGTTGAACAGAACGCGCTGCCATTCGGCCATCGTATATTGGTAGGCTTTAGCTACTTCGAATGTAGGTTGCTCATCGAATCTTCCTTTTTCGAAGCTCAGTAACCGGTAGTCCATCACGGCCCTTACTTCGTTCACTTTCTCAATATCATCCGATACAAATGCGAACACACCTACATTACCGAGTGGTGCAGACAATTCATCGGAAGGAACAAAACGTTGGCGGTAAGCTTCCATGGCCTGTGGCCCGCCGATAGGATTGATGAATTGTGCATACGATAAAGCCAGGCCGAAATGTGCGGCCAGGTAAGCGCTTTCACCGCTCGAGGTAAGCATCCATATTTCCGGTTTTGTTTCGATGAAGGGCATCGCCTTCACTTTGCCTTCTGCATTGCCGGGGGCTGGCTTATCGGCCAGCATGGCCTGCAGTGTACTGATCTGCTGCACATATTCCTGCGGATCGAATGTATTGGTGGGATTCAACAGTTGAGCCGTAAGTCTGTCTCCGCCCGGTGCGCGGCCAATGCCGAGATCGATGCGGCCGGGATAGAGCGCTTCCAGCAATCTGAAGTTCTCTGCAACTTTTAGAGTGCTGTGATTGGGCAGCATGATACCTCCGGATCCGAAGCGGATCTGTTTGGTTTCGGCGCCCAGCCTGGCGATCAGCACTTCAGGAGCGGAGCCCGCGAGCGTGCCTGTATTGTGATGTTCAGAAACCCAGTACCGTGTGTATCCGAGCCTGTCAGCCAGTTTTGCCAACTCCACTGACTCCTGTAATGCTTCTACAGGGTTGCTTCCCTTTCGGACCGGCGTCTGGTCCAGTATACTTAATTGCAAATGCATAGAAGAATAACAGTTGTGGACCTCAGAAAGTTCAGGCAGTAATAGCCTGTTTACGCCTGCTGCTTGTTATGAGTATAGAAAGAGCCAATAAAGCGAGTGCCGCCATCATGCCTGTCATCGGGATGGGTGAAGAGTTATCAAAGAGGCTCACCATAAATGCGCCCAGTGATCCGATGCCCATCTGCAATGCGCCCATCAGCGCAGAGGCGCTCCCCGCATTGCGGGTGAAGGGTTGCATACAAAGCGCCGATGTGTTGGGCAATACAAATCCTACACAGGTTAGAAAGAGAAACAAAAATGCAATGATGCCTGTGAGACCGATCAGTCCGTACCAGGCAGAGAGGAACATCGCAACGCCGACCAATGACTGAATGATCATGGCAGTGCGCACGATCTGTTTGCTGGTGAAATATTTCAACATGAAACGGTTGGCCTGAGTGCCACCGATCACGCCTGAAGCCAGCAGCGCAAAGATCCACCCATAGGCTTTTTCAGAAACCTTGTACAGCTCCATGAAGATGGATGGTGAAACGGAAATATAGGCGAAGAGACCGGAAAAGGCCACTGAACCTGAGATGGCGTAAGTGAAGAACTGCGGATTCCTGATCACCTGCCAATAATTGTTCAGGATTGACGCGGGTTTCAGAGAGTAATTGGGATCGGGTTTGCTGCTTTCAGGAAGTCCGAACCGGATAGCGAAAATGATGAGCAGTGCTATTACAGCCAGTGCAATGAATACTGAAGGCCAGCCCCATGCCGCGATCATGTAACCCCCTGCTGTAGGCGCAATAAGGGGAGAAGTGCTCAGCACCAGCATGAGTGCGGAAAATACTTTTGCATTGTCTTCCACCGGAAAGAGATCGCGCACCATAGCATTGGCGGCCACTGCTGCGGCGCAGGCTCCGAATGCCTGAACAAACCGGAGCGCAACCAATGCCTCCAGTGAGCCGGCCATTACGCAGGCAACAGAACTGATGATATACAGCAGCAGCCCCACATATAAGGGCCTTTTTCGGCCAAAACGGTCCATCAATGGGCCATAGATCAATTGTGCAAAGCATACGCCGATGAAGAAGCTGCTCAGAGAAAGCGCTACATCGGTTACGGAAGTATGCAGCGCACTGGCGATGGCTTTGAAGCCCGGCAGGTACATATCTATAGAGAACGGCACCAATGCCGTTAGTGTTCCCAGGATCAGGATGGTAAGAAGGTATCTTTTACTGCTCATAAACATTGCCGCTTTCAGGATTTTGGTCAGGGCGCGGGCAAGGAATAACAGCAGCTAAGAAAAATGGTTCAGATTTTCTTTTGCATCATGATGGCGATCTGCACATCACTGCCCACAATTTGTACATCCTGCCCGAAAGGGGTGAAGCCCAGCCTGTCGTAAAACCGGAGGGCCGGCAAATTCCTGTCCCACACGAATAACCAGATATGCGAATATCCGTGTAGACTGGCCCATTGCGTGCAGTAGCGAAAAAGTTTCTCTCCCAGACCCTTGCCGGTAAAGGACTTCAGGAAATACAGTTTTTCCATTTTTATAGGAGTGGCCTTTTTGAAGGCGGAAGGGATTTCATGATTTGATAATTTGGCATACCCCACTGGTTGCTGTTTCACAAAAGCCAGCAGGTAGATCACGCCTGGTGTCAGCAGAGATTCCCGGATCTTATCGGTGGTGAAATGTTCGTTGATGAAAGAATGATTGTCTTCCGGATCATTCAATTTGTCGAAGGCATCGAGAAAGGTTTGCCTTGCAATGGAGCATAATAATAAAATGTCATCCACTCCCGCTGTGCGGATGACCAAAGGATAAGGTTGCATTGAATTAAGGTTTAATACAATCCCCGGAATTCCGGATCAGTACAATTTAACCTTATATCTGTAAGATCCGTTGAAATATTCTTTCATTTTAAGAACTTCCCTGCTTTGCTGACTGATCCAGAAAGTGGCGTAAGCACCATTGCCATAATTGATATGGAGTTTCCAGCATTTGATACTGACTTCCTTGTTCAGCGGCAGATTGTCCTCTCCGGAGATCTCATATAAATAATAAGCCGGTTGCGGACTGTTGGGGTCCATGAAAGCAATTGCAAATTTTTGACCAACGCGATTGATGGGAAGTGTGGAGAATGTTTCCATATCCCATTCCCAGTTGAGCACTGGCGGGTTGAGGGGCACTTTCATTGCCTTGTTCACTCTGTTGTGGGCTACAGTACTATCTGGAATGAGGAAGCCATTGGTGAATTTATATCCTGCAAATGCATAGCCTTTGAAGAGCACGATTTCAGAAACAGGCGCCAGCGTTTTGCGGTCGGCCACTGCTTTTACGTGCCGGAAGAAGGATTCATTGTGGAACCATTTCCATTCGAACATCACCACCGGTTGCGGATTGCCTGGCAGAACGCCAAAGGAAACGGATCTTTCCCAAACATCGGCGGTGCCGGTGATGCCGGTGATACTGTCTACATTGTAAACCAGATAGCGGGCTGTGCCTTCTGTCAAACGTTCGGTTTGCAGGCGATGGTTGCTGGCGTTGATGGTATCGATCTGCGCCTGGGCATAGAAACCGGCAGCCAGGAGGACCAGGGATAAAAGAATTCTCATGAAGGTAGTTTTATGCTAAATTAAAGTTCGCCTTCAACTCCTTCATGAGAATTTTTGTGAATGGAAGAAAAATGATCATCAGAAATTTGCCCTGCGCGACGATTTCATTCGATCCATCATTTCTTTCTGTTGATTGTCTACTTCTTTATCGTATTCCGCTTTTGATACTCTCTTACCGGTTTTCGGTTCTTTGATATCGGCGGTCTTTACTGTTTCTGAGATTTCCACGGCCCTGGTAATACTGGCGCCGTTGCGGGAATCATATTCAAGGATCAGGCCCGGGAGCTCACCCTGGAAATCCGGTCCGCCAGGAACGGGGATGGCAGGAGCAAACCAGACAGTAACATTGATGGTGTCCCATTTTTCAGTGCGTTTGAATTCTCCGTCCTGCATCTGCATATTGAATGATTTCACCGGCGTTTGTGTGATGGCTTTCTGGCAGGTATAACCGAGAATGGATTTGGATTCTCCTGTCAGTTTCCAGGTATGTTTGGTAATGCTGTCTTCTACCAGGAATTTTTTTCCAACAGTTTCCCGCTGATCAACTCTTCTGCCGGCAGGGAAATTGTGCCAGATGGTAGATTCGGGCATGAAGGCAGATACCATGCGCACGCTGCCGGTCATACCAGCGCCCATCCCCGGAACTGCTATATCTGCTTCCGGCCGTTCATCAGCTTCGATTGATCTTCGCAGTGATTGATCGGCAGTGAATAACAGTTCCCATTTCAGGGTGCGGTCTGGCCTGGTGAAAGTCTGCGAATTGCCATTGATGGTAACACTTGATTCGCCTCCTTTGATCAATTGTTCGTATACCACCCGCCCCTGCTTCAGCGGTTTATTGTTCTGGGCCACTGCGCCATTGTTCAGCAAGATGGCCAGCAGGGCAATGGCAGGAAATGCAAATTTGATCATGTGATGTCTGTTTGTTCCATCAAAGCTATCGTATGGGTTTTCGCTTTCAGGTTAATGATGATGGGTTTAATGTTAATTAAGGTTAATGCTTTTCCCTGCGGATAAATGGAAACTTTACATTTGTGCAACATGACCGGCAAGCGTATCAATATTCCCGCAATTCTGATGGTGATGGCCATCCTGGCGATCATTGCCTTCCAGTCTTACTGGATGTACAAGAATTATGAGGAAGAAGAAAAGACGCTCCAGATCCGCAGTGCTGCTATCTTTCGCAATGTGGCCTACAAGATGCAGGCGGATAAACTGCAGGAGGATACCAGTTTCACCATCTGGACCTCAACCCGCCCATCGCATGCCGGTACAAAGGTTCTTCCAAGCAAAACTATTTTTCCAATGCGCAGGCTACGGGACACGGCGGAAAGTTCATTGTCCGGTTCCGGAGACAGGATCTTCATCAACGCTTTTCCTGCTTCTGCCGATTCCCATTCAGGTTTTCAAAGGAGCATGCCGCTGGATTCAATCAAAACGGACCAGATAAGGGCTATTGATTTTCAAAGGAGAGCTGCATTTTCCCGCGTCAGGGAAACAAGAACAGATTCAGGAGTTACTATCACTATCAACAACAATTCTGATGCATCACTCAGATTAGCGCCCGTGGAAAAAATGAAAGGCAGGATCAGTTCAATTGATATTAAAACCAGTGAACCAGCGCGGGTAGTGACTGGCATAGCCAAAGGAGCGATGCCGGCAAAAATGAATCTAAGGACTAACGGAAAAGATACTGTTCTTGAATACATGGTATTATCGCGACTAATGGAAGACGGCAGTTTTCAAAGCCTTTTACAAAGAGCGGATTCAATTTCAGATACACTTAGCCTGGATGAGCTGGGCAAACGCTTCCGCGAGGCATTGCTCAAAGAGTCAATGATACTGGATTTCTCCATCGAAAAAGATTCGTTGAGCTATTATGCACCCAATACAATCATCGATCCCACACGCACCAATGAACTGATGATGGGCTACAGCAGCACCTATTTTCTCCGGTACCATCTGCTGAACAGTTTTCAATATATCACCAGGAAATTATCGCCTCAAATAGGATTGTCGTTGCTCCTCATTGCTCTAACCAGTTTCACCTTCGTGTTGCTCTATCGTAACATGATGAAGCAGCGAAGACTAACCCAGTTCAAGAACGATCTCATCAGCAATATCACGCATGAATTGAAAACACCCATTGCTACAGTAAGTGTGGCTATCGAAGCATTGAAAAGTTTTCATGCCATGGACGATCCACGCCGAACCGAAGAATACCTGGATATCTCCAACAGTGAACTGCAAAGGCTTTCATTGCTGGTAGATAAAGTCCTGCGTCTCTCCATGTTTGAAAAACATCAGGTGGAACTGAAGAAGGAAAGATTCGATCTCAGGTTGTTGACAGAAGAAGTGATTTCCAGCTTGCGGCTCCAATTCGAGAAAGTCAAAGCTGATGTGCATTTACAGGCAGATGGAGAAGATCTCAGCATTGAAGCGGATCGCCTGCACATCACCAGCGTGATCTTCAACCTGCTGGACAATGCGCTGAAGTATGGTAAAGAAAATCCTGTAATAACGGTGAGCATTAGTCGAAATGAATCCGGATTACAGTTCACGGTTTCCGATAATGGCATTGGCATTCCCGCTGCTTACCGTAAAAAAGTATTCGATAAATTTTTCCGTGTGCCTTCCGGCGATACACACAATGTGAAGGGATATGGGCTCGGTCTGAGCTATGTGGCTTATGTAGTGGAACGGCACAAGGGAAAGATAGAAGTATTGAGCGAGCCCGGTCAGGGCAGCAGTTTCATCATTCAATTACCCGACCCCATATGAGTTCCGGCACTATCCTGTATGTAGAAGATGAATTGTTCCTGGGCAAGATCGTAAAGGAAAGCCTGGAGAGCAGAGGTTACCATGTGATCATGGAAAGCGATGGCGCGCAGGTAGTAGAACAATTCCGCCAGTGCAATCCCGATGTATGCGTGCTGGATGTGATGCTGCCCGGCGTGGATGGCTTTACGCTTGCCGCAGAGATCAGGCAGTTCAATGAAAATATCCCCATCATCTTCCTCACAGCCAAAACACAGACCACTGACCTGGTGAAAGGTTTCTCTGTTGGCGGTAATGATTATATCCGTAAGCCTTTCAGTATGGAAGAACTGATCGTTCGAATAGAAAATGTGCTCAGAAAGAAGTCCGTGAAAGGAAATGAAGAAGCGATAGAAGTAGTGAATATCGGAAAGTACAGTTTTCATTTCGTCCGGCAGACCCTGAGTTCGGGTATGGATGAACGTAAGCTAAGCTTCCGCGAAAGCGAATTGCTTCGTTTGTTGTATGCACACCGGGACCGCATCATCGATCGCAAGGAAATACTGAATCTCCTTTGGGGAAACGATTCTTTCTTCAATTCCAGGAACCTGGATGTATACATCACCAAACTGCGCAGTTACCTGCGCGAAGATGAGCGGCTGAGCATCATCACTATCAAGGGCGTTGGATACCGGTTTGCAGTGGGCGGCTAGATCTCTGCCAGAAATACATCAGGGTAAAGCTCGGTATGAAATCCAGTCCGGGCATCAGCTCTTCGATGAAATTGAAAAGCCCGCCGAAAGCGCCTTTCCAACCGCCGAATAACCTGAAGAAAATAAAGGCTGAGATGGGAGCCCAGATAATGTCCGCAAATTCTCCGAGGCCGGGGACGGCATAGCTCATGTAGCCAATCAAATCCATTAGCAAACAGATGGCCAAGGAAGGCTGACCAGGTCGGTTCATGCTGAATCTTTTCGTGATAAGACGCAATTTGTATGCCTGACGTTGTATCGGTCTCTTCCGCCGTCTCCTCAACTCAGCAACTCCCTGCTTTTTAACATTTCCACCAGTTCTTCGATCTGGAATGGCTTGGCCAGGTAATCATCCATGCCGTTGCGGAGACAATTCTCTTTATCGCCTTCCATGGCGTCAGCGGTGAGGGCGATGATGGGCACGTGCTGATTGGGCCCCGGAACACTGCGGATATGTCTGGTAGTAGCATAACCATCCATTTCCGGCATGTTCACATCCATGAAGATCAGCGCCGGGCTTGTTTGCTGCAACAGGTTGATGGCTTCCCTTCCATTGCTGGCCTGCAAAACTTTAAAGCCCATCCTGCCTAGGATCTCCGTGATCAGCATCATATTCACCGGCTCGTCTTCCACAACCAGGATGGATGCACCATTGCCTGTTTGTAAATTCTTTTCTTTTTTCACTACAGGCGTTGTCCTTTCCTGCGTGGTATCGAAAATAGAGCAGAGCAGTTCGTGGAGTTCATGCATCTTCACCGGTTTGGTGAGGAAGCGATGGATGCCCAGCGCTGCAGCCTCTTCCTGGTGTTCATTCTTTTCGATGCTCGACAGCATGAGTATCGTGGGCTGAGCTGGTTCTACCAATCGTTTGCGCATTTCCTGGACCAGCTGAATGCCGTTCATTTCGGGCATGTGGTGGTCTGTGATGATGAGGTCCAGCGGTTCATTGTTCTGTTGCACGCGATCCAGCACTTCGAGTGCTTCCCGGGGACCGGCGGCTGTTTCACAACTGATATTGAAATGGCGAAGTATCTCCTGCAGCAGCCAGCGATTGGTGCTGTTATCATCTATTACAAGCACTTTGCGAAGCGGTGGTTTTTCTTCTCCCGCCGAATGGGGGACCTCATCTGCTACTTCCATCGGAAGCGTGAGACTGAAAGTGCTGCCTTTGCCCAGTTCGCTGGCAACAGTGATAGCGCCTCCCATCATTTCAGCAAGGCTTTTGGAAATGGTGAGGCCGAGCCCTGTGCCGCCGTAGTTGCGGGTGGTAGCCACATCCGCCTGCGTGAAGCTGTCGAAGATGCGGGCCAGTTGTTGCGGCGAAATGCCGATGCCAGTATCCTGTACTGAGAGAACAACATCCATGATCCTTTTTTCATTTTCAAGGTGGATGCCTCTTCCCACAATTACAGAGATAAAGATCTCACCTGCCGGAGTGAATTTGATGGCATTGCCCAGCAGGTTCACCAGGATCTGCCTGATACGGGTGGGATCACCCATGAATTGTGAAGGCAGGTCTGGATCGATATGACAGATCACTTCAAGATGTTTCTCGTAGGCTTTCACCGTGAGAATGTCTACAGATTCCTGCACCAGTGTATCCAGCGGGAATTGTACATGGTCTATCTGCAGCTTGCCTGCTTCGATGCGCGAGAATTCCAGGATATCGTTGATGATCTCCAGCAGACCGTAGGCCGATTTTTTTACGTTGGAAAGATATTCGTACTGGACAGTTTGCAGATTGGTGGTAAGCACCAGGTCTGTAAAGCCAATAATGCCATTCATGGGTGTCCGCAATTCATGGCTCATATTGGCCATGAAATTACTTTTGGCCAGGCTGGCCGATTCTGCCAGGTTCCTGGCTTCGATCAGTTCCTGCTCCATCTGTTTGCGTTCAACCGCTGCCGTTAGGGTAGTGCTGAAGAACTCCAGCGCAGAAATCTCGGCATCGCTCCAGGTTTTCTTCATCTGGTTATTCCTGAATACTGCAAAGCCCCAGAAGAACTGCTGATTGAAGATGGGGATCACGGCAATGGTCTGCACGCCTTCAGAGCGATAGTATTCCCTGATACGTTCGCTCACAATATTAGACACGTTGCCATGATACACTTTTCTATTTTGTAAGGCGATGAATACAGGAGAGTCCGGGTAGAGTGTAGTGGATTCGGCAGGATTACGATGCTGGATCACATCATCCATATTTCTTTTCCAGGTAAGCAGGCGGGTACATCTCCATTCATTCGTCTCACGTTGCTGTTCATTTGTGAATACTTCCACATGGTCTACAAGGAGATCTTCGCCCAGTCTTTTCATCGCATCTCCCAGCGCTGCTTCCAGGTTGGCATTTCTGAGAAGCAGGTGAGAGGCGGAAGCCAGGGAGCGGCGCAGTTTCTCGTCCTGTAATAATTTTTCACTGGCTTCCTTGAGCTCGGAAATATCATGTGCATAGCCCAGGATACCGGTGACTCTTTTCTTGTCTGCGTCCAGTACGGGCACTTTCACTACACTCATGGTGATGCGCCTGCCATTGAGTATATAGGATTCTTCGATCACCATTTTGCTCTTACCGGTTTGCAGCACCTGTGCATCATCTTCATGGAATCCGTGAATACCTTTTTCCTTGTTGCCCATCACTGCTTCTTCGGGGAAGCCAACTTCGATATCGGTCTTACCGATAAAATCTTCAGGCAGTTTGTTCAGGGCATTGGCGAAGCCCTGGTTCACGAGGCGGAATTTGAAATCATTGTCTTTGATAAAGATCCAGTCAGGTGTTGAATCGATCACAGTGCGGAGCAGTTCCTTGTTCTGTTTCACTTCGTCCTCATATTTCTTTCGATCCGTGATATCGCGGGAGGTAGAGATCACGCCGGTAACCTTTCCATTCTCTTTGATGGGTTTTACGATGCTTTCCAGCCAGGTGTAAGTTCCCTGCCTGGTGCGCATGCGATAGCGGACGATGAGATTGTCCCGGCTATTGAATGCGTCCACGTACTGACTGGTGGGTGCAAATTTGTGAATGTCTTCCGGGTGCAGGAATTCCAGTACGCTGCGTCCTTCGATCTCTTCCGGTGCATAACCAAGAATCTTCTTCACTGACGGGGAGATATATACGAATTCGCTGTTGGGCCTGTGTTCGGAGATGATATCGTCTGAATATTCTGCCAGGAGGCGGAATCTTTTTTCTTTGAGGGCCAGTTCTGTTTCGGCATTCTTGAGATCTGTGATATCCCTGGCGATACCGAATCCTTCGTTCTCGTTCATGATCCTGGCCCGGACGAAGATATGTGCGATGCTGCCATTCCTTCTCCGGATGGGATGGTCGAAGCTGGCTTCAAAATCAGGATTGTGGCGGTTCTCCATGGCCAGGATGAGCATTTCCTTGAGCTTGCCATGTGTGTCTGGCGGAACAAAGCGCTGCATATAAGTGGAGAAGACCATACTGGTTTCTTTGGGCTCTTCCCCCAGCAGGCTCATGAATTCTTTGCTGAGGGTTACTTCACTGCTGAGCAGATTGAGTTTCCAGCTTCCCATCCAGCCGAAGTTGAGGGCATAGGAGAGCGAATTGAGGTCTTTTTCCTGGAGTGCTTTTGCGATCAGTTGATTGCGGGCGGCAACAAAAAGATCGAGCATGATGATGATAAGGCAGCACAGCGCTCCCAGCAGCCATAGCAGGTATACATAGCCATGAGAGGGAGGGTCGAAGATCATTTTCCATAGAAAGATGCAGAGCATCAGGACGGCCAGTATGGCCAGTCCAACACGCAGCGGTTTACGGGTGGGTGAAATGGGCAAGCGTGTTGACATAAGCGTTATGGTTTATGTGCAACCAAACACGAGCCTTAACCGGAAGTGAGTTTATTCAGAATCATGCAGCCACTTGCGAGAGGCGAGCGACTGCATCACCTGGTGTAATTTAGTAATTGATCACCTGTTCTTCTATCACGGCCGGCATTTCCCTGAACTGGTATTTCTGGGTGCGCAACTGTGGTGTGAAGCCTGCTTCCGCAATGGCATCCTGGATGCTCCTGTACGTGAAACGGTGAGGGGCACCCGCTGCGCTCACTACATTCTCCTCCAGCATGATGCTGCCGAAGTCGTTGGCGCCGGCATGCAGGCAGATCTGCGCGGTTTTCTTACCAACAGTCAGCCAGGAGGCCTGGATATTCTTCACATTGGGCAGCATGATACGGCTGATGGCGATCATGCGGATATATTCATCAGGAGTGGTGAGGTTCTGCACGCCCCTGATGCGGGTGAGCAGTGTGTCAACATCCTGGAATGTCCATGGGATGAAAGCCAGGAAGCCATTGGCATGCTCCGGCTTGCGTGATTGTACTTCGCGGATCTTCACCAGGTGCTCGAATCTTTCACGAACAGTTTCCACATGGCCGAACATCATGGTGCCGGAAGTGGTGATGTCCAGCTGATGTGCTTCAGCCATGATATCGAGCCATTCCTGTGCGCCGCATTTTCCTTTGGAGATGAGCCTGCGAACGCGGTCTACCAGGATCTCTGCACCAGCGCCGGGAAGGCTGTCCATTCCCGCTTCTTTCAGCGCACTGAGCACTTCGCGGTGAGTGGATTTTTCCAGCTTGGTGATATGCGCCACTTCGGGTGGTCCGAGTGTGTGCAATTTGATATTGGGATAGAGTTGCTTCAGTTGCCTGAAGAGGTCAACATAGAA
Source organism: Pseudobacter ginsenosidimutans (assembly GCF_007970185.1). Lineage (NCBI taxonomy): Bacteria > Pseudomonadati > Bacteroidota > Chitinophagia > Chitinophagales > Chitinophagaceae > Pseudobacter > Pseudobacter ginsenosidimutans. The sequence goes on along the minus strand of NZ_CP042431.1, from coordinate 1,518,574 downwards.
CTGAAGGCCGAGGCCGGGATGGTGCCCACCCTGCAGCAGCAACTGGTCGCCACCCCATCTGATGGTTTCTTCGATCTTCTTTTTATACGTTTCGATATCTGTAATATACGCTTCGGCGTGACCGGGAATGCGATAGAAGTTACAGAATTTGCAATTAGCGATACAAACATTGGTAGTATTCACATTGCGGTCTATCTGCCAGGTTACTTTACCGTGCGGCACCTGTTTCTTACGGAGCTCATCCGCTACGAACATCAGTTCTGACAAGGGCGATTCTTCAAACAGCATCATTCCTTCTTCAATGGTCAGAAACTCAAAGTTCAGGGCCTTCTGATACAAATCTTGTAGGTGCATAGGAACTATTGAGCCACAAAAATACGCAATCGGCCCCGTATTTATTTTATATCATCGGTAAGGTATTGTATCGCAAAATCTATTAACTTACTATTGAATGTCAAAGCACAGGACAGGCTTGCGTGTTGTATGTACACTGAAGTCTGCTGTTCGTTGATAAAACAGTGAACATTCCGGGGAAATGTATTAAACTAGCTGCATGCGACGCCTTGCCATTTTTCTGCTCCTTATAACCCTTATCAGGTCATCACTTCCGGCACAGGAGATCTTTTCCGGACCTCCGGCTGAAGAGATCGCCAGCTTTCCGTTCCGTCTGCTGACGGGCGGTATCATCACTCTGAAAGCGAAAGTGGGCCATTACCCTGACACACTCAATTTCATTCTCGATACCGGTAGCGGAGGCATCTCGCTCGATTCCTCTACTGTTGACTCTCTCAAGATCCACGCAACGCTGAGCGATCGCACCATCCGCGGCATTGCAGGTATCCGACAGGTGAAATTCGTTTACAATCAAACCCTGCACCTGCCGGGACTAAGAGTGGATAGTCTCAATTTTCACGTCAATGACTATACGGTGCTCACCAGCGCTTATGGCGAAAAGATCGATGGCATCATCGGTTACAGTTTCCTCAGCCGCTATATTGTGAAGATCGATTACGACAGCTCGATGATCCACGTACTCACCAAAGGCTCCATAAAATACCCGAAGGGTGGATTCTTGCTCAAGACCCTGCTGGTGAATATTCCCATCATGCAAACGGAAATACGTGATGCAAGAGATGTGGCATCGCGTTTCTATTTCGATACCGGCGCAGGCATGTGCCTGCTGCTAAGCTCCGATTTTGTTGCAGACAGTTCCCTGATCAAACCAAGACGCCGCTGGTACGCCACGCAGGCAGAAGGACTGGGCGGCAAAGCTCCCATGCGCCAGGGCGTGATCAAACAGGTAAAGCTCGGGCCTTACAAATTCAGGAATGTTCCAACTTATATTTTCGAAGATGAATTCAACGTTACATCCTACCCCTACCTGGGCGGACTGATCGGTAACGATCTTCTCCGGCGTTTCAACCTCATCATCAATTACGAACGCCGCGATATATACATGACGCCCAATTCCCATTTCAAAGATGTATTCGATTATTCCTATACCGGATTAGGCATGTACCTGGTGGATGGGGAGATCCAGATCGTGGACATCATGCCGGGATCGCCCGCCGAACAGGCCGGCTTCCAGCCCGGGGATATAGTACTGGCTGTTGGTAACAACTTCACCAAAAATATCCAGGCCTACAAAAACCTCCTGCAATCGCCCGGCGACAAGCTGAAAGTGCTGGTACTGCGCGATCAGGGCCCGGTTGTACTCACCCTCAAAGTGAAAAATATCCTTACCGGAAGGTAATATCGAAGCTTTTCGAACAATAGGAGGTTCAAAATTGTACTTTGTGTCGTTAATTTGCTGTCCGCATAAAGGAAAAAGACACATGATACAATTTGAAAAGTTCACGCTTCCCAATGGTTTACGCGTGATCGTGCATGAAGACCATACCACGCCCATGGCTGTTGTGAATATTATGTACGATGTAGGCGCCAGGGATGAAGACCCCAATAAAACCGGATTCGCCCACCTGTTCGAACACCTGATGTTCGGCGGCTCCATCAATATAGAGGATTATGAAACGCCCCTCCAGATGGCAGGCGGCGAAAACAATGCCTATACCAGCAACGATCTCACCAATTACTACGTGCAACTCCCCGCAGAGAATGTGGAAACCGCATTCTGGCTCGAAAGTGATCGCATGCTCTCCCTCGCTTTCGACGAGAAGAGCCTGGAAGTACAACGGAAAGTAGTAAGCGAAGAGTTCAAAGAGCATTATATCAATAAGCCTTACGGCGATGTCTGGTTCAAGCTCCGCGAAATGGCTTACAAAGTGCATCCTTACCGCTGGCTTACCATCGGAAAGGAGCTCTCGCATATCGAAAACGCCACACTGGCCGATGTGAAAGCCTTCTTCGCCGAACATTACAATCCTTCCAATGCCATCATGGTAGTGGGCGGGAATATCAAAACCGCACAGGTGCGTGAGCTCACGGAGAAATGGTTCGGCGATATCCCGTCCGGTAAAAAATGGGAGCGGCATACTCCTGAAGAGCCCGTACAGACTGCGCCGCGCAGGGAGATTGTGTATGCTGATGTGCCGCTGGACGCGATTTACAAGGTATACCATATGGATAACCGCCTCAGCCATGGTTACTACGTGGCCGATCTCATCACCGAGGTAATGGGTGGTGGCGGATCTTCCAGGTTGTTCCAAAGCCTGGTGAAAGAAAAGAAACTGTTCAGCAATATCGAATGCTATCATTTCGGAACCGTTGACAAGGGCCTGCTCACCATCGAAGGAAAACTGGTGAAAGGAGTGAAGATGGAAGATGCAGAAGCCGCCATCGAGGAAGAGCTGGAGAAGCTCAAACGCGAAGGCATATCCGAAAAAGAGCTTACCAAGGTGAAGAACAAAACAGAATCTGCCATCGCATTCGAAGATATGAGTGTGATGACGCGCTGTAACAATCTCGCTTTCTATGAGCTGCTGGGAGACGCATCGCTTTTCAACAGCGACCGCGAGAAATACTTCTCCGTAACCGTAGAGGATGTACTCAACTACAGCCGCAAATACTTTGATGTGAACAACAGTTGTACCCTTTGTTATTACAGTAAACAGTAATTATGCCCAACAGAACTATCGCTCCTCCTATAAAAGATGCCGTTGATTTTGAACTGGTGCTTCCGCGCTGCGACCACCACGTACTCAGCAATGGCGTTGAAGTGTACGCGCTCAACATGGGCAGTGAAGACACCCTCCAGATCAACTGGGTGTTCTATGCCGGCGCATGGTACGAAAAAAAGAAAGCCCTGGCAGCCGCCACCAACTTCCTCATGAAGAATGGCACATCCGGCCGCACCGCTTTCGAGATCAATGAACATTTCGATTACTACGGTGCTTACGTGAACCGCAGCTGTTACTCCGAAACTTCAGAAGTGACCCTGCACTGTCTTAACAAGCATGTACATGCGCTGATCCCCGTGATTGCTGAAATGTTCACCGATGCTACTTTCCTTGAAGAGGAGCTCGCTATTTACAAACAGAACTCCCTGCAACGCCTGAAAGTGAATTTGCAGAAAAGTGAGTTTGTGGCTGGCCGTCTCATCGACTCCTATCTTTTCGGAGAGAAACATCCTTACGGGAAATACAATAATGCAGAAGACTATGAAGCTCTCACCCGGGAAGACCTGGTTGGCTTCTATGAAGAATATTACCGCAAAGGCCGCATGGTGATCTTTGCTGCCGGCAAGCTGCCGGAGAATATGATCGCCGAACTGGAAAAATATTTCGGCGGCCTTCCTGTTCGCAAACACCGCGAAACCGTGGTGGGCGTGCAACACAAGATCGAACCGGCCACAGAGAAGAAATACAGGATCATGAATGATCCCAATGGTGTGCAGGCCGCTATCCGTTTGCTGCGTCCCTTCCCGAACCGCCATCATCCTGATTTCCAGAAAGCGCAGGTGCTCAACAACGTGCTCGGCGGTTTCTTCGGATCACGACTGATGGGCAATATCCGCGAAGACAAAGGTTATACCTACGGCATCTACAGTTATCTCCTCAACTTCATTCATGAAAGCGGCTGGATGATCACCACCGAAGCCGGCAGGGATGTGGCGGAAGAGACCGTGAAAGAGATCTACAATGAAATGGAATTGCTCCGCGAAGAAGAAATAGATGAAGAAGAACTGATGATGACCCGCAACTTCATTATCGGAACTGTGCTGGGCGACCTGGATGGTCCGTTCCAGGTGATCGGTCGCTGGAAGAACATGATCCTGAACGGTGTTGATGAAGCTTATTTTTATCAGAGCCTGCAGGTAGTGCGCAGCATTACCGCCAAAGAATTGCAGGAGCTGGCCAATACCTACTTACAACCCGACGATTTCTACGAACTGGTAGTGATCTAAAAAGCTGATCCGGATAACGGAAATATTGGTAACTTAACTCCCGGATGTAAATAGGCAGATATGAAATTTATTATGCGGGTAGTAGTTACCTCCGTTATCGCGTTCGGGCTTTCTTATATTTTGAGTGGCGTTCATATCGATACTTTCTGGACGGCCATTATTGTTGCCATTGTGCTGGCAATATTGAATGCCATCCTCAAACCCGTTCTCATTCTGCTTACATTCCCCATAACATTGCTTACGTTCGGGTTGTTCCTGTTCGTGATCAATGCCTGTATCATTCTGCTCGCGGAAAAAGTGGTCCCCGGATTTGTGGTGGACGGTTTCTGGTGGGCGCTGTTGTTTTCGCTTCTGTTGTCGATCGTTTCATCCCTGTTGTACAGGGAAGACAATGTGGAGCGAAATGCAGATCAATAGACTTTACTCCATTCACCTTCCATATTTGTATGCCGTATGCAATTCGATCGCAAAGACCTGGGCAATGAACAATTGGTCCAATTTTACAGAAGCCTGTTGCTCCCGCGCATGATTGAAGAAAAGATGCTGGTCTTACTAAGGCAGGGACGGATTTCGAAATGGTTCAGCGGCATCGGCCAGGAAGCCATTGCAGTTGGGGCTACTTTGGCGCTTCAACCGGAAGAGTGGATCATGCCATTGCACCGCAACCTGGGAGTGTTCACCACCCGCAACATGCCGCTCAGTAAACTATTCAAACAATGGCAGGGCAGCCAGGACGGCTACAGCAATGGTCGCGAAAGAAGCTTTCACTTCGGAAATAACCCACATCATATCTGTGGCATGATCAGTCACCTCGGCCCGCAACTGGCCATTGCCGATGGCGTGTCGCTGGCAGCCAAATTGCGCAATGAGCAGAAAGTGTCGCTTGCCTTCACGGGCGAAGGCGGCACCAGCGAGGGTGATTTTCATGAAGCCCTCAATACTGCTGCAGTTTGGGACCTGCCTGTGATCTTCCTCATTGAGAACAATGGTTATGGGCTAAGCACTCCCGTTAGTGAGCAATACCGTTGCGAGAACCTGGTAGACCGTGCTCGCGGCTACGGCATGGAAGGTGTTCAGATCGATGGCAACAATATCCTTACTGTATACGATACTATCAAAGGCGTACGCGAATACTGCATCCGCGAACAAAAGCCTTATCTCATCGAATGCATGACCTTCCGCATGCGCGGCCATGAAGAGGCCAGCGGCACCAAATATGTTCCCCGCACCTGTTTGAGGAATGGGAGAAAAAAGATCCCGTGAAGAATTTTGAACAATGGTTGGTGGCGGAGCAGATCATACCCGAGGACCGTATCGCCCGGATCAAAGAGAATATCAGGGAATATATTGAAGTGGAACTGGCGATGGCGCAGGAGAGCAGTCCCATCAGGGTTGACAGCAATAAGGAACTGTCTGACGTATATGCACCTGTTCCCGAAACAGATGTACCCGATGTTAGCCTGGTGGATGATGAAAACAAAAATGAACTTCGTTTGATCGATGCCGTGAAAGAGGGGCTGGACCAAAGTATGCAGCAACATCCCAATCTCGTTATAATGGGGCAGGATATTGCGGAATATGGCGGCGCTTTCAAGATCACTGAAGGATTTGTAGAAAAATATGGGAAAAGCCGTGTACGCAACACTCCGATTTGTGAAAGCGCTATCATAGGAACCGCACTGGGACTGAGCCTTGAAGGTTACAAAAGCGTAGTGGAAATGCAGTTTGCGGATTTCGTGTCAGTCGCTTTCAACCAGATCGTGAACAACCTGGCCAAGATCCATTATCGTTGGGGGCATTCCGCCGATGTAGTAGTGCGCATGCCAACCGGCGGCGGAGTAGGGGCCGGGCCTTTCCATTCACAAAGCAATGAAGCCTGGTTTACGCATACTCCCGGTCTCAAGGTGGTATATCCTTCCACACCCGAAGATGCCAAAGGCTTGCTCATAGCCGCTATCAACGATCCCAATCCCGTGATGTTCTTCGAGCATAAAGCACTCTACCGGAGCGTGAGCGGTGCAGTGCCCGATGTGTATTACGAAACGCCCATCGGCAAAGCCAGGAAAGTGCAGGAAGGAAAAGACATTTCCATCATCACATACGGAAGCGGCGTGCATTGGGCAAAACAATATGCGGCCGCAAATCCGGCTATCTCCATCGATATACTTGACCTTCGTACGCTTTTGCCACTGGATTATGAAGCCATCCGTGAATCAGTCTCCGCAACCGGAAAAATTTTGATCCTGCATGAAGACACACTCACCGGGGGCATTGGCGGTGAGATCAGCGCCTGGATCAGCGAACATTGTTTCCAGCAGCTGGATGCACCTGTTTTGAGGTGCGCTTCACTGGATACACCAGTTCCTTTCAGCATCGACCTGGAAAATAATTTCCTGGCGAAGTCGAGGCTGGACGAGTGTGTTCAGCAATTGCTGGATTACTGATTCTTACCTGGCCCGTACAGTGGCTGCCCATTACGCAATCCTGTATGTTTCCCCTCCTGCATCGTAATGCCGCCATTCACGATCACATGGCTGAAGCCTACGGAATATTGATGCGGTTGTTCAAATGTGGCTTTATCATTCACCGTTGCAGGATCGAAGATCACGATATCCGCTGCCATACCGGGTTTCAGCAATCCCCTGTTGGTGAGCTGGAATTTCTGTGCAGCCAGTGAGGTCATTCTGCGGATGGCTTCTTCCAATGAGATCACCTGCATGTCTCTCACATATCTTCCCAATATCCTGGCATTGGTGCCGTAGCCTCTGGGGTGCGGCATTCCTTTTCCGGGAACAGGTACACCTGCGTCTGCGCCCACCATACAGAAAGGATATTGCATGATGTATTTCACATCGTCTTCGCTCATGCCATGATATACCATTTGTGCACCTCCCTTCTCCATCATATCCATAATGGTTTCAGCTTCCCAGGCGGCTTTCGGTTTTCTTCCAAGCATTTGATTGATCTCCGTGATGCTTTTGCCATTGTAACTGCTGTCGGCAGAGAAGTTGGCCACTACGGCGTAGCTGTAATTCTTGTATTTGTATTTCGCAAGTTGTTCCAGCATTCCTTTTTTGATAGCCGCACGCGTGGCGGGATCGCGAAGCCTCGCTTTCAGACTGTCTTGTCCTCCGGCCAGCGCCCAGTCAGGAAGTCTGACACCCAGGTTGGTGCTGCTGGCGGTGTAGGGATATTGATCGATGGTAACATCATATCCTTCATTCCTTACTGCCTTGATAAGAGCGAGTGTGATATTTGATTTACCCCAGCTGGCCTTGCCGCTCACCTTGAAATGCGAGATCTGCACAGGAACGTTTGCCTCTTTCCCCACCTGGATCGCTTCATTGATAGCATCCACCACGCCGTTTTCCTCATTTCGTATATGCGAAGCGTATAGTCCGTGGTGTTTGCCTGCAGCTTTTGCCAGGCCAACCACTTCCGCGGTGTTGGCGAAAGTGCCGGGGATATAGATCAGTCCGGTGGATAATCCCAGGGCGCCTTCCTGCATGGCTTTTTCAACCAGCTGGTCCATTTGCGATTGTTCTTCTGGTGTTGCCAATCTGTTATCGCGCTTCATCACCTGTTCTCTCACCGTGTTATGACCAACCAGTGAAGCCACATTGATGGAGCTGTGCATACTGTCTACCTGCGCAAAGAATTTACCGAGGCTGGCTGCAGAGCCGCCGCAGTTGCCGGTGATCACGGTGGTTACACCATCAAAGATGTAATTGTCGGCAGTAGGAGTTTCTTTGATGCCGCTTTCGATATGGCCATGTACATCTATGAACCCGGGCGCAACAATCTGTTGCTTCGCATCGATAACAGTTTTGGCAGTGTACTGTGGCAGTTTGCCTACTGCCATGATCTTTCCGTCTTTCACGGCAATATCTCCATAGAACCAGGAATTGCCTGTGCCGTCGATGATCTTGCCATTTTTGATCAGCAGGTCGCAGGACAATTGTGCCTGCGCCGCCATCACTACCAGCAAACAGATAAAAGGGAGGATGATTTTCATATATAACTCAATAAAGGGTTTCTGCTGGCGGCTTTGAGCCTGCCATACCATTTACAGGGAAAATACAATAATAGAACTACCGTTGCCCAGTATGCGTAAACGCCGCCAAGGCCAAATCCGAAATCCTTCGGGAAGTTGTTCACGAAGTTTAAAAATGCTGAAGCATCGTATCCCTGGATAACTCCCGTGATCAGCGCCAGCAAATGGATCAGGTAGAAATGTGTGAGGAAGAAGAACATGGGCACTTTACCATACACTGTGAAAAAATCAGTGAACGGTCCCTTCGCTCTTTCCATCAAGCCCAGCGCAAAGATGGCCGGGCCGAGGGTCATCAAGAGGAAGCTCAGTGATGGCGGATACTTGGTAGTATTCAGAAAAGATAGAAAAGTGTACAGGGAAGATGATTGCGGAGACCATCGCTGCGGATCACCATAGATATTGATGAAACGGATGATGATGAAGAGCGCTGTAAGGAGCAGTCCGAGCCGGATGAATATTTTTCTTCTTTGTTCAGCGTTCTGCTGGAAATATTTGCCAAACGCATATCCTGCGCCCATCACGCCTATCCAGGGGATCAGCGGATAACCGATCACCAGCCCGCGATTGGCGCCCAGCGGGAAGAAGCCGGGCACATGAAGGATATTCCATAACCAGCCCGCGCCGCCCAATGCAGCAGGACTGATTCCGTCCAATGCATTATGCCCAAGGATCAGCAAGAGACTGATAATAAGGATCGCTTTCAATGGCAGCTTCACCAGCAATGAAAGAAAGATCATGCACATGCCCAGCGCCCAGATCACCATCGCAAGAATGAGATCGTAACGGAAATTGAAATGCAGGGCAAAATGTGAAACGGTGAATTCGATCAATACCAGGAAGAGCCCGCGCGTGAGGAGGAACTTCGATAATTCTGCTTTCGATCTTTTTTGACCGAAGAGGAATGCACCTGTGCCGGCGAGGAACATGAATACCGGCGCACAGAAATGCGTGATCCAGCGGGTGAAGAACAGACCCGGTGTTGTTTGTGTGAGGTCTGTTGGATCGAACCTCGCGTTGGTGAAAAAATCACGAACATGATCGATGGCCATGATCACGATGATCACTCCGCGAAGGAGATCGATAGACGTGATCCGGCTACGGGATGTTGCGAGTGGTTGCATAGAAAAGGTTTATGGGTTAGCGGACTTCTCAACGGTCTCGAATAGACGAAGGAAGTTGCCGCCTAATATGCCTTTGATCTGCTGCCGGGTATAACCTCTCCTGAGTAGTTCCTGGGTAATGAGTGGAAAATCGGTCACGTCATTCAGCCTTTGTGGCGTAGACGTGATGCCATCGAAGTCTGAGCCCAGTCCTACATGTTCTGTTCCGATCAGTTTCACAATATGGTCCAGGTGATCGAAGAGGAGAGAGAAGGGGGCGCGGAGTTGTTGCGCATCTTTCGCATATTTTTCGGCCAGCAGCTCGGTGACAGTATTGGTATCTTTTCCACTGGCGAAAAGAGAATCTGCTTCAGCGCGGTGCTTGCGTCTGAAATCACGGTTCTTTTTGAAGAAGCTGCTGTCCAGGAAGCCGGAGAAGAAATTGAGGTGGATCACGCCGCCGTTCTTGCCTACAGCTTTGATCTGCTCATCAGTTAGGTTTCGGGAAACCGGGCAGATCGCATGTGCGCAACTGTGAGATACTATTACCGGTTGCGTGGAGGTTTTGATGGCATCCCAGAAGGTTTGTTCTCCAACATGACTAAGGTCTACCAGCATGCCGAGCTGGTTCATATGTTTCACTACCTGTTTGCCGAAATCGTTGAGGCCTTTGGGTTGTTTGCCTTTGTATTCATCGGCTGCCGAGCTGGCCCAGCTGGTAGAGTTGTTCCAGGTAAGGGTGAGGTAGCGGGCGCCACGGTTGTAAAGGCTGTCGAGATAATCGAGCCTGTCTTCGATCATATGTCCTCCTTCCACGCCGATCATTGCTGCGAGTTTCTGTTCTTTCACGGCCTGCATCAGTTCTCTGGAATTGGAAACGATGCTCATCTTGCCGGGATTCCTTTTCTGCACGGCATAGAGTGTGTCGATCTGTTGATTGGCGCGGCGGAAGCCTTTGCCATGCGTGTAGCTGCCATCGCTCCAGATGGAAAATATCTGAACGTCGATGCCGCCTTTTGAAAAGCGTGCAAGGTCTGAATGTGTTTTGCCTTTGAGGTTTTGATCGAAGCTGTATCCTTTTTCAATGGCGGTGGTGAGGATATCGTTGTGGGTATCTACCACGATGGAACCGAAATGAAGTTCTTTCCAGGTTTGTGTGTAACCATAAAAGCTAAAGATCAGCGCTACTGCCAGTGATACGATTTTTCTCATAGTGGTGGTCTTGGAGATAATAAATGTAATCAAGAGTTCCAAGAACTCATCAATCAAATTTGATCACCGGAAAAATAATTGTACCAAAGCATGAGCGACTGTTTCTTACCCATGGATAGCAAAAATTGAATGCGTTTTTTTGCGGGTGCCCTTTGGTACAATAAGAAAAGCCGCCCGCACAAGGCGGACGGCCAATAGGGTTTGTAGCTTATTCGCCTGCTCCTTTCTCTCCCACAAACCACTGCTCCTTATTTCTGAACAGTACATTGAAAGTGGTAAGGGTGCCATAGATGCGGGTGATATATTGCTGGAGATTCACTTTTTCTTCATCGCTGAGTTGCTTGTGTGCGTTCAACTGTTGCTCTAAAACGCGAAGCCTGTCGCGCAACATCACGATCTTATGGAAGAAAACTTCCACAGGAACTTCTTTGGGCTTCTGCGATTTGTCTGCCGGTTGCAGGATCATATTGCCGCCTTTCCATTTATCGCCGAGTGGCACTACCTCACTAACGCCATTCCACAAGCGCAGGATCTTCAGGAGGGATTTTTCCACATCGCTATGCGTTTCGATCTCTTCTGTTACGTTGTCCGGAATGATCTCATCCAGGTTGGAGTCGTTCTTGTCGATCTCCTTTGTACCATGATTGATGAAAGTGATCAGGTAAGTTGCGTAGCGGATACCGGTGATAACGCCGGGTCCGAATTGAGTGTGTTGCAGGCGGGTGCCGATGCCGAGATTGAGTTGGTCCATTATCAGTTAGATTGATGAATTCCGGAAGAATGGGATCAGGTCAGCAATTTCTATTTTTCTTTACTCTCTTCCTCTACACTTTTCTCGATTTTCATGATCCTGTATTTCAGGAAGCACTCTTTGATATACATGCCCACTTCATAGTCGGTAGCTACACGCACGAACCAGACGGAAGGGCGGTACTGCATCATGAATGCTTCGAGTTCTGCACCTCTCAGGCCGGTGAGTTTGATGATCAGTGGCCGGCTGAAGCGGTGGTCGATGTATTTTTCTTCTTCTTCGCGGATAAGGCGGTCGCGGAACTGGGCCATGCGTTTGTTGCGGCGGAACTGGAAAAAGCCAATGAGCTCATTCAGGTCTGCTCCAACGCGGCCATCAGGATTGATACTTGGGCTGAGGCCCGGTTTCTGGTAATTAAAATATTTATCATAGTCGCGGCGGTTCTGTAATGAGTCCATTCTGTAGTTAGGACTTTTTACCGTAACAGCCGGCAGGTTGGTAACGGTTACGTGCAACGATAATTCAAACTGGTTGATATTCGGAATGGACTTCACGGCATACTTCGGTGTAGGCTTTCCGAGATAACTGAACCAGATGGAATCAGTATCCAATACCGGGATGCTGTATCTCCCCAGTGAATCTGTAACAGTGCCCATCCCTGATGTGGTCATGATAGTAACCGATGGAAGCGGCACAGCTTTCGATACATCAACTACTCTTCCTGAAACCTTGAACCTGGATTGGGATAAGGCAGGGAGGACTGTCATAGAGAACAGCAAGGTCAATAATATAAAGAGAGCAGTCCGCAGCAACGTGTTTTAAATGATTGATACACCAGCAAGATAGTATTTGTAACCGAGGGTTCGGTTTATTTAACTGCGTTTTTGCAACTTGGTGATCACTTCTTCAATTACACGTGGATAATGTGCATGTTCAAGCTGATGGATTTTTTGAGCAAGCGTTTCTGGTGTATCGGTATCTGTGATGGAACAAATGGCCTGGTAGATCACTGCACCATGATCATATACTTCATCTACAAAATGAATGGAGATACCGCTTTCTTTTTCTTTGGCATTGATCACGGCATTGTGAACATGCATTCCATACATTCCTTTACCACCATAGTTGGGAAGAAGTGCGGGATGGATGTTCACGATATGGCCGCTGAATGCCTGCACCAGCGCAACGGGTACTTTCCAGAGAAAACCTGCCAGCACGATGAAACTGATATTCGCGTGCTGCAGTTCATCAACATAGGCGTTGCCCCGGAAGAATTTTTCTTTTTCGATCAGCAGGGTGGGGATACCTTCTTTCTGCGCGATGCTCAATACACCGGCTTCCGGTTTATTGCAAACAATGAGGCCGATCTCGATGCCAGGCTTCCCTTTAAAGTATTCGATGATCTTCGCTGCATTGGAGCCGGCGCCGGAGGCGAATACGGCAATGCGGAATGGTGACGACTTTTCTTCTGTGTTCATGATAAGTTTATCGGTGGTCTGCGTTTTTTTGCCTGCGATCCTTTGTCCCATTTTTTTGAGGTAGGACCGGAAGAAGAAGAACTGGCCGGTGGGTATGCTGATCAGGATCACGCAGAAAGGCCAGAGGATTGTTACGAGTACTATATATAATATAATACGTATTACGGATTGGCTGATGGTCAGTTGATTAAGGATGAGCCGGCCGAGGTAGCCGCAGAGGCTGCCGCCCACTGCGAAGGTGACGAGAATGAGAAGCAGGCGCCATCCGTTGACCTTCCATTTTTGTTGAAGCCTTTCAAACATGGACGCAAAAGTGAGGCAATTTGGTCAGATTTTGCATTTTGCCGTTCCATATTGCATTTATCAATTATATGAGATTCGCTGCTTTTCCACACTCGCTCTCTCCCCAAAATGGGGTGACAAAAACATGACATTAATGTCATGACATAATGGATTTTAATAAAAAAATCGGCTGAAACCCGCTACAGGACTGGCTTAAAAAAATTTTAACTATGTTGATATTTTGTTAGAATCCTGACTTATTTTTGCAGCCAAATCAGGAAATTTTTCCACATAATCTCGTCATATTCAACTGATATGATTGACCACAGAGTACAAAGACCAATTGCCAGAGGGGCCCTTCTCAGTGTATTATTGATTACGTTATTGTCGTTCGGAAATAAGTTGACTGCGCAAGATGGGGCGAAATTGTTCCAGGATAATTGCGCCACTTGTCACAGTGTGGTTAAAGACCTGACTGGCCCGAAACTGCAGGGAATCGAAGACCGTGTGAAGGATAAAAAACTCCTTCATGAGTGGATCCGCAACAACCAGAAAGTACTGGCTTCAGGAAATAAATACTTCAACGATCTGTTCCTTCAGTGGAATAAAACTCCGATGAACGTATTTCCTGCGATGACTGATGAAGAGATCGAAGCCATCCTGAAATATGTACGCGAGTATAAAGCTCCTGCTCCTAAAACCGGTGACGGCGCTCCTGCTGATGGTAAAATGGGTTCTTCAGACAACGCTATCCTCTACGGCGTTCTTACCCTGATCCTTGCCGTTGTAGCCCTCGTGATGCTCGGTGTTAACAGCAACCTGAAGAAGCTGGCCGATGATAAAGACGGTATTCCTGCACAAGAGCCTATTCCTTTCTACAGAAATAAAACTTATATCGCTCTCATCACTGTATTGCTTTTCGTGATCGGCGGTTTCTTCGTTACCAAAGGTATGATCGGCCTCGATCGCAGAAAAGGTTACGAGCCCGTACAACCGATTTACTACTCTCACAAAGTGCATGCCGGAACCAACCAGATCAACTGTCTGTACTGTCACGGCGGCGCTATGGAAAGCAAACAGGCTTCTATTCCTTCTGTGAACGTTTGTATGAACTGTCACATGAGCATCAATGAATACACTGGTGATCCTATCTATAAGGAAGACGGAACCGAAGTGAACGGTACTGCAGAGATCCAGAAGATCTACGCTGCTGCCGGATGGGATCCTGCCAAGAAACAATATACCGGTGAAGAAAAGCCAGTTGAGTGGGTGAAGATCCACAACCTGCCTGATCACGTATTCTTCAGCCACGCTCAACACGTGAAAGCTGGAAAAGTACAATGTCAGACCTGTCACGGCGAAATCAACAATATGCATGAAGTGAAGCAGGTTGCAGAGCTCAGCATGGGATGGTGCGTGAACTGTCACCGTGAAACAAAAGTTGATTTCGTTGACAACAAGTTCTACAGCATTTACGAAAAGTATCACAACGAGATCAAGAATAAAACAAGAGACAGCGTGACTGTAAGTGATATCGGCGGTACCGAGTGTCAGAAATGTCACTATTAATCGAAAACTCGATAACGCCCCCTTTTTCCAAATTTTTCAAACTGATATAAATGGCTAAAAAAAAGTACTGGCAGAGTTTCACAGAGCTCAACAACAGTGAGGCCCATCAAAAGTTGGCAGAGAACGAATTCAACGAGGACTTGCCGGTTCAAGATGCTGCAGACAACAACGGATTAGCCAATGGTTCTGCAACCCGTAGAGATTTTCTTAAATATTTAGGATTCAGCACTGCTGCCGCCATGGCCGCCGCCAGTTGCGAAGTTCCTGTAAGGAAAGCTGTTCCTTATGTGAACAGACCACAGGATATCGTTCCGGGTGTTGCTGATTACTATGCTACTACCTATATCAGCGGTGGCGAAGCAATTCCCATCGTAGCGAAAGTGCGTGACGGAAGGCCCATCAAGGTTGAGGGCAACACCCTCAGCAAATCCACAAAAGGAGCCACTACTGCAAGAGTGCAGGCTTCTGTGCTGGACCTGTACGATACTGCACGCCTTCGCAATCCGGAAGCAAACAAAACTGCGGTTCATTATGATGTGATCGACAAACAGATCACTGATGCACTGGCTGCCCTCAACGGCGCTCCCATCGTGCTCCTTACTGCAACTGTAAACTCTCCCACATACAAACAGGTCATCGGCGAATTCCTGGCCAAATATCCGGGCAGCCGCCATGTTCAGTTCGACGCTATCTCTTATAGCGGTATGATCCTGGCCAACGAAGCCACTTACGGTAAGAAAGCCATTCCTTCTTATCAGTTTGAAAATGCAAAAGTGATCGTGAGCCTCGGAGCAGATTTCCTCGCCACCTGGTTGAGCCCGTTGAATTCCAACGCGGATACAGCGCAGGAAGAAAGGTGAACGAAAAGAACCCCGATATCAGCAAACACTACCAGTTCGAAAGCATGATGAGCCTCACAGGTTCGAATGCGGATGAACGTTATACCCACCGCCCTTCACAGATCGGTGTTGTGGCTGCCGCCCTGCTCAGCGCAGTGAACGGACAAGGCGCTGTTGGTGTGGAAGGCAATCTGAAGAAAGGCATTGAAGCCGCTGCGAAAGACCTGGCTGCCAACAGAGGCAAAGCACTGGTTGTTGCAGACAGCAACAATGTGAACATTCAGATCCTGGTGAACGCTATCAACGAAGCGATCGGTGCAAACGGCACTACCATCAACTGGGCTGCTCCCATCCTCACCCATCAGGGTCTGGACAGTGAAATGGCTACCCTGGTTGCTGATATGGAAGCCGGAAGAGTGGGCGCGCTCCTGATCGACCGCGTGAACCCCGCTTACGAATACTTCGATGGCGATAGATTCAAAAAAGCCCTCGCTAAAGTTTCTGTTACCGTTTCCTTCAATGAGAAAATGGACGAAACCACTCAGGGTTGTAAATATTCTCTGCCCGCTCCTCACTTCCTCGAAAGCTGGGGTGATGCAGAATTCAAAGCTGGCCAGATCAGCATGATCCAGCCAACTATCAATCCGCTGTTCGATACAAGACCTGTTCAGGACTCTCTTCTGAAATGGGCCGGCAACGCAACAGCATATGATCTCTACTTCAAGAATTACTGGACAGCCAAACTCGGAACTGCAGACAACTACAACAAAGCCCTGCAGGATGGTATCATCGAAACCGAGATCGCTCCCGCTGGTGCTGCCTTCAACGGCGCTGCAGTAGCAGGTGCACAGGCGGCCGCTGCCGGAATGAAGAAAGGCGGTAATGTTGAAGTGGTGATCTACCAGAAAGTATCGATGGGCGATGGTAAACAAGGCAACAACCCTGGTTGCTCGAAATGCCTGATCCGATCACCCGCGTATCCTGGGATAACTACGCTGTCATTTCTCCCGCCATGGCGAAAGAAATGTTCGGCATAGACATCAGCAACAGCCGCGGTGCAGACAAGTATGAGGTGGAAGTGATGAAGCCCATGCTCGAGCTCACTGTAGGAAATAAAAAACTGGAATTGCCGATCATGGTAATTCCCGGTACACAGCCCAACACCATCGCCATTGCCGTAGGTTACGGCCGTGTGAAAGAGATCGGAAGATCAGTGGTTGCGATCGGTGGTGCTCCCGTAGGTTTCAACGCTTACCCATTACTGTCATACAACGGATCTACTGTTGAGTGGATCGCTACAGACAAGGTGGAAGTGAAGAAACTGAGCAAAGAATACAAGATCGCGCAAACCCAGAACCACAATAGCTACGAAGGCCGTCATGAAGTGGTGAAGGAAGTTACGCTTGATGAATTCAAGAAAACCCCAACCATTATCCGTGACGCAAGGGCGAAAGAACTGGCTCCATGGGGTGGTCTCGATAACTACGAGAAAGAAGGTACACTCTATCCTGTTCACGCCCGTCCTGGTATCAAATGGGGCATGAGCATCGATCTCAACAGCTGTTACGGTTGCGGCGCCTGCGTGGTAGCCTGTAACGCTGAGAACAATATTCCCATCGTTGGTAAACATGAAGTAGCAAGGTTCCACGATATGCACTGGCTGCGCATCGACCGTTACTTCAGTGGTAACCCCAACGATTCTGACAGCATCCAGACTGTATTCATGCCGATGTTGTGTCAGCACTGCGACAACGCTCCATGCGAAAACGTTTGTCCGGTTGCCGCTACCAACCACAGCAGTGAAGGTCTGAACCAAATGACTTATAACCGTTGTATCGGTACAAGATATTGCGCCAACAACTGTCCGTTCAAAGTACGTCGCTTCAACTGGGCTGACTACACCGGAGCAGACAGCTTCAAAGACAACCAGCGCCCGCTTGTTGAAGAGGGTAAACTGGATGACGTGGTGCTGATGATGAACGACGAGCTCACCCGCATGGTACTGAACCCAGACGTTACTGTACGCAGCCGTGGTGTGATCGAGAAATGTTCTTTCTGCGTTCAGCGCCTGCAGGAAGGTAAACTGAAAGCGAAGAAAGCCGGCCGCGAACTGCAGGACGACGATGTGAAGACTGCTTGTCAGCAGGCTTGTGCCGCCGATGCGATCGTGTTCGGTAACGCCAACAACCCTGAGAGCGAAGTAAGCAAGGTGAGAAAAGAGAATGGTCTCCGTCTCTACCATGCACTGGAGCAGATTCACGTAATGCCTAACATCAACTACCTGGCTAAAGTGCGTAACTCACATGAGATCGCCAATGCAGGTCACCTGAGCGCTGAGGTATTCGAACACAAAGTTGAAACGCCTGCTGCTGCTGGAGAACATCATTCAGCGCACTAAGGAGTTGTGATCAGGAATTAATTTTTTTCAAGCTACATGCTAATAGCTTAAAGCTTATATCAAATGGCATCATTCAAGTACGAATCGCAAGTAAGAGCACCGTTGGTGGATGGTACAAAGGATTATCACCAGGTTACGGAAGATATTGTGCGTCCTATTGAAGGTCCGGCCAGCCGCGCCTGGTGGATCGGGTTCATCATCTCAGTAGCCTTGCTGCTGTTCGGTGTGTACTCTATCTATCGTGAGGTAACTTACGGTGTGGGTCAGTGGAACCTGCATAAAACCATCGGTTGGGGTTGGGACATCACCAACTTCGTATGGTGGGTAGGTATCGGTCACGCCGGTACGCTGATCTCCGCGATCCTCCTGCTGTTCCGTCAGGGATGGAGAACAGGTGTGAACCGCGCTGCGGAAGCGATGACCATCTTCGCCGTAATGTGCGCGGGCCAGTTCCCGATCTGGCACATGGGTCGTGTATGGATGGCCTTCTTCGTACTGCCTTACCCCAACACTCGCGGACCGCTGTGGGTTAACTTCAACTCTCCGCTGTTGTGGGACGTATTTGCGATCTCTACTTATTTCACCGTATCACTGCTGTTCTGGTATTCTGGTCTGATCCCTGACTTCGCTACCATCCGCGACCGCGCCAAACTGAAATGGAGAAAGTTCATGTATGGTCTGCTCGCGTTCGGCTGGACAGGTTCTACCAAACACTGGCAACGTCATGAGAGCCTCTCTCTCGTACTGGCCGGTTTGAGTACACCACTCGTACTTTCAGTACACACTGTGGTATCGTTTGACTTCGCCACCTCCGTGGTTCCCGGTTGGCACACCACCATCTTCCCGCCCTACTTCGTTGCGGGTGCGATCTTCTCCGGTTTCGCAATGGTGCAAACCCTGCTGCTGGTAACCAGGAAAGTACTGGCCCTCGAAGATTATATCACCATGGAACATATCGAGGTGATGAACAAGGTTATCGTACTCACCGGTTCTATCGTGGGTATCGCTTACCTCACTGAGCTGTTCATCGCATGGTATGGTCAGAACCCATATGAGAACTACGCATTCATGAATAACAGGCTCGACCTGTTCAGTCCCTACGGATGGAGCTACTGGCTGATGATGGGCTGTAACGTACTCTCACCACAGATCTTCTGGTTCCGCAAACTCAGAAGGAATATCGTGGTAACCTTCTTCATGTCTGTGATCGTGAACATCGGTATGTGGTTCGAACGTTTTGTGATCATCGTTACTTCCATCTACCGTGACTATATCCCAAGTAGCTGGGCTGTTTACTACCGCCCTACCATCTGGGAAGTTGGTTTCTACCTCGGAACTTTCGGATTGTTCTTCACCTGCTACTTCCTGTTCAGCAAATTCTTCCCGGTTATCGCGATCGCTGAGATCAAGCATATCCTGAAGAAATCAGGTGAGAGCTACAAGAAAGACATGGGTAAAGTGGAAAACGAAAGCGTTGACCAGTTGTATCATGAAGTGCACGCTGCACATCACTAATTGAATTTTAACTTATACAAATCGCTATATGGCTGTTAAAAAATTTGTAGTCGGTTGCTTTGATGAAGAAGAAGCGGTATTTGACGCCGTGAAGAAAGTACGGAAGTCTGGATATAAACTGCACGATGTGTATACGCCGTTGCCGATCCACGGTCTGGACAAGGCCATGGGACTGCGGGACACCAGCATTCACACTGCAGGTTTCATCTATGGCATCACTGGTACCACCATCGCTTTGAGCTGCATCTCCTGGGTCTTCACCAAAGACTGGCCGCTGAACATCGGTGGTAAACCCCACTTCGCTTTGCCAGCGTGGATCCCCATCATGTTCGAGTTCACAGTATTGTGCGCAGCCGTAGGTATGGTGCTCACTTTCTGCTATCTCTGCCAGCTGGCTCCCTTCGTGAAGAAACATCACTTCCATCCAAGGGCCACTGACGACAAGATGGTAATGGTAATTGAAGTAACTCCCAGGAACGATGAATCAGAGATCAGCGGATTGCTCAACAGCCTCGGCGCTAAAGAAGTGAATACGCAGATCGCAGAGACCGGCTGGTGGCTGGGTCGTTACGACAAAGAGCAAAAGTTATACGCAGACGAAACCGTTTCAGCATAATTGAATATTGAAGCACGATGAAAAAATTATCGATCATAGCTGTTTTTGTACTGGCCATTGTAGCCTGGAGTTGTAGTGATACGAGCAGGAATCCCGGTAAGGCGTACATGCCAGACATGGCCTATAGTGTGGCTGTTGAAAGCTATACCCCGCTTGATACTTTCAAAGCGCTGGGCATTAACTACAACGCCAAGCCTGTTCCAGGTACGATCAAAAGAGGCGAAATGTTCCCTTTCCCTATTGCACACGACAAACAGGGTGAGACTGTGAACTATGAAGCTTCCAAAGCCGTGCCTAACCCAATCACCGCTATGAGCCCCGAACAGCATACAGAAGCTGAGCGTCTCTACCTGATCAACTGTGGTATCTGCCATGGCGCGAAACTGGATGGCGCAGGTGTGCTGCACAAAAGAAGCGATGGTACAGACGGCCCTTACGCTGCTGCACCCGCTAACCTGGCAACCAACGCCACTTATGTGAATATGCCTGCCGGTCAGATGATGTATTCCGTAACCTACGGAAAGAACCTGATGGGTAGCTACGCTTCACAACTCAGCACAACACAGCGCTGGATGGTGATCGCTTATGTGAAAGCAAAACAGGCTGAAGCTAACGGAGCTGCCACAGAAGAAGCGAAGCCCGCAGCTGCTGATACAACTGCTAAAAAATAACTGAGAAGACACATTGAAATTATAAACTGTTGACAATGGCTATTAAAGAATTTTTTGAGATACCGAAGCGATACAGAACATGGTCGTTAGCCCTGATGGGAATCGGTGTGCTGTCTGTGATTATCGGTTTCTTCCTATACGGGAACAGCGAGCATCCCCAAAGGTTTTGGGCTGCCCTGTTGCAAAATAGCGTCTACTTTTTATTGGTGGTAAATGCGTCTATGTTCTTCTTGTGCGCTACCACGCTCGCATGGGGAAGCTGGCAGCTGACCTTCGGAAGGGTTACGCAAGCTATCTCTACAGCGGTGATCCCCATCGGTATCATCACTGCTATCATCCTCATCTGCCTGGTGACAGTAGATCCGCATATCTACCACTGGCTGCATCCGGACGGAGACAAGATCCTGGAAGGTAAAGCAGGATTCCTCAATAAAGGTTTCTTCATTGTTTGGACTGCCCTCACTCTGATCGGCTGGATCGTTCTGGGCGCCAAAATGCGCAAACTCAACAGCGAGCTGGATAACAATCCGCCCGCCAGTAACGAGTCTGCTAAGAAATGGTTGTTCAAGAACACTGTATGGGCCGCCGTATTCATCGTGTGGTTCGCTCTCACAGTAATGAGCACTGTTCCCTGGCTCTGGCTGATGAGCATCGACGCTCACTGGTACTCTACCATGTATAGCTGGTATACTTTCGCCAGCACCTTCGTTGCAGGTATCGCAGTGATCGCCCTCTTTGTAGTTTACCTGAAAAATCAGAACTACCTGGAATACACAAACGAAGAGCATCTGCATGACCTGGGTAAATTCATGTTCGCATTCTCTATCTTCTGGACATATCTCTGGTTCTCCCAGTACATGCTGATCTGGTATGCGAATATCCCTGAAGAAACGGTTTATTTCCGCTCACGTATCGTTACTGATCATGAGACTGGTGCTTATAGTGGCGTATTCTGGTTCAGCTTCGTGATCAACTTCCTGGCTCCGTTCCTCATCCTGATGCGTCGCGGATCAAAAAGGAATTACACCACTATCGCTATGATGGCGATCGTGATCCTGGTTGGTCACTGGTTCGACTTCTACCAGATGGTATTCGCCAGCGTAATGAAAGATCATGTAACGCTCAACCTGTTCGACTTCGGTGTTGCAGCCGGCTTCGTTGGTCTGATCATGTTCGCCGTGGGTAATGCGCTGACCAAAAAACCGCTGGTGGCCAAAAACCACCCGCTGATGAAGGAAAGTATCATACACCATACCTGATCTGAAAACTGTGTGTATAGTTCAAGAAGTAAAACTTGTTTGTTCGAATAAAATTTATTGATAGATCATGACAACTACCGGAATATTTCTTTTAACGATCCTTGCACTGGGCTTCCTGATCACGTTTCAGATTGCCAAGGCTAGCGAGTATGTTTCTGTGCTGAAAGGCGAGAAGAAAGCTTTCGAGCAAAGTAATAAGGTCAATGCATTCCTGATGGTGGTATTCCTGGTACTGGGGCTTCTCGGCGTATGGTGGTGCAACAAACTCCTGTTTGGTAAAACCCTCCTGGCGCACCCCTCAGCGTCTGACCATGGTGAGAACATTGATACCATGCTGTACATTACCATTGCTATTTGTGGTATTGTATTCATCATAACACAGATCCTCCTGTTCTGGTTCGCATACAAATACCAGTACAGTTCAAAAAGAAAAGCATTCTTCTATCCGCATAACAATAAACTGGAGATCCTCTGGACTACCGTTCCTGCCATCACACTCTGTATCCTGGTTGGTTTCGGTCTGTACTACTGGTTCCGTATCACCGGCGACGCTCCCAAAGATTCTCTCGTAGTGGAGATCACCGGCAAACAATTCGGATGGATCTATCGCTACCCAGGTAAGGATAATACTTTTGGAAAAAAGTATTTCCGTATGATCGATGAAGGAAAGAACAACCAGCTTGGTCTGAACTGGATCGATACCACTATCGTGAAAAAAGATCACAATAAGAAAGATGCAGGTACTGTTGAGATCAAGGCAGACCCCGCAACTTTTGATGATATCGTTACCAACGAAGCTATCTACATGGTGAAGGATCAGCCTGTGAAACTGGTGATCAACTCCCGCGACGTGGTACACGACGTAGGTCTCTCTCACTTCCGCCTGAAAATGGATGCTGTGCCTGGAACGCCCACTACACTGTGGTTCACACCCAAGTACACTACCGAAGAAATGAAGAAGATCACCGGCAATCCCAAATTCGAGTATGAGATCTCCTGCGACCAGATGTGCGGAAACGGTCACTACTCCATGAAAGGATTGATCAAAGTGGTAACCAAGGATGAATTCATTCTCTGGAAAGCCAAACAAAAGCCTGCTTATGCAGTTGCTTTCCCTGCTCCGGAAGCAGCTCCGGCTCCTGCCGCTGATACTACCAAAGCAGCAGTGACCACTGTTGCCAAAGAAGTAAAACCAGTGATAGCAGCAGCTAAACCGTAACGAAAAAAGTTTTGAATACCCGATTATAAAAAAGAATATCATGAGCAACGAAGCAGCACTGCACGGCCATTCTGAGGTAGCCCATTCTCATGAAGTGCATCATGGTGATGATCACGGTCATCATCATAAGGAAACGTTCATAACCAAATACGTTTTCAGTCAGGATCATAAAATGATCGCGAAACAATTCCTGATCACAGGGATGGTATGGGCGATACTCGGAGGTCTGATGTCAGTATTGTTCCGTTTGCAGTTGGGTTATCCTGATCAGTCATTCCCCTGGCTGGAGGATATCCTGGGCAGATGGGCGAAAGGTGGAAAGATCACTCCTGAAAATTATTACGCACTGGTAACCATGCACGGAACCGTTCTCGTGTTCTTTGTATTGACCGGTGGTTTGAGCGGAACCTTCGCCAACTTCCTCATTCCTCTGCAAATCGGAGCACGCGATATGGCTTCTCCCATGATGAACATGCTGAGCTACTGGTTCTTCTTCGGCGGTAGCATCGTGATGCTGTCTTCATTATTCGTTCAAACCGGACCATTCTCCGGTGGCTGGACGGCCTATCCGCCATTGAGTGCGCTTGGTGATGCTTCGCCGGGTTCCAAAACGGGTATGGACCTCTGGATCGTTGCCATGGCAATGTTCGTGATCTCTTCACTGCTCGGTGGACTGAACTATGTATCCACTGTATTGAACATGCGTACAAAGGGTATGAGCATGACCAAGATGCCGCTGACCATGTGGGCGCTGTTCTTCACTGCCGTACTCGGTATCCTGTCGTTCCCTGTACTGCTCTCTGGTTTCATCCTGCTGTTGTTCGACCGTCACGGCGGCACCAGCTTCTATCTCTCCGACATTTACATCACGGGTGTAGGCGCCCTCCCCAATGAAGGTGGTAGCGCGATCCTTTACCAGCACTTGTTCTGGTTCCTGGGTCACCCCGAAGTATATATCATCCTGTTGCCAGCCATGGGTATTTCTTCAGAAGTACTTTCTGTGAATTCCCGCAAACCGATCTTCGGTTACATGGCGATGGTAGGTTCCATGTTCGCTATCACGATCCTGGCCTTCCTCGTATGGGCGCACCACATGTTCGTAACAGGTCTGAATCCGTTCCTCGGTTCAGTGTTCGTATTGCTGACGCTCCTGATTGCGGTTCCCTCCGCCATCAAAGTGTTCAACTGGCTGACCACACTCTGGAAAGCGAATATCCGCTTCACGCCTGGTATGCTCTTCGCTATCGGTTTCGTGAGCCTGTTCATCTCCGGTGGTCTTACCGGTATCTTCCTCGGTAACTCTACACTGGATATCCACCTTCACGATACTTATTTCGTAATTGCGCATTTCCACATCGTAATGGGTGTGTCTGCCTTCTTCGGAATGTTCGCAGGTGTATACCACTGGTTCCCCAAAATGTATGGACGCTTCATGAACAATACCATGGCGTACATCCACTTCTGGATCACCCTGATCGGCGCTTACCTGATCTTCTGGCCAATGCACTACGAAGGTCTGGCGGGTATGCCTCGCCGTTATTTCGAGTACGGTATCTGGGAATCATTCAAACAATTCGGAGAACTGAATAAATTCATCTCTACTGTAGCCATCATCGTATTCGCGGTTCAGTTGATGTTCATCTTCAACTTCTTCTACTCTATTTTCAAGGGTAGAAAAGTAACCACCCAGAACCCATGGGGCGCTACAACCCTCGAGTGGACTGCTCCTATCCATCCTGGTCACGGAAACTGGCCTGGTGAGATCCCTGAAGTTCACCGCTGGGCTTATGATTACAGCAAGGATGGAAGAGATTTCATTCCTCAGACCGAGCCTATCAGCCCGGATGAGAGCAAGCATCACTAAGCAACAACTGATTGCCGGATGAGCAATCCTCATCCGGTAACCGGTTTAAAATATTCATAACTGATGACGACGCAGGAAACCGTGAAGCAACACAGCTCTTTTTCAATCGCCGGCAAAGTGCGTGACTACATGGCGCTGATCAAGTTCAGCCTGAGCTTCATGGTAGTGTTTTCATCTGTGATCAGTTATTTGCTGGCTCCTACTGTTGTACAGTTGAACTGGAGCATGGTTATCTTACTCTTCGTAGCTGGTATGCTGGTAACTGGCAGCGCTAATGCAGTGAACCAGGTGGTGGAGAAGGATACCGACGCGATGATGAAGCGTACAGCAAAAAGACCGGTAGCTTCCGGACGTATGACACCTGCTGAAGGATGGGCTTTCGCCATCGTAACGCTGGTGATCGGACTGGGAATACTGGGATGGTTCTTTAACATTTTGTCGGCCGCAGTGGCGCTGGTAAGCTGGTTTATCTACGCCTTCATGTACACTCCTCTCAAAAAGGTCAGCTCTGTTGCTGTTCTGCTGGGAGCGGTGCCTGGCGCGCTTCCCTGCCTGATCGGCTGGGCCGCCGGTGAAGATAAACTCAGTGCAGGCGGATGGGTGCTTTTTGCAATCCAGTTCTTTTGGCAGTTCCCGCACTTCTGGGCTATCGCCTGGCTTGCGCATAAGGATTACAGTCATGCCGGATTCAAACTGTTGCCATCCACTGAAGGACCAGGAAAGTTTTCAGCCATTCAGTCCATTGTGTATTCACTGGTGCTGATCCCTATCGGGGTATTGCCTTACCTGGCAAATATCAGCGGTATCGTGAGCCTCTGGATCATTTTTGCGGCCAATCTCTTTATGCTGTGGCAAAGTATAAGGCTGTACCGTGAGATGGAAGCAAAAGCAGCGAGAAGAGTGATGTTCAGCAGTTATATTTACCTGCCCATAGTATTTCTGGCTATGCTGGCAGACAAACTATAAAGAAAACAGACAATGGAGATGGTGAGTTCGCAGAGACAAAAAGTACATCCTCACAAGTTCACCTTGTGGGTTGCAATAGGCAGCATCATCATGATGTTCGCCGGTTTGACCAGTGCATACATTGTAAAGGGTAGCTTACCCGGATGGTCAACCGTAGAAATGCCGCAGATCTTTTTTTATTCAACCGGTGTAATGCTGCTCAGCAGCTTCACCATGCAATACGCTCTTAAGAGTTTCAAAGAGCGCAAGATGAACCTTTACCGTAAACTGCTTACAGTAACAGCAGTGCTGGGTGTGTTGTTCATCGTAATGCAGGTGATCGGTTTTAAACAACTGACCGATACAGGAGTGTTCCTTCACGGTGGAACCGGAGCCGGACAATTCCTGTACATCATTTTCGGTCTGCATGCCGTGCACGTACTGGGTGGCGCTATCGCCTTGCTCATTATGTTCTTCAAGGCATTCAGCCGGAAATTCAGAAATTACAATGCAGTGCCCGTGGAAGTGATCAGCACCTACTGGCATTTTGTAGACGCACTTTGGTTATATCTGTTCATTTTTTTCCTGATCAAACGCTAACTGAAAATAGTATATCATTCAAAATTTCTAATACAGTAACATGGCACAAACAGCAGTAGCAGGTAAGCAAAGATGGTGGGATGGAGGAAAAAGTCCCTTCAACGTGGAGTATGGGAAGTTAATGATGTGGTACTTCCTGATGAGTGACGCTTTTACCTTCGGTGCATTCCTGATCTCTTACGGTACCGTTCGTTTTGCAAGCAACGGCTGGCCTGACCCCAACGAGGTATTCTCCTCTGTTCCTTTCATGGGTCATGCGCACATGCCGCTGGTATTTGTGAGTATCATGACTTTCATCCTGATCGCTTCTTCCGTTACCATGGTACTGGCTGTAGGTGAAGGACATGCCAACAATAGAAAAGGTGTAATGAAGTATATGATCCTGACCATCATTGGAGGTCTCATGTTCCTGGGCTGCCAGGCATGGGAATGGCATCACCTGCATGAGCAGGGCGCATGGTGGGGAAGGAACCCTTTCAATAACTTTGGAGGAACTCCGGCATCTACCAACTTCACCAACTTCTTCTTTACCATCACCGGATTCCACGGATTCCACGTATTGTCTGGTGTAGTGATCAACATCATCATGCTGATCATGACCTGGAAAGGAGTATTCGACAGAAGAGGTCACTACCTCATGATCGAAAAAGCTGGTCTGTACTGGCACTTCGTAGATCTGGTTTGGGTATTCGTATTCACCTGCTTCTACCTGTTCTAAACAACATTGATCAAACTACAACTGTAAAAGGATATTATGGAAACTTTTGAAAGCGTAAAGCAATCACACGCGGATGGAGACGGACACGGATTTGATAAAGCAGCCATCTGGCGTACATTCTGGATCCTGCTGGTGATCACTGTTGTGGAACTGGTAGTGGGTATGTTCATCGCACCACACTTTCATAGCCTGAAGATCTGGTTCAACATTCTCTATATCATCTTCACACTCGCGAAAGCATTCTATATCATTGCAGAGTTCATGCACCTGGGTCATGAGATCAAGAACCTGGTGATGACCATCGCTATCCCTGCATTGCTCTTCATCTGGTTCATTACCGCCTTCCTCTGGGATGGTGATTCTTACAGGAACCTGCGTAACACATACGATCCTTATTACCACGAACGTACTACCACGCCGGTAAAGGAAACAGCTCCTGCTCACGGGCATGAGGCCGAGAAACCAGGTGCTTTGCACTAAGAACGATCAGAAACTGAATTAAATAAACGGGCGTACCTCCAACAGGTACGCCCGTTGCTTTTGCAGCCCTGCCATTGTGCGGTTTTAGCATAAATTAAGTGGATCAAACGCCACATTGCATCCGTTCCTGTGGTACCTTTGCGCAACTAAATGAAATAAGGTGAGTCAGAAAGCCCTCTTAGCTCTGTGTGTTGCCCTCCTGCTGCCGGTTGCCAGCTACTTTCTGGTGAAAGGCATCAGCCAGGACTCCCTTCGGATGCCGAAGCATTATTATTTCGACGACACAAAAGACACCATCATCAATGGCAAACTGCACCAGGACACCATCTGGCACCAGGTAGGCAATTTCGAGCTTACCAATCAGCTGGGAAAGACTGTTACGATGGACGAGCTCCGCGGTCGTATCGTGATTGCCAATTTCTTCTTCACCCGTTGCCCGTCTATCTGCCCCGGACTTTCACGCAATATGAAAATGATCCAGGATGGGCTCAAATTCAAAGACCTCACCAAACGCATCGATACCACATTCGTTCAGCTGATCTCCTTCAGCGTGGACCCGGAACGTGATTCCGTTCCTGTACTCAGAAAATATGCCGACAGATATGGTGTGAATCACGACATGTGGTGGATGCTTACAGGTCCCAAGAAAGTGATCTATGATTACGCGCTGGAGGAACTTAAACTTGGGCTCCAGGACGGCGGCACTGTAGACTCCGCATTCATACATACCGAGAAATTTGTATTGATAGATAAACAAGGTGTAGTGCGCGGCTACTACAATGGCCTGGATAGCGCTTCATTGTCCAGCCTCGGTGAAGACGTTACCCTGCTGATGCTTGAAAAAGACAAACAGGAGAAGTCGCCTGTTCTGGCAAAACTGCTCGGCCTCTGGCCCGTGTATCTGATAGCGTTGGCACTACTGGCAATATTTATCCGTATTACGCGCAAACCGCGCACTCAAACAAATGCCTGATCTATGTTACCTCCGGTTTTACAGAAGAACGATAAGAAAGCGAGAACACTCATCCTTATTTTTTCCTTCATTGTTTTTGCTGCAGTGGTACTGCTCAGCAGAGTGAAGCTGGAAGCTGACCTGGGCTTCGATCCTCACCTGTTTGCTACAGCCAATGCTGTGATCAACTTCATGGTAACACTTTTACTGATTGCAGGTTTCGTTACCGTCAAGAAAGGCAATTACCAATTACATAAGAAGATCATGATGGCGGCCATGATACTGTCTGTGATCTTCCTGGTTTCCTATATTGCGCACCATCTTTTTGCTGGGGAAACTAAATTCGGGGACCTAGACCGAAACGGAATCATTAGTGATGAAGAGAAAGCTGCAGGCGGCTCTCTTCGTACCATCTATTACATTATTCTTGCTACCCATATCCCGCTGGCTGGTATTATTCTTCCTTTCATCCTTTTCACCGCCTATCGTGCACTGGTAGCCGAATTTCCGGCGCACAAAAAACTGGCCCGCATAACCTGGCCCATCTGGTTGTATGTTGCTATCACAGGTGTGCTGGTGTACCTGATGATCAGCCCATATTACTAAACAGTTTTTCTATGAATATTGCAGGCACTATCCGCAAACTTAAATTCCAGCATACGGTATTCCTGGTGCTGTTGGTTTTGGCGATTGCAGGGGCACTGGTATATACCGCTTCAGCTACCATTGCCGGGAACGAAAATCTGGAAAGGACCGGCTCTGTAGTAGCAGTGATCCTGTCTGTTGCCTGCCTTTTAGTCGGATTCAATCTTTTCAAAAGAAAGATGATGGAAGCCCGTAATCTGGAATTACCGGAGATGCGCATACGAAAATACTTCACTGCCTGCATGATCTGGTGGAGCCTGATCTATTTCCCTGCTCTTGTTGCCCTGGCGCTGTTTGTAATTACTGCCTATTATTCATTTGTAGCACTTGCTATATTACATTGTTTGATCCTGCTGGTTTTCACGCCGCGAAAAAATAATATTGCCGTACTGCTCCGGCTGACTGAAAAAGAGATTTAACCTTATACATATTTCTATTGAGGTAACAAGGGGAAAAAACCCGTAAAATGGCGTTTTTTTTCCCCTTGGCATGATTGGTATTAGCTGTAAGTTTGATCAGGCATTATTAAATGTACTATTTTAGAATGCCACTTCAAGCCTTTAATATGCGACTTCAATACCTTTTCCTGTTTCTAATCATGCTGCTGAACGGGCTCAATGCAAAAGCCCAGGATGAAACCTCTGCGGTTGGCAAGATCACCAGTTTTCCTACTCGTTTTCTCGATAAACTAAATAAGAAATCGGCCGAGCTTGAAGACAAGCTGGTTGCCAGTTCGGAAAAAGCTTTGGAAAGGTTGGCCAAACAGGAAAAGAAGCTGAAGAAGAAATTGGCGCGTAATGATTCTGCAGCGGCTGAACAACTCTTCGGCAATGTAGAGGAACGGTATAAGCAACTGCAATCCAAATTGCAACAGCCCGTTAAGCTGAATGGCAGAGCAGGCCAGTACCTCCCGCATCTGGATACTCTCAAAACATCTTTGAATTTCCTTTCTCAGAATAATGAACTGCTTGCAAACAGTTCTGAAATGACCGGCAAAGTAAAAGAAGCGCTGAATTCAGTAAAAGGACTTGAAGGCAAATTTGATCAGGCGGCAGATGTAAAGAAATATCTAAGAGACAGAAAGCAAATGCTCAAAGAACAATTAAATCGTTTCGGCCTCACCAAAGAGTTGAAGAAATATAATCAACAGGCATATTACTACGCGGAACAGGTCAATTCTTACAAAGCGATGTTGGAAGATCCTTCCAAACTGGAGCAGAAAGCGCTGGAACTGGTAAAAAAGATTCCGGCATTCCAGGATTTTTTCAAGAAGCACTCCGAGCTGGCCAGTCTCTTCAGATTACCTGATAATTATGGGTCCACGGCCAGCCTGGCTGGTTTGCAAACCCGGAGTAGTGTGCAGAACCTTATACAGGAGAGGATCGCTTCTGCAGGACCCAATGCTACTGCCATGCTGCAACAGAATGTTCAGGCTGCACAGGCGCAGTTATCTGGTCTGAAAGATAAACTCAATGAACTCGGAGGAATGGGCAACAGTGAAGGAGATCTTCCGGATTTCAAACCCAACAACCAGAAAACGAAAAGTTTTTTACAAAGGCTCGAATATGGCACCAATCTACAGAGCCAGCGCTCTAATAATTACTTTCCAACCACTACAGATATTGGATTATCTGTAGGATATAAATTGAACGATAAAAGTGTGATCGGAGTAGGCGCCAGTTACAAAGTGGGTTGGGGACAGAATATCCGTAATATCAGCGTCAGCAGCCAGGGAGTAGGTTTCCGCTCCTTCGCGGATTATAAGATCAAAGGAAGTTTCTTCGCTTCCGGCGGTTTTGAATACAACTATCAGCAGCCTTTCAGTTCTGTGTCGATTGTCAGGGATCTCGATAGTTGGCAGCAGAGCGGGCTGGCAGGCATCAGTAAAGTAGTTTCATTGAAAAGCAAAATGTTCAAGAAAACCAAGATACAATTGCTTTGGGATTTCCTGAGTTATTCCCAAAGACCGCAAACCCAACCACTCAAATTCAGAGTAGGATACAATTTCTGACAAGCCAGGTTTCCGCAATCCAACCATTGAATACATCGAGCATAACAGCGTCAAGTCTATTGATGCCTGAATGACCCTGTATTTATTTACATCTAAACATATCCTTATGAGCGATTGCTACATTGTGTTCACCTTCCGGGATCAATATGGCGATTTTCAAATTGAAAGGTTGCGTGCATCGCAGGCCGGAAGCTGTTATCAGGTTGAGAGTATACCCCAGTTCACACCTTCGGTTTCCAGAGGGGACATTGTGTCTGCCGTTATGGAGGAAGATGAGCTGCATTTCGAAATGGTGATGGACGCTTCCGGAAATAGCACCATCCAGGTTTATTTCTTTGATGAAACGCAAATGGAATCTGTATTTGAATATATCACAGCCAGGGGCTGCAACTGGGAAGCACACCCTGAAAAGAAACTGTTGGCTGTAAATGTCCCGATAGCGTGCAGTACTCCCCGTTACAACTCTATTTTGAAAAAGGGGAGGAAGAAGGTAAATGGACTTTCAAAGAATCCTGTTTGTCGCATTATTGAAAATTGATAATTGTCTTGCTTATTCTTGTCTAGTTATATGAGTTCTCACGGTTAGGGCTCTGTGCAGTAGCGCAAAAAATGGTTAGTGAATGGTTAAGGTTGTAAAACTGTGGAAATAACACCGTAAATTGCGGCGGTTTTTACCCTGCGCGCAACCCCACAAATCTTAGGCCCAATGCAAGACAAAACGTTTTTTGAAGACACAGACAGGAACAGAGTAGCCAATTCAATCAAAAGGTTTTCCGTTCTTTTTCTCTTACTTTTCATTTACAGCCTTGCCACGATTGGGCAATCCCGCTTCAGCATCAAAGGTATGTACCTTCAGTGGGGCTATAACACCGAATGGTATACGAAAAGTGATATTCACTTCAAAGGTGCAGTGAATGGTATTCCTCACGACTTTACCGTTTACAATGCCAAAGGTGTAGATCAGAACGATCTGGATGCGATCTGGAAGAAACCCATTCAGGTCAGCGTTCCGCAATACAATTACCGGATCGGTTTTTACCTGAACAGGGAAAAGACCAAAGCCATCGAGTTCAATTTCGATCACACGAAATATATTGTGAGCGATGATCAGCGCCTGCATATCAAAGGAACAATCGGAGATCAGTACTTCGATCAGGACACGCTCGTTACCAAAGATGGGCTCTTCCATCTCGAGCATACCAATGGCGCCAATTTCTATCATATCAATTATGTACAATTCTGGCCGCTGAACAGGACCAACAGAAAAGCAGGTTACTTTGTACCCATGTTGAAACTGGGTGCAGGCTTCATGATTCCCAAAACAGACGTAACGCTGTTTGGTAAAAGGCTGGATAATAAGTTCCATCTCGCAGGCTATATGGCCAGCGTGGAAGGTGGTATCAAATATTATATCACCCGGAATTTCTTCTTTGAGGGAACTGCCAAAACAGGTTATGCGAAGTATACCAATGCGCTTACAGTAGATGGAGGCAAAGCGAAACACGCATTCGGATATGCGGAACTGATAGCAACTATCGGTTACGACATCAACTGGTAGTCTTCAATTTAGAGATCCATCGGATCCCAGAACAGTTTGCTGAATTCGACCACTTTATCGTTTTTCACTTTTATCCCTTCTTTCTCCAGCAACTCCTGCATTTGGGTAGGAGTGGCAAAGTGATGTTTGCCACTAAGCATGCCATTACGGTTCACTACGCGGTGTGCAGGTACTTTGGGCCTTGCACTGCCCGCGAGATTCATAGCCCAGCCAACCAACCTCGATGATGATTTGGCGCCCAGGCTGGCCGCAATGGCCCCGTAGGAAGTAACACGCCCTTTCGGGATCTGCCTTGCCACATCGAAAACCTGTTCAAAAAAAGTTTGGTCCTTGTAGCCTGATGGTGTAACCGTGTTAAGCTTTTCTGCAAAGGGAGACTGAACAGAAGCCTTTTTTAATGAAGATGATACGGAGCTTCCGCTGCCTCGCTTCCTGGCGGTATTTCCGGAAGTGGTTTTCTTTTTAACTGCTACCGGAGTTGTTTTTTTCTTTGCCGGAGCCGAAGAGGCTGGTTTCTTTACAGCTTTAGATGCTGATTTAGTTGTCGTTCGTTTGGCCATGATCGTTACGTTTTTGGAGCAACTCTGTACGGCGGGGTTCGGGTACATTCATGTAATCGTACGGGCAATGTTTGCAGCCATTTCCACAGCATCGGCCCCTGTCCAGGTGGAATTTGGCAGTGAGCACTACATAACCCTGTTCGTTGTAATAAAAATCAATTCCTTCTATCAGATTCTTCTTCACGGAGCATTTCTTTTAGCGCTGCATCCT
This sequence comes from Pseudobacter ginsenosidimutans, assembly GCF_007970185.1. NCBI lineage: Bacteria > Pseudomonadati > Bacteroidota > Chitinophagia > Chitinophagales > Chitinophagaceae > Pseudobacter > Pseudobacter ginsenosidimutans. Next base: position 1,484,704 of record NZ_CP042431.1, on the reverse strand, counting down.
TATCGGTCAGCGGTGTATCAGGCAATCTGAAGCTCAGGTAATGGATACGGCTGCTGCCGGCAATGTCCAGGCTTTCATAATGCGTTTTGATCTTCAACTCATCTGTAATGGCTGTTTCGCCAGCGGAATACACATCGTCCCTGTCATCTATCACTTCCAGATCGTGCAGATCGATCACCCATTTGGTGAAGCGATATAAAGCAGGCGAATCTGTTTTAAGATGTATGATGCCATTGGGCGAGAGGATCTGCTGATAAAGTCTGAGGAATCTCGGATGGGTCAGTCGCTTTTTTGCACGGGAAGTGCGCAACTGCGGATCGGGGAATGTGATCCAGATCTCGCTCACTTCACCTTGCTGGAAATGCATCGCAATTCGATCGATATGTGTGCGGAGAAAACCTACGTTCACGAGTTTCTCATTCAGCGCTTTTTTAGCGCCTACCCAAATGCGGTTTCCTTTCAGGTCAATTCCCAGGAAATTGCGTTCAGGGTAAAGCCTGCCGAGTCCAACTGCGTATTCTCCTTTGCCGCAGGCCAGCTCCAGAGTGATAGGATGATCATTGTGAAAGAATTCATGCCATTTCCCCGGCATTCCTTCGGGGTTTTGTAATACATTCGGAAAAGTGAGCAATTCAGCGAAACGAACTAATTTTTTCTGTCCCATTATCCTGCAAATGTAGAACAAACAATCGTTTTACCGACATTCAAAACAAGGCTGTATGGCTATCGCTCACGAGCAGCAAAGCTGGCTTCCACGGCGGCTGTACAAGGTAAAATCATAGCTGCAAAAACAGATTTTAATAAGCTCCCGGACCGATGTTGCGCAATTACCCCTAACTTAGGTTTTTGAACTGCCCTTCAAATGTTTTTGCATTGATCGATTTTTCACTTTTTAATACCGACCCCGCCTTACTCCAGCGCTTTTCACAGGGAGATCAGCAAGCATTTGCCTCTATATACGGACAGTATCATTCACTCATCTATAATTACCTTCTCAAGTTCACAAAAAATCCAACGCTGGCAGAAGACCTGCTGCACGATATCTTCCTCAAAATATGGGATGCCCGCGAACGGGTAGACATAAAAACCTCCTTCAGCGCTTACCTGTTCGGCCTGGCCAGGAACACTGTGATCACACAACTCAACCGGATGTCTTTATATGATGCCATCCGTGATGAGATGCTGAGCAATGCAGAACTGGAACTGCATCCGCGTCACCTGATGAACAAAGTGGAAGCGAGGGAATATGAAGAGTTACTGGAAAAAGCCATCAACAGTTTGCCTCCCCAACGGAAAGAAGCTTTCATCCTCTGCAGGCAGCAGGGCAAAACATATGAAGAAGCTGCTATTATCATGAACATTTCAAAGAATACTTTGAAACAACATTTGCAACTGTCTGTGAAATCGATCAAAGAGTATTTGCTGGAGCATGGGAACATCTCTCTGCTGATGATCCTGGTGGCTTTCAATTAAATTTTTTTTCGCGTCCACCCTTTTTTTAATCTCATTAGTCTTAATAATATGGGTTCTCAAAAAAATCAGGAAATAGCGTTGCTGTGGAAGTTTCTGGACGGGACGATCACTGAAGAGGAAAGTTATGCATTATCTGCGTATATGCAAAGTGGCGCTGCAGAAAAGGATCCTGAATTTGAGAATGTACTCCAGCAGGTGTATTTGCAATCTTCAAATGCAGCCCCGATGTCGAAGGAAGCAGCGAAGCGGGTACTGCAACGCTTGCTGAGATCCATTCAACAGCAACTGAGTGAAAAATATCCTGCGCCTGTTCACCGGGTTCATTTGTTGAACATAGCCTGGTTCAGATATGCAGCGGCTGCTGTATTGGTGCTTTCTGTTTCTCTGCTTGCCTGGCTACTGATCAGTAAGGATCATAAAAAGGAAAACACCCTTCCGGTGGTTGCCGCTGAAATATTCCATCAGGATCCGATAAAGCGGTACTGCTGCTGGCAGATGGAAAAACAATTCTGCTGGATAGTAATACCAAACAGATTCTGCACAGCGGAGATCTGAGCGTGAACAATCAAAAAGGAAAACTGGAATACGATGGGGTCAGCAGCAAAGTTGAATGGCATACCTTAACTACTCCGCGTGGTGGACAATATAACCTGAAACTGCCTGATGGCACAGAAGTGTGGCTCAATGCAGCATCGTCCATCACATTCCCTAACAGTTTTGCTACAGGAGAACGCAAAGTGAAAATAAGTGGTGAAGCTTATTTTGAAGTTGCTCAAAAGAAAGACCAGCCTTTTAAAGTGGATATCGATGGAAAAGCAGCCGTGGAAGTGTTGGGCACGCATTTCAATATCAATGCCTATACTGATGAACCATATATTGCAACAACCTTGACCGAGGGCGCTATCAAAATGATCGACAGACAACAAACTGCTGTTCTTTCCCCGGGTCAGCAGGCAAGGATCAGCACAAAGGGCATGAATGTGTTGAAAGATGCCGATACAGACCTCGTTCTTGCCTGGAAGAATGGCTTGTTCCGGTTTGAGAATTCGCCAATCAATGATGTGTTGCGTCAATTTGCAAGATGGTACGATGTGGAGGTGGTGATAGAACAAAATGATCCTGATATCTTGTTCACCGGCGAAGTGAACCGCAATCTTACCTTATTGCAGGCAATGATTGTACTGGAAAAAATGGGCGTACATTTCACGCTGGAAGAAAGACGCCTGACCATTAAGCCTTAGACATCGTTTAAACTTTTCCTGAATTCTTTATTGCAATACAACGCGTAATGCTGAAAAGCAAATGAGATCGTATTGCCTTGAATGTAACCGTTCATTATTCTCAAAACCAAGACTATGCTTAATTTGAACTCCTGGCCTGCTGTTACCAGCAAAAAATATCTGCCCTTAGAAAAACGACGGAGATTCAGTGTATTACTGACTGTGCTGCTGCTGGTCCTGTTTCAAATACCCCTCACCGTTAGTGCACAGAAGATAACTTATAGCGGAAAGAAAGTGCCTCTCCAGAAGCTGTTCAAAGAGATCAAAAAACAAACCAGCTACGTGGTGGTGTTCAATCCCAAAATACTGGACAGTTCCATCACTGCCACAGTGAATGTAAAAGATCAGCCACTGGAAGAATTCATGCGTACTATCCTGAACAATACACCACTTGTGTACAGCATTGTAGGAACAACCATTGTTGTGGCTAAGAAACAAGCTACATCTGGAACCGGAAATGCAGACGGGGGTGCCATGTTTGTGGTGGCGCCCCGGGACATTACCGGAAATGTATACGATAGTAAGTCCAATCAGCCACTTGCGTTTGTGAGTATCCTGGTGGCAGGCGCTTCCAGGGGCACACAAACCAATGAACGCGGTGCTTTCACGCTCAGGAAAGTGGAAGAAACAGATAAGATCACCTTTACTTTCATCGGGTATGAATCCATGACACTGCTGGCGAAAGACCTGGAATCTAGTATATCTGTTAGAATGAAACTCGCTACCAATGAACTTGACCAGGCCGTAGTGAAAGCATACGGCGTAACCAGCAAAAGACTGAATACGGGCAGCATTGCCCGCGTAACAGCAGAAGAGATCGAAAGGCAACCAGTGATGAACCCACTGCTGGCTTTGCAGGGCCGGGTGCCTGGTCTTGTGATGACACCTACCTCCGGCAATTCAAGTTCTCCGGTTAAGATCGAGATCAGGGGAAGGAATTCCATCGACCCTTTGCAACTGACAGATCCATTGTATGTGATCGATGGCATTCCCATCAACCAGGTGAATTTACAGGGCGCTGTTCAGGACGGCGTTTCTTATGGTGTTGAGCAGGCAGGCGCTGCTTATCTGAAAGGACAGAGCCCGCTATTTGCCATTAATCCACGCGATATTGAAAGTATTGAAATATTGAAAGATGCCGATGCTACGGCTATCTATGGCTCCAGGGCTGCCAATGGCGTGATACTGGTCAATACCAAAAAAGGCAGGCCAGGTAAAACCAAACTGGATCTATCCTACACGGATGGATTGGTAATGCCTGCCCGTCATGTGAAAATGCTGAGCACACCAGAATACCTGGCAATCCGGAGAGAAGCTTTTAAGAATGACGGCATCTATAATCCTTCCCTGGAGGCAGCACCTGATCTGTTGTTGTGGGACAGTACCCGGCAAACGGACTGGCAAAAGCAGGTACTGGGAACAGGAAGGTCCAGTCTGGCTTCCGTTACCTTATCCGGCGGCGATACACGTAATACCTTTCGCCTGAATGCTTCTTATGACAAAGTGGTGGATCTGATGGCCACTTCTGGTTCCACACAGCGTGGCGCTTTTGCTTTCAATTTCAGACATCGCAGCCCGGATGAAAAACTGACGGTGGAAGCCATCCTCAATTACGGCACTACCAAAGTGGATGCTGTAACGTACACTTCCAATATCTATAATTTACCGCCCAATGCCCCTCCAATTTATAAAGAAGATGGCAAGCTGAACTTTGATGGCTGGAGGATCGGATATGGTGTGATGCAAAAGTTCGCTTTCGGTTATTTATTGCAGCCGATAATCTCCAAAACCAATCAGTTCAGTGGTAATATCAATATCACCTATGAATTGTTACCCGGCCTTACAGTGGGAACGAGGGCAAGTATTAATAATTCACTCAACAACAACCAGCGCCTTGTTCCTTCAACATCATTAGACCCACTTGGGTATGCAATGCCCGAAGCCATGTTCGGAACCACCAAAGGCACTAACATGGTATTGGATCCTCAGATCACCTATAACACAATGATAGGAAGAGGAAGGTTAACTGCGCAGCTGATGGGCAATTACCAATATTCAACAATGCGTGGATTGACCAACTGGGGCATGGGTTATACCAACGACAACATGCTTAATACCATCAATAATGCTCCCATAAAAATTACAGTGGAGAATTTTGGTGAAAACAAATTCGTTTCGCTCCGCACTTTACTCAACTATAACTGGGATAACAAATACATCATTAACCTCAGTGCCGCACGTGATGGCTCTTCCCGATTTGCGCCGGGCAAGCAATTCGGTCAGTTCGGATCAGTTGGCCTGGGCTGGATCTCATCCGATGAGCCCTGGATGAGAAATTTGTTGCCTGAATGGTTCAGCTTCCTCAAATTCAACGGAAGCTATGGAATTACAGGTTCAGACCTGGGGCAGGACTATCGCTATCTTTCTCGCTGGAGTGTAACAGACCCTGCCGAATACCAGATGCCCGTATGGGCCTATGGTGGCATTCAAAGCTATCTTCCCATACAGGCAGTGAACGACCAATACCACTGGCAATCCAACAAACAGATCAACCTGGCAACTACTATGGGTTTCTGGAAAGACAGGCTCACTGTAAATGTTGAATACTATATAAAAGAGACCAGCAACCAGTTGACTGATATCCCCACCGCGATCCTGACCGGCTTCCCCAGTGTGATCGGCAACTGGGATGCGAAAGTGCGTAATACAGGTCTGGAAGCGTCTTTTACTTATAAACTGATTGAAAAGAAAGACTGGAACGTTAATCTCGGGTTCAATATATCAGCCAATCGTAATAAGCTGGTTTCATATCCGAATATCGAGAACTCTCCCTATGCTACCCGTTTCAAAGTGGGTAAATCCCTCTCAACAGAATACTTGCTGCATTTGATAGGTGTTGATCCGCTTACAGGAGAATATGCATTCTATGATTACAATAAAGATGGTGTTGCCAAGATCAACCTGAATACAGTGGCAGGAACAAATGATGATGACCGTTATATAGAAAGGGATCGAAATCCAACGTTCTATGGTGGTTTTGTTCCCTCGGTTTATTATAAGAATATCAACTTCCGCATGAACTTTCAATTCCGGAAGCAGTATGGATTGAATGCACTTGCCGGGGAATCTGTGGGAAGGATGGTGAATATGTTCCTGCCAGAGGAGCTGATCAGGAATCACTGGCAAAAGCCTGGCGATAACAGTCAGTACCAGCGATACACCACCGGAGGGGGATCCAATATTTATACATCCGATGGCTCTTTTACCGATGCATCTTTTGTGCGCCTTACCAATGCCTCCATCAGTTATTCATTTACGGACAAACTGCTTAAGAAAACAGGAATGAAAGGATGTATGATTTCCATCGATGCGCAGAACCTGTTCTTCATATCGCGCTACAAAGGGCTGGACCCGGAGATTCAAAACCTGTCCAATGTTCCCAACCCAAGGATCATTACCACCAATATTTCCATCAACTTCTAAATTCAGCGTTATGCGCTACTTACACATAATCACCAAAACACTGCTGCCGGCCTGCATCCTGGTAACGATCAGTACTTCCTGTAAAAAGATGCTGGAAATAGATCCTCCACTGGATACCATCTCCACCGTTCAGATCTTCAGTTCGGATAAACATGCGGAAGGAGCCCTCACGGGTATCTATTCAAGGATGATCAATGGAGAAGGCATGTCAATGTTCATTAACACTCCTTATAAAGCATTTGCCGGCGGCCTTTCAACACTGCTTGGAGGAATGAGTTCCGATGAAATGACCCAGGTGTCTGGAATTACTTCTGCAAGGGAAATAGAACAGAACAAGTTAATGATCATAACCAGCACTGGTACTGCTGAACTCTGGAGCAGCGCTTATAAAATTATCTATGCAGCTAATGCTGTAATAGAAGGAATAGCTGCTTCCACATCCAAAGACCTGCGCGATAGTACACGTAAGCAAATTACAGGAGAAGCAAAGTTCATTCGTGCCTTCAGCTTTTTCTATCTCACCAACTTCTTTGGAGACGTGCCATTGGTGCTCACTGTTGATTTCAATAAAACATGGCAGATGGCACGTACACCTCAACGCCAGGTATACGATCAGATCATTGCAGACCTGAAAGATGCTCAGGCAGTACTGCCCACTGATTATTCTGTTGGTAATGGTGAAAGAATAAGACCCAACAAATGGGCCGCTACTGCATTGCTTGCCAGGGTCTATTTATTTACCCGCGATTATGATAACGCGATGAAAGCAGCAACGGAGGTGATTAATCAGAACAGTATTTTTCAACTCGAACCTGATCTCAATAACGTTTTCCTCTATCAAAGCAGGGAAGCTATCTGGCAGTTGAAACAAACACAGGAAAATTCCACGCTCAGAAATGCCACGCCTGAAGCATATTGTATGCTCCCGATCATTCCATACAAAGGACCAGCAGGTGCACGCATTACAGCTGTATTGAGAAATGCATTTGAAGGTGGAGACAAAAGATATGATGTATGGCTCGATAGTACAAACAATTCAACCAATCCTTCCATTCCTGATGTGTTAAGCTGGTACCCGTCGAAATATAAAATTGGTCAGAGTAATGCTGTGATGGGAATGCCCGGCGAATATTATATGGCACTCCGTCTGGCCGAACAATATTTGATCAGGGCCGAAGCCAATGCACTCGGTGCATCCGGTGGTGCAGCTGCTGCAATTGATGATCTCAATATGATCCGGCACAGGGCTGGCATCGATGATCTGCCGGAAACACTTAACGGAGATGCTCTTAAAGCCGCCATTGCCAAAGAACGACAAACAGAATTATTTGCAGAATGGGGCCATCGCTGGTTCGATCTCAAACGAACAGGAAAAGCCTCAGAAGTATTATCGCAGATCGGAAACAAACAACCCTGGGAAGGCGATTATCAACTGCTGTACCCCATTCCACCCAATGAGATCCAGAACAACAGTAAACTGATCCAGAATATCGGTTACAGGTAAACGAATTTTCAACCTACAAATGAATGCTATGTTCACATATAATAATTCACGTGTTGCCATTCTGTTTTTGCTGTGCATCACATTCTTCTCCTGTAAGAAAGAGGAGAAACTGCCTGGTACCGCCTCTCTCACTGTTGTGAATATGGTACGGGGAGCACAAACCATGGTGGCCAATTTCGGCGGCACAGCACCGCTCACATACTATGCTACTGCGCCCTTTCTGTATTACAACACATTCACTTATTATCAGAACAGGTTCAACTCCGTTAGTGGCACGCAGAATATTGGTTTCTTCTGCCTGCCGGACACTACTGATAAAAGCAAGCCGGTACTGCTCTGCAACATTGACCTGCCGGTGGCTTCCATCAATTCATTGTTTCTGATCGGTACCCTGGAACAACCTGATAATCTTTTTATCAGGGATGAAGTGCCGTTTATTCCACTTACAGACAGCAGCGGCGGTTTCCGCTTTGTGAATGTGCTGGCTAACAGTGGTCCCGTGAGTATCAATATCAAAGACCAGGCACCGGGCTCGCTCATCTCTTCTCTTGCTTATAAAGGAGTTTCGGACTTTATCAAACTTCCTGTAAAGCCCGGCGTCACCGGTTATGTATTCGAATTCCGTGATGCCGGTACAGGCTCCCTGATCTTCTCTTACACCACGCCATACATGGATGTATACCAACCCGGCGAAACCAACTTCTGGATGTGGAGATGCAATACAATGGCGCTATCCGGCGACAGGAATGGCACAGGCGCGAATGCATCTGCCGTGGTACGGGTCTATAATTTCTAACAAAGAGGCACATACGTAAAATCAGGTCTATCGTTTTCTTTCCATAAAACATATTATGAATACCATTCTTAAAATTGAAGGGCTGTCGCACAAATACAGCAGCTCCTGGGCGGTCCGTGACATAAATCTCGAGATCAACCAAACGGGAGTAGTGGGATTGCTTGGCTCCAATGGCGCCGGTAAGTCAACCATGATGAATATCCTCTGTGGGGTGTTGAACCAAACTGAAGGCAATGTATTCATAAATGGTATCGATCTCCGGAAGCATCCTCTTGAAGCAAAACAATACATTGGTTTTCTGCCCCAGCAACCACCGGTGCATATGGATCTTACTGTGGATGAATACCTCAGCTTTACAGCAGAGCTTCGCAAAATACCAGAGAATAAGATCAAAGCAGCAGTTGGTGAAGCAAAAGAGAAATGTGGTATTGCACATTTCAGCACGAGACTGATCCGCAACCTTTCTGGTGGCTATCGTCAAAGGGTTGGTATTGCGCAGGCCATCATTCATAAACCCAAACTGGTAGTGATGGACGAACCCACTACCGGCCTCGATCCCAACCAGCTGATTGAAGCGCGCAAACTGATCAGAGAAATTGCTTCGGAGCATACAGTGTTACTGTCTTCACATATCCTTTCAGAGATTCACCTGCTTTGTCGCGAGATCATCATGATTGAATCAGGCCGTATCATTTTCTCCGATACCATGGATGCGTTTAACAACTATGCACAACCGCAAAGTATACTGCTTCACCTGGAGAATATGCCGGCAATTGCCGATATCCTCAACGTGAAAGGCGCTACCAGGGCTGAATTACTCAGCGATAAACAGGTACGGGTATACTTTGATGAAGACCCCGGGTTTTCAGAGAGACTTGCAAATGCATGTGTAACCAATGGATGGCGCCTGCGTGAACTGAACCTGGACAAAACACATCTCGACGATATTTTCAAGCAATTATCCACTCAATCCCACCAATAAGACCATCAGCCATGAAGATGATTTTTAAAATAGCAAAAACAGAGCTCCGCAACCTTTTTTATTCTCCGGTTGCCTGGTTTCTCTGCATAGCATTCCTTGTGCAGTGTGCTTTCTTTTTCATCAATGCAATGGAACCGATTGCCAAATTCCAGGATTTGATGGAAAAATATTCAGGAGGACAATTCAAAAATTTTCAGGGATCCATTACCCGTGGAGTTTTTCTGAATGATATGGGCATCTTTGTGAACTCACTGCAGAACCTTTATCTGTTTGTTCCATTGCTTACGATGGGTATCATCAGCCGTGAGATCACCAATGGAACTATCAGGTTATTGTATTCCTCTCCTGTAAGATCGAGGGACATAGTATTAGGAAAATATCTCGCCGTCATTGCATTCAATGCAATTCTGGTACTGGTGATAGCATTATTTGTATGTATCGGAATTGCAGGTATCAAAAATGCAGAGTTCGCGATGTTATGGTCTGCCATTCTCGGATTCTTCCTGCTGGTTTGTACTTATACTGCAATCGGTATGTTCATGTCGTCACTCACTACCTATCAGATCATTTCGGCATTGGGTACATTCATGTTACTCTTCTTATTGGGTTATGTGGGTCAGCTCTGGCAGGAGCATGATTTTATTCGCGACCTCACTTATTTTCTTTCTATAAGGGGAAGAACAGCCAATATGTTGCAGGGGCTCATTACTACCAATGATGTGATTTACTTTTTGGTGATCATTTCGATGTTTGTTGCCTTCACTTACCTGAAAGTACAGGGAGCGAGAGAGCTCAAACCCTGGTGGATTAAAACGATGAAGTATACTGCAGTGGTGGCATGCGGACTGTTGATCGGATACTTTGCATCACGCCCTGTATTGATCGGTTACTGGGATACAACCAAAGACAAAGTGAATACACTTCATTATAAAACACAAAAAGTAGTGAAGGAACTTGGTGATGATCCGGTGGAAGTAACTATGTATTGCAATTTCTTCGGAGGTGGCATGGACTATGGTTTGCCACAGGGCCGAAACAATTACCTGGCGGCGCTTTGGTCTAAGTACATACGTTTCAAACCGGAGTTCAAATTCAACTATGTATATTATTATGATGTGATGGACGGAGATAGCATGCTGTACAAAAGCTTTCCCGGTAAGAACATTCATGAAATTGCAGAGCTGACGGCCGATGCCAGGAATATAAATTATGAATTGTTCATGAAACCTGATGAGATCCGCAAAATCATTGATCTGTCTCCGGAAGGAAAGCGGCTGGTGATGAAGCTGGATTACAAAGGAAAATCTACATTTATCCGCACCTATGATGATCCGAGAGTATGGCCTGATGAACCCGAGGTAGCAGCAGCATTCAAAAGACTGATGTTGCCTGAAATGCCGCAACTGCTGTATTCCACAGGCCACTACGAACGCTCTGTGGTAAAGATGGGGGAGCGTGAATATGGTTCGCAAACAATTGCCAAAGGTTCAAGGATCTCTCTTGTCAACAACGGATTTGATATCGATACCATCGCTATCGATCAAAAAGATATACCCAATAACACAGCAACACTTGTACTGGCCGATCCTAAAACAAAACTCAGCGATACGGTTCAGCAAAGGATTGCCAGCTACATAAGCAAGGGTGGTAATATGCTGATCACCGCAGAGCCAGAGAAGGTTGATCTCATCAATCCTGTTCTTCGTCAGCTCGGCGTGGAGATGATGGGTGGCAAACTGGTGCAACTTTCCAAAGACAATACCCCTGATTTTGTAGCCAGCTACTTTACCTGGCCCGGTGCAAACATGGCGGACATGGTCTCCACCTACATGAAAAAGCGCGATGGCGATACAATGGGACTGTTGACGCCAGGTGCTTCCCTGCTGCATTGGTCAGATACCAGTTCCTTTACCATCGAACCGATCATGGTCACTTTTAAAGACAAGACATGGTGGAAAGCTGGAAAACTGGTGATCGATTCTGCAACACCTGTATTCAATCCTGGCGAAGGCGATTACAAGGTTGATTCATTTGTAACAGGATTGAAATTAAGCCGCAAGATCAATGGCAAGGAACAACGCATTGTTGTGACGAGTGATGCAGACTGGCTTAGCGCATTACGTATTAAAGCAGATCCTTTCCAGGGAGTCTACAGCTGGCTCAACTACAATGAATTTCCCCTGTTCGTGTGGTGGCCAATGCCCGACGATGCGAAACTGGAATTCACCCATCCGAAAGTGCTGGTATTTAAAATGGCCCTGCTTTATGCATTGCCTGCCATACTGTTGATTGGTGGCACTGTATTGCTGATCCGCCGCAAAAGGCAATAAATTGACTGGAGATGAAATTACATACAGACGAACAGACCATCGATGACCTGCGGATCTTCAGCAAACGCGATGTAGCAGGCATCTACGATATCTATAATCATACCCATACCCGTGGTGGCGAAAATCACCTGCAGGAAATGTTCCGTCATCCCTTATCTGATCGTGAGGGTATCAATACCAGAAGCAGCGTAATCCGTGCGTTCGCGCAGCTTGATCTTGCTTTCCCTTTCAATGCTTCCCTGTTCGACATGGCAGAGAAGTATCTCGCCCACTCCGGTCATCAGCCGGGGAAGGGCGAACAGGGGCAACTGAGTGAAAAAGATGTGCAGAACGGCGTTACTGCCGTGATCGAACTGATGCAGTTGATGCATTCCTTCATTGAATCCCCATCTGTAGTTAAGATCGAAGCGTATAGCCATGAACGAAAGTTGATCGCAGACCTGCTCTGCGATCCGGCTTTCGGACCAGTGATGCGGGAAAATCTGAAAGGGAAATTGCCTTACTCCGCAGTAGCGGCATTTGACCAGCTCCTGCGCATTCGTGAATCCGCCAGGCTCGAAAAACTCCTGAGCTATCTTTACAGCCTGGACGTGTATCTCTCAATTGCCAAAGTGGCCAATACCAGGAAGTTCATTTTTCCCATCGCACTGGAAAAAGGGACAGCACGCATTCATATTAAAGGCGTATATCACCCGGCTGTTCAAAATCCCATCACCAACGATGTAACGATGGACGCTTCACAGAGTGTGATCTTTTTGACCGGCGCCAATATGGCCGGGAAGTCCACTTTCCTGCGTTCGCTCAGCACTGCAGTATTCCTGGCGCATATGGGGTTTCCGGTAGCGGCCGCTTTCATGGAGTTTTCGGTTATGGATGGCATTTATACCACCATCAATTTGCCGGATAATCTTGGGATCGGCGCCAGTCATTTTTACGCAGAAGTACTGCGTGTAAGAAAGGTGGCAGCTGAATTGAAATCCGGTAAATCACTCTTCATCGTATTTGATGAACTGTTCCGGGGTACCAATGTGAAAGATGCTCATGAAGCCACGGTAGCCGTTACACAGTCTTTTGCCAGCAGAACCAGCAGCCTTTTCATCATTTCTTCCCATATCGTGGAAGCCGGTGAAGATCTGCGTCAACAATCCAATGCAGGCTTCCTCTTTCTGCCCACCCGTATGAATGGACATACGCCTGAGTACACTTACAAGCTGGAGCGGGGCATCACGGAAGACAGGCACGGGATGATCATCATCCGGAATGAAGGCATCCTGGATATTTTACAGAATGGAAAGAAATAAACAATCATAAAGAACATCATGAGTTTCAGTATAGACAGGCAAACACTGGATGAGTTGAACCTGCTGGGAAAATTCCGGCAGGGATCCGTGTACCATCTGTTCAACCAGGTGAAAACAAGAGGAGGGGAGCAGTTGCTCGACGGTATGTTCCGCGATCCGCTCACCAGTGTAACGGAGATCAATATGCGTAGCAGCATCTTCCGGTATTTCCAGGAGGCTGCCCTCAGGTTTCCTTTCGATGTGCAGCAGGTGAACAGTATGCGGGAGTATCTGGATGCCGGCTCGGGCAAATCTGGTATTACGGTACTGGCGGGCGTTTTCATAAAGAAAGCCCTGGCAGGGCTAACCCGTGATGAGCGTTTTAAAAAGATCGTGCAGGGTATGCAGGCCACCATTGTTACGCTCAACAAATGTTTCGCATTTGTTGAAGCACAGAGAACAGCGGGGCCTTTTGCCAATCGTATGCAAGAGGTTCACAGGATACTGTCTGAACACGCGCTCACCAAACTGCGTAATATCGATATCTATAAAGAACTGCCATTGCAAACACTTGCCCGGTATGATCACCTGCTCAAAAGCAGTTTCGCTTCCGATATGGAAAACGTTCTGGATTTCATTTATGAAGTGGATGTTTACATTGCTGTGAGCGATGTGTCGCGGGCTAAAGGTTTCACTTATGCTGAGGCGTTGCCTGCGGAAAGCAATCTGCTGGAAGCTACCGGGCTTCGACATCCCTGTATCGATAAAGCAGTGGGTAATCAGCTCAGGATGCAGGAAGATAGCAATGTGCTTTTTCTGACTGGCGCCAATATGGCCGGAAAGTCGACGCTGATGAAAGCAGTTGCGATCGGGCTTTACCTGGCTCAGATGGGATTTCCCGTGGCAGCAGATAGTATGCGTTTCTCCGTTAGAGAAGGGTTATACACCAGTATCAATGTGGCAGATAATATCCATCTTGGATACAGTCATTTCTATGCGGAAGTGGTAAGGGTAAAGCAGGCGGCTGAAGCGGCGGCCAGTGGTAAACGACTCTTGCTCATGTTTGACGAACTATTTAAAGGAACGAATGTGAAGGATGCATTCGATGGCACTTTATCAGTTACAGAAGCATTTGCTGAATACAGGAAATGTCTTTTCGTGGTGTCTACCCATATCATTGAAGTAGGGGAGTCTTTAAAAGGAAAAGAGAATATCAGGTTCGTATACATGCCCACTATTTTGGAAGGCTCCGTGCCGAAATATACTTACAGGCTGGCTGAAGGGATTACTGAAGATCGTCAGGGAATGATGATCATCCGTAATGAGGGTATCCTTGAAATGATACAAGCATAAACCTGTTCAATTGCCTCCAATAAAAAACCCTTCCGGTTATCCGGAAGGGTTTTTGCTGTAGAGGGAGGACTCGAACCTCCACGGGGCAGTTAGCAATAGCGCAACCTGCGGTGGTCAACCCCAGTCGAACCAGCGTGAACCAGTCCGGCATTACACTACGTTTATCCTGTGACCCCCACCCCGAGACAAGAGGGCATGTCTGCCAAAATTCCATCACTCCACAGTATCTGTTGTTTTGTTAAGAGCTAATTACAGTGCAATATTAAAGAAAATAGGCAATTACTTGAAAATTATTCAATACAAATTTGGAAAGTTTCGAGATTATACAAATATTTGCAGGGTTGCTTTGAAATTTATAAAATTACGATTGTAAAATGGCTGCTAAATTGAATCTTGACAAACTGGACCTTCAGATCATCCATGAAATGATCGATAATGCAGAGGTTTCGTATGCTGATCTGGGTAAGAAATTATTTGTATCGGGCGGCACCATCCACGTGCGGATCAAAAAACTGCAGGAAGCAGGTATCGTAAAAGGTACCAAATTGAATGTGGACATGAAGCAGCTCGGCTACGATGTGATCGCCTTCATCGGCATTTACCTGGAAAAGAGCTCACTGTATGATTCCGTAGCAAGGGAACTGCAAAAGATACCCGAGATCATTCGCCTGAATTATACCACCGGCAACTACAGCATGTTTGCCGAGATCATCTGCAAAGATATCAATCAGCTCCGTGCCGTATTACACGATGAATTGCAGAAAATCAAAGGGATTGAAAGAACCGAGACCTTTATTTCGCTGGAAGAATCCTTTAGTCGTAATGTTCAGGTATATACATCGTAATTCCAGAAATATTTGTTTTACGGCGAAGGAATAAATATTATTTTTAGAGACGGATCGTTATTATAGACCCCAATCTACTTTGTATGAAAAAATTGTTGGCTGCTGTTTTACTGGCTTTTGTGTCACTGACCTTTATTCAATGTAGCGACAAAGGCGGAGATGACGGTCCCACACCTCCGGACCCTTGTTCAGAAACCAAACTGGCAGTAACCACCATTCCGGCGATCAACACTACCGCTCCTGCACAGGTTGATGCTACCTTTCCTGTAACTATCAATATTACGGCAGGCTTTCCTGCAGCAGGCGCTACCATCAATGTGGTGGCAAAGAATGATGCCACCAATGCCCAGTTCTTCGAGGCAAATCCTGCTTCTGTAACAGCAGGGGTAAACAATGTTACTATCACCGGTACACCTGCCGGAATCACTGCAGTAGTGCAGGTTACCGTTACTTCAAAAAATTGCCCAACCAACAAATGGACAGGCACTTTCCGCTATATCAGAAAATAATCGCACCAAATAAAATTGTAACAGGCGCATCCGCAACGGTGCGCTTTTTTGTTGTTATCCTCTCACTTCGAGCGCATCTCTCAATCCATTTCCAAGCATATTGAATGCCAGTACCAGTAACATAATGGCAAAGCCCGGAGCAAGCGCCAGCATTGGATTATTGGTGATGATGAAATTATAATTCTCTTTGATCATCAGCCCCCAGCTGGGTTGTGGCGGCTGAACACCAACGCCCAGGAAGCTGAGGCCCGCTTCGATCACGATAGCCGATGCAAAATTGGAGGCGGCCACTACTGTAACCGGGCCCATCACATTGGGCAAAACATGCCTGAACAAAATCCGACCATGTACGTAACCCAGCGCCCTGGCAGCTTCCACGTATTCCATTTCCCTCACGCTCATCACCTGCCCGCGAATGATCCGCGCTACATTCACCCACATGGTCAATCCAATGGCGATGAACACCTGCCAGAATCCTTTGCCAAGCATCAGTGTAATGGCAAATACCAGCAGCAGGGTGGGAATGCTCCAGATCACATTGATGAACCACATGATGGCATCGTCCACCTTGCCCCTGAAATAACCTGCCAGCGCACCCAGGAGTACGCCGATGCTCAGGGAGATCAATACAGTCACCAATCCAACGCTAAGGCTCACACGAACTCCCACCAGCAGCCGGCTGAGAATGTCTCTGCCATATTTGTCTGTGCCCAGGTGAAATGTTTGCCCGCTTACTTTCCAGCCAGGCGTATGAATGGAATACGCTACTCTTTCTGTTACACCTTCATCGATATATTGCTGAATGATCAGGCTGTCGCCGGTAGTGGTATAGGAACTGATGGGAGTAAAATGGAACTGGTCTTCCTGTCCGCGTAGCAATCGCTGAAAAAAAGAAACTTTGGGAGGGACGGGTGATTTGGGAAGCTGGAGAAATTGCTGTTTGAATCCAGGCTTTTGTCCACCGATCTCAACGATCATCCTGTTGGCATCAGGTGTGCCGTCCGGCGAAATGAAATAGGCAAAGAGGGCGGTGAGTACAGATAGCAGGATGATGCCCATGCCAAACAGCGCGCCTTTGTTTTTTCGTAATCTTCTCCATGTATTTCGGGAAGCTTCTGCAGCCATGTGTGGAAATTACAATTTTATCCGGTATTTCATCGCTTCGACACCTTTCTGCCCTTCCATTCATAATGACCGAATTTGCCCAGCCAGCCTGCAATGATGGTATAGAGGATATGCAGTGGTTGCAATACAAGGAAATATTTCATGCGCCGTTGCTGCCCGAAGAAGATGGCCACGGAATTCACAAAAGGAAATTCGATCAGCATCTTGGCCAGTAGCAAAATGATGCAGAAGAAAAATGCCAGTGGCTTCCAGAATCCCATGATGAAGAGGATGAGGAATCCCAGGTTAGCCAGGTACACCAAAAGGAGCGCCCAGAAAATGCGCTTGTCGTCATAGCTGTCTGCTTTGCTGGCCCAGCGGATACGTTGCTGGAAGAAAGCTTTCCAGCTATCCACCGGAGCTGTTCTCACAATGGCTGTTTTGCTCTTGCAGTAAAATACTTTCTCAGGATAGCGGGTGAAGATCTTATGCATGAGGAACATATCGTCCCCTGAAGGAAGATGATCAATTTTTTCAAAGCCATTCACTTCTTCAAAGGCCGATTTCTCGTAGGCCAGGTTAGCTCCGTTGCACATGCTGTGTGCGCGCTTGAACACGGAGGCACCTGTGATGCCCTGTAGTGTAAGGAAGTCGAGCGATTGAAAAATATTCAACAGGTTGTCTTTCCCTTCGATCACTACCGGAGCGGCAATGAATTTAGCGTCTGTATGCTGATAATAGGAAGCGATGGTATGCAGCCATTTTTTATCGAATACGCAATCTGCATCTGAAGTAACAATGAGTTGCCCGCTTGCCTGACTGATGCCTGCCTGGATCGCTTTTTTCTTGAAAGCAGTTGATGCATTTTCATCGGCAGGCAGATCAGCCATACGGATCACTTTCAATGAAGACCAGCTTTTGCTGGCTTCATCCAGCAACCGGAATGTATCATCCGTAGAGTGGTCATCAATAATGATCACTTCAAACAATCCGGTGGGATATTCTTGCTGACGTAAAGAGTCGATCAGTACCGGCAGATTAGTTTCCTCGTTGCGGGCGGGGATGATCACCGTCACAGATGCAGTGGGTGCATCTTCCGGCGGAGTGTAGACGGGTAGTTTGTTCCAGGCATTGTGGTAATACCCGATCAATACCGCATATCCGATCAATAAAAGAAAAAATATCAGGAGAAAAAAGGGCATCGGTTCGATATTGGTTGATGCGATAAATATACGATTGTATCCATGCAATCACAACTAAACACGAAGTGATTCCGCAATGGCATCGATATGTTTTTCCTGCAACACCTGGTGCCCTGCGGGCAAAATGCTGATGGTGCACCATTCTTCAATGCCTTTGCGGAAGCGTTCAGCAGGTTGCGTCAATATGATGCGATCGTATTTTCCATATAAGAGTCGAACAGGGATCTTGTATTGTCGCACGGCATCCCTGATAATTTTGAGGTCCGGTGTAATATGACGCATGCAGATCCACCTGTTGTAGAGTTCTTTCCTGATAGCTGCATCATGTATATAATACCTGGTGAATTTGTAGATGCTCTGGTTGATCAGTTTCAGTTTATTGCCTGTGTTGAGGATAAAGAAGAACCAGCCGGGATAGTGCATAGTGAAACGAAAAAGTCCGTTGCCGATCAGGGTTTGAGTGGCCAGCCAGTACCAGCGGTTCACTTTGAGACCATCAGGAGCTAACAATACTAACCGTTGTACCTGTTGCGGCAGGGCTTGCAGCAACGAGAGTGCAGCGCGGCCGCCCATACTGAAACCCATCAGCGTGAATGCAGCATCGGACGACCAGCCTCTTGCAGTAAGAATGGCTCGTACAATGACAGTAAGATCCTGCACTTTGAAATCCAAACCTTCCTTCCATTGCGTCAGGCCATGGAAGGGCAGATCGATTGCGATGATGGAATATGCCGAACCAAGATGAGTTTCCAGGAAGTCGAAGCTGTTGGCGGTTTCGCCATAACCATGCAGGCACAGCAACAATTGAGATCCCTTACCGCCATACCGGTAATGAACAGACGATTGCTTATATAATAGAATGGCTGACTGCATGGAACAGCGCCAAATCTACTAATCTTTTTTTCTACTTGCTGAAGCTGCGGAGAATGGACTGCCCGTCGCCATAACGGATACTGAGTACATACTGACCGCCGGGGAGGTATTCAACCGGTAGCCAGAGCTGCATTTCCCCTTTCTTGAAGTGCGTTTCCCGGCTCATGAAGGAAAGGCCGCTGATGCTGAGAATATTCACTGTACCCGGATAATTCTGCGCCGCAATGAGCTCGGCCACCAGCATGGGCTGGTTTGCGGGATTGGGGTAGAGCCTGTTCAGTACCAGTCCTGGTTTGGCATTCCTGATCAGTAATGCATTGGAGTAGATGGACTGGGCCGTTTCCTGAATCTGCAGGCGATAAAAATTCTTTCCCGGCAGCGGGGTTGAATCTATATACCGGTAAGAGCTGGCCTGGGTAGCGGTGGCCTTCAGTTCCCCAAGATTGTTGTACAATTTCCCGTCTTCACTTCGCTGAACAATGAATGCTGTATTGGGATCTGTACATTCGGCTGTCCATTGCAGTGATATCCTGTCATTTCTGCATTCTCCGTTGAAAGCCTCCAGCTTCACCGGTAACACAATATTGAAAACATTCTTTGCCCGCACTCTTTCAAACAGCTCGCGGTGCCCTTCGTTATTGAAATGGATGCCATCGCCTGAGTGGAATTTTGTCAGGATGGTGCTGTCTGCAGGATTATAGAGACCATCATAGAAATTGATTGTCTGCGTGCCAAAGCGATTGATGATGGAATCTTTGATCACTGCCAGTTTTCTTTTCAGCGAAGGATTGTCCCAAATGCCACCGCTCCTGGGTTGTGTGGTGATGATATAACAACGATGACCTTCCTTCAATACCGAATCATAAATGGTTTGCAGGCATATCATGATCTCAGCAATGCTGTATTCCTCATACTTGTTGGATGGATAATTGATGAACACGATCCCGTTGTAAGGCAGTGGAAGGCCGGCCAGTTGTGCATTGGCGCGGGTCACGTTCTTGCTATGGTCCGGGCCGTCGCGATCCGGTGGCGGTACATAGCTGCTGGGCATTCCCTTGTAGACCGGGTAACCGCCAACAGCCAGTGTGTAAGTGCTGTCTACTATCCGGAGCTTGTGTTTGTAATATTGATTGAACCTGTTCACCCATGAGCTGTCCAGGGGCCAGGCTCCTGTGCCTCCGGCAGTGGAAGAGCCAACCACCGCAACGCGGTATTGTGAAGATGCAGACAGGCAACCAGCCAGCAGCATCAGGCAAATCAGATGCAATCGATTCATGCTGAACGATGTTTAGGGGTATGTTCCAGGGTGCGTACAGGGCTGGTAAATCAAAGGAAGGGAGTAATTAAAAGTACAAAAAATCCTGCTTGCCGCGCGGATTTCCGGGGAACCTGCGGAGATTGGGGCAACACAAAAATTTATAACGGAAAACTTGCAGGAACCGGCTAAAAATCCTACATTCGATTAGTTGCATAAACAACGATATGCCAAACAACCAATTCAAGAAAGGAGAATTATATAGTTTCATCACAGGTAAGGCTTCTACTGCCATCGCAAGAAGATTGCAGAAAAAGTTCAATGCTGCGGGATTGAATTTAACCATCGAGCAATGGAGTGTGTTATATCATTTGTGGAAACAGGATGGGATCAGTCAGCAGGAATTGTGTAATGCCACTTTTCGCGACAAGCCCAGTATTACGAGGCTGGTGGATAATCTCGAAAAACTGCAGCTGGTGAAAAGGGTTCCTTCTTCTTCTGACCGCCGGATGAATATGGTGTATCTCACCAAACAGGCACAGAAATTACAGGAAGAGACCATGAGCCTGGCAGAGCACACGTTGAACGAAGCGCTGGAAGGCGTTCCTACAGACCGCGTAGATATTTGTAAAGAAGTTTTACAGATCGTGTACGATAATTTGAAATAGACTTTCATCCATAATATTCACTTTATAAAATTGTCCATATGAGCAGTGCAACAGCAACCCAGCAAAATACCGTTCTGAAAGGCGGTGAATGGCTGATCAGGGAAAGCGCTCCTTCAGATACCTTCATCCCGGAAGATTTCAATGAAGAGCAGAAAATGGTAAAGGATATGTGTATATCCTTTCTCGATGCAGAAGTGATCCCCATTCTCGAACGTATCGATAAACTGGAACAGGGGCTGATGCCATCTCTGGTGGCAAAAGCCGGAGAACAGGGCCTGCTCGGCACTTCCATCCCGGAACAATATGGCGGTCTCGGCAAGGATTTCATCACCAGCACGCTGGTGAATGAAGGGCTTGGCGGAGGATTTTCTTTTTCCGTGGCTGTAGCTGCGCACACCGGAATCGGCACACTGCCGATCCTGTATTTCGGAACAGAAGCACAGAAAGAAAAATACATCACCAAACTTGCAACGGGAGAATGGAAAGGAGCATACGGACTCACTGAGCCCAACAGCGGTTCGGATGCGCTCGGCGCCAAAACCACCGCCAAGCTCAGCGATGACGGAAAATATTATTTACTCAACGGACAAAAATGCTGGATCACCAACGGTGGTTTTGCAGATGTATACACAGTATTCGCCAAGATCGATGGCGATAAATTCACCGGCTTCATTGTTGAAAGAGGTTTCGAAGGATTTACGCAGGGGCCTGAAGAGCATAAGATGGGCATTAAGGGATCATCAACTGTACAACTCTATTTCCAGGACTGTAAAGTGCCTGTAGAGAACGTGCTGGGTGAGATCGGAAGAGGTCATATCATTGCGTTCAACATCCTGAACATTGGTCGTTTGAAACTCTGTGCTGCTGCACTGGGTGGGGCAAAACGCGCTGCTACTACCAGCATCCAGTATGCGAATACCCGTGAGCAATTCAAAACTGCCATCGCCAATTTTGGCGCTATTCAGCACAAGCTGTCTGAAATGGCTATCAAAATGTGGGTGAACGAAAGCTCTCTCTATCGTACCTCCAAATGGATCGATGATAAAGAAAATGAAATGCTGAAAGCCGGCAAGCCGTTCAATGAATCACTGCTGGGCGCTGCAGAAGAATACGCCATCGAGTGTGCGATCCTGAAAGTGAGTGGCAGTGAAATGCTGGACTTTGTAGTGGATGAAGGCGTGCAGGTGCATGGAGGCAATGGTTACAGCGATGAATATGTGATCTCCAAAGCTTATCGCGACAGCCGTATCAACCGCATTTACGAAGGCACCAATGAGATCAACCGTTTGCTGACCGTTGACATGGTACTGAAACGTGCGATGAAAGGCAAGCTGGACCTGATGGGACCTGCTATGAACGTTCAAAAGGAACTGATGAGCATTCCTGATTTTGGCTCCGATGATGAAGCGCCTTTTGCAAAAGAGCGCAAGCTGATCGCCAATTTCAAGAAAGCCATCCTGATGACAGCAGGTGCTGCCGTTCAGAAACTGATGATGAAGATCGAGAATGAGCAAGAGCTCCTGATGAATATTGCTGATATGGCCATCGAAACATTCAATGCAGAAAGCGCATTGCTTCGTGTGATGAAGCTGTCGGAAATGAAAGGCGCTGATGCTGTTCAATACGAAAGCGATATCATGCAGACCTATCTCTATGATGCAGCAGACAGAATTAACAAGGCCGGCAAAGATGCCATCAACTCTTTTGCGGAAGGTGACGAACAGCGCATGATGCTGCTGGGATTGAAACGCTTCACCAAGGCTGACCCCTTCAACAGCAAGGAAGCCAGAAGAAGGATCGCGAAGAGACTGATCGGAGAGAACAAGTATCCGTTATAATTACCATACAGACAGAAAGAAAGAGCCCTTCAGCGTGGTTAGCTTGAAGGGCTCTTTCTTTTATCTTCATGAATTTTAGTTGATCTTCTCCAGGCGCATGTCCAGCTTCTTTTCCTTTTTGAAATACTCCAGGATCATTACTGAACCTGGCTTTCCGGCAAAGATGCGCATGCCGCCGGCTTCAGTCTTCAGGTTGATCTTATCTGTGGAGAGCATTCCGCTGTTGTAAGAAATGGCATTGAAGGTAAGACCTTTGTAATCCTTGTCTTTCACGTAGTCCGTATAACCTACAGAAAAAGAGCTCCGTGTTTTGTCGATCTGTGTGAAAGCATAATCGAATCCGTATGCGCCATATTTGATATAGTTCCCTGCGGCGGCGAGGTTCATCATCTCAACAGCAGCGGGGAGATCGAGGGAATTACTGTTCTTCTCGTAGATCTTCGCTTCCCTGATATTGAACTTTTCATCGAAATGAAGCAGCAGCATATCCGTTACAAGCATCTTAGCGCCTGACTTCCGGTAGCCTTCGCAAACAGCAAAGAAGTGACCATTGGATGTTTCGATAAGATCATGGAAGAAAACGTAACCGAAATCTTCCACTCTTCCTTTTTCATTTACGTTGAGCACTTTGCTGATCTCTGATTCCCAGGAATTGTATTTGGAATTAAGTACCCTGCCGGAACTGTTCATCAGCCAGAGACCTACGCCCAGGCTTCTGCCGCTGAGATTCTTTTCATTCTTGTCAAAATAGGCGCCCATCAACAGAAAGTTGTCTGTGCCTTTGAAAGTGATCACACTCATTGGCGTCATATTGTACTGCTGTGCATCTGTTCTGATCTCGAAGGCGCGTTCGCCTGATTGAAGATAGATGCCGAGTATCCATGTTTCTATTTTGGGAGCCAGGGGTGTGCCGGCAGATTTGATCACATTGAACAGCGCCACGTTCTCGCTGCAACCCAGGAAGCTGCCACCGGCGGGCTTTACAACGGAAGGAACATAAGACCATTGTCTCTTGTCTGTGCTGCTGTAAAAGTTGATCTCGAAAGTAGGGATATCATCCACCATTTGCTGGTAAACGGCGATAAAGCCTTTGTTGTCTACGGCAAAAAGATTGTTGCTTTCCGAACCGGGCGGGACTTTCATTGCTTTGAGGTAAGCAAGTGTTTTTTTGTCCACTTCACGCTGGTAACTGAATTTCTGTTTTCCATCTACACCGTAAACCCTGCAGTCGTAAGACTTCTGATCTGCATTGTAGAATTTGAAAAGGATGCTTTTGTTATCAGAGGCAGATTCCTGCAGGATGATATTCTTAGAATCAACGAATTGAACATCCTTCACCTTATTGAGGTTTTCATCCATGAGCTGGAGGGTGTACTCATTATTCTTTTTGTCCACTTTATCAGACTGGAAAAAAGTAAAATAACCCTTCACTTCATAGTTGCTGGTGATGGGGCCGGTGCTGCGCAGGAAAACGGTGCGTACATTCTCTATGCTCAGTTTGTTCTGGGCCAGACCGGAATAGGTCAACAAGAGAAAAGTGGTGATTGCAATGAATGAGAATTTCATGTGCTGCGTCAGGATTAGTTGATTTTTTCCAGTCTCAGTTCCAGCTTCTTCTCTTTTTTGAAATATTCAGCGATCATGATGGCGCCGAGCTTGCCTTCATACACACTTAATTTGCTGCCATTCTTTACAAGGTTGACCTTGTCTTTCGTAAACTGGCCATTATAGTAGGTGATGGCATTGAAGGTGCCGCCTTTGTAATCTTTTTCTTTTACAAAATCGATATATCCAACTGTGAAAGTGGAGTGTGTTTTGTCAGTTTGCGTGAATGCGTAGTCGAAACCGTTGAAGAAATATTTCACCCACATGGCAACAGTAGGCAGGTTGGCAAAATCCATTCCTGGCAGAAGGGCCACATTGGTGGGAGTTTTATCGTAGATAGTGGCGGCTTTGATATTGAACTGCTGATCGAAGCTAAGCATCATCATGTCCGTTACTTTGATCTTGGTTGTAGACGCAGCACCTCCGCCAACCAGAACATTGGCAGCAATTCCTACTGCATCGGCCTGGCGCTTATAACCTTCTCCAACGGCAAAGAAGTTACCGTCTTCAGTTTGCAGGATCTTATGGAAGTAGATATAGCCAATATCTTCCACGCGACCTTTTGCATTTACGCTGAGGTGCTTGCCGATCTCTGATTCCCAGGAATTGTATTTGGCATTGAGGATCTTTCCCTGGGAGTTTACCAGCCACATACCGAGGCCCAAACTTTTTCCTTTGGAGATATTGTCTTCTTTATCGCAATATTGCCCCATCACCAGGAAATTGGTGGTGCCAACGATCGGGGAGATATTCATTGGCAGGAAATTGAATTTGTCCTTATCCGTCTCGAAATCAAAAGCAATTTTTCCATTATGCAGGTATAATCCCATCAGGAAGGAAGAGGATTTTTTTGTGAGCCTGTTGCTTTTTTTCATCACTGAAAATACGGCCACGCTGTCTGTACTGCCAAGGTATTGTGCTTGTGCTGTTTTGGAATCTTCGCCATCAGGATTGAATGTCCAGCTGCTTTTCTTACCGCTGCCATAGTAAGACACTTCATAGGTGAAGTCTCCCTCATCACGAACAGGGATAACCGAGATGTACCCATTGTCGCCTACAGAAAAAATGGATTTATTTTCTGCGCCATTTTTCAAGTAGGCATCCAGCTGTTCCATGTATCGTTTTGTCTTTTTGTCCACTTCGCGCTGGTAGTTGAATTTCTTTTTTCCATCAAATCCGTATACGCGGAAGTCGATCAGTTTCTGCTCTTCATCGAAGAATTTGAAGATGAGATCCGTTCCATTATGAGCGGATTCCAGCAATTGCACTTTTCTGGAATCCGTGAACTTTACCTCCTTTACCTTATTGAGGTTTTCGTCCATGATCTGGAGTGCGTATTCATTGGTGTTCTTATCGATCTTATCTCCCTGGTATAAAGTGAAGTAGCCTTTTACCTCTTCATGGGCTTTGATAGCTCCTGTACTTCTGAGGGATACTGTCCTTACATTTTCGATACTCAGTTTCTGAGCAGTAGTGGCCTGACCGATAGTAAGGGCCAGGGCAAGCATTCCGGTAATCTTTTTCATGATTTGATTGAGGGTTATTATCAAAATTTTGTTTTTCCGTTTGGATAAAGTTTATTGTACAGGGCTATGAGAGAGGATTGTTCTTCTGGTTTGTTGAAATTGATCTTGCTGTTGATCAGCGCCACCAGCATGTCTTCAGACGGGTTTTCCATCTTTTCATGAGGCTGCAGGAAATAATAACTGATGGCGGCAAAGTCCATCAGCCTTACTCTTTGAATGAACTGGAGTACGGCATTGTATTTCTCCTCCTGCCAGGGTGAAGGCAGGTCCACGATCTTATTCAGTTCATGATTCTTCTGTGCCTGGAACATCCGGTTCAGGCAACGCCCGGTGTTGGCGATCAGCCAGGGATCATTTGGACGGGAGTGCAACAGTTGAAGCGTGTAATAAAAACTTCTTGAAACATAATCGTTATTGAAGCAGTGCGCAATGATCTCATAATCGAAAAGCTCCTGCAGCTGTTTGAAGGAAACCGCATCAACCGGAGCGATTTGTTTATTTCCCGTGCTGTACTGTTTCACTTTTTCTGACAGTTGCTTTACCCGAACAGCACAGTCGGGGTGCGTTTTGAGCGAGTCCCTGTCTTTACTCTTTTCTTCTTTAGATGAAGCGGCCATTGCGCTGAACAGTGATTGTTCTTCCTGTATCCATTTTTTCTGGAAGGGATATTGCGGGAAGTTGAAGATCTTATCGAGCGCCGGAGCTATATTGTATTTGTCTCTGTCGATACTGTCCAACAGTGCCAGACAACTGAGCGCTTCTTCTGTTTTGAAGGGTGTATTCCGGAACAGCTCCAATGCCATGCTGTCTGCAGAAGATTCATGTTCGCGGGTGTGACGGCGGTTATTGAAGGTGACAGACTTTGCAAGGCTTTCGAGCTGCTTGCCACGCTGGTACTCCGACTTCACGATGCGCCTGAGCTCTTCCTGGTATTCTTTAGAGTTGATAGTATTCACATAACGTTCGATGCTGTTCTGACTATGGCGAAGGTGATAGTGGGCAATTTCGTGACAAAGCACGAACGCAACCTGGCTTTCATTTTGCAGTTTGGTAAAGAGCCCGATATTGAATATGATGGTGCCTTCACCCATACTGGCGGCATTGGGCCAATAGTCCCTTGTGAACCTGATCCTGTAACCTTGCTGGGAGATTACGGGGTTGTTGATGAAAATGGTTTTTACCAGTTGTTGCAGGTAATTGTTGGCAACAGAATCTGTGAGAATGCGATTTTTAGCTGTGAGCTCTTTGAGATCTGTATATCTGTTCTCATAGATCTTTTTGAAATCGGCCTTGTAGTAATTGCGGAGTGTATCCAGCAATTGCTTGTGTTGCGTGGCCATATTCGCGTCCCAGGATTTGATCTGGGCGGCATCGTCATTAAGTGGTTTGTAAGTGATGGATTGGGAAAAGCATGGGGGGCTGGAACATACGATTACCAACAGAAAAAACAGTCTCATTCGGTTAGATAGAGGTTTAGGGTTGCGGTAAAAATAATAAAATCCTTTTGCAATACTGTATCTTTCCTATATGAAAAATATGCTAATTGTATTATTCATTCTTGCTGCCGGAGCAATGGGTAAAGCGCAGGATTCCACTGTAAAGCCCTTCCTGGTGAAAACCATCGGACCATTGCCATACCTGGAATACGGCACCGGGGACGACCGCCTGGGCGGAGCAAAAATGACTTATCTCGATACCAATGTAGTGCTGAAGGTGGTAGACTCAACAGGCACGGATTACAAAGTACAGTTATCGAAATATCATATCGCTTATGTATCCAAGGCCAATGTGGCGGCTGACTCAGGTTTGCGTCTCGGCAACGAGAACCTCAGCGGCAGCTGGATGGTAAGCGGAGAAGGGAAGTATGATCTGGTGTCGATCTCATTACCTAACAGGCTGCCTTATAAAAGTGTGCAACAAATAAGTCCTTCCCGGATCGTGGTGGACCTCTATGGCGTTACCTCCAATACCAACTGGATCACACAACGCGGTACCTCTTCTTTTATCAGCAGCGTTTGGTATGAGCAGCCGGAGGATGATGTAATGCGTGTGTTCATCGAGTTGGGTAAGCCTGTTCACTGGGGATACTCCATTGCGTACGATAGTCTGGGAAGCAGGCTGCAGATCAAGGTGAAGCGTCCTCCCGAAAGTCTGCGTCTGCGCGATATGGTGATTGCCATCGATGCAGGACATGGAGGCAGCAATCTTGGCGCATCCGGGAAGAATTCTAAAGTACTTGAAAAGAACCTCACGCTTCAATATGCAAAGGCGCTTGAAAAATTGTTGAATCAAAAAGGCGCAACGGTTGTCATGACCAGAACTACTGATGCTGATGTAACGCAACCTGAGCGTGCGGCATTGTTGCGAAAAGCGGAACCTGATCTGCTGATCAGCATCCACTTCAATTCATCCGGCAATCCTGCTGTGAGCGGTACGAGTACCTATTACCGTTATATCGGTTTTCAACCATTGACACAGGCGATCCTCAAACGTATGCTGGAGCTGAATTTCAACAATTATGGAAATATTGGAGGTTTCAATTTTGCATTGAGCGGTCCAACAGAATATCCGAACTGTTTGGTGGAAGTTGGTTTCCTGAGCAATGAGGATGAAGAGAAGAGGATGCTGAAGAAAGGGTTTGATGAAGATGTGGCGAATAAGATTATGAGGGGAATTGTGGATTGGTTGAGGGCAATGGATTAAGCTAGTTTGTCACTATAATCCAACAGTTGTTTATATGCAATTGATACATGTTCTTCTTTAAACAACTCTTTCTTACGTTCATTCCAAATTTTGTTCATTACTCCTTCCAACGAGAGTGAAGGATTATCTTTTAATATATAATCAGTAGTTGCCAGAATCTCCAGGGAAAGTTCTGAACTGAAGCCATCAATAAGGTGTATCAGATTTTTAAGCCTGATAGTATCTTCTGAATCTAATTCTGTTTCAACAAAATGTTCACTTCTGGCCATTTTTCATAATTGAGATGCAAAGGCTCAAAAGGCTTTATTGGCTGACCCCTCGTGCAAAGTCCTGCTTGTACAATATTTACAAGGTTTTGCAAATGGCAAATCCGATAACAGAATTTTCTATTGGAATTAATAGCAACCACTTCTCTCTTTTAAGTAGATACAATTTATGAATATAAGTTCAAGCTTAGATTAAGTTTCTTTTATAGCATCTACACTAAAGAAAAAGCGTCTGTACAACGTTGCACAGACGCTCTATAAAGTTATGTGTCGACCCTGATATTATGATTGATTCCCGGAAGTTTTGTCTTTCAATCCACCTGCCGCCGCTTCATCCACAAACCAATGCAGTTCGCCTGACTGTGGTTGTATCAATTGGGAAGGATACAACTCAATATTCTCCGGTCCTTCCAGCACATGCTGCAATGCGTTTGCTTTGTTTGCCCCAAAAGTCAGGAACACTACGCTCTTCGCGAGGTTCACTACCGGTGCTGTAAGCGTGATACGATACATATCCTGCGCCTCAAGCCAGAAAGATGTTACCCATGCTTCCTGTTCTTTGATAGCAGGTGATCCGGGGAAAAGGCTGAGCGTATGCGCATCATCTCCCATTCCATTCAATACGAGATCGAAGGTTTGATTCCCTGAGGGAAAATATGTATGCAGGATCTTTTCATAGGCAAAGGCTGCTGCATCTGCCGCGAGATCCGTTTGCATGATATGAACCTGTTCTTTTTTCACAGGCACTTTATTCAGCAGCGCTTCGAAGGTCATACGTGCGTTATTGCGACTGTCTTCAAACGGCACTGCTCTTTCATCGCCCCAGAAAAAATGCAGCTTCTCCCATTGGATGCGTTCACGGTAAGGGCTTGTTGACAGCAGTTCGTACAATTGCTTGGGCGAGTTGCCGCCGGTGAGCACCCAGGTAAAACCATCCTGGTTCTGCAGGGTTCTTTCGATGAGGCTCGTGATCCATTCAGCGAGTTGATGACTCACTTCATTCGCATCTTTATAAATGTGCAGCATGCTTAATCCTTGTGTGGTTGAGGAAGTGTTACCCAGTTCTTGCCATCGCGTGCGATGAGCGCTTCTGCGTCTTCAGGTCCCCAGCTGTCTGGTGCATAGTTGGGGAAATCAACGGGTGATCTGCTTTCCCATGTTTCGAGGATGGGCATGATGATCTTCCAGGCAGCTTCCACCTGGTCTGAGCGCATGAAAAGGGTTTGGTTTCCTTCCATTACATCCAGCAGCAGCGTTTCGTATGCTTCCGGTTCGTCGCCATCATAAGCGTCTTTGTAATTGAAGATCATATCCACGGGATTGAGGGTCATGCTCTGTCCGGGGCGTTTTGCCTGGAAGCGCAGACGGATATCCATTTCGGGCTGAATGCTGATGGTAAGCCTGTTGGGGCGCCAGGTATCTGCTGCTTCGGAAGGGAAGGCATAAGATGGCGCGGGCTTGAATTGTATGTTGATGATGGTGGATTTTTCGTGCATGCGTTTTCCTGTACGCACGTAGAAGGGCACATCCTGCCATCTCCAGTTATCGATATAGAATTTAACAGCGGCAAAAGTGTCGATGGGCGAATCAGGACTAACACTTTTTTCCTGACGATAGCCGGGAACCTGTTGTCCTTTCATCCAGCCGCCGGAGTACTGGCCGCGTACTGCATGCGCATGTACTTCATCGTTAGAATATCTCCTGATGGCGTTGAGAACATCCACTTTTTTGTTACGGATCTCATTGGCCTCGAAAGACACGGGTGCTTCCATCGCGATCATACACATGAGCTGCAGGATATGGTTCTGCACCATGTCGCGGAGCGCCCCGGAGCGTTCGTAATAATCGCCACGACCTTCAGCGCCTACGGTTTCAGCCGCAGTGATCTGGATATGGTCGATATAATTGCGGTTCCAGATGGGTTCGAAGAGCGCATTGGCGAAACGCAGGGCGAGGATATTCTGAACTGTTTCTTTTCCGAGATAATGGTCTATGCGGTAGATCTGTTCTTCGTTGAAGAGTGAAGAGAGCAGATTGTTGAGCTCCTTTGCACTTTCCAGATCATGACCAAATGGTTTTTCTACCACAATGCGGGTGCACTTGGTATCATGGCAAATATTGAGGGAGCCGAGTTTCTGAGCGATATCAGGCACCAGTTGCGGGGCCACGGCCATATAGAAGATCACATTGGGGTGTTCTCCAAATTCAGCTTCTTTCTGTTTCACGATCTCGGCGATCTTCTGGTACTCTTCTTCTACTTCAGCATTCATCTGGAGGTAAGATACATGCTGAGAGAAATCATTCCACTTACCATTCTGTTCTTCCTTGCGGCGGGAGAACTGGCGTATGCCATCCATCAGATGTGTATGGTAACCTTCGGTAGTGTAGGGTCTTCTTCCGATCCCTACGATGCCGAATTTCTCGGGCATCCAGTTATCGATAAAAAGATTGAAGAGAGCCGGGGAAAGCTTTCTGTGATTGAGATCGCCACTGCCACCGAAGATGAATAATAGTGCTGCCGGTGGCCTTTTATGTTGTTGCATAGTATTGAGATAATTCAGTAGTCAAAATCATTGGTTCCATTCAGTGTGGAAAGATCCGGGTTGGTCGATACGCTGATAGGTATGAGCCCCGAAATAATCCCTTTGAGCCTGTAACAGGTTGATCGGTAATTGCGCGCTGGTGTAAGCATCAAAGTAGGTGAGTGCATTCAGCAGAGCGCCGGCAGGGAAGCGGTTGGTAACAGCGGTGGCTGCTACGGCGCGCATTCCGGCTTCTTTGCCCTTCAGCATGTTTGCAATCTGTTTATCTAATAACAAATTTTCCAGCTGAGGGTTCTGATCATAAATGTTCGTGAACAGGTCAAGCAATGTGGAACGGATAATACAGCCGGCTCTCCATACTCTTACAACAGAAGGCATGGGGATCTGCATATCCAGCTCTGTGGAAGCGCGGTGCAGCATGGCCAGTCCCTGTGTATAACTGATGAGTATACCAAAGAAGAGTGCATCATGCACCTGCTGTACAAATGTAGCTTTATCGGTTGTAACGGGAGTGATGGAATGAGCAAATAATGCAGCCGAATTGGTCCTTTCGGATTTCAGTGCGGAGATATTGCGCATAGTCACTGCCATATCGATGGTGGGTATGGGAACGCCGATGTCCATGGCATCCTGGGAGGTCCATTTACCGGTGCCTTTGGCTCCGGCTTTGTCCAGGATCATATCAACGAGGTAATTATTTGTTTTATCGTCTTTTTGTTTGAAGATGGCTGCAGTGATCTCGATGAGGAAGGATTGCAGTTCGCCTTTGTTCCACGCATCGAATGTCTGGTGGAGTTCATCATTGCTTAGGCCTGCTCCGCGGTGAAGCAGGTCATAGGCTTCGCAGATCAGTTGCATGATGGCATATTCGATTCCATTGTGGACCATTTTCACGTAGTGGCCTGCTGCGCCTTTACCGAGGTGTGCAACGCAGGGCTCTCCTTTGAATTTGGCGGAAATGGCTTCCAGCATAGGTTGTACATGGGGGTACGCTTCCTGGTCGCCTCCGGGCATGATACTCGGGCCTGTTCTGGCGCCCTGTTCTCCTCCGGATACGCCCACACCCATAAAATGGATACCTTTTTCAGCGAGGTATTGCACCCTTCTCAGCGTGTCTGTGTAGTGGGAGTTGCCGCCGTCGATAATGATATCGCCGGGCTGAACCAGGGGGAGAAGACTTTCGATCACATCGTCCACGGGTTTGCCGGCGGGAACCAGCATCATGATCCTGCGTGGTAGGGAAAGCCCGTCTGTCATAGCTTTCAGATTGCTCACTCCTTTTACTGTGGTACCGGTGGTTGCGGCTTTTTCGAAGGCGGTGGTCTTCTGTTCGTCCTTATCAAATCCGATTACCTTAAATCCGTGATCAGCCATGTTCAGGAGGAGGTTTCTGCCCATTACTCCGAGGCCGATCATACCGAAGTCGAATTGTTGTGCTGCCATGCTTTGGTTTATAGAAAAGCAAAATTAGGTAAATTGAGGTAGTATTTTTAGAAAGCCGTATATTTGCGTCGCAATTTGAGCGATTGAGCATTTAGTAAGTGAACGATAAATTCTGCTACGCAATTCCCCTGCTATTAGTTAAGTCTTCTTTACTCTGCTTACTTCTCAGATGATTATTTAATTTAACCAGTTTTTAGTATGAACATTTATGTTTCGAATTTGAGCTACAACGTTACGGATGAAGATCTGAACGACTTTTTTGCAGACTATGGCGAAGTAACTTCTGCCAAAGTTATCACTGACAAATTCACCAACAAAAGCCGTGGCTTTGGTTTCGTGGAAATGCCCGATAACGAAGCTGCTCAAAAGGCGATCACTGAGTTGGATGGTGGCATTGTAGAAGGAAGAGCTATCAAAGTTACTGAAGCACGTCCTCGCGAAGAGCGTAGCGGCAACGGTGGCGGCGGCGGTCAAAAACGCTCTTTCGCTCCCCGCAATAATAACTATAACAACCGTTATTAATTAGTGCGTATAACCGATACTGAAAGCCTCGCATCTGCGGGGCTTTTTTTATTGCACTCAAGCTCTCTTCAAAAAGTTGTTCGCATTTCTACCTGAAAAGGTGAATTTGCCAAACAATTTCCGAGGTCAAAATGTTTTCCAATTATAATGTTGCTGCATCATTCCCGATGTGCAAAAAAAACACTCTCTTTTTGCCGAAATTTCACCGGTTACAAGCATGATTGTATGGCTGCAAAGCCTTAATACACTTACTTTGCAGAGCTCTTACAACAACTAAACTTCATCTCATGAGATCAACGGGGAAAGCGGCTTTAGGATTCATCTTCGTAACCATTTTAATTGATGTGATCGGATTTGGGATCATCATCCCGGTAATGCCAAAACTGATCATGGAACTGGCGCATGTAGACATCAGTACTGCTTCCACTATCGGTGGCTGGATGGTGACTGCTTATGCCGCCATGCAATTCCTTTTCTCTCCATTGTTAGGTAATCTTAGCGACAGGTATGGCAGAAGACCTATCCTGCTTATTTCTTTATTTGGATTTGGTATCGATTATATATTTCTCGCATTTGCGCCAACGTTAGGCTGGCTTTTCCTGGGCCGCATCATTGCAGGCATCACAGGCGCCAGCTTCACAACGGCCACAGCCTATATTGCAGATATCAGTGAACCTGAAAAGCGTGCACAGAACTTCGGCATTGTAGGCGCTGCTTTTGGAATGGGCTTTATCATCGGACCTGTGATCGGCGGATTGCTGGGCGGATTCGGTACCCGTGTTCCATTCCTGGTAGGTGCTGGTCTTACATTATTGAACTGGCTCTATGGTTTCTTCATTCTTCCTGAATCTCTCAAGAAAGAGAACAGGCGCAAGTTTGAATGGAAGCGCGCCAATCCGGTAGGCTCATTGATGCACCTGAAAAAATATCCGGCATTGATCGGACTGGTTACTTCACTGGTGATCGTATACATTGCATCGCACGCAGTTCAAAGTGTATGGAGTTTTTATGGTATCGAGAAATTCAACTGGCATGAAAGCGAGATCGGTATTTCGCTGGGCATCGTGGGACTGACCGTTGGCCTGGTGCAGGGCGTGCTGATCCGCAAAACGATCCCGCTGTTCGGGCAGGAAAAAAGTATTTACATCGGGCTGATCCTTTATGCAGTGGGCATGGTGCTGTTCGGGCTGGCAACAGAAGGCTGGATGATGTATGTGTTCACGGTTATCTATTGTCTTGGTGGTATCGGCGGTCCTGCTCTTCAGGGCACCATCTCCAATCATGTGCCTGCAAACGAACAGGGCGAACTGCAGGGTGCATTAACAAGCCTGATCAGTGTAACGGCGATGATCGGCCCTCCGCTGATGACAGGATTGTTCAGCTACTTTACACATAAAAGCGCACCGGTACAATTACCCGGCGCGCCTTTCTATCTGGGTGCATTCTTATTATTGCTGAGTGCGTGGCTCGCTTACAGGGCGCTCTACAAAGAGAAGCATCCGGTTGCGCCGCAGCAGACTACCTGATATAACGCTCGAAGAATTCCCAGGTGCGTAACATCTGGTCCATACGCTGACGGTTATCGCCACTGCGTGTGAGCTCGTGAGTTCCTCCGGGATGACGAACGTATTCCACCGGACGGCCCAGCACTTTCAGTGCACGATACATCATTTCGCTTTGCACAAAACCTGTTCTGCGGTCATTGTCTCCGTGAAATATGATATACGGTGTTCTGATATTTTCAACATAATTGAAGGGAGATTCTCTGTTGAGGATCTCTCTTGCTTTTGGCTCCCAGGGATAACCACCGAAATAGTTAGGCACCAGTCTCCAGGCATTGCCTTCGCCAAAGAAGGTATTGAGTTCGTATACGCCTCGCTGTGAGCAGGCAGCTTTGAATCGCTGATCATGAGAAATGATCCATGCCACCAGGTAGCCTGCATAGGAACCTCCGGTCACTACCAGTTTGGAAGTGTCGGCCCAGCCTTCTGCAACGGTTTTATCCAGCGCAGTGAGTACATCACTGGTAGGCCCCTTGCCCCAGTCTTCTATATTGGCGCGAAGGAATTCCTGTCCGTATCCACCGCTGCCCCTGGGGTTGCTGTACACAACACCATAGCCTTTGCTGCAGAAGAACTGGTATTCATGCCACATGCTGGCTTCTCCTGGTCCCCACATGGCGGAAGGGCCCCCGTGGATCTCCAGTACAAGGGGATATTTCTTGCCGGGCTCATAGTTGGCGGGCTTCATCACCCAGTATTCTACAGTAAGACCCTTATCGTTCACAAAAGTTTTCTTTTCGGGTAAGGATATACGTTTCTTACTGATCCAATCAGTATTGAGTGATGTGATGCGCTTTGCATTCTTTGCGCTACCATCGGCGAGATACAGTTCGAATGGACTGGTAATATCGGTTCTGGAGTACACCAGTTTATTGTTCACGAGATCGAAACTGCCAACACCTCCTTCATAATCGGTGAGCTGTTCCACTTTTCTCGTTTTCAGATCAACACGGTAGATGGGCGCGCCGCCGTTGCTTTGAGCCGTGAAGTAGAGATACTTTTCATCGTTGCTCCAGGTGAAGCCGCCTTTTGTTCTGTCGAACGGAATGGTGATGATATCTTTTTCATTGCCATCGATCGGCATAATGCCCAGCGCTTGTACATTCACGAAAGAAGTAGTGCCGTAAGCGAAGGCCAGCAGTTTTCCTGAGGGAGAGAGTTTGGGAGCGAAGAAGGATTTTCCTTTTTCTCCCAGCACTTTTCTGAACCTGTTGCCATCAGTTCCCATGATGTAGATCTCATTTTCAAGGATGCGTTCAGGGCTCTGGCTGATATCTGTGTTACCGGTCAGAATGAATTTGGAGCCATCGGGCGTGAAATCCGCAATTGCCAGTCTGGCAAAGCCTTTGGTAACGGGAGCAGGTGTGGCACCGGGCGTTGCGCTTACCAGCCAGTAATGTGTGAAGCCTTGTCCACCGTTGATATTGGC
This sequence comes from Pseudobacter ginsenosidimutans, assembly GCF_007970185.1. Taxonomy (NCBI): domain Bacteria; kingdom Pseudomonadati; phylum Bacteroidota; class Chitinophagia; order Chitinophagales; family Chitinophagaceae; genus Pseudobacter; species Pseudobacter ginsenosidimutans. The sequence goes on along the minus strand of NZ_CP042431.1, from coordinate 1,448,330 downwards.
TTCATCCTGGAAATTCAGTTTATTGAGTAGTGTGGCTTTCTTATCTGTGATATTATTATCCAGCCAGGCTCTTACTTCTTCGATATTCCCATCAGGATCTGCTTTGGATGAATTCTTCAGCCAGTTGTTGTTATCGAATCCGGGTCTTTCGAGTGTGTATTCCGGAACTATCTTACCAGGATTGAGGATGGTGTCTTTGAGTAGATCTTTGATGGTGATACCGGCAGCAAAGAGGATCTGTTTTCCATCGGGGCTCCATTTGGGAGAAGATGCGCCGTTCTTGTGTTTGGTGAGTTGAATGGCTTCGCCGCCATCGAGACGTAGCAAAAAAATCTGCGGTTTACCATCTGCTGCGCGAACGAAGGCAATGCTTTTGCCATCGGGGCTCCAGGCGGCTTGTCCTGCATTCTCTTTGCTGGTGAGTTGCTTTGGCTGTGAACTGCCATCGGTACCCACCATCCAGAGTTGAGAAACATATTTGTAATCGGTTTTGCTTTCGCCATCAGGCTCGATGCCGGTAACGCTGTAAACGGCCTTGCTGCCGTCATAGGAGAGGTTTACACTGCTGATGCTTTTGATCTTCAGCATGTCTGTAACTTTTACAGGCTCCTGGGCAAACAGAACCGGCACCTGCAACAGAAACAGGAGGACCCATGTGACATTTTTCATAAACAGTCATTTAGAGAATGAATGTACAAATTCAATTTTTCTGAGAAAGAAGGAAATGATCAACGGCTGCATTTCTTAATGTAGCTTTAATAAATTTTCTACATGAGCAATCTGATTCAGGAATTCAACAACTACCGTTCCAAAATGAATGAAGTGATACTGGGCAAGAATAACCTGGTAATGAAACGCCTCTGGAATCTGGACACCAATACCTATGAAGCCGGAGCATTGGATGTGGCTACCAAAGAAATGCTGGGTCTGGTAGCCAGTATGGTGCTGCGCTGCGATGATTGTATCAAATACCATCTTGGCAAATGTCATGAAGTGGGTATCACTACTGAACAGGTGTATGAAGTATTTGCCGTAGCGAATATTGTGGGTGGTACTATCGTGATCCCGCATACGCGACGCGCCGCGGAATACTGGGAAGAGCTGATTGCGCAGTAGCAGTCACTCGCCGGGAGGCGAGCGACTGTGGCAGGCCGTTATGCAAGATCCATTGAAGGTTTATTCTGCAAAATATTTTCGATTTGCGCCAACACTTCCGGCGTGAGCAACTGTAGTACGTCGAGCGCTTTGAAGTTGTCATCCAGTTGTGATCTCTTAGTGGCTCCGAGAATAGCGGTGGTCACGTTGGGATTTTTGATGGTCCATGCAATTGCAAGCGAAGCGAGCGATACATTGAGTTGTTTGGCCAGCTCTGTGAGTTTTTTCACTTTCTCCAGCTTCGCATCCTGGATCCAGCGGTCTTTCAGCCAGTCGAACCCTTCCAGGGCCAGGCGGGAATCCGCAGGGATGCCATCATTGTATTTTCCTGTGAGGAAGCCGGCTGCCAACGGGCTCCAGATAGTAGTGCCCAGGCCAACATTTTTGAATACAGGAAGATAATCCTGCTCCATTTTGAAACGCTCGAACATATTGTATTGCGGCTGTTCCATTACGGGCCCGATAAGATTGTATTGCTGCGCCACGCGATGCGCTTCCATGATCTCTGCTCCGCTCCACTGGCTGGTGCCCCAGTAAAGGATCTTGCCCTGCTGAATTAGGTTGTGCATGGTCCAGACCACTTCCTCGATCGGCACATTCACATCCGGACGATGGCAGAAGAAAAGATCCAGGTAGTCCAGCTGAAGTCTTTGCAGCGCTTCGTTACAGGCTTCAAAAAGATGTTTGCGGCTGAGCCCTGTCTGATTGGGTTTGTTATCTTTTCCTCTCCAGCCGAAATAGGCTTTGGAAGAAATTGTATAGGAAGTTCTGTCCCATTTTTTCTTTTTGAGAACGCGCCCCATCATCTTTTCACTTTCTCCCAGCGCATATACCTCAGCGTTATCGAAGAAGTTGACGCCCCTGTCATAGGCGATGCCCATCAGTTCATCGGCAAGTCCGTCTTCCAGTTGTTTGTGAAAGGTTACCCAGCTGCCGAAAGACAGTACGCTCAATTCCAGTCCTGATTTTCCAAGTCTGCGATATTCCATGATCATTGCATTTTAAGGCACTGAAAATACGGAAAAGATTGGCAGGAAAGAGGAGAATTGCCGTTGAGATCAGGCTGCTGGTTTCGCGGGTTCCTGTTTTGCGGGAACAGGAGTTGGTGGAGGTGGTGGAACAGGTTTGCCTGGTGTGGCTGAGTCCCTGCGAAGACTGTCGGCGCCAGCGGGGCCGGCTTCATCAGGCGTTGGCAGTTTGCCGGAATTGCCATACAGTTCATACCAGCTCAGGTCCTGTTTGGCCTTCATGCCATTGCGGGAAAAGATATCGGTGCCATCACGTTTAGTGATATGCGAAGGTTTATCTGTATAGAATTGTTCTTTGTTCTGGTCCCACCACAATTCGGGTGTGCGAAGCGTATCGCCATTTTTGATATTGATCACAATCACGCTATCCCTCAGCAATACCTTGCTCTCGTATTCACGGTACTTTCCATATTTCGCATCGAGAATGGTTTCGATAACGCCGGTGGTATCGTAAAAATCAACATGCAAAGAGCGGGGGAATTCGATGTATTGGGAATCTTTTACCTGTCGCAGCATGTACGGGGCAGTGAGGCGGGCCTTGGTCTTGCCTTCCTGGCTCATGTAACTGTCTACCTGAATGGCTTCTTCGATGGCTATCGCTTTCTTGCCGAAAGCAGCATCTACTTCTTCGGTAGTGTTCTCGCAGGAGAAAAGAAAAAAACAGCCCATAAACAGGGCTGCACGAAAAAAAGAATATGTTGACATGAACCTGGTCACGTATTAATCGTACTTACGTTTGAGGAACCAAATATCGGTAAGTGCGAGACCAACTCCAAATCTGAAAAAGTTTTCACGAAGTGCATTATCCTTATTGCCGCGGTTACCATATTCAAACAGGATATTGATCACTGAGAACTGGTTGGTGTAGGCGGGCTTGCGCATGGGCAGTGAAGCGCCGGCAGAAACACTCCATTTGGGGAGATCGGTCTGGTTCACGTAAATATAATCCTGTCCCCATGTGAAGCCAGCACGCCAGCTCACATTGCTCCAGTAGGTCTTACCGATCCTGGGAGCGAGTTGTGCGCCGAAGCGGATTTCCCAGCTATCCTGCAGCATGTCTTTGCCTTCATAGAAGCGGTAAGAGCTCCATTTTTCAGTGGCATAATCCAGGCCTACCATGAATTTTCCTGGTTTGTCCCAGATGATACCGGCGCCATAACTGGCGGGGTATTTCACGGTTCCTGAAATATCTTTTTCTGAATAAGCGATATCCAAAGTGTCTGTTGCGCCGGAGGTAGCATATTCAAATGTGTGAACGGTGTAATCCTCTTTGGCATTGAGGTTACGCTGCAAACTTCCGTAGGCGCCTAAACGCAGAAAGTTGGCTTTATTCAGCTTCACCATATATTGTAATCCACCATTGAGGTGAATGCCGCCATAATGGGTTTTACGCTGGTGGTTGGATTTATAATAATAAGAAATAGTGTCTACTACATTGGTGCGGGTACCGATGTCTTTGGTTCCGAAAAGATAGCCAACATTGAAACCAACACTAAAGCCCTTGAATACATTGAAGCCGGTTCCTATGTGCGCCTCATAAGCGCCGCCGGAACCTTCATACAGCGTATTAATGCCTACTGTATCTGCAAACTCCGGAAAAATTTTCTGAGAGCTGGATGTGAGTTTGTAGTTGACCCTGTTCACCGGGTTCAGACCAAGGTTCATTCCCCATCCTCCATTCTTTTTCAGTGGGAATCCCAGTTGGAGATAAGAGATATTGGGGCTGTATGAATTGAATTTCCTGTTGGGGTCGGAAGTGTTCTCACCTGCCCTGATGGTTCGGGTAGCGAACTCAAAACCCAGGTCGAGGGTAGTGGCGCTGATCTTGGAATACGATGCGGGATTGATAAAGTTGATCGAAGTGTAGTCGAAATAAGCGGCTGAAAGCCCACCCATACCACGGCTCGCGATGGATTGACCGGGAACGAGGTCCCCTAAACCATAACGTGAGTAAGGAGAGTTTTCAGTTTGGGCCTGTACCAGGGAAATGAAACAGCACCAAAAAATTAAGACCAGTCCGATTTTCTTATACGTCGGTGTTATTGTTGTATTCGCAGATAGCATATAGCCCTTTATAGATTAAATTAGGGTCTGCAAATATCTTGTTTTTGAGATGATAGACAAAATACGGTGCGTCGCCCCCGGTTAAGACGGCGTTAAAGTTATGGTACTTTTGTCGATAAATTTCTATGATTCCGTCGATCTCAGTAGCCATTCCAAGGATTACGCCACTTAAAATGTTCGTCCGGGTGTCATATCCCATGAGGGGGAAGTTCCAATCTTTCTTTACCAGCGGGAGTTTGGCGGTGAAAACATTCAATGATTTGAAGCGCATTTCCATGCCTGGGGATATGCTGCCCCCGACAAATTCTTTATATTTATTTACAAAATTATATGTGATGGCGCTGCCGAGTGCGATCACCAGGGTATTCCTGCCGGGATACAGGTCCACAGCGGCTGAAACCAGGGCCAGCCTGTCTGCGCCGATGCTTTCGGGCTTGCCTACAGGAGTGGTGAAAGGAAGTTTGGACTGGTTGCTGAGTTTGTGGAAAGGCCCTGCTTCGGCCAGGATCGTTTCCAGGGAAGGATTGTGATTGATAACGGAAGACAGGATGGACCGGACAGGCTGATACCTGCTCACGAGGTCCCGGATAGTGGCGTCACTATCATCGGGCAGAACAATCAGTTCTTCCATTTCCCCATTCCTGAACACCGCGCATTTGAGGCGGGTATTTCCGAAATCAAGGCAAAGCGTTGTTGTTGGCATCAAAGCTGATGGGATTTTAGTTGGATATTATTCTATATCCAGGTCAAAGGCAGAGAGGTTTCTGAAATGACCATTAAGTTTTACTTTCTCTTTGAGTTGCTCCATTTCCTGCAGCATGGGCAATACTTTTTCCAGGTGTCTCCTTATGTATTCCTGCCGCTGGAGCTCATTCATCAGGCCAAGCACTTCATATTCCTCCTCCAGTGAAAGCCCGGCATGATGAGCTACATCGTAACTCTTCAGCTGGTCTTCTGATTTGCGGAAATCCTTGCTGACATTGAGCATTCGATGTAATTCCTTCACACCGAATACCACTTTCTGCATTAGTGCGCGGTTGCCGGCATCATCCTCATTGTGAGGGTAATTCACGATAGCGCCGCTATACAGTTTGTCGGGGATCTGTTTGATCACTTCCAAAATGCGAAATACTTTCAGGCCTTTGGTCCGTATGTCCAGTTCGCCATTTTGGTACTCCTGCACAATTTCCGTGACTTCCACCAGGGTGCCCATATCCTGCAGTTTATCGTTCACCACGGAAGGGATGCCAAAGGGCCTGCTGCTTTCCTGGCATTCACGGATCAACTGTTTATACCGCGGTTCGAAGATATGCAGGTGCATTACTTCGCCGGGATAAACCACAACTGCCAGGGGAAATATGGGAATGAAATTTGTCATGTCGCCTGCAAAAATAAAAACCAAATCAGATAATATGGTCATTTATATTACTTTCATGCCACGAAAAACCCCATGGAAAAGTTATCTGTAGTTATTATCACTTTCAATGAGCAAAAGAATATCGGCCGTTGCATCGACTCCGTGAAAGGAGTGGCGGATGAAGTGGTGGTAGTGGACTCTTTGAGTACAGACAAGACCAAAGCCATCTGCCTGGAGAAGAATGTCCGGTTCATCGAGCATGCATTTGAAGGATATGGCAGGCAGAAAAACTTTGCCCTTCAACAGGCGTCATATGATCATATTCTCTCACTCGATGCCGACGAAGCGCTCAGCGAGGTTCTCAAACAATCCATCGAAAGGGTTAAGAAAGATGATTTTCCTCACAGCGGTTATACCATGAACCGTTGCACCAATTATTGTGGTCAATGGATCTATCATGGGGATTGGTATCCAGACAGGAAGATGCGGCTCTTCGACCGTCGCAGGATCCGCTGGAGCCTTGACGATGTTCATGAAAGCACCATGGCTGAAGAAGGCGCCAGCTTCGGTCATCTCAGCGGAGACCTGCTGCATTACTCCTACAATAGCCTGGAAGAGCATATATCGCAAAACAACAAATACAGCTCCATCTCTGCTGAACTGTATTACAGGAAAGGCAAACGCTCCGGCTGGTTCCGTATGCTGGTAAACCCTGCCTGGGCATTTGTACACAGCTATCTGATCCGCCTCGGTTTCCTGGACGGCTTCTCCGGCTATGTGATCGCAAAGAATATTGCCCATGGAACTTTTATGAAATATTACAAACTATATGCGTTACAAAAAGGCATTCCTGTAAAACCAGTAGCCTGATTGTTTATTTTCGCCAATAGAAAGTTGATTGTTCACCCATTGATCCCCCAAACGTTTTTATGAAGATTGCCGGTTTCACCATTATCAGGAACGCTGTTATGAACGACTATCCCATTGTGGAAGCCATCGCTTCCATCCTTCCGGTAGTTGACCTGATGATCGTTGCCGTTGGAGAAAGCGAAGATGATACGCTTCAACTGATAGAAAATATTCCTTCAGAAAAGATCCGCATCGTCAAAACTGTTTGGGATCCCAAAGCCAAAAAAGGCGGGGAGATCCTTGCCATCGAAACCAATAACGCATTCAGCCATATCTCCGAAGAGTACGACTGGGCTTTCTATATCCAGGGGGATGAAGTGGTGCATGAACAATACCATGCTGCTATCAGAAAGGCCGCTGAAAGATATAAGGATGATAAAAGAGTGGAGGGATTGCTCTTCAACTATCTCCATTTTTATGGCACTTACGATTATGTGGGCGACAGCCGCAAATGGTACCACAAGGAAGTACGCATCATCCGCAATGATAAATCCATTCAGTCTTACAAAGACGCCCAGGGCTTTCGCCGCAATGGAGAAAAGCTGAACGTGAAGCAGATCGATGCATTTGTTTATCATTATGGTTGGGTAAAGAACCCGCACCAGATGATGGCCAAGAAACGCAATCTCATGCAGTACTGGTCTGAGCAGGAAGATGTAGCTGCTAAATTCCAGGAGCAGGATTTTTTCGATTTCTCAGATTTCGATTCCCTGGAAAGATTTACCGGCACACATCCTACGGTTATGTTGCCGCGCGTTGCAAGCCGTAACTGGCAGATCGATCTGGATGTTTCGCGGAAAAGATTCAATTTCAAAGGAAGGGTATTGTATTGGATCGAGAAGAAGACCGGTAAACGTTTCTTCGATTTCAGGAATTACAGGGCGATCTAACGCTGCCGGGCAGCCGAATATAAGATATCATATCATTTTCTTCACCGGAATAAAATATTTCTCTCTTGACCAACTGGCCATCAATGCTGGAAAAGATCAAAGGCGGCAACCGAAAGAGCCTGGCCAGGGCCATCTCTTACGTGGAAAATGAAGTGGAAGGCTATGACCAGTTGCTGGCTTCACTTCCGGAAAATGAACACACAAAGATCATCGGCATTACCGGTCCTCCGGGAGCAGGTAAGTCAACTCTCGTGGATGCGCTGATCGGCGTACTCACTGCCAAAGGAATGAAAGTGGGTGTACTTTGTGTAGACCCGTCTTCGCCTTTCAATTTTGGAGCGCTGTTGGGAGACCGCATCCGCATGAGTGAGTGGTACGACCATCCCGGCGTTTATATCCGCTCACTCGCCACCCGCGGCTCACTGGGTGGACTGCATCCAAGGATCATCGAGATCACAGAACTGATGAAGGCCGCAGACTTCGATTATGTAATAGTGGAAACGGTTGGTGTAGGACAAAGCGAAGTGGAAATTGTTGGTCTCGCTGATATCACCGTTGTGGTTGTTGTGCCTGAAGCCGGCGACGAAGTGCAAACCATGAAAGCAGGTCTCATGGAGATCGCCGATATTTTTGTTGTGAACAAAGCCGATCGTCCCGGTGCTGATCTTTTTGTGAAGAACCTGCGCCTTATGCTGGCGCCTGTATTCACCACCCATCAGTATGAAATTGCTGTGGTGAAAACAGTGGCTTCGCAGAAAGAAGGGGTGGACAAGCTTTTCGAAAAGATCACCAATTTCCTGCAGCATCCTGTGCACGAATCAAAAAAGCCCTGGCTGCTCACGGAGCGCGCCTGGTTCCTGATACAACAATACAAAATGAAAGGACTCAGTAAAGACCAATTGAAAGAAGCTGTGGAAGCGGCTTTGCAACAAGGGCATTTCAATCTCTACCGTTTTGTGCAATCCTGGCTCTGATTGGTTCACTGCCTGCCGGGAGATATTCCCAACGGCGCATCCTGCAAAGATGAATTGAAAAATGTGTTGAAGCTTTGAATGAGTTCTCCGAATTATGCCGCTTTATTTCCCTTGTACCACCTGTATGCTACAATACCAATGATGGCAATCGGCGTGAATGCCAGGTAAACGATACCGGTATTCAAAGCCTTGGCCGGCTTCTCACCCAGTTGCTGCGCGGTTTTTGTGCAGATAGAACATTGCGCAGTTGCGGTTGCTGCTGAGATAACAACCAAACCTAATATGAAGATGATCTTACGCCACGTTTTCATGATCCTGGAATTATTGGTATGCAAAAATACAACTCAATTCCATTTGTAGACATAGTATTTGCAACCGGTAAAAATTACCATTGAGAAAGGAATTTGGGGATTCTATAGGTATTGGTCGCATTTATTTCCACTTTTCACTACCTGATAATTATGTTTGTGATCAGGATGAATTGATCCTGCCCCGCTACGTACTACATAGGATGAGATCACTATTATTTTATTAAAACCGCTAAGCAGACTATGAACCGGCAGACTTTCCTGTATGCGATCCTTATCTCTTTTTCCATTTCCTGCGGCAAGTCAGGCAATCCTCCCGCAAAGCAGGAACTAACTGTAACACCCAATTCCATTACGCTGGGCGGTTCAAAAGGCGAAAAAGCCACCGTCACTTTACATGCAACCATGGACTGGACATTATCCATATCACCATCTGTTACCTGGCTTACGTTCAACGTCAGTGAAGGCGCTGCCGGCCATCATGAAATTCAGATCACTACCAGTTCTGATAATTTTGATGCGGAACGGACAGCTACATTCACCATTATTCCCATGGGTATGAATGGAGGATCAATGCCTTCAAAGCTGGAACCGGTTACAGTAAAACAACAAAGTAAGGCCGGTAGTTTTTCTGTGAATAAGTCAGACATGCTGATTGCTGGCATAGAGCAGGAACTGGATTCTTTCAGGATCAGTTCAAATATAGGATGGACCATTACTACCACGGCAAGCTGGTTAACGCTGGGCACAACTACGGGCAGCAACAATGCAAAAATTGAGATCATCAATAAGGCAGATAATTTCTCCGGTGTTGAGTTGACCGGTACTATAACGGTGACGCCTGCACTAAGCAGTATTCCAGCACATGTGATCAATGTGAAGCAGGGGCCCTGGAGCCGTTGTTATGGAGGCAGCAGCTTTGATGAGATCATTGCTTCCGCGAAGGCAACTGATGGAAGTCTTGTACTGGCTGGTAATACAGAGAGTATGGATGGCGACCTCGCGGCCAATCATGGACTGGGAGATATTTTGCTGGCCAAAACAGATGCCAATGGTAAGAAACTCTGGCAGAAAGCATTTGGCGGGTCTGGCCAGGATGAAGCCAGGAGCGTAACGGTTGCTTCCGATGGCGGAATTCTGGTAGCCGGCGTTACGCGCAGTAACAATGGAGATGTAAGCGGGCTCAAAGGAAACGATGATGCCTGGGTGTTCAAAACTGATGTGAATGGTAATCTGCTCTGGCAGAAAACCTATGGCGGCACTGGCTGGGATGAAGGCAATTGCATATTGGCTACCACGGACGGCGGTTTCGTGCTCACCGGTAAAGCAGGCAGTACCGATGGTGATTTTGCCGGAGCAGGCAATAAGAATCTTTTCTTCCTCAAAGCCAATAGCAGTGGCGTTGTTTCCTGGGTTCGCCTCTATGGCGGCGCCAATACTGAGTATGGAACGAATATCCTCAACACTAACGATGGGGGCTACCTGCTGGCAGGATCAGTTACCAGCATCGACGGCGATGCAGCCGGCAATCCCAATACAATCGGCAAACCCTGGCTCATCAAAACTGATGATAAGGGTATCCTGGTCTGGCAAACAACCATCAATCATAACCGGTTTGCCATTGCAGGAGGAATGATAAATAGTGGAACAGGTTTCATCGTTTGTGGCAAGCGGCAGATGGACAATACCATTCCCGGAGTGGGTATGAACGATGAAAATGTTTTTGTAACTAAACTGGAATCGGATGGATCTATCAGCTGGACCCATGTTTACGGAGGAAGCAGGATCGATCATGCCACATCGATCATTGCTGCGCATGACGGTAATTTCATGATTGGTGGCTATACGGAAAGCAATGATGGCGATGTTGCAGGAAACAAGGGGAGCTACGATATGTGGTTGTTGAAGATCGATGCCAGCGGTAACAAGCTCTGGCAGCAAACAGCAGGTGGTTCCAGGTTCGATCAGGCGGCTGGTATCCATTTGGCCGCCAACAATGCTTACTGGCTGGCAGGAACCAGCAGCAGTCCTGGTTTCAATACCCTCGATAATAATTCTTACAGCGGCGTACTGCTGAAAGTGAAAGAATAGAATGGTAATAGCAATAAAGAAAAATGGTGTATCATTCCGATACACCATTTTGTTTTTCTGGCTATACTTTATTACGATCCTGAATTTTGTTATGCAGGTTTCTTTGTGCGGCTGAACACGCTCCAGCCTTCAGTTCCGGTTGATTTCAGTACTACAGTGTGAGTGCTGTTCTCAAGGGTAACATAATAGGTTGTATTGTTATGATGGCCCATTTCAAAGAGGTCGGAGATCCAGTAGTTGCTGTATCCTTTTTTCAGATCGGAGAGCAGGTTGATAGGCAGCTGTGAAGAAACGATATTCCTTGTAACGCCCAGCAGATCTCCATCCTGAGAGTAGAAGGCGAACATCACCTGGCTTCCGAGAGTGAAAGTGGCTTTGGCGAAATTCTCTTTGTTCTCCCATTTTACATCCTGTGCACCGGCGAAATCTTTGGTGAAGGCTTTAGATACTTTTTCGTTTACTGTTTCACGTGAGTTGGCGAAGGTTGCGCTTAATCCTGTCAGAAGAATCATTGCAACGATGAATAACTTTTTCATGGTAATATTTTTAGAAAGATGTTTTAATTGTTTGTTGGTTTCCCTGAAGCATTTGCGCGTTTGCTTGTATACTTAATAAGACGCAGCACTTTCTTCTTTGTTACAGAATGGTTGCATCATTTTTTCAGTTTAACAATTGAATCCGGTCATACAGGATTATTGCCGTTCGGCATCGAAGACCAGGTCTCTCCAGCTGTTTTTGCGCACCACAGTGGTGTTGGAAACCTTGTCGTGCCAGTTGCCGCCCCATAAGAAGGAGTAACGGTCGAAGGGGATCAGTCTGCCAAAGCTTCTGAGCAAAGCCTTTTTGGGGCCAATTTTCCGGTTGATGCCCGCTACACAGGAATCCATGATTGCCTGTCCGGGCGTTTGGCGGAATAATGTTTCGGAAAGAAAAAAATACAGGAAATAACTTATTATGTTAGCCAGGAACAACAGAGCGGTATCAGTTGAGAAGGAGAGCGTGGAGTTGACTATTAAATACCAGCTGTCTGTAATGGCAATGAGAAAGAACAGGTCTGCAATATGATGCATAAGCCTCGCTCCTTTGGGAGCATGCTCCACTATTGTGAACCCTGAAATATTGATTCGAGGAATGGGTGGGTATGTCTGGGCACTGAAAAGGACCAGGCTGATGAATAGATTGATGAAGAAGCGAAGGATGGCGAAATAGCCCGCCGTGTTATTCCAGTCCGGAGTGAAACTGTCCAAAGAATAAAAGAAATTGGGTGCGCTGAACAGGAAGTTGATGCAAAAGGCAGTCCTTAATATATAATAGACCCTTTCTTTCCAGGCAGGATAAGGACTGATGAAATAGCTTACAGACGCGATAATATAAAATGCCGTAACAATTTCGTGCATGAACAATTTGGCTACGAAAAACGGGTTGGTGGAACTGAAGTATGTATTATGATCGAGGAAAGAAATGAGATAACGTTCAACAGGGAAATCCCAAATGCTGTTCAGCCCGATAATAGATACCGGGATCAGTCCAATCGCAAATGGTAGCAGTGTCTTCAATTTGCCTCTTTTTCTTCTCCTTCAAAAACGATATCCTCCCAGCTATGTGCATGCACTACCGTTGTGCCGGATACTTTATCATGCCAGTTGCCATTCCAAAGGAAAGAAAGAACATCGAAGGGGATAAGCCTGGCCAGCGACCTGCCGAGTATGCGTGCCGGTCCCATTTTTCCATGAGTGGCCACTACACATGTATTTGTGAGGATCTTCCCGATGGTGCGTCTGAACAGTAATTCAGCAAAGAAATAATAAAGAATGAAATTGATGGAAGTGCCAGCCAGGTTCAGCCACACGCCTGACGATGTATTATAGATTTCGGGATCATAATATATCAGCCAGCTAAAATTGATGGTGCTGAAATAGACTGTATCCACAAAATAATTGAGTAGTCTCTGGCCTGCGGAAGAGTAAGCAACCATTTCATAATCTGCCAGGCTAACAAAGTCAACATCGTCCTCTGGTTTGACCAACCAGAGAACGACTGCAATAAAAATACTGATCAGGTAATAGATGTATATGCTGAGAATCTTCAGATCAAAATCATGGTTCTGGGTCAAGTGCCAGAAAAGCGAAGGGATCGAAAACAGCAAACCCATTACTGCCATGTAACGGAGCAGGGAATAGATCTTGATTTTGATTGCCTGGCTGGTAGTGAGGAAATACACAACAGGTCCCACTATCTCAAATAGACCTATAACCTGTGCTATGAAGTATTTGAATAATTCAGTCCAACTTTTGGGCCTGTAACCTGATTCAGAAAGCAGGGTATAGAAATAGCGCTGAACCCCAAAGTCCCACACGAACAAATAAGCGATCAGGGTGAGGGGTATCAGAGCAATGGCTACAATCTTCAGATTTTTCATAATAAGGTTTCGGGTGATTGCCTTTGGAAGCTAAGATAATTGAATCTTACATAGTTCCTAAATAATGCAAAAAAGCTGTCTTGTTACAGACAGCCTTCGCATTTATTCAGACCAGAGGGCAAACCTTATTAAGAGGTGGCCATGCTCTTGGCTACTTTCTTTCTTTCTTCCTCATCCAGGATGGTTTTACGCATACGGATGTAGTTTGGAGTAACCTCGATGCATTCATCGTGCTGGATATATTCCATGCACTCTTCGAGTGTCATCAGGGTTTTGGGAGCGATGCGTGTTGCATCATCGCTACCGCTTGCGCGGTGGTTGGTGAGTTTCTTGCCTTCAGTAGCATTTACTACCAGGTCGCCTGGTTTGATGTGCTCGGCAATGATCATGCCTGCATAAACATCTTCACCCGGATCAACGAAGAAGGTTCCGCGGTCCTGCAGTTTATCGATAGAATAACCGGTTGTTTTTTCAGTGTTCTTGGAGAGCAGTACACCATTGTTCCTTCCGGGGATAACACCTTTCCAGGGTTTGTATTCGCTGAAGCGATGCGCCATCACAGCTTCACCGGTTGTAGCGGTGAGCATCTGCGTACGGAGTCCGATCAGACCTCTTGAAGGAATATCGAATTCCAGGTGTTGCATTTCTCCTTTTGTTTCCATCACCAGCATTTCACCTTTGCGACGGGTAACGAGGTCGATCACTTTGGATGCGAATTCCTGGGGAACGTCTACTACCAGCGTTTCGTAAGGCTCGCATTTCTTTCCATCGATCTCTTTCACGATCACCTGCGGCTGACCCACAGTGAGCTCATATCCTTCACGACGCATGGTTTCAATGAGTACACCGAGGTGGAGGATACCACGGCCGTATACTACCAGGCTATCGCCTTCTTCACTATCAGTAACTTTCAGCGCCAGGTTCTTTTCAGTTTCTTTCATCAGGCGGTCGCGGAGGTGACGGCTGGTAACGAATTTACCATCTCTTCCGAAGAAAGGAGAGTTGTTTACGGAGAACAACATGTTCATGGTTGGCTCATCAACACTGATGATCGGCAGTGCTTCAGGATTTTCAGCATCAGCTACTGTGTCGCCGATATTGAAATCTTCCAGACCTACCACTGCACAGAGGTCGCCGGCAATTACTTCACTTACTTTCTTCTTACCCATTCCTTCGAACACATAGAGCTCTTTCACCCTTGATTTTTTGATGGAGCCATCGGCCTGCATCAGGGCAATAGGCTGGTTCTCTTTGATAGAGCCTCTTGATACCTTACCGATAGCGATACGGCCAAGGAAAGAAGAGTAATCGAGAGAAGTGATCTGCATTTGCAGCGGGCCCTCGCTCACTTTGGGAGCTGGTACATGCTTGATGATACCATCCAGGAGAGGAGTGATATCCTCGCTTTGTGTGAGAGAATCATTGAACCAGCCGTTCTTACCTGAACCATAGTAGGTAGGGAAGTCGAGCTGCTCTTCAGTAGCGTCGAGGTTGAAGAAAAGCTCGAATACTGCGTCATGCACTTCATCAGGGCGGCAGTTGGGCTTATCCACTTTATTGATGATCACAATTGGTTTCAGGTTGAGCTGAAGCGCTTTCTGGAGTACGAACCTTGTTTGAGGCATAGGTCCTTCAAAGGCGTCTACCAGCAGGCACACACCATCGGCCATTTTCAATACACGTTCTACCTCACCACCAAAGTCGGCGTGGCCGGGGGTATCGATCACATTGATCTTAACATCTTTGTAGGTTACGGCGGCATTCTTACTGAAGATGGTGATACCACGTTCTCTTTCGAGATCGTTACTGTCCATGATCAGTTCACCTGTTTCCTGGTTGTCACGGAATACTTTTGTGGCGTGCAGGATCTTGTCTACAAGCGTTGTTTTTCCGTGGTCTACGTGCGCGATGATCGCTATGTTGCGAATATTCATAATCGTGAGTGTTGTTCTGCCGGTGTGTTAAGTGCTTTTTCAGCCTTCCGGCATCACCATTTTTTTGAGGCGCAAAGGTACGTTAATTCAACGGGAGGGCAAGGGTATGGGCCAAACTTATTATTTTGGTAAAGAGGGGTATAAGGGTGTGATACGCAGCACTTTGATAACCAGCCTGTTGCCTGAAGGCAAGGTTAATATTTACGAAATATCCGGATCACCAGGCTTGCCAGAAGGCCAAGAAGTATCATCGTAGTGATGGGGAAGTAAAACCTGAAGTTCTCGCGCTCCACCCTGATATCCCCTGGCAACCTTCCGATCCAGTGAAGTTTATCGTGAAAAAAATAGATGACCGCACCGATCACGAGGATCAGCACTCCTGTTATCATTATGTATTTACCTGTTTCCGCATTCATGGTTTCCGGAAATCCGTTAATTTCATATTCAAATTTACTGCATGCGGAAAAGGAACTGGCTTTTAATTATTCCCCTGCTCCTCCTGATCGTTTACCTGCTGGGCCCCAAGCCTAAAGCCCCTGTCTATTCCAGCGATATGCCTGTGGTGCCCTCCGATGCAGAAGCTCTCATCACTTATGTTCACAACGATGAAAAGGCCCATAAACTGAAAAAAGATAACGAGGCCCGCATCATCTGGTTCAACGACTCTTCCAAAAATGTAACACCGGTTTCCATCGTTTATCTTCACGGGTTCTCCGCTTCGCAGGAAGAAGGTGCCCCGGTGCATGAAAATATTGCTAAACAATTCGGATGTAATCTTTATCTCAGCAGGCTCGCCGAACATGGCATCGATACCACGGAAGCCATGGCCAATCTTACAGCCGACAAATACTGGGAATCCGCAAAAGAAGCTCTGGCCATCGGGCGGAAACTGGGAGAAAAAGTGATACTCATGGGCACTTCCACCGGCGGTACCCTGGCATTGAAACTGGCTGCTGAATACCCTGACGTATACGCGCTCGTACTCATGAGCCCCAATATCGAGATCGATGATCCCAATGCCTGGCTGCTCAACAACCCCTGGGGGCTACAGATCGCCAGACTGGTGAAAGGAAGTAAATTCAACGATTCGAAATCGGATACACGTCCGGTTTATCTCCAGTACTGGCAGCCCAGGTACAGGCTGGAAGCAGCCGTAGCGCTGGAAGAACTGCTGGAAACCTCCATGACGCCTTCCACTTTCCACCGCGTAGATCAACCAACACTGGTGATGTATTATTATAAGAATGATGTGCAGCGCGACAGTGTGGTCCGCGTAAGCGCCATCAAAAAAATGTATGAAGATCTGGGAACGCCCGCCGATAAAAAACGAGCCATCGCTATTCCCAATGCGGGTAACCACGTGATCGGAAGCTGGATCAAATCAAAAGATGTGGAAAGCGTGGAAAAAGAAACTGCGAAGTTCCTTTCCGAAGTACTGCAGCTCCCCAAACAATAGTTCCATTTGCAATAGTTTCATTTCCCCTGCAATTATTCTTTCCGTAATTTACCGGATCAAAATGTGTTTGCTATATGATCCGATCAGTAATTGCCGGCATCGGCAAGTATGTTCCAGAAAATGTTGTCACCAACCAGGACCTCACCCGTTACATGGAAACCAGTGATGAATGGATCCAGGAAAGAACAGGTATCAGGGAACGCCGCTATGCCCACCGCACAGAAGAAACCACTACCACCATGGGCGTGAAAGCCGCTGAGATCGCCATCGAAAGAGCGGGCATCACTCCACAGGATATAGACTTCATCGTCTTCGCCACCCTCAGCCCGGATTATTATTTCCCCGGCTGCGGTGTACTGGTGCAACGCGCCATGAAGATGAAAGAGATCGGCGCCCTCGACGTACGCAACCAATGCAGCGGCTTCGTATATGCTATCAGTGTGGCTGACCAGTTCATCCGCTCGGGTATGTACAAGAACGTTCTTGTGATCGGAAGTGAGAAGCATAGTTTCGGGCTGGACTTCAGTACACGAGGTCGCGCCATCAGCGTGATCTTTGGAGACGGCGCCGGCGCTGTGGTGCTGCAACCCTCTACCGATGAGAACCGCGGCCTGCTCAGCACGCATCTTCATTCAGATGGAGAAAGCGCTGAGATACTGGCCATGTATAATCCGGGTACACATGCCAATCATTGGATGGAACAAAAGCTCGCCGACTTTGATGATGCTGAGATCGGGGAAATGTTCATGAGTCATGAAATGATCGATAAAGCTCAGAACTATCCTTTCATGGATGGCCCATCCGTATTCAAAAAAGCTGTGGTCAAATTCCCGGAAGTGATCATGGAAGCATTGAACAAAAACAACTACAAACCTTCCGACCTAACGATGCTCATTCCTCACCAGGCCAATCTCCGCATTGCGCAGTTCGTGCAACAGAAACTGGGGCTTAGGGATGATCAGGTTTATAATAATATCCAGAAATACGGGAATACAACGGCGGCGTCTGTGCCGATCGCGCTTTGCGAAGCATGGGAGGCTGGAAAGATCAATAAAGGTGATCTTGTTTGCCTGGCGGCGTTTGGAAGCGGGTTTACGTGGGCAAGTGCGTTGCTTCGCTGGTAAGGGGCTCACGGGGTTACAAAAATACCGTCTGGAAAAGAAACCGGCGCGGGAGGATGTTGAATGGGACTGTAGATAGGTTGGGTTGAACAGTAGCGCATAAGCCGGGCTGCTGAGCTTTTGTTTTCAAGGCCGGATTTTTGCAATCCCCGCTCGCATGGGCACCGAAAGAGTGCTTTTTCCGCGTTTATTTTTCAGGTCTTTACCGGTTACTACTCATAATCTCCACTTTTCACACCACTTACCACTTTTTGCGATTATTCGGTTTCCCATTGCTGTTATATACATCATTTCATCACTCTTGCTCAGCTCACTGTTGCAATAAGACTTTCTATTGTTATTCATGGGAGCCGTAACGCTCATTGAGTAATTCGCTGATAGCCTGCTGGGAGCGGATCGGAGGGGCTGATGGTTGAATGGGGATGTTTTGAATTTCGCTGTTGAGCTGAACAGCTTGTACATTGTCTTTTAGTTGAAGGTTGATGAGTTCCATGATCTCGGTTTTGATCACGGGGTTGTAGACGGGGAAACAGACTTCAATGCGGCGGTAGATATTGCGGTTCATCCAGTCGGATGAGCCCATGAAAAGCTGGGGATCGTTGTTGTTCTTGAAAATGAAAACGCGGCCGTGCTCCAGGTAGCGGTCAACAATACGCCTGATGGTGATATTCTCACTCATGCCGGGAATACCCGGGATAAGGCAGCAGATACTTCTAACAATCATCTGTATGCGAACTCCGGCATTGGAAGCTTCATAGAGCTTATTTATAAGAACTTTTTCTTCGAGGTTGTTCAGCTTAATGATGATGCCGGCAGGGAGACCATTGCGGGCATTATCGATTTCACGGTCGATGAGGTGGATGAATCGGTCCAGCAGGTTGAATTGCGCAATCAGCAGGTGAGCGAAAGGCAGCAGGCCGGGCGTGAGTGGTTTTTTTCGTTCGGAGAGGAAAAGGAAGAGTTGTTCCAGCTCAGCCAGCATGCCCATATGGGCGGTTAGCAGGATATGATCGGTGTAAAAGCGGGCCGTGCTTTCGTTGAGGTTACCGGTTGCGAGGAGTCCAGCGTGTTGCGGCCTGTTGTTGATCATCCTTTTTACCAGCGCTACTTTTGCGTGTACCTTGAGTGTAGGGATGCTGTAAATGATCCTTACTCCCGCGTCTTTTAATTTCCTGGACCAGCGGAGATTATTGGCTTCATCGAAACGGGCTTTGAGCTCAACAAATACCACTACTTTTTTGCCGTTACGGGCAGCGCTGATCAATGCAGTGGCAATGCGGGAGTCGCTGGCAATGCGGTACAGGGTTACGTAGATCTCTTCAACGGAAGGATCGAGGGCAGCTTCGTTGAAGAAGCGCAGTACCGTATTGAACGACTGATAAGGCGCATGCAGAATAATATCTTTTTGTGAAATCTCTTCCAGAAGGGAACCGCGCAGGTTGTTCATGCGATGCGTGAGTACCGGCCAATGGGGATATTCCAGTAAATCGTTCCTGATGGGAAGATGGGCCAGGTCTTTCAGGTTATGGTATACGCCGCCTTCCATAATGCTGGCCTTTTCCAGGTTGAAAAGATTGATGAGCGCCTGCAGACATTCCGGAGGTGTGCCCGCACCGTAAAGCAGGCGGGTGGCGAATCCAAAATCGCGTTTGGCGATCTGCCTTTCTATTTTTTCCGCAAGATCGCCTTCATATTCATCGGCCAGTTCAAGGGCGGCATCGCGGGTAACTTTGAAACTGTAGCAGGATTCGATGGTCACCTGCGGCATTACCAGTTGGAGGTTGTAACGGATGATATCTTCCAGGAAAAGGATGTATTGCGTCTGTTCATGCCTGATAGTATAGAAGCGGGGAAGCGCGTCTGAAGGCACATTCACGATGATCAGTTCCTGGCTTTTGCTTTTGCTGCTGCCGATGGCGGCCAGGTAGATCTTGTTGTTTTCTGGAAACAGGGTGGACTGCCGGTCGGAAAGATATTGTGGCTGAAGAAAGGCCAGCACCTGTGTAAAGAAATATTCTGTTGCTGCCGCCTGCACTGCTTCGGGAATGGGGCGATTGAACACCAGCTCGGAGTTGATCGTTTCCTTCAGCTCCGGAATGATGCCGCGAAGGATATTGCCGAACAGCTGTTGCTGCAGGTGGATGCGCTGATTGGCTTCCTGTACATGAGTAAAGGGCGGAAGCCCCTTGCGCGGGGACTTCTGGTGAATCCTTTCCAGCGCCATCAGGGCCGGCATCCGCACACGATAGAACTCGTCGGAGTTGGAAGAATAGATACTGAGGAATCTGATCCTTTCCAACAATGGCACCCTTATGTTGCCAGCTTCCTGTAATACCCTTTCGTTAAATGATAACCAACTCAGGTCCCGGTCGAAAAATAAGGCTTCACTCATGGTTCAAAACTAATAATTTTGCCACGCATGCGAAGAAAGATCATCTATCTTATCAATCCTATTTCCGGAACCCGGGGTAAATCCTCACTGAAGGAACTGGTGGTCAGCAAAACCAAAGAGCGGAAAATCCCATTTGAAGTGCTGCCCACCATGATCGATGGCGATTACCGCTTCCTGAAATCAAAGATCAAGGATGATGGCATCACCGATATCGTTGTCTGTGGTGGCGATGGCTCCGTGAATGCGGCAGTCAATTCCCTTGCAGATACACAGGTGAACTTCGGCATTGTTCCGATGGGATCGGGAAACGGACTGGCCTATGCTGCAGGTATCCCAAAGAACAGCAGCAAAGCGCTGGACATCGTGTTCGATGGCGTGGCCCGGCCTACAGATGCGTTCCTCGTGAACAACCAGTTTGCCTGCATGCTCTGCGGACTCGGCTTCGATGCAAAAGTGGCGCATGAATTTGCGGAGCAACCGAAAAGAGGACTTGCTACTTACGCATCGTTAACTACCCGTAATTTCTTTTCTGCAAAGACCTGGCCTTTCAAAATAAAAGCGAACGGACTGGTATTCTCCACAGATGCATTCTTTATCAGCATCGCCAACAGTAACCAGTTCGGTAATAATTTCACCATTGCGCCGCAGGCTGTACTTTCTGATGGTATGCTGGATGTGGTGGTGGTGAAAAAAATCGCAAAGCCTTTGCTGCTGCTCACTGTACTGAAGCAGGTAATGGCCGGCAAGATCAAAAGGGTTGAGAACTCTCTTCGTTCTCCTGTGATCTATTTTCAAACGGAAGAGCTGGTGATTGAAAATACAGCGGAAGCGCCATTGCATATCGACGGCGAACCGAGGGAAACCCTGAAGAGTCTATCCATCAAAGTGCTCCCGCATTATTTCAGGCTTATTCATCCTTTTTAGTGATCGAATGCGGATGTGAACCGTTGGCATATTGAGTGAACTGATCGAAGCTGCCTGCGTTCACACTGCTCATCATCGCTTCACTGATGTCTTGCTTTTCGCGCTTGGAGAGACGGAAATTCAATGCGGCGGCTGCATCTTCCTTTTTGGGTATGTATTGAAAAGTGAGGCGATGAAAATGCCCGCCAAGCAATTCCTGTGTAAGGCTCATCATTTCATTTTGGCCGTACTCCTGCATCTTGAACCAATTGTATTGCAGCAGCAGCATGGGTTTGGTAGCTATATCGGTGATGGCGCCGGATTCGTAGGGATGGTCCCATCCGCCTGTTTTGCGGTCGCGGATCTGGAGCAGCACTACAGCGCTGGTATTGGCCTTGATCCAGTCGTCGAAAACCTGTACGAAGCGGGTGGCGGTTTCCTGTCCGAAATTATCGCGGAGGCCTGCATCCATCACATCAATTACAGGTGTGCTGGGTAACCAGACGTTAGGGAGCACGTAAGGGAAAGTGGCATTCATGCGCAGGGCAGTGAGCATGCGCAGGTTCAGCGGATCCTGTTTGGAAAACAATGCCTGGTAGTCCACGCCATCAATGTCTACATCTGCATCGCGCAATGTATCGTAGCAGGGGCGCATGAGGAAGCTCACGGGTTGCGTACAGATGATCATCTTCCTGCCATCGCGGGTGATCACGGAATTGAACAGCATCAGTGGCATTTTCGCTTGTACTTCATCGTTATATTGCTCTTTGAGCTGTTTGTTGAGCAGTCCCCTGGTATTACTGTTGAGCTTTTCCTCGAAAGCGTATCCGCGGTCTTTCACATATTCGAAAGTTCCCACAGAGAATCGCTGCGCAGGAGCAGCCAGATCACGTGCTACAAAAGAAGTGAAGAGGGAATTCAGCAGGTCGCTGGAAATATCGTCCACATACTGCCTGTTCTGCAGATTGATGGTTTTGCCATTCCTCTTTTCTTTTTCCAGTTCACGGAAATATGCTGCGCCAAGCATGCCGCCTGAAGCGCCGGTGATGAGAAATGTTTTCTTCATCAGATCGCCACCGCTAAGACTGTCTAGCCTTTGCAGCACGTTCATAGTAAAAGTGGCGCTGCGGTTGCCGCCTCCGCTGGTGTTGATGATGAACATCACAGGTTTTGGGCTGTTCTGTTTCGCTTTCCATTTTTCCAGGATCGCAATCATGTTTGCCTTGTCTGCTTCCACATGTGAAGGAGCGCAAAGCGCCATGAGGGATTCCTGGGAATATTCAGGTCTGTCTTCTTTTTTCGCATAATCCAGTCCGTAAGCTTTGTTGGTGGGATCGATGATCCCATAGCGGTAAAGCACATTCAGGATGAGAAAGATCACTACCAGTGCAGGAATGCTCCAGCTTTGCAGGAAATAGGTGAAAGCGCCTGATACGGCAATAAGGATGGCGAAGAAAAGAGTGATGCCGGCTGCTGCCGGTAACTGGAACAATGGATTGTCGAGCCAGAAACCAACCACAATCAAAAAGATAAAGGCTACAAATATAGAGATCACAGCAGCGAAGTGATGCCGGCTGAAAATGGTTTCCAGGAATTCACGCGAATAGTGCGATACATCGCGCACTTTCTTCAATTTGAGAATGGAATTGAGATACCATTCCACTTTTACGAGACGGCTTTCGGTGGCGCGGGTATCGCCTTTTTTGAACTGGGCCTTGAAAAGCTGCGGATTGCTGATCACTGGCGCCAGACGGCGGATGATGGTTTTGTCTGCGCGGAAAAAATAATAAAGGGAAATGATAATGATCACTACCAGTCCTGCGAGGAAACCAATCACCAGTAAGAAGATATGCCAGGCGTCCATCAATTCCTTGTCGCGTGCAAAAACCACTGCATTGAAAAAATAGAAAATGAGAAAGGCGAGTGGTATCACGAAATTGTTGATACAATATTTAAGGAAGGGATTGGAGGTTGTGGCCAGGAAGCGGAAATGCCTGCTGAATAAAATGAAAGTGGTGATATTCCAGCTCATGATGAAAATGCCGATACTAACGCCTACGAAACTTGCACTGAGTGCATTTACATTACCCAAATATTCCGGGGCCAGGTACAGGGAATCAGCACCGAAACTCTTCATGAATGTGCCGTTCACTGTGCTGAAAAGAATGAACCAGAAGAACAGCAATACCTGGAACTTCTTGAAGTGAAGCAGGAACAACTGCAGCGGGAATGAGCAATATAATCCTCTCAGGAATGCTTTCATATCTTACAGACGGGGTACCGGGTTTACCGGCATTCAGCCACCAATTTACATAAAAGAAAAAGGTTTATATACAATTACGCTCGTAATGAGGAACTGGTTTTCCGTACCATGTACAACATGGCTACCAGGCTCAAGACCAATAGCATCCCGGTAACCTGGTGCAGTTGCGCCATCCATTCAAAACTTCCCCAGTGACTGGGAACGATAAATGGTGCGGTGAGTACTGAAATGATGCCCAGCAATACCTGTATCAAAACAAATACCAACGGAAATTTTCTGGCTTTATTGAAAGGCTGACTGTTTGTTTTCACCTGGAACAGCTTCCGGGAATAGATGATGATCAATACGAGTAACAGGTAGGCGAGCCCGCGATGCACAAAGTGGATGGTGATCTTATTCTCAAAAAAATTGAGAAGGGCCGGGGATTCCCGCAACATCCCGCCGGGTATCATACTGCCATTGATGGTGGGCCAGGTGGGGGCGGCAATCGCAGCTTTATGACCCGCCATGAGCGCACCGAAAATGAGTTGTACAAAAAGAATGATAAGCAGCCACCATGTCCATTTTCTCAAAGATGGATTGACGATGGTTTGTGCGCTGGTCACTTTCAGTTCCAATGCAAACCAGTATGCGTAGGAGATCAATCCGAGTGCAAATATGAAGTGCAGCGCCAGCCTGGTTGGTTTCACATACACGGCATCTCCGGTGAGGCCACTGGCCACCATGATCCAACCGATGGCGCCCTGCAGGGCTCCGAAAAGGAATAGGATGAGCAGCGGATTGAACATCTCTTTCTTCAGGTATTTCTTTGCTGCGAGATACACAAATCCAACTACGAACACTACACCGATCAATCTTGCCCAGAAACGGTGGAACC
This sequence comes from Pseudobacter ginsenosidimutans, assembly GCF_007970185.1. Classification (NCBI taxonomy): domain Bacteria; kingdom Pseudomonadati; phylum Bacteroidota; class Chitinophagia; order Chitinophagales; family Chitinophagaceae; genus Pseudobacter; species Pseudobacter ginsenosidimutans. The sequence goes on along the minus strand of NZ_CP042431.1, from coordinate 1,424,189 downwards.
ATTCCCAGAAGAAGATGAATTTAAAATCTTTTAAAGTGAAGTCAGAATTGAGATAATGGTATTGGGGTGTTTGCTGGTATTTGTTGAATTCGTTCAGCCAGGCTTCTTCAGAGAGAGGAGGGAGGGCGCCGGTAACAACATTCCATTCTGTGATACTTAGCCCGGAGCCGGTCAATCGGGTGATTCCACCGAGCACAACCTGAACCAGTAACATCACTACGCCGATCATGATCCAATTGTATACAGTTTTGGATCCGGGGCCAAAACTACCTGAGCGCAACAAATCCGCAGGGGTGATTGTGTCTTCATAGCGCGCACAAAGGTAGGGACAAACCTGTCATCTCTGCCTTAAAACGAAGAAACTATTACCAGTGGAAGAGTTCTTTGCTGAGTACATACACACCCATTGCGAGAACAAACCATCCAAAACCTTTTTTGAGGCTGGCGCCGGAAATCCTGTCGCTCAGGTATTGACCGATAAAGATGCCGCTCACCGCAATAGCGGTGAAGCTGAGCAATTGCGCCCAGTTGATATCGTATTGACCGGAAGTACTGAAGAATCCGAAGAGAGAACTGAATGCCATGATGGTGAGGCTGGATCCCACCGCTTCTTTCATGGGAAGTTTGCCAAACAACACCAGTGCCGGAATGATCAGGAAACCGCCACCTGCGCCGAGCAATCCGGTAACCACACCTACTGCGATTCCCTGGAAAAACAATGGGCCCATTTTACGGGGCTTATCTGAAGGTGGAACAACGCTGAGTTTTTGTCTTCCGTTTTTGATCATGGAATAAGAGCTGGCCAGCATCAGGCAGGCGAAGAGCAACATGAGGAAACTGCCTTTGTTCACTTCGTAACCTGCGATGGTGAAAAGATGATCGGGAATTTTCGGGACCAGCCAATGTCTTGTGGTGAAAACGGATAACATGGAAGCGCTGCCGAAAACAAAAACGACAGGGAAGTCTACCAGTCCTTTTCTGTAGGATCGAACGGAACCAACGAGGCTGCAACTGCCCACAACAAAAAGGGAATAGGCCGTTGCCAGTTCCGGTTGCACTTTCATGAGATATACCAATACCGGTACCGTGATGATAGAACCTCCTCCACCGATCAGTCCAAGCGAAACGCCGATCAACACAGCAATGATATAGGCAAGAATCTCCATGAAAAATTTAGCAAAAGAACGGAATCTTTGGCTAAAATGGATTTTCGATACATCAATCACATCAAAGCAATACACATGTGAGTAAAAATCCTTTACCAATCATGCTCCTATTCTTGCCAACCCCTTACTTTTGGGCAAAGTTTCAGGAATTGCTCAAGAATTTTCACCAGGAAGAACTGATTGAAGCCGGATGTGATGAAGCGGGCCGCGGATGCCTCGCTGGTCCGGTAGTAGCGGCGGCTGTGATACTGCCGGCGGAGTTCTATCATCCGTTGTTGAATGATTCCAAGCAGGTAACTGAAGAAAACCGTTACGAGTTGCGCGGTTTCATCCAGGAAAAGGCAGTGGCCTATGCTGTAGCAATGGTATCGCATGAAGAGATCGATGAGATCAATATCTTAAAAGCATCTTTCAAAGCGATGCACCTGGCAGTGGAACAACTGCAGCAACAACCGAAACTCCTGCTCATAGATGGAAACCGATTCATCCCTTACAGAGGTATTCCTCATGCCTGCATCATAAAAGGTGATTCCATTTATGCAAGCATTGCGGCGGCCAGCATCCTGGCCAAGACTTACCGCGATGATCACATGAAACAACTGCACGAATCCTTCCCGCATTATAAATGGAATTCCAATAAAGGGTATGGCACTGCCGACCATCGCAAGGCCATCATGGCGCATGGACTGAGCCCCTATCATCGCCGTTCCTTCCAATGCTTCTCCTCGGAAGAACAACTTGAATTGGATTTATAGTTTCCCTAACAATAATCGTTGCACCATCCATTAAACCGGAGAGAACAGCAGCTGTCTGATATGTAAAGATTGTTTCACTACAAAATTTACGATTATGAAAGCTTCAATTTTCCTCTCGGTTGTAATGATGATGGTGGTTGGTGTAAGTGTTTCACAAGCTCAACCCATCAGGGAGAAGAATCAGAAAGAGCGCATATACAATGGCGTTAAGACTGGTCAGCTTACAAAAGCAGAAGCTTATCGCTTACATAAAGACCAGCGTGATATCCGCCACGACAGGATGCGCTATAAAAGAAATGATGGCCGCATCAGTCCCCGCGAAAGAAAACATTTAATTCACGAACGCAAAATGGCCAGCAAGAAGATCTATCACCACAAACACAATGGCCGCGTTCGTTGCAAATAATCAAGGACGGTTTTTCAGGTGGTTGTACTTTTGCTCTCTGTCGAAAGACAGGGAGCTTTTTTATTTAGTACATGTCCGGGAAAAACTGGAATTTCCTTTCGTCCCATTCTTTTTTCAACAATCCGAAATAAGCGCTGTCTCTTCTCCTGTTGGAGTGCATGAGCATATGGCTGCGGAGTACGCCTTCCGGGATCATACCCACTTTGAGGAGGGCGGCCTTGGACCTTTCGTTGAGATTGTCTGTTTTGATTTCCACTCTTTCCATTTTCATCACTTCGAATGCATAGCTGAGCAGCGCGAATTTGGCGTGGCGGTTCACGCCTGCGCCCCTGAAGTCCGGACCGAGCCAGCTCCACCCGATCTCGATCCTTGAATCGTAGAAAGAAATATTACCGAAACTGGTACTTCCGCAAATTTCATGTGTATCCCTGTCTATCACGGTGAAGGGCATGCGCTTGTGCTCTGCGCGTTCTTCGAGGGCCACATAGATCCAGGAGCGGAGTTCTTCAGGATCGCTGAGGTCTTTGGTGAAATATGCCCAGGTATCCTTGGATGCTGCGAGTGGGAGGAAGGCGTCGAAGTCTTCCGGTTGCAGGAGACGCAGGATCACGCGCGGAGTTTCAAGAGAAAAGGTCTGAGGGAAATATTTATCGTACAATGATTGGTTGGACATATGGTGAAATTATCTGGAATGGTTTTAATCTTCTTGCATTTCAAAGGCGCCGGCGCCCTGTCTGATCACTACCGGCTGATCGCCGGTGCAATCAACGATGGTGGAGGGCACCATACCTCCGATACCGCCATCAACCACGAGGTCTACCAGTTTATCGAATTTCCGGATCATCAGTTCCGGATCGGTATATTCTTCCACCATTTCACCGGGCAGTGAAGCGCTGAGGATGGGATGGCCCAGTTCTTTGATGATGGCCCGGGCGATATTGTTATTGGGTATGCGAAGCCCGATAGTATCCTTTTTACTTTTGAGGATCTTCGGCACTTCCTTACTGGCAGGCAGGATGAAGGTATAAGGGCCGGGCAGGTAATGTTTCAGCATCCGGTATATGGGAGTTGAAATGCTCTTGGTGTATTTGCTGAGATCGCTGAGGTCGTAACAGATGAATGACAGCTGCGCTTTCTGCGGGTCAACGCCCTTGATTCGGGCAATCCTTTCCACGGCCTTGGGTTGATATATGTCACATCCAAGTCCATAGATGGTATCGGTTGGATAAATGATCACACCGCCCTTTGAAAGGGTGGCCGCAACGGTTCGGAGATTCCGTGGCTGCGGATCGTCAGGATGCAGGTGTAGTAACATATTATAAATTAAAGTGTAAAGGTGCATAATTGTCACCAGACAGCCATATTCCCGGGCGGGTCTGTACCGCTAAAATGAATTTAATGTTAGATTTGCGAAAATTTTGTTGCTATGCGTTTACATCCTGTAGACAGAGTTGACAATATCAGTGGTGAAGATTTTCAGCAGCATTACTATAAACCCATGAAGCCCCTGGTCATTGCAGACCTTGCAAAAGCCTGGCCTGCATACGACAAATGGAACTGGCAATATTTCAAGAACATCGTAGGCGATAAGAGAGTTGGACTTTACAACAATGTGAAGAGTGATGCCTATACCCCCATCAATACTGCAGATGATTACAAGACCTTTGGCGAATATATCGATATGATCAGTCAGGGGCCAGCCGGCTGGAGGATCTTCCTCTTCAATATTTTCGATCATGCACCTGAGCTCGCCAGTGATTTCACCTGGCCCGAGCACCTGATGAAGGGCTTTGTGAAGAAATACCCGATGCTGTTCACAGGTGGCGCCACCAGCATCACCCATATGCATTTCGATATCGATCTCTCCCATATCCTGCATACACAATTCACAGGCAGAAAGAGAGTGCTGCTTTTCCCATTCGAAGAACAACACAAGCTTTACCGCAAACCTTTTGAAGTACTCAGTCTTGCCGACTTCAGCAATTATGCCGATAATAAAGGCAAACCCGACTATGAACAGTTCCCTGCGCTGAAACTGGCCCAGGGGTATGAAGTGATCCTGGATCATGGGGATACCCTGTTCATGCCGGCAGGTTACTGGCATCATATGGAGTATCTCGACAGTGGCTTTGCCATGAGTCTCCGCGCTTTGCAGAAATCTCATATCGGTAAGTTGAATGGACTGTGGAATCTGTTCGGCATGCGCGGGATCGATACGCTGATGAAGAGGACAGCCCCCAAATGGTGGTACGATTATAAGAAAGAGAAGGTGTTCAAAGCTGCGGGGAGAGTGCTCACCACTAACGGTGTTCACTAGTGTTTTTGTGCCAGACGACTGTCCGGAAAAATTGATTTATTGCAACAGTGTTAAAAATTCTTCTTAAAAATATTGATTTTTAAGAAAACAGTCTTTACTTTTACCCTGCTTATGCGCTGAAACAATACTCTCACCGACAAAGCAAACCGCTTCAATCCAATCTCCTCATTTCCAACCATCCAATCTCCGGTAACTAAAGTCTGATGTGAGGACGATCCATTTTCCGTGTTGACTAATATTGTATCCCGACCCTTTTAAATAAGCTTACCTCGTTGTTGTAACCACTCTTTGCAGTTACAGGCTATCGGTGCATTGTACCCATTGATGCCATGTAAACTGAAATCAATTTGTTTTTAATTCCTGAATTAAAAGGAAAACCCAATATAGCATCGGCTTCTTTTACGGAGCTAATGAGCATTGCATCAAAGTATTTTATGGCAAGCTAAAAAGCGCTGCCACCCCGCTGGGAAGGATCCAATACAACTTATGGGAAATGCCCAAACCTATTATTAGTAGATAGAACTCATTGCTAACTTCTTTCTTTTTGTGGTTTCAGAGGTAAGCACATGCCGGCGATTTCCATCGCTGGCTTTTTTATTTTCAGGATCGATGATATGATAAAAATCAAAAAGCCATACTTGTGTATGGCTTCTGATATATAAAAAGAAAATTGATTGCTTTGATCTAAGCGATGCTCCAGGTTTCTTTTCCTCTCAGTAACTTATCCAGATCACCTTTGCCTTTTGATCTGATCACTTCTTCGATCTGCAGCGCCATCATGTCTTCATAGCAAGGGCGGTCCGTTTCGTAGAATACACCGAATGGTCTAGGCAGATGACCTTCTACTCTTGGATCATCGAACATGCGTACGAGGATCTGTGCTTTGTAAAAATCGCGCTCATCATGTACCCAAAGATCGTCTGCGCTTACACCATCTCCAAGTTCCACTATCACAGGTTTGAAGCCATCCAGCTTGATGCCTTTGTTTTGCTGTGCGCCAAAGATGAGCGGCTTGCCCTGCTCCAGGAACAAAGTATTATCCGGCTTGGAAGATTTTTCAGTGAACACTTCGAAGATGCCATCATTGAAGATGTTGCAGTTCTGATAGATCTCCAGGAAGGAAGATCCTTTGTGTTTATGGCTGCGGACCAATGCTTCCTGCAGGTGTTTGGGATCGCGGTCCATGCTGCGTGCGATAAAGGTGGCATCCGCACCCATGGCGAGGGCCAGGGGATTGAAGGGATGGTCGATAGAGCCGAATGGCGTGGACTTGGTTATCTTGTTCTCTTCTGAAGTGGGAGAGTATTGTCCTTTAGTGAGACCATAGATCTGGTTATTGAACAGCATCACGTTCACATCGAAGTTGCGGCGAAGCAGGTGAATGGTATGATTACCTCCGATGCTCAGTCCGTCGCCGTCCCCTGTAACGATCCAAACGCTGAGGCCGGGGCGGGAAGCTTTCAATCCGCTGGCGATAGCTGTAGCGCGGCCGTGGATCGAGTGCATGCCATAGGTATTCATATAGTAGGGGAAGCGGCTGCTGCAGCCGATCCCGGAGATGATCACGATATTCTCTTTAGGGATTCCCAGTCCCGGCATGATCTTCTGCACCTGTGCCAGGATAGAGTAATCGCCGCAGCCCGGGCACCAGCGTACTTCCTGGTCGCTCGAAAAATCCTTGGCCGTCAGCGTCGGGGTGGTAGTTACACTCATAGATCGAAATTCAAAAAATAATATTCCTGCAAATTTACGGTATAGCGCGGCAATATCCGCGGGCAACTCCTCCTCTCACTTTCGAGACCCGGAATAAAATTGGGGCGGGGAGGTTGCGGGGGGAGGGCTGTGAAACAGACGGCGCAGTTGGATGGTTTTTGAAATGTGGGTTGGAGAGATGGGGCTGTGGTAATTCTTTTGAGCTTCTTCGCTTCTGTTTCGAAGGCCCTTCCCGGCAACCATCCCCGCCCATAGACTGCGTAAGCAGGCTGGAGGTGTGGGTGCGTCAGTGCTTATTTAATACTTAGCCTCACAATAAAGAATCGTTATTGGAAGCCTCGCTAATAGCTCATTTCCGGATATAAGCTCTCAATAATTTTTGACCTACAATACAAAGCAGGTTGTTTCAACCCGATTAAATAAACCCTGCTGCACATAGGACTCATGCGAGTTAAGGGGGCTGATGACGGGTCTTGGAAACATACGCCCCACAGCCCGGCCCACTACTACAGCTCATTCTCCTCCAATGCCCATCCAACCCACCAAAGCGCCAATATGTTTCCCAACCCGGAATCAGATCCCCTTAACGAGCCGCTAACAAACTAAACATTTGTTTAATTCAAACGTTTGTTTAATTTTGAGGCGGTAAATCAATAGCAGGATGACTTCAGCCGAAAAAACAGATAAAAGGGAGCAACTCATCAATGCAGCAGAAGAGCTGTTTGCCGAGAAAGGATTCGATGGCACTTCGGTGCGTGATATTGCACAGAAAGCAGATGTGAACCTTGCCATGATCTCTTATTATTTCGGGTCAAAGGAAAAGCTCCTGCTGGTGCTCATCGAACAGCGCTTCGCTTCCAGCTCTGAACTGCTGGAGGATATGGTGAAGAATACGAAGCTGAGCTCCTGGGAAAAGATCGAAAAGGTGATCGAATATTATGTAGACAAGATCCTCAATGGAAGAAAGTTCCACACCATCATCAACCAGGAATACAATACAGACCGTTCCCACGAGATCATCGATCTCATCACCAGCATCAAGATGAAGAACTTCACGCTTATCAGGCAACTCATAGATGAAGGCATCAAAAAGAAGGAGTTCAGGAAGATCGATCCGGAAATGACGATGGCTTCCATGATGGGGACCATCAATTCCGTTATCAATTCAAAGAATATCTATTGCGCCCTCTTCAAAATAGACAGGGAAAATGAAGCGGAATACCTCGCTAAAATGAAACCCAGGTTGAAAGATCACCTCAGACTAATGATCCGCGCGCATCTTACCACAGAATAACAACTTTTAATAAACTGACAGACTATAACAGTATGGAACAACCGAACAAACCTGAAAAAAAGAAATCACCTGTGCGATTGATCGTTATCGCAGCAGTGCTGGTGGTGGTGGCCATCTTCGGCTACAGGAAGATCATGTTTGCGCTGCATCATGAGAGTACCGATAACGCTCAGGTGGAAACACAACTGGTACCTGTACTTCCAAGAGTGCCGGGGTATGTGAAGAGCATCGCTGTAAATGATTACGATTCCGTAAAGGCAGGACAACTGGTAGTGGAGCTGGATGATGCCGATATCCAGGCGCAACTGTTACAACTCAATGCTGATTATGCAGCGGCAGTGGCCGATCTCCAGAATGCAAAAGCTGCACTCAACAATGCGCTCATTTCACTCCGCGTGAATAAAGGCAATATCTCCATCAACCAGGTGAAGCTTGAGAAAGCGCAGAAAGACCTCCAGCGTAATCAGAATCTCTATGCCGAGAATGCCATCACTTACAAGCAACTTGAAGACAGCAAGTATGATTACGAAACCCTGGTGAAAACAACTGATAACAGTCACAATGATCTCGCCGGTGCTGAAAGCCGGATCGGTATCCTGGAAGCGGCTGTAACAAAAGCTGCGGCCACCATCGATGTGAAGAAGGCCCTCATCGAACAGGAAAAACTCAAACTGAGCTATACGAAGATCTATGCACCGCAGGCCGGAAAGATCGGCAGGAAGAATATCTCCCTTGGACAATATGTACAGGCAGGCGCTCCACTTTTCACGGTGGTGAATGATACAACTTACTGGATCGTGGCCAACTTCAAAGAGAACCAGATCAAGAAGCTTCATCCCGGAATGCCCGTAGATATTGAAGTTGACGCGTATCCCGATATGAAGATCAAAGGTTCTGTTGAAAGTCTCAGTGATGCAACAGGCGCGCGTTTCGCGCTGCTGCCTCCGGACAATGCCAGCGGCAACTTCGTGAAAGTAACGCAGCGCGTTCCCGTGAAGATCGCTATCACTGATTGCGATAAATACCGCGAAGTACTTCGTGCCGGGCTCAGCGTTTTTGTAAGCGTTCCCTTGAATTAATCACCCGTTCTTGCCATAACATTCTCTACTGCATGCATTTTGCGGCAGCCGGCAATGCTATGGCCTGATCTATCCAACATTTTAACATGTCCAGTCCAAAAGGATTTGCACGATTCATAATAGTGCTCACAACGGTAACGGCAGCCGTGATGGAACTGATCGATACCAGTATCGTGAATGTGGGCCTCAGTGAGATGGCTGGCAGCCTGGGTGTGAACATCGAGGACATCAGCTGGGTGATCACTTCCTATGCCATCGCCAATGTGATCATCATTCCGATGACGGGTTTCCTGGCTGAGTATTTCGGGCGCAAGAATTATTACCTGGTGAGCATGGTCATTTTCACCATCGCCAGTTATATGTGTGCGCAATCAACAGACCTCGTTGAGTTGATCATCTGGCGCTTTGTGCAAGGTGTGGGCGGCGGTGCGCTGCTCTCCACTTCGCAGGCAATCCTCTTCGATGCTTTCACGCCGGAAGAAAGGCCCATGGCTTCGGGTTTGTTCGGGATGGGGCTGATCCTGGGGCCCACGCTGGGACCCACTGTGGGAGGTTATCTTATCGAACATTTCAGCTGGCCCTGGATGTTCCTCGTGAACCTGCCTGTAGGTATCATCGCTACTATTCTTGCTTATACATTCATCGATAAAAAGGAAGGAGAGGGGCAGAAGCGGGCTGGTATCAAGATCGATTATATCGGTATCGCCTTACTGATGCTGGGCATCGGCACCCTTCAGTTTGTGCTGGAGCGCGGAGAAGCGGAAGACTGGTTCGCCAGTGATGCCATCAAGACCTGCGCCGTGCTGGCCGTGATCGGCGTGGTTGGTTTCATCATCTATGAATTGCGCATACCCAATCCTGTGGTGAACCTGCGTGTGATGAAACACAGGCCATATGCCTTCACTACTATCTTCACTTTTGTGGCGGGCCTGGGATTGTTCACTTCGGTATTCGTATATCCTGTGCTGGCACAGCGGGTGCTGGGCTTTACGGCTTACGAAACGGGATTATCGCTACTACCACCAACGCTGGCGGGTGTAGTGATGATGCCGGTGATCGGGAAGATGATGAGTAAAGGCGTATCGCCTATTCCCTTTATCGTGGTGGGCTTTATCCTCTTTGCTATCTACTCCTGGATGAGTGCAGACATTAGCCCGGATGTAGGAAGATGGGCCTTCTTTGTTCCCCTGCTGATCCGCGCATTCGGTATCTCGATGAGCCAACTGCCCCTGATCAACCAGGCAGTGGCAGGACTGCAGCCCAAAGATTACGCAGCGGGCATATCATTGAACAATATGATCCGCCAGATCGGTGGAGCTTTTGGGATTGCCATGGCCAATAATTTCGTGAGCCATCGGTATGCACAGCACCGGGCCGATATGGTGGCCAATACCTACGATGGCGCGCCGGCAATGACAGAACGCATGACAGCCATCACCCAGAGCATGATCGCCAAAACCGGCGATGCCTCCACTGCTACCGCCAAAGCCTATGCGATGGTGAGCGGAGCAGTAGACAAACAAGCCTATTATCTCGCATACCTCGATACATTCCGGCTCATCGGTATCTTCTTTATCATCGTACTGCCACTGGTGGTTTTCCTGAGAAAGAAGAAAACGAACGGACCTGCTGCCCCTGTAGATGCTAAGGCAGTGAAAGAAGCGATGGAGGCAGCACACTGATACAATACAACAATGAAGCGATCAAACAAATCATACAGCATGAAAAAGATTATTGGCGCACTCGTCCTGCTCATTGCGTTATCTCCCGCAATGGCGCAGGAGTCGCCCGTGAGGGATGAACAACTGAAAGGCCTGATCCAGGCCGCTGTCAGCAATTATCCCCGCATCAGGGAAATGGAAGAATCACTGAAGGCCGATGGAGTGAAGCAATCCATCATCAAAGCCGGATATCTTCCTACAGCCACCACAAATATTTCGTACCGTTTCGATGCTCCGGTGGCAAAAGCAGAATTCCCGCTTCCTACAGGTCCGGCTACTATTCAGTTCACTCCTTACAACAATTACAATGCAGCACTGAACGTGCAGCAATTGATCTATGATTTTGGACGAACCAAACTGAAGCTGGGAAAGAACGATGCGGAACATGCGCTCAACATCGAGAACCTCGATAACAGCAGGAATGCGATCGCCTACCAGGTAACACAACTCTTTTACAATATTCAATTCTACCAGAAAGCCATCCAGGTGCAGGCAGACCAGATCAGTTCGCTCAAAGAGAATGAAAGACTGATCCAGGCGCGTATCCGCAATGGTGATGCGCTGGAATATGACCTGCTCACCACACAGGTACGCACGGCCAATGCCACCAACCGCCTGTCTGATCTTCAAAGCTCCCTGGAAAAACAGTATGTACTCATGCAATGGCTAACGGCTACGGATGTCCGTGGAAAGATACCTGCCCGGGAAAGTTATGATGAGCTCACCCTGCTGATGGAAGCGGGCAACTGGCAGCAGGTGAATCCGGAAGCGCGCGTGCTCCAAAAACAACTGGACCTCTACCAGTATGATTTGAAAGAATCAACTGTAGAATCGAGGCCCAGTCTTACCGGTACTGCATCAGGCGGTGTACGAAACGGCTATCAGCCGGACATTGATCAGTTCCGTCTCAATGGCTCGGTGGGCGTTGGATTGAACATTCCGATCCTCAGCGGCGATCGCCCCAGGCTCCGTCAGAAATTAACGCAGGTGCAGATCGATGCCACCAAAGCATCGCTGAAAACCCTGGAGAACAATATTCAGAAAGACCTGGCCACTGTGCAGGAAGATTATAAGAACCTACAGGAAAAAATAAAGAACACGAGCGTTCTGGTATCGCAGGCAGAGCGCGCTTATTCATTGGCGCAGGTGCGGTTCAAGGAAGGATTGATCACGAATGTTGAGTTGCTGACCGCACAAACCAATGTGGAAGACGCCAAATTGCAATTGGTGCAACTCCAGTACCAGACGCAGTTAGACAAACTGGAAAGTCATAAAGTAGTTGGAACGAAGTTGTTTTGAGAAGTGAGAAATGGAGTTGCGGGAAACAAAGATCCGGTAGCGAAACAGAACGGGCGGAATTGAATACAACAGACGAATGCTTGAACAAAAGGATCGGCTGCAGGGTAATCAGGCGGGGACCGCCCCCTGTTTTTAGAGCCGGATCGGCTTCCCGCCTCCAATGAAATGATTTAGCAAGGCTCTGAACCTGCCCCTGACCTTTAAAAGGCAGGGGCTTTTTGTTGTTTTTGCGCTATTTTTGCAGCCGTTTTATAACCAATCATCACACATGCATTTATCAGAACAAGAGATTATCCGGAGAGAGAAACTGGCGAAACTCCAGGAAATGGGCATCGATCCCTATCCCGCACCCTTATTCCCGGTGAACAACACCGCTGCCAATATCCTGGCAAATTTTAAGGAGGGAGAGAACAATGCTGATTTCAAAGAAGTGGTGCTGGCAGGCCGAATCATGGGCGTCCGTGATATGGGGAAAGCCAACTTCGCCAAATTGCAGGATTCTACAGGTATCATCCAGCTCTATATCAAACGGGATGAGATCGCTCCGGGTGAAGACAAATCCCTCTATGATAAAGTATGGAAACACCTCACTGATATCGGTGATATCATCGGTGTGAAAGGTTATGTGTTCACTACCAAAACAGGTGAAACTTCCCTGCACGTTCATGAGCTCACTGTGCTTACCAAATCATTGAAGCCACTGCCCGTTGTGAAAACAACAGCAGACGGAGATACTTTCGATGCCGTTACCGATCCGGAGTTCCGTTACCGTCAGCGGTATGCAGACCTGATCGTGAACCCACAGGTGAAAGATACTTTTCTGAAACGCACCAAACTCATCAATACCATCCGCGACTTTCTCAATGAGCGCGGCGCCATTGAAGTGGACACTCCTGTTCTCCAGGCTATTCCCGGAGGCGCAGCAGCACGTCCCTTCGTTACACATCACAATGCACTGGACGTTCCTTTCTACCTGCGCATTGCGAATGAGCTTTACCTGAAGCGCCTCATCGTAGGCGGATTCGATTGGGTGTATGAGTTCAGCCGCAACTTCCGCAATGAAGGCATGGACCGCACGCATAATCCCGAGTTCACCGTTCTCGAATGGTACACTGCCTACAAGGATTATTTCTGGCTGATGGAGATCACCGAGCAGATGCTGGAGACCATTGCAATGAACCTGCATGGCACTACCAAATTAATGGTGGGTGATAAAGAGATCGATTTCAAAGCGCCTTTCAAACGCATCACCCTGTACGATGCCATTAAAGAACATACCGGCATCGACGTAAACAATATGGACGAAGAGCAGCTTCGCGAAGCCTGCAAACAACTCGGTCTCTATCCCGATCCTGCATTCGGTAAAGGCAAACTGATCGATGAGATCTTCAGTGAAAAATGTGAAGGACATTTCGTTCAACCTACATTCATCACAGACTATCCCGTTGAGATGAGCCCACTCACCAAGAAGCACCGCAGCAAACCCGGTCTGGTAGAGCGTTTTGAGCTGATGGTGAACGGTAAGGAAATTGCCAATGCCTACAGCGAGCTGAATGATCCCATCGATCAGCGCGAACGTTTCGAAGAGCAGGTGAAGCTGATGGAACGCGGCGATGATGAAGCTATGTACATCGATCACGACTTCCTCCGCGCACTCGAATATGGTATGCCGCCTACCGGAGGTATCGGCATCGGTATCGACCGCCTCACCATGCTGATGACCAATAACACCAGCATCCAGGATGTACTCCTCTTCCCGCAAATGAGACCCGAAAAGCCGGAAGGCCAGGAGCAGGAAGAAGAAAAAGCAGCAGAAAACAAATAAACGATACTCATTCTTAACGCCAGTCCCCGGACTGGCGTTTTGCATTTCAATCAGTTACCGAAATAACAATACGATAATCATCTATTTACCCGGACGCATCTTCTCTTCAGGATATTTGCAACCGGCTATGCAGATGATACAGCAAATACAAAGCGGCAACATCCAGAGCTTCGAAAAGGTATACCAGCAATACCATTCCAAACTGTATTACTATGTGCTCAGGCATTGCCACTCCACTTATCTCTCCGAAGAAACAGTGCAACTCACTTTCATCAAGATGTGGGAGAACCGGAAAGACCTTTCTCTACAGTATGATATCGCCATTCAGCTTTTCCGTATCGCACGCAGCACCATGATCGATCTCCTCAGAAAGGAAAGAACTGCCAACCGTTATCTCCTCCACGCAGTGGATGATATCAGCGATATCCAGGAAGCAGGCCCTACAGATTACAAGGAAGATCTCAAACAAGTGGAAGCTCTCATTGAAGATCTTTCACCAGTCAGAAAAAAGTTTTCAAGCTCAGCCGCTTTGATGAGCTCTCGCATAAAGAGATTGCGGAACAATTGTCCATTTCCCCCAAGACCGTTGAAAACCATATCGGGCGCGCCATCCGGCATTTGAAAGATAAAATGGTCTTCATCTTCTGGTTCCTCTGAATCCAACTCTTCATTAACTAATTGTTACCGGTGAGGGATCAGCCTTTTTCCCACGAATTATAGATGTATGAAAATTACTGAAGCGCAGATCAGGCGATATTTCAACAATGAATGTGATACACAGGAAAGACAGGCTATCGGCGATTATTTTATCAGGCATCCGGAGGTCCTGAAAAAATACCTCACTGAGCAATCATGGGAAAACTTTGAAGCCAGGCAAGCCCTGCCGAAGGAGATCTCCAAGAAGTTACTGTCTGCGATCAGGACAAATACATACGAATTACAAAGGCGCAGGATCATCAGCAGGAACTGGGCTGCCGCAGCGGCAATACTGCTGTTCATCACTGGTGGATTATGGTACACGCAGAGTAATGAACCTGAACCTGTAAAATCCCTTACTGCAACAGAACCAGCCATAGCGCTTGCGCCTGTACGTTATCAACGCAGATTCAATTCCACCAATAAAACCTTATCACTGGTTCTTGAAGACAGTAGTCTTGTTCAGTTGTCGCCTAACAGTGAGCTGATCTATCCTCAACCTTTCCTGCATGATAAACGCAGCATCGTACTCAAAGGTGAAGCCCGATTCGATGTGGCAAAAGACCAGGCAAGACCTTTCACTGTGTATGCCGGGCAACTGGCTACAACTGCGCTCGGAACAGTGTTTTCGATCTCTGCCTTCGAGGGGGAAAATATACGTGTGCATTTGTTAAGTGGAAAAGTAAGAGTGGATGCCGGCAGTTCACTGATGGCAAGGGGCATAAAAAGCACTGTTCTATTGCCCGGACAGCAATTGCAATTGAACGGCCTTCAGCAAATGGTGATCACAGATGTGAAAGAGAAAATACGCAGGATCCCTATGCCCGTTCCGGCGAAAACGAAAACGCAGACAGACAGTCAGCTGATGGTATTTCACAACGAATCGCTGGAAAGCATTTTCAACAGGCTGGCTGAGCATTTCAAAACCAATATCCAGTTCAGGCCTGAACAGCTGGCCGGCATGACGTTCACCGGAAAATTCGATCCGGAAAAAGAATCATTACTTGAATTCATTCAAACAATCGGTTTGCTCAACAATCTTTCAGCCGTAAATGAGAACGGTATTATTCAGGTAACAGTCCAGTAAAATCATTGAAACACATTTTTTCATCGCATTCTCAATACAAAAAAGAGTGCACAGGAATTGTATTGTCTAAACCGGAAAGTATGAAACCATTCATCAACCCAATTACAAGGACCAACAGGATTCAACTTTTGCTGTTGTTGCTGCTCTGCGGCTTCTGGACACAGGGGCAATCGCAAACCCGCGGGCCAGTGGCCACGGGCGTAGTCAGGAACAGCAAAGGCGAAGCGCTTGGCAACGTGG
This sequence comes from Pseudobacter ginsenosidimutans, assembly GCF_007970185.1. Lineage (NCBI taxonomy): Bacteria > Pseudomonadati > Bacteroidota > Chitinophagia > Chitinophagales > Chitinophagaceae > Pseudobacter > Pseudobacter ginsenosidimutans. The sequence continues at coordinate 1,408,591 of NZ_CP042431.1, read as the reverse complement.
CAGTAGCCATGCAGAACCAGCAGAACGAAGCTGTTGCCAGCGGCGAAACCAACGAAAAAGGGATTTTCACTTTCTCCAACCTTCCGGTTGGCGGCCCTTACCATTTTATCTTTAGCCATATCGGATTTGTATCCGATACACTCACCGGTTACTCTGTACAGGAGAAGGCCAGGATCTCCCTGGCTGTTACCCTTCGCACGAAATCCGAAGAGCTCAATGTGGTGGTAGTAACAGCATTGGGTATACGAAGAGAAGAAAAATCACTGGGCTATGCTGCACAGACCATCAAAGAGAATGCAGTGCAGGATGCAAAGACCAATAACTGGGTGAATGCCCTCTCCGGTAAGGTTGCGGGCCTGAACATCCAGGGCGCAGGCGCTGGTCCGATGGGCTCTTCAAGGATCACGCTGCGTGGTGAGTCTTCCCTCAATCTCGACAATAACCAGGCGCTGATCATTGTGGATGGCGTGCCCGTGAGTAAGCGCATTACAGGTACGGGGTATTCCTCGCACCTGTCTGCCGATAACCCCGTTGATTTTGGTTCACAGCTTAGCGATATCAATCCGGATGATATCGAAAAAGTTACTGTGCTCAAAGGCGCTGGCGCTACCGCTCTCTATGGAAGCCGCGCTGCAGGTGGCGCTATCCTGATCACCACAAAATCAGGACAAAAAAAAGATAAGGGCCTCGGTATTACCTACAATTCCAATATCAGCATAGACCAGGTGAACCGCTGGCCCGATTATCAGTTCGAATATGGCGAAGGAAGAACGGATAAATATTATTCCTACGGCAACAGCGAAGATGGTACCAATACCAGCACTACCGTTGCAGCAGGAAGAGCGTTCGGTCCGAAGTTCAATGGACAGATGTATTTCCAGTACGATCCCAATACGCCCGATAACAAGCCCACACAACGGACACCCTGGGTTGCGCATGATGATTATATCTCCGGTTTCTTCAGAACAGGTCTCACCATCACCAATGGCATTTCCATCGAAGGTGGTGGCGACAGAGGCGCTGCACGCCTGAGCTTGACGCATCTTAAGAACCAATGGATCCTGCCCAATACAGGATTCGAAAGGATCAATGCCGCGCTCTCCGTTAATCAAAAAATTTCAAACCGCTTAAAGATCAACGGTAAGGTCAATTACACCAACAAGAAAAGCGATAATCTGCCCGGCGCAGGCTACAACAACCAATCGATCATGTACTTCCTGATCATCGGTACTGCGCCGAATATCAGGCCAGAATGGTTCAAGCCTTACTGGATGCCAGGTCAGGAGAATGTGAAACAACGGAACCCTTTCAATACTGGTCCTGATAACCCTTACCTCGATCTCTATGAGATGCTGAACAAAATGAACAAGCATGGTGTGATCGGCACGCTCTCGGCCAACTATGAGATCAGTCCAAAGCTGGAACTGATGGTGCGCACAGGAACGGATCTTTCCTTCGAGTTCCGTTCACAGCAAAGGCCATTCAGCATGACCAAATTTCCCAACGGTTCCTATCGCGAGCAGAACATCTTCAATTACGAGATCAACACAGATGCCTTGCTTACGTATAATGATCGCATCAATAAAAATTTTCGCTACAGCATTTCAGCTGGCGGGAACGCTATGCGCTCCACCTATGATTTCGCCGGGATGTATGCAGACCAGCTGGCGCAGCCTGGCGTGTACATGATCTCCAATAGCCTTGATCCTGCAGTGGCTGATCCTCAGAAAATAAAGAAGGCCATCAATAGTTTGTACGCTACAGGTCAATTGAATTTCAAGGATAAGATCTTCCTGGATGTTACCGGAAGGAATGATTGGTCCAGCACATTGCCCAAAGGCAACAACTCATATTTCTATCCTTCTGTCAGCACCAGTGTATTGCTGAGTGAAATGCTGACATTGCCATCACCCATTTCATTTGCAAAACTTAGATTGAGCTGGGCGCAGGTTGGCAACGATACTGACCCTTACAGAACAGCAAAATACTACGATAAAATCTACAGCAACGGCCTTACCAATCCTCCCACCTTATTCAATCCCGATCTCAAACCTGAGATCACATCCAGTATGGAAGCTGGACTGGACCTGCGTTTCCTGAATGGCAGGATTGGTGTCGATTTCGCCGTGTACAATAATAACAGCCGCAACCAGATCATCACATTGCCGGTTGACCCGGTTTCCGGATACAACAGCAAAGTGTTGAATGCGGGGCTGATCAACAGCAGGGGAGCTGAATTGATGATCACCGGTAAACCCATCGTGAACAAAAATTTCTCCTGGACCACTACCATTAACTGGAGTATGAACCGCAGTTATGTGAAGGAACTGGAAGACGGTATTCCCAATCAGGTGATCTATGCGCATGGCAGCAACGTTTCAATCGAAGCCCGTGTTGGCGGAAGAATGGGCGATATGTATGGCAGCGGATTTCAGCGGAATGAAGAAGGAAAGATCATCTATACTTCCATTGGTCTTCCTGCGCCGGTGAATCCCGTAATGCAAAAATGGGGCAATGCATTTGCTGACTGGAAAGCAGGACTGATGAATGAATTCACCATCAGGAATGTGCGAGTAAGCATATTGCTGGATGGCCAGAAAGGCGGCAGCATGTATTCACAAACCAATCACAAGAACAATACTTTGGGCAAAACGAAAGTTACCCTGCCTGGTCGTGATGAAGGTATCGTAGGCGATGGTGTTGTGTGGGATGCTGCTGCAAAAAAATATGTTCCCAACACTGTTCGTGTGAACGCTTCCACTTATTACGAGACCATCTACGCTATCAACAATGCCGAGATGAATATTTTCGATGCAAGCTACCTGAAGATCCGTGAAGTTCGTTTTGAGTTCGCCGTTCCCCGTAAGCTGGTGCAGAAGCTGAGGTTGCAACAGGCCAGCATCGCTTTGTACGGAAGGGATCTTTTCAACTTTACCAGCTTCCCTGGCTTCGATCCTGAAGGCGGTAACCTGAACAATGGAACACTCACACCCGGCGTGGAGCTGACTCAGTTTCCTTCAACCCGTACCATGGGTGTAAATCTTACTGTAAAATTCTAATCAATTTGTATGAACTGGCATAAACATATAATGACCCTTTGTGTTACCGTAATGCTGCTGGTGACCGGTTGCACAAAGAATTTCGAAGAACTGAATACTGATCCCAACAGGCCGAAAGAGAGTACACCAGGTGTAATGCTTGGCCAACTGGAATACAGGATCGTTAATACTACAATCAATGAAGGCCGGTTCTTCACGCACCAGCTGATGCAGGTGGATGCGCCAAGGAGCAGTAACAATGGCGCAGGGCTCCACAGATATGTTGTGGAACCGGGCGCTGCAGTATGGAGCAATTTCTACCGCTACATGACGGATATCGAAGACATTTCTTACAGTGCAGATAGTTTGAATGAGCCCAACTACAAAGGCATTGCGCTTGTGTACAAAAGCTGGGCTTATTCTATCCTCACAGACCTTTATGGAGATGTGCCCTACTCAGAAGCTACAAAAGGAGCTTCCGGCAATTTCCTTGCAAAATTCGATAAGCAATCCGCTATCTATCCGCAATTGCTGGCTGACCTGGATAAAGCAAGCGCTTCCTTCGTTCCAAAAGCGCTTACCTATGGAGGTGATATGCTGTACAATGCCAATGCCACCAATAAGGACCCGGGGCCGCGATCCTGAAATGGAAGAAATTTTCCAACTCACTCAAACTTCGGCTGTTGCTGCGTTTGCTCAAGCGCGATGGTGAACTTAATATTGCTGAACAGATCAACGCCATCCTTACTGATCCTGCCAACAGACCAGTATTCACCAGCAATGATGATGAAGCCATCTTCAAATATCCCGGCACCTTTCCTTACTTCAACCCTTTCTATAATACCCGCCAACTGGAATGGCGCGATGGAGCTTACTTCACCAGGTTCTTCCTGGACAGGCTGAATACAGACCAGGACCCGCGCAGGTCTGTATGGGCACTGAAAGTGAAGAAGAATAATATAGATACTTTCAGTGGCATCGAGAGCGGCTATCCTACTTCTGTTGAATACGCCGTGGGAGCCAATTCCAGCTACCCGGACGCTTTGAAGACCTATCAGGGGCTTGGCGTGATGATGACCTATGCAGAAATGGAATTCATCAAAGCAGAACTGGCTCTTCGTGGATTCAACACCGGTAGTACGCCGAAACAACATTACGAAAAAGGCATCCTGGCTTCCATGACCCAATGGGGTGTAACGATGCCCTCTGATTTCACCAGCAGGCCCGGCGTGCTGTACAACGAAAGCGGCTCATTTGATCAGCAGCTGGAGCAGATCATGTTACAGAAATATTTCGCTTACTTCTTTGTAGACTATCAATCCTGGTTCGAGAAAAGAAGAACGGGTTATCCTGTATTGCCAAGAGGATCGGGTATTCCGGCCGAGAATCAGTTCCCTGTGCGGGTTCCGTATCCTACCTACCTGCAATCGCTCAATCCAACTAACCTGGCCGATGCCGTAAAAGAAATGGGAGGCGATAACAGCAATATCAAAGTATGGTGGGACAAATAATTTCCTGAATTCAAACACACAGCATAATGATAAAGAAACAATGGATCCTGATACTGGCTTCCTGCTTCCTGTTGAAGGTAGCAGCTGCACAGTCAACTAAAGAGACGCGTACCCTGATCGTGTTCTTTGACGGGCTCAGGCCCGATTACATCACTCCAGAACTGATGCCCAATCTCTATGCTTTCAAAAAGCAGGGTGCTTATGGAAAGAGCCACCACAGTGTGTTTCCAACAGTAACAAGAGTGAATTCCGCTTCTTATTCCACCGGTAGCTATCCGGTAACACATGGCCTCATGGGGAATTCAGTTTTCTTTCCGCAGGTAAGTCCTTCAAAAAGTCTCAACACAGGCGAAGCAGAAGACCTGATGAAGATCACAGAAGCTACACAAGGCAAACTGCTCACCACCGTTTCACTGGGTGAGATCATGCAATCTATCGGAAAGCGTATGATGGTATTCAGTTCAGGGTCTACCGGCCAGGCATACCTGCAAAACCACACCATCAGCGGCGGTGCGATCATCAACCCGGCAATGATCCTGCCAACAAGTATCAAAGACAGCATCTTCCGTGATCTCGGTCCGGTTGAGCCCGGCGGCAAACATAAATGGGTAACGGATGCGCTTATCCGCTATGGATTTGCGCCGAATGGGCCATTAGTTAGCGCTATCTGGTTCTCCGATCCAGATGGAACAGCACATGCCAAAGGCATTGGTTCTCCCGAAGCAGTGGCCAGCATCAAAGCAGTGGATGAACAGTTTGGCCGGATCGTGAGCACACTCAGGGAAAAAGGTCTCACATCTTTTTACAATATTCTCATTTCAACGGATCATGGTTTTATGACCCATGTAGGGCAGGGAAAGAAAAGCCTGAACCAGCTCCTCATCGAGAATGGCTTCAAGCAGAGCGAAACCTCTGAAGATATTGTAACTGCCGGAGGCGCTATTTATCTGAAAGATCAAAACCCTGAAACCATCAGAAAGATCGTGGCCATGCTGCAACCTCTGGAATTTGTAGGCGCCATTTTCACAAAGGCTGCCAAACCCGGCGATCAGCAAGGATTTGTACCAGGAACGCTGAGCTTTGAAACCATTCACTGGAACCATGCCCGGGCCGCGGACATACTGGTGGATGCCAACTGGGACGACAGGGTGAACAGCGCAGGTTATGCAGGTGCCAGTTATCTGCCGGGTGTTGCCGGCCATGGCACGCTCAGTCCCTGGGATGTGCATATTCCATTGATCGTTTCGGGACCTGCTTTCAAAAAAGGTTTTGAAACGGAGCTGCCCACTTCCAATGTGGATCTGGCGCCAACGGTGCTGCATATACTGAACATTCCTGTGCCCGCGGCGATGAATGGAAGAGTGATGAATGAGCTGCTGCAAAAGCCTGCGGCTAACGCGCTCAAAGCAGCGAAGAAGGAAACGATTGAGACTTCAACTGATTATCCGGGCGGAAAATACAAAGTAACGCTTACGCGCACTTTGTTGGGCGAGTATCAATATGTGGATGGAGCAAAAACAGAAAGGAAGTAAATGTCCGGAGAGCCGCCGGAACGCATATGTCTGGCGGCTCTACCAGGATTTTATTTATTCCAACCTGTATGATTAGTGTATAGTGTGAAAACCTGCATCCGTATTCATTTACCTAATTATACCCATTGATCAGGTTAACTACAACCTGAGTCATAATGTCAGCTATGCGTTTTGTTCCATCGTTTTTGTAGAGCAATGCATTTTTTCGGGGAACCAAACGAACAGAAAAGCAGCAATCCGTTTGTTTCCATCAGAAAAGGAGTGATTTTTCACAATGAAGTAGAGTAGGTTTGCTGCTTTTTCCTCAACACCAGGATATAACTCTTTGCCTCCAAAAGATTGATAGATTGTTGCGATAGAGCTTTTGAAAGATTCGTCTTTTTCATTTCCAAATAATGTGCTTCCTCCGAATTTTTCTTTTAACCCTTGTATTGCATTAATGGCTTCCTGGTAAGTAGCAAAAAAAGAAGGCTTTTGATGGGCTGCTACAATTGTTAGCTTCCGGTGGTCATATTTATCCAGGACGTCTAAAGCATAAGTATAGTCCGTTAAAACCTTCAGTAGTCCGTTTGCTTCATCAGAATTTAATGGATTTGACTCAATTACGTTGCTGAGTAACCGGACAGTCTGTTTCAGAGTATCCAATTGAATTGCTTTTTCTTGCAAAGCTCTTTCGTTCAATGCAAATCCCTTCGTCAGAAACTCTCTTAAAACATTATTCGCCCAAATGCGGAATTGAGTACCTCGCTTGGAATTCACTCTATAGCCAATAGAAATAATCATATCCAGATTAAACTATTCCAGATTTCTATTGACTTTTCTTTTCCCCTCTTGTCGAACTGTTCGGGTTTTCCGAACAGTTGCTTTTTCGTCTAACTCGTTAGAAATTAATATGTTTTTGATGTGCTCGCTTATGTTTGCCTAACTTGAACCAAATAAATCAAATATTTGGGCCTGCGTTAGCCAAACTGTATCTTCTTCCAAAATCACTTCAATGGACGTTTCCCCATCGGGAGTATCGTATATAAGGATTTTCCTGTCTTCCATAGCTACACAGCTTATAGGCTCTTCAGATTATCTTTTACAGGAACAGGTCCGGCATCAGTTTCTGATCCGGGTTCACTGCATACTTGCTGAAATCAGTGATCCCTTCTTTTTTCAGCACTTCTTCATCTGTGAAGAAATTACCGGTGCATTCAAAAGATGGCTGCTTGAGAATATGAAGCGCTGCTTCGGCCACTATTTCGGGTGTACGGCTACGTTGGATCAGGAAATCGCCACCTAATAAATTCTGTACTGCAGCAGTGGCAATGGTGGTGGCAGGCCAGAGCGCATTGGCGGCAATACGATGCGGCTTCAGTTCCTCCGCCAGTCCCAGTATCACCATGCTCATTCCATATTTGCTCATGGTATAGGCCAGGTGTTTGGAAAACCAGTTGGGGTCCATATTGAGGGGCGGGGAAAGATTGAGGATATGCGGGTTAATCGCTTTTTTCAAATGCGGGATGCAGGCCTGGCTCATGAAGAAAGTGCCGCGGACATTGATACCATGCATCAGGTCCCAGCGCTTGGGTTCCAGTTGTTCGGTGGAGGAAAGATTGATGGCGCTTGCATTATTCACGAGAATGTCTATGCCGCCAAACTTTGCTACCGTGTCATTTACCACTTGCTGGATGCTCTCTTCACTCCTTACATCCCCTGCAAGCGGCAGCACATTACCCTTACCTGCAGCCGCAATTTCTTCCGCAGCAGTAAAGATGGTTCCCTCCAGTTTGGGATGTGGCTCAGTGGTCTTTCCAACGATCGCAATATTGGCTCCTTCCTTTGCCAGCCGAATGGCTATGGATTTTCCGATGCCACGGCTTCCGCCCGTTATCAGCACTGTTTTGTTTTCCAGCAACATATGACAAGATGTTTAAAAATGTACAACTGTTGATTACAACTATAAATATATACGCTTTATCATGGCCAGGGAAAGATTGGGTAGTTGTACTAAAATACGGAAAAGTAGAATTACGATAGCTGCTGTAAATACTGAATTCTTAAAATAAAGCAAATATGCTCTTGCAAACGGAAGCGTTTGATTTTATGTTTGTACTGTTGATTGATTGAAACAAGGACGCCAATATCCAAAGCGAAAAACCGACCGAGCGACCGAAGTCCAACATCCTGACGAAAAAACCAAACCCGCCTAACCAACGGGGAATTAGAGAACCAATGTCCGAACAACCAGATTATCGTCCCGGTTCAGTCAATAGAACACTCGAAATCCAATAGCCCGCTGATCCAAGTATCCTAAGAAACGACTTGTAAAATTTGTACCTATTGATGACCCTGTACTGTTGGTAAGGTTTCGTACAAAGAAATTTTAAACAGTCCCGAAGTTCCTTCAGGACTGTTTTTTTATGTCAATGCTTAATTGGTAGCGAGGAGGATCTGCCAGGCGTCCTGCACTTTGCCCTGGTCCAGGAGTTGTTTGGCGTAGGTATGCAGTTCTTTTTCCATCTCATCCGGGTTCACGGAATAATACTGGAAAATATTCTTCAGGGTATCATCATGGAAAGATGGATCGATGATGGGCATTTCATGCACATTGCCGAGTTGTCCCAGGTTATTACCATTCAGGATCTTACTGCTGCGGATATGCGCAGGTAAGGCATCGATACCGATCCCCAGTTTTACATTCGGCTTTTCCACCTGGAAAAGATTGCTTTCATCCACTTTGCAGTACCAGTCGCCGCCAAGGCGGGCCACATGGTGCAGCTTGCGCTGGTCGATGAAATTCTTTTCGTTGAGGATACTATCGTGGATATGCATGCGCAGCACTTCGCAGATCACGAGATTGCCGGCGCCGCCTTCCGTACCGAGCGGTTTGATCTCCATTACATGGCATTCCATCTTCACTTTACTTTCCTTCACCATCGGAGGTTTTACGAGAGTGGCAGGTTCGGGCGTAAAGCCGGAAGGGCCAAACTCATTGATGTTTCGGGGAAACTCGCAACTGGCGAGGCTGGTCTGCTGCACCATATCGTAGTCCACGATATTGATCACCACTTCCGGAACTTCCAATACATTTTGCAGTGTGTGCTTGGTGGTATTGTCGCGCACACGGCGTGCCGGTGAAAAGATCACCACCGGGGGATTGGAAGAGAAGAGATTGAAAAAACTGAAGGGGCTCAGGTTCACCTGTCCATCTGCACCGATAGTGCTGGCGAAACAGATCGGTCTTGGCGCGATAGCGTGTTGCAGGTAATTCTGTCTTTCAACAGTAGAGATATTCTTGAGATCGATGATCATATCGCGTTAGTTTGCCTTCGTTACATTTTTCTTTTGTGCCAGGATGGAGAAGTTGTCGTCTTCGCGTACGATGGTATTGCTGAGGATGCCCAGTCCATCGATCTCCATTTCCACCACATCGCCTTCCTGTAACCATTGCTCCTGGTAATTGGGATCGTTGAGTTTACCGGTACCATTGAGTTCCAGGAAGCAGCCGGTGCCTACGGTGCCACTTCCGATCACATCACCTGCATGCAGGGTAACGCCGTAGGAAGCTCTTTCGATGATCTCGGCAAAGGTCCAGTCCATATCACCGATATTGCCATCGCTCACCTGTACACCATTTACGCGGCATTGCATGCGAAGGTTCCAGCACTTGCCTGTATGATTTTCTTTGGCAGGGATCTCAAATTGTTCCAGCTCATCCAGTGTTACCAGCCAGGGTCCGATCACGGTGGAAAAGTCTTTGCCTTTGCAGGGCCCGAGGTTGAGGAGCATCTCTTCCATCTGCAGTCTGCGAGCGCTCATATCGTTCATGATCATGAGACCGGCAATGTACTGATCGGCTTCGGCAGCGCGGATATTGCGGCCGGGTTTGCTGATCACGATGGCGGCTTCCAGCTCAAAGTCCAGCTTCTCGAAATGATCGGGCATGCAATGCACATCACCGGGGCCCTGGATGCTGAGGTGATTGGTCATGTATATGATGGGATACTGGTCAAACTCTTCGATCATCGGCACTTTACGGTTGCGGCGCGCTGCGGCAACGTGCTGACGGAATGCATATCCGTCGCGGCAACTGGGCGGATTGGGCACAGGAGCCAGGATATGAGCAGATTTGTAATCGAATCCTTTGGAGGGAGATACTTTGCCATCCTTGATATTCTTTTCCACTTTCAGCGCCATTGGATAGGCATCATCCCAGTAATGCAGGAACATGGCCATGCTCTGCGGCAGGTCCGGGTGCAACTCTTCCAGGTCATATAGTATACCGTCTACGTACATCGCAAGTCTGTCCTGCTCATTGAACAGGTAGGAAACCAGTTTCATATAAAGCAATTTATTGAGGCCTGCAAGATAGAACAATCGTTTGTAATCACGACCAGTGGCGGTCTGCCGCTGGCATCATTTTTAAACCCTTTTACATAATAACCAAATGCACCCTGTTATGGCAACAATAAATACGGAAAACCGAAACCGCTGCCGTTACCTACAAAGAAAAAGAACTGGCATCGCCGGAAGAAGTTGCAAAGGATGGGTACGATGCAATGATGAAAGGCGAAGCAAAGATCTTGTCAGGCATGAAAACAAAAATGAACGTTTTCATGGCCGGTATGATAGGGGAATGGAAAAGGCGGAAATCAACAGCGCAACAGGACAACAGAGTGACGACTATCCCAAAAACGATCATACAAAAGAAGTGGTGGCTGACCAGGCTGTGAGTTGATTGCCCGCAGAAAAACGCATAAGCGGCAAATTGAGTTTGTTCGTACCTTTTAGGCATGAAAAATTCTATTGCTGCCTTATTGTTCATTCTCACCGCCGTAACTACGCTCGCACAGGAAAAGACCGATCCCTGGCTGGATTCACTGATCCGGTCCCAGGCTTCACCATTCCTCAAGGATGTACTCAATCAGCCGGATACTTTTCAATATCAGTTCATCTATACACAGATCAACCGGGACAAGAACAATAAACCGCAATTCAGGAATTACTACCTGCATGTAAACAAGAACCGGTACTTCAACCCGGCAAGCATGGTAAAGCTGCCCACTGCACTGCTGGCCCTCGAAAAGATCAATACACTCAGTAAATATGGAGTGGACAAATATTCCACCATGCTTACCGATAGCTCATACGACCGGCAGACGCGCGTGGTGTGGGACAGTACTTCGGAAGATGGAATGCCCTCTGTTGCACATTATGTAAAAAAGATCTTCCTGGTAAGTGATAACGATGCCTACAACAGGCTCTATGAATTCGTAGGACAACAAATGCTCAATGAACGGCTCTGGAAAATGGGATACAGGCAAGCCCGCATCACGCGCCGTTTTGTAACCATGACCGAAGACCAGAACCGTCATACCAATCCCATCCGATTCAAGAGGAATGGAGATCTGCTCTTCATCCAGCCGCCGGCCTATTTTAGAAAGAATTTCGATTTCAGTAAAAAGATATTTGTAGGGAATGCGCATTACAATCGTGAAGACAGCCTGATACGATCTCCGATGGATTTCACCACCCACAATAATTTTCCGTTGGAATATTTGCAGCAGATCATGCAGTCTGTTATTTTCCCGGAAGCTGCACCGCGCTCCAAAAGATTCAAACTTACACCGGAGGATTACAGCTTCCTCTATCAATACATGAGCGAGCATCCTTCGGAAAGCGCTTATCCCTCTTACGATAGTTCTGAGTACTTCGACAGTTACACCAAATTCTTTTTCTTCAAAGCCGGCAGGGGCAAGATACCTCCGTATATCCGGTCATTCAACAAAACCGGCTGGTCATACGGCTTTCTTACGGATGTATGTTATATCGTGGATTTCAAAAACAATATTGAGTTCATGCTCAGTGGCACCATCTATACCAACAAAGACGGTATCCTCAACGATGACAGGTACGAATACGAACAAACAGGCTATCCCTGGTTCAGGGAAATGGGCAGCATCATTTATAACTATGAACTGCAACGTCAACGTACCTTTGCACCTGACCTGAAGGCATTTCAATTGCAGTATAAATAATTTCGCATGATGATCTTCCGCTTTTCCCTCGTTTCCCTGGCGTTGATGCTGACGATGAGCCTGACTTCAGTAGCGCAGCAAATTGTGCATGGCGCCATTGTGCGTGCAGATACAACACAGAAAAAGATTGCCATCGTATTTACGGCAGATGAATTTGGTGACGGTGCGGATATCATTACCGATGCGTTGAAGAAAGAGGGAGTAAAAGCATCTTTCTTTTTCACCGGCAGGTTCTACAGGAATAAGACGTTCACCAAAAAAATAGCACAGCTTAAAGCAGATGGTCATTATCTGGGACCTCACAGTGACCAACACCTGCTATATTGTGATTGGAAGAAAAGAGACAGTACACTGGTAACACAGCAGCAGTTCCGGAAGGACCTGCGTAAGAATTATGCAGCCATGAAAAAATTCGGCATCAGCAAAAGTGATGCGCATTTCTTTCTGCCTCCCTACGAATGGTACAATAAAGAGATTGCCCGGTGGACTGCAGCAGAAAACCTGCAGCTGATCAATTTCACCGGCGGTACCCTCAGCAATGCAGATTATACAACGCCCGATATGAAGAATTACAGAAGCAGCGAAGACATCCTGCAATCTGTCTGGCAATATGAATCACAGCGGCCTGCAGGGCTTAACGGATTTCTGCTGCTCCTTCATTTCGGAACCGACCCTAAACGAACCGATAAGCTCTACCGGCGCCTCCCGGAACTGCTGCAGTTTCTGAAGGCTAAAGGATATGAGCTGGTTAGTGTGGATCAATTGAACTTTCCCCAACCCGGGCTGTAAGAAATTCTGGAATAACTTTGTCAGGATGTTCCAACAATGAACAAAAAAACCTGTTCCTTGTTGAACAATAGAATTACTTTCTGGTTATAACCCATACCCCTTCTCGACCGATACCATACGTAACAGAAATCCTTTTGTTATGGAGAAGGCAACCAAACCACAGTTTACCAAGAGTGAACCCGCGGCAGAAGCCGCATTTCAAAAGCTGCGCAAGGATGTAAATGAGCTTATTACCAAATTGGAGCCATCCCGCAGGAAGAATATTGTTTTTAAAGCATTATTGTTTCCGCTATTGTACATAGCCACCTATACATCATTGTTGTTATGGGGAGGAAATGATTACATTTTTTTTGCCAGCTATCTCCTGTTGGGCGTAACACTGGTAATGATCTTTCTCAATACCATTCACGATGCCGTTCACGGAACGATCTTCAACCAAAAATGGGCCAATGAAATCTACGTCTACTTTTTTGATCTGATGGGTGCAAACAGTTATGTGTGGCGCTTACGTCATGTAAGGTTCCACCACAATTATCCAAACGTGGAAGGTTGGGATACGGATATTGAGCAAAGCAGTCTTGCCAGGATCTTTCCAACAGGTAAGGTGTCGCCCTTCCACAAATACCAGCATATCTACCTGCCGTTGTTGTATCCGCTGTATCTCTTCAACTGGCTGCTGTTGCGGGATTTCAAGGATTTCTTCAACAAACGCAAGACCATTTGGAAATTGGTGAACATACCACGGAAGGAATATATGAAGCTCTTTGTTTTCAAAGCGGCATTTCTGTTCTACCTGCTGGTGATTCCACACTGGGTATTGTCGGTAGTCTGGTTGAAGATCATCACAGGATTCCTGTTGATGCTATTCACAGCCAGTATCTTCTCACTGATGGTATTACTGAGCCCGCACGCGAATACCGATTCGGAGTTTCCGGTGCCCGACGAACTAAACAAATTACCGCATAACTGGATGATGCATATGCTTACCACTACCAATGATGTGAGCCACGACAACTGGTTCACCCGGTTTTTCATGGGCTCATTCAACTTCCATGTAGTGCATCATTTGTTCCCCAATGTGAACCATGTGTATTACCCGGAGATCACAGGATTGCTGCAGCAGTATGCGCGGCAATACGGCCTGCCTTACAGGCAGTACTCCCTGAGAGTAAGCCTGAGCAACCATTTCAGGTTACTCAAACAGAACGGTGCAACTGAAAATATCTTTGAAGAAACGATGTAGGCGCAAATCTTGTATTATTTTTGTATAAACCCGGGTATTATGAAATTTGAAAAGATCCATAACAAGGGACAGGCACAGTTATTCAAGAACCGTTATCTGGAGATGCTCACGAAAACGCACCCGCTCGTGATCTGGGGAATGTATCTGCCTGTTTTTGTGGGAATGCCCTGGTATGCTGCCGCGAAGCTCGGCTATTCCGGATGGAGAATTGCAGCTATTTATATTGCCGGAATGTTTTTCTGGACCTTCTTTGAATATATAATGCACCGCTGGATCTTTCACATGATAGCTGAAAGTCCGCGTGCACAGAAGATCATCTACGTGATGCATGGTAATCACCATCATTTTCCCCGCGACAGGGAAAGGCTGTTCATGCCGCCAATCCCCAGCCTGCTGATCTCCGGTACTATCTTTGGAATCATGTATCTCCTGATGCGCGGCAATGCTTTCATGTTCTTCCCCGGTTTCATTCTCGGCTACCTGATGTATGGAAGCATGCACTATGCCATTCATGCCTGGAATCCTCCCTTCAAATGGATGAAACCATTATGGCGCAATCACCACCTGCATCATTACAAAGATGAAGGCAAAGGTTATGGCGTTAGCACTACTATCTGGGACAGGGTATTCGGTACCATGTTCGACCTGAAGAAAGAAAAGGAAGACAAAGAGAAGGTGAAGGAACTGATGTACCAGAAATAAAATCAAAAAACAACGCGGTAGGTCCTGTGGATCTTATCTCTTTTAGCGCCTGTGGCTTCATGGATGCTCATCATCTTATCATTGAAGTCGCCTACCCAGGCCAGTTCTACACCCTTGATGGTATTGCGTGGTAATACTTCCAGCTGGAGGCAGCGGATCAGCGCTGATTCGATACCGTGATTCTGGTATTTCTTCTTGCATCCCATGATGATGATGCGGAGCCTGTCGATGGTTGTACGTTTCTTGTACCAGAGGAATTTAAGCTTTCCCCAGAGATTGAGTTTGCCGTTCACATGACGGAGGATCTGGTTCACATCAGGAAGACAGAGTACAAAAGCAATCGGTTCATCGCGGTAATAAGCGAACCAGATGATCTTCTCATCCATGATGGCCTGCATTTGACGGAAACTTTCCTTGATGGTGCCCATCTCAATCGGCGTGAAATTCTCGAAATCGCTCCAGGCATTGTTGTAGATCTCCTGGAAATCTGCGGCGAATTTATCGAACTGGCGTTTATCGAAATGTTTGAAACTGTAGCCGGGTTTTTTCATTACCCAGTCGGCAATTTTGGTGAACCTTTCCGGCAAGGGAATGGTGGCATCCAGGAAATTGGTGAACTGGTCGTATTGTTTTTTGAAGCCATAGGCTTCGAAGAAATCGATGTAGTAGGAAGGATTGTAGTTCATGCCCAGGCTGGGTGGCTTAAATCCTTCAATGAGCAGTCCCCAGAATTTGTCGTTCTCACCAAAATTGATGGGGCCGTCCATGGCTTGCATGCCGTGCTTTCTGAGCCATTCTTTGGCGGTATCGAAGAGGAGGAAAGCCGCTTTCTGGTCGTTGATGCATTCGAAAAAACCGACACCACCGGTGGGCTGCTGGTTCTTGTGTGCTTTTTCTTCATTCACGAATGCGGCAATGCGGCCGATAGTTTCGCCCTGACTGTTTTTGAGCAGCCAGCGGGTACAAACGCCATGTGAGAAAAATACATTCCTGTTTGGATCAAAAACTGCCTCAACATCGTTGTGAAGCGGGCTGATCCAATTAGAGTCGGTCCTGTATAATTTCCCCGGGAATTCAATAAACTCCCTCGCAGAAAGGGAGTCATTTACCTCTATGACGTTCATGCTGCGAACTTAGCTTAATTTCACCATTTCTCGTCATCCGGAATAGGAGAGTTTGGCCTGAAATTGTCACGGCTTTGAGCCTTGGCCAGCATCCTTTCAATGATCAATGCCGCAATCAGCGAGCCTGCATCGGCATCCGGATGATCTTTCAAAACTTGTTTTACTTTCAGCTCGCTAACATCTATCCTGTACAAAATGTTTACCAGTGAGGGAAAATCATTACCCACCAGGTAGTTTATTCTGGCTGCCAGAAAACGTTCGAATTCTTCCTGGTTTCCTTCCGGCAGATCAAAAAATGGGCGCAGGGTTTCCTGCACAAACATTATGTTTTTATGTACGCTCAAATGATTAAATTTATAATCCCGACATAAATGTACGATATACCAGCATGCTGGTAATGAACCTTATTTCTTAGATCCTCTGCAATAAATATCCTTATCCGGTTATGCGGCTAAGTGCGTTGCTTATTGCAGTTTTATTGTTTTCGGCCGGCGTTCTCCAGGCACAACGTACAAAGTACGGCGTGGTGAATGGAACAGTGCTGGATTCTGCCAGCCGCCAACCGGTGGAGGCTGCTACCATTTCTGTATTCCTGCTCCAGGATTCCTCCCTCATCAATTACGTGCTCACCAACCGGAAAGGACAGTTCCAGGTAAAGGACGTGCCAATCGGCAAACCCTGCCAGTTACTCATCTCCTACAATGGCCTCAAGAGCTATACCCGGCCTTTCTCCATTGCTGAAGACAAAGCAGACACCACGCTGCCTCCAATTCGTTTAGGCAAGGCCGTGAAAGAACTGGAAGAAGTGATGGTGGTTGGACTGCGGCCTCCCATGGTGATCAAAAAAGATACGGTCGAATTCAATGCCGGCGCCTTTAAAACCATGCCCAACGCCGTGCTGGAAGATCTGGTGAAACAGTTGCCAGGCATCGATGTGGACAAAGACGGCAACCTCACCATGAATGGCAGAAAAATAGAAAAGATCACCATCGATGGAAAAGATTTCTTCGGCAATGATCCGCAAATGGCCCTGAAAAATCTTCCAAGAAGTATCATCGATAAGATACAGGTCACTGACAATAAAACCAGGCAGGCGCAGTTCAATAAAACCACCACCGGCGACGAAAACAAAGTACTGAACCTCACTTTGAAAAAAGACCAGAACCAGGGATGGTTCGGCCGCGCTTATGGTGGATACGGCTCTGAAGACCGCTATGATGCCGGAGGCAATATGAATATGTTCAACAGTGAGAAACAGGTAAGCATTATCGCCACTGCCAACAATACCAACCGCTCCAGCGCCGGCATGGGCAGCTTCGGAATCAGCAATGCACAGAGCAGCCTCGGCGGAGGCGGCTCGGGCTTCACCGATACAAAAACAGGAGGACTTAATTTCAGCAATGTGTTCAGCAAGAAACTCACTTTGGCCAGCAGCTATTTCTACAACAGGAATTTTTTCGAGAACAACACACGTACGCAAAGACAATACATCCTGGCTGAAGATGATCTCAGTATTTATGACTATCATTCCCTCAATACCAATTCCAGTACCAATAACAATCATCGTCTCAATGTGAGCATCGATTACAGGCCGGATTCAATGACCAGTCTTTACCTGAATGGAGCATACGGAAAAATGAAGGGATACTCCGGCTCCGTGAATGATGCCAGCTCAAAAGGAAGAACAGGCACCCTGCTCAATACAAGTTTCAATGAATTGAGCGGAACAAATGATGGCAATGATTTGGTTGCAGAATTCTTTATCGGAAGAAGATTCAAAAAAGAAGGGAGAAGCCTGTCCCTGAACCTGAATTACGGATCGAATAATTCCAATACGAATGACCTCAACAAGGGAAATATCTGGTTGCTGAAACAGGATGGGGCGGATTCTTCCAGCCTGCTGAACCAGCGTAGCGTGCTTTCCAGCGATAACAGGAATTATGGTTTTTCTATCGGTTATACAGAACCGGTAGCAAAGGATCTGAGCATCCTGTTCCGGTACAATTACCGGGTTACTGACGGAAACTCTGACAAGAATACCGGCCGCTTCAACGATGGAACCAAGGAGTACGATATCATTGATTCTGCATTGACCGATGCCTTCACCAATCGTTCAGTTGTAAGCAATCCCGATGTGAGCCTGAACTACTCGAAGAACAACAAATACAGGATCAATGCAGGGTTTGGCATGCAATGGATGCGCCAAAAAAATACATCGCGGATACAGGAGGATATGGACCAGCGATTCACCAATATCTTCCCCACAGCCAGCATCGCCTGGCAGTTCAACAAAACGGGTGAGCTTTCATTTTTCTACAGCGGCAGTAACCAGCAACCAGCTCCCCAGCAATTGCAACCTGTTCCGGATAACAGCAATCCGTTGTACATCATTATGGGGAATCCCGATCTGCGCCCGGCTTTCAGTCACAACTTCAGTTTATCCGTCAGACAATCCAAAGGCACTTTCTATTGGTATACTTCCATGAATTTTTCTACCACTTCCAACATGATCATTACAGAAACATATTTCGATGAACTGAGAAGACAGGTAAGCAGGCCACTGAACATGAACGGAAATTACTCCACATCAGGAAATGCAACAGTGAGCAAGACATGGAAATCGAAAGACTTTACCTTTCGCGCAAACTCCAGTCTGGGCGGATCTTTCAACCGGAATATGTCCAGGATCGATAAGCAGGATCTGGAATCGAAGTCATACGGATTGAATGCAAGATTGTTCCTGACCGGTACGTACAGGGACCTGCTCAACCTGATGCCTGCTTATACTGTCCGCTTCAGTGATTCAAAGTACAGTGTTGTGCAGAACCAGGACGCATCGAGTGTTACACATAGCCTCTCAACAGATTTTTTCATCAACTGGCCGAAGCGGCTGATCATCGAAAACAATATCTCCTATATCTACAACAGCCGCATTGCGCCCGGATTCAGGAAGGGCGTTACCAGCTGGAATGCAGCTGCCAATTACCAGATGTTCAAAAATAAAAGGGGAGTACTTCGGTTTGCCATCTACGATATACTCAAACAGAACACCAATGTGAACAGGACTATTTCACAGAACTATATCCAGGATGTTCAGGTGGATGTATTGCAACAATATTATTTGGTGAGCTTTCTCTATACCTTCCAGAGTTTTGGAGGTAAGAAGGAATGATCAGAATTTCTCCATCACACCAAGTCCGAATAAAGCGAAATCAAAGCGGGCAGGATCTTCGGGATCGAGCTGGCGTAACCATTTTGTGAGCTCAAGTGCAGCGAGCCAGTCTGTTTGAGTACGTTGCAGGAGATCGAACTTTTTGGCCACCCGCGCCACATGGAGGTCCATGGGGCAGATAAGCTGAGCAGGCGAGATCTTTTTCCAGATGCCGAAATCCACGCCTTTGTTATCTCTGCGCACCATCCAGCGGAGGTACATGCTGAGGCGTTTGCAGGTGGAGCCTCTTGCAGGTGTGGCGATATGTTTCCTTGTTCTGTAAGGCACATCTTCCAGTGAAAAGAAATAATCATAGAATCCTCTCAGGCCAAATTCGATCGTTTCATCTTTCTTATTCATGCCTTTGAGGAAGGCGGCTTCCAGGCTTTTGTGCGCATGATAATGCTGGTGGAGGAACTCTATGAAGTAGAGCAGGTCCGTGGCGTTGAAAGTTCGGTGTTTGAAGGCAGTGAGCTGCTGTAATTTTTGCGGGCTGCTATCGAGGATGAACTGGTGAGGGGCCATGTCCATCAGTTCCATCAGCTCTCTGGTTTTTTTGATGATAGTGGTACGGTTACCCCAGGCAAAGATGGAAGCAAAGAATCCCGCGATCTCTATGTCCTGCTGTTTGGAGAACAGGTGAGGAATAGAGATCGGGTCGTCTTTAATGAAAGAAGGCTGATTGTATTCAGCCGCTTTCTTTATCAGGAAAGCTTTAAGCGATTCGGTGGATGTCATGTTTATCCTTCAATTGCCTGGCGGAGGTCTTCGATGAGATCATCCGCGTCTTCGATGCCCACGCTCAGCCTGATGAGAGAATCAGACAGGCCGTTCTTCACGCGCTCTTCGCGGGGAATGCTGGCGTGCGTCATGGATGCGGGGTGATTGATGAGTGATTCAACGCCTCCGAGGCTTTCGGCCAGGGAAAAGAGTTTGGTAGACGATAACACTTTGGTAGCGGTAGCTACGCTGTCGTCTTTCAGTGTGAAGCTCATCATACCGCCAAAGCCACGCATCTGTTTGGAGGCGATAGCATAACCGGGATGATCTTCAAACCCGCACCAGTACACTTTTCCAACTTTAGAATGATTGCGGAGGAAGTTGGCAATCCTGATGCCATTCTCGCAATGACGCTGCATACGAACATGCAGGGTTTTGATACCACGCAGCACGAGGAAGCAATCCATCGGCCCTGGCACAGCTCCGCAGCTCTTTTGGATAAAGTAGAGTTGCTCGCGCAGGGAGTCATCGTTCATCACCAGTGCTCCCTGGATCACATCGCTATGGCCGCCGAGATACTTGGTGGCGGAATGCAACACGATATCAGCACCCAGATCCAGCGGGTTCTGCAGATAGGGAGAAGCGAACGTATTGTCTACGCAAACCAGTGCTTTCGCTGCTTTGCCAATAGCCACCACTGCGGCGATATCTGTAACGTTGAGCAAAGGATTGGTAGGCGTTTCAACCCAGATCAGCTTTGTTTTTGGAGTGATGGCCTTGCTGATATTGGCGGTGTCTGTCATATCCACGAAGCTGAATTTGATACCAGCTTTCTCGTAAATTTTCGTGAACAGGCGATAAGTGCCACCGTACATATCATTGCCTGCAACCACTTCGTCGCCGGGCACCAGCAGTTTCAATACTGCATCGGTAGCTGCTACGCCGCTGCTGAAGGCCAGTCCGTGCTTTCCATTCTCGATCACTGCCAGAGCTTCTTCCAGCGCATGTCTGGTGGGATTCTGTGAGCGTGCATACTCATATCCCTTGTTTTTGCCGGGTGCTTCCTGAACATAAGTGGAGGTCTGATAGATGGGCGTCATGATGGCGCCGGTTGACGGGTCCGGTTCAGTTCCGGCATGAATGAATTTAGTTGCGAGCTTCATAGATTTTCAGAATTGGTTTACAAAGATGCACAATAAAAGCCGGATTTCCAGTTTAACAGAAGCTTAACCTGCCTTTCCCGGATACCCTGTAACATTTTGCAAACACTGTGTGGGTCTGCATTTGATGCCTCTCGTCCTAAACCGTACACTGCGTACATCTGCGAAATACTTCGTATTGCTTATCATGTAGCTCCCGCCAGTACCAATTTGCTTGACTTCGGTTATAGATGCTATTATTTTTGAGTCGTGAATCTGATCAACATAGTTCACCCATAAAAAAGTATAGCCATGAAAAAAGTTTTCTTCATCCTGTGCAGTGCACTGATCACAGTTGCAGCCTCTGCATTCACAGCACCAGACCCGAACGAGAAAGTGCTGAAATCATTCAATGAAACATTCGCCAACGCCGAAGAGGTGAAATGGGCGGAATACGAAAATTATTACACCGTAAGCTTTGTGAGTGGTAAGATCCGCGCCAAAGTGAATTACGATAAAGACGGGAATATGCTTGGCTCTACCCGTTACTATACGCCTAACCTGTTACCGATCGGGATCCTCAATCAGGTAAAGAAAGCACATCCCAAAAAGACATTGTTTGGAGTAACCGAGATCAACGCCAATGGTGAAGTGTATTACTACATCAAAATGGAAGACGCCAAATGGTGGACAACCATTAAAGTTGACGACTCAGGCAACTCCAGTGTGTACGAGAGATACAAAAAGGGATAACCTGGCCTGGCCAGTGCGTACCTCTCAGCCGAATAAGTCTATCTATCTTAACAACGTACCGGCCGCCAGATATCTCCAGTCGAAATTTTCAGCCGCATGGATTTCCAGCGGCTGAATTTTTTTATGTAAGACAGCAGGCTGAAGAATGCCTTTGTTCACTAATGTCCGCTTTGCCTCCTGCGCAAAATCCTGCACATCGGGTAACTGCATCCACTCTTGTTGCGGCGTTTCAAATCCGGTCTTATCTTTTCTCCATACGATCGAATCGGGTAGTTTGGATTGCATAGCCTGGCGGAGGATCCACTTGGTAAAGCCATTTCTTATCTTGAGTGTGGGTGGCAGGCTGAAAATAAATTCCACTAATTGATGATGGAGGAAAGGAAGTCTTACTTCACAGCCATGCGCCATAGAGTTGCGGTCTGCATATTGAAGCAGTTCTTCCAGTCCGTTGAGAAAGCTGTTATAGTACAGCATACCATTCAATGAATCGATATGCGGGCGGGCATAATGTGACTGACCGTAGGCTTCAACAAAGTTTGGCGCAAGGTCAGGATGATGTTGCTGCTTCCTCGTTTTTGATCTCATGAGAAAGGCTGAAGCAAAAGAAGGGAATTTGCCTGCGAGTTGTTCTTTCCATCCCCAACCAATTGCGATGCCCAGTTCTTTTGTAGCCTGCATTTCCTGTTGCTGCAGTGAACGGTTATTCCTTCCCAGTTCCTGCCAGAAGCCCTGGTAATATTTATGGTAGCCGGCTAAAATTTCATCTGCACCTTGTCCATCCAGCAATACAGTAACCCCATGTTGTTTCGCCAGCTGGAATACCCTGAACTGCGCGATGGTGCCTGAAGATTGAAAAGGAGTTTCCTGGTGATAACAGACCTTCCCGAAATCATTCAGCATATTGGCAGCAGATGGTTGAACATCGTGTGATGCCACTCCAAGCTGATGAACTACAGTGTTGATATGTTTCGATTCGTCCCTTGCAAATCCCGGAAAGATAGCGGAGAAAGTATGTACGGGTGAATTGGTGAGCTCACAAACAGTGGCCAGTACAGAGGAACTGTCCAGCCCGCCGCTGAGAGAAGTGCCAACAGTTACATCGCTTCTCAGCCTGTTGCTGACCGATTGTGTGAACAACTCACGGAAACGGTCAATCGCTTTTTCAGTGGTAATGGAATGATCCGTTTGCCTTGCATCGATATCCCAGTAATGATGTATTGAAAGTAATTGTGAAGGCAGGTCGTATACGAGGTAGTGTCTTGCGGGCAGCTGTGAAATATTCCTGTAGAAGCTCCTGGCGGGATTGCCCGGATGCCGGATGTATCCGAGTGTGAGGTAGTTGTACAGCATCTGTTCGTCCACCTGTTTTTCCACGCCTGCGGCCCAGAGGGCTTTCATTTCACTGGCGAAAAGAAATTGATCATCGTCTTTGTAATAAAAGAATGGCTTCTCTCCAAAGCGGTCCCTGGCGGCGAAGAGTTGTTGTTCTTTGCTATCCCAGATGGCAAAGGCAAACATGCCTTCGAATTGTTCCAGGCATTGGTGGCCATAGCAATCGAATGCGGCGAGGATCACTTCCGTATCGGAATGTGAAGAGAACTGGTAGCCTTTCTGTTGAAGGGTTTGTTTGAGTTCCCTGTAATTGTAGATCTCGCCGTTGTGCACGATATGGTATCGCTGGAGGTATTCCATTGGCTGAGCGGCGGCCTGGCTGAGATCGATGATGGCCAGGCGGCGATGAGCCAGTCCCGCACTACCGTTATTATATAGCCGAATATCGGCGTCATCAGGTCCGCGGTGCGCAATGGCAGCGCTCATCAGTTGAAGCCTGTTGGGGCTTACCAGCGAAGGATTGGAAGATAAGATGCCTGCGATGCCACACATAATGGCAACAAGTTAATACTTAATAGGCAGTATTGCTCTTACGCTATCCCATTCCATAACCAGTTGCATTCCTTTTTCCACGGGTATGAATTCCATGGTGAACACTTCGAAAGGGAAGTTGGTCCTGGCGATGGGAATATTGAATTTGAAAACGTCTTTGGTGGAATCTATTTTAAGCCCCCAGGTATAGAGGTCATTGTTGAGGATCATCGTCCATTCATTTTCCCAGGGAATGGCATAGAGTACATAACGGCCTTTGGGCACGGTTTTGCCGTTGATTGTAACGTCTCTGAAGAATTCGAGCTCAGTGGCTTCATTGGCGCCCATTCTCCAGGTGCTGCCATACTTGACCACTTCTCCGAAGATGGTGCGGCCGCCTTTTTGCGGCCTGCTGAAGATCACCCTGGCGATGGGCGGCTCAAGGTTGGGATGCGCCATTTTCAGTTTGGGATATTCAACCGGGAAATAGGCCATATCCATCGGGCTCTTGTCCAGTCCTGCCTGAGCAAGACGGTCGGCGGCATTGCCTGCGGGGTGCTGATTAACGGTAACGGTATTGCTTCCTTTGCTTTGTTTGGTTTCACAAGCGCCAAGGAGGCTGCCGGCAAGCAGGGCAATGAAAAAGATATTAGAACGGGTTGCAAACATATTAAAATGTAAAGGGTATGGAAGCTTTCACGGCATCCCACATGACGATGAGATTAGCGCCGCTATTGGCTTTTTCGAAAACCATCGTGAATGCTTCAGCAGGGTCCTGTGTTTTTTCAGGGGTAATGTCCACACGCAGTGCGTCTTTTGCCTGATCGTACTGGAATGCGCCCCAGATGTCGGTTTCCCTGTTGAAGATAACGGTCCATTTATCCTGAGTGGGGATGGCATACATGGTATACCTTCCTTTCTTCAATTTATTTCCTTTGACCGTTGCATCTTTATAAAGTTCAATTTCGGTTGCTTCATTGGCGCCGAGCCTCCAGATCTTTCCATATTCCACCAGTTCTCCGAAAACAGAGCGTCCATTCTTCAGAGGCCTGCTGTACACCACGCGGGCGCAAAGTGGTTCGGTAACTTTATTCTGGATGCGTAAAACGGGATAATTACATGGGTAGTAGCTCATGTCCATGGGCGACTTGTCTACAGCGGGGGGCCTGGTTTGGGCGGAAGCGGTTACAATTCCAGCGCACAAAAGAAACATCATCATCCTGTACTTCATACCTGATAACATTGATTTGAATCGCAAAAATAACAGTTTAAAGGCGGAAAATTATTTCTCTAAAGTACGAGCGGCGGGTGAAATTTGGTTGGGTAGTTTTATTCTCCGTCCAGTTGCAGCAATCTTCCAGCAGCATAGGCTTTCAGGGCCGGGAAGAACTGGTTGTACAGATCTTGCAGCCGGGTGTAATGGGATTCGAAGATTTCGAATGCCGGTCCGGAATCCGTGAGCCAGGCCGATCTTCTCACCAATCCTTCAAAACTGCGTGCGATGCCGGATCGTTGCCTGTAAAAGAAGAGCCAGTTCTGGGACTTCATATATGGGAACATGCCCTGGAATTTTTCAGGAAAGATGGCGTATTGCCTTTCCAGAGTCTGGTAGACCTGCTGCGAAAAATCGAAAAGCGATTCTTCCGTGAAGATGCCGGGATCATTGGCCAGAAAATGATCAAAGGTTACATCAATGAAAGCAGGACCATACAATCTGTAGACTGGTCTGAAGAGATCGGCTCCTGCCCTGGTAGCCGGATGCTCATCTGTAAAAGCATCGATATCACGGTGAAGCGCAATGCCTTTTTGGATGCCGGTGGTATAGCCGAACTTCTTTTTTCCTTTTACAAAATCACTGATCATATTGCCGGCGAGGATATCCGGCCGGTCGAACGAGAGGTATGCGTGGGCTAAAAAATTCACAGAACAATTTACCATTTTTTGAATGGCTTTCCAAAACGATGAGGCGCCATCAAAATGATAAACGGTAACTGTCTTCCAATTTAACGTTGGCTTAACTACGCATTGGGAGAAAGTTGGCGAATCGGAGCAATATGAGTGTGGGTGCTGGTTTGGGAGGATTCTAAATTCGAAAGGAACAATTTCGTGGTAGGATGAGTGTTGTATTTGCGCGGCAATCTGCCATTGGTCAATATTAGCTGTGCGCACTGATTTTACGGATTAATTTTGTGTTGCTCATCCGGACAAGTGCAGCAATTTACCCGGGGCATTTTTGAGCGATCCTGTAACAAAGTATCCGAACCTGCGTCTTATAATATAGTCCTGTATCCACGTAATTAACATAGTCAGTACAATCAATCTATATAATCATTCAACAATGAAAAAGTTAGTCTTAATGGGCGTATTCACAATGATGGTTGCTTTGAGCAGCTTTGCCCATAACGGAGAAGAAGTAAATGAAAATGTTCTCCGCGCTTTCAACAAAGAATTTGCAGATGCTCAGGATGTAAACTGGGAAGTTGGTAAAACCGTTCTGAAAGCTACATTCCGTTTGAACGGTCAGGTTTTGTTCGCTTACTATCAGGAAACGGGCAACCTGGTGGCAGTAACAAGGAATATTATGTCTGGTCAGTTGCCAATCACATTGCTGGCAGACCTGAAGAGGAATTACCAGGAATACTGGATCACAGACTTGTTTGAGATCTCCGCCGCCGACAGTACAAATTACTATATCACCCTGCAGAGTGCCGATCAGACGATCATTCTGAAATCAAGTGGCGTGCAGGGCTGGCAAACGTTCAGGAAGCAAAAAGCCTCCTAAGCGCTCAACTCAGTTTTAGTTGGTTTTAGTTGGAAAGATGAGTCCTTTCGCATCAGCGGGAGGACTTTTGTTTTGGCGGCCATCATTCTCCCAATTATGTTACCTTTGCCGCCATAAAACCAATCATAATAGATCATGAGTAAAGGACCTATCTCACAATTTATCCAGCATCATTACCGTCACTTCAATGCGGCGGCGCTGGTGGATGCTGCTAAAGGTTATGAAACCCATTTACTGGAAGGAGGAAAAATGATGGTGACGCTCGCCGGCGCCATGAGTACAGCAGAGCTGGGTGTTTCACTGGCCGAGATGATCCGTCAGGATAAAGTGCAGATCATTAGTTGCACAGGCGCCAACCTCGAAGAGGATATCATGAACCTCGTGGCGCACTCGCATTACAAACGCATTCCCAATTACCGTGATCTTACTCCCGAGCAGGAGTTCGAGCTCCTCGAAAAAGGATTGAATCGCGTTACTGATACCTGTATCCCTGAAGAAGAAGCATTCCGCAAGATCCAGCAACATATCGCCAAAATATGGAAAGATGCAGATGCTGCAGGTGAAAGATATTTCCCCCATGAATTCATGTACAAGCTCCTGCTGAGCAAAGTGATGGAAGAAGGATATGAGATCGATCCGAAAGATAGCTGGATGATCGCCGCTGCTGAAAAGAACCTGCCGATCATTGTTCCGGGTTGGGAAGACAGCACCATGGGCAATATCTTCGCGTCTTATGTGATCAAGAATGAAGTGAAAGCCACTACCATGAAGAGTGGTATCGAGTATATGGTTTGGCTGGCCGATTGGTACCGTCAAAACAGCGGAGGCAAAGGTGTTGGCTTCTTCCAGATCGGTGGCGGCATTGCAGGTGATTTCCCAATCTGTGTAGTGCCCATGATGTACCAGGATCTCGAATGGCATGATGTTCCGTTCTGGAGCTATTTCTGCCAGATCTCCGATTCCACCACCTCTTACGGATCTTACTCAGGCGCTGTGCCAAACGAGAAGATCACCTGGGGTAAGCTGGACATCCATACGCCCAAATTCATTGTTGAAAGTGATGCTACCATCGTAGCTCCATTAATATTCGCCTACCTCCTCGGCTGGTAAGCTGAGTTTATTATTACCGGTCAGCTATTATTTCGGTTAAACAAATCCGTTATATCAGCTGACCGGTTTTTTATTGCTGCAATTCATCAGCCTGATGCACCTTTTCTCTCGCCATCTCACCCACTCAGGACAAAGGGTGATATTGGTAGCCGGCCTTTGAAACGTAAGCGAAAAAGCTCCAATAGAATTACCTCCGTCCCATCCTCCCTGCAAAAGCCCAATAATTATCCTCCCGCGCTGGTTCGTTTCACCGCCGCCGACCAATATCCCCTTTGTCTCCACCCACACAACCTCATAGGGGTTTTCGTTAATCGGATGTTTATTAAGAAAACGACCAAATATTACTGATTATATTATCGTTAACTTCAATTTCAACTTATAACCCAAACAAGGTACCCAAATGCAACGATTGCGACTGCTGATTGGCAAAGGATTTCATTGCCGGTACGGCCCTATTTATCTCCTGGTGATCATCTATCTCACCATTACGTTTTCCACCCGTGTTGCCTTACTGATCCGCGTTCACGATGTTTTCGACTGGAGTTTAAAAAACATTGCCGGCGTTTTTGGTATCGGACTGCTGTATGATCTTGCGGTAAGCTCTTACATTATCATTCCCTTTGTAGTGCATATCTGGTTCACCAATGAGAAGGCTTATGCTCCCCGGGCCTGGAAGTGGACAACATTGCTTTACCTGGTATTGATCCTGCTGCTGGTGTTCACGCAACTGGTGCCGGAAGATTTCAATGCAGACCTGCGCAAAGCAGTAATAGGGCTGGTGATATTGC
Organism: Pseudobacter ginsenosidimutans; assembly: GCF_007970185.1. Lineage (NCBI taxonomy): Bacteria > Pseudomonadati > Bacteroidota > Chitinophagia > Chitinophagales > Chitinophagaceae > Pseudobacter > Pseudobacter ginsenosidimutans. Next base: position 1,380,263 of record NZ_CP042431.1, on the reverse strand, counting down.
GCATGGGTATCTTTTTATTCCTGGCTTACAGGGGCAGGGAATTCAGGCATAAATGGAGAAGGGCTGTGTTGTTTGCAGACTTCGGCCTTGTGATCTTTCTCCTGCTTTTCAATGCCGTGAGTGAATGGTTTTTCTGGAATGAATTTTCGGGCCGGTATAATTTCATTGCGGTTGACTATCTGATTTATACCAATGAAGTGGTGGGTAATATTCGCGAGTCCTATCCGGTGGGCTGGATCATCTTTGTAGTTGTTGTGCTCACTTTTTCCATTCTCTATATCAGTAAGAACATAATCAGGCAAAGCACGAAAGTGAGTATGAAGTTCAGTAAACGCAGTATGATCGCTACCTGTTTCCTGCTGCTGCCGGCCATCACTACTTTTTCGCTCGACAATCAGCTCAAAAAATTCAGCAATAATGCATATGCCAATGAATTGGCGGGCAACGGACTGTTTGAATTTGCAGCCGCCTTTCACAATAATGAGCTGGATTTCTACAGGTACTATAAAGCGCTCAACGATGAAGAAGCATTCCGCATTCTGCGTGAACAACTAACGGTTCCCAATAGCCGGTTCCTGAGCGATGATCCATTCGATCTTGAAAGACAGATCAGTTATGCGTCCCCGGAGAAAAAGATGAATGTGGTGATGATCAGTGTTGAAAGCCTGTCAGCCAGTTTCATGAAGGCTTTCGGAAATGATCAGAACATTACACCCTGCCTTGACAGCCTTAGCCAGCACGGCATATTCTTCAGGAATCTTTATGCGAGTGGAACCCGCACGGTACGTGGGTTAGAGGCTCTGTCGCTTTCCATTCCGCCTACACCGGGTCAGAGTGTGGTGAAGCGTCCGGAGAACAATGATCTGTTTTCACTTGGCAGCGTATTCAGGTCAAAAGGATATACCACACAATACATTTACGGCGGCTATGGCTACTTCGATAATATGAATGCTTTTTTCTCGGGTAATGGTTATGAAGTGGTGGACAGAACTGCCCTGAAACCTGAAGATATCCATTATGCCAATATCTGGGGAGTTGCGGATGAAGACCTGTTCACGCTTGCACTGAACAAACTGGATGAGAATTACCGGCAAAAGAAGCCTTTCTTTTCACAGATCATGACCGTGTCTAATCACAGGCCTTACACTTATCCTGATGGACGGATCGATATTCCTTCACATACACAAAGCCGTGAAGGTGCTGTAAAATATACAGACTATGCTATCGGGAAATTCATTCGCGAAGCATCGGTGAAGCCCTGGTTCAACAATACTGTGTTTGTGATTGTTGCGGATCATTGCGCCGGAAGTGCCGGCAGTGTTGAATTACCGGTCACAGGCTATCATATCCCCATGCTGATCTACAGTCCGGCAAATATTGCACCGCAGCAATTTGACAGGCTCACGGCGCAGATCGATATTGCCCCCACGATCCTGGGATTGCTGAAATTCAATTACCGCTCCAGGTTTTTCGGACAGGATATTTTCGCTTTGCCAGAAGGGAGGGAGCGTGCTTTGATCAGCACCTACCAGGGGCTGGGATACTTGCGCAATAACCAGTTGGTGATACAATCACCTGTACACCAGGTTGATCAGTTCAGGCCTGATTTTGCAACAGGGAATGCAGTTCGTGTGTCTGTAACCGATAGTTTGGCAGGCCAGGCGATTGCGTATTATCAGGCAGCTGCCTGGTTGCTGAAGCATAAAAAGTATAACAAGTAACGTCCGCATTCAGGAAATAAAAATGCCAGACTTTTCAGGTCTGGCATTTTATTATGAAGCAGAATAATATTGCTCAGGAACAGGCGATCTTATTCACCCTTGTCTGGTGCCTTCCTCCTTCAAACGGAGTTTCAATAAAGAGGCTTACCATATTGATGGCATAATCCAGCGCCACAAAACGCGCAGGAATACAGATCACATTGGCGTCGTTGTGCTGACGGATGAGTTTTGCTACTTCGGTCTCAAAGGCAAGGCCGGCACGAATTCCCTGGTGCTTGTTGGCTGTGATAGCTACTCCGTTGGCGCTTCCGCAGATGAGGATACCGAAGGCCACTTCTCCTTTCTCCACTGCATCGGAAACAGGATGCGCATAATCAGGATAGTCAACGGACTTGTTTTCGTAAACGCCCATATCGGTCACCTGGTAACCTTTTTCATTCAGCCATTTTACGATAGCTGTTTTGTATTCAAAGCCCGCGTGGTCGCAACCGATGGCTACTGGTAATGTAAGATTGAATGAAGACATATGACAAGTTGAAAAGTTGCTTTGTTATGGATTAATCCCAGTTCTGATCTCTCTCCTGTTGTCTTTTGAACACGCGTGAAGAGATCACAACACTGAACTCATACAATGCGCAGAGCGGCAGGAACACGATCATCTGGCTCATCCAGTCGGGCGATGGCGTAATGATGGCTGCAATCACGAGAATGGCCACGTATGCGTATTTGCGGTAAGTTCTGAGAAAGCGGGGTGTTACCAGTCCAATCCTGGTGAGTACATAAGAAACAACGGGAAGCTGGAATGCGATGGCGGAACCGATGATGATATCGATCAGGTTCTCCATATAATCCGCCAGCGTGGGGCGGGCCACCAGCAAATGTTTGGTGCCGATAGTATAATTCAGCAGGAAGCTGAATGTGAAAGGGGCCAGCAGAAAATAACCGAAAGCAACGCCCAGGAAAAAGAAAAGGCTCACCCAGAAGATGGCGCCCCTGGTGGATTTCAGCTCTTTCGGAGTCAGTGCAGGTCTGATGAATTTCCAGATCTCCCAAAAAATATAAGGGAAGGCAATAATGAAACCACCTGCTATGGCAATAGTGATACTGCTCATGAACTGCGAACCGAAAGTGATGGTTTGCATTTCCACATCTTTTGGAGGCGGAAGGCAAAGAGCATCGCCCGCGCCCAGCCAGTGACTGAGATTACAGAGTTGGATATAAGTTACAAAATCAGCTTGCAATGGAGCGGTGATCACATTATCGAAGATCCAGTCGATATACACGAACATCACGATTGCACCGGCAATGATTGCGAGCAATGATCGCATGATATGCCAGCGCAGGGCCTCCAGATGATCCACAAAGGTCATCTCATTCTCTTCTGATGCTCTCTTTTTTAAAAATGATAGTGCCATCGATTAAGTTCGCTGATCAACACTGAAAAGCGGGGCAAATTTAAGGGTATTAGCGAAGGAATCTGCAATAAACCTGTTAATCAGTGGTGATTGATCAACTGTGAAGGGCGTTAAATCTTGAGGATTTTGAGGCGAACCATTTCAATCCGGGTATCACTAACGTTCAATACTTCAAACTCATAATGCCCGATTATAATACGTTCCTTCAGTTTGGGAATGGTCTCATGCTGGTGAATGATGAAGCCGGACAGGGTCTCCGAGTCATTTTCAGGGAACTGCAATCCGTATTTTTCACGGAGATGGTCCAGTTCCAGGCGTCCTGAGAGGATATATTCATCGTCGGAGATCTTTTTCTCCTCGAATTCTTCTGTATCGTATTCGTCTCGGATATCGCCGAAGATCTCTTCCAGCAGGTCTTCCATGGTAACGATGCCGGCTGTGCCGCCGAATTCGTCCACCACCCAGGCGATACTTTTTCTTTCCCGCGTGAATTTATTGATGAGGTCTGTAACGCTCATGCTTTCGGGGATCGCAGGGATCGGCAGGAGGATCTGTTTAATGGTCGACGGGTTCTTGAACAGGTCGAGCTGGTGAATATATCCCACGATCGTATCTATGTTGCCTTCATATACGACCAGTTTACTCAATTTGGTTTCAATAAACAGGGATCTTACCTGTTCCATGGGCATATTCACTTCCACGGCTACGATCTCCTTGCGCGGCACGAGACAGTCGCGGATCTTCACTTTCGGAAGACTGACAGCATTCCTGAAGAGTTCGGTCTTCAGGTCCTGGTGTTCCATATGCTGGTCTGAGCTCTGTTGTGCAAAATGGTCCAGGTCCGAGCGGGAGAAAGTTTCTTTTTTCTTATCGATCCTCATATCGAAGATCACGTTGAGGATAAAGATAGATAAGCGCGAGAAGGCGTCAGCCACCCAATGAAAGAGGCCGTCTGTAAAAGCGAGAAGCCCCGAGCGTGCTGAAAAAGAAAGCGCACTGTCTGCTTTTGCGCGGAAAATGGCTTTGGGAATGAATTCGCAGAACATGATCACCACAAGCCAGGAAAGCAATATTTCGATGATCACACGCAGCCAGGCAATGGAATCTACAAAATCCTTGGACAGCTGAAAGGAGTCGATCACCAGGCTCCAGCCGGCGCTACCGGTAAGTACAGCCACCACCAGCCAGAAATTAAAGCCAACGATATTGGTGCCGATAAAACGGGAAGGATTATCATAGAGACTGCTCAGGAACGCAATACCACTGGCGCCCTGTGTTCTTTTCAATTCCACATTCAGCCGGTTTGCTGAAGTGAAAGCCACTTCAATTCCGGAAAAATAAGCGATAGCAAGTATCGCTACGCAAATGACGAGGATTACAATTAGACTCATACCTGGTATACGAATATAAAAAAAGCCAGGGGTATTGCATAAAATAAATATATACCCTCCGGATTCTAACGCTGTTATGAGGGAAATAGTTTCTACAGCTCCAGAAAATCCTGAATTATTCCTGCAGCTTCCTCTCTGGCCCTCGGCAGATGGTCGTTGATCACAATGCGGTGAAAATGATGTTTGAAGGAAATCTCGTAAGAAGCTTTGTTCACCCTGGCGGCCAGGCTTTCTGCTGTTTCGGTGCCGCGGCTCTGCAATCTTTTCTTCAATTCATCCACGGATGGCGGCTCAATGAAAAGCGAGAGGGTGGTATCGGGGTATTGTTGTTGTACGTGGATGGCTCCTTTAACGTCTATGTCCAGCACCGGCACCTGGTTGTTCTTCCAGATCCTTTCCAGCTCTGATTTGAGTGTGCCGTAATATTTTCCTTCATACACCATTTCCCATTCAACGAAATCCTGGTTCTGGATCTTTTGATTGAAGTCTTCTTCGCTTAGGAAATAATAATCCACACCATTCCTTTCACTACCGCGCGGTTTACGTGTGGCAGCGGAAATAGAGAAACTGAGTTGCGGGAATTTTTCCAGCAAATAATGGGTGATGGATGTTTTTCCTGCGCCGGAGGGAGCAGTAATGATGATGATCTTATTGTGCGGATCAAAGGCCATAAGGAGGTATAAAGTTGCAAAGAAAACGAAAAGCGGGGAAATAGCCATTCGTCTGTGTTCACAGGCGAATGGCAGGCTTTTAGATTCTTTTTATATCTGCGCCCAGTGCGCGTAAACGTTCATCGATATGCTGATAGCCGCGATCGATCTGCTCGATGTTCTGGATAGTGCTCTTTCCTTCTGCGCTCAATGCCGCGATCAGCAATGATACACCGGCACGGATATCAGGGCTGCTCATGGTGATACCTCTGAGCTGCTGTTCCCTGCCGAGACCTATAACTGCAGCCCTGTGCGGATCACAGAGGATGATCTGCGCGCCCATATCAATAAGTTTGTCTACGAAGAAGAGACGGCTTTCGAACATCTTCTGATGAATGAGTACGGAGCCTCTGGCCTGTGTGGCCACTACCAGTACAATGCTGAGCAGGTCTGGTGTAAAGCCGGGCCAGGGATGATCGTAGATGGTGAGCACAGATCCGTCCAGGAAAGTCTGGATCTCGTACACATCCTGTGCGGGCACATGGATATCATCGCCCACAAAATTCATATGGATCCCGAGCTGGCGGAATTTGTCGGGGATCACGCCCAGATTTTCGAGACCAACATTCCTGATGGTGATATCACTCTGCGTCATGGCGGCGAGTCCGATGAAGGAACCGATCTCGATCATATCCGGGAGCATGCGGTGCTCTGTACCGCCGAGATAATCCACTCCTTCGATGGTGAGCAGATTGCTGCCGATTCCCTGAATGCGTGCACCCATACGCGTTAGCATGCGGCAAAGCTGCTGTACGTAAGGCTCGCAGGCTGCATTGTAAATGGTGGTGGTGCCTTTGGCCATCACGGCTGCAAGGATGATATTGGCTGTTCCTGTTACGGAAGGCTCATCCAGCAGGAGGTTGGTGCCTTTGAGATTGGGTGCATTGAGATGGAAGAAACCATCTTCAGCATGGTAAGTGAATTCGGCGCCGAGCTTTTCGAAGCCGATGATATGTGTATCCAGTCTCCGGCGACCGATCTTATCGCCACCGGGTTTTGGAATGAAGGCTTTGCGGAAGCGCGCCAGCAGCGGGCCTGCAAACATCACGGAGCCACGGAGCTGACCGCTTTTTTTGCGGAATGCTTCACTGTGCAGGTAATCGAGATTGATATCATCAGCCTGGAAGATGCAGGTATCACGCTGCGGTCTTTCCACTTTCACATTCATGTCTGCCAGGAGCTCAATCAGCATGTTCACATCCAGGATATCCGGAATATTGGTGATGGTCACTTTTTCAGGTGTGAGCAGAACTGCGCTGAGAATTTGGAGGGCTTCGTTCTTAGCGCCCTGAGGATTGATGGACCCGCTGAGTTTTTTGCCACCGGTTACTTCAAAGGAAGGCATTGCTTTTGGTTGTATTGATTAGATGAACTGGTTAAACAAAAAAGTTGATCATTCAGGATGATCAACTTTTCATAATTATGTCAGTAGAGCTTACTTGTATCTTTTCTTGAATTTGCCGCCACCGCGATCGTTCCGGTCGTTGCGGTTGTTATTGCCGCCGCCGCCTCTGTTATCGCGTTGCCCGAAATTCTTTCCGCCACCGCTGCCGCCGCGCTTATTGCGATAGTCGCCATAACCTCCGCGGTCACGATCCCTGCTTTCAGTGTGGCGTTGCTGACGAACATATGGGGTATTGGTGAACGTGAGTTGACCATTGGTGATATTGGTCAGCTCGCTCTGGATAGCATCGTCATGAACTGCTTCCTTGTGCCAGTTGTTGTAGGCCAGTTTCATATAGTAGGCCACAGCATTGGCGAAGCCCTGACGTTTTTCCGGGTTCTCTTCTTTCAGCGCCTTGTTGATTACGATCTCAAGGTTCTTGCCAAGGTGAGAGAATTTCGGGTAACGCTTGGGGTAAGGAAGCGGTTTAGGTCTTGCCTTCAATGTTTCCCTGGTGGGTATGGGGTAAGGAGATTCCACGTCCAGTTTGAAATCGGAGATCAGGAAAAGGTGATCCCATAATTTATGGCGGAAATCTTCTACGTTCTTTAAATGTGGATTGAGGAATCCCATCAGTTCGATCACTGCATATGCATTGCGCTGGCGGGTTTCCCTGTCTTCAATACCCAGGAGGTACTCGACCATTTTCTGAATATGGCGGCCATATTCACGCATGATCAGGTGATTCCTGGTAGTATTGTACTCCATTTCTTCAACTTCTTTTTGCATTGGACAAATGTAACAAACTTTTTCATTTAACGATTCACCAGTACTTTATAGCTGGCGGTTTGTCCGGATGCGAGTTCCCGGGTGCGCAGGTAATAAATGCCCGGCGCAGGCTGGGAGGGGAACTGCCAATGGATCTGACTGGAGTTATTGACACTGATGGTCCGCTTCATCACCTGTTGCCCGCTGGCTGAAACCAGCTCCAGCAGATAATTACCTCTGAGTAACTGGTCTGCCTGAATGGTCACCTGGTTCCTGACCGGATTGGGATAGGTAATGAAACTGACAGGAGCATTGGTGCCGATCCCTACCTGGCGGATCGCAGAGTATTGCCCTTTTCCGTCAGCAGAGAGTTGTTTGATGCGGAAGAAGACTTTGCCTGCAGCAGCTTTATCAGGCAGGTACTGATAGTTGTATTTTGCTGCAACACCCTGAGCAGCATATTGGCTGGCAATCTTGCCGGCTGGTGTGAAGTTGTGCCCATCAAGGCTGATCTCGATTTCATAAGAATTGGATATTTGGTCATTAGTAACGTTCCAGTTGAGCTGGATAGTATTGTTGGATTGCTTTACTGCAGTGAATTGCCGGAAAATTTCTGGTAAGGAAGTGGGAGGACAGTAGGAATATACCAATCTGAACCGGCCCCAGATCTTTCCCCGTATGCTGGAAACATTATTGATCCCACCAACTGTTGTGAGTAGTCCGCCATTCACTGCCAGGGTGAAATTCACATTTCCTGTACCCAGGTAAGCGCCGGTGGCTGTTGTGGTGTGCTGCCGGCTTACATTATTGTAGATGGTATCGGGTCCGTAAGTAATAGTGTCCAGCAATGTTGGGCTTCCATACGCATGTAAGGAATCCGGCCCATAAGGTTTCTGTGAGTTGATGCTGGCCGAGATGGATGGGCCGTTCAGGTTATGCAGGGTATAAAGCAGGAACTCCGACATATAACCGGTACTGGGATCGGTATTGCGGGCCCCGGAAGTGATCACAGCCGAAGATGTGTCATAAAGGGTCACGCAGGTAAGTGTGCCTGTTGAGGGCGGAAATCTCGGGAAACTAATGGTCAGGATACCTGTGGTAGTGTCGGGAATAACGGTATGCTCGATGGTCTGACTTGGTACGCCGCCTGCGCATGTGTTGCATTGCGCCCGGGAATCAAGGGGAGTCACTAACGCCAAAATACAAACGAACCCACTGATCAGTGTGTAATAAATGTGCTTCATAGGTACTGATTTTCATAAACGTATCGGATTATGGTGTCGCTGCTCGAAATTACTTCCGGGAAAACCACGGTACAAGGCGATTTTACCCAAAATTGGATCATCGTAATTTGTGCAGGAGGGCCTGATTGCGAAACAGCCGGATTAATTACTGTTTGTTCAAAGCCATTCAGCAGTAACGAATCAGAGTCGGGTTTTGGTATCATTCAGGGTTAAAAAGTGGATAATTTACCAGTTTGATAATATCCACCCCTCCCTGATAGGATTATTCCCCGTATTTTTGGGGTTCTATTTTACAAAAACCTGATTGTCAATAAAAACATGACAAAATCAACAATCACGATAGACGTACAGCTCGACGATAAGCGTGTACCTGAAAGCATCTCCTGGAGCGCAACTGAGAGTACAGCAGACAATGCCCGCGCAGCAAAAGCACTGATGCTTGCTTTCTGGGACGGTACAGATAAGACTGCCCTGCGCATGGACCTTTGGACCAAAGAAATGATGGTGGACGAGATGGCCGACTTCTATTATCAGACCATCATGACCATGGCCGACAGTTTTGAGCGTTCAACCCACCAGGCGGAACTGGTAGAAAAAATGAGGGTGTTTGCCCAGGACTTCTACAAGAGGTTCCAGGAAATCCAACTCGAACAGAACAAAGCCTAACATCAATATAACTATATGAGCCTCGAGCAAACGGTGAATACAGACCTTAAAGCAGCGATGCTGGCCAGGGACGAAGCTGCGCTTCGCAGTCTTCGCGCTATTAAGGCCGCGATCCTGCTGGCCAAAACAGCCGAAGGCGCAGGTGGAGGAGATCTTACGCAGGATGCCGAGATCAAACTACTGCAAAAACTGGTGAAGCAACGTAAAGATTCTTTGGAGATCTTTCAGCAACAGAACAGGGAGGACCTCGCCAAAAAAGAGCAGGAAGAAATTGCTGTGATAGAAAAGTTCCTGCCCAAACAAATGAGTGAAGAAGAATTGAAAGCTGCTGTCAGCGCGATCATTGCATCTGTTGGCGCCAGTTCTCCTGCCGATATGGGCAAGGTAATGGGCGTAGCTTCCAAACAACTCGCTGGCAAAGCTGATGGAAAATCTATCAGCGCCATGGTAAAAGAGTTGCTGAGCAAATAAGAAAACGGGTGGAACACCCGTTAATGATATTACATGATCATTGATATTGTCTTTATCATTATGCTGATCATGGCTGTTATCAAAGGATGGCAGCGTGGATTGGTGATAGCAGTGTTCTCCGTGATCGGTTTGATCGTGGGAATTGTTGCCGCCATGAAACTGTCCGCCCTGGTTGCGGAATGGTTGAAAGATTCCACCAGCATTTCTGCAAAATGGTTGCCCTTTATTTCTTTCGCAGTGGTGTTCATTGGAGCGGTACTGCTGATAAGATTAGGCGCCAATCTTCTGGAAGCTACTCTGGAAGTGGCTTTGCTGGGTTGGGCCAACAAATTGGGCGGAATTCTGTTGTATATAATAATATATACACTAGCTTACAGCGTGCTGCTGTTCTATGCAGAACAATTGAAATTGATAAGTGCAGAAAGTATCCGGCAGTCAGTTACCTACGCGTACATACAACCGTTGGGCCCCTGGGTGGTGGATGGGATCGGCAAGCTGATCCCTGCATTTAAAGATATGTTTACTGAACTGGAGGCTTTTTTTGAAAGGATCGCAGCAGATGCATCTACACAAAAGGCTGTCTGAACCACCACAACAGTGTGGCCGGAAAGACGCAAAAAATTTGTAGTTTACAGTAAAATTTAACGGCTGAAAATGGAACGATGCCATATTTGAGGTAAATCGTTTATTTTAGCGAATATTTGACTGAATTGAACCGATTTATCTGATGAATTACGAGATCAAACAGGCGGACAAATTCAAATTTCTTGAAGAAGGTGAGGGAGAACCGTTGGTGTTATTACACGGTTTATTCGGCGCATTGAGCAACTTCCAGGATTTGATCGAATATTTCCGCCACCATTATAAAGTGGTGGTACCCATGCTCCCCTTGCTTGACCTGGACCTCCTCCATACTTCCGTTAGCGGACTGCAGAAGTTCGTTCATAAATTCATTGAATACAGGGATTACAAAGATGTTCACCTGCTTGGCAACTCACTTGGAGGCCATGTTGGTATCTTACATGTACTCAAGCACCCCGAAAGGATAAAATCCCTGATCCTTACCGGTAGTTCCGGACTTTTTGAGAATGGAATGGGCGATACTTATCCAAAAAGAGGCGATTACGAATATATTAAGAAAAAAACTGAACAGACATTCTACGATCCTAAAGTGGCTACCAAAGAGATCGTGGATGAGGTATTCGACACTACCAACAATCGTCTGAAAGTGATCAAGATCATCGCCCTTGCCAAGAGCGCTATCAGAAATAATCTTGGGGAAGAGCTCAATCAAATCAAACAGCCCACGTTATTGATATGGGGTAATAACGATACTGTAACTCCACCATTCGTGGCAAGGGAGTTCCAGCGATTGATTCCCAACAGCGAACTGCATTTTATTGACAAATGTGGTCATGCACCTATGATGGAGGTGCCTGAAGAATTCAACCGGATACTGCATAAATTTCTTACAAAATTGAATGAGCCCGCAGCGGTAGCCTGAATTCTTGCGTCTTAGTAAAAAAGAAACGATTTCGCCCGGCTGCACCAGGCAGCAGGTAATTGTTTCGGTGTGGTCTTATTTTTGCTCTGACGTCCTCTGCCTTTGCTTTGCTTAAAGTCTTATTGAAACCTTTCCTGATTCACTGGTGCTAAAACAAACAGCAACATTACCTGTGTTAAACAAAGAACTCATATCATCCGCCATTCCTTCGCTCAATCCGGGCGATACAGTGTTCCAGGCCATGGAACTGATGCAGGAGTTCCATGTAGCACAACTTCCGGTAGTTGCTGAAGATAAATACCTGGGCATGGCTTCTGAGGACGACCTGATGGACAAGGATGAGCTTGCACAGCTTCTGCAATTCGCAAATTATTTTTCCCGTATTTCCGCCAGGGCCGGCTCTCACTTCCTTGAATCCGTGCAAATGGCCAATGAGCATAACCTTTCCATTGTTCCGGTTACAGAAAAAGACGGAGAATTCATTGGCGTGATCACTGTCAGCGATCTCCTCAAGCAACTGGGCAAAACCACCGGCGCCAACGAGCCCGGAGGAATCATCGTACTCGAAATGGAGCAACGCAATTTCTCCTTTTCCGAGATCAGCAAGCTGATAGAAACCAACGATGCCCAGATCACACAGCTCAATACTCACTGGGATAGTAATAGCAGCGCCTTCTATGTTACCATCAAAGTGAGCAAGTTTGAAATTTCAGACATCATTGCAACCTTCCAGCGATATGAATACCAGGTGAAGTACTACTTCGGTGAAGAGCTTTACGAAAATGAGCTCAGAAGTAATTATGACCACCTCATGAATTACCTCAATATCTAGCTGCGATAAGCGAGCATGTGGATGGGAAACAAATATCAAATTACTGCCATACTGTTGTTCTGCTGTATCGTTTCCCTTGCGCAAACATCAGATACAGACACATTACAACCTTACAACAATTCCGATCGGTACATAGATAAAGCACAACCCACGCCCTTCGTGGTGGGGACCATCTATATCGAAGGTAACCGCCGCACCAAATCGTATATTGTAGAACGTGAGCTTCCATTCAAATCCGGCGATTCCATCTATCTTCCCGATCTCGTTAAAGGATTTGAAATTGCCAGAAGGCAATTGTTCAATACAGGGTTGTTCAACGAAGTGGTCGTTTCCCTCAAATCCTTCCGGGGCTATACAGTGGATGTGAATATCGAATTGAAAGAACGATGGTACATCTTTCCCCTGCCTTACGTGAAACCTGTGGACCGCAACCTGGTGGAGTGGGGAAAGCAGGGCTACAGCACAGACCGGCTCAACTATGGTTTCAAATTCACCTGGTATAATTTCACGGGCCGCAACGATAAACTCCGGCTCTGGCTTATCACCGGTTATACGAAACAGTTACAGTTCCAATATGATCAGCCTTATGCTGACAAAACGCTGAAGCATGGGTACCGCATCGGTTTTACCTATGCTTCAAACAAGGAGATCAATTATTCCACCATCGATAACCAGCAGCAGTTCATCGACTCCCTTAAAGAAAGCGCACAAAGATATAACGGCTACGTAGATTATACCTATCGCCCCGGGCTTCGCACTTTTCATGCTTTTCGTCTTTCCTATACCAAGCAGATCATAGACAGCCAGGTGCTGCACCTCAATCCGAAGTACTTCGGACCGCAAACTACCAGTATCGAATATCCGGAGATCTCTTACACGGTCAATTATGTGAATGTAGATTATATCCATTTCCCACTCACCGGTATACAGGCCTCGGGAAGCCTGCTCAAGCGTGGCTTTCATGCAGACAATAACATGTGGGAATTCTCCGGCAAATTCTTCAGGGGATGGAGGATCGGAAAGAAATTCTATTTCGGCTGGCAGGCCAATGCAGTGGTGCGGCTGCCATTTGATCAACCTTATATCAATCAGCGCTTATTCGGTTATGGGGACCTCTACCTGCGCGGACTGGAGCGATATGTAGTGGACGGTGTGGCTGCAGGTCTTACCAGGCAAACATTCCGACACGAACTGTTCCGTTTCAGTATTCCCACATTTATCAAATCCAAAACGCACGACAGGATCCCTTTCCGCATTTACGCCAGAACGTTTGGGGATATGGGTTATGCTTACAACAAAAATCTGAAGGACAATTCCCTTGTGAACAAAATGCTGTACACTGGCGGGTTTGGCGTTGATATTGTCACTTTTTACGATTTTATCTTCCGCTTCGATTATAGCTTCAACCAATTAGGACAAAAGGGGCTATTTTTACACATCAAGAACGAGTTTTAAGTAACAGCAACCCATTATGAAAGTAGCTATCTACAGCCGGATCATCGACAACGAGCAGAAGGCAGATGTTCAGCAATTGCTCGATGAGCTGGCCAAAGAAAACATAGAACCGGTGATCTATCATCCGTTCTTTGAAACCATCAAGTCTTCTTTCCGGTTCCCGGAGAAGACGGCTATTTTCAGTGATCCTGCAGATCTCGGTGAGTCCATCGATTTTGTGATCAGTCTTGGAGGAGATGGTACCCTGCTGGATACCGTTACACTCGTTCGTGATAAAAATATCCCTGTACTGGGTATCAACTTCGGAAGATTGGGTTTTCTGGCCAGTATCGGCCGTGATGAGCTGCACACTGCGGTACAATCTTTGGTGAAGAGGAATATAGTGATCGATAAACGTTCACTTATTCACCTGGACGCAGACAAGCCGCTCTTTGGGAATGTGCCTTACGGTTTGAACGAATTTGCGATCCACAAAACAGATACTTCTCCAATGATCAAGATACACACGTATCTCAATGGAGATTTTTTAAATACGTATTGGGCTGATGGACTGATTGTAGCTACACCAACAGGATCAACCGGCTATTCGCTAAGCTGCAATGGGCCGGTGGTGTTTCCGGAATCATCCAGTTTTGTGATCACGCCTGTGGCGCCACATAATCTGAACGTGAGACCCATCGTTGTGCCCGATGATAACGTAATATCTTTTGAAGTGGAAGCGAGGGCCGATCATTTTATATGCGCACTGGACTCAAGAAAGGAAATTGTGGAAAAGAAAGTGCAACTTGCGGTAAGGCGTGAATCGTTCAACATCAGTCTTGTAAGACTGAATGAAAACAATTTTCTCCAGACACTTCGAAATAAATTGTCGTGGGGGCTTGATACAAGAAACTGATCGTTCCCGTGAAACCCGCTGTGAAGCGGTACTTTAACTTTTCCAATAGACAGAAAAACCAGGTTCTGCCGTTAAAGGCAACATACTTAATCATTATATTGCAGTTATGAAGAAACTGGTGTTTTCACTGCTGGTGGTGGGCACGCTCCTCCAGACATCACAGGTTATGGCCCAATATGAAAGCTATGTTCACGTTGGTGAATTTGGTATCTCAGTTGGCGGTGCTCACTATTTCGGAGATCTCAACACCAGGGCCCGCCTTAACAGGCCCAAGCCTGCAGTGGGAGTTTTCTTTCGCAAACAATTCGGAAATTATATTGCCCTTCGCGTAGCCGGTCACTTTGCACAGCTCGGCTATTCCGATATTTATAATACTTCCAATGTTTACCAGCAAAGGAGGAACCTGAGCTTCAATACCAATATTTTTGAGCTGGCGGTTCAGGGTGATTTCAATTTCTTCAAATTCATTCCGGCTGATCCCTATCATCGTTTTACTCCTTATGTAACAGTGGGCGCCGGCGTTTTCAATTATGATCCATTCGCCTATCTCGGCGGTAAAAAATATTTTCTTCGTCCGCTCGGAACGGAAGGACAGGGCTCTGCAGCTTATCCCGACAGGAAAGCTTACAGCAATATGTCTTTTTGTATTCCTTTCGGCGTTGGTGTGAAGTATGCACTGAATGAAAGGATGAATATCGGTTTTGAAGTGGTGCACCGCTTTACCGGTACCGATTATCTGGATGATGTGAGCAAAACCTATGTGGGTGCAGATAAGTTCCCTGATCTGCCGGATGGAACGCCTTCAGTGGCCCGCCTGCTGCAGGACAGGTCCTACGAAACAGGGGAGATCATCGGTATCGAAGGCAGACAACGTGGCTTCTCCAAACAAAAAGACCAATACATTTTTGCTGAGATCACTTTCTCCTTCAACCTATCATCTTACAGGTGCCCTTCAGCAAACTGATCCTGTCCATTGTAAGAAATTCACCCGCTCGTCGGGTTATTTTAAAGGATTATGGACCAATGTTCATAATAAGTAGATAAAATTTTGATGAAAACAGCATCGGATTTAAATTTTTGTACCTTTGGTCCCTTCAAAAATTAAGGTATGAGGAGCCGAAAGGACCATATTGACCTGCAGCGACTGCCCAGTCATATCGCCATTATCATGGACGGTAATGGCCGTTGGGCTAAAGAAAAAGGTCAGGACCGCCTCTATGGTCACTTTCACGGAGTGGAAAGTGTACGTAATATAGTAGAGGGCTGCGCCGAGCTTGGTGTAGGTTACCTTACATTGTATGCTTTTTCCACCGAGAACTGGGACAGGCCGCAACAGGAAGTGACCGGCCTGATGGAGCTGCTGGTGGAAACCATCCGGAAAGAAACCGAAACACTCAACAGGAACAATATCAAACTGCATGTGATCGGTGATATGAACATGCTGCCTGAGTATGCCAGGCAGGCGCTTCGCGAATCACTCGAGATCACCAGCCGCAATACCGGCCTTAATCTTATCATGGCGCTCAGCTACAGCAGCCGATGGGAACTGGTACAGGCGGTGAAACATATTGCAGAAGATGTAAAGGCTGGAAAAATAGATCCCGCCTCCATTACACAGGATACGCTGTCTGGCTACCTGTCCACTGGCAATTTCCCTGATCCCGAATTGATGATCAGAACCAGTGGAGAATATCGCATCAGCAATTTCCTGCTTTACCAACTGGCTTATGCAGAACTTTATTTTACC
Source organism: Pseudobacter ginsenosidimutans (assembly GCF_007970185.1). NCBI lineage: Bacteria > Pseudomonadati > Bacteroidota > Chitinophagia > Chitinophagales > Chitinophagaceae > Pseudobacter > Pseudobacter ginsenosidimutans. The sequence continues at coordinate 1,364,060 of NZ_CP042431.1, read as the reverse complement.
AATGTACGCTGGCCCGACTTCCGCAAGGAAAATCTGTACGAGGCCATTATCGACTTCCAGAAAAGAGAAAGAAGATTTGGTAAAACAGGGGACCAGTTGCAGCAGGAAACTGTCGTCAATCAATAAGCCCTTCTCATGATTCACCATTTCCCCGGAAAAAATCAATCATCAGCAGCGCGTTTTAACAAACAGTTTTAAAACACAATTAATAAATCCCTTTAATTTGCTCCAGCTTAAACAACCCGGAATGCAGCGTACGTTTACTTCCCCTGTATTTTTATTGGCTTTCGTTCTGTTATTGGCAGGTTCGGCTTATGGGCAGGAAAGGGATACCATCCCAACTTCCGTGGATCCTGAGCTGGAAGCAATACTCACCGCAAGAAACCCAAAAGAATATATCATCGCAGGAGTGACCGTTACAGGCACCAAAAGATACGACGAACAACTGCTCATCTCCATCGCCGGGTTCAATATTGGAGACAAAGTACTGATACCAGGTGGCGACAATTTCTCCAAAGCCATCAACAATCTCTGGAAACAACGCCTCTTCTCCAACGTTCAGATCTACTTTACCAAACTCGAAGGCTCCAACCTCTTCATAGAGATCCATGTTACTGAAATGCCCACCCTCTCCAAGTTCTTTATCAAAGGTGTGCGCAAATCAGATGAAGATGAACTGAAACCCAAAACAGACCTGGTTGTAGGTAAGGTTGTAACGGAAAACGTTAAACGAAATGCTGTAGACGCGATCCAAAAATATTATACTGAAAAAGGAAACAGGGGAGCCTCAGTTGAAATTGAATCCGCTCCCGATCCCGCACTGCCCAACTCTGTGATCCTTACCCTGACGGTTACCAAAGGAAACAAAGTGCGTATCGATGGTGTAAACTTCTACGGCAACGAAGAAGTGGGAGAGATGAAACTGAAGAAACAAATGAAGGGCACCAAAGAGATGACCAAGATCACGCTCTTCCCCACAAAGGAAAACAGCCCTTATGGTGAGAACAAACAAGCATCATTCAATGAATACCTGAACAATGCAGGTTTCCTCTCGCTCACCAAAACAAAAGAATTCCTCGATCCTTATTTCCGCTTCAAACTATTCAGCTCCGCCAAATTCAACGAGAAGAAATATCTCGAAGACAAAGACCGCGTGCTGGAATATTATAACTCTCTCGGTTTCCGCGATGCTTCTATCGTTGCAGATACACAATATTTCAACAATAAAGGCAACCTGAAAGTTGACCTGAAAGTTGACGAAGGCAGCAAATACTATTTCGGTAATATCACCTGGAAAGGAAATACAAAATACTCCGATTCAGTGCTCTCGATGTTGCTGGGCATCAAGAAAGGTGATATCTATAACCTGGAAACCCTCAACAGGAAACTCGGTAAACAATTGACCCAGGAAGGTGGCGATATCGGTAGCTATTATATGGATGATGGATACCTCTTCTTCCAGGTTGACCCTGTTGAAACGGCGGTATACAATGATACCATCGACTTCGAGATCCGTATGCGCGAAGGTCCGCAGGCAACCATCAAGAACATTACCATTGCCGGTAATGATAAAACGAAGGAGCATGTGATTCGTCGTGAGCTCCGCACACTGCCCGGCGATAAATTCAGCCGTACTGATCTTATCCGCTCTCAGCGTGAGATCTCTCAGCTTGGTTATTTCAACCAGGAGAAGATCGGTATCAACCCTGTACCCAATCAGGATGATGGTACCGTAGACATCCATTATACGCTGGAAGAAAAATCCTCCGACCAGTTGGAGCTTAGCGCCGGCTGGGGTGGTGGTATCGGTTTAACCGGTACAGTGGGTGTATCCTTCAATAACTTTTCTATTCGTAATATCTTTAATAAGAAAGCATGGGATCCGTTACCAACCGGTGATGGTCAAAAACTCAGTCTGCGTATCCAGTCCAACGGACGCGCATTCCAGAGCTACAATGCTTCTTTCACCGAGCCATGGCTGGGTGGAAAGAAAAGGAACTCACTCACCGTGAGTCTGTCAAAAACCCTGTTCCGTACCGGTGGATATGACGGTAACCGTTATGTGTACAGTGATACCAACAAACTGAAAAGTTTCAGTGCGTCTGTATCGTTGGGTAAACAATTGAAGTGGCCTGATGACTTCTTTACACTGATCTATTCAGTTAGTTTCACTCAGTACAAGCTGATCAACTATCCTTATTTCATTTCGTCCTTCTCGGACGGAACTTCCAACAACCTCAGCTTCAAACTGGCGCTGGCGCGTAACTCTGCGGGCCCCAACCCAATGTTCCCTGTGAGCGGTTCCAACTTCCTGGCCAGTGTGCAGGTAACGCCACCATACTCTTTGTTCAATAAGAATATCACCAACGAAGACAACTATAAATTGCCTGAATTCCACAAATGGCGATTCAATGCCGAATGGTTTATCCCGATCGGTAAAGCAATGGGAGCAGACAGAACAAGACAGTTCGTACTGCGTGCTGCTGCCAAATATGGTTTCATGGGCCGCTACAACAGCAAGCTGGAGTACTCTCCGTTTGAGCGCTTCCAGGTAGGTGACGCCGGCCTGGCCAATGGTAACTTCATCTTGGGTTACGATATCATTGCCCACCGCGGATACCCGGTGTATGAGAACTCCGATCCGAAGGTGAACCCCGATCAGCAATCGGCAACACAGTTCTTCACCATGTTCAATAAGTATACATTGGAACTCCGCTATCCGTTCACCACCAATCCAAGCAGCACCATCTACGGTATGTTATGGTTTGAAGCTGCCAACGGATGGTATGATTATAAAGACTATAATCCTTTCCGCCTGAGAAGAAGTGCCGGTGTGGGTATGCGTTTCTTCCTGCCGATGTTCGGTTTGCTTGGATTTGATTACGGTGTTGGTTTCGACCGTCTCAAACCTGAAGGAAAACTGCGCGATGCAGCCCGCTTTACCTTCATGCTTGGATTTGAACCGGAATAATCATTTTTTTAACGGCCTGTAAACCCCGGAATTTCAGAGATTATCTGGATATTTATATCCTTTCTCATAAACTTAAAAAGAAGTGATATGAAAAAAATACTCTTTATCCTCCTGGGAATAATGTTGGTGGCCCAGCTGGCAAATGCTCAACGATATGCTATTGTTGATACCAGGTATATTCTCGACAAGATGCCTGAGTACAAGGAAGCGCAGAAAAAACTTGACCAGTTCAGCATGGCCTGGCAAAAAGAAATTGACGATAAACAGGCTGTTCTCGATAAGATGTATAAAGATTTTGATGCTGAACAGGTAATGCTCAGCGATGAACTGAAGAAAAAAAGGGAAGACGAATTATTCATCCGCGAGAAAGAACTGAGAGACCTTCAACGGAAACGCTTTGGTTTTGAAGGCGATCTGTTCAAGAAGAGACAGGAACTGGTGAAACCCATACAGGACAAGGTTTTCAACGCTATCCAAAAAATAGCAGTGAGCCGCGGATACGATTTTATTTTGGATAAAAGTGAAGGAATTACTGTTATCTTTGCCGACCCCAAGCTGGATCGCAGTGAAGATATTTTGAAAGAACTCGGTGTTAAATAATCGTGAAAGCAACATCAGGGGAACAACTTATTGTTATAAAATTTCAACTTAAACGTAAATAATGCCCACCCCAATTCCCGGGCTAAGGGTGTCCTAAACAACTAAAATGAAACACATGAAAAAGTTTTTTACAGTAGTGTTGTTCGCTTCAGGGCTTATGATGGTTGCTGCACACGCTCAGGCACAAACTAAGATCGGTTATATCAGTTCACAGGAAGTGATCGGTATCATGCCTGAAACCCGGAAAGCTGATTCTTCTCTCACAGATTATCGCAATGCACTACTGGCAAGCGCACAGGAAAAACAAACTGCTTTCTACGCAGCATATGAAAAGTTCATCAAGGACTCAACTACCATGTCTGATGCAGTGAAAACTGTAAAAAGAACTGAACTGAACAGACTCAGCACTGAGCTCGGTGGTGAAGAAGAGCGCATCCAGAATCTGCTTCAGCAAAAACGCGATGAACTGATCATGCCTATCAATAAAAAAGCATTCGACGCTATTCAGGCTGTTGCCAAAGAAAGCGGATATACTTACGTTTTCGAAAAAGAAGCACTGTTGGTTGCGCCTCCTGCAGAGGATATTCTGCCACTGGTAGCAAAGAAACTGAATATCAAGCTGCCTGCTGCTGGTGCCGGTAATGCTCCCGCTGCGGCTCCTGCTAAAAAACCATAAGTTAATACTATACCATATTGAAGAAGCCTCACCATCGGTGGGGCTTTTTTGTTGTATTTTTGAGCATGCATGCACCCATCGGAATCTTCGATTCAGGATATGGAGGACTCACTGTAATGAAAGAGATCCTGCACAAGCTACCTCAATACGATTATATCTATCTCGGCGATAATGCACGCGCTCCCTATGGTAATCGCAGCTTCGATACCGTATACCATTATACGCTGCAGTGCGTGAAATGGTTCTTCGATCAGGGCTGCCCGTTGGTGATACTGGCCTGCAATACTGCATCTGCCAAGGCACTTCGCACCATCCAGCAAAACGATCTTCCCAGGATTGCACCCTCTAACCGCGTACTTGGTGTGATCCGGCCTACTTCCGAGATCGTAGGAACTTTTACGCAAAACAAGAAAATAGGGATCCTCGCAACAAGAGGTACCGTGAACTCGGAATCGTATCGTATCGAAATAGATAAGTTCTTTCCGGAAGTGGAAGTGCATCAGGAAGCCTGTCCCATGTGGGTGCCACTTGTGGAGAACAATGAACACCAGCAACCCGGCGCTGATTATTTCATTCAGCAACATCTGAACAGGATCCTGGAAAAGCAACCGGACATTGACCTGCTACTCCTCGCCTGTACCCATTATCCCTTGTTGATGAACAAGATCAGGCAGTTTCTTCCTTCCGGCATCCAGGTGATGAGCCAGGGCCCTATTGTGGCGGAAAGCCTGGCAGATTATCTGCAAAGGCATCCTGAAATGGAAAGCCGTTGCAGCAAAGGCGGCAGCAGGCAATTTTTCACCACCGACGACCCCAACGATTTCAATAGCCAGGCCAGTATATTCTTTGGAGAAAGGCTTCAATCGCAGCATGTGGCACTTTAATTGTTCAGTAAAGAAGGCTAATTTCGTATCGAGCCCGTACCCACAAGTATTCAATCATTGATCAATTTAATCATATGAGCAGGTTACTTCGTATGTGTTTGCCAGTGCTGATGATGTTCGGCCTGGTATCTTGTCTGAAAGAAAAAAGTTTGGATTCTACCGGAGATGGTGGTGCAGGTATCCTGCGAATGAAAATTGATGGTAAGCAATGGACCGCCAACAAAACAGCTACCGCTACCATCATGAATGATTATGTTTCCATCATGGGCGCAAGCCAGGACAATCTGGACCTGATGATCCAGATCAAGACCACCAGCGCTGGTACTTACCAGTTAGATCAGGCCAGTGATCATATTGCCATGCTGATCGACAATAATGAAGCTTCACCGGTTGGCTACACTACTGATCAGGGCGCTAACTCAAGCATTGCGGGCGGCACTGTGATCATCACAAAGATCGATGAAGCCACTAAAAGGATCTCCGGCAATTTTACATTCAAGCTCTACAGATCAAACGACGATAAAACGCTCATGATCACTGAAGGCGTTTTCGAGAACCTGCCTTATACTGCTGATCCTCCTCCAACAGGAACGGGAAATGCTTTTAAGTGCAAGATCGGCGGAACGGAATGGATTGCACCACAGGCAGGAGGCGCCCTCAATGGAGGCCTGATTGGTATTGTGGGCACTGAAACCAGTGGTACAAAGATCATGACGATCACCGTTCCTGAAACCATCGCGCCGGGTACTTACGCCCTGGACAATACCAGCTTTTACCAGGCTAACTTCCTGGATGGCACCAAGGTCTATGGCGCAGGTGCAGGCGGGTCTTTAGTAATCACAGAGCATCAGAACCGGACCATCAAGGGTACATTCCAGTTTACTGCGGAAGATCAGGTCGATCCACCTGTAAACCCTAATGTTGCCATTACAGAAGGCTCATTTTCAGTAACATACTAATTATAAAGATTCTTCCGGAAATTTACGATCCACTGGTTGGAAAAAGATTTGATTTACCCTACCTTTGCCGTCCTTTCACAATCCTACAGGTGTGGTGACCCGTGGGGCTGAAAAAAGAAACCAGGTCTGTTCTCCCAGGCCGCATTCAACAAAACTTCGCAAAATCGAAGTGCAAAAAGTGTAAAAGCAAACAATTATGAAACGTACATTCCAACCTCACCGCCGTCGTCGTAAAACCGTACATGGTTTCCGCAAGCGTATGCAAACTGCCAATGGCCGTAAGGTACTGGCAAGCCGCAGAGCTAAAGGCCGTAAGAAACTGACTGTTTCTGATGAAAGGAAATTGAAATAAACGATCGCTGGGCAGTAAGGGCTCATCCCGTACTGAACAGTAGTCCTACTATATTAATAGCTCCGCATTTGCCGGAGCTATTTTATTTTTGATGAAACATGAAGGACCCAAAGAATACCCTCGGCAAAACGGAGCGGCTCAAGCGGCGAAAAGCCATCGAGCAGCTCTTTAAAAAAGGAAAGCATTTTTCTGTCTTTCCATTGCGGGTATCCTATGCCTTCATCCCCTATATCGAAACTTCCCTGCAGGCGGGGTTCAGCGTCAGCAGCCGTCATTTCGGAAAATCAACAGACCGCAACCGCATCAAACGGCTCATGCGTGAGGCATACCGTTTGCAAAAGCAGCAGTTGCAGGAAGCCACTGTTCCTGGCAATGTTAAACTGGCCCTTTTCTTCGTGTATGTTGGAAAGGATGTACCGGATTATAACGTTGTGAGTGAGAAGATCGGTGTAATTTTGCAAAGACTTACCGGCATTGTGAATGAAGCAAATCCTCAAAATACTTAGTCTTCCTTTTATCGCACTGATCAAATTGTATCAGTGGGGCATCTCTCCTTTACTGGGACCTAAATGCCGTTACACACCTACCTGCTCTCATTATGCTGTGGAAGCATTCAAGAAATACGGCCTGTTCAAAGGCTTCTGGCTGGCAGTGAAACGCATCAGCCGTTGCCATCCCTGGGGCGGTCATGGATATGACCCTGTTCCTTAAACGAAAAAAGCACGAAGTGGATCACTTCATGCTTCTTCCCGGAAAATGAACTCTGCTTATTTGTTCATGCGATCAACCAGTTTGTACAGGTCTTCGCGTTTTTGTTTGGTGGTAGCAAACTTGTAGACTTCCGGAGCTTTACCATCCTTATCTACTTCCACGGAATTGGGGATACCATTGAATGGCCCGATCAGTCTTGCGTTGTAATTAGCGCTGATCTTCTTGATAGAATTAGGCACCAGGAAATAGGTCCTGGCTTCATCACTGGCATTGAGGCCCATGATCAACTGCTGCGTGCTGTCTACAATGTGCTGCAACTGTTCAGTGGTGATAGAAGTTGGGATACCTGAGTTACCATAGTTCACGATGCTGCCGATCAGCGTATCCGCTGCTTTCAGGTTCAGCACGTAAGCGCCATTCTCGGTGAGGTCGTAGGTTTTATCACCATCCTTGCTTTTCACGGTAAATTTAACCGGGTCTTTGCCAACGTACTGGAATTCCATTTCGTTGTGTTGTGTACCTGGTTCAAAAGTGATCTCTTTGGCGTCTTTACCTGCGGCCTGGATCTTGCCACTGCTCATTACCACTAATCTTTTGACATCGGATCCGGAAGAACAGGCAGTCGCCAGAAAAGCCACCGTACAGGCGGTGATGATAGTTTGTTTCATGCATTGCAAAATTTAGTAAAAAGGATGGTTGTGCTCGCTTATTTGGATGTAGCTGCGAAACGTTCAGCTACCTTGGTCCAGTTCACCACATTCCAGAAAGCAGCCAGGTAATCGGCGCGCTTGTTCTGGTATTTCAGGTAATAAGCATGCTCCCATACATCGGCTCCGAGAATGGGTTGACCTTTTACTTCTGCCACATCCATCAGGGGATTATCCTGATTGGGAGTGGAAGAAACTTCCAGTTTACCATCCTTCACAATCAGCCATGCCCAACCGCTTCCGAAGCGGGTCATACCTGCGTTATTGAATTTCTCTTTGAAGGCATCGAAAGAACCGAATGCAGCATTGATTGCATCGGCCAGAGGACCAGAAGGTGCACCACCGGCATTGGGCCCCAGGGATTCCCAGAAGAAAGTGTGATTCCAGTGCCCACCGCCATTATTCCTTACTGCAGGGCTGATGGAGCCGGCTGCTGCTACCAGCTCTTCAAGAGATTTGTTCTCATTGGGAGTTCCGGCAATTGCCTTATTCAGATTGTCAACATAAGCCTGGTGGTGTTTACCATGGTGAATTTGCATGGTAGTTGCGTCGATATGAGGTTCCAGTGCATCAGCTGCATATGGAAGAGGTGATAATGTGAATGCCATACTATTAAATTTTAAATTGATAAGATAATCTTTCGCTCAAAGCTTACAGGGTAACAAATTTACGGCCATTGCCGGATTGACCAACTCTGATCATTTAGCTGCAATCAACTCATCATTTTATTGTAAATTACTTTCCGTTCAATCCAACCATTTCACCCAACCAGACTACATCACACATGAGCAAACCTACCCATGCGAGAAGAGCCTTTATCCAAAAGCTCAGTAAAAGTGTAGCCGCGTCCGCTCTGATCCCCGGAATAGCGAAAGCTGCTGAGAATTGTCCCCAAACAGAACTGCTGGCCCGGAAATATGAATCGCCCGGCAATACTGTGCAGATCGCCCTGATCGGAGCAGGAGGAATGGGCACCGGAGATGCAGAAACAGCCGTGAGCATACCCGGCGTAAAGCTGGTAGCAGCCTGCGACCTCTACGATGGCCGGCTCGCCAATGCCAAAAAGAAATTCGGTAACGATATCTTCACTACCAAAGATTACCGGGAGATCATTTCCCGCAAAGACATCGATGCCGTGATTGTAGGTACGCCTGATCACTGGCACAAAGACATTTCCGTGGATGCCATGAACGCCGGCAAAGCCGTTTACTGCGAGAAGCCCATGGTGCACGATGTTTCCGAAGGACCAGCAGTGATCGCAGCACAGGCGAAGAACAAAGTGGTATTCCAGGTCGGAAGCCAGGGCATGAGCTCCCTCGGTAATGAGAAAGCAAAGGAACTGCTCCAGGCCGGAGCCATCGGCCAGCTCAATTATGCAGAAGGATTCTGGGCGCGCAATACACCCGGAGGCGCCTGGCAATGGGATATTCCCGCCGATGCTTCCACGCAAACTGTCGACTGGAAAAGATTCCTCCACAATAAACCAGACCATGCTTTTGATCCGAAACGGTTTTTCCGCTGGCGCTGCTTCAAGGATTATGGCACCGGCGTTTCAGGTGATCTCTTCGTTCATCTTTTCTCCAGCCTTCATTACATCACAGGTTCCAGCGGTCCCAACAAGATCATGAGCACAGGTGGACTGCGTTACTGGAAAGACGGAAGGGAAGTACCTGATATCCTGCTGGGAATGTTCGACTATCCCCAAACGTTAGCACATCCCGCTTTCAATCTTTCGCTTCGCGTGAATTTTGTAGACGGCACCGGTGGCGAGAACTCGCTTCGCCTCGTAGGCAATGAAGGCGCCATGCTGGTGGAATGGGATAAGGTGACGCTCATCAAAAATAAATTCTGGCCTCCCGAAGAATACGCGAAATATTTTGCAGAGAGAAGATATGATAAGGACTACGATCGTAAAAAGATAAAGGCCGATGATACTACCGTGTTCCAGGCCGAGGCTGGGTATAAGGGAGCACATTATGATCACCTCTTCAACTGGATCAGGGCTATCCGTGGTGGCAAGCCTGTAGTGGAAGACACCGTGTTCGGTTATCGCGCTGCTGCGCCTGCACTGCTTTGCAACGATAGCTACTACCAGGAAAAAGCCATCAAATGGGATCCCGAGAAAATGAAACTGATCGGATAAAACATACACACATGAAACGCTTCATCCTACCACTCGCATTACTGATCACCTTAACCAGTATGAATATCTTTATGCAGGAAAAAAACAATACCCTTTCCGCGAAGGAAAAACAGGAAGGCTGGCAACTGCTCTTCGATGGAAAGACCATCAATGAGTGGAGACCATTCAAGAACGCCACATCAGACGGATGGGAAGTGGTGAAAGGAGAACTGCATTGCAGGGAAAAAGATGTGCAACATCGCGCAGATCTCATCACCATTGCACAATACAAAGACTTTGAGTTTGCATTCGACTGGAAAGTTGGTAAGAGCGCCAATTCCGGCGTGATGTACCGGGTTTCGGAAGATCATGCCGCTACTTATCAGACAGGCCCCGAATACCAGTTGATTGATGATCTCGGTTATGCGGAGAAGTTAGAAGACTGGCAAAAGAGCGGATCAGATTATGCGATGCATCCTCCTTCCAGGATCATGGCAAAACCTGCAGGAGAATATAATCACAGCAGGATCATTGTGAAAGGTGCGCATGTAGAGCACTGGCTCAACGGAGAGAAAGTGGTTGACTTCGATCTGTGGACCCCGGAATGGGAAGCCCTGAAAGCAAAAGGCAAATGGAAAGATGTTGCAGGTTATGGAAAAAATCCTGCCGGACATATTGCATTGCAGGACCACGGAGGTGGTATCTGGTTCAGGAATATCAAGATCAAACCACTTTGATAAATATTGCGGTTATCCGCAAAGGCTGCCAGGGTTTCTCCCTGGCAGCTTTTTTTGCCACCCATGAAATGCTGTTTTTTGCGGCTGCATGAACGCTGAGTACCTCAATTTGAAAGCTTGTCATCAGGATACAGCATAAATCCGTTTATGTAAGTAATTCCTCGCAAAAACATGCAGCTAATTGCTGTATTATTGGCTCTATCCATTAACTTACAGTACTACCGATTCCTTCTACCACTAACTGCTGATCATGGAGAACAACAGGCAACATATCGGCGGGAATATCAATGAACAGGCTATGGAACTGCTTTTCGCAGAATTGTTCCGTAAGCATGAATGCCGGTTGTACACACTCGCACAGCAACTCACCAAGTCTGAACAATATGCAAAGGATGTGATCCAGGAAGTGTTCATCAAATTATGGGAACGCAGACAGGATTTGTCGCGCATCGAAAATATCGAGGCCTGGCTTTACAGGATGACGGAGAATAAAGTGATCGATTTCCTTCGGAAGGCCGCAGCGGACGGCAGGCTGAAAGAAGCCATCTGGAAGAACCTGCCCATGCAGGAAGATGATCCTGAGGTATTGATTGAAACGAAGGAATACCACCAGATCATCCGCAAGGCCATCGAAAGTCTGCCGGCGCAGCGAAAGCTGATCTATCAGCTGAACCGGGAAAAAGGTTTGAACTACCAGGAGATCGCACAAACACTTCAGATATCGAAACACACCGTTAAGAATCAACTTTCTACAGCATTGCAATCCATCCGCCGTTTCCTGGCGGGAGCATCCCGTATTTTCTTTCTGTAAAAAAATATTCGTTCCGGATAGGAACATTCAATTGCCTGTTTCGTCTACCAGGAGCAGGCGTCTTTTTTTCTGCCTGTATTACAGTTCAAAATTTATGGAAGCAAGGATCAAATATCTGTTCAGGCAGTATCTGGAGAATAAGTGCACCCGCAGGGAATTTGATGAATTCTTTGCATTGCTGCGCGACGCTTCGCATGATGAATCCCTTCGTCAGCTTATCAGTAATGCCTACAGCGAACTGGGGCAGGGCTCCGTTACCTATGTGGACGAATCGGGAAACCTGGTGCTACCGGAACCTGAATGGTTTTCAAGGCCGGTACAGGAAGAAGATGAAGCGACTGGTAAAAAATGGGGAAGGACCATCCGGATAGCAGTGGGCCTGGCGGCAACAGTGGCAGGGATCTTTCTTTTACTGCGCGAACCGGATGCTGTAAGCAATCATACCGCCAGCTTTCAGGTTTCATCTACAGAAAGATCTGAATTCAAATATCTCCTGCTGCCAGACAGCACGCAGGTATGGCTGAATGCTGCGAGTACCCTGGAGTACCCTCCTGAATTCGGTGGAAAGAAAAGGGAAGTATTTCTCTCCGGCGAAGCATATTTTGATGTGAAGCATGCTGCTGAAAAACCATTCATCATTCATACCGGTAAGATCTCCACAACAGTATTGGGAACAGCTTTCAATATCAAAGCATATAATGATCTCAGCAATGTTACAGTAGCAGTGAGCAGGGGAAAAGTGAAAGTGGAATACCTGGATAAAGAAGTAGCCACCCTCACTCCCGGACAGCAGGTTAAAGTGAACAATAACGGGACCGGCATTGCGGACAGGAAGTCCGGTATCAATCAGGTTGCAGCCTGGCAACAGGGTAGCCTGGTATATGATGATGAAACCATCATGGACATTGTAGCCGACCTTGAGAGGATGTACAATGTAAGGGTCAATGTAAGGGATATAACGGTGAGTAATATGCGAATTTCAACATCATTCAATCGTCAGACGGGAGTTGAGCAGGCATTGCAGATCATTTGCAGTCTTACAGAAAGGAAGGTGGAGCAGCGGAACGGTCAGTATTTCATTTACTGAAAAATACCTTCATCCAAAATCATAAAAAAATGAAAGCAACTATTTCCGCTCCCGGATAGAACGGGAAATATAAAAGGGCCCTACCAGTTGCGACCTGGTAAAGGCCCGGCGTTTAAACATAATCCTCTTTCAGAATTATTAAACAGACCAAAACTATGAATTTGTCTGCACAATCGCATGCCCCTGCCCAGGCGGGCGCAAGCGCTTCAATGCACCTCCGGCTAGCGGTAGCCAGGTTGCTTTTGAACAAGCAAATACTCATGAGAATTATTGTACTGACTATACTGCTCACGATCAATGGGATACTCATGGCAGGCCACTCCCGGGGCCAGGAGCTCGACAAGATCTTTATCTCCCTGGACCTGAAAAATGCCTCCCTGAAAACAGCCCTCCGTACCATCGAGTCGGCTTCCAAAGTCCCGTTCACCTACAGGAATTCAGAAATAGCGCCCTACGATAGTATCAATCTACGGGTGGAGAAGATGGCTTTGTCCAAAGTGCTGCCACTTCTTTTGAGCAATACCGGACTTCACTATGAACTGGTGAACAGCAATATCATCATCAAAAAAGTAAAAGACTATTCACCGCCACTGATCCCGGCAATGGATGTCAGGGGACTGCAGTTCGCTTTCGATGGCAGTATTCGCGGACGGGTGACTACCACGCTGGGGCAGGCCATAGCCAATGCTTCCGTGATGGTGCAACCCGGCGACAAAGGCGCTGCGGCCAATCATAACGGTGAGTTCACCATTCCCGGATTGAGTGCAGGTTCTTACAAGATAACCATTTCTGCTGTGGGTTATATTGCCGATGAAAGGACCGTGATTGTTAAGGATAATGAAGTAACACAGGTATCTGCCCAATTGGTGGAAAATGAGAACAAGATGCAGGAAATTGTAGTAACGGCGCTCGGTATCAACCGTAAACAGAGATCACTCGGCTATTCACAACAGGAAATAAAAGGAGAGAACCTGACCATCGCCAAAGAACAGAACGTGCTGGGATCGCTCAGTGGAAAGATCGCAGGCGTGCAGGTTTCCGGTTCTTCTGCCGCCAGTATGGGCGGAACACAGAAAGTACAGATACGTGGTGTGAATTCGGTTACTGGTGGGGGTGAGCCACTGATTGTGGTGGACAATATCCCCATCTCCAACAGCAACTACGCAAGCAAAGGCGGGAAGGACTATGGTAACCTGGCGCAGGATATCAACCCCGATGATATCGAAACAATGACCGTGCTCAAGGGACCAGCTGCATCAGCTTTGTATGGACTCCGCGGACAATACGGAGTGATCCTCATCACAACGAAAAAAGGAAGTAAGAATGCAAAGAAACCCACGGTCAGCCTCAGTTCTGCCTTCTCCATCGATAAGCCTGGCAACTGGATGCCTCTGCAGAATATTTATGGCGCAGGGTCCAGCCTCAATTTTCCCACCACCCTCATCAATGGCGTGCAAACAAAGTATGTGGATGGAACCTGGGATGAAAGCTGGGGACCCGTAATGGACGGCACTCCTGTAAGACACCAATACAGCTTCTATCGTGCCGACCCGGACTTTGGAAAAGAAACGCCGTTTGTTCCGCATCCGGACAATATCAAGGATTATTTCGAAACAGGAACCAACCTGAACAACAATATCTCTTTTATGGGAGGCGGCGCCAATTCTACTTTCCGTCTTTCATACAACAATACTTCCATCAAGGGGATCGAACCCAATACCAACCTGCGGAGAAATAACCTCTCGTTTGCCGGAACGCTGAATGTAACAGATAAACTGTTGTTGAGTACACATCTCAACTATGCCAATAACAAAGCCATCCGTCCTTCACAGGGTTATCAGCAACTTGGTTCGCGGAATATGTACCAATGGTTCCAGCGCAACCTCGATATGAACAAGCTGAAACAATACAGGTACTCCGATGGTACTGTCTATCACTGGAACCTGAACGATCCGAATACAGAAGGAGTATATGACAACCTCACACCCATCGACTGGAACAATCCTTATTTCGATGCATATGAAAATCCATCCAACGATTCCAGGGATCGCTTCTTTGGCGATGTGGGCCTGAGCTGGACCATCATCCCCGGACTGACCGTGAGTGGATTTGTGCGCCGCGATGGATTCACACAGAACATCGATGGCCGTAATGCTGTTGGCGGACGTGGCGTACCCGGCTTCTGGATCGGTAAATATGAGAACAGGGAGATGAACTATGAATTCATTTCACAATACATCAAAGAGTTTGGAAAACTATCATTGCAGGCCAACCTGGGTGGAAATATCATGACCCAGCATTACACTTATTTGCGTGAGGAAACTGTGGGCGGATTGGTAACACCCGGCTTCTACAATATCGCCAACTCGCTGGAAAGACCTGATGTATCAAATATTCTGAGGAAGAAACAAGTGAGAAGCGCTTTCGGATCCGTGAGCCTTGGCTATGATAATACTTATTTCATCGATGCGTCTCTGCGCAGGGATATTTCCTCGGCGCTGCCCCTCGATAACAACGCTTATCTCTATCCCTCTGTTGGCGCAAGTGTTGTATTCAGTGAACTGCTGAATGTACCGCAGATCTCCTACGGTAAGATCCGCGCCAGCTTTGCGCAGGCAGGATCCGATATCGATATCTATCAGACAGCAAATTCCTATGTGCTGGGAGATCCTTATGACAAAGACTTCCCCATGTATGTGCCGGACAATCTCAAGAACCCAAACCTGGTGCCCTCACTGGCTACTGCGTGGGAACTCGGTCTGGATATGCGTTTCCTGAGAGACAGGGTTGGATTCAATCTTACTTACTATCACCAGGAAAACAAGGATGAAGTGTTCAGTCTGGATGTGCCCGGACCTAGCGGCTTTACCAGTTACGTGATCAATGCCGGCAAGATCCGGAACAAAGGTGTTGAGCTGACCATCAATGCAACGCCCATTCAGTCGAAGCTGGTAAAATGGACCACCACTTTCAACTTCGCAAAAAATGTAAGCAAGGTACTGGAACTGATTCCCGGAAACAATACACTCACGCTTGACCAGAATGCTTATGCCGGTGTAAGCATGTTCCTGCTGTCCAATGTGAATGAAGCATTCGGAACACTGGTGGGCAACGGCTATCAGCGCGATTCCGCAACAGGTAAGATCCTGCTGGGCAACGACAATATGCCGCTGTGGAGCACCAATCACAAATTAGGTTCCGCTGTTCCTGAATTTACAGGCGGTTGGACCAATAGTATTACAGTTGGGAATTTTGATCTGAGCGCTGTGATAGATTTTCAGAAAGGAGGTAAATTCTTTAGCTGGACGCAGATGCTGGCCGTGAAAAGCGGACAGCATGCCATTACAGCTGAGATGAACGATAAAGGAAAGAATATCCGCGATCCTTTAGCGG
This sequence comes from Pseudobacter ginsenosidimutans, assembly GCF_007970185.1. Taxonomy (NCBI): domain Bacteria; kingdom Pseudomonadati; phylum Bacteroidota; class Chitinophagia; order Chitinophagales; family Chitinophagaceae; genus Pseudobacter; species Pseudobacter ginsenosidimutans. Next base: position 1,348,050 of record NZ_CP042431.1, on the reverse strand, counting down.
ATGGCGGCGGTTACAAGATCACCGGCATTTCCAATTCCACCAAGCAGGAAGTGACCGCCTATGTGAATGCGCGGACCTATTGGAGGAATGTTGTAGGAACGAGGGTGTATGAAGAATGGTGTTATGATGCTTCGTATATCCGTATGCGTGAGATCAGACTGGGATACACATTCACCAGCAGGCAGATTGCCAAACTGCCGGTGAAAAGTGTAAACATTGCTCTCATCACGCGGAACCCGTTCATGATCTGGCAGAAAGCGCCCAAAGGGCTAAACCCTGCAGAGCTGGCCACCGGATCATCATCGCTCAACTGGCTGGAAACCGGTCAGCTGGCCACCGTAAGATCCTTTGGACTTAACCTGAATATTTCCTTCTAAAAATTACCATCATGAAAAAAACAACATTCATCCAACTGATTGCGGTATTGCTGGTAATGGGAACAGGTTGTACCAAATTTGAAGATGATCTCAATATCAATCCCAACCTGCCTGCGAAGGCTGCAAATTCTCAATTGCTCACATACGCTATCAACCAGATACCGGCTTATCTCGAAGCCCCTACACCCAACCTGTATGCGCAATACTGGTCAGAGAAGCCTTATACCGATGCAAGCAGGTATCTTACTGTCAATTTCGATTTTTACGGGATCTATTCAGGTGCATTGATGAACCTGAAAACAATCCTGGATTCAAAAGAGTTCAACATCACTGAAGGCTCCAAAGAAAATCAACTGGCCGTGGCAAGGATCCTCCGTGCATGGTTCTACTGGCATGCTACAGACCGCTGGGGGGATATTCCTTATACGGAAGCATTGCAGGGTAAAGAAAATTTTACACCCGGCTACACCAGCCAGAAGGATATTTACTATGACCTGCTGAAAGAGCTGAAAGAAGCAGCCGCGCAGATCAGTGATGCAGATCCTGTCAAAGGCGATATTCTGTTCAAAGGTGAAATGGGCAACTGGAAAAAACTTGCCAATTCAATGCGGCTCATTATGGCGCTTCGTCTTTCAAAGATCGATGAAGTAAAAGGCAAGACTGAATTTGCCGATGCAGCTACTGGCGGTCTGATAGATGATAATTCAGAAAGTGCAGTGTTCATACACCTGGCCAATGCTGCCAATCAAAGCTATTGGTATTATGTTTACACTGTTCAGAGCCGTATCTGGTACTGGGCCAGTGAACCTGTTGTTGATTATCTGAAGAACCTGCATGATCCTCGTTTGCCTGTCTATGCCGATACCGTGAGTGATGGAAGCAAAGGGTACAAAGGAGTACCATATGGCCTGGATGGAAATGCTGTTGGTCTGATCCCAACAGCTACAGTATCTCCAACGGGGGTGCATATACGAACACAGAATGCTCCCTGCTATATCCTTACCAATGCCCAGGTAAAATTTGCACTGGCGGAAGCTGCAAAGATCAACTGGATCGGCGGTGGAGATGCAGTGGCAGAGCAACATTACAAAGCGGGCGTGGAAGCGTCGATACGGCAATGGGTAAGGAACAGTTTTAAAGATTATAATGACAAAGTGCAGAAACAGGTAGAGGCAGTTCCTTACAGCAGAGATGATAAAGGTGATACTACCGGTTTGGCGGCTTACCTGGCGCAGCCGGAAGTTGCTTACACACCAGCTGAAGCATTGAAGCGGATCGGTTACCAGCGCTGGTTACATCTTTATTCAAATGGCTATGAAGCATGGGCGGAATGGAGAAGAACAGGATTCCCTGTGCTGACTCCTGCACCCAATAACAATAACACACCTATTCCACGCAGACAGGGCTACCCTGTGAAGGAGCAGAACATCAATGGAGAGAACTACAGCAACGCTGTGAATAACCAGCCGGGGCTGAATGGAAAAGATGATCTGACAGGACGCGTGTGGTGGGACAAACCTTGAGCAGTTAGGTATATTTATAGCATGTTTGGTTAGCGGGGCATCATGCCCCGCTTTTTTTATCTCCTGTCCTTGAAGAAATTCTTCATCAGTTCGGCGCATTCTTCCTTCAGGATGCCACGTGTGATAGTGGTCTTTGGATGGAAGGGCCAGTTCTCTCCCGTGATGCGCTGATGCCCGTTCTTTTCATCATCGGCTCCCCAGACAATCCGGCTGATCTTGCTCCAGTACAAAGCGCCGGCACACATCAGGCAGGGCTCAACAGTAACGTACAGCGTTGCGTCCGGCAGGTATTTGGAGCCTAGAAAATTGAATGCGGAAGTAAGTGCTATGATCTCTGCATGAGCTGTGGGATCTTTTAATAATTCAACCTGGTTATATCCTTTGGCAATGATGCGATTGTTCATCACCACAATGGCGCCAACAGGGATCTCTCCGGCTTCATAAGCGCGGTGCGCTTCACGAAGTGCCTGTTGCATATATTGTTCGTCTGTATTGGACATGCTGCTAAGGTAACATTCAGATCAGAGAGAATGTGCAAAACTTAAATGCTAAAATTTTTGGCAGTCTGTTCATTATTTACTAAATTGCGTGTATAATTAAGCGTTAGTACTCCGGTAACGATAAGGTCGTTGCCAGTTTCTTCAGGCCCACAGGTACCTTCTACCACTGATTCTTCTACATGATTACGTTTTGCCTTTCAATTTGCATTGAAAGAAACTATTTCATTCATTAAAAACATTTTTATGCATGAAAACAAAAGAACTAAGTTCTTCAATAAACCTGTGCGTCTGACTAAGGAGCAGAAGAAGGATCCGTCAGCTGTCATTCTTGATTTTTATACTACTTATCATCTCGATGATCTTCGTCATTTGCTCTGGCAATGGATAGAAGCTGCAATGACTTCAGATGGTGATCAGTTTGAGTCTGCCAGTGACCGCAGTGATCTGCTGTTCTTTTACCGCAATCTTGAACTGATGGCGGAGGCTGCATACATGACGGTGCGGAAAGATCTGCCTGCATCGATGCGAAAATCACAGCACAAAAAAAATCATTCATCCGAATAAACCAGTTCTATGTTACAATATCAACCATCTCCGGCACTGGATCAACTGGTGAGGACACTGCATCAGGCAGTAGCCATCGATAAAATTTATCTTTTGGGAGTTGCTACGGACAACCTGCCGGTCAACTCCATCTTCCGTCCCTTTTTTCATGGAGAGGAGCCTGCTGCAGGTTACTTTCTTTTATTGCTTACGAGGCCGGGGGAGAAAAAGTCAGACGATGTTATTCAGGATATGCTGGAGCAGCGGAACCGTTTACGCATGCCTGTTAACCTGATTGTACATCCTGTAAAAGTATTTTATCAATGGCTGAAAGCCGGACAGGCTTTTGCTATCCAGGTGGTGAATAAGGCGCCGCTCCTGTACAATGCAGGGATCACCAATTTACCTGCTCCCGGTTATGACAATTTAAAGGAGCACCTTGTCAACCAGGAATCGCAGGCACAGAAAGGCTATGATCGAAGTGTTGCTTTTCTTTCCGGGGCAAGGCAATTCATAGAAAGGCAACAGTTCAACCTGGCTGCCTTTCTCCTCCACCAGGCTTCTGAACATGCCTGCATGTCGTTTGTGTTGCAAAGTACCGGCTTAAGAACGGGCACACATAATATAGATAAGTTGCTGCGTTATTCTACCATGATGGGAAATGCATTGAATAGTATCTTTCCCAGAACCACTGCAGAGGATATAGAGTTATTCCGGTTATTGCAGAAAGCGTATATACATGGTCGATATAAAGAAGATTATATGATCTCGGAAGAGCAGATACTGATCCTGGCAGCAAGGGTGGAAAAACTGGTGCGCAGGTTTTGTCCGGATGCAGACCTGTCGCAGCGAATGGTGGAAGAAGCAGCAGTGCCCTGGCCCTCCCGGTCCGGCAAACTTAAAAAGGCCGGGCGGGGAGGCCGGAGCAAATTGCCGGCGGGGAAAGCTGCCGTTAATATCTTACAGGATCAATATCAGAAGAAGTATGATCACCAGTATTGCACCTACGGAAAGATAGATGCCACCTCTGCCGAATACCTTAGCTTCCTTATTGAGGGATCTTAATTCTTTTCTGAGTTCTTTTCGTTCAGCGCCGGAAAGCTTTGATCTGTCCATGGCTTTGATTTCTTCCACTCTTTTGATGATGGCGGCAACCCGTGCTTCCTTTTCAGCAGTTGTCATGGCCGCCACTTCCTTTTTAGTCCTGATGGGATCGGTGCTGTTAGGTGCTGCTTCCGCAAAAGTGGTTATTACCATCAGCAGAAGCATAAAAAAACCGGATCTGATTTTCATATATGTGTTTTTAAAAGTTAGATAGGACATGCATTACAATGATGCAGAGAAAAATCTTGTTCCGGCAGGGAGCAGAGCAGTAAATCAACGTGGAAGGGGAAATGTGCTGTAGATTTTGGGGAGTTTGATCTACAGTTAAGGCTTGTACTGTTAATTTAAGTATCTTTTTCCGAAAATAAGCCTCCATGACCCCTTCTTTTTTGCAGGTACTTATTTGCCTTATCCTGGGAATAGTACTGATCATTATCCTGACCGCACGATATCGCGTGCATGCTTTTTTTGCCTTATTGCTTGCCTGCTTTGTAGTGGGCGTTGGCGTGCAAATGCCCGTACCTGATATTCTGAAACATTCCAAAGATGGATTTGGGAATATCATGCGCTCGCTCGGTTTTGTGATTGTGCTGGGAACTACCCTGGGTGGGCTCCTGGAGTATACCGGCTGCACGCGTGTAATGGCAGATTTCATTCTTCGTAAAACTGGAGAAAAGCGGGCTCCATTGGCGATGAGCCTTACCGGCTTTATTGTAGGGCTTCCAATATTCTGTGATTCTGGCTATATCGTACTTAGTGGCCTGAACCAATCCATTGCGAAGAAAACGGGCATAGCTATGTCTATCATGGCTGTATCACTGGCAACAGGTCTATATGCAGTGCATTGCCTGCTGCCACCGCATCCTGGTGCAGCTGCAGCAGCAGGAACCATTGGTGTGGAGTTCGGCAAACTGATCAGCATTGGTGTGCTGGTGGCCATACCCGCTATGCTTGTCGGGTATTGGTGGGCGTTATATGCGGGAAAGAAATGGCCGGGAGAATCAAACGGGCAGGCGGACCATGTACATAAAGCGGAGGAGCCCATGGCTTCCAGGCCTTCAGTAATAGCAGCTTTCCTGCCGGTTGTTGTTCCCATTCTCCTGATAGCCCTGCACTCTTTTTTTGTTATGGAACAGAGTTCTGATTCCGGCTGGCATGCAATCATAAATGTGATCGGAGTACCCGAAGTGGCATTGTCGATCGGCGTATTGCTGGCATTTGCTGCAGGCCGCAATTGGAAAAGGGACACGGTTGGCAGGTTGCTGTCAGAAAGTGCTGAGAAGGCGGGCGGTATCCTGGTGATCATCGGCGGAGGCGGGGCATTCGGAGCTGTGCTGGCTGCAACAGGCCTGGGCAAACACCTGGGAAGCATGGAATCGCTTGCAAGCCTGGGATTGTTCTTTCCATTCCTGCTCACAGCTGTGTTGAAAACAGCACAGGGTTCTTCAACTGTAGCCATCATCACTACTGCATCCATTGTACTGCCCTCTTGCCGGCACTCGGCCTTGATTCGGAAAATGGAAAACTGATCACGGTACTTTCGATGGGTGCAGGTTCCATGGTGATCTCACATGCCAATGATGCCTATTTCTGGGTGATCGCTAAATTTTCGGGCCTCGATATGCGAACCATGTTACGTGTGTATACCCTGGCATCTCTTTGGATGGGATTGATCACGATCCTGATCGTTTATATTTTATCATTATTCTTATTACACTGATCACATGCGCGTACTTATAGCTCCAAATTCATTCAAGAACAGTCTCGACGCAGAAGAAGTGGCAGGCGCTATCCGCGAAGGACTGGAAGAAAGCTATCTGCAGGTTACCTGTGAGCTTTTCCCTGTTGCAGACGGAGGCGATGGCACGGCCACGCTGTTGATGCAACACCTGAATGCAAGACCAGTTGAAGTGATGGTACAGGGACCCAAAGCAGAAGAAATAAAAGCCACTTACGGTTGGTTGCCCTCCACTGCCACAGCTATCATCGAAATGGCTGCAGCATCTGGATTACGGCTCTTGCCGGTTTCGGAAAGAGACCCGCTGCATTGCAGCTCCAACGGAACTGGCGAACTGATTGCCCATGCACTCAACCAGGGGGCCACTTCCATCCTTCTTTGTATCGGTGGCAGTGCCACGGTAGACGGAGGTTCGGGCATCCTGCAGGCGCTGGGCTATCGTTTTCTCGACAAAAGTGACCAGGAACTGCTCTTCATGCCTGAGCGATTACAGAAACTGGCATATATCGATACCTCAAAAGCGCATGCGCGTTTGCGTGAGTGCAGCATCATCATTCTGTGCGATGTGAAAAACAGGCTGCTGGGCGAGCAGGGTGCAGCCCGTGTGTTTGGTCCACAGAAAGGAGCCGACAAAGAAGGCGTGGAAAAGCTGGAAGCCGCCCTGCAGCAATTCAGGGATGTGGTGCTGAAGCAAACCGGCAGGGATATGGCAGGTCTGGAACATGGTGGCGCAGCAGGCGGTACCGCAGCAGGGCTGGCAATAATACTGGATGCAGAACTGAAGAACGGTACTGATGAATTCCTTGAAATGACCAATTTCAATAAAGCCCTGGAGCTGGCTGACCTGGTGATCACCGGCGAAGGAAGCCTGGATGAACAAACCCTGCACGGGAAAGCGCCATATGGCGTAGCAGTAAGGGCACGGGCATTGAATATCCCTGTGATCGGGCTGGCCGGGAGAGTGCCGCTGCTGAAGGAACCTGTGATGGAACCTTATTTCGATGCCATCCTTCCCATTGGTAATGAACCGGCTGAACTGGAACAGGCATTTCGCAACACAAAGCTGAACCTGGTGCGTACAGCCAATCAACTGGGAAATCTGCTGGCCTGCAAAACGGAAAAAGTAAAAACCTGTAAATTACAGTCAAACAGCTTGCATGGCAGTATTGACCATTTCCGAATCCATTCAGCAAATGCGTGCCTGGTTCAACAGTGGAGCCACAAGATCCTATGAGTTCCGGGTGAAGCAATTGAAAGCGCTGGATGAAGCCATCAAAAAGTTTGAAGATGAGATCCATCAGGCGCTATATGCCGATCTCAGAAAAAGTCCGGAAGAAAGCTGGGTAACGGAAACCGGATTTGTACACAGTGAGATCAGGTACAATCTCAAACACCTGAAGCAATGGATGCAACCTCAGTCTGCCGGGACCAATCTGCTGAATTTTCCATCATCCAGTTATATCCTGCAGGAGCCGTTGGGAGTGGTATTGATCATGGGCGCCTGGAACTATCCTTTTCAATTGCTCATCGCTCCACTGATCAGTGCAATTGCTGCAGGTAATTGTGCAGTGCTCAAACCCAGTGAACATGCACCGGCTACAGCAGCAGTGATGAAAAAGCTGATCCGCTCTGTGTTCTCTGACCAGTATGTTCTGTATGCGGAAGGAGATGGCGCTGAAGTGGTGCCACTGATGATGAATAATTTCAGGTTCGATCATGTCTTCTATACCGGTGGCGGAGCTGTAGGCAAGCTGGTGTATAAAATGGCAGCGGAAAAATTGGTGCCTGTAACGCTGGAGCTGGGCGGCAAAAGTCCTGCGATAGTAGAAGAAGATGCAGATATCAGGGTGGCGGCACGCCGTATTGCAGTTACAAAGTTCTCGAATGCAGGGCAGATGTGCATCGCGCCGGATTATGTGCTGGTGCATCACAGCAGGAAAGATGCATTGGTAAATGCATTGAAAGTAACCATCACCGGTTTTTATTCAGGAGATGCATCCACAGATTATGGCTATGGAAGGATCATCAATGCAAAACAATTCTCCCGGATAGAGGCTTATCTCCAACAGGGGCGTATCCTTCATGGTGGCAAAACCAATGCAGATTCGCTTTACATCGAACCCACTATTATGGATGAGGTGCCGCTGGATGCACCATTGATGCAGGAAGAAATTTTCGGACCTGTATTGCCGGTGATCGGATTTGAACATGCGTCGGAGGCATTGCAGATCATCGGGAGAAACCCTGAACCGCTGGCACTCTACCTGTTCACCAAAAGCAAGAAGCAGGAGGCATACTACTTCGGCAATATTTCTTTCGGTGGCGGCTGTGTGAACAATACGAGCTGGCATTTTACCAATCCCCATTTGCCTTTTGGTGGGAGAGGCGGAAGTGGTATTGGCGCCTATCATGGCAAAACGGGCTTCGATACATTCACACACCGGAAGGCCATCATGAAAACACCCCTCTGGTTTGACCCCGCTATGAAATATCCGCCATTCAAAGGCAAAATGAATTTATTCAAAAAGATCATCCGGTAAAATCCGGACCTTTGTTGCACAATACCACACGTATGACTATCAGGCAGCGCATCATGAAATTCCTGTATCCTTTGCTGATGAAGCTCACCAAAGCAACCGGAAAGAATTCAAAAGTATTGCATAACACAAATGATCAACCGATGACTTCCATATATGATCTCAGCGTTCAGCTCAATAACGGTAAAGAATTGAATCTCGGACAGTACAAAGGCAAAAAACTATTACTGGTGAACACTGCTTCCAATTGCGGTTATACCAATCAGTATGATGACCTGCAGGCCCTGTACAAGAAATTCTCCGGTAACCTGGAGATCATCGGTTTTCCCGCCAATGATTTCCACGAACAGGAAAAGGGTACGGATGAAGAGATCGCGCAGTTCTGTAAGATCAATTTTGGTGTTACCTTTCCTTTGGTGAAAAAATCAGTAGTAGTGCCCGCGTCTGATCAGCATCCGGTCTACAAATGGCTGACGAATAAAGAAGAGAATGGCTGGAATGAGCAGGCTCCTACCTGGAATTTTTCCAAATACCTGTTGGATGAGAACGGTCATCTGACAGATTATTTCGATCCCTCCGTGTCTCCCCTGAGTAATGAAGTAGTGACTGCCGTGGAAAAGAAAGCATCGGCGTAATCGCCGGATACCGGTATCGTACTCTTACATTCAAATACCATTTCCATGTTGACCAAAGCTGATATTGAAAAGTACTTCCTGGCTGAAAAGCAGGCTGCTTTGATGGTGCTGATCATCGGAGTGATCGCCATTCTGATTGGATTGATCTTCTTCTTTGCATTCAGAACAAGTCTCTTTAAAGGCGCAGCAATTCCCTTGCTGGTATTGGGCATCCTGGAATGTATTGTAGGTTATGCCATTCATAAAAGAAGTGATGCCGATCGTGTACGAATTGTGTATGCATATGATATGGACCCGCAACAACTCAAATCGGAAGAGCTTCCGCGCATGCAGGAAGTGAACAGGAAATTTGTGATTTACAAGGCAGTTGAAATTGGTCTGGTAGTAATCGGCATTGTCTTGTTGATCCTGTATCGCGGGCAAACGGAACGATCATTCTGGGTTGGATTGGGGCTCAGTCTGATCATCCAGGGCGTATTGCTGTTTGGACTGGAAACCATCTCCACGCAACGCGCGAAGGAATACACGAGAAAGCTCTCTGCATACCTGGCCGCCTGGCCCCAGAAGCAATAAAGTCTATTTCAATTGTTGCTGATCATCTATCAGCACTGCCGTGGCTGCGATCATATTGCACACCTGGTAATAAAAGTGCTTATTCACTTTTTCGAAGCTATCAGTTGGCTGATGATAGTCCGGGTGATCTTCCACTCCGAAATAAATAAAGGGAATGTTTTTCTTGTGAAAGGCAAAATGGTCAGACTGTGAAGTCCAGTCATCGGAAGCGCCTTTGGAGGCATCGTCGTGTCCCAGTGAAACGGTTACGCTTGTAAGTGGGCGTATGCTGTCGATGTATTTTGAAAGAAAGGGGTAATGAAAAGTACCGGAGGCATAGATCTCATTCTTATCGTTCCTGCTCACCATATCCATGTTCAGGTTGAACACGATATTTGAAATAGCTACAGAAGGGTTTTCCGCAAAATATTTCGACCCCATCAATCCACCTTCTTCAGCATCGAAGGTTGCGAAGATGATACTATGTTTAGGAGGGTGTTGTTTGAACCATGCGGCCATGGCCAGCAATGCAGCAGTACCGGAAGCATTATCGTCTGCGCCTGTATAGATCTTGTCTCCTTTCTTTCCCAGGTGATCGTAGTGTGCGGAGAGCACATAATACTGATCAGGATATTGAGAGCCTTTGATGATACCGAGTACATTCACGCCAGTGGCTTTGTTCCTGGCGGGGAATGATTGAAAGCGGCCGGAATCGGGCGCTGCCAGTTGCAGGGAATCGAAGCGGGCAGCGATATAATTCCGCGCCTGTTTATTGCCTTCGGTACCTACCAGTCTTCCTTCCAGTGCCGGCGAAGAAAGGAATTGAAGATCGTTGATCAGTTGTGCGCTATCCAGTTTCACGGTGGCGTACAATGGCCGGGGAGTTGGTTTTGCCTGCTGGCCATTGCCGGCGCAGGAATTTAGCAGGATAAGGCTGCTGAGCATGGATACCAGTAATCGGTTCATGTAGCTATATTTTTAATTCAGTGTAATCATCAATAAGCGCAGGAGCTGAGTTGATCCGGCGTCAACTGGACCGGGCTGTGTGCAGGTGTTTGTCCGGCGAAATGAACAGCTACTTCATCCAGTATGTTTTCCACTTCCTGGATCGTTTTCACTGTTACGAGCCGTGTACGGAATTCTTTGATATGCGACAGCCCTTTCAGGTAATTGCTGTAATGACGGCGCATTTCAAGGATGCCAAGAACTTCACCTTTCCATTCCACCGATTTGCGCACATGGGTCCTGCACACTTCGAGTCTTTCTTCGATAGTAGGAAGCGGAAGAATTTCGCCGTTCAGCATAAATTGTTTGATCTCGCGGAAGATCCAGGGATAACCGATAGCGGCGCGTCCGATCATGATGCCATCCACTCCGTACCTGTTCTTGTATTCGAGTGCTTTTTGCGGGGAGTCGATATCGCCATTACCGAAAATGGGGATCCTGATACGCGGATTGTTTTTCACTGCAGCGATCAGGCTCCAGTCGGCTTCGCCTTTGTACAGTTGTGCGCGAGTTCTGCCATGGATGGTAAGCGCTTTCACGCCAACATCCTGCAATCTTTCCGCCACTTCTTCGATGTTTTTGCTGCTATCGTCCCAACCGAGCCTGGTCTTGACCGTTACGGGGAGATTGGTGGAGCGTACTACTGCTTCTGTGAGACGGGCCATCAGGTCTACATCTTTCAGAACGGCAGCGCCGGCTCCTTTGCTCACTACTTTCTTTACCGGACAACCGAAATTGATATCTACCAGGTCTGGTTGAACAGTGTCAACAATTTTGGCGCTCATGGCCATTGCTTCTTCATCGCCTCCGAAGATCTGGATACCGAATGGCCTTTCGAATTCGGAGAAATCCAGTTTCTGCCTGCTCTTGATAGCATCGCGGATCAATCCTTCACTGGAGATGAACTCACTATACATGAGATCTGCGCCGTTTTGTTTACACACATAACGGAAGGGGGGATCGCTTACATCCTCCATGGGAGCAAGAAGCAGTGGAAAATCAGGGAGCGTTATATTGCCGATATGTACCATCGTTGGAAACTGTATCTTTGAGCCGGTTGCAAATTTACATACTAATATTTGTTTATACCAGCTTATGACCGGTCATTTGAAGATTAGATCCCCCAGAAAGCAATTGGGAGCGCTCTTGTTATGCGCTTCACCGCTTCTAATTACGATGTTTCTTAACATACTCTTTAGTAATGAGGAGGTAAAAGTAGATCTCAGCAGGCCCGGTGCTGTTGAATCACTCAAATGGAGCCAGATCATCACTTCAGTGGCATTTTTCTTTTTCCCCGCATTTCTTTTTGCAGTGTTCACGTTCAGAAGCAAACAATTCTATTTCCTGGGCTTCCGCAAGCCGGAAAAGCCAAATATGTTCATCTTATCAGGTATTTGTGCACTGGTGGCATTGCCGGCCATGTTCTGGTTAGGGCAGATCAACCAGGAGTTGCCTGTTACCGAGCATTTGCGTCAACTGGAAAAAACAGCGGGCAAGACCATGGAGACGATCCTGAAAGTGAATTCGCCCATGGATGTTGTGATCAACCTGATAGTAGTGGCCCTGGTGCCTGCATTCTGTGAAGAGATTTTCTTTCGCGGAGCAGTGCAGCGTGTGTTGATCCATCTCACCAAAAATGCCTGGGCCGGTATCATCATCACCGGAATATTTTTCAGCGCCATGCACTTCCAGTTCCTTGGATTCCTGCCGAGGGCGGCGCTCGGCATTGTGCTGGGTGTGTTGTATTGGTATAGCGGCAGTTTGTGGACCAGTATCATTGCACATTTCGTGATCAATGCCGTGCAGGTGATCGCCGTTTCCTATATGCCGAAATATGTGAATGAGAACCCGCAGATGCCGGTGTTGTCAGCAGTAGTAAGCTTCATAGCTGTTTGGGTGATCCTGTGGTATTTCAAAAGCAAATCCACCGTTACCTGGTCCAAAGTGTATGATACGGAAGGACTCACACCCACCAATCAATTTATAGCATAAATCCAATATCAGCATGGCTTTGAATATGGCCACATTGAAAACCCGCTCCCTTACAGCCGCAGTTTTTGTGGTAGTGATGCTGTTGGGTTTGTTGTGGAATCACTGGAGTTTTTTCATTCTCTTCACGATTGTTCATTTCGGTTGCTGGAGTGAATACCAGAAACTGATTGCGAAGATCGATCCGGAATATGCCACTATTACTCCCTTCCACAAATACGGCGTTCGCATTGCAGGCTGGTGCATCATGTTGTTCTTTACAAGCGATGCCTATAATATCGGTTCCTTCTCTCTGCATGCTGCGGGCTGGTGGCTGGGACTGGTTTGTGTTTTCGTTCTTCCCATTGTAGAATTGTTATTTGCAGGCACTATCAATATAAAGAATATCGGTTACTCGGCACTGGGACTATTGTATATTTCACTGAGCTGGGGATTGATGATGGACCTGTCTGCCAAATCCTCTCTGATAGCGTATGAAGGCATTGATGCTATATATTATTACTCTGCGCTGCTACCGGTTTCCCTCATCATTTCCATCTGGATCAACGATACCATGGCCTATATTGTAGGCTCGCTCATTGGCAAAACACCATTCTCCGCTATCTCTCCCAAGAAAACCTGGGAAGGCACAATTGGTGGCGCAATCCTGGCAGTGGTGGTAGTGGGGGCATTGGCATACTGGCTGAAATATCCTGTTCATCATTGGGTGATCATAGCGATCATTGCAGCGGTGGTGGGTACTGCCGGTGATCTGCTGGAAAGCAAGCTGAAGCGGATGGCCAACGTGAAAGACAGCGGCTCTATCATGCCCGGTCATGGCGGCTTTCTCGACCGTTTCGATTCCCTCTTGCTGGCCACTCCTTTCGTTTGGCTCTATGTTGTTCTCTTTATGATCTGATATTCTTCTTATTTTAGCACCTTAATTGATTTCAATGACCATACACAAAGAAGGCTACAAGTCCATCCTCATTACAGTGATCATATTCGCTGTTATTAACCTGTTATCGTTCTATTTCATCAGCTATTCTACTCCCTGGCTGAGCTGGCTGATCTTCATCCTCACATTGGGCCTGACCCTGTTCATCGTGAGCTTTTTCCGTATTCCTGCCAGGCAGCTTACCAAAAATGAGAACCAGGTGATTTGTCCTGCCGATGGTAAGGTTGTTGTAATTGAAGAGATCATCGACGAAGAATATTTCAAAGGCAAGCGTTTGCAGGTTTCCATTTTCATGAGCCCTGCCAATGTACACGTGAACCGCAATCCCCTGAGTGGTGAAGTGGTGTACAGCCAGTATCACAAGGGTAAATACCTGGTGGCCTGGAACCCCAAATCCTCTACAGAGAACGAGCGTCACTCTGTAGTGATCCGTTATCCGAAAGGCGAGATCCTGGTAAAACAAATTGCCGGGGCACTGGCCAAACGTATCGTGAATTACCTCACTGTTGGTCAGAAAGTGGAGCAGGGCTCAGAGCTTGGCTTCATCAAATTCGGCAGCCGTGTGGATGTGCTGTTGCCTGTTGGCACCAAAGTGAATGTAGAACTGAACCAGGTTGTTCAGGGCGGCGTTACAGTGCTTGCCACCATTTAAGAAGAGAATGCAAAATATATCGGACCGGCTGCATGTGCAGCCGGTTTTTTTATGGGACGATGTTTTGCGTCAAAAAATATTCTCCAGTTCTTTGAGCGAATAAACAGTGTAAGTGGGATTCACATCGGTTTCGATATTGAGATGGTTCACAAATACCTGGTCGATGCCGGCATTGATGGCGCCTTTGATATCCGCTTCGATACTGTCGCCGATCATGATGCTATGTTCCGGTAATGCTTTTGCTCGCTGGAATGCATAGTCGAAGATCTCCCTGTGAGGTTTCAGGCTGTTGCTTCCTTCGGAAGTGATCACTTCAGCAAAGAAATGATCGATGCCGGAATAAGTGATCTTGCTGTATTGCGTTTTCTCGAAACCATTCGTGATAAGGTGCAGCGCATAGCCTTTATCCTTCAGGTAGCTCAGTATCTCCATGCAATAGGGGAAGAGGATGGTACGGCTGGGGAGCATGTCCAGGAACTGGTTACTGAGCTCGCGTGCGAGCTTTTCATCGCCGATGCGAAAATCGAGCAGGCTAAGGAACATGCGCTTCCATCTTAGTTCATCGGCCTTGATCTGGCCATTGCGATAGCGTTCCCAGAGCCTGTGGTTATGAATATTGTATTGTTTGAAAAACTCCTCGAAGCTGTGTATGCCACGGGATTCGAGCGCTTCATTCTTATAGATCGTTTCCAGGGTAAAACGGCAATTAGCATCGAAATCCCACAAGGTATGGTCCAGATCAAAAAACAGATGCTTGTACTTCATACCGCAAAAATACGACAGTCAAATTAAGTGGACTGAATGCAGGGAAACCGGCTGGAAATCCCTTACTTCGCTTCATCAAAATCCCTGTATCATGAATATTGTCATCACCGGTGCATCCAAAGGTTTTGGAAGAGCGATTGCAGAAACATTTGCCGTGCAGGGGCACGATCTTTTCCTCTGCAGCCGTAATCCCGCAGCTCTCTACAAAACCCTGGAAGCGTTGCAGCTGCATTATCCTGAACGAAGCATCAAAGCCATGCCTGCCGATCTGAGCGAGAAATCGCAGGCGGAAGCATTCGGCAAATGGGTGCTTGGTTATGGTGTTCCGGTGGATGTACTTGTGAACAATGCAGGATTGTTCGAGCCCGGCAGCGTGCACAACGAGCCGGAAGGCTTACTGGAAAGAATGATGGCTGTGAATCTTTATAGTGCTTATCATCTAACCCGGACACTGATCCCTTCCATGATAGAACGCAAACAGGGACATATCTTCAATATGTGTTCCATCGCTTCCCTTCATGCTTATCCGAATGGTGGTGCATACAGTATCAGCAAATATGCATTGGCAGGATTCAGCCGTAATCTCCGGGAAGAAATGAAACCTCATGGCATTAAAGTAACCACTGTATATCCCGGTGCCGCCTATACGAATTCCTGGGCTGGCAGTGGCATCGATCCGGAGCGCATCATGACCGCACAGGATATTGCCGCCATGATCCATGCCGCTTCACAGTTGAGCCCTCAGGCCTGTGTGGAAGATATCATCATGCGGCCGCAGCTGGGCGACCTGTAATTACCGCGTGCGCAAGGCTTCGAGAATGATCTCTTTTCTTCTTCTTGAAATATCTACCTGTGAACGGTCGCTGAGCGTGAGCGTTCCATTCTGCGTATAATTCACAACATGCACTTTATTGATGAGATGTGATTTGTGGATACGAAGGAACCCATGATCATTCAGGATGTCCTCATATTCCTTCAATGTTTTGGAGATGAGCAAAGGCTTGCGATTGCTGAAATGGAACCAGGTGTAATTGATTTCCCCTTCGAGGCGGATGATCTCTTCGGGATTGAAGAAATATGTTCCTTCACTTGTGGGCAGGGCTAATTTGAAATCCTTCCTGTCTTTGGCCCCGATATTATTGAGGAGATTCTGGTACTGCGATTGCTGGCTGAGTGCTACTACCGTCCTTGCCATGAAGCGGTCAACTGATTGTCTGAGCTCATCGCCATCGATGGGCTTCATCAGGTAATCCAGCGCACTGAACCGTAATGCCTCGATGGCATATTTGTGATGGGCAGTAGTGAAGATGATATTGAACTGGATCTCGGGCAGTTTCTTCAATAGCTCAAATCCGTTCATGGCCGGCATCTGGATATCCAGAAATACCAGCTGGGGTTTGAAGCTTTTGATGAGCTGAATGGCTTTGACCGGATCGTTGCTTGTTTTGATCTGACTGATCTCAGGAACGTAGCGTTCCAGCATCAACTTTAGTGTGTTGACGGCAGCGGGCTCATCGTCTATGATAATTGCTTTTATCACGTGCCGAAGTTAAGGATTTTGTTTTTCCACCTGCATTATCCACCGATGAAAACGCGAAGCGTTACAGTAGTTCCTGCTGCTGTTCCATCCGGATGCAATCTGTCTGTTATGGAGGCTTCAAAAGGTTGCTGGTACTGTTGTTGTAAAATGCGCAGCCGTTCATTCACCAGCAGTAATCCTTTCGATTCATGTGAACACTCTTTTCTGTTTTGAGCTGCTGCTACGCGGCCAATGCCATTGTCCTGCACCATACAGAGTAAAAGATGATCTCCTTCAGGTTGAAAGGAAATCTGCACCTGCCTGTTTTCTTTCCTGGGCATCAGCCCATGCCAGATAGCGTTTTCCACAAAGGGTTGCAGCAGCATGGGGGGAATACGGATCTCGTTGGCATCGATTTCATCGTCCACCTCGATGGAAAATTCAAAATCCCCCTGGAAGCGGAGTTGTTCCAGTTGCAGGTAGAGTTGCAGCATTTCGATCTCTTTTTCGAGTGTGATGAGATGTTGATCGCAGTGGTGCAGGATATCGCGCTGCAATTTTGAAAAGCGCGCCAGGTAGCGGTTGGCTTCATCGGCATTGCCCTGCAGGATGAATTGTTGAATGCTGTTGAGGGCATTGAAGATGAAATGCGGGTTCATCTGTGCGCGCAGTGCCGTGAGCTGATAGGTAGCAAGATCAGCATGGAGCTGGATCAGCTCTATTTCCCTTTCCCGCATCATGTCCTCTGCATGCATCTTCTCGATGCGATGCGCCAGCATACTGGCGATGGTGGTCAGCACCTGCAGGTGTTTGGCTGTATAGAAATTCTTTTCCGAATGTTCACTATCTATCACCCCGATCACTTTTCGGTTGCTGATCACCGGTACTGCCAGCTCGCTGAGGCGCTGGGCATCGTCAACAATATACCTGGCATCCAGGGAAGTGTCAGGAATGATCTCGGCCATTCCTGATAATGCCACACTGCCTACAATGCCATTGCCCACGGGAATTTCAATAGGGTCCACAATCACATTGAATGCGGTTGTCTTGGGGCCGCAGGCTGCTTTCTGATGGAGTATTTGTGTTTGATGATCGATGAGATAGATCACTGCATCTTCAAAACCGAGCCGGGCGATGCAGTTGCGGCATACGTCCCAGAGCATGGCATCAACCTGTGTTTGTCCGCTCATGGAAGTGGCGAAATAATTGATGATCTGTTCTATTTCCAGCTGGTATTGAAAATTGGCGGCGCGCAGTTGTTGCAGTGCAGTTTTCTGGGCTTCTTTGTCGCGGATATTCTTTTCGCGGTAAAGGATGAAAACGGCCAGTAAGACCAGCAGTAGTATGAAGGCCAGTATTAATACAGATGCGTTGACCAGGGGTATCAATTTAGATAATGGAAGTTACAATTTAAAAAGGAGAGGCCATCTCTTTTGAAGAGACGGCCCCTTTTGCTTAGGCCCGTTCTTATTTCCGGTTGTTGAAAGGATTTATCCTTTGCTCATTTCGAAGCGGAGGCGGTATTTGCCGCCATCGCCGGCCAGCTCGATATTCTTCACCTGGATGGCGGTGCTTACCTTCTGCAATGCATCGGAAGCGAACCTTACTTCGGTAACACCGATGAGGTCATCGCTGCTGGGGATGCCTGTTACGGTAACGCCGGTGAGAATGTCGCGCATGTCTTTCTTCAGCTTAGTCACCATGGTGCTGCGGCTCATTCCTGCGTTGGCATAGGAAGTGATGGCTGCAAACATTTGTGCATGTGTGCCTGCGCGGATGCCGCCGGCCTGTGCATCGTCATTTTCCATGAGTGCGGCGATGAAGATGGCGTCGTCCTGGTTCGATAATTCTTCTGCGCTGCCGCTGATGCCCCAGAAATTGGCGGGAGGCAGGATTTTGATCGGAGGCCCGAACTGAACGCGATTGGTGGTAACGAGGTCACCTTCATCAACATTCGACCAGGGACCGTACATCACCGTATGTGCTGTGGGTATTACTACCAGCCCGCCTACTTTCTGCAGTTTAGCGGCAAATACCAATACATAGGGTTCGTCGGAAGCACTGGGTTCTGAGGTTTCGTCGAGGCAGCGCATCTTGGTGAGCGCGATCTTTACTTTTGCCATGATAGGAAGTTTTAATGGTTAAAGAAGTAAGGCATATTTACATCACAGAGGTACGATGTTTGTGTTGCTGTATCCTTTTGCAGTTATTGAACGGCCATGTTTGCTTATTTTCTGGCAAATTCACCACTCATCCTTTTAACCGGCATTTAACGTGAAAACTTCTACCTTACGAATGCTTCAGTTTCTAAATTTGCTATCACCGAAATGAACACCAGAGTCTTATATTCCCTTTTTCTGCTCGTTTGTTGTTTTGCCGGCAGTGGCCTGCAGGCGCAGCAGTTTGCACAGCGCAGCCATGCCGATATGCAGGACCTGGAACCTGATGTGGAAGCGGCTTCTGTTATTCAGCCGGGAGAGTTCATTGAAGAAAAGATCAGAAAGGGATTGCTGATCCGGGTGGAAGTAAGTAAAACCAGTTGTGTGGTGGGTGAGCCATTGAAAGTTGTGTACAAAATGTATTCGAGGCTTAATACCAATTCGCAGGTGATGAAACGCCCGTCCTTCACAGGTTTCAGTGTAATGGAAATGGTGGATACCTATGATGGAAGACCCGTGGTGGAGAAGATCAATGGCGTTCCCTACTATGTGAACCTCATCCGTAAAGTGCAGTTGTTCCCTTTGCAGGAAGGAAAATTCGAGCTGGATGCTGCAGAAGTGGAGAGCATCGTACATTTTGTGCGGGTGAATATCGGCGAAGCGCCTTCAGTGCTCGACCATAAAGTAACCCTTCGTTCCGAACCGGTGATCATCGAGGTGAAGCCACTGCCATTGAAAGGGCAGCCGGATCATTATTCCGGTGCGGTAGGAAAATATACCGTGAAGATGAAGGGTCCGGATACGGCTATCCATCAGGGTGAGCTGGTCAAAGTGCGGATACTGGTAGAAGGATCCGGAAACATCAACCTGCTGACGCCTCCTGAGATCAACTGGCCTGAAGGTGTTGATACGGCCGATCCGGTGGTTAGAGAGATGGTGGATAAATACACTTTCCCACTCAGTGGCAGCAAGGTATTCGAGTATTCCTTCGCTGCACCGGATACGGGGAATATCGTGATCCCAGCCGCCAGTCTTGTTTATTTCGATCCACAATCACAACAATACAAAGAAGCGGTGAGCGCCCCGCTTGCGTTGACAGTAAATCCTGGTGAATCTGCAGAAACGCAGCAGTTGCGGGCGAATGCCATGAAGCAGGTAGATAATGGCGGCATTCCCAAACATCTTTATTGGTTTGGACTGGTGGTGCTGATCATTGTGAGCTGGCTGGTATTTCAGTTCAGTCAGCTTCGCAAAAAGAAATCGGTGGAACCGAAAATACACCTGCCTGCTAAAGTTGAGATACCTGTTCCGGAGGAACAACTGGCTACTGCCAGGGAAAGTCTGCAGACCGGTAACATGAAACTCTTCTATCACGAGATACAACATGTGCTTTGGAATATGGCGGCGATCCGCTGCGAGATCCCTCCATCCCTGCTCAACAAACAAAATGTTGCGGCGAGACTGGCGATGCAGGGCGTGAATGATTCATTGGTACAGCAACTGCTTCACCTGCTCAATACCTGCGAATGGGCGCTCTATGTGCCCGGGCATGAGCAAAGCGATCCACGCAATCTGCTGGACGAAACGCGTCTGGTGCTGGAAGGATTGCAACCTAAAGCCTGATCTATTCCGTGTATTTGTAACCTACGCCGCGAACAGAGTGGAAGTACTGCGGATTGCGGCTGTCTTCTTCAAAATATTTCCTGAAGTTAAGAATGAAATTATCGATGGTGCGCGTGGTGGGGTAAACGTTATAGCCCCAAACTGTTTGCAGGATCTTTTCGCGGGGTACTACTTCGTTCTTGTTTTCTATCAGCAGTTTCAGCAGCATGGCTTCTTTCTTACTGAGCTGAATGCGTTCTCCCTTGCGGGTGACGGCTTCCTGTGCTTTGAAATCGAGCGTATTGCTGCCAAATACATATGTGTCTCCTACGGAATCCTTCTCCTGCATTTTCTTGTTCTTGTTGATCAGCTTCTGAACACGGAGCAGGAGTTCTTCCAGGTTAAAAGGTTTGGTGAGATAATCGTCCGCGCCTTTTTTAAGGCCGAGCACGCGGTCTGAGCTGGCATTCTTAGCGGAGAGTATGAGAATGGGCACTTCATTATTTTGGACCCGGATGGTTTCTGTAACGGTGATGCCATCCAGTTCCGGCAACATCACATCGAGGATGATAAGATCGAAATATTCTCCCTGCACTTTCTGAAGGGCTTCGCTGCCGGTGAAGGAGGAAGTAACTTCATAGCCTTCCAGTTCCAGGTTCAGCTTCAGTGCTTCGTGGAGATTTTCTTCATCTTCCACCAACAGTATGGATGTTTTTGTTGTGCTCATGCTTTTCAATTACAGGGTGAAACTCACGGTAAAGATACAACCGGTGGGCGTGTTATCTGTTACGCGGATGGTAGCGCGATGATCTTCCGCAATTTTCCGGCAAAGGAAGAGGCCGAGCCCTGTGCCTTTGGCAGTGCGGGTATTCTCGTTACCGATGCGATAAAACTTTTCGAACACTTTGTTCTTTTCATTATCCGGAATACCCGGGCCTTCATCAGCTACCTGTAAGACCAGGGTCTTTCCTTTTGTAAAGAGCCTGCATTCGATGGCCGCGGTCTTAGGTGAATACTTAACGGCATTCTCCACCAGATTGTTCACCAGTATCTGGAGGAGCAGGGGATCGCCGTTGAGCTCTGTATCTGCCTGGATATTGGTGATCCATTTCCGGGCCGGGAAGCGGTTGATGAAATCCTGTACGGCGGATTGAACCAGGCTGCTGAAATCGATCTCTTCCCTCGCGATTCGATAGCGGCCTCCTTCCAGTTGTGAGGATACCAGGATATTATTGGCGAGGGTATTGAGGCGATTGGTTTCTTCCAGCGTCATGGAGAGCAGCTTGTTCTTTTTCTGATCGTCCAGCTGGTGTTTGAGTAAAGTTTCCAGGTTGAGTTTGGCAACAGCGATGGGCGTTTTGAGCTCATGGGTAACGGCCATCATGAAATGTTGCTGCTGCTGCTGGAGTTTGATCTGTTTGCGTACGGCGCGATAAACGTAGAATGCTCCCAGAAGGGTCAGGACCAGGAAGGTGATCCCTTCTCCAAGGAACTGTGCAGATTTTCTTTTTCTTTCATCCTGTATCTTCTCGTATTTGCTGAGATAATCCGGATCATCCAGTATCAGTGCGCTGATCTTGTAGCTGGCCATCTGGTCTGATTGCTGGTTGAGTTCAAAAAACCAGAACACCAGTGCTGCTACAATATAGACCAGCAGGAACCAGTAGGCCAGGCTCGCCAGGAATAACCTGCTTTTACGGGATGCTTTCATTCATCATTTTGCTTTTTCGAGACGGATACCTGCATTCATTACATTTTCCAGCGGGTCTTCACGCATGATCTGCTGCAGTGTGAACTTGTATGTACCTGCCTGGAGGGGAACAGGTTGTTCGCCGGGAGTAATGCGTACGCGCTGTTCAAAAATATCATCCATACCGGAACCTAGCCATCCTTTATCATCGGTGGCGAGTTGAAGATCCAGTGGATGTGAACTGGTTTCACCCTTCGGGTTTTGAATGGTGGTGCTCACCCAGAGATTTTTGAACTTGTACGCATCTGTATGACGGATCACCACGTAAATATGGTACCGGCTTACAGTATCTTCCACGTTCACGGTGATCTCTGGTTTAAAGTCTTTGCTCCAGGCGTGGTTGGGGATGGCCACGTTCTTCTCAAATAGATCTGTTCTGATGGAGCAGGCATTCAAAAGAATGCCGGCCAGTAAGAACAACAGGATGCTGGTTGAGCCTTGTTTTTTCAAGGGGATTTTTTTACAAATATAAAATTACAATACGTTCAGTACCTGCTCCTTTGCTTTTTCCAATTCGTCCTTCATCTGTACAACAGCTTTCTGGATGGTGGAATCATAAGCTTTGGCTCCGGTGGTATTGATCTCACGTCCTACTTCCTGGAGGATGAAGGATAATTTTTTCCCTTTGCTTTCTTCAGCTTCTTCAAGGACCTGTTTGAAATATTCGCAATGGTTTTTGAGGCGGGTTTGTTCTTCACTGAGGTCTATCTTTTCAATATAATAGATCAGCTCCTGTTCCAGGCGGTTGGGATCGTAGTTTTCCTTTCCAACATTATCTTCGAGAACTTTCACCAGTCCTTCGCGGATCTTTTGTTTGCGGAGTGGTTCCAGTAGTGATACTTCCTGTTGCAGTCTTTCAATATTGGATATGCGGAGACGGAGATCCCCTTCCAGCATCTTACCTTCTTCCTGGCGGTGCTTGTTCAGTTCATTTACGGCGGAAAGGATCAGGGTTTTGAAAGACTCCCATTCTGCATCGGTAAGGGTATCGCTGGTGGGTGTAATTACTTCCGGCAGTTTGAGCAGGCTGCTGAGAATGCTGGAAGGATCCAGGTTAAGGTCTGTGGACAATTCAGCAATGGAACGGTAATAAGTTTTGGCGAGGGCGGTATTGATGCTGACTGGTTTTGAGCTGCCGCTTTCTTTGAGGCTGATGGTGCAGTCAACACTTCCGCGTCCCAGTTTTTCGGATAAGAGTGCCCTGATATCAAATTCAAAGGGTTTCAAAAACGCCGGCATTTTCAGGAACAGTTCAAACTGTTTTCCATTCAGCGATTTTATATCTACGAGAAAAGTTTTATCACCTATGGATTGCTCTGTTCTTCCAAATCCGGTCATTGATTTCAACATA
The DNA here is from genome assembly GCF_007970185.1 of Pseudobacter ginsenosidimutans. Classification (NCBI taxonomy): domain Bacteria; kingdom Pseudomonadati; phylum Bacteroidota; class Chitinophagia; order Chitinophagales; family Chitinophagaceae; genus Pseudobacter; species Pseudobacter ginsenosidimutans. The sequence continues at coordinate 1,324,812 of NZ_CP042431.1, read as the reverse complement.
AGTAACTTGATTTTACAGCAAGGTAACGAAATAGTCAATAGGCCTCACATTCAGCGGGCAATGCCTGCTCCTTTATAGAAAGTATTTCTGTCCAGCTCTTTCATTTCTCCGGGCAGTAAACCTTCGATGGTAAGGGAGCCGATTCGAAATCGTATAAGCCGCAATGTTGGGAATCCGGTTTTGGCTGTCATTCTGCGCACCTGCCTGTTCTTGCCTTCTGTAAGGGCGAGGCTGATCCAGCTGGTAGGAATATTTTGTCTGAAGCGGATAGGAGGATTTCGGTCTGGTACGCTGGGTGGTTCAGCAAAGGCGATGGCGCGGGCAGGTTTGGTCCGATGGAGCTTACCGTCGATGGAAATGGTAAGGCCGGTACTCAACTGTGAAATTGCTTCTTTCGTGATGGTCCCTTCCACCTGCACCCAGTATTCACGTTCATGTGCGAAGCTGGGATGAAGCGCCAGGTGATTCACCTGTTTATCGTTTGTGAGTAACAGTAACCCTTCACTATCATAATCCAGTCTTCCTACAGGATATACGTCAGACGGCACTTTGAAGTAATCGCGCAAAGATTGTTTGTCTTCGGTTGAGGTAAATTGTGAGAGTACCTGAAATGGTTTGTTGATGATGAAATATTGAAGCATAGTCAAAAAAAAATCTCCCGATGATTCGGGAGATTTATTATGTAGATGGGTTAGTAAGTACCGGGAAATAAATTTCCCTACACAATATTAAAAATAATTTTCTCTAAACTAAAAAAAATTCGAATAAATTTTATTCACATTTTTTTTAATACTGTGGAAAATGTAGTGGGGAGATCGGCAGTAAAAGATAAAACTGCACACATGTTTTGCAGTTGTTAATGTTAAACGCAGAAGCTGAACATAAAATTGTTGCTGTTGAAATAGAGATAACAACTGCATTCCGGAAACTGATGCAGATGCTTTCGTTCACAAAACGTATTGTACTTTTGCGCAAATTCCCGATATGAAATTTCCATCACCGGTATCATTGCAATGGATAGCTGATCTGATCGGCGCGAGGTTGGTTGGTAACACAACCGCACAGGCAACAGGCATCAATGAGATTCACAGGGTAGAACCAGGAGACCTGGTGTTTGTAGATCATCCCAAGTATTACGATAAATGTATCCGGTCTGCAGCATCCTTCATCATCATCAATAAAGAAACCAGCTTTCCTGCAGAGAAAGCATTGCTGATAACAGACAATCCCTTTGAGGCTTATCAGACCATCATCAAACATTTCCGTCCATTTGTTTCCTCCAATAAAGCTGTCAGCGATTCTGCCGTGATAGGCGAAGGAAGCTGGATAGCACCGAACGCGTATGTGGGCAACCATGTTACTATCGGGACCAATTGCCGCATACATCCCGGAGTAACCATTATGGACCATTGTGTGATCGGCAACAATGTGGTGATCCAGGCAGGAAGCGTAATAGGATCGGATGCTTTCTACTACAATACGAAGAAAGACCGGGAGGTATGGTATAAAAGAATGGAAAGTGGTGGAAGGGTAGTGATTGAAGATGATGTGGAGATCGGAGCGGCCTGTACTATCGACAGAGGTGTCAGTCATGATACCCTGATCGGTCGTGGCACCAAAATGGATAACCAGGTGCATATCGGCCACGATTCCGTTATCGGTCCCAATTGTTTGTTTGCTGCGCAGGTGGGTATTGCAGGTGCGGTAGAGATCGGTGCTGGCGTAATCCTCTGGGGGCAGGTGGGCGTGTCTAAAACACTCAGCATCGGAGACAATGCCGTTGTGCTGGCGCAGAGTGGTGTTCCTGCTTCACTGGAAGGCGGTAAGATTTATTTCGGAACGCCTACTGCGGATGCGATGGAAAAAAAGAAAGAGCTGATCTGGATAAAACGGATCCCCGAGATCTGGGCAAAGTTGAATGCGAAATAATTCATCTTTTCATAACTGACCGGCACTACAGGAATACGTTCGGAAATCGGACGATCACCTGGGTGCCGGTTGCATTTCCGTCTTCCTCCATATCTATCACGTCTACGGTTATGGGAATATCCTGTCTGCGATTGAGTGCGGCAATTCTTTCCGCCGTCAGTGTCATGCCTTTCGATTGGTACTCCACATGCATAAAGGATTTTAGTTCGGCTGCTTTCTTTCTTCCGATCCCATTGTCTTCAACTATGCATACCAGGGTATTTCCTCTTTTCCTGAAGATCACTCTTACGGATTTCACGCCGTCCTGACGATACCTGAGTCCATGACGGATGCTATTTTCCACATAAGGCTGCAGGATCATTGTTGGTATGAAAGTGTTGTCTGGATCGATGGCGGGATCCACTTCAATATCATAGATGAAGCTATGTCCGAAACGCATACTCTCCAGTTCCAGGTAACTGCTGAGATAGCGGGATTCACTTTCGATACTGATGGTAGATCGGCTGGAATTGTCCAGTGTCTGTCGGATCAGGTGTGCAAAGGATGTGAGGTATTCATTGGTCTTTTCAAAATTGTTCTGGAGCAGGAAATTCTGAATGGAGTTGAGGCAATTGAAGATGAAGTGCGGATTCATCTGTGAGCGCAGGGCCAGTTGTTCCAGCTCATTGATGCGGTTCTGGGTGGCGGATTTGTTCTGTTCCTGTCTGATCCGCCGGATGACCAACAACCAAACAATAGTTACCAGGATCAGCGCTACCAGCAATCGAAACCACCAGGTTCCCCAGAAAGCAGGTTTGATAATAAAAGGAACAGTAAGGGTATTGCTGTTTATGCCCGCTTTGTTTCTGGCAAACAATTCAAACGTGTAATCGCCGGGCGGCAATGAAACGAATTCAAGATTGGTATTGAGGGTAGAGTCCCAGGAAACTGACTGGCCTTTGAGCCGGTAATAGTAAGTGATGTTTTTAGGGGAATTGAAAGAAATGCCGGTATATTCGAATTTCAGGGAGTTTTCATTATGCTTTAATGTTTGCAGGCTATCTGGGTTCACTGTTTGCTTTCCTGCCTCCATACTCAGCAAGCGGAGTGAACAAAAAGAAGGTTTATGCAAACTGGAAGTATCAAAATAAGTGATCTTTCCTATTGTGCCGATATAGAGCGTTCCGCTGTCTGAAATGATGGAGTGAATATCGTTTGATGGTAATCCATCTTCAATTGTGTAATGTTGAACAGGGGCGGAGGTGAACGATCTGTCGATCCTGTTCAAACCTTTTTCCGTACCTACCCATACAAATTTATCGTCCAGGTGCAATGCTTTACAGTTGTTGCTGGTAAGACCATTGGAAGTGTTGAATTTTTGAATGATACTGTCATTCCTGAGGTGAACAACTCCATTACCGGTAGTACTCATCCAAATGCTTCCATCATCGGTTTTGAACATCCTGTTTACCAGCGCCTGCAGATCTGGATGAATATTTCCCATAGGTATTGCAGGGATTCCCGGAACAACTTTCAATAAGCCTCCCGGAGTGCCGATGTAGTAAGCGTTCCCTTGCTTAATGGCGCTATAGCTGCGATAAGGCCATATTGTATCCAGAATACTGAGAGTGTTGCTATTGATCAACAGCGTTGCCCTTCCTGTTGCAGCCAGTAAACTGTCTTTGCCCGCAACAGACAGGAATTTGTTTACATCGATCTTGCTGAATAATTGCTTACTGGTAGCCGGGTCATATTTAAGGATAAAATCATCGAATCCGAAAATCAGTCCATCAACACCTGGTTCTATCCAATGCAACCGGTTATTGGCGTCTTTGTTATTAGCCAACTGAATATAATGGTCGAAGTTTTCGCTCTTTTGCAGTTGTTTGTTTCTGATATTGAATAAATTTCCATAATCACTTCCTGCAAATAATGTGTTGCCGGATCTAAAGAATGAAAGTATGTCTGCTTTGGGTTGTTTTAAAAGGATGTTCTTAACAGATTTGGATGGTAATATCCATACTCCCTCGGCATGTGTACCGATCCAGATATTATTTTCCAGATCCCGGTAACAGCGGTTTGTGACTTTGCCAGGGAGTAAGTGGTCAGTTATCTTTCCAGTAACAGGATCGTTAAAGTATACCCCATTGTTTGTAGACTGATAAACAGTTAGCCGTTTTCCCTCTGGGGGTATGCTGATTCTTGGATGCTGAGGGGCTTTTTCAATAAAAGAAATATTATCACCCATATCAGTACTGTGGATAGTATATCTCTTAATATCCTGAACGTAAGTGGAATCCATCAGTTTCAACTTCCCATTAACCATATAGGATTTGCGCAAGTAGTTAGAGTGTTCGTCCCAATCGTGCGTCCATGCATGTTTCCACTTGCCATCAAAAAGGTAGGCTACGCTTCTCTTGCCGGAGGTGTCATAATAAAAAATGCGGAACTTGTCAGGGGGGCCATCGCCATCTATCGAACTATGTCTAAAGGTTGATTGAATCTGGCTATTGGATATTACCTGGTTATTATTCCTTAAGATAAATACCGCTTGCTCATTTTGTGAGCCATGACTGAGGAAGCCCATTTCGCCGTTCTTGTTTTCCGCCATATAGTATGGCATGGATGGGAAACGCATCTTACTGCAGGCGGAATCATTCCTGTAATTGTAGATCTTTCCTTTGTAATAATAGCAAATAGTGTTGTGCATCGAGATGATCCACGTCCTTCCTTTACTGTCGGAAAAAAGAATGATCACATCATTTGAGGGCAATCCTTCCTTTTGCGTGAAGGTGGTAAACTTCCTTCCATCGAATCTGACAAGTCCGGCATCTGTTGCCAGCCAGATGAATCCATCGATGTCCTGCTTTACATCGTAAATCGTATTGCTGGGCAAACCATCTGCAACAGTGTACTGGATATAATTGTAATCCTGCGCATTTGCTGTAACTACAGACAGAAGGAAGACCAGTAAATGCAGAATGCGCAACATAGTAATGAACGATCAAATGAATTTGGAAAGGAATTCGTCTTTCTTTCTTGTACTCACTTCAATGGCGCTCCCATCCTCCATTTCCACATATCCACCGCGGCCCCGATGATATTTCTTGATATAGTTATGATTGATGATATGCGAGTGGTGCACCCGGCTGAAATTACTCATGTCCAGCAAACTCTCGAACTCTTTCAATGGACGCGATACGACGGTTTTTGATTTGTCTTTCAGAAATATGAAAGTGTAATTATTGCTCGCTTCCAGTCTTACAAAATCATCTGTGTCCAAAAAGATCAATCCTTCAAAAGTAGGAAGGGCCAGTCTTTTGGAACTGCTTGGCGGCGACTTGAGATTGTACAGCAGGTTCTCGATGCGGGTGTTGATATTCTTGGAACTGATCTTCACTTCCGCTTTTGCCACAGCCGCCTGGAGCTCTTTGATGCTCACGGGCTTCAGCAAATAATCAAGTGCAGACAATTTGATGGCGTTGATGGCATAATTATCGAAAGCCGTTACGAAGATAACTTCAAAATTGATTTTTGATATACTGTTGAGCAGATCGAAAGCATTGCCGAATGGCATTTCAATATCGATAAAGATCAGGTCCGGATGGTGGAGGTTGATCAACTCTTTTGCGGTGTTGATATTGTTGGCTGTGGCTACAACAGCAACCACGGGGCAGTATCGGGACAGCATTTCATGGAGAGCTTCCACGCTGTTGTGCTCATCATCGATAATAATGCTTTTGATCATATGGCAGGATTGAGGTCAATGGTATTCGTAATCGTAAGGCAGCAGTTCCGCCAGCAGTTTCCAGGCCCAGTAGCCGGTGCTGATCACGGTTTGCTGATCGTAAAAATAACCGTTTTCTTCTATAACAAATCCGTCGGCTACGTCCAGCAGGGATACCTGTACGCGGATATTGTCCGGCAGCTTGTAGTCCTGCAGATAACGTTTGTCTGGATGCACATTCTTGTAAGTGATGCGATACCGGCCCTGCCATTTGATGAATACTTCACTGCTGTCTGCTTCGTAGAGCTCTTCAGAATAGATGTCTTTGATATAACTGCCTTTGGCGCTTTTGGGATCGTCTTCCATTTTCTCCACCACAAATCCTTCATCGAGCATGGTGCTGTCGAACAGGGTTCTCATGAAGTGCAGGCGGCTGCCAAGATAGGTCCGCGCCCTGTTCTTCCCGTACTGTGCACGCACTTCAGCGGTAGTATCGATCTCCATGAAGAGGGGATAGCCGGTATACTGACTGATATTGTTGTTGTAATCATAGCTGAAAGAATCCAGCTGGTAGCGGATATTATAACCCAGTGCTTCATTGGTGATGATAATATCTTCACGGGCTGTTACTTTCAACCTGTTCCTTTTTTTGAAGAAGTAGAATTTGAGGGCCTCGGGATTTTTGATCACGCATTGCGATGCATTGGGAGATGTTCCGATAAAATGATCGATAAAGAACTGGCCATAACGTGCAAGGCCATCTGGCAATTCAGTACTGGCCACTACCGCTACTTCCGCCAGTGATTTTTCTTCCTTCAGCAAAGCGATCTGCATAGTGTCCACCGGAGGCAGGTTATTGCTGATACGGATCACTTTCTTTTCATAGCCCATAAAAGAGATCACGAGATCGTATCCTCCATTGGGGAGGCGAAGAAAGAAGAGACCTTCTTTATTGGTGATGGTGCCCTGCGTGGTATTCTGGCAATAGGCGGATGCGCCCTGAAGAACCTGTTGTGTGGCGGAGTCCACTACTTTACCGAGTATGGTGAAATTCTTTTCCTGCGCCATGGATGTTATTTGCATCAGCAGCAGGATCAGGAAGGGGAGGAGCTTTTTCATAGTATCTGGTTTCAGGATTAGGGTAGTTGCTGTTTATAGCGCTTACAGGCTTTTTCGATGGTTTGGGTTAATGGAGTGAAGCTGAAGTCCGGTAAGGTATTCAGCAGTTTTGTGTTGTCGAAATAAGTTTTGCTTTGGGCCACACGCGCACTCTGTTTGGTGAGCAGTGGCTTTTTGCCGGTGAACTTCGATTTCAGTTTTTCCATTCGCCATGCGATCTTCATCAGAAATGGCGTAGCGTGTTTGGAAGGTCTTTTCTTACCGAAATTGTCTGCAATATTATTCATCAGCTGCCGGAAAGGAAGGTTCTCTCCGGATACGATGAAGCGTTCATTGCTGACGGGGCTTTTCATCAGCGCCACCGTTACTTTGGCTACGTCTTCCACATCCACAAATCCGTTCACACCTTCGGTATACCAGGGAAACTGGTTGTATACCGTTTTAAAGATCTCGCAGCTGCTGCTGTTCCAGTCGCCATAACCCAGGATGGTGCTGGGATTCAGGACCATCACTTCCATTCCTTCGCCCATGGCGCGCCACACTTCCATTTCCGCGAAGTATTTACTGATGGCGTAATGGGTGTTGGATTTGCTCTTTGTCCATTTTTTCTCTTCCGTAACTTTTGTTTCTTTGGCTGTTCTTCCGAGTGCGGCAACAGAACTAATGTACACAAAACGGCGCACATTTTTTTCCAGTGCGATATTCACCACATTTGCAGTGCCTTCGATATTGACTTTGAACAGTGTATGTTTCTTACCGGGGTCGAAAGAAACCACTGCGGCTGCATGGATCACGGTATCGATCCCTTCCATCGCGTCTTCCAGAGAAACCACATCCAGGATATCGCCTTCCACCCATTCCACTTTTTCAAAAATAGAAGATGGAATAAATGCAGGCAGACCGCGGCTGCGCTTCAGGGCGCGGACCTGGTAACCCTGTTGAACCAGTTCCTTTATGATGTAAGCGCCCAGGAAACCTGTACCGCCGGTGATGAGGATAGTAGACAATTGGATGTTTTTTTGTTGCTCTTCAGATGACTCAGTTGTATTGGTAGTAACCTTTCCCGCTTTTTCTTCCCAGCGCACCGCTCTTCACTTTTTCTTCCTGCAAGGGAGAAGGCCTGAGACGCAAAGGCTGGCCAAGCTGATCGTATACGGAACAGCTCACTGCATAATTGATATCATTGCCGATCAGGTCCATCAATTTGAATGGCCCCATTTTGAAACCGGTTGCTTCCAGGAGCGTGTCCATCGTTTCAATACTGCTCAGTTCTTTTTCTGCGAGGTACAGCGCTTCAAGGTAATAGGGGCGGGCCACATGGTTTACAATGAAGCCTGGTGCATCGTTACAGAGCACGGGTGTTTTTTGCAGTTCCTTCGTTAGCGACACTACTGCATCGATGGTGGCCTGGTTGGTGAGCGGTGTGGCTACCACTTCCACCAGTTTCATCAGCGGGGCAGGATTGAAGAAGTGCATGCCTGCAACCCTTTCCGGATGGACCACCTGTTTGGCAATATCCGTAACAGACAGGGAAGAGGTATTGGTTGCGAAGATGGTTTCGCTATGATTCACTTCCGCCAATTGATTGAACAGGCCCACTTTCACGGGCAGCTTTTCCACGATGGCTTCGATCACGATGTCTGCGATACAATCATTGATCTCACTGGTAAACCGGATATGATCCAGGATACTCTGTTGCTGTTCGGCGGTGAGCTTGTGCTTCTCCACCAATATCCGGAGATCTTTTTGCAGGGCAGTATTGGCCTGCTGAAGCACGTCTTTGTTTACATCGAATAGGATCGTATGAAATCCATATCGGGCAGCAACCTGGGCAATGCCCCGGCCCATTGTACCAGCTCCGCACACGCAAACAGTTTGAATCATGATCGTCTGTTGAATTGAATGAATCACCATTGAAATTTGGCGGGATAAAAGTAGTGAAAAGAGCGGGTATACAATTTCATAGTAGTAATTTAGTGTTCGCATAAACCGTTATTGTGAACAGAATAGACCGCCTTCACGCCATTCTTACCCATTTGCAGAGCAAGAGAAGGGTAACAGCCCAGGAGATCGCCGACCGGTTCAATATCAGTCTGCGCACCGTTTACCGCGATGTGAAAGCGCTGGACGAAAGCGGCGTTCCCGTGATCGGTGAAGCCGGCAGCGGTTATACCATCATGGAAGGCTATCGTCTGCCGCCGGTAATGTTCAGCCAGCAGGAAGCCAATGCCCTGCTGCTGGGAGGCAAGCTGGCAGAAAAGCTTACTGACGGATCGATCCGACAGCATTTTGAAGCGGCGCTCTTCAAGATCAAAGCTGTGCTGCGTTCTACCGATAAAGAGAACCTCGATAATCTCAATAACCATATCGAAGTGCTGAGGTTCCGGGGACCATCAGACGAAAATGCTGATTCCCATCTGACCGCCCTGCAACAGTCGATTGCAGAAAGACGTGTCATTTACATTCGTTATCATTCCGGGGGTAAAGAGGAATTATCGGAGCGCATGGTGGAACCCATCGGCCTCTGGTACTACAGCATGTACTGGCACCTGATCGGTTGGTGCCGGTTGCGCAAAGGCTACCGTGATTTCCGCGTGAGCCGTATTCAGCGACTGCAATTGAAAGATGAAACCTTCGATGGTTCTGTACATCCCACCCTTCATGGATATATCGACTCGATGAAAAAAGATAAAAGTGAACTGAATGAAGCAGTGGTGACCATGCAGAACGAATTCATCAGGTATATCCGCGAAAGCCGCTACTACTACGGCTTTGTGAAGGATGAGGCAGCAGGTGATAATTGCACCCGCATGTATTTCATGACGGGCCATATGGAATATTTCGCAAGATGGTTGCTCACTTTCACCAATGCTGTAAAAGTGGAATCACCACAGTTGCTCAAAGATACCATGGCATCTTTTTCAAAAGAACTTCATCAGCATTACGCTGGTTAATCTTAATCAATACTTCCCATGTCATATTGCAGTGTTATCGAAAGAATGTCGGGAGATAAACAGGCATTACACAAGAACTACCACGATCATCATTACGGATTTCCTATTCATGACGATAATGAACTTTTCGGGCGGCTGATCATGGAGATCAACCAGGCCGGGCTGAGCTGGGAAACCATTCTGAAAAAAGAAGCCTCCTTCCGCAAAGCCTACCACAATTTCAATGTGAAGAAAGTGGCAGCTTACACAGAGAAAGACAGGGAGCGCTTACTACAGGATGCAGGCATTATCAGGAACCGTCTCAAGATCAATGCCGCCATCGAGAATGCAAAGACCATTCTCGCCCTGCAAAAAGAATTCGGATCCTTCGAACAATGGCTGGAACATCATCATCCCAAAACAAAGGAAGAATGGGTGAAGCTTTTCAAGAAGACCTTCCGCTTTACCGGCGGAGAGATCGTGAACGAATTCCTCATGAGCACCGGCTACCTGCGCGGGGCGCATGCGGACAATTGCCCGGTCCAAAAGAAGGTGCTGAAAAGCAAACCCATGTGGGCAAAGAAATGATCCCGGCCCTTTCCTGATTTTTATTTTCCTGCTACTGACATAGGGCTGTCACTACCCCATAGTTCTTTTGTAGAAACAAATACAGAGCGCTATGGAAATCAAGACGCATCCCCCGGTGACTGTTTTGTACAGTTCCCACCAGACAACCCTGAACACATTGCACCAATATGTTGGAACGGTCCTCCAGGACCTGCTCGCAGAAGCGGCCAATCAGAAAGCGCTGATCAGCGGGCCGGTCTATTGGGTCTATCATGGTTCCGATGGAAAACCCGATACAGAATTCACATTGGAGATCGCATTGCCTGTGCAGGGAATGTCAACCTCCGGAAAGTTCGGCGTTAAGCAATTACCTCCCTTCAAAGCGCTGGTGCATGAACATGTAGGCGCCTGGGAAGACCTGCCCTCTGTATACGGCCAGTTACTGAAATTCATAGACGACAGAAAGATCGCCATCAATGATGAATGCCGCGAGATCTACGTCAATATCGATTTCCAGGACCCGCGCAACAATATCACCACCGTGCAGATGGGAGTTTTATAGACGTTTTCAATCTCACCGATCAACCATATAAACATATACTCATGAAAAAGAGAATTTGTTACCTGTTCGTATTTAATGGCTATGCAGACTGGGAAGCAGCTTATACTGTAGCGCACCTGAACAAATATTCAGATTTCATGATCCGGACCTTTTCAATCGACGGACAGACCATTACTTCCATGGGAGATATCAGGATCGAACCTGATCACTCACTGGAGGAAGTGGATCCGAAGAAAGTTGATCTGCTCCTCCTGCCGGGCGGCGAAGCCTGGGAGAATGAAGAGCATCAGGAAATAGCGTTATTGGTTGAAGCTTTCCTGCACGCAAACAAAACTGTAGCTGCTATCTGCGGCGCTACCGTGCTGCTGGGCAATCATGGTTTCCTCGATCATGTGCCACATACCAGCAATGACCTGGCTTATCTCAAGGACCTGGCGCCGGATTACAGGGGAGATGCGCATTATGTTCAGGAACCTTGTGTGAGCAGCGACAATCTGATCACAGCCAATGGCGCAGCAGCCCTGGAACTGATGGTAGCGATCTTCAAAAAGTTCAATGTGATGGAAGACAGCGTTACGGATGCAGTGTATGACCTGTTTAGAAGTGCAGGAATGGAAAACAGGATGTTTGCTGAAACAGAAGCGTAGCACAAAAAGGGTTAGTAAAACAAAATGGTTGATCAATGCCGATCAACCATTTTTTGTATAAGGAAGTTCTATGATCAATGATACACTTCACTATTCACCACATGTGTGCCATCTTCTATCTGCGTGATGTACACTTCGGGCGTAACCTGGAAGAGTTGTTCAAATGCATGCTGGATCTGTTGTTTGAATGTATCCACCATTTCTGTCTGCACGATATTGATAGTGCAACCACCAAATCCACCACCCATCATCCTTGATCCTGCAACGCCTTTGATGTAGCCTGCGCGCTCTGCGAGGAAATCAAGCTGCGTGCAGCTCACTGCGTATTGTTTGCTGAGGCCGTTATGTGTGGCGATCATCAGCTTTCCGAATGCTTCGAGATCTCCGTGCTGAAGTGCATCACAGCCATTGAGCAGGCGGTCTTTTTCAGTTACCACGTACCAGCATCTGTCGTACACCACAGGACTGATCAGGTGTTGATGTTCCTGCAGCATTTGCAGGTTCACATCGCGAAGCGAATTGATATTGTGATAAGTTTTTTTGATGATGCTTACACCTTCTTCGCATTGCTGACGACGCACATTGTATTCTGAACCTGCGAGCGAGTGAGTGACCATACTATTCACCAGTACGATCTTGTGATCAGGGAAATCGAAGGGGATGTATTCATATTCGAGGCTGCGGCAATCCAGTTTCATCACGTGGCCGCTTTTGCCATGAAGGCTGGCGAACTGGTCCATGATGCCGCATTTCACACCAACGAATGTATGTTCGGTTTTTTGCCCGATGAAGGCGAGCTCCATACGGCTGAGGCCGAGATTGAACAATTCATTCAGTGCAAATCCGTAAGCGGAACAAAGCGCTGCGGATGAGCTCATGCCGGCGCCAACGGGGATATCGCCATCGATCAGCACCTGTGCGCCACCGATAGTTTTCCCTGCCGCTTTGATATGATGGGTAACGCCCAGCATATAGTTCATCCAGCCGGAAACGGGCTGGAGAGCATGTTCGGGATTGAAAGAGAAAGACTCTTCAAAATGATTGGCGTAGATAGTGATCTCAGGCTCAGCCTGTGAAGCAATGGCAACGTACATTCGTTTGTCCACTGCACCCGGCAGTACAAAACCCTCATTGTAATCAGTATGCTCCCCAATCAGGTTCACGCGTCCGGGAGCTGCCACCACAATCGGCTCCTGACCGTAGAGGTCCCGGAATTTCTTACGCAATCGTTCTACTATCGCCATATCTCTGAAAATGATTTAAATTTAAAAATTCTTTAAACGGATACTATGAGTTTTCAGATCGACCGGATTACGGACAACGACCTCGAGCTTCTCAGATTGCAAGATAAGGCAACTGACACAACTATCAGTATACTTCCTGCATATGGCGCCCTATTACATGGCTTTGATGTGCCATTGAATGGAGGCAGGTTCAATATCATCGATCATTACAACGGAAAAGCTGACCTGGAGAAGGACCTGGCCGTTTCTTACAAAAGCGCCAAACTCTCTCCCTTCGCCTGCCGGCTCCCGGACGGACAGTACAATTTTGATGATAAAGTTTATGAGTTTGCCAACCGTTTTGGAGATGGCACAGCCATCCATGGCTTGTTGTTCAACAAACCTTTCCATCTCACCGATAAATTCACGGATGATCAGCAGGCTGCTGTTCGACTTCGATATCATTACAAAAAAGATGATCCCGGATTTCCATTTGAATACATGTGTGAAGTGAAATACGCATTGCATCCGAACAGGGCTTTGCAGGTGGAAACCACTGTGATCAATCTCTCCGATGAATTCATTCCCATGCAGGATGGCTGGCATCCTTATTTCCGGCTGGGCGGAAAGATCAACCAGTACGAAATGCAGTTCCGCTCCGATGCCATGCTGGAGTCCAACGAAAAGATCGTTCCTACGGGTAATACGTTGTATGATGATACTTTCCTCAATGGCGCAACTATCGGTGAACGTTTCCTGGACACCTGCTTCCTGCTGGACCATGAGGAAGGCATTCCATGCTGCGTACTCTACAACCCGGAAAATAAATTGCAGCTGGCTTTCTATACCAATGCGCGCTATCCTTACCTCCAGATCTATACGCCGGACCACCGGGAGAGCATCGCCATTGAAAACCTGAGCGGGGCCCCCAACAGTTTCAATAATGGAATGGGACTGATCAGAATGGCTCCCCGGCAGACCCTTACTTTTAACCTGTGGTATCAATTGAGTATTGGGTAAATCAATTACCTTGTGCAAAATGGACTCCCGTATGAAATGGCTCAGGCTTGCATTGGTTTTTGCTTTTATTGCTTTCGTGATCAGCTGCTATGAAGTGAATGAAGAAGTGGTGATCAATGAAGATGGCAGCGGGGTATACGAATCCCGTATAGATATGAGCCAGCTCATCGAGCTGATGCAATCTTTTGCCGGTGAAGAAGAGCTCACCAAAAACGGACTGGACAGAGCCATCGATACAGTAGTATCCATGCAAACCATCCTGGACTCCGCCGATGAAGCCACCCGGAAAGAAAATGCCTGGATGAAAGATGGCAAAATGTTCTTCAAACTGAACATCAAAGAAAAGCTCTTCAATATCAGGATGAATATTCCCTACCATACCCAGCAACAACTGGAAAGCCTCATGGAAGGGCAGGGAACATTGATGAAGAATTCTTTTTCAGGACTGCTCAAAAGCAACAAGCAGCCGGAAATGACGCCAGATAGTTCTGAAGCTACTTTTCAGGACATGGTGAGCTTATACGATATCACCCTGAACAATGGCCTGATCAAAAAAGAGGTGGATACCGCAAAGTATAAGCAACTGATGACGAGGCCCCAGGTATCCGACATCAAACAAATGGCAGCCCAGGGTATGGAAATGATGTACACCACCAGTTTCAAATTGCCCAGGCCCGTGAAAAGCACCGGTAATCATCCCCTGTTGAAAGTATCGGAGGATAAGAGAACTGTGGAATTGAGATACAATCTGCTGGACATTGTTAACGATCCCGCTAAATATTCCTTTACGATTGAATATTGATCAGTTCTCGATGAAATCCGCCAACAAACGTTGGCTCTACCTTTTCCTGCTGGACGTGATGGCAGACCTGTTAGCCGTCTACTTCGGATGGACCAGCATGCGCTATGTGACCAAACCTTTGCTCATGCTGTTACTGCTGGGCTGGTTTGCGGCTTACTATATCCAGGACAAGCGCGGAAGGATGCTCGTTATCTGGGCGCTGATCTTCTCCTGGGGCGGCGATACGTTACTGCTCTTCACTTCCGAAAGCGAATACTTTTTTATAGGAGGCCTGGTGAGCTTTCTCATCGCCCATATATTTTATCTCCTCTTTTTTACCAGGGTGAAAAAACAAAACAGGCCCGGCAGACCATGGAACCCATTGGTGGTTTTCCTGGTGCTGGTGTATGTTGGCATCCTGTTCTATATCCTGAAACCCGGAACCGGCTCTCTGAAAGTTCCTGTGCTGGTGTATGCATCAGTGTTAGGCGCCATGCTGCTTACTGCCATTCATGCTTTTCATTTCCCGGCACAACTGGCCGGCGCATTCTGTGTTACCGGTGCAATGCTCTTTGTGATCTCAGACAGCCTGCTGGCCCTGGATAAATTTTACAGCCCTTTCAAGGCCGCCCCGCTCCTGGTGATGACAACCTATTGCCTGGCACAACTGTTACTGGTTACGGGAAGCAGGAAATATCTGCAATCCCGCAATAACTCCTAATTTTACCGCCCGAATTGAAATAGTATGCAAACTGATTTTTTAGTGATAGGCTCCGGAATTGCAGGGCTCACCTTCGCTCTCAAGGCAGCCAAGAAATACCCGGACCAGAAAGTGACGGTGATCACCAAGACTGCCGCCGATGAAACCAATACCAAGTATGCACAAGGCGGCATCGCCGGTGTTACAGATTTCGAGCGCGACAGCTTCGACAAACATATCGAGGATACCCTGATTGCCGGAGACGGCCTCTGCAATAAAGCTGTGGTAGAGATCGTAGTGAAGGAAGGGGTAGACCGGATCCAGGAACTGATCGAATGGGGCGCACAGTTTGATAAGGAAGCAGATGGTGATTACAAACTCGGCAAGGAAGGCGGTCATGGTGAATTCCGCATCCTGCATCACAAAGATGTTACCGGAAAAGAGATCGAACGCGCCATGCTGGAAGCAGTGGCCGCACATCCCAATATCGAGATCATCAAACATTGCTTTGTACTGGACCTCATTACACAGCACCATCTTGGTTACCTCGTTACCAAATCCACTCCCGATATCGATTGTTACGGCGTGTATGTGCTCAATCTCAAAACGAATGAGATCGAAACTATTCTCGCAGGAACTACTTTACTCGCAACCGGCGGTAATGGACAGGTATACCGTTCCACTACCAACCCCAATATCGCAACTGGCGATGGCGTGGCAATGGTGTACCGTGCCAAGGGAAGGATCGAGAATATGGAGTTCATCCAGTTCCATCCCACCGCTTTGTATGAGCCGGGTGTACGCGGACAATCATTCCTCATCACAGAAGCCGTCCGCGGTGATGGTGGCATTCTCCGCAACAAAAAAGGGGAAGCGTTCATGGAGCGATACGATGAAAGAAAAGATCTCGCTCCCCGCGATATCGTGGCGCGCGCCATCGATAGTGAAATGAAGATCACCGGTACAGAACATGTATACCTGGACGTTAGACATATACCGCTGGAGAAATTCGTAGAGCATTTCCCGAACATTTATGAGAAATGCAAATCCATTGGTATCGATGTAACGAAAGATATGATCCCCGTGGCGCCCGCAGCACATTACAGCTGCGGCGGTATCAAAACCAATGAGTGGGCCAGAACCAGCATCCGTAATCTCTATGCAGCCGGAGAATGCGCCAGTACAGGATTGCATGGCGCCAATCGTCTTGCCAGCAACTCGCTGCTGGAGGCAATGGTGTTTGCGCATCGCGCCTTCCTGGATTGTACCCAGCAACGCAGATCAGTAAACGATTTTCCTCCTGTGCCGGAATGGAATGCCACTGGCACCACCGATCCCAAGGAAATGATCCTTATTACGCAAAGCCTGAAAGAAGTACAGCAGGTGATGAGTGATTATGTGGGTATCGTAAGGACCAATGTACGTTTGCAGAGAGCGCAGAAAAGACTGGACCTGCTCTGGGAAGAAACAGAACTTTTGTACCAGGCCACTACTGTTTCTCCGCAGCTCTGCGAATTGCGCAATATGATCACGGCGAGCTATTTGATTGTTAAGGGCGCGCAATTCAGGAAGGAGAGCCGTGGCTTGCATTACAATACCGACTATCCTGCCAAGAGCAGGCTGGTGCAGAATATAGTTTTATAACGATAACCAACACACTAAGTAATTTTGAATTCGAGAATAATGCAACAACCATCAGCCATGATCTTTGCCGCCGGCCTGGGCACCCGCTTCAAACCCTGGACGGACCTGCATCCCAAGGCATTGGCCGTGATCAATGGCAAATCCCTGTTGCAACGGAATATCGAATACCTCCAACACTACGGCATCAGTAATGTTGTGGTGAACGTGCATCATTTTGCTGATCAGATCATTCAGGCAGTGAATGAAAACAAAGGATGGGGAAGCGATATTTCCATCAGTGATGAAACCGATGCCGTGCTTGAAACAGGCGGCGGCCTGAAGAAAGCCGCACATTTTTTCAGTAAGACTGAAGGCCCTGTTGTGATCATCAATGTTGATATCCTCACCGATCTGGATCTTGGCGCCATGTTAAGTGATCATCAAACTGCCCAACCCCTTGCAACGCTGGCTGTGTCTGACCGGACCACCTCCCGATATTTTTTATTCGATGAATATGATACGCTGGCAGGATGGCGCAACGTTACTACCGGTGAGGAGAAGATCAGCCGTGCCGCCTCTACCTATGTTCAGAAAGCATTCAGCGGTATCCATGTGATCGATCCGGCCATGCTGCCCATGATCCGCCAGGAAGGCAAATTCTCGATGGTGGACCTATACCTGCAACTGGCCAAAACCCAACCCATCCGCGCTTTCGACCATAGCGGATCCAGGTTCATAGATGTGGGAAAGCCCGATTCCGTAGCTAAAGCAGAACAACTGTTTCCCTGAGAATAGCCGATGCGCTGGCATCCCTATTTTCAGTATTTTTGGCCGCTATTCCTGTAAGTAAATTATGATCGCTGTAATAGACGCAATAAGAGACCTCTGTATCTCGATGGGCGAAGCCCCGCTGGATATAGAAGTGTTGCCCCAATCCGGTTCAGACCGCCGGTATTTCAGACTGCACCTGAAAGGCGGCACCTGCATCGCCACTTATGGTAACAATATTCCTGAGAACGACACTTTCATGTACTTCTCGGAACATTTCCGTGAAAAGGCGCTGCCCGTTCCTGCCCTGATCGGCTGGAATGAGGAAAGAACCATTTATCTCCAGGAAGACCTGGGTGATATCAGCCTGCTCAACAAACTGGAAGAGGAAGGGCTCACAGACAATGTGTACGCCCTGTTCAAACAAAGTCTTCACTCACTGGCGCAATTGCAGGTGAAAGGACATGAAGGCCTCGACTACACCCGTTGCCTCACCAACCAGGAATTCGGCAAACAAGCGATCATGGCCGATCTCCTGTACTTCAAATATTATTTTCTGGATGCACTTCGTAAACCGTACGACAAACAAAAACTGATCGACGACTTCGAAGCGCTCAGCACTTATCTTACTCATACGGAATACAAATATTTCATGTTCCGCGATTTCCAGAGCAGGAATATCCTCATCAGGGAAAGCGGCAATGTATTTTTCATCGATTACCAGGGCGGTATGCGCGGCGCTCCGCAATACGATGCCGCCAGCATGATCTGGCAGGCAAGGGCCAATCTTCCTGACAACTGGAAAGAACGCCTGCTCAATGATTATATCGATTCATTCGAGCAAACCATCGGGCAGCCGGTGGACCGCGCTATCTTCAAAAGCCAGTACAATGGTTATGTACTCATCCGCCTGCTGCAGGTACTGGGCGCTTACGGCTTTCGCGGCCTCTTCGAAAGAAAGGCGCAGTTCCTGACCAGTATTCCGCAG
The DNA here is from genome assembly GCF_007970185.1 of Pseudobacter ginsenosidimutans. NCBI lineage: Bacteria > Pseudomonadati > Bacteroidota > Chitinophagia > Chitinophagales > Chitinophagaceae > Pseudobacter > Pseudobacter ginsenosidimutans. The sequence goes on along the minus strand of NZ_CP042431.1, from coordinate 1,306,246 downwards.
GCGCTTAACAATCTCCGTTGGTTCATCGATAATCAAAGCCTCGGCATTGCTGTGCCTGAGTTCAGGAAAGTGCTGGACATCTGCGTGAGCGATGAGATCCTCGAAAGATTCACACCACTTACTGCCACACCGGAAACGCCACTCACCATCAGGGTGAACAGTTTCTCTTTCCGTAAAGGCATCCCGACAGATGATTCCGGTAATGGCGGTGGATTTGTGTTCGATTGCAGGGGTATCCTCAATCCCGGCAGACAGGAAGAATTCAAAGTACTCACCGGAAGGGATAAGGAAGTGAAGGATTACCTGGAACAACAAACCAGGATGCCTGAATTCCTCAACAGCGTATTCGATGTGGTGGACATCACCGTTGAAGACTATATGAAGCGCGGGTTTGAGAGCCTCGTGATCAGTTTCGGTTGTACCGGAGGCCAGCACCGCAGCGTGTATGCAGCCGATGCGCTGGCCAGGCATCTTCGCAACAAATACAAAGTACCGGTTGTTCTGCAGCATGTGGAACAGGAAGCAAAGAATTGGGTGAATAACAAGTACTAGTGAGCCATGTATTATATCGTTTACGGAATATTCTATTTGATGTCTTTGTTGCCAATGTGGTTCCTGTATATCATCTCGGATATACTCGCCGTATTGGTATTTGTGGTGCTCGGTTACAGAAGGAAAGTGATCATGGAGAATATCGCCATTGCGTTTCCTGAAAAATCACTGGCGGAAAGAAAAAAGATCGCCAGGAAGTTCTATCACAACTTCGTGGATAATTTCATAGAAACCATCAAGCTGATTTCAGCATCTCCCGAATGGATCAATAAAAGGTTTCAACTGGACAGTGATCCTTTCAAAAAACTCTATGCAGAAGGCCGCAAGGTTCAATTGCACCTGGGGCATAACTTCAACTGGGAACTGGCCAATGCGTTCATGCCGATGCATACTGATTATGAATTTCTGGTGGTGTACATGCCTATCAAGAATAAGGCAATGGACCGCCTGTTCATGAAGCTGCGTACACGCACGGGATCTGTTATGCTACCGGCCACCAACATGCGAAATGCTATCGTACAATATCGTCACAGCCAGTATATGCTGGCGCTGGTGGCAGACCAGGCGCCGGGGAGTCCTGAAAGAGCTTTCTGGCTCAATTTCTTCGGAAGGCCAACGCCATTTGTAAAAGGCCCTGAAAGTGGCGCCCGTGTAGGCAATATTCCCGTTGTATTTGCAGATATCTACAAGACCAGCAGGGGCCGCTACCGTGTGCGGCTGGAGGTAGGCTCTGAAAATCCCCATGAGCTGCCTGAAGGCGAACTTACCCGCAGGTATATACGATTCCTGGAAGAATCCATCCGCAAACATCCTGAAATGTGGCTCTGGAGCCATCGTCGCTGGAAACACGACTGGAAGGAAGAGTACCGCAAGCTCTGGATCGATACCGATCCGGTGAAATAACCCTGCCTGAATTACCGTGTTTTTCCCGGTTCACATCTGTTCATCAAATATTAACGTTGCTGTCGGACCAGTAACCCGGTTCCGCCAGGTAAAAACGAAAATGATGCAATCCGGATATGAACAACACGGTAACCGGTTGGAAGAAGAACTGCTTCGCGTTCAGCTTGAAATTCAGGAGCGTGAGCTGGAAATGATCAGGGCTGAAATATTTGACAATGTGGGTCAGGTATTGAGCCTGGCCAAACTTCAACTGAGTTCCCAGATACCGAAAGAGAATGAGCACCTGAGCTATACGCTGGCATCCTCCAAAATGCTGGTAGGACAAGCTATTCAAGACCTCAGACAGGTTGCCAAACCTGTGACCATTGCCGAGATCAGGGAAAAAGGTTTGATCTATGCCCTGACCCATGAAATGGAAACGCTGGGTCGTATCCATAACAGGAAGATTGAATTTTCCGTCAATGAAAAAATCGATAGATTCGACATTGCCAGCGAACTGATCGCTTTCAGATTGTTGCAGGAACTCCTGGCTGTATTCATGGAAGTGAGCGCATCCAGGCCCATTCTCGCCGGAGCTGATCTGCGCGAAAATGATGTCAGGTTCCTGCTCAGCAACAGCCCGCTCCTGCATTCCGTGCAGCCCGGCATTGTGCAGGAGGTCCTGCCCGGAGCCCGGCAAATGCGGATCAGGGCCGAAATGATTAATGCAGACCTTCAGTTCTATGGCACACCCGATGGTGAACTGGTGATTTTCCTGACCCTTCCCTTGACCCGTTAATTTTCTTGTATGACAACAAATATCACAGTCGGCCTGGTAGACGATCACGTTCTCCTTCGCAACGGACTGGCGGCCCTCGTGAAAAATATCGGCCACCAGGTAGTGATCGAAGCCAACGACGGAAAAGATTTTATCTCGAAACTTCAGGACGGTCCTCATCCTGAAGTTGTGCTCATGGATATCAATATGCCGGTGATGGACGGTTATGAAACCGCCGCTTACATGAAACAACATTTTCCTGAGATCAAGGTACTGGCTTTAAGTATGTATGATGATGAAGCGGCCATTATCCGGATGTTGAAAAATGGCGCCAGGGGTTATATCCTCAAAGACTCCGATACACCCGAACTCAAATCGGCCATCGAAGCTGTGCTGACCAAAGGATTCTACTATACCGAAATGATCACCGGTAAACTGCTCCATACCATCAACTCTTCGGATGAAGAAGGAACTACCCGCAAAGTGCTCAATCTGAACGAGCGGGAAATGGAATTCCTCAAACTTTCCTGTTCCGAAATGACCTACAAGGAGATCGCAGATAAAATGCATCTCAGTCCGCGCACCATCGATGGTTACAGGGATTCATTATTCGATAAGCTGAAGATCAAAACGCGTGTGGGACTTGCCATCTATGCCATCAAGCATGGCATCGTACATGTGTAAATATCAGGTGGCTGTCAACTGGACTGTTGTGCCTTTGCCGGGCGACGTACGGATCATTGCCTGGTAGCCCGCATCTTTGGCCCTGGAGTAAATATTGGTGGTGCCGTTGCCTGGTGTAACGGTATCCTGGTTGAAGCCGGAGCCATCATCACTAACGGAAATATGCAGTCGCTTTCCTTCCTTCAGTATCTCCAGCAGGATATTCCGGCAATGGGCATATTTCACACTGTTATTAATGGATTCTTTCAGGATCATGTAAAGGTTCCTTTTCTCTTCCTTTCCCAGCTTGTGGCTCCAGGCATCGGTGCTGATGTTCCTGGTGAGCGTAATGCCCTGGGCATCGCAGAGCGGCTCCGCAAATTGCATTACCCTGCTGATGAGATGATCAACAGTATCTTTCTTATCGTCCAAAACCCAGATCAGGTCGCGGGTGCTAACGATAGCCTGCTGTGTGCCTTCCTTGATGCGTTGAAGATAAGTGGTATTGCCGGGATCCATCATGGCGAGGTTGGCATGTACTTTCACGCTGTTGAGCGTGCTGCCGAGGTCGTCATGCAGATCGTTGGATAATTTTCTTCTGATGGCTTCCTCCCTGGACAACTGGTGGAGGCGCATACGAACCAGCAGCAGGATGATGCCCAGCGCCACTGCAATACAGAGCACAGTGAACCACCAGGTCTGGAACCATTTTGGTTGGAAATGCAATGTCATTCTGATCGGTTCTGACCAGACCCCGTCTTCATTGGAAGCGCGTACCAGCAAGGTATATGAGCCGGGACCAATGCCCACCAGGTTCAGGAATGGCTCGTGGCCACTGCTTTCCCATTGATTGCTCACCGGCAACAGCTTGTATTGATAACGGACTTTCTCCGGCCCCGTGTAATTCACTGCAGAGAACCCAATGGTTACCTGAGAAGCATCACTGGGCACTGTAAGCGATTCCATAAAAATATTGAGCGAGTCCGTATCGGCTTCAGGCATACGTATATTGGCATTGGCAAAATACAGTGCGGGTGGCTTGCTGTTGGTAAGAAATTTTTTCGGATCGATGCGGGTGAAACCATTAAAGCCGCCGAGGAAAAGATAATTACCGGAAATGCAACCACTGGTCTCTTCGAAACTGCTCGACTGCAATCCATCTTCCTCAAAATAGTTGGTAGCCTTCCCATTTCGGGTATTTAATACCGTTATACCATTATTGCTTGATGCAATCAATGAACTGTCTGAGAGTTTCATGATCTTATAGAGTCCCAGGTCATTGATGCCGTGTTGCAGTGCGTAAATATTCTTTACACTCATATCGTGATTCAGGTTCACAATACCAACACCATAAACCGCCAGCCAGATGGAATTGTCAGCTTCACAGATATCCATGAGTACGCTCATCGGCTTTTGCTGACCGGGTTCCCTGAGCGTGAAATGCTGCATGCTGTTGTTGCGGATATCATAGAGTGAGATCACGTTATCACAGAGGATCCAGAGCCTTTTACGGCTGTCTACGTACAGACGGTTGATGACGTGGCTTTCCAGTCTGGGACCTGCACTGCTGTCTGTGATGGTGGTAACAGTCCGGGTTTGATGATTCCATTTATACAGTCCATGCTGATTCTGACTGGCCATGAATATGAGAGAATCTGTATATGCCGCGGCGCTCACCAGAAGGTCCTGACTAACAGGCAATAATTCAGGGAAATATTTTTCCAGCGACAGAGGCTGTTGCGCTGCATTGAACAATTTGAAGCCATTATCTCCCGAAGCGATGAACAGTCCACCGGGAGCTTTAAATGCGGTGAGGTAGAAGTCCGGCAACGCAAACTTGTTGATGGTGCCGGTCTGGTGATTGGCAAAGTACAATGCATCATCGGCACAAACTGCGATCACGGAATCCGTAACAGGAAGCAGGCTCATGGAATGCTTGATCCGGTTGCCATTACCATTGAGAGAATTGGTGAGTGCCATGAAAGGGGAGAATCTGTTCTTGATCCAGGCCAGTCCATAAGGCGATCCTACCCATACTACCTGGCCCTGTTGAAAAATGCAATTGGCCATCTCGAAAAAATCGTGGTTGTCGTAATTGCGCGTGGGCTGGATCTGTACCGGATTGTTCAATTCTGTATCTGTCTGGAATAGTCCGTTCCAACCACTGTACAGGACCTGGCCATTGTAAACGGAAATGGTGCTGAGTGATTTGTTTAGGAACCAGAGCGAAGGGGTGGTCTGCAGTTTACGTGGATAAAGTACCTGATTATTATGTGATGCCAGGCAACGAAGCCCCATAGTGGTAGTGATCCAGAATACGCCGGCGTTCTCGGTTACATCGGTGAACTGAAATGCATAGCCGTCAAGGTAAAGATCTTTGGGACTGATATGCTCTATCAGGCGTTTCTTTTCCGGATCATACACCAGGATGCCTTTGCCGGAGAGGAAGATATATAAGCGGCCATCAGATGTACAGGCCAGTTTATCCACCTGGTAATCTATTCCAAAGAGGTCTTTGGTTTGAAGGCGGAACAATTCCTCTTCTTTGTTCTTATCGAATCCGATGATCAGGCCTTCATTGGTGCCGATAAAGAGTTTGTTCTGATGCTGCGCCAGGCATTTATACCAATAATTCGGTTGCCTGGTGCCGTGAGTATTGAGATAGTTCTTTACTATTCTTACTGTGCGGATATCAATTTTGGAGAGGCCGGCATAGGGAACGAGCGCCCAGAGATAATCGCCGGATTGATCCAGTGCAATATCATAGATGTCCTGTCCCGGCAAACTTCTTTGCAAATGTTTATTGCCGGCGCTGAGTACTTCCATCTGTTTTCCTTCAAAGCGGTTGAGGCCGTCCTGAGTCGAGATCCAGAGGAAGCCATATTTGTCCTGTACTATTTTTCGTATATTGGAATTCGAGAGACCATTGTCTACCGAGAGCCTGGTAAGGGGAACAAAAGCAGTTTCCTGTCCTGCCGCCTGGCAGGCAATGAGCAGCAAAAGGAGTAAGGTTTTATCTCTCTTTCTGACAGCAGTAATCAGATGGTATATGGCCGATAATAATTGCACCTGGACTGTTACGATAATAGTTATTCATGACGGGGTACATGATCATGTGTACGATGAATTGGAACAATCCATCCTGCAGCAAGAGCTGACCGGGAGTTTAAGGTATGTCATTTTTTATTATTTACTGCATGAAGGAACGATTCAGGTGAAGGAATTGATATTTCACAATAACTTTCAGCGGCTTGAACAGGTAGCCAGTTATCCTGCGCAATTGAATGACCCACAGACTTTCATTCAGTTCTTCCGTCTTTATATCGGGCCTGACCTGCACCATCATCCTGGGCGCCGGCATTTACTGATCCTGAACGGACATGGGGCAGGTCTGGGTTTCTTTGCGGAAAAACACGGCGATGGCAGCATCCGTATGTTGAGTGCGGAGCAACTGGCAGATATGATCCGGCAGAGTATCGGAAAAGTGGAGGTATTGCTGGCCGTTAGTTGCTATACACAAATGCTGGAAACAGGATACTGTCTCAAAAATGAGGTAGACCTTTACATCGCACCACAAACAACGATGACATGGTACGGTGTGCATTATGCGAAATTGTTCTCACTGATGGAATCGAACCCCGGTCTCTCACTACAACAAATAGCCGAAAATGTAACGCAGAATTTTTTGCTGAAATACGAAGAAGAGCCATTCAGGAGTACTGAATTGCCGCGATATGCTGATGAACAGAATCCCAGGTTGGTGAGCATATCTGCCAATTACCTGAGTGAATATGAAGCATTGGTGGAATGTGTGAATGAGCTCACTGATTTCCTGATGGGCTGCCTGGAGGACGGCGGAAAGTTGTTGCAGGCTGTGATCCGCGCAAGAAGAAGCTGTACAGAGCTAACGCCGTCGAGATCTTTTGGTTTCATCGACCTGACTTTCTTCATAGAACAACTGCTAAAAGAAGCGGGCCCGGTGCAGCCTCTGCAGGAAATCCATCAACGCTTCGGAGATATCCGCCAACGATGTTTGGGTTCACTGCATAAGCCCCCTGGCCCGCCTGATCTCTATGCTCCTGCTATGCGAAAAAGTGTACGTTCAACAAGCAGTCCGTTATTCCTTTCTGTTTTCTTTCCTGCCTTTTCCACCACGGCTGACCAGATGGCGATCCGCGAAATTTATTTTTCGGCAGATGGCAGGTTGCGTCAATTCCGGAGGGATTGCAGGTGGGAGAAATTTATCAGGGAATTCTTCAACAGAACATAGTGATTACAATCCTACGCCACGTACTTTACCGCCACCTGAACGGAAGGAGACTCCCCAGTCCAGAGTTTCAGTAGTGTCATCAGGATTTTCGAGTGTGATCTCGGTATCATCCGGATCGGAGATAGTGAGTTCTGCATCGGGATCGTCGAGAGACTTGCCATCCTCTGTTACAGGAAGGATGTCGATAGAGCCGCGGTTTTCCATTTCGGCTTTTGGAATTTCGTACGGTGTTGTGTGCACTTCAACATTGTCCACTTCGAAAGTGATGGTGAACTTGACGCGATTTTTACCAACAGCCACTTTTTTCGCTTTCAACTTGAGGGAACCGGGAACGATATCCTCCGGCCTGAACTTGCCAAGGTTTTCCTGTCCGTCCACATTGTTGAGATGCACCAGCAGACCTGGTTTGAGTTTTACGGGGTCCTGATCATTTCCTGAATTCGGGTTAATTGTAGTGGCCATAACGTGAAATGTTTAAAAAATGAAATAATAGGGCCAAGCTAACAAGTCTTTTCACGGGTTGCAAGGGTTTATACCACATAGTGTTACCGTGAAAAACACGGTATAAAAAAAGCCGGCGGAAATCGCCGGCTGATATTTGATAAAAAGAAATCAATCGAATCAATTCAAAACACTTTTCTCTTTCACAATTTCGATTCCCTCCTGCTTGCTGATGGTTCCCCATCCGCCGAGCACATTGCGAAGATTGTGAATACCCTGGCGTTTCATGATGGAAGCGGCGATCACACTGCGATAGCCACCTGCGCAATGAACGTAGAGGTTCTGGTGTTCTTCAAGAGTTGCGAGATTGCCCGGGTCTGTCATTTCCGCGAGCGGAATATTTTGAGCGCCCTGGATATGTCCATCTGCAAATTCTGTTTCCCTTCTCACGTCCACAACAACCAGGTGTTGATCGAAAGGCAGGTCCATGGCCAGTTCATCGGCTTCAACGTCTATGATCATGTCCACTTCTTCACCGGCTTGCTGCCATGCTTCGAATCCGCCTTCGAGATAACCTTCCATTTTGGAGAAGCCAACACGTGCTAGTCGAACCACAGTTTCCCTTTCTTTACCAGCTTCTGTTACCAGCACGATGGTTTTATCGAAGGGGAGGAGGCTGCCGGCCCATTCAGCAAAGCGGCCTTCGAGGCCAACACTGATGGAATGGGGAACAAATCCTGAAGTGAATACGGAAGCTTTCCTGGTATCAAGCACAATCACATCTTCATTGCTCTGGAATTCTTTGAAGGCGGGGATGCTGAGCGGCTTCAATCCATTTTCCAGGATATTGTCCAGGCTGTCGTATCCTTCCTTGTTGATGCGTGCGTTGATAGGGAAGTATTGTGGTGGCAGAGCGAGGCCATCAGTTACTGCGCGAATGAATTCTTCGCGGGATTGTGGCTGCAATGCATAGTTGGTTTTTTTCTGTTCACCGATGGTGCTGTGTGTTTCAGGACCGAGGTTCTTTCCGCAGCTGCTGCCGGCGCCATGAGCGGGATACACGATCACATCATCGGGCAATGTGGCGATCCTGTTCTGTAAAGAATCGTAGAGCAGTGATGCGAGGTCTTCCTTGCTCATATTGCCGCTGCTGAGATCGGGGCGGCCCACATCTCCAACAAACAAAGTGTCTCCGGTGAAAACTGCATGCTCTTTTCCTGCTTCATCTTTCAGGAGATAGCAGGTGGATTCCAGTGTATGACCTGGCGTGTGCAGCACCTGGATGCTGAGCTTGCCGAGTTGAAAGGTTTCGCCATCTTTCGCAAGATGGATGGGAAATCCGGTTTCTGTATTGGGGCCGTACACGATAGGGGCACCTGTAGCCTTCTGAAGGTCCAGGTGGCCACTCACGAAATCGGCATGGAAATGTGTTTCGAAAATATATTTGATGGTGGCATTGCGTTCAGTGGCCAGCTGAAGGTAGCTGTCGATATCGCGGAGGGGGTCGATGATAGCGGCCTGTCCTTCACTTTCCACGTAGTAAGCGGCCTCACTTAAACATCCTGTATATAACTGCTTAATAAACATTCGTTAACCTGTTTTGGGAACAAAGGTACTAAAAAAGCAAAAAGCAGAAGGAGGGGTAATCCCTTCTGCTTAATTGCCAGGTTGATTAAAAAAATACGCTGATACGGTTTGTCAGGTATTGAGGTCCTCCACACATTGCATGATATGAGCAACACGGGATCCGTTGACGGAATAGTAAATGAATTTGCCATCTCTTTCAGTCTTCACAATTCCCGCTCTTCTAAGAATGGCTAAGTGTTGGGATGCGACGGATTGTTCCAGTCGCAGGCGAACATAAATTTCCGTTACGGTTAGGCGTCTGTGCTCGTCAATGAGCTTCAGGATTTGCTGCCGGAGCTTGTGGTTCAGTGCCCGTAAGATCATAGCAGCCTTTTTCAGATTCAGGAAGTCTACTTTTACGGAATCACCGGGAACACCTTCCGCGGCTAGCACCATGGAGTAATTACTTGTTACGTTCATGTGCACATCAGAGCTTTTTAGTATTATATAGGATAAGAGTGTCAAATTTACAAGAAAAAGTCACCATTCCGGAACGAAGAAGGATAAAAGTTTCAGTTGGTTACTTTTTTATATGAGAATAAAATTCCTTGAGATAAACGGGTTCTTCGTAGGCCAGATCGGCAAATTTTCCTTGTAAAAATAATCGTTCTGCGAGCGGCGCCAAATGTTCGGCTGTTTGGATCACATCTGCAAAAAATGCATGCGGATGATTGCATACAGGTTTCCACTTAGCACTCCCATTACCGAGAAAAAGTATACTATTATTTTCTAATTCTTTGTTAAAAGAGTCAGCGTCAAGGATAAGCGCAGCGGGCTTTTCAACAATGTTTAACTCCAAATCATACAGAGCAGTAAACACTTCCATTCTTCTGGCGTCGATCATCGGGCAGAGAATCGTGGCATTTTTTAATCCGGCTTTAATGCTGTACTCATCCCCATTTGGGAAAGATTGTAGTGTTGCAGCGTAAGCCATCACACGCAAAGTATTTTCTGTGATCAGCGGAATATTCAACGCAAAGCATAATCCTTTCGCTGTGGCCATGCCTACGCGCAGCCCTGTATAGGAGCCCGGACCGGCCGTTACAGCAATACCCTGAAGATCTTTTGCGGTGTTTTGCGTTTCCTGTAAAATTTGTTCGATAGCAGGTTGTATCCAGGCCGCATGATCCCGCTGCTGGTTGTTCACCATGGTGCGCAGCGCCTTGCCATCTTTTGAAATACTGATGCTCGCGTTCTCTGTAGCTGTGTCTATGTTGAGCAGTAGCGCCATTACGGATTCGATTGTTGTGATTGGACGGCAGATTCGAGTGCTGGTGCGGGAGCATAACGCGTATCGGTAAGATGCAATTGCTGCAGCAGGGCGTATACGCGCTGCAATCCTATTTTTTCGGTCCAATCGAATGGTCCCATGGGATAATTGGTGCCGAGTTTCATAGCGATGTCGATCTCCTCTCTGCTGCTGACACCCGCTCCCAGTGTGAAGTAGGCTTCATTGATGATCATGGCCAGTACACGCGCAGTGATCATACCCGGAACATCAGGCGCCAGCTGGTACTGCCAGTTGAAAGCAGCGAACAGTTCTTTCACTGCGTTTTCGGTTATAGATACAGGTAAGACGATCTCGGCGATATTCCTTTTCAATAATGTGGGCCATCCATTGATCCTGATGAAAGGATGACGGATATCGGCGGTTGTGTATTCCACGGCATTCACCAGCACAGGTTTGGGCAGCAGTTTTGCCAGGTGTTGATTGCGCTCGGGATCATTGCGGAAGAGCAGGTCTGCATAAGCATCTGCATCCAGCATGGTGAGCGAGCTCATGGAATCAACCCAGATAAAGGTGATGTCTTCAGGGAATTGATGTTGCAACCATTCATTCTTCAGTGTATCATCGGCCAGTATTGCGATCGTCATAGCTAAAAAACTTTCCGCAAAGAAAACGTATTACCGGGAATTATCAGGTGAGTACAAGTGCCGGGGTTTTAATATTTTTACGCCATGGAAAAAAGAATCATCAATACACCGGACGCGCCCGCTCCCATCGGGCCTTACAGCCAGGCGGTCCTGGTCAACGGAACAGTATACATTTCAGGTCAGATCGCTATTGATCCTGCAACCGGCAATATCGAAGCCACCGATGCCGGCAGGGAAACTGAGCAGATCATGAAGAATCTGAAAGCTGTACTTACGGCAGCCCAGCTGGATTTCGGACATGTGGTGAAGACCACCATCTTCCTCAGCGATATGGCCCTTTTCCCGGTTGTGAACGAAGTGTACGGCAAATCTTTCACCGGCGATTTCCCTGCGCGCGAAACAGTTGCTGTAAAAGGATTACCAAAAGGTGTGAATGTGGAGATCAGTATGATCGCTGTAAAATAATCAGGCAAGCCAATGTATGATCAGGTTGGGAATGGCTACTGCTACTGCAATGCCGTAGATCAGGTCCAGCCAGATCATACTTCCCAGGGAGCCTAAATAGATCAGTCCTGTCAGCGGGTAACCAATGAGCTTTATGATGGGCTGTGTATCTTTCTTCCTGATCTCGTTCCAGATCTCCCTGGCATCTCCTGTGCTGGGGAAGGCGTGCATGGCGATGGAAACACCCAGCCAGATCAATACATAATGCAGGAAATTTGCATTGTTCAATGTGAACACCGGTAATGCAGCTGGCAATGCGATCAATGCTCCGAGGATCGTATTCACCAAAAAAGGGCCCACTGCAATGAGGATGGTTTGCCATTTGTAGGGTGGGATCTCGTGCAATACAAATCCCGCGGGATTGCCCACCTGGAAATACACTACCTGGAACACGGGAATTTTAAACAAACGGCAAAAGAGTTGATGCGCCAGTTCGTGCACAACAACACCCGGACAAGTAGCAATAGAGATAGCGATCCCTGGTATGAGCATATCGTTTTTTATTTTGCTCTGAAAGGAACTTTGCCGCTGATCACATCTGTAGCGTACAATACAAATTCCTTCGTGGCTTCGTTGTTTACATTTTTACATTCTTCTATCAACGCATCCCGTTTATCTTTTTCACCATTGAAATGATAAGCCAGGATCAAAGTGGCGGTGTTGTAGGGATCCTGTTCATCGGTCTCAACACTTTGCAATGCGAGTTGCAGTCCTTCTTCATCTTTTTTCTGTTTCAGTCTGGTCCTGGCTTTTGATGCGATGGCGTAACCTGCTTCATTGTTGATCTTTAGCAGTGCCTCGCAATATTTGTCTGCGCTTTCGTAGTCATTCATTTCTCTTTTCAGACTGGCCATCAAGCGTAGTGCAGGAAAATAACCGGCATCGATCTTCAATACATTTTTCAGGATGCTGTCGCAGGGATGGAAACGATTTTGATCGAAGAGGATCGAGGCATAGGAAAAATGCGCATAGATATCATCCGGGTGATTGCTGAGGTATTTTTTGAATGACTGATCAGGGATATTGTTCCTGTGCACTTTCATGAGCTCGATCATGGAATCTTTGGGCATATAGCTGTTGAATTTTGCCATGGCATCGTCCACTTTTCGGTAGAGCTGATCGTTTTCGATGCTTTTGCCCACGAGCTTTTCGGCGATCACGGAAAAAGCAGTGAGGTCCATATTGTTGAAAGCAGCGAGTGCAAGATGGCACTGGATCTCGATGTCTCCCGGGTTTTTGGAAGCAGCTTTGGTGAATTCGCGCTGGGCGGTAAGGAATTTTTTTTCTGCCTCTGCTTTCTTGCCTCTCGTGATATGCAGCCCCAATGTGAGATTGGAGGGAAAGCTGATGCAGCAGTAGATCAGGAGCACCAGGATTGCGCCGCCGAAAATTTTGATGAGTAACGGAATGGGATACCTGATAAAGCCCTGTCTGCAGCTCTGGCAAAGTGGTGTAGGATGGCCATGAATGATATCCGGTGCGCCGCATTGTTCGCACCCGTTATCATCCGGTAAATATGCCGGTACCTGGTAAAGAGGATTTTTCATACAGAAAGGCTCTGTATAAAACGCGGGAATCTTAGGTTTATTATCAGCGTGTGGGCAGTTGCCCGACTCCCGTTGAATGACTGCCCGCTGCGAAAAAAAACGGCAGCCTGTTAAGCTGCCGTTCAGGAAAATATTATTGAAATGATCTATTTCAACACGCCGAGTTCCTTTCCGATCTTGGTGAAGGCGGCGATAGCTTTTTCGAGATGATGCTGATCGTGCGCAGCGCTGATCTGTACGCGGATGCGGGCTTGTCCTTTTGCTACCACAGGGTAGAAGAAGCCGATCACGTAGATGCCTTCTTCCAGCAGTTTGGCGGCAAATTGCTGGGCCACCACAGCGTCGTACAACATGATTGGCACAATGGGATGGTCTCCCGCTTTGATATCGAAACCGGCAGCGGTCATCTGGCTGCGGAAGAATTTGGTATTGTTCTCCAGTTTATCGCGGAGTGCGGTGGTTTCGGAGAGCAGGTCCAGCACAGCAATGGATGCGCCTACGATGCTGGGAGCAAGTGTATTGGAGAAGAGATAGGGTCTTGAGCGCTGGCGCAGCATTTCGATCGCTTCCTTGCTGCCGGAGGTGAATCCGCCGGAAGCGCCGCCCAGGGCCTTGCCCAGGGTTCCTGTGATGATATCGATCTTACCCATTACGCCACGATACTCATGTGTGCCTCTTCCTGTTTTGCCGAGGAATCCGCTGGAGTGACATTCGTCAACCATAATGGCGGCATCATACTTTTCTGCCAGTTCAACAATTTTGTCGAGCTGCGCGATGGTGCCATCCATGCTGAAGGATCCATCAGTAACGATGATCCTGTTGCGATTGCCGGCCGCTTCTTTGAGTTTGGCTTCGAGGTCGGCCATATCGTTGTGCTTGTAGCGGAAGCGTTGTGCTTTGCAAAGACGCACACCGTCAATGATGCTGGCGTGGTTGAGCTCATCGGAGATGATGGCATCCTGTTCGCCGAACAATGGCTCGAATACGCCTCCGTTGGCATCGAATGCAGCGGCATAGAGGATGGTGTCTTCAGTGCCGAGGAATTTGGAAATTTTGGCTTCCAGTTCCTTGTGAATGTCCTGCGTGCCGCAGATGAAGCGCACGCTGCTCATACCATAGCCGCGGAAGTCGACATATTTCTTTGCGGCTTCTATCACTTTGGGATGAGAAGAGAGACCTAAGTAGTTGTTGGCGCAAAAGTTAAGTACGGTCTTGCCGTTCACAGTGATCTCGGCTCCCTGTGGGGATTCGATGATCCTTTCTGTTTTGAAGAGGCCGGCGGATCTGATCTCGTCGATCTCAACTGCCAGTCTTTTCACGAGATTGTTATTCATGTAGCTAGTTTTTTTAGATAGGGGGCAAAAATAGTGTAACATTTTCGATGTACCTTCGTCCTATACTTCAAAGAGGTGCACTATGTTTAGAAAAACTTTTGTTCGCGTAACGCTGGTTGGTTGCCTGCTGATGGCAGGAACACTGATCATGCTGGCTGCCTGGGCGCCAAAGCTCAGCAAGGTTGCGAATGAATGCGAAGCAGCCGGAGTGGTGAAGGAACAGTGCGAGTCGCAACTCAAAGAACAGGGAGAATTCCTGATCTGGGAGACGTTGAACCGGACGCTGAATATCGCCCTCCACTAATTCATTACATTATCAATTGAAAGAATATGAAAGCCGTCTCCTGTCAGGAGGCGGTTTTGTTTTCTGAGGTCAGGTAACTGAGGTGATTGGGTACCGGGAACATATTTGAAAAATATTCCGGGTTCCTGTAACTTTTGTTCCCGCCATTCGTATCACAACATAACAAGTCTACATTAAACAACAGCCTGGTCCTGCTTATGACCGAGAAAGAGTATAATGATTGTGTGAACATGTATTCGGATAACGTGTATCGTTTCATCCTGAAGAATCTCCGTCATGCGGAAGATGCGCAGGATGTGGTACAAACGGCATTCGAAAAGATGTGGATCAATCGCAGCGAGGTGGATGCCACCCGTTGCAAGAGTTATCTCTTCACCGTGGCCTACAATCAGATGATAGACCATATCCGGAAGAACAAACGGATCAGCCTGAGAGAGGACTTCAGGGAAGAGGCGAAGGTAACAGACGGGCAGGTGCACAATACCCGGAAAGTGCTGGAGCAGGCCCTGGGCAGGCTCAATGAAGTGCAGCGCTCACTGGTATTGCTGAAAGACTATGAAGGGTATTCTTACGATGAGATCGGGAATATCATGGGGCTCAACGAGAGCCAGGTAAAAGTATATCTTCACCGTGCCAGGATCCAGTTGAAGAATTATTTGGTCAGTCCTGAAAATGTTTTGTGATATGAACATTACCAGACAGAATTACGAAGAATGGTTGCTACTCTACGTAGATAATGAGCTCAGCCTGGCTGAGCGTATCATCGTGGATGATTTCCTGGCGGCCAACCCCGACCTTCAGCAGGAACTGGAGATGTTGCAGCAAAGCACATTCCGGCCTGATGAAGAAATTGTTTTTCCAGGCAAAGAAATCCTGCTGAAGAACAATAATGAATTTGTTATCACTCCCGCCAACTGTGAACAATATTTTGTGCTCTATGCAGATGATGAGCTGAGCAATCAGCAGAAAGCATCTGTGGAAGAGTTCGTTTATCATCATCCCCAATTCCAGGCAGCTTTTGAATTGATCCAGCAGGCAAAGCTCACGCCGGACCAAAGCATCGTTTTCCCTGATAAGAAATTATTGTACCGCTCTGAGAAGAGCCGCCGTGTAGTAATGATGCGCTGGTACAAAATAGCTGCGGCTGCTGTTCTGGTATTGCTGATCGGCGGCGTAAGCTATCAGTGGTTGTCGAAGAAAGATGATAATACCGAGATGGCTAGCCGAAATGGGCAGCAGACTCCGCAATCATCAGGCATTGCTGCCAATGATTCCGCTGCAGACCATGAGCCTGGAAAAACTCCTGCGGATGAAAGCAACGCAGAAGCACAGCCTTTATCAACTGTTACAGAAAAATCACAGGTTGAAAAAGTTGGGGTTAAGAATGATGTAGCAAAAAAAGCTCCAGCCAATGCAGCGGCACAGCGCCCTCAGATCACTATCCCTTCGCCCGTCACGATGCCTGATAACCGCACTGCAAGCGGTTTTCCCGTTAATCATGATATGGCAAACAATGATCATGGAAAAAAAGTTTCAGATCCCGGTAACACTACGATAGCTTCAAACGTAACACCTACAGAAGCTCTTAAAGGAACTGAAAAGCTGAATACAGAAAAGATCAACGTCAAGTCCCCGGGTAATACTGCGTTGAACAATTCCGATATGGCTGCCATCGCAGACCATTCTTATGACCTGCTGGAAGAAGAGGATATCGAGATCCAGCCAGCCGACAAGAAGAATAAGATGCGTGGGATCCTCAGAAGAGTAAGCCGCGTTTTTGACAAAGCCACCAATGCTGATGCCAGCGATAACCGCAAAGGAAATATCCGCATTGCCAACTTCGAGATCGCATTGAAATAATCTTCCATTACATCGCAAACAGAACATTGTATGAAAAGGATAGTAATACTCCTGACCGGGCTCTTTATTGGTTTCACCACCGTAGCCCAAACCGATACCAGCGCCAAAGAAAAAGTTGACACCGTGCGTATCGGCGCCATGATCATCATCAAGAAGAAAGGGACCAATGAAGACGGAAGTTCAAGGACCAAGATAGAGTCGCATCGCGACAATACTCCCAAAAAGATCAGCACCAACTGGCTGGTATTCGATATCGGTTTCAACAATTTCAATGATAAGACCAACTATGCCGGCTCAGCCATTCAGGATCCCGCCACTGGCTTTGCTCCCGGCGCAACAGAGGACTGGTTCGATCTCCGCAACGGTAAATCCATCAACGTGAATATCTGGCTCTTCATGCAGAAGTTAAGCCTCATCAATCACTATGTGAACCTGAAATATGGCCTTGGCGTTGAGTTGTACAATTACCGTTATGAATCGCCCATCAAGTATGGCACCAGCCCTACGCAAGTGATCATGGACAATTCAACACATTACAGCAAAAACAAGCTGGCAGCGGATTATGTGACTGTTCCTTTGATGCTCAATTTCAATTTCGCTCCGCATAAGAAGAGGAACCTGGGACTCAGCGCTGGTGTAACTGCCGGCTATCTCTATAGCAGCCGCCAGAAAACCATCACCGATGCCGATGGCAAACGCAAGAAACGCGACGATTTCGATCTCCGTCCCTGGAAACTGGCCTATACCGGCGAGCTCACCTTCGGATGGGTTGGTGTTTACGGAACTGTTGCCACACAAAGCATGTTTGAAAAAGGACTCGATCAGACCCCATATGCAGTAGGCCTCCGCTTTGGCTGGTAACAAACTTTTCCACATTAAAAATAATTTCGATGTACCGGCGTTAATTTGCGTAGAGCCGGAGCCCGCTCCGGATCAGAACGATCAACAACCACGTTCACGAAATCCATACTTATTGCCCGGATTCTACGCAAAAAACCTGGTTATCATGAAGCGCTTAGCCGTTGTTACTGTGCTGTTGTTATTGGTAGTGGTGAACACAGCATTTGAAGGAACCAAAAAGAAAACCACTTACAGAGCGAATTACAAAGCAGGTCCTGTTGGCCTTGTGTACATTGTGGTAGACAAATCGGATTATGAACTGAAAGTGTATGACGATGAAGGATGGTATGGCACTTATCCTGTAGTCTTTGGCAGCAAAGACCTTTCGGATAAGATGATGGAAGGAGACCGCAAAACGCCTGAAGGTAATTTCAAAATCGTATCCAAGAGACCGCATCAGAAATGGCATAAGATGCTGATGCTGGACTATCCCAATCAAAGCAGCTGGGATAAATTCAACCAGCGGAAAGCAGCAGGAAAAATTCCTGGTTCGGCAAAGATTGGCGGTGGCATCGCTATCCATGGCACCTGGCCGAACGACAATCTCTCGGTGGATGATTTTACCAACTGGACCAATGGTTGTGTGTCTCTCAAAAACGAAGACCTGGATGAGTTGGAAGCATTCCTGCCGGTGGGTACCAGGGTAACGATCCAGCGATAAAACTTAAATCATTCAATCATATCAGCGCTGTTGCCGGTAACAACCGGAACAGCGCTTTTTTGTTTCCTGTATTCTCAATGTGTTCTGCATTACTGCTAGTACTTTCACTGGCTCCCCGCTAGGATTTATACGTAATCAGCAACGATTTGCTCACAATGCTTGTCTTTATCACCAAATTGTATTCACTTTGTTGCGGGTCCGCCGTAACCCATTGTGAAGGAAATCCGAATCCTGAAAAACCATGATCCAACAGGGAAACATCAACAGCCATACACATTGGCTTTAGAAAACGGTCAATGTTTCCGACTCTATGAAAACCCCACAACTCCAGCCGTGGGGTTTTTCTTTGAATAATTTAAGGTCTCACTTCACTGACATTTTAGTATTATGCCATTGCCTGGTTCTGGGTGGCGTTCCATCCCAGTATAGGTAAAGAGCATGAACATCACATTGCCAATCCAGCAATACATTCGGGCCTCCCAGTGGAACCCATGTATTATAATGATTGAATACTGTAAGGTTCCTTTGAACATCCTGCCCTCCGGCATTTATGTAATTTGACTGTGTTGGATGTGCTGTAGTGGGATCCATTATTACCTCAACAACTTCTCCATCAATTCTTCCAATAGTGGCATGGTATGAATAAATAATTGGCGGCGCATATCCATCTGGTTCATCACCCGGCTCGTCAAGGAAAGAATAATCTTCCACCCAGGTATCTCCTGAGCTTAGGTTGTTAGAGCTGATAACATTGCGCTGGAGGCCGCCGGTGAGTCTAAAGAACTTGTTATCATCCATCATTCTAATTATATTTTCTCTTCCGGCGTTGTCAGCAAAAAGGTTGGTTCTGGTTATGTTATTCTTTTTGTTCAAGTAGTCAACTGTAATTAGTTGCCAACCGGACTGATCAATTCCTTCGCTAGGCAAATCTTTATTCCTGTTCACAAGAAATCGTATAGAAGACAATTCCCCTTGTCTGAATTCTTTTTCATGAAGAAATCTATTAGTCATGGATAAAAAAATGGCAATGCCTGTCAGATCACTTTTATCATTGTTGTACATCTTAGCAATAAATTCCATCGATGCCGTGTTTGAAAACCGTTCCTTTTGAACTATTTCAACAATATTTCCATACCTTATCTGGTGTTCAGCAGATTCGACTAATACAAGATTTTTTTGAGAAAATCTGGTAGTTTCAACAGGAGTCTGAAAGCTGGCTTTAAGAGGAATGATTATCAGGTTTTCGTTATTCAGAAGCTTTTTCGTTTGCAGGTTTGAGGCTTCTATGTTTTCCGCAATCTCCAGGAATGCTGCTTTTATAGCTGGATGCTTATACACTTTATGCTGAGTCTTAATCCATTCAACACTCCTGAGAGCTGCGCCATCATCCTGAACTTTTTCAATAGTAAGTTCATTTTTTTTGCAGGAAAAAATACAGACAGAGAAAAGTAGGACAATTAATGATTTTGGTTTAATAGCTAAATTCATACGATAAGTGTATTATGGTTTGATAAGATAAATGGTGAAGGTGGGTAATAGCAAATCTGGGCTGAATGAATAAGCGATGCAATAGTTACTCGATTAAATTTAATGAATTCATTTGCAAAAAGTTTTTCAAACTCCGGTTGGGCCAATAATTTGACATTTGTTGTATTTGTTGTTTTTGATTAATTTGAAACACACGCCCGCGATTTAATACCCAGATCATTATGCGAATCTTAATCCAATTGGTGTTTTTTCTTTTTATCTGTTCAAGATTGTACGCTCAAAATGGGCGCGACACGATACTGCTTCCTTTACGTATTTTGCAGGGTACTCCACCAATAATATCCCAATTGGCTACGGAGCGGGTTGAAAATATTACTTCGTTCAGGCATATCCCTCCAGGTTATAAGTTTTGGTGTATCAGGCAATGGACAGTTGTATATCTTCAAGAATTGAGAGAGCAAGCGCTAACTGGCAAAATCACTACCGACAGATTCGAGGACTATGCAAAATCAGTTGCGATGATCGACTCGCCCTACAAGTCTGTTTCATCTGCGATTCTACCTGGGAATAAAGTTGCTTTTTTTACGGGCATCGACACCACAGGCAAAAAAATCATCATTGCTGATGCCAATAACAACAAGGATTTTAACGACGACAAGATCTGGACATTTGACACATCTTACTTTTCCAGGCCATTCAGGTCTGCTGGTTTTTTACCCACTGTAAACCTGGATATCCAATATTTCGACAGATTGACCGGCGCGGTAACAAAAATTGCAACACCTGTAATGCTTAATCCTTTTGAATACTACAATGAAGATTTCGAATCCGATCCCAAAGAAAGAATACTTGACCTGGTCATCGAATGTACCCGATATCGACAAACTGATTTGAAATTAAATGGAGAAAAGTATACAATTTATCTCTGCAATAACCATAATGAGCTACCCTTTACAGACCGTACGAATACTAACTTGCTTGTAGAAACCAGTGCAGGAAAAAAGAAATTTTATAAATTATTCGACAATTTGGAACTGGGAGATAGCAAATATAAAATTGGCGGACTGAAAGATGAGGCAGAGTTGATCTTAATAAAAATCAATTAATAGTACTATTTGATTGTTCATTATTTGTAATCGGAAAGAAAGAAAAATGGCCACCTAATGCAGGCAGCCATTCTATCTTCTATAAATATCCTTCTTTACAATTTTCCATTTTTTATTTCATCCACAACACCGGGATCGAGCAATGTGGAAGTGTCTCCGAGATTGCTGGTCTCACCTTCTGCGATCTTGCGAAGGATGCGTCTCATGATCTTGCCGCTTCTTGTTTTCGGCAATCCGCTTACAAACTGGATCTTATCTGGTTTGGCGATCGGTCCGATAATTCGGCTAACCGTTGACATTATATCTTTTCTTGTCAGTTCATCATCTCCCTGGTGACCCTGGAAGATCACATAGGCGTAGATGCCCTGTCCTTTGATATCATGAGGATAACCAACAACAGCGCTTTCCACCACACCCGTGTGCATATTGATGGCGTTCTCCACTTCAGCTGTACCGATGCGGTGACCGCTCACATTGAGCACATCATCCACACGGCCGGTGATGCGGTAATTGCCGTCTTCATCACGGAGACAACCATCGCCGGTGAAATAGAGGTTTTCGTAAGTAGCGAAATAATTCTGACGGGCACGCTCATGATCTCCGTAAGTTGTCCGCAACATACCAGGCCAGGGGAATTTGATACAGAGATTGCCGCTGACACCATTACCCTCTACTTCTTTTCCGTTCTCATCAACAAGAATAGGTTGAACGCCGGGAAGCGGTAATGTGGCGAAGGTTGGTTTGGCTGGTGTAACGCCTGCAATATTCGAGATCAGGATGCCTCCAGTTTCCGTCTGCCACCAGGTGTCAACGATAGGGCATTTCTTTTTTCCAATATTTTCATCGTACCAGGCCCATGCTTCTTCATTGATAGGCTCACCAACGGTGCCGAGTACACGAAGAGAGCTGAGGTCGCGGTTCTTCAGCGGTTCCAGTCCAAATCCCATCAGGCTTCTGATGGCAGTGGGCGCTGTATAGAGGATGTTCACTTTGTATTTATCTACGATCTCCCAGAACCTGCCTGCGTCAGGCCAGGTGGGTACTCCTTCGAACATCAATGAAGTGGCGCCAGCACTGAGCGGACCGTATACGATATAGCTATGTCCTGTGATCCAGCCGATATCGGCTGTACAGAAATGTACGTCGCCGGGCTGATACTGGAACACGTTCACGAAAGAGTAGTTGGTATACACCATATAGCCGCCCACGGTATGAACAACGCCTTTGGGCTTGCCGGTGGAACCGGAAGTGTAGAGGATGAAGAGCATGTCTTCCGCATCCATTTCTTCGGCAGGACAATCAGGGCTGCCCTGTGTTTCCACGAGGCGGATCTCATCTTCCCACCACAGGTCCCTTCCTTTGATCATGGAGATCGGAGTGCGCGTTCGGGTGAGCACGATCACTCTTTTCACGAAGGGACATTGCACCAGTGCATCATCGATCACACTCTTGAGTGGGATCTCTTTATTGCCGCGGTAAGCGCCATCGCAGGTTACAATGAATTCTGCTTTTGCATCCTGCAGACGGTCGGCAATACTTTGTGCGCTGAAGCCGCCGAAGATCACGGAGTGAATGGCTCCGATGCGCGCAGCTGCAAGAACAGCAATGGCCAGTTCAGGTACCATACCCATGTAAATGCAAACACGATCTCCTTTCTTCACTCCATTATTCCTGAGTACGTTTGCAAACTGCACTACTTTATGATGCAGGTCGCGGTAAGTGATCACACGATGATGTTCTCCCGGATCATTCGGTTCCCAGATGATAGCAGGTTTGTTGCCCAGCTTTTCCAGGTGCCTGTCGATACAATTCTCTGTAATATTAAGTTTACCGCCTTTGAACCACTCGATGGTAGGTTTCTTAAAATCCCAGTTCAGTACGGTATCCCATTTTTTTCGCCATGTAAAATGCGAAGCGATCTCACTCCAGAACCCCTCCGGATCCTGTACGCTTTTTTCATATGCTGCTTTGTAATCAGCTGTCGTTTTCAGCTGGTAGGGGAATGACATAGGCTCTCGTTTTTTGAAGTAATGAGGGCTAAAATTAATTCAAAATGAATTCAAGTTCATTTGAAAATTTCTAAAATCTTTTAAGGATCAATGTCGTGTGTTCAACATTTGTGTTTTTACATTATCTTTCTTGCATGAATACTCCTGTAACTAACAGGGGGATCTGGAAAGTGATTGCTGCCTCATCTGTAGGTACGCTGATCGAGTGGTACGACTTCTATATTTTCGGAAGTTTAGCTACCGTGATCGCTGATCAGTTCTTCCCCAAAGGTAACCCTACTGCTGCTTTGCTCTCAACACTGGCCACATTCGCCGCCGGTTTCATTGTAAGACCATTTGGTGCGTTGGTATTCGGACGCCTCGGTGATCTCATCGGCAGAAAATATACTTTCTTACTAACGCTCGTTCTTATGGGAGGCTCCACTTTCGCTATCGGATTGGTGCCTGGCTATGAGACCATCGGCTTTGCCGCACCTTTGTTGGTATTATTATTAAGATTGGTGCAGGGTCTTGCACTCGGTGGAGAATACGGTGGCGCCGCCACTTATGTAGCAGAGCATTCGCCTGCCAACCGGCGGGGCTTCTATACCAGCTGGATCCAAACCACTGCAACGCTGGGATTGTTTCTCTCGTTGGGTGTGATACTGCTGACGCGGCATTCTCTCGACAGTGATCTTCAAACCTCCATTCAGAAATTCAACAGCTGGGGATGGCGCATTCCTTTCTGGGTGTCTATCGTGCTGGTGGGCGTATCTATATATATACGTTTGAAGATGCAGGAGTCTCCGCTCTTTGCAAAACTGAAATCGGAAGGGAAGACTTCTTCCAATCCGCTCAAAGAAAGTTTCGGTAACCGGGCCAACCTGAAAATGGTGCTGCTGGCTTTGTTCGGCGCAACGATGGGGCAGGGCGTTGTCTGGTACACCGGGCAGTTCTATGCACAATCATTCATTGAAAATGTTTGTAAGATAGATTTCGATCAGAGCCGTACGATCCTTATCTGGGCTATCCTTGCGGCTACTCCGCTATTCATTGTGTTCGGTGGATGGAGCGACAAGATCGGAAGGAAATGGATCATGCTGATAGGTATGCTGCTGGCCATCTCTTCCTATCATTACATCTTCAAACAATTCCAGGTGATCAGCGACCCCGCTACCAAAACGGAGATCGTGGAGCAAAGGAAATTATTATCTCAGGAAAGAGTGGGTAATTCGGTTGTTCTTACCAGTGAGGTACATTATACTGACGGAGCCATCTTCAAGGAAGTGAAAACCGTTATGGAAAAAGATACCGGAGCTGAAGCAACAGTAGTGTATAAAGATAAGAAGCTGGGCAGCGGTGGTTACTGGACGGCAGTTTGGTGGTTATTTGTTCTGGTGGCTTATGTAACGATGGTGTATGGTCCCATTGCTGCTTTCCTGGTGGAGCTTTTCCCCACCAAGATCAGGTATACCAGTATGAGCCTGCCCTATCATATCGGTAATGGTGTATTCGGTGGTCTCACACCGTTCATTGCAACGCTGCTTACCACTATCTATGTGAATGATCACCTGAGCGGGCTCTGGTACCCGATCATAATTGGTGGACTCTGCTTTGTAATAGGCGCTGTATATGTGAGCAATAAGATCGATCCTAATGTAAACGACTAAATACAAGTGTATGAACGCACTGAAGAAAATATTGGGCGTGGTTTGGTTCCTGCTGGGGCCTGTGGCCATCTGGTACCTGATCAAAACAGCTGCCTATGAAATTGCAGCTAAACCCGTGATAGACACCAAGATTCAATGGGCTGTATTCATCATCGTATTCATCCCAATATGCATTGGTCTGATGATATTCGGATATTATGCCCTGAAAGGGGAATACAGTCGTCTTCCTGAAAAATCTGATGAAATCTAACAGGTCACCCGAACAAAAAATGTTTGCAAGCTGTTAATCAACAGAGAATTAATTGGCATTTAATAGTCAATTGAATACGGTCACTTTTCTGTTAAATAATCGATTAGAGTTTGGTTTTACAGGCAGCGATGCATTATTTTTGTTCTCCGGTTAATACAAATGAAAAGAAGTACATTACAATACATCAGAACAAATCCGGCGGTGAGGGCCATCCTCTCCGTAGGTTTGATGTGTTTATTATTGCTGCTCACCAGCATCAACTTCTTTATCTACAACGGCGATGCCAGGGTGCCGGTTGAATATTCATGCCTTCATGCTGATGAAGATAATCAGGGCAATCCGAATCCTGCCGGCCCTGATGAGAAATCTCCCGGCGGTCCCATTACCATTCAGGAAGAATATATCCATGAGGGCGAAGGCTCTGTGGACCCATACTGGATCAACGCATTGTTCCGTCACAAGATCCACGAAGCGGAACAGTTGAAACTTGTTCATTTCGAAATCATTTCTCCCCCTCCCGAAGCGTAAATCTTCTTTGTGCAGTTATGCCATTGGCATAGCTGATTGTTATCCATTCCAATAATTGTTAGGACGCATAGCATGGCGTTACTGCCATCTCTGTACAATTCAAGTGTGCATACACATGCCCTGAAATTGTCACAATTGTTATCCGAAGAACGGACGGATAGCCATTGGGAGATGATGGTCTTATTCGATAAACGATCCCTTATAAACGGATGTATTAAATAATTTTTATGGTCAAAAAAGAAAAGGGGTTGCTGAGCTCACTCGGCTCTGACTTCCCTGCTTCGGTTGTGGTTTTCTTAGTGGCGTTGCCGCTCTGTCTTGGGATTGCGCTGGGCTCTGGAGCTCCATCGTTCTCAGGTCTGATTGCCGGTATC
The DNA here is from genome assembly GCF_007970185.1 of Pseudobacter ginsenosidimutans. Taxonomy (NCBI): domain Bacteria; kingdom Pseudomonadati; phylum Bacteroidota; class Chitinophagia; order Chitinophagales; family Chitinophagaceae; genus Pseudobacter; species Pseudobacter ginsenosidimutans. Next base: position 1,280,645 of record NZ_CP042431.1, on the reverse strand, counting down.
GTGGGTGGTGTTGTGATTGGTTTGCTCAGCAAATCACCACTGAGTGTGAGTGGTCCTGCTGCAGGTCTGATCACTATTGTGTCAGGAGCTATCGGCAAGCTGCCGGTATTTGAAGCCTTCCTGCTGGCAGTGATGTTGTCTGGTGTTATCCAGATCGTATTGGGTTATTTGAAACTGGGTGTGCTGGGCGATTATATCCCTGCCGGTGTGATCAAAGGGATGCTGGCGGCCATCGGCCTTACCCTCATCCTGAAACAGATCCCTCACCTGATGGGATATGATGCGGATTTTGTAGGTGATGAAGACTTCAAACAACAGGATGGTAAGAATACATTTACTGAACTCTACTATTCTGTAAGATATATGTTGCCGGTGGCATTTGCATTAGGTGCAGTGTCTATCGCGTTGCAGGTATTCTGGGATAAGGTTCTGGTTAAAAAAGCTAAAGCGTTCAAGCTGATCCCTTCGGCGCTGATCGTTGTATTGCTGGGTGTAGGTGTTAATGAATGGCTGAAAGCCACCAATCCTACACTTGCGCTGGGCGCTTCACACCTGGTGAACATCCCGATGGCAGCATCTGCTGCGGAGTTCTTCACCTTCTTTTCATTCCCCGACTTCAGTCACCTGGGTAATATCACTGTGTGGACTACTGCCATTACATTGGCGATAGTAGCGAGCCTTGAAACCCTTTTGAACATCGAAGCGGCGGATGAGATGGACCCATACAAACGTGTTACTCCCAAGAACAGGGAGCTGATGGCGCAGGGTACAGGTAATATGCTCGCCGGTCTGATCGGTGGTCTGCCCATTACATCTGTGATCGTTCGTACTTCTGCTAACGTCAACGCAGGAGCGAGAACAAAGATGTCTGCAGTATTGCATGGTCTCCTGTTGCTGCTCTGCGTGGCGCTGATCCCCTTCCTGCTGAACATGATCCCTTTCGCATCACTGGCAGCAGTGCTGATCTATACAGGGTATAAGCTCTGTAAGCCCGCTCTTTTTGCGGAGTTCTACAAAAAGGGATGGACACAGTTCCTGCCTTTCGCGATCACCGTAGTAGCGATCCTGTTCACCAACCTCCTGATGGGCATCTTCATCGGATGTGTGGTAGCAATGTTCTTCGTACTGAGAAGCAATTTCAAATCCGCTGTATTTGTAGTGCACGACAGCAACAAATACCTGTTCCGCCTGCGGAAAGATGTGAGCTATCTCAACAAACCCATCATCAAGAACAAACTGGAAAAAGTTCCGGAGAATTCTTACGTGATGATCGATGCGCAGCGCGCAGACTTCATCGACAAAGATGTAGTGGAAGTGATCGAAGACTTCATGAAAGCAGCGCCATTGAAAGACATTACTGTTGAACTGAAAAAAAGTGTTTACAAAGACCAGGGCTTCTCGGTGAACGGAAACGGTGCTCACCAGGAAATTCTGGCATCTAAAAACTAATGTTATGCAAGCAATTGAAAAATTACTCCTCGAGAATAAAGCATGGGCACAAGAAAAAGTAAATGAAGATCCTACCTTCTTCAAAAGACTGGAAAATGTACAAAAGCCAGAGTTCCTCTGGATTGGTTGCAGCGACAGCCGCGTGCCTGCCAATGAGATCACCAATACAGTTCCCGGTGAGATCTTCGTTCACCGCAATATCGCCAACCTGGTGGTGGAAGATGATGTGAACTGCCTCAGTGTTCTGGAATATGCAGTGGTGCATCTGAAAGTGAAACATGTGATCGTTTGTGGTCACTATAACTGCGGTGGTGTGAAAGCTGCCATGACAGACCAGAGCTTTGGTATCATCGACAAGTGGATCATCGGTATCAAGGAGCTCTATGAAGAGCACCGCAAAGAGATCGATGCGCTCGAGAATGAAGCTGACCGTGTGAACCTGATGGTAGAGCACAACGTACGCAAACAAGTGCTCAACCTGGCCAAGACAGATACTATCCAGAAGATCTGGGCGCGCGAAGAAAGGCCCCATATCCATGGTTGGGTATATGGTCTGAAAGATGGTCATATCAAACAAATCTTCAGCCTCGCACCTCCGGTGAAGAAGCTGAACTACCAGATCGTTTAATCGATTTTTGACCAATACATCCGTTTAATTAGCGGTGTGCGGGTAAGCCGGGCAGCAGAACTGTTGGCCGGATTTTACCCGTATACCGCTATATTTGTGGGAATCAAATCCAACTGGTATGTGGAGTGAATCCTACAAAAGGCTATTGGCAGAAAACAAAGTATGGGCAAACAGTAAAGTGAGCGGAGACCCTGAGTATTTCCACCGCCTGGCGAAACTGCAGACACCCGAATTCCTCTGGATCGGCTGCAGCGACAGTCGTGTTCCCGCCAATGAGATCACCAATACACAACCCGGAGAGATCTTCGTTCACCGCAATGTGGCCAACCTGGTTGTACATACAGACGTGAACCTGCTGGCTGTTCTGGATTATGCTGTGAACCATCTCAAAGTAAAACATGTGATCGTCTGTGGCCATTATGGATGTGGTGGCGTAAAGGCTGCCATGACCAATACAGATTACAAACTGGTGCTGAACATGTGGCTCCGCAATATCAAGGACGTATACCGTCTTCACCGCGAAGAACTGGATGCGTTGACGGAAGAAGAAATGAAGTTCGACCGCCTGGTGGAACTCAACGTCAAAGAACAACTCACCAATCTAGCTAAAACCTCCATCATTCAAAGAGCCTGGCAACAGGAGCAACGACCTGATCTCCACGGCTGGGTATACGGACTCAAAGATGGTCTTATCAATGTTGCGTACGAAATGAAGGCCGGGAGCGTTATAGATGATCTTTATAAATACGAGTTCTAATCATCCCACAAATCCTACGTTGATATGAGCATTGAAGTGAAAGGGCTCACAAAGAACTATGGTGAACAGAAAGCGGTGAACGATGTGTCTTTTGCCATCGGAAGGGGAGAGATCGTTGGTTTTCTCGGTCCCAATGGCGCCGGAAAGAGCACCACCATGAAGATCATCACTGGTTACCTGGCTGCAGATGCAGGCCAGGCCGTTGTTTGCGGCATCGATGTGAAGGAAAGGCCGCTGGAAGCCAAAGCAAAGATCGGGTACCTTCCCGAAGCCAATCCCCTTTACTTCGATATGTATGTGCGCGAGTATCTCGATTTTGTTGCCGATGTACACCATGTGCAATACAAAAAACAAACCATCGAGAAAGTAATTGAAACCGTTGGCCTCACACCCGAAAGCAAAAAAAAGATCGGGCAATTGTCGAAAGGATATAAACAGCGTGTTGGCCTTGCTGCTGCACTCATACATGATCCCGAAGTGCTGGTGCTGGATGAGCCTACCACCGGCCTCGATCCCAACCAGATCCTCGAGATCAGGGAACTGATCAGAACATTGGGTGTAAACAAGACTGTTATTTTTTCTTCCCATATCCTCCAGGAAGTGGAGGCCATCTGCGATCGCGTAGTGATCATCAACAAAGGCCAGCTGGTGGCAGATGATAGCCTCACAGCGCTTCGCAGCCGTTCAAATCATACAGCCACGCTGAAAGTGATTTTCAAGGAACCGCTGGAAGCCGCATGGATGGAGCGTTTGAGCGCAGTAGACAAAGTGAACCGCATCACCCCTAACGAATGGGAGTTAGTTTGCAAAGATGTGCAGGAAGCTAATAAACAATTGATGGAACTCGCTTTGCAACACAATCTGAATATCGTTTCTTTGCAATCCGGTGAACAAAGTCTGGAAGAAGTTTTCCGGAGCCTCACATCATCATCAACAAAACAATAAAATTGAATCATGAGTTACATTGCTGACATTCATGCAAGACAGATCTTAGATAGCCGTGGTAATCCTACTGTGGAAGTAGATGTGACCACTGAAGAAGGATTCTCAGGAAGAGCTGCAGTTCCAAGTGGCGCATCAACCGGAAAACACGAAGCTGTTGAGCTGCGTGATGGTGACAAAGGCGTGTACATGGGCAAAGGCGTTTTGCAGGCAGTAAAGAATGTGAACGAGATCATTGCTGAACAACTGATCGGCATCGACGTTACCGAACAAGCATATATAGACGAGCAACTCATCAACATCGATGGTACTGAAAATAAAGCCAAGCTTGGCGCTAACGCCACACTGGCTGTTTCAATGGCTGTAGCAAAAGCGGCTGCAGAAGAAACCGGTCTTCCGCTCTTCCGTTACCTCGGTGGCGTGAATGCAACTGTACTGCCCATTCCGATGATGAACATCCTGAATGGTGGTGCACACGCAGACAATAAGATCGACTTCCAGGAATTCATGGTGATCCCTGTAGGCGCTGAAACCTTCAGCCAGGGCCTGCGCTGGGGCGTTGAAATTTTCCATCACCTTAAGTCCGTTCTGAAAAAGAAAGGATACAGCACCAATGTAGGTGATGAAGGTGGCTTTGCTCCGGATATCCAGAGCAATGAAGAAGCTATTGAAACTGTTCTCGAAGCCATCACTGCTGCTGGTTACAAACCCGGATCTGAAATTGCTATCGCGATGGATGCCGCCAGCACAGAAATGTGGGACGAAAAAACAAACGGCTACAAATTCTACAAGAGCACCAATAAAGTGATCACCTCCGATGATATGGTGAACTATTGGGCCAACTGGGTGAAACAATATCCTATCGTATCTATCGAAGACGGTATGGCCGAAGATGACTGGGAAGGTTGGAAAAACCTCACACAAGCCATCGGCAGCAAATGCCAGCTGGTAGGTGACGATCTTTTTGTTACCAACGTAAAACGTCTGAAACAGGGTATCGATAAGAATATCGCCAACAGCATCCTGATCAAAGTGAATCAGATCGGAACTGTAACTGAAACCATCAACGCTGTGCAGCTGGCGCAGACCAATGGCTTCAATACCATTATGAGCCACCGCAGCGGTGAAACTGAAGACACTACTATCGCTGACCTGGCAGTTGCCCTGAACTGCGGACAGATCAAAACTGGTTCTGCCAGCCGTACAGACCGTATGGCCAAGTACAACCAACTGCTCCGCATTGAAGAAATGTTGGCTGAGACCGCCATTTATCCGAAAGGAAGGATTAAATTTGGTAAGTAAGCTTTTTGACTGAATTCAATTCCAAATAGTTTTCCGGATGGATCAGAAAGTGATAGCGGCCTGATTTTCGCTATCGTTTTCTGATCCTCCATTTTATATAACATGAAGCTCATCTCCCGCATCCCAGCCTGGTTAAAGAACAAATACATCCTCACCACCCTTGTATTTGTTGTATGGATCCTCTTCTTTGACGACCAGGATATCTTCACCACTTACTTCAAACATAAATCCGAGCTCCACAAGCTGGAGGAGAGCCGGGATTATTACCTGGACCAGATCAAATTAACCAAATCGGAGCTTGAACAACTCAAATCAGACAAATCCACCCTGGAGAAGTTTGCCCGTGAAAAATACTGGATGAAGAAAGAAAATGAGGACCTGTTCATTCTTCCCGAATAATTTTCCAGCTCCATACTGTTGTGAATAGCTGATTATCAACCTTTCCCGCTAAAAGTTTTCCCGGGATTGTCCACGATGGTAGTTTTACTATTTGACCGGTGGTGGTTATGGTTTACCTTGCCAGCCCCCTGTTCCTGCATATTATATTTCCAATACCTTTGTACAATAAAGAGGAACCAACCCACGTTTATTAATCACGGACGGACATCCGAATTGACTCTTCGGAACTATTTATTCAAGGACAAAAAGGATTGCCTATGACAGTTCTCTTTACACCAGAGGAACTCGTACAGTATTTGTATAATGAAACTTCCCCCGAGAAAACCGCAGCGATAGAGGCCGCTTTACAGGAAGACTGGACCCTTCGTGAAAAGCTGGAAGTGCTGAAAGCATCCAGGAAAACGCTCAATGCCCTGGTAGAATCACCCAGGCATGAGGCAGTACTGAATGTACTCAACTATGCCCGCCAAACGGCCACTGAATCAGTGCAACACTAATCCAATCCCCCGGCTGAATGCCTGATTTGATAGTCAGGTTGTTCGGTGAATAACCCTTCTCCCGTAAATTCGCAGTCATCACCAGCTACCGATGACTAGAAAAGAACGTTTCGACTTTGTAATCCATTATTTTCAGGAGCACGCACCCAATGCGGAAACTGAATTGCTGTACGATAATCCCTACCAGTTACTGGTAGCGGTGATCCTGTCTGCTCAATGCACAGACAAGCGCGTGAACATGACCACGCCGGCAATATTTGAGCATTACCCGGATACGAAACATCTGGCCAAAGCCACGTTTGATAAGCTGTTCCCGTTCATCAGGAGCATCTCCTATCCGAACAATAAGACCAAACACCTCATTGGGATGGCCCAAATGGTAGAGAAGGAGTTCGGTGGTGAGATCCCGCATACTGTTGAAGAGCTGGTACAGCTTCCCGGCGTTGGCCGAAAGACGGCCAATGTGATTACGTCTGTGATCGACAAACAACCGAACATGGCCGTGGACACACATGTATTCCGCGTATCTGCGCGCATAGGCCTCACCGTTAAAGCCACCACTCCACTGGCAACGGAAAAACAATTACTGCAATTCATTCCGGAGGATCTGGTGCATATCGCGCATCACTGGCTCATTCTTCATGGACGTTATATCTGCGTGGCCCGAAATCCCAAATGCTCCGAATGCGGATTGAAACCGGCCTGCAAGTATTATCAGAACGTGGTTATGAAAGAAGAGATCAAAGCGCTGAATGAAAAACGCAGGCAATCTGCAGCGCCTGCAAAGGAAGTAAAGGCATCGGCGCCAAAGAAGAAAGCCCCCGTGAAGAAAGCGGCAAAGAACTGAGTAAACATTTCTCTCTAAAGTTCAACCACTAACATTTTGGTTACTGCCGGTCCGTTACCGGTATTCTGCGTGTAGCGTATAAGGCCCGTTTGACGTGGTTTTCACGGGTTTTTGGAAACGCTGGCAGTACTACCGGTCAAAACCGGAGAAAAACCGGTTAAACCCGGGGTTTAGTCCGCCAACTTTTTGGTGGACGCACTGTTATTATTGTAATTTTACAATATCCAACCGAGCCAGCCGTCTACCCTTAGAGAGGACTTAGTTTTTTAGCGTAATTAACAGTAATTAATCAGACAATCAATGGAATCAAATTTTACCCAGGCGCCGCACTCATATCTGAGTTTCGCCCCCCTTATCCGGGAGTGGGAGAAGATGATCCGGGAGGGCAGGGAAGGAACCCGCCAGTTGTACCAGGATCTGCTGAACAAAGTTCGGCAATACCCTGAACTATTGGGCAGGATCGATGATCTGTCTGTTCTGGACAAACACAAAACACTCATAGAACAAATGATGGCCACAGTTTTTCCTGTGACCCTCAATGATAAAGAAGATCTTTTCGGAGCGGGCTTCCCCTTCCAGATGAAGATGTTCTATGAATCAACAAAGTTCCGCGAGCTCTTTATCGTGGACCCGCATAGTCATGATATCACACTTCCTGAAGCAGATGCCTGCGGCGGCGGATCGCCCCAGTCAGGCAAGGAAGATTGCATGTATCAATTCATCCTCAGCAGACTTTACGATATCGATAAGACCGATACCGTGCGCATGGTAGAGCCCTACAAATGCCCGGAAACCGGATTGGACCGCTACATGGAACTGGAGATCGATACCAGGTTCCTCGATGTTCGTGTTAGAGGTGAATTACCGCCGCTGCCCGATGAAGTACAGCTCGGCTGCGTGAAAGCAGGTGGCGGTATCGATCACGTGCCCGGACTGCGCACCGCTCTGCCGCTCGATAAATTCGAGTTCGAAGGCATGGTGATCATCCGCATCTGGGAAGTGACAGAAAGAGAAGTACTGAACATCATCCGCGACAAACTCCTTCACCTGAACAATTTTGCCGATACACATCTGTTCGGCGAATTGCAGAACCAGGTGCAGAACCTGCTGGGCGTTCCCGGCGTGAAAACTGCCGTGAAGCCTTTCTTCCAGGTGAATAACCATATGGTGCTCTCCGAGTTCTATACCACTATGACGGACCAGATGGTGAAGCGCAAACCTTCACCTGAGAAATTGCAATATCTCTACCAGGCCGTGACCAACGCATTTGAGAAGAATCCGAAGCCACTATTGGTGAACGAGATCACTGAAGAGGCTGTGATGCGTTATCCCTTCCTTACTTTCATGGCAGAGTATGGATGGAGAAGCGCCATCATTTGCCCGCTCTTCAGCGATAGCAGGGAAGTAATGGGCGTGCTGATCATCGTTACGGAAGAAAAAGGAAAATTCCAGCCTGAACATGTACTCAGAATAGAACCTGCCATCCCGCTCTTCAAGATCGCGATGGAGAAGGCACAGGAGAATCTGGACCACCAGGTAGACCGCGTGATCAAGGACCAGTTCACTGCCGTGCAGGATGCTGTTGAATGGCGCTTTACTGAAGCTGCTCTCAACTATCTAACGGGAATGGATAAGGGAGATGGCGAAGTGAAGATCGAACCGATCGTGTTTGAAAATGTTTATCCGCTTTATGGCGCCATCGATATCCGCAATTCCTCCGTTGAAAGGAATCACTCTATACAGCTCGATCTCCTGGAACAATTGAACCAGGCGAATGATATCGTACTGGCAGCAAAGAAAGATCATCCTTTCCCCCTGCTGGATGAAACCAATTTCAAGATCAGGAAATACATTCACTCCGTGTCTAACATCCTGTTCGCGGATGATGAGCTGAGTATCCTGCAATTCCTGAAAGTGGAAGTGGTGCAGTTGTTCAAACACCTGCAAACCATCATGCCATCATTGAATAAACCGATCAACAAATACTTTGAAGCGGTGGACTCACCTGTTGAAATGGTGTACCATCACAGAAAGAAATATGAAGACAGCATTACACAAATAAACAATGAAGTTGCCCGTTTCATCGATCACGAACAGAAAATGGCGCAACAGATCTTCCCGCATTATTTTGAAAGGTTCGTAACAGATGGTGTAGACTTCAATATCTATATCGGTCAATCTATCACGCCGGAAAAGAAATTCGATTTCTTCTACCTGCGCAACCTCAAGATCTGGCAACTGAGCACACTGGCCAAAGCAGCCAGGCTCACGCACTCGCTGGAGAAACAACTGGCCATGCCATTGCAGACCAGTCAGCTGATCCTGGCGCATAGCCATCCGATCTCTATCAGCTTCCGTACTGCAGAACGCAAATTTGATGTGGACGGCGCTTACAATATCCGTTACGAGATCATCAAGAAAAGGATCGATAAAGTGCACCTGAAAGATTCCAATGAAAGGCTGACCAAGCCTGGATATATCGCCATCGTTTATTCACAGCAACAGGAAGCATTCGAATACCTGGAGTATATCGAATACCTTCAAAACCAGGGACTGCTCCGCGGTGAGGTGGAAAGACTGGAACTGGAAGAATTGCAGGGAGTGAGTGGATTGAAAGCGCTGAGAGTTGGTGTGAACCTGGAAGTAGAATCAGAAGACAGTGATCAGGAAAAGGAAGGAAGAAAACTGGCAGGCGTAAACAAATAATCATTCCCCATTTCAATAAACAAGGGCTACCCAAATCAATTGGATAGCCCTTTGCTTTTTTCGGAAAAATGCGTTCTATTTTTTCTTTCTTGTTTTTATTTCAGTGACATATCCGTTGTAGGAGATCGGCTGACGGTTATTGCTCTGCACCTGCAGATAAGCATAACCACTTTCAGTGATGCTCAGTCGAACAGATTGAATATCGTTCACGTCCTTTGGCTTGATCAGGATATCCCATCCGCCTTTCTTGCCATCGGTTTTCGTGTATTCAAAATCTTTAGATTCAAATTTGATGCCACCTTCTGTGGCCCTGGTTGCCTGGAAGGCCCTTCCGAAATAAGGCAGGTAAGAAGTGATGGTATCTTTCGTTACTGTAAAATCGAAATCGGGTGTTACCTGTCTGGTTCTGCCTGATTGTGGTAATACTGTTTGCGCGATGAAAACATAACGTTGACCATCAACCAGAGTCTGTACCTCAGCAGCTTTTGCTGCTTCTTTTTCCTGCTTTGTTTGTGCACTGGCCACTGTTGTAAAAGCAGTTGCGAAGAGCAACATTAACAAAGAGGCTTTCAACGGGTTCTGTAATATTCTCATGGTTAACATTTTAATTGTGATGCCATTATTAGACGGCAGGAAAATGTTAAGGTCAAAATCAGAACTGATAACCAAACGTTAAAAGGGGCAGGGTACTTTCTTTGGACGTAGTGAGGCTGGCCGTCAACACAATTCTTTTTACAATACCAAGCCAGATGCCTCCGCCATAACCATGATGCCAGACATTGGACTTATCATTGTCAACCCAAACGCGGCCGATATCGTTGAAGGCAACAATGCCGATAGCGCCGGGCAGCAGATAGGTCCTGAAATCTGTGACCTTGATGCGCAATTCAGTATTGTTGTACAGCATCGATTTTCCGGCAAAACGGAATTTTCTGAAGCCGCGCAGGTTCTCTGTGTTGCCCAGATATTGAGCCTGGAAAAATTCATATTTACCGAAATTGACCCCTCCACCGAAACGGGTTGCAATCACTGTGCCCGCTGTACTGCTCAATGGAAAATACAAAGCCATATCCGAGTTCAGCTGTGTGAGATAGTCAGAATTATCGTTGAGACCGCGCAATACTTTGAGAGATGATTGCCAGAAAGTACCACGTGAAGGCATCACTTCATTGTCGCGGGTATCGATGTTCATGTTGAACTGGCCACCCAGGTAGGATTTATCGGTGAACAGGGTTTTCGGATCAAGTCCGTTCTCTGCGAAATTGGAAAGGAACCTGCCCTGGTTCTCGTCTTCATCCGGACGGAAATACTGGAAAGATGGACCGATGGCAACGGTGAGCCAGCTGCTGAGCTCGCGCTTCAGCAATACCGCCATATCGCCCTTGTTGTAACGGGCACGATAGTAATCGATCTTGCCGGGTGCATCTTTGTTGTAATTGGTTTCGTTGCCCAGGCCAAAGAAGTTGGTCACATAATCCGGGGCATTCAGATTCGCATATACGAAGAGGTCAGTCTTGCCGATCACTTTCCGGAAATCACTGCTGTAACGGATGGTGAAGGCTTCTGTGGCGAGGGCATGACTTACCACTAATTTATGGATCACAGAAGGACTGCGGCGAAATTTATTGCCGGTGTACTTGAATCCTGCGCCAAGGAAAACGCCATCATCCGGGTTGAAGGCAGCTGTGACCAATGGCGCCCAGATATTGTATTTGAAGGCTTTCCGGTCATACTCATTGACGGTGGGATCGGAAGAGAATTTCCTCAGTTGTTTGCCTTCGCCGGTGATCACATTGCCTTCGGACCTGAGATCATACACACGGGTCTTACCGCCACTGCTATGTGTAGCCGAATTATCGATGGTATCTTTTCCTGCTCCGCCGATGATACGTACAAGAATGCTTTTGCGGCCATCCCCATTGAGTACGAATTTATCTTCACCTCCCATTCCGTACAGACGGATCTCTTTGGTTACGCCATAACGGAAAGTGCGACTATACAGTTTTTTCGTTTCTTCTCCTTCCTTATTGATCTTGCGCACCACCACTTTCACGGAGCCGTCTTCATTGCGCGTGATCTCGAACAGTTCACGTTTGTCTGAACCGGCTACGTCCACTTCTTTGGAGAGGAAACGATAATATTTCAATGCCTCTTCTTTCAGGAAACCTCTCCTTTCCTGCAGGGTTTTGATAATATGCGGAACGGCCTCATTCTGTATTTCATGAGGTTGCTGCTGCAAAGCCAGGCGGATGGCGGAATCCGTCATGAGCGGCAGGAAGGAGTCTACACCTTCGGCCCAGTCGGATTCACTGAGATCGTTGAGGAAGGAACGATCGAAATACCTTCCGTTGAAGTTGAAGGTATTGATATTCCTTGCTTTTGCGCGGAAGCCCTGGAATTTCGGAATGAGCCAGGGCTGACTGATAAGGCGTGGAATAATGCCATCATTGGTGAAGAAGGCCTGGTCGCGGTCACGGGGGATCGGGAAATAGGTCTTGCCTTTTCCTTTCTCTGTTTCCGGAGCGCCCCAGCGCCACTGGTCTTCGTGACGGTCAAAGTCCATGATGAACAGATCGAGTAGGCGTGCCCGTAAGACGGCTTTCTGATCGGTCTTATTATCATTATCTTCCTGCAACTTCTCGATCACTTTTTCTGTGCTCCAGGTTTTTGGAAGATCGAGAGGTTCTCTTTCTTCAAAAAGATAAAGGCCATTGCCAAAGTCCTGCCTGAATTGAAGCAGGCGTGGATCATCGGGTAACCATACCAGTTTGGGATTGGCATGTGGCACTTTTGCTGCTGTGGCCAGTGGCGGAATAGACAATGCCGCAAATGGATAGGAGGCAGAAATGCCGTCTACCACTGCATCTTTCACGAATGTTTGTCTGAATTCTTCCGGCAGGGTTTTGTCGGGATACTTCTCCACGCTGCGCAACACGAACTCACGTCCTTCAGCATCTTCCAGCCTGAGAGAGCGGGACTGCATACCACCACCGCGTTTGGTGGGTTTGAGGCCACCACGGATCTTGCCCATATCGAACACGGGAACCGTAATTGGCGTAGTCCATTCTTTCCGGTAATTATCACCCAGTAACCATCTTTTGAAGCTATTGGCTTTATAATAAGGCGCTGTTATAGTTGTGAATGAATCCGGCAGATTGGGAATGGCAATCGCTTTTTCTTCAAGACCAGGAGATTTGAAAGCAGGCAATGAAGTTTGATACAACACATGATTGGCTTCTTTCGACAGGGAAGAATAGAAAGTGAGCGTGATGCTTCCATTGGTGGAAATATCCAGTACGCCGAAGCCGGTACCTTCATTGGCGTAGCGTGTATCTTTTCCGTATTTCACCTGGCTTTGCTTGGAGCCGGCGCCGCTGACAATATGTTGCTGGCCATTTTCCGTCATGTACTGCAGCGTGTGCTCATGCCCTGAAACCCTGATGGAATAAGGGTGTTTGTTGAGCAATGTATCCAGCGACTGAATATATTTCTTGTACACGGGATGCGGCATATCCTGGATATTGCCGAACCATGATCGGGATAACGGGTATATGGAACCGATAACAGGCAAAGGGATATACAGGTTCTCGTTCACCTCGGTGAGCGGGAAGATATGTTGTTTGATGGTGAAGTAGCCGCCGTGCTCGCCATGTGTTCTGAAAGGGTGGTGGGCAGCGAAGATCACGAGTTTATTGCGGTTGCGATAGAGTGCGTCTTTGATGGCGAGTGTGAGCTCATCATTGGTCTTGCATTCACAGTCGGAGGTTTCGCCGGGGCGTCCCTCCTGCTGGAACCACCACTGGCTGTCGATGATCAGCATGGTGATCTCATCCGTCAGTTTTACTTCCACGGGGCCAGGGCAGCCTTCGGGCGGTGCAAAATGAATATTGGGGATCTGCAAGGACTCTACATAACGCGCCTGGTGCAGGATCTGGGCGAATCCATTTCGTTTGCCCTTGTTCCAGTCGTGGTTACCGGGCATGAACCAGGCCTGTGCTTCAGTGCCTTTTACCGAGTTGATCTGATCGTCTAGTATCTTTTTCTTCTCCGGGTAATTGGAAGCCGTGGAATCCGGGAGACCGTGCTGGTAAACATTGTCGCCGAGGAAGAGCAAAGTAGTACGGGCGTCGGGCTTGAAGAGGGACTTCATCAGTTCCAGTTCGGGGTGACGCCCATTGATCTGTTTGCCTGCATCACCCACCAGGATGATGCGATGCGCAAGTGTATCCTGCGCCGATACGGACGCAGTGGAGATGAGCAGCAATAAAACCAGCCAGGTATAGATCCTATTCATAGCATTATGTTGACGTTACTTCGGGTGGCTATACGGGAATTTCAATATCGTTCCTTTTCCATCCACTCCTTCATTCGAAATATACATATCCCCATTCGGAGCGAATGTGAGGCCTTCGGGTTGAGGGAACTGATCGGGGTTAAGTTGATAAGCAGCAATCACGTCCCCATCCAGACTCGTTTCCAGCATGGCTTTGCCAACACTTGCCACAATGAAGAGGGTACGCTTTATTGGATGGATAGCGGCTGCCGATGGTTTGAATTCTGCATTGTTGTTCTTGAGCTCATTGCGGATATCCTTCCATCTGATGGTGTACACGGGCGTATCGGAAAATTGAAGGGTAACAGGGTTGAAGCTATAGGCCAGCACTCCTTTCTTGGATTCGCGTTGTTCTTTGGATAGCAGGATGAGCTGATTATTGGGATCGATATAAAGACTTTCGAATTCGATCTTCTTCTTGCGATGGAACTCGAATTCATCTTCCACGTGTTTTACGTTTACGGGTACCCGGTGGATATTGCCATTGCTTTCGAGCACAAAATAGAATGTGTCTAACTTCACGATGTCTTCATAATCCCTTTTCTTACCGAACTTCCTCACCTGGAGGTCACCGTCTTCAGGGTCAACCAGGAACACTTTACCTTCTTCATCGTTGATGGCTGCAATGGTATTATTGGGAAGCCAGAACATGCCTGAGATCTCCAGCAGGTCTTTGTCCAGCACCAGGGTGGTTTTCTTTGAGGCGTCATAGCCGGGAATGGAGGGCACAAAGGATTTACCCTGTCCGGTACATCCGGAAAAGCCGGCAATCAGCAATATGAAAAGGATACAGGTAAAGATTCTGTTCATAAAACAACAACACTTATTGGGATACAAAGTTGGGGCAGGGAATCGATATTTAAATATACAATCTTTTATTGCTTAATTTAGACTGTCGAAATCATTCAAGGTATGACATCAGCCGCGCAGCAATTATTACAGGAAGCCAGGCAATACGTAACGGGCATCTTCACTACCAAAGTGAATCCTGCATTCGTTTATCATAATATAGACCATACAAGGGAAGTGGTGGAAGCCTCCGACCTGATGGCCACTCACCTGGGCCTTCCGGAGGAGGAAAAACCTGCACTGCTGCTGGCCGCCTGGTTCCATGATACCGGCTATTCAGCGGGTCAACCCAAAAGGCATGAAGAGGTCAGCCGTGATATTGCTTCTGATTTCCTGCAAAGCAGGGGTATAGACCAGCAGACCATCGACAAAGTGAGCAATGCCATCATGGCCACCAAATGGCCACAAAGCCCTACCAACTTACTGGAACAGATCCTTTGCGATGCAGACCTCTCGCACCTGGGCATGCCCATCTTCCCGGAAAAGAACAAACTGCTTCGCCAGGAACTCAATCTGCTATTCGATAACAAACTAGGCAAGAAAGAATGGCGCCAGAAGAATATCTTCTTTTTACAACAACATCGTTACTTCACTGAATATGGCAAGACAGTGCTTGAACCAGTGAAACAACAGCATTTGCTGGAGCTGATCCGGAAGGCCGAGAAAAACGGAAAAGAGGGAAATGATTCGATGGAAAAGATGGTGGTGAACACCAGGCTCCCGCCGGAGAATAACGTTGTATTGCCGGTTGAAAAAAATAATGGAAACGATAAACTGGTGAGAGAAAGAGAGAAGCTTGAAAGGGACAAGGAAAAATTTGAAAAAGATAAAGCAGCAAGAACGGAGAGAAGCATTGCCACGATGTTCCGCATCATGAGCGAGAATCACGTGAACCTGAGCCAGATGGCCGACAGCAAAGCTAATATCATGATCTCGGTGAATACCATCGTGATCTCTATCATGGTGTCTGTGCTGTTGGGTAAACTGCAATTCTATCCAGAATTCATCGTGCCCACAATTATCCTGCTGGCAGTATGTCTCAGCGCAGTGGTATTCGCTATCCTGGCCACAAGGCCCAATGTGAACCGCGGCACATTCACGCAGGAAGATATCGAGAATAAAAAAGTGAACCTGCTGTTCTTCGGCAATTTCTTCAATATGGAACTCAAGGATTATGATTGGGCGATGAAACAAATGATGGCCGATCGTGATTATCTCGATAGCAGTATGATCAAGGACATTTATAGTCTCGGCGTTGTACTGGCCCGCAAATACAAGTACCTGCGCATCGCTTACAATATATTTATGTTCGGACTGGTGATCGCCATCCTGGCTTTTGCCATTGTGTTCCTCTTCTCCGAGCAGAATCCAAATGCAGCATAAAGAAAAGAGCGAACCTTAGTTCGCTCCTCCCAGTATTTCGTGAAGTTTCATCACCAGTTCTGTTTTGGTGATGGGTACTCCCATGATCTTATTGTATCCTTTGGCATCCACGAGGAATTGATCGCGAATGATCTTGATGAGCTGACCATTGTTGATCTCGGGGATCAGGATATGATCGAAGTTCTTCAGCATGGCTCCGAGGTTTCTCGGGAAAGGACGCATGTAACGCAGGTGTGCATGGCTTACTGCATGTCCTTCTGCCTGTAACTCTGCTACTGCGCTCTTGATAGCACCATACGTTGATCCCCAACCGAGGATCAGCACCTTCCCTTTTTCGGGGCCACTGTCCAGCGTTTGCTCGGGAATATAATCTGCGATCTTATCTACTTTTTCCTGCCTGATCTTCACCATCAACTGGTGGTTCTCGGGATCGTAGCTAACGTTACCGGTGATGTTCTGTTTTTCCAGGCCACCGATGCGGTGCTCCAGTCCTGGTGTTCCGGGGATAGCCCAGGGACGGACCAGTTTTTCATCACGGAGATAGGGAAGGTATTTTTCTTCATCTTCTCCCAGTTCTGTTTTAAACTTCACTTCGATGGAAGCGAGATCATCTGATTGCGGGAAACGCCAGGGCTCAGCGCCATTGGCGATATAGCCATCACTCAGCAGGATCACGGGCGTCATATGCTGCACAGCGATGCGAACGGCTTCGTAGGCTGCGTCGAAACAATCAGAAGGTGTGCTGGCAGAGATAATGGGCATGGGGCATTCGCCGTTACGACCGTAGTATGCCTGCAGCAGATCGCTCTGTTCTGTTTTGGTGGGCAGGCCGGTTGATGGGCCACCACGTTGAATGTTTATGACCAGCAAAGGAATTTCCAGCATCACTGCCAGTCCCATCGCTTCACCTTTGAGTGCCATACCCGGACCTGAAGTAGTGGTAATGCCCAGCAATCCGCCGTAGGAAGCGCCGATGGCGGATGTGATACCTGCGATCTCGTCTTCCGCCTGGAAGGTTCTTACACCAAAAGCCTTGTGCTTGCTGAGCTCATGAAGGATATCAGAAGCGGGCGTGATGGGATAAGTTCCGAGGAAGATGGGCAGTCCGCTTTTTTGTGAAGCGGCGATCAGTCCAAGTGCGAGCGCCTGGTTGCCCATGATGGAGCGGTAAGTACCGGATTCCATTTTCGCTTTTTCCACTTTGAACCTGGTAGTGAAAGTTTCAGTAGTGTCTCCGAAATTGTATCCGGCCTGCAATGCTCTCACGTTGCTATCGAGGATCTCCTGTTTCTTTCCGAATTTTTCTGTGAGGAACTGGATGGTGTTTTCCATATCGCGGTTATACATCCAGTACAGGAAGCCGAGCACGAACATGTTCTTGGCACGGTCTTTCTCTTTGGTTCCCATCTGAATATCCTTGAGTGCTTCGCGTGTCATTTTGGTAACGTCCATGCGATACACTTCATAGTTGGAGAGACTGTCGTCATCCAGTGGATTCACGCCATCGGGATAATTGGCGAGACGGAGATTCTTGGTATCGAAGCCATCAGTATTGGCGATGATCTTGCCGCCTTTCTTGAGACCCCTCAGATTGGCTTTGAGGGCCGCTGCATTCATTGCTACAAGTACATCACATTCATCACCGGGAGTGAACACGCGGTCGCTGGAGAAACGGAGCTGGTAACCGCTCACGCCGGGGAGAGTTCCCTGGGGTGCGCGGATCTCGGCCGGGAAGTCGGGGAAGGTAGCCAGGTCGATACCCAGCAGGGCTGTATTGTTAGTGAATTGACTGCCAGTTAATTGCATACCATCACCGGAATCTCCGGCAAATTTTATGACAACATCCTGCAGCACTTCTTCTTTTCTGCTCATTGGGGAAGTTTTGTAAACGGCAAAATTAACTAAAGTTGGGGGTTGGGCGTGTTTCGCAAAGCGGAAAAATAACAATTGTTAATGTATTGAGGGGGATTCCGCAAATGGGGTCATGAGTAACACTGGCTGACGAAACAAACCGGCGCTTTTTTAGGTTTGATTGGGCCTGGGGTTCGGGGGATGGGGCTGTGGGGAATGAGATGGGCTGTGGAGCTTTTGTTTCGAAGGCCTGTGTTACTCATGCCCCCATTTGCTCAACACGCTGAGTGGGGGAGAGGAGGGTGAGGGTGCGTCAGGGGTTATGAATGGCTGGCGAGGGGTGCTTGTGCTAAATAAAAATGGTCGCCGGGGCGGGTGACCATTTTTATTTTATGATTTGTTGAATTCTATTTTTCCTTTTTCCACTTTTCTTGATTCTCTTTTGATTGGGCTTTTCGGCTGTGCTTTACTGTTGTTGTCAATGGAGCAAAGCCTGGTAAATGGCCTCGTGTACTTTGGGGCGTACGCTCAGGTTGCCGAATTTGTTGGGCTCGGTGCTGTTCACACGATTGGAAAGGAAGATGTACGTGAGGTTGTACTTGGGATCCATCCAGATGCAGGTGCCGGTGAAACCGGTATGACCGAAAGTGAGCGGTGAGGCGCTCAGTGTTGGATAGGCTTCCTTGCGCGTTGCATTGTCTTTCTCGGGTTTGTCGAATCCGAGACCACGACGACTGATATCGCTCTGGTAAGCTGTGAACTCATCCAGCGTGGCTTTGCTGAAGAAGTTCTTGCCATCGATCACTCCGCCATTGAGCAGCATTTGTGCCAGCACCGCGAGATCGTAGGCATTGCTGAAAAGACCGGCATGACCAGCTACGCCGCCGAACATGGCAGCCCCCGGATCGTGTACATCACCCTGGATCAACTGGCGACGGAACAGCGCTTCGTTCTCGGTGGGAGCAATATAGCTAAGCGGGAAACGGTCGCGGGGCTTGAAGCCGGTAGTGGCCAGGTTCAGTTTGTCGTAGAAGGTTTTCTTCACGTATTGATCCAGCGGCATGCCGGAAATGGCTTCCACTATTTTACCGAGGAAGATGAAATCGTTATCGCTGTAGATATAGCGATTGCCGGGTTCAAGTTGACTTTTTACGATGATATTGTACATCGTGTCCGGATAATCATTGCGCAGGTAGAGGCCATTGGCAACGCGTACCTGGTGCAGAGAATCGGGCTTCATGGAGTAATAGGCCCAGTTGGGTCTGCCATCGGTACCGGTGAGGGTTCCACGATAAAAAGGAATGAAGGATTTCAGTCCGGCCTGGTGCAACAGCACATCGCGGAGCTTCAGGTTCTCTTTGTCGGAACCTTTCACCCAGGGAAGATAATCGCCCAGGGTTTTGTTGATATCGAGTTTGCCTTCGTCTACCAGTTTCATTACGGAAATGGTAGTGGCCATCACCTTGGTGATTGAGGCCAGATCGAAAATGGTTTCGGGATACATCGATTCGGTGCTGTCGTAGGTAAGATGACCGTATGCGCGATCGAAAACCACTTTTCCATCTTTTGCCACCAGTACCACTGCGCCGGGGATCGCATTTTTTGCGATGGCATCTGTAACGATGCTATCGATCTGAGCAGTCATGCGGGCCTGGTTGAAACCGAGAGAAGCAGGCGCGGCCTCTTTCAATATTTTATGTGCTACGATGCCATCGCCAAATTTGAAGGCATCGCAGATGGTGACGGGTAATTGTCCTTTTGCGGAGAACTTGCCATACAGCAGGTCTGCTCCGGCAGATTGTGTAATATCGTCATCTTCGTAACAGGCCAGCAATACTTTGGCATCACAGAAATTCTTGATCAGGTAAGGGTTTCCGAAGGCCATGGTAATGGTCTTGTGTTGTTGCTGCAGACCCTTCATGAGGTTCATGGCTGCATTGCTCACGCCGAAATTGTTGGCGGGGAAACGGTTGTAATTGTGCAGGCCGAGCACTACCACATCGAAACGATTCTTCAGCAACTGAAGCATCGGCTCCACTCGGCTGCTGTCGAGATTGTAATCGAAATAGAAAACCTGCGCATCATAGTTTTTGCGAACTTCTGCTGCAAATGCATTGTCTTTATCCAGACCGAAACCTACATAGGCAACGCGTTTCCCTTTGGTGAGCGGGAATATGCCATATTCATCATTGCGGAGAAGGGTAATCGCTTTTTCAGCGATTATCCTGCGCATCATGGGCACTTTGCTATTGAGGTCTTCAGTGATATTGTTGATATCGATGGGTTGCAGGTTGGCGAGGCCGTACTGGTATTTGGCATACAGTACTTTCTTCACGCGTGCGTCGATGTCTTTCCAATTGAGTTTTTTCTTGCGGATGGCTTTCAGCACTTTTTCGATACTGCCGGGGATATTGCCGGGAAGACAAAGCATGTCGTTGCCTGCAATCAGGCTCTGGAGGCTGTTTTCACCATCGGGATAGAATTTTGCAACACCTTTCATTTCGAGTGCATCGGTGAAAGTGAGGCCGGTGAAGCCCAGCTCTTTTTTGAGCAGGTTGGTAACGGCTTTGGAAGAAATGGAAGTAGGTCTATTGACGCCATTGTCGATGGAATTCACCTGCAAATGGGCTACCATCACGGAGCCAACACCAGCTTTGATGAGCTCGCGGAATGGATAGAGCTCCAGTGAATCCAGCTCTGCCCTGGTTTTGTTGATCACAGGAAGATCGTGGTGAGAATCAACTGCTACATCACCATGACCGGGAAAGTGTTTGGCGCAGGCCATCACACCATTGTCCTGCATACCTTTCATGTACTGAACGCCGTACTCGGCCACCCTGTATTTATCTTCTCCCAATGATCTGTCGTTGATCACCGGATTGGCGGGATTGTTATTGATGTCTACTACAGGCGCATAATTCACCTGTATGCCTATGCGCTTGCATTGTTCGGCCACTACCTGACCGTACTGGTAGGCCAGTGCAGGATCATGTGCTGCGCCGAGCATCATCTGACGGGGAAGTCCCATCACACTGTCGAAGCGCATACCAACACCATTTTCACCATCGATGGTGATGAGGAGCGGAGTTTTTGCAACAGACTGGTAATAATTGATGGTCTGAGCCTGTTTGATAGGCCCGCCCTGAAACAGACAAAGACTTCCTACATTGTACTTGCGTACTGCTTCTTCCACTTCTTTGTCCAGGAACAATGCTGTGCGATTGGGCCCGATGGTAGACACTCTGATGTTCATCAGTTGTGTGATCTTCTCTTCTTTGGAGAGTGATTTGAAAACACTGTCTACCCATTGGTCTGCCGGGAGATGCGAACGGCGCTGCGCCTGCGCAATGGCAGTAGAGCCGAGCAATAATAATAGTAGGAGTTTCTTCATAATGACATCTTGCAGTTAATTGCACAAATTAAGGATAAACCTGCAAATTCACGTAGAAAAACGCACAAACGGGTAGCTATTTGATAGTAGGCATAATATTCCCTTATTTTTGCACATTAAACAAGGGAGCGTAGGTTTTGCCTGACATAATACAATTATTACCTGACAATATAGCCAATCAGATTGCAGCGGGAGAAGTGATCCAGCGCCCTGCCAGTGCGGTGAAGGAATTGCTGGAGAATGCTGTTGATGCCGGTGCAACCGAGATCCGTCTGATCATCCAGGATGCCGGTAAACAACTGATCCAGGTGATCGATAATGGCAAGGGTATGAGTGAAACCGACGCCCGTATGTGTTTTGAGCGGCATGCCACCTCCAAGATCAGGAATATCGATGATCTTTTTCATATCCGTACCATGGGCTTCCGCGGTGAAGCGCTTGCTTCGATTGCGGCCGTAGCGCAGGTAGTGCTGAAGAGTCGCCGCGAGATCGATGAAGCGGGTACTTATATCGAAATAGAAAACAGTACGGTGATCAAGCAGGAACCTGTAGCAAGTCCTGTAGGTACCAGCATCGCCATGAAGAATCTTTTCTTCAATATTCCGGCGAGAAGGAATTTCCTGAAAAGCAATCCTGCCGAGAACAGGCATATCGTGGATGAGTTCATTCGCGTGGCGCTGAGCTTCCCTGAATTATTTTTCTCCCTTACCAGTAACGGCACCGAAATGTTCCATCTCGAAAAAGGAACATTGAAGCAGAGGATCGTGCAATTATTCGGCAATAGTTACAATTCAAAACTGGTGACAGTGCAGGAGAAGACGGATTACCTCAATATCCACGGATTTGTTGGTAAGCCGGATACTGCCAAGAAAACGAGAGGTGATCAGTACTTCTTCGTCAACAACCGCTTCATTCGCAGTCCATACCTGAACCACGCGCTCATGAGTGCGTACCAGGATCTGATTGCACCCGATAGTTTTCCACTCTATGTGTTATTCATCGATCTGGATCCTGCGCAGGTAGACATCAACGTGCATCCCACCAAGCAGGAGATCAAGTTCGAAGATGAGAAGATCGTATATGCTTTTGTGCAGGCGGCGGTGAAACATGCGCTGGCGCAGTTCAGCATTACGCCTACACTTGAATTCGATCTCGATCCCAATATCCAGCAACTGGATGCGCTGAACAAACCATTCACGGAAGATAAACAGGCTGCCGCGGCATCTTCCCAGCTCTATCAGAATTTCACGCAGAAACATCAGGCCTGGTCTATTCCTCCTTCGGAAAAGAATGCAGGACTGAAGAACTGGAAAGAGTTCTATGAACCTTCGCAGCAAAGCAAGTCCGATGAACAGTCGGCCATACTGGCTGCCGGCGGTGCATTGCCCGGCACGGAAGGCAAAGAGAAACCTTTTGAATCATTGCTGGACCAGATCAGGACCAAACAACCTGTTCAGGAATATTCAGAAGAGACCGATCCGTTGCTGGCTATCTATGGCGCACAACCGAAACAGGAGATGCGTGTGCTGGAAGATGCGCCGATGCTGCAATTGCATTTCTCTTATATTGTTGCTCCCACCAATCGCGGATATATTTTAGTACACCAGCAGCTGGCGCATGAGCGTGTGCTGTATGAGCGCTTCGCAGCTGCGGCCAGCGGCAAGCCGATGGCTTCACAACGCAGCCTGTTCCCGCAAACAATTGAGCTATCTGCCCAGGATACCGCCCTGATGAGCGATCTGCTGCCTGATCTGGAAATATTGGGCTATCTCATCGAGCCTGCCGGAAAGCAGGGATTTCTGATCAATGGAACGCCTGCCGACCTGGAAGCCGGTAATGAGAAAGTGGTAATCGAGCAATTACTGGAACAGTTCAAACATTTCAGTGCTGATCTCAAATTCTCCAGACGCGAAAAACTGATCCGTTCATTGAGCTGGCAACAAGCTGTCAAGCCAGGAACAGCATTGGCAGAGCGCGAGATGCGCACACTGGTAACCGATCTCTTCCAATGCAGGCAACACAATGTAACGGCAGGTGGAAGCCCTACCTACATCGAGTTCAAGAAGGATTACCTGGAACAGTTATTTAAGCGTTAACATAGAGCGCGCGGGTGCGTTGCGTTTCTTGTCTTCCCAGATATTATACCTGAGATAGAAGAACAATGCCTTGTTCTTATCGTATGTGTAGCCGGTGGTATTGTTGAGCCGGAAGCTGGCATAATTGCCAAAAGCCTGGTTGTAACGAAGACCTACTGTGAAGCGCTGCCAGTAATAATTAACGTCTAAGAGTAAGCGAATTTCTGAATTGCTCATCCGGTTGGTGAGGGAATCATGACTGATGCGGTTGAATTGTTGATTCAGGATGGTTTCCTGGTTACCATACACTTTTTTGTCTTCATACATTGCCACCCCGCTCATCAGTGATGAGAACTGCAGTCCGGTTCCCAGGAAGAAATTGGGCATGGGGCTGTGATAAACTGAAACCGGCAGGTTGAAGTAATAGAGCTTCCTTGCATACACGGAATTGTACATCCATGTATTGGGATTGGTCATGGTCTTTTGCTGGTACATCAGTATTGGTCTGATGTATTGCGGGGCCACAACCTGTATTTCCGTTTGAAAGAAGGTTTTCCTGTTGAGATGGTATTGCACATGCGGCGAGGGGATATAATCCGACACGGTGTTGGAGCCACCACGGAAATTATAGCCCAGGGCTTTTTGATCTGCCACGGGAAATGCCAGGGGCAATGAGAACCCGAAGGCAAATGCACGATCCTGTTTATCTGATTTCCGGTTGATCTTTTTGGGCGCTTTGTATTTCACTGCCAGTTGCTGGTGGCTGAAAGACTTGCGGGCGCTCATTTCCTGGCCTGGCAACAGTTGATTGGTTTCGATCAGGAAAGGGTTTGTAACGATGTCAGCCGGCATTGAACCGTTAAGCTCTGAATCGCTGTTGGAAGATTTTATCAGGTCTGCGTCTGACTTCGGTTTTATATCAACGTTAGAAGCGGGCAGGTCTGTGTTGCTGTTGTTTTCTTTTATCGATTTTGAAGGATGAGTAGAGTTTTCGGTATAGGCAGGGAGTTTATTGTTTTGGGGAATGGGATGAACGGATTGGATGCTGGTTCCAATATCTTCATCGGTTTGCGACTGGTCATCTCTGATGACCTGCTTTTTGGCAGCTACGATGGCCTGGTCCGTGCGTGCTGCATCGGCATTGGCTTTGCTGTTCTTTTGGTTCCGTGTGGGTGCTTCTTTGGTAGCTCCAGGCGGATGTTGTACTGGTGGCAGTTTGGTGATGCTTTCCTGGTTTTGTTGGGAAGCATTGGGCAGCGATTCAACAGCAGTCGGTTTTTTTGCAGCAGTGATCTTTTCAGGATCCGGTTGATACAAGATCCAGGTTCCGATGAAGAGGATGCCCGCGATCATCCCGATGATCCACCAGCGGCCATTGCCGCCGGCTCCGTTGCCGCGGGGAAGTTCCTTGTCGAGCAAGATCTTCATCTTTTCCCATGCCTTATCAGGCTCCAGGGGAGGAGGAAGCTGTTGCATTTTGTCTGCCAAGTGTTGTTCGTATGGTTGTCTCTCGTTCATTACGTTTACACTTGCAAGGTTTGTAATAGTTTTTGTAATTGTTTGCGGGCTTCACTGAGGTGCCATTTGCTGGTGCCTTCACTGATGCCCAGTAATTCTCCTATTTCTCTGTGATTGTATCCTTCGATGACGTACAGGTTGAAAACCGTTCTGGTGGCGGGCGATAGCCTTTGAACCAGTTTCAGTAATTCTGTGGCGGACATCCTTTGCACGGCATCGTCGTCGATGGCGGGCTCAGAGGCTTTTTCCAATTCGATGTCGCTATAGAATTTTTCCCGCTGACGGAGGAAGTCGATAGCTGAATTCACAACGATGGTCCTGATCCAGGTATAGAGCGATGCACGCTCTGCGTTGAAGGTGTGAATATGTTTATACACTTTTAGAAATCCGTTGTGCAACACTTCAATGGCATCGTCGTGATTGCGGGTATACCGCATGCAAATAGATACCATCGGCCCGTAGAACTGTTTGTACAACTGTTCCTGGCACCGCCGGTCGTTGTTGATACAGCCGGTGATCATCTCCATATCGGCAAGACTACCTGCCAAACATCCTTGTATTAAGTGGTTCACTGCTATGCAGCAGCCGGAGGGAATTTACCCTTATTGAACGATCCAACCCGGGCAATATTGCTTCTTAAAGGTCGGATTATTTTCCGCTGCTTTATGCTGTTTTATTGTACGGGGGCAGATTGGGAAGGGTTGGGTGGTTGGTGGAGTTGATGTGGATCAAAAAAATCTGATCAAAAAATAATATGACAAATATTGTTACAATAGTTGTCGTTTTGTACATTTGTTATATGTCAAAATCAGACGATAAAGGCAGAAGGGTAATACTTGCTTTCTGGAAATTAAGAAGCAAAGACAACTTTGAAGTGTATTCAAATTTGAAGCATTTCACTGCTTCCTATCCCGAGTATAGTTACAATACTATCAACAACTATCTTTCCAAAGCAAAAAAGCCATTCGAAACTGAGGATTTGCGAATTGAAAGAATGCCTGTCATTACAAAACCAATAGCTACCAAATCAACCTTTAGAATGGTACCAGTAGTTCAAAAGAGACAACTCCATAGTTTTGATCAATCGAAAGAAGATCTCGATTATTGGTTATCCCGGTCAGTGAAAGAAAGGGCAGCTGCTGTCACCTTCATAATATCTCAATCATTACAACCCGGTGCAAAGTTGAATAAGGCTGCCGTTTCAAAAAGAAAAATCTAACTCATGATTCTTGCCCAGGACTTTGAAGAATTTGTAGCATTATTAAATAAACACGGAGTTCAGTACATGGTGGTAGGCGGGTATGCCCTTGCATTTCACGGAAAGCCACGTCATACCGGAGACCTTGATATTTGGATCGGGATTTCAAAGAAGAATGCGGATAAGATGTTAGATGTGCTTAAAGAATTTGGATTGTCCGCACAGGGATTTACGAAAGATGATTTTCTGAAAGAGGGTTATATGACTCAAATCGGATATCCTCCACTTAGAATCGATATTTTGAATTCAATTGATGGAGTAGACTTTAAAGATGCCTATAAAAACAAGGAAGAGGTTGATCTCGATGGACTCATTATAACCTATATCGGTCTTCAGGATTTTATTAAAAATAAAGAAGCGTCAGGAAGGTTGCAAGATATCAATGATATTGCTTCACTTCAAAAGAAGGGGAAAAGTAAAAATGGTAAGAAGTAGAGTGTGATGAGTTTTTCCTATCAATTTTACTTTCTTTTCCTATCAGATTGAGAGGAAAAACCAGAAATCCTGATAGGAAACTGCGTTAGTTCTTTCTCCTGATCTCCGTTAGAAATCCTTCTACCTTCCTCCTGATTGCCACCGAACTTCCATTATGATTATTCACCAATATAGAAAAGATCAGTGTCTTACCTTTTTCTGTCATCAGGAAACCGCTGAGTGCCACTACTCCACGGAGCGTGCCGGTCTTGGCATAAATATATCCGCTGTCTGAGAGATAGTAATTCTTCAAAGTTCCGGTACCACCTGTGGCAAGGATATTTTTCAATCGATCCATCCCATACTCCTTTTCCATTTTTTGCAGCAGCACTACAAAATCCTGGGGTGTGAAAAGATTCATTCTGCTCAGTCCGCTGCCATCCGCCCAGGCGGGGGATTGCGGCAGATCGTTCAGCACAGTTTTCATCATGGTGTCGATCACTTTCTGTTCATTGAATTCCCTGAACAGCTCATAGCTCACCATCTGCAAACATTGTTCTGCAAAAAAATTATCACTGCGGTGCATCATCGGTCTCAGCATGGAATCCAGGGGCTGCGACAAAATACTGTTGACGCCGAGCAATTGTATACCACCCGCACGATCGAACCTCCTTCGTGTAGCCGGTGGTGTTTCTGCTATCTCTTTTCCAATCACTTCAGGAATGAGCTCCAGTGCGGATTGTATGCCATTGGTCACAAAAGGCACATACCTCGATGCTTTTTTTTCGAGTCCCTGCGTGATAAAAAATGTATTGGCATTCAGCTCGCGGCCAACGCGGAAGCGGCGTGAAGTATCTTCTGTAAAGCGAACCTTCCAGTTCACTTCGGGATTGGAATAAATACTGGGCGATGGAACAAAATCAGGATTGCTGCTGCCGGTGGTATCGTTGTTCTCCTGCACCCATTCTACTACGTTGCCATATACAGGCAATGCACTGCGTTCTACCATGTAATCATCTGCATAATCATCCCAGCTCCATCCTTCGCCCCAGGCGGTGGTTTTCCATTTGGGAGGATTGATGTAAAGATTCTTTTTCGACTGTTGCAGAAAACTGATCACAGGTTGTTGTTTGTAATCAGGATGCAGTAAGGTAGGATCTCCGGTTGGCGATAAAAAGATAGCGGTATCGTTCTCGAAATAATTAAGTCCAACAATGCTATCGCCCAAATATTTCATGGCTGCATAGCAACTGAGCAATTTGGTATTGCTGGCGGGTGTGAAATATTTTTCAGCCTGGTAGCTGTACAGGTACTTACCTGCTGCCGGATCATAAACGGCAACACCTACCTGAGCGTTTTGCAAAGTGGAATCGTTCAGCAGGTGTTCTGCTACGTAATCCTGCTTCACAGCGCTGCCCTGGGTAATGGGGCGTGTACTGGTACAGGCAGATGCGAACAGGGCTATGGCCAGGAAGCTCCAGAGACTAATTTTCATAACACCAATATAGCAAATTCTGACTTAGCTTCTTTCCTGCGCGCGCAGCCAGCGTTCCGGGATCTCGTTGCTGCTGGCCAGCAGGTAGTCTTTGTAGGAGCAGGCGATGAATTGCTGATCGGGTAATTGCATCCACCAGCGACCAGTGCGTTTGCTTTGGAGGAAAACAGTTTCGATCTCTGCAAAAGCGATAGTGAACTCGTTGAAGGATTCTTTTTCTTCGAGTTTCGCTTCACGTTGTCCGCGGCTGCGTCCATCGATGAGGTACCAGAGCATATGGCTGATCTGTTTGGCAGTGAGATTGTCGCGGTCTTTCTCATGCATATAGCCGTAAATGCCCACGGTGTCTATATTTGGACTAAGCCCTGCATATCGCATGAGGATGCAGGCTTCTTCGCCATTGAAGCCGTTGGGGGTAATGTCATTGGCTGGGGCGAATGCATGTGCGATGGCTGCTATATCGAAACTGAAGAGTTTGGCATTGCGGATCACCGGTTCCATTTCTTCGATGGCTTCTTTGATATGACCCACGCGGAAACAATCGAACCGGAGCTTGTCCATAGTTTCCAGCATACGCGGGTGGACATAGTAACTCTGGAATCCGATATGATTATAATGCTTGATGAAATTGGGTTCGCCGGTGAGCATTTCCATGAGGAAATTTTTGTCGCGCTGACGGCTATCGATATCCAGATCGATGAGAGCGTCCACGCAGGCGGCTTCGATGATCTGTTCCTGGTCTGCATACACGCGGTATTGCGCCATGGTAAGATCGTGTGTGCCTCCGAGTATCACCACCAGTTTGCCTGCGGAGGTGAGGGCGCTCACCACGGTTTTGAGGGCGGCATAGGTATCGTTGAGGGAGGCGCCGCGTTTTACGTTACCCACATCGGCGATGTGGACATCCGTATGCCAGTAAAAAAGCTGGTAAAATTCAGCCCTGATGGTATCCGGGGAATCTGTGCTGTGAATATTGATGCCTGCCCCGCGGGAGTCTCCGCAGCCCACCAGCACGATGTCTGCCAGTTCCAGTTCGGGCATCGCTTCTTCATAAACGTCAATGATCTTGCCAAACTGTCCATCCTTATAATCCTCGTCCAGTGAGAGCATGGCCCGGTTGATGGGTTCCAGGAAGTCACTTATGTTCAATATATCCGACATGGCTGCAATATAAACCGAAAGTTGGAAATTGATATCGGCCAGCGCCCTTACTTTCTTATCTTTGCCACATGGAGCAATTGTTACAACAGATCGCAGCTTACAAGCTGGAGATTGAAAATACCCCCACCAATGGAGCCGATTCATTGGAAGCCTACCGTATAAAATTCTTAGGTACCAAAGGTATTGTCAAGAACCTCTTCGCTGAAATGAAGAATGTTCCGGCAGACCAGAAAAAAGAATTCGGACAGGTATTGAACGAATTCAAACAACTGGCTGAAGGAAAATATGAAAACTGGAAAGAGCAGCTGGGCGGAGGATCACAAAAGGCCGCTTCTATCGATGTAACCCTTCCCGGTGATTCACTTACACTCGGAACACGCCATCCGATCAATTTATTCCTGAATCATGTGATCAGTATCTTCAACCGTCTCGGCTTTTCTACTGCTGAAGGTCCGGAGATTGAAGACGACTGGCATAATTTCACCGCCCTCAATATCGCTGAAAACCACCCTGCACGCGATATGCAGGATACATTTTATATCCAGCAGAACCCTGACTGGGTGCTGCGTACCCATACGAGCAATACCCAGATCCGCAACATGGAGAAAGGCGTATTGCCGCTGCGCATCGTTTGTCCCGGCCGCGTTTACCGCAACGAGACTATCAGTGCACGCAGCCATTGTTTCTTCCACCAGATCGAAGGATTGTATATCGATGAGAACGTATCTTTCGCTGACCTGAAGCAAACACTTTATTTCTTCGTGCAGGAAATGTATGGAAAGGATATCAAGATCCGGTTCCGTCCCAGCTACTTTCCCTTCACCGAGCCCAGTGCAGAAATGGACGTTCAATGTCTGATCTGTCATGGCGAAGGTTGTGCTGTGTGCAAGCGCACCGGCTGGCTGGAGATCCTGGGATGCGGCATGGTGCATCCGAAAGTGCTGGAGAATTGTAAGATCGATCCGAATAAATACACAGGTTTCGCATTCGGTATGGGGATCGAAAGACCAGCGATGCTGAAATATGGCATCAATGATATCAGGTTGTTCAGTGAGAATGATGTGCGGTTCCTGAATCAGTTTACGCCGATCACTTAGCGGGATAGTTCATCCCTCAAAATAAAAAGCGGCGATCTGTTTTGTGCAGATCGCCGCTTTTATTTTTGAGTATTTTCTATGCCGGTTCTACCCAGGCTTCGTTTTCTTTCAATAAGTTGATCAGCTCTTCCACGGCAATGGCGCTGTCCACATTTCTTTTTACCACTTCTTTTCCTTTATACAGCGTGATCTTGCCGGGGCCGCTTCCCACATAACCGAAATCCGCGTCCGCCATTTCGCCGGGACCATTCACGATACAACCCATGATGGCGATCTTCACACCTTTCAGGTGGTTGGTAACAGATCGGATCTTAGCCGTTGTTTCCTGCAGATCGAATAATGTACGGCCGCAGCTCGGACAGGAAATGTATTCTGTTTTGGAGATACGCGTACGCGTTGCCTGCAATATGGAGAAAGCAATATTGTTCGTCCATTGGTTATGATCCTTTACCGGCAGATAAGTGCGGCCATTGGTTTGAAGGCTTTCCTTCTTTGCATTGGCGCCATAGCCCAGGCAAATACCATCTCCCAAACCATCAAGCAGGAGCGCACCTGTTTCTGTAGCAAAATGAATGAGATGTTCGTCCGGCGTTTGTCCATTACTGTCAGTGATCAATACAACCGGATTCTTGATGTTCTGCTGGTGCAGCTCCACAAACATGCGACGTACGGCCTGCATGGCGTTCTTGCGGGTACTGCTGAGACAGAGCACTACTGATGCATCGTTGGCCCAGGTCCCATCCTGTTGCTGGTCCAGCACCTGCTCGGGCCTTCCATAGCAATCCACCATTACAAAATTCAGGTGTCGGTTACGATGGGGTGAATCGGCAAATTCAGCGGCGCTGAAAATGGGGAAATATTTGGATGGATCATTGGCATTGGCCAGTGCATCCGGATAAACGATCACTTTGAGTGTGCCGGGCAAATGGAAGTCGAGCACATTGTTGCCGGTGAAAACATAGTCGGCAGCGGCATCATTGATATTCCATTTGTCTGTATTGGCGTCGTAGTTGTAGCCGATGCTCTGCAGGTGTTGCGGAGTGATATTGTCCAGCCTGCTGAGATCAGCGACCACTACCGGCACCTGTTTGCCGCCGATATTATCAACGGCGAAACTGTCTCTCCGCGCGTAGGAGAAAGGATCATAACTGAGCTTCTCAACGGGCGGCACTTCAAATGAAGCGGATGCAGGTTTTGTATATCTTTTTACCAGGTCCTGGCAAACGGGGATCTCGAATTCCGGATCTTCCGTGAGCGATACGCGGATAGTATCTCCGATCCCATCTTCCAATAAACTTCCGATACCGATGGCTGATTTGATGCGGCCATCTTCTCCATCGCCGGCTTCGGTTACCCCTAAGTGTAAGGGGTAGATAAGACCGAATTCATTGTTCATGGTTTGCACCAGGAGGCGGTAAGCCTGCACCATCACCAGGGGATTACTGCTCTTCATGCTGAGCACGATATTGTGATAATCTTCAGCGCGTGCGATGCGCAGGAACTCCATAGCTGATTCTACCATACCATTGGCGGTATCGCCGTAGCGGCTCATGATACGGTCGCTGAGTGAGCCGTGGTTGGTGCCGATGCGCATGGCTGTTCCGTATTCCTTGCAGATCTTCACCAGTGGCGTGAAGCGGTCGCGGATACGTTCGATCTCTTCTGCGTATTCGGCATCGGTATAATCGATCTGTTCAAATTTCTTCTTATCAACATAATTGCCTGGATTCACGCGCACTTTCTCAATGATGCGGGCTGCTATTTCAGCGGCATTGGGCGTGAAGTGGATATCGGCTACAAGCGGCGTGTGATAGCCGCGTTTGTGTAATTCATTCTTTATGTTGAGGAGATTCTCTGCTTCTTTTTTGCTGGGAGCTGTGATGCGCACCAGTTCGGCGCCGGCCTCAATGCAGCGGATGGTCTGCTCTACTGTGCCGATGGTGTCCATCGTATCCGTGGTGGTCATGGTCTGTACACGGATCGGGTGACCGTTTCCCAGGAGGAGGTCGCCGATCTTCACTTCTACGGTCTTGATTCTCTTGTATTCTGTTAATGAGTCGCAGTAAAGCTGCATGAGGTTTTCAAATTGTGGGTACAAAGGTAATGAAATATCGGAGGGTGGCCGTCGCTCGCGTCCCCGCGAGTGACTTGTATTTGCTCGTCTCCCGGCGAGCACTGTGTTCGGCAGAGGCGATCAAATATAACTAACTCGCCAGAGGCAGGCGAGTGGCGGCACTCAGAGTGTCTCTACCAGTCTTTTTCAGGCTGAGATCCCGACCTGGAACGGTTTTGCTGCATTTTTTCCTGGATCTCCTGCTCTTTTTGCTGGAGCGACTTGAGTTGTTGTTCCAGGCGTTTCTTATTGGTCTTCGGTTCCTGTTTTTGCTTTTGGTCTTTTTGCTGCTGTTTGGGTTTGTCTTCCGGTTGTTTTTGCGACTGCTGTTGTTTCCGCAGTTCTTCCAGCGCTTTCTGCAGGTTCACGCGCGTGTCTTCATCATTGGGATCGAGGCGCAGCGCTTTTTTGTAGGCGTCGATACTTTCCAGCAGTTTCTTTTGTTTGGAAAGCGATACGCCCATATTGTACAGGCTTTTTTGCCGGAGCTGCGAATTGTCCGGATTATTGGTCAGGCTGTTATTGAAGTCTTTTTCGGCTTCTGCGAATTCATTCTTCCGGAAGCGGGTATTGCCGAGGTTGAAATTGGCGGTGGAGTTCGAAGGATTCTGTTGAACAGCTTTCGAATATTCTTTTTCCGCATCACTGATCTTGCCTTTCTTGTAAAGTTGATTGCCTTTCCGGATGGCGCTATTCTCTGTCTGCGCCAGCAAGGTGTTGGAACAAATTACAAAGATGATTATGGTGATCAGTTGTTTCATGCGGTTTTGAAGCTGCGTTCAGGATAAAAGAATTCTCCGATCAGGAAGAGTAATGCTAACGCGATGAACCATTGGAAATAGCTGGTGTATTCGCGTAATGAATTATCCCCGGTGGCTGTTTTTTCTATTTTATCGAGTTGTGTATCCAATGCTGTTACAGCATCATCAGGCTCCGAAAGACGAACATAGATGCCGTTTGTATTGGCTGCCAGTTGTTGCAATTCGGGTTCGTTCAATTTGGAGATAACGGTATTGCCATTGGCGTCTTTCTTGAAATCATTGGTGGAAGGATCGAGGATGGGGGAACCTTCCGGCGATCCGATGCCCACGGTATTGATCATCACACCTTCTCCGGCGATCTGCTGTGCCATGGGAATTGCCTGTTCATCATGGTCTTCTCCATCAGTGATCAGGATGATGGATTTGAATTTCCTGTCTTTACTGTTGAATGCCCTGTTGCTTACGCGGAGGGCTTCAGAGATCACAGTTCCCTGAGCCGCCACGATGGAAGGATTGGCCTGCTGTACATACATGCGTGCGGCGGCATGGTCTGTTGTGAGTGGCATCTGCAGGTAAGCATGGCCCGCGAATACCACCAGGCCGATGCGATCATCCGGGAATTTGTCGATCAATTTGTAAACAAGTTGACGTGCGCGTTCCAGTCTGTTGGGCTTGATATCATCAGCCAGCATGCTGCGGCTTACGTCCATTGCGATAACTACGTCTATGCCTTTACGTGATACCGCATCTTCTGCGCCCGGCATCTGGAGATTGGCTGCGCCAAAGATGATGGCGGTGAGGCAGACAGCAATCAACAGAAACTTGAACAGGAAGTTGAAAGGGGAGTATTTGCGGGTGAGCTCTCGCACCAGCCTTTCATCACCGATCTTCTTCACGGTTCTTTTTTTCATGAAGAGCGCAAATGCAAACAGGCCCCCCAACGCTATCAGCGCAAAGAGACCTGTCAAATAGTTTATATGTTCGAATCTGAGCACGGGGTTAATATAGGATAAACTGATGGAATGATAAAGCTAAAACTATGCCTGTTTTTACTTCTTGCCATCCATGAACCCATATTCAGCTAAAATACCTTTGAGGATATTGAGACGAACTGCCGGCATATCGATTTTGGCATCAGGTGATTTTACCTGCAATGAAAAGAAATAAGGGTGCTTGTTCTCTTCGATCCAACCAATGATCCAGCCGATCTGGTGCTGGTTTTCGTCAGTTCCCCAGCCGGTTTTGTAGGCCAGTTGGTAATTGCTGTTATTTTCCCAGAGCATCATATTGCGAACGATGCGCTGCGATCTTTTGCTGAAAGGCAGCTGATCGAAATATAACTTTTTCACCAGGCCGAGTTGTTCATCGCCGGTCACTTTCACGGAATTGTCGAGCCAGAATGTATCGAGATTATTTCCGATCACGAATCTTTCTTTGCGTTGTCCGTAACCGAGGGTGTCCAGCCATTTCTGCATGGCGGGTTTTCCGATCTCATCTGCCAGTTCCTGGTACCAGTTGGGGCAGGAGATACGGAATGCGTTGTACATATTCATGTCGCCCTTGCATTCTGCACGGTAGCTACGGGTGCTGTCGAAGGGAATGATGCTGGCGGAATCCTGTACGGCGCCGGTTTCCAGACCGATAAGCGAATTGATGATCTTGAAAGTGGATGCAGGAAGATACATGCTGTCTGTGAACTGCGAAATATTGGAAAGGGTGAAATGTCCCTGACCATTATCGAACATGCCAAAGCTGCCGGTTACCTTATTATCCTTGAAATATTTTTCCAGGGATTTGTCTTCTGTTACGTTGTTGGGTGAACAGGCGGCAAAGGCGAGAGCCATCAATAGAAAAGCGGAAACGCTACGTATCATCGCTGCAAAATTTTTCGCAAAGGTAAACTACTTTGGCAGGTACATGGACACGAGTTTCAAAAAAACACCGTTGGTCCAGCCAAATCCATCCTGACCCGGGTATTCGCCGCCACCTGCTTCGAGTTTTGTGTCCACCACATTGTATTTTTCCATGAGGCGGCCTGTACGTTTGTACACATCAGTATTGAGGATGGTCCATTTCTGTGCGATCTCCCTGGCCAGTTCTCTTTGCCCGCATCGCTG
Source organism: Pseudobacter ginsenosidimutans (assembly GCF_007970185.1). NCBI lineage: Bacteria > Pseudomonadati > Bacteroidota > Chitinophagia > Chitinophagales > Chitinophagaceae > Pseudobacter > Pseudobacter ginsenosidimutans. Next base: position 1,245,302 of record NZ_CP042431.1, on the reverse strand, counting down.
GAATCCCCAGACAGTCATGTATTGCAGCGGCGCCCAGCCATTCGGTGCATCCCATTGCTGACCAGTATTGTTAGCGGTGGTGAGTACGCCGCCATCTTTGAGGAGATTCGTTCTGACCACAATGGCGGCTTTACGGGCGAGCAGGCTCATGTAATCCAGTTTGCGGTTGAACAAACAGAATGGGTACATGCCTGCGGGTGTGATCATGTTACTGACTTTTTTAGTAACGAAATTATAGTCAGTATAAAAATTCTGGTTCTTGTTCCAGCAATATTTGTCGATGGCAATGATCCTCCTGTCTGCTTTTTTGCGGAACTCCTGGGCGAGTGAATCCTGTCCTGTCAATTGCTTGCCGCGTGAGATGCCGAGCTCCAGTTTATAGATCAGCGTATTCAAGTCAACAGGAATATAGTTGGTGGTTTGAATGGTGTGAAGGTTCTTTCCATCGGCGAGCCAGCGGCTGCTGAAGTCCATTCCGCTTTCTGCACCGGCGCGGAGATTACGGTAGAGCGTGGCTTTATTACCTTTCGCTTTTTTGGCTGTTTCCACATCTTCGCGATAGCTTTCAGGTCTGGGAGTATTCTGATCATCCCAGTAGCGGTTCATCAGGTTGCCGTCCGGCATTCTTACAACGCGTCTGTGAGCCTCTCCTGGCTTGAGTTTAGCGGCTCCTGCCATCCAGAAGTCATATTCTTTTTCAAGCGTGGGCAAAAAGGACGCATACACCGTATCGCTCTGAATTTCTGCCAGCAGGTCTACCATCAATGCAAAGAAGGGAGGTTGCGATCTACTGAGGTAATAAGACCTGTTGCCATTGGGAATATGTCCGTAAGTGTTGATGAGATAAGCAAAATTATCTACCATATTCCTGACCAGGGCGGTTTGTTCAGTTTCTTTCAAACCAAGCATGGTGAAGTAGGCATCCCAGTAATAGATCTCGCGGAAACGGCCACCAGGCACGATGTATGGGTAGGGAAGCGGCAGCAGTGAGCTTCCTTCGGAAGGATTGTCCGGCTCTCTTCGCAGCAGGCTCCACACATTGGTGATATGGGCCATTATATCTTTCTCCTGCTGGATATAGTTGAGTTGCGGTGTATAAGGCGGTTCAAAATTATCAGTCACAAACTTCTTCAGATCGAAGTTCTTACCTTTTGCTTTCGTGTAGTCATGCATGATAGCAGCAGGACTGCGTTTGGGAATGCAGTCCACAAAGGTTTTACCATCTTCGAAGACCTTCTTCATCTGGATTTCCCGGAAGAGCTCTCCATAAAGTTTGTCAGGAGATACAGGCTGTGCGCAGACTGCAGCAATAAATGATGAGAAGAAAAGAATAAGTACCGATCTTTTCATGACCTGCCGTTTAGCTGATTTGAATTTTTATTTTGCGACCGCCAGTCGCTCGCCTTCCGGCGAACATTGGGCGGGCTTTACAAACTATAAAAATCGAGCGCGTTCTGTCCCATCACTTTTTCCTTCTCTTCCTGTGGATATTTCTCCATGTATTTTTCGATCAGGCTCTTCCATTGCACATACATGCCACTGAGGAGGATCACCGGCCAGTCGCTGCCGAACATTAGTCGATCGGTTCCGAAAGCATCGAACACTACATCCAGGTAAGGATAAAAATCACCTGCACTCCATTCTTTCCAGTTGGCTTCGGTGAGCAGTCCAGACAACTTGCAATAAACGTTGGGATGCTTTGCGATAGTGTTCATGTGTGATGCCCAGTCATCGATCTCCTTTTTCCTGATCACTGGTTTTGCGCAATGATCGATCACGAAACGCTGATCCGGGAAGGCTTCCACGAAGGCGATGGCTGCCGGCAATTGCCTGGGATAAATTAAAATATCATATGTGTAATTGAATGGCTGCAGTGCACGGATGCCACGCTGAAAGTTTACGTTGAGAAGGAAGTCGTCCGGTTCTCCCTGTACGATATGCCGATAACCTTTGATCTCGGGATATTGGGAAAAATGTTGCAGTCTTTCTTCTGCATTATCTGCCTGCAGATCGATCCATCCCACCACGCCCATGATGGACGGATGCGTTTTGGCAAGCTCGCAGAGGAAGCGGGTTTCCACTTCTTCCTGGCTGGCCTGAACGGCTACCACGCCATCAATTTCGTTGCGCTTGAGCGTGAGGTTGAAATGTTCGGGGAGATAGTCTTGCTGCAAAACCTTCATGTCGTCTGTGATCCAGGCGTCTCTCGTGCGGTTGAATTTCCAGAAATGAACGTGTGAATCGATGGTCATGGAATGAAATTTAAGTTTTCAAAACCAATACTGAATAGGAATCACTAAGATACAAGGAAAATGGCAGTGAAAGTGTGCCAATATCAGCGAGTTATGCATCATTTCTTGATTCCACTCATGATTAATCGATTTTGTTCTGCAAAAGATTTGCCGCATATCACACTATCGCTAACTTTGTTTTACAGTCGAGAGGTCATACCTTCTATGGCCGCGAGAACCTGGTTTCTCCTTGACTGTCTTTTTTTATCCCACTAGTCGTTTCTTCATGAATCTTTTATATGCTGATGAATCAGGTACTGTATCTGATCCGGAACAAATTCATTTGTACTGGCAGGTATCAGTGTCTTTGAGAGACAATGTTACTGGATCGATAGTAAGTTAGATGAGATTGCGGCCAGGTTTGATCCTGCTGAATTTTCATCAGTGGAATTGCATGGGAGCCCAATGATGAATGGTAGAAAATTCTGGCGACAATAAACAACTTTTCAATTATCCAAAATCGGTTGGACCAGGATGGAGGACAGGTACATGGACTGTTTGAATGTATATGATATTAAACTTAGTTTTTATTTCATCCCTGAAAAAACACTAACGCCCATTAGTTTTTTCGCCTAACTTTGCTACGCATTTTCGTGAATGCTTACTTGCTATGGATAATATAACCACAAACAAAGTCCGTATCGTTACGGCTGCCTCCTTATTCGATGGTCATGATGCTGCAATCAATATCATGCGCCGGATAATGCAGGCCAAAGGCGCTGAGATCATCCACCTGGGTCATAACCGTTCTGTGGCTGAGATCGTAGAATGTGCAATTGAAGAAGATGTTCAGGGAATCGCTATCACCAGCTACCAGGGCGGCCACGTGGAATTCTTCAAATACATGAAAGACTTGCTGGACCAGAACGGTTGCGGCCATATCAAGATCTTCGGTGGCGGCGGTGGCACCATCCTGCCCCAGGAGATCACTGAACTACATCATTATGGCATCACCAAGATCTATAGTCCGGATGATGGCCGTAAAATGGGACTGGAAGGCATGATCCAGGATGTGATCGATCAATGCTCCCTTCCGCCCGCCCCCGCTGAGAAATCCAAAAACACACCAGCTTACTGGAAAGCTCCCGAGAAATGGAATGGCAAAGCGCCACTCGGAGAGGCTAAAGACATTCGTCGCATTGCACGCGCCATTACACTCGCCGAGAGCGGGCTTAATGGCAGGGAGGTTTTGAATGGCACTGCCGGCAAAACCGATCCCAACAAAAAATCACCTGTGCTCGGTATCACGGGTACCGGTGGTGCCGGTAAAAGTTCCGTTACGGATGAGATCGTACGCCGATACCTAAACGCTTTTCCGGAAAAGACCATCGCTGTGATCTCTGTGGATCCCAGTAAAAAGAAAACCGGCGGCGCATTGCTCGGCGACCGTATCCGCATGAACAGCATCAGCAATCCCCGCGCCTACATGCGCTCACTCGCCACACGCGAAAGCGATGTTGCCCTCAGTGAGCACGTTCAGGAAGCCATCGACGTGTGCAAGCTCGCTGGCTTCGATTTCATCATCCTGGAATCTGCCGGCGTAGGCCAGAGCGATGCCAGCATCCTCGATTTCTGCGACGTGAGCATGTACGTTATGACGCCCGAATATGGCGCTGCTTCACAGCTGGAGAAGATCAATATGCTGGACTACGCCGAAGTGGTTTGTATCAATAAATTCGACAAGGCAGGCGCACTCGATGCCTTACACGATGTGCGCAAGCAGTACAAACGCAACCACCAGCTCTGGACTGCCAAGGATGAAGACCTGCCCATCGTAGGCACCATCGCAGCCCAGTTCAATGATGCGGGTGTGAACGAGCTCTTCGAAAAACTGATGGTGAGTATCGAAAAGAAAACAGGCATCTCCTTCGGTTCCATCGAACTGCATGCACATACCAAGGATACTACCACCAAGAGTCTCATCATTCCACCTAACCGTGTACGTTATCTCTCCGAGATCGCAGAGAACAACCGCAGTTATGATGAATGGGTGAAAGAGCAATCCGGTATCGCTACCAAACTCTATCAGCTGAAAGGTGTGATGGATGCAGCCGGTAACGCAAGCTATATTGCCGATCTGCAGCAGATCTACAAGAATTTCGAAGAGAAACTGCATCCTGAATGCAAAAAACTCATCGAATCCTGGCCCGCCACAGAAAAAAAATACAAAGCTGATTTCTTCGAATACCAGGTGCGAGACAAAGTGATCAAGCAACCACTGACCACCACCTCGCTCAGCGGCACACGCATTCCCAAGGTTGTGCTTCCCCGTTATAAGGACTGGGGCGATATCCTCCGCTGGCAGCTTGTGGAAAATCTTCCCGGAGAATTTCCTTACACAGCAGGTGTATTCGAATTGAAACGCCAGGGCGAAGATCCCACGCGTATGTTCGCCGGTGAAGGTGGCCCCGAGAGAACCAACAAACGCTTTCACTATGTTTCGGTAGATCAGCCCGCAAAGCGCCTCTCCACTGCATTTGACAGCGTTACCTTATATGGTGAAGACCCGGCTCATCGTCCTGATATCTACGGTAAAGTTGGTAACAGCGGTGTAAGCATCGCTTCTGTTGACGATGCAAAAAAACTCTACAGCGGTTTCGATCTCTGTGATCCCAAAACCTCTGTGAGCATGACCATCAATGGTCCCGCTCCGATCCTTCTGGCTTTCTTCATGAATGCGGCCATCGACCAGGAATGCGAAAAATATATTACCGCCAATAACCTCTGGTCTGAAGTGGATCAGAAATTGGTGATGAAATTCAAACACGCTCCCAAACCATCTTACTATAATCCATCAGCGCCCGAGCGACTGCCGGAAGGCAATAATGGTCTTGGTCTCAAATTACTCGGCATGAGCGGCGATGAAGTGCTGCCTGCCGAAATTTATGAGAAGATAAAAGCTGAAGCACTCAGCCAGGTGCGCGGAACAGTTCAGGCAGACATCCTGAAGGAAGACCAGGCGCAGAACACCTGCATCTTCAGTACCGAGTTTGCGCTCAAGCTGATGGGCGATGTACAGGAGTATTTCATCAACCGCAAAGTGCGCAACTTCTACAGTGTGAGCATCAGCGGCTACCATATCGCTGAGGCCGGCGCCAATCCTATCACGCAGCTCGCTTTCACCCTCGCTAACGGTTTCACCTATGTGGAGTATTACCTGAGCCGCGGTATGAACATCGATGATTTCGCACCGAACCTGAGCTTCTTCTTCAGCAATGGTATGGACCCCGAATACAGTGTGATCGGTCGCGTTGCCAGAAGGATCTGGGCCAAGGCGATGAAGAACAAATACAAAGGGAACGACAGAAGCCAGAAACTCAAATACCATATCCAGACTTCCGGACGTTCATTGCACGCGCAGGAGATCGACTTCAATGATATCCGCACCACCCTGCAGGCGCTGTATGCCATTTACGATAACTGTAATAGCCTTCACACCAACGCATATGATGAAGCTATCACCACGCCAACAGAAGAAAGCGTGCGCAGGGCAATGGCCATCCAGCTCATCATCAACCGTGAGCTCGGCTCTGCAAAGACCGAAAACTTTATCCAGGGCTCATTCATAATCGAAGAGCTGACGGATATCGTGGAGGAAGCGGTACTGGCAGAATTTGACCGCATCACTGAACGTGGCGGCGTTCTTGGCGCCATGGAACGCATGTACCAGCGCAACAAGATCCAGGAAGAAAGCCTTTACTACGAAAGCCTCAAACATAGCGGTGAGCTGCCTATCATTGGAGTGAACACATTCCTCAACAAGAAAGGAAGTCCTACCGTAGTGCCTCAGGAAGTGATCCGCAGCACCACCGAAGAAAAGGAACAGCAGATCTCCAATCTCAAAGGTTTCTGGAAAAGGAACGAAAATCAATCTGAGAAAATGCTGGACAGGTTGAAAAAAGTGGCCATGAACAATGGAAACCTTTTTGAAGAATTAATGGAGACGGTAAAATTCTGCTCTCTCGGGCAGATCACGCATGCTTTGTATGAAGTAGGTGGCCAATACCGCAGAAATATGTAAGCTGGTTTTTACTGAAAATATCCTAAGGGCAGGACGGTATAAGTTCCTGCCCTTCTTGTTTTTGTTGCTGAATGCTAACAGTTGTTATTTCGGTTAATGATTACCGGTATATGCTCTTTTGCGGCAGCAAACACAGTACCCGTCAATGTTACGACGATAAACAAATCGGTGAAATTTCTGTTGAATAGTTGCGCGTGCAATATTTATTCTCTATGCGTAGCCACTGGTAAGGATCATTTGCCGTTGGTGTAGCACAGGAAACTTGCCTGTAACATCCGAGTACTTTTGTCGACTAAATTAGAAACAATCAATTCATGAGAACGCTACTATTGACTGCGATCATTGTGCTTTCCTTATCAGCCTTCGCACAGGCGCAGCAAATCAAAGGAACTGTGAAAGACGATCAGGGCAAATCCCTTGCCGGAGCCACCATATTATTAAAGAAGATAAAAGATTCCTCTGTTGCCAAATTGAGCGTAACCGATGCAACAGGGAATTATTCATTTGAAAGCATTCCTGCCGGCACTTACTTCCTGAATGCCACTTTCGTTGGTCATACAACACAGAACAGCGCAAAATTTGAAGTGAGCGGGGCGGGGGATGTAAATGCACCGGACATCGTGCTGAATAAAGTTACCGGCAACCTGAAGGAAGCTGTAGTGACCGCCCGTAAACCAGTGCTGGAAGTGCGTGCAGATAAAATGATCCTGAATGTGGAGAGCAGTGTGAATGCGGTAGGCCAGGATGCATTTGAATTGCTGCGCAAAGCACCGGGAGTTATGATCGATAAAGATGATAACCTCAGTCTCAGTGGAAAGAGCGGATTACAGGTATATGTAGATGGACGTCCAACACCGCTGGCCGGAAAAGAGCTGGCCGACTACCTCAGAACATTGCAGTCGTCCTCTGTAGAATCCATCGAGATCATCACCAATCCCTCTGCCAAATATGAAGCAGCAGGTAATGCCGGTATCATCAATATCAAATTGAAAAAGAACAAGGCATATGGCACCAACGGTTCTGTAACGGCGGGATACAATCAGGGTGTATATCCAAAATATAATGGAGGATTTTCGCTGAACCACCGGGACAGGAATATCAACCTCTTTGGTAACTATAATTACAATAAGAACAAGAACGAAAGTCCGTTCAATCTTTACAGAGCCCAGGAAGACACAACATTTGAACAGCACTCCAAAATGTTCAGCCGCAACGAATCCCATACTTTCAAAGTTGGTATGGATTATTCACTGGGCAGAACAAGCACTATTGGCGTAATGGTGAATGGCGCACTGAGTGATTACGGTCTCCGTAATCCCGGCCGCACCGTGATCACTGATGCATCCGTCAAAGAGCCGGTGAAATTGCTGGATGTTGCTAACACCACAGATGGAAAAAGAGACAATGCAAATTTCAACCTGAACTACCGTTATGCCGATACGGCCAAACGCGAGCTCAATATCGATGCTGACTATGGCTTGTATCGTATTACCAGTGACCAGTTCCAGCCGAACTATTATTTGACGCCCGAAGGAGTGCCTACCTATAACGCCATTTACAATATGGTGGCGCCCACTGATATCGATATCTATACATTGAAGATCGATTATGAGCAGGATTTCCTGAAAGGAAGACTGGGCGTGGGTGGCAAAGGTTCTATTGTAGAAACGAAAAATGATTTCCGCAGGTACGACGTAATCTCCAGCGCCAAACATCTTGATTCTGCCCGCAGCAACAATTTCAACTATAAGGAAAATGTAAATGCCCTTTACGTGAATTACAACAGGCAATTCAAGGGTGGCATACTTTTCCAGGCAGGTCTGAGGATGGAGAACACGCATTCTGAAGGCAGAAGCATTGGAAGAAAACTGGATGAGGGATCAGGTGTGTTCAAACCTTACGACTCCTCTTTCACACGCGACTACACAGACTTCTTCCCCAGTGCATCGCTTACCTTCAACAAGAACCCGATGAGCCAGTGGACCTTCACGTACAGCAGGCGTATCGACCGCCCCGCTTACCAGGACCTGAATCCTTTCGAGTTCAAGATCGATGAGTACAATTACATGAAGGGTAATACACAGCTGCGTCCTCAATATACCAATAGCATAGGCATGACCTATATCTACAAATACACGCTCACCGCTACTTTGAATTATAGCCATATCAGTGACGTATTTGGTTCTCCCATCGATACCATCGAAACCAGCAAGAGTTTCATGATGAAGGAAAACCTGGCTACACAGGATGTGGTAAGCCTGAACATCAGTTATCCTTTCACCTATAAATGGTATACTGTATTTGCCAATGTGAATGGTAACTACTCCAAATACAAGGCGAACATGGGCGAAGGCAAGAAGATCGATCTCGATGCATGGGCATTGACCGGCTTTGCACAAAATACTTTTCGTTTAGGAAAAGGTTGGACAGGTGAGCTGACTGGCCTCTACATTTCACCATCCATCTGGCAGGGTGTATTCAAGAGCGGAGAGATGTGGAGTATCGATGCGGGTCTGCTCAAAACCGTTCTGAAAGGAAAAGGTACTGTGAAAGCTTCTGTAAGTGATATCTTCAAAACGATGAAGTGGAGAGGGACCAGTCCGAGCTATGCAGGACAAACCACTACTGCCTGGGGAAGCTGGGAAAGCCGTCAGTTGAAACTGAACTTCACTTACCGCTTCGGCAGCAATACCGTGAAAGCTGCACGCCAGCGTAAAGGTGGTCTGGAAGATGAGAATAAGCGTGTAACTACACAGGGCGGTGGTCTCGGAGGCGGCCAGCAATAAGGTTTTTGTTAGTTTCGTCATATTAAAATGTGTAAAAGGAAGGCTGTCCCATGCGGGACGGCCTTTTATTTGAGAGCTGCCAGCCACTCCCAGTCCCACCAGTGGCAGGCATTGGCCCTGTCTGGCCAGCGATTGTACCGAACCTGATTCCCTACCCAAACACCCTAGAAACGGCTGTAAGCCACCACCTACAGCCATGATGCGGCAATTATGTATCTTTATGCAGAATTGACTTTATTCACCTAACGCTAATAAGTTGAAGTTTACAGAGTTTGGTTTAGACGACAGTCTGATTGAAAGTATCGAGGCAACCGGTTATGAAGAGGCAACTCCCATCCAGGAGAAAGTAATCCCCATCATTCTGAAAGGTCACGACCTTATTGCTTCTGCTCAGACCGGAACAGGCAAAACTGCAGCATTCCTGCTTCCCATCATACAAAGATTATTACAGCATAGTAACGACGGCCAGGTAAATGCCATCGTGATCGTTCCTACACGCGAACTTGCCATTCAGATCTCACAAAATCTGGAAGGCATGAGCTATTTCACCAATATCAGTTCCATCGCCATCTATGGCGGTAACGATGGTAATAACTTTTCGAATGAAAAGATGGCCCTCTCAAAAGGAGTTGACCTGGTGATCTGCACGCCCGGAAGAATGATCGCTCACCTGAACATGGGCTATGCAAAACTGGATGGACTGCAATTCCTGGTGCTGGACGAGGCCGATCGCATGCTGGACATGGGATTCCATGACGATATCATGCGCATTATCGGCAAGCTGCCAGAGAAAAGGCAAACACTGCTTTTCTCTGCTACCATGCCCGAGAAGATCCGCTCGCTCGCAAGAAAAATCCTGCATAACCCGGAAGAAGTGAACATCGCTATTTCTCGTCCTCCGGATAAGATCGTGCAGGAGGCATTTGTAGTATATGAGCCTCAGAAACCTGCGCTGCTACTGCATCTGCTGCAGCATACCAATTGCAGAATGATCCTGATCTTCTGCTCCAGCAAGCAGAATGTAAAGAATCTCACCCGCGATCTTCGCCGCGCTAAACTCCCCGCATCCGAGATCCACTCGGACCTGGAACAGGCTGCCCGCGAAGATGTGCTGATGCAATTCACCAGCGGTCGGATCCCCATACTGGTAGCTACGGATATACTTAGCCGTGGTATCCATATCGATAATATCGACCTCGTGATCAATTACGATGTTCCTCATGATGGTGAAGATTATGTGCATCGCATCGGTCGTACTGCCCGTGCAGAATCCGATGGTGCAGCCATAACCTTCATCAGTGAAAAGGAACAGAACCGTTTTGCTGCTATCGAGGAACTGATCGGCCGTACCGTGAACAAAGGAATGGTGCCGGCAGAACTGGGACCAACACCGGATTACCGCCCGCGCAATAAAAAGAGAAATGGCGGCGGAGGCGGAGGTGGCGGCAAATGGCGTGGCGGTAACAACAATCGCAAAGGTGGTGGCGGTGGCAATCGTAATGGCGGAGGTAATCGCCAGGGCGGCGGCGGTCAGCATCAGCATGCATCCAATAAAAGTCCGCGACCGCAACAGCCCAAACAATAGTTCCAGAACATCATACGCCTTTCCGATACATGAAATGGGAAACCCTTTACAGCAATAAACGTACAGGATCAGAGAACAAATCTTCCGGCAACAACGATGCCGTACGAACTTCCTTCCTGCGCGATTATGACCGTATCATCTTTTCATCCGCTTTCAGGAGATTGCAAAACAAAACGCAGGTATTTCCCCTGCCCGGTCCCGTGTTTGTTCACAATCGACTCACGCATAGCCTGGAAGTGGCGTCAGTAGGGCGTTCCCTGGGAAAGGCTGTTGGCGATGCTATTGCAGATAAGTATCCAGGTAACAGCGAAGATTTCCGCGAATTCTACAAATATGAATTGTCGGCCGTGATCGCCGCCGGCTGTCTCGCACACGATATCGGCAATCCTCCTTTCGGCCATTCCGGCGAAGATGCCATCCGCACTTTTTTCCGCGATCTGGAAGGAGATGCGAAAAGAAAGTTTGAAGCCTTTCTCACACCCAATCAGCAAAGGGATTTCTTATTCTTTGAAGGCAATGCCAATGCGTTCAGAACGCTCACGCATCATTTCAATGAAGATGCGCCCGGTGGCTTCAGGCTTACTTATGCCACACTGGCCAGCATCATCAAGTATCCTGCTGATTCTTTGAACGGATTCAACAAGCAACAGCTCATTACCAAGAAATCCGGTTTCTTCGATTCCGAGATCGAAACCTATAAGCAGATTGCAACTGCTCTGCAGATCCCGCAGAGAGCAGATAACGCCAATGTATATGCGCGACATCCCTTCGTGTATATCGTGGAAGCTGCCGACGATATCTGTTACCGTATCATCGATTTTGAGGATGCACACCGCCTCAACATCATTTCTCTCGATACCATCAAAGAACTCTTCCTCTCTTTCTTCGATGCCAGAGAAGGATATGAATCGAAGGAAAAAGTGGAAAGCTCTCTGAAGAAGATCAAAGACGATAATCAGAAAGTGAGCTTCCTCCGCGCAAGACTGATCAACCTGCTGATCAACCGCATTTGTCAGGTGTTCATGGAACGCGAGAAAGAACTGCTGGAAGGCAGCCTGGAAAAGAGTTTGATCGATTATCTGAGCGATGATGAATTATCGCTCATCAAACATATCGATGATTATTCCGTGAAGCATATCTACAATCATCGCTCGGTGGTGGAAATAGAAATTGCCGGCTATAATGTGATTGGTGGATTGCTGAAAGAATTCTTTGAGGCGATCATTGAACAGAAATCTGCGAAGGCGAAAAAAGTATTACAGTTGATCTCTCCTCAGTTTGTAGTAACGGGCGAGCCAGAAAAATTGTATTACGATATTCAGTCGGTGGTGGATTTCATTTCCGGTATGACTGATTTATTTGCAGTGGATATTTACAGGAAGATCACGGGGATCAGTATGCCGCAACTGCGATAGTGTTTCAACAGCAAAATGCAATGCGCCTGGCATTGCATTGAGTAGAGTGCTTTCCTGCGTCTCAATCAGGTAATTCCTCACAGGTGAATCCTGCGTAATGTAGCGTCAGCTCCACTTTCCGGGGCGATACATCATTGGCTACAACGCGAAGGATATTGTCTGCATCCTGCAGATCGAAGTTCCATTTCAGAACACCGGTTAATGCATCCAGGGCCGCACTGACCGATTGAACATTGTTCTTGTTTTGGACACTTGTTTTGAACACCAGCACTTCCATAATATGGTTTTTTGGGGATTGAAGATTTATTCGGCACCAGCTTCGCGGCTGTCTTCGGGCTTCTTCTCTTCAAAGCGCTGGCCGCCGAATGGGCGTCTCCAGGGTCTGCCGCACCTGGCTTCCCAGGAGTTCTTGAATTGTTCTTTTTCTTCTTCGGTCATATTACCCCACTTGCTCATCATTCTTTCTTTCCAGCGTTGACCGCCGCGCTCTTTCCATTTGTGGCCGCCGCCAAATCCGCCGAAGAGGATCTTGGAAAGGATGAGGATACCGAGCGCCTGCCAGAATGTGATGGCTTTCACTCCGATCACTGCGGGAAGGATCGCATTCCACAAGCTCATCACGATGAAGGTGAACAATGCGGCAAACAATACCACACAGAGGAGTATTCCTATTACTTTGCCGACTTTCGATTTTCGTCTCATATTCTGTCAATAATTTAAAAGTTCTTCTTTAAGCGCTTTCAGCCTTTCACGCAAGTGCAGTACTGCATAGCGTTTGCGACTGATCAGCGTGTTTACGGGTTCGCCGGTTGCTTCTGAAAGCTCTTTGAAGCTTACGCCTTCCAGCTCATGTTTGATAAAGATCTCCCGCTGCTCTTCCGGCAATTCCTGCAGCGCAGTGTTCAGTTCCTGCCAGAATAAAGTGCGCAGATATTCTTTTTCCGGATCATCACCGGTATCCATCAGCAATTCAGAGAAGCCGTCGATATCATCCTGCTCTTCATCAGAATAAAGGTCGCTGAAATTGGCTGGCTTGTGTTTACGTTGACTGTCTGTTATCTTATTCCTTGCTACAGTGAACAACCATCCTGATAATTGTTCGATGGGTTGTGTATTGCCCACGAACTGGTAGAACACATCCTGCATAATATCCTGCGCATCCGCTTCATTCTTCACCCGTTTACGGATGAAGCCAAACAGTCTTTTGCTGTAGTCATTAATGACCTGCGTTATATTTCTTTTGCGTTCAGCCGGCATAATGGTTGATATCGTCAGGCTCTCTTCCATGCTTTGTATAGAAAGGTAGACGGGCCTGGCGACAGGATATTTTAAAATTCAGAAAAAAAATCTGGAATGACCGGTTTTACTAGTTTTGCAAACGAAAACATGGTCTATGCATTTTGGCAAAGTTCCTGAAAATGAAGTGAATAGCATTGATTTCAGCCTTCCTCCCGATCCTCCCGGGAATGCGCTTGTCCTGCCCGGTAAGCCGGCTCCGAAGCCGTTGCTCTATGTGGGATGCGCCACCCGTGGGCCCAAACAATGGATCAATAAGATCTATCCGAAGGGAACAAAAGAAGTGGATTTCCTGGATGAATATGTGAAGCATTTCAATTGTATCGAGTTCAACGCAACGCATTATCAGATCTACGGCGAGGAAACCATTGCCAAATGGGCCGCGAAAGCGGAAGGCCGGGATTTCATGTTCTGTCCGAAAGTGCCACAACTGATCAGTCATTACAGCGGCTTCAATAACGTAGATGAGCCCACCGATTCTTTTCTCCGCGGTATCCTGGCTTTTGGTGAGCATCTTGGCCCCATCTTTCTACAATTGAGCGAAAAACATTCTCCCGCTAATCAGCAAAAGCTGTTCAATTATTTGAAGTCTCTGCCTACTGATCTAACCTTCTTCCTGGAAGTGCGCCACCCGGACTGGCTAACCGGCGCGCCGAAAAAACATCTCTTTGATACATTGCGTGAAATGAAGATCGGCGCTGTGATCACCGATACATCCGGCAGGAGGGATTGTGCGCATATGGAGCTGACTTTACCAAAAACATTCATCCGTTATGTGGGGCATGGTATGGGGCCGACGGATCCGGTTCGATTGGATAGATGGGCCGACAGGCTGAAACGATGGCTGGATCAGGGTCTGGAAGAGATCTGGTTCTTCATGCATACGCCGGAAGAGATCATGGCGCCGGAGATGGTGGAATATTTTGCCGGAAGGATGGAGGCTGTAAGCGGGCTTCATATTCCGAAGCCACAATTCATACAGCCTGCTCCCGGTAGTTCTCAGATAAGTATGTTTTGACGATGCTACTATTTCACTTCATATAACTCTTCCCATCGGGTGGTATGGCGTTTGCTCCGCAACTCCTGCCGCATCTTCCAGTCGCGCGTCGTGCCTGTAACGGCAAACTTCAATACATCATCGCGCATACTGAAGTTCACATTGTCTATCACATCCATCAGGTAACGGTATTCATTACCCGAAGGAGGGGAGAAGAGATTGCCCTGGATAGAATCATCCGGCACGATATTGCTGAGCATCACACCTGCTTTCTTGTACACTTTTCCTTTTCTGAACAATTGTTCTGCCTGTTGCACGGCTGCTTTGATCAGCTCCTGCGTAACAGCGGTAGCGGAAGGAAGTGTGATATGAGAATGCAGGGTTGCGCCCCGTTTGAAACTGGTCATATGATTTTCTTCGCGGGTAACGAGAAAGATGCTGATGGTTTTGGCGGCGCTGTGCTGCCTGCGTAATTTCTCTGCTGCCCTTGAAGTGTAGGTGGCGATGGCTTCCCGAACATCATTCAGTTCCGTTACGGGTTGCCCAAACATACGGGTAGTAGCGATCATTTTCTTGCTGGTCAGGGGCGCTGCCATCTCTTTCCCGGGGATGCCATTGAGTTCGCGGATCAGTCGAACGCCATTCACACCACCCAGGTGCCGGTGAGCCCATTCTTCGGGCATATTGCTCAGGTCCCAGGCACTGATAATCCCCTGGTTGATGAGTTTTTCCGCGTAGGCCCACCCTACGCCCCAGATATTCTCCACCCTGGTAGACTGCAGCATCCTGAGCTGCTCCTCCCTGGTGGCAGTTACGGTTACACATTGCGAAGCCTGCTTGTCTTTCTTCGCTATATAATTGGCCAGTTTGGCCAGCGTTTTTGTTGGCGCTACCCCTATCGAAACGGATATTCCTGTCCATTGTTCTACTGTTTTACGTATGTGCATTGCTGTTTGTTCCAGTTGATCGTATGGTACATGACTGAGGTCAATGAAGGCCTCATCCACCGAGTATACTTCCACCGAGGGAACCAGCATACGCAATGTTTCCATCACGCGCCAGCTCAGGTCGCCATACAGGTTGTAATTGGAAGAGAAGGCTGTGATCCCGAACTGGCGGATCAGTGGCCTTGCTTCAAAATACGGACCTGCCATTTTCACCCCGAACTTTTTGGCTTCATCACTTCGCGAAACAATACAGCCATCATTGTTGCTGAGCACTACTACGGGCTTGTTCCGGAGGTCCGGTCGGAACAGTCTTTCGCAGGAACAGTAAAAACTGTTGCAGTCCACGATCGCTTTCATTCCGTAGGAACCCGGAATGGCGGTGAAAAGATCAGGTGCTGCTGCTGTTCTCATACTTCAATGATTGCTGATGATGAAAGGGAGAGATAATGAGCAACTCATGGAACGGTAAGAGCTGCTCACTTCTCTCATAGGAGGCTTAATGGTAATGGCTGCTCGTTGGCAGTATCTTCAAAAAGGCGATGCCTTTATAATTGGTGGATCACATAGGTGACAACGCCCCAGATCTCGAGTGTGTCACAGGAAGGATCGATCTCCGTGCTGGCGAACTGCCTGTTCTCCGGCAGCAGCCGAACTTTGTTGAATGTTCGTTCCAGTCTGCGGATCAGCATCTCTCCGTTCAGTACTGCAATCACAACTTTCCCGCTCTGCGCCTTGAGGCTTTTGTCCACGATCACCACATCGCCGTCATGGATCCCTGCACTGGTCATGGCGTCGCCTCTCATGCGCAAAAAGAAGGTGGCGGGCTTGTTGTGAATAAGCTGTTCATTCAGATCGATCCCTCTCTCCATATAATCATCCGCGGCCGCTCCGAAGCCTGTTGCATCGGCAGTCTTCACATTCCATTGATTGTAATCTTTGGAACCTTTATAAGCGGCATCATAAAAAATTTCGTCCTGCATATAATTAAATTTGGCTGTGCTAAATTATTTAGTAAATTTATGCTAAATATATGATCAGACAAAAGTATTTTTATGCACACAGGAGCGGTCAATCATAGTGGTGGCAAGGGTTGGATGGCAGAAGGGTTACAGGAATACAGCCTGGTGATCCAGGCAGATAATGTGGTCCGCCAGCAGGTTTGGATGGAGCAGCAGGACCTGGTATTGAAGTATGGACTGAAGGGGCAGGCACGCGCAGGTCATCAGATCACCATCGCCAAATTTGCCGTGAGGGATGGAATGGAAGAAACCCTGATGCGCTGGATACAAAGGATCTGCAGCAATCACCGCAGCTTTGTGATCACACTCAATAATTATAGTGGTCATCCTCCGCATACCATTTACCTGCGCATACAGGACCAATGGCCTATCCAGCAATTGATCAGGCAGCTTCGTCCGGTGGAAGATTATATCCGTTCCTCCGCCTGCCCGCCGCCTATTATGATGATGCGGCCTTACCTGGACATTGCCGGCCATCTGCCGCAGTCGGTATATGAGAAGGCCATGCCGGATTTTTCTAGAAGATCATTTCACCATTCTTTCCTCGCCAATGATCTCCTGCTGGTGAAAAGCTCTCCTTATGAAGCAACCAATAAAACAGTGAACGTATTCCGGTTCTTACCGGGTACTTACGAACTATATCAGGAATTGTCCTGAGCCTTATCCTTATTTCTATCTTTTTAAAATCGTGCAAATGAAACAGCTTGTTGACACCTTACCTGATTATGGAGCGCTTTACAAAAGCGGATTGCGCACCAATGAATATCAACTGGTGCTTTCGCCTCATGAAGAGCTGAGAAACAAGATCCTTGCAGTGAAGAAAGCCTTTCATGAAACTTACCCTGGCGGATATACGAATTTTGTTCGTCCTCATATCCTGCTCGCGAAGTTCACACAGTTGGAGATGATGGAAGAAAAGATCCTGCATCGTCTGCGCATCGCAGGCAATGGCTATCATCCGTTCCGGGTGGAACTGAAGAATTACGGGGCATTCCCTACCCATTCCATTTATGTGAATGTGGTGACCAGGCAGCCTATCCAGGGACTGGTGAAAGAAGTCAGGCAATTGCAAAGGTTGATGAAATATGATAAGGACCGTAAACCTCATTTTATTGATGAGCCCTTCATCACCATCGCCAGCAGGTTGCAGCCCTGGCAATATGAACAGGGCTGGCTGGAATACTCCCACAGGCAATTCACCGGCCGCTTCCTGGCAGATGGCATGTTATTGTTGAAAAGGAGAACGGGCGACCGCGCCTGGCAGATCGCCGAGCGTTTCGAGTTCAGGAACCTTCCTGTGAATACCAGGCAGGGTGAGCTCTTCGCCTGAGTGAAGAAAGGAAACACATCATGGAAAACCACGAAGAACAAAAACCCGATACCTATCTCAAAGGCCGGGGTGCGCAGATCAATACGCGTAACCGTTTTCTTCAACACTCACGGGTGAAGGAACATATCGAGGGAATCGATGAATGGATCGAATCCGATGTAGCAACGCGTTACCTCGAAGACAAAGCCAAAGGGGTGGTTAATAAAGTAGATAGCCCTGACGTTGGCATGTGGTACAGCATTAACCCCTACCAGGGATGCGAGCATGGCTGCATCTACTGCTATGCCCGCAACTCCTTTGAATACTGGGGATACAGTGCCGGTGTGGATTTCGAGAGGAATATCATGGTGAAGAAGAATGCACCTGAGTTGTTCCGGAAATTCCTCATGAATCCACGCTGGCAATGTGTTCCGGTATCCCTTAGTGGCAATACCGATTGTTATCAGCCAGCAGAAAAAAAATATCGATTGACCCGGCGCATTCTGGAAATATGCCTGGAGTTTAATCAGCCGGTGGGCATCATTACCAAGAATGCCGGCATCCTGCGCGATAAGGATGTGCTGCAGCAGCTCGCTGCCAGAAACCTTGTTTCCGCATTGGTTTCAGTGACCACGTTCGATGAGGAGCTGCGGCGAAAGATGGAACCCAGGACCACCACAGCGCGGCAGCGGATGCGCGTGATCCGGGAACTGACAGATGCCGGTGTGCGCATGGGCGTTATGTTAGGCCCCATGATCCCGGGACTGAACGATCAGGAAATGCATAATATCCTGAAAGCAGCATCGGAGGAAGGGGCCGTTTTTGCTGCCTACACTTTCGTACGGCTCAATGGCGCTGTGAAATTATTGTTTCACGACTGGCTCTATAAAAACTATCCCGACCGGGCCGATAAGGTTTGGCATTTCATCGAGCAGGGACATAACGGGCAGGTGAACGATAGTCGGTTTGGTACGCGCATGCGCGGAGAAGGGCCACTGGCTGAACTGATCAACCTTCAGTTCAAAACCTGGTGCAAACGTTTTGGATTAAATGAAGAAAAATGGGAACTGGATTGCTCACAGTTCCGCCGGCCCGGCGAACAAATGAAGTTGTTTTAAGGGAAAGGAACTCCTGACTATGCTTTGAATTTCCTTTTCAGAATAGCTGAGATCTTCTCACGGATTACCATCACCTCGCGGCAGATGAATGCAATCTCCTTTGCATTCTCCAGCAGGTTCAGTTGCTGCAGGCTTTTCTCCAGTACCTGCGCTTTTTCACGGTGATACAGTTCAATCGCTTCCAAAGAATCACCGAGTATCGGTGAAACAATTACCGGCTTCTTTCCGGCCGGCAGGGCGGATGAAAGCTTTCCGCTGCCCGGAACCGGTGGATGGTGGCGCATAACAGGCTGTTTAATGATTTCGGTGGATAAGTTACCTCCCAAATTTCCTATAATCCTGCATTCAGAACAACCGTTAAAATACCCTTTATTGGGCGTAGAGCGTGAAATCAAATTCCGTAGATATACTTATTGGGAGAAAATCTTTTACGAATACCTTTAAGCCACTATTTAACCAATAAACACGTTTTCTATGGCAATCAACCCGAAAAAAGCCAGCGTAATGTCGTTGATCGGTATTTTTTCCGCAATACTCCTTCTCAACTCCTGTACAGGAGGCCCAAAAGAAGAGGGAGTATGGATACCTAATCCGAAAGACTCTTCCGAACTGGGCAAAAGAAATCACTTTATTCCCGAAGCTGAGATCAAGGAATTCCGCGCAGATTTCAATATCGACCGCGATACCCTGAAGCGCCTCATGCCCAATCTCTTTATTCCCAATAGCGAAGCTTTCAATAAAAAGATCCTGCTGGAAATTCTGAAAGATCCCAAATGTGTTGGCATCCGCATTTACTATGGCGCTGCCAAAGACAAGAGCGGTGCGAGGGATGAATTCCGTCTGATCCTGGTAGGTGTTGATGCAAACGGACAGGACCTGTTAATCGACAATGGCTCGGCAGTGGCTACCAAAGCGCCTCCCGGAGGCAGAGGTGGTGCTGAATACGGGCAGTGCGATCCTCCCTGCTTCGCGCCAAATCCTTAATCATAGTTGCAGCTCCCCGGCCGCAAACCAATCTATAATCCTCTCCACCTTAGCTGATGAACGATACAGTACGTTTTGTATTGAGCCTGAGTATTGTGTTTGCTGTACTGATCGGGATAGTAAGATTCCGTAAAATCGACAAGTCTTACTATCCCTTTCTTTATCGCATCTTCCTTGTATTGATCATCGAGATCACTGCAAGACTTTTCTTTTTGTCTGCAGAGCCCCGGCATTTTACTGTAGTGATCAATACTTTTTCCATTCTTGATTATGTTCTGTTCACCTGGTTGTTCCATAACTGGCGACTCTTCAATGGTAACCGGACCGTGTTCATTTCCTTCCTTCTTGCAGGCTTTGCCGCCTGGATATTCATCACATTCATCATCCAGAATATCCTCACACCCAATTTCGCTTTCCGGGTATTGTATTCGGCTATCCTGATCGCCTTCAGCGTGAATACTTTCAATAAGGCAGTGGTGAACGACAGACGAAATATTTTTCACAATCCCAAGTTCTGGATCTGCCTTGGCATCATTATCTTTTACACTT
This sequence comes from Pseudobacter ginsenosidimutans, assembly GCF_007970185.1. NCBI lineage: Bacteria > Pseudomonadati > Bacteroidota > Chitinophagia > Chitinophagales > Chitinophagaceae > Pseudobacter > Pseudobacter ginsenosidimutans. Next base: position 1,224,985 of record NZ_CP042431.1, on the reverse strand, counting down.
TTTTCATTTTGGTTTGCATGGTGAACCTCAATGTGTTCAGGTCTGCCACCAAACTGTTCAGGCAAAATCTTCAGATCATCAATGTGTGTTCAAATATTTTGGTTAACTTCTTGTATGCTGTAGCGATCGTATGGATACCCCGGAAGCAAAACTTTATCAGGCCCTTTTGATGGTGGTTGGAGTTGTGGGCTCCGTGCTCATCTATTTTATCATCACTATCATTCGCTACCAGCGAAGGAGCCTCCGTTTGCATAAGGAAAAGATCCAGGCCGAGATCGATACACTGGAAAATGAACGCACCCGCATCGCTTCCGATCTGCATGATGAACTGGGCCCGCTGCTCTCCGCCGTGAAACTGCAGATCAACAGCCTCGACGCAGCCAATGACCTGGATGCACTTACCATCATGAAATCCAGTACGCATATAGACAGTATCATTACCAAACTGCGCGAGATCTCCAATAACCTGATGCCGAATACGCTCGTGCGTAAAGGACTGCAGAAAGCCATTGCAGAATTTGTGGAGCAATCCAACCAGACCACCCAGTCAAGTGGCCTGCAGGTGAAATTCATCTGCGAACAAAGCCTGAACCTGAACCAGCAGAAGGAGATCAATATCTACCGCATCATACAGGAGATCGTTCACAATACTATCAAACATGCTCAGGCCAGTTGCCTCATCATCAAAATGGTGATCGAAGAGAATCGCCTCCTCCTCATGACCGCCGATAACGGAAAAGGATTCGATTATTTTTTGAAAATAAAAGACAATCCAGGACTTGGACTTCGTAACTTGCAGAGCAGGGCAGAAGTGATGGGAGCTGAACTCAGCTGCCAGTCTGAGCCTGGAAAGGGAACGATGTACACATTCGAGATCCCGCTTTGATCACCACCGAATCCTCTGTTTTATGAGCACAATACACGGCACTATCAAAGTAGTGATCGCGGATGACCATGAAATATTCCGCGATGGCATGCGCATCATGCTGCAAAAGCAGCAGGACATACAACTGGTAGGAGAAGCCGGGGATGGCCGTGAACTCATCGACCAGGTAAAAAAGCTTCAGCCCGATATTGTGATCAGCGATGTAAAGATGCCACGCATGGATGGCGCAGCCGCTACCCGTCATCTCGTAGAACATTACCCGCATATCGGCATCATCGCCCTCACGATGTTTGATGAAGAAGATCTCATCATCGATATGCTGGAAGCCGGCGCCAAAGGATACCTCCTCAAAAACGCAGATAAGAACGAGATTGTGGACGCTATCAAATCTGTTTACGATCAGCAACCCTATTACTGTCGCCATACCAGCCATAAGCTGGCTGAAATGGTGGCCAGGAGCAAGTTCAACCCGCATCGCCAGCAGGTGAAACCTGAGTTCAACGACAGGGAACTGGAAATCATCCGGCATATCTGCGATGGCCTCACCAGCAAACAGATCGGCGAACGCATCTTCCTCAGCGTTCGTACCGTGGAAGGACTAAGGATGAAGATCCTGGAAAAAATGGAAGTGAAGAATACGGCAGGGATCATCATTTACGCTATCAAGAATAATCTCTACACACCGGAAAGGATCTGAAAACAATTTTGCAGTAACCGGTCCACCGCGTCTCTGCGAGTGACTTATACTTTGGCCGCCTCCGGCTACCCATCAGTTGCTGCGCCTGAGGAACCTGTCCCATCAGAACAATCCTTACTTTATTTGATTGAATCCCCGGCTCAGAGTAATCCAATCAGAAAAAATCAGTAGCTGATTGATTCGGTTTTGCATATACGTTATATACTGGAATTATATCCGCCGGCTATTCAAAACCGGCAGATGGTGGCCCAACCCCAAAATATTTTTTGTTCAGTACGATGTTTGCTGACAAACAATGAATTCCATTTTTCCATTTCTTTCTTGCCCGTCTCATCAATAGTGAACGAGATAGTTTTTGCGGAGATATACATCGAAATTTCTTTATCGTTGCTTCTGAATCATTTGAAATGCTTATCTGGTATGGATTTCAGCTCTCTTCGGTTGACCACAGGAAAATATTTTTTAAAAAATTCCTGATAAAAAGTTGGCACTATTAAAAAAATAGTTTCACTTTTGCATCGACAAACAAGTTAAAACATGTCCCAAAAGATGCAACATATCGAAACAGTGAAGTGGTTTGCACTCAATCCGAGTGACGCCATCCGCGGGCTTGTTATGCTGCAGCATAGCCGGATCGAAAAGATCCTCAAAATATAAGCCCCGCAGCATCTGCGGGGTTTTTTGTTTCACTGAATTCTAAACAGTTGTGATAGTTATGCCCATCGATGCCAATGTCAACTACGGAACAATGATCCTCGCCCTGGCTGAATGCCAGCAGGATACACGTATGTACCCAGCGGGTAACACGCATTCCGTTTCACGCTTTGATGGCAGTAATAAGTTTATCAAACGAAAAGGGTCGGGAGACCACGGATTCTAAGATCAGCACAGCGCTGAACAAGATACCGAAAGCCCGGCCGGACCATACCGACCGGGCTTTTTTGATGCCCAACCCAACTCAGCATGGTCCGCCCTTAAGAACCAAAACAAAATGACGAAAAGAAAAGGAGGCCAACATGAAGCTCGTATTATTCGTCCTGCTTGTGTCGCTCATAAGCTCACTGATCGAGAGCAGGAAAAAGAAAAGAAAAAAAGTGGAAATTGATGACCACAAAGAACCCTTGCACCCTGCGGCTTTCAGCCTGCGTTAAGAGGTGCGGGTTCATCAAACAAACACAATGGCAAAGTTGAAATTAAGAGGTAAAGACCTCAGACAAATAGGTTACCCGGAAGGTCCGGTGATCAGCATCGCAATGAACATCATGCAAAGGGAATTCAAATATTCCACAAAGGAGGAAGTAATGGAACTGTTACAAAAAATATTGAAAGCGCCTGTCGAATACGAGAATGATGCCGTGCTCGGATTGATTGCACAGCAACTGATACCGAAAGAAGCCATCGCAGGAAATGTTATCGAATTGAACAAAACAGGAGTTCCTGTGAACATCTTCGGATCAGGCGCTATCGAGCAGCAGGCATTGTTGCAGATGGACCAGGCAGCCCGGCTGCCTGTATCCGTCAGCGGAGCGCTGATGCCAGACGCACATTCCGGTTATGGATTACCGATAGGAGGCGTACTTGCCACATCCAATGCCGTGATCCCCTATGGCGTTGGAGTGGATATCGGATGCAGGATGTGCCTTTCAGTTTTCGATATCGATCCAAAATCACTAGTACAGCGTGAACATTATTTCACAACAATACTGAATGAAAACACACTTTTCGGAAGCGGACAACAATTCCCGAAACCAGCTGATCACGAAGTACTCGATAGTCATCTTTTTGATGAGATCGCAATTCTGAAGCAGTTGCAGAACAAAGCAGCAAAGCAACTGGGATCATCCGGTTCCGGTAACCACTTTGTAGAGTTCGGAATAGTTACAATCGATGAAAAAGATGAAGTGCTGAAACTCGAAACAGGAACTTATCTCGGACTGTTGAGCCATTCCGGCTCAAGAGGGATGGGAGCCAGCATTGCAGGGCATTACACCAAACTGGCAAAGGAAAAAAGATTGCTTCCCAAAGAAGCAGCCAACCTCGCCTGGCTGGATATGAATGAAGAAGAAGGGATCGAATACTGGCTCGCAATGAACCTTGCAGGTGACTATGCATCTGCATGTCATCACGCCATTCACGCAAAAGTGGCGAAGGAACTGGGGCAACAGCCCATCACGATGGTGGAGAACCATCACAATTTTGCCTGGAAGGAAATGGTGTATGGCCTTGAAGGCGGACCACAGGAATTGATCGTTCACCGGAAAGGTGCTACTCCTGCAGGTAAGGATGTGTTGGGGATCATTCCCGGATCCATGACTGCGCCTGGGTTCATCGTGAAAGGGAAAGGTGAGGTGAGCTCCCTGGCCTCTGCATCACACGGGGCAGGAAGGAAGATGAGCCGTACGGCTGCATTGAATTCCATCACACAAAATGCGTTGAACGAAATACTGGCGAAGCACGGCGTTAAACTGATAGGCGGAGGATTGGATGAAGCACCACATGCATACAAGGATATCGAAGATGTGATGAAGGCACAGAAACACCTGGTGGATACCGTGGGAACTTTCTATCCGAAGATAGTTAAGATGGATGGAACGCCACCCAAGCCCTGGATGAAAAGAGACGGAGAATGATCAAAGCTGATCGAATATATAAGTAAGCGGAGATTCTTCCAGCACTACACGATGATAGCCTTCATGGGTTACATCCCATTTGATCAACCGGATGAATCCGTCTGCTATTTCAATGCCTGTGATGTCTCCATCGTTAAAGCAACAACAACCGCAATTGAAATAACTGGGATGTGCCATGGTTTTCGTTAAACGTTTACCGGCATATTCCAGTTTTCTTTTTTCCAGTTGCTCAGAAACAGCCTGGACCAATTCTGCATCACCGGAAAGTGTTGCGTTTTCCAATTGCTTGGTCAGGCGATCGATATGATCCAGTGAGGCAAATACAGGCTTATGCGTATGACCGGAGATCAAAGCAAGGTTGCGTTGTATCTCACTCCATTTGTACATGATCACATTGTGCTGGTCCACCAGGTCGAAAGAGTCGGCAGTAGTATTGATGGAGATATGCAGAAATCGTTGTAAGGGAGTCCAGATAGCTGCAACTATCCATTTGCTGAAGAGATTTCCATCACTTCGCTTATCTCCCTGGTGTCCATGGGTCAACATTATCAGGTAATCATTATCGTTATACTTTGATTGCAGTATGATACCTTCAAATACTTTCAGTTTTTCGCCAAAGATCGGTTTGAGGAAAAGATTTTGCTGAAAGGCGTAGCTCCATTCCAGGTCGTGGTTCCCGAATACCCGGTAATACCGGTCATGCTGCAGGAATTTGGCTTCTTCCAGCAGACTCAGGCGATTCTTTTCAATAACGGTCTTTGGCGTATTTTCCCATAGTTCTTCGCTATCGCCAAGACTGATAAGTGTGAAGCCCTGTTGATCGTAGTATTGAAGGGCTGTCATGTAGTTCTCTTCGGCAAGCCGGAAGTCATCGGCCAGGTCCTTGCCTCCTTTGTGCTGGTCTGAAAAAATTATGAAACGTGCGGAATGCAGATCGAAAGGCAGGATTATTCCTTTGGAAGTTTTCCCTTCCAGAATATCTTCCTTCAGCTTCGTAAGTGAGGAGAATACATCTTCCTCGTTTGGGCTGGAAGATACTTTTTCCGCCAGCCAGATCACTGGTTTCCGGAATATCCACTGCAGGATTTTTTTCATGGGTCTTTTTTTCGATTGACAGGGGTTTTCCTTCAACCGTCCTACACTTTTATGTATATCTTTTTCTTATCCATCCAGTATACGATCAGCCAGTAGAACGCGATCATACATAGAGCGTATAACAACGAACCGTTTTTTGGGTTATCGGTAAACGATGTTACCGGCTTGCAAACATGTTCATAGAACCATGGAAACGCACTGGTGTAAATGCTTTTGCCATTCTCGTCCACATGATCTACCCAACGGAATAAAGGAAGCAATTTGGGCAGGAAGCCGCTCAAGGCAAAAACAAAAAGCGCATTCTTCCCGAATACATCAAAGAATTTACTCCAGGCTCCTTTGGCCCCTCTGAATTCGATAGCATAGATCAGCACAGAAAGGACCATGATTGCGAGCCCTGTTGTATACAGCACGTAAGAGCTGGTCCATATCTTTTTATTGATCGGGAAAGTCATATCCCACACGAAGCCTCCGAAAACAAGCAGGGAACCAAAAACGAAGAGGCCAGACAGCATTTCAAAGGTTTTACCTTTTTGCTGGATATAATTCCCCACCAGGAATCCGAAGATCACCTGCACAATGGCTGGTAAAGTGCTGGTCAATCCTTCCGGATCGAAAGGCACTCCCTCACCCTTATACATATGCGCAATGCCAAGAATGTTTTTGTCTATCTGGGTACCAAAATACCCATTCAAACTGTAAGGGTCTCCTGTAGCTCCAAGGAACAGGGTGAGCAGCCAGTATAACAATAAAATAATAATGCTGATTATGATTGCTCCGCGAAGCTTCAGGAAGTAAACGATCAGTGAAGCGCAAAGGTAGCAGATCGCTATACGTTGAAGTACGCCGAGGATCCTGATCCCGCTTTCCGGATTAGTGGGGTCTGCCCAATGTTTGAAGACCAGTGATCCGTCGCTCCATTTGATAAACGGGCTCCAGTTGAGGAACAATCCTATAGCGAAGATCAGTAGACTTCTTTTGATCACTTTTTTTAGAAATACCGGCGTGCCCGCGGCCTGGAGCCGGGGCAAAACGAAAGCCATGGCATTGCCTACGGCAAATAGAAAAAAAGGAAATACAAGATCAGTGGGCGTGCATCCATGCCAGGGAGCGTGGGCAAGCGGACCGTAGAGATGGCTCCAGCTGCCTGGATTGTTCACAAGGATCATGAACGCAACAGTGGCGCCACGGAATACGTCGAGGGAATAGAAGCGTTGGTTCAAAACAGTAGATTTTCAGGGGATTAAAGATAGGGATTTACCAAGAGTATTGAATAGGCCGGCTAAATCAGATCTGCATTTTAAGAATCTTGGCAGATGTTTTGTAGTATGGGTGGTTCTGTGACTGAGGAAACATTTTTCTTAATTGAGAAATAATGGATTAGCTTTTTTTCTTGAGGGGAAACACATTAAAAATCCACTATATTTGCAGCAAGCATATAGAATTGCCCTTGTATGGAAGTACCAGGCAATCAGGGTGTGGAATGGAAACTTAAATTACTTCCTACAATATGCCATTAATCATGAAACACAATCCTTTGAAGAAGCACGTTAAGTACTTTTTTAATTATAAATAATATTGGAAGGGTGTAAAAGAGTGTGATACTACTCTTTTGCACCCTTTTCGCATTGTGTTTGGATTAAAGAAGGATTGCGGAAACGGGTATAAATCAATCAGTTACTAAATAGGATTGTGACTGAGAAGGCGAAGCTATGTAATATGGTCAAATGATAAGGGTAGCAATTTTCAATTGAACATGGATTTTTTTGCACACGAGACAGTTGTTATTGATTCAGGGGCCACTATTGGAAAGGGCACCCGGATCTGGCATTTTTCGCATGTTATGTCAGGTGCAGTGATTGGAGAGAATTGTAACCTGGGTCAGAATGTAATGGTAGGGCCAGGAGTAGTATTGGGTAATAATGTAAAGGTGCAGAACAATGTATCCATATATACAGGGGTTATATGTGAGGATGATGTATTTCTTGGGCCATCCATGGTTTTTACTAACGTTATCAATCCACGAAGCGCCATAATACGTAAACATGAATACCAACAAACGTTGGTTAAGAGAGGAGCTTCTATTGGAGCGAATGCTACGATAATTTGTGGGCATATCATTGGTGAATTTGCTTTGATAGGCGCTGGAGCAGTGGTCACCAGGGATGTTAAGTCATATGCTTTGGTTGTTGGGAATCCTGCCCGCCAAACTGGCTGGGTAAGTGAATACGGCCACCAATTGAGTTTTGATGTAATGGGATTATCCGTCTGTCCTGAGAGCGGACAACAGTATACGCTTTCGGGCGACGAGGTTTACAAGCTTGTTTAAGATAGTATTACAGGTGATAATGGAAGCTGCAGATGCAATAAGAAAATGGTATGCAATATATACCAAACCCCGCTGGGAGAAAAAGGCGAATCGCCTTCTTCAGGAGAAAGGTATTGAGAGTTATTGCCCTCTGAACAAGGTTTATCGGAAATGGAGTGACAGGATGAAAGTGGTGGAAGAGCCTCTGTTCAAATCGTACATTTTTGTAAGGGTAACTGAAGAGGAAAAGGTGCCTGTGAGAATGACAGCGGGTGTAATGAATTTTGTATATTGGCTAGGGAACCCCGCTATTGTAAAGGATAAGGAAATTGAAACGATCAAATTATTCCTGGAGAATTATAGGGAGATTGAAGTGATCCCTGTTACATTAAAGCCAGGGCAAGAGATAAGTATCCCCTCTGGAATATTTATGGGAGAGCGTGCCAGGGTTGAAAATGTAAAAAAGAATTATGTGATCGTTACCATCAAGAGTCTGGGGTATCAGTTAAAGGCCAGATTACAGCACGTCAAAGCGCAGCGTAGTAAGAAATGAAGTTAGAATAGGAAAGCCAATTCAGTAATCGTAAAATCATAGTATGCATCATCGCTTAGTTCTTTTTTTGTTAGTTGTGGGTATTGTGATCATTGGAACTTCATGTGGGTCTTCGAGGAAATCATATAATCAGGCTTTATATTTCAGAGATTTAGATGACAGTCTGAGTCGGTTGGCTCCGCAAAATTTTGAACAAAGATTCCAACCCGGTGATATCCTTTATGTAGGTGTGTCTACCCCAAATGAAAAAATGGCTGCCATCCTGAATCAGCCAGTTTCGATGCCTGTAGTTTCTCCGGGAGGTGGCGCCTTGGGATACCTGGTAGAGAATGATAGCATGATCACATTTCCGCTACTTGGGAAAATAAAAATAGCGGGAATGACCAAGAATGAGGTAACCAGAGAGCTTACAGAGAAGTTGCGTTATCATGTGGATTCTCCTATAGTGACTGTGAGACTATTAAATTATAGAATTACAATCCTGGGTGAGGTTGCAAGGCCGGGAACGATTAGTATTCCGAATGAACGAGTAAGTATTTTAGACGCACTTGGCCTGGCCGGAGATCTTACCATTTGGGGAATAAGAGATAGTGTAAGAGTGATTCGTCAGAATGAAGGCATGTTGCAGACTGGCTTTATTAACCTGAATAGCGGGAACTTTTATGATTCACCTTATTATTATCTAAAACAAAATGATGTAGTGTACGTGAAAATGCAAAAAAGGAAACTGGCTGCTACTGACCAGGTTACTTTGCGTAATATTTCAATTGGGTTAGGGATTCTGTCTACCCTTGGCCTGATTACCACTACAATCATCAATATCAGCAACAGATAATACAATAATTCTTTTATACTTACGCTATATTCATGAAAGTCGAACAAATAAACGATGGTCCTGTAAAGCGCGGCAGTAATGATTTTGCCAGCTTCAATATAAAAGAGTTGTTGACCAAATGCTATCATTACTTATGGCTGTTTATTCTGGTGCTGGCCATTTCCTTGTTTTGCAGCTGGCTGTATTTGCGGTATACTCCCCTACATATAGTGTTTCTGCATCACTGCTGATCAAGAGTGATGGTGGGCGCGGAGGTAACCAGGATATGTTCTCTGATCTCTTGTTATACAAAGAAAGCACCAACAAACAGAATGAAGTGGAGATACTGAAGTCAAGAACGATGATGATGCGTGTAGTTAGAACTCTCAACCTGCAATGTTCTTATTATGTTGTTGGGAATGTAAAAACGCCCAATATATACAAGGATTCTCCATTCGAATTACAATTGATTCCTCCTTTTGATAGCGCGCGTTCCATGACCCTTGAAGTCCATAAAGTGGGTAAGGATGTCTTCAGGCTGGGAGAAAATCAAAAGGAATATCACTTTGGGGAGATCATTACTGTCGGTGAACGTAAGGTGATGCTGGTACAACGTGAAAGTCGTTATTCTTCGGAAGAATATCAGGATTTTATTGTGAAATGGCAACCTGTTGAGCAGGCTGCATTGTCTGTACTTGGGAGGTTGGAAGTTACAGGAACGGCAGACCTGTCGAATGTTCTCAAACTAACTTATGTTACTGAGAACCCCAGGCTTGGTGCTGATATCATCAATACGCTCATGAATGAATATAGTGAAACTGGAGTTGAAGATAAGAATCAAACAAATCGCAAAATCATTTCGTTCATAGACGACCGTTTGAGATTTGTTGAAATACAACTTGACAGCGTTGAGAAAGACCTGCAACTGTTCAAAACAAACCGGCAGGTGATTGATCTCTCCACCCAGTCGAATGTGTATTTCAATAATCTGAATGAAATGACCAAAGGCATTCAGCAACAGGAATTACAATTTCAGGTTATAGAACTGGTGGAAAATTATTTACGGGATTCTACTCATAATCTGAGCCTGGTGCCTTCTACCCTTGGATTGGAAGATAAAACACTGTCAGATCTCACTTCTAACTATAACCAATTATTGGTCAGCCGTAGTACGGAGTTGCAAACCGGGGCTACGATCAACAGTCCGGTCATTAAAGCTATAGACCGAAATATCGATGATGCAAGACAAAAACTCTTAAGGAACCTGGTCAATATTAAAACCGTTTACAGGAATGCAATTACTGCTATGCAATCCCAGAACAAAGACTACCAGAGCCAATTGGCTTCAATTCCTGAAAAGGAAAGGGAAAGCAGGGAGAAAGCCAGGCAACAGGAGATAAAACAAAACCTGTACCTATACCTCTTACAGAAGAAAGAAGAATCGGGCATAGCGCAGGCATCCGTAATTCCCGATTCAAGGGTTATTGATGAGGCTTTGAACTCCGGCGCACTGGTAAGCCCCAATTCAGTTCGAATTTACCTGATTGCTTTGCTTATAGGGCTAATGATTCCTGTGGTCATTATTTATTCCATTGAGCTTCTTAATGATAAAGTCACAACCCGTTCTGATATTACTAAAATCACTGATGTTCCAATTGTGGCTGAAGTTGGCCATAGCAATGAAAAGAATGTGTTGTTGTTTCCAGGAAACTCAAGAACCGTTGTGGCTGAGCAGATTCGCATATTGAGAAGTAATCTGAGGTTTTTATTCCTGGACAGGCCCAAACAAAATACTATTCTGGTAACGTCTTCTTTTAGTGGAGAGGGTAAATCCTTTATTTCTATAAATTTAGGCGCGGCAATGGCTTTATCGGGTAAAAAAACCGTGATTCTCGAGTTTGACCTCAGAAAACCTAAAATCGTTGAAGGGTTAGGGTTACCCAAAGGTCAGGGACTTACCAATTATCTGATTGGCAGCTCTAATCTCGCACAATTGCCTCAGGCCGTACCTTCGATTGAAAATCTATATGTAATTCCTTCAGGGCCCATTCCTCCCAATCCATCTGAAATTCTATTGTCAGAAAAAATGAGTGAGCTTTTCAACTGGCTGCACGAGAATTTTGATGTTGTTGTTATTGACACTGCACCGGTGGGTCTCGTAAGTGATTCTATGTCGTTAGGTCAATATGCAGATGCTACCTTATACCTGGTTAGACAACGCTATACTCATAAAAAGCAATTGCAGTTCATTCAGGAACTTTATATAAAGAAAAGTTTGCCCAATATCGGTCTGGTGATAAATGACGTGATATCTAAGGGCGCAAAAAGTTATTACGGTTATGGTGGCGGTCGATATGGCTACGGTTATGGTTATGGTTATGGAGCCCATAACGGTTATTATGAAGATCATAATTCGGAATACTGGGGTAAATTGAAGCGAATGTTCAGCAAAAAGAAATAGTTGACAGGCTCCCATTATTCTATTATTATACTATTGCCAATAAGGCTCAAAGGACAATATGAAAACTACTCAGGAACTGACAGAGGATCGTTGGGATATAGTAATTGAGCCTAAATCCCGCCTGTTAAAGTTAAATCTCGGAGAAGTATGGCGCTATCGTGATCTGCTGCTATCATTTGTACGTCGTGATTTCGTAGCGCAGTTCAAACAAACAATTCTGGGCCCGGTATGGCATCTGATTCAGCCCATCCTGACCACCGCTATGTTCTTACTGATCTTCTCCCGTATTGCGAGGATATCTACAGATGGGATAGAACCAAAGGTTTTGTTCTACATGAGTGGGATCATTATCTGGAACTATTTTGCGGCCTGTTTGACCAATACTGCCAATACTTTTGTTGCTAATGCAGGAATCTTTGGTAAAGTATATTTCCCGCGACTTGTTCTACCACTTTCTGTAGTTCTTTCCAATATCATTCGGTTCGGTATCCAGTTTCTGTTGCTACTGGCCACCATGATCTTCTACGCATTTAAAGGATATCCAATCTATTTAAGTTTCTACTGGTTGCTTATCCCTGTATTACTCCTTATGATGGCGGGGATTGGTCTCGGACTGGGGATTATCATTTCTTCATTAACAACCAAATACCGGGACTTTGCTGTATTACTGACTTTTGCTGTTCAGCTTGGCATGTACGCAACGCCGATTGCATATCCCTTATCATATCTGGAAGGTAAAAGCTACAAAATGTTGATATCATTAAATCCTATTACTCCCCTGGTCGAAACTTTCCGGTATTCCTTATTCGGAAAAGGAACTTTCGATCTTAACAGTCTTGGATATAGCTTTGCGTTTATGCTGGTTGTGTTGGTAACCGGAACACTTATCTTCAATAAAGTTGAGAAAAACTTTATGGATACAGTTTAAAGGTCCGGGATGTCTCTGAACTCCTTCAGGTCAATGATGAAATGTATTATTTACACGAGGAAAAAATCAAATAATGAGTGATATTGCTATAGAGGTACAGCATTTATCCAAACAATACCGGCTGGGAAAGATTGGTACGGGCTCTTTTGCTCACGATGTTAACCGCTGGTGGCATAAGGTTCGCGGGAATGAAGATCCTTATTTGAAAATTGGTGAAACCAACGATCGGAGTGTGAAAGGTGAAAGCGATTATGTTTGGAGTTTACGGGATATCAGTTTCAATATTCAACGTGGAGATGCAGTGGGAATAATCGGAAGGAATGGAGCCGGGAAAAGCACACTTTTGAAGATATTATCGAGGGTTACTGCTCCAACACAGGGGCGTATCAGAGCGAAAGGCCGGATCGCCAGTTTGCTGGAAGTGGGAACAGGCTTTCATCCTGAGTTGACTGGCCGCGAAAATGTATATCTGAATGGCGCTATTTTAGGAATGCGAAAAAAGGAAATAGCTGCCAAATTTGATGAGATTGTGGCATTTGCTGGTGTAGAAAGATATATTGATACCCCGGTAAAAAGGTATAGCAGCGGAATGTACGTACGACTTGCTTTTGCAGTTGCTGCCCACCTGGAAAGCGAGATTCTCATAGTAGATGAAGTACTTGCTGTTGGCGATGCAGAATTTCAGAAAAAATGTATGGGCAAAATGCAGAATGTGAATCAGAATGAAGGGAGAACTGTCCTCTTCGTAAGTCATAACATGAATGCCATTAACAGGCTATGCAATTCTGGTATCATCCTGTCCAATGGTACTCTGTTCCACCAAGGTAATGTGCAGGATGTGGTGCAACGCTATCTGAGTAATGAACTGTCGCAAAAGAAGAGCTACGCAGAGTTTGTACTAAAAGATCATGCTGATGTTCAAATTGTGAAGGCGTTTCTGGTAAACCGGGCAAGTAACATTCCTATTGAACAGTCAGTATCCTCCAGTGATAACGTAGACCTCATGATCCATTATAATGTAAATATTGAGATCAAAAACCTGCACCTCTCTTTCTATATAAAGAATAGTCACGACGAGATTGTATTTTTTTCTGACCTCACCGATAGTTACGGAAGTTATATCAAGGTTAGTCCGGGTAATTATAAAGTAAGGCTGCAGATTCCCAATCCTTTACTAACTCCCGGACAGTATTCTGTTAGTCTTGGTTGTGTAAATCAAGACAACCGGAATCCCTATCATGAGCTTGACGCATTGTTTTTTGAATTGGTAGAATTGAATAAGTTCAGGGCAAACCGTCCAGGCTACATTAATATTCCTTTACATTGGCAACTAGAACCAGTTTTGTAATGGACAACAATTTCGAAAAAGTAAGCTGCGCATTGTGCGGTCTCGAAAGCACCATCAATGTTACTAAAAAGGGGCAGTTTGGAATTCTTACTTATGTTTCCATTTGTAAGAACTGTGGTCTGATGTATTTGAACCCACGATGGACAAGTGAGAGGTATAAGCATTTTTACATACATGAATATGAAAAATATTATCCCCGCGTACCTGGCGTAAAGGAAAATGAATTTGCGAATATCAAGTTGATAGTAGATCGTATCAACCGTCACCATTCACTTCGCGTTTCTCCCGGACATGTGTTGGATATTGGTGTTGGATTCGGGGAATCACTGTTGTACCTGAAAAAGAATGTATACCAGCAGGCGGGTTATTCTGCTATAGAACCTTCCAAAGTCTGCGTGGATTATTTGCAGGAACAAGGTATCCAGGTGATTTCGAACAGTGTTGATACTGACTGGACCCATCCTTTTGAGCAGAAATTTGATCTTGTCATCATGAGGCATGTAGCGGAGCATTTGTTGCAGCCGGTTGATGCATTGAAAAAAATCGCAAAAGTACTTTCAGATCGCGGTATCTTATATCTCGCTGTGCCGGATGCTTATCACCCGGTGTTACCGCTCACCTCATATTATTTCAGAACTGTACATACTTATTATTTCAATAAGGATACTATCAGTGAATTAATGGAGCAATCTGGTTTGCAGATAGAAGTATTGCAGGATAACCAAAAGGGGGAATTGTACCTGATTGCCAAAAGAGCAACTGGAAAAACTGCTGTCAGGCACACAAAAGCTGGTTATTATAAACAATATTATACTATCCTGAAAGGGCTTGTAACAGAGAAGATAGGAAGCTATAGGAAGAATTTAATCTACAGGATGCGTAATATCAAAAAGTCTGCATCCGGAAGCAGGTAAAATCAATGGTCATGTCCAGAACATATATAATAGCAGAAATAGGTGTAAACCATAATGGGAACCTGGATCTCGCTTTACAATCAATTCAGGAGGCGAAGAAGGCAGGAGCCGATTGTGTAAAATTCCAGACATTCAAAGCGGAGCAGATCGTAACTCAGAATTCTCCCAAGGCAAGTTATCAGCTGGCGGTTACTGATCCGGGTGAGTCCCAGTTCTCCATGCTGAAAAAACTGGAATTGTCCTTCGATGATTATCGTGAACTATTGAAAGCCTGTAAGGCTGAAAATGTTGACTTTTTATCAACCCCTTATAATAAAGCGGATGTTGATTTCCTCGAAAAACTGGATGTAACGATGTATAAGATCGCATCTGGCCAACTTACCGAATTGCCTTTTCTCCGGTATGTGGCCAGAACAGGTAAGAAGATCTATCTCTCTACCGGTATGGGAACATTATCTGATGTATTCGACGCCGTGCAGGCCATCCGTGAAGAAGGAAACAATAATCTATGTGTACTCCAGTGTACTACCAATTATCCTTCAAAAATGGAAGATGCCAACATAAAGGCGATGTTGAGCATTCGGGAAGCTTGTAAAGCAGATGTAGGCTATTCCGATCATGTACCGGAGAACTATGCTTGCTATGCCGCTGTGGCGCTGGGCGCCGGAGTGATCGAAAAACATTTTACTCTTGACAAAAAAATGGATGGGCCTGATCATTCAAGTTCACTTGATCCATTGGAGTTTGCCGACTTGGTGAAAGGCATACGCGCCGTGGAAATGTCGTTGGGCGATGGAATCAAAAAACCTACAGAAGCCGAAAGAAAGAATATGTACGGCATGAAGAGAAGTCTGGTGGTGCTGAAAGATATGAATGCAGGCGAGGTATTGGAAGAGCAATACATTGGATTCAAAAGGCCGGCTAATGGATTGTCTCCAAATTACCTGGACAGTGTGATCGGCAAAAAATTATGTAAAGCGTTGAAGAAAGACGAACCGCTTCAAACAGACACGATCAATTGGTAATAGAATGCTTGAAGTACTTGAACTTTCGGGAGATGATACCAGGCACCTGGGTTTGTTACAGGACTTTTTGAATTCTGCAGGTAAGTCGCTTCTGACTTTTCGTTACTATAGTAAACGGCCCCTGACAGTAGTTGGACAGCATCTTTGCACTTTATTACTGATGTCTGATGAACAACCAGTGGCATATGGGCACCTTGACCGGGAAAATGAGAAAATCTGGCTGGGTATTGCAGTTGCTGAAGGGTACACCGAGAAAGGATTGGGGAGAAAAATGATGGACCAGCTCATCGGTAAGGCCAGACAAAATAGTTGGAGTGAGATCTTCCTTAGCGTAGATAAAAGTAACAGCGCCGCAATCCCGTTGTACCAGACTTATGGATTCACCATTGCCAGAGAACTGAACGAACAGGTTTATCTGATGCAATTAATACTTGACCGTGAATAATATTTTCATCAGTACCGTTGCTTTTGCCGGAATTGACATCGAAAAGGTCATTGAAACGGCATTGCAATATGGTCTGAACCTTGAGTTCAGTTCAGGGCTGCCGTACAATCCCGGCATGGGTGAGATCTTTATCAATGCTCCTGTCAAAAGACTCCCGCATAATTATTTTCCGGCTCCTGATACTCCATTTGTGTTGAATCTCGCGAGTAGCGATGAAAATATAAGGTTGCGATCGCTGGATATGTGCAGAAATGGTTTGATGCTGGCCCGGCAGGCCGGATCTGCTTTTTACGCAGCACATGCAGGTTTTTGTATTGACCCCCAACCCACGCAACTGGGAAAACAACTCGACATAAACCAGGTTTTCGATAGAAATATGCATTGGGGAATTTTTGCTGAATCTGTCAGGAGTATTCTGCAAACCGCTGATGAGTTGGAAGTTGATTTCCTCATCGAGAATAACGTGCTTGCTGAATTTAACCTTACCATCAGGAAGGAAAATCCATTATTTTGTTGTGATGCTGACGAAATGATCCGGTTAATGAACGAGGTGAATCATCCGCGTCTTGGGATTTTACTGGATACTGCTCACTTGAAAGTATCAGGCAATACGCTTGGTTTCAATTTCGTTAATGATTTCGGGAAAGCCGGACCATATATAAAAGCTATCCATCACAGTGACAATGAGGGAAAGATTGATAACAACCAGCCCCTCACCCTGGAATATTGGTGCGGCCCTCTTCTAAAAGAATACAGCCACATTACACAGGTCATTGAAGTGAAATCTTTGACCATAGAAGAGGTTCTTCAACAACAAAACCTATTAGAGAATTTTTTAACCGATGTGCATGAATATTAATATCCAGTCTTTTCTGCTTAACGAAGAGGCAACTCTTTTCGATGCACTCAAAGTCATCGATTCCAATGCCCAGGGTATCTGTTTTATCGTGGATGAACAGGGAAAGCTAACCGGGATCTTAACCGATGGTGATATCAGGCGGGCTCTACTTAAGTCCAATACTGTTGATACACCGGTAAAACTGGTAATGAATATGAATTTCAATGCTCTACCATTAGGTACTCCCGCAGAGCTTATCAACAGCGCACTGAATGATAAGATCAGACATATACCTCTTATTGATGAAGCCGGTAAACTGATTGATTTTGCCAGCAGATCCAGAACGAGAAGGATTCCGATCATGCAACCATCCCTTAGCGGCAACGAAGTAAAATATGTAACAGATTGCGTGCAAACAGGATGGATATCTTCTCAGGGTAGCTATGTAAAGCAGTTTGAAAAAATGTTTGCAGAATACTGTGGTGTGCCTTACGCATTGGCTTGTAGTAACGGTACCACAGCCCTCCACCTGGCGCTGGCAAGTTTGGGGATTGGACCGGGAGACGAAGTAATTGTACCTGATTATACATTCGCAGCTTCCATTAATGCAATTTTGTATACAGGCGCTACGCCTGTTCTGGTGGATATTGATCGTACTTCCTGGACCATCGATATCGATTCTGTCAAAACTGCAATCACAGATAAAACGAAAGCTATAATGCCCGTTCACATTTACGGTCATGTGTGTGATATGGATGCACTGACAAAGTTGGCTGCTATCAATAATATCCAAATTGTTGAAGACTGTGCCGAATCGCTGGGTAGCTTTTACAGGAAACAGGCCTCCGGTGTTTTTGGGGCTGTTGGTGCTTTTAGTTTTTTCGGAAACAAAACCATAACCACCGGCGAGGGAGGAATGCTGATATTCAAGGATAAAGAAACTTATGAAAGAGCTAGTGTTTTACGGGATCATGGCATGTCAAAAACGAAAAGATACTGGCATGATCATGTAGGATACAATTATAGGATGACTAACCTGCAGGCCGCAATCGGTGTGGCCCAAATGGAAAGGATTGAAGAGATTCTGCAATTAAAACGGAATATTGCCAAAACTTATAATAAAGCTTTCTCTCATTTCGAAGGGCTTCAATTGCATGGCGAAAAAAGTGAAACCATCAACAGTTACTGGTTATATACTATGATTGTAAATCCTGGTTTTGGTGTTACCAGAAATGAGATGATTGAAAGACTTTCCAAAAATGGTATTGAAGGCAGGCCAGCCTTTTATCCCTTGCATGAGATGCCGGTATACGCAAAGGAAGAATTTATCAGAGGTCGGGAATTCCCTAATAGTAAATATGTTTCGGAAAACGCCCTGAGCCTGCCTTCGTACGTTGATCTTACTGATGAAGAAATGTCAAGCGTTATCAAATCTGTTGAAATGGCTTTTGCAGTAAAGGCTATCAATATTGAATTGACTTAATTGTGAAAACATTAGCCATAATACCCGCCCGTGGTGGAAGCAAAGGTGTTCCGGGCAAGAATATCAAGCCTTTGGCAGGTAAACCCCTGATCCAATATACAATTGAAGCCGCAAGGGAAGTTTTTGCTGATGAAGATATCTGTATTTCCACAGATTCATCTGAGATCATACAGGTTGTACATTCACAAGGATTGGAAGTTCCGTTTGTAAGACCGGAGAACCTGGCTACCGATACCAGTTCCACCTATGATGTGCTGTTGCATGCATTGGAACATTACAAACAAAAGGGAAAGGAATACGATATAGTAGTGTTGTTGCAGGCCACTTCCCCTTTCCGAACAGGCGATCATATCCGCGAGGCTATCAGCTTATACAACCAGGAGGTAGAAATGATCGTGTCGGTGACCGAAACCTCCAGTAATCCCTATTTTGTGTTATTCGAAGAAGATAATGATGGATTTCTGCGCAAATCGAAAGAAGGAAAATTTTCTTCCAGGCAGGAATGTCCGAAAGTATGGGAATATAACGGGGCTGTATATGTGATCAATGCGGCTGCATTGCAAGAACGTTCTCACCTGCAATTCAGAAAAGTAAAAAAGTATATCATGAAGCATGAAGATTCCCTGGATATTGACACTCCACTTGATTGGGACTTTGCAGAACTGATGATGTCCCGAAGGAACATCCCCCAAATATGACCGGACAGAAAAAGGCAGGACTGGAACTAATGCAGGAAATGTATTCAGGCATTTCCACACAGTTGAAAAGGATTTGGAATAATCATCCATGGCCTATAATCCGTATACATGTACTCTATCTTTTTCATGTTTCAGTTAACGAAAAAGAAAAAAAGGATACGGGAATATCGCTGCAATACAAACATTACGGATTTTCCTTTAAGGATACACTCAGACTGGTTTACAGAGCTGCTCTCTTGCCTTTCCTGAGCTTGAAATACAAAAACAGACTGAATAAAAAAGTGCTGTTGACTGGCTTTTGGGAGCATGTTGGAAGCCATGGAAATATTTATGTACATCCCTGCCAGTTTGAATTGAATGGCCTCGTTATCGGCAATGAAATATGCTGGGTCAGTATGTCTGGGAAACCTGTTGATGATAATCCGCTGAATACATTATATGGCCATTTATATTATTTCGAGAAAATCTGGTTTAAGTGCAAGAACTTTTTCAATAGCGGACAAAACAGGATGGCATTCCAAAATGCCAAAACCGTCAGAGACTGGCTGGCAAAAAGGAATATTGCCGATGCTAACAGGGCAGGTCGGCTTATTTATGAAAATCAGATAGAACAAGAGGTCCAGTACAACACATTTCTTCGTCTACTGAAGATTACAAAACCCAGGCATATCTGGACCTATTGCTACTATGATAATAAGATCATGGCCCTGATCAGAGCTGCCAATACTTTGGATATTGGAATTACAGAGTATCAACACAGTGCGCAATACGACGATCATTTTGCTTATGCTCCATGGCCGGACATAGACCAATACCGAAATAACTTCCCTTCAACCTTCTGGCTTTGGCGCAACTCGGACGCCAATAGAATTGAGCAGAATTTTACGGGGCAGTCATTTAAGCCTGGTATTATCAGAGGCGGAAATATATTCCTGGCGCAGCAAAAAAAAGTCGACTCTTCTTCCATACATAATGAAAAGATCAATGTTCTGGTAACACTGCAGGGAATGTGGATTCCCGGCTTTTTAGAAAAGTTCATCAGCAACAGCAATAGCTATAAATGGTATTTTAGGCTACACCCGCGATATCCTCAGGATAAAGAAAAACTGCAGGAATTCAAACACCAATACCCTGAAAAGATCGAGATGGAAGAGGCGAATACACTTTCGCTTTATGACCTTTTTCAAAAGGTGCAATTTAATATCACCTCGTATTCAGGAACAGCCTTGGAAGCGCAGGCTTTTGGGATAAGGAATATCATTTATGGACAAGAAGGTTTCCTGGCATTTCGTCATTATATCGGGAATGGAGTATTCGATTATGTTGAAAGGGAAGAAGATATGAAAAATGCATTTACCAAATCCTTCGAAAGAGGCAATGCAGATTTTGATTCTATTCTGACTGACAGGGAATCCATTCGTCACCAATTGAATTTATTAGTTTCATGAGGAAACGCATCAAGGGGACAATCAAGAATATTTTACGTATCTCAGGCGTGGAAGTCAGGAGGGTATCCGGCGTGAAGAACAGTCAGCGGAAAAATATCATCGACTCTGTTATCAAGTATCCTGACCTGGTTGAATCAAGTGCTACCGTTCAATTCAGTGAACTGCAGGGAAAGATATCCATCGGCCCCCAATGCATTATCAACAAGGTCTTAATGAATGGCAACATTACTGTTGGAAGGAATACTACCATTAATGGGCCGGGTACTGAATTCTACTGCATTGAACATCCCATCGTTATTGGAAATTTCTGTTCTATTGCCAGAGGAACTGCCATTCAGGAGCATAATCATAATCTGAGAAGCATTACTACTTATTTTATCAGGCACCGGGTTTTTAGAGAACCGTATGGTATTGATGTTGTTTCAAAGGGGCCGGTTTCAATTGGTAATGATGTTTGGATTGCTACTCAGTGTGTAATTCTTACCGGAGTAACGATTGGTAATGGAGCAGTGATTGCGGCAAACAGCGTAGTTTCTTCGGATGTTCCACCGTATGCCATAGTGGGAGGAACACCGGCAAAAATAATTGGTTACCGTTTCTCAGAGGAAATAATAGAACGATTACAGCAGTTAAGATGGTGGGACTGGCCTGAAGAAAAAATTCTTGCCAATTATGATCTGTTTCATAACAGCCTGACACTCGAATCGTTCAATAACATCAAGTGAGGCAATGAAACGGATACTATTCTTATCCCACGACAATTTTTTGCATGGAGCTTCCAGATCTATGATAGACATTGCTTCCCGGTTTCAACAACAAGGTTGTGCATCTGTTCAGGTGATTATTCCTGGAAAAGGCATCATTGAAACTGTACTGGAAAAAGAAAAAATCGAATATCGAAGTGTATGGTATCCGTTGATGGTACATCGCAAGGGCACTTCGGTCTACAAACAAATTAAGAAGTTTCTCTCGGCCATCAAGTACCTGCCGCGTTTGCGCAAACAAGTGCAGGAATTCTCACCGGATCTGTTATATGTGAATTCAGTAACCAATTATTGGGGACTGATTGTCGGAAAGCGTTTGAAAATTCCAACAGTACTGCATATAAGAGAATTCGGCGAACTTGACCATGGATACTACTTTGACCTACATGGACTACTCTTCCATAGGTTCAAAAAAATACCTGCACTCATAATTTGCAACTCTCAGGCTGTGTCTGATTATTTCAAAAAACGCTTTGGCGTAAAAAGTATTGTGATACCTAATGCCATCTATTCAAGGGCTCAGTACGATCAGCATTTTCAAGAGAGGGCAAGAGTCAGGGAAAACCATGTTGATGATCAGTTTACTGCTATTGGAATTGTTGGAAACATTAGAGTGCAAAAGGGACAATTTGATGTGGTGAAAGCATTTCACCGGATTCTTGAAAGGTATCCGAAATCAAAATTGTATCTTATCGGAGATGGAGACACAACACAAATCCGGAAATATATTCAGGAGAATCAATTGGAAAAAGTCATTGAGATAACTGGTTTTGTAACCAATGTTAGTGATTATTATCAGCAATTGGATATAGTAGTAATGAATTCTGATTTCGAGGCTTTCGGGAGAACAACTATTGAGGCAGCATCTTATGGTATTCCGGTAGTCGGTAAAAATGGAGGAGGCACACCTGAGATCATTACTCATCTGGAAACCGGGATTCTATACTCTGGTCAGATAGATGAATTGACAGATAACCTTACCAAACTTATCGGCGACAAAGGTTTGAGAGATCGTCTTGGAAAAAAAGCATGGGAAACAGCCAGGGAAAAATTTAGCCTCGAAACTCATATAGACGCCATGCGAAAGGTGTTGATTGATCAATGAAAAATGTCTATCGTGAATCCAGTAGTTTCAGTCATAGTGCCTAATTACAATCATGCTCCTTATTTAAAAAAAAGGATCGATTCCATACTTGCGCAAACCTTCGATGACTTTGAGCTTATCATCCTGGATGACCATTCTCCTGATAACAGCAAAAACATTATAGATAATTATCTGGATCATCCAAAAGTGTCAGAGATCGTTTTCAATGAATCCAATGTTGGAAATACTTTCAAACAGTGGGAAAAAGGGTTGCTCCTGGCCAGGGGAGAATACATTTGGATAGCCGAAAGTGATGATTATGCTGAGCCCGATTTTTTGGAACGACTGGTGCCAGCACTTGAAAATGATAGTGAAACCGGGATCGCTTTTTGTGAGTCAACCTGGGTAGACCCCAAGGATAATGTGGTAAAGAATATTGAACTTCCTTCCGCTTCACAATTGATGGAAGGCAAAACATTCGTTGCAGAACATATGACGAGGGGCAACCGGATCTACAATGCCAG
Organism: Pseudobacter ginsenosidimutans; assembly: GCF_007970185.1. NCBI lineage: Bacteria > Pseudomonadati > Bacteroidota > Chitinophagia > Chitinophagales > Chitinophagaceae > Pseudobacter > Pseudobacter ginsenosidimutans. The sequence goes on along the minus strand of NZ_CP042431.1, from coordinate 1,202,042 downwards.
TATGGCTATCTTCAGAAAAAAACTATTTGAAAAATTGCCAGATCAGTCATATAAGCAGCACAGGTACTGTGGTGATTGGCTAATGTGGACTCAGCTTGCGTCTATGGGCAAAGTTTTTTACCTGAACGAAAAGAAAAGTTTTTTTCGGCGACATACTTCCAGTGTTTCTTTTAAATCCGACAAGGAAGGCCTTTTTCTATTGGAAGGATTGAAAGTGCAACGATATATTAAGGAGAAAATAGGACTGGAAGATTCTGTATTTACAAACACTGCTAAATACTGGCTTGACGAGTTGTTGCAGCAATGGATTGTGAAGAAGGCATTGAGCGTAAAAGTCTTCTTTAAAGCCCTTAGATTGCTTGCGGCATATAACTCAATTATTGTTGTCAGACTTCCCGTTGCGTTTATGAACTTAACAGCCGGAAGGGTACTAACAAAGTTTAAGAATATTTACCATAAAAATGCCCATGCAGCTGCACGGTAGAAATGGGGGGCAAAGTGCAACTTATATGAAAGGAATTTCTGTAATCATTTGTTGTTATAATAGCGAGTCTAGATTGGTGCCTACGCTGAAACATCTTGCCGGACAAACTTTCAACTCGCAGGTAGCCTGGGAACTAATCGTGGTTGACAATAATTCATCTGACCATACAGGTTCTGTGGCCACTGAATTTGCTGCAAGTAACAAACACGTCGATTGTAAGGTAGTAGAAGAGAAACAGGCAGGTTTAAGCCATGCACGTAAGAAAGGTTTCGATGTTTCCCGATATGAATATATTCTTTATTGTGATGATGACAACTGGTTGAACAGCTCTTATATCGAAAGGGCATTTAACATCATGGAATCAAATCCTAACGTGGCAGTATTGGGTGGGCATGGTGAACCTGAATGCGAAATAACACCTCCACACTGGTTCGATGATTTCAAAACCTATTATGCTACGGGTGCTCAGGGAAAAACCAGTGGAGACATCACTGAAGTTAAAGGGTATGTATATGGCGCCGGTTCCATTTATCGGCGGTCTGCGCTGCAGGATTTATTTGACAAAGGGTTTGCCGGATTGCTTGATGACAGAAAAGGGAAGTCTCTTTCTTCAGGAGGAGACGTAGAGTTATGCAACGCTTTGGCTTTAAGCGGGTATCGTATATGGTACGATCAAACATTGCTCTTTCAGCATTTTATTCCGAAAGAGCGCTTGAACTGGCAGTACATTGTGAAGTTACATGATGGGTACCTGAAAAACCTGTCTGTGCTGGCAGCCTACAGGTACGCCATTACAAGGAATAAAGGATTTTATTTGTTGTGGTGGAAAGACATTTATTACTATTCATTACAATTACTAAAGATCCTTTACCGTTACAAAAGATTTCAAATTAAGAAGGAGAACGAAAAGTTCAGGTTGCTAATGAACTATAAAGGAAGAACTATCTTCTCCTTACTTGTCAATGTTTTTGCTATCCGGAAAAATACTGTTGAAATAAGGAGAAGTCAATGGATTTCAAAAAACGGAAAGGCCTGATATGAAGATATTGTATTTTTCACGGCATTATGGAGCGGTAACTACTACTTTCATTCGCAATGAGGTGGATTTTTTCAGAACTGAGGCAAATTGCCGGTATCTCTGTAATGAAGTGGCCTCTGAGTATGAAACTGATCCGCTGGTACAGGTACTACCTTTTAAGGAAGCGAGTATTCTGCGTAAGATTCGCTGGGTGTTATGGAAAAAGGATCTGGCTTGCTGGTTTTATAATCCTGCCTATGCTGCCCGGGCAAGACAATTGGTGAGCACCTTTCAACCAGATATCATTCATTGTCATTTTGGTTATGAGGCGCTTCAGTTGCTCGACAATATTCCTTTCGGTAATTATCCTGTAATCATACATTTCCACGGCTATGATGCTACAGAAATGACAAGGAAAAAGAGTTATAACCGAAGGTTAAGAAAGATACTAACGGCTCCTAATGTTTATCCTGTAAGCTGTAACAACTTTTTTGTACAGCTTCTCAGCACGAAGCTGGCACTTCCTGACCTTGGATTTGAAGTACTTCGCTATGGCATAGACCTTAATAAGTTTAACCCCGGGGCTTCAAGAAGCAATGGGCATGAGAAAATATTTCTCCAGGTTTCATCCCTCGCGGAAAAGAAAGGGCATGAGTTTACCATCAGTGCATTTGCCAAATTAGTCAATGCTAATCTGGAGCAGGAATACCGGCTGATTCTAACCGGCGATGGTAAACGTAAACAAGTGTTGCAGGATCTGGCAAAAAGCCTTGGTATCGAATCTGCAGTGACCTTTACAGGCATGGTTACACCTTCAGAAGCTGCTGCGCTGATGAAGACTGCTGATGTTTTTGTGCATCACAGTATCCAGTCGTCCAATGGTGATATGGAAGGAATTCCCAACGCTATCATTGAAGCAATGGCAATGGAATTACCAGTAGTCAGCACCTGGCATTCGGGAATTCCTGAGCTGGTTGAAAACGGTTTAAACGGATACCTGGTCAAAGAAAAGGATGTGGAGGACTATGCAGTAAGGATGAAACAGGCGCTTGAACTTGGCCGCCTGACTGTGAATAGAAATAAAGTTGAACAATACTATGACCGGGAAAAACACAATGCTCAATTGATGAATCTCTATAATAAGATTCTGGTAGCGGAATAGCTTTCATGATACATTTTTTAAGACTGTGTTAAGTCAGGCATGGAATGCAACAGAGGCATTATTGGGGCCAGCCTTGTCCAGGCTTTCGCCATCCTCACGAGTGATTGGTCCACCCAAAGGTTTTTACAATACCACACTGGAGTATTGGACTGCATACAAAGAAAATCAGGCAAATGAATATATTAAACTCACCGAATCGGAAGAGTTTTTTAACCTGATCAAGCCAGTTACCATCGATTCTGTTGTTCATAAGAATTTTCTGAATCGTGTTAGCTACCAGATCGCTGCTCAATTCATTGCACATATTCCAGGAGGAAGAGTGCTGGGCGATAATTGCATGATTATTGCCCCCGATGATAAATTGCTGGGAGATGTTTCAAGACAGTTCAAAGTCAATGAAGATTTTGGGCGGATGAAGATTTTTAAGACAATAAAATTGCCGCGAATTACAAGGCTGAACGGTTTAACTGCTGTGGCAGGGTATGCTGGTGGTAGTTATAATTATTTTCATTGGACTTTCGATGTGCTTCCGAGATTATTATTGTTGGAAAGATCAGGATGGCTTGAAAAATGCGATCAGGTTATCATCAATGAACTCAAAATGCCTTTTCATCATGAATCATTATCCTTGTTAAACCTGCCTGTGCAGAAGTTCGTATTCTCTCATGATAAAGTGCAGTATGATGCAGAACAATTACTAATTCCATCAGTTCCGGACACCGGCGATTTCTTACCAGACTGGTCACTTCAGGCATTAAAGAAAAAATACGATGAAGGAATGAAGCGGCCGATTATCATAGAGGCACCAAAGATTTATATCTCACGCCGCCATGCAAAAAAGAGGAAAGTCTTAAATGAGGAAGCATTGATACAGTTGCTTATCGGCGAAGGCTTTCAGGTTTTTTCTCCTGAAAAGATGTCTCTTGAGGAGCAAGCTGCATTGTACAGGCAGGCTGAGATCATAATAGCTCCACATGGGGCTAGCCAGGTGAATCTGTTATTTTGCCACCCGGGGGCAACTATAATAGAAATCTTTTCGGAAAAATGGGTGAATCCATGTTATTGGGGGTTGGCTAACAGGTTGGATCTGAGGTATGGATATTTGATAGGGGGAGAGAGCTGGAATGATAACGCATATGGAGTTGAGTCAGATGTTGTGGTGGATATACAGGAGATGCAAAAATTGCTTAATAAAGTCCTGATGGAATCGAAAAAATAAAGAGTGCTTAATGGTGTCTATAATAATCCCACTGTTTAATAAGCGTTATTTTATAGAGTCGGCAATAAGATCTGTAAAAGATCAGACCTATACAGATTGGGAGTTGATAATTGTTGATGATGTATCCACAGATGGGTCATATGAAATAGTACAGGAGCAGGCAGAAAAGGAACAGCGGATCAGGGTTATTCGCAATCAGCAGAATCGTGGCGGAAATTTTTGCAGGAACGAAGGGGTCAGGCAGACCAGAGGGCATTACATAATTTTTTTCGATGGTGATGACTTGTTGTCTCGTGAATGTTTGGCTATCAGAGTAGCTGCCATGGAACAACATCCTCATATTGATGCCGGAATCTTTACACTGGGAGTGTTTACAGACCGCGTCGATGTAGTTAAACGATTCTGGAGTCCGAAGTCTGAAAATGCATTGCCAGGTTTTTTGAAGCACGATCTTCCCTGGCAGACTATGCAACCGATCTGGCGGAGGGATTTTATAAAGAAGACCGGCGGTTTCGACGAACAATTTCCGCGTTTGCAGGATGTTGAATTTCACACAAGAGCATTACTTCTGCATAATCTGCAATTCATGGTATTCCCCGGTCAGCCTGATTGTTTCTTCCGTACAACGGAAGAAAGAAAAAATTTTGACACAACAAGTTTTTTAAACAAGTGGGTAACAGGCGCAGTCTTATACTTTAGAAAATTCTATTTGCCTGCGAAAGAGAAAAAACTGGATAGATATCTGAATGGAACTATATACCATACATATATGCAACTGCTGTGGGCTTTCAAACAGCAAAAGATTACAAAGGAAACTTTCAGAGAATTGAAACAATCGCTATTTGAAGTAAATGCTGGTTCAGGCTTTCCGCTTTCCAAAAAAGTAATTTTTCAGGCAGCAGGTTTTTACAATCTTTTGCCTGTAAGGATTCCTGGCATCAATCTGGCATTGAGAAAATTAATTACCCTCTGAACCTGCGAAATATGCGAATAGCCTTACTGACGGATGGTATATGGCCTTTTGTAATTGGAGGTATGCAAAAGCATTCATTCTATTTATGTAAATACCTTGCGAGGAATAAAGTTTACGTAGACCTGTATCATACCGGCAAGCAAATCCCAAAGCCTGATCTTTCCACCTGTTTCACCATGGAAGAATTGAAATACATTACTTCTTATGTGATACCCTACCAGCAGTCTGATAGATTACCTGGCCATTACCTGCGAACTTCACATCAATATTCAAAGGTTCTGTATGAGCGGTTCCGGACAACTCCCCCTGTTGATTTGATTTATGCAAAGGGGTTGGCAGGATGGTATCTGCTCGAACAAAAGAAATCAGGAGAAAAATTGCCGCCTGTACTATTGAATGTACACGGATACGAGTATTATCAAAAAACTGCATCTTTCAGGAATAAGCTCGAACAGATAATCCTAAGGCCTGCCTTCCGGAATGTGAGTACTTATTCAGATTATATTTATTCCTATGGCGGTAAAATAACAGATATCATCAGAAAGAATATTCCGAATGCATCTCAAAAGATCATAGAGATACCCACTGGCATCGAAAGGGACTTTATCACGGATAATATGCCTGGGATAAATTTCCCGCGGCAATTTGTATACCTGGGAAGATTTGAAAGAAGAAAGGGGATTCATGAATTGCATGAAGCTATTGGGCAACTGAAAAAACTATATAAGTTCCAGTTCCATTTTATAGGCAATATACCAGAGCGCTACAGGGTTAAATCGCCAGAGATCATTTATCATGGGCAGTTGAATAATAAAGAAGCCATCAAAGCTATTTTGGATAATGCTGATGTATTGGTCTGTCCCAGTTATGCGGAAGGGATGCCCAATGTTATTTTGGAAGGAATGGCTTGCCAGTGCGCTATTATCGCTACGGATGTAGGTGCAGTGGCCGCTCAGGTAAATGAAAGGAATGGCTGGCTTATAGAACCTGGCTCCAGCAGTTCTTTGCAGCAGGCGCTGATGAAGGCTTTAGAAATACCGGACCAGGAATTGTTGGAAAAGAAGAAGGAATCCGTAAATCGTATCCGGAAAGAATTTCTTTGGGACAACATCATCTTTCAGGTATTAGATTCATTCAACAAAGTCATTGAATCATCAAATGGAAAAGCATAATTTGAAGGTAAGGCTGACAGTAATACTGTTATTCCTGGGAACGATCGTCAACGCACAAATGGCCAATCCATATTTGCAATGGACTTTTGACGGATCAGATCCATTAAAAGACAGTCGTGTCAATGCCATCATCAATACAAAGAATTACAATGCAAAGCTCACTCCTGTAGATGGAGCAGTGGGCAAAGGCATGGACCTTAACAATAATAATGGAACAGCACTTACTTCAGCTCTTTATGGGAAAGTAAAAACTGCCGCTACCATCGAGTTCTATTTCAAAGGCAATAATTTCACTTATCAGACTCTTCCAACTCCACACTTTCTCATCAAATTTTTGTATCCGTACATCCAGTTTAAAACAACGAGCCTTGTAAATGGGAAGCCAGTCATTGATGACTGGAAAATAAATTTGAATGGTGCGGGCAGGAAATCATATGATTATTACGCTGATGGCAAATGGCATTATTGGGTGTTTATGATAGATATTCAGCTAGGCATCAAAAAGCTATTCATTGATGGCGAATCTGTTGACGGCTTTAGCAGGAATATCAAGCAGGGTAATCAGTTGGTGCTTGACAAAATTGACGGCTTCAGAAATACCAATAAGATCGATCAGCTGGCTTTCTATAATTCAATGATTTCAGGTAATACCATCCAGGTACAGGCTGCGAAATTGCCATCCCTTGGGAATTCTGCTGAAATTGTAGTAGATAATAGGGAAGCAACAGTTGCGCAAGTCAAAAGCGCTCCATCTGTGGATCCACAGACTGGGCTCGATCGCAAAGAATTCGGACCCGGCTACCCGTCATACACCATGCAGGCAACGGATCAGCTCAAGTCTTTTCCGGATCCCAGATATGATAGATCACTTTCAATGAAAAGAAATTTCCCCTGGCTGGATATTTCTTACCTGCACAGAGAGTTGCCAGGCAACGGAGGAAAAGGATTCGGGAAAACCAGTGCAGCCAAAGCTGTTCAATTGGAAGATGAAATGGTACGTCGTTGGAATTATTACCTGGAGATTCCCACACTTCGGCAGGATTCCGTTTCTGCAAACAAAGTATACACTAATCCGAGTTCAATGCATTATGCGTTGATCCGCTATGCAAAGACGAATCCTCAATATCCGATCGCCAGTGTGATTATGCAGATACAGGGAAAACCTGTTCAGGCATCACTGAATCAGAAAGCTGCCTATGCCATTTCACAAAATCTGCAAACTGATTATTATCTCAGGGATGCCAATGGGAAGCCGGTTATTGAGAAAGGGAAAAAATGGCTTAGTCCTTTGGCGCCATTGGATATCATCAAAAATGACGCACATACTACTGCTTTTTATTTGCGGCAGGTTACCCGCCACATTGGAAGACCTTTCGATATGTTGAATGAAAACGGGGAGATATTCGGACATATGCGCCCCGCTTCCTTGCTCCAAAGTGATCCCGAGGTAAAAAAAGATATTGCCCAGCGTAATTTGAATATTGCTCAATATAACGGTTGGTTCCAAAACCGGTTGGACACTTGTTATAAGAACGAAGTATTACGGGAGTTGGGATGGAAGAAAACCTTGTTCACATTTTATAATGTGAGTGCTTATAACAGCACTTACTGGCCCGATTATGCCATGCGAAGAAGCTCTAACATGGTAATCAATGGCAATCATTACTCCACCCCCGCATTCTATCCTGCCCGGCCCGACAATTGGCGTAACGCTACCGGCCAACTGAACGGATATGGGAAAATAGCCGAAGGCAGGAAAAAGGAAATTGCTTATGGGGATTTATTGTTCGCTCCTTTCGTTTCTGCAGGCTGGAATATTGAAGAGAACAGTGTCCGGCCAGCGCAATGGTTGGCGCTGCTCAAATCAATGGTGATGTTGGGGGCTGACTTTTTCCACGTGGGTTATTTCAATGTTACCGGAGGCAAAGGTTGGCCCAATGGTGTGGGGCCTAATGATCCCAGGGGATATATTTATCAGGTAGCAATGCCTGCTTATGCGCAGGCCATCGGTTCCAAAGTATATCCCTTTCTGTTGAAGGGACAACTTTTGAATCCACAAAGTAATTTGCAAGCAGATATTTATACTTACCGGTTCAAAGGAATAAAAGAAAACCAATTGATCCTGGTTCGGAAAATGGGAAATAGCTACCTGATCTACGGAAGCATTCAACCCAATAGTAATTTAGCCGGCAGTGTACAGATGGAAGAAGATACCAGGATACAGCTAAATGATATGACCCTGCAGTTCAGGATTCGCAGGCAGGGTAGCATGTATGTATTCGAACCGGGAAACAAACCTGTTTTTTATCAGCTGGATGGTTGGCATCAGTATGAGCATCCTTACTATTGGTCGAAGGAGGTATGGGTGGAGGCAGAAAATGCCAGACGATCCCCGGAAGCTCAGATGGCCACAGAATTCGATAAACCATTCGACTTCAGAAATTTCACTACCTGGATAACTCTCACGTCAGGAGAATCAATAAATGTTGAAATCCCTTCCCAGGAAAGGAGTAATCTCCCGATGACCCTTCGGGTAAGAAGCAGAACCGGGAATGCCACAATTGCAATTGATGGAGCCCGGACCGTTCAAAAAACAGTGAATAGTAGTAGTTGGACTGTCCTGAAACTTACTGGTGCGGAAAGTGACCTGAGTAAGGGCCAGTCAGCTTTTAATATTAAGACCCTCAGCGGTTCAATTGATATAGATTGGGTAAAATTTTAACCCGTAAATTATGATTGCAGCTTCATTACGGTCAGTACCCAACGGCAAAGGCCTGATGTATGTCAACTCCATTCCGGAGTTATTTTTAGTACTTTCTGTATTTACAAAAGAACTTGCATCAAGGGGATTGGCTGGCATTGATTTCGATTTTGTCGGGTATCCTTTTGCCATTATTTATTTTACGTTACATCTTCAACGTATCCTGAACTCAGAGACTATGCCGTGGAAGATGTATTTTTATATTATCATTTCCTCCCTGTTCTCCATCCTTTTGTTGAACCTGGAATATGGTAATTTTCTCAAGCAGATCATTCCTATCATACTCATCTTTACTGTCAACTTTGTGATTATCGAGAATGGGGATCATCGTAATATTTTCAGGCTATATGTAAAGTTTGCATACTTTTCGGCCATTTTTGGAATCATTCAGGTGATGCTTTCTTTTGTGGGGATCAATATTCTGATCAAGATCCCGGGCAGGCTTGATTCCATTTCTTATGAGCCATCACATTATGCTTCAATACTGATGCCGGCACTGATCTTCACCTTCTTTCATTTCAAAGAGTATAAGAAGTATTTTCTGGTGATGATGCTGGCATTGATCCTGACTTTCAATCTGACCGGATGGATGGTATTTATTCTGGTAATCAGTTTTGCCTATATCAATCCCATATATTATTTGTTTAGCATTCCGGTGGTTTATTATCTTGTTTTTTATGTTCTTCCAAATTTCAACGCAAACTTTAATATGCGGATAGTTGATACGTTGGCAGTATTCCGTGGGAATATACAAGTTCTGAGTAGCTCTGTCAATGCCAATGGAACCACTATCTCCCTTTACTCTAACCTCATGGTGGCGGAAGAAAATGTAAAGAATAATTTTCTCACAGGCGCTGGTCTTGGTGGTCACGAAGAAACATATTTCAGGTTTTATAAGGGCTCTATATTTACCCTGAACTATTATTATGGATTGAACTCAAAATCGGGTCACTCATTGACGATCCGGATACTGTCTGAATTTGGATTGCTGGGCTTTATACTCTATGTAGCAGCATTGGTACGACGTCTGATCTTCCTGGACAACGGTATTTACAGAAGTATTTCCTTTGGGTGTTTCAGTCATTTCCTTTGTAAAACTTTCAAGCTGGGAGCCTTCATTGATTATGGCACACCATTCTTTTTTGCCATGCTTTTCATCAATTTCAGAGAATTTAAACGGAGCCGCCCCTAAGATTTGGAATGACCTTATAAATCTGTATGCAACTAATTAACCAGCCTCGAAATTATCTTTTCTTATATACGCGTTTACCTGATTATTTTTTTAAATGCATCCGGTATCTGCTGCAAACAAGCTCTGCAGGATCTAAGGCATGGATAGTTTGTTACCAGCAGGATAAAAATGCTCCTTACGATATTGGTCGATCGGATGCTATCTCCATTCTCGACAGATCAACTTTCCGGGAAGCGATGCTTGATCACTTTCAGCCTGACGTCATTTATATTTCGGGATGGGGGACAAACTGTATAACAGTATCGGAAAAAAGAACAGATCTTCCATTCCTGTAATAATGGGTCTTGACAATCCTTGGAAAGCCAATTTCAGACAACGGATTGCCGTTTGGCTCAGTCCATTTTTTCAGCAAAAGTTCTGTTCACATTTGTGGGTTGCAGGAATTTGGCAATATGAATATGCCCGCAGGCTTGGATTTTCCCCTGCCAGAATTATCAGAGGTTTGTATTGTGCCGATACTTCTCAGATCAGGAATAACAGACAGAATAAAACAAGGCGTATCCTTTATATTGGAAGATTGGTGAATTACAAAAGGCCGGACTGGTTACTACGTGCGTTTATAGAAATTCAGAGGGAGAATCCAGGTTTGATGGATTGGAAACTGACCTTTATTGGTAATGGACCTTTACATACAGATCTGCAGAGAAACCCATCAAAAAATGGGCAGGTTGAATTCCTTCCATTCATGCAGCCAACGGAGATCAGAAAATATTATGAGGAAGCAACAGTCTTTTGCCTGCCTAGCCACTTCGAGCACTGGGGGGTAGTAGTACAGGAAGCCGCTGCAGCCGGTCTTCCGTTATTACTTTCAGATACATGCGGCGCTGCTACAGAATTCTTAGTTGACGGATGGAATGGGTATCAATTCCGTAGCCAGGAGTTTGAGGATCTGAAACAGAAACTGCTATTGCTGATGAATAAAGAAATTACTGAATTGGATGAAATGGGTAATGCCAGTTCTAAACTTTCGAAACGGATCGATCATGATAGTTGGGCGGCTTCTCTGAAAAGTGTATTGGTTAACTATTCAAATAATGGTTGAAAAGAAACGTATCCTGTTATTTACGGATTGGTTCACGCCGGGATATAAAGCCGGAGGACCCATTCAGTCATGTAAGAACCTGGTGGCCCATTTGGAAAATGAGTATGAATTCTACATTCTTACTTCTGACAGGGATATCAACGAGAAGATGCCGTTTGCAGGTATAGCGGTAAATATGTGGAATATGATAAGTTCGGATATACATGTATGGTATGCATCACCAGGCAGTTTGAGCTTGAATAACCTTCGGCATCTCATAGGATCTGTAGATCCTGATATTGTATATTTAAACAGCATGTTCAGCAAGAGTTTTACACTGTTACCATTACTGGCGCTGAAAAGGATAAGGTTTGAAGGTCGGGTAGTATTGGCGCCCCGCGGGATGTTACACAGTGGGGCTCTTCAACAGAAAGGATTGAAAAAGAAACTGTTTCTTCAAATCTTTCGACTCACAGGTTGGCCCCGAAAATTGCAGTTCCACGCAACAGATGAACAGGAGTTGAAAGATATCAAGTCCTTCTTTCCCACAGCTAATGTGAAAATGGCGCCCAATATTCCGAATGTTGATAATTCCAGCCTCTCCTTTCCGGTAAAGCAAAAAGATGAACTGAAAGCGATTTTTGTTTCACGTATTCATCCCAAAAAAAACCTGCATTTCCTATTAGAGCTTTTCAGGGAGCTAAAGCCTGCACAAAAACTTACCTTCGACATTTATGGAGTGTTCGACGATGAAGCATATACCAGTCAATGTAAAAAATTGGCATCAGCATTACCTGACAACATTTTGATCAATTTTCACGGTCCCCTGGCCAGTAGGGACGTGTTGGTTACTTTAAAGAAAAGTCATGTATTCATGCTTCCAACATTGGGAGAGAATTTTGGTCATGCAATTTTTGAATCTCTTACGGCCGGACGTCCGGTCTTGATCAGCGATCAGACCCCATGGAGGGACCTGACAGTTGCTAAAGCCGGATGGGACCTGCCAGTGGCAAATAAGCAGGCATATTCGAATGTGATTGAACAGTTGCTGAATATGGAACAGGAGGAATTCAACGTCTGGGCAAATGGGGCCAAAAATCATTCTGTTGAGTACCTCGCTAAACAGGATTATTTTTCCACTTATAGCAAATTATTCAATGAATAGGTTTACAGATCTTTCTACCTACAATAATGACTGGTACAAGAAAGAGATAGGTGCATCAAAACTAAAACAGGTATGCTGGTATTTTTTGAATGTACTTTTCTTTATTAACCCTCTAAATCCTTCGTCCTGGCTCAAGCGAATCTTGTTGAAGATGTTTGGTGCAAAAATCGGAAAGGGTGTAATTTTCAAACCCGCCATTAATATCAAGTATCCGTGGAAGCTGACAATTGGTGACAATTCGTGGATCGGCGAAAAGGTTTGGATCGATAATCTGGGAATAGTGTCAATCGGTAAAAATGTTTGTTTATCGCAAGGAGCTATGTTGCTGACCGGGAATCACAATTTTGCAAAAACAAATTTTGAGCTGATGGTGGATGGTATAATTTTAGAAGACGGCGTTTGGATTGGTGCACAGGCATTGGTTTGTCCAGGTGTGAATTGTGCTACTCATGCGGTGCTGACTGCCAGGTCTGTGGCTACCAGGAACCTGGATGCCTTTACTATTTATCAGGGAAATCCCGCTGTAGCGGTGAAGCAACGTGCGATCATAGAATGATTTATGAAGATATCCATTATTACAGCTACTTATAACAGTGCTGCTACAATCAGAGATACACTTTCCTGCATTGCAATGCAAGATCATCCTGATATAGAGCATATCATAGTGGATGGAGTGTCAAAAGACAAAACCCTTGAGATCGTCCGGGAATTTCCTCATGTAGCCAAATTAATCTCAGAGACGGATAAAGGTATTTATGATGCTATGAATAAAGGGGTTCAAATGGCTCAGGGTGATGTAGTAGGAATATTGAACTCAGATGATTTTTACACGCACGCCCATGTATTATCCACAGTAGCTGAAGCGTTCTCTAACCCTGCTGTTCAAACTGTTTATGCCGATCTTCAATATGTGCATCCTGTGCAAACAGAGAAAGTAGTAAGAACATGGAAAGCAGGTCAATACCGAAAGAATAGTTTTTATTATGGCTGGATGCCACCTCATCCCACTTTCTTTGTAAGACGTGAGGTTTATGAGCAAGCTGGCCTATTTAATCTGGCATTGCGATCAGCCGCTGACTATGAATTGATGCTCCGCATTCTGTTCAGGTATGGATGTTCCACGGAGTATATTCCTGAAGTGCTGGTGAAAATGAGAGCCGGTGGTATGAGCAACGCTTCATTCAAAAACAGGCTGAGAGCAAATCGAGAAGATGCGCTGGCCTGGAAACTAAACAACCTGGAGCCATATTTCTTTACCCTTTATTTGAAGCCGATAAGGAAGATCCAACAGCTTTTTGTCAGATGAAAATGATCCAATATTAACTCTAAAATAACAGCCGTAACAAATGCTGAAACTGACTGAATTTATTCAAAATTTTGGCTTCACCAATGGTGTAACCAATTATCTGAAACTGCGTTACAATAGAACCAGGAATGTACAAGTAAGAGGGATCAAATATCCCATATCCCTTCGGCCCAATAAGTTTGATAAGTATACATTCAAAGAAATGTTCATTCTTAGAGACTACGATATACGCTTGCCAGCTTCCTGGGGACCACCTTCAGTAATCATAGATGCAGGTGCTAACATAGGATTGTCTGCAGTGTTCTTTTCCAGCAAATATTCAGATGCCAGGATTTTTGCAATAGAACCAAGCGATGATAACTACCAGTGCCTTGTGAACAATTGCAAACCATATCCGAACGTGGTCCCATTAAAGAGTGCCCTTTGGCCCGTTACGGAGACGCTCCATGTAATAAACCAGGGACAGGGATTACGCAGCTATATGGTAGAGCCGACTCAGGAGTCTGATGACCAAACGGCCTTGTCGGCAGTTTCCATCAGATCATTACAAAATCAATTCGGGTTTACTACTATTGATATTCTTAAGATAGATATTGAAGGCAGTGAGAAGGATCTATTCGAAAATGCCGATCACTCATGGCTTGCCAACACAAAATGCTTAATAATTGAACTCCACGACCGGATGAAGGAAGGATGTTCAAAGGTTTTTTTTCAGGCAATCAGTCAGTACGATTTTTCGTTTTCCATGAAAGGCGAAAACCTTATTTTCATCAACAATAATATCCAGTAAACAGTCTAAATAATTATACATCACATGTCCAAAATCGCACTGATCACAGGCATCACAGGGCAGGATGGAGCCTACCTGGCCGACCTGCTCTTAAAGAAAGGTTATGTCGTTCATGGTATCAAGAGAAGAAGTTCTCTCTTCAATACCGAACGTATCGACCATTTATATCAGGACCCACATGATAAGAATGTTCAGATGAAACTGCATTATGGCGATCTGACCGATAGCACCAATCTGATCCGTATCATTCAGGAAACACAACCTGATGAGATCTATAACCTGGCGGCAATGAGCCATGTTCATGTGAGCTTCGAAACGCCGGAGTATACAGCCAATGCTGACGGTATCGGAACTTTACGGATATTGGAAGCTGTTCGACTACTGGGCCTGACTAAGAAAACAAAGGTATACCAGGCATCTACGTCAGAATTATACGGACTTGTACAAGAAGTGCCTCAGTCAGAAAAAACTCCATTCTATCCACGCTCTCCTTATGCTGTAGCCAAACTTTATGCATACTGGATCACTGTCAACTATCGCGAGGCCTACGGAATGTACGCTGTAAACGGTATCCTTTTCAACCATGAATCTCCACTGCGTGGAGAAACATTCGTGACCAGGAAGATCACCAGGGGGCGGCAAGAATTGCACTTGGATTGCAGGACAAACTCTATCTCGGCAACCTCGATGCACAGCGCGACTGGGGCCATGCCAAAGATTATGTGGAAGCCATGTGGCGCATTCTGCAGCAACCAGTTCCGGAAGACTATGTAATAGCAACAGGAGTAACCACCTCCGTGCGTGACTTTGTAAGAATGGCTTTTGATGAAGTGGGAATCGAACTGGAATTCAAAGGCAAAGATGAAAAAGAAGTGGCTGTTGTTACAGCTTGTAATAATCCCGAATATCAGTTACCAGCAGGCAGGGAAGTTGTTTCTGTGGATCCAAGATATTACCGCCCCACGGAAGTTGACCTGCTTATTGGGGACCCTACCAAAGCTCAAACGATGCTGAACTGGAAACCACAATATGATCTGCCGGCACTTGTAAAGGAAATGATGGAAAACGATGTTGATCTCTTCCGCAAAGAGCGTATGTTACAGGAAGCAGGTTATTACGTACGAAACCAGTTCGAATAAACTATTTGATCAGCAAGCTGTAATTAAGTTGTATGGAGAAATCGGCTAAAATTTATGTGGCAGGGCATCGGGGTATGGTTGGCTCTGCCATCACAAGAAAACTGCAGGAACAAGGCTTTGACAACCTCCTGCAAAAAACATCGCAGGAACTGGATCTTCGCAACCAACAGGCAGTGAAAGAATTTTTCGCTTCAGAAAAACCGGAATATGTTTTTCTGGCTGCTGCAAAAGTGGGTGGAATTGTAGCCAACAATACTTATCGAGCTGAGTTCATCTACGAAAATATGATGATCCAGAACAATGTGATCCACTCAGCCTATGTCAATGGAGTGAAGAAGCTCATGTTCCTCGGTTCGTCCTGCATCTATCCGAAACTGGCTCCGCAGCCGCTCAAGGAAGAATACCTGTTGACAGGGCTACTTGAGCCGACCAATGAACCATATGCCATCGCTAAGATTGCAGGCATCAAAATGTGCGATGCCTACAGGGCTCAGTATGGTTGCAATTTCATTTCCGTAATGCCTACAAACCTATATGGTCGGAATGATAATTACGACCTCAAAAACTCACATGTACTTCCTGCATTGATCAGGAAGTTCCATGAAGCGAAAGCTAACAATGCTCCTTCAGTTCTTATGTGGGGGACCGGAGAACCCAAACGCGAATTCCTTCATGCAGATGACCTTGCAGACGCATGTTATTTCCTGATGGAGACCTATAATGATGAAGGTTTTGTGAATATCGGAACCGGCGAAGATCTTTCCATCAATGAACTTGCGCTCCTGATCAAAGATATTGTAGGCTACACTGGAAAAATCGAACACGATCTCTCCAAACCCGACGGCACTCCACGAAAACTGATGGACGTACAGAAGGTCAACAACCTGGGCTGGAAAGCCCGCATCGGCCTGCGGGAAGGAATAGAAAAAGTTTACAGTGAATTCATACAACAAACAACTTCTGTTGTGTAGTTTTATACATCTTCTTATACCACATGTTCTCCATATTCAAAAAGAAGCAAAAAGGAACAGTTGACCTTAGTGAACTGTCAACAGACATGCACTCGCACCTGCTTCCGGGAATTGATGACGGTTCTCCCGATACATCCGTTTCCGCAATCCTTATAGCCGGCTTACAGGATCTGGGCTATCAACGCTTTGTAACAACCCCGCATATCTTTTGGGATATGTATAAGAATACGAATGAAAGTATCGATGCAGCCCGGGAAGAATTGCGTTTATCCTTTAACGGTAGTATTCCCGCGCCTTTCCGCGCAGCAGCTGAATACTACCTGGATGATCATATCGATGACCTCCTGAAAAAAGATGTACCATTACTCACCATTCGTGATAACTGGGTATTGGTGGAATTCAGTTTTATCACCCCGCCGATGGATCTCAAGGAAAAATTGTTCGCACTTCAGATCAAAGGCTATCAACCTGTAATTGCACATCCTGAACGCTATACTTACCTGCTTTCATCGAAAAAAATCTACGATGAACTTAAAGACGCAGGCTGTCTGTTTCAGGTGAACCTTCTTTCATTCTCCAACTATTACGGAAAACAGTCGCATGAACTGGCCAATTATCTCCTCAAAAAGAATTATATAGACCTGCTGGGTACCGACCTGCATCACGACAGGCACCTGCAAGCCTTACGCTCTTCCCCCCACCTCACAGATATTACCAAACAATTGCTCGATTCCGGCAAATTGCTCAATCCTTCCATCAGGTTCTAACCCCCGTAAAAGCCCACCATAAACTCTGTATAAATCAGAACATAAAAAGCTGTAAATCTGTTTTTTAGGTAAGGGCGGCTGACTATTGTTAATTTTTTAGTTGAGATTACTCATATCGAATCTTAAACAATTAACATATCTTACCTGTAGTAATCAGTAACAAACCAATCACCCGTGAACGTATTCACCATCAAAGACCTTGAAAATCTTTCGGGCATCAAAGCGCATACGATCCGGATCTGGGAGCAACGCTACTCTTTTCTGAAACCCAAACGAACGGAGACGAACATACGCTATTATAGCACCGAAGAGCTGAAAGCTGTTTTGAACATCGCTTTGCTCAACAAGTACGGCTATAAGATCTCGCATATAGACAAGATGAGCTCAGACGAAATGCGGCAGAAGATCATCGAATTGTCGCACGCTGAAGCACAACAGGAAAGATTGATCAACGACCTTGTTCAGTACATGGTGGACCTGGATATCCAGCGTTTTGAAGAAGTACTCAACCAGTTCATTCGTGCAAGAGGGATCGAGAGAACCATTACCCAGCTTGTGTTTCCGTTCCTCGATAAGATCGGCATACTCTGGATGACCAACTTCATTCAACCCGCACAGGAACATCTTGTGGCCAATATCATCCGTCAGAAACTGATCGTTGGGATCGAGAATGTACACAGCAGTATGAGCTCTGATAAGATCGTGGTGCTCTTCCTTCCTGAAGGCGAATATCATGAGCTTGGACTTTTGTATATCTACTACCTGCTGAAGAGCAAGGGAGTGCAGGTGCTTTACCTGGGTTCGGATGTGCCTGTACGTGATATGGAGTTCCTGGTGAATGCCAAAAAGCCGGATTTTCTGCTCACGCATCTCACAAGCGTGCCCGCTAATTTCAGCATCGATAAATTCCTGAACAATTTCCAGGCTACTGTCCCCGAAGCAAAGCTGGTGATCTCTGGTCAGCTGGCTGTCTGTTACCCCCGGAAGAGCTATCCGAACCTGTCTTTCAAGAGAAGTTTACAGGAAGTTATGGAATTTATTACGAGCCTGTAATTGATTGATAATGTGTGTAATGGACATTTTAACATATTCCTCCGAACAGTTAACGTTAAGTCTGACAATCTATGTTTAAATTTGTGTCGTAATTATTTAAACACCTTGAGCCATGTCGACGATAGAATTTAACCAAATGCTGGTGAAGAATGCAGACTTTCTCAAGCCTTTTGCAATTACTCTCACCAGGGACTCAGAAGCGGCTAAAGACTTGTTCCAGGAGACTTTATACAGAGCTTTGGCCAATAAGGATAAGTATAACGTAGGGACGAACATTAAGGCCTGGCTGTACACCATCATGCGAAATATTTTCATCAACAATTATCGCAGGAAGGTAAAGCAGAATGTAATTTTCGACAGTACTCCCAACGATTTTCTGATCGATCAAAGCCAGGCGGTAACCATCAATGGCGCTGAAGGCACATTGCGATTGAAAGATATTCAGGCAGCGATCCATAATCTGCCCGAGATCTTCAGAAATCCTTTTCTCTTGTATTTCGATGGATTCAAATACCATGAGATCGCAGAAATGCTGGATGAACCACTGGGAACAATCAAAAGCAGGATACACTTTGCCCGTAAGTTGTTAAAAACACAGATCCATCGCTTTTAATTTCTACGTGTAAGCGTATTGAACGCAGTCAAATATTTTCGCAGGCGCGATACAGTTGACCAAATTGGTTAGCTTTATCACGCCTTTTTCTTTTTATCCCTTGACAACAACTGCATCATATTCAAAAGCGCGAAAACAAGCTGTAGTGATCGGCAGTGGATTTGCTGGTCTTGCAGCCGCAAGCTGTCTTGCACATGAAGGCTGGAAAGTAACTGTGCTCGAAAAACAATGCAGCCCCGGTGGCCGTGCGCGCCAGTTGCAATCTGCAGGTTTCTCATTCGACATGGGCCCCAGCTGGTATTGGATGCCAGATATCTTCGAAAGATATTTCGCACTCTTCGGCAGGCAGGTGAGTGATTATTATCATTTGCAAAGACTCGATCCATCCTATCGCGTTTACTGGTCCGAACATCATTCCGATATTCCTGCAGATCCCGCTGCATTCCGGGCATTACTGGAAAGCCTGCAGCCGGGCGCTGCCAAACACCTCGATAAATTCCTTCGCGAAGCAGAATACAAATACCATACAGGAATGCGCAAACTGGTATTCAAACCAGGAAGGTCGCTCTGGGAATATGTTGACCTCGATGTGATGCTGGGATTATTCCGGCTTGACCTGCTCTCGTCCATGAAATCGCATATCGGTAAATTCTTTCATCATCCGGGTCTCCGGCAGTTGATGGAATTTCCTGTTCTCTTCCTCGGTGCATTGCCGGAGAATACGCCTGCATTGTACAGCCTGATGAATTACGCGGATATTCAACTGGGCACCTGGTATCCGCAGGGCGGCATGTACAGCGTAGTAACGGGAATGTATAACCTGGCTTTGGAGCTGGGCGTGGAATTCAGGTTCAATGAAGCTGTAACTGCTCTCAGTACAATGGATAAACGCATCCACGAGGTGATCACAGAACAAGGAAGTTATAGGCCGGATGTAGTGATCGGAGCGGCAGACTATCATTTTATCGAAACACAGTTATTGCCTCCTGGTGACCGCAGTTACAGCAACCAATACTGGGATTCCAGAGTGCTGGCGCCGGGTTGTTTGCTTTGGTATGTAGGGCTCAGCAGGAAATTGAACAATGTAAGTCATCACAATCTTTTTTTCGATACGGATTTCAACCGTCATGCCCATCAGATCTACAGCAGCAGGGAATGGCCCGATGATCCTCTTTTCTATGTGAGCATTCCTTCAGTAACGGATGATTCCGTAGCGCCTGAAGGAGGGGAAAATCTATTCTTCCTGGTGCCGGTAGCCGCCGGACTTACCGGAGATGATGAAGCACTTCGTGAGAAATACTTCAATCAGATCGTTCAGCGTTTCGAGCAGCGCATAGGGCAGTCCATCTCGGATGCCATTGTTTTCCGGAAATCATTTGCTGTTTCCGATTTCATGCAGGAATACAATGCGTTCAAGGGGAATGCTTACGGTCTTGCCAATACGCTGAAACAAACCGCTATATTGAAGCCTTCCTGCAGAAGTAAGAAACTGCACAATCTTTTCTATGCCGGACAACTAACCGTGCCCGGTCCTGGTGTGCCTCCCAGTCTGATCAGCGGAGAAGTGGCGGCTAAACAGGTGTTGAAATATTTCTGAGGCAACCATGAAATATCTCCACAAACACCCTCATGTTACCAGATAGTTTTGGCAGTGTTGTGATCTTTTGCGTAATTGAATAAAGAAGTTATTCAACGGGAACATGATGCACCTATTTCACCATGTAAGCCATCGATGCAGTAAAGCTACTGCAGAAACCTACAGCACTTCCTTTGCTGCTGCCATCCGGTTGCTGCACAAGGACCTTCGCGTTCCGGTGTACAGCATTTACGGCTTCGTCAGGTTTGCAGATGAAATAGTAGACAGTTTCCATCATTATGATAAAGCTGCATTGCTGCAGGAGTTTGAAGAAGACACCTGGAAATCAATTCAGCAGGGCATCAGCCTCAATCCCATCCTTCAAAGCTTTCAGCAAGCCGTTAACCGGCACCAGATCGATCATTCGTTGATCAGGGCTTTCTTTCAGAGTATGGCCATGGACCTGACCCGTAGCCGGCATGAACAGCAGAGTTATACGGAATACATTTATGGAAGCGCTGAAGTGGTGGGCCTGATGTGCCTTACTGTTTTTTGTGAGGGTGATACAAAACTTTTCCTTCAATTGAAGCCCTATGCACAATCGCTGGGTGCTGCTTTTCAGAAAGTGAACTTCCTGCGGGATATGAGGGCAGACCAGCAGCAGTTGCAGCGAATATACTTCCCCGGTATCAGCACCCTGAACTGGAATGAATCCAGTAAACAAGAAATCGAGAAAGATATAGAAATGGATTTCGAGCAGGCATACAAAGGCGTTATGCTGCTTCCGTTGAAAGCAAGGTTTGGAGTGTATGTGGCTTACCGTTACTACTGGTCGCTTTTCAGGAAGATCAGGCGCAGTACTCCTGCCGCTATCATGGAAAAACGGATCAGGATCCCTAACTATCACAAAGCCATGATCTTAGTTGGCGCCCGCTTTTCGCAGGTTTTGCAGTAAATTGCGGTATGAACGGAACGCAGGAAGTAATACTGGTGAACGAAAGGGACGAGCCCATCGGAACGATGGAGAAAATTGAAGCACACAGGAAAGCGGCATTGCACCGCGCATTCAGTGTTTTCATCTTCAACAGCAAAGGAGAAATGCTGCTGCAGCAACGCGCTCTGAACAAATATCATAGTGCAGGTCTCTGGACCAACGCTTGCTGCAGTCATCCTGCTCCCGGCGAAGCTACGGCAGATGCTGCACACAGAAGATTACAAGAAGAGCTCGGCTTCAGTACCGGCCTTGAAAAGATCTTCCATTTCACCTATCAAACTGCTTTTGACAACGGACTGATAGAACATGAATTTGATCATGTGTTTGCAGGTCAGTATGAACAAAGGATCACACCCAATCCGGAAGAAGTGAAAGATGTCTGCTACAAAAGCCTGGAAGATATTCAGCAATCACTGCAAACACATCCTCAGAAATATACATCCTGGTTCCATATCGCATTTCCGAAAGTAAAGGAATGGGCGGTACAGCAGGGATTGGTTCAGCCTACAATCTGATGGTATGCACTGGTTTCTTTATTTGGCAATTCTTATTGGCACCTTCATCCTCATGGAGGGTATAACCTGGTGCACACACAAGTTTGTTATGCATGGATTCCTCTGGTACCTGCATGAAGACCATCATCAACCCACACCAGGTTTCTTTGAGAAGAATGATGCTTTCTTCGTGATCTTCGCCATTCCCAGTTTTTTATGCATTCTCTTCGGCACACTCGATAAGATCTACTGGCTTCAGGCTATCGGTTTTGGCATCATGGCCTATGGCGCTGCTTATTTCCTGGTGCATGACGTGATCATTCACCAGCGCTTCAAATGGTTTTCACGCTCAAGCAATACATACGTGCGCGCTATCCGCTGGGCGCATAAGATGCATCACAAGCATCTCCACAAACAGGAAGGCGAAAGCTTCGGTATGTTATACGTTCACCGTAAATACTGGAATAAGGTCCGGAATGATAAGAAACGAGCCCGGTAATAAGCGCCGCTACGATTATATTTTCACCGGGGCCGGCTGCGCTGCAATGAGCCTGCTGATGCGACTGTTGAAGCATCCCTCCACCAGCAATAAGCGGATCCTGCTGGTGGACAAAGACAATTCCGGCATGTACAACAAGACCTGGTGTTTCTGGGAAAAGGGGACAGGTTTTTTTGAATCCATCGTTCATCACCAATATGATCAACTGTGGTATTACGGTAATGAGTATTCGAAATGCAGTAATATCTTTCCTTATCATTATAAAATGATCCGGGGCGAAGATTTTTATCATCATTGTATGAAAGAGATTGCCCGGTATCCGAATGTGGAATGGCTCCGGGAGGAAGTGTCGGCCATCGATGGAGAGGGAGAAGAAGCTACGGCACAGATCAATGGGCAAATATTTTCAGCCTCATACATTTTCAACAGCATCATTTTCCGGCCTCCTGTTTTGAAAAAAAATGAGCATATGCTGTTGCAGCATTTCAAAGGCTGGTTCATCGAAACCGAAGAGCCGGTATTTGATCCTGCAGCAGCCACGCTGATGGACTTCAGGGTTTCGCAGGAACACGGAACTGCATTTGTTTATGTGATGCCTTTGAGCCAGCGGCGGGCATTGGTGGAATACACCCTGTTCACTACTGAGCTGCTGACTGCTGAACAATATGAAACTGCGCTGAAACAATATTTACAGGCCAATATCAAGAGTACATACACTGTATTGAATAAGGAAGAAGGGAAGATCCCCATGACCAATTACCGCTGGCCCGAATCCAAAGGAAGGCTGATCAATATCGGTACAGCTGGTGGACAAACCAAGCCCAGCAGCGGCTACACTTTCCAATTCATCCAGCAACAGGCTGATCTGCTGTGCCATCAACTGGCAAAGGACCAACAACCCCGCCCAAAGAGCTATCAGCATACCCGCTTCCATTTTTACGATGCTGTATTGCTGGAAGTGCTGGCCAAACAATACAGCCCCGGCGAAATCATCTTCACCCGTTTGTTCAGTAAGAACAAACTCTCCAGTGTTTTACAGTTCCTGGGCAATCAAAGTACTTTATCAGATGAGCTCCGCATTATCAGCGTGTTGCCTAAATGGACCTTCCTGAAAGCTGCGCTGAATCAGGTTTTCCGATGATCAACTTTATTTTTTGACTTATCTGGTCTGCTTTTGGCAAAGTAATTGCTTCTAAAACCCGCGGTAATCCTGTACACTAACCGTGAAGTTGATGTCTTATGAAACACCGTTTACACGTATTCCTGGCGGTATGCCTGTTGGCATGCCATCAGCTTTCAGCGCAAGTTAATTATACAGCTAACAATACTGTTCCTGCTTATAACGGGAAGTTCATGTATGGCACCAACGGTGGGTGGTACGGAAATTCCTGGGATGATAAGGCTCTCGCCGATATCGCTGCAGGCAATCCCGCAAAGAGTGTAAAGGGAGTAGGTTCCAAAACCTTCAGGCCCGCACTTCCCGAAGAATTCCTCGAATCATGGGGCTATGATATCCGCCTCGCCGAATTCACGCATTACGCCACCCTGGGGGTGAAGGACAATACCGTCTTTCTCAATACTGCATCTCCCGCTCATAAAGACAATGCCAAATACAATGGTTGTGGCGACGAATCAGTGCTTTGGAAGAATATGTACGAGCCTATCTGGGACGGAGGTGCCAATGGCACGCCAGTGAATGAGAACAATTACTTCGCGCTCTATATTTATAAAACTGTTTCCCGTTATAAAGGCTGGGTGAAATTCTGGGAGATCATCAATGAGCCTGATTATGATAATGCAGGGAATGGCTGGAAGAAGAAGGGCGAAGCCGGCAACTGGTGGGACAATAACCCGCCTCCCTGCGATCTTCCCAACATGAAAGCGCCTATCTACCATTATGTTCGTCTCCTGCGCATTGCTTACGAAGTGGTGAAAACCGTTGATCCTACTGCATACGTTACTACCGGCGGCCTTGGTTATATCAGCTTTCTGGATGCGATCCTCCGTAACACAGACAATCCAAACAACGGCACCGTAACCGGAGAGTATCCCCTTAAGGGCGGCGCCTATTTTGATGTGCTCAGTTTTCACAGCTACCCCATGTTCAACCTGGCCACCTGGAGTGATGCCAACGGCGGAGGCTGGGTGTATAAGCGTCACTCCGATGCTGCCGTTGCTGAATATGTAAAACTGAAACAGGATTTCTACAATGTGATGGCCACTTACGGATATAACGGATCACAATATCCGAAAAAACTGTTCATCTGCACAGAGAACAATATCCCAAAGAAATCATTTGGCGATATGATCGGTTCTGAGGACGCGCAGAAGAACTACATCATAAAAACCCTGGTGGCCAGTCAGAAGAACGAGATCCGGCAGTATTATACTTTCGTACTCGGCGATTCACGCACGCTTTCAGAAGCCACCGACGGTTTTCAGACCATGGGCCTTTATCAGAAGCTCGAAGGTGCAGGTCCGTTAGCCAATGGCGGGGCCTACAGGCAGCAATACAATAAAGAAGGCATCGCTTTCAAAACTACTTCAGATCTTTTGAGGGGCTCTGTGTACGATGCCACACGCACCGCTGCGCTGCAGCTTCCGGCCACAGTGGATGGCGCTGCTTTCAAAGATGATAAAGGATTGTTCACTTATGTGCTCTGGGCCAAAACAACCAGGGACCTGGTGGAAAATCCCACTGCAACCTATTCATTTCCTGCTGCGCTTAACCTTACAGGCAGAGTGTATAAAAAGGAATGGAATTTTGCAGAAAGCAATGTGACCACCACCATTACTTCCCAGAGCATTGCGCTTACAGGTACTCCCATCTTTCTTACAGGAGAAACCTCCACTGTTCCGCTTCCTGAGAAACCTCCACCAACAGGGCCAGGAGAGGAAGAGGAGCCTGGCCGTGATCTGGCTTTGAGCTTCTATCCAAATCCTACTTCGGATATGACCAGTATCCGATTTACCCTGAAAGCGCCTACCAGCGTACGTTTATCGCTGTATACATCAGATGGTAAATTTGTTGGAATGGCCATTCCCAATGTAACCTATCAGAAAGGCACCCATACGGTTCCGTTATACCTTACGCGCACACTGAGTTCCGGTGTTTACGTCTGCCGGTTTGAAGCCGATATCATCCTGCGGGTAGAAAAACTGGTGATTGGGAGATGATCACAATCCTGTAGTTTTGTTCTCATGTCAGGAAATATCCTTCTCATAGACGACGAAGAGAAACTTCGCAGTCTGCTCAAACGCATCATCAGTCTTGAAGGCTTCACCGTTTTTGAAGCTGCCGATCTCAAATCGGCCGGCAAAATGCTGGAGCGGGAATCCATCGATGTGGTGTTGAGCGATGTGAAGCTTCCTGATGGCAGTGGTGTAGCGAATGCTGCCAATATCAGATCGAAATATCCCTCTGTAGAGATCATACTGCTCACTGCCTATGGCAATATCCCTGATGGCGTACAGGCCATGAAGAATGGCGCTTTTGATTATATCACCAAAGGTGATGATAATGAAAAGATCATTCCGCTGCTCAATCGCGCCATGGAGCAGGTGCAGCTCAGAAAAAGAGTGGCTCAGCTGGAGCAGCAGGTGGGAAAAAGATACAGCTTCGATAATATCATCGGTTCTTCTACACGTATCAGGGAAGCTATTGCCCTTGCACAGCGGGTAGCGCCCACCGATACTACTGTATTGTTGTTGGGAGAAACAGGTACCGGCAAAGAAGTGTTTGCCCAGGCCATTCACAATGGCAGCAAACGTGCAGGCCAGGCTTTCCTGCCACTGAACTGCAGCGCCTTCACCAAAGACCTGCTGGAGAGCGAACTTTTCGGTCATAAGGCCGGCGCTTTTACCGGCGCGATGAAAGACAAGAAAGGATTGATCGAAGAAGCACATAACGGTACGCTCTTCCTGGATGAGATCGGCGAAATGCATATCGATCTCCAGAGCAAACTGTTACGTGTACTCGAAAACAACGAATTCATCAAAGTGGGAGATACCAAACCTACCAAAGTGAATGTGCGGGTGATTGCCGCCACCAATCGGGGGCTGCAACAGGAAGTAGACAATGGCAGGTTCAGGGAAGATCTTTTCTACCGGCTGAATGTATTCACTATTAACCTCCCATCGCTCAATGAAAGGAAAGACGACATACCGGCACTTGCAGCGCATTATCTCTCGCTATTTGCGGCCAAAACCAATAGCCGTCTAACGGGCATGAACAAGGACTTTTTATCTCAACTCCAGCAACATTCCTGGAAGGGAAATATCCGGGAGCTCAAGAATATCATGGAAAGGGCCGTGATCCTATCTGATGGCAACGAACTGACCAAAGAAAATCTTCCGCTTGAATTTCAGCAATCCGCTCCATCCGGTGCAGATAACAATACATTATCTGCCTTCTCCCTCGCCAGTGTTGAGAAGCTGCATATCCAGCGTGTGCTCAATCATACAAGGGGTAATAAAACGGAAGCAGCCAAACTACTCAATATCGGACTTACTACACTCTACAGGAAGATCGAAGAGTATCATCTTTCCTGATCTATTCCATTCTTAAACTTTTGACGGGATTCGCAAGCGCGGCCCTGACTGATTGTACACTGACTGTAAGAATAGCGATCAGAAAGGCCAGGGTTCCTGCAATTGCATAAACAGTCCAGCCGATCTCGATCCGGTAGGCAAATCCCTGCAGCCATGAATGCATGGCATACCAGGAGAGCGGCACTGCAATCACTATTGCAATGGCCACCAGTTTCAGGAGATCGCTGGTGAGTATGCGGATAATGGTGGGCAAGTTTGCGCCCAATACTTTTCTTACGCCTATTTCCCTGGTCCGTATTTGTGCTGTGTAGGTTACCAGTCCCAGCAAACCCAGGCAGGAAATGAAAATGGCGATGCCCGAGAAAACATTGTACAGCGTACCTGTGCGTGTTTCAGTCATATACAGTCTCTGATAGGCATCATCGAGGAATGCATAACTGAAAGGGAATTCCGCATTGTATTTTTTCCATTCGGCAGCAGCTGCTGTAACAGCTTTCGGAGCATCCCTTCCGGTGGTTTTGATGTAAAGAATGGAATAATCATTATCCGGACTGAAATGGAAGATTGCAGGTTTGATGGCCTGGCGGAGGGATTGAAAATGGAAATCCTTTACAACGCCGATGATGGTGCCTTCTGTTTTCCAGAGCCTGAATCGCTTGCCGATCGGGTCTTTGATGCGTGCCGCTTTCACGGCTGTTTCATTCAGGATGAAATGTGTGGAATCAGCAATAGCGCCTGTGAAGTTCTTGCCTGCTGCAAGTTTCATATCAAAGAAAGGAATGAAATCCTGGTTCACGGCCATGGGGCTGAGCATCATGGTCTCTCCGTTTTGTTTTCCATCCCAGTCGTTATCTCCTGTTTGTTGCTCATTATTGATGATCTCTGTAGCAGACCAGGTAACATCCGTAACAGCAGGGTCTTTCAGCAGTGATGCTTTCACGGCTTCAAAATGGCCGGCCATATTATTCATACTCATAGCCAGTACATGCTCCCTGTTGTAACTGACCTGCTTTGAACGCAGGAACGACAATTGTTTTCCAACGATGATAGTGCCGGTGATCAGGATAACGGAGAAAGTGAATTGCACCACTACCAGCGCACGGCGGAACATCACATCACTGATGCGCGCCGCTATCTTGCCTCTCAGCGCTTTCAAAGGTTCGAAGGAAGATAAGAGCATGGCGGGATAGATCCCGGAAAGCAGCAATGTGCCGCAAATAGTGATGAGGATCAGCGCCCATACTTGCCAGGAACTAAAGTTGACCGACAATTCTTTTCCCGAGATCATATTAAACACCGGGATGAGTGCTCCTACCAGCATCAGCGAAATAATAGTGGCAGCAATGAACAACAAAGTAGTTTCTGCAATGAATTGCATGAACAATTGCCAGCGGGCTGCACCGATGATCTTTCGAAGGCTTACTTCTTTTGCGCGTAACATGGCGCGGGCGGTAGACAGGTTCACATAATTTACACAGGCGATGAGCAAGATGAACATTGCAATGATGATGAAGATCCTTACAGTGCCGATTCCGCCATCGGTTCCGTCTGCATTGTGTAAATGCATTTTCTCCAATGGCAGGAACAGGTATTCAACATCGGTATCTTCCGGCTTAACGCGGAGATGCAGATTGCGAAGTGTTGTTGATAAATTGCTTAAAGACATTCCTGGTTTCAGCAACAGGTATGTATGGTAATTGAAGTAACTGAAATCATTATCGATACTCCTTCCATTGGAATGGCCGCTATACATTTTTTGCGCCATCAGGGCCATGGGAAAAAACATATCTCCCTGAATGCTGGAGTTCTTTGGGAAGTCGCGGATCATTCCGCTGACCGTGAACAGTTCTCCATTTTCGGCGCTGATCACTTTCCCAATGGGGTCTGCCTGGTCGAAATATTTCCTGGCTGTACTTTCCGTGATCACGATGGAATGGAGATCAGGAAAAGGATTTGCTGCATCGCCTTTAATGATGGGAAAATCGAACAATTTGAAGAGAGATGCGTCCGCATAGAACTTATTCTGCTCCTGAAAGGTTTTCTCTCCAAATTTGAACAACCGGTTATTGCCGTTGTAGGTGAGTCGTGCAAATGCTTCCACGCCGGGAACTTCTGCATTCGCCATCACACCGATCGGTGCAGCAGTGTTTGTCCATAACTCGCGACTGCTACCCGTGCCGGCCATATTCTCAACACGGTAGATATTCTTTGACTGTTTGTGAAAGCGGTCGAAACTAAACTCATCCTGCACCCATAACAAGATCAGAATGCCAACTGATAATCCTACAGCAAGTCCTCCAATATTGAGGATGGTATAGAATCTGTTCTTTAACAGGTTGCGCCAGGCCGTCTTGAAATAATTACTAAACATTCAGGCAAGTTTAAGTTCTTTCATTCTTCCCCAAAAAGATGCCATAACCCAATTGTATGTAAATCAATTATGTGCATCTGGTTTCTTTGTTCCTTCTGTCCGGTATTGATACAAATTGTGTACGACTTTGAGCTGTACAGAACAGCCATGCCAAAATGAAAATACTACTTTTCAAAATGGAAGGGTTGGGATGATACAGAATTTCGAGAACGGATTTTTAGGATCGATGAAATGACCGTCCCTACTACCTTTCAACCCTGATTGGTTTTTGGCACACCTCCCCGGCACCCCCTTTGCCATTATCAGGCATAATTAAAAACAAAATGAAAAGACAGTTCCTCCGCATCCGGCTTCATATTCTGATCCCGGTGATCTATGTGTTGATCCTGGTGATTGGCGTGCTGGTCCGCTCATTATTCTAAAATCAATTCGTATGCTCACTATCTCATTGATCGCGGCCGGCCTGCTATGCTTCTGGCTGTTCTTCAAATGCATCGACTTCTTTGAAAAAGTATAAAAATGGACTCACTATGATGACAGCCTTGCTGATTGTATCGGTGGTAGTTTTCATCTACCTCGTTTACGTTTTACTCAAACCCGAAAAATTTTAATCCTAAACGCATCGGACAATGAACACAGAATTATTCGGCGTGATCGTCACCTTTCTTCTCACCATATTGCTGGCAGTTCCGCTCGGAAAATATATCGCCCGCGTATTCAAAGGGGAAAAGACTTTCACTGACTTCATGGGACCTTTGGAAAGGACCATCTTCCGGTTCAGTGGCATCGACCCCCAAAAGAAAATGAACTGGAAAGAATTCCTGAAAGCCATGCTCACCATCAACCTGCTCTGGCTCGTGTATGCTTTCTTCCTGCTCCTCTTCCAGGGAAACTTACCAATGAACCCTGACGGTAACCCCAATCAAACACCTGACCTCGCTTTCAATACGGCCATCAGTTTCCTTGTGAACTGTAACCTGCAGCACTATTCAGGAGAATCCGGCGCTACTTACTTCACACAAACATTTGTGCTGATGTTTCTCCAGTTTGTGAGTGCGGCTACAGGTATCGCTGCTTTGATTGGTGTATGTAACGGACTGAAAGAACGCACGACTAATAATCTTGGGAACTTCTGGAGCATCTTCACAAAATCCATTACCCGTTTATTGTTACCGCTCTGCGTGATCATGGCGTTGGTGCTGGCTTTCAACGGAACGCCGGCCAGCTATGACGGAAAGGATTCCATCGTTACGTTACAGGGTGATTCCATGCAGGTGAGCCGTGGTCCTGCTGCTGCCTTTATTGCCATCAAGCATCTCGGCACCAATGGTGGTGGTTTTTTTGGCGCCAACTCAACACATCCGCTGGAGAATCCAAACTACCTCACCAATATGGTGGAAGTGATTGCGCAGGTGATCATTCCCGTTGCATTGATCTTTGCCCTGGGATTTTATATCAACAGGAAAAGACTGGCCTACGTCATGTTCGGAGTGATGACGGCAGGCGTGCTATGCCTGGTGATCCCCACCATGCACTGGGAAATGAGCGGAAACCCCGGGATCGCTAAAATGGGTATTGCACAAGCCACAGGAGCGATGGAAGGAAAGGAAGTCCGCTTCGGTCCTGCTGCCTCCGCATACTGGAGTATTCTCACCACCGTGATCTCTACCGGTTCCGTAAATGCCATGCACGACAGCGCCATGCCTTTATCAGGAATGATGCAATTGCTGGCAATGATGATCAATGCCTTCTATGGGGGTTGCGGTGTTGGGATACTCAACTATCTCATCTATGTGATCATCGCGGTATTCATTTCAGGATTGATGGTGGGAAGAACACCCGAGTTCATGGGTCACAAAGTGGAAGCCCGTGAAGTGAAGATAGCTGCTATGGTCACTTTGCTCTCGGCCTTTCTTGTGAAAGGCGGTACAGCGCTGGCTGCTTACCTGTTTGCAACACATGCAGGGCAGGACTGGGCTGTGAAACCGGAGAACTGGCTCAACAATCCCGGCTTCCACGGATTCTCTGAAATGCTCTATGAGTTCACTTCTTCCAATGCCAATAACGGCAGTGGTTTCGAAGGACTTGGTGATAACAATATCTTCTGGAACGTATCAACAGGCATTGTGTTGCTGTTGAGCAGGTTCATCCCTATCATCGGACCTGTGGCTATTATCGGGTTGCTCGCTAATAAGAAGTATATACCTGCTTCGGGTGGTACACTCAGGACTGATTCCGTAACATTTGGTATGGTCACTTTTGCCGTGATCATCATCATCAATGCGCTGAGCTTTTTCCCTGCCCTGGCATTGGGACCGCTGGCAGAATACTTCAGCATGCGTTAATCAACTCGTACAGTTCAATAAGTGAAAAATGAAAAATACAAATCAAAATAAATTGTTTCCCCGGGAGCTGGTGGGCGCTGCCTTGAAGCAGGCTTTCATCAAACTGAACCCGGTGATCATGTTCCGCAACCCGGTGATGTTTACCGTGGAAGTGGGAACAGCTATCATGATCGCAGTCTGCTGCTGGATCGCAGCAGGTGAAACTTCCCAGGGCAGCCTGGCTTATAATATTGTAGTTACTGCTATTCTTTTCATCACATTGCTCTTTGCCAATTTCGCGGAAGCGATAGCAGAAGCACGCGGTAAAGCGCAGGCAGACAGTCTTCGCAAAACCAGGGAAGACACACTGGCGAAGAAGATCGAAGTGGTGGGAGAGATCTTTACCAATGAGATCAAAACCGTTCGCTCTTCACAGCTTCGTAAAGGTGATCTCTTTGTCTGCGAAGCTGGCGATATCATCCCGATGGATGGAGAGATCATCGAAGGCATTGCTACTGTAGACGAAAGCGCCATTACCGGTGAATCTGCACCAGTGATCCGCGAAGCCGGTGGTGATAAGTCTTCTGTGACTGGTGGTACGAAAGTATTGTCTGATAGAATTGTAGTACGCGTAACTACAGAACCTGGTGAAAGTTTTCTCGATAAAATGATCGCACTGGTAGAAGGCGCTTCGCGTCAGAAAACACCGAATGAGATTGCGCTCACGATCCTGTTGGCGAGTTTCACTATCATCTTCATCATCGTATGCGTAACACTGAAGCCTTTTGCTGATTATGCCAATACCACTATTACCATTGCAGCATTCATCTCTCTTTTCGTTTGCCTGATCCCTACTACCATTGGTGGCTTGTTATCAGCCATCGGTATTGCGGGAATGGACAGGGCCCTGCGCGCGAACGTGATCACTAAAAGCGGCAAGGCTGTTGAAACAGCCGGCGACCTGGATACATTGCTGCTCGACAAAACCGGAACCATCACCATCGGTAACAGAAAGGCCACCAATTTCTGGCCTGCTGATGGGATAGAGATGAACAGTTTCATTGAATCCTGTGTATGGAGCTCGCTTGCAGATGAAACACCGGAAGGCAAATCCATCATCGAACTGGCAAACACCAAAGGAGTGAAAGCTCCTCATTCAACAGGTGATGCGAAGTTTGTAAGCTTCTCTGCTGAAACCCGCACCAGCGGTATCGATAAATCAGATGGAACGAAGATCCGCAAAGGAGCTTTCGATGCCATCAAAAAGATCGCTGTTCAGAACGGATCTTCTGTACCTGCTGAAACAGAAAGAAAAGTACAGGAGATCGCGATGAACGGCGGCACGCCGCTGGTAGTTACAGTAAATGGAAAAGTTACCGGCACTATTGAATTGCAGGATATCATCAAACCCGGCATCCAGGAAAGGTTTGAGCGCCTCCGTAAGATGGGTGTAAAGACCGTGATGGTAACCGGAGATAACCCACTCACTGCAAAATACATTGCCCATAAAGCTGGTGTTGACGATTTTATCGCTGAAGCCAAGCCCGAAGACAAAATGAATTATATCAAAAAGGAACAGGCCAGCGGAAAACTTGTAGCCATGATGGGCGATGGAACCAATGATGCGCCTGCACTTGCCCAGGCCGATGTGGGTGTAGCCATGAACAGTGGCACGCAGGCCGCGAAGGAAGCAGGTAATATGGTGGACCTGGACAATGATCCTACCAAGCTCATCGAGATCGTTGAGATCGGTAAGCAGTTACTGATGACACGCGGTACGCTTACCACTTTCTCTATCGCCAATGACGTAGCGAAATATTTTGCCATCGTACCGGCATTGTTCATTACCAGTATTCCTGCATTGCAGGGGCTCAATATCATGCACCTGGAAAGTCCGCAGAGTGCAATCCTTTCTGCCGTGATCTTCAATGCTATCATCATTCCATTACTGATCCCGCTGGCACTGCGTGGTGTACAATACAAACCGATCGGCGCCAATGCGCTGCTGCGCAGGAACCTGTTTATCTATGGACTTGGTGGCATCATTGTTCCCTTCATCGGTATCAAGCTGATCGATATGCTACTGGCGCTTTTTATGTAATTGAATAAAAGAAAAAAAATGAAAAAATATTTGTTGCCTTCGCTCAAGATGACCATCATCATGATCCTGCTGCTGGCAGTTATCTACCCGGTATTCATCGCGATGGCTTCCAAACTCGCTCCCGGAGGAGGCAAAGGCAAAACACTTGCAGTGAATGGTAATGTAGTAGGGTATGCGAATATTGGACAAAAATTCTCCGATGATAAATATTTCCAGGGCCGGCCTTCTGCCGTGGATTACAATGCAGCAGGGTCTGCCGGCTCCAACAAAGGACCATCCAATCCAGATTACCTGCAACAGGTAAAAGACAGGATAGATACATTCCTGGTGCATAACCCCGGTATCGATAAAGCTTCCATTCCCGCCGAGCTGGTAACAGCATCCGGTAGTGGTCTCGATCCACATCTTTCTCCCGCAGCAGCAATGATCCAGGTGAAGCGCATTGCGGCTATTCGCAACATTGAAACTGGAAAACTGAACAAACTGGTGGAGGAGCATACCAAAAGACCCTTGCTGGGAATGTTTGGTCCTGCTACCGTAAATGTGCTGGAATTGAATATCGCCTTAGACAAATTGAAATAAAACACAAGAACAAATGAAAAAGTTAATGATGGTAACAGCCGTTGCATGTGGCTTTGGACTGCAGGCTGTTGCCCAGGACTCAACAAAGAACGGTGGGTTTACGATCAGCGGATATGCTGAAGCCTATTACCTCTATGATGCCAACAGACCTCTGAACAACACCCGTCCGGGATTTGTGTACAGTCACAATCGCGCCAATGAAGTGAATGTGAACCTGGCCTTTCTGAAAGGTTCCTACAACAGTGATCGTGTTCGGGCCAACCTTGCGATAGGGGCCGGCACTTACATGAATGCCAATCTCGCAGCTGAACCTGGTGTATTGAAGAACATCTATGAAGCCAATGCCGGCGTGAAATTGTCTAAGAGCAGCAACCTCTGGCTGGACGCAGGTATCATGCCTTCGCATATCGGATTTGAAAGTGCGGTTGGTAAAGATAACTGGACTGTAACCCGCAGCATTGTAGCAGATAATTCTCCCTACTATGAAGCAGGAGCCAAACTCGGATACACCAGCAAAAATGAAAAATGGTACTTCGCTGCCATGTACCTCAACGGATGGCAACGCATCCAAAGGGTGGATGGCAATTCAACGCCAGCATTTGGCACACAGATCACTTTCAAACCTTCATCTTCTGTAACCCTCAACTACAGTACGTTTGCGGGTAACGATAAACCAGACAGTGTTAGGCTGATGCGCTACTATCACAATGTATACGGTATATTCAATGTATCTGATAAATTCGGGATCACTGCCGGATTCGATTATGGAATGGAACAAAAAGAAAAAGGAAAAAATAAACTCAATAACTGGTACACTGGTGTAGTGATCCTGAAATACAGTCCGGATAAAACTAACAGCATTGCCCTTCGTGGTGAATATTTTCAGGATGAAAATGGTGTGATCATCGCTACCGGCACACCTGAAGGATTCAAAACCTTTGGTTGGAGCGTGAACTATGACCGGCAGTTATTTGCCAATGCAGTTTGGCGACTGGAACTACGCAGCTTCCATGGGAAGGAAGAATATTTTGTAAAAAGAGATCTGTCAACCACCAAATCCAGTCCTGTCGTTGCAACCGCCATTGCATTGAGCTTTTAAATAAGTAGATTTGATAACAGTACAATCTCCTGAGAACATGCCTGAAGCACCAGATGATCCACAACATTTCTTAGATCTGATCAGGCAGAGCAGACGCGGCAAGTTCAAGATCTATATCGGTATGAGCGCCGGTGTGGGCAAAACATACCGGATGCTGCAGGAAGCGCATACACTGCTCCGTAATGGAGTGGATGTGAAGATCGGATACATCGAAACACATAACCGGAAAGAGACCCATGATCTGCTGGAGGGTTTGCCGGTGATACCACGCAGTCATATCTTTTACAGAGGCAAAGAACTGGAGGAGATGGATGTTCAGGCAATTCTGAACCTCCGTCCTGAAGTGGTGATCGTAGATGAGCTGGCGCATACCAATATAGAAGGAAGCAAGAATGAAAAGCGCTGGCAGGATGTACTGGAGATCCTCAATGCAGGGATCAACGTGGTGAGTGCAGTGAACATTCAACATATAGAAAGCCTCAATGAAGCAGTAAAGGAGATCACGGGAGTGGATGTGGCAGAACGTGTTCCCGACAGCGTTTTACAGATGGCCGATGAAGTAGTGAATATCGATCTTACAGCGGATGAACTGATCACACGCCTCAGGGAAGGAAAGATCTATACCAGGGACAAGATCCAAACTGCACTCACCAATTTTTTTCAATCTGAAAAGATCCTCCAGTTGCGTGAACTGGCGCTCAAGGAAGTGGCATCGCAGGTGGAGGGAAAGATCGAAAGGGAATTGCCGGGCCTGGGAAATGGCCGCGCAGAGCGCTTCCTGGCCTGTATCAGCAGCAACCATACCATTGCGAAAATGGTGATCCGGAAAACCGCCAGGTTAGCCGCCTACTACAATTCCCGCTGGTACGTGCTGTACGTGCAAACGCCGAAGGAGTCGGGAGACCGGATCGGGCTGGCTGCCCAAAGGCATCTGATCAATAATTTCA
The DNA here is from genome assembly GCF_007970185.1 of Pseudobacter ginsenosidimutans. Classification (NCBI taxonomy): domain Bacteria; kingdom Pseudomonadati; phylum Bacteroidota; class Chitinophagia; order Chitinophagales; family Chitinophagaceae; genus Pseudobacter; species Pseudobacter ginsenosidimutans. The sequence continues at coordinate 1,165,638 of NZ_CP042431.1, read as the reverse complement.
AACTGGCTACAGAACTGGGCGGAGAAGTGATCAAACTGGAACATGCCAATATCGCCAAAGGGATCATTGAAGTGGCCGAGCAAAAGAAGGTCACTACTATCTGTATCGGGAAACCGCACCTGAGTATCTGGAATGTGATCCTGAGCACGGCTGTGTTCAATCAATTACTGACCAAACTGGCGGCTGCTGACATCGATGTTGTAATTTTATCATAAGATGCGACTAAAAACAAAATTGACACTGGGCATAGGATTCCTTTTCCTCGTAATTGTGGTCTTCGGTGTTTTCGGCATCATCTCTATTCATCGTTTGAAGAATGATGCAGACAAGATCCTGAAGAACAACTACGAGACCCTGGTGTACAATAACAATATGCTCAAGGCGCTGGAGCGTTTGCCGGCTGATTCCCTGGCATTCACCCTCTTTGAGAATAACCTGGCATTGCAGGAAAAAAATGTAACAGAGCCTGGCGAAAAGGAGAGTACTGTTGCTGTCAGACAATATTTTGAGCGTATACGCATCAACCGGAATGATACGGTGGCACTGGCAGGTATCCGCCAGAGTATCCAGCTGATCAATGATCTCAACCAGGAAGCCATTCTTCACAAAAATCAAAATGCCCGCGAAGGCGCTGAAAGCGCCGCCACCTGGATGACCATCATCTTTACCGTTCTGGCGCTGATCGCATTTACACTGGTGGTGAATTTTCCAGGCGTTATCAGTAATCCGATCCGGCAACTGTCCGCAGGTATCAGCGCCATCGCCAATAAGAATTATTCGAAACGAATCCATCTTAGTCAGCAGGATGAGTTTGGTGAGCTGGCCAATGCTTTCAATAGTATGGCTGAGAAACTGGATGAATACGAGCACAGTAATATCGCACGCATCAGGTTTGAAAAAAGAAGAATAGAGGCGGTGATCAACAATATGCGAGATGCCATCATCGGCTTCGACGAAAAGAAACTGGTGCTGTTCATGAACTCTGTAGCCGAAACACTGATCGGCCTCCGGGAAAAGGATATTGTTGGTAAATACGCACCGGACCTGGCTTTGCATAATGATCTCATGCGTACACTTTTGCAGGATGAGCCGAGAACGGAGTTGGAGATCTTTGCCGATGGCAAGAAAAGTTATTTCGTGAATGAAAGAATAGAAGTGAGGAACGAAGAAGAAAGGATCGGTGAAGTGATCGTGCTTCGCAATATCACTCCCTTTCATGAACTGGATGAAGCCAAAACGAATTTTATTGCCACGGTGTCACATGAACTGAAAACACCGATCTCAAGTATTAAAATGAGTGCGCGTTTGCTGGATGATGCCCGCATCGGTATGATGAACAAGGAACAACAGGAATTGCTGCATAGCATCCAGGATGATGCGGACAGGTTATTGAAGATCACCAGTGAACTGCTCAACATGAGCCAGGTGGAAACAGGAAATATTCAATTGAAGATCCAGGCTGCTTCTCCTGAAAGCATTATCCGGCAAGCGGTGCAGGCCGTACAGTTCCAGGCGCAGCAAAAACAGGTGAGTATCAAAACAGATCTTGTGGCATCATTGCCGGAAGTGATGGCTGATACGGAAAAGACGAGTTGGGTGCTGATCAATTTTCTCACCAACGCTATCCGTTATGCGCCGGAAGCTTCGGTGATAGAAGTGTCTGTTTCCCGCAAAAAAGATAAAGTGAGTTTTGTGGTGCGTGACCACGGCATCGGTATCGATGAAAAATATCTTCCGCGGATCTTCGACAGGTATTACAAAGTGCCTGGAAATTATGAGAAAAGTGGAACGGGATTGGGACTTGCCATTTCAAGGGAGTTCATTGAAGCGCAAGGCGGGAATGTCTGGGTGGAAAGCGCAATTGGCGAGGGAAGTAAGTTCGGATTCGATTTTCCGGCTATTGTTTAGAGTGTGCCTGGTCACTGCGAAACTATTTGTAACTTTATTCTAATCAAATAATGTTCCCATGAAGAAGCTGATTTTCTTTTTGGCCTTCATTGCTGGATACTTCATCACAGCGGCACAGACCGTTACTGCTTCTCCTGAAAATCTCAAAAAGCTCAACTGGCTCACGGGCACCTGGAACAGGCTGGACATGAAGCCTAATCGTTCAGGTTCCGAAAGATGGGAAAAGATATCGCCTACAGAATGGCAGGGCTGGGGCGTTTCCATGAAAAGCAAAGACACATCCTTTGTAGAGAAACTGCGCATCATCGCAAAAGACAATCTCATTTTCTATGTTGCGGATGTAAAAGGCAACAAGGATATCGTGTATTTTCAATTCGTATCATTGAGCGAAGATCATTTCGTTTGTGAGAACCCCGCACATGATTTTCCAAAGCGAATCGAATACAAACTCAGAGGAAACCAGCTGCAGGCTTCCATTTCAGGAGATGGTAGAACAATTCCCTTCCTTTTTGAAAGAATGAATCCCTGACCATTTATCAAGTATTACCGTCATAATTGATTACAGAATTGCCAATAGAGATACATAGAATAGCTATATGATCTGGCAATTTTTTATTAAATTCAAATTTTATGACGGTTCGTATGAGAAAGCACCACCTTGTTCCTGTTCTGCTACTAACGATTGTTTGCAGCATCAGATCCTTCGCTCAATCTGGCATCGACACCATACTGCCTGTACGGGGCCTTTGCATCGCGGCTCCGCAAAAAGCAGGATTGGATGCCTTCACTAATTTCATCACAAAGGAACTGGCTCCCCGCCAGGTGAACACACTGATCCTTCGTGTAGATTACAATTATCAATATGAATCACATCCGGAACTGCGCGACAGCAATGCGCTTTCCAAAGCAGATATAAAAAAATTGGTAGCCGCCTGTAAACAGTCGAAGATCCGGCTCATTCCGCAGGTGAACCTGCTGGGCCATCAGTCATGGGCTGCACAAACACATAACCTCCTCCGTGTATATCCCCAGTTTGATGAAACACCGCATGTGAAAATGCCTGAGAAATATGTATGGCCCAACCCTGATGGACTCTACTGCAAAAGCTATTGTCCATTACATCCGGACGTGCACAATATTGTATTTGCATTGATGGACGAGATCTGCGATGTTTTTGAATCGGGTGCATTCCATGCAGGCATGGATGAAGTGTTCTACCTCGGAGATGATAAATGTCCCCGCTGCAGCGGAAGAGATAAGGCCGAACTCTTTGCCAATGAAGTCAGGAAGATCCGCGATCGCCTGAGCATGAAAAACAGGGAACTCTGGATCTGGGGCGACCGCCTGATCGATGGGAAGACCACCGGCATCGGAATGTGGGAAGGAAGTTTCAACAATACGCACCGCGCTATCGATCTGATCCCTAAAGATGTTTTCATTTGCGATTGGCATTATGAACGTCCTGATAAAACACCTGTACTATTTGCTGCAAAAGGACTGCGCGTAGCTACTTCGCCCTGGAGAACACCAGCACACGCACTGGTGCAGTTGAATGATATGCTGAGTTTCAGAAAAGGAAGCACGCCTGAGATGAAAAAATATTTCCAGGGAATGGTACAAACCGTCTGGTCGCCCGCGCAGGCTTTCCTGGATGAATTCTATGGTAAGAGAACAAATCCTGATGCAGGCCCGAACACACAGGCCGCCTGCTTCCGTGCCCTTTTCGATGCCATCAGGGATGTGAAATAGAAAACCTGTAAACCCCGATAAACATGTCCACTGCTCCTGCTACATCACTGCGAATATCTTCGATAGATATTCTGCGCGCACTTACCATGACGCTGATGATCTTCGTCAACGATCTTTGGTCACTCAAAGATATTCCCGGCTGGCTTGAACATACAGCCGCTGCGGAAGATGGAATGGGACTGGCAGATGTTGTATTCCCTGCATTCCTTTTTATTGTGGGCATGTCTGTACCGCTTGCCATCAACAACAGGAGATCGAAGGGCGATGACAATGGAAAGATTTTCTTACATATCCTCGAGCGCGGCGCAGCGCTTCTGGTGATGGGCCTGTTCCTGGTGAACGGTGAATATTTGAATGCTGCTGCAACCGGTATCAACAGGGGTGTGTGGAATGTTTTGAGTTGTTTGTCGTTCATTGCGCTTTGGAATGCCTGGCCCAAAACCACCAATCCCTGGGTAAAAAGGATATTGAAAACATTGGCTGTTGGCGTGCTGCTGTTACTGGCATTCATCTGCCGCAGCGGCGAAGGCGAAAACATACAACGCTTCGGTGTGCACTGGTGGGGCATACTCGGGCTGATCGGATGGGCCTATATGGTGGGCGCTATTGTAGTGATGCTGGCCGGAAATAAGACTCCTGTAATTGCTATTGCATGGGCGTTGTTCCTGGGAATCTGTATCGCTTCGCATGCGGGATTACTGAAAAATGAGATCGTGGGCGCAGTGATTGGCCCGCTGGGAGTGGGCGGTCATGTTGCATTGGTACTGGGAGGCACCATCATCACGAATATCTTTTTCCATTATCACAAATTACAGCAACATGCAAAGATGATGGGCATCCTTCTGCTGATAGCTGCGGCACTGCTGGCTCTGGGTTTTGTACTGAGACCTTACTGGGGTATTTCAAAAATAAGGGTAACACCCAGCTGGATCCTGATCTGCAGCGGCATCACGGTGGCCACATTCGTGCTGGTGAACTGGATAGCCGACCAGCAGGGAAAAGCTTCCTGGTTCGATTTCATCAAACCGGCAGGCACCAATACCCTGCTTTGCTACCTGATACCCTATTTCGTGTATGCTATAGCGATGGCTACAGGCTGGTCCCTGCCGGATCTGATCCTTACCGGTGCAGTAGGACTGATCAAGTCCCTGGCCTTTGCCCTGCTGATCATCGGGCTGGGCGGACTGCTGGGTAAGCTTGGTGTGAAATTGAAACTCTAAGATCTTTTTCGTTTTATCCATCTGTAAAAAAGAAATAATCCAACCAGTACCATGATCACCTGCAAGCCAGCAGCGATCATGGTACTGATATCTCTTGCAGATTTTCCTGCCCAGTCCATAAAATGATGCTTGTGTAACAATGCAAAACTGTATCCTTCAAAAAGATCTTTGTCTGTTACCTGCGCTGCACATTTCCCGGTACTGGTCTCTACATAATATCTTTCATTGTTATTACTGGCATAGCTCAGTTTCCAAACCGGCAATCTCTTGTTCACGAATCCATATTCTCCGGCGAACTTAGTGATGCGTTCCATCTTCACCACATCCCTGGCTGCATGGCCGCTGAAAGTAGTGGCGAGAGAAAGCGCATGTTGTTCTTCACCATTGGGCAATATTGTGTAATGAGCAGCATGCAGGTATTCCACTTTTTTGTTTTTTGTAACTGCGCGCCAGTAAAGGGCGGAGTCGATCCTGGTGATGGAAAGATCACAGACAGCGAAAGGGATCTCGGCCTGTAACCTGCTGTAGTTGAGCGTTACAGCGGATGCTGGTATTTCGTTGCTGAGATTGTCTGCAATGGGGTCGGGCGTTTTAAGTTTCTCCAGGGCATGCAATCCTCCGCTGAATGTGAACATCAGCGTGAAGGCACATGCAATCAGAGAAACGATACGGTGCGTTCTCCTGGTCCTTGCGAGGGGTTGTTTTCCTTTTTTCGTTTTAGTGATGAAAAAAATATATAGACCCATGATGGTGGTAAGGAAACCGAGACCGGTGATCAATCCCATCAGCAGGTATTTGAACCGGCCTGTGGCGCTCAGCCAGTCCCAGGTATGGCAGAGCGCAAAGAACCTGTCGAAGCCCGCACGTTTGTTGTCTACTGCATACGCGAATCTGTCCTGCATGGTTTCAACATACACCCTGATGCCGTCTTCGCGGTCGAACTGTACTTTGTAAACCGGCAGTAAGCGGTTCACATATTTGTATTCCTTGTTGAAACCGGTTACCAGCTCAACGCTTTCTACCAGTGCGCCGCTTGTATCTGCAAGCACGCAGGTGGTGGCGGCATCGCAGCAATCATGCGAACTACTTTCCTCTTTCATGTCATGCCCGGCATGCTCATCCTGGGCTTCGGCCGGCGGTTGTGGCTGACCCTGGAGGAATTGTTTGGCGATGTATTGCGCGTAAAGTTTATCGCCATTGCGCAGACTCTTTCCATTCTTCGTACTGAGGTATACCGGCGGGTCTCCATTTTTCAATTGTACCTGGTAGAACCAGTTATTATCGATCTGCACCAATCGCATCGTATGGAAATGCGTGATCTTGTTTTGTTCCAATGCACGTGGCAATGGAGTTTCCAGTGCAGCTGAATCGATGGGTTGCAGCGCAAGTGACTGTGTTGCCATTTGCGGTTTGATGGTGGTCATCAGCGGATGCATAAGTCCGCTGATGGCCCAGAGCAGTACGGGGATAGCGATGATCAGACTGCTGATACGATGCCATTTGTAAATATTCTTCCTGATCATCCTATTTCTTTTTGCCAGTGATGGTGTAAGCAATGCCGATATTGAAGCTCTGCGGATTGGCTACGGTATAGGCATAACCAAAAGCGCTCTTGCTGGTATTGATCGAATAGTAATTGTCTGTGAGGTTGATCACATTGCACCATACCTCAAGGCATTTCCATTCGTAACCTGCACGGAGATTGAGCAGGTTGAAACCGGGATCGCGGACAGTATTCTGTGGGTCCATCCAGTAGGCGCCATTGTGCTGCCATTCGATGCCTGTGCGGAAACCCGGGAACCAGTTGGGTTTGTATTGCAATTCCGCATTGCCTGTGAAGGCGGGAGCGCCATTCATGGTTTTGCCGTTGTAAGAAATTTCCTTATCGGAGTAGTTCACGAAACGATGAGTGGAATTGGCGCCACTGAAGCGGAACAGCCATTCGCGGGCAGGACGGAAATTGATGCCGTATTCGATACCCTGGTGTTTTGTTTTACCGGCATTGGCATTGCCGAAGCTGCCATCATCGAAACGGATACTGATGATCTCGTTTGTTCCTTGCAGGTAGTAAACGCTCCAGTCGGCATAGATCTTTCCGTTCCAGAGATGGATCCATCCGCCTGCTTCGTAATTGAAGAAGGTTTGAGGTTTGAGATCGGGCACTTTAACGCCGTTGAACAGTTCTGTTACCTGTGGCGCCACAAATCCTTCGCTGTAATTGGCATAGAATCCAACGGCTTTATGTGGCTGCCAGGTAAGGCCTGCCTTGGGTGTAAATCGCTTATAAGTCTCCGTTGTATTGGGTGATCCGCTGAAGGCAGATGGAGGGAGATAGTTCCTGAATGACATTCTGAATACATCGAACCGGAGCCCGCCTACAAGGCGGAGGTTTTCTGTGAGCTTGTAGTCCAGTTGCGTGAAAGCCGCGCCATTGCTGATATTGGTGTAATAGTTACTGAGCAGGCTGTCTGGCCGTTCAGTGAAGGAAAGGTATTTCCTTGATACTGTATCCTGGTTGATGCGGATATAATAAGATTCATAAGTGGAAGGACTAAGGTCCACACTGATGCCGCTCACGGAATTTAGTTTTCCATTCAGCCATTGCTGCTGGTGTGTGATCACGGCGGCGTAGCTGTTGAATGAATTATCGTTGATCTCTCCGTGAGCAAGAGATTTTTTACCTGTCCAGTTGGCGCCTGCTCTTCTGTAGTCGTCTTTCACACGGTAGGATGGATTCTGTGCCACACTGTTGTCGCGGTAAATGAGTGCTATACTGGTATTGCTCCCATTATTCCATTTATGGTCAAGTTGTGTTTTGAAGCGGAGGGCATTTACCTGGCGCCAGGTGAATGTTTGTGGAGTGCTGTAATCCTTGTTGCGAAATGCAGTGCTGTCGAGACTGCCACGCATATCGCTGTAATAATCCAGTGCAGTGATAGAAGAAGAGAGTTTTGTTTTTTCTGATATTGCATAGTCAGCGCGCAGGGTGCCTGTCCATTTTTTGAAATCGCTTCTTTCCAGCACGCCATTGTTGTTCTGCGCAAAATAGCCGTTGAATGAAATGCCCAGTTTGCCGAAAGTGGCACCGGTACTCAGGTCTGCTCGACTATAACCTGTGTTGTTGCCTTGTAACGCAATGCGTGCCATCGGTTCTACCGGGGCGGCTTTGGTGATGAAATTGATAGCGCCGCCAATGGCTTCCGCTCCGTACATGCTGGAGCTGGGCCCACGGATGATCTCGATATTCTTCACCGCAGTCATATTGATCTCCAGCAATGCATTGTGATTGAAAACGCCGGAAGTGCGGATGGGAATACCGTCTTCGAGATAAAGATAAAGTCCTTTCGTACTCATGGGTTGGCGGATGCTCATCATATGTTGTTCATTGCCGAGGTTCACCATGAATACACCCGGTGTTTTATTGATGAGTTGATCGATGGTAGTGGCCTTGGTTTCATGAATGGTGGCAGCGCTGATGGAACTGATGGCTACCGGAGCAGCGCTTCTCTTTTGTACCTGGCGATTGGCTGTAACTATTACCTGTTGCATGTTGGCGGCCTGTGCTTCCAGCAGTACCAAACGCTGTTGCCGGCTGAGTTGAACGGTTTGTGATGCATAACCGATACCGCTCACGGTGCAGGATGCAGCATTGCTGCTAAGGCTGATCTCTCCTTTTTCATTCGCAACATAACTTCTTCCGTCAGCAGTTGTAATGGTAGCGCCTGGAATGGCTTCACGGGTTGTTCTATCTGCGATCCTGATAGTAATGGTTTCCTGTGCGCATAGGGAGGCTGTTGCTGCTGTCAACATTGTTGTCAGCAACAGACAAAACAATTTATTCATTGTTCAGAGAATTGTGTGCAGTCACACTATTCCTGGTGAATGCAGGACATAGCAGTGGTGCACAGGTTGAAACTGGAAAATTGTTGGAACAGAAATGATGATATGAAACCCTTATGCGCCAGGTGGGTGGAAGAAATCTTCTGCAAAGTCAACAGGTTTTCCCTTGTTGAATGAGTTGTGAGGAGTTACGGGTTCAATGGTAGTAGTTGCGATGACAGGATAGAAAGATTTGGATGAAACCACTTCCTGTTTGTTCTCTCCTTTGAGATCAGGATTGCGTTGTTCCTTCTTCTCTGCCTGTTGAAGTTTCTTAGCGAGCAAACAATGTCCGTCGCAATGTAACATAGGCCTGAAGCGGTTTTCGCAGAGATTCTTGGCGATGTATTCCTGATTCCTGTAGAAATCAATCACAATGATGGCCTTGTGAAAGGTTTGCACCGTAATGGCGAAGAGAAGTAATATGGCGGTAAATTGTTTGAACATGTCCATCTCGCCGATGTGATGCAAAATTACAATCAAATGCTTAACAACACCAGAGTTGACGAGTATTTATTTTCATTATTTCACTTCAATTATTCCTTTCATTCCCATGATGCGGTGAGGCTGGCAAAAGTATTTGTATGATCCCTTTTTTTCAAAGACCAAAGCGTAGATCTGACCCTTTTCCAGCATATTGCTTTTGAAACTGCCGTCATTGGCGATCACATTGTGGTGGCCACCGCTTTCATTCTTCCAGATGACGGTATCGCCGATATCGACTTCTATTTTGGAGGGAACGAATTTCATTCCTTTCATCAGGATCATTTTGGTAACTGGTTGATGCCGGTGGGCTGGCGTTGAGCTGAGCAGCGAAACCAGGAGGGCTAAGATGATAATACTGCGGAACATTTTTCTACTTTTTAATGGTGAGAAAACAGGAAATGATCAGGCATGCAAGTGAAATGATATTCGCAATGGTGCGCACAGCATGAAAATTGTTCCAGCGTGGTTCAAAGGATGCGCGATCTGTTGCCAATGTTTGCACTGATGTATTTGCAAGATCCATTTTGGCGAGCATATCATTGAGCGGCACATTACCGGCAATAGTTACACCAAATACTGTGATAACATAAATGATGGTGCCGGCCAGCGCCCAGATCCACGCAGAAGAACCGCCCTGCCTGAACAGCATCAGGGTGGACGCGGGTAATAGTATCAGCGGCGCCATGAAGCAAAACAGGAAAACAGGATTCATGATAGCTGTGTTGATATGTTGAAAGGATTGCAGGTAACCGGCATCTGGCAGCCTGGTGAGACCGGGGATCACAGCTACGGAGAAACCGAAGAATAATCCTGCAATCAATCCGGTGATCAGTGTGCCTGCGGCTAAAACGAGATTGGGAACTGTCAGCATTTCCATATTGGTTTGTTTATGATGTAAAATTAAAATCCCGTGAGCCCCGGACATTGAACAAAACCGACATTCATCGGAGCACACTCTCTAATATTTTACCGGATCAGGAGCAGGGAGACCTCTTCCACTTTGTTCTCGTTTGTGAACTCTACAGGGGAATAACCGGAGAATTGTTTGAAGGCGCGGATGAAATGGGATTGATCGGCATAGCCGTTATTGAAAGCGATGTCTGAAAGTTTTTCGTATTCCCCGTTCCGCAATTGCTGAAGTGAAGCCTGGAAGCGGCATACACGCGCAAAGAGTTTGGCGGATATGCCTACATACTGCTCAAACCTTCGCTCGAAAGTGCGTTCGGTAATAAAGAGGGATTGCTGCAATTGCTTCAAACTGACATCCCCATTGCTTTGCATAAGCTGGATCACTGCATTCTGAATGACAGTATCATGAGTGATCTTCTTTTTATAAATGATATTACTGAGATAGTTGTTGATGTGACAATACAGTACATTTTTATCGGCGCAGTCTTCCATTTTGTGTACCAGTTCTTTTCCTTCGTCGCCTGATAAAAGCAGCAGGTCAACACAATCATCGGTCACTTCGCTGGCGTTGAAACCGAAGAGTATCTTCATCACATGGGGATAAAATATTACGCCAGTCATCCTGAATGCGCCGCCGGTCTGCATCTTGCTCAGCTTCGTTGTTTGACCGTAAAGAAAGAAGCTCGACAGTTTTTTCTTTTGCTCACCCCAAAGCAGTCCGCGTTCGGTTTGATGGAAAACCAGACCAGGGCATCCGTCTGCGATAGTGCCCAGGGTGAGCGCACCGGTTCCTTCTGCATGCCAGAATGCCTGCACGTACTGCTGCAGGTGCGGCGGAGGCGATGAATGATGGAATGTGACTGGTGGTAAAGGTTTCATAAAGCTTTGATAAGGCTTCATGAAGATACCAATTGTGTGCCATCACAGCTCATATTGGTTAACCATCGATCTGAAAATGAAACCGGCCCGAACATTTAATCCGGCCCCGGCTCAGGTGAGGGGTTATGCAACCATTTTTAGTGAGCAGGTTCGCCCGCTGTGAGAGGGAAGCGGCCGTCTTCACGGATCGCTTTGAATCCGCCCTGTACATCAGTTATATGATCAAATCCACGTGAACGGAGGATCGATAAGAAGATCATGGACCGGTAACCGCCGGCACAATGAACCAGGTATTTTTTCTGTTTGTCCAGCGCACCGATCTCCTGGTTGATATCATCCAGGGGAAGATTGCTTGCGTGCACAATATGCGCCAGGCTGAATTCTCCGGGTTTGCGCACATCGATCACAGATACATCAGGTTGTTGTATCATTCCGAGTGCAGTAGCCGCAGACACGCCCGGGATATGATCAGTCTCTTTACCGCTGTTCTGCCAGCTGGAAAATCCTCCTTTGAGGTAACCGATGGTATTGTCGTAACCCACACGTGCGAGGCGTGTGATCACTTCTTCTTCGCGGCCATCTTCGGTGATCACCAGGATGGGTTGTTGAATATCCGGCACCAGCGTGCCCACCCAGGGAGCGAAATTGCCATCGATACCGATATTAATGGAGTTGGGAACAAAGCCTTTTGCAAACACCTGCGGATCGCGTGTGTCCAGCAGCAGCGCATTGGTTTCATTGGCGGCAGCTTCAAAGGCATCAGGCGATAAAGCTGTTTTGCCACGCTCCATGATGGTGTCGAGGCTGTCGTATCCTTCTTTGTTCATTTTTACATTAAATGGAAAATAGCCGGGAGGTGCTGTGAGCCCTTCGGTGACTTCCTTCACAAATTCATTTTCGGTCATGCTTTGACGTAAGGCGTAATTCGTTTGTTTCTGATGGCCGAGCGTATCGGTGGTCTCGCGGCTCATGTTCTTGCCGCAGGCGCTGCCGGCGCCATGTGCCGGATAAACGATGATATCATCAGGCAGTGGAATGATCTTGTTGCGGAGCGAATGATACAGGACTGCGGCCAGCTCTTCCTTCGTTTTGCCGGCGGCTTTCTGCGCAAGGTCGGGACGGCCCACATCCCCGATGAACAGTGTGTCTCCGGAGAAAAGTCCTACGGGTTTGCCGGTCTCATCTTTCAACAAGAAACAGCAGCTTTCCATGGTATGACCAGGTGTATGCAGCACTTCAAAACTCACATCACCTGCATTGAAATGTTCGCCATCCTTTGCAATGATGGCATTGAACTTTGGTTGGGCGGTAGGGCCGTAAACGATCTTTGCACCTGTTTTCTCTGCCAGATCAAGGTGACCCGAAACAAAATCGGCATGAAAATGCGTTTCAAAAACGTATTTGATCACTGCACCATTGGCAGTGGCTTTATCGATATAGGGAGTAACTTCTCTGAGCGGATCGATCACCACGGCTTCACCGTTGCTTTCGACATAATAGGCGCCCTGTGCCAGGCAGCCCGTGTAGATCTGTTCGATTTTCATATAGAGCTATTTTATTGTAACCACTCGATACTGTTGCGATGTAATGTGAGCAAGCCTTTGCTCTCCATCTTCTTGAGGAGGCGACTGATCACTTCGCGGGATGAGTTAAGGTCATGTGCAATTTCCTGGTGCGTAATGGTGAGCGTTTTGCCGAACTGGGCCACCTGTCTTTTCAGATAGAATTCCAGCCGTTCATCCATCGTGGAGAAAGCGATAGCGTCGATGGTTTGCAGCAGCGATTCAAATCTGTTGCGATAGGAGTTGAGCACAAACTGATACCAGCTTTTGTATTTGCCCATCCATTCGTCCATCTTCTCTGGTGGGATACTGATCACTGAACCATCGGTAAGGGCTTTAGCCAGTACTTCGCTTTTTTCTGCACGGGCGGAACAGATGAAGCTCAGGGAGCAGGCCTGTCCGGGTGTGAGATGATAAATGAAGAATTCATTTCCATCTTCATCTTCCCTGTACAATTTGACAATGCCTTCGGCAATGAGCATGGTAGACCGGATGGTCTGACCTACGCGCAGGAGGGTATCGCCGGCTTTCACTTCTTTTACAGTGGCATGGGTAGCCATATCTTCGTAAAGCCCAGCTTCCAGACCGGGAAATAATTGTTTGAGCTGCAACACATCCATATTCATCAGTTGATACAAATATGGTACAATCGAACCTGTAAAAAGTTGACCTGGATCAGGCGGTTTCCTGATTTCCGCTCACCGGTTTCCGCCTGCTTTTGGTGCGGGCGCTTCTTACGCGGCTGAGTGTTTCCTCGGTCATGTTCAGGAAGCTGGCGATGTATTTTCCGGGCACGCGGTTCACCAGTTCAGGTCTTGTGTTGATAAAATGTTCATACCTCTTGGCTGCATTGGGGATGCGGCAGATGATGGCGCGCTGCTGCGCATCGTAATAATATCGCTCCAGCAACTTTCTTCCTACTCTGTTGAAGTCCGGATAATGATCATAAAGGTATTGTATACCCGAAGTTGGCATTACCAGCAGCTCACTGTTCTCGAGCGTTTTTATGTTCTCGCCCATAGCCTGAATATCCAGGATATTTACAATGGAGGTAATCACCTCTCCTTCGCGGCAGATCCAGGTTGTGATCTCTTTTCCGTCTTCGATGATGAATCCGCGGACAAGTCCTTTTTTGATGAAGTAATAATGTTCGCATACTTCACCGGCTGTGAGCAATAATTTTCCGCGACCTATTTTTTTCTCAATGGCAGCTTGATTGAGGTACTCAACGATCTCGTCATTGAGAGGGTATAACGACTGTAAGAAGTCGATCAATTGTTGGTTGCCGCCCGTTAGTTTGGTTGCCATATAATGGTGTAAAGGAGTCTTGATTGAGGGTTATTACCGGGCAATATACATGGTATTGTATATTTCTTGAAAAAAAAGGGTGACATTTGGTTATTCAATACCAAAGGATCTACTATGAACTTACTAATCCTGGGAGGCGCTTTGGTGGTTGTTGTGATCAGTTGCATACTGACCTACTTCATTACTAAGAACAAAGCCACCTCACAAATTGCGGTATTATCTACCCGCCTGAATACTGAGCAGGAATTGCATCGTGCAGCCAATCAGCAACTTCTGCAAGCGAATATTTCCATTAATGAATTGAATGATAAGCTCAACCAGCGAAGGGATGAAGCCACACGCCTGGCGGCAGAGCAAAAAGAATTGCAAAGGCGCTTGACGGAGCAGCAGGCATTCATGGACCGCTCGGCAGAAACCATGAAAGCCAGTTTTCATGCTCTTTCCGCTGAAGTGTTGAAACACAATAATGAATCCTTCGTTACGCTGGCCAAAACCACCCTGGAAACCCAGGTTACGGAAGCGAAGGGCGACCTGGAGAAAAAACAACAGGCCATCGACGCGCTGGTTAAACCGCTGGCAGACAGCCTGGGAAAATTCGATCATAAGATCCAGGAAATGGAAAAAGCGCGTATGGAGCAGCATGGTCAGATCAATCAGTACATGCAGGGCGTGGCGCAAATGACAGAACAACTGCAAAAGGAAACACATAATCTTGTCACTGCTTTGAAGACGTCGCATACGCGTGGGCGTTATGGTGAGATCGCTTTGCGGAGAGTGGTAGAGTTTGCAGGCATGACCGAGCATTGTGATTTTGAAGAACAGGTATCTGTTGCGAGTACCGAAGGAACACTTCGTCCGGATATGATCATCAGACTACCGGAGAAGAAGATCATAGTAGTGGATTCGAAAGTTCCGCTCAGTTCTTATATGCGTGCTTTTGAAACGGAAAACGAAGAAGAAAGAAAACAACTGCTGGCGCAGCATGCGCAGGCAGTTCGCGATCACCTGCGGAATCTTAGTGACAAAGCTTATTGGAACCAGTTTAGTGATTCGCCGGACTACGTGGTGTTATATATGCAGATCGAATCTTCATTTGGCGCAGCATTGGCCGCCGATCCTACATTGATTGAAGAAGGTATTCGAAGGAAAGTGGTTTTTGCCACACCAACTACACTGATCACGCTGCTGCGCACCGTAGGTTTTGTATGGCAACAGGTTCGTATAACCGAAAATATTGAAGAGATGCGTGGCGCCGGCGTGGAGCTGTATAACAGAACAGCTACATTGCTCGGGCATTTCAGTAATATCGGCAATAGCCTCAATGCAGCCGTGAAGAATTATAATCAGGCTGTTTCTTCCCTGGAAAGCCGTTTCATACCACAAGCAAAGAAGTTGCAGGCCCTTAGTGGTTCATTCACCAGCAAGGAGGTTCCCGATGTAGAACCGGTTGAGCTGAATGCAAGGGCAGTGGCGGAAATGATAATAGAGAATAACAACAATACTGTCTCCTGAGAAAAGTTGCGCCGGGTGCGAGACGGAAATAAAGGGAAAGTGTAACAACTACATTCTTCCAGCATTTCCATTATTAAATAACTAGCCTGTGGTAATTGGGTATTCTACTCGTTGACATTGCACCAATACTTCGTTTACGGATTGTATTTAGCCCTCGGATTTAATAATAATCTATCTCCACGAGTTTGCCTGTTACATAATAAATGTAATTTTGCCCCGTTTTTATCCTTAACTAAATCCTTAAAGCTTAATTCTTATTACCTCTCTCAAATACCATTCTAGAAAACTTTATTTTATTATGAAAAAAACAACTGCATTGCTGTTGATTGCAGCACCGTTAGTATTTAGCGCCTGTAAAAAATCAAAAGATTCTGATTCATCCATTTATGAATTGCCTTATAATACGGAAAATGTAACTGCCAATAAAGCCTTTATGGAGACTGAAGGGCGGGAATTTGTGAAAAAAATTGATGATCTGAGTTCCAATCCTGCTATAGACGCATTGGAAAATTTCAATATGCTGGAAGCTCCTGAAGTAGATATTACCGTAAATGCCATTAAAAAACTGGGAGCAGGAACACTGGAAATAGCAGCCATCAACAGTGCGCTATCCTCAATCACCACAACATCTATTCCAGAAAAGAAATCATACCAACTCAGTAAGGCGTATGGGATTTACAAATACAACCAAAATACGGGTAACTGGGATCTGACTGCTTCCAACGATAAAATTGAATTTCATTTTCCTGCTACACAGAATGGAACTTCAAACAATACGGTGTTGACCATAACGTATAAAAATTCTGGAAAATCCTGGGTCTTCAATAGTACCCACTACGACTATGTAGAGAATCCGGAAACAGGAAACTATGAGATTGTTGAAGTAACTACAGAAGAAACTTATGAATTGCCCTCTGAGTTATCGGCCCGCATGACGATCAACAGTTCGGAAGTGATGAACCTGTCTTCAAACTTTTCTTACCATGAGGATAAGCTCCCTCAATTGGTGAATGTAAACCTTTCTCTCGGAGCATATACCGCGAAGTTGGAAACGAAGAACGATAATAAGCTGGCCAGCTTTAAGTTTAGCTTCGCCAAAGGTGCCGAAACTTTAATGGCTTTGGAAACCAACTCTAACTTCAATTCACTGTCTTATGACAAATTGGTGAATTCTGAGGATGACGAAGAATTGGATCTGTTCCTTTCTGCAAACACAACATTTGCAGTGGGCAACGTAACGATGGGTGGACAGATTGATTATAAAGCGATGCACAATGAACTGAAAACAGTGCGCGACAGAGAGCCTGCATATCCGGATTATAATACTTATTACGGAAACTTAAAATATCCTAAATATGAAGACTATAACAACCAGCAGGAATACCAGGCAGCAGTGGATGAATATTGGGACAAAGTAGAAGTAGCCAACAATCTGTATGATGCTGCCTTTAAAAAGTACCTGAGTGATAATGAAAAGTATGAAAAAGAGTATTATACTTTGCTGGCAAACCTGTTAAACAAGCATGGTGCTGCAGTAGTCGTAAACACAAAAACAAAGAAGAAAATAGCTGCAATTACCTTTGAGTTAAAAGATAATGAACGCCCATATGGCGAGACTACTATACATGAGTATAATGTAGAACCTTTGCTCGTATTCGGAGATGGATCAAAGGTTAGCTTTGAAGCATTTGGAGAAACGGGTTTTGAAAACCTGATCGACGATATCGAAGCTTTGCTGGAAAAATTTGAGAACTAAAGCGCCTGGCGCTTTATCAGATAATAAAAATGCCATCACGCTTACGTGATGGCATTTTTTATTGGATAGTCAGCTTCTTAAACGAAGAATTGGCGCCATACCAGACACCGACAGCATTACCTACTATATTACCAGAAAAATTAGAAGAGTAATTGAGAAATGAAAGCGCAAGTCCTTGTTGAGAAACAGCAGACCATAAAGTATAACTTGTTGCGGAAACGTTAGATACTTTTATTGTTATCTCATCACCTTTTGCATAATATCTGGAAGCGTTCGTGGAGTCCAGTATGGATCGGGTTCTTAGCAATGATACAGTAAATTGTTTGCCTGCCTGATCAATAGCTTTGATCCCTCTGGGAGTAGTTGAATAAAAGTCATGTTGCGTATTCAGCTTCGTAAACAAAAGATAATTGGCTTCCGGATTTACATTGTCAATACTTACGGTTGGCTGAGCCTTTTCCGGATCAAGCCATTCATATGATACGTCTTTTATAGCAGGCGTATAAAGAGGGACTTCTGTTTCAGAAAGAAAAATATCATTATTGTATTTGACTTCCAGTTTGTATTGCTGACCTGCCTTTCCTTTCAGGGAACTACCTACATAAAATAAATAAGGGAAAACGTTATCATTGCGCGTTAAGGTCAGATACTCTTCTTCTCCTCCGCCGGAAACCTTTACGCTTGCCCAACGCACAATCAGCGCTTCCAGTTGCTCCTCATTGATAATATAATTAGTAGGTATGTTGTGCATCACTTTCACCACAGGAACTGCTCCATTCTCGATCACCCCTTCAACTACAAATTTAGGCTCGAATTTTTTGTGGGCAGCTTCCTTGATGCAGGCCGAAAATGTTATACTTATAATGATTGTTACTATTAGCTTTTTCATAGTAGTTCTAATGAATAAGTAATGGCTGGTAAGAATGGTAAACTTGCACCATCTTTTTGGATCATTTTAAACGCATTGTTCTTTTGATAATAATTCCGATCATAACTTTGGTATATATAAATTGGGTTAGAGCGATTGTAGATATTGATAATTGAAAACCCCAGGGATTGCCTGCTTTTACTTGTTTTCTTGAATAGCCAGTTCACTCCTGCATCCAGCCTGTGATAGGCAGCCATGCGGGCGCCGTTTTTGGCTCCATACTCCGCTAAAATGGAATTACCAAAATAATACATCCCTACCGTGGGAGTATATGCGCTCCCGCTATTGTACATGAAGCTAAGCGAGAAAGATAGTTTCGGAGTGATCTTATAGGAATTCACAATACTTAAATTATGAGGGCGGTCATAAATATACTTATACCATTCTCCGTTATTGATTGCGTCAAATTTTCTGAAGCTTCTTGAATAGGAGTAGTTTATGGTAAAGTAGTTTCGTGGAGTGATAAATCTGGCAAAAAAATCAGCTCCGTATGTAACTCCATTACCATTTTCAATGCCGCTGGCAATATCATTGCTTTCATTTAAAGAGATGATGTTCCCATTGAATTCTTTTAAATCTGACAACCATCTGTAATAAACATCTATACTGTATTCAATCCTGGCCCCTGCATAACGGTATCCGCCAGAGGCTTCCCGTATTTTTGAAACAGAGAGGTTCCGGTCTGCATGAATAACGTAATCAACAGGAAGGTTTATATTGGTAAGACCAACCTGGTGTACCGGCTGATAAGCCATCGATAAACTCCCAAAAAAAGTATTTCTTGCATCCATCAGCCATGATACTGTAAGTGCCGGGTTGATAAAGAAAGGGTGTTCTACAGTTGAAACAGTTGAAAGATTCATTGAGCCTTCCAGTTCAATATTGTCCGACAACGGAGATTTGGCGTTCAAAAAATATTTGAATAATTGTTGATTGCTTTTATACCGGACATTGCCACCAGATTCAATTGGCTGGCCCTCATTCTGAAGATTAGTACCTAAATCATCCATCAAATAAAGGAGGCCTGTTTCCACGGAGTGGCGCTGCTTTCGATAAGTCAAAGTAGAATTTATGCTTACCGTTTTCTGGTGATTGAACAGTGAAAACTCTTCGCCATAGAGGTCAAATGCAACGCGGGAATCGTATTTCGAGTAGCCGATATTATTTTCCCATTGCAGGTTTCGCCGGAGATCAGCAGTATGTGTTATGCCCATCACCAGGTTGCCCCAGTCCATACTGTTTCTTGCTTTCTTTTCATACAGATCAAACATGGCTTTATCTCTACCCGTGTATAAGAAAGCTTTTATCGAATGCTTATTGAAAACCCTTTTGACGTTCATGTTGAAGTCGAACAGATCATAGTTCATTCCTTCCAGATCCTTCCCTGTTTTAGTTAAGACAGGCCATAGTGTTTTATTCATAAAGGTATTCCTCCAGAATAGTTCCACCATTTGAATGGAGTCCCGTTCAATCCGGGCGCCTACACCCAGATGAGCAAGGGAGGCTTCTGCTTTAATAAGGGTAGTATCTCTGATCTGCCAGTTACTATTTATATCAATGTAGCCGGATAATTTGCCGAAATACTTTCCCGGAACAACACTCGTGTAGATCTTCAGGTCTTCAACAACATTATTATTGAATAAAGGGAATAATCCGAAAAGATGGCTTGGGTTATGAACAAGGACTCCGTTGTAAAAATAGCCATTGTTTCCTGACGGAAGCCCTCTGTATTGTACACCCGAATTGGCATCGCCCCCATTGCCAAAACCCGGAAGGAATCGTATTGATTTCAAGGGATCTGCTATCCCCAGTAGCTTTGGCGCCGCTTCTATCTGCTTTACACCTAATGAAAGCCTGTTCACACCATTAATTATCTGTTTTTGCCTGGCTACTGTTACGGTATCCATATTCTTAAATGTGTCCACTACAGACTGGCCATGCAGGAGATTGAAGAAAAGCAGAAGCAGGGTAAAGGTTAATCCGGTTTTCAAGTATGCAGATGATAAGGGGTTAAAGACATTATGCTGTGAAAATACAATTTTTGTGAGTTCGGCTGTCGTAAAATGACCCTCATTTGTCAACTTCACACCCGCATTTAGAGCGTACGACTGGATAATTTTGTATGAAGGATAATTCTGTTTATTAACCCCGTACACTAAAATCTGGACGAATGCGCAAAGTGATTGTATCGATGAATATTACGCTGGATGGCTATATGGCTGGCCCCAATGGGGAGCTCGACTGGCATTTTGAATGCTGGGATCCGCAGATGGGAGAGCAGTTGGCCAGAGAGTTGAGCAAGGCGGATACGATCCTGCTGGGGCGGGTTACTTACCAGGCGATGGCTGGTTTCTGGCCCGGGAAAACTTCCAATCCACTTTGTGCCCGCGAAGATTATGCGTACGCAGTAATGATGAACCATCACCAGAAAGCAGTGTTTTCGAGAAGACTGCAGAAAGCCGACTGGAGCAATACAATTATCCTGAAAGATGAGATCGAGGAAGGAATGCTGAGGTTAAGGGAAGAGTCGAACGGGCAGAACAAGAACATCATCATCTATGGTAGCGGCAGACTGGTGACTGCCCTGATAAAGCTCGAAATGATAGATGAGTACCAGTTGTGGATACATCCGGTACTCATCGGAAAGGGAAAACCTTTCTTTGGAAAATATTTTGATCAGCAGGATCTGCAACTACTCTCGTCCACTACATTTCCTTCCGGTGTGGTATTGTTGCATTACCAGGTGCTGCATTGATCAGGCTCTTTTGGCAACAGGCTCTGCCACTACTTTTGCAGGAATGGCTTCAGGGCCGAAACGTTGAGCCTGGATCTTATCATACTCCTTCACATAATCGGGATTCTCAGTTCCCATCATACGATCCCAGTAACGGAAGTATAAACCGTAATTACCTTTGAATTTGCTGTGGTGCAGGTTATGGTGCACTGAAGTATTGATGATCTCGAAGAGGAATGATTTTCTCAGTCCTTTCGGCATGATCTCATATCCCAGGTGGCCGTACACATTGATGATGAAAGCTGCGATGGTGAACCAGAGAATTCCGAGTCCATGCATTGGCATCACAAATACCAGCACAGCCAGCACGCCGCCTTCGGCTACCGCTTCAAGCACATGGAAAGAGTAAGAAGTCCAGGGAGAAGGATTGGTGGATTTATGATGCACCAGATGTGTGTACTTGAAAATTTTCGGGTGGTGCATCAGGCGATGGAACCAGTAGAAATAAGTGTCATGGATCACGAGGGCCAGCGCCACACTAACGGGGATCCACCATACGGGGTAGTCGGAAACATTCGTGTAGATCTGGGTATATTGTCTAACAGGTGTTGCGGCCAGGATCACGATGATGATGGTGAACACAAAAGTGGATTGCATCGAATGCCAGATCTCTCTCCAGAAATCTTTCCGGGCAGCCTGCCGCTGCTGGATCTTGAGATGCTTCATTTTGTTGTTGAAGAATAGATAAAAAAGCAGGAAGGGAATGCCTGCCAGTACGAAATAACGGACAGCGGAGATGCTGAAGATCTGAATGAAAATTTTGGTTACCTGTTCCATGGCTATACCGGATGTTTTTGATAAAACAAATGTATAGGCAGGTACAGGCTGGAATGGTTAACAAAAGTTAATTAATCTTTTTCTGCTGCTGGATCCTTTTGCGGATGCGGCTAAGGCTCACCGGGGTAACGCCCAGCATGGATGCAAGGTGTTTGTCCGGCACCCGGTTCACGATATTGAAACGGTCTGTGATCAGTTTCTGGTAGCGTTCCTCGGGTGAAAGGAATACGAATGATTCGATCATATCCAGGGTTTCCGAGAGCATGCGCATAAGGAAGAAATTGCGAAGCGGCTCGAATTTGGGTTGTTCCCGCATGATCTTGTCCAGTGTATCATAATCGATTTCCATCAGCGTACAATCTTCCAGTGCGCGGTAGATGAAACGGGAAGGCTGGTAGTTGATGATGGTGTCGTGGGATGCTATGAACTGCCCTTCCCATCTGATATACAGCGTAGCTTCATCTCCATTCTCCTTTACTGCGTATGCGCGCATCACGCCTTTTTCAATGAAGGCGAGTTTACGGCTCTTGTCGCCAATGGGTATGTAAACCTGGTTGTTCGTCAGTTGAACATGGCGTGTGGTGCTGAATAGCGGAGCGGTTTCCTCCGCGCTCAGTCCGGTTAGTTTTTGCAGGAACTCCTGCAGGATCTCTTTAGCTGCAGAATTAAAATTCATAGGCGCAATATACCCTATATTAGTCGCAGTTGGCCCTCTTCAAAACAAGATTAGAAAACTAAGTTTGTGTTGTCAATAATTACGAACCTTAAAACACAAACGATATGCAAAAGCTCAATTCACAAAAACTCACTACCATGTTATGCTTTAACGGCAAAGCGGAAGAAGCCGTTAAATTTTATAAGGATCTGTTTCCCGGAACAACTGTTGGCAACGAACTGCGTGCCGGGGATAATGGCCCTGCTCCTAAAGGAACATTGATCACTGCTTCCTTCAATATTTTCGGACAGGATTTCGTAGCACTGAACTTCGGTCCGCAGGGACAGTTCAACGACAGCGTCTCCTTTGTGATCCCTGCAGAAACGCAGGAAGATATCGACAAATACTGGAATGCACTTACATCCGATGGCGGACAGGAAAGTATGTGTGGCTGGTGTAAAGACAAATTCGGATTGAGCTGGCAGGTAACTCCTCCAAGACTGATCGAATTGATCACGCATAAAGATCCGGCAAAGGCTGGAGCTGCCATGCAGGCAATGATGAAGATGAAGAAGATCGTACTGGCAGATTTGGAAGCTGCTGTGAGCGCTGCATAATATTCTTACATCGATATAAATTCAACCGGCGGGATATTGCATCTGCGCCGGTTTTTTATTGTTCCTGACTGCTGCGATATAATTTTACGGAGATCAGACTGATCCAGAGAAGGAAACTGAAGAAAGTGATCTTCTGCACTACCGGCAGGTAGTACCTGAGCTCTACATTGTAGTACAAATAATTATTCAACCCCACCAAAACAAGGTTCAATACACCAAACCAGAGCAGGCTTTTCCATTTCAGTTTGTACAGTCCTGCAAATGTTCCGCCAATGGCCACGAGGCCGAACAATGATGCCAGGTTGATGATCATATCATGTGATTCGCCAGACATGAACAATCCTGTAAGCATGGCTGCTGCGCCTGAAACCTGGATGATGCGGCGGCTGATGATATTGAATCCTGCCTGCTGCGGGAAGAAGTACCAGAAATAGATCAGTGTGATGGCCAGTACCAGCATAGCGATCATGGCCACGGTCCTGCTACTGTTGGGTTGTCCGTTGATAGCTGTTTCATTGAGCAGGTTGCACCAATAGTTCTGCTTCCAGCTGAAGCCGGTGCTCTTCGCATCTGTTTGTGATCCTCCGGGATAGCGCCAGGCGGCAACCAGGTAAAGGATGCAAAAGATGATGGCGCCAAAAGCGGGAAAGAGCAACCTGTATTTTTTTTCTGGTGGCTGCGGGCTCATGGGATCACTTTAATACAGGAATTAAGGTAACTGGTTCTGTACGCGGAAACTCATACCATATGCATGCTTAAATCCAAACTGGTTATAAAAGGGTGCGAGATAACCCCCGGTATACAATCCTACCAAAGCATTGGCAGGAGCGTTTTGATTCAGCCATCTCGAGATGGTATTCATCATTTCTGTTCCGATATGTTTGCTTTGCCAGGAAGGCTGCACCATCACATCTTTCACATAATAGAAACTGGTATTGTCTCCAAGCAGCAATGCACAGCCGATGGCTTTTCCTGAAGCCAGTTCTTCCGCCACCACAGCAAAGATGGGCGCCGACAGGATCAGCTCCGGGTCTGCGTTTTGCTGGGTCTCCGTCCAGCCGACAGCCGCAACGAGCTCTTTGTATTCTTCAACAGTTGGCTTTCTCTCCACGATGCGAACGGTATCCGGTAAAGTACAGGAATTGCCTGGTCTGTGGGAGATATTATGTCCGAATCGGATACAATGGCCATCATGGTCCTGCACCAGCATTTCGCGGATGCCCCAGGTCATGGATTCGGGTGGTGTTAAAATGATGGCGCCTTTCGCTTTTATTTTTTCGTAATATTCGTCCACATCATCCAGCATAATGCTGAGCCAGGTACCGGGATTGCCCTGTTCTTTTTCGCAGAAGAAGATCTGTACACCGTCTTTACTTACGCCTCCGAATGTGGGCGGCGAGCCCCAGTCCCATTTACAATCGAAGCCCAATACTTCTGTGTAGTATTCCAGGCTTTTCAATACATCGTTTGAATATAATATCGGAACGGTAGTGTGAAAATTCATATGCTAAGGATATAGCATTGAAGTTACTCAATAATCTTCTGCTGTTTGTTAAGGTGTCAAAAGATATTTGTTGATGAAGATGGCCAGTTCCTGTTTGCTGTGTAACCATTTATTTCCTCTGAACCCATGTCGTACACCGGGATACAGGATGAATTCAAAATGCTTTCCCAGTTCCTGTAAACTGTCTACAATTTCCAGACTATGCTGTGGATGCACGTTGTTATCGCTATTGCCATGGATGATGCGCAACATGCCTTTGTATTTGTGAAGCCAGGTTTTAACGGCAGTCTTTTTGTAACCTTCAGGATTTTCGGATGGGCTATCCATATATCTTTCCGTGTATTGAGTATCGTAGAGTCGCCAGTCCGAAGTGCCATAGTAAGCCACACCATAGTCGAATACATCAGCCCCATAGGTGAGCGCCATACAGGTCATGTAACCGCCGTAGCTGAATCCGGTGATACAAAGTTTGTTGGGATGTACCCAGGGTTGTTGTTTCAGCCATTTGCCGACTGCCATAAAATCTTCGATCTCGTTAATGCCCATCTGTCGATGGCTGAGGTCGATTCCTTTCTTTCCAAAGTGGCCACTGGCGCGGTTATCGGCAATCACCTGGATTACGCCCTGCTGAGCCCAGTAGATCTCCGGAAGCGAAGTTTCCCATTTGTCGTACACTTTCCCTGCTTCAGGACCGCCGTAGACTGTCATGAGTACGGGATATTGTTTGGTGCTATCGAAGGGTTGCGGATATGTGATGGTCACCGGCAGGTCGAAAAGTCCATCGGTGCTTTTAATGCGGATGAATGATTTTTTCGGCAGCGCATATTGATCGAATTCCTTTCCTTTTTCATTACCGATATCGAGGAGTTTGTTGCCATTGATGTCGAAAACTGCAGACCGGGTGATGGTATTGGTATTACTGTAATTGGCTACAAAATATTTGTGATCCGGGCTGAAGAAAATATTGGTGTAATGAAAATCGCCTTTGCTGATGCGGCGCAGGCCAGTTCCGTTGAGACGAACGGAATAGATATCGAAGCGTGCGGAGTTTTCCTTTCTTGCAGCGAAATAAAAAACCTGCTTGGATTCATCTACAGAAAGAAAATAGGTTACATCATAGTTCCCAGATGTAATAGCATTGATAAAGGTTCCATCCTGTTTGTGGAAATAGTAATGGCGATAGCCAGTTTTATCAGAGGTAATGATGATGTTCCTGCCTTTATTGATGTAATCGAAGCCGGCTGCGTTATTGATGTCTAACCAGGTTGGCTGCCGTTCTTCGTACAATAATTTCTTTTTTCCGTTTTCCGGTTCCACTTCGTAAACAAGGAGAATATTTTGTTCCCTGTTCAACCAGTGGACGAGGAGCTTATTATCCGGAGTAAAATAAAGGCGGCCAAAATATTGATCCGCATCAGAATCAAAGTCGGCCCAGATCAACTTCTTTGAGAAGGCATCCACGATGCCGATCTTTACTTTGGGATTTGGGTCGCCTGCTTTGGGGAATCTTTGTTTTTCGAGATGACCGTGCTGTCCTTCAGGAATGTACAGGGAGAATACGGGAACATTGCTTTCATCAAATTGCATGAAGGCGAGGAAGCGTCCGTTATGGCTCCATCGCATGGTATTAGCGCCGGTAATTTCTTCCTCATAAACAAAGGTTGCTTTGCCATTCAGGAGAGAATCGTTTCCATCTGAAGTGATGGGAGTAAAATTATTTTGTTCCCTGTTGTGTAAGATGATATTGTTGTTTTGCACGAAGGCTGCGTACTTCGGGTCAGGGCTTTCGGTATACAGCTGACTGTTTGCCGGAATATTCTGTTTGGGTGCATTTATGCTCTGGTTGTAGTTGGGGTAGGGATTGATAGTTTTCTTTACAGGATCTATTGCAACAAGTTTTCCGTCTTTCCTCATCAGCAACAGATCCGGCCTCAGCCATTTTTCAAAGCGCGGTAATGGAGCGTTAAGTGCGGACCCATCTCCCTGGTATGCATCGTCAAAGCTTAAAACACGTTGTGCAAAAGCGGAAAAATGTAAAAAAAGAAAACATGTGCAATACAAACTGAGGCGGATCTGAAAAGTTATGAAAAGAGATGAGATTCGTTTGAGTTTGCAATGCATACCGGTAATTGATTTTTAGTGATCGGCGGCTGGTTTGAATTCCTGCCGGTCGAGTGTTATATTAAGTCTGTGTAGCATCGCTGCGATATCAAAGCCTTCCTTTTTGTAGGCTGCCTGCACAGCTTCTTTTGCTTTTAGAAGCGACTCTTTTGATGCCCATTCTGCTACAGTAACATAAATGGTGTTGTCATTTGAGTCTTTACTTTCAAAAGCAACATCTTCAATGAATCCCGGGATTGTTCTTATAAGATTTCTGTTTGTTTTCACCCGTTCCCTGAATTCATTCAATGCGTTGGCGGGCACTACAAACCTGTCTATAAAGATAACTTTTTCAGGACTTGCTTTCGCTTGTAAGATGCTGAGGTTTTCCGGCAGGAGTTTCTTTTGCTGAAAAAAGCTTAGCCTGTCTACCAATGCGAAGGAGCGGATGATCTTTCCATTTTCGATAAGATAGGTGCCGATACCAGTTGTAGTGATGGGATTTTCGGTTGACTGATTGATGGTGGTGGTCCAGCGTGCCCATACTTTATTTTCTTCCGCAATCAGTTCATGGATGGTCCATTGCAGGTCTGGATTGGCTTTGAGGAGATCGGTCACCTGGCTGGTAAAGGCGTCCACTCCTTTCTGTCCTGTTGCGCTGATGTATTCGGGATGAATGAATTGTTGAACAAGTTCAAATTTTCTCGGGTTCAATGCTGTTTCGAATAATTGCCGGACGATCGTTTTATTTTTTGTTAGTTCATTATTCATATCTGCTTCCTTTAGTTTGATTGATTTTCTCTGTTGTGCCTGCATATTTGCAGGAATAGAAAGGGCGATGGCGATGATCAGCACCGCTAAAAAGTATTGTCCAGGTTTCATGCTTCTGATTTATTACAAAGCTAGGATCCCGCAGGGGGCAGAAATTGTAAAAAATCATTTTTTACCAGGCAGGAGGGGCGCTGAAAAAAGCTGAAGGGGATTTTCCGGTGAATTGCCGGAACTCTTTGATGAAATGTGATTGATCATAGAAACCGGCATCATAACTGGCATCTGTAAGTGAAGTGTAAGAAGCGTAGTTGTTGATGAGGTTACGTATGCGCGTGATGGAAGCGAATTTCTTAGGAGAGGAACCGATCCTGGCCCTGAACTTTTTTTCAAAGGGGTCCTGGCTGATATGCAATGCAGTGGCGAGATCTTTTACCCGGATAATGCCTTTGTGCTTGCGAATAAGCTCCACTGCCCTGTTGATCATTGGATCGGAGGGAGTAGCTTTCAATTTATTCAGAAGAAATTGATCGAGCAGTTGGATGCGCGCTTCATGTGTGATAGCATCCTGTATTTTTTCACTGAGTATTTGAAGTTCTGCAGGGGGGAAGATGTTGCCGGCTGAAATGCTTTTCGCAAAGAGCTCATGCGCGGGAACCGGGCTGAAAGCTGCCATGCCTCCGTCTTTGAATGCAATGATCAGATTGGCGCTGTTGGCGGCATAGCTAACTGTTCTGGTAGTATCGGAAAGCCCGCTGATGATACCTGATGGAATTTGTGTAAGGTCATTGCCGGAGAGAACACCTGTTGTGCCTTTGATGCGGATGGCCATCGCCATAAATGTATCCGGAACAAGGCTGTTGATCAGCTCCTGCTCTGCTTCAATGACCATATACTCCCTGATGAATGGCATCAGGGAAATACTGGGTGAAAATCTGGAGATGGTCATACCGGACGGCATGCACTAAAATTACTGAAAAAAATGCCCGGGAGTTACCGGGCATGGTATCGATTATTCTGATCTCAAACTTTTGACCGGGTTCATCAGCGCTGCCCGGATGGATTGGAAACTGATAGTGATCAATGTGATGATGATGATCAGTACCGCGGCCAGTGCAAATACCCAGACAGGCATTTTGATGGCGTAAGCATAATCCTGCAACCAGTTGCTCATGATCCACCATGCCATCGGTGTGGCGATGGCAAAGGATATGATCACAAACTTTACAAAGTCTTTCGACAGCAGGAATACAATATTGAAAACGGAAGCGCCGATCACTCTTCTTACTCCGATCTCTTTGATCCTTTGTTGCGTGGTATAGGATGAAAGGCCAAATAACCCGAGACAGGCCAGGCTGATAGCAATCCCTGCAAAAACATTGATCACCTTGCCCAGTCTGATCTCACTCCTGTACAGTTTATCGAAATCTTCATCCAGGAAATGATAATTGAATGGGCGCGTTGGCACCAGTTGTTTCCATTTCGCTTCCATATGTTCCAGCGCCTGCTCGATATTCTTGCCGGAAACTTTCACCAGCAGTTGACGCGCCCAGGGCTCAGGAAACAGCACCAGTGGTTTGATGGGGGTGTGCATGCTCTGGAAATTGAAATCCTTCACAACTGCTTTCACAATGCCGGGACGGCTTTCATCTAGCCAGAATAATTTACCGATAGCTTCCTGTGGCGTCCAGCCCATGGTGGCAGCGGCAGATTCGTTCAGGATGAAATGATAATATCTTTTTGCATCTGGTTCCATGGAAGCAACATCCAGCATATCCTGCTGGTTGAGGTCCTCTCCTGCAATGATCTGTATTCCTGTTGTTTTGATATATTCTTCATCGATGATAACAGCATTTACGGAGATCTGTTCTGTTTCCGGCATGCTGGCGCTTCGCATATTGTAGCCGCTGTTTATCTGGGTAGGGGCATTGCTGGTACGGGATACATTCAGAATGTCGGGATGACTTTTAAATTCAGTTCTGATGGTGCTTAGATTCTTTCTTACATTATCATCGTAAGGCAACACCAGTACATGTTCGCGTTCGTAGCCCAGTTTCTTGTTTTGTATGAAATGCAATTGTTTTTGAATGATGAAGGTGGCGATGATCAGGAAAGCAGAAATGCTGAATTGAAAAACGATCAGCGATTTACGAAGCAATGCGCCGGATGAAGTGGATTTGAACGCTCCTTTCAGGACGCGTACAGGTTGAAAAGCCGAGAGCACGATGGCAGGGTAACTGCCTGCCAGTACTCCGATACAAATAATAGCAAAGAAACACATACCGATCACGAAAGGAGAAAAGAGCAATCGGGGTTCCAGCTGCCTGTCTGATAAATGATTGAAAACAGGGAGCAGTAATATGGCGAGACCGAAACTCAATATCAGTGCGATGCTCGAGAGGATCACCGATTCACTGAGGAACTGCCGGAAGATCTGTGATTTTTCTGCACCTACTACTTTTCGGATTCCTACTTCTTTGGCTCTTTCCATGGAGCGGGCTGTACTCAGGTTGATATAGGTGAAGCAGGCGATGGCAAGGATGAGCAGCGCCACAGAACCGATAATATAGATGTAGTTGATACTGGTATTGGGTTCCATTGCATCGTATTCGGAATACAGGTGGATATCTTTAAATGGCTCCAGAAAGAAATTGATGGTGGTATTGCTCATGTTTTTCGTCTCTTCCTTCATGAAGGCCGGGAGCTTTTCCTGCAGGCTGGCAATACCCGAAGGGTCTTTGAACAACAGATATGTTGTATAATTGGCATTGAAGTATGTTTGTTCCTGGTTCTGTTGTTTGGATGAGAAGGAGGCGATCATATCATATTTGATCTGCGAGTTGGAAGGGCAGTCTTCCACTATGCCCGTGATCTCGAATGGTTGGGCTCTGGCGCCGAATTTCACGATCTGTCCAACCGGATTCTGATCACCAAAATATTTTTTTGCTGTAGAGGCAGACAAAACCATCTTGAACAAACCTGAAAGTGCGTGTTCCGGATTGCCCTTAAGTAATCTGAAAGAGAATACCTTCAACATGGAAGAGTCTGCAAAGAGGATCTTCGATTCTTCAAATTGTTTGTCGCCCACTGTGATGATGCCATTATTCAGCATCATACGTGCTCCGCTTTCCACTTCCGGAAAATTCCGCTGGAAAGTGGGCAATACTTTGGTGCTGGTGAAATCTCCTTTATTTCCTTTTTCTCCCGAGAATTGATAGGCCATGATCACACGGGCAATACGATCCTTTTTTTCATGGAAATTATCGTAGCTCATCTCATGCCAGGCATACAGTCCGATCAGGAGGCAGCAGGTCATGCCGATCATCAGTCCCGTGATATTGATCAGGGTAGCAGTTTTATTTCTGCTCAGGTTCCTCCAGGCAGTTTTGAAGTAGTTTCTGAACATGTGATGGTTGGTTAGCAGTTATGTAAATTGAGATACCCTCCGTGCAGGGACGGATAACAGAGGGACGGTCCACCTTGATCATTTGTTACAGAGTAATAGACAAAAGTTTTTTGCTATTGTTGCGTAGTTGTGTATTGGCTGAGGGTTTGATCTATCCCACAGGCTGCTGCTTATACCATTCTGCCGTTTGCCTGATCCCTTCTTCCCAGGAAGTGGGTTTGAAATCAAACGCCTTTTCAAATTTGGAGGAATTGAATACAAAGGGTAATTCATCCTGGTAATGCATTTCGTACATCTCTTTTATGAATGGATTGAAGAGCCCCGCGATCTTCAGTATCCACCTGGGTAATACTTTCACTTTATCTGAAGCATTCATGTATTTCGCTGCCATGGCAACAAACTGTTTGCCGGTCAATGGAGGATCAACAGTAGGAAGATGCCAGACCTGGCCGGTGGCGGAAGGTGTTTTGGCCAGCATGTACAAAGCTTTTCCTGCATCGGGTGTGTAATTGTAGGAGCGGGGCACGTTGGGGTTGATGAACCATTGTGCTTTCTTCCCTTTGCGCATATTGGTGAACACCAGTAGTCCCGGTGCGCTTTTCTCGGTAACCCCCGGGCCGTAGAAGTCCACAGCTCTTGCGATGATGGCTTTGAGCCCACCGGATCTCATTTCTTCCTGAAGGGTAGTTGCAATGCCGGCACGCACCTGTCCTTTTTTGCTGGAAGGTCTGTATGGCGTTTCCTCTGTGATGGGGCCGTCCACTTTTCCATACATGTAAGCGTTGTCGAAGAACACAAGTGTTGCATTGGCAGCTTTGCAGGCATCGATCACATTGCGGATGATCACGGGCCAATCCCTTCTCCACACATCGATATTGTATTGTATTCCCACCAGCAGGTAAACGATCTCCGAGCCTTTCACAGCTGCAAACACCTGTTCCCTGCTGGTCACATCCGCGGTAAAGGTTTCTGCGCCGGGGACAGGTTTCGGCTTGCGCGATACCAGTCTTATCTTTTCATTATTAGCCTGCAGAACAGGAACAAGAGCATCGGCGATGGTTCCATTGGCTCCGAGTATTGTGTGTAATCCCATATTGAAGTTTTTAATTGTTTATTTTTGTTTTGTTACACAAATGTAGAATGGCGGGATCCCGCCTCATTGTACGAAAACGAAGCCGATGAGATCAGACAATGGCACAAGGTATGAGCTTGAGGGCGCGCTCACTGAAATAGTGAGACATATCTATGGTATCAGGATGAAGGAGGATGCGGATACAGTTGTGTACCATCTTTCGCCCAGCCTGGAAATGGTGCTGGTGTTTAATTTCGGTCCAGCCCTCTCATTTTCTTTTGGAGAGGAGGAGATCGCAGAGCAGCAGGTGGAGCGGATCGGGATCATCGGTCCTATGCGGAAAATGCTCAACTATGAGCTGAAACCCGGAACAGACCTGCTAACCCTTCCTTTCGTGAACGATGGTTTTTTTCGTTTCATGAAGCTAAGCACAAATAATGTGGATCTGTCGGATGAAGACAGTGTGGCTGAATATGCTGACAATCTGAATACGCTCTGGGAAGAAATGAATGCCTTACCTGCTACGGAGCTTCGTGTTGAATTACTGAAAGAATATCTCGCGAAAGCTGCAAAAGAAGGGGAGGATGCTGTTCAGCCATTGTTGGAAAATGCCTCTGCTTTTTTCGATCCCGTACTTAGTCCCTCCAAAGTGATCGCTGAAAAAGCGGCCATCACGGAACGCGCTGTGCAGATGCGTTTCAAAAAATATGTAGGGTATTCTCCAAAGGAACTACTCCGGTATCTCCGGTTCAAACAGGTGGTGGCCTACCTGATGGCCGAAAGAGGCAAGCCGGTTGACTGGTTCGACCTGATCGTACAGTTTGGTTATCACGACCAGAGCCATCTGATCAGGGACTTCAAATTCTACACCGGCGGAACGCCTACTCAATTCCTGGAAATTAATGATAGCGGAGATTTCTGTACGAGCAGGGATTGATTCTATTTTTTCACCTTTTTCTTTTCCGCTTTGATCTTTGCCAGCGCTTCATTTTCTTTTGTTCTGAATTTCACAATTCTTGAAATCAATTTCGCGGGCAGTGGCGCATCGTAGGGGAAATGAATCGAACCTTTGGTGCCGTTGAATTTCGAAAGCTCTTTTTCGAAATCTTCCAGCCTCGTGGTTGCCGGATAAAAACCGAGATGAGCCTTGTTGGCCGCAAAATATACCAGCATGCTATTCTGCTTGTAGCCTGGCATGTTGTAGCTGATCATCTCCTCTGCTTTGGGTGCCGCTGCGCGGATCAGTGCCCTGATCTCTTTCAGTTTGATCTGAATATCGGGAGGAAAGGCACTGATGTACTCATCCACTGATTTGAATTTCCTGGAGTTTTGCATGATCCGGTATTTAGGTGAATGGATACTGCAATTTACCGGAACCGGTCAAAAGCAATGCCGGTGGATTGCGGCAATTTGAGGGTGAAGAGCGTCAAAGCACAGTGTGGAGATGATCGAGCATAAAGCAGACGCGGTCGCTCACAGGTAGTTTGGGGATTTCCACCAGGTTGTAGTTGAACCGGGTATACACTTCCGTCATCATTTCCCAGGTTCTGACGGCTTCTTCAAAATCCTGTTTTCTTTCCGTATCGTTCTCGTAGATCTCCTGCCAGGGCGGAGTGATGAATACATCTCTGTGATAGCGGTTACTCCTGGCCGTTTCAATCATGGCGTAAGGAACTGGCAACCCACAAAGTTCCAGGTAACCGATCACGTCCGGGATTCCCCTGTCGAAAAATATCGGATCGGAGGCGGTTATGAGTTTGAAATAATCTTCCAGGCTCTTGTTGAACATGAGCTGCGCATAAGCGGCCCTGTCTTTCCAGGGCAGGGCATCGCCATCGTCCTGTACCTGTTGCTGAATGATGGAGCGTCCGGTTTCCGGAACATGACGATAGCCTAGTTCCGACAGGTGCTGTACCAGCGCAGTCTTACCCATTCCGGGGCCTCCGGTGATGATGATGAAATTTGATTTTGTAAGTAATGGCGACATTCGGTTAACGGATTAATCGCAGTCTGCGTATCAGGCAAATGCTGCTGAAGTTCATATGTGTTAATAGTTACAGTTAAAGGTCAGGGCTGATTCAGGGGCAACTGGCAAGCAGAAACAATAGCGGTTCCCTGGGCTGGAGTTGTATTTCGAAAGGAGTGCAGGAGCTGATTCCGGTTATCGGGAGAGGAACGTTCTTCAAATATAAAAAAAATAAACATTGATATGAAAAACAGGCGATTCAGCATTTCATCGCTACCGGTCATCAATACCGCTTTGAAAAGCCCGTAACAATTACCATATTTGATCATCCTTACAGAAAAAATCTGCAAAATGACAATCCTCTCCAGACGACTGACACAATCTGCCTGCATCTTATTATTGAGCCTGGTATCCCTGGGCGGCTTCGCGCAGCGAACCCTTCTACAACGAACGGACTCTGTTGCTGAGCTGGCGAAAAAATATGTGAATGAAAAAGATGCTGAGAAATTGTATGGTCTTACCGGGCAGGATTTCAAAAATGCGATCAAGAAGGAAGAATTCATCAACGTTACACAGCAGTCGCTTTTTCCATTGGGCGAAATGAAGGAAATCATCTTTGAACGGAATGCAGATGGCGTGATCCTATACAAAGGCGTGTTTGCCACGAAGCCGATGACATTGGGGATAGGACTGGGCGATGGCGATAAAGTGTCTACTTTTTTCTTCAGGCAATACATCGCTCCCAGGGCAGGCGTAGACAAGATCCCCCACAATAATCCTTTAAAAACGGACCAGGATAAAATGGTGGACTCCATCGTAAGGACCTATTTACAGCAGGCAGGAACGGAAGGAGCGAGCATCGGCATTCTGAAAAACGGTACAACTTATTTTTATGGTTATGGTGAAGCTGATAAAACAAAGCACAATATACCGGCCAGCAATACCTTGTTTGAATTAGGGTCGATCAGCAAAACCATTACAGCTACTATCGTGGCGCTGGCCATTGGCGAGGGTAAGGTCAGGCTGGATGATCCGGTGAACAAATATCTTCCTGATTCCATTCCATCCCTTGAATTCAATGGACGCGTTGTTACCATTAAAGACCTGCTGAATCATACATCGGCCTTCCCAAGGATGCCGGCAGATTTCAAAGATGAAAGGATCGATGAAAAAGGGATCATCATTTATCCGATCGAGAAATTCTTCGGTTGGTTGAAGAACCTCAAACTCACGCGTGAGCCGGGCTTGAAGAATGAATATTCCAATGCGGGATTTGCATTGGCCAGCACCATCATGCAAAGGACCTACAATATGAGCTATGAAGAGCTGGTGCAAAAATTCATTGCAAGTCCGATGGGGATGAAGGATATCCGTATCGATATCCGTCATCAGGATTCCGCTGCATATGCCAAAGGGTATGATGAAGATGGCAGTTATCATTTTCCCCGTAACCTTCCTCCCATTTATCAGGGTGCTGGTGGATTGCGTTCCACTGCTGCTGACATGCTGAAATATGCAAAAGCACAATGGGACGCACCGAATAAAAAACTGGAAAAAGCGATACAGCTTACGCATGATACCACTTTTTCAGATAAGAATTTCCATATCGGCATGGCATGGGTGCTGTTGAAATATGGAAAACTCAACGCGATCTTCCATAATGGGGCATCAGGAGGATTTCGCTCCTACCTGAGTGTAGCGCCCGAAAAGAAAGTTGCGGTAATCATATTAGTGAACAGCACAGTAGGAGCAGACAAACAAGGAGCGATGCTCCTGCAGCGGCTCTGCAATAACTGATCTTACCAAACCTTGAATATCTCACGGGAACCAGTAAGGTACATGTCAGTGTAACCCTGCATTACTTCCTGCATTTTGCGGTTGGCCTCTGTATCCTCCTCATATTTTTTCCAGCTTTGCTCATAGGTAGTGAGGCTTTCGTATTCTGAAACGAGTATCACCCTGTTGAACTGGCCAGTTACATCGGTCATGATATGTTTTATTTCTGAATAGCCTGTCATGGCTTCCTTGAATTTCTTTGCGAGTTTGGAGGCGTTGCCTGGCTTGCAAACGAAAATGTCGTGAACAATGATCATTGTTATGAGTTTGATGATTGAAAAAATCGATGGGTATTGGAGCGATAATAGCTGAGAAGGGTTGAAGTGTTCTTCGAAGTTATTCCAATCTGGAGTAATTGGTTGTCTATTTTTCTACTATTACGAAGAATTGCCGTATAAGGCCGCGGAGGGCTTGAAGATGACAAAAATGCCGGCCGGGAACTGAGACCCGGCCGGCGCAAATATGAACCTGTACTGCTTATTTTTTCAGTTCTTTCAGAATGGCTTCGCCCACAGACTTGGCTGATTGCGGGTTTTGGCCGGTGATCACGCGCTGGTCAACGGTTACGTGATTCTGCCAGAGACCGGATTTCTCAAATTTCGCTCCGCGTTCGATCAGTTTGGATTCGAGTGCGAAAGGAACCACTTTTTCCATTTTTACAGCTTCTTCTTCCTCATTGGTGAATGCGTTTATCTTCTTTCCGTCCACCAGGTATTTTCCATTGGCGTCTTTCACATTCACCAGTCCTGCAGGACCATGACAAACTGCGCTTACAATACCACCGTTGGCATAGATCTTTGTGGCAATATCCGAGAGACCTTTATCATCGGCCAGGTCCCACATGGCGCCGTGCCCTCCTGCATAGAAGATAGCTGCATATTTTGAAGGGTCCACTTCCGAAGGCTTCATCGTGTTTTCCACTTTTGCATGATAAGCGGGATCTTCCCAGAACTTCTTATTGACAGGATCGTTGAGGTCGAAGCCGTCAACGGGTGCTTTACCGCCTTTGGGACTCACGAATTCGATCTCGTATCCGGCATCATGCAACACTTCCCAGGGATGGGAAACCTCTCCGAGATAATAGCCTGTTGGCTCTCCGGTATTTCCTTTTTTGTCGTGACTGGTCACGACGAATAAAATTTTCTTGCTCATGGTAATTGATTTTTTTGTTTGAGCTGTTGATTCCAGGTGAAGGGTTGTCAGCAATAATGCTGCCACCGCCACTGCAACTGTCTGTATCTTTTTCATGCCTTTTTGAATTACAGTGCAAAGTTGGGGCATCGGGCAGGGGTAGCCAATGAGGCAGGTCACAAATTTTCTGTGAGGTAGATCACAGTTTTAATCGGACAGGCGGCTGAGGGTTTCGCGGGACACACCGAGGTAGGATGCTATCAGGGTTTTGGAGAGTCGCTGACTGAGGCCGGGATAAAGGCTCAGGAATTCTTCGTACCGTTCTTTTGCATTGTTGTTGAGCAGGGAGAGAATGCGTCGTTGCTGGGATACAAAACCTCCGGTTGCTTTTTTCCGGAAAAAATGTTCCAGCTTATGGAATTCTTTGCAGAGCTGCTCCCTGTTTGCGTAACTGATGGTAAGCAGTTCACTGTTTTCAAGGCAACTGATGTTCACCACCGCAGACGATTCAAAATAGTTGGCTCTGTAATCCGCTACCCACCAGTCTTCCGGGGCAAACTGAAGGATATGTTCATGGCCATCATCGCTGGTATGGTACACTTTCAGCAATCCGGATACAACAAAATTATCGAAATGAGCATGCGCAGTATCGCCTTCCTGCAACAGGAACTGGTGCTTTTTCAATTTGCGGGTTTTGAAATGGGACATTACCCGATCGAACTCTTCATCCGTTAACGGAACGATCTTTTCTATGTGCTGGCGCAGGATGGTACTCATTCGGATACGAATCTACGGAATTACTTAGCTTTTATCTTCGATATGGTTGTTCCTGTGACCTTGGTGGGTTTGTCCATATCACGGATAGCAAATTCCACTGCGGCCTTCACCAGGTCCTTCACTTTTTTATTGTTGAAATCATTCCCGGTTTGGATGGGGATATGTCGGATGAGGTTGCCTGTTCCGGTGAGTAGCTGATGTGGATCTTTGAGCAGTGTGCCTTTGTTGAAACCAAGATTGAGGTGATTGGTGTAAATGGGGATCATACAAAAGGAATCAGCGAGTTTATCCGAAATGGAATATGTGCTGGTGAGTGCATGTGTATGATAGAGCATTTCGTTGCTGGCCGGATAAATGTCCAGTATGAAAGCCCGGAGCTCTTTATACAACCGGATCAAAGATGCTTCTTTGAATTCAAGCAGGAAAAGAAAATCTGGATGGATATTCCGTGTAGCCATGAAAGTCAAGTTACAAAAATCCTCCCTATTTTGAAAGGATCTGTTGCACCAGGTCCCGGTAGCTTCTGCCGATGGGAAGCGATTTTCCACTGATCTCAGCAGCCACGGAAGTGAAAGCTGTGATCCTTTCTTTTCCCACGATGAAGCTTCGGTGGATCCGCAGGAATTTTTCTTTTGGCAGCAGCATTTCCATTTCGGACAATGAGCATTTGGTGATATATGATTTCTCTGTAGTAACGATGCTGATGTATTCTTTTTTACTTTCAATGTAAAGGATATCGTGTAACCCGATCTTGATCTTCTTCTTGTTGATGTTGATGAGGATATGCGCCTGTTCAGTATTCACGGCCATTGTAAGAGGTGTTGCACTGATTTGGGGCGACTGACTCCTCAGCTTGTTCACAGCAGTAAGGAAGCGGTTGAAATGGATAGGTTTCAGGAGATAGTCCACTACATTGAGATCGTATCCATCGATAGCATAATCGCGATAAGCTGTGGTTACAATCACTTGTGGCGGGTTCTTCAGGGTTCGTAAGAAATCAAGTCCCTTGATCTTCGGCAGGTGGATGTCCAGGAACATCACATCGATCTTTTCCTTCTGCAGTACCTGCATGGCATAAATGCCGTCACGGCAGGTGCCGGCATATTCCAGAAAGGGGATCTGTGAAATATAGTCCTGCAGCACTTCTGCGGCCAGAGGCTCATCTTCTATGATCAGGCAGTTAAATTTTTCCATAGCTGTTCAGGTTTACCGAGAGTGTTACACTGAAAACATTTTCAGTTGGATTGATCTCCAGTTTCTGCTGTTTGTAAATCAGTTCGAGCTGTCTTGTTGTATTGCTGAGCCCGATATTGTTAGTCTGCTGTTGATTACCATTCTTTTCAAAACTATTGTTCACCCGGAAATTCAATATTCCTTCCTGTACCGTAAGATCGATATGAATGAAGGAGTCGAAATGATTTTCGCTGGCGCCATGTTTGAAAGCATTCTCCACCAGGGGTAATAATAACAAAGGAGCGATTGGTTGGGAAGGCTGATCGATATTTCGATTGAAGGTTACAGTTAGTTCGTCCGTATACCTGATCTTTTGGAGATCGATATAATCTTCGAGGAATTTCACTTCCTTCGAGATGGAAATGGTATCGTTACCTGATTCATAGAGCATGAAGCTGAGCAATTCGGAAAGTTTGAGTACTACCTCCGGGGCCAGATCACTTTTCTTTCGTGTAAGCGCATAAATATTGTTCAGGGTATTGAACAGGAAATGAGGGTTGAGCTGGCTTTTGAGCAATCTCAGCTCTGTACTGAGTTTCTCTTTCAATAATTCTTTCTCCCTTTCCCTGGCGGCCAGCTGGGTATTCACCAGGCGGAATGCCATGAGCAGTCCTGCGGGGAATGCCACTTCGATCATCAGGCTGAAGAATTTTTGTGGATCGAAGAATGCGCGGGCAGGAGGCACTACTCCTTCATATACCAATGGCAGCACCACATGATGCGCCAGCAGAATAATGGAACAGATGGCAGCAACATACGGAATAAGGATCAGCGCGATATTCATAAAGATCGCCTGTTTGTTCTTCACGATCCGTGGCAATGCAAAATAGGTAAGATAATAAGCAAAAGAAAGATGCACGAGCCCATATAAAAATGAACCGATCACAGACCGGGTAGCGATCTTATTCATTGGCCAGTCCGCCATATAATTCTTCATCCAAAGGAATTCAGAATACTCCAGTAAGGCCCAGTATCCAAGCCAGAACAAAACATGCGGAAGTGCTTTCTTCATCAGGTAAAAATCGGTAAAACCCCTTTTCTGCCCAAATAGCTTCGTGAACGGCAGGAAAGCGTCTATGAATGTAAGAGATCGGGTTGCTGGTGGATTGGTGAAAACATCAAATGGAGAAATTCTTCAACATACGGTATGCATGACCGTTTGTATAGTCCGGCATGTCATACGGGGTGTTGCTAGCTTTGAATAACCATTTAGCTCTCCCTTATGAAAAAATATTTACCCATGTTACTGCTGTTAATGGCAGGAATATTCATGCAAATGAAACCTGTAACTCCTGAGCCAGGCGATCCTGAATCCGTAAAAAAGGTTCGCTGGTCACCATCCTGCAATGCTCCGGGAGCCAGTACAAAGATCGCGATCCTGTGCCTGCCGGAATGATTTTGAAAGACCTTCAACACAATGTGTATGCAAAGATTTCCTTTTGTTTCACTTCGTCAATCTTTGTTGCTGCTGCGATGCAGTGTTGCATTGATATTCCTGGCTCATGCTGTAGTACGATTGTTGCTGAACGGCTCGGTTGAACAGTTTGCAGGTTATCTCAACAATAAAGGATTGGTATTTGGAACGGCCATTGTCTGGATGATAACCGTCTTTGAGATCATTGGTGGTATTGCACTGATCACAGGGCATTACATCAGGTGGTTTGCAGCAGGATTCATTGTGCTGTTACTGGTGGGCTGTGTATTGATCCATGTTGAAAGAGGATGGTTTGTGGGAGAACATGGAAGCGGCGGATGTGAATACAGTTTTGCATTGATCATGGCCTTGCTGGTGGTAGCAGCCGCCGGGAGGAATCCTTCACTGAAAACGTTCTAAACTCCCTTTATGATACCAAAATCAATTCTTGTTTTTCTGTTTTCCTGCGTGATGGCAACTGCCATTGCTCAAAAGCCGGTGCAGGTGATATTGCCCAAAACAGAATTCGATATCAAACAGGCCAGTGAAATGCTGAATGAAGGTAATTCCGAGATCAAAGGAGTTGCCTATTATGAGGACCGTGCACCTATCGGGATCAAGGTTGGGGAAACCATTTATGCCCGGCTGGGCATCGTTGTCACTTTGTATCCCGTAACGGCCTACATGGAAGAATACCTCGAACTCAAAAAAAAGAATAGGCCGAATAAACGGGTGGCTGGCATTTCAACGCTGGCCAACTGCTACAGGATTGAAACGAAAATTTATGGCTCCCAGGGTGAGTTTGTTTTCAAAGGGCTGAAGCCGGGAAAGTATTATCTGGAGTCAATGGTCCATTTTCCCTCAGGCAGCGTGGCACAGGAGGTAAGTGGAATTGTGGAAATCAATAAAGACGGAGAGTCCGTGAACTTCAAACTCAAACATATTTTTTAATCCCATCCGCTGTTGATTATGAATAAGCTATTACTTACCTGTACATTATTATTCTTTTCCTGTATCACCATTGGGCAGGTGGTGAGGATTCCTGATCCGAAATTCAAACAACAGGTAATTGCCCTGGGTTATGATACCAATGAAGACAATCAGATCCAATTATCGGAAGCACAGAAAGTAACCAAATTATATGTCAATGATCTTGGTATTGTAAACCTGGAAGGGATCAATAGTTTTACCAACCTCGAAGAACTGGGATGTTATAACAACAGGCTCTCTGCTTTGGATGTATCCAAACTGAAGAAGTTGAAATACCTGTATGCCTCCAATAACAGGATCACCAATATCAATGTTGGGGTTTTGCCTGAACTGGAACATTTGTTCGTCAATAACAATTATCTGATCACTGCTCTGGATGTATCAAAGCTTACAGGCCTGGTTGATCTGAAAATAAGCAATAACAAGATCAGTTCGCTGGATGTTTCTGCATTGAAAAAACTTGAAATAATAGAAGCGGAAAATAATAATATTGAAACGCCTGTATTGAGGGGTGCAGAAAAATTGAAGTCAATTATCCTGAAAGATAATCCCCTGAAAGTAACAGTGGATATCAGGGGACTTACCAGCCTTGAATACGCAAATTTCCTTGGCTGTAACCTGCTGTTCATCAATTTCAGCGGAACCCTGAAACTGAAAAAATGTG
This sequence comes from Pseudobacter ginsenosidimutans, assembly GCF_007970185.1. Classification (NCBI taxonomy): domain Bacteria; kingdom Pseudomonadati; phylum Bacteroidota; class Chitinophagia; order Chitinophagales; family Chitinophagaceae; genus Pseudobacter; species Pseudobacter ginsenosidimutans. The sequence goes on along the minus strand of NZ_CP042431.1, from coordinate 1,123,838 downwards.
ACTGGTGAGTTTAGATAAATGCCGGCATCATTCCGGCTTCACCGCAGCTCCGGTAAAGGGGGCTGCGGCTTGTTGTTAATGAACCCGTTAACCTCTCATTAACCTGATATAAACATACCGATAGCAAATTAAATCAGAAAAGTCCTGAATTTTGTGCTTCAAGATTATTACGTATTTGATAGCCCAATGAGGAGAGCCTTTTTTTTCATATTCCTGTTTACCCTTTTGTTGCGAGGGGTTGATCAAGTGTCTGCAGGTAAGCTGGTGCATACCACTTGTTTTCTGGCAGACCAGGAATTCAGGAAAACGCAAAAGTCAAGGGGCGGCCAATCCGGGGAAGAGCAGGGTTCCATTGAGATCGTACATTCAAGTGATCATCAGCAGGACCTGGTCTTTGAGGAAATAATAGAAAACGATAATCACAACTTCGCCAGAAAAAATAGATTACTTACCGGGTATCTCTCTGTTCCTACCCATACTTTCTTTCAAAATTACCTCTACGGTTGCCTGAGCGATTGCTTGCCTGGCGGCAACTATTTGCCTTGTAAATACATTGCCCAGAGGGCTTTAAGGATCTGATCACTGAACAATAAGCATCGGTTATCAGCAACGTAATCCCATGACGGTTTACGCAAAGGATAGCTATGCCTTTAACCCAAGGTTTTAATCGCTCAATTTTCATTAATGTCATGAAACAAATCGTTTTGTTCGCCAGCTTGCTGTGTATGTTGTATCAGACAAGCTGCACCACCAAAGCAGAAGAAAAAGAAGAGTCCAGCAAATTTGCTGTAACCAGTCCGATAACGCTGGACACTTCCTTTACCAAAGAGTATGTTTCGCAGATCAGGTCTGTCAGGAACATCGAGATCCGTGCCCAGGAAAAAGGATTCCTGGAAAATATTTATGTGGATGAAGGACAATCTGTGAAAGCAGGACAGCTTCTCTTCAAGATCATGCCCAAACTGTATGAAGCGGAATTGATGAAAGCCGAGGCGGAAGCCAAGGCAGCAGATATCGAATTGCAGAACACAAAGGCGCTGGTGGAAAAGAATATCGTGTCCAGGAATGAACAGGCAGTGGCGCAGGCAAAGCTGGACCAGGCGAAAGCTGAGATGTCGCTGGCAAAACTGCATCTTTCATTTACAGAGATCCGCGCTCCTTTCGATGGAGTGATCGATCGCCTCCCCAAAAAACTCGGCAGCCTTATCGATGAAGGCGAGCTGCTGACCAGCCTTTCAGACAACAGCCAGATGTTCGCTTATTTCAATGTGTCTGAGCCCGAGTACCTGGAATATCAGACCAATGCAAAGAACCGCGCAAACGCACAGGTAAACCTGCTCCTGGCCAATGCATCGGTATTGCCTTATCCGGGAAAAGTGGAAGTGATAGAAGGTGAATTCGATAATGAAACCGGCAATATCGCTTTCAGGGCCAGATTCCCGAATCCTGAAAGACTCCTGAAAAACGGGGAAACAGGAAAAGTGATGATGACGATGCCATTGAAGAATGCCATCATCATTCCACAAAAAGCGACTTATGAAATTCAGGACAAGAAATATGTTTTTGTAGTGGGTAAAGACAATAAGGTGAGGTCGCGCAACATCACCGTTGCTGCTGAAATGCCTGACCTGTATGTGTTGTCAGGAGGATTGACTGCCGATGAAAGGATATTGCTTGAAGGGGTGCAGAAAGTAAAAGAGGAAGATCATGTCAACTTTGAATATCTGGAACCGAAGGAAGTGATTTCACACCTGAGACTAAAAGCGGAATAGTAGTTCACCCTAATTGTGAGTTCAATGTTTAATAAGTTTATACAGCGGCCGGTGCTGTCTATCGTTATATCACTTATCATCGTGTTCCTGGGTATACTGGCCATTACAGGATTGCCTGTAACCCAGTTCCCGTCTATCTCTCCGCCCAAGGTAAATGTAACGGCGGATTATCCGGGCGCCAATGGAGAGCTGATGATCAAATCCGTGATCATCCCTTTGGAGCGGGCCATCAATGGAGTGCCGGGAATGAAATACATGACGGCTGATGCAGGTAACGATGGGGAAGCCAGCCTGCAGATCATTTTCAATCTGGGAACGGATCCGAACGTGGCGAGTCTGAACGTACAAAACCGTGTTGCCTCGGTGGTGAATAAACTGCCTCCACTGGTGGTGCGTGAAGGCGTTAAGATCACGCGCGAAGAATCTAACATGCTCATGTACATCAATGTGTACAGTACAGATACCACAACAGACCAGAAATTCCTGTTCAATTTTGCTGATATCAACCTGCTGTCTGAACTGAAACGTGTGGATGGTGTAGGTTATGCAGATATCCTCGGTAACCGTGAGTATGCGATGCGCGTATGGTTGAAACCCGACCGCATGCTGGCTTACAAGATCTCTGCGGATGAAGTGATGAAATCACTCAGTGAGCAAAGCCTGGAAGCATCGCCCGGTAAAACCGGTGAGAGTTCAGGTAAGCGTTCGCAGTCCTTCGAATATGTATTGAAATATTCCGGAAGATTCAGGAATAAGGAACAGTATGAAAATGTGATCCTGCGTTCAAGTCCGAACGGAGAGATCCTTCGCCTGAAAGATGTGGCGGACGTGGAGTTTGGAAGCTCCATGTATGATATCTATTCCAACCTGAACGGAAAGCCTTCAGCTGCCATCGTGTTGAAACAATCCTATGGCAGTAATGCCAGCCAGGTGATTGCAGCAGTAAAGGAAAAAATGAAAGAGATCAAGGCCAGTTCCTTCCCCAAAGGAATGGATTACGAGATCAGTTATGATGTTTCCAAATTCCTGGATGCTTCTATAGACAAAGTGATCCATACGCTGGTGGAGGCTTTTATCCTGGTAGGTATTGTGGTGTTCATCTTTTTGGGCGACTGGCGTTCCACGCTGATCCCGGCGATGGCTGTTCCGGTTTCCCTGGTAGGAACATTTGCCTTTATGCAGTTCTTTGGGATCACGCTCAACCTGATCACGCTGTTTGCCCTGGTGCTGGCGATTGGTGTTGTTGTGGATGATGCGATTGTTGTGATAGAGGCCGTGCATGCGAAGATGGAAGAAGAACATTTGTCGCCATTCCGTGCCACCAAAAAAGCGATGCATGAAATTGCAGGAGCTATCATTGCCATCACCTTCATCATGGCAGCGGTATTCATTCCTGTGGCATTTATGTCTGGTCCTGTGGGATTGTTCTATCGTCAGTTTTCCATCACTATGGCCACTGCCATCATTCTGTCCGGTGTGGTGGCGCTAACGCTGACGCCTGCCCTATGTGCGATGATCCTGAAGAACAATCATGGAAAACTGAAAAAGAAATCCATCGTTGATAAATTCATCGGGGCGTTCAATAATCAGTTCAACCGCACTTCGGTAAAGTACCAGAGCACGCTTTCCAGGATCGTGAACAGAAGGCTGATCACCTGGCTGATGCTGGGAGCTTTCTGTGCGGGCACCTGGTTCCTGAGTGGTAAAGTGCCTTCCGGATTTATACCGAATGAAGACCAGGGCATGTTCTACGCTATCATTCAAACGCCTCCGGGCTCTTCGCTGGAAAGAACGAATGAGATCACAGAAAGGCTGCAGAAGATTGCAGAAACAGTGGAAGGAGTGCAATCTGTTTCTGCACTGGCAGGTTACGAGATCCTCACGGAAGGTACAGGCGCCAACTCCGGCACCTGCCTGATCAACCTGAAAAGCTGGTCGGAACGTAAACATTCTGTGCAGGAGATCATTGAGGAAATGGAAGAAAAATCGAAAGATATAGCAGGCGCCAATATAGAATACTTCCAGCCGCCCGCCGTTCCTGGTTATGGCGCTGCTGGTGGTTTTGAGCTTCGTTTGCTTGACAAAACAGGATCCGGCGATTATCACAAAATGGAAGAAGTGAATAATGAATTTGTGAAAGCGTTGAAAAAGAGAAAAGAACTTTCTTCTGTGTTCAGTTTCTACAGCGCCAGTTTCCCGCAATACCTGCTAAGCGTAGACAATGATATTGCACAACAGAAAGGCGTTACCATCGAGAATGCGATGAATACGCTTTCAACGCTGGTGGGCAGTAACTATGAGATCAGCTTTATAGAGTATGGCCGTCAATACAAAGTGATAGTTCAGGCTGCGCCTCAGTACAGGGCTTTGCCGGAAGATATCCTGCGATTGTATGTAAAGAATGATAAAGAGGAAATGGTTCCGTTTTCTGCATTCATGAAAATGGAAAAAGTGTACGGTTTGTCAGAGATCACGAGACATAATATGTATACGGCCTCCGAGATCAGTGGCGCTGCGGCTTCGGGATTCAGTAGCGGTACTGCCATCAAAGTGATCAATGAGGTAGCGGCCCAAACCTTGCCTCGCGGATTTGGTATAGACTGGGCGGGCATTTCAAAGGATGAGGTTGCACAGGGAAACCAGGCTGTTTATATTTTCCTGATCTGCCTTGGTTTCGTTTACCTGATCCTTGCTGCGCAATACGAGAGCTTTATTCTTCCTCTGGCTGTGATCCTTTCTTTGCCTGCCGGTATTTTCGGCGCTTTCCTGTTGTTGAAGCTGACTGGTCTTGAAAATAATATCTATGCGCAGGTGGCAATGGTGATGCTGATCGGACTGCTGGGAAAGAATGCCGTTCTGATTGTTGAATTTGCTGTGCAGCGGCATCGTTCAGGCGCTACCGTTTTCGAGGCTGCGCTGGAAGGATCCAAAGCCAGGTTCCGTCCAATTCTCATGACCAGCTTCGCATTCATTGCAGGCTTGATACCGCTGGTGTTTGCCTCCGGTCCGGGAAAGATCGGGAACAGGACCATCGGTACTGCTGCTGCTGGTGGCATGTTATTCGGAACGATATTCGGCGTACTGATCATTCCCGGATTGTATTTCATATTCGGAAAGATAGCGGCGCGCCGGAAGCTGGTGAGAGATGAAGAAGAAAATCCCTTAACTGAAGAAATTGATCACAATGTTTAAAATCAGGATACATCATTGCATTACGGCGATAGGCTTTTGTTTGGCAATAGCCGGATGTAAGGCGCCTGCTGTAATGACACGTGATGAGAACAAGACTGTTCCTGTTTCGTATAATGATAACAGTGATACTGCAAATACAGCATCCCTTCCCTGGAAAAGTTTTTTCAAAGATCCTGTATTGGTGAACCTGATCGATACTGCGTTGAAGAACAACCAGGAGCTAATGATAACGCTGCAGGAGATCGAGATCGCGCGGAATGATATCCGTGTACGGCAGGGAGCTTTACTGCCAATGGTTGGAGCAAAGGCGGGAGCCGGTGTGGAGAAGGTAGGGAGATATACTAGTCAGGGTGCAGGTGATGCAAGTACAGAGATCGAGCCGGGAAAAGAAATGCCGGATCCGCTGGGTGATTTCAATATTGGTGTTTTCGCGAACTGGGAAGTGGATATCTGGAAAAAGCTACGCAGTTCAAAACAAGCGGCTATAGACAGGTTTCTGTCTACCGTGGAAGGAAAGAATTTTGTGATCACCAATCTCATTGCAGAAGTAGCGAACTCTTATTACGAACTGGTAGCGCTGGACAATCAGCTCATGATCGTAAAACAGAATATCGAATTACAGCAAAATGCGCTGAGAGTTGTGAAGATCCAGAAAGAAGCATCGAGGGCCACAGAACTGGCAGTGCAGAAATTTGAAGCAGAAGTATTGAAGTCGCAGAGTATGGAATTTGAAATTCTGCAAAAGATCAGGGAAACAGAGAACAGGATCAATTTCCTGCTGGGCCGTTATCCGCAGCCGATCACGAGAGATCAAAGCAATTATGCAGACTTGCTTCCTGCAACAGTGAGTACAGGCATTCCTTCGCAATTGCTGGCCAACCGTCCGGATATCAAGCAGGCGGAACTGGACCTTGCTGCGGCCAAACTGGATGTGAAAGTAGCGAGAGCGGAATTCTATCCCAGGCTGGAAATCTCTGCAGGACTGGGTTTGCAGGCATTCAAGCCTTCTTACCTGGTGAAGATGCCGGAATCGATCCTGTATTCACTGGCCGGTGATCTGGCTGCACCACTGATCAACCGTAATGCGATCAAGGCTGAATACAACAGTGCCAATGCAAAGCAATTGCAGGCAGTGTATAATTATGAGAGAACTATTCTGAATGCTTACCTGGAAGTGACCAATCAATTGTCTAACATCGGCAATCTTGAAAAAAGCTATGGACTGAAATCGAAGCAGGTGAATGCACTCACGAAGTCCATCGATATAGCGAATGATCTTTTCCGTAATGCAAGGGCTGATTACCTGGAAGTATTAATGACGCAGCGTGATGTGCTGGAAGCAAAGCTGGAATTGATCGAAACAAAGAAGCAACAACTGAATGCCGCAGTGAATGTGTATCGTGATCTTGGCGGTGGTTGGAGATAGAGTATACGTTTTAGTTTGAATGTAAAACAGCCTCAGGGTTATACCTGAGGCTGTTTACGCATCTGTATGTATCAATTATTGAGTAACAAGAAATGGTGAAGCGAGAATACCAACCTGTCTTAGGGCCATCTCCGCCTGAAGCAACCAGGGGGAGGTAACTGGAAGGAATGCGTTTACGTTTAGAACACCGGCTCCAAATAAAGCCCTGGCGGTATAGTTGACGCAACCAGTCATTATGCCATATTTCAACCGTCCCAGACCGAGCAGGTTTGTATTTTTGTTCAGTCTTTGCGTCATAGTGCTAAGCCATTTGCCATTTACGTTTGTGATGCTGGTCTTAAAGAATTTTGTTGTAATCATTCTTGTTCCATTCAGTCCGTTCAACGTTTTACCCTGAAGCTGACTTCTTATATATGGCATAAACCATTTAAGACCGGGAAGCGCTCCACCCAGTGATGGATCTGCAGGTGCAACTGAAATACTGATCGGTTGGCTTGTTGACACGCCGCTGGAGTTGGTTGTAGTATAATTTCCAATGATTTCACTATGTCCTAAAGGTGTTTCTCTTCTCGAGTATAAATTAACATCGGTACCATGAGTTCCGGCAACTATATCACTGACATTTGCCAGGGCTCCGAATGTGAAGCCCACATTGGCAAGAAAGGAGTTGCCGCGTTTGCCCAGATAATTGAATTCTCCTGTTCCCATATCCAGGGAAGCAAACCCTAAACTCATAGTGGGAGACACCATTCCGTTGCTCATAACTGTCATGCCCATGGAATTAAAGGTAGAGCTGATCATGATCCCGAAAGTATTTGCCATAAAGCCACCTGCTGCAGCTACCGATGCGCCTGCATAACCGGCTGCACCACCGATAACTGCTCCTTTAAAAATGTATCCTACCATATCCCAGCCTGTAGCTCCTTTGGCTTCACCGATTTTGTATCCGGCATAACCTCCCATCAGCACTCCTGCTATGATGGCGATAGTAAGCGGGTCCCTTCCATCAGGATCTATGTATGCCGCAGGATTATTATGCATGGCCGCATAAGGCGTGGTATAGTTCACTACAGGGTCCTGTACATGCCATCTGCTTAATTGGGGATCATAATACCGTGCATCAAAATCATATTCTTCCAGTCCGGTACCGTCATAGAATTCGGAGGACTGAAATTCTTTGCTTTGGTACCCCCAGTTATTTTGAAGTTTGCCGAATGCCCTGCTGCTTAGAGCAGCCATTAATAAGCCCTGGGGATAATAATGTGTTTCTTCAATCAGTGGCCCTCTTGTATGAACCACCTGAAGATTATCGAAATAAACATCCTGGTTGCTTTCATTGCTGCAATAAATATAGAGGTAGCCGCTCTTTGGCATATTAATGCCGGTAATGGCGTGTGATTTAATGATATCCGGATTGGAGCTCACTCCATCAAAATAGCTGCCTTCAGTTACCTGTTTGAATTGTTCATCCAGCAATATCCAGTTGATATAAGCTTTGGGGCCTGATGCCGGAACAGGGACGTTGTTGGAAAGCCAGGTGCTGAGCGGTCCTGCTATGCCAGGTGTTGCATTAAGGGTTGCTCCTGTTACACCTTTGCCTGCTACGGCCAAGGTGCCTGCAAATGCATCGAGGAAGGATGCCATCACTCCTGCAAGCGGATAATCATTGTTGTTGACTGACTGTCCGTTACCATGCCACACACTTTTTCCGAAAATACTTATTGCGTCTCCCGACATTACTTTCAATACGATGCCCATGCCAAACCTGTCGCCGGTATTTCCGTTCAGCTTATAAAGTTTGGTACTGGCAGCAGTGGGATTGGTGGTGGGATCAGGTGGAGCGGATAATCCATTATTGTTTTGATAGTTGCTGCCAGAGATTGCACTGAACCATGGCAGGCTTGAAGTAGCGATAATATGGCTGGCATCGTTGGTGATACCGTAGAATTCCTTTTCAGTAGAAATGCCATTTGTTTCTAATGTAGCAGCAGGGTAAACATCTTCCTTCAATTCATCGGTTAATGTAATACGTATGTTTCCGAGATGGTCTTTAAGAAAATAATCGAAGGCGAAAGATTGGTTTCCGGCTGACAGTGTTACGAGCCTTGCCCTGCCTTCTTCATGCGCCATTTGTTGTAATGATTCCGGAATGTTGAATGATGACAGGCTTGTATTGGAAAAGGTTTTGGAAAAGTATATGAAATCACCCAGGTAACTTGTAGTGGTAGTAATATTAGTGGTATAATTGGTTCCATTGAAAGGTACAATGGCGTTGTTTTCCTGAACTATTTTTTTGAGTTTATTGCCGGCTGCGTCATAAGTATAGGATATCGTTCCTTTTCCGGTTATTGAAATTACCGACGGGAGATTCAAGTGATTATAAGTGATCAGGCTTATGTTCTTGTTTACATCCGACTTCTTGTTGCCATTGAAATCATAGGTATAATCTATTGACGCAGGTGTTTTGGAAACGGAATAATGAAAATCGCCCAGTTTGGAACTGGCAACATTGGAGTTGTCTATAACATTCATCAACTTATTGCCCTGTTCATTATTCAGGTATTTGTAGGTGAGGTTATCTATATTGGGTGATCCTCCCAAAACAAATCCGTTTTGATTCAATGATTTGATATTACCGTTGTAGTCATAACCAATACTGTTTACTGAGAAATCGAGGTTGGTCTTTTCCCAGGTACTGCCACTGGAGTTTTGAAGGAATGGGGCCGTGGTGAGACGGTTGGCATTATCATATGTGAAATCATATTTCCGGGCAATTCCATCGCCTTTACTTTTCCAGATCAGTCCGGCAGCATTGCTATTATAAATTGGAATAAAACTGGTGGTACCTGCTGTTGTTGCCTGTTTGTCGTAGCCAAGCTCAAGACCGAAGTAGTTAGCATTGTTACCTGCCTGGGTGTACAATTTGTTGATGCCGGTAATCCAGCCTCTGAGGTTATAATCGAAGGTTTGCGTTTCCAGGGGTAAGCCGCTTACGGGATGCAGGCCGAAAGATTTGGTCTTAACATGTCCGGTAGCATCATAGGTTTGTGTAAAAATCGTTTTTTCCGGGGTAGTGAATGCCGTGCCGTTGATATTGCTTTCTATTGTTTTTTTGACATTCAATATTCTGTTCTCGTGGTCATAATCCATTTTTGTGAGTACTCTGTGATTGGGATTGGGTGCGCTGGTTTTAGCATGTTCTTCCAGCGTGCGAAGAGGAGCTCCGGCCCAGTTGAATTGTATAGTTGATTTGTCTACCCCGTTTGAAAGGTTGGTGCCCTGCGCTTGAATGATTCTGGCTTTGTCGTCATAGAAAGTAACCGTATAGAGGAATTGACTGGTTCCCAATACTGCAATTTTAGTTCCTGTAGTCATGCCTCGCGTCAAGGAGCTCTGTGTGATTGGTTGCGCATATGGATAGTTGTTTGCAGAAGCTGCTGAATAAAAATAATTGGTGTTGCTGGTGTGTGTGGCATCGAGTGAACTGCTCAATCCACTTCCTGTTCCACTTACCCAGGAATAGTTATCGTAATAGTTTCGGGAAAGTTCAATGGTAGTGTATGAAGCGAGGACAGGATGAGTAGTTCCGGATGTAGCCAGGTTTGCATGATAGGTAAGGTTATTGTAGTTGGCAGGGTCAGTCAATAATCCGCTTGCAGTGATTCTGTCCAGGTCATCATATTTGTAATACTGCCACTTTTTATCATTGCGTAAGTTTCCATCCTGGCTCATCACCAATCTTCCGATCTTGTCGTAAACGAAACGCTGTTCATCGGCTCCAGGTGTTTTTTTGATGATATTCCTATCCCAGTCGTCATATTCCATTCTGATACAGAGTTCATCACTAATACTCTGGGTGATTGTCCATGAGCCATTCAGTAATTCGATCACTCTGGGAGTGAGGATAAAGCGAAGGCGGTCATAATCGTCATAAACATAGTAGGAACATAGCCATCCTGCATGCGGACTTCCGGTACCATCATCGGCAGCTGCTGAAAGTTGGGTCTTTCGCATAATCAATTTGCCAGCTTTATCCTGGTATTCGATCACCTGTACATTCTTTTCTTCTTTTGTCAGTTTCTTGGTAAGCTGTCCGGCGGAATAAGTGGTGTTGCTAACAGGCAGGCTTCCCTGCGTGAGGGCTACATTCCATATCCTTACTTCATCTATGACCGAATTGAGGAGATATTTAATATTGGTTCCCCTGTTGCTTCCAGCCCAGCTGCTTCCGGGTGCATAGGTATTGAGTGTTCTGTTGAGTGGCGAGTTCTCAATAGTGAGTTGGGAATAGAAATGTGTTTCGCCGGGGAACATTCCCTGATTGAAGCTTGTTTGCAGGGAAGCTGCATTGGTTTTGACATCTCCGTTATTACCTGAAGCAAATGGCAGGTATTGCTGCACTTCCCTTCCTGATGCATCGTAGGTATGCATTGTTATTACATCCTGTTGAGCGGGATTTGCCTGCTTCTGAACAATTTGCACGGGCCTTCCATAACCATCAAGGTATTCTGTGGTCAGGCTTATTTCCTGATTGGTTCGGGATGTTGCAATAATATCGGCCTCTGTTTTGAATGGTTTTTTTGCAATCCATGTTCTGGCCCTGTTATAGCTTTGACCATATGTTGAAATACTCAACAACATGTTTATGATCAAGAAATATTTTAGCATAAGACTGGTTTTGTTTTTTTATAAGGCAAAAGATCCACTGAGGTATACAGAACTTCCGGCATTGATAACAGGACCGCTGATATAACGGGCAATTACTTCACCATCAGGCCTGATTTCTACTTCCCAGGAGTTGCTGCCTCCGCCAACAGAGATAGTTCTCGCCACAGATGGCCTGCATCCATTGATAATACCAATGGAGTAGGAAAGACCTGCATACATTCCTGAGGTTGTTTTGGTGAAGTAAAAAGAAAATCCAACGGAGCCGCCCGATGCTCCAATACTGCTATATAGTGATGTGAAGCCGGATGCGGCACTGAAGGAACATGATGTAGGAGTACAAATGCCGTTGGTATTCGCAAAATTTTGCCCATTGATGGCAACATCCTGTTCGGCAAGTAAGTTCGCATGAGCCTGGCTGGTAGTTGAGCTATGTGTGCCAGCTGCAACTGTGTAGGTTACAGTTCCTCCCGTGCTTCCACTGCTGCAATTATTCCTTGTAAATGTTCCTGACCTTATCTCATTGTACCATGTTTGAATACAGGTTCCATTGGTGTTTGCAAATTCCTGCCCATTTACAGTAATATCGTTCACTGCCAGCTGATCGGCATCGGCCTGACTGATAGTGGATATATACGAGTTGGCGGGCACTACATACAGAATGGTGGCGCCACTATATCCTGCGGAGCAATTATTCCTTGTAAAACTTGCGGATTTTTCAACATTGGAGAAAATTGTGGGAAGAGGACAGCTTACAGGTTGCGAAATATAGTTATAGCAGGTTTTGGTGAGAATATTCTTGTCGTTGTCTCTTGAAACGCTGATCCTGCTGAAGCCGTCATATTCTATAGTGCTTGTTCTGCCACTGGGATCGATTGTACTGGTTTTGCCGACCAGTGGTTCATAGGTATGGGTGGTCATCAGTGCGTCATTAGGAAAGATTCGTATATCGTCAATGATCCCGGAAATAGATCTTGGTCCGGTGTATGCCTGCTCATTAAATTTCCATTTTCCATTTTCCCAGTTCCACCACTGGATCACATAATTTCTGACAGATGCTGTTGCATAATTTACCTGGAAAGGAGTTGAACCGGCATTATAATACTTGACGCCTGTATGTGCAGAACCGGCAATGGCCGAAGGATTATCCTCAAAACTTTCATAATAGAACTCTTTCTTGAGGAATGGAATGTTTTTGGGATAAACATAATTGAAAGTAGTTGGAAAGGGAACTGATACCGGCACAATATTCAGTGTATAGGTTCCTGCCGGCATATTTGTAAAATCAATTGTTTGAGGTGTACCGGAGCAGGTGCCACCACTACCTCCCGGCAGGCAGAGAGTACCTGTTCTGGTTACCGGACCAGATAGCGTATAGTTGGTTGTAGCCGGACTTGTTCCTCCTGATGAAACGTAGCTCAGGGTCAGATTGATGGTACCAGTATAGCCAGTGGTAAAAACAGCAGAGAGGCCAAAAACAGTGCCATAGCCTGTGGTTTGTTCAGTAGCCGGAATTGTTCCTGCATTTTTTACAAAAGCAATTGGGTACGCGTCTTTATTCAGACCATAACCAAATAATACTCCTGTAGGTTTTCCTCCGTCTGTTTGGGAGGAAATGGGATTGGATCTTTCGATGTCATATTCGAAAATTTCGTTGTTTAACAATGTGGAATTCTTATAAGGGAGGAGTTAACAAGAAAAACTCTGGTATTTCCGTCTGGTAAAGTTTTTACTGCATAACTATTGTGTAAGGTGCTAACAGCTCCATTCCTGCTGGAAGTTGTATGTATAACTGCATCCCTGTTATTCCTGTTCAGCATTGCTGTGATGGCGGTTTCTTCAGCAGGAGTAAGCATGGGTATGGAGCTGTTGTCTGCATAGTAAATTGTTTCTTCTACGGTATTGTCTTTCGAATCCGTAGTAACTATTTTATGAATCGTTCTTTTATTGTTACTGTAGGTATAAGTTGTTGAGTTTTGCATGAAGGAGTTCGGGTCAAGCTGATCATAGGATTTGCTGATCATTCCTGTCAGGCGATAATTCTCAATTTTTGTGTAATAAGTAGACTCGAAGTTTTGTCCACAACCGAGGCCACAGGCGGTTTCATAAATGTAATTCCATTTATATGCCCAGGCTGATTTTGTTTCGGGACTTGTTAATGACGAATAGGAATAGGTTGTTTCTGATATTTTGACTGATGCAGAATTGAACACTGTATTTTTTTTCGGAATCCCTCTTTTATAAGCTGAGCTGATAGTGGAAGTAACGGAAGGGGCTGGGTTGTCTGCAGACGCCAGATAATTGAAAATATCAGGAAAATCACTGAAGTTGTAGAATTCAGCAACAGTATAGCCGCCATTCGGTTGAATGGTTTTTATGGATGAATAACCAATAAAAGTTCCATTCAAATCATTGGTAATGGTTGGAGCTTCAGACAATACAGTTAATACAGCATTGGTGCATCCGGTTAGCAGGTTTGCATAAGATTCAGTCAGTATCTGTCCTTGCGAAATTCCCTGATCATTTTCGTAAACATAACTTGTCTGAATATTTTCACCGGTGCTCAATGTATTTGATATGGATTGTACTCTGAGCCCGCCAACAGCTATATTGGAGGAATTCTTGTAATAGTTGTGCTGCGCATAGTTAATGAGCCAGGAAGAGCCGGTCATGTCCTGAATTTCCGTAAGGATATTGGCTTTTGTTTTGTTCAGGTTGGGTACTCTGAGTTGCGGATAATAGAGTGGATCTGTTGAGCCATTGATGGGAGTATATGCAGTAAAGTAACCCCAGTAATCAAAAACAGCTGATCTCCGCGAAGGAAGATTGTCTGAATTATGGTAAGTGAATGTTCTGTATTGAACAGGAGTTGCTGTATTTGCTGTTCCTCCTGCAACAAAGATATTATCCAGCCTCAGCCTCAGAACATTCAGATCAGTTGAAGGGTCGCCGAAATAGCCGTAATTGAATGTGTAGGTTTGCAGTGTTGATGTGCCAATAGCTGTATATGATTTCAGGGATACCGATAATAACCTTGCTGCGCCCGCCACATCGCGTCTGTCGAAAGCGTACGAAAAATTAATTTCGCCAAGCGATGATTGAATTGAACTGATGTATTTAGGTTGAATTATCGTATTGGTTACAGTATCTTCTTTGAGTTCAACAGTAGTGCAATTGGCGCTTTCCCTTTTTAAGGTCCGGAAATGTCTGTATACTTCATCATTGGGAGAAGCGATATAACTGAAATTGATCACTTCCCTTTTATTATTTGTAAAGATAGTGTTTAGGTTCCAGGTAGTAGGGTAAGTATATTCTGTTCCATAGAGTTTTGTTTTGGTATATTCACTCCCATTAGAATAAGTTGAAAAGTGGTACTCGTTCCCATTGGGGTCTGTTATCACAAAAAGGGGGCTTTGATAGGAGCTGGTGTTGAATAATCCTGGTGCCGTGATCAGGAAACCATTGCTGTTGGAAAGAACAGGCTCCCCATCACCGTTAAAGGTAAACTGGAATGCAAAGCTTGCTGTTTTCACAAAATAGATGTCTGGTTCTCCATCGGCTGTAGGTAAGTCAGCGGTACCTCCGCCGGTGATAGCCTTTCTATCCGCAGTAGTATACGGTGTTCCGTTGACCAGGTGATTGGTTATTTTTTGTCCCCATCTGCCTGTGCCGAGATAACCATTAGGGAACTCGTCGGGAAAACCACGAACAATCCTGGTTACACTGCCTCCGGCCTGCAATTGCCAGCCAAGGCCCGCACAGGTTGCGTAGTCCTGCACTTTTATTCCCTTACCATGAGTGTAGGTCAGGGAAACAGGAATGGTCATGTCTTTGGAGGCAAGGTCACAAACAGGAACGTTTACCTGAGCTGTACCAGTATAAAGGTCAACTCCAACTGAAGTGGGAGCGCCCCCAATTGTTCTGAGAAAACTGCTATTAGGGGATGGAGATCCGAGGCTATTGGGAAATTGTGCCCGAATTGTTGTGCAAATTGATAGCCAGGCCACGCACGCGAGTAAGCTTAATTTTGACATAGGAAAGGTTATTGCTGTAGATATTAATATTTAGGAGTTAAAGTCTGTCCGGCAAAATACCTGAGTATAAAATGTTCTGCTCTTTAAGAACTATTAGTATGAAGGGTAAATAACAGGTAGCCTCATTCCGCCCGTTCAATAAAACAGGTGTCCGATTTGATCATAGAGGCAGGAGTGGGCTGGAGTGATGGGAGTTTACAAATGCACTGAACCGATACGCTTTAGGCTTGCATTTTGACAAACTTAATTAATGTTATTTTATTTTTACTCCACATTTGAGGGTATTTTCCCGGACCCCATAAAAATTGTTATCCTAATGAATTCTTCTTCTAAAACCTTAACCGTTGCATTGGCAGATGATCACGTATTGGTACGATCAGCTATTTCACTCTTACTGTCTACCATTCCACATATTCAAATTGGCCCGGAGGCGGGAAATGGAAAAGAACTATTGGACCATCTTGCTTCCGGGGCTACTCCAGACATCATATTGCTGGATATAAACATGCCCGTGATGGATGGGTTCGAAACAATGAAGGAAATCCGAAAAATGCACAGCGCAGTTAAAGTAGTTGCCCTGACTGCCTATGAAGATGACCTTGCCTTGTTACGTTTATATAAGCTGGGCGTAAAGGGATATATTTCAAAATCTATTAAAAAAGAAGAATTGCGGATGGCTTTGGAAACGGTTGCTGATGGTAATGAGTATTTTCCAAATCTGTTGAAAGGAGTTATTCAGGATGATGCTGCACATGATCTTTTGGAAAAGCTCAGGTCATTGAAGGAAAGAGAACTTACTTTTCTGAAATATGCTTCTATGGACATTCCTTATAAGGAGATTGCTCAAAGAATGAATGTGAGCCGTTATACCATTGATGATTACAGAGATAGCCTTTATCAAAAATTTTCCATTCAATCGAGGATCGGGTTGATCTTACTTGCATTAAAATTCAAGCCAATAATCGGAGGACAGTGAAGGCGCCAGCGGTCCAATTGCGTCAATTATCCTTTTTCATTTTTTTCCATTGAACCAATCAGAGCGGCAGGTGTAATTATCATGTTACAACCTTAACCTGATAATATGACCAAAACGGTTCCGGGTATTGCCCAGACTGCAATCAGAAGTCGCCGGATCGAATCAATCGACCTGTTGCGCGGTTTCATCATCGTGTTCATGTGCCTCGATCATGTGCGCGATTACTTCCATGCATATTCCTACATTCATGATCCTACAGACCTGCAGCATACCAGCGCGCCGATCTTTCTCACAAGGTGGATCACACATTATTGTGCGCCCGTTTTTACTTTGCTGGCCGGTGTTGCTGCCTGTTTGTATGGAATGAAACATGATCGCAGGAGCCTATCTTTTTTTCTATTTTCCCGTGGGCTTTGGCTGGTAGTGCTGGAGCTGGTGTATGTAACATTGGCCTGGACCTTCAATCCGCATTACCCGGCATTCATCCTTCAGGTGATCTGGGCACTGGGATTCAGTATGATGGCGCTGGCATTGCTGATCCACCTGCCCCGAACTGTTTTACTGTTTCTCGGATTGTTCATTGTGTTTGGACACAATGCGCTGGATGGTATTCACAGCACAGAGCATAAAGCCTCAGACCTTATCTGGTCTTTGCTGCATGAGCCCAATTTTACAGGTTACCAATTGGGGCCATTCAACCTCGTGATCGGATATCCGGTATTGCCTTATATTGGTATCATCTCCCTGGGGTATTGCCTTGGAACTTTGTATGGTGCAGCAGTTGATCCGGATTATCGAAAAAGGATATTACGGAATCTCGGCATTGGGGCTATCTTCTTATTTGTCATTCTCCGCTTTATCGATCAATATGGAGATAATGCACATTGGACAGTACAAAAGAATTTTCTTTTTACCATTTTCTCATTTGTGAATGTATCGAAATATCCCCCTTCCCTATTATTCATATTAATGACACTGGGGCCGGCTTTGCTGTTCCTTGCGTATGCAGAAAGGCCGTTGAACCGGCTTACTTCAAAACTGATCATATTCGGAAAGGTCCCGATGTTCTTCTATTTGATGCATATCCCGCTGATCCATGGCTTTGGCGTGCTGGCAGCGATGATCTCCGGAAGGCCCGCATCGGATATGGTGAATTTCACTACCTGGGTTACAGCCAATGTTCAACTGGTGGGTTACGGATTTGGATTGCCTGTAGTGTATTTGATGTGGTTGGTGACCCTTGCAATATTGTATCCGCTATGTTTGAGATTCAGTAAATACAAGCAGCTGAATCAGGGAAAAAAGAAATGGCTGAGTTATTTCTAGGGTTTTGTGATACGTTCGAATTTCAGGATCTGGTTTTTGAGAATATCGCCAACAAAAATATTTTGTTCTTTGTCGATGGCTATGTCGTGGAACCAGCAAGGCTGATCCTGCGTTCCGTTGCTTCTGCCGAACCTGTTGAGTGCAATGCCGATCGTGTCTGAAACAATTATATCCGAACCGCGATGTTTTAGTTTCATGAAGTTGAGGTCGTCAACTGTATAGAGTTTGTTCTTCAGAGTATCGGCGGTGAGTGCGCAAATATCCGCATCTGAAACTGAGCTGAGCTCCCGGATGAATTTGCCGTTGAGATCAAACACCTGGATCCTTGCATTCTCCCTGTCCGCAACATATAGTTGGTTATTGAGGATACAAAGTCCGTGGGGAATATCGAATGCTCCCTGTTGCATTCCTTTGCTGCCCCATTCGAAAAGGAATTTTCCTTCCGGGGAAAACTTCATGATCCGGCTGTTGCCATAACCATCGCTCACAAAAAAAGATCCATCATTGGCAATAGCGATGTCTGTGGGTTTGTTGAAATGAAGGCTGTCTTTGCCCGGGATGCCTGCCTCACCCAGCTTCAGGAGCAGTTGACCATCATGCGTGAATTTGAAAACCTGGTGCAGTCCGATATCGGTAACCCAGATATTATTTTTATTATCTGTAGCTAGTCCATGCGGCATAATAAAAATTCCGCTTCCCCAACTAGAAAGAAGTTCACCTGTTTTATTGTGAATGATCAAAATGGTATTGTCTTTGATGATGTCTTTAGGGATGGACCCGAGAAGTGGCCATTCTTTGCCGGCCCGGTGGAAGACCACAATATTTTGATTGGTATCGATACCGATCCCGGTGGGTTTGCCGGGAGTGACTGCAGCGGGTAAGGCCGGCCATTTGGCTTGTTTGTAGCCAGGATCGGTTCGTACAGCATCATTGTTTTTTACTTCCTGTAAAAGATAGGACACCCCGATTACCATGGTAAGGGGGACGAACAGGTAGAATATTGTCTTAAGCCAGCGCATTCCGTTTATCATTTATTCATATTCCGGGTATAAAATAATAGCTATTTTCAATAAATCTAAATCTTACAAAATATGTACAAAATAATTCTGACAGCAGCAATTATTGCCGGCAGCACCACAGCGGCTTTTTCCCAGGATGCACCCAAGAGTCCAAGGATCACCGCAGAAGGAAACGATGTGAAGGTAAGCTATGGCCAACCTTCAAAACGAGGCCGTGAGATTTTCGGCAAACTGGTCCCTTACGGACAAATATGGCGTACAGGTGCGAATGAAGCTACTGAGATCACATTCGCGAAAAATGGATCATTTGGAGGAAAGCCTGTGAAAGCGGGTACTTATTCGCTGTTCACTATTCCTGGAGAAGGTGAGTGGACATTCATTCTCAACAGTGAGTTGAAGCAATGGGGAGCTTATAAGTATGAGCAGATAAAAGGAAAAGATGTTTTGCAGGTAAAAGCAAAATCAACCAAGATCAGTGGCGATCCTGTTGAAAAACTGACCATCACCCTGCCTGAAGGTAAGCTGGTACTGGAATGGGATCAGACTAAAGTGGAAGTGCCAGTAAAGTAAAATAATGTACAACTGAAAATAATAAAGCCGGACTCAATCAGGTCCGGCTTTTTGTTTTGTTCAATAATTGATAGAGGTGGCCAGTGCTTTCACTTTTTCCATTTCTTCTTTTACATCTTTCAATTTCGATTCCACCAATCCGTATGCATCCGCTCCAAGATACAAATGCAGTGGCGGTTGTTGTTGTGAAGCTACTTCGATGATCACACTGGCTGCTTTATCCGGGTCTCCGGGCTGGGCTCCGTTGATATTGTGCTGGTGATTGTTTTGAGCATTCCTTACAGAGCTGTATTCCTGGATTTCATTTTTCGGAACAATCAGGGAGCCGGCGCCCAGGAAATTGGTGCGAAGGTATCCGGGAGAAACTACAGTTACATGAATACCGAACTCTTTCAGTTCAGCGCTCAGTGATTCTGAGAATCCATGCATAGCGAATTTGGTGGCGCAGTAGATGCCAAATCCGGGGAAAGTACCAACCAAACCGCCAACTGAAGCCACATTCAAGATATGGCCTGACCCCTGTTTGCGCATATATGGTAATGCCGCACGGAGTACATTCAATGTTCCGAAAACATTCACATCAAAGTTCAACCTCGTTTCTTCATCCGTGAGTTCCTCGATGGCGCCCACCAGGCCATAACCTGCATTGTTCACAATTACATCGATCCTGCCAAATTGATCGATCGTTTTTTGAATGCCCTGCGCAACGCTTGCAGTATCCACCAGGTCCATCTGCAGCGGGAGGAATGATTGACTGTTGTTGCCAACAGCATTGCCGAGTTCTGCAAGGTTCCTGGAAGTGGCTGCAACATTGTACCCTTTGTTCAATAGCTCTTTCACCAGTGATAGTCCCAGGCCTTTGGATGCTCCGGTAACAAACCAGACTTTATTCTTCATGTTCATTTTTTTAGAATTTTAGTTTTGTTGTTTCATGAAACTGAACACAAAATTAGGCCGGGCAACGGCCACGAACCTTGCCAATAACAAACTGATCATTGTATAATTCAAACAATCCGGTAAGAAGCTCAGCTGGCCTGGGTGATGGGGCAGGGAGCTTTTCTGAAGGAGGAGGGAGTAAGGCTGGTTTGTTTTCTGAAGAAGTGGTTGAAATGTGCTGCGCTTTCAAAGCCAAGACTGTAGCCTATTTCAGAGATATTCCAGTCGGTTTGTACCAGCAATGCCCTGGCTTCGGTGGTCAGCCGTTCTGCAATAAGATCGGTTGTGGTTTTGCCGGTTACAGTGCGAATGGCCCTGTTGAGGTGATTCACATGTACATTGAGCTGATCGGCAAAATCTCTTGCAGACTTCAATTGGAATCTTTGCGTGGAGGATTCGATGGGAAATTGCCTTTCCAGTAATTCTGTAAAAACTGACGTGATCCTGGCATTGGCATCTGTATGTTGATATAATGTTTCGGTGGGTTGGATCTTCATGGCATAATGCATCATCTCCATTACGTAATTCCTGATGAGATCGTATTTGAAAACATAGTCTGAGCCGATCTCCTGCAGCATTTTGCTGAAAATGGCGGACACCTGTTTGTCCTGCGATTTATTCAAACTGTAAGCGGGATTATTGCCTGGCAGGAACATGGGGAATTGTTTCATTCCATTGCGAAGGTGCTGAGTGAAGAAGCCTTCTTTGAAAATACAGAAAAAGCCGGTGGGATCATCGGATAAAAGCTCGAAAGTGTATGGAACGGTTGGATTGAAAAAGATCAGGGTTGGGCCTGATACTTTCAGTGATTTGTCTGCATAATGATAAAGCCAGCTTCCGCGTACGAGTGAGATCTTGTAGAAGTCCCTGCGGCTGTATTGTACGTGTTTCCCTTCTCCAATGCAGTCTTCCAGCCTGAAAACATTGAAATGACCGATCTCTCTCTGGAGGTTACCGGGCATCCAGTTGAATTTTTCCTGGTAGAAACTTTCGAGTGATTGTGCTTTTGCCATGGGGAATGCTTGAATTGCAAAAATCAAACATTTTTCTGACAAGGAGAGAAATTTGTACCAGGTGATAACACATGGTACAAATTATTTGGTACGCTATTGTACTGCTTTATCTGCGCAACATGAGCTGGCGAAGGCATGCGGCTTGGCTTTGAACACGAAGCCCATTCCCATGATGTATCCCATAGCCTCTTTCAGCGCATCGTTGCTCTTAAAGTTGGGATTGGTGTTGATGTCTGCATGCACTTCCATATCCACGTTATAAACAGTGAACAGGCAACAAAGCGCATAGGCGATTTCAATACTTTTTGCTACTTCCGTCAGCATCCTTTGCTTAACGGTCATCTTTTGGAGACTGGTTTCATTGTGTATGTACATAAATCCACCTTTTCCTTGCCGGATGAATACGATCACTGTAGCAAATTCTGTTTCCTTTCCTTTGACCTGGCTATCGGTACCGATACAAACTTTCAATTCATGTCCCATTTCTTTTTCCTGTATCAACACGGCTTCCACTTCGTCTTCAATGGGTCTTGTGAGTTTGGTACCGTCCAGCTTTCTCCAATGTTGCTGTTGCATGGGTTACCTCCATTTCTGAATAGATCATGTTTTGTTTTCAATAATATTTCTTCTGAATCCGATTACTTCCACCTGGCGGACCGGTTCTGTTTTTTCATGTTGATTGGCGATCTCTGCAATGGTCATAGGTTGTGTGATGTTTGTATCGAAGCCGAAATGATCACTGAGTTGCCTGGACTTTGCGATGCCAAGTTTGCCGAATTCGTATTTTGCGATCAGCCGTCCTTTTCGCATCAGTGCACTATCGATGAGCGCCACAGAGCTGTTGAAGGTGCAGATGATCTGTACGTTCAGGAAATCTGCGAGTAATCCGTCTGAAATATTCAACAGGTTCGAAACTGCAGATCCGGAATTGAATTTTCTGTCCATGATTATATTTTCTGCGTCTTCGATCACCAGAACGGAATTCGGGTTGTCGATCAGCAGGTCAATAAAATCAGGGTTCACCAGATTTCCGGCTACAGAAGGAGAGAGGAACATTACACGTTTCTTTATCTTTCCCACGAGGTAGCGCAGATAGGTGGTTTTACCTGTTCCAGGCAAGCCATGCAGAAGAACGATCCCCTTATCATTTTTCTTGTTCAGTCTTTTTCTGATGATCTCATCCGTATCTTTAAAATCATTTTCATAGAAAAGATCAAGATCGAGTTTGGTCCGTTTGATTTCCATTGCTTTCAACTCAAGGCAATCAGAGGATCTGACGATCAGGTTGATCTCCAGGGGCTGCTTTCGTTGCCGTTCTTTGAATTCACTTGCGAGGCTGGAAATGGCTTCCAGGAATTCCGGTTCTGTGCCATCATTCAATATTTCGCAGCAATTATTGCTCAGTTCTATGATGCAGTTGTTTTTGAAGATGATCACAGTTCTAATGAATTCGTATTTCCTGTTTTCTCTTTTATACCAACGATGCTGGAATATGTCAAGGATTAGCAGAGCGAATTTTTCCCTGATTGCAGGAAATGCTTTTTCGCCATCGACCTTACTGATGAAATTCAGGTTTGGCACTATATTGAAATAGTATAAGTATAAAGCTTTGCTGCTCAGGAAGCGGTTCTCAAAAATAGCCGTGGCTTGAATTGCTTTCTGGTTGTATAATTGTTCCATAATTAATGCTCTAAAGTTGTTGGCCTGGTGAGACTCGAACTCACAATCCCCCGGTTAAAAGCCGGGTGCTTTTCCAGTTAAGCTACAAGCCAATTTTCTGTATAATTTTCGGTTGTCTCCGGGAATCGAACCCGTAACTGCAGATCGACAATCTGCAATGTTGACCATTACACCAACGAACCATGCAGCAGAACTACTGCTTTGTATAGGAGACAGGATTAGAACCTGCAGCCTCTTCACCCCAAATGAAGTATCCGGCCAATCGGAATGCTCCTATATGTAAACCGGTATTTTCTGATGGCAATAAAAAAGCCCGGTCAGTTTTGACCGGGCCTGCTTTTATGTTCCTGTTTTTCAGGTATACATATACGTTATAGTGCAGTCCGGCCGGGTAGAGTTCCTGTTTTTCTCCTGCTGGTTACCGGGGTCAGTATGGGCGCACCGATCCTGTTGGAGGAATAGCACAGTATCACTCTTGCGTTTGAATGGAATATGTCTGGATAGTATCGTCATTGATCATTTTACATATTTAGAGTTTCTTCTTTTTCATAAATAAGGTAAAAACAAAAAGCCCCGCGATTCACGCGGGGCCTGAGTTATATGGAATTCGTTTTGTAAACTTATTCATCAGCATAACATGCCCCGCAAACACTGTAGCCGCCTTTGGGGCTAAAGCCATTTACTGTTTCGATATGGAGATCTATGCGTTGCATGTTTGTTATTTGATGATGCAAAGGTGTTAATAATTTTCCATTCCTGCCAAATATTTGACAAACTTTTTTTTGAAATGCAATTTGCGAACAGATAAAGCAAAAGGCCGAACCCGCGTGAGTCCGGCCAATTGGCACATGAGTGTTTACTGAAGGTTCTGGCGATTATTAAACTTGTGTTTTCATAACATCTTTCAAACCGGGCGTGGCGCCTTCTGTTACTTTTTTCCTGGTTTTCTTCTTTGAATCCTTTGGGTTTTTTCCTTCGTTTGCAGGTGTGACAAGGGTCAAACGATAGCTTCCTGTTTCAAGATCAGGCAGGAAAATTTCTCCATTTGAATTGCTTATAATATTGATATTATTACCTCCCGGATTTTTACCACCCTTCACCACAATGCCTCCGATAGGTGTACCAGGTCTGGCCATTTCGGCAACCTCACTTCGTTTAACTCCTTTTTCACTGATGCTCCTTCCGGCAGTTTGGTCAGGAGCACTCAATTGAAGCATATAGTCTCCAGCAGTTGCTACATCGAATGTTATTTGTCCATTTTCGTCGCTTACCACATTGATACTATTTCCTCCGGGATTCTTTCCTCCTTTTACTATAATGCCTCCGATAGGATTACCTGGTCTGGCTTCCGGCGCCATCGATTTCCCGGCTGCATAAGAGGCAGAAGCGGCATTAGCCCCTTTCTTTGTTCTCTTTTTCCCTAATGCAACAGATAAACCAATGTTGACTTCAGTGATAGCATACCTGGAAGTCTGAACCGAACTTTCCCATGTTCCCTTAGCCAATTGACTGATTTCATATGTATTGTTTTCTTTGAAACCTCCTTCAGGAACCAGGTATTGGGTAGTGTGTTGTATTTCGGGGCCGGTGACGAGAGCGAATCCTGCAAAGACAGCAATATTGTCTTTTAGTTTGTAACCGGCTCTAAGTTGTGGTTTGAAAATAAGTCCCTGCACTTTTTGTGCTTCTCTTTTTACCAGATCCTTTTGCTGTTGTTCGCCATTGATGCTGGCTGTTCCAGTCTGAACGGATCCTTCCTGTTTAAAACTCAGATAACCTGCATTTATTGATGGCGAAATATGAAATCTGCCAAAACCGAATGCTGCCTGAATACCTGCAAACCCTGAATAACTGTTCGAGTTGGATCTGCTCATTTTTGATTCTACAGCGATCGGTGTATTATAGGCATTGTATTTCGTTGATACGTCACTGTTATTGGAAGGGATATTTTTTACGCTGGTAAAATTCCCTCCAAGGAAAATACCCAATGCAAAACTGTGTTCCTTTCCGTTTGGATTCCAGCTTTTTCCATAAAAAGGGACAAAAACATCTGTCTGAAGATGATAACCATTGCCAATCAGGTTGTCTTTTCCTTTTGAAGAAGCGTTAGCAACTCCGGAACTGAGGGATAACTGAATTCCGTTCTGTGCAACTGCAGTTTGAAAGGAAAGCAGCAGGGCAATGATGGGGTATTTTGCTTTCATTCGATTGTGTTTAGGTGGGCGCAAGAAGTGCTTGCTTCCAGCTATACATCAACGAAACGGCAGGAATGTTACCCCTCCTGACTGGAAAAACTGGTAAAAGGTTGTGTTTGAGGGTAGTCTATTTGCCGAAGAGCCAGCCAGGGAGGTCAGGTTCTGCATAAGCGTTAATCCAGCTATTGTGTTTTACGCCTTTGTACTCTGTGTACTTAGGCTTCCCGCCAGCATTTTTGAGACTGGCAATTATCATGCGCGTGTATTTCACTTCATTGATCGTATCCTCATCCCCATGAAAGGCCCATAGACGCACTTTTTTATAAATCTTTGCCTTTGCCGTATCGGCGATTCCGCAAATGGGGACTGCTGCTGCAAATAACTTAGGAGCTCTGCTCAAGAAGTCGAAAGTTCCTTCTCCGCCTAAGGACAGTCCGGTAATATAGATTTGTTTTTGAGCGATGGGTAAATCATTTTTCAGTTTCCTGAGCAATTCCAGGGTAAGCTTTGTAGAAGTGGTTGGTGTATCGGGAGTGGCTATGCTATTCGGAAAGCCGGGGAATCTGACCCAGGGTTCTTGCTTAGTACATTGCGGTACAAGAACAAAGCATGGATATTTTTTCCTGTTGGCGCTATCCAGGAATATTTGTGGAAGGCTTTTGAGTGGCTTTTCATTATCGTTGCCCCATGCTCCTGCTCCGTGGAGGAACAACACCAATGGATATTTTTTTGCCGGGTTGAAATCCACGGGATAGAGTAAGCGATACGGAAGGGTATCGCTACCGGATACGAGTTCCCTTTTTTCGAACAACTCAAGTCTCTGCGCTAATGAATCACAATGAAAGCAGATCACAAATAATGAAAGGGTGAGAAATTTCATGAATTGAAGCTACTTAATTTCGTCGGGTAAATCTATTCCGAGACATTGCGATGCCCATTCCAAATCAATTGCTATTAGTTTTATGAATACTTTTTTCAACCATTCAGGCATCGACTGATCTGCCAGCAAACGTTGCGTCAGTGCGGCAGCCCCCGAAGCGGCCACCACCCCGCCTTCCGGCATAACCAGGTAAGGCGCGGGGCCGCCTTCCAGGTGAAGCGTAGGAAGCAGGTTACCCAGATCATGATGTTTGTTTCCCCGGCCGGCATGGCTCCAGTCAACAAAGATCACTTGTGAACCCTCTATACAAATATTGTCACTTCTGATATCGCCATGAACAAGGAAATTGCCAGTTACATCCGTTTTACTTTCGGCGAGTATCAGGGCGTCGATCGATCTTTTGAACCAGGCTTCGGAGCATAATCCAAGTTGGAGAAAAGGACAAGGGTTCTCTGCAATAGAAGGCCAAATCCCGGTTCCCCAATTTTTCATTGCAGGCAGGTCTGGTGGTGCCTCAATAGAGGAAAGCATCTGAACAGCATCGAGCAAAAGTTCGAAGTCGCCTTTACGCCAGGTTACACCCTGATGGCTGGCAGGCCAGTAAGCATCGCTCAGGTCCTGTGTTATCAGAACAGGATGGATATCCGGTATATCAATCCACGCAATAATATTGGGCATAAATTTTCCGCGCAGGGTTGATAAGGCAAGATATTCATTGCGGAGCCAATATGCTGTTGTCTCATCTGTAGCTGCTTTTACAAAAACCTTGTTTTTGTCTTCGAGCATTACTGAAAATCTGAATGCCGGAGACAAACCACAATCAGGCATATGCCAACTGACTGTTTCCTTACCGGTCGTATCCTCTAATAACTTCAACAGATACGCTGGCGGGGAGGTTCTGTTACTGTTTGTCATAGACCAGCTTGCTTTAGTAATACGTATCAAGATCGGAAAATTCCTTGTACGAACAAGCATTCCAGTTGGACGAGTCTAGTTTTTCAAAAAACTACTACCAAAACTTGTAAAGCCAGGGCCTGAAGAGTTGAACCCGCCGTTTACACTAATGGTTACAGAGCCCAGGTCGGCAGAGGCTGCTCCAAGAATTCCATCATTTATTCCTGCACCGGCGGATCCTGTTACAATCAAATCTACCGGATTCATATTGCCATCGAATTTTATGGTGGTTTCAACAGAGGCGCCGATTTTTCCACCTATGTTCTTTGTAATTTCAAATTCTTTGTCTTTGCCGGCTTTGGCAGAGAGGCTATGCCCCGTGGTTTCCCAGGTTACCGGATCGTAGGATTGACTATAGGTAAATTCCCCGGCTTTTACATCCACATACATTTTGAGTCCCTCACAATTAAATTTCCCACCCACTACCTTCACATCAAATCCAAAATCCACTTCGCAATGTTCTCTTTCCCATTCCTGCACTTTGCCTTTTGCATTATTATCTTTTTTTAGATAATCGCCGCATGGCTTTCCAAAGGTTCCATCTGCATAAAAAGGGAAGAAAGATCGAAAACTTTTTAAGTTATTGAGATAGCCGGTATAAGCTGCATAGTTTACCGCAGTAGGGTCTTGAATGGATTGCATTGCGATCGTGTTCCAAAAAAGATACTCCTGCAACCGCTGGTTCATCAGATTTTCCATGGTACGGATATACTTATTGTTGATCTCTGCTGATTTTTTCAGCCATTTGATTTGCCTTTCAGTCCTTAACTGGCATAGTTCTCTTTCTATTTCCATCAACCTTTTGTTCTCTGCTGCTTTACCTTCGCCCCCATCAATTTTGCTTTGTTCTTTTGTCAGGGCATTTATCTTATTATCATAATCCGTTATCAATGCCTGTTTCAATTCGTTTTCACTTCTTAATCTGTTTTCAGATTCTTTTTTCATACGGCTTATGTAAGAAACGCTGTATTGTGGGTTATCAATAGCATTGAGCATTAATGCAGCCTGCGCTATAAATGGACTGGAAAATTCTCCTTTTAAATCTTTCACCATTTTGGCGGCGCCCGGTTTACCAACATTGGCGGAAATTTGTTTGACCTGCGCCATTCGCTTATTCATATTGTCCATCATGGTTTTTTCAGAATTTTTGTTGAATTCTTTACTTGCTTTCCCGGCTGCCTGAATGGTTATATCCAGGTTCAAAAAGAAATGATTGATATCGGGATAAGCGGCTACAGCAGCTTCATAGCTGTCTGGAATTTCGGGAAGAATAAAGCGTTTGGTAATACTATGGTCTTTATAGTATTTCTTAAAGGTGTTTCGTATTGCCCAATAGATGGAAGACTTATCCGCATCAGGCGATAGTTGTTGCCAGAGGTTTATGTTTTGGGAAGTGGCGCCACCGTGGGCAATAGCTTTTGCGAGATAGGAGGCACAAAGTGTGCCATTGCCTTGCTTTTGCGCGATAAGTGCCAATGAACGGTAAGCCTCCGAATTTGCGGAATCTTTTTCGGTAGCAGCAACCAGGAGTGGTTTTGCTTTTTCTACATGGCCAAGGCTAAGCCATGCCTGACCTGTATTGTTTGCCAGCGTACCACTATTGGGCAGCAGTTTTTGCGCATACAATAAAAGAGGTAACGACTTATGTGCATATCCCGAAATGGTGAGCAGGCTTGCAAGGTTATTGAGTGAAACCATGTCATCCGCATTGGAGATACAGGCATTCAATAAGAGGAAAAGCGCTTTGTCCAATTCATTGTTTGCCCAAAATACCATTGCATACTTGCCTGTTTTGTCAGCGCGGTTCATCAGGTTTTTTACGGAAGCTTTGTTTTCAGGTTTTATCAGTTTGTCAGTTTCGGCAAATATGGTAGACAGGTAAGCGGTAAGCTGGGATTTGGTTTGAGGTGTGGTTGCAACTTTCAATGCAGATATTTTATCGGGGACGATATTGGGGTCTGTGTTTCGTAACATGGGACCGCCATTGTTATCCAGGCCCTGCTTAGCATTCTGCATTGCTGTATTAGCGCCCATTTTTTCCATCATATCTTCAAAAGCTTTTCTGGCTTCGGGACTCATTGCAGCTTTTTGTGCTTCCAGTTTTTTTTGTGCTTCGTCAAACTTTTTTCTATCTGCCTCCATTTGCTCTTTGGAAGGCTTTTGAGAAAAAGCAGCTATTACCAATAGGCTGAACAAAACAAGAGAAGATATTTTTTTCATCTGAAAAAGATTTGTCGGGTAAAAGTATCTGAATGAAGCAGCCGTTTCAATCCTTTAAAAGGAGGATTTTTGCTGTTTACGGTAAAAGCAGGATGATAAATAGTTTCAGGACTTTCGTTTAGTAATTTATTTTATTGAGGTTGCTGTTATGTCCTTTATCCTTCCGGTAATATAAATGACGTCCAATGAAATAGGCATCGGTAACGGTAGCGGGATCTTTGTCTAAAAACCCTGAGAAACCCAACTGTTTTATTCTACCATCATCATATCGTAAAAAGATACTGAAGGTCTCAATGGTATATTTTCCCTTTCCGGGAGCATCACTCGCAAAAGCATTGGGATTTTTGAGATCGACCACAGAGATGCCTCTGTCGTCAAATCTGCCATCTTTGTAAAACCATATCAGGTATTGCGGCTCATTCGTTGAAGAAGGTATAAGGCTTGCATATTGTGTGTAAGCTCCTTCAATGCGCAAGCCATTTACGGGCTTGCATTTATAAAAGTTAGGTTTACTGTCGAACTTGCTTTGCATAGTGGAAGCTGATTTTTTATCGAAATAGTAGCTGGTATTTTGAGCTGCCACATTTAACCTGTTCCCATTCCATTTTGCGCTTCCCCAGTCCTTGTTCTTATTGTAAAATCCAGCATAGCCTTCTGAAGGCATATAAGGGTAGAATTTTTCATCGGGATAAATGGCTATCCACTCATACTTTGTTTCCGACATTCGTTTCATCATATCGTATTCAAACCTGCTCTTCATCCATACTTCGGGCTTCGGACTTTTATCGTTTAATGGACTGGTAGTTGTTTGTTGCAGAGCTGGAGCTATATCGCTACCGGGAGATTTCGATGAAGACATGTTTGCGTTTATGATGCCTGCTTCCCTGTTAAGATTTACAGAGGCGATGAAATTTTCAATATCTGCTTTATACCTGTCTGCGTTTGAAAGGATGCAAATACTTTGCATAGAACTCTCTCCACTGAAAGTAAAGAGCATGGCCAGGGTAGCTATTCCATTATCTGAATATTTTGCAGAGCCCATCAAAAACTTCCAGCCTTTTAGCGTTGCTACCGGTTGCAGGTTTGCATTACTGGAAAACTTGAAAGGCTTTTGCACGAGGTTATCCCAGGAATAATCAAAATCCTTCTGTATATCACCTTTCCCGTCTATGAGTGCATAAATGAAAATGTTGCAGTAAGCGCCGGTACTCTTATCTTCCTTAAAGTAAGTAATCACGCTGTTGTTCTTTATTAATTCGTAATCCGAAGGGATTGCGTAACTAACAATGTCGAAATCGTTTTTTTGAGCAAATGATGCAGATAAGGATAAGAGGAATAGGGAGGTTAAAAGGAGTTTGTTCATGATGATTAAGTTTATCGAACTGCAATAGCACTACCCGTTGAAGTAAGAATGCTTTTTCCCAGGTTGACGGCAACTCCATTTTTCCAGTATTTGCTCACGATGTAGGTTCCGTTGTGCTCCCAGCCGGATACGTATACGTCGTTGCCAAAAACTGTGATGCCAGTGGCGCCTGAAGAAACATTGGATAATTTTACAGGTACTCCGTTTTTCCAATACTTGGCAAACTGACTGCCGCCCCCATAATAGTCTTCCTGCTCGTAGCCTGCTACATATATGTCGTTCCCAACAACAAATACAGCGGTGGCCACACCTACCGAAACTGTACCGGAGGTTAGTGTTGTTGCAGTTCCGTTTTTCCAGATGGAAGCCATTGCCAAACCTGTGGTTGGATTGTTCTGACTGCCAGCTTCATATACATCAGCGCCTGATACAAAAACAGCGTTGGCAAAGCAATGCTTGTCGTTATTGGGAATTGTATTAGCAGGAATTATCCCGTTTTTGCATTCCCAGGGTGAAAACCTTCCCTGAGAATTCCGATAGCTGCCAACTGTAATAACATTGCCGGCATTTATATAAACACCCGTGCAGGCGCCGTTTCCGGAAACAATTTGTGATATGATCGGGTCATTGACAGTAACAGTTGTTCCTGTTCCATTTTTCCAGTAACGGGGAAGATCAAATCCGTTCACAATTTCCGCACCACCAACATATACATCATTGCCATTGACAGCAATGCCGTTTGCAACAGATTCTCCTGTGCCCAGCGTAACCTTATTCCCGTTTTTCCAGTAATTGGCTAATGAGAGATTATTGATCCTTTCCACACCTGCTACATAGATATCATTGCCATTTAGAAATATGGAAGTCAAAGCAGATTCTTCTGTACTGATGCTAACAGCCGTTCCATTTTTCCACAGGGTGGCTACATTATGAGCAGGGTTATATTGCCCGCCTGCCACAAATACATCGGGTGAATAAGTAATTTCTCCACCGCTGGCAGTTTGGCTGCCAACAATTATTTTCACTTCACCGGTGGAGTTTCCTACAGCAGGAACAATTACTTTAAGTTGTGTAATTGTAGCTGAAAAAACAGTAGCCGCTACATTATTGATCGTAACTATATTATTGGCAGGTGTTGGAGAAAAATTATTACCGTTGATTGCAATAGTATCTCCATAGTGCAATGAAGTTGAAGAGAGGGAGCTGATCTTTAATGTAGTGTCAGGCGGCGGCTTGGGAGTTGTGGTGTCACTATCTTTTTTGCAGGAGGTAATGGCAAAAGCCGCTGAAAGCAAAATAAGAGATAAGATATTCGTTGTCTTTTTCATCTTTGATAAATTATTGTCTTAGTGGTTGAGTGTCGGATCTGCTGAACAAAACTATGATGACAGCCCAGGGCGGGCAATCGTTCAAAAAGATGATTTTTCAAGCGATGCCAGGAAAAATCATTTAAAAAGGTGAGGGGAAGCAGCCAACTTACTGCCTTTCTTTGCGATAGTAAAAAAGTGTATTTTAGTACATGAAGAAATTATTGCTGATACTTTATTCCACACTATTGGGTTTGTTGTGTACTGCACAGGATGCTACAATAAGGGATAGCCTGTTGAAGTTGATGCAGGAAAGAAAAGAGGATACGGGGAAAGTGCTATTGCTTATACAAATAGGTAACGAGTATGAACTACAACTACAAGATATCAATACAGCTGCCCAATATTACCTTCAGGCAAAAAGGCTTAGTGAAAAACTAAACTATACATTGGGCTTGATCAAGTTTTACTCCAACTATACAGGAATTCTCAATCAGAAAGAGGAGTTTGATAGTGCATTGTTTCTAAACAAACAGGCATTACAGCTGTCGTTCACTACGAGGGATAAAAAATTGATCGGAAAAACTTACGGAAATGTAGGTAACAGTTTTAATTATATCGGGGATTATGATAGTGCGGTGTATTATTATCAGGAAGCGACAAAAAACATTGAAGCTATTCAGGATACTTACCTGCTTGCACGTATAAATGAGATGATACAACTGATCTATCAGAAAACCGGCCGTCATGACTATGCATTGCAATATGGCAAAGCAGCCTTGAAAGAGTTGAGAAAATCAGGTGATAGTATGGATCTCGGACGTGCTTTATTAAATGTTGCCAATAGTTATCAGAACAAACGTTTTGATGATTCTGCATTAGCCTGTTATCATGAAGCTTTACAAATAGCCAACCGCATTCAGTTCCAGGGACTGGAGCTTTCCTCATTGTTGGGTATAGCCAATATCTATTTTCACCAGTACGATGCAGACAAGCAGAAGCCTTATGCCGAAAAGGCATTAGCTTTAAGTAAAGTGACTGATGATGCGGAAGGAGAAATAATTGCGGAAAGAGCTATGGCATTACACTATCTGTTAAAAGATGATCTGCCATTGGCCAAAACTTATATTCTGAATTCTTTGAAATTGGCGGATAGTCTGACTATGACCCACGAGCATTTGGAAAGTTTGCGCGTATTATCTTCAATTCTATATGCACAGAAAGATATTGTTGGTGCTGAAAGAATTTTGGATAGCCTGCAAATAATTGAAGACAGGTTGAGAGGGATGGAGGTGCAACAAAAGATATTAATCCTTGAAAAAAGATACGAAACCGAAAAAAAAGAATCTCAAATAAAGCTCCAGCAATCCCAGATAAAACAAAAAAACGCACTTAATTATTTTCTGATCGCTGGTTCAGCATCTTTATTGATCATCCTGCTATTGGCCTACAGGAATCACGCCCATCGTAAAAAGCTGCAGCAGCAGCGTATTGTAGAATTGGAAACAGAAAATAAATTATCCGCTACTGAAGCAGTCTTAAAAGGTGAAGAACAGGAGCGAACCAGGCTTGCAAAGGATTTACATGACGGACTCGGTGGAATGTTAAGTGGAATAAAATTTTCTTTAAGCAATATGAAAGAAAATTTATTGATGACTCCTGATAATGCTCTGGCATTTGAGCGCAGTATGGATATGTTGGACAGTTCCATCAGGGAAATGCGCAGGGTGGCCCATAACATGATGCCTGAAATGTTGGTGAAATATGGATTGGACATAGCTTTGAAGGAGTTTTGTAATGAAATTGACCGGAGTGGTGCGATACATGTAAATTATCAATCTGTAGGAATGGATGCTGTAAACATTGATCAAACCTCCGGCGTTACAATTTATCGTATTGTGCAGGAGTTGTTAAACAATGTTATCAAACATGCACATGCGAAAAATGTATTAGTGCAGCTGCATTATTCCGGACAGGAAAAATTACTGGCG
The DNA here is from genome assembly GCF_007970185.1 of Pseudobacter ginsenosidimutans. Taxonomy (NCBI): domain Bacteria; kingdom Pseudomonadati; phylum Bacteroidota; class Chitinophagia; order Chitinophagales; family Chitinophagaceae; genus Pseudobacter; species Pseudobacter ginsenosidimutans. Next base: position 1,090,319 of record NZ_CP042431.1, on the reverse strand, counting down.
ATCACTGTGGAAGATGATGGCAAAGGATTTGATGTAAATAGTTTGGGATCCGCTGCCGGTATGGGCTGGCGCAGCATCCAGAACCGGGTGGAATTTTTGAATGGGAAATCCGATATTCAATCATCTCACAGTAATGGCACTTCCGTAATGATAGAAATCAGTATGTAATGAAGGTAAGTATATTCATAGTTGACGATCATTATATGGTTATTGAAGGTATCCGTTCATTACTTCAAAATGAAAAAGATATCGAATGGATGGGGCATGCTACCAATGCCGCATCCTGCATGGCTTTTCTGAAGCGACAGCAGCCGGATATAATATTGATGGATGTGAATCTGCCAGACATGAGCGGAACTGATCTTTGCAAAGAGGTAAATCAATTATATCCTGCCGTATACGTGTTGGGACTTAGTACATTTAACCAGCAGGCCATTATCCGCAATATGATGGAAAACGGAGCTTCCGGCTATCTGCTAAAAAACGCAACCAGGGAAGAATTGCTTGAAGCCATTAAGGTTGTAACAGCAGGTAAACAATATCTTAGTCATGAAGCAAGACTGTCTTTACGGGAAACAAACAATAATAACGCTCCATTGGTTAGTCGCCGTGAGAAAGAAGTTCTATTGCTGATAGCAGATGGGTTTACCAATGGAGAAATAGCAGAGAAGCTTTTTGTGAGTGTTTCTACTGTAAATACTCATCGTAAAAGTTTGCTTGCCAAGTTCAATGTGAGTAATACAGCTGCTTTGATAAAAATGGCGGCGAAATATAATATAATTGATTAACGGGGTATGCTGATCCTGCTATCCGGCTGGATCAAAGTTTGACTCGCATTGTACTCCTTTGCGTCTTTTTTCGTCTCAAATCGGCTCAGCTTTTTATAACTCAAATTTGCCAATTTTGGGGTTGTATTACTGATACGTAACCAGAAAATGGCTGTTTTGGGGTTGTGTTTTATGTTCATAACCCAAAAATTGGCATAAATAGAACTTTTGCTGTTTCTAATTGAGTAAGATGAAGAAATCAAGGCCGTCTTAATGGAAATGCAGATAATGTAAAATTTTTCAATGCTGAATATGCATATTAAAAGGTAACAAACAAAAGTCGAACCTCTCAGTTCGACTTTTTACTTTCTGTGGTCTCGCCAGGAATCGAACCTGGATCTGGAGCTTCGGAAACTCTCATACTATCCATTGTACTACGAGACCAAATCATTACTTTATCAGACCACCAACATTCGTAGCGAATATCTTTACGGCAATGGCGAGCAAAATTACGCCAAAAAACTTTCTCACTGCTAACAATCCTGCCTGTCCTAAAAGTTTCGCAATATAGTTCAATGATCTTAAAACCAGGTAAACAATCAGCAGATTCGCCAATATCCCGATCAAAATCTCCCATTTGTCGTAGTTCGCATTGAGGGAAATTATAGTGGTCAAAGTGCCGGAACCCGCTATCAGCGGGAATGCTATGGGAACCAGGCTACCAGATTTGCTATCGCCCTCGGCTTTGAAGAATTCGATGCCCAGCACCATTTCAAGTCCTAAAATAAAGATCACGATCGAGCCGCCTACGGCAAATGAGCCCACATCCAATCCCAGTACTCCCAGGAATTTCTCACCGGCAAATAGAAAAACGATCATCAATGCTCCGGAGATCATGGTGGCGCGAGCCTCATGAATCCCGCCCATCTTCTGCTTCAGTGAGATCAATAAAGGAATGGATCCGAAAATATCTATCACCGCAAACAGCGTGAAAGTGACTGTGATCAAATGATCCGCCGACCAGTTCATAGTATTTCGTTTGTGTAACAATATACATGATTCGGCGGAGATCCAATGCAATCATTTCGGACTGGGCTTGTGCTGTTCTTTCGAAGTGGGAATATTTGATAAAACCTCATGAATAAATCCATCGGCATTACGGCTGACCCTGATCACGCAGCCGTAATGAATTGCAAAGGCTTTGAAGGAATCCAGCAAGGGAGTGCCTGTAATATGCGCCAGGATGCTTCGTATCACACCGCCATGCGTTACAATGGCGACAGGCGTTTCGCCGGATGCAATGTTTAGAAAGGAATCTACTGCGCGATCGTATACATCGATATAATTCTCGCCGCCGGGTATGCGAACATTCACATAATCCTTCATCCAGGGATCGATGATATGCGAAGGGATATCGTCCCATTTCTGCAGTTCCCATTCGCCGCAATTGATCTCTTTCAGTTTACGTTCCAGGTTGATGGGGCAGGTGGGGAAAAGGTGTTCTGCCAGTTTCCGGCAGCGCTGCAAGGGGCTGCTCCACACCTGACGGAATTCAACAGGGATAACGGTTTTGATAATGGCGGCTTCATCAAAGAAGCTGTCTTTGATATCGATATCGGCCTGGCCATAACAGGTGCCTTTCTCGATCAACGGGGCTGTATGACGGATAAGATAAATACTCATAACCAATACCTCCAGAGAATGATCACACTAAGATAGAACACGATCTCGGTGATCTGTTGAATGGCGCCCAGGCAGTCGCCGGTATAGCCTCCGATCCATTTTTTGAAATAGACATTGGCCTGCCAGGCAGTCAATGCCATTGGTATAACAGCAATCGATAACCGATAATCCAGCAGAGCGAAGGGAGCCAGTGCAAAGATGGTGGCTACGGCCAGGAGCCCTGCAGATGGTTTCCTGCTGGTAATGGGTTTTGCCTTGCTCGCATCTATATCGGTTACATAGTCGTAAAAGCGAATCGTGTAAACGCCCATCAGCCTGCTTGCGCCATGCGCAGCCAGCAACAATAGCAGGAACTGGCCGTAATTCGCAAAAACATTTACAGAAGGAGCGCTCAGGTCCGGCGTGAACTTCGGTATCTCTTTCAGCATCAGGAATTTTACGGATAAGATGCTGATGAGACCGATCACGCCGAAAGTGCCGAGGCGACTATCTTTCATGATGGTCAGGATCTTTTCTTTCGTCCAGCCGCCACCGAAAGCATCGCAGCAATCGGCGAAGCCATCTTCATGGAAAGCGCCTGTAGTAAGGATGCCTGCAATGATGGAAGCGATAATGGCGATGTCTTCCCCAATATATTTGCTGAACACTACATAGGTGAGCCAGCTGATGCCTGCAACAAGCCAGCCGATGAGCGGAAAGTATTTGGCTGATTTTTCCAGGTACTCCTGCGAATGGTCAGTGTATTGTGGCACTGGCAACCGCGTCAGGAACATCATAGCGGTGAAGAATATGCGGATCTCTTTTTTCATGTTCAGGCTTTTGGCCGGGAGGTAGTTGATTCGGTGGAATTGCTCACGCCGGCTGTGTCGAAGCTGGCCATTTCATTGAGAAAGGCCACTGCGCTGCGGATCAGGGGAATGGCTAAAGCTGCGCCGGTTCCTTCGCCAAGGCGCATGCTGAGGTGCAGGATCGGTTGTGCATCAAGGTAACGAAGCATGGCTTCGTGGCCCTGCTCCTGGCTGGTATGTGCAAACAGACAATAATCCTTTACCCCAGGCTCCATTTGCTGGGCCAGCAACAGTGCGGCCGTAGTGATGAAGCCATCCACAACAATGATCATATGATGTTCTGCAGCAGCCAGGAAAGCGCCGGTCATCATCGCGATCTCATAGCCTCCCACTTTGCCGAGCAATGAAATGGGATTTTTGGAGTACAGTTCCAGCTTGTGGAACTGAAATACTTTTTGAAGGGTTTCAATTTTCACTTTCAACTGATCATCATTCACACCAGTGCCTCTGCCAACGCAGTCCACAACAGGAATGCCAGTGATGGCAGACATGATCAATGCGGCTGAAGATGTATTGCCAATGCCCATCTCTCCAAATCCGATAGTATTGCAACCCTGCAATGCCAGGTTGGTAATAATGGAGCGGCCTGCTTCGATAGCGGCTACTACAGCGGATTCACTTATGGCATCGCTTTCCAGGTAATTGGCAGTGCCACGCGCGATCTTCGCATTGATGAAGTGATCGGAAACAAAAAGCTCGTCCCAGTTTTCATTGTTCACGCCGGCATCAACAACTGTGAGGCCGATATTGTGCAGCCTTGTGAATACATTGATGGCGGCGCCTCCGCGCAGGAAATTCATCACCATCTGTGCCGTCACTTCCTGGGGGAATGGATTCACCAGTCCTGTTTTCGCAATACCATGATCTCCGGCAAATACTACTATCTGCGGGTCCTGCACGGATGGGCGCAGGGATTGCTGTATCAGTCCGGCCTGCAGAGCGATGGTTTCCAGCAAGCCCAGTGAGCCGGGCGGTTTGGTTTTGTTGTCGATCGCAAACTGTAATTGCTGCCGGAGCTGGTTCAATTGGTTACTCATAGTTTTTGAATTGGTGGTTCAGACCGAAGGCAAAAGGTCGCAAAAATAAAAGCCATACGAGGATGGCTGATCCATAGAATCGGGGTTCAGGGTGTCAGTGCGGGGCGCATCATAGGTACGGCGTACAATCTCGCCTTTCGTAAAAGTAACTGGATGATTAAAAACGGGGCCATCGAATACAAAGGAATGGTACTCGCCATTCTCTCCGCATACGTCCACACCAGGTGGAAGATCACGAACGAAAGAGCCATCAATCAATCGTCCGCAAAAACTTTTATCGAGATAACGATCATTCACGCAAACGATGATCGCTTTGAAACCGAGGTCCAGGAATTCTTCCATCAGTTGTTCTGTTGGAATATTCCAGAGGGGGAATGCTGCCTGCAGGCCCATTGCTTCCAGTTTGATCTCGCGGTAAGCGCGAAGGTCTTCCAGGAAAATATCGCCGAAAACGGAGTGGGTGTAGCCGAGGCTTTTGAAAGCATTCAGCTGACTGGTCATGATGCTTTCATATTCCATCATGCCGGGCATCTCAGGTAATTCCAGTGTATGCAGTGGATAGTTCAATGAAGCGGCCTGTGCTTCCAGCAGTCTGCGACGAACGCCATGCATGCTCACACGATCATGAACAGCATTCACACTGGTGAGCAGCGCATTGATATGATAGTTGGGATCTTGTTTGATACGATGAAGACAGAGCGCAGAATCCTTGCCGCCACTCCAGTTCATGAATGACTGCTTTACAGAATGCTGTACAGGACTGTGCACGGGCTGGCTCATGGGTTTTGTAAATAGACTTGCAATATTACGGATCAATTGCTGCGAAAAATCAAAATTTTATTGGCCTTCCTGATACCATGAAAATGGCTTCGTCGGCCTGCTTTGCAATGAGCTGGTTGGCCCATCCCTGCAGGTCGGCGAACTTTCTTCCCACTTCAGTATCTGCATGCATGCCCATCCCGATCTCATTGGAGATGATAATGAAAACACCGGGACGCTGTTTGAGCAATTGGATTTCCTGTTCAACAGCAGATAAACACTGATGGATATCGCCCTTCATGTCTGTAAAAAAATTGGTGAGCCAGAGCGTAACGCAGTCGATCACCACCACGCGGTTATCGAGGGGAAGGGAAGCGAAATGTTTTTCTTCTTCGAGGTTGGTCCAGCGATCATCGCGGTCCTGTTGATGGCGTTGGATGCGTTCTTTGAAGTCTTCGTCCCAGGTCCGGGCAGTAGCGAGATAGATGGGATTATAGCTGAGGGCCAGCGCTATTTCCTGGGCGTAACGGCTCTTGCCGCTGCGGACCCCGCCGGTGATGTAGATGATGCGGTTACCGGTTGTCATGCCAGGCGTGTTTTTCCCTGAAGAAAACATCTTTCTGTTTCAGTTCCAGCAAACAGTTACGGCAGAGGCAATCACCATAACGGGCTTCCAGGAATGCTCTTTCTTCCTGATCGAGAGTAATGCCGTAGCACTGGCAATGGGTTACATCGCCCACTTTGCATTCGAAGCCTGCTTCACAGCGCGGGCATTTTTTTGCTTCATGCTTGCACATAGGCTTTACCGGTTTGAAAGAGTGATGCAGTTTTATGACGAAGCTGACCGGGAACGGAAAAGAATTGAGGATGAAAGCAGGCGGCCAGGATCTCGATACCATCCACCAGGGTACCGGCGCTGGGCTGAGTGAAGAGATCGTAGTCGGCGATATGAACAGCCTGTTCTTTCACGGCTGTAAGATTTTCCCAACCGGGCTTTTGTGTAAGGAGATGTAATTCTTCACTACTTCTCTTTACATCAAAACCACATGGAGCGATCACCAGCACTTCGGGATCATAGCGGAGGATCTTTTCCCAGGGTGTAACGATGCTGTCTCCCGCCGGATTGGAAAGCATATCGATCCCTCCTGCATAAGCCACTTGAAAGGGGATCCAGTGACCGCAGTTGTATACGGGTTCGATCCATTCCATGATCATCACGCGCTTTGGAGCGGCGCGGTGTGCGCGTAGAGTATCGATGATATTGTCTATGCGTTGTTGCAGTTTGGCGAGATAAGGATAGGCAGCTTCTTCAGCGCCCAAAGCGGATGCAATTGTAATGGCTGTTTGAAAAACATCCTGGAGATTGTTTGGTGTGAGCGCCACCAGGTTCGGTTGTTTGTTCAGGTTAGCCACTGCGGCAGCGGTACAGGCAGTATCGATCTGGCAGACCTCACATACATCCTGCGTGAAGATCACATCCGGTGCGATCTCCGCCAGGGCGGCTTCATCCACATAGTAGAGGCTTTTGCCCTGGGCTTTGGATGCAGAAAAGATCCTGTCGATCTCGATACTGCTGTATTGCCTGCCTTCCAGCACACAACGGACCACTTTTCTTTTTTCAGCCAGCGCCTGTGGCGGACATTCAAACGTGATGCCCTGCAACAGGTGTTGCAATTGCATATCGTAGATCATCTGCGTGGCGGCGGGAAGAAAGGAGCAGGCTGTCATGTTGCTGTATTGAATGTGTTGATCAATGTGCTGGTCGCAATGCACTGTACCTGCGTTGCAGCAGTTCAAAACCTCCGAAAAGGACGCCACTGTACACCAATGTACCGATCAGGAAATTCCTTTCATAGGGAATGGCTGCCACGAGGCTGGTAAAATAACCCGCCCATGTTTTGGGGTACATGCTGTTCTCAATCATGAAGCAACCGGGGCTGGTGCCGATCCAGTGGATCAGGGTGCCGGCCAGTGAAGCAATGATGATATTGCTTACAGTCACTTTGCGGATGATGAATTTAGCGGCTACAGCCATCAGCGCATAAGAGATATAAGTCCAGTAGAAACCTTCATAAAAGAATCTCCACTCATTGTAATAAACAAAACGGTTGAGGATGATATCACTCATCCAGAGTGTCAGTACAGGGAAGAGCACAGATTTGGCCCTGTTGTTGAAATAGGTCCCACCAAATAAAGCCATTGCTCCGAGCGGAGTGAAAGTGGCGATGGGATTCATGGGCGCTTCAGCACTGAGGAATATCCTCATCAGTGCAACCACTACCATAAAGGCGAACAGTACTGTGTTGCGAGGATTGAATTGTTTCAATGACATGGAAGTTCTGTTTTAAAGTTTATAACCTGACAGCCACACCGGCAATGAAATTGGTGCCGAGTGTACCATAACCCAATACCTCCTGGTATTGGGCGTCGGTGATATTTTTCACATCAGCAAATATACGGATACGGTTGTTCAGTAGTTTGTATTCTGCATAGGCATTCCAGATTGTGTAGCTGTTCAGTGGCTCCATCACCTGGGCATAAGTGGGAGGAGGTCCGAAGGCCAGATCATAACGTTTGCCATATGTGTACACATTGGTGCTCACGAACAGGTTCTTTGTCACCTGGTAACCGATGGTTGCGCCGAAAGCATGTTTGGGCCTCCGCACCAGGTTGTAATAAGTGCTGTCTTTTCCGTTTTCAGTGGTAGTTACTTTGCCATCAACATAACTGTAATACATTTTGATGTTGAGGTCTTTGGTGATATTGATCGATGGTTCGATCTCGAGGCCCTGGTCTTTTTGTTCGTTCAGGTTCTCATTTCGGTTGTTGATCCAGGTGATCACATCGTTGATATGCCTGTTGAAATACACAACACGTGCTTCCAGCACATTGTTGATGAGTGATGCCTGTGTACCGAGTTCCCAGGTGTAGGATTTTTCCGGCTTCAGTTCAGGGTTGCTGCCCCAAAGGCCATAGAGCTCGTTCAGGCTGGGGGCTCTGAAAGCTGAAGCGAGATTCGCAAATACTTTCACGTTCTTATTGATGAGATAAGAAGGATTGATGCTGTAGGTGAAATGATTGCCGAATTCACTGTGGTTATTGAGTCGAGCACCTGCTTCCAGGTAAAAGCCGTTGAGGTCTTTCAAGAAAACGGAGAGATAGGGGCTGAGAATGGTAATGTCCGGGTTCTTGTTTTCGATAGTGGTATCCAGCAGTTGCTGAATGCGTGCATCGAAGCCAGCCAAAACCTGTACTTTATCATGTAGATCATATTGCGCGAATGCTTCAGCCAGTTGTGCCTTGCCCCTGTAGGCGAAACCGCCGGAGATCCTGTCTACATCATCGAACTGGTATTGGGCGGTTACCTGTCCTTTTTTGAATTTGTAATTCACCTGGGTACCGGCCGTGATGAGTTTGCTTTCGTAGTTGTTGGTCTTTGAATCGAAGAAGGAGCCTCCATCGAAATCACCGCCGATGGCGGCATAACGGAAGAATGGTTTTACGCGAAGGTTCTCGATGATCTCTCCATCGAGGTTCACGTTCACGGATTTCTGCATGTAGCCATCTTTGTCGAAAGTCTTTACAGCAGCCGTGTCCAGCGCTTCGGAGATACCTTTCGTTTCAAAATGGGTGAATCCGATATTGTAACGGAGTTTATCATTTCCTCCACCCATTCCGGCATCGGCCTTGATGGTATTGTAGCTGCCCATGGCATAACTGCCGTATACTTCGGCAGGTTTTCCTTTGGTGCCTTTGCGGGTGATGATATTGATCACACCGGCAACTGCGTTGGGGCCGTAGAGTGTAGACTGAGCTCCTTTAAGGATCTCGATCCTTTCGATCTGATCGATAGGGATCAGGCGCAGATCAAATGCTCCGCCGGTTCCGGAAGGATCGGCCAGTGGAATTCCATTGATGAGGATCACTGTGTAGTTGGATGTGGCGCCGCGGAAGAAGATCGATTTGTCTTTTCCGGGATTGCTGGTAGCGCCGTTCACTACCATACCTGTTTGCTCGGTGAGCAGTTGGGCGAGGTCTTTACCGGTGCTGCGGTCCAGGACAGTTCTGTCCAGAACGGTGATCACTTTTCCTGTTTCAGATGCTTTGCGTTCGTACTTGGAAGCTGTTACCACCACTTCATCCAGTTGTTTTCCGGAAGTGGAGTCCTGCGCATTGGCATACATCGCAGCCAGCAATGCGGCAAGGGAGAGAAGTTTTTTGTTCATGCTCATAGTTAGTTTACTATGAGCCTTCGGAAATTCATTACAGAAATGAAATGTGAGGCAGCGCGATGAGGCGCTCATTTCATCCCGGCTTTTCACCCGAAAGCTCGTTGATGTGATTGAAACATAACTGGCAGGTCTTCTGGCTCGTTACCTGTTCAACACCTTCCCATCGAAAAAAGATAGTGGTATGAAGATTGAACAATGATGCAGTGGGATCTGATACTGCATCTGCAACTTACAGCTACGGGGATAGCACCGGAATTACACCGGTTTCCCTTTTAATCCCGGGACCTTGCGGATCCGGGAAACCAATTACGGCAGCAAATGTACTCCTGTGGAAACACCGGACAAAAACTATTTACTAACGGGTGTTATTTGAGTGTGGTCAGTCGCCCGCCTCCCGGGGCGAGTGATGGCGGGCAGTACTTTCTATTACCAATCGTAGCGAAGTGTAAGCCCGCCGAAGTAATTTACTCCCGGCGCAGTGTTGAAATAGCGGCCACCGGCAGCATTCACATCATTGCCCAGGCTATACTCTGTGTTGAAGAGATTGTCCACCCCGGCATAGAGGTCAAAACTGATATGTGCGTTAAAAGCTTTGCGCCATCCGGCCCTGGCGCCGGTGAGTTGATAGGAGCCTGCATGATCCGTATTGGCGTCATTCAGCGCAACGGGATCACTGTAGAAGAAGGTGATATTGGTATAGAGGCCTGGCTTTGTATTTACATCAAGTCCCGCAGCTACTGTATGTGGAGAAACCCCGGGTAGGTCTTTTCCTTTCAGATCGGTATTCAACTGTTTGAAATTACGATAACGGAAGAAGTACCAGGTATGACTGGCCCAGAGTTGAACATTGGAGAGAAAGCCAGGTTTATTAGGAACGAAAAGATATCGTGCCTGTGATTCGATACCTTCCTGCCTGGTGCTGCCTGCATTCTCGAAATAGTCTGCGCCGCTGCCATCCCTTCGCTGAACGATCGCTTCCTGCAATTGGTAGCGGAAGGCATTCACTTCAACATACAATGCGTTATTGAACCAATTGCTTTTCACACCTGCTTCGTAGTTCACGCCATGTTCGGCATTGAGGCTTGTATTGATCTCGGTGGTGCTGGGCAATACTTCCTGTGAAGTAGGGGGAGAGAAGCCCTGACTCACACTCGCATACAGGAGTAACTGCGGGATCAGCTTCTGCGAAACGGCCACACGGGGCGCCCATTCATTATTATAGGTTCTCTTTTGTAGAGGTAAATCGGGTGAGGATAAACGTTGGATACTGATGCTGGATTTATTGCTGCTTACGCCTGCCTGGATAGTGGTACCAGTTTTGAATTGCAGTTCTGCCTGCGCAAATACTGAATAGAGCCAGTTGTTGATCTCATCATCGGTTTGCAATGCAGCGGGGCTGCCGCCATTATTGGCGAATGTTTTGGTGTTGAAGAAACCGCGTTGCGCTTCTGCTCCGGCGAGAATAGTGAGACGGGTTGCGTCACTGATGGCTGCACGCCAGGTGAAAACCGACCGGCCACCGAAATGCGGCTCTGATCTTTTTTCATAATTCCTGAAAGTGGGATTCTTCAGCATACTGAACGCGCCGTACACAGTAGTAGTGTTTTCAAGGGCCTCACTGAATGCATAGTTATGTGTGATACCGGCGAGGAATGTCTGCTGACGGATGCTGGCATTTGCCTGATCAGCGCCGGGGAACATACCGGCTGCGGGCCGCGCCCCGCGTGGATTGGCGAGGTACTCTGCCTTGGTGAGTCCGCCGGGTGTCTGGTAATAGAGATCGCCATAGAGGACGGAAGTTTGTAAACTTTGCCGATCATTGAATTTGAACTGCGATTCCCAACTGGCCATATCTCTCCTGAAACTGGTATGATCACGGTAACCATCACCCGATTGGCGGGAATAATTGAAAATATTGTTACGGTCTGAATCGCCGGTTCTGATTTGTGCATTGAGATTGAACATGCCGAAGCTGCCGCCTCCGTAGCCGATCTCAGCACCGGCTTTGAAATCATTGGTTCTACTGTTCAATAGCACAGCACCGCCGGTGCCAGCGCCATACAAGCTGCTGGCCGGTCCGCGAACGATCTCCACCTGCCTGATATTGTAAAAACTGAATTGGTTGAGGTAAGTACTTCCGCCAGGATCAGTGAATGGAATGCCATTCCAGTATACTTTTACGTTACGCACGCCAAAGGGCGAGCGGAGGCTGCTGCCGCGGATATTCAGGCGGTAACTGCCGGGGGATCTTTCCTCCATACGCACGCCTGGCGTGGCATTGATGGCAGGGAGGATGCTCATGTTATTGTAACGCTCCAATTGAGCGGGCGTGATCACACTCACGGCCATTCCGGCTTCCTTAAGCTGACGGTTTTGTCCGTATGCACGCACCTCCACCTCCTGTAATGTTTTTGCGGAATCTTGCGGGGTGCCCGTCTGTGCTGTAACATAAGAAATGGAGCACCCGAGGATCAGAGCTGTAACAACATGTTTCATATTGGAAAGGATAACCCGAATTTACGTTAAAATGAACGGCAAATATTTTTTATCTTCCAAACATGAAGTCTTCCAAACTTGGTTTATTCGATCTGACCATGATCGTGATCGGCCTGGTGATTGGCATGGGCATCTTTCGCGCGGCCACTGATTCCGCCAAAGATGCACTCACACCAGGTATTTTCTTTGCGGGATGGATTGTGGGGGGATTGGTAGCATTGTGCGGAGCCCTTACCTATGCCGAGATCGGTTCAAGGCATCCTGTGACCGGTGGTTATTATAAGATATTCTCTTATGCGTACCATCCTTCACTGGCCTTCTCCATCAATTGCATCATCCTGGTGAGCAATGCTGCATCACTGTCGGCTGTAGCCCTGATCGGATCAGGATACATCAGCCGCGTGCTGTTCAATCAGCCTGCTACGGACACCACCAAAGTGATCATCGCCATCATTGCCATCGTGATCTTCTATGGCGTCAATCTCATGGGATTGAAGATGAGCTCGCGCACGCAGAATGTACTGATGCTGATCAAGATCAGTATGGTATTGCTGCTGATCGCTGCGCTCTGCTTTCCCGATCTCTACGTGGAACCGGCGCCGGTAGCAGCTCCTGTTGCGGAACATTCCTGGGGCGATTCCATCCGGTCTTTCGGATTGTGCCTGGTGGCAATTTCGTTTACCTATGGAGGTTATCAGCAGAGTATTAATTTCGGACATGAAGTGAAGAACGCGTCGCGCAATGTGCCGAAAGGGATCTTCATCGGCATCGCTACCATCATTGTCCTTTACCTGGCAGTGAATTTCAGCTACTACAAACTGATCGGTTTTGAACAACTCAAAACCACCAATGAGATTGCATCGGTAGTGGCAGAGAAGATGTTTGGTCCTACAGGCTCAACAGTGTTCTCCGGACTGCTCTTTCTTTCCGTACTCGCTTACGTGAATGTGCTGCTGATGAGTAATCCACGCGTGATGTATGCCATGAGCGATGATGGTGTGCTCCCACCCATCTTTAAAAAACAAACTGCAAAGAAAGAAGTGCTGCTCACTTCGCTCACTGTGTTTGCGGCCACCTGCATCGTGGTGCTCTTCTTCGCCAAAACGTTCAACGAAATTCTCAGCTTTACCATCTTCCTGGACTGCTTCGGCATGGCCATGTCTGCCGGCGCCATCTTCAAACTGAGGAAAAGAACCAAACACCTGGACGGTACCGGCATCTACAGCATGAAGCTATACCCCTTACTGCCCATCATCTTTATTCTTGCTTATACCTTTGTGGGTATCAGCATCGCGATTGACAAACCGAAAACAGCAGGCATCGGCATAGGGGTATTACTTACTTTTATGGTCTTGTATTTCCTGATGCGCAAACGGCCCAAACAGGAAAATGCCTGATCAAACCAAACATCATGCTACCACCAGACATTTCTTATATCCTCAATGAACTGGGAGAAGACAGGGAAGAATATTTCAATGCTGTTGCTCCTCCCATTTACCAGACCAGCAATTTCGCTTTCAAAACGGTGGCGGATATGCGACGGGCTTTTGAAGATGAGTTCAATAACCTGATCTACAGTAAAGGGATGAACCCTACCGTCAATATCCTGCGGAAGAAACTGGCGGCGCTGGACAATGCGGAAGAATGCCTGGTGTTCAATAGTGGGTCATCCGCCATCTTCGCTTCGGTTTTTGCTAATGTGCAGAGTGGTGACCATATAGTTTCTGTGAACCGTCCTTACGGCTGGGCCAAGAAATTATTCGATGAGGTGCTACCGCGTTTCGGTGTGGCAACAACGTATGTGGATGGCAGGGAGATCGAAGCATTTGAGCGGGCCATCCTTCCTTCTACAAAGATCATTTACCTGGAATCACCGAACAGCTGGGATTTTGTATTGCAGGACCTCCGCGCAGTGGCGGATCTGGCGAGGGCAGAAGGTATTATAACAATTTGTGATAACAGCTATTGTACACCGTTATTCCAGCGTCCGCTGGATCATGGGATCGATATGAGCCTGCAGTCGGCCACCAAATATATCGGCGGCCACAGCGATGTGGTTGCGGGCGTGCTTACCGGCACGCAGACCATGATGAACCATGTATTCAATAATGCTATGCAGAATGCAGGTAATGGCATTTCTCCATTCAATGCCTGGTTGTTACTGAGAGGCTTACGCACGCTGCCAGCAAGGCTCGACAGGATTTCAACCACTACGCGGATAATGGTTGACTGGCTGAAGCAGCATTCCAAAGTGGAACAGGTGATCTTTCCCCTCGACCCCTCCTTTCCTCAATATGAACTCGCCCAAAGGCAGATGAGCGGCGCCTGCGGACTGGTGACCATTGTAGTGCACGCAAAAAATATGGAAGAGATTGTAACCTTCTCGGAATCGCTGCGACATATTCTCATGGCAGTGAGCTGGGGAGGTCACGAAAGCCTGGTGATCCCGCGTTGCGCGTCCCTTCAACCCGAAGCCTTCGATGCTTCCGATCCGGAGCACCGGATGCTCCGTTTTTATTTCGGGCTGGAAGATGCGGAATACCTGAAGACCGATCTGGAACAGGCTTTTGCTAAAATGGTTTAACAGTAATTTTTTTCGCACTTTGAACCGTAGCTTGTAATTTGGCAGTTACCAACTCCCCGACCGCTTATCAAATAACAGGCCCCGGCCTCTCATTACAATTACATTTGTTCTATGAAGAAATGGAAACTATTTCTGACTGTTTGTTTGCAAATTTGCCTCGTATCAGTTTCTTTCAGCCAGGATAAGTGGGACCTCAAAAGATCCGTGGAGTATGCACTGGCCAATAATATTTCAGTGAAACAAGCCGATGTGCAGGCACGCATTGCTGCTCTCAACCTGAACCAGTCCAGGCTTCAACAAATTCCTACTCTTGGTTTTGATGGTAGCCTTGGTTTGAATAACGGACGCACACAGAACCCTGCCGACTTCAGCGCTGTGAACGAAACCAACGTTGCAGGCTCTTTCAGTCTTTCCAGTTCTGTTACCTTGTTCAACTGGTTCCGCATCAAAAATACCATTGCAGCTAACCGGCTGGAAGCGGAAGCCTCCAAAACGAATATCGACAAAGTAAAGAATGATATCTCTCTCAATGTGGCTGCGGCATATCTGCAGGCTCTCCTGAATAAAGAGCAGGTGAGCGCCAGTGAGCTGCAGGTGAAACTCACGCTTGCGCAATTGGAGAACACAAGGAAACTGGTGATCGCAGGTTCTGTTCCCGAACTGAATGCTGCTGAACTGGAAGCACAGCTGGCCCGCGACAGCGCCACGCTGGTGGGCACACAGCAAACCGCTGCTGTGTCATTGTTACAAATGCAGGCACTGTTGAATCTGGATGCTGCGCAGCCTTTCGATATTGCAGCACCGCCAGTAGAGTTGATACCTGTTGAGCCGCTATCAGAACTTCAGCCTGAAGCAGTGTTTCAACTCGCTATGGCAAACATGCCGCTGCAAAGAGTGAATCAGTTGCGTGTGGAGGCAGCCAACAAAAATGTAGCGGCCACACGCGGCGCCATGATGCCAGCCCTTTCCGCTTACGCCAGAATGGGCACAGCCTATAATAATAATTACCTGGAACCTTATGGAAAAATTCCTTACGCTGGTATCGACTCAAGCGCTTCTGTAAAGATCGCCAATCAGACCTACAAGGTTTTTGCTCCGTTTGCAGGAGAGTTAAATATGATCAGGAACCCGGGATTTTTTCAGCAATTGGACAAGGCCTTTGGGCAGTCCATCGGATTGTCTCTTGCCATTCCCATCTTTAACCAGGGCCAGCTGCGCACACAGCACAACAGGGCAAAGCTGGATCTGCGTAATACCGAACTGCAACAGGAGCTGGACAATCAAACGTTGAAGCAGGACATATACAAAGCATATACTGAAGCCACTGCTTCTTTCCAGAAATACATTGCAGGCAACAAATCAGTAGAAACATCGCAGAAAGCGTTCGACTTCGCCACCAAACGGTACAATATCGGATTGCTTAATACTATCGATCTGCTGACCAATCAGAATAATCTGTTCAAAGCCAAAATAGACAAGCTCACTGCTCAGTATGATTATGTATTCAAACTGAAAGTGCTCGAGTTCTATAAAGGCCAGGGCATCAAATTATAATTCGCAACTGCCGGTTAACAGCAATGGCTCGCCGGCCCCCAACCAAACAGTTACAATCATGAAGAAGAAAACCTTGTGGATAATCATTATCGGGATCATCGTGATCATTGCATTGCTCGCATTGAGCAGCGTTTTCAAAAAAGATGAAGGCCTTAAAGTGGCTGTAGAAAAAGTGGAGGCGAGGACCATCATCGAATCTGTGAACGCGAGTGGAAAAGTGTATCCCGAAACTGAAGTGAAAGTGAGCCCGGACATTTCCGGTGAGATTGTGGAACTGAACTATGAAGAAGGCGACAGTGTTCGTAAGGGAGCCGTACTGGCACGGATTTACGCAGATATCTATTCTACACAACGCAATCAGGCAGCCGCTTCCGTTGATATGGAGCGCGCCAACGTTGAAAATACACGCGCACAATTGCCTGGCCTGAGATCCGCTGTGGAACTGGCTCAGCGCGCTTACGACCGTCAAAAGCAACTGGTGGCGGAGAAAGTGATCTCTGCTTCAGAATTCGAACAGGCAGAAAACAGCCTGCGTTCCGCACAGGCGAATTACAATGCAGCCCTCCAGAACGTGAAGAGGGGAGAAGCCAGCATCCAGGGCGCACAGGCTAACCTGGCCAAAGCTGATAAGGACCTCGGCCGTACTGCGGTTGTTGCTCCCCGTGATGGCGTTATTTCTCTTATGAGCGTGAAGAGAGGCGAGCGCGTAGTGGGCGCCGGTATGATGGCCGGTACTGAAATGATGCGCATCGCAGACATGAGCGTGATTGAAGTACAGGTAGACGTGAGTGAGAACGATATCCCAAAAGTGAAACTCGGAGACTCCGCCCTCGTGGAAGTGGATGCCTACACCAACCGAAAATTCAAAGGACTTGTTACCAAGATCGCCAGCAGTAATACCACTGCAGCATCAACCACCACCACCGCTACCAGCAACGACGTTACCAACTACAAAGTGCATATCCGCCTCCTGGCCGATTCTTATGGCGACCTCACCGCCAATGGATCCCGCTTCCCTTTCCGCCCGGGAATGAACGCCAGCGCCGATATTCAGACCACAACCAAGAACAATGTGATCTCTGCTGCTATCAATGCAGTAACCACGCGCAAAAAAGGCAGCGATGATGTGGCGAACGATAAAAAAGAAGACAAGAAAGATGAAGAAGGTCTCCAGGAAACTGTGAAAGCCGGTCTTACCAGCGATCTGGATGAAGTGGTATACGTACTGCAAAAAGACAATTCAGTAAAGAAAGTAAAAGTGACAACAGGCATCCAGGACATGAACCATATCGAGATCCTTTCCGGCCTGAAAGCAGGCGACTCCGTGATTACAGCACCATACAATGTGGTGAGCAAGATCCTGAAAACGGGAACCAAGGTAAAAGTGGTACCGGCTGATAAGTTGTTTGAAGCAAAGAAGTAAGCAGTCATTTACTTACATTTGCGGCAAATAATTGATTCATGCGATTGGGAATCATCGGAAGCGGAAGCTGGGCTACTGCACTTGCCAAAATACTTACAGACAATAAGAACCCGATTGGCTGGTGGGTGCGCTCTGAGCATATCGTAACTCATATCAAACACCGCCGTCATAATCCGTCTTACCTGAGCAGCGCCTATTTTGATGCAGACCTGGTAGACCTCAGCACGGATGTAAACAAAGTTGTTTCAGAAAACGAATACATCGTTATTGCCGTACCATCGGCTTATATCATCGATACACTGGAGCCTTTGCCTAAGAATGCATTCGAAGGCAAAAAAGTGATCTCTGCCGTGAAAGGCATCATCCCACAAAGCAATTTGTTGTTGAACGATTACCTGGCGCAGGAATTCAACGTTGATATTTCAAATTATTACACCATCATGGGCCCCTGCCATGCAGAAGAAGTGGCGGCTGAAAAACTGAGCTATCTCACTTTCTCAGGAACAGATGCAGTGATAACCGAAAAGATCGCAGCCAGGTTCCATACGGAATATCTGAATACTGTAGTGAATACCGATGTGGTAGGCGTACAGTATGCAGCGATCCTGAAAAATATCTACGCACTGGGCGCAGGTATTGCGCACGGACTTGAATATGGCGATAATTTCTTAAGCGTACTGATCGCGAATTGTGCCGATGAAATGGCCGTGTTCCTCAAAAAAGTAGGTATCCAGCGAATTGAAGTGGGCGTACACGAAGGCCAGGACCCGGTTACGCACCGTAAAACACCCAACTACGCCGCTTCTGTATATCTCGGCGATCTGCTGGTAACCTGCTACTCATTGTTCAGCAGGAATCGTACCTTTGGTAATATGATCGGGAAAGGATATTCTGTTCGTTCAGCACAACTTGAAATGAACATGGTGGCGGAGGGTTACAATGCTGCCAAATCCATTCACCTGATCAACAAAACTGTAGGTGCAGAGATGCCGATTGCAGAATCGATTTACAGGATCCTTTGGGAAAATGTTAAACCTTCGGTTGGATACAAACAAATTGAACAAGAACTCGTCTAATTTGTAAAAAGGGTATTATGCCATTATCTTTTCAATCATTCGGTGTTGCAGGCATCCTGATCATGGTCGGGATACTCAGTATTGCTGAACTGGTGAAACACCTGAGAAGAAGGCATCAGCATCACTAAGGAATGTTTGTGTTAATTTATAGAAAGCGGTCCACAGGTTTGTGGGCCGTTTTTGTTTTTGGTGTTCCTGGTTGCCCGCATCCCTGCGAGTCACTGGCAACACTCTGCTACTCCGGTTCGTCCCTGAACAGATCGGCAGCAATGCCATCCGCAAAGAGTTTGCCCTGTTGGGTTAAGATCAGATGATCATCAACTTCATTCATCAATCCTTCGCGGATCAATCTTTCACTGAATTTACGTAGCTGTGAAGCTGTGCTGGCATCACTCAGTCTTTTTACAATTTCAAGGCTCATTCCTTCCATAGTTCGGAGGGAGGTCATGATATATTCATTCAATCTTTGCACTGGCGTGAGCGTTTCCTGTTCGAATGGAACAGTTCCATTTTTCAATGCCTGGATATAAAGGGCATTGTTGGCGATATTCCATTGCCGGTTGGCGCCATCATAGGAATGTGCCGAAGGCCCGAGCCCGAGATATTTTTTGCCTTCCCAGTACGCGCTGTTGTGTTTGCTGCGCTTGCCAGGCAGGGCGAAATTGGAAATTTCGTAATGATCATAACCGGCAGCCTTCAACCATTCCATCAGCTGAATGAATTGCCGGGCCTGGTCTTCAGGAACCACCGGTTCGCGTTTGTGTGTGCGGATCATGCTTTCCAGAGCAGTCTTCGGTTCCACTGTGAGTGCATAACAGGAGATATGCGGGATGCCCATTTCGATCACCCTTTGTACATTGGAAGCCCATTTTTCATCCGTAAGGCCGGGGCTGCCATAGATGAGATCGATGGTGATATTGGGAAAGAATTCCAATGCCAGCTTGAGATTATCGATCGCCTGCGTTGCGGTATGTGCACGGTTCATCCATCGAAGATCTTCTTCATAAAAACTCTGGATGCCGATGCTCAGGCGGTTGATGCCGGCATCTTTCCAGGATTGAAGGCTGACGCGGTTGATATCATCCGGATTGGCTTCCAGCGTAAATTCAGCGTTGGGATGGATGGAAAAATTTTCGCGCAGCGCCCTAAGGATCATGTTGAGGCTTTCTGCATCCAACAAGGAAGGAGTACCACCACCGAAGTAGACCGTTTCCACCGTTTCACCCGCCAGAAATCCCTGCTGTAGCGGGATCTCAGCCAATAAACTGTTCAGGAATTCGTTTTCCAATCCCCTGCTGGTGGAAAAATGGAAGTTGCAATAATGACAGGCCTGCCTGCAAAAAGGAATATGTATGTAGATGCCTGCCATGTTGTTACGGATATTTTAGCGAATATTACAGTTCAAAGGTAGCTGACAAAGCATTAAGTGAAAAAACTCCGTTTACAAACGATATTGTTCCTGCTTTTCGCCTGGCCCATGGCCGCAGGCGCACAATATGCGCTGCATATCATTCCTGTAGACCGGGACTCAACCTTTATCAAAGACAGCCTGAGACTGCAAAGCAATTTCAAAGACCGGCATAACTGCGAAGAGTACGTGCGAAAGATCCCCACCATCCTGCAACAGAGAGGATTTCCTGTTGTTTCGGTTGATAGTGAACGTTATGACTCAACCGAAGCAACCATCGAACTCTATGTAGGAGCTGCGCTCCGCTGGGCTTATCTTAATACAGACTCCATCGATAAACGCATCCTCGATGCCGTGGCATGGAACAGGAAGGATTATGAGTACAAACGGATAGATATGCTGAAAGTGCAGGAGCTGCAGGACAAAATCCTCGATCACCTGGAGAACAGCGGCTATCCATTTGCGAAAGTACTGCTTGACAGTATCGGTTTACAGGGAGAGGAATTCTCTGCCAGGCTGCGCGTGGAGAAAGGTCCCATGTACAAGATCGACAGCATCCGCAACAATGGCAAGGCCAATCTTTCCGCCAATTACCTCCAGCATTATCTGGGTATCATGAATGGCAGCCTGTACCAGAAAAAGAAACTGCAGCTGATCAGTCAGCGATTGCGGGAACTGCCATTTGTGGAAGAGGAGCGTCCATGGGACCTCACCCTGATGGGCGAAGGTTCTATCCTCAACGTATACCTGAAACCGAGAAAGAGCAGCCAGGTGAACGTGCTGATCGGTCTTCTTCCTGATAACAATAATAGCGGCACGGCACAAAGCAGCAAGTTACTGGTGACCGGGGAAGCTACCGTGAATCTTAAAAATGCATTGGGAGGAGGGGAGCTTATCGGCCTTAACTGGCAACAGATACAACCGAAATCGCCCAGGCTCAACCTCGCCTTTCAACAGCCCTATCTTTTCAATTCTCCATTTGGTATGAATGCGGCTTTCGATCTCTTCAAAAAAGATTCATCTTTCATCAATATCAGTTTTCTTGTGGGGGCGCAATATGCAGTATCTACCGGTAATACAGGATCTGTGTTCATCCAGAATACGCGCAGCAACCTGTTGACTGTAGACACCAATGTGGTGAAGAGTGAAAAAAGATTACCACCTGAAGCCGATGTAAGTGCCGTTAACCTTGGCGTGAACTATGAATGGTACAATACCGATTACCGTTTCAATCCGCGAAAAGGGACCGATCTCTTCATCAGCGCTTCCGCGGGTACCAAGAAGATCCGTAAGAACAACGTGATCGTAAAACTGAAAGACCAGGGTAATCCTGAATTCGATTACAATTCCCTCTACGATACATTCCAGTTGAACTCATACCAGTTCCGCGTGAAAGCTGTGGCCTCGCAATATTTCAAGCTTACGAGAGTGAGCACGCTGAAAATGGCCTTCAACGGTGGCTGGTTCCAGAGCCCGGATATCTTCCGGAATGAGCTGTTCCAGATCGGTGGCTATAAATTGTTGCGTGGTTTTGATGAAGAAAGCATTTACGCATCATCATATGCGGTAGGAACCTCAGAATACCGGTATCTGTTGGGACAGAATTCTTTTCTTTTTGCGTTTATTGATTTTGGATGGGCCAGGTCAGACAGCAGGAACATCAAGGTCAACAATACATTTTTGGGAACCGGCATTGGCATGGCATTCGAAACGAAAGCAGGCATTTTCAATATTTCCTATGCAGTAGGAAAGCGGGATGATACGAAATTCAACATGAGACAGGCCAAGATACATTTGGGATATGTGAATTATTTTTAGTGGATCGTTTCTTTTATTTTTGCACACGCAACAACCATTAGTGAAAAAAAGTTTAGTACTTCTATCCGGAATTTTATTGATCGCCGTACTGTCATTTGCTCAGTCAAAAGGCGATACAGTAGTACCTTCCAAAGACACTGACGTAAACAAACCTGCCCGTGCGGTAAGGATGGATACGGGCCGCAAGGCGGTTGCACCTGCGAGGAAAGCCTCCGATTCGCTTCGTCGTACTACCATCACCGATACCAGTAAGAGGAAGCAGGCTTCCGTTGTTACAGATACTTCAAAGAGACAGATTGCCAGGACAGACTCTTCTCAGATCAAAAAAGATACGGTTCCCGCCGTGGTGATCAAAGCCAGCCCTCAGCAACTGGCAAGGATCAGCCGGTTCCAGGATGCGTTGCGGGCTCATCCTTATTTCAATTTCTTTGGCAGGGCCATTGCAATGCCGGAATTGGAAAAGAAAAGGGAAGACAAGGATTCGCTTTTTTACTTCATCGCAGGTCTGTTGCTGTATTATGCTTTGGTTAAAGTTTTCTTCCGGAAATACGTGGACAATATCATGACCCTCTTCTTCCGTGTGACCATGCGTCAGCAGCAGATCCGGGATCAGATGTTGCAAACACCACTGGCTTCACTTTTCCTGAACCTTCTCTTCCTTGTGAGTGGCGGTATGTACATGGTGTTTGTTGGAAGATACTATGGAGTGAAGATTACAGACAATGACTGGCTGTTGCTTGCATATGGCGCAGGATTGTTGGTGGCAGTGTATTTGGGCAAGTTCATCCTGCTCAAGCTCGCCGGCTGGATCTTCAATATCAGCGCAGCTACCGATACATATATTTTCATCGTGTTCCTGGTGAACAAGATCATCGGTATTTTGCTGCTGCCGGTACTGGTGCTGATGGCTTTTCCATACCCTGCAATGTTCCCTGTAGTGCTCACACTCAGCTATATTATGCTGGCTCTTTTCTTTGGTTACAGGTTCATTATCAGCTACAAGCCGATCAGGAACGAAATTAAAGTAACTCGTTTCCATTTTTTTCTATACCTTTGCGCCTTCGAAATAGCACCCCTTTTGCTGATTTACAAGGTGTTATTGGTTTTTGTGGAAAGAAGTTATTAATTTTGCAAATCCATACGTAACAAATATGGTTAAGAACGGGGCTAAAAACGTTGGTGACAACACGATTAGGAAAATACTAATCACTCAACCCAGACCTGAAACCGATAAATCGCCGTATTTCGAGCTAGCGAAGAAATACAGCATTTTATTGGACTTTCATCCTTTTATCAGGCTGGAGGGCGTTCCTGCAAAAGATTTTCGGAAACAGAAAGTTGAAATCTCCAATTTCTCTGCTGTTATCTTCACCAGCCGAAACGCAATCGATCACTTTTTCAGAATTTGCGAAGAAATGAAAGTGAACGTATCCCAGGATACGAAGTACTTCTGCATTACTGAAGCTGTGGCATTGTACCTGCAGAAATTCATTCTCTACAGAAAACGTAAAGTGTTCTACGGCGCCGATGGCACCAACAAGAGCATGTTCGACGTGATCAACAAGCACAAGGAAAATGAGAAATTCATTTACCCTGTGTCTGAGAACCAGCAGGACAATGAGATCGTGAACTGGCTGAAGAACAATCGATGTGAATTTGCGAACCCCTTCATGTACCGCACTATCAGCAATGATGTGAAAGAACTCTTCAGCAAGAACAATTACGATATCATCTGCTTCTTCACTCCCAGCGGAGTGAAAAGTTTGTTCGATAATTTCCCCAAGTTTGAACAGAACGGTACCCGCATCGGCGCCTTCGGAAGCAACACTTCCCGGGCAGCGGAAGATGCAGGACTGGGCGTAGAGATCAAGGCCCCGCAACCACAGGCTCCTTCCATGGTTGCCGCGCTGGAAGCATACCTCAGCTCTGCGTTAAAGAAAAAATAGATCCATCCACTGGCAGAAATATTGCATGAGCATTGCACATTCACCGGAATGTCCAATGCTCATTTTTTTGTAGCTTTAAAAGATTCAAGCTTACGTATGGCCACATTCACCAATCGCCTGGCAAAAGAGAGCAGCCCGTATTTATTGCAACATGCCCATAATCCGGTGGACTGGTTCCCATGGGGAACCGAAGCATTGGAAAAAGCAAAAAGAGAAGACAAACCCATCCTGGTCAGTATCGGCTACGCAGCCTGTCACTGGTGCCATGTGATGGAGCACGAGAGCTTTGAAGATGAAACCACAGCAGCGCTCATGAACGAGCATTTCGTCAACATCAAGATAGACCGTGAAGAAAGGCCGGACCTGGATCATATCTACATGGATGCCGTGCAGGCCATGACCGGCTCCGGAGGCTGGCCGCTGAATGTTTTTTTGACGCCTGATGCCAAACCATTTTACGGCGGTACTTATTATCCGCCCAAACAGGTATACAACAGACCTTCCTGGACCGAAGTGCTTAACGGCGTGTCCAACGCCTTCCGCGAGAAGCGTGCAGATATCGATGCACAGGCGGAACAACTCACTCAACATCTTATTTCCTCCAATGGTTTCGGATTGACCAACCAGGCCGTGGACATCGCTCCCGATTCTCTTTTCGCGAAAGAGAAAGTGAATGAGATGTTTACGAATATCATGAAGCAGGCCGACCGTGCAGACGGCGGATTTGGCAAGGCTCCGAAATTTCCGCAGACCTTCACTATCCGGTTCCTGCTCCACTATCATCACCGGACCAGAAATGCTGAGGCCCTTCAACAGGCCACGCTCAGTCTGGATAAAATGATCGATGGCGGAATATACGACCAGCTTGGCGGAGGATTTGCACGGTACTCTACCGATGCCGAATGGCTGGCGCCCCACTTCGAAAAAATGTTATACGATAATGCCCTCCTGGTGATCACTCTCTGCGAAGCTTACCAGATCACCGGAAAGGCCCGTTATAAGCGCGTTATCGAACAAACGTTAGCTTTTGTTGCCAGGGAGTGGTTATCGCCTGAAAACGGATTTTATGCGGCCCTGGATGCAGACAGCGAAGGCGTGGAGGGAAAGTTCTATGTGTGGAGTAAGGAAGAAACCGATCTGCTCCTGGGAGAAGATGCGGAACTTTTCAACGAAGTATATGATGTAACGCCTCACGGAAATTGGGAGCATACAAATATTTTGCGCATCAAAGAAAGCCCGGCCGATATTGCCGATGCCTGGGAGATCACAGAAGATGAGCTTTGGCAAAGAATGGAAAAAGCGTCGGCAAAATTGTTGAAACATCGCGAAACCCGTGTCCGGCCCGCATTGGACGATAAACAGATCTTAGGCTGGAACGCGATGATGAATATCGCTTTCAGTAAGGCATATGCTATATTGGGAAATAAAGAATACCTGCAGACCGCAGAAGCGAATATGGGTTTCCTGCTTAAAGTATTCCGGGCATTGGATGGTAGTTTTCATCATACGTATAAGGAAGGAGTTGCGAAGTATCCTGCCTTCCTCGACGACTATGCATGCCTGATGGAAGCGCTCATCCAGTTGCAGGAAGTGACCGGTAACAAAGCGTATCTGGAAGAGGCAAAGAAATTGCTGGAACATGTACTGGACAAGTTCAGTGAAGAAGAAACAGGATTTTTCTTTTATACACCCAGCGGTCAGGCAGATATTATCGTACGTAAGAAGGAAGTCTATGATGGTGCGGTTCCTTCCGGCAATGCAGTAATGGCATCCAACCTTTATTACCTCGGAATGGTTTTCGATGAAGGAACATGGAAAGAGCGGGCAGCTGCGATGTGCGCGGGATTGCTACAGGCAGTAACGCGGTATCCAACATCGTTTGGAGTTTGGGCAACCCTGATTCAGGCATTCTCGTACGGAATTCCTGAGATAGTGATTGTTGGCGGGAATTTTGCTACGCTTCGTGAGGAATTTTTGAAAACCTTTATCCCCTTCCGTATCTTTCAGTCCTCACACCAGGCTGATGAACAATTCCCCCTATTGTCCGGCAAACCTGATTACCCAGAAACCCTGATCTTCCTATGTAAAAATTATGCTTGCAATGCACCTGTTACACAGCTTAATGCATTGATTAAGCAGCTTGATCATGTGTAAAACTTAAATCTGTTGTTGATACAATAATAACGTGTCCGGGGCCGTTTAAACCTAAGCTCTGATGGTGTTTGCAGTTTTAAAAAATAAATTCTAAACTTGCGATGAAGTCGGTAAAACATTATTTTTGCCCAATACCCTTTAATATGATGAAAATGAAAAACCTATCCGTTTTGACAGCCCTGGGGGTGATGGTCATTGCCACCGGTTGCGGCAAGAGCGGAAAGTCAAAAGGACTGCCCAATGACGGCCAGCTTCATGGTGTTGCTCCGGCTAATGCCAACAACCTGACTAAGCCGCTCGGAATGGTTTATATCCCACCTGGAACCTTCCATATGGGTCCCTCTGATGAGGACATCAACTTCAACTACACTTCTAGAAATAAGCAGGTTTCAATCAGTGGCTTCTGGATGGATGCCACCGAGATCACCAACAACGAGTACCGTCAGTTCGTGAACTGGGTACGCGACTCTACTGCTGCCGTAAGACTGCAATACGGTAAGGAAGTGGATGGTGTTTTTGTGGTTGACTGGAAAAAAGCTTCCACCATCAAGTATAATGATAAAGCTACTATCGAGAAGATCGACCAGATGATCCTTACTCCTGAGAACAGGATCTTCGGAAAGAAAGAGATCGATCCGGATAAGATCGTTTATCATTCTGAAACCTTCGATCTGAAGGAAGCAGCCAAACGTGAGAACAAAGGTGTTCCCCGCAGCAAATTCATCGTAAAGAAAGATATCAAGGTTTATCCCGATACATTGATCTGGATCCGCGACTTCAGCTACTCCTACAATGAGCCGATGACCAAACGTTACTTCTCACACCCTGCCTTCGGTAATTATCCTGTGGTAGGTGTGAACTGGAACCAGGCCACTGCTTTCTGCGAATGGAGAACGCATTATCTGAACTCCTTCCTGGAGTCCAAGAAGAGAGCTACAGAGTCTGACTTCCGTCTGCCTACAGAAGCAGAGTGGGAATATGCAGCCCGTGGCGGTCGCTCACAATCAATGTTCCCCTGGGGTAACTATTACCTCCGTAACAAACAGGGTTGTCTCCTGGCCAACTTCAAACCCGGCCGTGGTAACTATCCTGAGGATGGAGCTTTCTACACAGCGCGTGCCGATGCTTACTGGCCTAACGATTTCGGTCTGTACTGCATGTCAGGTAACGTAGCCGAATGGACTTCTTCCCTGTATTACGAGGGTGCATATAATTTCCAACATGACATGAATCCTGATATCCGCTTCAATGCGCAGGATTCTGACCCTCCCAGAATGAAGCGTAAGGTGATCCGTGGCGGCAGCTGGAAAGATGTAGGTTACTTCCTCCAGACAAGCGCCAGGAACTATGAGTACATGGATACTGCTAAAGCTTATATTGGCTTCCGTTGCGTGATTGATTTACCAGCTTCGCAGAAGAAACGTTAAAATTCTGCCAAGAAGAAAATTTGTGACTGTATTGAATCGTTAATTGCTTTGATTTACGAGGAGAAGCAAACCAGTATCTTATTGTAATGGCATTAAACATTTAATTTCCAAACCCTGAAAACCCGTTTTCTAACCATTTAAAAATTAATCTATGGCTGGAGTTTCTAAATCAACAGAAAGAATTGTAAACATAATCGTTTGTATGGGCGCTGCTATCGTAATCTTTGGCGCCTGGCAGAAGATTACGCACCAACCTCTGGCAGACTTCTTCCTTACAGCAGGTCTGATCACAGAAGCAGTTATTTTTGTTGTATACGCATTCTTACCTCCTCCCGGATCTGAAATGCACGCTATAGCTGAGGCTTTGCCTAAACTGGCCGGTGGCGCTTCTTCCGGTAACCCTGCTCTGGACAACATGAACAAAATGATGCAGGATGCCGACATCACCCCAGCCAGCCTGAAAAGCCTGAGCGACGGATTCAAAAAACTGGGCACATCTGTTAGCAATATTGCTGATGTATCTGATGTAGTAAAATCTACCAATGACTACTCTGCTAAAACAAAAGAAGCAGCCAATGCATTGGGACAGATGACAACTGCCTACCAGGGCGCTACTGCTACCATCACTACTTTCAATTCTGCAGCAGACAGCACTAAACAATTCCATGAGCAGGTTTCTGTATTGACCAAGAACCTCGGTTCTCTCAATGCGATCTACGAACTGGAATTACAGGACACCAACAACCACCTGAAAGCCATGAAAGGTTTTTACGGCAACCTCGCCGCTGCTTCTCAAACCATGCAGAACAGCGTTGAAGATGCGAAGAAAGCCCATGAGCAAATCGCCAAACTGGCGGGTAACCTCAGCAGCCTGAACACCGTTTACGGAAACATGCTCAGCGCTATGCAAGGTCGCTAATCACACAGGCGGTCCAATAATCCTGTACCCAATCGTACGCATTAGACTTTGAATTGTTTAAACTGAAAAACCCAGATCCATGGCTTTACCAAAAGAGCCCCGGCAGAAGATGATCAATATGATGTACCTGGTGTTGACAGCATTGCTGGCACTCAACGTATCATCAGAAATCATCAATGCCTTCGAAACCGTAAATAACAGTATCACTACTTCGAACCAGATCATCAGCGACAAGAACGCTTTGACATACCAGTCACTGGAAGAGAAGAAGAAGGATGGCCAGACTGCAGCCAAAGCTGCCATCTGGGCTCCCAAAGCAGAAGCTGCAAAAGCACTTGCTGCTTCGATGTATACTGAAATTCAAAATTTGAAAAATCAGCTTGCTGAATACGCAGGTTCTCACGAAGAGAACGGCGAACAAAAAATGAATGCCGACAAACTCGATGCCTCTACCCGCCTCCTTGAAAAAGAAGGCAAAGGCGAAGAGTTGTATAAAAAGATCGATGACTTCAAAAAGAAACTGATCGGTGTGCTGGACCCTAATGATCCTGCTTTCGCTGAAAATCCTGCTACCAAAGCTGCTGTAACAAAGGCTGTAGCTGATTTCCAGAAATCGCTGCCAATAGATCTCACGGTTCCGAAATCTACCAGCGGTAATAAATATGAGAACAATGCCAATGGCTGGACCATGAGCAATTTCCATATGACGCCAGCCATCGCTGCCATGACCATCCTGAACAAACTTCAGAACGACGTAAGGAACTCTGAAGCCCAGGTGATCGATTTCTGCCACCAGCAGATCGGTGCGGTGAAACTTGTATACGATCAGTTTGAAGCGATCGCACAGGCCAACAGAACTTATGCGATGCCTGGTGACCCCATCGAGATCACGGCTGGTATCGGCGCTTTCAGCGAAGCCGCCAAGCCTGAGATCTTCATCGGTGGTAAGCCAATGCAGCTCGAGCGTGGTAAAGCGATCTACAAGACCACTGCTTCAGGAGCAGGTACACAGAAGATCAATGTAAAGATCCGGTACACTACACCTGACGGTGAAGTGAAGGAAAAGAACGAAATTGTTGAATACACGATCGGTACACCTTCAGGAGCCTCTGTGTTCCTTCAGAAGATGAACGTACTGTATATCGGTGTAGACAACCCGATGACCATCTCCGGCGGTAGCGTAGGCGCAGAAAAAGTGCGCGTAAGCTTCAGCAATGGCGAGATCAACAAATCAGGAGGCGACAACTACGTTGCACGCCCCAGAACTCCGGGTATGGCAGATATCGTAGTGAATGCCGATGGCAAAAGCTACAAGTTCCCCATGCGCGTAAAATACCTGCCCAATCCTGCTGCCTTCCTCGGCACCAAGAAAAGCGGTAATATCGGAGCTGCTGAATTCAAAGCCATTGGTGGTATCATCGCCAAACTGGAAGACTCAGATTTTGAAGCGCCATATAAAGTTGTCAGCTATAGGTTCGGTGCTCAGGGTGGACCCATCCAGGTTTATGCTGAAGCTACCAACAACGGTAACCGTTGGAGCGGTCAGGCTGCTCAACTGGTAAGCCGCACAGGCCCCGGCTCTGTGGTATTCTTCGATAATATCACGGTAATTGGTCCTGACGGAAAACAACGCGACATTGGATCCATGACCTTCAAGCTGAAATAACATAAACTTCTTTTAAACAAAGGGAACAATGAAGAACCGTCTTATCAAACTCGGAATGCTGCTCGCAGTGTTAGCGTTTGTTTCCACAGAGGTGGATGCGCAGGCCAAAAAGCCTGTTCGCGAGAAGTCTACCCGCACTACCACCGCAAAGAAAACGAACAGCAACAGAACACAGGCTGCTGCCAATCCCGCTGCTATCGCACCGGCTCCCGATACCGTGAAGCCCGTTGTGGCCGCACCCCCGGAAGCAGACCTCAACATACCGCCACTGAAGCCTTCTTTGCGCAATGACAATGCCATTGAACGCAACCTCGTAAAAGAGCGTACCCCATTGGCGTATGAGCATATCCGTGAAGATGATGCGGTTTATGTTCAACGTGTATGGAGAGAAATCGATGTACACGAAAAAATGAACCTTCCCTTCGTTTACAAAGCTGATGGCGATCTCGGTAACCAACGCTTTATCATGATCCTGCTCAATGCCATCAAGAACGATAGCATCACTGCTTTCGCTCCTCTTGACGACAGGTTCACCACTCCCATCACATTCAAAGAGATCGCAACAGCGCTCGTAGGCGTGCCAAGAGTGATCCAGATCCCTGACCTGGTGAATGATTCAGATGGTTCCAAAGGCCTCATGAAGGATACAACCATCATCGATGAATTCGATCCTGATAAATCTGTTGAACGCTACTGGATCAAAGAAGATGTGATCTTCGATAAAGAATCTTCCCGCTTGTTCACCCGTATTCTCGGTATCGCTCCGCTGAAATCCATCTACAACGAAGATGGTTCCTTCCGCGACGTAACACCGCTGTTCTGGGTGTACTATCCTGATCTTCGCACCACTTTCGCCAAGTATGAAGTATACAATGGCCGCAACTTTGGTGGAAAGGTTAGTTGGGAAGAACTATTCGAGAGCCGTATGTTCTCCAGCAGAATTATCAAGTCAACCATCAACAACCCGAACGATCTGTTCATCAAATCTTATGTAAAGGATCCTATCCTTGCATTACTCGAAGGAGAAAATGTAAAAGAGAAGATTTTCAACTACGAACAGGATCTCTGGTCATATTAAGACAGAAAGTTATCTGATATAAAAAAACGGCATCGTATTTTTACGATGCCGTTTTTTTTATGTGTTAGTTTATAAATGCTTCAGTCTGAGGGCGGATTTGGTTCAACACACCGTAAGATTTTTGGAAAATACCCATTTCCGTTATTGTTTTATGATGCCTATTCACTATTTTTACACTGGTTTTTCATAGGATATTGGATTTTAAAAACGGGGCTGGATGTCTATCCGGGCCCCTTATTTTTTTAGGACATATCTCTCTCTCAAAAGATCGTTATCTACCGACCAATTACAGTTTACTTACCCCCGAAATAATTAGTGCGTTCCTGATATCAGACAGTGCTTTCGTTTGGACCTGTTGAGCTATCTGCATGGCCTTCCTGCGGAGCTGCAGGGGCATTGTTTTCACCGTTGACACCATCGTTGGAATCTGCTTTGCCATTATTGTCTGCAGCTTTGAAATGGGCTGCAATGATCTTTGCTTTTGATGATCCGATCAGCCTGGCAATCGCTTCCTCCCCGGCTTCCCTTATTCGCTTCACACTTCTGAATTCTTTCAGCAACTGATCGGCTGTATTCTTTCCGATCCCTTTGATCTGTTCCAGCTCATTCTTGAATGTGCCCTGACTTCTTTTCTTCCGGTGAAATGTGATACCGAAGCGATGCACTTCATCGCGGATACGCCTGATCAGTTTCAGGCTTTCGCTGTTGTAGGGAAGCTTCAGGCTTTGCTGATCACCAGCAAAGAATAATTCCTCTTCATTCTTGGCAAGGCCTACAAGTGTCATCCTGCCCTGTAGCCCGAGCTCTTCTATGGCTTCCAGCGCATAGCCCAGCTGCCCTTTGCCGCCATCGATGATCACCAGTTGAGGCAGGGAAGCGCCTTCATCCATCAGGCGTTTGTAACGCCTTCCAACCACTTCCTTCATCGTGGCAAAGTCATTGATGCCCTGCACAGTTTTCACATTGTAATGACGATAATCTTTTTTGCTGGGCACACCGTCCCTGAAACAGACCATCGCCGAAACGGGATAACTTCCATGGAAGTTGGAGTTATCGAAACATTCGATATGCACCGGAACTTCCGGTAATTGCAGATCATCCTGTAATTGGTACAGCACTTTCTTTCGCTCCATATCATCCTTGCCTTCCAGTTGCAGTATTTTTTTCTTGAACAGTTCTTCGCGGAAATAATTCACGTTCTTTTCTGAGAGCTCCAGGAGTTTCTTTTTGTCGCCGCCTTTGGGAATGGTGAGCACCACGCCAGGTTCTTCATAGTTGATGGGGAAGGGGAGGATGATCTCTGCGGCGGGACTGTTGAAAGTGGAACGCAGCTGTGCGATACCGAAAGCCAGTACTTCTTCATCCGTTTCATCCAGGTGGGTCTCCAGTTGTACCGTATGGGTTTGAACGATGGAGCCATTCTCCATCATGAGATAGTTCACATAGGCCAGGTCGTTATCCCGCAGGATTGAGAACACATCTGCCGTCATCATCCGGTTGGAAACAATGATCGATTTTGCCTGGTATTGTTCCAGGTGCTCTATCTTCTTGTGCAGGATTGCGGCTTTCTCAAATGCCAGTTGTTCAGCCGCTGCGCGCATTTCCTGTTTGAAATGCTGGATCACGGGGTTAAGATTCCCTTTCAGTACATTCTTTACCTGGTTCAATCCATCCTGGTAATCCTCTTCGGATTGGAATCCTTCGCAGGGACCTTTACAATTACCGAGATGATATTCCAGGCAGACCTTGAATTTATGTTTTCGTATGTTGGTTTCAGTTAGATTGAGCTTACAGGTCCGGAGAGGGATATTCGACCTGATGAAATCGATGAGCTCGCGAACACGCGCAACAGAAGTGAATGGTCCCAGGTATTCGGATCCGTCGTTGATCTTCCGGCGGGTAAGGAATACGCGGGGGAATGGTTCTTTTTTCAGAACGATATAAGGATAGGTCTTATCATCTTTCAGGTTGATATTGTAGCGTGGCTGGAATTGTTTGATCAGCGAATTCTCCAGCAGGAAGGCATCCTGTTCGGAATCCACGATGGTGAACTCGATGCGCGCGATGCGCTGCACCAGTTCATGCGTTTTGTAGGAAGTGAAGGTCTTGCTGAAATAAGAGCTCACCCTTTTGCGCAGGCTCTTGGCCTTGCCTACATACAGGAGATTATCCTGTGTATCATAGTATTTGTATATGCCCGGATCGGTGGGGATCTTATGGGACTGCTGCTGAAATTCCTGTGCCGTCATAGTCTGTTCCTACGAAGGTACGGAATGCCCGGAATTACTAGTAGGCGTAGCTTTGCGGGTCCCAGATCACTTTTTCTATGCTGGTAACGGGTTCTCCTTTTTGTGGATGCCTGATAGTGAGGATATAAAAGTATTTCTCTATTACCCAGGTCAGCTTTTGTTGTACGAAGTCATTTCCATCCCTGAACTCTTTTTCCATATAGATCCTGTTCACTTTGTCTACGTTCAGCGATGGCCTGATGTACACCACAACTTTGCGGAGGGAAGTGCCTGTATCTTTTGCGGGATAGATGAAATTGATCATTTCAGTGGTTTCGTCCATGAAGGACTCATGTCCGAAGAGTTCCTGGAACCTGCTGGAATCAAGTTCAGGAAGCAGGAACTGTGCCGTCATCTTTTTAAAAGTTTCCAGGTTGATATAGGAGGAATCAATCTTTGTACTTTCTTTCTTATAAAGAATGCCTGCTGCAAATGAATCCACGCGGCGAATGTCTTCGCGAATCAGGTCTCCAACAGGGAGATAGGAAATTTCTTTATTGGGAGTGGCAGAAGAATCGGCGGCTGTTGTTTCAGCCGGCGTTTGTGCAGGTTTTTCTTTGCAGGACCAGATAGCCACGCAGGAGCAGATGGCCAGGATTATCAGGTTCAGTTTCATCCGGTAAAAATAAGTAATTGCCATTGTGGAAGCAACAGGCTAGCGAATGGTTTTTGTAACTCCGATCTTCACGCCGTATTCCATCAGGTATTCGCGGATAGGGTATTCCTTTACGTAGCTGCTCAGCAACTGGTAACGGAATTGCGGACCAACCTGCCATTTGAGGCTTCCTGTTTTGTAGCTCACGAAGATCTCGGCGCCTGCATTCACATTCCAGCGGCGTACGAGGCTGGGCGCTCTCATATAGTTCTTGAAATCTGTTGTGATGAGGTATGAGTTGCGATTAAGAAGATAAGTAGGTTGAATGGTTCCTGCGATATTGACCTGCAGTTTTTCATTACCCAGCAGGCTCACTTCCATTCCGATTGGTGCAGAGAACTGGAAGTACTGGTTCTGGATATCCTCGGCCTTGTCTCCGCTGAAATTGCGCAGGCGTGTATAGCTTACGAGACTGTCGGGTTGTCTGCCCGATACATCCAGTGCAATTTTTCCTCTTTCCGGAACTGGTGCGGTGTATGCTTTGATAGCGTAGCGGGAATAATTCAGTTGCAGACCGGCAGTAACCCTGAAATTCTTGTTGATGGAGTATACCATGTAAGATCCCAGTCCGAAGCCCAAGGCGGGTTGATGGCTTACAAGGGTTTCGGGTTTGCCCTCAATGGCGCCTGCGGGCAGTCCTTTGATATTGATCTGATCATACACGCTGGTATTGCTGGTGAGTTTGCGGTAGTTCATGGTAGGAGAGAATGCCAGCTGCCAGGCCCATCTGCGCATAGGCGGGGGCGTTAGCTCATACACTGCGTATTCCTGGAGCCAGTTGATCCTTTTTTCATCTTCTTCCTTGCCGGATTTTTGAGTACTGGCCGTTGTTTTGGAAGCAGCTGGAATTTTGATCTCATGGCTGTTGATCTTCGTATCGGAAACATCGGTTACCAGTGCAAGTCCGGCTACAGGTGTTTCTTCAGGCTGGCCAGGGAAAACAGGGAATGCAGTTACGGCATTGCTTGTTTTTCTTGGCTTTTCCAGGAAGATCTCATCCACGATAGTTTGTTCAGGCAATTCTGTGATCACTATGGTATGGGGAAGATCTGATTCGGATGGATAGGTAACAGGAGTTTCTTCATCATCGTTGTCAGTGCCCCTGAATGGCGCCGGGGAGAATACGGTGAAACCGGATCCGCTCTGACCGGAGCTGGAAGAATTGGAAGCTACTGCAACAGGCCCATTGATAGAAATTGTATTGGAAGATGAATTGCCGGATTGATCGGTTGTGCTGGAAGCAGGTGAATGTATATGGATCTTTTTTGCAGGAGTGGAAGGTGCCATCAGTTGCAATGATGCGAGGTAACTGATGCCGCCAAGGAAAAGCAATAAACCAAGACCATACCATTTTCTGCGCGTATGCAATGAGCGATGAATTCCTTTCCATGCATTTTCGGAAGGAAACATTTTGTATTGGTCAGCTTTTTGCCTGATCAGTTGCTCAAAGTCATCATTGTAAAAACCGCGCTCCATAATGCTTTTGTGTTTGTACGGGTTTTTTTAATTTTTCAAAGGTTTGGATAAAGCATTTTATACACTGAAGATCTTAGTGGCCGCTTGCGATCCCCAGCCAGTTGACTTTTTCTTTCGGTTTTTGAATGATCTTTTTTCTGACAAGAATGTCCTCTAGCATTTGTTTGGCGCGCGTGTATTGTGATCGGCTTGTACTTTCCTCAATATCCAGCATGTCTGCAATCTCTTTATGCGTGTAACCTTCGATGGCATAAAGGTTGAGCACTGTTCTGTAACCAATCGGTAATAAGCGGATGCATTCCACAACCTGCTTCGCCTGTACAATGGAGGGCACAGATTCTTCCCTCACCTGTACACTATTCGCATGGATGATATCCACGCTTTCGTTGAACTTCTTGTTTTTCTTAAGATGGTTGATGCAGGTATGAACCATTATTCGTCTTATCCATCCTTCAAAAGCGCCTTTGTTCTGGAAGGTGTGTATTTGAGAGAACACTTTAATAAAACCTTCCTGCAACATATCCTCTGCATCTTCCCTGTTGTGGGCAAACCTGTAACATACCGACAGCATGCGGGGGCTGAAGCGTTGGTAAAGTTCCCGCTGGGCAGTCGTGTTATTACGTAAACAGCCTTGAAGTATGGCTTCTTCGGTCATATGAACCGTTTGGTTGCCCTCTAATTTAGACAATTTTTGGCAGAGATAGCTGCGCGGGAGCCAAAAAAACAGTGGGAAAAATCGCCGGAACCTGAGTTTTTATGGATAAAACCCGCAGTTCTGAAATCCGGGCAGGATGCGGTCCCGGAGCAACAGGGAGATACAGGATGCATTCAAAACAAAAGCGGAAGTACCTTCCGGTGCTTCCGCTTCCATTTTTTAATATCTGTACTGTACAGTAGTTTAATGTTTTACTGGCTGATCAGCACTTCGCCCGTCATATCTTTCGGGATGGGTAAGCCCATCACGGTAAGAATGCTCGGAGCAATATCTCCCAGTTTGCCGGGTTTCAGTGTGCCTTTGAAATCGTTGCCGATCACGAAGAGCGGCACCAGGTTCAGGCTATGCGCGGTATTGGGCGTGCCATCGCTATTGATCATGAAATCTGCATTGCCATGGTCTGCTGTGAGGAACACCGTGTAACCATTGGCGAGAGCAGCGGTAACAACGCGCTCCACGCATTTGTCAACTGTTTCCACCGCTTTGATCACGGCATCCCAAACGCCGGTATGACCCACCATGTCTGCATTGGCGAAGTTCAGGCAAATG
Organism: Pseudobacter ginsenosidimutans; assembly: GCF_007970185.1. Classification (NCBI taxonomy): domain Bacteria; kingdom Pseudomonadati; phylum Bacteroidota; class Chitinophagia; order Chitinophagales; family Chitinophagaceae; genus Pseudobacter; species Pseudobacter ginsenosidimutans. The sequence goes on along the minus strand of NZ_CP042431.1, from coordinate 1,053,761 downwards.
AAATCGGCAGATTGTTTTTCGATCTCGGGAACGATGAGATCAACGATATCGTAAGCGCTCATTTCGGGCTTCAGATCATAGGTGGCCACTTTGGGTGAAGGCGCCATGAGACGGCGTTCGCCTTCAAATGGTTCTTCTCTTCCGCCATTGAAGAAGAAAGTAACGTGCGGATATTTTTCTGTTTCGGCTATGCGTATCTGTTTCTTGCCATTGGCTGCAAGGATCTCGCCAAGTGTGTTGTGCAGGTTATCGTTTTCAAAGATCACATGCACATCTTTGAAAGTGGCATCGTACTCGGTCATGGTGGTGTAATGAAGTTTCAGTTTCTTCATACCATGATCGGGAAAATCCTGTTGCGTAAGCACGGCAGTGATCTCGCGGCAACGGTCTGTACGGAAATTGAAACAGATGGCTGCATCACCGTCTTTGATCTGTGCAAGAGGGTTGCCGTCTGCAGTAGTGATCACGATGGGCTTGATGAATTCATCGGTTACATTGTGCGCATATGATTCACGTACGGCTTCCAGTGCATCTGTTTTCTTTTCTCCTTTTCCATTTACCATGGCATCGTATGCGAGTTGTACGCGTTCCCAGCGTTTGTCGCGGTCCATGGCATAATAGCGTCCGCTCACAGTGGCGATCTTTCCTGTTTTCACAACATCCAGGTGGTTCTGAAGATTGGTGAGGAAACCGTAACCGCTTTTGGGATCGGTGTCCCTGCCATCTGTGAAAGCATGGATAAATACTTCGGAGAGGCCCTGTTCTGCGCAAACAGACACGATAGCTTTGAGGTGATCGATATGGGAATGCACACCGCCATCGCTGACGAGACCGAGGAGGTGCAGCGGTTTTTTGTTATCGAGTGCATACCGGATGGAATTGATCAGGGCAGGGTGTTGCTGCAGTTCTCCATCGCGGATGGCAACATTGATCCTTTGCAGCTCCTGGTAAACGATGCGGCCTGCGCCCAGGTTAAGGTGCCCTACTTCACTGTTGCCCATCTGGCCGTCTGGCAATCCTACCTGTTCTCCACAGGTAACCAGCGTGGTATGCGGATATTTATTGTATAAAGAAGACACAAAGGGCACGTTGGCGTGCTGAATAGCATCGGATGCCTGCACCTTTCCAAGGCCCCATCCATCCATAATGATCAGTATTGCTTTGCTGGTATTCATATAACGGAATGATTGTGTTAGATTTGTTCAAAGAAAGAGCAAAGTTAATGGAATACATCGTTGCAGGTAATTTTTCAACGTATTCTTACTTTGGCATGGATTTAGCAATTTTTACCCCGAACATAAAAAATGTTGATTATGAAAAAGACTCTGGGAATTGCGACAATGCTTGTTTCGCTTTTCCTGGTATCCTTTACTACAAGATTCTATTCAATTGAAGATGTAGTAGCAGCCCTGAAAAGTGGAAATGCTGCCCAACTTTCAAAGTATTTCGATGGCAGGGTGGATATTTCTCTTCCAAACAAGAGTGATAACTACAGTAAAAGTCAGGCAGAGATCATTCTGAAAGATTTTTTTGCCAGCAATGGAGTAAAGAGCTTCCAGGTAAAGCACAAAGGCGAACAGAATGGCGCTCAGTTCTGCATTGGAACGCTTGTAACCAAAAACGGAAACTATCGTACGAAATTCTACATGAAGCAGAAGGGTGATCAGCAGGTTGTGCAGGAAATGGGCTTCGAGCTCCTGACCGAATAAGCACGAACAACTTATTATCCCTGAAAACACTTGAAGACCTGTGGCGCATGCCCCGGGTCTTTTTGTTTTTTTGTTCACTACCTTTGCGATCTATGCTTTCATTCGACGAACAATTAGATATACTCGTTAAAGCTGCCCTGCAGGAAGATATCGGCGATGGCGACCACTCCACGCTCAGCAGCATTCCCCCGGAAACCAAAGGTATTGCCGTACTCAAAATCAAACAGGATGGCATTCTTGCCGGAATGGAAATAGCAGAGAAGATCTTCAGGTACAAAGAACCTTCCGTTGATTTCAAATCTTTCAAGAAAGATGGAGATAACATGAAGGCAGGCGAGATCGCTTTTGAAGTGAGTGCCTCCGTGTATACCATTCTTCAATGCGAACGGCTGGTGCTGAACTGCATGCAGCGCATGAGCGGCATCGCTACCCTCACTAGGGAATACACCGATAAGATCAAAGGTTATCATACCCGTGTGCTGGATACGCGCAAGACCACGCCCAATTTCCGTTTACTTGAGAAAGAAGCGGTTCGCATAGGCGGTGGCGTGAATCATCGTATGGGCCTGTACGATATGATCATGTTGAAAGACAATCATGTTGATTACAGCGGAGGCCTGGAACAAGCCATCGAACGCGCTCACCGTTACGTTACAGAAGTGAAGCCCGGATTGAAGATCGAAGTGGAAACAAGATCGCTTGACGAAGTGATGCGCGTAGTGAAATATGGAAAAGTGGACCGTATCATGCTGGACAATTTTACGCCGGACCAACTGCGCGAAGCCCTGCAGATCATCGATAAGAAATATGAAACGGAAGCCAGCGGCGGCATCAACCTGGATACCATTGTGAGCTTTGCGGAAACAGGTGTAGACTTTGTAAGTGTGGGGGCGCTGATCCATCAGGCAAAGAGCCTCGACCTGAGCCTGAAAGCGAAATTTGTGTAAATTCATCTGACAGAAATCCTGATTGTTCAATTACAATTTCTGAAATCATGTCAAAGAAAAATAAAGGCGATAACAGGGGATTTGTGTTCAGCACAGACCCGAACTTCAAATTTGAAGAAGAACATACGGAAGAGGTTGCAACGCTTCCTCCGGCGCAACAGCAAATGCGCGTGCAGCTGGATAACAAACAAAGGGCCGGGAAAGTGGTTACCCTGATCTATGGATTTGTTGGAACGAATGACGATCTGGAAGCGCTTGGAAAGCAACTGAAGAATTTCTGCGGAACAGGTGGCTCGGTGAAAGATGGCGAAATCATCATTCAGGGCGATCAGAGAGAAAAAGTGATGCAGTTCCTGCAGAAAAATGGTTACAGCAAAACAAAGAAATCAGGGGGATAATTTCTCAGTGCCGCTCACTGGCCGGGAAGCAGGCGAATGACCCCACCAAACGAAAAAGGTTGCAACCAACACGGTGCAACCTTTTTCGTTTATGCTATATCGTTATACTTATTGTCCTTGTGCGAGACTGTAAGCTCTCTTATCTCCCCACATATTCAACAATTCTGAAGAACAGATCTTGAAATCACCACTGAGGCTCACGTACAGTCCGAGTACATCCTGCTGGTTCAGTGCTGATCCGTCGAGGCTTTCGAAGCGGACATTGTACTGATTCACCAGGTTGGTGTATATAGAACCGGTAGGCCATACCTGTGTACCGCGGTTGCTGATATTGATGAGATTGAATTTAACACCTGCATGACGCTGGCATTTCTTAGCGATCACATCTGGTTGCTCAGCGCTTTCGATGAACATATCAACGCCCACGATCTTCTCGTTTTCCATTTCTTTGGAAATCATCATGGGGTTCTTTTCCAGTTTGAACACGGTTTGTGTAACCGGCATATTGGGCAGCAGTTCCTTCACACCCTGTTCAGGTTTCTTGCCGAAATTGCCGATGATGGCTTCTGAGAACTGTGTGGTGTTGAGAGCGGTCTTGTTCTTGTCGCCGAAATCGCCGGTGCGGGTACCTTGTTCGAGTGTGTATAACAGTGAGTTCTCGATGATAGCTGCATTTTCCATCAGTCCTAAGTGGCGCAGCATGGCGATACCACTGAGCAGGAGCGCTGTTGGATTGGCGATATTTTTTCCTGCGATATCCGGAGCTGTTCCGTGAACGGCTTCGAAGATGCAGATATGGTCGCCGATATTGGCGGAAGGAGCGAAGCCCAGTCCACCTACCAGTCCGGCGCAGAGATCAGACACGATATCACCCTGCAGGTTGGTGAGCACCACTACATCGAATGCATCGGGGCGTGTTACCAGTTTCATACAGAGGTCATCAACGATCACATCATCTGCTTTGAGATCCGGATATTCTTTGGCTACTTCGTAGAAGCACTCCAGGAAGAGGCCGTCAGTGATCTTCATGATATTGGCCTTATGACCGCAGGTGATGCGGCGGGTGCCTTTCTTCTTGGCCATTTCGAAAGCGTACTTGATCACCTGGAGTGAACCGGGGCGGGTGATGAAGCGTCGGCTCAGGGCCACGTCATGTGTGAGCATATGTTCGATACCGCCATAGGTATCTTCGATGTTCTCACGTACAACAGTAATGTCGATGGGAATTCCTGCTTTGGAAAATACAGTGTCCACACCATGCAGGGTTTGGAACACGCGTTTGTTGGCGTAGGTATTCCAGGTTTTACGGGCGGTTACGTTCACGCTTTTTACGCCTTTTCCTTTTGGTGTTTCCATCGGTCCTTTGAAAAGGATGCCGAGGTTTTCAATGGTATGTTGGGCTTCGGGCGTCATTCCATTGGAGAAACCTTTATCAAATACCCATTTACCCATTTCAACCAATTCATATTCGAGGGGTACTTTATTGGCTTCAAAGATCTTCAGCACAGCATCCATGATCTCGGGGCCAATGCCATCACCTTTGGCTACAGCTATTTTCATATATAAATAATTGATTGTGTGTTTTTGTTTTTCGAAAGGCAAAGGTATAATGCCGGTTGATTAAACCCCATTAAAATTGTGTGTATTTCCTTCAGGAGGGCTGGATTTTTGATTACCTTTAATAGTAAAGTGAAACTGCAGTACATGGTATCTAAAATTTCCGAGGGCATAGAAATCAGCGTAGAAACGTTTTACCAGCCGGATTACTCCAACCCCATTTCCGGTGAATATATGTTTGCGTACCGTATCACCATCGAGAACCATAACCGATTCCCTGTTAAGCTCAACCGTCGTCACTGGTACATCGCGGATAGTAATGGCAGCAACAGGGAAGTGGAAGGTGAAGGTGTGGTAGGTGTACAACCTTCATTGCAACCTGGCGAACGTTATCAGTATGTGAGTGGTTGCAATCTTCGCAGTGAAATGGGAAAGATGTATGGCACTTACCAGATGGAGAACCTGCATAATAAGACGCAGTTCCAGGTGAACATTCCGGTTTTTGAAATGATCGTGCCTTTTAAAATGAATTGATCTCTCACAATAGAAAAAGCCGGCGATGAGCCGGCTTTTTTGTGTTCTTATTATTATCGAACCCTGTAACTGCTTACAGGATAATTATTAGTTGTTTCCGATTGATACACCAGCAGATCATCTCTTCTATCCTCTATCAATATTATCTCTGTAAAACCTTTCAGCAATCCGGAACCATCAAATTGATAACTATAGCTGAAAATTGTTTTGGAAGTGAACGTGGTGGCCGGAGGGAACAGATCTCCGGGAATGTTGGTAATGGGGCGGGTTGCAATAATTTCCCATTTTTCCGGCAGTTGTGCAGAGAAGTAACGAACAGCATCGATGGGCTCCTGCAGCGACGCATTCATATAAAGCAGCAAACCGATCCTTCCATTATTGAAAGGATTCTTGTGATTGGAAAAAGTGATAGTAGAAGTTTTGGTGCCGCTGGAACCATCGGGAATATTCTCCGGTACAACATTTCCATTCTTATCGTAAGTCCATTTTTTGCCAGGGCCTACATCGGAATAACCTGTAGGTCTTCCCTGTGCATCTGCAGTCCAGTTGACCGGCTGGTAACTGGGATTATCATTGACGATCTGTTGTAATGCGCCTTTCCCACTCCACTTTAGAGTTGAACTGGTGTTGACATTGATATCGCCCATTGTAATATTGGTTGCCAGTTTTACTGGTGTGGCATTCACATATTCAACCCTGGTGGTAGCGATGGAAAAAGAAGCGCTGGGGAAGGGCAGTGTATTTTGTTGGTATTGCTTTGCAACGATACTGCTGATCAGATTCTGATCAGTATAGGCAATCTGCACTTCAGTAGCAGGAGCTTTATAAGAGCTGATCCTGACGCCTGTATCATTGGAATAGGCTTGCTTATCATCCTTCTTGCAGGAGAACAGGAGCAGGCAGCAACTGGAAATTATGAAAAGAAAATATTTCATGCCACACAAGGTTTAAGGGTGTTTGTAGCAGGTAGATGCATTGTGATGAAAAATACACAATAAATCGGAAAAAGGTATTTACCCGGGAAGCTATCGCATAAAAAATGCGCCTCACAGGGAGGCGCATTTGCAATATAATTGAGGTAAAAAAGATTACAGTGTCACTGTTTTCTTCATACCTACTCTGTACAGGATATAACCCATCAGTGCAAAGAAGCCGGCGCCGAGGAGATAGTAACCAGTCTGGCCAAGGCTTGCAGAGAGGCCATGTTCAACACTGATCTTTTCGAGTCCCTCACGGATACCAGTATTCGCAGATAAGAATGCCACGATCACACCGGCGATGGCACCACCGGCAACTAGACCTGTTGCAAAGAGGTTACCTTTCTGAAGGTCCTCTTCGGCACCTTCAATCAGATCGCCTTTCTTCTTTTTCCTTCTGTCTACGATACCACGGATCATACCACCGATGAAGATAGGAAGTGTGGTAGCCAGTGGCAGGTAGATACCGATAGCAAAAGACAATGCTTTGATTCCGCAAAGCTCTATGAAGATGGCGATGAATACGCCAACCAGAACGAACTGCCAGTCGAGATCACCACCGAGGATACCTTTGATCAGTGTGGCCATCAGGGTGCCCTGGGGAGCAGACAATCCGGGTGTACCAATGGCGTGCTCAATGCCATCTTTTATCATTGCAGGAGTAGGAGTATCCAGTACTTTGATGGTAAGACCGATAACGATGGAAGAAACGATCGCACCTACAAATAATGAAAGCTGCTGGAATTTTGGCGTTGCACCTACTATGTAACCGGTCTTCAAATCCTGGGATGTGTTACCGGCATTGGCGGCAGCGATACAGATCAGACCTCCAACTACCAGCGCCATTGGCTCATACACTTTACCAGTCCAGCCCACTGCGATGAACACTAAGCAGGTACCCATGATGGTTGCGATGGTCATACCGCTGATAGGGTTATTGGAAGAACCGATCAAACCTACGATGCGGCTGGATACCGTAACGAAGAATGCACCAAAGATCACAACGAGGATACCGATCATGAGTTTGCTCAGGAAGCCATCACCAGGGATAGCATTGAGTAAAGTGATCAACACAATCAGGCCAAGAACGCCGAAGCCAACCACTTTCATGGAAAGGTCTTTATCGGTGCGTTCTACTTCACCTGTACCGGTTTTATCTTTCAGGGAACCGAAGCTGCCTTTGAAAGATGAAATGATCGTTGGGATAGTTTTGATCAGCATGATGAAACCACCGGCTGCTACAGCGCCCGCACCGATCTGGCGAACATAGGCGAGATAGATAGCCTGTGAGAAATCACCGAAAGTTTTATTTACAGGGTCCCAGTTGCCTGCGCCACCTGCTACAGCAATATCTTTCAGGTAACCGATCTTATGCAACTGCGTAGCAATCGCCATTGGATCTACCAATGAGGCCAGCAGGGGAATGAATACGAACCAGCAAAGAACGGAACCGGCAACCAGTACGCCACCGATCTTCGGACCAACAATATAACCAACACCCAGGTATTCAGGCGTGATCTCACCGCTCAGTTTTGCAGAAGGGAAATATTTATTGGCCTGTTTGGTCATGAAGTAAGGTGTTTCCGCAATCAGGTGAAGGATCTTCTGAAAGAAGGCATACACCACGGCAACACCCAGACCCAGGAAAGCTGTTTTGGCAAAGTCGCCACCCTTCTCACCGGCCTTGAGTACAGAAGCACAGGCAGTTCCTTCAGGATAAGGAAGATTGCCATGTTCTTTCACGATCAAAGGACGACGGAGGGGGATCATCATCAGGGTTCCGAGGAAACCACCGAGTACCGCGAGGATGAGGATAGTGAAATAGTTGAAATAATCAGCGCTGCTGGGATCACTCAGGAAGAGGAAACCGGGAAGCGTGAACACCACACCGGCGGCAATGCTCTCTCCTGCACTACCAGTGGTCTGGATGATATTGTTCTCCAGGATGGTGGTTTTGAGGAAGAGACGGCTGAGCGTGATGGCCATCACGGAGATGGGAATGGATGCTGATACGGTCAAACCCGCTTTCAGCGCGAGATACACAGTTGCTGCACCGAAGATGATACCGAAGATCGCCCCTGTTATCACAGATTTGAAGGTGAACTCCGCCATCTTCATGTCGGCCGGTACGAAAGGTTGAAACTTTTGTTCTGACATAGTTTAGCGTTGAATTTAGAAACCTATTTCACTGTACCCATTCTTTTTTCCATCCAGTAGGACAGCGAAAAGAGCAATGCCGCAGCAATAGCGCTCATCACCACAAACAGCATGAAGAAATCGTATAGGTTGTTGATTTGGTAACCGAGGAATTGGGTAGGGCCCTGGCTGGGTAAAAGTGCACCGAGTCGGCCACCGAACTTGTTCGCAACCGCATTCGACAGGAACCATACACCCATCAGGATAGAAGTGAAACGGGCAGGCGCCAGTTTGTTAACCAGTGAAAGACCGATGGGCGACAAACAAAGCTCACCTACTGTATGCAGGAAGTAAAGACCCAGCAACCACATCATACTTACAGTGCCCACAACATCTTTCACGCCATAAGCGATGAGCAGATAACCTGCTGCCAGCAGTAAGAGACCGAAAGATTGTTTTTTGGGCGAGCTTGGCTCCATATTGTGTTTACCCAGGAATTGCCAGAGCTGGCTGAGGAAAGGAGCCGTCAGGATCAGCCACATGGAGTTCACACTGTTGAACCAGCTTGCAGGGATTTCTTTCAGGTCATAAGCAGTGCCTTGTATATAATAATATATAGCAAGAATCACCGCGGCAATGGCCAGCCCTGCAAATAGTTTTTTCAATTCAGAAGGGATGTCCATCATCCTTTGCAGGAAATAATACAGCACCACAGCAATGGCCAGAATGAACAGGATCACATTGCCCATGCTGGTATGCACTTCATAGCTCCGGTTGGTATTCCTTTCTGCAAAAAGCGTGAGTGAAGAGCCGGCCTGTTCAAACGCAGCCCAGAAGAAGATCACAAAGAAAGCAGATATGAATATGACTATCACCCTGCCTCTTTCAGAAGGAGTGAGAGATTGATCGAAAAGGATCAGTCCTGATACAGCGATCGCAACACTGAAAATAAAGCAACCGATATAGTCGAGATCACCAACATACCTGAATACAAAGAACATCGTCAATCCGATTGCAGCCCATAAGGCCACTGAAGCAAATGAAGACTTGTTGCTTTCGCGCTTGAGTCCTTCTTCATTTTTGATATTGTTCTTATTGGGACCGATACCTATGCCATTGCCTTCGGGGTCCACAACATATTTGTTCTTGAGGAAAATGAAGAATACTGTACCGAAAACCATCGCCACTGCTGCAGCCATGAAGCCCCATTTGAAAGCTTCGGGGATCGGGTTCTTGTTTTCGTCGTACAGGTTTCCCAAACCACCGCAGACCAGTGGGCCGATGAAGGCGCCCAGGTTGATGCCCATATAGAATATGGTATAAGCAGAGTCGAGCCTTTTGTCTCCTTTCGGATACAGATGGCCCACCATGCTGGAGATATTCGGTTTGAAGAAGCCGGTACCCAGCGAAAGTACTGCCAGGCCAACCCACATGATAGTATGGGCGAGGGGAACATTGGTATACACCGATGCACTGAAGAACATCAGCAACTGACCGGCGGCCATCATGAATCCGCCTACAACTATTGACCGGCGGTTGCCCCAGAGCCTGTCGGCAAAATATCCACCCAATAAAGGAGTAAGAAATGCAAGTCCGGTGTAGCTGCCGTATACGCCATCGTTGGCGTAGCCATCTGTCATCATCAGACCGTTAACAACGTACAGTACCAGCAGCGCGCGCATGCCATAGTAACTGAATCGTTCCCACATTTCTGTAAAAAATAAAACAAATAATCCTTTGGGATGCTTTCCCGGATTTCCCGCAGCGGGTGAATTCATATAATGGATTTTGGGTGTTGCAATCGTTGTGGATCGTGCTTCAGACCCCGGAGAGTAGTCAATTTTCTGAATAAGGCCTACGTGTTGTGGGATACACGATCCCGCTGCAAACCGCCCTCCGGCTGTGTCCGATCCATTTTAGCGGCGTAAAATAGTGAAAAATTCACCATAGTGCCGGATTCATCAATAAAATTCGCCAAATCAAGGGTGAATACCGAAATTCGCACGGTCAAAAAAGGATAGCATAATAATATATGAATATTTTACTACTTGGCTCTGGCGGCCGCGAACATGCACTGGCCTGGAAACTGGTGCAGAGTGCTCATTGTGATCAGTTATTCATTGCCCCGGGTAATGCCGGCACCGCACAGTGCGGCACCAATGTGGCGCTCTCGGCCACAGACTTTCCTGCTGTGAAGGATTTTGTTTTGAAGAATGGGATCGGCCTGGTGCTTGTTGGTCCCGAAGAACCACTGGTTAAGGGCATCACAGATTTCTTCAGGAAAGATGAAAGCCTGAAACAGGTAGTGATCATCGGACCATCGCAGTACGCTGCACAACTCGAAGGCAGCAAGGCATTCGCCAAACAGTTCATGCAACGTCATAATATTCCCACTGCAGCTTACCGCGAGTTTGATGCATCCAACTTCAATGATGGTGTTGAGTATCTGAAGCAACATGCATTGCCGGTGGTGTTGAAAGCAGATGGACTTGCCGCCGGCAAGGGCGTCCTCATCTGTCAAACCACAGAAGAAGCCGTGAGCGAATTTGAGCAGATGATCCAGCAAAGCAAATTCGGCGAAGCCAGCAAAAAAGTGGTGGTGGAAGCTTTTCTCTCCGGTATCGAGCTGAGTGTATTCGTTCTCACAGACGGTAAATCCTATGCATTGCTTCCCGAAGCAAAGGACTACAAGCGTATCGGAGAAGGTGATACCGGCCTGAACACAGGCGGGATGGGCGCTGTAAGTCCTGTGCCTTTTGCTGACCAGAGCTTCATGAAGAAAGTGGTGGAGCAGATCATCGATCCAACCGTGAAAGGACTTGAAAAAGAGAATTTCGATTATAAAGGATTTGTATTCTTCGGTCTCATCAAAGTGGGCAACGATCCTTACGTGATCGAATACAACTGCCGGATGGGCGATCCGGAAACGGAAGTGGTAATGCCACGACTGGCTTCTGACCTGGTGGAAATGTTACTGGCTGCCGACAATGGCACACTGGCGCAATTGAAAGTGGAGCAGGATCCTCGTGTAGCCTGCACCGTGATGGCGGTGAGTGGCGGCTACCCCGGAGATTATAAGAAAGGTCTTCCCATCAATGGTCTTGATAATACACTGCCTGCTGACAGTCTGTTGTTCCATGCCGGTACGGGTATCCGCAATGGCATCACTGAAACCGCCGGTGGACGTGTACTCTGCGTTACATCTTATGGTAATTCCATCAAAGAAGCTGTAGGCAAATCCAGGAAAGCCCTGGAGCAGATCTCTTATGAAGGCATGTACTACCGCAACGATATTGGTTACGAGTTCTGATAAACGTTTTAAGCTATATGAAAGAAGTACACTACAATGATTATCTGGAACTGGACAAGATCCTCGACGCCCAGTTCCTGGAAAGTGACAAGCTCAATCAGCATGCGCATGACGAGATGTTGTTCATCGTTATTCACCAGACTTATGAGCTCTGGTTCAAGCAACTCTTGTTTGAAGTGAATTCGGTGGCGGAGATCATGGAAAAACCTGTGAACGATAATTCCCCCGGCCTCCAAACCGTGGTGCATCGCCTGAACAGGGTGGTATCTATTCTGAAAGTGCTGGTGCACCAGATCGATATCATGGAAACGATGACTCCTATGGATTTCCTGGACTTCAGGGATATGCTTCGTCCTGCATCCGGTTTTCAGAGCTGGCAGTTTAAAGAGCTGGAAGCCAGGCTGGGATTGAAATATCAGCATCGTCATGGTCAGGAATATTATATTTCACAGCTGCGTCAGCAACAGATAGACATCATCAAGAAGGCAGAATCACAAAAGAGCCTGCTTCAATTGTTGAATGGCTGGTTGGAGAGAATGCCATTCTTCGAAGAAGGAAGTCTCTGGGCTGAATACAAATCCCTCGGCGCCGATCCCGGAAATACAGGCCTGCACCAGTTTTGGGCTGATTACCGCCAGTTGTATTCCGGCAGTCTTGCTGAAGCAGAGAATGCCAACAAAGCTTATTTCGATAAAGTGTTCCTGGATTCATCTGCCAGTGAAGAAAATCAACTGAGCCCCCGTGCAAGTCGCGCTGCACTTTTCATCATGTTGTACCGTGGTTATCCCATTTTGCAATTGCCTTTCCAGTTATTGAATAACCTGCTGGAGATCGATGAACAGATGAGCACCTGGCGATACCGGCATATGAGTATGGTGCACCGCATCATCGGAACCCGTATCGGTACTGGTGGCAGCACAGGTAAAGAGTACCTGAAAGGTGCACTGGACAAGCATTACGTGTTTGCAGAGATCGCCAGGCTGACCAGTTTTCTCATTGAAAGAAGAAGACTGCCCGAACTGAGCAAAGCCATGGAAGTGAGGCTTGGATTTGTGCAGAAATAGAAAAATGTAATTTATTCGGAAGTCGACAATTTTAATACTGTGTGTTAAATTTGTCGACTTCTTCGTTTCTAATAGAATCTCGCCTTGCTATTTATCTCCCTGTAAGTTGTCTTAAAGAACCGGTCCACTACAGCATTGAATTCATCTTTATACGCTATAGGTGTTGCGTGGCCTGAGTTTGGGAGGATCCAAAGATTTGCTTTGGGAATATTCGTAAAGATCTGAACGGTGTGCTCCACCCTGATCACATCATGATCTCCGGCAATCACGAGAGTGGGGCATTGGATGGTTTGCAGATCGGTGAGCGGGATATTGGGTTGTTCCACCAGCAGCTTCATCAGTTTCCAGGAGGTTTTGGAGGATAGTTTGTCTTTGTTCTTCATGGCGTTTTCGTACATCGGTTGTACAAGTTCGGCTACATCCTTGTAGACGGCCGTCGAGTCCGGCACCAGGTTGGCACCGGTGAATGCCATTTTTTTCACTTTTTTGGGATGACGGATAGCCAGCAGCAGACTGTTGATACCGCCATCGCTCCAACCTATCACATTGGCAGAGTCGATACCCATTGCCGTGAGCAATGCGTCATAATCGTCTGCCATCATTTCGTATGTGAGTGAATCGCCATTGTCGCGGGTCTTACCTTGTGCGCGATTATCTGCGAGAATCACTTTATAGTTTTTCTCGAAGTATGGTATCTGAAGGCTGAAATCCGCTATGGATCCGCCATTGCCGTGGATCACCAATAATGGCTCTCCGGTCCCGTACACTTCAGTATAGATTTTTATTCCTCTGAGCTCGTAATATTTGCCTGTGGCAGGATTGTTGCCGTAAGGAACTTTTTTCTCCTGAGACTGCACCAGGAGTGAAGAAAAGAAGATGATGAAGAGAGCAAGGATAAGTTTTTTCATGTGCGTTGATTTTTCTCCGTGAATAGTAATGCAATTGTCAGAAAAATGAAATACTTTTCAAAATACAATTTACGGTAGTAAGTGGCGTTAGTGCATGGAAAGGATACAGGTTTCGCTGGTATCCACACTTGTTGAAAAATTACTGTCCGGATCATAGTTTCGCTGTGATTACACTTTGTTATTATCGATTATTTAATTCAATTTTGCAGGCATAACTTTCAATCCAAAAATCTGACCTTTCAAAATGGGCTTATTCAACTTTTTCACCCAAGAGATCGCGATTGACCTGGGTACCGCTAACACCCTGATTATACATAACGATGAGGTAGTGGTGAATGAACCGAGTATTGTGGCGTTGGACCGTAATAATCTGAAAAATGTATTGGCGGTAGGGAAGAAGGCCCTGATGATGCACGAGAAAACGCACGAGAGCATCCGCACGATCCGTCCCCTGAAGGATGGTGTGATCGCGGACTTCAATGCTGCCGAGCTGATGATCCGTGAACTCATCAAAATGGTGTATCCCAAGAAGCCCCTCTTCCCCCCAAGCTGGAGGATGATGATCTGCATTCCAAGCAGCATCACAGAGGTGGAGAAACGTGCTGTTCGCGACAGTGCGGAGCAGGCAGGAGCCAAAGAAGTGTACCTGATCCATGAGCCCATGGCAGCTGCCCTCGGTATCGGGATTGATGTAGAAGAACCAGTTGGTAACATGATCATCGACATAGGTGGTGGTACTACCGGCATCACAGTGATTGCACTGGCCGGTATCGTGTGCGACCAGAGTATCCGTATCGCAGGTGACGAATTCACCGCGGATATCATGGAAGCCCTCCGCCGCTACCATAGCCTCCTTATTGGTGAACGTACCGCCGAACAGATCAAGATCAATATCGGTGCCGCCATGAAGGACCTCGACAACCCGCCTGATGATATCCCCGTAAACGGCCGCGACCTCGTAACCGGTATCCCCAAACAGATCATGGTGAGCTACCAGGAAATCGCGGAAGCGCTGGACAAGAGCATCTTCAAGATCGAAGAAGCCATCCTCAAAGCCCTGGAAATGACGCCGCCCGAGCTGGCTGCCGATATCTATCGCAGAGGCCTTTACCTCACCGGAGGTGGCGCCCTGCTCCGTGGCCTCGATAAACGCCTCAGCCAAAAGATCAAACTGCCTGTCCACGTGGCAGACGATCCTCTGAAAAGCGTTGTTCGCGGAACCGGCCTGGCCCTGAAGAACTACGAGCACTATCCGTTTGTAATGCGTTAGGACTTTTAAAACTTACCTCCTTTGCGTAACATTTTTCTCTTCATCAGAAAATTCTTCAATTTCTTTTTCTTCCTGGTGATGCAGATTACCGCGCTGTATATGCTGTTTCATTACAATGAATTCCATGAAGCAGCATTTATGGGCGTTGCCAATGATATTACGGGTAAGATCAGCAAACGCTACAATAACGTTGAATACTACTTCCATCTCAAAAAGACCAATGAAAGCCTGGTACAGGAAAACGCCATGCTCAGGAACCTGCTCAAACAGGATTTTGAAGTGGCCGATACCAGCACAACTTTCAGGATGGACTCCATCCCTTATGATACTACCGGCATCCGCCGCAAATATTTGTACCGTGATGCGAAAGTGGTGAACCGCTATCTCATCTTCCCCAACAACTATTTCACACTCCACCGCGGAGAAAAACAAGGTGTGAGAAAAGATATGGGCGTGATCAGCCCCGATGGCGTAATGGGTGTGGTGGTGAACACAGGCGATAACTACTCTGTTGTAATGAGCCTGCTCCACCTGCAAAGCCGCATCAGCGGCCGTGTGAAGAAAAGCGGAGAAACAGGTCAGGTGTACTGGGACGGTAAAAGCCCTTCCACTATCTTCATCAATAACCTTCCGAAAAGCGTACCCATTCAAAAAGGCGACAGTATCGTTACCAGCCAGTACGGAACCTATTTCCCCCAGGGAATCCTGATTGGCACAGTAATGGAAATCATGAACGATAAATCCAGCAATTTCTACACCCTCAAACTCAAGCCTGCCACCAATTTCGGCAGTGTTGAGCATGCATTGGTGATCGAAAATCTGCAGGCTGATGAACAAAAGAAATTAGAAGAGGCAGTAAAAAAGAATCAATGAGTGATCTCGTCAGAAATATTATCCGGTTCTTCCTGTTTATCCTGATACAGGTATACGTGTTGTTCCGTATTCCACCGATCCACAGTTTTGTGGTGGCCTACCTGTATTTCCTCTACATTCTCTGGTTGCCCTTCAATATGCCGAGGATAGCTGTTACACTGGTATCTTTCCTGCTGGGGCTTTCACTGGATTTCTTTACAAAAACTCCGGGTCTTCATGCTGCACCCTGCGTGCTCATCGGATATCTGAGGCCCTTCCTGATCAATATCCTGATCCCGCAGGAAGGAGCTGATAAAAGCTATAAATCGCCTTCCCCCACCAGTATGGGATGGGCGCCCTATGCTACCTATGTTCTGATCCTAACTTTTATACATAATTTCTACCTGGTATTGCTGGAATGGCTATCGGTGAAATCATTTATTTTCCTCTTGGGTAAGGTGGTGGCAACAACCGGTATCAGCCTGTTGTTGATCATGATCACTGAACTGCTGTTTTACAGAAAAGAGAAATTCAGGACCAATTCCGCTTAATGCAGGATTTGTTAATTGTACTGGATACTTTCAGGTTGGTTCTTATTTTTGTATATTGATCTGCCAATCCTATGGCTCTATTTAATCAGTCGCGCAGTAATATCATCCGTCTCATCTTCGTTGGTGTATTCCTCATCATTATCGTACAGTTATTCAATCTGCAGATATTATCAGGGAAATACAAGCAGCTTGCTATGGACAATGCCGTATTCCCGAAAGTGAAATATCCCGACCGCGGGATCATTTACGATCGTAAGGGAAGACCCATTCTCAACAATACCATCATGTTTGACCTGGTGGTTACACCCAATGAGGCACGTAAAACAGATACATTCGGCCTCTGCGAGATCCTCAGCATCGATACAGCTGAGTACCGCAAACGTATGCTGGAAGCAAGGTTCAAGAATGGGCCTTATCGTCCTTCCATTTTCCAGGGCCTTCTCACACCCGAGCTCCATGCTCGTTTGGATGAAAATATCTGGAAATTCCCCGGCTTTGCGCTCATCGAAAGACCTGTGCGTGTTTATCCCTACAATGCAGGCGCACATATCATGGGATATATCGGTGAAGCTGATTCTTCCATTATCAAACGTTCCGGAGGTTATTATCGCATGGGCGACTACGTTGGCAGGTCGGGCATCGAAGCATATTATGAACAGGTGCTCATGGGACAGCGTGGTGTGGAATACCTGATCAAAGACAATAAGAACCGACTTGTAGGAAGCTACGAGAACGGCATCTTCGATACAGCTGCCATCGCCGGAAGAAATCTTCGTACCTATATAGATATCGATCTCCAGGTGCTGGCAGAAAAACTGATCCGTAACAAAGTGGGCGCTGTTGTAGCCATCGATCCAAAAACCGGCGGTATACTGGCCATGGCTTCCGGACCTACTTATGATCCCAACAGTCTTACCGGTTCCAACAAACAAAAGAATTACGGACAACTGGCGCTGGATGTAGCAGGCCCATTGCTCAACAGAGCTATTGCCGGTTTATATGAACCTGGTTCAACATTCAAACCATTGGGTGGACTTGTAGCGCTGAACGAAGGCGTGATCACTCCGAGTTACGGATACAATTGCGGAGGCAGGTATTATGGTTGCGGACATGGCAAACCTGCCTGTACACACAGCAATCCCGGCCACGCAGCCAACCTGCGACTGGCCATTGCCAATTCATGCAACTCCTATTTTGTTCAGGTGTACAGAAATACGGTGGACAATCCCAAATATGGTAATGTGAAGAAGGGGTACGAAAAATGGAAGGAATATATGAACCATTTCGGGCTTGGTGAACGTACAGGTGTTGACCTGGTAAGTGAGCAGGCCGGACTGATCCCTGATACCTCCCGGTACAACCGCGTGTATCGTGGTTCCTGGAACAGCTGCACCAACCTCACGCTGGGCATTGGTCAGGATATGATGCAGACCACACCATTACAAATGGCGAATGCCATGTGCATCATTGCCAATAAAGGATATTATTTCACGCCTCACTTCGTGCAGAAGATCGATGATGAAAATGCCGAGGATACTATGATGAGGCAATTCAGGAAAAAACACGAAGTGCTTACCAATATCTCTGATGAAGCATATGAAGCCATTATGTCTGGTATGCAGCAGGTGGTAGACGGCTCCGCGAGTCGTGCAAAAGTGGCTGGTATCGAGATCTGCGGTAAAACCGGTACTGCCGAAAAATATCGCGTGATCCAGGGAAGAAGGATCAAGCTGGATGATAATTCCGTGTTCGTTTGTTTTGCGCCACGCCACGATCCGAAGATCGCGCTGGCGGTAGTAGTGGAGAACAGCGGCTTTGGTAATACCTGGGCGGCGCCTATAGCCGGCCTGATGCTGGAACGTTACCTGAAAGACAGTATCCCTGCTGAAAGGATGAAAGAAGTTGACAGGATCGCAAATGCCAACCTGATGCCCAGCTATATCAAGTATCTGCAGTACGTAGAAGATTCAGCCCGCGCCTTCAACTGGGCTGAACGTTATAAAGACAGTTCACAGATCAAGAAATTCTATCGTACCAATCCTTCCCGTCCTCCTTTCCCTACTTCGCGGGAAAAACGCAGGACTGCCATGATTGTACCTGACCCGAGATTGTTCAACAAACCCTTCAACGCATAACTGGCATGAACCAACGAAATCCTGCAATATCGAAAGGCGTAGACTGGGTGATGTTCTGGTTATACCTCCTGCTGGTTGGCATCGGGCTGATGAGCATATTCTCCGTTACCTATCACGATGGAGATAATGTGATACAAACCTTTCTCGGTTTCAAAACAGATTACAGTAAGCAGTTCTATTTTTTCATAGTGTCGATGGTATTGGGGCTGTTCATACTGCTCACCGATAGTAAATTCTTTACTGCAACCGCCAATATCTGGTATGCGGTAGGTATGTTGCTTTTGCTGCTGGTATTTCCCTTGCACACGGCAGTGAAAGGAACTGAATCTATCATCCGTATCGGCGGGTTCAACCTGCAGCCGGCGGAGTTGATGAAAGTTTTTGTGAACATGGCGCTGGCGAAATATTTATCGCGTGTTGAAACGGATTTCAGCAAGCCGCGGTCACAGCTCATTGCAGCTGCCATCGTTGTATTGCCGGCCCTGATCACGATAGCGCAGAAAGAGACTGGCCTTGCACTGGTGTTCTTCTCTTTCTTCCTCGTGATGTTCCGCGAAGGTTTGCCACCAGGTTACCTGATCATTGGATTCTCACTGGCGGTGCTGGTTGTAGCTACGCTGATCGTGGATAAAGATGTGCTTGCTATTATCTTAACTGCCATTGCAGCCGGCGCTATTTATATATTGCGCAGACAGATTCGGAGAAGTCGTGCTGTGTTGTTCGTGATTGTGGGCATTTGGGTAGGGTGTGTGGGCGTGCAAAGATTTGTGGTACCATTCCTGTTCACCAAGGTATTGGCGAAGCACCAGGTGGAGCGGATCTTCTCGCTTATCGGTAAAGAGAACCCTTACGCGGCGCTCAATACGGTAGAAGGCGAAGAGGAAGCAGCTCCTGTTAAGAAGAAAGATACAGATTACAACGTTCGTCAGAGTAAGATCGCAATCGGTAGCGGCGGCTTTGTTGGCCGGGGTTTCCTCAAGGGAACGCAAACCCGTTTCGATTTCGTTCCGGAGCAGCGAACGGATTTCATCTTCTGTACCATTGGAGAAGGTTTCGGATTTGTGGGCAGCGCTATTGTATTGGGTATTTATCTTTTCTTATTGCTGAGGATCGTAACCATCGCGGAAAGGCAACGAAGTGTATTCAGCCGCTGTTACGCATATGGCGTGGCTTCGGTCTTCTTCTTCCATATTGCTATCAACGTTTGTATGACCATCGGTCTCGCACCTGTGATCGGAATTCCCCTGCCATTGATCAGTTATGGCGGTACTTCCTTACTTTCGTTCTCCATTATGCTGTTCATCCTCATCAGACTGGATGCAGACAGACAGATGGTGTTGCGTTAGAAACAAAAAACAGTGTGTATGAAAATTATTCCGCTCAGTGAAGGTTCGTTTACGATCGACAAATCAAAACTGTTTGTTCCTTTCGACCTGGATAATGATGACCTGCAGGCGCGTCCAACAGGAAGCCTCCTGGTAGAAGTGCAACCATTTGTAGTGATCACCTCTGAAGATATTCTGCTGCTCGATACCGGCCTCGGTTTCCAGAAAGATGGAAAACTGCAATTGCATCGCAACCTGATGGAGCATGGCATCAACCCTTCCGAGATCACGAAAGTGCTGATGAGCCACCTGCATAAAGATCATGCCGGCGCCGTAAGTGATGTACATCCTACTGATGCTTCAGCACCGCGGCAGTTGAGCTTTCCCCAGGCGAAATACTATGTGCAGCGAAAAGAATTCGAATTCGCTTTTGAAACTGGTTTCCCTTCTTATATCACTGAAGAGCTGGAATGCCTCCGCGATGCATCACAGGTACAATGGCTTGAAGACGATGGTGTGATAGACGGGTATATCAAATATGAAGTCACCGGTGCGCACAGTCCATTCCACCAGGTGTTTCGTATTGTTGATGGCGGAGAGACCGTTTTCTTCGGAGCTGATGATGCGCCACAACTCAATCAGATGAAAAGTAAATTCGTGGCCAAATATGATTTCGATGGAAAGAAAGCCATGGAACTGCGCAAGCAATGGTGGGAAGAAGGAGAACAAAATAAATGGACATTCCTTTTCTACCACGACGTGAAGAATCCCGTATACAAATTCTGATAAAAATAAAAAGGCTGCATCGTAACCTGGATGCAGCCTGATAGCTAACCTATGAAAAACACGAGTAGAGACTTGTTCTTATTCTGAAGCTCTGGCACCTTTCTCTCCTTTCTTCTGCCTGCGTTCCATCCATTCTTTTTTCAACATGGTGCCGAACTCTTTTTCAGCTTTATAGAAAGCATTCACTTTCTCAGGAGGTAATGCTTTGCTGAATTCTGAATTGTATTTTTTCCGGATGGCGAGCACTTTCTCTTCCACCTCCAGTTCAGGTGTGTTGTTCTTCCTGGCATCATTACGCACTTTGCGGAGCTCTTCAGCATATTTGTTATAAATGGGCCAGAACTTCTGTGCTTCTTCGGGCGACAGGTTCAATTTGCTGGTGAGATAGGCGATCTTGATAGCCGCCACCTTATTGCCGGCGCTATCCTTCTTGCCCGGACCGTTCTGTGCTGTAGCTGCAAAACAGAGTACCAGGAACAAAGAGAGTATTGATAAAATCTGTTTCATAATCTATTCCTTAATTATAAGCATTGATGATGCTGCCATTCTTTTCCACGTACTGTTGCAGTTCTTCGTCACTAACGTCGGCCAGCAGATCATGCATGTCATTGTTATCAAATTCGGTATAAGCTATCGTGTTACCGGCGATCTCCGCAGCAAGCGACTGATCATCTATGAAGCGGACCAGTTCCTCATCAGGCACCTGCTGGATAGCTACGGTTGTCTTTGGATTTTCGGTTCCGGATGATGGCTGGAAAAACCACCAGGCTCCGGTGATCATTACGGCCAAAACAGCGGCTGCGGCTATGTATCTGCGTAAGATATTGCGGTTGGCCATCTTCACCACTTTGGCCGGCTGCTCTGATCTTACCTTACTCAGAATAATGTCAGGGAGTTGATCGAAATAACCTGCAGGCACTTCATAGAGCGGGGCATTTTTGAGGTTATGAAGAACAGGAGAGAAATCATCCAGTTCTTCCTGAACAAAAGCAACTGCCTTTGTTTCTGCCAGTGTATTTTCAGAAAGACCCTCGAAATAACCTTCCGGTAACTGATAGGGAGTTTTTCTGGAAATGCTGCCCAGCAGTGGCGAAAGGGCCTGCAGCTCATCGGCCGCATTGTCTGATCCGGCTTTTGCAGCGGCCAGCGCAGCGGATGGCAGTTGTCCGAAATAGTCTGCCGGTACTTTGTAAGGCACAGGCAGCGGGAAACTGGAAGCCAGCACCGGGCTTATTTCCTGCAATTCTTTTAATATGTTGTTACTGCTTTCCATGAGCACTTAATAGACCTGATTTGTTAAGAGAAGTTTAATGGTTCAGGATATAATCTTCCACTTTTTTAACGGCATGGTGATAGGATGCTTTGAGTGCGCCCTCTGAGGTTTCCAGCACGCGGCTCATTTCTTCGTAAGGCATCTCATCATAATATCTCAATGAGAAAACGACCCTCTGCTTTTCAGGTAGTTGCTGAATGGCCAATTGTAATTTCCATTCGAGTTTATTGGCATCAAAGTCTTTATCTGCTTTGATCTTGTTTTCGAGATTGCTTTCTACCTCATCAAGGGAAACAGATGTTCTTTTTTTCTGTTGCTCCATATAGCTGAGGCATTCATTGGTGGCAATACGATACAGCCAGGTGTAGAGCTGTGCATCTTCCCGGAAATTCTCGAGGCCCTTCCAAACTTTGATGAACACATTCTGCAAAACGTCGTTGGCGTCTTCGTGTTCTACTACTATTCGCCTGACATGCCAGTACAGGCGCTCCTGGTATTTTTTGATGATGGCAGTAAAAGCGCTTTCCCTTGTTGATGGGTTACGGAAAAGGGTAAGCAGTTCACTGTCCTGAGTGGTTACCGCCATAGGTTAGCTGTTTGTTAGAGATTGGATTAAAGATACAGTAATTGGTTTAAAAGGTTGAATGGCAAGGTATTGTTAAAGGATGGGAGGATGTTCTTAGTTTATTTTTATTTATTTTGAAAGCTTTGTTCTGGTATTCAATGTGTTAAAGCGCGAAAGACTGTAATTTAAAGCAGTTTATTTTTTTTTTGCCATCTTATACTTCCTGTTTTTCTTTCCTCCTTCCTGAGCGATTGTTCCGTGTTTGATCATTTTATAAACGGCTTTTCTAATATCCTCAATCGGAACATCAACTAATCTGGCAAACAATTCCTGGATGGAGAGGATTGAGTGAAGTTTCAGTGTTTCCTCAATCAGGGCGATCAGCCGGGGTTGTTCAATTATTTTTAGTGTTGGCTTTATATTGATTTTTGAATCGGCAATCAATTTGGGGTTAATCAAGTATTCTCGCCCTTTCTTAACTCCTCTGCTAATCAATATCGAATGATCTACGAGTTTGGAAACATAGGACCTGATTCTTTCTTCTTCGGACAATTGAAGTTCTTCAGTCAGGTGCACAGAAGATATCTTTCCGTTTCTGATTACAATACCCAGGACAATAAACTCCTTTTGAGAAAGTTCAAAATGCCCGGCAATATATTCAATCAATTGAATGGACTCTTCGTTCTGTATTTCTGATGATTGAATAACTCTTGTTGTATTGAAGTCGGTTTCCGGCAGTGGAAAAGCCTTCCCATCCCGGCTGGCAATCTCATACATCAGATTGTATCCTGTTCCTTCTCCTTCCATAAGTTCAAGATCATGCAGGATTCTTATTAAGTATGGATTTCGTCTGTTGGTTGAATGTAGAATATTACTCTTATTAATACCTAATGGCAGACCGCCGGGATTCGTTATTTCCAATCGATCTTTGAATACTTTAATGAAAATGTCACCAGAGATGGTAAAGTCTTTATGAGCTATTGCATTAATGAGCAGTTCCCGGATCAATTTTTCATCATAGTGTCTGATTTGTTTCCTGAAAAGCCCCTGTGGGATTTCGTCAAAATATGTCAGCTCAATGGCTTTTTGCTCTATATCCAACAAGACATCTTTGGGGTTCAATCTTTGATCATGCCAGTCCAATTTTCTCACTTTATTCTCGGTTTCATCATAGACAATATATTGAATGGTTAGTGGGTAAGTGAGCCTGGACCTTTGGTAGGGTGTGCCCAACCATAAGATGCCAAGGTTGGTCAAGCGATTCTTATCAACCAGATGATAGTGCTCAGCGATCTCAATGTTTGACAGGTCTTTGATATTATGTATTACTCTTTTGGAAGATTTGATCTCTCTGGAAAACCATTCAAGGTTATGAGCTGGAATTTCCGCCACCAAAAATTGTGTTGGATGTAGTTCCCAATTGAAAGCATTCTTTTCCCCCACCAGCCTTTGGATGTCTTCATTTCTTGCTGGCTGACATTGATCTCCGACTCTGATAAAAATCTTACCGTCAGAAGTTGTTGCCAAAGATTTGGAAGTGGCGTGTACTTCAATTGAGAAAAATTGTCCACCGCTTTTGTGCGTTTCAATTGTACTACATGTAAGACCAACATTAAAGCAAAGCGTACGAAGCCTGGTTATGGTGTTATTGACCAACTCGTCATTCAATGCCTGATCTGCCGGTGGTGTTTTGTCTTTGTCCTCAATACCAATAAAAATTTTTCCTCCTTGTGCATTGGCGAGACACACAAGTTATTGCCAGGTCCTAAAGCCTGCATCTCCTGTTTGAACTTTGCGGAGACTCTTATATTCTGTAACAATATTCTCGATATGCATATCACTTGCTTGATGGATTACATATACGAATAATTCTAATTTGCAGTTTGCTTAATCTGACCAATAAAAAAGAGCCGCACCATCGGTACAGCTCTTTCTAAAATATTCTGAAAGGAATTATTTCCTCTTCATTACTTTCTCTACTGCTTCGATAACATTAGGTGTATCCAAACCATATTTGGTCAGCAGTTGATCTGGTGTTCCGCTTTCACCAAAAGTATCATTGGTGCCAACGTATTCGATGGGCACAGGGAAGTGACGGCTGGCCACTTGTGCAATGCTGTCTCCCAATCCACCGATCACATTATGTTCTTCAACAGTCACCGCGCATTTTGTTTTGCGGATAGATTTCAGAACAGCCTCTTCATCAAGCGGCTTGATAGTATGGATATTGATCAGTTCAACACTGATGCCTTTATCTTCGAGTGCTCTTCCGGCTTCGATCGCTTTCCATACCATATGTCCGCAGGCAAAGATGGAAACATCGGTTCCTTCGGAGAATTGCTGTGCTTTACCGATCACGAAGGGTTGATTCAGATCAGTGAAGATTGGCCAGGATGGGCGTCCGAAACGCAGGTAAACTGGTCCCTGGTATTCAGCAACAGCCATAGTGGCGAGTTTGGTCTGGTTGTAATCGCATGGAACGATCACGGTCATACCAGGCAGCATTTTCATCATACCGATATCTTCCAGGATCTGGTGCGTAGCGCCATCTTCTCCCAGTGTAAGGCCTGCGTGAGATGCGCAGATCTTTACATTCTTTCCGGAATAGGCGATTGACTGACGGATCTGGTCGTACACACGGCCGGTAGAGAAGTTGGCGAAAGTAGTGGTGAAGGGGATCTTGCCGCCGATGGTGAGGCCGGCTGCGATGCCCATCATATTTGCTTCTGCAATTCCTACCTGGATGAAACGCTCAGGGAATTCCTTCATGAACTGGTTCAGCTTCAGAGAGCCGGCCAGGTCAGCAGTTAATGCGATAATATTTGGGTTGGAGCGTGCTGCTTCAACAATGCCATCGCCAAAACCGCTGCGTGTATCTTTCTTACCTGTGGACTGAATATCTTTAAGCATGATATGAATTTGGTGGTGCAAAGTAAAGGAAAGTCTCGTTAATTCAGGTCAACCGGCTTGCTCTGGTAGAATTTTTCGTCCAGCTTCAGCCTTTGTTCCCATTTCCAGGCGGTAGACATCATGTCTTCCAGACCATAGCGGATATCCCAGCCCAGTGATTTGACAGCATAATCATTATTGGCATAAATGGCTATCACATCGCCGGGGCGGCGGGGCCCGATCACGTAATTCAGTTTTACGCCGCTTACTTTTTCAAATGCGTTGATCGCTTCCAGCACCGTTACGCCATTGCCGGTGCCGAGGTTGAACACTTCGCAGCGCTTTGAATTGCGGCCTTCGATCAGGTATTTGATGGCGAGCGTATGTGCATGAGCGATATCACTAACATGGATGAAGTCGCGGATGCAGCTTCCATCGCGTGTATCATAATCTGCGCCATGAACGGTCATCTGTGGCAGTTTGCCGATGGCTGTTTGTGTGATGGCGGGGATGAGATTGGCGGGTCTGCCGATGGGCAGTTCGCCGATCAGGATGCTGGGATGTGCGCCTACCGGATTGAAGTAACGGAGTAGCACACATTGTGCCTGGGCTGTTTTGGAAAACTCGTTGATGATCTGTTCGCCCATTTGCTTGGTATAGCCGTAGGGTGATTCAGCAGGTTTTGGAGGCGTTGCCTCTGTAACCGGGATCACATCAGGGTTTCCGTAAACGGTGCAGGAAGAGGAGAACACGAAATGTGGAATATTGAATTCCTGCACGCATTTGAGCAGGTTGATCAATGAAACCAGGTTGTTCTCGAAATACATCAGTGGCTGTTCCACAGATTCGCCCACAGCTTTGTAAGCGGCAAAATGGATGATGCCGGAAATATCACTGTTCTCCTGGAAGATCGCGAATGTATCGTCGAAATTGCAGAGGTCTACTTTGTAGTTCTTAATTTTTTTACCGGTGATCTTTTCGATGCCTTCGAGAATGCGTGGAGTAGATCTTGAGTTATTGTCTACAGAAATTACATCAAAGCCATTTTCAACCAGATCAACGATTGTGTGAGAGCCTATATAGCCACAACCGCCGGTAACGAGTATCTTGC
Organism: Pseudobacter ginsenosidimutans; assembly: GCF_007970185.1. Lineage (NCBI taxonomy): Bacteria > Pseudomonadati > Bacteroidota > Chitinophagia > Chitinophagales > Chitinophagaceae > Pseudobacter > Pseudobacter ginsenosidimutans. The sequence continues at coordinate 1,027,464 of NZ_CP042431.1, read as the reverse complement.
TCATTGGTAATGAATAGTAGTGGTGTTTATTGTTCTTTTAATACGTTCATCAGATATTGGCCATATCCGCTTTTCAGCAGGGGTTTGGCCATCACTTCCAGTTGTTCCCTGTTGATGAAACCTTTCCTGTAAGCGATCTCTTCGATGCAGGCGATCTTGATCCCCTGTCTTTGTTCAATCACCTGAACAAACTGTGAAGCCTGCATCAGTGAATCGAAAGTTCCGGTATCCAGCCAGGCAGTGCCTCTGTCCAGTATCGATACTTTCAGTTTTCCTCTTCGAAGATATTCTTTATTTACATCAGTGATCTCGTATTCTCCGCGTGGGCTGGGTTCCAATGCTTTGGCAATAGACACCACTTCATTATCGTAGAAATAAAGACCGGGCACTGCATAATTGCTTTTGGGTGTTTCGGGCTTTTCTTCGATGGAGATCACATTTTTGTTCTTATCGAATTCAACCACTCCATAGCGTTCGGGATCGCTCACATGATAAGCGTACACGATGCCGCCATCGGGTTGTGTGTTCCTGGCCAGTTGCTCGCCCAGGCCTGCGCCGTAGAAGATATTATCTCCCAGCACCAATGCTACATTGTCTTTACCGATAAAATCGGCGCCGATCACAAAAGCCTGTGCCAGTCCGTTCGGAACGGCCTGTTCAGCATAAGAGAATTGCAGTCCCCACTGAGCACCGTCTCCCAATAATCTTTTGAATTGAGGGAGATCGTAGGGAGTAGAAATGATCAAGATCTCTTTAATCCCTGCCAGCATGAGGGTAGACAGCGGGTAGTAGATCATGGGCTTATCGTAGATAGGCATGATCTGCTTGCTGATAGCGTAGGTTATAGGGTGCAGCCTTGTACCGGAACCTCCTGCCAGAATTATTCCTTTCATCAGATAAAGCAGTTTTAATGAGTATAATTGGCTGAATGAATGCTCAAAATAATAAGAAAGCGCCAGAAATACGGCTAAAATTACAGAAGAGGGCTTCTTCACTTCGGTATTGGATGTGAAAAAGCCCTCTTCGAAGGACTAAAGACTGTTAGTCTTTGCCTCTTATAAATGCATTACCAGCTTGGTAATATAATATGTGATAGCAGCCAGTACCATGCTCACCGGAATAGTGAGGATCCAGGCCCAGAGCAGATTGATGGTAACGCCCCAACGCACTGCAGACAGGCGTTTGGTTGCTCCCACACCCATGATGGCGCCAGTGATGGTATGGGTGGTACTCACCGGAATACCCAGGTGCTCAGTGAGGAACAGCGTAGCGGCGCCTGCTGTTTCTGCAGCAACACCCTCAAGAGGAGTAACCTTGGTGATACGGCTTCCCATTGTTTTTACGATCTTCCAGCCACCACTCATGGTACCAATGGCAATGGCAGTGAAACAGGCCAGGGGTACCCAATCCGGAACATCTTTAATGCTATCGATCTGTCCCTGCGCCACCATCGCGGCAGCGATCAAACCCAAAACTTTCTGGGCATCGTTACTACCGTGGCCGAGACTGAAGAGCGCAGAAGAAACCAGCTGCAATCTTCTGAACCAGCTATCGGCCTTGTACGGATTGGCCCGCCGGCAGATATTGACGATGATCAGTGTTATGATGAGAGACACAATCATGCCCAATAGTGGTGCACCGAAAATGAAGAGGAAGATAGGAATCACCACACTGTAGTTGATCACGCTATGACCATCCTGGGCAAAATGACCCACATGCGCCAAAGCCGCTCCCATAAAGCCTCCCAGCAATGTGTGTGAAGAGGAGGAAGGGATCCCGAACCACCATGTGAGGAGGTTCCAGGTAATGGCTGCGATCAATGCGGAAAAGATCACCGGAAGTGTAATGAAATGCTCATTGATACTCTTCGCAAATGAATTACCGATCTTGAATTCTCCAATCCAATATTTTGCAATAAAAAAAGCAGCGAAGTTGAAAACCGCTGCCCACAGTACTGCCTGGAAGGGCGTTAGTACTTTCGTAGACACAATAGTGGCTATGGAATTGGCTGCATCATGGAAACCATTGATGTAATCAAAAACCAGAGCCAGTACAATAATGACAACCAGAAAAGTCATATAGGCTCAGGTTATGCGTATTTAATGATAATTGATTCGATCACGTTTGCAGCGTCCTCACACTTGTCAGTAACGATCTCCAACACCTGGTAGATCTCTCTTTTCTTGATCACCTCTTTGGCGTCGGGCTCAGTTTCGAACAAACGGTCGATACTCATATCAAAAATATCATCAGCCTGATTTTCGATGCTGTTCACCTTTACAAGTGCATCTGTGATGCGGCGCATATTCTTCATGTTGCGCAGTTCGATCACAGCATTCTTGATCTGCTCGGATCCCTGCTCAATCAGGTCTGCCATTTTCTGAATGCCCTGGTCGTTTGGATTCACTTTATAGAAGTTGATCTTCTTGGCAGAGGAGAAAATATAGTCGGCAATATCATCCAGGGCGGTTGCCAGATAGTGAATGTCCTCACGGTCGAAAGGAGTAATGAAGTTGCGGCCGAGCTCAGTGAAAATTTTATGCGTGAAATCATCGTTCACATGTTCAAGGTCTTCTATCTGGGCGATGATGGCGGCTCTCTTGTCGAAGTCTGGTTCTGTAACCACTTCCTTCATGAGTTTACCCATTTTTGCTACCGTATGCGCTACCTGCTCAAACAATGAATAGAAAATCTTGTCTTTCGGCATAAAGATCTTCATGATGGAATTCAAGCCCATTTGATCATAATTTGCGCAAAAATAGAACTATTAAACCGGAGATTAAGAAGAGGTGAATTGGTAATAATTTCTTAACAATGACCTTAAATTGACCACTTACCTTTGCGGGCAATGTTACCATAGTATGAAGAAATTGTTACGGATACCCAGAATGGCGTTATTGGCCGGCTTGCTTCTTATAGCTCAAAAGTCTGAAGCTCAATTTCTTATGGATATGATCGATACTACGCAGGATATGGGCCGGGGCATGCTCTCCCTGTTCAAACGTTTCGATCACCTGATCATCGGTGGTTACATGCAGCCGCAATTCCAGGTGGCCGGTTCAAAAGGCGCCAAGGGATATAGCGGCGGTGATTTTGCTCCCCGGTCCAACAACCGTTTTATGCTCCGCCGTGGCCGGGTAAGGTTCGATTATGCACACTATAATGAAAAGGACCAACCCACCGTGCATTTCGCCATTCAGTTCGATGGAACGGAAAGAGGTGTCAATATACGCGACCTCTGGGGAAGGGTATTCGAAAACAAATGGCAGCTCTTCATGGTAACAGGCGGTATGTTTGCCCGCCCCTTCGGATATGAGATCAACCTTTCTTCCTCCGACCGTGAGGCCCCCGAGCGTGGCCGCATGAGCCAGATCCTCATGAGAACGGAACGTGATCTCGGCGCCATGTTATCTTTTTCTCCCCGTGTAAAAAATCATCCGCTCAGATATCTCAAAATAGATGTGGGCGCTTTCAACGGGCAGGGCATGACCGGCCCCAATGAATACGATAGTTATAAAGATATCATTGCACATGTTGGATTGAAGCCTTACCCTATAACGTCTAAGCTCACACTATCCGGAGGTTTGTCCATTCTTCAGGGAGGACTGGCCAGCCCTACCAAATATATTTATAAGATGGGCGATGGCGCTTCAGGCAAACAATTCCTGGTGGATTCTGCTGAAGATAATATCGACAGTAAGTCGCCCCGCGAATACCGTGGCACAGACATGCAGTGGAAACTCAAAACAAAATGGGGTAATACCGAGCTTCGCGGCGAATACTGGTTTGGTAACCAGACCGCCTATGCGAATACTACAGAAACGCCAGGCACACTCACCAACGAGCCATTCTATCAAAGAAAGTTCGATGGTGCTTTCATTTGCTTTCTTCAACATATAGTAAATACATCTCACCAGTTGGTAGTGAAATATGATTGGTACGATCCCAACACTGCAGTAAAAGGAAAACAAATTGGTGAGCCCGGAAGAAATCTTACACCTGCTGATATAAAATACAACACACTCGGTTTCGGATATGTGCATTATATCAATCAAAACCTGAAACTGTTTTTGTGGTATGACCGCGTAACAAATGAATCTACTTCACTTAATGGTTATACAGATGATCTGGAAGATGATGTTTTTACCTGCCGTTTGCAATTCCGGTTCTGATAAGGGTTTTGGCTGATCTGGTAATATTGGGATAACGTTTGCGTAACATTACCGTAACATTGGAGCCGCGTCGTTTTCCAGTTAACAATTCGGTAATATTCCGGTAACATACCGATAATAGGACGCAGATACTTTTGCCGCACATTAAATAGACTGTTGTGAGCAAAAAGTTCCTTCTTTTTATTGCTTTGATTAGCCTCGTTTTAGTTTCATTCGCCCAAACCGGAAAAATAGCCGGCAAAGTGTTGAACAACAAGAATGAGCCCCTTCCCGGAGTATCAGTGAAGATCACCGGATCCCAGGGCGGTACTACCACAGATGTGGATGGCCTTTTCACCCTCAATCTCCAGGCCGGCAAAAAATACCAGCTGGTATTGTCTGCAGTAGGATACGATCCCAAAACGATTGATGATGTTGAAGTAACTGCCGGTCAGGTGCTGGACCAGATCTTCATCCTTGAGAATTCCGGAAAAAGCCTCAATACTGTAACAGTAACGGCTAACCGTAGATCAGGTGTAAAGGAAACCACAGCTTCCCTTATTCAGTTCCAGAAGAACACCAATACGGTAGCTTCTGTGATCTCTGCTGAATCTATCCGCCGTTCTCCTGATAAGAACACCGGTGAGGTTTTGAAACGTATTCCAGGTAGCAGTATCATCGATGGAAAATACCTGGTGGTGCGCGGTCTGAGCGACCGTTACAATATGGCGATGCTGAACGGCGTTCAGCTCTCCAGTACAGAACCAGACAGAAAGACTTTCTCCTTCGATATCTTCCCTGCAGCGATGCTGGACAATATCATCATCAACAAAGCCTTCGTTCCTGAAATGAGCGGCGAGTGGGCTGGTGGTCTGATCCAGATCAATACACGCGATATCCCTTCAAAGAATTTCTTCAATATCCAGGTTGGTACCGGTTTCAATACACAAACCATCGGTCAGGATTTCTATACTTATAAAGGAGGAGACCTTGATTTCATCGGTATCGATGATGGCGCAAGAGCTTTACCATCAGGTATGCCAGCCAAAAGCGCTTTCAGAGGTAATACTTTAAGTGAAGCCGAAAAAGCACAGTGGGGTAGTAAGTTCCCGAATATCTGGACCGCCAGCAAAGGCAGCGCTCCTTTGAATATGTCGCTGCAGGCCAGTGGTGGTTTCAGCGGTACACTCTTCGACAAGAAAATAGGTGGAGTGTTCGCACTTACTTATGCCAACAATGCCAAGCGTCTGGCTTTCGACAATAATGTCTACAACGTTACATTGGTACCGGGAAACCCGTTGAAACAGGCGGATTCGTCTTACCAGTATAACAATATCAAGTACAGCAGGGAAGTGCTTTGGGGAGCTATGGCAAACCTGGCTGTTCAGTTGAATAACAATCACAAGATCTCTGTAAAGAATATCTTCAATATCAATTCTACTGATTACACAACACAGAGAACCGGATATGACTATGAGTTCTTTGCTCCGATCCGCGCCACTGAACTTAGTTTCAAGAACAATACCTTATTTAACACTCAGTTGACCGGCGACCATAATTTCAGCGCCATCTCTTCCAAACTGAAATGGTATGGTAGCTTTTCTATTCTCGATCAATACATTCCTTTCCAACGCAGGATCCAGTATAACCAGGAATCCAATGGTGACTGGCAATTGCTGATGAGCGCATCCAACTCACAGCGCTCCGGAAGTATCTTCTATTCCAATCTCAGCGATTACCTGTACAATGCAGGAAGCGACTGGAGCACTACTTTCAAATTATTCGACAATGTGCAGACTGTAAAAGGCGGATACCTTTTCCAGGTGAAAGACCGTTTGTACAATGCAAGACCTTTCTCTATCGTACTGCCTCCCGGCTCCAACAATGCATTGAAAGGATTGCCTGCTGACCAGGTTTTTGCTCCTGAGAATTTCGGTGGCAACGGATTCGGATTTGAGGAATACAGCGAAAAGAATTTTCGCTATCTCGCGAATTCAATCCTGAATGCCGGTTATCTGCAAATGGATAACCAGTTCAATGATTGGCTGCGTGTTGTATGGGGAGTGAGGATCGAAGATTTTGATCAACTGGTAGGAAGTGTTGACCCAAAGGATACTCGCCATGTGAATACAAGGGTTACGGACTGGTTGCCTGCTGTGAACGCAACTTTCAAACTCAATAACCTTACAAATATCCGCTTATCGGCTTCGCAAACAATTGTAAGACCTGAGTTCCGCGAACTATCCAACCTTGCTTTCTATGACTTCGAACTTGGTGCATCAGTGGTGGGTAATCCCAATCTTAAGCGTACAAAGATCACGAACCTGGATCTTCGTTATGAGCTGTATCCCCGTTCCGGGGAGGTTTTCACGGTAGGTGTATTCTACAAACAGTTTGAAGATCCTATCGAACAAATGTTTAACCAGACTGGTGCTGGTAGCAGTAATGCCTTCAACTTCATTAATGCACAAAAAGCAAAGAACTATGGTGCAGAGATCGAGGTGAGAAAGAAACTAGATTTCATCAATGGGTTTAAAAACTTCACCATACAGTCAAACATCGCCTATATCTATAGCCGGGTTACCGGTGAGAAGGGCGCCAAACTTGATCGTCCTCTGCAAGGACAGTCGCCTTATGTAGCCAATGTATCATTACAATATGATCAGGAGCAATCAGGTTGGAGTGCTACGCTTCTCTTCAATCAGATTGGTCGCCGCATCCTTTATGTAGGTAATGATGAGATGCCTGGAATCTGGGAAGCACCGAGGCCACTGCTGGATTTGCAGGTTTCAAAGAAAGTGCTCGATAAGAAAGGTGAGATCAGGCTCAATGTTTCTGATATACTCAACCAAAGGGCCTATTTCTATCAGAACCTGAACGACAATGAAGGATTCAAAAAAGGAAATCCTGAAGATGTGATCTCCATCAAACGTAATTATGGCACCAATGTGAGTCTCACATTCGGATACAACTTCTAAACTGCTACTCAACAAATACAATACTAAAAATTCTAAACGACGCGATAATGAAAAAGTCCTTTTTAATGCTGGCCGCGCTCACTGCTCTGATCGCAACCAGTTGCCGTAAGATCGAAGTTGACGGTGACGGCAACGGTGGTGGCAACAATGGTGGCAATGGTAATGAAGTGATCATTGAAGGAACGCTTACTTCATCTGTAACCCTGGATGATCCTTCCAAGAAATACATCCTGCGCAACATGGTGTATGTAACCAATGGCGCTACTTTCACTGTTAAACCTGGCATCACTGTTTACGGTGAGCTGGCTACCAAAGGAACACTGGTAATTACCAGAGGTGCAAAGATCAACGCTGAAGGCACTGCAGACAAACCCATCGTTTTTACATCAGAAGCTGCTGAGGCTAACAGAAGAGCCGGAGACTGGGGTGGTGTGGTAATTCTCGGAAACGCATCCACCAATGCAACCTATAACGGACGCAGCGGTATCGGCGAGATCGAAGGTAACGTGAACAACGGTGCCGGTTATGGTCTGTACGGCGGAGAAGGTGCTCCTAACGACAATGATAACTCAGGTATCCTTAAATATGCAAGGATCGAGTATGCTGGTTTTGCGTTCCTGCCCGATAAAGAGCTGAACAGTCTTACACTGGGCGCTGTTGGTCGTGGTACAACTATCGAGTATGTTCAGATCTCTTATGCGCTGGATGACGCCATCGAATGCTTTGGTGGTACAGTGAACCTGAAACATATCGTTACCTACAAAACACTTGATGACGATTTCGATACAGATAACGGTTACACTGGAAAAGTTCAGTATGGTATCGTACTGAGAGATTCTAGCCGCGCCGACATCTCCAAAGTGGAAGGATTTGAAAGTGATAACGACGCTAACGGTACTACCAATACGCCGCAAACCGGTGCTGTGTACAGCAACATGACTGTGATCGGTCCCCGTGCTGCAACAAACAACGTAGGTAACAGTCTCTTCCTGGCTGCTGCACAGATCCGTCGTAATTCTTCCATCTCTATTTTCAACTCTGTGATCATGGGATGGCCTATCGGTATCCTGATCGATGACTCCAAAGGCAACCCTACCAGCGCTAACGCTACCAGCAATAAACTGGTGTTGAAGAACGTGAGCATCTCCGGTTGTGCAAAGCCGCTGGATTATGTAAAGAATGCTTCAGGTGCTGATTGGGGACTGGCTGCCATGCAAACATGGTTCAATGAGCCTGCCAAGAATAACCTCATCTATGCAACAAACGATGAGCTGAAACTGACCAATCCATTCAAGTATGATGGACCTAACTTCATTCCTCAGGCAGGCTCTCCGCTGACCGCTGCAGGCGCTGCTGATTTCTCTGATGCTAAACTTGCTTCAGGTTTTGATCAGGTGAATTTCAGAGGTGCAGTTGGAGCTTCCGGCCCTGAGTCTACCTGGTGGCAAGGTTGGACTTCTTTCAAATAAGTATCTTAGTTAATCATTCGGAATAGAACACCCTGGTCAGGCAACTGCACCAGGGTGTTTGCTTTTTGAAAACTAACACTCATTCACTTTTTCTAATCTGCTTATCAAAGATCAAAATCGGGGCAGTTGGGTATTTTTTATTCCCAATCTGGATAGGATTTAGAGAATTTTAATCCCTGCACTGCGCAGCGGATAAGGTTTTCATCGTATCATTATAGTGGCTGGTTATTCAACTGATGATTGCCGCTCATCAATATCCTATATTCGTTTGCTGGGATTTGAAAGTATTATGGTGTAAATTTGAAACATAGTGCGCGCTGCCTTTTACATGATCATGCTAATGCCTGCAACAGTTTAAACCTTTCCATGTCCTTCTGTGTTGTATGAACCTATAGAACTGTCCAACTCATTATATGTTTTTCTTAAGTGAGAGGTTTCCTCTCATGTGACTAACGCCGTTCGATTTCTATCGTGACGGCTTTTTTTATGCAATCAACAAAAAGGCCTCCCCGCCTGCTTACGCGTTTGGGAAGGCCCGTGTTAATCCAATAATAATAGCAGGAAAGAACTTGATCTCCGTTAGTTGAAAATAAGATCAGGATAAGGAATATCCAGTTCATAGCGAAGCGATGAACAACGGTACATCAATATATTGATGATAGCTTCGGTAGAATAATCATAAGTAACGCCGGGCGTTTCAGGATCATTCACCCAGTTGTTGAATGTGTCTGTAAAATCATCATCAAGACTATCTGGTGTGCGAACACCGATCTTCTTCAATGCTGCTGCATTGCAGAGCTGTTCGTATTGCCCCTTGATGGGGATGGCAATCATCTTCTTTTTAAGATAAAGCGCTTCTGCAGGCGTTTCAAATCCGGCTCCGCATACGATGCCATGACAAGTGATAAGGCTTTTATTGAATGCTTCCTTTCCAACAGGAATGAATGTAACATGACCTTCCGTCTTTACTTCTTTTACCTCTTTGGAGAAAACTTCAAAGCGATGATCAGTGAGCGGACGCAAGTACTGCATTAATTGATTGTCGCAGTAAGATGGAAGGTACACAGTGATATGCCCCTTATTGCTGGCTTCAGCCTGCAGGATCTCTTCCTTGATCACAGGTGAGAAAATGAAATCATCATAGCTCTCGAAGTGCAGTCCGATGTATTGTGAGGCTTTAGCGTAATTCTGAAGCACCCATTCTCCGATCTTGTTGGGCTTTTCCGGTCTTGGCGTTTTGGCGCTCATAAAGCTCGCCTGATGGCCGAAGTTCACCGATGGCACTTTCTTGTAAGCACAGGCCAGGGAGGTGATACATTCGAAATCGTTCAGCACCAGGTCATATTTTTCTACCGGCAGTTCCCGCATTTCCTTCATGATCCTGAAAGGCGAAACCTTACTCATGATCTTCCTGTAATTGAGGCTTCCCTTACAGGTGTAGAAGAGGCTGAGCCCCTGGCTACGGTATTTGATTTCGGCATCCAGTGGTAAGGTGCTGTTGGCGCCGCTGAGAAAAATGTCTACCGTTCCGAACTTGTGCAGGTAGGGCAGGAGCTCCATCGCCCTGCTGATATGTCCATTTCCGGTAGCCTGAATTGCATACAATATTTTCATCCTGGTATTGTTTGAGCTGTGTTAGATGGCAAGTGAATTGATATAGAAACTGATCTCGTCTGTGATCACGTTGAGGGGCATACGCTTGTCTGCGTTGGGTACATGCTGGAATTTGGCTTCGTCGTACTCGAAGATCTTCCATTCTCCCTGCTGGTATTCCAGTGCAGTGAGATGCTCCACCCAGTCGCCGGAGTTGAGGTAGATCACTTCGCCCTTCTCCGTTTTCACTACTCTTTTCTGCGGTTGGTGGATATGGCCGCAGATCACATAATCATATTTTTTATCGATGGCCAGCTCTGCTGCGATCATTTCAAAATCATTGATCCTCACAACAGCCTTGTTCACTTCGGCCATCACTTTTTTGGAGATGGACATCTTTTCCCTGCCGAAGGCTTTCAGGATATTGTTCACAAGCCGGTTGAAAAGGATCAGGGCGCCATATCCATTGCTGCCCAGTTTGGCCAGCAGTTTGGCGCCACCTTTCGTGGTATTGTCGAAGACGTCTCCGTGGAAGATCCAGGTCATTTTATTATCGATCTCCAGCACCAGTTTATCGGTAAGCGTAAAGTTGCTGAGCTGGAAGTCCGAATAGCGGCGCATTTGTTCATCATGATTGCCTGTGATATAGAATACGCGGGTGCCCTGCATCATCATGTTCAGCACTTCTTTGATCACAGCCATATGGGAACTGGGGAAGTAGCGTTTTGAAAACTGCCAGCAATCTATGATATCGCCATTCAGGATGAGGATATTTGGAGTGATACTTTTGAGGTAGGCTACCAATTCCTTGGCGCGGCATCCGTATGTGCCGAGGTGCACATCTGAGATCACTACTACATCAACTGGTCGTTTTTCCATTAGAGAGCGGTTTAGCAAAATTCCAACCCATAGCTGATCTGTGCGTAAACAGGGAGTTAAGGAATTGTATTGTTATTGTGAAGTGAATATTAAGTGTTAGAATCTAGCGGGCATGTGTATACGAAACATAGCTATTAATAAATTGTAACCAAACCGGAACCGATGCTTTTTATCAGATTCAATGCTGATCTTGCATGTCCAATCAAGAACATTCTACAAATTCTTTTATAGGCAAATCAAGAGCAATCGTAGCAGTTTCTTAATGTTGACGGCGAAGCTTATCCAGGTTTCGCCCTTTTTTATTCCCCTGTTTTCACAACAATGCCTTATCTTACTGATAACATGATTGCAATCTTTTATCAACACTAATCTGATCAGCTTGTCAACCGGAGTGCCTGCCACCACCTTTTCCAGGAAACAGATCATGATTGCGATCTACGCAGCCATTGTGGCCTTCCTCACTTATACTTCTGTATTTGCCTACCGCAAACCGTTTACAGTAGCCACTTTTGACGGACTGGTATTCTGGGGTATCCGCTATCAGGTACTGCTGATCGTGAGTCAGGGCCTGGGATATATGCTGAGTAAATTCGCCGGCATACGCTTCATTTCAGAAATGAAAAGGTTTGGAAGATGGAAAACAAGCGCTGTGCTGATCGGTATTTCCTGGTTCTCCTTGCTCTTGTTCGGTCTGTTGCCAGCGCCCTGGGGCATGTTGTGTTTGTTTGTGAACGGCTTCATGCTCGGCTTCATGTGGGGGATCGTGTTCAGCTATGTGGAAGGACGAAGGGCCACTGACCTGATCGGTTCTGCGATGGCAGTGAGCTTTGTTTTTGCAGGTGGCTTCACCCGTTCCGTGGCAGTATGGCTGAGAGACAGCTGGCATGTGCCGGAGCAATGGCTGGCATTCGGAACAGGACTGGTATTTGCGGTCCCGCTGATCATTTTCATGTACCTCATGGAAAGGATCCCCGACCCGGATCAGCAAGACATACAGGAACGCACTGTAAGGGTTCCCATGAGCAAGGAAGCACGCTTACAATTCCTGCGAACATTCGGTGGTGGTGTACTGGCGCTGACCATCACTTATCTCTTCCTTACCATCATGCGCGATATACGGGATAATTTCATGGCCAATCTCTGGAATGAGCTGGGCTATGGAAAGAAGCCCGCCATCTTCACACAAACGGAAACCATCACTTCCATTTCGATCCTCATCATGATGAGCCTGCTGATCATAGTGCGGAAAAATATCAGGGCATTGAAACTGATCCATTGGGTGATTTTGACGGGATTCCTGCTCTCAGGTATTTCATCCCTTCTTTTTATCTCCGGAAAAATCAGCGGCGCACTCTGGATGCAACTGGTTGGCCTGGGATTGTATATGGGCTACATCCCTTTCAACAGTATTTTCTTCGAAAGACTGATCGCCAGTTTCCGCATAGCCGGCAACGTGGGCTTCCTTATCTACCTGGTGGACGCCTGGGGATATCTTGGCAGCTCTTTTGTAATGCTTTCGAAAGAGATCTTCAAGGTAAATCTGACCTGGACTGAATTCTATCCAAACAGTGTGATCATATTTTCGGTGATCGGGATTGCCGGCACACTCTATTCATGGATGTATTTCAGCCGCAAATACAATTCGATGATGAATGTCTGAGATTATTTCCTTAGTAACGCAAAGGCAGAACCGAACTCCTGTTGCCTGATCTCGCTGATAAGGCAGGTGAGCATGAGGGACTCCAGTAATGCGCTTCGGGTTATGTCGCCCAGGTCTATCACATCGCGCCATCCGATGGCATGGAGCAGCTCCTGTACGGTGACCTTGGCTTCTGCATCGTTGCCGCAGAGGAACATCACCGGTGTACCCTGACTGAAGCTGGGATTCACCATGGTAGCCGACCCCACCATATTGAGGGTTTTCACTACCCGGCTTTCGGGTAACCATTGCTGGATCATTTCTCCCGCGGAAATATTTTTAAGTGCGAGTTGTGGTGTTTCGCTGAATTCAACAGCATTGGAGAGATCGATGATCACTTTATGCTGAAGGGCTTGTTGCCCGGTTTGTTTCAATACGCTTTCCACGCCACTCCAGTTGATGGCCAGTACAATCACCTCTCCGAATGCGGCTGATTCTTCAAATGTTGCGATCTGGCAATCAGGCCCCATCTGCTCTTTCCAGGTGAAAAGGCTTTCGCTCATCGGGTCCCTGCTGCTGATCTTCACGGAATGGCCGGCATCCAGCCATCCTTTGGCCAGTGCTTTACCAACACTGCCGGCTCCCAGTATTCCTATTTTCATTATATATCGATCTTGTGTAGTTGTAAAGAAGCAAAATTACTTTTAAAAAATCATCAGCTACCTATCATTAGCTTGATCGCGGTCAATACTTACAGAATATTCCTTTTCGCGAAAATGATTTCCTCCTATTTTGGCATAATATTTTCCTTTCTTTCGAAAGTTTTCTTCTTATTTATTACTTCATCCTATAGGAATCCAAATTGTTAAGGCGGTAACTAAAAAACATTCGTAAATCTTAAACGAAAGGATGAGAGAATTGTTCGCAAGAGGGTTTTGTACACTCCTGATCCCAATGATACTGCTTACGGGTTGCCGTTCCGGCCAGGCTTACCCCTATGAGTCCGAAAATGGGATAAACGCTATTATCTACCAGTTGCAGGCCCAGTTCGGGCTGGGTGGCCGATATGCCAGTATACATATGCGTTATGAAGACTCAACTGCGCTGGTGCTGACAATTACCGGGGTAGCCGAACGTAATAAAGACAGTCTGGAGGTTCGCCAGCTACGCGGCGGTAAATGGAAGCAGATCAGTTCCACTAACCTGGGCTCAATGATTGAAGCCCCCATCTTTTTCTCCCTTGATTCTGTTGCTTCCTTTAAGAAGATCCCTGAACTGATCAGGTCCAGCATCGCTAAAATGAATACGGAGCTGAAGAAGTCAGATCTGCACGTTAAAGAGATCCTGGTGAATGCGCCTTCGTATGATCCGGATGGCGATCCGGTTCGGATCATCATCTTTGTTGAACCGCAGGAAGGCACGGAAAAATTTGAATACTCTTACAACTCCAATGGTTTGCTGAAAGACGTGCTGCAGTATTGAGTTTACTCCGGCGGTCCGAATCTTTTGTCAGTAATGAAGCTGGAATCTGTTAGAGTACGAAGGAAAAGCAGCAGGTAAAATTTATCGTTTATCGAAAGCGGGATCTTGTTTTTCACCAGCGGATCGGTAGTAGGCCCATTCTGAACGCCACTGTTGTAATGTTCCAGGATCTGGCTGATGCTGAGGAAGCGTCCGTCATGCCCATAAGGCGCTGTGAGCGCTACATTGCGAAGGGAAGGCACTTTGAATTTCAGCGAATCTTCCGGTTTCCTGGTGATGTTCATTCGTCCATAATCCTTGTTGGTAGGGTCCACGGTTATGCCGGTATTCCGGAAACTATTGTCTGTGAACAATGGTTCTGTATGACAACCCGTACATTTGCTTTGAAAGATAGCATAACCTGTTTGCTCATCCGAATTGAACTGAGCTGTTCCCTTTTTCATCCTGTCGTATTTTGAATTGGCAGAGATCATGCTGCCCACAAATTGCGTAAGCGCCCTCAGCATGCGCTGGCTGTTGATGGCGGCATCTCCGAACGCCGCTCTGAACAAAGCTGGATATTGACTATCCTGTTTCAGCTTTTCCAGCACATTATTGATGTCTTCCGCCATTTCATTGGGGGCTGTGATGGGCGCCAGCGGCTGCACTTCCAGGTTAGTAATGCCGCCATCCCAGTGTGTTGCCGGTTGCCAGGCGATATTGTACAATCCCGGCGCATTGCGCAGGGTGAACTGGTTATCGAACCCATGGCTTAAGGGGTGATCGAAAGTTGAGAAAGCGGCAAATTGCTGATGACAACTGGCGCATGGAAAGTTGCCGTCTTTAGACAAACGGCCATCATAGAATAATTTCCTCCCCAGCTCAAATCCTTCCTGCGTGAGCGGGTTGCCGGAAAAATCATAATGGGGCGAAGGCCATCCCTGCGGAATATTGAAACTGATTGGAGTGGGATCGGCGCCCTTATCATTGCCCGATTTCTTGCATGCCTGAACCAGTATTGCTCCCAGTGTGATGAATAAGGAAATCAATATGGTCCATCTAACAGTCATGCCTATTCCGTTTTAGCCGTCATTACGGTGAACATTTTGGAGTAATTGTCTGCTACCTGTTTGGCTTCTGTACCGGCAGTCATGATGCTGTTGAGTTTTGAGATCTTGATATCATGAGGCGTGCTGAACCAGTCGTACACATCTGCCGTAACGTTGATCTCGGCAGTTTTTCCTCCTTCCATGTTCACGCCGGTACCGAAGGGGAAGAGTAACTGTATTTCCTTGTTCACGTCTTCACCGGTCTTGAATCCCCCGATATGGTATGTGAATCGTTTACCCGGAGCGGTTGATGAGGGCGAAGTGCCTTCGAATTTGGCGAAGATATAGCCCGTGTTCCAGGCCCAGAACATGCCTTTGGCGGGGTCCAGCGCATCGGTCTGAGCGCCGCTTACATTATGGGTGCTGTCTACTCCCAGGATGAAAGAAAGACGGTTATAGTTAGACGGTAGTACCCCAACTTTTACAAGGGTGGAGAGAGAGTCTTTGAAATCCACCAGGAAATATTTATCTGCCGCAATTTCGAAAGCCTTTCCGGTATTGCTGTTGGATAAACGGATGGCGCGGATATAGAATTTGAAACTGGTGACCACGAAACTTTCGTTCCACACATTGGTATAAGTAGTGGTATCGAAATACATTCTTGCCGTATCGTATCTGACAACCGGCGTGAATTTGATGGTGAGATTGGTTTCCTGCCCGGTGAATTCATTCTTCACATCTTTCTGGCAACTGCTGGTGGACGCCATGATGGATACCAGCACAGGTATCATGAAGAAGTAAGGCAGTCTGTTTGGTTTCTGGTTCATAGATTTGGTGGTTTGGGTTAAAGATCTTGCTGACGGATCTTTCGTCTGTCCGACTTCTGCTGTGATGATTTCTTTTTCGTGTCAAGCCTTTTGGCTTTCGACTGAGCAGAAGGTTTGGTGGCAATTCTCTTCTTTTCTTTCTTCAATGCCTGCTCCAGCAGAGCATTGGTTTTTTTGATCACTTCCTGTTTATTATCGAGCTGCGACCTGTGGACCTGGCTCCTGACCTGCAAAAACCCTTCCGAATTTAGTTTTGATCCCAGTTTTTTGATCAATGTCTCTTTCTGCGTTTCACTCAGGATCATTGAATTGCCGATATGGAAATATCCCTCCACCATGGTTTCCACCTTGTTCACATTCTGACCGCCTTTGCCTCCGCTGCGGGCGGTTTTGAATTGCATTTCTTTTGAAACCTCTATCTTCATTCCATAAAGTTAATCATAAAAAACGGCTATGCGGGTAGTGATCCAAAGGGTAACAGAAGCATCTGTTACCATCGATAATAGTATACGTTCCTCCATCGGGAAGGGTTTGCTGGTACTGGCAGGAATTGAAGATGCCGATACGCAGGAAGATATCGACTGGCTTTCGGCCAAGATCGTTCAGTTGCGCATTTTCAATGATGCAGACGGAGTAATGAACCTCAGTCTGAAAGACATTGATGGTGAGCTGCTGCTGGTAAGCCAGTTCACTTTGCATGCCAGCACCAAAAAAGGGAACCGGCCTTCCTATATCAAAGCCAGCAAGCCTCCTGTGGCCATCCCCCTGTACGAAAAACTGATTGCCCGCCTGGAAATGGAATTGGGCAAACCGATCGGTACCGGCGAATTCGGTGCCGACATGAAAGTGGCCCTCCTCAACGACGGGCCCGTAACTATTATCATCGATTCAAAGAACAAAGAATAATCAATATTTATGGAGATCACAATTCAACAGGCACAAGACCAGGTAGACCATTGGATCAAAACCGTGGGCGTCCGTTATTTCAGCGAGCTCACCAATATGGCCATACTCACCGAAGAAGTGGGAGAACTGGCTCGCATCATGGCCCGCAAATATGGCGACCAGAGTTTCAAAGAATCCGATAAACAAAAAGACCTGGCCGATGAAATGGCCGATGTGCTCTGGGTGCTGATATGCCTGGCCAATCAAACGGGTGTAAACTTAACCGAAGCGCTTACAAAGAATTTCGAGAAAAAGAATATCCGTGATGCAGACAGGCATAAGAACAATGAAAAGCTGAAATGATCAGGCTTTATGACTGGTCTTTTGATTGGACAATGCAATCAGCATAACAGCAACTGCAATCAATCCTGCTATTCCGGAGATGACCGGATCCAATCCGGAAATAGCTACTGAAAGTGTCACAAAAAGAAGACATGCTCCATTAATGGCGAGCATATTCTTTCTGGTAGATGAAACGTCCCATTGGTGTTTGGGATTGTTCATGGCATCACGAATGGTTTCTTTCTCAAATCCCTTCGACAGTAGTTCGTTTTCCAGTTCACCTGCCGGATAACCAGCCCGCAGCTTTTTCCGGATATATTTTCTAAGCTCTTCCGAATTCATATTTTATTTTTTTGTGATTTCGGCCAGTTTCCAAATAGTTCCGGCTACCCCTGCCAGTAATAGAAGAATACCCCAGCTATGCAGGAAGGAACCGCTTGCATGTTTGCTCATTTTGAGCAACCCACTGATAATAAAATAAAGGGAAACCAGGATGGTGAGAAATGCCATGGTGGTTGGCTTATTCATAGGTTCGGGATTTGAATCAAATTTAGCTCCGGAAGATGGAAAATGCAAGTGCTGTAAAGCGGAAACCCATTATCTTTGCCGGCTATGGCAACAGACAATAATCGTTTTCAGGCAATCATTTCACATTGTAAGGAGTATGGATTTGTTTTCCAGTCTAGTGAGATCTATGACGGGCTCAGCGCTGTATATGATTACGGCCAGTGGGGTAGTGAACTGAAGAAAAATATCAAGGATTACTGGTGGAAGAGCATGACCCAGTTGCATGAGAACATTGTTGGTATCGATGCTGCCATTTTCATGCATCCTACAACCTGGAAAGCCTCTGGTCACGTGGATAATTTCAGTGACCCGATGATCGATAATAAAGACAGTAAAAAAAGGTACAGGGTTGATCATTTGCTGGAAGCTTTTGCCGATGAACTGGAAAAAGCAGGTAAGAAAGAAGAGGGCGATGCCATCCTGGCTACCATGGATCAATTACTTGCTGCGGATGACTTCGACGGATTGAAAAAGCTTATCGAAGACAAGAAGATCAAATGCACCGTGAGCGGTACTTCCAACTGGACAGACGTTCGTCAGTTCAATCTCATGTTCTCTACCCAACTGGGTAGTGTAACCGAAGAAGCGAGCGAGATTTATCTCCGTCCTGAAACTGCCCAGGGCATTTTCGTGAATTTCCTGAACGTACAGAAAACAGGAAGGATGAAGATCCCATTCGGTATTGCCCAGATCGGAAAGGCCTTCCGTAATGAGATCGTGGCCCGTCAGTTCATTTTCCGTATGCGTGAATTTGAGCAGATGGAAATGCAGTTCTTCGTTCGCCCCGGAACTCAAAAAGAATGGTACGAAAAATGGAAAGCAACACGCATGGAGTGGCATAAAAGTCTTGGTATACCCGCCGATAAATACCGCTTCCATGATCACGTGAAACTTGCATTCTACGCAGATGCAGCCTGCGATATCGAATTTGAATTCCCCATCGGTTTCAAGGAAGTGGAAGGTATTCACTCCAGAACAGATTATGATCTGAGCCGTCACCAGGAGTTCAGCAAAAAGAAAATGCAGTACTTCGATCCCGAGATCAATCAGAATTATATTCCGTATGTGATCGAGACCAGTATTGGTCTGGACCGTTGTTTCCTGATGGTGATCAGCAATGCTTATGCGGAAGAGGACCTGAGCACTGCCGAAAAACAGGACAGCCGCGTAGTTTTACGATTTGCCCCCAAGCTGGCGCCCATCAAATTGGCGGTGTTGCCATTGACAAAAAAAGATGGCCTTCCGGAAATTGCAAGGGAAATAATGGACGAATGCAAAACCTCTTTCCGTTGCTTCTACGAGGAAAAAGACGCTATTGGTAGACGTTATCGCCGGCAGGATGCAATTGGCACGCCGTTTTGTGTAACCGTAGACCATCAAACGAAAGAGGATCAGACGGTTACAATACGTTACCGGGACACTATGCAACAGGAGCGGATCCCTATAAATAAAATCAAAGAATTGATTGAAAAACAAATTTTATAGCTACATTTGAGTCGCCTATCGTAAAGAATAACACCACACCTGACAGTCCTTCTCCGCCCAACCGACACAGAAACCCTGATAATTGATCCTATGGGAACCAATATTTCCCGGTTAAGGTCGTTTATTAATTGATTAGTGGTTTGAACTATTGTTCTTACACGCTAAATAGCTTATCATATGATAATGTTTATTACTATCCCTGTGAATGTATTTTTGTTAGGTGGTGCGCTGTTTGTAGCTTTTCTGATTGGCTACATGATCCGCTCAAAGGATCTGGCTAAATCAAATAAGAAAGTTACCTCCCTCGAAACTGAAATGGTATCAAATCACGCGGAAATTCTGAACCTGCAAAAAGAAAATGTAGAACTGGAAAAGAAGTTGAAATCATTGTCTATTCCGGTAATACCAATGACGAAAGAGGATAAAGAAGCGAAGAGAGTAGCTTCCCAATCCCCTACAGCTCAGAAGCATTCCTGATCCTTATTTGAACCTCCCCAAGCCCTGGAGCTGTGATTGAAAGCGGACCAACCTTTACAAGAAATATCCATAACAGCAACATGCATTTGTTGCCGATTAGCCGTATAATTCCTGATGAATTGATTTCCGGTCGTATCCCAGAGACTGGATTCTTTGTTTGGCCTCATCGATCATATTTTTCCATCCACACAAGTAGAACCAGGCGGGTTTCACTGCAAGATCACCCACGTTTTCAATGGAAGGAGTTCTGTTATTGTTACAGATCTCTTCATAGATCGTATGCACATAACCGGTGCAATGGCTGTTCCCTGGCTCTTCCCGGGAATAGGTAGGCAGGTATTGGAAAGCAGGAAGCTCTTTTTCCAGTTCCCTCATTTCCTGCTCGTAGAGGGTATCCCCGAATTTCCGGCATCCGAACAACAGGTATAGCCGCTGGTGCGGGATCTTGTGTCTTTTGAGATGATGGCACATGCTTCTGAAAGGAGCAATGCCCGTGCCGGTGCAGATGAAGAAGAGATCCCGGTCAATCACATCCGGCAACGTGAATACGCCTTGCGGACCCCGGAAAGTAAGTTCATGGCCTTCCCGAACTTCATTGAACAGCCAGGTGGTGCCAGCTCCGCCTTCCAGTAATACGATCAGTAATTCAAAAATATTGCTGCCATCCGGCCAGGAGGCGATGGAATAAGAACGCCAGCGTTTATTGGGCTTCTCATGTATGGGAAGATCCAGTGTAACAAACTGTCCGGGCTCAAAATCGAATGACTCCAACTCAGGGACCTGGATCCAGAAACGACGCGTACTGTTGGTTTCATTCACTATGCGGATGACCTTACCGGTTCGCCAGGGCTGTACCATGCAATCGTGTTTTTCTAAATATACAAAATTTCAGTGTGTTCCCCAGCTACCCGACTCCTGCAACACACTGTGATAGTCCATACCTTTTTCGTACCTTTGCATCCGCAGTTATGAATTTGCAGTCGTTGCTCGATGCGTTTAAAAAAGACCCCCGCCTTTTTCAATTGGCGGACAAGCTCTCTTTTGCCCGGCCCCAACGCATCCATTGTGAGAATCTTCGCGGCAGTGCTGCCAGTTTTGTGATCAGCACCATCTTTCAAAATCCCGCATCCAGCCAGTTGAACCACCTTGTGGTTTGTGAAGATGCCGAAAAAGCGGCTTACCTCCATAATTCACTGGAGAACCTGACCAATGCACTCAATCTTTATTTCTTCCCTTCTTCTTTCAAGAACAGGAAGAATTTCCGGTTGCTGAATCCCTCGCATGTGATGTTGCGCACGGAAGCGCTTACACGTTTCGCTGCTCAATCTCAAGGCAGGGCCGGGATGCTCATCACCTATCCTGAAGCGCTCTTCGAGAAAGTAGTACTGCCCAATACACTCAGCGGGAATATCATCTACATCAAATCCGGTGATACACTGGACCTCGTGGGGCTCATGGATAAACTGGTTGGTTATGGTTTCGATAGAACGGATTTCGTGTACGAGCCAGGCCAGTTCGCGCTGCGCGGCGGTATTCTCGATATCTATTCTTTCGGAAATGAAAAACCTTACCGGGTGGAGCTTTTCGGAAATGATGTTGACAGTATCCGCATCTTCGATCCGGAAACCCAGCTCAGTGAACGGAAGCTGCTGCAGGTGACCATCATTCCAAATGTAGACACACAGTTCGATACTGCCGACAAGATCTCTCTCTTCGATTTCCTGCCGGAGAATACCGTTGTGTGGATGCAGGACTGGTCCTTTACCAAAGAGAGACTGATCATTCAGGAGGAAGACCTGGAGCTTTTTCTTACCACCGTTACGCCCACGCAAAAAGCGCGTGATGCTGCCGGTGATGAAGACACCCGCATGGAGAAAACGGATACAAAACCAGAAGATTTTGTACCTGCACTCCGGATAGAACAACAATTACAATCAAGGCATATCGTGGCTTTCGGCCATGGCAAGGATTTCCCTGAAGGAGATCCTGCGGCCCACGATATCCCGGTTGACATACATTTCAATACAAAGGCGCAGCCTGCATTCAACAGGCAGTTCGACCTGCTGATCCGGGATCTCAAAAGCTGGTCAGCAAAGAACTTCGGGCTCTATCTTTTTGCAGAGAATCCGCGCCAGCTGGAACGCCTCAACAGCATCTTCGAAGATCTGAAGGCGGAGATCCCCTTCACACCCATACCTACATCCATCCATGAAGGCTTCATCGATGAAGACCTGAAACTGGTTTGCTATACTGACCACCAGATCTTCCAGCGCTATCATAAGTACAAGGTCAAACAGGCTTACAATAAGAACAAAGCCCTTACACTCCGCACCCTGCGCGAGTTACAGCCCGGCGACTATGTTACGCATATCGATCACGGTGTGGGCGTATACAGCGGTTTACAGAAGATCGAGACCAATGGAAAACTGCAGGAGGCTGTACGGATCATTTATAAGGACAGTGATATCCTGTATGTGAATATCAACTCACTGCACAAGATCTCCAAATACACCGGCAAGGAAGGTTCCGTGCCGAAAGTGAACAAGCTGGGTAGCGATGCCTGGAACCGGCTGAAGGAAAAAACGAAAACGAAGGTCAAAGAGATTGCCTTCGATCTTATTAAGTTATACGCGCAAAGAAAAGCCCAGCAAGGGTTTCAGCATACTCCCGACAATTACATGCAAACTGAGCTGGAGGCCAGCTTCATTTACGAAGACACACCAGACCAGAGCAAGGCTACTGCCGATGTGAAGCGTGATATGGAACAACCATCTCCGATGGACCGTCTTGTTTGCGGCGATGTGGGTTTCGGCAAAACCGAGATCGCGATGCGCGCCGCCTTCAAAACATGCGTGGACGGAAAGCAAGCTGCTGTGCTGGTGCCTACCACTATCCTCGCTTACCAGCATTACAAATCTTTCAGTGAACGTCTGAAAGATTTTCCTGTAACAGTGGATTATGTGAACCGTTTCAAATCTTCAAAAGAAAAGAAAGAGACTTTAAAAAGACTGGAAGAAGGAAAGATCGATATCATCATCGGTACGCATGCCATACTGGGCAAAGAAGTGAAGTTCAAAGACCTTGGCCTGCTCGTGATCGATGAAGAACAGAAATTCGGCGTGGCGCATAAAGAGAAGATCAAAACACTCCGCACCAATGTGGATTGTCTTACCCTAACGGCAACCCCTATCCCAAGAACATTGCAGTTCAGCCTGATGGGCGCTCGCGATCTCAGTATCATCAACACGCCGCCGCCGAACAGGCAGCCAATCCAGACAGAAGTGGCTGTGATGAACGATGATCTGCTCCGGGACGCCATTTATTTCGAGACTGAACGTGGCGGACAGGTCTTCTTCATCCATAACCGGATCCAGGGGCTGGCGGAAATGAAAGTGAAACTGCAGGGCCTTTGTCCTGATCTCAGTATCGGTTTCGCGCATGGCCAGCTTGAGGGGCATGAGTTGGAGGAAAAGATCCTGGACTTCATCAACAAGAAATACGATGTACTCATCTGTACCAATATCGTGGAGAGTGGCGTGGATATTCCGAATGTGAATACCATTATCGTGAACAATGCGCATCATTTCGGACTGAGCGATCTGCACCAGTTGCGTGGCCGGGTAGGAAGAAGCAATCGGAAAGCCTTCTGTTACCTGCTGGCGCCGCCAATGAGCACATTGCCGCCCGATTCCCGCAAACGCCTGCAAACACTGGAACAGCACAGCGAGCTAGGTAGCGGCTTCCAGATCGCCATGCGCGACCTTGACATTCGGGGCGCCGGTAATATGCTGGGTGGTGAGCAGAGCGGCTTCATGGCCGAGATAGGATTCGAGATGTACCAGAAGATCCTGGACGAAGCCATCAAAGAACTGAAGCGAACCGAATTCCGTAACCTCTTCAAAGAAGAGATTGCCAGGCAGGAAGATTATGTGCAGGATTGCACCATCGATACCGATCTCGAAATCCTGATCCCCGATAGTTATGTGGAAAGCATCACCGAAAGATTGACGCTGTACACCAGGCTTGATAACTGTGAAGATGAGCCCGCCCTGCAGGAATTTCACCAGGAACTGGGTGATCGTTTCGGACCTGTTCCGCCCCAGGTGGATGATCTCTTTGAAACTGTACGCGCCCGAAGATCGGGTGTGGAACTGGGTTTTGAAAAGATGACATTGAAAGATGAAACACTGCGTTGTTATTTCGTGAACAAACCTGATTCGCCTTATTTTGAATCACCTGTATTCCAACAGATCCTCAACTTTGTGCAAACGCAGGTGAACAATGCAAGACTGAAACAAACAGACAGGTCTTTCCTGCTGATCGTTACCGATATAAAGAGCATGAACAAGCTGGTGGCATTCCTGAAAAGGATGCAGGAGTTTGTGAGTGCAGAAACAGCAGCATCTAAATAATTTCCAACAGATTCATAAAAAGTAAAACCGGCGCTCAGGCCGGTTTTACTTTTTATGAATCTGCTTTCTTGTTATTCCTGAGACTTCTCAGCCAGGCGAGGAAGATCATTACCAGCGCCAGTAACGGGATAGCCCATACGATAGTTGCCCATCTGAAAGTATCCTTCACTTCTTTCTGCGAAGCCTTCACGCCATTGATGCGTACATCAATACTGTCTTTCAATGTAGAATCATACTTCAGTGCAAACTGATAGAATTCAAATGCTGCGCCAAGCGAATCTGTTTTGGCAACGATGTCTCCGAAATCTGTGACCAGTTGTCCGATCACGGCATTGGGCGGTGCAATGAAAGCGATCCGCTCATGCAACTGGTAAGCGATCTGTAATTTCAATGAATCGGCCGGGCGGGGAAAACGATAAGTTTTATCAGTCAGCCAGTCCTGGAAATTACCGGTGTTGAGGTTGATGATCTTTTTGTAATCGGGTGTTGCCGCCAGTTGTTCTTCCAGGATACGAACATGGATCCATTCGGAACCAAAGTGCGAGAGCGGGTTGATGGCGACAGCTTTTTTAAGGCACTCAAGTGCTTTGGTTTTATCGCCGTTTAGTTCATATGCGGTGCCGAGATTGGCAACAATATTATATTCGTTTGGGTATGACCGGTAGAGATCCTGTAATATCTGCAGGCCTTTGGCTTTGTCGCCTACCTTGAGTTGGGCAACTGCATAGTCGGAACGTTGTTTGTAGTTCAGCTCTGCGATATTTTTTCCAGCCATGTCCTCCAGGCTGTGGAGAGATTCTCCGTCAAATCCATGCCACCAGTAAGGCATTTCATCTTCTTTCGAATGAAGCAGCAAGTGAAGATGCAGTTTGTTTTTATCCAGCGGCATCTCTTTACGTTGATATTCATTCAGACAGGCGGATGCGGAAAGGCTGAACAACATTGCCGCAACAAGAAGAAATCGAAGGGGTTTGAACATATTCTGTAATTATTAGACTGTTTATACGACTGATAAAATAAACAAACAGTCATGAACGCGCAAGATACGAACTCTATTTTCGGAACTGCCGATATGCCTCCCGTTCCTCCCGCCAGTGAAGAGAAAACGATGGCGATATTATCGCATATTCTCGCAATTGTTCCGGGGATTGGAATCCTGGCCCCGCTGGTGATCTATCTTGTAAAAAGAAATGAAGGCAGTTTTGTGGAATTTCATGCCCGTGAATCCCTGAATTTCCAGATCACGATCCTGCTGGCTTATATTATTTCGGCCATCCTGATCATTGTGCTGGTAGGATTACTCTTCTTATGGGTGTTGCCCGTTGTTAATATTGTTCTGGTGATTGTTGCCACCATCCGGGCTTCGGAAGGGAGGTATTATCGATATCCTTTCTGTATAAGGCTGGTGTAAGATCTAATAAAGTACTTTCTCCATAATATAATGGGGGATGGTCACTTCATCGAACTGATCTCCCCTTACTTCATATCCCAGTTTCTCGTAAAAGCCTGTGGCTGAGGCGCGGGCATGCATGGTCATTCTGCTGTAACCGCGGTCGCGGGCCAGGTTTTCGGCAAACTGCATCAGGGCTCGCCCGATGCCTTTTCCCTGGAGGTTATTGAGTACCGCCATCTGGCGAAGTCGCACCGTTTGGGCGTCTGCGCGGATAAGCATACAGCATCCGAGCATCTTTTCATCTTCAAAAGCACCTATCAGTATTTCTTCTTTTTCAGACTCCAGTTCTTCGGGAGTGAAGGACAGGCCGAGTGGCTTGCGCAGGATTTCAAGGCGCAGGTTAACCATCTGCTGGTATTCAAAAGAGCCGTGATCTATAATTTTGAGGGCCATACCTGGGATTTGGGTGATGATACAGGTGTCTGCAATTTAACGATTTACCACATTACCGGGAGGATTTCAAGTATATAAAATTATTCAATATAAGCAGGTTTCATCCCGGTGGATTATCTTCGGCGCCCGGCTTTCAGCAAAGGCTGGAAGCGGGATGGCGGATAGTACTACAAAACGGCGAAAGAACAAAATATTCACAGCATTAATTAAAAACCAGCCAATTGTTGTTATAATCCCAAAATCTATATTTTTGCAGCCGTAACTAAACTTTACAAAAATGTCAGACATTGCAACAAGAGTAAAAAAGATTATTGTTGATAAGTTAGGTGTAGAAGAAGCAGAAGTTACCAATGAGGCTTCTTTCACCAATGATTTGGGTGCCGACTCTCTGGACACCGTGGAACTGATTATGGAATTTGAAAAAGAATTCAACATTTCCATTCCTGATGAGCAAGCTGAAACCATTACAACAGTTGGTCAGGCTATTGCTTACTTAGAAGAACATGCTAAGTAAACTGAAACTTGTTTCAGGTGCAATAAATTAAATCCGCTCTTCAATAGCTGGCAGTAGCCGCAGGGGCGGATTTGTTACTTAATTTAACTCCCCCGGGAAATAGTCCTATGCAATTAAAACGAGTTGTTGTAACGGGTATTGGTGCGTTGACGCCAATCGGTAATAATTTGGAAGAATACTGGAATGGTCTCATCAACGGAGTTTCCGGCGCTGATGCCATTACGTTATTTGATGCGTCCAAGTTCAAGACCCGTTTCGCTTGTGAACTCAAGAATTTTGATCCGTTAGAATTTCTGGATAAAAAAGAAGCAAGAAAACTGGACCGCTTCACACAAACTGCATTGGTTGTAAGTGACCAGGCAGTAAATGATGCGGGCCTCAAGGCAGAAGGCATCAATGCAGATCGCGTTGGTGTTGTATTTGCCAGTGGTATTGGTGGCTTGATCACCTTCCAGGAGGAAGTCACTGCCTTTGCACAAGGCGATGGCACTCCACGCTTCAATCCGTTCTTCATTCCGAAGATGATTCTTGATATTGCTGCAGGACATATTTCCATGCGTCACGGATTCCGTGGCCCCAACTTCGCGGTTGTAAGTGCTTGCGCTTCTTCCACCAATGCAATCATGGAAGCCTTTAACCTGATCAGGCTCGGAAAGGCTGATGTGATTCTTGCCGGTGGTTCTGAAAGTGTGATCCGCGAAGCTGGTGTGGGCGGGTTCAATGCAATGAAAGCGCTCAGTGAACGCAATGATGATCCCAAGACCGCCAGCCGTCCATACGACAAAGACCGTGATGGTTTTGTAATGGGCGAAGGCGCGGGAGTACTGGTACTGGAAGATCTGGACCATGCGCTGGCCCGTGGAGCCAAGATCTACTGCGAGATCGCAGGATGTGGCGCCACTGCCGATGCACACCATATCACTGCTCCACACCCGGAAGGGCTGGGAGCAAAGAATGTGATGCTTTCCGCGCTGGATGATGCAGGTATGAAGGCCACCGACATCGATTATATCAATACCCATGGGACCTCCACACCACTGGGAGATATAGCCGAAGTAAAAGCTATTGTGGATGTATTCGGTGAACACGCCTACAATCTCAATATCAGCTCTACCAAGTCCATGACAGGTCACTGCCTC
Source organism: Pseudobacter ginsenosidimutans (assembly GCF_007970185.1). Taxonomy (NCBI): domain Bacteria; kingdom Pseudomonadati; phylum Bacteroidota; class Chitinophagia; order Chitinophagales; family Chitinophagaceae; genus Pseudobacter; species Pseudobacter ginsenosidimutans. Next base: position 999,751 of record NZ_CP042431.1, on the reverse strand, counting down.
GGCGCCGCAGGCGTTGTGGAAGCGATCGCATGCATCATGAGCGTGGTGAATGATATGGTGCCACCAACCATCAACCACTTTACTGATGATCCCGAACTGGATCCACGTCTCAATTTCACCTTTGGAAAATCCCAGCAGCGTGAAGTAAGGGCAGCCCTCTCCAATACCTTCGGGTTTGGCGGGCACAATGCCTGTGTGATTGTGAAGAAATACCCGGCATAATTAGTTTGCACGTATTCGTTTGCTGCTTGCTGTTCCAATGAAATCATGTACCCGTACCCATTAATGATTTTTTGGCTTAATGAAAAATTTGTAGCTTAACAATTGTGGGACTCCTGGACCGATTTTTTGGCAAAGGGAACGATCTTTCTTTCAAAAAGAACCTTCGTAATGTACTGGGATTCGTCCCGGGGAAGCTTCCTTTGTATCAGGCAGCCCTTACACACAGATCTGTAAGGGATAGTGCCGATGAGAACAACGAACGACTCGAATACCTTGGTGATGCCATTCTCTCCGGCATCGTAGCCGACTATCTTTTTAAAAAATATCCCTATCGCGAAGAAGGGTTCCTCACCGAGATGCGCAGCAAAATGGTGAACAGGAACAAGCTGAATGAGATCGCCATCAAAATGGGACTCAAGAAGATCACCTTCTACAATAAGTTCGACAATTCACTCAAGATGAGCCAGATCTTTGGCAATACGCTGGAAGCGGTTGTGGGAGCTATTTACCTCGATAAAGGATTTGTAAAAACAAAGAAGTGGGTACTCGAATGCATCATCATCCCTCACCTCTACATGGAGGACCTCGAAAATCTCGAGATCAATCACAAGAATAAATTGTACGGCTGGGCCAATAAGAATGGGAAGAACCTTGAATTCGAAACACTCGATGAAAGGATCGAAGGCGGCCGAAGACTTTTCACCATCGGTGCAGTGGTAGATGGAGAACTGCTTGCCGAAGGCAAGGCTTACAATAAGAAAGATGCCAGTCAGATCGCAGCAGCTATAGCTATCGACAAACTGGGATTGAATAAAACAGAGATCGAAGAGTGATCAATCAATAAAACTTCTTTCACTAGCCTCTCAGGCATACAAATACAAAGGCCAGCATTAACCATATCCAGGTTTTCAGTCTGTTGGGAGGTCGCATAGGCAATCGTTTTTAATGTTGACCAAATCCACTTTGAACTGAGAGATAAGCAGGCAGTTTGTTCAGACGGGTAATTGACAGTAAAAGGTACAATAGTTTTTTATCTTTCCATACATAATTCTATCAACACTCCATTGGTATGTTTGGGATGAAGGAAGCAAACCAGTTTATTATCAGCGCCTTGTTTAGGTTGTTCATTCAGCAGTACAAATCCTTCGGCCTGTAATCTTTTCATTTCCGCCTCGATATCAGCCACCTCAAAGGCGATATGATGAATACCTTCACCTTTCTTCTCCACAAATTTTGCGATCACGCCATCTTCACTTGTGCTTTCCAGTAATTCAATTTTCGTTTCTCCCTGCCTGAAAAATGCAGTGTTCACTTTTTCTCCTGTTACTTCTTCCGTTTTATAACATTCCGTGTTCAGCAGTTTTTCAAACAGGGGCACCGAATCAGTGAGGCTTTTCACAGCAATTCCGATATGTTCTACTTTCAACATGACATAAGTTTTTGCGGGCCTAAAAATACCCGCATTTGAACTATTTTTACGCGCATTGGTTGATATTTAATTCATCATTCCTGCAAATGCTCACACTGCCAGTATATCTCGATTACAATGCCACCACACCCTGCGACCCGCGCGTGGTAGAAGCGATATTGCCTTTCTTCACCAGACAGTTCGGCAATGCAGCCAGTACCACACATGTTTATGGCTGGCAGGCTGCGGAAGCAGTGCAGCTGGCCCGCGAACAAATTGCAGCTCTCATCAATGCCGAACCCGGCGAGATCTATTTCACTTCCGGCGCCACAGAATCCGACAACCTCGCCATCAAAGGCGTGTTCAGCATGTATTCCGGCAAGGGTAATCATATCATCACAGCAGCTACAGAACACAAAGCCGTTCTCGATACCTGCGCACATCTTGAAAAGGCTGGAGCCAATATCACTTACCTTCCCGTCAATGCCGATGGTCTCATCAATCTTCAGCAACTCGAAGCATCCATCCGTCACGACACGATCCTGATCTCCATCATGTATGCCAATAATGAAACCGGTGTACTGCAGCCCATCAAAGAAATAGGAGCCATCGCAAAGAAGCACAACATTATCTTCTTCACCGATGCCACACAGGCCGCCGGCAAAATACCCATCGATGTAATAAACGATAACATAGACCTCCTCGCATTATCCGCTCATAAATTCTATGGACCCAAAGGTTGCGGCGCTATTTACGTAAGAAGAAAATCACCACGCGTAAAACTCACGCCGTTGATCGATGGAGGCGGCCACGAAAAAGGCATCCGCAGCGGCACATTGAATGTACCCGGCATCGTCGGCCTGGGCAAAGCTGCGTCCCTTGCCAATGCAGAAATGCTGGCAGATACCGGTCGCATCATCGCACTCAAAGAACATCTCGAACAATCATTATTACAAACAGGAAATGTGATCATCAATGGCAGCTCTGATCATCGTCTTCCCAACACTTCCAATCTCTCTTTCATCAACACCAACAGTGGCGTACTGATGCGCACCTTCACCAAAGACCTTGCCGTCAGTAGTGGTTCCGCCTGTACCAGTGCGTTGATGGAACCCAGCTATGTGCTCAAAGCGATGGGGCTCTCCGACGAGCTCGCCTATGGCAGTATCCGTTTTAGTCTCGGCCGTTTCACAACCCCTGAAGAAATCGATTATGTGATTGAAAAGTTGAAGAACATCTAAGAGGAACCGACGGAAAGATGCAGTAAGATTGCATAGTAAGATTATCCTGGGAATAATAAACAAAAGGAATTGGTATAATACATTTCGCAGTTGCACCTTCACACCATCCCTCCACCAACAAATGCGAAAATTGCGTTTTAAGCTGTTGCACTATCAGGGTGCTCTGGCAATGGGATATGAATAAACCTGGCCTTCGAAACGTAAGCGAAGAAGCTCATCCATATTCTACCGTCCCATCCCACCAACCCCAGGCCCCATTAAAGATCCAATTGCGCCGGTTCGTTTCGACCCGCCGGCGTTTATCATATCCCATTGCCCATGGGTCACAACAAAAATGTATTTCCCAGCGTTTGTATACATCAAAAAACCCTCCGTTGGGAGGGTTTTCGCTTGCAGCAGGTTTTGGTTATACAGTTACAAATAAACTCGTGAATCAATATTTTGGATAATGGTTTACCAGGTGGATAAAGGGGAGTAACGAATATAAGCAAATAGATTTACACACCGCGCAAACAATTTCATCTTTTCTTAATTTATACTGATAATCCCTTATTTTCGTAACATGTGGCCCGTATGCAAAAAAGAGTTCAGGCAGTTTTTTAGTAGCCTCACCGGGTATATCGCAATAGTGGTATTCCTTTTACTTAACGGATTGTTTCTCTTTGTGTTCCCGGATACCAATATCCTTGATTTTGGCTACGCTACACTTGATAAATTTTTTGAATTAGCCCCCTGGATCCTGCTTCTCCTGATCCCTGCGATCACCATGCGCAGCTTCTCCGATGAATTCAAGGCGGGCACCTACGAAATTCTTCAAACCAAACCTCTGAGCAGATGGAAACTGGTGCTCGGAAAATATGCCGGAGCGCTTGGAGTGGTGCTGATTGCGCTTATACCTACCATTATTTATGTGATCAGTGTACAGCAAATGTCCACTGAAGGAGGGATCGATCGCGGCGGTACTATCGGTGCTTATTTCGGTCTGATCTTCCTGGCTTCCGTATTTGTGGCCATCGGGATCTGTTGCAGCAGTTTTACGAGTAATGCTGTGGTTGCATTTATCAGCGGCGCCTTTTTCTGTTTCCTTTTGTACAGTGGTTTCAATGCCATCAGCCGCATTCCCGCGCTGGAATCCGGGGCGGACTACTATATCGAAATGCTGGGTATCGATTTCCATTACCGCAGCATCAGCAGGGGCGTGATCGATAGCCGGGACATTATCTATTTCCTGAGCGTGATCGCATTCTTCCTTGTTTGTACCACCCGTAACCTGTTGAAGCGTTAAGAAGACCCTGAACAAAGACTATGAAAAAGATCCTACAATCGAAATACTGGTGGCTCGCCTGCATTCTGGCGCTGGTGGCCATTAACTATATTGCTACATTGATCCCTGTTCGCATCGATCTCACCCAGGAAAAAAGGTATACTCTCTCACCTGCTACCAAAAAACTGATCAAAGGATTGGGAGATCGGGTGAGCATCACCGTTTTTCTCGATGGCGAAATGCCTGCCGGTTTCAAAAAGCTCGCGAACAGTACCCGCGAAATGCTTCAGGAATTCAAAGAGCTTTCAGCGGCCAATATCCAGTTCAGTTTTGAGAAGCCTGTGTCGCAGGCGCTGGCCGGCGAGATCTCTGCGGACTCGCTGATGAAACTGGGCCTTCGTCCCACCAATGTGCGTGTACGTGCGAAAGCCGGAGAGGCGGAAGAACAACGTTATCTTTTTCCCGGCGCCATTATCAGTTACGATGATAAAGTGGAAGCGGTAGACCTGCTGCAGGGGCAGGACATGACCGGCGGCATGCAATCCCTCAACAATGCGGAAGCATTGCTGGAATACAAATTCGCGCATGCCATTCAGAAGCTCACTGCCAACAAAGTTCCCAATGTTGGTTACCTTATCGGCAATGGACAACCGCTTAGCTATAATGTTTACGACCTGATCGAAAGAACGCTGAAACCTGCATATGGCTTCGGTTTTGTACCTATCGACAGTGTGCCGTTCATTCCGCATGACTTCGACGCTTTGCTGGTAGTGAAGCCAACCGTCCCTTTCAATGATGAACAAAAACTAAAACTCGATCAATATGTGATGCAGGGCGGAAAGATCATCTGGATGATCGACAGGCTCTATGCGGAAATGGACAGCCTCATGCGCAGGCAGTCGGATTTCATCGCCTACGATCGCAACCTCAACCTGGACGACCTGCTTTTCAAATACGGCGTTCGCATCAATGGGGACCTGGTGCAGGACCTCCAATGCGATCAATTGCCAATGGTGGTTGGGAATTATGGAGATAAGCCTCAGATGGATCTCCAGCCCTGGCAATATTTCCCGCTGCTGACATCTTACAATAACAACCCGGTATCCGGAAATATGGACAGGGTGCTTAGCATCTTTCCCAATTCCATCGATACCGTTAAAGCGCCAGGCATCAATAAGACCATACTGCTGGCCAGTTCTGCCAATTCCCGCGTATTGGCAACTCCTGCACTCGTTTCACTCAGCAGTGTGAAAACAGAGGACGATATCAAAACATTCAACCGTCAGCATATCCCCATCGCAGTGATGCTGGAAGGAAGGTTCACTTCCCTCTATACCAACCGTGTTTCACAAGGTGTACTGGATACAATGGCTGGTTTGTATAAGCAGCCATTCCGGGCTGCTACCGCAGAGGAAAGCAAAATGATAGTGATTGCCGATGGAGATATTGTGGCCAATGTTTTCACGCAAAAGGAAGGGCCTCTGCCCATGGGCTATAATCAGTTCACCAATTACCAGTATGCCAACAGGGATTTCTTCATCAACTGCGTGGAATACCTGGTGAATCCAAGTGGTATCCTGGATACACGCGCCAAGAACTACACCCTCCGCCTGCTGGACCCTGCCGCAGTGGAAGAGAGCAAAACCACCTGGCAACTGATCAATATTGCCGGACCGGTAGCCCTCATCCTGCTCTTCGGTATGATCTACCAGGCACTTCGCAAAAAGAAATACCAGTAAAGCCCGCAGGCATACAAAGGCCATGTATCAGTCAAGGCCTTATCTTTGCAACCATTAATTTATGTCATGACCACGGACCAGCTCACTTATCTAGTTTTTGGAATCGTAATTGTTGTAGCACTGGCTTTCGATCTCGGACTACTGAGTAAGAAGAATACGCATATCAGTCTTCGTAAAGCCCTGTTCCAAACAATTTTCTGGGTAAGCCTGGCCCTGGGCTTTTTCGGGTTCATGTGGTACGAGGAAGGGAAAGTGGTGGCACTTGAATACCTCAGTGCTTACCTGATGGAATGGAGCCTCAGTATCGATAATATTTTCGTGTTCATTCTCATCTTCAACTTCTTTGCTGTTAAGGATAAATTCATTGCCCGTGTATTGTTGATTGGTATTCTGATGGCCATTCTTTTCCGTGTGGCATTCATCACAGTGGGGATAGAACTGGTGCAAAGATTCGGTTGGATCTTGTATATATTCGGAGGCATCCTGGTGTATACCGGTATTAGTCTGTTCACTGCCAAACACGATGAAGACCCCAACCTGGAAGATAACAGGGTGTACAAGATGATCAAGCGTGTACTGCCCATCACTCCACTGGATGGAGATGGAAAATGGACCATGCGCATTGAAGGGAAAAAATATTATACCAGCCTCACTGTTGTAGTGATCATGCTGGCCACTACCGATATCATTTTTGCGGTGGACTCCATTCCTGCGGTATTCGCCATTTCGCAAAACCATCTGGTGATCTATACGTCCAATATTTTTGCAGTGCTTGGTCTGAGATCCTTATTCTTCCTTCTGAAAGGAGCCAGCAGCAAGTTCTCGCATCTGCAACAGGGCATCGCTTTCGTACTTATTTTCATCGGCCTCAAAATGCTGGTGACATTCTTCGATATTCATGTTCCAATCGCCATCTCATTGCTTGTGATTGTAATGAGTGTAAGCCTCAGTATCGTTTACTCCATTTCGGTAGCAAGGAAGAATCTGGAGAAAGAGGATAAATTCCTGGATGAAGTAGGAGAGAATACACCTAAGGACCTTCACTGATGCAATACTATATTGAACATATCGCTTCGGTCATTCATGGCACTGTGATACAGGAACGCAGGAATGACCGGATCGAGCAATTATTGACTGACAGCCGGCGACTGATCTTCCCAAAATCATCCCTGTTCTTTGCTCTCAAGGGACCACGCAGGGATGGACAAACATTCATTGGTTATCTCTATCATAAGGGCGTACGGAATTTTGTTGTGAGTGAGCAACCTGATCTCGCTCAATATCCCGCTGCCAATTTTGTACAGGTGCCGGATGTATTGCAGGCATTACAGTTGCTGGCAGCCTATCACCGCAGCCGGTTCACAATTCCTGTGATCGGTATCACCGGTAGCAATGGAAAAACAATCGTGAAAGAGTGGCTCAACCAGATACTGGACCAGCAGTTCGCCATCATCCGTAGTCCCAAAAGCTACAATTCACAGATCGGCGTTCCATTGAGCGTATGGCCGATGAGTGAATCGCATGAGCTGGCCATCTTCGAAGCAGGTATTTCGAAGCGCGGGGAGATGGAAAAACTGGAAGCTATCATCAAACCAACCATTGGTATCCTTACCAATATCGGCGAAGCGCATAGCGAAGGATTTGACTCCATTAAAGAGAAGCTGGAAGAAAAACTTCGCTTGTTCGATACCGTTAATACGCTTGTCTACCGGAACGATCAGGACCTGGTGGAAGAAACTGTTCAGCAAATGGCACAGTCGCGCGGTATCCGGCTGTTTGCCTGGGGGGGGAAGAAAGATGGGGCTGTTCAGATAACCGGCATCGAAAAAACAGCTCACAATACTATCATCACTGCCTCTTATAAAGGCGATGTAGAGAAAATAGTGATCCCTTTCACCGATGATGCAAGTATAGAAAATGCCATGCATTGCTGGTGCACTGCGCTGCTTATGAAGCAGGACATGCAGAAAGTGCAGCAGCAGTTGCTGTTGCTAACCCGTGTGGCGATGAGGCTGGAAATGAAAACAGGCATCAACAACTGCACGGTGATCAATGATAGCTATAGCGCGGATCTCAGCTCGTTTACCATTGCACTTGATTTTTTATCGCAGCAGGCGCAGCATAACCGCCGTACTGTGATCCTTACTGATATCCCGGAATCAGGCAGGAACGAAAAAGAACTTTATACTGAAGTGGCCAATGCCATGCAGCAGAGAAAAGTGAACAGGCTGATCGGGATCGGCGAAACCATCCATCATCATGCTGCTGCATTTGAAGCTGCCGGAATTGCAGAGCTGCTCTTCTTTCCAACGGTGGACGCCTTCAAAAAAGATTTTCATCATATTCCTTTCCGCGATGAGACCATCCTGCTGAAAGGAGCGCGCGTATTTGAACTGGAAGAGATCGACAGGTTGCTGGAACAGAAAGTACATCAGACAGTACTGGAGATCGATCTCAATGCAGTGACGCATAATTTGAAACAATACCAGCAACTGCTTCGTCCGGAAACAAAGCTGATGGCCATGGTGAAGGCATTTGCCTATGGCAGCGGCAGTTTTGAAGTGGCGAACGTTCTGCAATATCATAAGATCGATTACCTGGCCGTTGCCTATGCAGATGAAGGTGTGGAGCTGCGTAAGGGTGGGATCAACCTGCCTGTGATGGTGATGAATGTGGACCCCACTACTTTCGATGTGCTGGTGCAGTATAATCTCGAACCTGATATCTATGCACCCGAGTTGTTGCACGCTTTTGAAGCTTATCTTAAAAGAGAAGGCATTCAGCAATTTCCTGTACATATCGAACTGGAGACCGGTATGAACAGGCTGGGTTTTTCTGAGTCACAGTTGCCGGTATTGCTGGAGTCCCTGCGCAGCAAACTGTTCAAGGTGCAGAGTGTATTCAGTCATTTAGCCGCCAGCGAAGACCCTCAACAGGATGCCTATACGAAACAACAGGCAGAACGGTTTGAGGGCATGGTGAGCAAATTGCAGCAGATACTGGGCTATCCGTTTATCAAACATATCTCCAATACAGCGGGTATCAGCCGTCATCCGGAATTACAGATGGATATGGTACGCCTGGGCATCGGAATGTATGGGATCGACAGCGGCAATACTCATTTACTTCAACTGCAGGAAGTGAGTACTCTCAAGAGCACCATCGCCCAGATCAAACAACTGGAAGAAGGGGAAACGGTCAGTTATGGCCGGAAAGGGGTGGTTACCCGCAAAACCAATATCGCCACGGTGCGGATCGGGTATGCAGACGGATACCCGCGCAGTCTCAGCACCGGCGTGGGCAAAATGTGGGTCAACGGACACCTGGCTCCTGTTATCGGTATCGTGTGTATGGACATGACCATGATCGATATCACCGATGTGCCGCAGGTGAAAGTAGGCGATGAAGTAGTGATCTTCGGTAAGCAGTTGCCCGTTGAACAGGTGGCGCATTGGGCCCAGACCATTCCTTACCAGATGCTGACCGGAATATCCCAGAGAGTGAAAAGGGTTTACTTTCAGGATTGATCAAACCGGGCCAATTGCCTTTTAACAAAACTTTTTCTCCTTAATTCGACAGTCCGGATGTGCTTTTGCACTGGGAACTCCGACTGATAACTATTATCTTTGATTTCCTAAAAAATCTAGTACAGTGAAGATCAGAACTGTAGTCCTAACGATCCTTGCGATCATATTTATAGACCAGGCTTTGAAGATTTGGGTGAAGACCAGCATGACCTATGGTTGGAACGGGCAGATCTATTTGCTGGGAAATTGGTTCCGCTTATTCTTTATCGAGAATGAAGGCATGGCATGGGGCTGGAAATTCGGTGGCGAGTTTGGAAAAATTGCCCTGACGCTTTTCAGGCTGGTAGCTGTGATCTTCGGTGTATTCTATATCAGGAATATCGTACGCAGAAAGTACCATCGCGGTTTTATCATTTGCGTGGCCATGATCTTTGCGGGCGCCCTGGGCAACCTCATCGACTCCATGTTCTACGGTATGATCTTCTCCGCCAGTGCAGATGGTCTTCCCAATGCAGTGCTCTTCCCTCCGGGCGGCGGATATGCCAGTTTCCTGCATGGTAAAGTGGTGGACATGTTATATGTTCCCATCATCGAAAACAAAACGATGCCTTCCTGGGTACCGTTCTGGGGTGGTGAAACCTTTACTTTCTTTTCTCCCATTTTCAATATCGCCGATGCAAGCATCTCTGTTGGCGTTATTGTGATCCTGCTCTTCCAGCGCAGGTTCTTTAAAAAGGATTCCGAATCAGAACAATCAACTCTGCTCGATCCGGTAAAACCGAATGATACCGTTCAGATCTCTTAAACATCAGTAAACATCAATAAAAAAGGGTGATCTGCATTTCGCGGATCACCCTTTTTTCCTTTTTTGTTATTTGTAAAACTGAGACTGCGTAGTATTAACGATCAATGTCCCGGATTTGTTTTAAGAACCTGCTTTGTTATTATTTTTTCTCCGATCTGAATACGCAACACATATACTCCACTGCTGAGATGATCGAGGTTACGGAGGAAGACTTCATTCATTCCCTGTACGATATTCTGTTGTGATTGCTTCACTGTTCTGCCATAGAGGTCCATCAGTTGCACATTGGCCTTGCCTCTTTCCGGGCTTACGATATCGAAACTGATCTGGCTTCCAAACGGATTCACCAGGTTGCGGATGGAGAATTCCAGTTTGCTGCTGAGAAGGATGATCTTGCTGTATTTGAATACTTCACCTTCCACCATCCGGATCCTGTAATAAGCCTGACCGCTTACAGGTTTGGGATCAGTGAAATTGTAGGTGAATTTTGCATCGGGAGATATGCCTGCTACCGAAGTTATTTTGGTAAAGCTTACGCCATCATTACTTCGTTCCACTTCATAGATGGTGCCGGGCGTTTCATTATCTGTGACCCATTTCAGGTAGCCATTGCCGTTATTGAGCTGCCCCGTGAAGCTTAGTAATTTGGTAGGCAGGATCTGACAATCATCCACGTTGAGCTGGATGGTAGTGAAATTGAGGAATGAGCAATCGGGCTCCGAGAGGTTACCAGGTGTGGAAGCCACACGGAAACGGTAAATATGCCCATTGGTGCTGGGATCGCTGATGAAAGTGGGGTAGAAAGCTTCGTATTCGTACTGACCACTACCATTGTCCAAAGCCGGCGTATGTCCGGTGACGCCTGTATTTTGCCAGGTGGCTCCGTTATCTGTGCTGCGTTCCCACATCCATTCCGTATAGTTATCGAAGAAAGATCTTACCAGCGCTGAAATGCGCACGTTATCGCCCACACAAACAGAAGTAGTGGCGGAAGGCAGCATGGTGAGATTGGGGTTACAGGTTACGAGCGCGATATCATCGATGGCCCAGTCGTTACCACCACCGCCTGAAGCATTGTTGCGGATGGAGATCACGATGTCTTCCTGTGTAGGACCAGTTTTGAACATAAAGCCTTTTTTCACCCAGCCAACAGTATCTACCATGCCCGATGAATAACGGTCGAGGTCATCGATAGCAAATGTAAGGTTGGGTAGTACGCCTGGTTTCCAGGTTTGTGTGCCAGTGGAATCGATGCCGCAATTGGTACACACGTTCCGGACCCAGAGTGAAAATTCGTAGGAGGTATTGGGACAAAGTCCGGTTATGGATTGACGGTAGGCTTCCCCGGTTGCATAGTCGGAGTTCACCACCAGCATGTACCCGCCGGTTGCGTTTGCAGCAGTGGGATCATTGCCGGCCGGTGTTGTGCTGCCTGTATGATCACCGATGATATCCCAGTGGCCGCCGAACATGCGGTTGCCGCAGGCATTGATATTGGGTGGACTGAAGCTTCCGCAACTGGGTTTCTTCAAGGCATTCCTGAACGTGCTCTGCCTTGGGCTGAGGTTGTTCACGATGGTATAGTAGCCGTCGTTGGTTTCTGTTGAAGGAGTGAGTGGTCTCCTGATATATCCGGGAACCGGCAGGTCGGAAGGGAGTATGCCTCTGTTATGAGTATTGCCTGATCCGAAGGTGCCGCCAAATTCCGCCGCGAAATTCTTACCTACTGCATCTGCGCAGATGGGTGTATTGGGAGAGATAAGGATGCGGTACCTGATAGCGCGTACTATGGAATCCTGATAAAAGGTTGATGAGCTGCTGTTCTTTTTGTAGCGCAGTTCTCCTGCTCCCAAAGTGATGATATCACCGGCACTACCGGTTACCCTTACCCTGAAAGCGGTGGTGATCAACGTTCCCCCGGCTACAAGCGGACGATGTGTGCCAGGCTTTACATTACCGCCTCCTGCTACTGCATTGGTAACAGCTGTGCCTACGTTGGCGGCATTTGCTCCGATATTGATCCTGAGATTGAATTCGCTCAGTGAAGGATTGGCTTTATAAGTTGCCTGATCATCACTTGCCCTAATGGAATATTTTTTTACGAGAAGGCCTTCATTGGTGATAAGATAAACACTATCGCCTACGAGAGTTGTATTGCTGGGGATATTGTCCATGTACCGGACAAAGTAAATATTACCGCCGTTGAAGCCACCGGGGAAATAATAATTGGTGCGTATCTCGAGCGTGTCGCCGAACTCTACGGTCCCTCCCGCAGTTCGTTTTGAAATGTTCACATAACTGTTTCCGAAACGCACTTCCGTTTGTGCGTTTCCGTTAGGTATGCCAAAAATGGCATAGCAAAACAGTATAAGGGTTACCCGGAGTAATTGCTTTTTCATCGGTTTGGAGTCTGGGGTAAAAATGATGCGATTCAATACCAGTCTGCACTTGATCCGTGTAAACCTATTAAAAAATCGGCTTAAACGCAATCGTAGATCTACGATAAACGTGTATGTGATTACGCTATTGCTTAAACGAAGGGGATTTGTACTTTAGGACTGGCATTTATCAAATCCATTCTATGAAAACAGCTTTCAAGGCAGTTTGTCTGCTCATATTACTGATTCCGTTGATCGGATATGCGCAGGATGAACCATTTTCCCTGACTGTTTTGAATCAGAAACCCGCTCCCACAGACCGTTACAGGTTGAGACATCCCTTCGATATCACTTATGGACCGGACAATTTTCTTTACATCACCGAAAAAGTTGGACAGGTCTCCCGTGTAGACACAGGCACAGGAATCCGTAAAGTGATACTTGATATAAAGCAAAAAGTTTACCTGGGCCTCTCCCGCGACGGATCGGGAAATGTTGATGGCATTTCCCAGAACGGCATGCTGGGGATGGCTCTGCATCCTGGTTTCAGTAAAGTGCCTGGAAAGGATTCCATCTATGTTGCTTACTGTTACAATAGTCAGTACCTGCGTATCTCCCGCTTCTTCTTCAATGTGGCCACCGCCAGTTGCAGCGGCGAAACCACACTCATCGAAGGAATCCCAAGCAGTCCTGATCACACATCCGGAAGGATGATCATTGGCGCAGACAATATGATCTATTATTCCTGCGGGGATCTGGGGAATAATCAATTCAATAATAAATGCAGAGAGATCCGCTCACAATTCCTGCCATCGGCTACCGATGTTCAAAATCATGTGTATACGAACTATTCCGGCAAGGTCCTGCGCATTGCACCGGATGGAGATATTCCTGCTGATAACCCAATATGGAATGGCGTTCGCAGTCATATCTATACCATCGGTCACCGCAATCCCCAGGGGTTGGTTTGGGAGAAAGAGCCCAGTAATGGATCGATGGTCACCACTCTCACGCCTGGTGGAAGATTGTACAGTGCAGAGCACGGTCCCAACACAGACGATGAGATCAATATCCTGCAACCCGGAAAAAATTACGGATGGCCCTGGATCGCCGGCGATACAGATAATGTGAATTATCAATATGTCCGCTGGTTCCAGGCCAATAACTGCAATACCATCGGTTATGTGGAGAACCCACAGCATTTACCTGCAGGCAGCACCTACACGCGCGAGAAAGATGCACCTGCCGATGTAAAGGCCAATTTCCAGAAGCCAATGAAATCTGTATATACCACTTGTGGCTCGCTGAGCGTAACACAGTGCATGGTAGCCAATGGCGGCTGGCTGAAATTCCCAACCATCGCGCCCAGCAGCGTAGAATACTATGAGCTCAATATCGGTAAAGGTATCCCCGGCTGGTATCCCTCACTGTTAGTAGCCACATTGCGTAAAGGAACAGTGTATCGTTATAAACTCGATCCCTCGGGCACCACCATCATCAGTGATTCGATCCCATATTTTTCTTCAGCTAACCGTTATCGCGATATCGCCATGAGCCCGGATGGAAAGATCTATATCGTTACAGACAGTATTGGTTCCACATCCGGCCCCAGTGCTTCCAATCCTTCTGCGCTCACCCATCGTGGTGCCATCCTGGTATACAGGTATACAGGATCCGTGCTCTCGCTTCCCGATCCATCACAGCCCAACAAACCCGAAGCCAAACCTGTGATATCCGTGTATCCGAACCCTGCCACTGCAGTAGTGAACATTGCGCTGGGCAGGATCAGACATCTGCCGGTCACTTATCAATTGTATGATATGATGGGACGCATCATGCGCTCCGGCATCACCGCCAAAGATCGCATATCCATACCTGTGGCTGATCTCAGGCGCGGCATCTATGTATTGAAATTGCATGATGATAACGGAACAGAGATCCTCAAAGAAAAGATCGTTCTCCAATAGCAGCCGCCGACCTCGGGTATCGCCGGACTCGGGATATGAAAAATACGGCTGTTGAAATGAACCGCCGCGGGAGAATATTTATTGGGCTTTGGATTGGAAGGATGAGGGGATAGGAATCCTATTGAGCTGCATCGCTTACATTTCAAAGGCCGTTTTTTCATACCCCTCGCCGGCCATGTGGTCGCGAGTGCATCATTCCTTTTTCTTTTTGATCAAAGGCGTGTGACTTTTGATCTTTGATCTGCAATGCAATAGGGTAGTTGAGATTACTTGAGGTAATACTTCTATTCTCTAGCCATAGCATCGTGATGAGCAATCGGGATATGATTATTCCGGCCTCGTAAATACAAGCGAGGCAGTAGAAGGATATTCTACTGCCTCATCTTTCCCTGCCACAGTTGAAAAAAGATTCTCCCGCGGTGGTGTATTTCGTAAGCCGGAATAATTATATCCCGTTGCGAGAAAAAGATATCCCGTTGCGAGAATGCGAGAAAAAACTAAGAAATTTTTCCTACCATGTTGCCCGGAATAACCCACTGATCAAATTCTTCAGGAGTTACATATCCCAGGCGGACAGCTTCTTCCTTAAGAGTGGTGCCATTCTTATGCGCAGTTTGCGCAATCTCTGCCGCTTTGTAATAACCGATCTTGGTATTGAGGGCTGTAACGAGCATGAGAGAATTGTCAACGTGCTTTTTAATATTGGCTTCGATTGGCTCGATGCCTACGGCACATTTATCATTGAAGCTCACGCAACCTTCACCGATGAGGCGGGCGCTGTGCAGGAAGTTGTAGATCATAACGGGCTTGAACACGTTGAGTTCGAAGTGCCCGGTAGCGCCGCCGATACCGATGGCAACATCGTTACCCATCACCTGTGCAGCGATCATAGTGAGGGCTTCACATTGAGTGGGGTTCACTTTGCCGGGCATGATAGAGGAACCGGGCTCGTTGTCGGGGATGAAAAGTTCACCGATGCCGGCGCGTGGACCGGAGCTCAGCATGCGGATATCGTTGGCGATCTTCATGAGGCTAACGGCAACAGTCTTGAGGGCGCCATGTGATTCAACGATGGCGTCATGGGCAGCCAGTGCTTCAAATTTATTGCGCGCTGTAATGAAGGGTAGACCCGTAAGTTGAGCGATATGCTTCGCAACATTCTCAGAATAATGGGGTGGTGTGTTGATACCCGTACCAACGGCTGTGCCGCCGAGTGCGAGCTCGCTGAGGTGGCTCAGGGTATTCTTGATGGCGCGGATGCCGTGATCCAGCTGGGCTACATAACCGCTGAACTCCTGACCAACTGTGAGTGGAGTGGCGTCCATGAAGTGGGTGCGTCCGATCTTCACCACTTCCATATATTTCGCGCTTTTTTCAGCGAGTGTATTGCGGAGTTTTTCGATACCGGGGATAGTCACTTCCAGCAGCATTTTGTAGGCAGCGATGTGCATGGCTGTGGGGAAGGTATCATTGGATGATTGTGATTTGTTCACGTCATCATTGGGCGCCAGGAATTTTTCCTTATCAGTGAGTTTTCCGCCTTTGATCACGTGGCCGCGATAAGCAACCACTTCATTCACATTCATATTGGATTGGGTGCCGGAGCCTGTTTGCCAAACTACGAGCGGGAAGGAATCGTCCAGTTTACCGGCGAGGATCTCATCGCAAACCTGTCCGATCAGATCAGATTTTTCCTGTGGCAATACACCTGCTTCGAAGTTGGTGATGGCAGCGGCTTTTTTCAGATACGCAAATGCCCGGATGATCTCTTTCGGCATCCTGTTGATGTCCTGCGCAATTTTAAAATTATCAATACTGCGTTGGGTTTGGGCGCCAAAGTAAGCATCGATAGGCACTTTCACTTCGCCCATGGTATCTTTTTCAATCCGGTATTCCATATTGCTAAAAATTTGGCAGCAAAGGTAGGGAAATACGCGGCTGGTACAGCTATTTCATCGGATTCTAATGAATGATCAGTTCACTTTTCAGAACGATGTTTTCATAAGGAGGAAGGCCCTGTTTGGCATTGGGATCGAGAAGCTTGAACAGCAGTTCGGTGGCCCTGGCGCCCTGCTCGTAGGGGAACTGTTCCACGGAAGCAACAGGAGGCGTTTCCAGGTAATGCATGAAGGGGATATTGGCATAGCTTACAAAGCTGATATCCTTGTTGATGGCCAGTTTACGCTGGCGGGCATGGTGGATCACATCCAGCGCTACATAGTCATTGAAGAGGATCACGGCGGTGGGACGTTTTTTCAGCGCGAGCAATTTGTCCAGTGCGCCCGTATTGCCATCAGTGGAGAGGTCTGTGCTCACAACCAGTGCATCATCGGCCTTTATGGAATTTTTGGCGAGTGCATCATAGTAGCCGTTCAATCTTTCATTCTTGATATTGAGGGTGGAAGGGCCCTGGATGTACGCGATACGCTTATGTCCTTTTTTGACGAGGAAATCCACCGCTTCTACTGAACTGTGATAAAGATTGCAACTGACGGAATGCACATCCGGTACATCAGGCACCCTGTCGAAGAATACGACCGGAATATCATAATTCTTGAGTTGTTCAAAGTGATCGATGCGGGTGGTATTCTTGGAAATGGAGGCGAGGATCCCATCTACCCGGTGCTTCTTCATGGACTCCACGATATTTTTTTCACGCTCCAGGTCATCATGGCTCTGGCTGGTGAGAACGATATAATTGTTGTCCAGCGCAGTTTTTTCGATACCATTGATAGCCGATGAAAAAAATTCTTCGCGCAGGTTGGGAAGGATCACACCAATAGTGAAGGTTTTGCGTTGTTTAAAGAAGATAGCCGTTTGATTGGGCTCATAATTCAATTCCGCAGCCAGCTTTTTCACGGCAAGTTTGGTACGGAGACCGATGCTATGATGATCATGCAATGCCCTGGAGACAGTTGAGATCGATATGTTCAGGCGTTTCGCAATTTCCTTGATGGTGGGGAGCTTCTTTTCCATTGGCAGTGCTGGTTGTATTCATTGAAGGTAGAAAAAATTGTGAAGCAGCATAACTCCTTCAAAAAATGTCTGCTAATAATCAGGATAATTTGCGATATTAGTTGAACATCGATTGAATGCTTGCTGATCCGATAATTTATAACTGTGTTTATAATTTACCAATCAATATGCAACAAGCTCCACGCATGATGAAGTGGTTGTTCACCGCAACCATGCTTACTACCAGTAGTATATTCATGCAACCCCTGGCCCAAACGGCCAAAACCAAAACTGACCAACAGAAAATGCAATGGTGGCGCGATGCGCGTTTCGGCCTTTTTATCCATTGGGGACTTTATTCGGTCCCCGCAGGTGAATGGAACGGCAACACCAGTTACGGCGAATGGATCCGCAGCACTGCGCAGATCCCGCTCGCTACGTACGACAAATTTCTTTCACAATTCAACCCCACACAATTCAATGCAGACGACTGGGTACGCATGGCCAAAGATGCCGGCATGAAGTACCTTGTGATCACTACCAAACATCACGATGGCTTCGCACTCTGGCCTACCGCCACCACCGATTTCAATGTGATGAACACGCCTTTCAAAAAAGATCCGCTGAAAGAACTGGCCGATGCCTGTAATAAGTATGGACTGCAGCTCTGCTTCTATTATTCCATTATGGACTGGCATCATCCGGATTATCTCCCCCGCCGCGACTGGGAGTCTGACCGCTCCACAGAGGGAGCTGATTTCAGCAGGTACATCACTTACATGAAGGAACAACTGAAAGAACTCCTCACCAATTACGGAAAGATCGGTGTACTCTGGTTCGATGGTGAATGGGAAGATACCTGGACGCACGAACTGGGCAAAGACCTTTATAATTATGTAAAGAACCTGCAGCCGGACATTATCATCAACAACCGGGTAGACAAAGGTCGTGCCGGCATGGCAGGGCTCACCCGCACCGGCGATTTCGCAGGTGATTTCGGTACGCCCGAACAGGAAATTCCAGCCACCGGTTTCCCAGGCGTTGACTGGGAAAGCTGCATGACCATGAACAGCAACTGGAGCTACAACAGCCATGATCAGAATTGGAAATCTTCAGAAGACCTGATCCACAAGCTCATCGAAACTGCTTCCAAAGGAGGCAACTACCTGTTGAATGTAGGGCCTACGGCAGCAGGCGTTTTTCCGCAACCCAGCATCGAGCGGCTGCGCGATATTGGCAGCTGGATGAGCGTCAACAGCGCTTCCATCTATAAAACACAGGCCAGCCCATTCAAGGATCTGAACTACGGCTACTGCACCCAGCAGGCGATCCCCGGCGGAACGCGCTTGTACTTCCACGTTATCAACTGGCCCGCCGATGGAAAATTGTCCTTGCCCCCGATGGGAAATAGTATCGTAAAAGCATATACGCTGGCAGAAAAAACAAATCTGAAGACCAGCAGGCTGAATGCAACCAATATCATTCAGTTGCAGGGGATCCAGCAGCAACCATATGCAACAGTGATCACTGCCGAGATCAAAGGCAGGCCCATCGCATATACGGAACCGTTGATCGAAGCGCCGGCTTCCATTTTTATCGATCAGCTGCCTGTTGTTTTCAAAACAAATATTCCCGGAGCGATCGTGTACTACACCACCAATGGAAAAGATCCTGCCAATACATCGGCACAGGCAAGAAGCATGACGCTCCGCAAATCGGCAACCATCAAGGCGGCCTGCTTTCTCAACGGGAAACAGATCTCCAATGTGGCATCTGCCAGCTTTGAAAAAGTAACGCCCATTCCGGCTCAGGAAGTGAACCCGCCAAGTGGTGGATTACAGTTCGCTTCTTTCGAAGGAAAATGGGACAGGCTGCCGGATTTCAGCGCCTTGTCGCCCGCCGCAATGGGCACCCTGGCCAATTTCGATATCAGCATGAAACGCGGCAAGGAAGAATATGCATTCGTGTTCGATGGCTGGATCCGCATTCCGCTCGACGGCGTTTATACTTTCTATCTCAGTTCCGATGATGGTAGCCGCATGTACATCAATGATACCCTTACGGTAGACAATGATGGAATGCACGGAGAAATAGAAAATCAAAAGATATCCCACTGGCAAAAGGCTATCATAAGATCAAAGTTCAGTATTTCGAAAGATCAGGTACCGATAACCTGGAAGTGAGCTGGAAAGGACCGGGCATCCCAAAGATGCGCATTCCTGATGTGGTGCTCTATCGCGAAAACTGATCAGTATTCAATTGCTGCCTTAACCATCCTGTATGAAATTGATCCCGCTGCTGGCCGGTCTGTTCCTGGTAACTACCGTTCATGCACAAGTGAAGAGACAACATAATTTGAAATTCACTTCCCTTCCCAAACAATGGGATGAAGCACTGCCGATCGGTAATGGCTGGCTGGGAGCGCTCGTTTGGCAGCGGGACAACAATATAAGATTATCGCTGGACAGGGTTGACCTCTGGGACGACAGGCCCATGCCGGAGATCCATCGCATGACTTTCAAATGGGTGGAACAACAGGTATTGAAAGGCGAATATGATACTGTGCAGAAAGTTGGTGATCGCCCCTATGATCAAAACGCTGCACCCGGCAAGATCCCTGGCGCTGCGATGGAGTTTTCTATTCCTGCAGGCTACCAGGCCCGCTGGGCCGAGGCAGACCTGAGCAATGGCCTGGTCTGGATTGAATTCGATGATGAACTTCGCTTCCTGAGTTATATCCACGCCACTCAACGGGAAGGGTATTTCGCCTGGGAAAATGCGAAGCCGGAAATGCTGGACCAGTTGATCCCTTCGCTTATCCCACCACGTTACCAGCTGGGACCCACTGAGAAGCCTGGCAATGCATCCCTTGCCAGACTTGAGTATCCGAAGGGCTCCGTGAAAAAAGGGAAGAACAATATTCGCTACCATCAACCCACCTGGAATGGTCATTATTATGAAGTGCTGATACAATGGATAATCTCAAAAAAGAATCGCCTCATCGGTTCCTGGACCATCAGCATCGATCAACCTGCAGTGCTCACCAGGATCGACCCTGCACTCAAAGAACCTACAGGCTGGAACGCACATGAAAAATGGTGGAAGGACTACTGGAACCGCTCCTCGATATCCATTCCTGATTCATTGCTGGAAACCCAGTACTACCGCGAGATGTACAAGTTCGGTTCCGTTGCCCGCGCAAACACGCCTCCCATCTCTTTACAATCTGTCTGGACTGCAGATGATGGCAGGCTGCCACCCTGGAAAGGAGATTATCATCACGACCTCAACACGCAACTCAGCTACTGGCCCGGCTATACTTCCAATCACACTGATCTCACAGCGGGCTTCACCAACTGGCTCTGGAAAGTAAGGCCGGAAAACAAGCGCTGGACCAAACAATACTTCGGCACTGATGGATTGAATGTTCCCGGTGTTAGCACCATTAGTGGTAAGCCGATGGGAGGATGGATACAATATTCCATGAGCCCCACCACCGTTTGCTGGCTGGCGCAAAACTTTTACTGGCAATGGCAGTATACCAATGATACTGTTTTCCTGAAACAACGCGTATATCCATATATCCGCGATGCAGCAGTTTACCTGGAACAGATCACGAGAATGGAAAACGGCAAACGCAGACTGCCATTGAGCTCCAGCCCTGAGTACAACGACAATAAGATCACAGCCTGGTTTCATAACTGGACCAACTATGATCTCTCTGTTGCTCGTTATCTTTCGTATGTGGCGATGATGACCGCCAACGCTGCAGGCAATAAACCGGAAGAAAAAAGATGGACAAAACTCTTGCAGGAACTTCCGGAGCTATCTTCCAATGAAACAGGTCTGACGATGGCGCCTGACGTGAATATGGAACATTCGCACAGGCATATGAGTCCATATATCGGGATCTTTCCATTGAAGAATCTCTCAGAGCATCCCGGAGATAAGAGGATCGATCTTTCATTGAAACACCTGGAACTGCTTGGCACCCGCAAGTGGACAGGCTACGCCTTTGCCTGGATGGCGAACATGTACGCCAGCGCCAATAAAGGCGACAGTGCCGCTAAGCATCTCAGGATCTTTGCTTCCAATTTCGTTTCTCCCAATAGTTTCCATCTCAATGGCGATCAGAAAGGCGGAGAGTATTCCGATGATCAGGGACGGCCTTTCACCCTCGAAGGGAATTTCGCTTTTGCCCAGGGGATCCATGAAATGCTGATCCGTAGCAATACCGG
The DNA here is from genome assembly GCF_007970185.1 of Pseudobacter ginsenosidimutans. Classification (NCBI taxonomy): domain Bacteria; kingdom Pseudomonadati; phylum Bacteroidota; class Chitinophagia; order Chitinophagales; family Chitinophagaceae; genus Pseudobacter; species Pseudobacter ginsenosidimutans. The sequence continues at coordinate 978,007 of NZ_CP042431.1, read as the reverse complement.
TGTTATTGAAATATTTCCTGCTTTGCCTGCTGACTGGAAGGATGTATCTTTCCGTAAGCTTCGCACAGAAGGCGGATACCTGGTGAGCGCTGAAAAAGAGAACGGAGTGGAAACCGTTGTAGAAATCACAGCTACAAAGAATGGCCTTCTTTTACTTAAAAAGCCCCGACATTTTCATACCTGGATCGTAGAAGGCATAGACCATGATCAAGTAGGTCTGCAGAACAACATCTTTAGTATCCCTGTTAAAAAAGGACAAGTCATCCGGTTCAAAAACGGATTTGAATAAACCATATGCTGCGCATAATTCTTCTTTTGTTGCTGACCGTAACGGGCAGCCTTGGTAGCTATGCCCAATTGGTAGACATTGTAGGGCCTGCTCCCAATGCCAGGCAAATGGAATGGCATCAGATGGAATTCTATTTGTTCATGCATTTCGGTCCGAATACATTCACAGATGTTGAATGGGGCAAGGGTACGGAAGATCCGTCTGTATTCAATCCTACAGAATTGGATTGCCGGCAGTGGGCCAGGATCGCACGCGATGCAGGCGCCAAAGGCATCATCATTACAGCGAAGCACCACGACGGATTCTGTCTCTGGCCCAGCCGCTTCAGCGATCATACCGTGGCACAGAGCCCATGGAAAAATGGAAAAGGAAATGTGCTTCGCGAACTATCCGAAGCATGCAGCAGTTATGGTATCGGCTTCGGCGTTTATATCTCGCCGTGGGACCGTAACCATCCTGACTATGGCACGGATGAATACAATGATATTTATGTGAAGACGATGCGTGAACTGCTTCGTGGCTACGGGGATATTTTTGAATTATGGTGGGACGGCGCCAATGGCGAAGGGCCCAACGGGAAAAAACAGGAATACGATTTTCCAAGATTCGAGCGCACCGCGCGTCGCTTTGCCGACGAGGCGCTGATCTTTAGTGATATCGGCCCGGACATACGCTGGGTGGGCAATGAGAAAGGAATCGCCGGCAAGACCAACTGGAATTTGCTGGATACAGTTGGCTTTGAACGTGGCATTGGCGCACCTCCTGTGGATACGCTCAACACAGGGAATGTGAATGGCAAATCCTGGATACCTGCGGAATGCGATGTGAGTATCCGCCCGGGATGGTTCTATCATCCTAATGAAGATACTGCCGTGAAATCCGGCAGGGAATTGATGAAGATCTTTATGACTTCAGTTGGAAGAGGCTCCAATTTATTATTGAATGTGCCTCCGGACAGACGTGGATTGATCCATCCGAATGATTCTGCTGCGCTGATGGCATTCAAAGGACTGCGTGAATCCAGTTTCCGTGAAAACCTTGCCCGGCGTGCGCGTGTACATGTATCCAGTTCCCGCGCCGGATACCTGCCTTCATTGCTGGTGGATGGTTTCAGGTTCTCGCACTGGGCGCCTGATAAAACCATTACAACCTGTTCCATCGAGCTGGAAATGGACCAGGAGAAAGAATTCAATACGATCATGCTGCAGGAATATATCGAAGCCGGTCAGCGGATTGAGGCGTTCACGATAGAAGTTTTTAATGATGGAAATTATGTTCCGTTAACCAGCGGTACAACGGTTGGGTATAAGCGAATATTACAATTTCCCAGGCAGACGGCATCGAAGATTCGTATCTCTGTCACCAAAAGCAAAGCCAGTCCGGTGCTGGGAGAGATCCAGGTATTCAATTGCGAGGACTTTGGTAATGAGCAATAAAATAGCAGGGTTGTCAGTCGCTCCCCGGAGACGTGCTACCGGGCACATCCGAAGTAGATCTTTACCCCGTACTCAAATAAAAAAGCGGGACCATCACTGATCCCGCTCTGTATACTTTTCTATTAATCTATTTTCCTTTAAAATCAGCTTTCCTTTTTTCCAGAAATGCCGTCACGCCTTCTTTCATATCTTCAGTAGCAAAGCATTCCCCGAACTGTTGAACCTCATGATCATATCCAGCTTTGGAATGATCGAAATGATTAACACAGTCGATCACTTTGGCTAATGCAACCGGTGCTTTGGTGTTGATCAGTGTAAGTATTTCAGTAACGCGTGCGATGAGGTTTTCCTGGGGAACCACTTCATTCACCATACCGATGGTAAGCGCTTCCTGGGCGGAGATGGTCCTGCCACTCATGAGCAGTTCCATGGCGCGTCCTTTGCCGGCAACCTGCACCAGCCTTTGTGTACCGCCATAGCCAGGGATCAGGCCGAGGTTCACTTCAGGCTGACCGAATTTTGCATTCTCCGCTGCGATCATGAAATGACAGCTCAGCGCCAGTTCGCAACCGCCACCGAGTGCAAATCCATTTACAGCAGCAACGATGGGTTTTGGAGAACGCTCGATAGCAAAGAAAACATCATGACCTTTCTTCGCGATAGCCATTCCTTCATCCTTGCTCAGTCCCATGAATTCTGTGATGTCTGCACCTGCGATAAAGGCTTTCGGTCCGGCGCCGGTAATGATGGCGGAACGGATAGCCGGGTTTTTATAGATCTCGTCAACTGCCAGTTTCAGTTCTTCCATCACAGTTCTGTTGATGGCATTGAGCTTGTCCGGACGGTTGATGGTAATAGTGAATATTCCGTTTTCAAGTGAGGTAAGCAAGGTTTGATATGACATGATAATGATGTTTTTTATTGATCAGAATTCGCGATGCTCTTTCACCCAGGTGGTGATGTATTCAGCAATGTCTGAAGTGGTAGTTCCAGGTGCGAAGAGTTTTCCTACTCCCATGGTGTTGAGCTCCTGCATATCGTCTTCAGGAATGATGCCGCCTCCTGTGAGGAGAACATCATCCATTCCTTTTTCTTTCATCAGGTTGATCACTTTCGGGAAAACGGTCATGTGGGCACCAGATAGGATGCTGATGCCGATGGCATCAACGTCTTCCTGTAATGCAGCACTGACCACCATTTCAGGGGTTTGACGAAGTCCTGTGTAGATCACTTCCATACCGGCATCGCGGAGAGCGGTGGCAATCACTTTTGCTCCGCGGTCATGGCCATCGAGGCCCACTTTGGCAACTAACACTCTGATTGGGCGTGGCATACTTTTCTATTTTTCATATTAAGCAAGGTCCAGTTGCTGGAGGGCCAACTGAATGCGGTGAATCGTTTCCTGTTTTCCGATGATGGCGGCGATATCAAAAACACCGGGGCCGAATTTGCCACCGACCAGCATGATGCGTAAGGGCATCATCAGTTCGCCGGGTTTGATATTATGTTGCGTGGCGAGCTCTTTGAATGCAGCTTCCTGCTCTGCAGCCTGGAAATTGGAGGCTGCTTCCATTTGTGCGATGGCTGCGAGGAAGAATTCCTTTTTCGCTTCATTCCATTTCGGTTTCACTGCTTCCAGGTCCTGTGATGGTGTGGCGAAGAAGAACTTCGTTTGTTCATAGAAGTCAGTAAGAAGGGTGCAGCGGTCTTTCACCAGGTTGATCACAGTTGAAAGGAGGGCGTCATCGCTTACGGTAAGTCCATTATCTGCGAGTACTCTTTTAACATCAGGGAGAAGGCGGGCAGCATCGGAGCGTTTGATCCATTCGTGGTTGAACCATTTTGCTTTTTCAAAATCGAATTTGGCTCCGCCTTTGTGTACGCGATCGATGGAGAATTTGGCGATCAGTTCTTCGATGGTGAAGATCTCCTGGTCTGTACCATCATTCCAGCCGAGCATCGCCAGCATATTGATGAAGGCTTCTGGCATGAAACCCAGTTCCCTGAAGCCTTTGGTGAGCTCATTGGTTTTAGGGTCGGTCCAGTTCATGGCAAACACAGGGAATCCGAGGCGGTCGCCATCGCGTTTGCTGAGCTTGCCGTTTCCGTCGGGTTTAAGAATGAGCGGAAGGTGTGCCCATTTCGGCATCTCTTCTTCCCATCCTAAATATTTCCAGAGCAATACATGCACGGGAGAACTGGGCAGCCATTCTTCGCCGCGGAATGCGTGGGTGATCTTCATCAGATGATCGTCTACCACTACTGCAAGGTGATAGGTAGGCATGCCATCGGCTTTGAGCAATACCTTATCGTCTACAAGGCCGGTATTGAAAGTGACATCGCCACGGATCATATCGTGGAAAGTAATGGTCTCATTTTCCGGCATGCGGATGCGGATCACATAGGGCACTCCGTCTTCCAGTAATGTTTCAGTTTCTTCCAATGTGAGGGAGCAGCTATTGCGCATTTCCAGTCTCACCTTGTGATCATATTGCGGGGAAGGATTGGTATCTGTTTTGAATCGCTCGCGCATGCTTTCGAGTTCTTCAGGCCTGTCGAACGCATAGTAGGCATGACCGCTCTTTACGAGCTGTTCTGCATACTGGCGATACATGGCTTTTCTTTCACTCTGACGATAGGGAGCATATGGGCCGCCGCTGGCCGGGCCTTCATCGGGTGTGAGGCCGCACCACTGAAGGCAGTTGATGATGTATTCTTCTGCACCTGGCACAAACCGGGTTTGGTCCGTATCTTCGATCCGGAGTACAAATTCTCCGCCTGCATGGCGGGCAAAAAGATAGTTGTACAGAACCGTACGAACCCCTCCGAGGTGCAATCCTCCGGTGGGGCTGGGAGCAAACCTAACACGAACATTCTTTTTCATAGGCGACAAAGATAACGGTTCAGGTACTATTTTGATATTCCACATCGTTATTACTACAATGCGAAAAGGGCTGATCATATTGGTTTTGATTTGTTGCTTCGCCACATTGAGGGCGCAGCTTACCTATGAAACCCTGGAAGTGGACTACGACAGCGCCCATTCTTACAAAAATCTCAAAATAATTCCCGTCAGGCTGAAAAGCGGCGGGAGCAATGGCAGCCGGGAAGCGATCATCTCACTCAGCCAGGGAATTGCAGCCGGAACAGTGGTTATTTCCGAAAGAGGAACCGCCGCAACAGAGAACGTACACTGGCTGCGGATCAATAACAATTCAGGCGTTCCCGTTTTCATAGGCTCCGGTGAAGTGATCATGGGAGGAAGGCAGGACAGGATGATCACCAAAGACACTATACTGTTGCCTGCCCAAAAAGACCAGTATGTTCCGGTGATGTGTGTGGAAGAAGGCAGGTGGAGCAAGAAGGAAAAGAAATTCGTGTATAACAACTATGCCAATACCCAACTGAGGAAGGTGCTGGGTACTACCAGTAACCAGGTGTTGGTGTGGAAGGAGATAGACCGGCAATTGCAGGGAAATGGATTTCATTCTACTTCGCTGGCTTACCTGGCGCAGCGGCATGATAAAAAAATGCTGGTTCCGCAAAACGAGTACCAGCAATACTTTCACAATAAGTTCATGAAAGAGGATACAAGTGTGGTGGGCATGATCTGCATCAGTGGAAACAGGATCATCGGCTGCGATATCTTTGCCGGCAAAGGACTCTTTGATGCATCCCTCGATGCGCTGTTGCATGGCTATATTGAAGAAGCTATCCTGCATGGACAAACGCCATCGGTCACCGATGAAAAAGTTGTAAGTTATCTCGCTCCAAAACTCACCAGTGAAGAAGAACAGAAAGAACACCTGAAAAAGAATGGCAAGATCTATACCCACGAAAAAAGAGTGATCCATATCACCGGCTTTGGAGAATAACAGTCAGGCATATCCCGGCGAAATCAGGTACATTTGTTATATAGACTATCAAGTATGTACTACCTTGTAAAAACACCGTGGTGGCTGCGCAAACTCTACCCCCGCTGTACCTGGAAAATACCAGTGAAGAAACAGGACAAAGTACTCTATCTCACTTTTGATGATGGTCCCCATCCCGAAGCCACTCCTTATGTGCTGGACACACTGAAGCAATGGAACGCCATGGCCACTTTTTTCTGTATCGGGAAAAATGTGGTGAAGTATCCTGAATTGTACAAACGGATACTCGATGAAGGGCATCGCACCGGTAACCATACTTTCAATCACCTCAACGGTTGGAAAACGTCCGATACGAAATACATCGAAGACATACTTGAAACCGCCAGGTATGTAGATGCAGATCTTTTCCGTCCGCCTTATGGAAGGATCACACAGTTCCAGTCTAAAGTGCTGACCGGCACCGATACCTATAAGCAGGCCGGCAGAAAATTCAGAGTGATCATGTGGGATGTGCTAAGTGCGGATTTTGATAAGCGCATCACTGCCGATCGCTGTGCGTTCAATGTAACCGCAAAGGCAGAGCCTGGTTCCATTGTAGTATTCCACGACAGTGAGAAGGCATTTCCCCGAATGCGTGAAGCGCTCCCGAAAGTGTTGCACTATTTTTCAGAACAGGGTTTCCGTTTCGAAACAATCCCTGCCTCTAACGATGGCGAAACAGTTGTTAGTTAAAGTTTAATTTTTTTTTAATGGCCTGAAAATTTGTCGGATCAGCGTGAGATTTTGCTGATTGAGAAGGACTATAAATAAGTTGGGCCGGGGTAGAAACCCTGGCCCGTTTTTAATCCGTACCCTATGAAAACTGGATTAAAGGTATAAACTTTTTTGATTTAACCAAAGTAATTTAACGGGGTCGCAATTTTGCGCGGACCGTCATTTTCCGTCACATTGTCGGAAATCAATTTTTTAAAATTAAATGGCGAATTATTTTTTTATATGGAGTTTTATTATCTCATACATAATTCTTATATGTCTGCGGGTGACCGCTTCTGAGTTTTTCCCGTTTTCGATTTTTTTGTGAATTTTGACTTCTTATGAACATACAAATTACTGATACTCACACCCATTTATACGTGAACAGCTTTTTGTCCGACCTTCCGGCAGTGATGGAGCGTGCGGCTGCAGAGGGTGTGACTAAATTTTACCTACCCGCTATTGACAGTGAGAGCCTGGAACAGATGCTGAAAGTGGAAGCGGATTATCCCGGAAAATGTTTCGCCATGATGGGGCTTCATCCCTGTTCAGTGGAAGCTGATTATAAGAAGGAGCTCGCACTGGTGGAGGAATGGCTGGCCAAAAGGAAATTTGCCGCGGTAGGAGAGATCGGACTGGACTATTACTGGAGCGATAAATTTCTGAAGGAACAGGTTGAGGCTTTCCATCAACAGATCGAATGGGCATTGCAGTATGAACTTCCTATCGTGATCCATTGCAGGAATGCGATGGATGATACCATTCAGATTGTGCGGGAGCACCAGTTCGGTAAACTGCGTGGCATCTTCCATTGTTTTACAGGTTCAGCCGAACAGGCGCAGCAGATAGTGGATCTTGGATTTTACCTGGGCATCGGCGGTGTGCTTACTTATAAGAATGCTGGCCTGGCAGAAGCACTGGCGAATATCGATCTTGAACATATGGTGCTGGAAACGGATGCTCCTTATCTTACACCCGTTCCTTTCCGTGGCAAAAGGAATGAGCCCAGTTACCTGAAGTATGTAATTGATAAACTGGCGGAAGTGAAAAACACTGATCCGGAGACAGTGGCCAGGATCACTTCAAAAAATGCAGAAAAAATATTCGGGGGGTAATCAGGGAAACCTTATTTTTGCACCCCTTCCCGGAGAGGTGCAGGAGTGGTTGAACTGGCACGCCTGGAAAGTGTGTATAGGAGAAATCCTATCAAGGGTTCGAATCCCTTCCTCTCCGCTGAAATAAAGGAACGCCTTCAAGTCTTTGATTTGAAGGCGTTTTTGCGTTCGAAATATTTTGACAAGTTTGATTCGTTATAAATAAATGACTGATTATTAGTTAATTATAGACTTCGAAATGGTATAAACAATTAGTGAGACTGCCAACGGATGGATATTGCCGTTGGTGAGAATCAGAATTCTATCCGCCCGGAACGGATACCTGACTTTTTGAAGTTTAAATATTAAGAACGGAAGCAGGGATTTATCCGTCGAACCTGCACTACCGTTGATAGTAACACTAAGATGGGTATTTATTCGTCGCCCCTTGCTGATGCAAAACTGCCTGTTGCCTGCTGTCGTTTGTCTTTACAGACTTCCTGAGTCTGGCCAATTTTTCCAATGAGTATTAGGTTTCAATGTCGGTTTATATAAAGTTGTATCACCAGTTGCAATAACCTTAGCAATCAATTGCCAAGTTTCATAAGAACTTGGCCGGTTGTCCTGATATTGATTTTGATTGTACTTACTTGTTAATTTTTCTTGTTGCCTGAACATAGAAGCAAACGTTTCATAATTTAATGGATATTCTCCACCAGCAAGATTTTTGTTGAAGTCATAAGTTGACCGCAATTGTTCGTCACTCATTGTCGGCTGAACAATTTCAGTGAAGTCACGATGATACCATTCGTCTATTACCAATATTTTCTTGAGACTGTTTGGGATTGATTTATAAAGTTCCTCGTCAGTTGCTCTAAATAAGTTACGATGTTTTGTTATCAGTAATCTGCCAACTTCTTCTAGCGAAATTTCATCCGGTTCATATTCATTAAGTTCAATTCCAGCATTAAGATAATCTTGCTTTTTGTGTGAGAGTTCAATTTGTATACCTCTAATAGTCCAAAATTTTGCGTCGGGTTTTAGAACTTCGCCGTCAACTGTATCGTTGAAGTCATTCCATTCAATCGGGGAAACAGTGTAATAGTTTGTGTCTTGCCCGTTGTAATGTTCCAGGTTTGTAAGGCAATTTCCGAAAAAACATATGTCAAGCGTAATGCCACTACCTCGCGGGTTATAACCTAATCGTTCGGCTGCAATAGCCCAGCTGTCATTGTCACCTTTGAAAATATTAAGTCTGCTATCAATAAGGTAAGAATACACATGCCCTAACTCTACAAACTGGCAGTAGTAGCCTAATTTATAATCGTCAAGTTTTGCAAGAATTTGTCCTTCTGTAATCATAGTAGAATGTCGCTATACAATAACGGGAAACGTTAGTATTGCCGTATAATACGAATGTATTCTATTTTTAAAAAAAGATTTGTAATTCAAAGACTATCTATTGCGTTTTTTGTGTGCATATTGCGGAAATACACATTATTCTTAGCAGCTTTTACCCACATATAGTTCATTTAACGGATTGATCATCGTTAACCCAATATTCATTTATAAATTCATCCAATAGAAAGTTTAAAAAGGCTTTTTTGTTCGAACCCAATCCCGATCACCGACACATATGTCTTTTTCACCTTTCCTTTTGAAACTTCATCAAATACTTATTGTGAAAATCTGCAATCTCATTGAGTTCCTCCATAAACCGGTTCGAAAGTTGTAATCTACAGTCCGCTAAAGGGACAATTTATCAGATAGATAAATTGTCCCTTTTTTCGTTATTCTCATTAGGTTTTGCGAAACTAGCAATTAGGTGAAAAACGACGTTCATAGAACTTGTCCGAAATGCGTTCTTTTCCCAATCATAAACAATTCCTTCAGGAAATATCAGTTTTTGCAGGTCTTCTTTGGTCGTTATATCTCCTAAGTGCCTCACAGTAAAAATTTAGAACAAAGTTGAAGTTTTTGAGACTCTGAATGAAAATGGTGATCGCTGGCAGATTACATATGACAATAATTATTTTGCAGATGATTTATTGAAGAAGAGGTCAGATCGGGCTCCATTTACTGTGGTTGGAAATCTAACACCAGAGGGCTTGGCATATGTGCGGCAATGTCTTGATGGTAGGGTAGCAGTTATTTCTCCATTGAATCGTTAGCTTGTTAACGAGACAAAGCCTCGCGAACGGGCGTATCTTCCACATAAGTATTATCAAGTTCACCTGATGATTGCCCATCGTGCTTCAAAATAACCCTGCGTAGCCGCTCCTGGTGCTCATCGCCCCAAAGACCAATGGATTGAATCAAGGGGATGAGAGATTCACCGAAGTCTGTAAGACGGTATTCCACCTTTGGAGGCAATACCGGAAAGATCGTTTTAGTAACCAATTCATGATCTTCAAGTTCCTTCAGTTGCACATTCAGCACCCGTCTTGTTACATTCGGAATTTTCCGCTGAAGTTCACTTGGCCGCAAGTTGCCTATATGGATGAACCAAAGAATACGGATCTTCCATTTGCCATACAATACTTCACCAACAAGATCAAGTCCGCAATTGAGCGTCGGAGTAGTCTTTTTTATGTACATAAATACGAATATACGGCAAACCCAATAAGGGATCATTACGGATAAATTTATCCCTATTTGATTCGTAAGCCCGTAATTGTTTGCTATCCGCGTACTATCGAGATTTGTGCTACAAACAAAAAAAATGGAACAGCAATTCAATTACAGCAATGAATTATCCGGTAAAATAGCCTTAGTAACAGGAGGCACAAAGGGTGCGGGAAAAGCAATCGCAGAACGCTTAAAGGCCGCTGGTGCAACAGTAGTTATTACCGCGAGGAACAAATCCGAACAGCCAGATGCAGACCTTTATTTTATTCCTGCTGACCTGAGCAAAGGAGAGGATGCGCAAAAAGTAATTAGCGAAGTACTGTCAACTTATGGCAGGCTGGATATTCTGGTAAACAACCTTGGTGCTTCATCAACACCCGCCGGTGGTTTTTCAGCATTGAATGATGAGGATTGGATATCAACCCTACAAGCTAATTTACTTGCTCCTGTCAGGCTTGATAGGGGATTTTTACCGCAAATGATCGATCGGAAAAGTGGTGTTATTATTCACATCGCTTCCATCCAGGGCAAATTGCCGTTATACGATTCTACCTTGCCGTATGCTGCTTCAAAAGCCGGATTAATCAATTACAGTAAAAGCTTATCAAATGAAGTTACGCCAAAAGGTGTCCGCGTGCTGACTGTTTCGCCAGGCTGGATAAATACAACCGCATCGATAGCCTGGTTGGGCGAGATTGCAAGAAATGCAAATAGTACTGTAGAAGAAGCGCAGCAAAGTGTCATGGATGCATTGGGTGGAATACCTTACGGCAGACCCGCCGAACCGGAAGAAGTAGCCGAATTGGTTGGCTTTTTAGTTTCACCAAGAGCCAATTACTTAACAGGAACAAATTTCGTCATCGACGGCGGAACGGTACCGACTATTTAAAAACTTAATCTTACAATCATGGAATTACCACAATTAATAGCGCAATTTGTAGAGACGCAGAACACCTACGACAGCGAGGCTTACGTAACCTGCTTCACCGAAACGGCCACCGTTCATGACGAAGGAAAGACGTACACCGGCAAAGTAGAGATACGCCAATGGATCGAACATGCGAATGAGCAATATAAATCCTTCATGCAACCTCTTAAGTATGAGGAAACCGGATCAAACGGATTACTGACCGCTGAGGTGTCCGGTACATTCCCCGGAAGTCCCATAGTATTGCAATTTCATATGGTACTGAAGTACGATCTCATCGATTCTTTAAAAGTAACCGGATAAAATTGAGGGCCGCAAGGCAAGGCTGAATAGATCATTCCCCAAATGTCAGATCATGAATCAAGGTATGCCCAATACTATCGGTGATTTTATTTATTTGTGAATTCAGTAATTTTTAATAAGTCTTGGGCAAAAAGGTTCGAAAGTTGTCCCCTGCTCTCCGCAAAGCGGGTGAATCTACTGATTCGCCCGCTTTGCGGAGAGACCAATAATTAGCTTTCCCTGTATTCCAGTATATCTCCCGGCTGGCAGTCAAGCACCTTACAGATCGTTTCAAGCGTACTGAATCGCACAGCCTTTGCTTTGCCAGTTTTCAATATAGAAAGATTGGCCAGCGTTAAGCCTACTTTTTCTGAAAGCTCGTTCAAAGAAATCTTTCGTTTGGCCATCATTACATCCAGGTTCACAATTATAGGCATTGCTTAAATAGTTAAATCGTTTTCAGTCTGGATTTCTATTCCTCTTTTGAAAATATTCGCTATCACCAACAGCACAACTCCCATGAATAACCAGATACTGGCTCCTTCCAAATGTAAGCGCTCGAGGCCGGGCATTTGCACTCCCTCTTCTGTTAACCATTTTACATATTCACTACCTACAAATGAAAATAGTCCGCTGCCCAGAGAGAGATAAGCGATCCGCATCAGAAAACGCCAGGTATCTACGCTGAATGGTTGAGACATATTCAGCTTCTTGTTCATCATTATTTTTACGATCAGATAAAATTGATAAGCTTGCAGGCTGGTTGTAATGGCCATGATTAAGAGTAATGAAACAAAATGTACGCGACTATACCGGATAAGATCCGTTAATTGAAAATAGTCAGCGCCCGCTGCATTGATCGTTAATGAATAAATCCCATTGAAAATACAGCTACCTGCAACAACACACAGGCCAATAAAAATGATCCAGGAAAGTATATTCAATATAATAAATACCCTACGGGTACCAATTCTTGTCTTCATACATTTGGGTTTAATGAAGGATAAGCTAAAATAATAAATATTTATCGTAATTCAATAAATGTTTATTATTTTTTAATAATTCAAAGGGCTTGCTTGTTTGCCTGGCTCCTTATTTTCCAATGACTTTCTTTCGGTGGGACAGCCCCCAAAAATGAAGCTCATCCAATACCTTCTCCAGCGATAATCCATATGGCGCTATCGAATATTCAACAGTAGGCGGAAAAGTATCATAAACAGATCTCACCACAAGTTTATTTGCTTCCAGGCTCTTCAACTATTTTGATAAAGTCTTATCGGTAATTCCAGTCACTTCTTTTGCGATCTGCTTAAACCGTTTGGGACTTTCTGCCAATGAAAACAATAAGTATGAGATGATACAATACAAAACATCAGCAACCTTGAATATTATCCTTTGGGTAGTTCAAATACTTTTAGCAGTAATTTTTATATGGGCAGGTTTTATGAAAATATTTCTCACGGAAAATCTACCCTTCCTCTGGAAAAAGACAAATCCTGGTCTTTCATTGATTACAGGTGTAGTTGATTTATCGGCCGGTTTTGGGATCATATTGCCAGGCTTGCTTCGCATTAAACCTCCACTGACAATCTATGCTGCTTACGGAACCATAGTGTTGATGGTTGCCGCCAGTATTTTTCATATTTCAAGAGGGGAAGCAAATGAGATCGGTTTCAATGTTGTAGTGATTGTTATGGCGGCATTTGTTGCGTGGGGCAGGCAATCAAAAGCGAGATTCACTCTTAAAAAAGGTTGAGAAACCGCCAAAGTGATTTTAGTTCTTATAGAAGCCCAATTTGCTTCATAATAGCGGCGTTATCTATAAGATTCCAGGTTTCTGCAATCAATCCTTCTTCATTGAAAAGATGCAGGTCCCAAAAAGAAGCAGTGATCTGTTTGTTGCTGGGGGCTACGCCCATCACTGTTTGCGAATGAATAGCAGTTGCTATGCTTCTTCCCATTACCCAATTGTCTTCGGCTACAACATGTTCAACATTAATTTTCAGATCGCCCCAGGTGTTATGCAGTTGTTCAAAAAAATGCTGTATCACTTGTCGTCCTTTTTCGGCTGGCATTGACTTTACAATATGATCAGTGGTGTAAAATCCAAGGCAAGCCGGAATATCCTTTTCATTAAATGCTTTTTTAGCAGCAAGGTAATTAGCCTTATTCCTTTCAGCTTTGTTGATATTGCTAGAGCTGTTCATAATTCTACTTTGAATTATTGTTCAATAGTATTTTCGTAAAGTCTTCTTCTTCTTTTGTGGGGTCCACCAGTTTGTAATTTCTTATTTCTTCGCCTCCCAGCAAATCGAGCATTGCTACTGTAGATTCATATGTGGTTTGTTTGGTGGGTTTCACCAAAACAAAGAAATCCTTTTCTGATTTTCTGGAAGACAGTAGTGATTGAAGCTGTTTGTATGTATATCTTTTTCCCTCTTTTAATTTCTTGTTATTGTATGCGTATAAATCGTTTTTTGGAAGCATCACAACCTTCAGTACGTTGGAGCCATAATTGGCTTTTTCAGATTCGCCTTTGGGTAGGAATAGCTTCACTTCGCTTTTTTGTGGTGCTGCAGTTGAAAGGAATCCAGGTGGTGTTCTGAAGAACTGTTGTTCCTTTATATCCAGGGTATCGGGTTGGCTGCTGGGAAAATTGTTTCTATGCAATATTGTATCCAAATATGCCCAGTTTTCATTTTGCTTATCACTGCTATTGCGCTTTACCCTGATCTGAACAGGTTTACGATTGTTGGCTGTAACCAGGATGCTATCAATGAACTTTGGATTGGTCAGGCTTCCATAACGTAAATCATTCATTGCGGTGCTGTTCCCATAATAGCACGCAATTGAATCGTTGCCTAAAAGAACAAAATTCAGAATTGGGGAATCCTTTTTTTGCATGTTACAGGCCGATATTAATATAGAAAAAAGTAAAACGGGAAACTTGTTCATGGTGAATGTATGTAATTGGCATTACAAGATATATAACCTCCATTACTTTCCCAATGGGAGCTGGCACAGTTTTTTTAACTACGCTATCGAAGTTGGGCTATTAATTTCCTATCCGGCCCGATATACGATTATGTGTTAAACTTAAAACTGATATTATGGAATCATGGAAACTGAAATTGAAAGGAACCTGGAACGAAGTGAAGGGTAAGGCAAAGCAACAATATGCCGATCTTACTGATAATGATTTGCTCTACGAAGAAGGAAAAGAAGATGAATTGCTGGGCCGCTTACAAAAGAAGACCGGTCAGACAAAGGAGCAGGTGATCCAATGGATTGAAGACCTGTAAACAACTATTGCCACCGGGTAATTGAGTAATCTTCGTTCATCATTTAAAAACATTCACATGAAAAAATACATTCTTTGCTTATCCCTCCTGCTTACTGCCGGACTGATCTTCGTAGGTTGCAGCAAGGACGATGACCCTGCTGATAACGACCTCTTTGTGGGAACCTACCGGGGAAGCGTAAGCTACACGAAAGAAGGAGAAAACAAATCAAGCGATAACGGAAGTGTAACTGTTGTAAAAACAGGCAGTGACTATAATTTTGTATTCTCCGATGGTATTCCTGATCTGACCGGCGTAAGATTCAGAAAGGACGGCGATAATGCCGTGATCTCAATTGAGGAAGGTGAAGCGAAAGCGATCCGTATCACAGCCAGCAGTCTGGTAATAGGATATGCAAAAGATGGTGCGGTTTGGACAGCGAATTGTACCAGGTAAAAATTGAATCCGATAATAAACGAAAGCCTTCATTTCTTCAGGATTTGAAGGCTTTTTTCAAAGAAATTTCGCCTTGCACTCAATATACACCGATGTCCCTTTCCAGAACTAGACTTGATATTCATCGCCCCATTCAGATAATTCACCCTGGACTCAATATTCCTGATACCCGCGGATCTCATCGGATCGATTTTATCCAGGTCAAAGCCCTTGCCATTGTCCTCCACTGTAATGGTAATTTGACCATCATTCTGTCCCATCATCTGTACCAATATCGAACTTGCATTCGAATGTTTTACGGCATTGTTCAATAGTTCCTGCACAATACGGTACAAAACGATCTCTACAGAACTGTCCATTCTTTCCTCCAGGCCATGCATTTCAAAATTGATGAGGAAGGATTGATTGTGCAACAAACCATCGCAGTAATCCTGCACAGCTTGTCGAAGGCCCAGTTTGATCAATGCTTCCGGCATCATGTTATGTGCTACTCTGCGCATTTCACCAATGGATTCGTCCAGCTTGTTCAAAGCCCTGTCGAAGGCTATTGCATTCTCTGCGCTCAAAATGAGGTTTCCTTTCATTGCTCCCAGTTGAAGTTTTACTCCACTCAATAATCCGCCAAGGCCGTCGTGCAGGTCTTTGGCAAGCCGGCTCCTTTTATCTTCCTGTAATTTCAACAGGTATTGAGTAGATGATAATTGTTTTTCTGTTTCCAGTTCATGTATTTGTTGCTGATGCAATTGTTGGCGGTTCTTATAATTCCGATACGTAAGTAAAAGGATGATCGCCAGCGCCACCGAGCTTCCAATAAGCAGGTAATTGAGGATATTCTTTTGTTTGATCTGACTATGCTGTAACTGGATCTGGTTTTCCTTTTTTTCAGTTTCATACCGCATTTCCCGTTCTGCAAATTCTTTCGTTTTTTCGCTTAGCAGCAAACTGTCGTTTACACTTTTATACTTTTCGAAATATTCATACGCCTCTTTGTAGTTGCCTGTTTGGAAAGAAAGCTGACGCATCACATCATAATAGCTTTGTTGTTCTAAAGGGTCGGAGGCATTTTCAAAGTAATCCCTGGATTTGGACAAATAACCAGTTGCCAGTTTGTATTCTTTTCTATCCATTGCTATTCTTCCCGGTTGCAGATTGGCGATTGCTATTGCTATTGCTGCCGGCACTTGTATGTTTGTTGCCAGTTGCAAACTTTTTTCCGCAAACAATTGTGCCGAATCTGTTATTCCCAATGCGAAATATTCCTGTGAAATGTTCTGATATGATTGCTGCAGGTAAATTTTTGCATTTTGCCCTTCCCGCATTTGCGGTAAAAACTGCAAGCGGGTGCGCAATGCTTTTTCGGGAAAACCATTTGCCCGATAATTATCGGCCTTGCTCTGCATATAGAATGCAAGTGCATCGGCTGCGGCAGGCGAATCATATTTTTTAGAGATCGCTATTGCCTTATCTATGTGCTCATCTGCTTTGGAAAGGTTTTTCAAACTATTGAATACAGAGCTCATATTACCATAGAGATCGGATTTTCTTCGATCGATCTGTCTTTCACTGATGCTTTTATCTTTCAGGATCTCGGGGTCTTCAAATACCTGTGCTGCTGCCTGGTAATAATGAATGCAACTATCGTACATGCCTTTCCAGTAATAAATATTTCCTATGTTGAATTGTGCTCCGGCTACCAGGTAAAGATTGCCATTCGATCGGGCTGATTGCAGGGATAGCCTGTAATACAGAAGGGCAGAGTCTTTCAGATCAAAGCTGCTATGCCATACGCCCAGTATCCGGTAACAATCTGTAATGGTATTCGTTTCTCCCACTTTCAAACTTTTAGCCAGCGCTTCATGCAATAACTGTTTGGACAAGCTGCTGTCGCTTTCTGTGATTGCCGATCCCAGTTTCCTTAACATGTTTATCTGGGCAGTATCCAGTGGCATTTTACGAATTTGAGCCATCCTGCTCAGCAGACTGTCGTTCCCTGTTTGTGTATACACGGGAGCCGGCATAAATCGGAGCAGGAATACACAGAGCGCAACAGGGAGCTTTATACAGTAAATTTATTTTTTCTGCAACATTGGGTTATCCCCTTTTCAGGTGATTCTCCATGCCTTAAAATCACAGGTTTGTGGTATTGTACAAGAGTCGATGGATCAACAATTTTGTTTTCGCGGAAGGATATTTTTCGACGATAATATACACAAAAAGCAATATTCAGCTCTAAAAACTGTAAAAATGAAATGGTATTTCCTGTTTGTTCTTTTGGGTCTTACTATTGATCACGCTGTTGGTCAAACGAAGACCTATGATATTGTCACTTACGAGTCCCTTACAGGGTGGAAGGAGAAAAAAAGCGAATCCAATATTTTATATTCAAAGATCGAAGGCAGCAATTGGGCTCAGATTGCTATCTACAGGCATACTGCTTCATCGGGTGATGCACAAACCGATTTCGATAAAGACTGGCAGGAACTGATCGCAAAGCCATTCCAACTCAAAACAGCCATGAATAAATCCGCACAGGAAATGCCCGGGGGATGGAAGATGATAAGCGGGTCAGGAGTGTGGCAGCACAATGGTGCCAACGTGGCCACTGTATTGACCACTTTTTCCAATAAACAGGTTTGCGTGAGTGTGCTCTGCAATGCCACTGCCAAACCTTTTCTTGATGAGTTTGCTCAGTTCATAGCTACAATGGGAACCACTTACAATACCAGCCAGCCTGTATCCCAAAGCAGTGAGGCAGCACAACAACAAAGCATCACATCTTCAAAACCATTGAACACAGTTTATAAGTTCAATGAAACGAAATTCGATGATGGCTGGATTTCAACAATTCAACAGGATTGGGTGGAAGTAGCAAAAGGGAGTATGAAAGTACTCATTCACTACCCGAATGAAAAAACGGTATTTCCTGCAGACCCTCAGATATTGACCAACACTGTTTGGGATATTTTGATAAAGCCGAGATTCAAAGACTTGAAAAATTACAAGACCAGTTATGTGCAGGATTATAGCCGGCCATACTTTGGAACAGGCCATGCCACTGAGATCCAGAGTGGACGGCAGTATTTTGTAGTGTTATTCAGAAGAGGGAATGGATGGCTGGAGGTTTTGTCGCCCGATAATCAAACGTTTGTCCAGGAGTTTGGATTCGATCCCGAATCGATCCGTTGGGCCGTTATGAATTATTCAGGAGGTTATGTTGTCAACAATAGTCAGGGGCAAATGGTGAAGGCAGATGCAGAAGTTTTTGATAAACTGGATAAGATGTCCAACTACAATAAATTTGCTGTGGCATTATCCGATCTCAACAATACAGGAGAATGGAATTCGCATTTTGCCAGTAATTCATTTTACTACAATAGTAATACTGGTAATTACGCAGGCATGAGTACGATTACGAGTTCTGAGTGGTTCGTATTCGGGAAAGGGCAAACCTATACCTGGAATTTGGTAGGCGCCAATTCTGGTATGGGTCAAACCGGTGTAGTGCAGGTCAAAGGAAAGGGAAGTCTTAAATCCCTGAACAACTGGCAGTTGTTCTTCTCTGATATTTCAGGGAAACCGAAAACCTGCGATGTATATTTTTCTGCTATGAAAAATGGTCGTGTGCTTTTCATGAACGATGCGAATTATCCCGGATCCGGAATATTTACAGGATTCAAAAGAAAGAACTGAGCACCTGTTTGTTCATCAAAGAATAGGAGTGGGCTTGCTGTTCTCGTCCAGGGCCACGAATGTAATGATACCGCTTACCACTTTCTCTCTTCCATCCTGGTGCAGGTGTTCCAGGAAAACATCCACCTGGATCTGGATACTCGTATTGCCAACCTTATGAACATTGCCAACCAGTTCTACCATGGTGCCTGCAGGAATAGGTTTTTTGAAGTCTATTTGTCCACTGCTTACCATCACAAAAGTTTTCCTCGAGAATCTTGTGGCGGTCATGAAAGCAGTTTCTGTCATCATCATGATCACCCGGCCACCAAACATGGTATTGTGATGATTCATTGTATCCGGGAACACGGCTTTGGTAACGCGCGTTTCGGCCTGTGCAATTCTTTCTTCGATTGTCATTGGTAAGTGGTTCTTATTTTCCGGAGCAAGTTACATCAATGCTATCAGAGAACTATATTATTCTTCGGACTGATCGGCGCCGGAAGCGATGACTCATCCAGCATATCGCGCATATCGATCTCGATCATGCGACTTATCTGTGTGATTGGAACATCATTGGCGCTGCCTTCGAAAGGGTTCACACTGCTTTCTCCTACCGTGTCGAGCGTATGGAAAGCCCAGGTAACGATGGTGGCAAAAGGAATGGTGAGCCAGATAGTGTATCCTTCCAGGAAACTACCATCGCCCAGTTTTTCCATTTCTTTCAACAATCCAAAGGGAGCCAATAATATAAAAATGAAAAGAAGATAAGTAGTGATGGAAGCGAAATTCCTGGGATAGGGAAAGTTTTTGATCCTTTCAGCTCTTCCCTGGTCGTCTGTGAGTTTGATGATGGATTGCTGCAATAAGTTCCACTGGAAATCATTGATCTCTCCTGCTGCTTTCATGCGGCCCAGTTCTTCGGATTGAATGGCGGTGAGCTGAGTTGCTTTGTTCTTTTTTGAAAGAATGTATTCCAGCTCATCTTCAGATAAATAAGCTTTCAGTTCATCTTCCATTTTGCTGTTTGCCTCGGGTACTGAATAATGGTTCTTGCGGAATTCGGCAAACCTTTCAGTTGTTTGATTTTCCCAGGTGCGTGGCTCCCTGAGCTGGAACCTCAATGCCGTAAGCCAGGCAAAATGCCGGTAGAATATTCTTTTGACGGCTATTGCATTTTTCCCTCCTGCATTGTCGCGAAGTGTGTATGCGAAGCTGCGACTGTCGTTGATGATAGAACCATAGATCTGTCTTGCTTCCCAGATCCTGTTGTAGCTGGCGTTGTTCTTGAAGCCAACAAGGAAGGCCACTGCCGTACCTACGATAGCGATCGGTTGCCAGGGTAATGCCAAAAATTTACATCCCAGTACGTACAGGATCGTTGGGATGGTAGACAGGATCAGCATCCACAGGATATCTTTCCTTGTCCAGATAGCAAACTCCAATGGCGTATAACGTCTTCCGGTATGCATGTATTGAAAAGGCTTCTGCTGAAAATACGAAATTAGAACGGATTCCGGTGAATAGGGTTTGTACAATTATCCTTCCAGGTTCTTCAACAGGTCAACAACTTCATCTCCGTATAATTTTGTGTAATGGTATTTGAGCGCCAGTTTGAAATTCCGGATCGCTTCTTCCTTGTTACCTGTTTCCATAAAAATGATCCCCCTGTATTTGTAAGCATAGGCATTTCCTTTATGCATTTCAAGTGAATGGTTGATCAGTTCCAAACCCTTTGAAATTTCTCCTGATCGGTAAAGGACAAAGCCCAGGTTATCTACAGGGAATGCATTGAGTGGATTGGCGGCAATAGCTCTTTCGTAAAAAGGGATCGCTTCCTGGTATTTTTCCTGTTGCTGAAGACTAAAACCAAGATTGTTCAGCGCATGATCGTCATCGGGATGATCTTCGATCATTGCTCGATACAATTTCAGTGCATCTTCGTGTCTTCCCATCTCAGCATAAGTGAATGCCAGATCTGCTTTGGACTGTTGGTCCGGCAGCTCCATGTACAGATCCACGGCTATAGGAAGTGCATTATTGAAATCACGCATCCAGATATGGCAATCCATTTTCAATTTCCTGAAACTATAATTGCGTTGATCAAGCCCCAGCGCTATTTTGCAAATGGAAAGGCATTCTTCAAACCTGCTATAAACAGCGAGAGCAACCCCTGAGGAATACAAGCTGCGGAGTTCTTTGTCCTTTTTTTGTTTTTCCATTATTAGTTTTTCCCAGAAAGAATAATCCTTTTTCCTGTGGACGGGAATCGGAGGGAAAAGCTTTTCAGGTGGGTTAGCAGATAAATGTCCTGCAATATCTTCATAAGTGATCCCGGCCCTGAGGAATGCATCAGTTACCGGGCCGTTGACGCTGAGTAATGCAAGCAACAGATGCACGCTACTGATTGTTTTAGCACCAAACGAAACCGCGATCATCTCCGCATGTTGCATTACGTGTTTGCTCATTTCTGAAAGTGACATCGCTATAGTTGCGTTCCCTGCCCCATTTGAAGGATAATCATGCTGTAGCCTGCTTGTCAATTCTTCTGCATCTGGTCCCTGGCAAAATTCACTTGCCTGGTTGGGGGTACGGAGCATGGCCACATGAATATGGTCATGTTCAATAAGCGAATGATTGAAACGATTGGCCAGAATACAGGCCTCTTCAAGAATAGACTGAATATTATTCAGTCCTGTTTGGCTTTGGGAATAAGGCATATTGCAGGTTGACCGGTTTTCAGATAGTTGCAAGAAAAGTAAAAAATCTTAATTTACAGATTACTGGTAAAACCTTTACATGAATCTTATGATGGGATTGTGTTGAAGAAAACTATTCAACAAGAAAAACTACAGGCCGGGGCTGCCGGCAAAAAATAGCGCTGCTCTCGCAACGCTATTTTTATGGAATAATATAAAAAGATCAAAAACGGATGGCCAGCTTCCCGATGGTTTTACCGCTTTCAAGTTGCTGATGCGCCTGCCTGATATTGGCTGCGCTCAATCCCTCCAAAGTCTCGTTCAGCGTGCTTTTCAGAGTTCCATTATCCAGTAGTTCGGCTACTTTGTTGAGGATATGGTGTTGTTCTATCATATCCTCTGTTTGAAAGGTTGATCTTGTAAACATGGATTCCCAGAAGAAAGCAACACTTTTCGTTTTCAGTTTGATGAGTGCCACGGGCGTTTGCGAACCGGTGATGGAAGCGATGCTGCCCTGTGGTTTGATCAACTCGGCCATAGCATCCCAATAACCGTTGGTATCAACGAGATCGAGAATGAAGTCCACTTGTTGAAAACCTGCTTTACGAACTTCATTCACCAGGTCTTTATGGTTCACTACATGATCAGCCCCCTGCTGTTTCGCCCATGCAGTGGTTTCGGGGCGGCTGGCAGTAGTGATCACTGTGAGTCCTGCAATTTTCTTTGCCAGTTGAATGGCGATGCTGCCTACGCCTCCGGCGCCACCGATGATGAGGATGGATTTTCCCTTGTCTTTTTCATTGATACGAATGCGATGGAAAAGCAGCTCCCATGCAGTGAGGGAAGTGAGCGGCATCACTGCTGCTTCGGTATTGCTGAGCGATGCGGGCTTTCTGCCCACGATGCGTTCGTCTATCAGTTGGAACTCTGCATTGCTGCCGGGTTTGTTGATGTCTCCCGCATAAAAGACCTTATCGCCGGGCTTAAAGAGAGTGACTGCATCCCCCACTGCTTCCACTACACCGGCGGCATCGAAGCCGATCACTTTGGGGATGTCCAGCACTTTGTCTTTTGCCGAATTCTGCCGCACTTTGAAGTCGACCGGGTTCACGGAAATGGCTGCTATCTTCACCAGCAGGTCATGACCTGCCGGAACTGGTTTGTCTGTTTCGAAATCAATAAAGCTCTCTGCTTCACTGATGGGTAACGATGTTTTAAATCCTATTGCTTTCATTATACAATTCGTTTTTCGGGTGAATACCTGTTGCCTGTAACGCAGACCAGAGATAAATTGTTCATCACTTTTCCAACCTTGTATTTTTCTTCATACCGTTCTCAGCTCAATGCATCATGAAAAATAATACCCATACTGTACCGTTCTCCGGAATGCAGGGGACTGACGCCATGTTTCATATTCACACGGTAGAATCCTTTTGAGCCGCGCACAGGTCTGAAGCTGGTAGTAAAAATAACCATATCGCCTTTATCAGGGGAGAGAACATTTGCCTTTGATTGTGCGCGGGGGATCTGCTCCGTGATCACAAATTCTCCACCGGTGAAATCCCGCCCTGCCTGATTGAGTACGAACAGAATCTGTATAGGAAAATAAATATCGCCATACAGATCCTGGTGCAATGTATTGAAACCATCTTTCCCATATTTCAGGATCAATGGCGTGGGATGAAGCTGCTGGTTCTGGTGGCATTGGCTGATCATCTCTGCATGTGTGCGGGGAAATTGTTTTTCTATTCCTGCTTCGCGCATCCATTGATTGGCAACGGGAGCAATATGCTGGTATACCTGTTCTCTGAATGTTTGAACGAGTGAAGGCAGTGGGTAACTGAAATATTTATACTCGCCCAATCCGAAACGATATCGTTCCATTAATATCGTTTTGCGATAGCAGCTGGCAGTGGAATAATTTTGGATCAACCCGTTACATTCATCATCATTCAAAACATTCTTCACTGTTACAAATCCTTTTCTGTGTAAATCCTCCCTGATAATGTTCCAGTCCAGTGCACCCAGTCTGTTTGCAATAGATTCCATATGATCTGTTTTGATCAAATGTAAGAGGATGGAACAGGCGGGGCCACCTGATTCTTGCTGATCCGGCAAGGAAGATGGGGTCAGCGTTTTCTGTCATACCTGCCCATCAGTATGCCCTCTCCGAGTATATGGTTAACGATGGAAGAAGAGAGATCGCCTTTGGTGGAAACTTCGGGTAGGTCAAGATCTGTATCGAGTGCAAAAAGATAGAAGAAATAGCGATGCTCTTTGTCGGGTGGACAGGGGCCCGTGTAGCCTGTTTTGCCGGAGCTGTTCATGCCACTGATGCCTGGCCGGCTGTTCTCCTTGATGATATCCGTTGGCGCGATATTCCAAACGATCCAGTGAGCATAGATGCCCATTGGCGCATCAGGGTCTTCGAAGATCAGTGCGAGTGTTTTGGTGCCTTCAGGCAGTAATCCGATAGTGAGTGGTGGATTGGTGTTTTCTCCATCGCAGGTGAATTTATCCGGGATGAGGCCTCCGTGTTCAAAAGCTGTGCTGGTAAGGCTGATAGAAGCTGTTGCCATATCTGTTAGTTTGAATTATTGAATGAGCAGCCATCCGCGCAGGTTGCCGTTGTCAACATAGGCAAAGCCATTGAACCTGGCTTTTACGGGAAGGGTGGATGGCGGATTGCTTGTAACAATTGCAGATCCCGCAAGGGGTGCAAACAATAACGGAGCGGGCTTTGGGTTTGAAATGGTTTCTATATTCCGTTCAAGTGAAGTAACAGCGCTTACAGGGATCAATCCTTCCGATCTGTCTGGCAGTTGCACTTTGTAATAAGCGCCGGTAACTGCTGTAACAACAAGGTACGTGCTTTTGTCCAGAACAGGACCGTTTGTTTTGGCGCCCGTAGTGGTCAGCAGCGATTGCCTTGAACTTGTCCGCGCAGTTTTTCCCAGCCATGCAGCATTACCGGTGATTGCAGCAGGTTTGGCTGTTTCTTTTCTTACATAATAGATCGGATTTACTGCCCCGGCATTTCCATAGATACCGAAATGAAGATGTGGTGGAGTATTGATGGCATTACCGGTATTACCGAGCAAACCGACAGTATCGCCTGTACTTACCCGTTGTCCGGCTTCCACCAATTGTGAATCGAGATGCGCATAGTAGAGCGTAATGTCTTTTCCTGAAGGCCGGAGCCAGACTGTTTTGCCTCCGAGTCCTCCTTCACGGACGGAGGTGATCCTTCCTTCTGATGCGGCGAGAATAGGTGTGCCTCTTTTCCCGAAGATGTCGATGCCTTCATGAAGGCGTGCGCCAGCATCCCGCTGATCACCCCAGATGCTGCCAATATGATTATTGCCGCTGCCAGAAACAGGGAATGCCAGTGATGGGCCGGCAGTAATTTCTAAATCATAAGAAAGCGGCGCCAGTAATTCGGATTGCAAGCGAAGGATCAGTGAAATGTCAGAGCCGGCTTCATAGCCAAGCTTTCCTGTAGAATCGGCATAGTCCAGTAATTCCAGACCATTGTTCCTGCGGCCGGGCCCCCAGAGCTCGATGAATATTTTTCCGTAAGGGTTGGATCGTCCACTCACGTTGATGGATAGCCGTTGTCCCTGTTTCAGATCGATCCTGTATCCGAATGCCAGTGGATTGTCCGGGCTGAAGAATCCTGTTTCGCGGAAGGGAAGCTGAATATGCAGTGGAGATGAGAGGCTTTTTGCTGCGGCTTCAAACCAGCGGGCGCCCATGGCGCTGCTGTCGAGTCCCATTCTTTTAGCCTGTCTGCATAAGATTCCTGCGGACTCTTACCGGATGCGAGCATATTGCTTTTACAGGCGGAAAGTATCCAGCAAAGAGGGAGGTAACAGATCATTGCTATGATAATCCTTATAGCCATAAAAATTCCGGTACAAACCTGATGCCTGCTGTAGTTCCGGAATATGGCATTGCCTGAGTAAACAGTTCTACAGAATTGAAGGCCTAAAAAGATCAAACCCGCTGCAGAAGCAACGGGCTTGTTTTTTCAAGGCCTACTACAAAGGATCTTCAATGATTTACTGATGCATATTGCGTTACTGTTTCGTATTCGGATAGCCGAATGCCATCTTTTTGCATTTTGATACTCATGGGGCCGGGCACAACAATGTATTTGAAAACATAATCCTTCACGGTTGTGCTGGCGAGAGATGGCAGCGTACCACTATGTTGATTGGGAGTGAAATAGAAATGCACCCTGATTTTCCCTTTGCTGTATTCGAAGGAAAAATTGTAATTGTGTGAGATGCTTTCCAGCCGGAAGGGCAGTGAGATAAAACTGCCATCATCGGAGGGATTGAAGTACACCTGCACCAATCCATTCTTTACAATTTCTTCGGTGATCTCCGGCGCAGGAATGTCTGTGTATTTGGTGGAATGGAATATTGAACTGCCGGAATGTTTGCCTGAGTAGTTGCCCGGATATGTCCAATTATTATTGGTGACGTTGATTGTTCCTGCATTCATGTTGGTATTCTGTCCCGGTTGCTGTGGGCTTTCGTCGCCTTTCTTACAGGCGGACAATGCAAAAAAGATCAGCATCATTGCAGGCAGGAGGATACCTGGCAACCATGCACGGGGACTATGCTTCATGGCGGTGTTGTTGTGGGCGCAAATTTACCGGCTTCAGGATTGCGGGACAATAACACGAAGTGGTAGATTTTTTTCCGACTGCTCTTTTGTGGGCCTTGGGGATTTCGGAGGTCCTGACCTTTTCAGGGGCACCCGTCTTCCACCGGGAGTTGTTGTTGTTGGTATTACTCTGGGTGGAGTAGTTCTGAAGGGCCTCGCTTTGCGGGGGGATTTCCAGAATGCCAGGTCTGCCCGGAGCTCGAATGAAATAGAGTAAGAACGGAACCTGTTGTCCAGGCCAATAATAGCTGGTCTGTAAAACAATCCAAAATTCACCGGGTCCGCCAATCTTCCTTCTATGCCAAAGGTCAATCCGAGACTGGCATCGCTTTCTTTCAAAACAATTTTTTCGTAATTGAGAGGTTGTCTGAAATGAAGATTGTAGTAATTGATACCGCCCACAAGTTGTAAATGATCAATGGGGGCATAATGCACCATTGCATCGATGCCCATCGTTTTTACAATAGGTTCCCTGGTGGTTCCCGCTGCATAATTACCCCAGGGGGCAAGTTGGATTTGTATCAGAGAGGCATTAAGCGAATATTTGAAAGCATTGACCCGATAAAAGACTCCCGCTCCGAGGCCATTAAAACCTGTGAGGGCTTCGGGTTTTTTGTAGTAGTAATCGAAGTACCGGATATTGTTCAGCCAGGGCACGTAAATGCTCATACCAATTTCTTTTTGTTCCAGCGAAAACCGGTTCTGTGCATGAGCGATGCTAACGGTCAGGAACAGCCACAAAGAGAGAATGAATTTCATAAGGAGGTTGCCCGGGTTTTTCTCCTGACAAACCAATCCGGCAAAACGCAGCATTATTGGTTCTTTTCATCAAAATAAGTCCTTTTGCTCTTCATGGCTTTCTGCCAGCCGGAAGAGAAAACAGCTTGCTGTTGTTTTACCATATCTTCCAATCTGCGGGCAACAGACAATTGTACTGCGGCGGGAAGATTGTAGAAAGCTTTGTCTACCGTGGTATTCCGCTCATTCTGTTCCAGGGAGTTCTGATGGCGTACGCCGATCTTTTCGCCTTTGTAGAACACCATGCATTTCACACGGCCATCGCTGGTGCCGTTGGTGGCGGCGGTTCCGTATACGATAACGGGATCGGTGAGCCCATCTTTATCCAGGTCTTCAAAAGCGATGTACTGGTTCCAGAACCAGATATTGGATTCATGCTGGTCTTTCTGTAATATGTAATCGCTCATATCCCATACTTTACTGAACTGGCCGCTGGATTCCTGCTTCAGGTTCACGGCCCTGATCCTGAAATGGAATGTGTCTTTAGATGGAATAATGGAATCCCTGCTTTCTGTGAGCACACAGTAGTAGGAGCCTGATTTGTCAGTGTACCGGTAAACGTTATTGACGGGGTACTGAATGCGGAAGAGCTGTTTCAGACTGTCTGTGAGCCAGGAGGTTTGAGCAGCGGGCATGATCTCGCTGTTCACCTGTGATTGTGCTGCCATTTGACAGGCAGCCAATAGTGTTAGCAAAAGGCAAATCTTTTTCATCGCAAGCTGGTTTAGGTTGATGAGAATAGAGTGGGATTGCCTGGTATGTAAACGTTGCACTATAAAGTTACGAAGCTGCCGTAAGATTGTCAATGGGTCAGAGAACGAGTTGTGCGTGCAGTTTCTGCAGGGTTATCAGCGGGTCTTTGGAAAGGCCGGGATGTACTTTTGATGATTGAATTACAGTGCTTCTGGTGGCGGTTAGCCAGCGGAAGCGGCTGGGCATATCCAGTTTGGCGATGGGGCCGGCGGCGGGGTTGCCAAGGCTGATCTGCTCAAAAGCCTGCAAATGCGCCTGCACTTCTTCGATATCCAGCTTGGGGGCAAAGGTGAGCAAGCGATTGGTATCGATGGTGATGATGGTCTGCAGGAAGCGCAGGTCTTTGCAATACAGGATCACGCCTGTATTGAGGAACTCCTCACGTTCCACTCTCGGTACTATGCGGAGTACCGCGTACTCAAATAAGTATGCTTCTTGCATGCTGCGCTTCTTTTACAAATATTTCCGATGAGGCCAAACGGGTGATAAGAAAATTATAATACACTTCGCGGATCTGTTGGGGTGGTTCTCCTGAGCTCCAGGTATTGAGCCAGTCGTCCGGCAACAGGTTCACGATGCTCCTGATCTTTTCCGGAGTAAGCAATTCCCGGAGTGAAGCATTCACTTTTTCCAGTTCCGATGCAAAAGGTAGCAGTACATGGTCTTTCACCATGGCAAAAGGTTTCTTTGCCTGTTCTTCCCACTGTTGCCAGGAATGATGGAAATAGAGGGAAGCGCCATGATCGATCAGCCAGAGCTCTTTGTTCCAGATCAGCATATTGGTATTGCGTGCTGTTCTGTCTACATTGGTGAGCAGGCAGTCCATCCACACGATCTTCGATGCCAGTATGGGATCAACAAAGTTCACTACCGGATCGAAGGTGATGGCGCCCTGAAGGTAATGCAGCCCCAGATTCAATCCTGTACTGGATTTCAGCAAGTCCTGTATCTCTTCATCCGGTTCGGTCCGGCCAAAGGCGCTGTCCAGCGTAGCGAAAACCAGTTCAGGGATTTTCAAGCCCAGTATTCTGGAAATTTCTCCGCCGATCAGTTCCGCCACAAGGGCTTTCACGCCCTGTCCTGCTCCACGGAATTTGAGTACGTACAGGAAGCCATCATCTGCTTCGGCGATGGCCGGCAGTGATCCTCCTTCGCGCAGAGGTGTAACATAACGAGTCACCCGCACAGTTCTCAGACTGGTTTCACTTGCATGCATAGTGGAAATTGAGCCGCTAAATTAACAATTATTCACCGAGTACTATCCTTTGTGTTTTTTTACTGCCAGCGGTATAGAGGCTGAGCAGGTAAGTGCCTTTGGCAAACTGCTGCAGATTCAGTTTATGCTGCGTTCCGCTGGTATTACGCTGCAGAAGCATTCTTCCGGATATATCGGAAAGCTCTATCCGCCGGATATCTTCTGAGCTTCTGATGAAGAGTGATCCATTCACCACGGGATTGGGGAATACATGGATATTCAAACCAGCATCACTGGCCTGGATACTGCGGATCAATGATCTTTCAGAATGACCATTTATATCAGTAATGAGTAAGCGATAATAATTCATACCGTTGCTCAGCACCGGATCGGTGAACTGATAGTTCAGCAGGCTCTGACTATTGCCGGCAGCCGCTACAATGCCGATGGGAATGAACAATACGCCATCGGTGCTTTTTTCGATGGTGAACTGTTTGCTGTTCAGTTCCTGTGATGTTTGCCATTGCAATAATCCTGTATTGTTGCGACGGGTAGCAGTGAAAGAACTAAGTGTTACAGGCAATGGTTCATTCTGACCGGGCCCGCCGCCGTTGATCCAGAATTCGGAGAAATGGTTCACGGTATATTCGGCATAGTAACCGTTATCGTAAGGCACCACAGTAACCTGCGATGGTGGAATGAATTGATAAAGACCGGATGTATTGTCTGCCAGTGTTCCATTTTCTTCTGATACATTGCCGCTGTATTGTGTGATGCCTATCAGGTATGGATCTGCGGGTTTGGTGCAGGTTGCGCAATTAGAGGCGTTGACAAGGTCTTTGGCTTCCGTATGGGTAAAATAAAAACGGACCAGTACATTGGATGTGGGTGCAGTAGTTGAATTGATCACGATATTCCTGTCGAGGTAATATTGCTGACTGTTATACCTGATGGGTGGAGGGTTCAGAAATAACTTGACGGTGGTGCTGCCGAGATCCTGGCCCTGTGGATTGATGGATACGATCCGGTTGTTGCCAACGTTGAAGTGGATCCAGTCGTTCCCGCTTACAGGCTGTGTGATGCCGGCAGGAATACTCGTGCCGGTGTACACTGCGGCTTTGTCGAAAATATGGATATCATCGATACCAACACCTTCATAATTTGTACCAGCGTCTGATTTCATTGCAAACCGAAGCCGGATACGGCCGCTTGTAACTGGCAAATTTAAGCTTGCAACATGCCAGTTGGGCATTGGTCTTGCGAAGGCCTGGAATCCTGAATGATTGTACCAGTTGGTTCCCTGGTTAAACCCTCCCATTTTTGCCCAGGTCTTATCATCTGTTGAATATTCCACCCAATGATTATCACAATCACAGGATTCTTCTACCCGGAAAATGTGACTGAAGGACAGCACAGGCTGTGCCATACCGGTCAGGTTGATGCAAGGCGAATACAGGTAGGAGTATTCGGAATTATTGTATGGAGTGGTAAGGCCCGTAACCCACGCGCTGTTGCCATTTGCGGCGCGGTTGATCATGGCTTTGTTGGGTGTTCCGTATTGCCAGCTTGAATTCACTCCTCCTGTGAACCAGTATCCGTCATTGGTTTCGAAGTCCTGCAAATATGGGAAGCTGTTGATCTCCGGTGCAGTGGTAAAGCTGAAGCTCGCGAGGCTATCGTTGTTCACAAAATCGTCGCCCGCCATATGTACCCACGCACGGATGGTGTATTGCTGGAATGCAGACAGGTCAACAGGTACAGCAAACTGATGTTGTACCAGTTCGTTGGCTGCCATGTTGATGAATTCTTTCACTACTGTTCCATTGAGCTCATAAGCCACTTCTACATTGGATTGCGCAATATTGCTGTAGTTCTTCAATTCAACTGTGATGATCTCGGCCGGTCCTGGCGTACAAATGGATGGGACAGGAGGGTTGATAATGGCGCGCACGCCAACATCGTTGCCAGGTCTTGTCAGTTTGATATCATCGTAAGAGATACCATCTTCAAATGTATTATTGGGAGATATGGTGTTGAAAGAAGTAATTCCCTGTTGCCCCAATCTCACCTGGAAGCTGCTGCTGATTGTTTGTGCAGGTGAGGCATTGGCCAATACTTCCGTGATGTTCACGGAAGGTGCCGGTTTGTAAATTCCAATTTCATCCAGTGTTGCGGGAAGCGTGAAAACAGGGATCCAGGTTGCATTGTCGTTGCCACGGATCCAAACTTTATTGTTCGGATAATTTATATCGATCCCCTGATTCCTGTAAAAGAAATCAAGCCAGATCTGATCTGAGGAGTTGTATTGAGAGAGATTGAATGTGAGTGTAACGCTATCAGTATAGGCAGGCGTTTTGTATCTGGCCTGATCCAGTAACAAAGCATGGTTGCCTGTTCTGGCAAATCCTCCATCAGCTATCCGGCCTCTGCCATTGGGGTTATTGAGTCCGAAATCTGCTCTGTTCAAGCCATCGAGCCCAAAGGTCTTTTTCAAATAAGTTTGCGGCGTGGCGGATTCAAATCCTTCCACAAAGTCCGGAGCCAGGGTGATAGGAGGGTTGGGCAGGTGTCTGATCAATGTTTGCAAGGTATCATTCTTTCTGTATGGGTCTGCTGCCAGTCTTACCCAGGTCTTGATCTGGTAATCACCAGGCACATTGAAGTTGATAACAGGTGTAAAATTGAAAGTGATCAATCCGTTGGCATTGATTGTGGCCAGTGTGTTCACTTTATAAGGCGTTCCTCCATTGATCTGGTAGCCCATTTCGTAACTGGTTCCACTAATTGTTACAGCGCCTCTGTTCCTGACACGTACGCGCAAGCCCTGGGCCGCCGGCTGGGAGCTGGTAAATTCGCGTCCGCTGGCAGGAAGGAGGAGCAGCTCAACTGTCAGATCATTATTGAATCCTGCACCACAGCTGCCAATATTGGGTTGGAGGCTGGCCGCTACGGATGGCCTCCCGGGCATGCCATTGATCCGGGCACGTACTGCGATCCAGTAAATGCTGTCGCGGGATAATCCTTCCAGCAGGTAGCTATTGGCGTTAGTATTGCCAATCACCTGCATGGTGTCCCCGGCCAGCCATAGGATCTCATAGCTGTCTGCATCCACCACAGGATCCCAGTTCACCTGTAAGTATTGCGGGCAGGGAGCTGCCAGACTGATCACCGGTTGTCCCAAAACAGTGAATGGGCGTTCACTCGTTGCCGTTGTACCATCTACATTCCTGGTAACCCTCACAAGCGCTTGCCTGGCTGCAATGGGAGGAGCAGTCCAGTTGTAAAACCTGTCTGTGGCAGGAACATTGTTAGCGATAGTGTTCCAGCTTGAGCCGTTATCTGCGGAATATTCAATGGTGAATGGATTGGAGCTGTTATCATATGCAGACCAGCGGATCTGTTCTGCTTCTCCGGGCACCATTGTTTCGCCGCCTGCAGGATAATCAACATGGATCACGGGTTGCAATACCTGGTACACTACCACATATTGCTGCGGACCCGAAGGAACATTCGTGCCGGTGATGGTGATGTTGACATTTCCCGCAGGTGGGGTATGCATTACCACCTGTTCTATATTATTGAGGTTATCCGTTCCCTCTTCTGCGTCTTCCATTACATGTGCCGGATCTGGATTGAGGATGAGGGGCCGATGAGTAACCGCATTGGCTCCTGTGACGGTGAGGTCGAGATTGTTGACCAGTGCCGTAGTGGCTGCCGGTGAAGCTGCAGGATCCACCCAATACAACATCACTTTCAGCTGCGATACGCCTGCCGGTAATGACAGGATAGTGTGCGTGGAGCTGGTACCGTTAGTAACCGATCCTGTGAAGTACTGGTTCTGTTCCATCATTTCGATACTTGTTCTGGCATTCAGTTTGCCGAAACCCCAGAAAAAATCAGGGCCAGGATTGCCCATATCATCTGCACCATTGCAGGCCAGTGCTTTGATCAATGCCCCGGAGGGATTGGCGCCGCCATGCAATTGCCGGTATCGTTCATAGAGCAATGCCAGTGAACCGGTAACAGCGGGTGCGCTCATACTGGTACCGGAAATGATGCCGTAGGTATTGTTCTGTCCGCAAGACATAATATTGATGCCGCCTGCCATGATCTCCGGTTTGAGACGTCCGTCTTTTACGGGTCCCCTGCTGCTGCCGTCTCCTATAAGATCGTTGCTGTTGTTATACTGGCCTACCACCAATGCGTTCTTACTGCTCTGAAAGCCTGCTCTGACTGTGGCGTAGGAAGGAGGGTATACTCCACAGGTAAGGGTGCCGTCATTGCCCGATGCAAATACATGCAGGAGGGAAGGATTATTCACCATTTGCACATCTATATAGTTGGATAGTGCATCGTAGGTACCCGTGCCATCGCAACCGGGTGTACTGGAATGATAGGAATTGTTGGTAAGCACCATGCCGTACTGGCTGATGTATTGCGGGGTGCGCACCAATATATCACTGAAATATTCTGCTACAATGCCTGCCCTGGGCGCCATGCCTTTGTATTTGGGATTGAGAAGGCCACCGCCAGCCATGGTCCCCTGCGTGTGAATTCCGTGTCCGGAAGCAATGGCAGCATTATTGTTCACCAGCCTGCCTGTGAAATCAAGGTGCGTTGGGTCGCCCTGATCTCCAATGCCCAGCATAACACCTTTACCCTGGAGGTTGCGGCCGGAAGGAGCCGCCAGCGAGCTGATATTGTTGGAACTCCGGCTGAGATAATTGAGCGGAATATCTTTTAGCGCTTGCGCATATACGTAAGTAACGAATGGAATCCTGGCTATCCGGTGCAGGACAGCAGTATCTGCCTGTACAAAAATGGTATTCCCGGGTTGGACCGGATAATCCCTGAGCTTCGCGCCCGCGTCCAGTAAGTTTTGCAGTACATCTTCCCTGCTGAGGTCCGCAGCATAATGAACGGCCACTGCCTCATCCGTGCCCAATGTTTTCACTTCCAGGGATGGCGATACCTTCACAGATTCATCCGGAAAGAACACACCATTCACGGCAAAAGGCTTTAATGCTGAAAGCTCCAGCTCTGCAGGTAATTCCGCAAAGAAGCCATTGCCTGGTATATAATCGAAAAGCTTTACACCCTTCCTCAGCAATTCCTGCTTTTGTTGAAAATCTGGTAACCGGCTGAATCGCAGCAATACATAATTCCTGTTCCTGAACTGCATCCGCTGGCGTTGCTCAGGACTGAGCCTGGCTGCCTGGATATTCTGTTCATCTGAAAAAACGGCCGTCCGCATGCGCAAATTCGCCTGCCTTTCCTGTGAAAAAGCAAACAGTTGAGCAAGCACAATTGCAGTCAGTAATAAGGTTAATCGCTTCATTGCCGGATATTTAGGGATATTGGGAAACTAACAGGCGTTAAGATAAACATTTTCCGCAATAAGGCTCACTGGAAGCCGTACAAACCTGCCTGAAAAACTAACGAACGTTCCGGATTGGGAGTAAAGAAAAAATGAATAGTCCACTAAAATAGTAGAAATAATTTTTTCCGGTTGGGGCAATCCGATTATCTTTGTTACATAAGCAGTATAATTATGCTATTCACTCCACATATTATTAATAGCTGTTGTTGTTGTAACGCCTGTTTCAACTGTTGATACTGCACGCTTCTCCACCCGTAATTTTTCCTAATAGGTTTCATTAGAACTTGATGCAAATATGAACGTAACAATACCAGATTATCTTCAGGAATTAGTCTACTACTCAGGTAGATTAAATATGCTGGAATTCCTGCAGCTGTTGGTGCAGCGCTTTCCCGGTCAGGTCACTTTCTCTACCAGTTTCAGTGTTGAAGACCAGGTGATAGCCCATGAGATACTGCACAATCAATTGCCGGTGGAGCTGTTCACACTTGATACCGGCAGGCTTTTTCCGGAAACTTATTCCACCTGGAACAGTACCAATAGCAGGTATCACACACAGATCAAGGCATACTACCCGGATTACCGGAACCTGGAGGGATTCATAACGGAGAAAGGCCCCAATGCATTTTATGAATCAGTGGAGAACAGGAAACAGTGCTGCTTTATTCGCAAAGTGGAACCACTGAAACGTGCGCTGCAGGGCAATGCCATCTGGGTCACAGGCCTTCGCGCAGAACATTCTCCCGAACGCACCGGCCATCAGCTGGTGGAATGGGATGCAGGAAATAATATAGTGAAGTACAATCCGATCCTTCACTGGACCACGGAAGACGTACGGAAATATATAGATGAAAACAACGTCCCCTACAATGTGCTGCACGACAAAGGCTTTGTGAGCATCGGTTGTGCGCCCTGTACAAGAGCCATTCGTCCCGGTGAGGATTTCCGCGCCGGAAGATGGTGGTGGGAAGACGTGAGTAAGAAAGAATGCGGACTGCATGTGAGCAACGCATAGAAAACCCAGCCCGGCACCCACCGGCAACATTTTAATTAACAACAATTGTGAGTATGCCCAGGTTAGATTATTTAGATCATTTGGAATCGGAAGCCATCCACATTTTCCGCGAAGTGGCTGGACAATTCGAGAAGCCGGCATTATTGTTTTCAGGTGGTAAGGATTCCATCACATTGGTGCACCTGGCATTGAAAGCATTCCGCCCCGGTAAATTCCCCTTTCCCCTCGTACACATCGATACCGGCCACAACTTTCCCGAGGCTTTGGAATTCAGGGATGCACTGGCCAGTGAGATCGGAGAGAAACTGATCGTAAGAAAAGTGGAAGACACTATCAAGGCCCGTCACCTTACTGAGCCCAAAGGAAAATTCGCCAGCCGCAATGCCCTTCAGACCTATACTTTGCTGGACACGATCGAAGAATTCAAGTTCGATGCATGCATCGGTGGCGCAAGAAGGGATGAAGAAAAAGCAAGGGCCAAGGAAAGGATTTTTTCTGTTCGTGATGAATTCGGACAATGGGACCCAAAACGCCAGCGCCCTGAGCTCTGGAATATTTTCAATGGCCGCATCCACAAAGGGGAGAATGTACGCGTGTTTCCCATCAGCAACTGGACTGAACTGGATGTGTGGAACTATATCCGCCGCGAAAAGATCGCGCTGCCTTCCATCTACTTTGCGCACGACCGTAAAGTGATCGAGCACGAAGGACAACTGGTGGCACTGTCTGATTTCATTCAGCTGGAAGACACTGATACGGTGCTCACCAAACAGGTCCGCTACCGTACAGTGGGCGATATGACCTGCACCGCAGCCGTGGAATCATCCGCCAATAACCTGGATGATATCATCCGTGAGATCACTGCCACCAAAACCAGCGAGCGCGGTGAAACCCGCATAGACGACAAAGTATCCGAAGCAGCAATGGAAGACAGGAAGAAAAACGGGTACTTCTAACTAATAACTATAACCGAATAAAGATATAGTAATGGACCTATTGCGATTTATAACAGCCGGCAGCGTAGATGATGGGAAAAGTACCCTCATCGGCAGACTGCTGTACGACAGCAAGAGCATTATGATCGATCAGCTTGAAGCCATCGAAAAGCAGAGTAAGAACAAGGAAGACGGAGAGATCGACCTGGCGCTCCTGACTGATGGCCTGCGCGCAGAACGCGAACAGGGCATCACCATCGATGTGGCATACAAATACTTTTCAACTCCCAACCGGAAGTTCATCATCGCGGATGCACCCGGGCATATCCAGTATACGCGCAATATGGTCACAGGCGCATCCAATGCAGACCTGGCCATCATTCTCATCGATGCGCGTAATGGCGTGGTGGAACAAACAAGAAGACATTCCATCATCGCGTCACTGCTGGGCATTCCGCATATTGTGGTGGCGGTGAACAAAATGGACATGGTGGATTACAGCCAGGATGTATACAACAATATTCTGATAGACTATGCGCATGTAGCGCAAACACTGGGATTGAAGAATATCAATTATATCCCGCTGAGCGCTTTGCTTGGAGACAATATAGTGGAGAAGTCGGATAAGATGAACTGGTACGAAGGCCCCTCACTTTTACAGTTTTTGGAAGATGTAAAAGTGGAGGACGATATCGATCTCAGCCAGTCGAGATTCCCAGTGCAGTACGTGATCCGTCCTCAGACCGATGACCTGCACGATTACCGTGGCTATGCCGGTAAGATCATCAGCGGCATTTACCGTAAAGGCGATAAAGTGACCGTGTTCCCATCCGGAATATCAAGCACCATCAGGTCCATTGAACTCGGCGGCAAAGAAGTGGAAGAAGCATTTGCTCCGCAGAGTGTGATCCTGCACCTGGAAGATGATGTGGACGTGAGCCGGGGTGATGTGATAGCGCTGAGCGATAACGCTCCCAAAACAGAACAGGAACTGGAAGTGCTGCTCTGCTGGATGGACAATAAGCCTTTGATACCAGGTAATAAATATTTATTGCAGATCAACAGCAGGCTGGTGCGTGCTGCTGTTCGGGAGATAGAATACAAACTGGATGTAAACACCCTGCAGCAGGAAGCCAATCCAACGCAGGCTGTGCTGAACGATGTGATCAGGGCCACCATCAAAACCGCGAGCCCTGTATCATTTGATACATACAGCCAGCTCCGTGTGAATGGCGGCGCCATCCTGATAGACGAGACCAGCCATGTTACTGTTGGTGCCTGCATGATACAGTGATCACTTTTAAACACAACCAAAACATGAGTGCGAACAAATTTGTACAGGAACTGTACCAGCTGAAACTGAAGAACACACAGGTATTCCCTGATAAAGTGATTACTGAGCAATTCATCGATCAGCTCTTTGCACTGCTGTTCGTTCCCCGTTCCGGCAGGCAGCAAACCATCGTTGAATTCCAGAATGAGTA
Organism: Pseudobacter ginsenosidimutans; assembly: GCF_007970185.1. Classification (NCBI taxonomy): domain Bacteria; kingdom Pseudomonadati; phylum Bacteroidota; class Chitinophagia; order Chitinophagales; family Chitinophagaceae; genus Pseudobacter; species Pseudobacter ginsenosidimutans. The sequence continues at coordinate 940,383 of NZ_CP042431.1, read as the reverse complement.
CGAATCCCTGAAAAGCCACCTGAGCACGCTGGTGTATGATGTGGTGCACGACGGGAACCGTACGCAGTCCATCACCGACAAATTCTTTGACGAGTTGCCCTCGCTGCATGAACTGCTCCTGAAAGACGCAGCAGCCATCACTGCTTATGATCCCGCAGCAGAGAGCTTTGAAGAAGTGATCGTTGCCTATCCGGGTTTCTTTGCCATTGCGGTCTACCGCTTTGCGCACCAGCTCTGGGAACAACAGGTGAAGATCCTGCCAAGGCTGTTTACGGAATATGCACACGGGAAAACGGGGATCGATATCCACCCCGGCGCGGCGATCGGAGAATCCTTCTTCATTGACCACGGAACAGGCATCGTGATCGGAGAAACCACTGTGATCGGCAATAATGTCCGCATATACCAGGGCGTTACATTAGGCGCATTGAGCGGAACAAAAGAAAAAGCGGCAGGTAAACGTCACCCCAGCATCGAAGACAATGTGATCATCTATTCCGGCGCCACCATCCTGGGCGGCGAAACTGTGATCGGGAAGAACAGCACCATCGGCGGAAACGTATGGATCACCTATTCCGTTCCTGCCGGCTCACTGGTCTATCACAAGAGCGAAGTAGTAGCCAAAAAAGATTTCTCTTTTACGGATGCAGTAAATGGTATCCTGGGCAGGCGCGATAGTGCAGCCGTGTAAAGAACAGCAATCAAAGGGCACTGCTTTTTTTGTGCTCTATTAATCTACTAAAAAAGTAGACAATATGCCAAACCAACCCATAACAACAGGAAAAGTGATCATCGCCGGAGCAGGTCCGGGTGATCCTGAATTACTCACCGTGAAAGCCCTCCGCGCGCTGCAACAGGCAGACGTGGTGCTGGCAGACAGGCTGGTCAGCGAACAGGTACTGGTTGAATATGTAAGATCAGGAGCCGAGATCATTCCCGTAGGAAAGCAATGCCGCCGGGGCGCCAGCACACCGCAGGAGATCATCAATGAGCTGATGCTGGAACATGCTTCAGCAGGTAAGCTGGTAGTACGTTTGAAAGGAGGCGATGTAAGCATTTTCTCCAACGTACTGGATGAACTGCAGGTATTGAAAGATGCCGGTATTCCCTACGAGATCATTCCCGGAGTTACTGCTGCACTGGGAGCCGCTGCTTATGCCGGTATTCCGCTTACGGCGCGTCAGTACAGCACGGCCGTTCGCTTTCTCACTTTCTACAGGAATGAAGTGATCGACGAAAATTACTGGAAAGAACTGGCCGCCACTGACGACACGCTCGTGTTCTACATGAGCTCTGAAACACTGGATGGCGTGGTGAGTAACCTGGTGAAGAATGGTATCAGTGCAGACAAGCTGCTGGCCGTTGTTGAACAAGCCACCACTCCGCTGCAAAATGTACAGGTAACTAACCTGTACGATTATGCGCAGAACTGGCAGAACAAGAGTTTTGTGAGCCCGGCGCTGGTGATCATCGGAAAGGTAGTGGCACTGCATGAGCAGTTTGCCTGGATCGCCAATAGTCATTCCAGCGAATCATATTTTAAACCAGTAGCCAAATTGTTTACAGCGTCAACAGTTGTTGCTACAGAAAAAGCGAATCAACATGTTAGTAGAGCCTAAACTGAAAACACTGCTGGAGCTGGTGAAAACATCCTCCCGTGAAGAGCTGGTGTGGATGAACGGCTACCTGGCTGGGCTGCTGGAACGTCCTGCTACCCCGGTTACCGTCGAGGCTGCCGTACAACAGGCCGCCAATATTATCCAGCAACCATTGGCTGCACCGGCTGCAGCTCCGGCCAAACCTGCCGTGCAAAAGATCACACTCGCTTATGGTACTGAAACCGGAAACAGCAAAAAGCTGGCAACCGATTTTGCAGGCCAGGCCAAGAAAGCCGGCATCAATGCAAAACTGGTAAGCCTGGATCAATACCGATTGAACGATCTTTCCAAAGAAGAATATTTCTTTGCGATCATCAGTACCCAGGGCGATGGAGAACCTCCTGCCACAGCTAAAAAATTCTTCGATCATATCTACCAGAATGGAGCGAAGCTGCAAATGAAATTTGGCGTGCTGGCCCTTGGCGACACTTCTTACCCGCTCTATTGCAAGGCAGGGGAAGATGTGGATGCACAATTGCAGAAACTCGGCGGACAGCGCATCGTTCCATTGCAAAAATGCGATACAGATTATGAGTCCGATGCCGGAAGCTGGTTCAATGCCGTATTGCAAACACTCAGCACCGGCGGCGCACAAACCGCTCCCCAGATAGCTGCAGTGCCCGCTGCTCCTGTTCGTAAGAGCAGTCACAAAAAACTTTATTCCGGTACTGTGCTCAGTTCTGTGAACCTCAACGATCGTGGTTCTTCCAAGGAAACTTATCACATAGAAATAGGCGTGGAGGAAGATGTGGATTACCTGCCCGGCGACAGCATCGGCATCATACCGGAAAATCCTGCTGCTACCGTGGCGGCCATTCTCAATCTCACAGGCATCGATCCAAAGCTCATCGTCAATTTCCGCAATGAACCGCTGCCTGTAGAACAATTGCTTCGCACACGCCTCAATATCATTTACCTCCCCGAGCGCGTAGTGAACCAGTATGCAAAACTGGTACAACAGGATATTCCCGCTACCCGCATCGGTTTGCTGGACCTGCTGAAGATCTATCCTGTCAGGGATGCCGCACAGTTCGAAGAAGTGGTGGCCCTGCTGGAGCCCATCACCCCAAGATTGTATTCCATTTCCTCTGCTCCGGCTGCTCATGACCGTGAGGTACATCTCACTGTGGCAAGGGATACCTTCTATGTGAATGACGAATGCAAATACGGGCTCTGCTCCAACTACCTGGCGCAGCAAGCCGAAAATGGCGAATTCGATTTCTATGTGCATCGCAATAATCAGTTCAGATTGCCTGAAACAGATACTGATGTGATCATGATCGGGCCGGGAACCGGAATCGCACCGTTCCGCTCCTTTCTCTGGGAACGTGATGCAACAGGTGGCGATGGCCGCAACTGGTTATTCTTTGGTGAACAGCATTTTGTCAGCGACTTCCTCTATCAGACGGAAATCCAGAACTGGTTGCAAACAGGCACACTCCATAAATTGAGTGTCGCTTTCTCGAGAGACCAGCAATATAAAATATATGTGCAGCACCGCATCCTGGAAGAGGGCAGGGAACTCTGGAAATGGATCGAAAAAGGCGCGTGGATCTATCTCTGCGGTACCCGGGATCCCATGAGTACGGATGTGGAATACGCTATCCTGCAGGTGATAGAAAGATTCGGAGGCAAAGGCAGCAGGGATGCCATCAATTACCTGGAAGACATGAAAGCCGCTGGCAGATTTTTGAAAGATGTTTACTAAACTATTATGAGCACAAGCAACCAAAATAATCTCTCTCCGGTAGAACGGATCAAACAAAAAAGTGATGCACTGCGCGGCACGCTTAAACAAAGTATTCAGGATAATGCAACCGGCGCACTGCGTGAAGATGATCAAAGCCTGATGAAATTCCACGGCATGTACCAGCAGGACGATCGCGATCGCCGCGAAGAACGTTCCGCCAAAAAACTGGAATGGCTTTACTCATACATGATCCGCCTGAGGCTGCCCGGAGGATTCCTTACTCCGCAACAATGGGAAGGGCTGCATCATATTGCCGGCGATCATTCCACCGGTGTGATAAAGATCACCACAAGACAGACCGTGCAGTTGCATGGGATCCTCAAATCACATGTGAAGCCAACCATCAAGGCATTCAATACCATGCAGCTGGATTCCATTGCCGCCTGCGGCGATGTGAACAGGAACGTGGTCTGCAATGCGCATCCAAGGCAATCCGCATTACATGAAGAGATCTTCAGGTATGCAGACAAGATCAGCAAACTGGCATTGCCGAAAACACGCGCCTACTACGAAGTTTGGCTGGATGAACAACCGATCCTCAATAAGGAGGAAGAAGCAGATCCTCTGTACCAGGACAGGTACCTGCCGCGCAAATTCAAGATCGGCATCGCTATCCCGCCATATAATGATGTGGATGTGTTCAGTAATGATATCGGACTGATCGCAATAGTGGAAAACGATAAACTGACCGGTTTCAATATTGCTGCCGGCGGCGGTCTCAGCACCACGCATGGTAATCCCAATACCTACGCCAGACTGGCCACTGTACTGGGTTTTGTGGCAGGTGAAGAGAACACGCTCAAGGCAGTTTATGAGATCATCACCATACAACGTGATTTCGGCAACCGTAGTGACCGCAAACAGGCCCGCCTCAAATACACACTCGACAAAATGGGTGTTCCTGAGTTCAAGGCCGAACTGGAAAAGCGTTGCGGATTTGCACTCGAACCTGAAAAGCCTTACCAGTTCACACAAAGGCGCGATGATTACGGATGGTACCAGAACCATGAAGGCAAATGGAATTACACGGTATTCACCGAGAATGGCCGTGTACTCGATGACGATAAACTGGCTATCAAAACTGCATTGCTGGAAGTAGCAAAGACCGGGGCAGCCAATTTCCGGTTTACCTGCAACCAGAATGTGATACTCAGTGATATCCTTCCTGAGAACAGGCAACAGGTGGAGGATATCCTGATCAGGTTCGGCCTTATTGCACATACAGACAATGCTGGCGCTGTGCGCAAGAGTGCCATCGCTTGTGTGGCATTCAACACCTGTCCGTTAGCGTTAGCTGAAGCACAGCGCTATCTGCCCACCCTCATCACCAAACTGGAGCCTGTACTGCAGAAACATGGACTGGCTGATGATGAGATCTCCCTTCGCATGACCGGTTGCCCCAATGGATGCGGAAGGCCCTATGCTGCTGAGATCGGATTGATCGGAACGGCTTATGGTCAATACAACCTGCATATCGGGGGAGACAGGTTTGGTTATCGTTTAAACAAAAAATATAAAGAAAACCTGGACGAGCCTGCAATTCTGAGTGAGCTGGATAATTTGCTGGGTACCTACAGCCAGCAAAGGTATAGCGGGGAAACTTTCGGAGATTTTGCTATCAGGAACAATTGGGTTTAAATTAATAACATGAGCGAATCAACTTCAATTAAAGATCAACTGCCTTCTACGGTTGCAGCCACAGATAGCAATCATCTTTTTCCTGTTTTCCTGAAGCTGGAATCACTGCGTGTTTTGTTGGTGGGCGCTGGAAATGTAGGTCTGGAGAAGCTTTCAGCAATGCTGGACAATGCCCCCGGGGCCAACGTGACTGTAGTAGCTCCCACTATCGGGGAGGGACTGCGTAAGCTCGCCGAACATCATCCACGGGTATTGTTGCAGGAAAGGAATTTCGAGCTTACCGATCTGGAAGCAAAGGACCTGGTGATTGTTGCCATCAACAACAAAGATATCAGCAGGCATATCTATGAGGCATCGCGCTCTTACAATTTGCTGATCAATGTGGCCGATACGCCAGATCTCTGCGATTTCTATTTGGGATCGATCGTGCAGAAAGGACAGCTGAAGATCGCGATCTCCACCAATGGTAAATCGCCTACGGCTGCCAGGCGGATAAAGGAAGTGCTCAACCATGCATTGCCTGCAGAGCTCAACGAAGTGCTCAATAACCTGAACGCTGTGCGTAGCCGGCTCAACGGAAACTTTGCAGAGAAAGTGAAAAAGTTGAATGAGCTTACGAAGATACTGGTGGAAGAAGGTTCCGAGAAAGACCGTAAATGGAGAAGGATCGCAACGAGATCATTACAGGTCTTTGCATTGATGCTGATCGGTCATTTCATTTTCAGTTATGTTCCCTGGCAGGGGATCCTGGATGGAACTGTTGATCTGTACAAAACACTGGAACCGAATTTTCCCATCATGCTGCTGGCCGGATTTTTGGCCCAGCTGGTGGATGGTGCACTGGGCATGGGCTATGGCGTAACAAGTGCAACAATATTATTATCGGCCGGTGTGAACCCCGCTGCTATTTCGGGCAGTATTCACACGGCGGAGATGTTTGCAAGTGGCGCTTCGGGTTATAGTCATTATAAATTCGGAAATGTAAACAAGAAATTATTCAAGGCTTTGCTGATACCGGGAGTGATCGGCGCTATTCTTGGTGCTGTTTTGCTGATCTACATGGGAGAGAAATATGCTGATTATATCCGTCCTGTAATGGCGGCCTATACGCTTTTCCTGGGTGTGCGCATTTTATCGAATGCATTCCGCAAACCAAAGCCTCAAAAGAAGTTCAAAAGATATGGTGCATTAGCGGGAGCTGGTGGATTCCTGGATTCCTTCGGCGGTGGAGGATGGGGGCCAATCGTAACAACAACGCTGATCACAAAAGGGCGTAGTCCGCGTTTCGTGATCGGGTCTGTGAGCCTCACTGAATTCTTTGTGACACTCGCCAGTGCTTTCACATTCTTTACATTTTTAGGGGTGAGCCATTGGCAGACGATCCTGGCGCTGGTAGTGGGCGGGTTGATCGCGGCGCCTTTAGCGGCAAAGCTGGCAGGAAGATTGCCGAGGAAAACGGCTTTCATTTTGCTGGGATGCCTGGTGATCATCTGGAGCGTAAGGATATTGGTGAAGATCTTGTAGCAACCTGGGCAACACGCTGTATTCTCTGTAACAACAGAGATTTTTTAGATCAAAATAGTCTACTAAAATAGTAGACAATAAAAATAAAACACAATCAAACAACCCACACCAAGCAATCAACATTTATGAGAAAGGAATTGAATCGTTCCGGAATTTTCGCTTTATCCCTCAACAGGAGCGTGCAGGAACAGGCCGGTAAAAAAAGCCTGTACGCCTTGCTGCTGCTCATTCTCAGCTTACCCGTATTTTCAAACCTGCAGGCGCAGGAAAATACCATTATCGAAATCTCCGGTCAGGTGATCGATCAGCAAAAGAAAGAACCGGTCCCGGATGTAAGCATACAGATCAAAGGTTCCGTAAACGGAACTATCACCAATAGCAGCGGCGCATTTGTGTTGCGCACCAAACAGAAACTTCCATTTACTCTTGTAGTGAGCTCTGTGGGTTTTCAGCCGCAGGAGCTGGAAGTGAAAAGTCTTGGCAGCAAGCTGCAGATAGAACTGGTTACACAGACTGTGCTTGGCAATGAAGTGGTGGTAACCGCTTCACGTGTGGCTGAAAGTATTTTGAAATCCCCTGTGGCTATCGAGAAACTCGATATCCGTGCTATTCGTGAAACGCCTGCACCCAGTTTTTATGATGCACTCGAAAATGTAAAGGGTGTGCAAATGACCACCAGTAGTCTGACTTTCAAAGTTCCCAATACCCGTGGGTTTAATATCCCCAACAATTTCCGTTTTATGCAACTGGTGGATGGTGTTGACATGCAGGCGGCCACTCTCGGTGTTCCCCTGGGAAATGCCATTGGACCTACTGAGCTGGACATTGCCAGTGTGGAGATCACGCCAGGAGCGGCTTCTGCGTTGTATGGCATGAATGCCATCAATGGTATGGCCAATCTCATCACTAAAAGTCCATTCACCCACCAGGGTTTGAGCGTATACCACAAAACTGGTGTGAACCATGTAGATGGTAAAGACAGGGATGTAAGCCTGCTAACGGAGTCGGCTATCCGATATGCGCATGCCTGGAAGAATAAATTCGCTTTCAAGATCAATGCCAGCTACCTGCGGGGAACCGATTGGGTGAGCAGTACAGCCACAGATCAAAATCCCAATAATCTAAATACCGCCAATCCAGGTTTCAAGGAACTGAACGGGGCAGCCAATAATCCCGCTTACGATGCCTGGAACCGCTATGGCGATGAGAACAACAATGCCGTTACCATCCAGGGGGTGACTTACAATGGCAGCCCGCGTACTTTCATTCTTCGCCGGACAGGTTATTGGGAAAAAGACCTGGTGAAACCTGAAGTGGATAATCTGAAATTCGACGCTGCATTACATTATCGCATAACCGAAAATGCGGAATTGAGTTACAGCTACCGCTTTGGGAAGATGGATGGCGTATTCCAGCGCGGGAATAAGATCCAGCTGGACAATGTAATTGTGCAGAACCACAAGCTGGAACTGAAAGGACATAATTATTTCGTGCGCACTTACGTGAGCCTTGAAAATACCGGCGACTCCTATAACCTGAAGCCGCTGGCAGATAATCTGCAACTGACTCAGTCCTCAAATGCAGTTTGGGGCGATAAGTTCAAAACGGCGCTTCAGGCTGCACTGGCTACAAACGATCTGGCCACTGCCATGCGCATTGCCCGCCAGGCCGCTGATGCAGGAAGGGTTGAGCCCGGTACACAGGCTTACAATGATCTCTTCAACCAGATCATCCAGATCAATAACTGGGACCATAAGAATGCAGGAATTGCCGGAGCCCCGGCAACTGGCGGAGCCTGGCTGAAGCAGGAAAGCCGCGTGTACCACGCAGATGCACAATGGGACCTCAGTAACAAGATCAAATTTGTTGATCTCCTGGTAGGCGCGGATGCACGCATTTATGAAGTGATCCCGGACGGTAACAATTTCGTTGATTTCTCCCGGCCGCTTGCGGAACGCAATCAGCCAGTAAAGCCAGGATCTGATGATTTCGGTAAGAATGTGTACTACAAAAAATATGGCGCGTTTGTGCAGGCCACAAAAACATTCTTCAATGAAAAACTGAAAGCTTTCGTATCGCTTCGCTTCGATCACAATACTGAATTCGATCCGAAATTCAATCCACGTGTAGCGCTGGTGTATACACTTTCCGAAAAACATAATTTCCGCGCGTCTTTCCAGAATGGCTTCCGTTTCCCTGCATTGTTTGAAGCATTGTCTTTCGTAAACAATGGGAATGTGAGAAGGGTAGGCGGACTGAGCTTTATCAATGATGGTTTGGGTTACCTGGAGAACTCCTATACACTCACTTCTGTGAATGCATTCAATGCTGCTTACAACAAAGACCGCGATCCTTCGCTTCCTCCCAAAACCGTAGATCCGGCTGCCGCCCTGAAGAACCGTGCATTGCTGGAAGTAACTGCGCTGAGCCCTACAAGACCAGAGCGCATCAATTCATTTGAAGCTGGTTACAAGAGTGTGCTGCTGGGTAATAAACTGATCCTCGATATCGATGCCTATCTCAATGAGTACGATGGCTTCCTCGGTCAGGTGGAAGTGGCTGTGCCTACCAGTGGAAAGATCAATACCGATGCAGGCGTGACAGATATGGTGGCTGATAACAGGAGTAAGCAAACCCGTTATCGTGTATACACCAATGCAAAGAACAAGTATCGCAACTATGGTTCATCATTGGGTGTAACCTGGATCGCTTATAAGAAATTCACCCTCGGTGGTAATGTGAACTTCAACGATATTGTTTCCAACAAAACCACTGACGTCTTCATCACTGGTTTCAATACACCGAAATGGGTAACCAATCTGAGTTTCGGTAATCGTGAAGTAGTGAAGAACATTGGTTTCAATGTGGTGTGGAAATGGCAGGATGCTTTCTTCTGGGAGAGTCCACTTGCGAATGGGCGTGTGTCTGCCTACAGCACCATCGATGCACAGGTGAGCTTCAAGTTGCCGAAGTTGAAAACCACTATCAAGGCCGGTGGCGCCAATATTTTGAACAATCGTTATATACAATATGCAGCAGGCCCAACTATCGGAGCATTATATTATGCAGCGATAACTGTAGATGGTATACTGAAGTGAGTTATTTTAGCGGTTCAATTTGAACCGTATGCGAATAATTTCTATCACCATCCTGCTGGTCATGGCGCTGGCTACTAGCCTGAATGCTCAAACGAAAAACAAGATTTCGGAAAACCAGGTCTGGCTGGCTTACATGAACCAGACCCGGCTTTCCAATAAATGGGGTTTCTGGGCCGAAGCACAACTCAGAACGAAAGAAGATTTCTTTTCAAATTTCTCTACCGCAATTGCACGTGTGGGCCTAACGTATTACCTGAACGACAATACGAAGATCACGGCGGGATATGGCTATGTGCATCATTTTTCAACAGGGGGAAATCAGCGGATCGATGTTCCGGAACATCGTCCCTGGCAACAGATCCAGTGGCACACGAAATATGGCGGCAACCTGCGTGTGATGCAATATGCGAGATTGGAGCAGCGGTATCGCCGGAAATTGGAAAACCCTGATAAGCTGGCCGATGGTTATCATTTCAACTGGAGGGCGAGATATAGTTTCCTGTTGCAGGGACCTATCGGCGCAAAACCTTATGAGCCCGGCACTTTCTCCTGGATCTTGAATGATGAGATCCATATCAATTTCGGAGAGCAGATCGTGAATAATTATTTTGATCAGAACCGTTTCTTTGCAGGCTTTGCTTTTCATACAACGAAATCAGATCAACTGCATTTCGGTTATATGAACCAGTTCATTCAGTTGCCGGCAGGAAATAGTTACAGGACCAATCATATTGCACGGGTTGCATATTTCCACAACCTGGACCTGAGGAAGAAATAGGATCGATATTATTTTTTCAACCAGTTGCCCAATGCTTCGGAGATCAGTTTTCCTTCCACCATGAAACCATCATGGCCATATGCGGAATCGATCTCTATCAAAGAAGCGTTGGGCAATTGTCTTTGCATGAAGCGTTGCTCTTCCACAGGGCAGAGGATATCACTGCTGATGCCGATGATGAGCGTGCGTTGCTGAATATTTTGAAGCACTGCCTGTACATCGCCTTCGCGGCCACGGCCGAGATTATGAGTGTCCATTGATTTGGTAAGGCTCCAGTAGGAAAATGCATTGAATCTTTTTACCAGTTTATCGCCCTGGTACTGGATATAGGACGATGCGCGGAAATTGTCCAGTTTGGAATGATCCGGATCTGTCTGGTGTTTCACCATGATGCCGTAGTTGCGGTAAGTGAGCATTCCTACGGCGCGGGCGGTTTTGAGGCCGGCTGCGCCTGCATCCGGACGTTCTTCTTTCCAGGTAGCATCGGTTTCAATGGCCAGTCGCTGTGTGGTGTGTACGGCAATACCCCAGGCGCTTTCGGTGGGGCTGGTGGCCAGCAGGAAAAGCTGGTTGATCACTAATGGTTCGGCAACGGCCCATTCCATGGCCTGGTAGCCGCCCATGCTGCCGCCCATGAGGAGGTAGATGGATTGGATGCCCAGGTGCTGGCGGAGCAGGATATGCGCCTTTACCATGTCCCGGATGGTAATGAGCGGGAACTGGTGGAAATAAGGCTTTCCGGTGCGGGGATCGATGCTCAGCGGGCCCGTGGTGCCATAGCAGGAGCCGATGATATTAGCACAAACAATAAAGTATTCGTCGGGATTGATCAGTTCACCCTGGCCGATCACGCCTTTCCACCAGTCGGCCACATCGGAATTGGCCGTGAGGGCATGGCAGACCCAGACCACTTTGCTGTGGGGATGCAGGGTTCCATAGGTATGGTAGGTAATGGTGAGCTCCGGCAGTTCCTGTCCGGACTCCAATGTAAACGGTTGGTTAAAGTGAAAAGTCTGCATTCGGTCAATACTGATTCAGGGTGCAAAGTAAATGCCTGCATGAATTACATTTGCAAAAATCTTTACCATGATAAAAATTGAATTGGAGAGGGTAAAAGGCGATTACGGTTTTGAAGCTAAAGACGCATATGGTCATACTGTTCATATCGATAACAGCACGGAAGGTGGTGGATCCGATTTCGGGGCGCGTCCGATGCAGTTGCTGCTGATGGGCCTGGGAGGCTGCAGCGGTATAGATATCGTTTCCATTCTCAAGAAACAGCGCCAGAACGTGGAAGGATTCTCAATGAAGATCGAAGGAGAGCGTGAAGCAGGTAAAGAACCCTCCCTCTGGGCCAATGTGCATATTGTTTTTGAACTGAAGGGAGAGATCGATCCGCAGAAAGCCTACAAGGCTGCCGAACTTTCCATGGACAAATATTGTTCAGTGGCTGAAACCCTCCGCCGCGCCGGCGGTTCACTCAAATGGTCTGTTCGTGTGAACGATCAAAACATCCAATAAAATCAACGTATGTCCCAACATCCCATAACGAAGGCAATCCGTATCCAGACAGAGCGTACCAACGAAATGGAACACAGCACCCCTATGTTCCTCACCAGCAGCTTCTGCTATGATGATGCGGAAGAAATGCGCGCCACGTTTGCCGATGAAACCGACTTCAATATTTACAGCCGGTTCAGTAATCCCAACGTAAAAGAATTCACCGATAAGGTTTGCGCCCTTGAAGGCGCCGAAGCTGGCTACGCCACTGCGTCCGGCATGAGCGCCATCTTTGCCAGCTTCATGGCGCTGATGAAACAGGGAGATCATCTCCTGGTATGCAATGCCATTTTCGGAAGTACACATACGGTGATCACCAAATATCTTCCCAAATTCGGGATCGAGTATACCTATTTTGATGCGGGTAAACCGGAAACCTGGGAATCACTGGTTCGTCCGAATACCAAAATGATCTTCGTGGAAACGCCCACCAATCCTGGTCTTGATCTGGTGGATATGGAGAAGGCGTCTGCCCTCGCAAAAAAATACAATCTTCTTTTCAATGTAGATAACTGCTTCGCAACACCGATCGGACAGCGCCCTATTGAATTCGGCGCGGACCTGGTTGTGCATTCGGCTACCAAGTGGATGGATGGACAGGGCCGTGTACTTGGTGGTGTGATCGTAGGCCGTGCAGACCTCATCAAAGATATTTACCTGTTCTGCAGAAGCACAGGGCCCTCATTATCGCCCTTCAATGCATGGGTACTCAGCAAGAGCCTGGAAACCCTGGACGTGCGTATGGAGCGCCACGCTTCCAATGCATTGACCCTGGCACAAAAATTAGAGCATCATCCTGCTATTGCTTCACTGAAATACCCCTGGTTACCCAGCCATCCGCAGCACAACATCGCTAAAAAGCAGATGTACAATGGCGGAGGCATCGTTTGTTTCGAACTGAAAGGCGGACTGGAAGCAGGCCGAAATTTCCTGAACAATCTCAAAATGCTGACGCTGACGGCTAACCTTGGAGATACAAGAAGCATTGCATCGCATCCTGCCAGCACTACCCATGCAAAACTTACAGATGCGGAGCGTGCCGCTGTGAATATAACGCCGGGGCTTATCCGAATCTCTGTTGGCCTGGAGAAGGTGGATGATATTCTGGCGGATATATTGCAGGCGCTCGAAAATTAAGGGGGCGCAAAGGGGTAAATAATTCCGGCTGGAAAACAAACCACCGCGGGAGAATTTTTGAAAAGCAGTGTATGGTTTGATGAAGCTTTGGTGCTGAGCCGGGCTATGGCGCTTATGTTTTCAATGCCTGAATTATTTTACCCCTTTGCTGGAATGGGCTGAGGGTGCGTCAGTTTAAATGCAACACCATGAAGAAGCAGAAACTCGCGAAAGTGGTGAGAAGTTATGGAAAGATCATAGCCGATAACAGCCGGAAAATTCCGGGTGGCTTCGATATGGAATTGATCCATGATCTTCGTGTGGCATATAAGAAGTTGCGTGCTTTTGTGAGATTGATGCAGGAGGAGGAACGTTCATTGCAGATACCGGATGAATTGAAACTGTTGTATCGGTCATGCGGCACTGTTAGAGACCTGCAGTTGGTGATTAAAAAATTGAAAGATCATTCAGGAATAATTCCACAGTTTATTAAGGGGCTGCATCATGAGTTGTTCACGGCAAAGGAACTGCTGGTGCTGCATATTGAGGATATTGCCGTCAGGAAAGCTGTGAAGGAGATTGAAGAAGGATTGCCTGCTGAACTGACGGAAGAGATGGTACGGCATTTTATTGAGAGGAAAGTGGCAACAATTAATATCCTGCTGCTGGCGCTGGAACACGAAGATGAATTGCATGCAATCCGGAAAGCACTGAAAGACCTGGTGTATGTGAAGAAGATTCTGGAATCGGACCTTCATTTCAATTATCCATTTTCGGAATGGAAGAATGATGCAAAACTGGAAGGTCTCACAACGCAACTGGGAGAGCTGAATGATGCGCATATCGCGCTGAGTTTTTTCGATACAAAAAGAATAGAAGAAGCGCCGGCTGAAGAGAAGACAGCGGTGCAACAAATCCGTCAACAATGGGAGGAAGAGAAAAAGCAACAAATGCTTAATGCCATGGAAGCCGTAAGATGCCTTGATAGATTCTTCAAAACAGCAACTGCCTGATCACTATAATACTTTCTCCATCTGCATGCTTCTGGATCCTTTGATCAGTAAATTGGTATGTTCGAAATTTTGTTGGGTAAGCCATTCTTTTGCGGCCGTCGAATTTTCAAGGCTGATGAAGGGATGCGCCAGTTTCCTGAAATCGCCACCTACCAGTACCACAGCTTTCCAATTGTATTTTTTGATGAGCTCGATGATCTGCTGGTGTTCCTGCAGGCTTTCGGGACCGAGCTCCATCATTCCGCCGAGCATCAGTACTTTATCATTCCCCTTCAATGAGGCAAAGTTTTCGATGGCTGCGCGCATGCTGCTGGGATTGGCATTGTATGCATCCAGGATGAAACTGTTGGTGCCGATGGTCTTCAGTTGTGAACGGCTGTTGCTGGGCGTGTAATTTCCGATGGCTGATTGAATGGCTTCATTGGAGACGCCGAAATATTGTCCAATAGCTACAGCCACCAGGATATTCGGCAGGTTGTAAGCGCCCACCAGTTTAGATTGGATGGTGAATGGCTGGCCGCTGGTAATATTCACAGAGAGAAAGGGCTCGCTTTGCGCCACTTCTCCGGTACAATCAGCATTGCTGGTGCCGTATCTGATGATGGAGGGAATGCCTTTGCTCATGGTCTGCAGGTAATCATAATCCCACATCACGAAGGCTGTGCCGTTATGCGCACGCAGATAATCGAACAATTCTCCTTTTCCTTTTCTTACTCCTTCGATACCACCAAATCCTTCCAGGTGCGCTTTTCCGGCATTGGTGATGATGCCGTGTGTGGGCAGGGTATAAAAGCAGTAGCTTTCGATCTCTTTCTGATGGTTGGCTCCCATTTCTATTACTGCCATTTCCGCATCGGCCTTGATGCGCAGGAGAGTGAGGGGTACGCCGATATGATTATTGAGATTGCCCTGGGTAGTATAGGTTTTGTATTTAGCTGCCAGAACAGTGCTTACCAGTTCCTTCGTGGTGGTCTTACCGTTACTGCCGGTGATGGCGATGAATGGAATATCGAATTGTTCCCGGTGGTGTTTGGCCAGGTGCTGCAAAGTGGAGAGTACATCCTCTACTATGAGTATGCGTTCATCGGGAGTGGCAGGAGGTTCGTCTACGATAGCAAATGCTGCACCTGCTTCCAGTGCGGCCCGGGCAAAATCGTTGCCATTGAAATTGGGGCCCTTCAATGCAAAATACAGGTCGCCTTTTTTGAGCGCGCGGGTATCTGTTTGCACGGAAGGGTATTGCTGATATATTTTGTATAATTCGGGAATGGTGATCATAAGAAAATACGATGGTAGCAAATGTAGGAAATAAAAAAGCCGTCTTTTCAGACGGCTCTTCTATTATCTTAAATGAACTTATCTTTTTCTTGTATTCTGCCTTCTGGTTGGGTAATCGATACCTGTTTTGCGGCCGTTACCTTCAGGGCTGCCTACGCGATCCATTGCGCAACGGAATCCGACAGTGCTGCTGGCCTGATCTTCTTCCATATAGCGGCGTGTGCCGGGAGAGAGCCAGTAAGCGCGGTCGTTCCAGCTACCGCCCTTGATCACACGTGATTTGTCCGAGATCAGGGTGGTAAGACCATAACCGTATTTAACGCCCAGGAGCAGTGAGTCACCATCGAGGTAGTTGATCACGTTTGCTTTCTGGTAATTGCGGCGGGTTATGCTTTCTGCATCAGTTGCATAAACACGTTTTACACGACCGAGGGAATCTTTTTCAAATTCACCGTCTTTATTCTTGAAATCGTTCTGATAGTAGTTACCACGATAAGGAGAAACGTCATCGTTATCCACAGAGTTCATCGGGCGATAAACGTCGGCCACCCATTCGTTCACGTTACCAGACATATTGTAAAGACCGAAAGCATTGGGGTAGAAAGATGTTACCGGTGCGGTGTAAACAGCACGGTCGTTCAGACCACCGGCCACACCCATGTTATCACCATTTCCTCTTTTGAAGTTGGCGAGGAAAGTACCCTGCCATGCACCGCGGCGAGTGTCGCGGAGGCCATTTACGTTCTGGCTCCAGGAGAATACCTGTTTGTTGGTAATCAGCTCCTCACCGCGTTTTCCTTCTTTGCGGCTGGGGCTTGGGTTCTGACCTACAAGACCGAGGGCTGCATATTCCCATTCAGCTTCTGTAGGAAGGCGATAGTTGGGAAGCATGATGCCATCTTCGAAGGTTACAGTAGTTCTTGGAGTTCCGTTGGGGTTCTTCAGAGGGTTCTTCTTGGAACGAACGGAGTTGCCGGGGGTAGGAGTGGTCAGACCCATGAGGTATGACTTGGAGTTGAAGCTTTCGCTTCCCTGCCCCTGAATATTTTTCAGTGTGGTTTTGTTGATGAATCCTTTCTGAACCAGGGCCAGCTCGTTCACACGGTCTGAGCGCCAGAGACAGAAATCGTATGCCTGTTTCCAGGTTACGCCTACCACCGGATAGTAATTATATGCGGGGTGGCGGAAATAGTATTCAACCAAAGGCTCATTGTAGGCCAGCTCACTGCGCCAAACGAGTGTGTCTGGCAGAGCGCCATCACGAACAGCCCTGTATTCGTCCGCATCAAACACGTTGTTGATCCAGTACAGATATTCGCGGTAGTGAATATTGGCTACTTCGGTGCGGTCGATATAGAAGGAGTTAACCGTCTTACGGGCGGGAACGTTGTTCCAGTCGCTCATCACATCTTCCTCAGTAGCACCCATCATGAAGGTACCACCCTGAACAAACACGAGACCCGGGCCGGTATGTTGTTCTTTCTCGCGGGATACCTGGTATCCACCTTGTTCCTTGCTGTTGTATGCCCAGCCGGTCACATCGGATTTGCCCGATTTCTTGGCGTCGTTCTTACAGCTGGCTACAGCAGCGGCGCAGGTTGCCAGGATGAATAGGTTTTTCAAGTTCATTTTAGATAGCTTTTATGCCTTTTGGTTCAATTAAGTTAAACGCAGATGCAACGCAAAAATTGTACACTTTCTGTATAAAAAATGCAAACTTTTTTACCGTTCAGGCAGGTTTTTATTAACAGGGTAACAATTTTTCAGGGAACAGTAACCTGCGATTGCGAATATAGGCACTTTCGATCTATTTTTGATCAGATGTGCCGTTGCTTCACATTCCTGCTCAGCCTTTTACTGCTGCTTATCCAGACTCCCCGGTCACTGGCTCAGCGGACCTATGCCCCACATTCCGTGCTCGCCTCAGGCAACTGGTTTAAAATTGCCATTCCGGGCCCGGGAGTATACCGGCTGGACATTCCCTTCCTGCAAACACTGGGCCTGAATCCGCAGGGTATGCCATCCGGTTCCATCCGCCTTTATGGCTATGGAGGAGGAATGCTCCCTGAGGACCCCGGCGCCCCCCGTCCGGACGACCTGGTGGAAAACGCCCTCTGGGCCGAAGATGGAGGCGATGGCGTACTGGATAACAATGATTACCTGCTCTTCTTCGCCAATGGCCCGCACCACTGGATCCCGGATGCCACC
Organism: Pseudobacter ginsenosidimutans; assembly: GCF_007970185.1. Taxonomy (NCBI): domain Bacteria; kingdom Pseudomonadati; phylum Bacteroidota; class Chitinophagia; order Chitinophagales; family Chitinophagaceae; genus Pseudobacter; species Pseudobacter ginsenosidimutans. The sequence goes on along the minus strand of NZ_CP042431.1, from coordinate 922,762 downwards.
AACCGCTCTTTCAGACATGTAAAGAACCTTTACAGCGAGCAATCTTTTTATTTCCTCACCGTGGGAGGCGCGGGTAAAAGGATCTCCGTGCAACCCGCCACCGGGGCGCCCAATACCACCATCCGAAATTTTTCAGAAAGATATTTCTATGAGCTCGATTCCGTGAATATCCTCAGCAGCGGAAAAGACTGGTTCGGTTATGATTTCTCCGAAATACCAGGGAAATCACTTCGCCACACTTTCTCTGTTGATCTACCCGGCCTCACACCTGTCAGCACCCTCTTCCGCGCCAAATGCATTTCACGGTCATTCGGAAATGGCAGCAATTTCGGTTTCACCCTCAATGGCAATGCGATCCTCAACATGAATATGCCGGCAGTGCCTACAGGACCATACGATCTTTTTGCGCAGACCGTTGAGGCAAATACAAATTTTTTTCCGCCAGGCAGCGGACTAAACATAGGAGTCACTTACTCTCCCGGCAGCGCCAATGCACAGGGGTGGCTCGACTGGTTCGAGATCCTCGGCACAGCATCTCTCAGCCTTCAGGGCAGGGGGCAGTTATTGTTCAGGGACTGGACAAGTGTGGGAGCGGGCAATACCGGGGAGTTTTTCGTGGACCAGGCCGATGCATCCACACAGGTCTGGGACGTTACCGATCCCGCTCAGCCAATTCGCATGAACAGCTCCGTTAGTGGAGCTGCTGTCCGTTTCGTGAATCCCTGCAGCCAGTTAAGGGAATATGCCGCATTCAAATCCAGCGGCCTGCTCACGCCAATTGCTGCAGGCAGGGTGGGTAACCAGGACCTGCACGGAGCAGATCCTGTGAACATGCTCATCGTCACCGATCCTGGAATGACAGCGCAGGCACAGCGGATAGCGGATTTCCACCAGCAGCGCGACGGGATCAGCAGCCGCATCTTCACGCCTGCACAGGTGTATGCAGAGTTCTCTTCCGGCATTCCCGATCCTGTAGCCCTTCGTGATTTCGTGAAGATGTTCTACGACCGTTCCAATGGTAACCCATCAGCCAGGCCGGCATATTTGCTGTTACTGGGAGCTGCTTCCTTCGATTATAAGAACCGCATCACCAACAATACCAACCTGGTTCCTGCCTGGGAAAGCGGCGTGTCGCTGGAGCCGCTCGGTACCTATACTTCCGATGATTTCTTCGGCTTCCTCGATGATGGCGATGATATTGCACAGCCCGGTGTTCACCTGCTCGATATCGGCATCGGGCGAATTCCCGCTTCCAATGAACAGGAAGCAGCCCGATATATCAACAAACTGATCGCATATACCTCACCGAAAGCGCTGGGCCCCTGGCGTAATGAACTCAGTTTTGTGGCCGATGATGAAGATGGCAACCTACATCTGCAGGATGCTGAAGTGATCACGCAGGCAGTGCAGAACACCAATCCGGTTTTCAATACAGACAAGATCTATCTCGATGCTTATCCGCAGGAGAGCGACGCCGCAGGCGCCCGCTATCCCGCCGTGAACCAGGCCATCAGCGCAAAGATGTTCAGCGGCAACCTGATCTGGAACTACACTGGTCATGGAAGCAACAGGAGGCTGGCGGAAGAGGCAGTGCTGGACCAGGACATTGTGAACAGCTTCAACAATGCCGATAAATTACCTCTCTTCATCACCGGAACCTGTGATTTCGGCCCATTCGATAATCCGCTGATCAGCTCACTGGGAGAGGATCTGCTGCTGCGCGAAAAAACAGGGGCCATCGCTTTGATGACCACCACGCGACTGGTGCAGAGTTTCAGCAACCGCATCATGAATCAAAACTATCTGTCTACTGCATTGCAACAACAGCCAGACGGAAATTATCTTCGACTGGGCGATGCCGTTAAGCAGGCAAAGAACCTGACCTATACCAATAATTCGGATGTTATCAATAACAGGAAATTCACGCTGCTGGGTGATCCTGCCCTGCGCCTGGCATTCCCTCAACAAAAAATAAAGGTGACGCAGGTGAACGGTAATCCGCCGGGAGCCACGCCGGATACGCTCAAAGCACTCTCTGAATATACTATCAGCGGGCAGGTGACCGACGCTGCCGGTACACTTCTTTCAGATTATAACGGCACTGTATATCCGATCATCTTTGATAAGCCCCAACCCAAACAAACCCTGGGCAATGCCCCCGGCAGCCAGCCTGTGGCCTTCCTGACGCAGCAGAATATGCTCTTTAAAGGCAAGGCAAGGGTGACCAATGGCCAGTTCAGTTTCAGCTTTGTAGTACCCAGGGATATCAACTATCAGTTCGGGCATGGAAAGATGAGTTTTTATGCTGAGAATGGTCAAACAGATGCCAACGGCGCATTCAGGGAATTCATCGTGGGAGGTTCGGGTACGGGTACAGGTGATAAAGAAGGCCCGCATCTGAGGGCCTGGCTCAACGACGAGAAGTTCGTGAATGGCAGCATCAGCAATGCCAGACCCATCCTGCTGGTGAAGCTGGCAGACTCTTCCGGAATCAATATCATGGGAACAGGTATCGGGCACGACCTGGTGGCAGTTCTTGATAATGATCAAAAAAAGACTTTCGTGCTCAATCAGTTCTATGAAAGTGAAACGGACAATTACAAAAGAGGGATAGTAAGATTCCAGTTACCCGAAATGACGCCGGGCCCGCACTCACTTGTGATCAAGGCATGGGATGCCGTGAACAATTCAAGTGAAACGATCCTCGAGTTCAGGGTGGTCAACGACGCAGAACTCAGGCTGGAACATGTTTTGAACTACCCGAATCCGTTCACTACAAATACCGGTTTCTGGTTCAACCACAACAGACCCGGTGAGGAATTAGCGGTTACTGTTCAGGTATATACCGTATCAGGCAAGCTGGTAAAAACACTAAAACGTACAATATTTTCTACCGGAAACCGTTCGAGTGAAGTTAATTGGGACGGACGAGATGAATACGGCAGTAAGATCGGAAGAGGGGTGTATATCTACCGCCTGCAGGTGAAAACCCAGGATGGAAAAATGGCTCAAAAATTAGAAAAATTGTATATATTGTAATATGTATTGATTTTTCGTTTTCTGAAAATCATGTATTTTCGCCCCGTTTTTATAAGATTCTAAAGCATTCCCTTATTTGAGAAAACTTCTACTCCGACATTAGTTTATCGCTTTACTGCATCAGCAATAGCTTCTAACCAAAGCTATACAGATCCCGATCCTGAAAATAAGAAACTGCGAACAGCATTGTTGAAGGCAGTATTAAACAAACAGACCTTTAAAACAGATTATTACGTTATGAAACGAAAGACTTTCAAACTGGCTGCTTTATTATCTCTTATTACAGGAGTTGGAGCTATACAGGCACAGGGGCAGGACACAGAATACAGACCACCAAATCCGGTTACATCCTCGGTTCCATTTTTACGGATCTCTCCTGACGCGAGAGCCGGCGGTATGGGCGATTTAGGTTTAGCTACCACACCAGACGCGAGCTCCGCATTCTGGAACCTTGCCAAAACGCCATTCACCAAAAACGATATCGGTATCAGTCTCACGTACACACCCTGGTTGAAAGACCTTGGTTTGAACGATGTGTACCTGCTTACCGCTACAGGCTATGTGAAGCTGGATGAACTGCAGGCACTGTCTGCATCCGTTCGCTACTTCAGCCTGGGTAATATCCAGTTCACCAACTTCAGTGGAACAGATCTCGGCGAAGGACGCCCCCGCGAATTCGGCGTAGACTTCGGTTACAGCCGTAAACTGTCTGACAAGATCGGTTTAGGTATCGCACTTCGTTATATCAACTCCAACCTGGCTGCCGGTCAGGAAGTGGATGGTACAACTTATAAAACAGGTCATGCTGTTGCAGGCGATCTGAGCTTCTTCTATACTGGCGTGAATGAAAATGGCCAGGGCTGGAACTTTGGCGCTGCACTCTCCAACCTCGGTACCAAGATCGGTTATACCAACGACGCAAAACAGAAAGATTATATCCCTGCCAACCTCGGTATCGGAACTTCTTACACTGCTGCTATCGATGAAACCAATAAGATCACTTTCGGTCTGGATATCAATAAACTGCTGGTGCCAACACCGCCGATCTCTACAGGAGATTTTCAGCAGGACTCTGCGATCCTTGCCAAGTACCGCGACAAGAGCGTGGTGGGCAGCTGGTTCAGCTCATTCGGTGATGCACCCGATGGTTTCAGCGAAGAGTTGAAAGAGTTCCAGTTCTCTGTAGGCGCTGAATACGGCTACAACGAACAGTTCTTCGTACGTGCAGGCTATTTCTACGAAAACAAGGATAAGGGTAACCGAAAATATTTCACACTCGGTCTCGGTCTCAAATACAATGTATTCGGACTGAACTTCTCTTACCTGGTCCCTTCAGGAAGTGGCGTGAACAGAAACCCGCTCTCCAACACACTCCGCTTCGGACTTGTGTTTGATCTCGACAAAGAGTAAGAGCAAAAAATCAAATATATTTGAAGCGTCCTGACTTGTTCAGGACGCTTCTTTTTTTGACCCAAACAAAATGATATGTACAGGATCGGATTCGGAATAGATTTTCACCAGTTGACAGAGGGAAGGGATTTGTGGATCGGTGGGGTGAAGATTCCCCATCATAAAGGAGCCCTTGGGCACAGTGATGCGGATGTATTGCTGCATGCGATCTGCGATGCGATGCTTGGCGCACTGGCGCTGGGAGATATCGGCATGCATTTCCCCAACAATGATCCCGCTTATAAGGATATCGATAGCAAGATCCTCCTGGCCCGTTGCTTTGAGCTCATTATGGAGCGCGGCTACAAAATAGTAAATGTGGATGCGTCCATCTGTCTGGAAGCTCCGAAGATCAAACCATATTCACCCCAGATGCGGGATGTGATAGCAGGTATTCTGAAAGTAAGTGTGGATGATGTTTCCGTAAAAGCCACCACAACAGAAACGATGGGATTTGTTGGTCGTGAAGAAGGATTGGTGGCCTATGCAAACGTGTTGTTGACCAAAGCATAGTATATTTGCGCATGTCAATTATCAACGTAAAGATCATTAATCAATCTTCCAATCAATTGCCGGAATACGGTACGCCCGGCGCAGCGGGCCTCGATCTGCGCGCCAACCTGGAAGCTCCCGTTACGCTGCAACCCATGGAACGCACTTTGATACCTACTGGATTGTTCATCGAACTGCCGGAAGGGTATGAAGCACAGGTGCGTCCAAGAAGCGGACTGGCTATCAAACAGGGATTGACCTGCCTCAATACGCCCGGAACCATCGACTCTGATTACAGGGGGGAGATCAAAGTGATCCTCATCAATCTTTCCAAAGAGCCGCAAACCATTCAACATGCGGACCGTATTGCGCAAATGGTAGTGGCTTCCTATACGAAAGTGCAATGGGATTCCGTTGAAAGCATTTCCGCTACCCAACGTGCAGACGGAGGTTTCGGACATACCGGCAAATCATAATTAATCTCGGATCTGATGAAATATTTTCTCTGGTTATTGGTTTCCGTAGCACTCGCCGGCTCTATCAGCAGCTGTCGTTCCACCAAAAGGATCCAGACTGCTATTAGTAAAAAAGATACGGCCGCTGTAGTGCCTGTTGTGGATGCAAAGGCAGACTCCATGCGCTTCATCCACGAGATCTACCAGGCCATCGAAAGAAACCGGATAGACTTCAACACTTTCTCCGCAAAACTGAAAGTGGATTTTTCAGGAGACGAGGGTAAGAAAAGAGACTTCACTGCTGTACTCCGCATAAAGAAGGACAGTGCCATCTGGGTCAGCATTACAGCCCTGCTTGGTATCGAAGCCTTCCGCATCATGGTAACACCGGACAGCGTGAAAGTGCTAAACAAACTGGATAAAGTGATACAGCTTCGCTCCGTATCCTATCTCCAGGAATTAGCAAAGGTTCCGTTCACTTTCCAGGAGCTCCAGGCCCTGCTGATCGGCAATCCAGTATTCCTGGACAGTAATATTGTATCTTACAGAAAGAATGAGAAAACGATCTCCCTGCTCAGCGCAACCGATATCTTCAAACATCTCCTCACTGTATCCACCGACGACTACCGCCTGCTCCACAGTAAGCTGGACGATGTGGATGTGCTGCGGGCCCGCACCTGCAACATCGTGTACGGGGATTATGTGAACAAGAATGCTCTCCTGTTCCCTACTTACAGGGGCATTACCGTATCGGAGAAAACCAAGGTGGACATCGTGATGCAGTTCAAGCAGGTGGACTTTAATGTAGATTTAACCTTTCCTTTTAATATTCCACGTAATTATAAGCGTCAATAATTCGTTACCACCTTATCTCATTAATCAATAAATCCGATCGATATGCAAAGAATCCTGGTTGCCTTTACATTGGTATTCCTGTGTGCCTTCGGAGCCATCGCTCAAAACAGTAGCGAGGACCTGAAGAAAAAGCAGGCTGAAATCCAAAGGGAGATCGATGACCTGCGCAATACGCTCAACGATACCAAAAAGAATAAAAAGGCTAGCCTGGGTCAACTGGCGCTGGTTCAGAAGAAATTAAAGCTTCGTGAACAGGCCATCGGAAATATCAATGAACAGATCAATTCCATTCAAAGCACCATCTCTCAGAACTACGGTGAGATCGGCAGGCTCAACAAAGAGCTGGACACGCTCAAGGAGCAATACAAGAAAAGTGTGGTATACGCTTATAAGAACCGCAGCAATTACGAATTCCTGAATTTCATTTTTTCTGCCAATAGTTTTAGCGATGCCCTCCGCCGCATCGAGTACCTGAAGTCTTATCGCCAATATCGTGAACAACAGGCCAGCACCATCCTGAACACGCAGGCCCTGCTTAACGAGAAGAATGAAGGTTTGAAAGCAAGCCGCAGACAAAAAGATGAGGTATTGAAAGATGCCGAAAAAGAAAAGCGTGTATTGGTGGTGGAGAGAAAAGAAAAAGACGAGTTCCTTGGAAAGATAAAGGCCCGCGAGCGCGAGATCTCCAAAGAGATCGAGATGAAGAACAGGGCAGACCAGAAACTGCGGGTGGCCATCCGTGCTGCGATCGATAAAGAGATCAAGGCCGCTGCCGCTGCAGCCCGTGAGAAAGCAGCCCGTGAAGAGAAGGCCCGGGTGGAAAGACAAAAAGAACTGGAGCGTGAGCGCGAAAGAGAAAAGGCCCGCCTCGCAGCTGCTGCCAAACAGGAACAGCCTGCTACCAAACAGGAGCAACCGGCCACCGAGCCTCCGGTAACCAAAACCACTCCAGCGCCGGAGCCGAAGAAACAACCTGCCAGTACAGGAAGTGTATTTGAAGCCACTCCTGAAGGACTGGCATTATCTGGAGGCTTCGAGAAGCAAAAAGGCAAACTCCCCTGGCCCGTTGACAAAGGAACAGTGAAACTGCATTTCGGTACTTATACGATCGAAGACACCAAGATCCGCGGCAATAATCCAGGCATTACCCTCGAAACCAATACTGGTGCTGCTGTTAAAGCGATCTATGAAGGTGAAGTAACAACCGTATTCGATATCGAAGGCAACTGGGCGGTAATGATCCAGCACGGTAAATATTTCTCTGTATATAGCAACCTTGCATCCACCACCGTGAGTAAAGGCCAGAAGATCAGCATGGGACAAACCATCGGAAGAGCGGGAAGCAACGATGACGGCAATGGTGAAGTGGAATTCATCATTACACTTGAAAGGATAAACCAGAATCCTGAAGCCTGGCTCAGAAGAAGATAATCTTCCACAACTCATTCATAAAAAAAATCCCGTTGCAGGTTCAGCCGCAACGGGATTTTTCTTTTCCATTATTTTAGATCAGTTCAGGAACCTGCTGTATAGTTCTTCATACATTGGCACCACCCTGTCGATATCAAAGTGTTGCGCATGTGCGAAAGCGTTAGCCTTGAATTGTTTCAGCATTTCAGGGTTCGATAACAATTCAATGGCATGCATGCTCATGTTCTCTATATCTCCCACATTGCTGAGGAAGCCCGTCTTGCCATCTACATTGATCTCCGGCAGACCGCCTGCATTGGTAGAGATCACGGGAACACCTGCTGCCATGGCTTCCAGTGCTGCCAGGCCGAAGCTCTCGTAATCCGAGGTGAGCAGAAAAAGATCGGATACTGCAAGGATCTCTTCGATCTGTTCCTGTTTTCCTACAAAGCGGGTATCATCGCAGATGCCGAGCTCACGGCAAAGAGATTCAGCAACAGGTCTTTCAGGACCATCGCCCACCAGCAATAATTTTGATGGTACTTTCTTCAGCACCTTCGCGAAAATATGTACTACGTCTTCCACGCGTTTCAGCTTACGGAAGTTGGAGGCATGAAGTAATATCTTTTCTCCATTCGGAGCAATCACTTTGCGGAAGGCATCGATGGGTTTCTTGTTGAACCTTTTCACATCCACGAAGTTCTGTATCACTTCAATATTCTTATCGATGCGGAAATGCTTGTAGGTTTCATCCCGAAGGTTGTTAGACACAGCCGTGATGGCATCGCTTTCATTGATGGAGAAAGTCACTACGGGCTCAAAGGTCTTATCCCTGCCTACCAGTGTAATATCGGTGCCGTGCAGTGTTGTGATTACCGGAATACGTTTGCCCTGCTTTCCCAGGATCATCTTGGCCATATAAGCTGCAGAGGCATGAGGAATGGCATAATGCACGTGCAGGAGATCGATATTATTGTTCACGATCACGTCTACCATCGTGCTGCTCAATGCGGTTTCGTAAGGGGGATAATCGAAAAGTGGATAGGTAGGTACTCGTACTTCGTGGTAAAATATATTGGCGTTGAATTCGCTTAATCTAACAGGTTGCTGGTAAGTGATGAAATGAACCTGGTGACCTTTATCAGCCAGTGCCTTGCCCAATTCAGTGGCCAGCACGCCGCTTCCGCCGAACGTGGGATAACAAACTATTCCAATGCGCATAGAGACCGATTAGTTGATGGGTATATAGATGTATGAAGGTAAAGGAATTGTTTAACTTTAGGCTAAATAACAGTCCTTATGGCAGGAAGGTTCAAAGTCAAGACAATTATCTTTTGGATTCTCTTTATCGGTTTAGGCATCTTTGTTTATGTGCGTTATTTCTGGGTGTTTGAGACCGGCACCAAAGGCGGTATACTCAACACTTTCGGAAAGAAGGGATATGTATGGAAAACCTATGAAGGAAAACTTATCCAAAGCGGTTTCCGCACAAATGTTCAAAGCAATGAATTCGAGTTCAGTGTAGTGAGCGAATCAGTGGCGAAAGTACTGCTCGAGAATGCAGGCATGAACGTACAGGTGCATTTCAAATCCTATCTCGGGGCGCTTCCCTGGCGGGGATGGCAGAAGTATATTGTGGACAGTGTGTATGAAGTGCGAAACCCGACGAACCTGGAGAATGTGATCAGTCCTCAATAGTTTTTTCTGGCTCAGGGTTATGATAAACCGGCTGATGAAATAAACCAGCACGGGAGGATTTTTTATGAGCAGTGGTTGGTTGGATGGGGCGGTTGAATTACTATAGAGCTTCTTCGCTTATCTTTCATAGGCCGGGTTTATTCATAACCCTGAGCCCATGGCACTTTCAGGGTGCAACAGTTTGGTTCGCCCGGACTTCATACACACTGTTGGTGGAGGAGGAGGGGGAAAGAGTGCGTCACTCCGATAAAATGTAACAGTTTATGCATATTGCTAAACTTCCCTGTGTTTGAATTTTTTCAGTCAATAATACTTTCAGGAATTCTGAAAAGAGACATTCGTCCTTTATAACATCTCTTCTACATCACATTACAAACGATTCATCAAAAAATAGCGCTGCTCCATTTCCGTGAGTTCATTGCTACATCAATAGGGAATGCAAAAAACTGTTACCCCATCAAGGTGACCATGCCGTGGAGGGATAGGTGAACAGGGCCTTGAAAACATAAGCGAAGAAGCTCTATAGTAATTCAACCGCCCCATCCAACCAACCACAGTTCAAAATAATTCCTCCCGCACTGGTTTGTTTTCCAGCCCGCGTTCACCTATCCCCCAGGGCTACCAGAACCGTTATCCCTGGAAGCAAAAGATCACGGGGCGTTTATGCAAATCAGGCACCTGTTTCTTCCACTCTGAAATTGTTTTTGTGCGAACGAACTCTGTAGGTGCAGTGAGATCAGCAGCTATGCATAGCCGTGTGTTGGGGTGAAGTGTTTTGAGAATAGTCTCTACCAGTTGATTGTTGCGATAGGGTGTTTCGATGAAAACCTCTGTGCAGTTTTGACGGATGGATGATGATTCCAGGTCTTTCAGCGCTTTGGTGCGCTGGGCTGTATCGATGGGGAGATAACCGTTGAAGCGGAATTGTTGTCCATTCATTCCGCTGGCCATTAGTGCAAGCAGGATGGAGCTGGGGCCTACGAGTGGTACAACTGTAGCGCCGGCTACCTGGGCCACTCCAATGAGTAATTGCCCCGGGTCAGCGATACCCGGACAACCGGCCTCACTGATGATCCCGATATTCTTATTTTGTGCAAGTACCTTTTTGAACTCTTGTTGAACTGCTTCTTCGGCTTTGTGGATCGTGAACCACTGGTAATCGTCGATCGCCATTTCTTTCCAGAGTTGTTTCAGGAAGCGGCGTGCGCTTCTTTCGTTCTCCACAAAAAAACACTGGCATTGGCGAACTGCATCCGTAACATAGGCCGGGATGGTCTGAGTGGCGGATTCATGCAGGAAAGATGGGATCAGATAGATCTTGCTCGAAGTCATGAGCGGCAAGATAGGAAAAATGTGGGCGTCAGACGCCGGGTTCCTTGTCCTGGTGATAAAGGCTGATGGTGGCGGCAACTACGGCATAGGCAGGTGCAAACACCCATCCCACAATCAATACGAGGTGCATGAGATAGAAAACGATACCATTGCCGATGGCGAGTCCCTTGTGCTTACCGATGAACTCAATGCTTTGCGAAGCGGAGAGCTTATGTCTTTCGCAACTGTAATCAAGCATGGAGAAGCCGTAATAATAGCATTCCACGAAGAGTGCGAATACAGGCACTATCCAGCCGACTACAGGAATGAAGCTGAGGATGAGCAGGCAGACCATGTAAACTGTTTGCCAGAGCATATTACGGAGTGCGAGCTTGATACCGCGCCCCATGTCTTTCAACACTTGTGGCCAGCTGAAAGGAAAATCTTTTCCGTTGAGGATGGCATCTGTTTTTTCGCTGAGGTAGGCGAATACGGGAGAGCCCAGTATGAGGAAGATGTATTTGAAAAGAGAAAAGTAGAAAGATAACAGCAATAATCTGATCATGATCTCACCCATCAGAAAGAAGAAGCTGAGGATGCCACTGCTTTGCTTGTGCAGCCAGCGGTCTATGCCGATGCGGTGGCTGAGCCATGTGACAGCATTATCCGAGGAGATCCAGAAAAAGTAAAAACCAACCACAAAAAGGATCAGGTAAATGAATCCGGGAATCAGGATCCATTTCCACAGCCGGTTCTGGCTGATAAACTTGTGTGCCCTGAAATAGGACTGTATGGCAATTACGATTTCTTTGAGCAAGTTGGTTATTTTTGATTCGCAGGTTCAGGATAATCCTTCAAACCTACTAAAATATTGAATCAATCCATGCTACCAGGATGAAAAAATTGAACGCGGCATTCTACGACCGGCCGGATGTGGTGCAGATTGCAAAGGAATTGCTGGGAAAAGTGCTCGTCACAAAATTCGATGGAGAACTCACTGCAGGCCGTATTGTGGAAACAGAAGCATATGCCGGAACAATAGACAGGGCCTCGCATGCGTGGAATGGCAGGCGTACCAAAAGAACAGAAGTGATGTATGGACTGCCGGGAACTGCGTATGTATACCTCTGTTATGGCATTCACCAGATGTTCAATGTAGTCACCAATCAGAAAGATGTGCCGCATGCCATCCTGATCAGGGCGCTGGAACCGCTGGAAGGAGAGGAGATCATGTATAAACGCTTTGGAGTGAAAAAAGGTCAGCGTGCAGATCCGCATTTTCTCACCAAAGGGCCGGGTAATGTAGGCCGGGCGCTGGGACTGTACACCACGCATACCGGCTCCAGCCTGCAGGGCGATGAGGTGTATATCGGGGAGGATGGATTCAAATTGAAGAAAGCCGATATCGGGATATCACCCAGGATTGGCGTGGATTACGCAGGTGAACATGCGGAATGGCTGTATCGTTTTTATGTAAAAGGAAATAAATACGTGAGTGGAAAGATCAGGGACTGATCTTCATATGATCGATAACGTTAGTACAGGTTCATTAAAATCTCGGGCAGGGAATGCCTTTATATCCCGGAGGTCTCTTCACAAAGATCAGTGAGATCTCGATACCACCGCGGCTTTGAGAAGCTGTTTTCAATGATGAGATATTTACGTCATAAGAAGCGCCGAGTCTGAATCCTCCGAATTCCAGTCCGAGGTAGGGGATCACGGCATCATTAACATTGTTGAAGCGCGTCCAGGCGCCGGCATAGAAGGTGGTTGGATTTTCTTCGTCATCATTCATCTGGAATCCCACTGCGCCGCCTGCAACGATATTGTTGGCCTGTGCCTGGCGGCTGAAGAGTGCGCTCAGGTAGAGGTAACGTGTGTTATCCGCCAGTCTGAAACTGCCGCCAGCATGAGCGGTGATCCTTGGATTGAGCGTGTATTCGATCTTATCTGTGCTGAAGGATTCGCGTGGCCTGTTGAGGTGATAACCTGCCACACCTACATAGAAGTTATTGTATCCGTCTGTGGAGCCGTTATAGAGGGCGCCGGCAGAGAGGTCGAAGTAACTGATATTAAACTCACGGTTATCAACAGCCTCACCACTGGGGATGGTCCAGCCGCCATGATCATCCAGTTCCGTTTCGAAATTCAGTTTGGTGCCGTCGAGCCGCTTGGTGAAATAAGAACCCTGGAATCCAAAGCCGATCTGGTGAAGCCCGTCAGCATCGATCCCTTTGTGGTAAGCGGTGGTGAGAGAGATCATATTGGTGCTGAGAATACCGTTGGCTGTTTTATCTGTCATCGCTACTACGCCAACACCCCAGGTGTCCAGTTCTGAAATGCGGTTACGCAAGATCGGTAGGTCGAGCGAAACGGTGGAAGTGATGAAAGCCTTGCTGATAGCGGGCCATTGGTCACGGTAGTTGCCTGCAATACGAAAATCGCCATTGAATTTACCTGTCAGTGCAGGGTTCAATGTAAGGGGAGAAACGAAAAATTGGGAAAAATTCGGATCCTGTGCTGCGGCTGTTTCCATCAGTAGCACTGCAAGCATGACTGTGTAAAGTTTCCTCATCCGCATGTGTTAGTTAATCACTCTACCTAATGTACGAAAAAAAGAAGAATGACGGGGTTAAATTTGATCGTTATCGGGTCTTATAATAATTTCTTTACATCTGAACTTTCGTACCGAATGCCAGGTCGCCTGCATCACCGAGTCCGGGCACAATATAGCCTTTTGCTGTAAGTTCTTCATCGATGGCGCCGCACCAGATCTTTACATGTGGCTCACTTCTTTTTACATATTCGATACCAACGGTACAGGCAATAGCTGATACGATATGGATCTCGCGGGGGTGGCCTTCGTCGCGAAGATATTGAATGGTTTTTACCAGGGAGGAACCTGTGGCCAGCATGGCATCTGCAATAATGATCACGCGATTTTCCAGTTCGGGGCAACTCACGTATTCGAGACTGATCTCGAAAGAACCATCGCGATTATGTTTGCGATAGGCAGAGATGAATGCGTTATCGGCTTTGTCGAAATAATTGAGCAGGCCCTGGTGCAATGGTAATCCTGCGCGTAACACGGTGGCCAGCACTGGCTGTTCCTCCAGTACGCGGCAGTTGGAAACGCCCATTGAGGTCTGGATCTCCCGCTCCACATAAGGAAGGTGCTGGCTGATGCGCCAGGCAGCTACTTCGCCCACCCGTTCGAGGTTCCGGCGGAATCGCATCCTGTCTTGCTGCACCTGCACGTCCCGCAATTCACTTACCCAGGTACTGAGCAATGAATCCTGTTCGCTTAGATTGATTACCATGCGTTATTTTTGATGAGCAAATCTAATTCATTAGATCAACCCAATTTCTTCTAAAATACTAAAAATATGGTTTACAGAGTACTCGGCCTCATGAGTGGCAGCGCATTGGACGGGCTTGATATTGTTTTTGTCGAATTCCAGGAGAATGGAGGGAAATGGCAATATGAGATCATTCAGGGTGAAACTTACCCTTACGAAAAAGAATGGGTGGAAAAACTCCGGAATGCCATTAACCTGAAAGCGCTTGACTACCAGTTGCTGGATGTGGAGTACGGTCATTATACAGCCGCGGAAGTGAATAAATTCATCAATAAGCATGGGCTTGATTTCAAAGTACAGCTGATAGCATCCCATGGTCATACTACATTCCATGTGCCTTCCAAAAAGATGACGGCACAATTGGGTGATGGTGCTTCCATCGCCGCAGCAACGGGCATCAATGTGGTGAGTGATCTGCGTGCTATCGATATGGCCCTTCACGGGCATGGCGCTCCCATCGTGCCTATTGGTGAAAAGCTCCTGCTGAATGATTATGATCTCTTCCTCAATATCGGTGGCATCATGAACCTGAGCTACCGTAAACCGGATGAATATATCGCTTACGATGTTTGTCCCGCCAACCGCGTGATGAATATGATGGCGCAAAAACTGGGCAAGGAGATCGACTATAATGGCGATTTCGCCCGTTCCGGAAAACTGCAACCGGAACTGCTGAATCATCTCAATGCATTGGAATATTACAAGATGCCTTATCCGAAATCGCTGGCCAATGATTTCGGTACCGATGTGATCTTCCCCATGGCCGCCAAATCCGGATATAGCATCCAGGATGGGCTGCGTACTTTCGTGGAGCATATGGCAGAGCAACTCAAAGCCAGCCTGGTAGCTCTTCTTGACGGACAAGCCGGCAAGAAGCGCATACTCGTTACCGGTGGTGGTGCGCATAATACGTTTTTGATCGAACGTCTTACTGCACTGTTGCAGGAGATAGATGTGGAAGTGGTAGTTCCTGATAAAGTGCTGGTGGATTTCAAGGAAGCACTGATCATGGGACTGATCGGCGTATTGCGCTGGCGCGAAGAGATCAACGTGATGTCCACAGTTACCGGAGCCGATCGCGACAGTATCGGTGGTGCAGTGTGGATGGGACAGCCCTGGAACTAAACTGTTCATGAACAATAATAAATATCCGCATCGCGATCCACAGCTTTGCGGATATTTTGTATTATAGCATTATCCTGAAAAAAATCAAGTATGCGATCACTGTTATTGCCTTTACTGTTACTGACTGTATCAGCCATTGCTCAGCCATCTTTGAAAGAAAAGCAATATGCTTCACTGGCAAGGAAAAATTTTCTGGAAACCAATGCCCTCAATACTGTTGCGTTTGTGGAAAGCCGTTGGAGGCTGGCAGGTAATACAGGTTTCAATGAAAGCATCCACCTGGTGGAAAAGCAATTGAAGGAAGCAGGGTATGTAAATGAAACTGCTGCGCCTGCAGGAGCGAGACTTACCTATCGTATTGAACGTCGCGCCATGAACCGGCCCGCATGGGAGCCGGTGGATGCAGAAGTGTCAATTGAAGGAGAATCCAGCCCTGTACTGAGTTTCAAGACCAACCGCAATATGATCTCCATCAATTCGGCTTCCACACCTGAAGGTGGCGTAACTGCAGACCTGGTGCTGATAGAAAATGAAGAAGACTGGAAACAGGACCTGAAAGGAAAGATCGTTATGAGCAATACAGATGTGTCAGGTGTTTATGCGAAAGCAATAAAGGCCGGCGCCCTGGGTGCGCTCGGTTATGCTATGCCAGCTTACACGCAACCGGAGAAATATACTCACTCAATTCAGTTTGGCTCCATCTCTTACAATAAGGGCGGCCAGGGTTGGGGCATTCGTTTGTCATACGCCGCGCGCGAACACCTGAAAGCTGCGCTGGCAAAGGGCCCTGTGAGGTTGAAGGTGATGGTGGAAACAAAGATCTACGATTCGGAAGAGCTCACTATTGTTGCAGATGTGCGTGGTTCAGAGAAGCCCGGTGATCGGTTCGTGTTCAGTGCGCATGTGCAGGAGCCCGGCGCCAACGACAATGCAACGGGCGTGGGCACACTCGCGGAAATGGCGAGAGTAACTGCTGCGGTTGTTCAGTCCCGTGAGCTGGACCCAAAGCGCAGTATCACTTTTTTATGGGGCGATGAAATTATTTCCACCCGCAGGTATATTCTGGAGGATTCAGACAGGGCCCGGGGCATCAAATGGGGATGTAGTCTCGATATGGTGGGCGAGGATACGGAGAAAACAGGCGGAAGCTTCCTGATTGAAAAAATGCCCGATCCGTCTGCGGTCTGGACGAGAGGAAATGATAAACATTCCGAATGGGGCGGAAGCCCTTTGCCAGAATCTGCTATCATTCCCCATTATTTCAATGACCTGTTGCTGACGCGCTGCCTGAATGAAGCGGCGGATAATAACTGGGTTGTGAACACCAATCCATTTGAAGGTGGCAGTGATCATACGCCCTTCCTGAATGCGAAGATCCCGGGATTGCTGATGTGGCATTTCACGGATGTGTTCTATCATACCGATGCAGACCGGTTCGACAAAGTTTCCGGTGAAACCATGAAACATGTTGGCGTGAGTGCGCTGGTCACTTCATGGTTGCTCACCACAGCAGAAAATAATACCGCCATTGCTTTGGTGAATGACCTGAAATCCAGTGCTGTCAGTCGTTTGAACACGGAGCTGGCATTAGGGGAAGAAAATATCAAAAAAGGAAATGCTGTAGCTGATGAAGCGCATATCCTGGAAGTATGGCAACAATATTATGTGAATGTGATGGAAACGATGAAAGATATTCCGGTTGAAGGAGCGTCATCTTTGTTAGATAACGCTATTGAACAAGCGAAGAAAGAGATTCGAAATAAAAAATACCGGCTGCGATAATTCACTGCCGGTATTGTTGAAATAAGATTGATCTTAGGCAACAAGCTTTCTGCCGCAACGATACAATTTCACTTTTTTGTCGGGCGTAATAACTTGCGCCTCCAGGGTAAATCCTGCTTTTTCCAGTGTACAATTCAGGTTGCTGTCCTCTTCCAGTGAGATCAACAGTCTTTCAACTTCTGTAAATGAGAAGAAGAAATCCTGGAAGGTCTGAAGGATACCCAATGTCCATTCATGATTGTTTTCTCTTTCAGGGTCCATGAGCATCTGCAGGCGGTAATCGCCGGGTTTTGCCTCATAGTAAGCGCTGATATCATCCTGGATAGCGTGATGAATATCCACCTGGGCAGCAGCAGTTTCATTTACCTGAACGAAAAAGGATTGTACGGAGCTGGAATCGGCGATGCAATTGTAGGTTTCATTGAGATGGCGGATATGCGCATCTTTTTTCATGAACCTTGTAAAGCGCCATGGGAGCCAGTTATAGATCACCGGCAGATCAGTTCCGAGGCATAACAGCCTTACTTTCACGGTGAACTGATTCAATGGAAAGAACTTGGTGCACACCGGGTGCTGTTGAATAGCAGCATAGGAAACAGGTTTACACAGCATGGTCCGTCCAATTTCAAGGGGACTGCTGCTCATAGGATGCGCTTCGAAATAACCTGTTGTAGCCGCTGTGGCAAACGGGAAATTAAAGCTGGTTGACATTGCTATAGGTTTTTAAGGTATGCCCAACCAGAGCCTGATCCAATTCTAGCGTTTAAGGATTACAATGGGTGCAAATTACTTTCAGAGGGAGTAGATCTGCCTTTTAACGCGTCTTCTTCCACGTTAATTGGCTGTTGAAAGTTGACAAATCAGCGGTAAAGAATCTAATTTGAAGGTAGTTTAAATTACAAAATAACCCAAAGCATCTAAGCGTAAATACACAAAAACCCTTACAGATTGCGGCCAGTAATGGGAAAAAACTCCCAATAAAATAACGCGTTCTCAAAGCAATGTTCGAAATTTGGTAACCTGCCTCTGCGCAGAGGATCTTGTTACTAATCAGATATTATTACCATGCCATTAAGCCTACTATCCGAAATCACCGGACAGGTGACCCTGTCCCCATGTATGCCCACCATGCTGTGGGAGTACAAATTACCCGATGCAAAATGCCTTGTTGCTTCAGGCCCAAACGGGCAATACCTGCTCCAGGAACTGAGCGGCAGCAATTACTCCATCTGGTACAATACTTTCCAGTTACCACTTCAGGACACACTTACCATCACTGATGATCATCCCGTGATCAGGATTCCCTTCATGATCCGGAACAGTTTTCACTATCAGGCCAAAGGACTTCCGGACTGGTGGATGCATGAAAGCTCATTTGCCATGTACTATAACGCAAAGGGGCAAACGAGATTGAGGTTCGATAAGGACCGTCTCTATTCCAGTTTCGAGCTCTGCATCACTCCGGCATTCCTGAAGCCCATGGCTGCTCACTTCCCGCTGGCCGCTGCCTTGCTGGACCGTGCATGCAGCAATGGTCCGGCACTGGCAGGCAGCGCTCCGCTGGTGGCCACGCCTGCAATGATGGCCATCATTAAAGACATCCTCAACAATACGTACACAGGGCCGCTCCGCCAGTTGTACCTGGATGCAAAAGTGAATGAATTGTTGCTGATGGCTTTGCACAGAACAATCAACTACAAAGCGCCTGCCGCCGTTAAACTCAGTGAAGCGGAAGTGGAAACCATTTACGAGATGAAAGCATTCCTGCTGAAGCAGCTGGACAGATCCTATTCAGTGGAGCAACTCGCCAAACGCCGCGGGCTTACCGCCCACAAGCTGAAGCGCGGATTCCTCAAGATCTATGGTGCAGGTATTTTCGAATACCTGCTGGAAGCGCGGATGGAACGTGCAGGCGCGCTGTTGCATGAAACGCATATTCCCGTTGAGCAGATCGCCCGGCTCACCGGCTACAAGAACATGGCGAATTTCTCGGTAGTGTTCAAAAAGTATTTTGGATTTCCGCCACGTTATTTCAGGGGAAAATAAAACCGGATCAGCGCATCACTGTAACCGTTTTGCCCTCGATGGCAAATCGGACGATATTCGTTTTTTCCAGGATCTTCAGCATTTCAGACATCTGGATATTGCGCGGGAAGGTGGCCACAAAACGGGCATCGATATTGTCTTTGAAAACGACCTTCACATCGTACCACCTGGATAATTGCCGCATGATGCCCTGGATGGGCTCGTTCTGGAAAATGAATTTCCCTTCCCGCCAGGCCACGGTACTGCTGGTGTCCGGTGTGATGATGGCTACATCTCCTTTGTTGTTGTAATCCGCCTGCTGGCCGGGCTGTATCAATCTTGCCTGTCCGGGTTGTGAAGCAGGAATGATGCGCACCCTGCCATGTAATAAAGTGGTCCTTACAGTAGCTTCATCATTATAGGCATTTACATTGAAGCGGGTACCCAGCACCTGCACCTCACCGGTAGTACCCGCAGATTGCTGGATATTCACGATGAACGGAATTTTGGTTTGTCCTTTTTTCACCTGCACCACATCAAAGAAAGCTTCTCCCGAAATGATCACTCTCCGTTCACTACCGGTGAAGGATAGTGGAAAACGGATGGAGGATGCTGCATTCAGCCAGACCTTCGACCCATCAGGCAATACAACACGGTACTGGCCGCCTGAAGGAGTGCTGATGGTATTGAAAAGATCGGCGCCTTTATTGGCGGCTTTGGAAGTACTGTATTCCAGTTTGTCTTCCGCAGTCTTTTGTACGGTGGCTTCGCCTTCATCGGCAAGCAGTCCATTGGCAGACTGGTCAAGCCTGATGGTGCGGCCATCTGCGAGTTGAAGGGTAGCTACATTGCCACCGGGGGCAATATCATTCAGATAACGGTCGGCAGGATCATCCTTTGCCTGCAGAGATGGTGTGCTTCTGAAGAAATAGTACCAGCTGCCGAGTGAAACAATAAACACGGCTGCTGCGGCGGCAGCGATCATTGGCCAGCGTTTCCGGGCCGGTGGAGGCATTTCAATTGCATCTGCATCCGGGTCCTGCGACTGATATTTACTAATGAATTTTTCGTAGCCGGAATCAACGTCAATTTTATCCAGCTCTGCAATACCTTTCTTCACCCATTCTTCCTTATGTACAAACTGAAAGATATTATGACGTTCGTCTGAGGCAAGCCATTGTTCCAGTTCCGCCTTTTCATCAGCGGAAATATCACCTTCAAGGAATTTAGTTAACAGTTCTTCAATTCGATCGTTTGTCATTGGTATTTATTCTGTGGAAAAACGGCGGTCAGGCGCCTGCGCCCGGAAATGACTTTGTATTGGCAACATGCGTGGATCAGCCCTGGAATGATTGCATAAAAGCTGTGCCTGGCGCGGGTTGGGAAAGTTCAGATGTCAAAGGAAAAACTCAATCGAAATTAGCAAAAACAATTGGAAAAAGGTGGAGTGCGGCATCAGATTCTTTTTAACGAGTATGCCTCTCAACAGGTTCAATGCTTTTGCTTTCTGGTTCAGAATTGTTTGAGGTGAGAGCTCCAGCTCATCTGCAATTTGTTTGGTGGTCATTCCTTTGCTATAGATCAGTTTGAAAATCCTACGGCATTGCGGAGGAAGTTGTTCAATTTCATTATACACTTCCTGGAGGATCCTGGCGCGCAGCATTTCGTCACCGGCCTGCGCATCATTATAGTCCATCAGGTATTGCAGTTGGTCCTGCGTTCTCTCATTGCGGGCGATCCTTCTGAGATAATCGAGGCATTCATTGCGTGTGGTGATGTAGAGAAAAGCTTTCACATCTCGAATGGTAGGGAACTGCTCTATACGGCCTGTGAGCTTGAA
This sequence comes from Pseudobacter ginsenosidimutans, assembly GCF_007970185.1. Taxonomy (NCBI): domain Bacteria; kingdom Pseudomonadati; phylum Bacteroidota; class Chitinophagia; order Chitinophagales; family Chitinophagaceae; genus Pseudobacter; species Pseudobacter ginsenosidimutans. The sequence continues at coordinate 901,922 of NZ_CP042431.1, read as the reverse complement.
AAAAGAAGTGCCAACTATATCTTCTGCTTCATGTTTGTTGTCCACCAGTTTTCCGGCAAAATAGATGAGGGGTTTGTACAACTGGTTGAACAGTTCTCTTATCGCTTCAGGCTGCCTTCTGTGCAGCGCAGCAATTAACGCCATATCCGATTTCATTAGGAATGATAGTTTTAGGATGCTGTAAATCATTGCCCGGCAGGATATAACCAGCCGCATTGAAAATTCGGATAAGGAATATGCTAAGGTTTGTCAAGTTTATCAACACAAAAAAATCAGGTGTCCATCACTGTTAGGTCAAGGTCTGAACCAACGGCTGCACAATAGAAATTGGATTTAATGAAAGGGACGGTGAATTTTTGGTTGGGTCAGCAGATCGGCGGAAATGATAGGGATGAAAATAATCGAAAAAACCGAAAGGAGAAATAGTGGGGCATTTTTGGTGAATAAAATTTTTTTCAGATTCCCAATACTGTTTTGAGTTTGGCGTAACCGGTCTTACTTACGGGAACGGTCACGGGATTGGCGCTGCCGGTATTGAGAACAGCCAGGTAACTTTCTTTCTCGTAGGCATCCAGTCTGGTGATAATCTGTACATTAACGATATAGGAACGATGTGTCCTTACGAACTGGCGGGGATCCAGTGTCTGCTCAAAATGCGTCATGGTTTTGTTCTTCAGGAACACGCCATCCGCCGTATGCACTTTTACGTAATCATCATCAGCTTCGAGGTACAGTACTTCATGGATGGGGATGATGCGGATCTTGCTGCCGGTTTTCACCACGATGCGCTGGTTTTGTGGCGCACCGATTGCGGCTTCCTGCAAAAGCGCTTCGGTTTGTTCTTTTGAATTGGCGGGTTGTTGCTGGTTTTGCTGCTCCAGCCATTTGCGGAGGGCTTTATCGAATCTTTCCTGGCTGAAAGGTTTCAGCAGGTAGTCCACAGCGTTATTCTCAAAAGCTTTGAGGGCATATTCATCGAAGGCGGTGGTAAAGATGATGGCAGGCGGATTGTCTATCAGTTCCAGCATTTCGAAGCCATTGATCTTGGGCATCTGCACATCCAGGAATACCAGTTCAGGCTGGTGTTGCTGAATGGCTTTCACGCCTTCGAAACCATCATTGCATTCCTGCACCACTGTGATCTCCGGGAATGCCTGAAGGTATTCGTTCACGATCATTCTCGCCAGGGGCTCATCGTCTATCAGTATTGCTTTGATCATAGCTGTGGAATTTTGATGGTAGTGGTGAAAACATTATCGGCCGATGTGGTGCTCAGCAGGTCCTGCCGGCCGAATAGCAGATAAAGCCTTCTGCGGGCAGAATGAAGCCCGAAGCCGGTTCCCGACTGTGGCGACGCCGTTGCCGGATCGAAAGGATTTTGCACTGTGAGCGTGAGCATATTGTTTTGAATGCCGGCTTCGATCCTGATCTCCACATCACCGGTGGTGTCGTATAATCCGAATTTGATGGCATTCTCCACAACAGGCTGTAAAAGCATGTGCGGGATCTGAAGTTCGCGGGTACCTTCTTCCTGCGTGATCATTGTCTGCAGGCGATGGCCGAACCTTACTTTTTCTATTTCGAGATACAGTTGCAGGTGTTTCAGTTCATCTGCGAGACTGATCCATTGTTGTTCTTCTTTTCTGAGTGTACCGCGAAGGAAATCCGATAATTGCTGGATCATCTTCCTGGCTTCGGCGGGCTTGAAGCTCACAAGGGCGCTGATGGAATTGAGGCTGTTGAACAGGAAATGTGGTTGCAGTTGTTGTCTCAACTGGTAGAGCTCGGCATCGCGGGCGATCTTTTCGGCATCGGCCCTTCTCTTTTCCTGGTCCTTTTGTTCTTCCAGTGTGTACCAGAGTTCGGATACCAGGGCCACGCCTCCTGTCATCAACAGGGCAATGCTGAAGCGGACTCCTTTGGAATGCTCCAGTATCTCCATGTAATGCGGATCATCGCCCATGGCGGATTTGAGAATATAATAAGCGCCGCACATGGTGAGGGCGCTCAATGCGCTGCAGATGAGCAGGAGGTAAGGCAGCAGTCCTTTTCTCGGCCGGTAATAATGGAGGTTGGCGATGAGGAGGAAGCAGCATACCAGCAGTACGGAATTGTTGATGGCTGCATCGATGGAACTGACGTCCCAGCTGAGGCCCCATTCATTCAGCACATAGGCGTGCAGCGTGGTCCAGAGCAACCAGTTGCCCAGAACTATCAGCTTGTTCCGCCTTGATGCCAGAATTGATGCGGCCATTATTCAGATTTAGAATAGTTGCAGGATCTTATGTGTGATATTGTTCTGTATATGTGCAGCTTTGCGATGCACCTGTTCAGTGAAAAGTTCTGCATCGTCTGTTTCCTGGATTCGTGAGTAGAGTTCGGCTCCGTCTATGAGGGCTGATAGCTGGTAGAGTTCGCTTATGTTGATGAATTCCCATCTTACCAGTTTTTCGTTCTGGTTGAGGAAGATCTCTTCTTCCTGTGTTCCGATGGCAGTAGCCTTTTCAAATGCGCTGGTTTCGTTATCTGCTGCAATCAACCTGAGTTGTTCATCAAACTGCGCGTGTTGATCTCCGTCAGTTCCGCAGTGTATCCTGTAAACGATCTTTGCGAGGTACCAGTTCATAAAATGGATTTAAAGGAAGATAAATTTGTTTAATAGCTTCTTATGTCGAGCCCACCAAAAATGATGGTGCCGCGGATGATCAGCTTTTTGGCCGGGTCTGTTGGAACGGAAAAATTTCGTTTGTCGTCTATGCCGCCAAATACGGCCACGGCTTCTGAAGTGCTCACTTCCCAGTGGGCGGGTACCTGCAATTTTACGCCGCCGAACAGGTGAACAACTTCGAGGATGATGGTGCCGTTGAAGTCGGCATTCAGCAGGTTCACTTCGCCGCCGCCGAAGATGGTAACGATCTCGCCACCACGAAAATTCTTGTTGTAAACAGTTTTCTTGATGCCTCCGAAAACTGCTATCAGTTCCAGGCGCTGATCTTCCGTGAGGGGGCCGGAATCGTCTGTAACGAGGCCGTATTGTTTGTCTTCATCCCTTCTTTTTCTGGAGAACCAGCTTCCTTTTGCGCCATACAGAACAATCAGTCCAACGGCAATGAATGCTACGGGAAGTATGAAACGATAAACCTGTATATCGGGGAATAATCTGCTGATGAGGAAGAATGTACCAACTCCTGAAACTACCAGCCAGGAGAAGTCTCTGAATTTATTGGATACGCCAATGGCAAGGCCGATCACGATAAGGCCCATCGGCCAGGAGATGATCCAGGAGGGGAAATCAACACCTAGGGTATTGAGTAGCAGGATGGCGCCCACTGCCAACAGGATCAGCCCTGCCCACAAATTCTTTTTGTTTTTTGGTGGTTGCTGCTGATCCTGACTTCTGGCTGAATCCTGCTGAATGCTGTCCATTTGCTTAATTTTCAACAAATCTACAGTCAGGGATGCGTACCAGCAAGCCTTGGCCTGCTATTGGCGTTTGAGTTCCGGTGAATGCCGGAAAATGGTCGGTGAAATTTCTTTATTGCTTGCTTTGGGAGAGTTTGCTGCGGATGCGGCTCAGTGTTTCCAGCGTCATGCCCAGGTAGGAGGCGATGAACTTAAGGGGAACACGATTCAGCAGCTGGCTCTTGGTGGCAATGAAATGTTTGTATTTGGAAGTGGCTTCTGTGAGCCTCGCAATGAAGGCGCGCTCCTCTGCATCGCGATAATATTTCTCATAGATCTTCCTGCCAACGATATTGGCCTCCGGAAAATTCTCGTAGAGATATTGCAGATCATCATAGTGAAGTCCGGTGAGCTCGCAATCTTCGATAGCCTGCACATTCTCTGCTGTGATCTGTTGAAGTTGAAAACTGGCGATGGCCGAAACGAATTCGCCTTCACCGGTGATCCAGGTGGTGATATCCTTGATACCATCTTTCACATAACCACGGAGAATTCCTTTTCGAACAAAGTAAAGGTGTGAGCAGACTTCACCGGGTGTGAACAGCATTTCGTTCTTACGTAACCGGTGGGCAAAGCTTTTCTGATTCACATACGCCTGTGCATCCGCGCTGATTGGGTTCAATACTTTCGCGACGGTCACAATGGGAGATTCAGGCATAGTGGTTCTGGACATCCACTGTTCGGCTGGCTGATTGTGTAAAGGCATACTACGATCTATAAATGTTTAGGTTGGGGGTTCACAAAAACATAGGTTCCTGATCAGGGATTACGGTAGTTCATCTAATCTTCCAGAGGACAGTGAGATACTAGTTAACCCGAATGGGTATCTAAAGATAGCAAAAAGAATCACTTATAATGAAAGTTATTTGTATAAATAAGTGATTTCCTTTACTGTATTAATGCAAACTGGTCGCCATCAAAAATACCCAGATCACTTAGTTTCAAGTGCGGGATCACCAGTAATGCCATAAAACTTAAGGTCATGTAAGGAGCGGATAATGGAGTGCCCAGACTCTTGGCAAGATGGTCCATTGCGGTGTATTTGGTGGCTACATTGAAGCCATCATCAGCGCTCATCAGGCCTGCAATTCCGAGCGGAAGAAGGTGTGTTTCAAGGGTATTGTGATGAAAACTGCTGTCTTTGAAACGGACGATACAACTGATGCCACCCTGTGTGGCGATCACTGCATTCACGGCCATGCAGATGGCTTCATCATCTGTTCCCACGGCAACGATATTATGACTGTCGTGCGCCACCGAAGATCCGATTGCGCCGTTCTTCAATCCGAAATTTTTAATGAAAGCCCGGGCGGCCGGCTTCCCATGATCATACCTGTTTACCACTACTATTTTCAAGAGGTCACGGTCCTGGTCAGAAACCATCATGCCGTCTTTGACGGTTGGCGCCATATCCAGCCGGTTGGTGATCAGTTGTCCATCAAGCGCTTCGATCACCGGAATGGTAGTTTCTCCATTGTAAGGGATCTGGAAATATGAGATCCTTTTCGGTTCTGCATGGAAGTGATTGATAGGTTGAACCGGTTGTCTTGCTATCAGCGATACGCCTTTATCTGCTACCAGTCGTCCATCTATATAAGTACTGATCACTTTGAACTGTTGCAGATCTTTCACCAGAATGCAATCCGCCGGGTCTCCTTCGCGCAGCAAACCTGTATTCAATCCATAATGCAATGCAGGATTAATGCAGGCAGCTTTCAGTACTTTGAATACATCGATTCCCTTTGCCACTGCGCGTGCACAAAGCTGATCTATATGGCCTTCCACGAGACTGTCGGGATGTTTGTCGTCACTGCAGAACATCATATTATCTGCATGATCGTGCATGAGATCGATCAGTGCTTCAAAATTCCTGGCAGCGCTTCCTTCGCGGATGAGGACTTTCATGCCGAGCGACAATTTCTCTTCGGCTTCTTCGCGGGTGAAACATTCATGGTCTGTACTGATGCCGGCGCCGATGTATTGTTGCAGCGCTTCTCCGCGCAATCCGGGAGCATGTCCGTCAACAGGTTTACCCAAACGGTGAGCTGCTTCGATCTTTTCCATCACTTCGGGATCCTTGTGCAATACTCCCGGAAAGTTCATCATCTCGCTCAGGTATTTTACCGCATCTTTTTGTAGTAATGCTTCTACTTCTTTTGCATCCAGACTGGCTCCTGCCGTTTCAAACCTGGTGGCCGGCACGCAGCTCGGTGCTCCGAAATAGAATTTGAAAGGCACCGTATTGCCATTTTCGATCATGTATTCAACGCCCTTCATACCACAGACATTGGCAATCTCATGGGGATCGCTAACGGTGGCCACAGTGCCATGCAATACAGCGATCCGCGCAAATTCAGAGGGCACCAGCATGGAACTTTCAATATGTACATGACTGTCTATGAAGCCGGGAAGTAAGAAGGGAGGCGTTTCGCCGGGCCAGGAAGCAGCCAGCTGATCAGGGCTGATCTCACGGATGAATGCGATCTTCCCTTCCGAGATGAAAACCTCTGCAGGATAGATCCTTTCCCCTGTGATGTCTACTAAATTTGCCTGTATCGTTTGGCTGGCCATAACTATGATCTTGCTAATATAGTTAAAAATCATTCGGGGGGATGCCCTTCCCCGTTCAATATTTAATAATCTGATCCCGAATCAGTAAGTTGCAATACTAATTCCCAAAGCCAAATTCATAACGAAGATGACTAACCGAAAAATACTGTTATTGATTGGATTCTGGATGCTGATGGTGGCAGCCTCAGCGCAGCAGGTGATCGTGAACAATGTAGGAAAAGATCCTTTCAATGGCAAGGCTACCGAAGTGGTTTTTAAAGGAAAAGACGGACAATGGGTGTTTACACCGTATGGCAACCTGGTGATCAAAAGCACTTACCGGCCTTCGGATTACAACCGCAATGAGCTGATGAGCAATGCAGTGATCGGTAGCCCGCAACCCACGCAAACAAAAATAACTGTCGCCAATTCCCAAACCATCGAGTTCGAAAACGGGCTCAGCGTGGTAATTCAGCGGGACAAGCTCTATTTCCGGCAGGGCAGGGAGGTAAAAGTGAAGAACGCCTCCTATTTTGTGCAGGACAATAACCGCGGCTTCCGTTTCATGCTCAGTGATGGTGAAAAATGGCTGGGCGGTGGCGGGCGCGCCATTCCCATGGACCGTCGCGGCTACAAGATCAACCTGTACAACAGCCCGTCTTATGGTTATGGATTGGGGGCGGATAACCTCAATTTTTCTGTGCCCATCCTGATCTCCTCCAATGGCTATGCGCTCTTCTTCGATAATCCCTCCAAAGGTTATTTCGATATTGGCCTCACGGAGAAATCCACACTGGAAGCAGGTTTCATGAGTGGCGAGCTCAACTTCTACGTGGTATTCGGCAGGAACCTGGATGAGATCATGTTCAATTATACTTCTCTCACCGGAAGACAACCACTGCCTCCCCGCTGGGCCCTGGGCAATTTTGTATCGCGATTCGGATACCGCAGTGAAGTACAGGTGAAAGATGTGGTAGCAAAAATGCAGGCTGCCAAATTCCCCATCGATGGTCTCATTTTCGATCTCTTCTGGTTCGGTGATGATATCAAGGGCACGCTCGGTAATTTCGACTGGGTGAACACCAACAAATGGCCGAATCCCAAAAACATGCTCACGCAATTCCGTCAGCAAAACATAAAGAGCGTTCTGATCACAGAACCTTTCTTCCTCAAAGGCACCCGCAATTATGCCGAAGCCACGCCTTTCCTGGCAACGGATGCAAGTGGAAAGCCATTCACTTACCAGGATCTCTATTTCGGTGAGGGCGGACTGATAGATATTTTCAGAAAACCTGCACGCGACTTCATGTGGAAGCTGTATAAAAAGCAGGTAGCCAATGGCGTTAGTGGTTGGTGGAGTGATCTGGGCGAACCGGAGAAGCATCCCAATACCATCATGCATAACCTGAAGGACCAGGGCGTCAACAGGCCGGTGAGTGCTGATGAGATCCATAATCTCTATGGCCATCAGTGGAGCGCCATGTTGTATGAAAAATACCGCGATGATTATCCTGATCAACGGCTCTTTCATCTCAACCGCGCAGGATTTGCCGGCAGCCAGCGCTACAGCGTGTTCCCCTGGACAGGGGATGTAGCCCGCAGCTGGAGTGGCCTCAAAGCGCAATGGCCCGTGATGATGGGCATGAGCCTTAGTGGCCTTCCCTATGTACATTCCGATGCAGGCGGATTTGCCATGGCAGAAAAAGCTGATGCAGAGCTTTACGTCAGGTGGTTGCAGTTCGCAGCATTCACGCCTGTATTCCGTCCGCATGGAACAGCGCTTGAAGATTATGATAAAACTGTAAAGAGCATCCCATCTGAACCGGTATTCTGGGATGGGGCCGTACAATTCCTTGCCAGACAGTATATCCGTCTCCGTTATGAACTGTTGCCTTACAATTACTCGCTCGCATATGAGCAGGCAGCCAAAGGAAAACCATTGATGCGCCCATTATACTATTACAATTTCAATGATCCAGAAGCATTCAATGCCACTGATCAATATTTCTGGGGCGATAATTTGATGGTAGCGCCCGTGATGACGGAGGCTGCCACATCCAGGAAAGTATACCTGCCCGAAGGACAATGGTATCGATTCTCAGACAATCAATTGTTGGAAGGAAAACAATGGCTCGATCAAAATGCGGGGATCCATTATCTGCCCCTCTATGCAAAGGCCGGCAGCTTTATTCCTGTATGGCAGACAGACTCCGTGATCCGCAGCACCGAAGCTTATGATTCCAAAAATCTCAGCCTGATCTATTATCCTTCAGCCACATCATCTTCCTATACCTGGTACGATGATGATGGCGTGGAGCCCCGCACACTGGAGCGCGCAGAATATGAGTTGATCACTTTCACCGGATCAACCCGTGGTAGCATGATCAGTATCGAACTGAAAACCAATAACCCCGCGGCTTACAAACGCAAACAAATGCGCAGTTTCACCATCCTGGTACCCGGTGCTGTTATCAAAGAGGTGATGGTGAATGGTAAGCCCGCAAAAGTAGTGACGGCAAAGCCTGTGATGCTGGCGGAAGGACAGTTTTCTGCAACCACCATCGTTTTCGATGGCAAGCCGGCAACAGTGGAGATCAAATTGTAATTGAAAAGATTTTATCTTCGCCACCCGGAACGGCTGCTAAAACTTAAAAAATTGCCATTATGCAAGTATGGAAAGATTACCAGGAAAAGAACAAGGATCGTTTCCTCGATGAGCTCAAAGATCTGTTGCGCATCCCCAGTATCAGCGCCAACAGTGCCAATAAAGAAGACATGCGCAAATGCGCGGAAGCCGTGAAACAACGTCTCCTGGAAGCAGGCGCCGGTAAGGCGGAAGTGATGGAAACAGCCGGTCATCCGGTTGTGTACGGTGAGAAGATCATCGATCCTTCCAAACCCACTGTGCTGGTGTATGGTCATTATGACGTACAACCTCCCGATCCGCTGAACCTCTGGACCAGCGGGCCTTTCGAGCCGGTTGTAAAAGACGGAAAACTCTATGCGCGCGGCTCCGCCGACGATAAAGGTCAGGTGTACATGCACGTGAAGGCGCTGGAGATCATGAACAAGACCAATTCTCAACCCACCAATATCAAGTTCCTCATCGAAGGAGAAGAAGAAGTGGGATCTCCCAATCTCGAAAAATTTGTTGCCGATCATAAGGACCTGCTGAAATGCGATGTGATCCTGATCAGTGATAGCGCCATGATCTCCCTGGATACACCTTCCATGGATATCGGTATGCGCGGTCTCGCGTATATCCAGGTGGAAGTGACTGGCCCCAGCCGCGACCTGCACTCCGGTGTATACGGTGGTGCTGTTGCCAATCCCATCACCATGCTGGCCAGGATGATCGCCAGTTGCCATGATGAGAACAATCATATCACCATCCCCGGATTTTATGATGATGTGATCAATGTGTCTGACGACGAAAGGAAGATGCTCGGACAAGCACCTTACAACGAAAATGAATACAAGGCCGATCTCGGTGTTCAATCACTCTGGGGTGAAAAAGGTTTCTCTACCAATGAGCGCACCGGTATCCGTCCAACGCTTGAGCTGAATGGTATCTGGGGTGGTTATATCCAGGAAGGAGCAAAAACTGTATTGCCATCAAAAGCATATGCAAAAATTTCTGCCCGTCTCGTTCCCAATCAGAGCTCAGAGAAGATCACAGCGATGATGCTGGAGCATTTCAAAAAGATCGCTCCGGAAGGCGTTACGGTGAAAGCAGAGAATCTGCATGGCGGCGAGCCTTATATGACCCCGATCGGATCAAAAGGCTACCAGGCGGCCAGCCAGGCTTATGAAACCACATTCGGAAAGAAACCAATTCCTGTTCGCGGTGGCGGAAGTATTCCCATCTGCACAATATTGGAAAGGGAACTGGGTGTGAAGATCGTGTTCATGGGCTTTGGTCTGGACAGCGATAACCTGCATTCTCCCAATGAGAAATTCGATCTGGCCAATTTCTATAAGGGTATCGAAACGATCCCTTATTTCCACCAGTTCTACGCGCAGCAATAAGCCGTAACTTTGGAACATGGCTGAAAAAGAGAAATTACGTATCGATAAATATTTATGGTCGATCCGTTTGTTCAAAACGCGCACGCTGGCTACAGAAGCCTGCGACGGAGGGAAAGTGAAATGGAATGAGAACAATGTAAAGCCTTCCAAGTCCGTGAACATCGGAGAGATCTATGAAGTTAAAACAGCAGCCCGGAGATGGACCGTAAAGGTCACCGGGCTGCTGCATAACCGTGTGGCACACACGGAGGCGATCAAATTCTACGAAGACCTCACTCCGCCCGAAGAACTGGAACGCCTGCAATTCCAGGCCGCCAGCTTCCATACCGGCAAACGACTCAGCAAACAGGGAAGGCCCACCAAAAAACAAAGAAGGGATATCGAAGGATTCATGGACGATGATGGAGCGGAAGAAGAATAATTCCGCATCTGCCTTATCTTTGCGCCATGCGTATCGATATTATTTCTGTTGTACCCGAATTACTGGAGAGCCCGCTTTCCCATTCCATCATGAAAAGAGCCCGGGATAAGGGATTGCTGGAAGTTCATGTTCATCACCTCCGTCAATGGGCGGTGAATGAATACGGACAGGTAGACGATTACCAGTATGGGGGAGGAGCAGGAATGGTGATGATGCCCGAACCACTCGCCAATGCCATCGAGACCCTGCAAAAAGACAGGACCTATGATGAGATCATCTATGTAACGCCCGATGGCCCGCGCTTTGATCAATCCACCGCCAATCAACTCTCACTGAAAGGCAATCTCATTATCATCTGCGGACATTACAAGGGTATCGATGAACGGATCCGCCAACATTTTGTAACGAAGGAGATCTCTATCGGCGATTATGTGCTGAGTGGAGGTGAACTGGCAGCAGCCGTAATTGTGGATGCAGTAGGAAGATTACTGCCCGGTGTACTCAATGATGAAACTTCTGCGCTGATGGATTCTTTCCAGGATAACTTACTGGCCCCCCCCGTTTATACCCGGCCATCGGATTTCCGTGGCTGGAAGGTTCCAGACATCCTCATGAGCGGCGACCCCCTGAAGATCGCCGACTGGCGTTATGAACAGGCCGTTCAACGAACTAAAGACAGAAGGCCTGACCTGCACAGTGATCAGTAAGTTATCGATGTGATTTTTTTTAAATGCACTTCTCGTTGATCAGTACTCTGCTAAAATGTAAATCAGCAGGTAAATGGTCAGGGTCATCAACAGACTCACCAGAATTGTTTTCTTCATAAGAACGGATTTAAGTGTTCTTATAAAAGCATGTACCGTGCCAAAGGGAAGTTTATCCACATAGGAAAAATACAGGGGAGATTACGAGGTAGGCTCAGAAAGAAACTAAGTTCAATCGCCAATGTTTTCAGTGAACCATTTCAACTTTCTATTGTCTGTATTCTTCTGTGCCGGTCAAAATTGCCTGTATGATTGCACTATAATAGTCTGGCAAACCTGGAATGCCCTCATCTATCAGTATTCCGAAAAATTTTCTTTGTATCTCCTCGTTCCTTTCTTTCAAAATTCCAATCACGCGCAAACGCAACAACTCACTTTTTTGTAGAATCAGCTGCATCTCTCTTCCCAGAGCTCTGGCAGAAAGTATTTTTAGATCATAAATATCTTTTGTGAAAAGATCCACATGCTGATCATAGATCAAGTTTTCTTCCAGTTCAAAGTAGTGATTGATGATTATTGCAACATCGACTATATCATCACTGCATACCCCTGCGGATCACGCAGCGTATATTCATTTGCTGTCAAAGAAAAATTTTCCTCTTGTACCAGATACTTCTTAAGAGCTTCATATTTTAATTGATCGCTTACCAGTACAGCAAGGTCTATATCTTTTGTTCCCAGTGCCCGAATGCCTTTGTCCACAAACCAGGTATCTCTTGCCAATGCACCGATCAGGTAGAACCCAATGTCCAGTTTTGAAAAGGCTTTTTCAAACAGCAAATGTGCTCTTTAGGTTTTCCTGCCTAAGTTGTTTGAAATTTATCCTGGAGGTATTCATTGAAAATTCGTTGCGCAGTTTCTATATTTCGGCGTTTGCCTGTATTAACAAGATCGGTATAGACCAGCAATGGTGGAGCAAATATTGGATCTTTTTCCTGTGTCGGCCAGAATTGCTTGTAAACTACAATTGCTCCTGCTTTTTTAGGTACGATACGATAGTTTCTTACCAATTCCATTACCGTTTCGGTTGTGTATAATGTCCATTCTCCCGGTTTCAAATTACCTGTTAGCAACTCTGCCGCTGGCTCTGCTCCCCAGCAGGTATGAGCTTTTGTCAATTTAATTTGCTTCCACCGGTCGTAGTCAGCATCACTCATAAAATCAAAACGATTAATGAATAGTCCGGGCTTTAGTCGACGATCATATTCTGTCATCCATTGAGCGAGTAGTTCCTGTTTGTTATTCCAGGTCCATTCGGTTTTATTTAGCGCCAGTATATACTCCATCGACCGTAGTGCATTCAATGTTTTGTGGACAGTATCCAGACTGACAGATGCCTTATTGGCTATGTTCCGTATGGTGCCATTGATCAGCCCCTCTTCCTGTAAGAGCTGGAATATTACTTTGATGCCCCCTTTGCTAAATGCGCGTGCATCAGCCACCTCTTTTTGTTCTGCTCTTCTGCCTTCTATATGTACAAAAAAACTTTCCTGTTGTATAAAAGCATTACCTGCACTATCCATAAAGAAAATCCCGAGCTCCCTTAATTGCTGTTGTACAGTGGGGGCAATATTTACGGCGATCACGATCAGTTTTCCACTTTTTTGTTTCAGCGTCTGCAACATGGGGAGGTTTGCTGCTGTCACAATAGTTTTCACTACAGCAGGGATTTCTATAGTATATCCTCCAGCCTGGAAGCGGATATGACCGTCCAGCTTTATGCTTTTTATGTTTGCAGACCCCTTTTTCCAGGTTGTTCCAATTCTTACCCGACTTGTAAATTCCTGTAAAACACCTGGTATGATTTCTGATTTCATGTTCGATAAATTGAATTGTTCGTAAAATACGAACAAGTAAAAATACCGAACAATTTCGAAACCGAAAGCCTATTTCTATGACTTTCCTGGATATTCCCATATGACCAGGCATATGTAAATTGGCAGATTATGTTGAAACTAAAGGACTTCCAGCGAATGCTTCCTGTCGCTCAGCAAATTCTTCAGATCCCATTGCACTCTTGCAACAAACTCGTGTTGCCTCACCGTGCATTCAAATCGCTGACAGATACTGCAACTGAAATCCATGCATCCATCAACATGCACGGCCATCTCGATACTATCCCCAAACTCGCGCCGGATCAGGTTTGTAAGCTCATCCACTTCCTGGTGCGCTTCATTTACATTGAAATACCAGGGAACAGTAAGATGGCAATCGATATGTAGCTGTCCACCGTACTTGATCACTCGAAGATTGTGCAGGTCTATCCAATTGGTGCGGCGGTTGGCATTGAGTACTTCCACCATTTTTTGCAGTAATTCCTTATCGGCTTCGTCCATTATTCCTGCAAGTGATTTGCGAAGAATACCATAACCGGTAAACATAATGAACAATGCCATCAGAATTGCCATTACGCTATCCAGCCAGACCAATCCCGTGAACCTGATCAGGATCAGTCCGATAATGATGGCAAGTGTTGACCAGGTATCTGATTGCAAATGTTTGCCACTGGCAACAAGCGCGAGTGAATTGTTCCTTTTTCCTTTTTTGATACTGATGCTGCCCACTACAAAATTGATGAGGGCGGTGATGGCAACGAGTATGATTCCACTGTCGAGTTTTGCCAGTTCGCGGGGATGAATGAAACTCACAACTGATTCGTAAATGATGATCAGTCCAGCGATCAGGATCAGTGTGCCTTCCACGGCGGCAGACAAAAACTCCGCTTTACCATGACCGTAAGGATGGTCCTCATCCCTTGGTTTGGCAGCTACATACAAACTATAAAGCCCGATAAAGCCTGCTATCACATTCACGGTACTCTCGAGTGCATCCGTGAGAATGGCAACAGAGTGCGTAAGGAAGTACGCAACGATTTTCAACAGGAATAATATCACAGCAACGGTTACAACCCACCGTTGGGTGCGGAGATTTTCGAGGCCGGTATCCAAAGCAAGCGATTTGCGTAAAAGTACAAAGATTATCTTTGTAGAAACAGCAACTGTGGAACTGATACCAGCCATTGTAGAAGAATACGCAGCAAAATATACTTCTCCTGAAGATGAACTGTTGCGTGGCATCAATGCGGAAACTTATGCTTCGCATGCACAACCGCATATGTTGAGTGGTCATGTGCAGGGGCAATTCCTGAGCATGATAAGCCAAATGTTGCAACCGCGCCGCATCCTGGAGATCGGCACTTTTACCGGTTACAGCGCCCTCTGCCTTGCAAAAGGCTTGTTAAAAGACGGCTTATTGCACACAATTGAGCTCAGAGAGGCCGATGGAGCTGTATCCCAGGCAAATTTCAATAGGTCAATTGACCGTGAAAAGATAATTTTGCACGTTGGGAATGCGTTACAGATCATACCCACCCTGCAGGAAACCTGGGACCTTGTGTTCATCGATGCAGATAAGGTTTCCTACATGGAATATTTCAACCTGGTTTTGCCTTCTGTAAGACCTGGTGGCGTGATACTGGCCGATAATGTCCTTTTCCATGGACAGGTTCTGGAAGAGCCGGTAACAACAAAGAATGGCAAAGCCATGCAGAGCTTCAACGAGATGGTTCTGCAGGATGAAAGAGTGGAGCAGGTATTGCTCACCATTAGAGATGGTTTACTCATGATCCGTAAAAAATAAAAAGGAATGCTGAAACGCTTATTGATTGTATTGCCGTTACTGGCAACACTTTGTGTAAAGGCTCAGAAGAGCGCTGACATCCTGAATTATATCGACACCTACAAGGAGATGGCCATCCAGGAAATGGTGAGGACCGGTGTACCCGCTTCCATCAAACTGGCGCAGGGCATTCATGAGACCATGGCCGGGAAAAGTGTGCTGGTGATGAAGTCCAACAACCATTTCGGCATCAAGTGTAAGAACACCTGGCAGGGTAAGAAAGTATATCATGATGATGATGCCCGTGGGGAATGCTTCCGATCCTATTCCAGCGCCAATGATTCCTACCTGGATCATTCCAATTTTCTCAAGAACAGCTCCCGCTACGCTTTCCTTTTCCAACTCGATCCCACAGATTACAAAGGCTGGGCATACGGACTCAAACAAGCCGGCTATGCCACCAATATCAAATATTCACAACTCCTCATCAAACTGATCGAAGACTATAACCTGCAGGACTATTCGCTGATCGCATTGGGCAGATTGAAAAGACCTGATGTGATCCTGGCCAGCAACAAGCCTGAGATCGGTGAACCTGTGGCTGTGGAAATGGTGCCTGCCGTTATGGTGGAAACCAGGCCAGCCATAGCACTTGCTCCCGTTGAACTTTTCTATCCTGAAGGAGAATTCAAGATCAACGATACCCGCGTTATCTATGCAAAGAGCGGTACTTCCTTACTGGCCGTTGCCAGACAATATGATATCTCCCTCCGCCGCCTGCTCGACTTCAACGATATGGAAAAGGAAGATGTGATCACTGAAGATCAGCTGCTTTATCTGCAACGCAAAAGAAAGACCGGAGTTGGCGAAGTGCATGTGGTGCAGGAAGGTGAAACCCTCTACGATATTTGTCAAACAGAAGGCATCCGCTTCGAGGCCATGCTCAAATACAATCACCTGAAACAAGATGATGTGCCCGGCATCGGCGAACGTATCTACCTGCGCTCCTCTGCTCCTGCAAGGCCAAGGCTGGCAACAGAACCAGCGCTTGCTGCAGTGGTGAGAACTACGGTAGACAGCAGGCCCGCCATGACCAATATGTTCACACATGTGGTGCAAACCAAAGAAACACTGTACAGCATAGCTAAGAAATACAATGTAACCGTTGAAAAGATCCAGGAGTGGAACAGACTCCAGGGTGTTGATCTGAAGATCGGCCAATCGCTTGTCATTTATCAATAACTGATTCTATGAGCATCATCCGTGTACATGATAAGTCATTTGAACCATACCTGACTGCTGATGTGATCAAAAATCGTATCCGTGAAATTGCGGCAGACCTGAACAGGGATTATGCAGGCAAACGACCGGTATTCATTGCGATCCTCAATGGCTCATTCATTTTTGCCGCAGACCTGTTCAAGGAGCTTTCGGTTGATGTGGAAGTTTGCTTCATCAAGCTGGCTTCGTATAAGGGTACACGTTCTACAGGCCAGGTGCTCACCGCAATTGGTCTCGATACAGATATATTCGAAAGGGATGTGGTGGTGATCGAAGATATTGTGGATACCGGCAAAACCCTGAGCGAATTCCTTCCCCAGTTACATCACCAGCAGCCATCTTCCTTAAAGATCGTAGCTTTGCTTCACAAGCCTGAGGCCACTGTTTTTCCAATCCCCATCGATTACATCGGATTTGCTATTCCCAACAAGTTTGTAGTGGGCTACGGCCTTGATTATGATGGACTGGGAAGAAATATCCCGGAGATTTACAAGCTCGCAGAATAAGATTCCGCCTTCCGTACACTTGCAGGAAACCAAAGTATATGGTATTTTTCAACCCAAAATTACCTGTTGAGAATTGCTTGTGCAATACTGCTGTTTACCCTGATGTTTGCCACTGCTTCCGCACAATACTACCTGCGCGGTGAGATCAGAGACGAGAAAGGCAATGTTTTGTCCAATGCGAAATTGAAATTGCAATCCAGCAACCTGCTCTATTACTCCGGTGTGAAAGGCGCCTTCGGTATCGTCAGTTCCAAAGAAACGGATTCATTGTTCATTTCACTGGATGGTTACCAGGATCTGGCCATCAAAGTTGAAGCAGGCCGTTATCATATCATTTCCCTCAAAATGCTGTATTCCGCAGCACACCTGCAGCGCAACAAGCTGGTGAGCCTGACGCGGAATATGCAACCTGAAGAAAGAAAGAAACACCTGTTCAGCGGGGAAACCTACAGTACCCTGGTGGAGAATGAATTTGTGCAGGCAAGAAAATATCCGGAAACGGGTTTTGCTATTCACGCTGACCGCGCTGCCTACAGCAATATCCGTCGCTTTCTCAATATGCAGACCACGGTTCCTCCCGATGCTGTGCGAACGGAGGAACTGCTGAATTATTTCAATTTCGATGCATCGCCGCTGGCCAGGGACAGTATCTTCGGTTTTCGGTCATACATCTCCGATTGTCCGTGGAATGCGCAGCATCAATTGTTGTATCTGAATATCGCTTCGCGAAAAATAGACAGCTCGGAGATCCCTCCTTCCAATCTCGTTTTCCTGGTGGATGTATCCGGCTCGATGGATATGCCCAATCGTTTGCCATTGTTGAAGTCTTCCTTCAAATTGCTGGTAGATAATCTACGCAATACAGATACAGTGTCGATTGTCGTTTATGGAAGTACGGTAGGTGTGTGGCTGACGCCCACCAGTGGCGCAGACAAGGCGAAGATCAGGAAATCGATAGAGGAACTGTATCCCGGAGGTTCAACACCCGGCGAATCCGGAATCAGAACTGCGTACAGACTGGCGAAAAGCCAGTTCATCAAAGGAGGTAACAACCGCGTGATACTGGCTACTGACGGGGATTTCAACGTAGGGCAAAGCAGTGAGGATGAGTTGGAGAAACTGATCACCCAGCACCAGGAATCCGGTATCTATCTGACCTGTCTGGGTGTGGGCATGGGCAATTATAAAGACTCCAAGCTGGAAGTGCTGGCCAAGAAAGGCAATGGCAATTTCGCTTACCTCGATAACGAACATGAAGCAGAGAAGGTATTGGTGCATGAGCTTACACAAACATTGTTCACGGTGGCCGATGATGCCTATCTCAATATCCGTTTCAATTCATCGGTGGTACGCGAATACAGGCTGATCGGTTTCGATAACAAGGCAAAGGCATTGGCGGACTCCCTCAATGAAGTGGAAGGGGGAGAAGTAGGGCCGGGCCATTCGCTACTGGTATTGTTCGAGATCGAACCGGTAAGGCCCGCGGGGTCTGATGCCTATCCAACGGATGAACCGGTGGCAAACCTCAGTATCAATTTCAGGAAGCCCAATGAATCACTGCGACGAATAACCGAATACCAGGTAGAGGCCAACTATTCCGGGTTCACTGAACTGCCCAAATGTTATCAGTTCGCTACCTCGGTAGTGATGTTTGCTTCTTTGCTGAAACAATCGAAATTTTCTCATCAGTTTGGCTGGAACGATGTGATCATCATGGCGGATGAAGCGCACCGCAAGGGAGATTATATGCAGGAGGAATTTATTTCGATGGTGCAGAAAGCGAAGAAGATCTATGGGAAGATGAGGAAGCGGAAAAATAAGGAATAAAAAAAGCGGCTATACTGTATGTATAACCGCTTCTCCATATTTCGATATTGTACTCTTATCAGGAGAACATCTCTCTTACTTTATCAAAGAAATTCTTATCGGTCTTATCCGGCTGTGGCTGGAAATTGGGTGATTGACTCAACTTCTCCAGCATTGCTTTTTCTTCTGATGTGAGGTGTTGTGGTGTCCACACATTCACATAGATGAGCTGGTCGCCTTTTTCGTAGCTGTTCACAGCGGGGAATCCTTTGCCTTTGAGGCGGAAGATCTTGCCGCTCTGAGTGCCGGCAGGGATCTTGATCTTGGCGCGTCCATCGATGGTGGGCACTTCCACGTTGGTGCCGAATGCGGCGTCCGGGAAGGAGATATGAAGCTCGTAAGCTACATTGAGACCATCGCGGTGCAGTTCCTTGTGTTGTTCCTCTTCGATGAGGATGATCAGATCGCCGGGAGGGCCGCCGCGTTCGCCGGCATTGCCTTTGCCACCAACGCTGAGCTGCATGCCTTCCATAACGCCTGCAGGGATATCGATGCTGACTGTTTCTTCGCCGTACACCCTTCCTTCACCTTTACAGCTTCCGCATTTGGCGGTGATCACATGTCCTTCACCGTTACAGGTAGGGCAGGTGGTCACGGTCTGCATCTGTCCGAGGAAGGTATTGGTAACCTTGCGAACCTGGCCGCTTCCGCCGCAGGTGCCGCAGGTTTGGGTACTGTTCTTGTCTTTGGCTCCGGAACCGCTACAGGTGCTGCAGACAACGTATTTCTTTACTTTGATCTGCTTGTTCACACCTTTGGCGATCTCTTCGTAAGTGAGCTTGAGCTTGATGCGGAGATTGCTGCCTCGAACGCCGCGCTGACGCTGGCCGCCTCTTCTTCCGCCGCCACCGCCGCCGAAGAAATTCCCGAAAATATCGTCGCCGAAAATATCGCCGAACTGACTGAAGATATCGTCCATGTTCTGGCCGCCACCGAATCCGCGTCCATTGCCGTTCACGCCGGCATGACCAAAGCGGTCGTACTGGGAACGCTTATCCTGATCGCTCAGGACTTCGTAGGCTTCAGCGGCTTCCTTGAACTTTTCCTCAGCGGCTTTATCGCCGGGGTTCCGGTCAGGGTGAAATTGCATGGCCACTTTCCGGTAGGCCTTCTTGATCTCATCCTGGGAGGCCCCTTTGGATACGCCCAGTATTTCGTAATAGTCTCTTTTCATAGAAAACCAATGGGGTATTATTTTCCTACAACCACTTTTGCAAACCGGATGATCTTATCATTCAGGTAATAGCCCCTGGTCACTTCGTCCACCACTTTTCCTGCGAGTTCAGGAGTGGGGGCGGGGATTTCAGTTATGGCTTCGTGGAATTCGGGGTTAAATTCGGTTCCGATGGTCTGCATAGGTTTAAGGCCCTTTGCAGCAAGTGTACTGCGTAATTTGGCAAATACCAGTTGTACGCCTTCACGGATAGCGGGATTGTCTTCCTGCGTCTCCAGTGTTTTCTCAGCCCGGTCGCAGTCATCAAGTACATCAAGGAGCGACACGATCACATCTTTGCCGGCTGTTTGGATCAGTTCAAGTTTTTCCCTGGAGGTCCTTCTTCTGAAATTGTCGAATTCGGCTGCCTGGCGGATGTACTTGTCTTTCAATTCACCTACTTCCTGCTGCAGTTTTTCAACTTCTGAAGTGCCTTCATTGGTGTCTTCTGTGTTGAAGTCGGGAATGCTGGCATCCTGGCCGTTATCGTCCAAAATCGGATCTTTTTCTGTCATAGCTTTCCTGTTTTAAAATGCCTTTATGCTGTAAAAATGGCCGACCGGCGCAAGGAATTGCGGCTCTGCCAGTTGCTCCTGCGCCGAAACGGTAAAAATACGCGATTTTATCGGCAAACCTAAGTTGGGCAATTACTTTGCCAGTGCCGTGATCAGGCCAAATTGTCTTTAATTCTGCTGATTTTCTGACCATCTTTCTGCAAAGAAAAACCCCCGCTTAGCGAGGGTTTCCCAATATCTGTCTGAACCGGGATGAACCGGTATCTTGCTTATTTGGCTGATTCTTCAGCGCCTTCCACCAGAACAGTCACTTTGTTGTTGAGTACTTCCACAAAACCGCCCTGGATATCATAAAAGACAACGTGATTGGATTTGTCTTTCAGCACCTTCATCTTTCCTGCCTTGAGAGCAGAAACGAGGGGAGCGTGTTTATCGAGCACTTCAAACAATCCGCTGATGCCGGGCAGTTGCACGCCATAAACATCTCCGCTGAAGAGTTTGCGTTCCGGTGTTAATATCTCTAAGTTCATAATTGATTAAAATGTTGTGACAAATTATCCGTGAGCCTGAGCCAGCAGTTTTTTACCTTTTTCGATAGCATCATCGATGGTACCTACGAGGTTGAAGGCTGCTTCAGGATATTCGTCTACTTCACCGTCCATGATCATATTGAAACCACGGATGGTTTCTTCGATGGGAACGAGTACACCTTTCAGACCAGTGAACTGCTCGGCCACGTGGAAAGGCTGAGACAGGAAACGCTGTACTTTACGGGCGCGTGATACGGTTTGTTTGTCTTCGTCGCTCAATTCATCCAGACCGAGGATCGCGATAATATCCTGCAGTTCTTTATAGCGCTGGAGGATCAGTTTTACGCGGTCAGCGCAATTGTAGTGAGCTTCACCAACGATCTGAACGGTAAGGATACGGCTGGTGGAATCCAGCGGGTCAACCGCAGGGTAGATACCAAGGTCAGCGATCTTACGGCTCAATACAGTTGTTGCATCCAGGTGGGCGAAGGTGGTAGCAGGAGCGGGGTCAGTCAAGTCATCCGCAGGTACGTAAACCGCCTGTACGGAAGTGATTGAACCGTTCTTGGTAGAAGTGATGCGCTCTTGCATCAGACCCATTTCGGTTGCGAGTGTAGGTTGGTAACCTACCGCTGAAGGCATACGACCGAGGAGGGCTGATACTTCAGAACCGGCCTGAGTGAAACGGAAGATATTGTCTACGAAGAAGAGGATGTCACGGCCTTTGCCTTGTCCATCTCCATCACGATAGTATTCTGCGATAGTCAGACCAGAGAGGGCCACACGTGCACGCGCACCTGGGGGCTCGTTCATCTGTCCGAATACGAAGGTTGCTTTTGAGTCAGCCAGTTCTTTCATGTCTACCTTGCTCAGGTCCCAACCACCATTTTCCATGGAGTGTTTGAACTCTTCGCCGTATTTCATGATACCTGCTTCGATCATCTCACGCATCAGGTCATTACCCTCACGTGTTCTTTCACCTACACCTGCAAACACGGATACACCGGAGTAGGCTTTGGCGATGTTGTTGATCAGCTCCTGGATCAATACGGTTTTACCTACACCGGCACCACCGAAGAGACCGATCTTACCACCTTTTGCATAAGGCTCGATCAGGTCGATCACTTTGATACCAGTGAAGAGAACTTCCGTAGCGGTAGAGAGGTTCTCAAACGCAGGTGGTTTAGCGTGAATGGGGCGGCCACCTTGTTTGGATACGGCTGGCAATCCGTCGATAGGATCTCCGGTTACGTTGAAAAGACGGCCTTTGATAGCCTCGCCGGAAGGCATAGTGATAGCCGCGCCGGTGTCTACTACTTCCAGTCCGCGAACCAGACCCTCAGTACCGTCCATAGCGATACAGCGTACGCTGTCCTCACCGAGGTGCTGCTGAGCTTCCAGTACCAGGATTTCACCATTTTGTTTTTTCAGTTCAAGTGCGTTATAGATTTCAGGGAGTTTTCCATCAAACTGCACATCCACTACCGCGCCGATGATCTGCTTGATCTTTCCAACGTTTGCCATATAAGATGTTTAAGAGAGCGTTTTAATTTGGCCGCAAAGGTAAGGGCTGTGAAGAGAATTATGAAATAAGAAACGGGAAATAATGTGGGATTCGGAAGGAAATACCTAATTATCATAGTATGAACATATTGTATAATGTGTACTGGCTGCATAAAAAGGCTGCCCGACACCCGTTTTCACCCATATGTGCCGGATTCACAAAAGGTTCGGTTGGTTAATGATCAGAAAAGTAGTTTGCGCTTATCAATTTTTTTGTACCCTTGTAAATTGGTAACTATCGTATAATAAAGTTCGATGCAACTCATAGAAGTTAAAGATTCTGCAACGGCATCCGCATTTATCCAGGTGAACGTAGAGATCAATAAAAATGATCCCAGTTATATACGTCCCCTGGACAAGGATGTGGAGGAAGTGTTTGATCCGAAGCGGAACAAAGCGTTTGGCTTTGGCGAAGTGGCCAGATGGGTGCTTCAGAACGATGAAGGCAAACTGATCGGACGTATCGCTGCATTTGTAAACAGGAAGTATCATAATAAAGAAGATGAAGGTCCTGTTGGCGGTATAGGCTTTTTCGATTGCATCAACAACCAGCAGGCAGCAGATATGCTTTTCGATGTGAGCCGTCACTGGCTGCTGCAGCGCGGAATGGAAGCGATGGACGGACCTATCAATTTCGGCGAGCGCGATCGCTGGTGGGGCCTGGTTGTGAAAGGCTTCAACGAGCCGCTCTACTGCATGAACTATAATCAGCCTTATTACAGGGAGCTCTTCGAGAATTACGGCTTTCGACCTTTTTATAATCAGCTCTGCTTCGGAATGTCGATCCATGGCCCCTTTCACAAGAAGCTCTGGAACCGGCATGCAGCAATTGCCAATGATCCCAGCTACAAGATGGTCACCATCAACAAGAGCCAGCTGGAAAAATATGCAGCCGATTTTTCCATCGTCTATAACAAGGCATGGGCCGGTCATGAAGGGCAAAAAGAATTGACGCCGCAACAAGTGCTGCGTCTCTTCGAAACCATGAAACCGGTATTGGATGAAAAGATCGCCTGGTTCGTTTATCATAATGATCAACCGGTTTCGATCTTCATCAACCTGCCCGATCTCAACCAATGGTTCAAATTCCTGAATGGACAATTCAACTGGTGGCACAAACTCAAATTGCTATGGCTGATGAAGAACAAGCCGAGCAGGAAAATGGTGGGACTGGTTTTCGGCGTGATCCCGGAATACCAGGGCCTGGGACTGGATGCCTACATGATCATCGAAGCAGGTATCCTGCTGAAACAATATGAGTATGAACATTACGAAATGCAATGGATTGGCGACTTCAATCCCAAGATGATCAACGTTGCCAAAAGAATGGGAGAGACCTGGCCCAGCAGAACGCTTACCACTTACCGTTATCTGTTTGATCAGACGAGGGAGTTCAAGCCGCATCCCATCTTATCATAGCTGATTCGATATTCCTCTGAAAGGCCCGCCGGTAGCGGGCTTTATCATTTACAGAAAACAGCGGGCATAAAGAAAGGGTGCAGCCTTATCGGGTGCACCCTCGTGATCTTTTACAGGATATGCGGAAAGATACTTATTGTTTTATAAATCTGCTCACCAAAGTGGTTTTATTATTGATCAGGATTTCCACATTGTACACGCCTGGCTTCAGGTCGCTTACTGGTACCTGTTGTACCTGAACAGATTGTTGTTGCTGGAAGCTGATCCTGCGGATCAGACTGCCGCTGGAATTGTAGATCTTCAGCTGCGCGTTGCCGCTCTCTTTGCTGGTAGTTTCCACATTGATCATGCTCACAGCAGGATTCGGATATACTTTCAGTTTATCAGCGGTGGCGCCGGTTTCTTTCACTTCAGCAGCAACTGCCATCAATTGTGTTTCTGTGTTCACAGATTGCACAGCAGTTTTTGCAACAGATGAAACGATCACCAGTACTGTATCTGCGCGGGGAACCCAGTCCTTGCCCCATACCATCAGCTCGAAGCTGTAGATGCCTTCCACCAGATTGGAGATGGGCGTGATCACAGCAGCAGGATTGCCGATGGAGAATTGTGAAGGTCCACTGATCTTTCTCCATTTGTATTCCCTGATCTGACCCAGCGGGTCTTTGGAGGCAGATCCGTTCAGTGATGCGCTGTTGGCCGGCAGTGTGATAGCGATATCCGGACCGGCATTGGCCAGGCCTGCTTTTGCATCACCTGTATTACCGGTGGAAGATCTTACGATCACCTGTACTGTATCTGCACGTGGCACCCAGTTATGGCCCCATACCATTAACTCGAATGCATAAACGCCGGCAGTAAGTCCGGTTACCGATGTAACAGGAGCAGCAGGGTTAACGATGGTGGAAGAAGCAGGTCCGCTGATCTTTCTCCATTTGTATTCCTTGATCACACCGGCCGGATCTGAAGAGGCAGAGCCATTCAACGTAGCCGTGCTGGCTGGTGTTGCAATGGTAATATCTGCGCCTGCATTGGCTTTCACTACATCACCAGTGCCCGGATTGCCACCGCTACCCTGGTTCACCGTAACCTTCACCGTGTCTGCACGTGGTTCCCAGTTGTGGTTCCACACCATCAGTTCAAAGGTATAGCTACCTGCCGCCAGGTTGTTCACGGCAGTAACAGCAGCCTTTGGATTGGCAATGGTGTACTGCGTAGGACCTGTAAGCTTTCTCCATTGGTACTGCTTGATCACGTTGCCCGTTGGATTCACGGAGGCAGATCCGTTCAGCGTGGTGCTGTTGGTTGGCAGGGTAATAGTGACGTCGGCACCAGCGTTTGCAACCACGGGTTTATCAGGAGATGTTACCGGTGCGTCTTTCACAGTAATATAGACTGTATCTGATTTCGGTTGCCATGAATTGCTCCAGGCAGTGAATTTGAATCCGTATGTTCCTGCAGCAAGATTGCTCACAGTGGTGGATTGCACTTTGCTGTTGGCGATCGTGAATTGTGCAGGTCCGCTGATCTTCACCCATTCAAACTGCTGCAATGGTCCGGCAGGATCACTGGAGTTGGATCCGTCCAGCGTTGCACTGTTGGCGGGCAGCGTGATGGTCCTGTCTGCACCGGCATCAACGATCCAGGCTGTTGGCTTGTCGTCTGCCTTGCTCACTGTTACAGTAATATCATCTGTAGCGGTAGCTCCTTTATTATCGGTCACTTTCAGTCTGAATACATATATGCCTTCAGTAAGACCGCTCACAGCAGTGGATGCGCTGTTGGGTGCTGCGATAGTACCGGCTGCGGGGCCACTAACTTTAGTCCAGTTGTAAGCAGTGATGCTGCCATCGGGATCGGAAGAAGTGGAGCCGTTGAGTGTAATGCTGTTGGCCGGAGCCTTGATGGTGATATCGTTTCCGGCACGCGCAACAGGATTTTGGTTACCGCCGGCAGGGCCGTCTGTAACGGTGATGGTTACCTGCGCGGTGGTCCAGTCTGCACGATCATCCACCACTTTCACTTCATATACATAAGTACCAGCCTGTGTGAGGTTGGTAACAGTAGTAACACCATTGGTAGAAACTGGCGTACTGATAGTGCCGAAGGATGGCCCTGATACTTTACTCCAGATGAAGCGGAGCAGCTTGCCATCCTTATCGGTGGAAGCTCCTGCATTGAGGGTTACCTGGGCAGTGCCGGTAGTGATGGATTGATTGCCGCCTGCATTGGCAACGGGACGAACGTTCACGGGCAGGCTCTTGTTCTGCGCCAGGAACCATTCGTAAATATTGGGATTGTTGTATTCATATTTGGTATTGTAC
Organism: Pseudobacter ginsenosidimutans; assembly: GCF_007970185.1. Taxonomy (NCBI): domain Bacteria; kingdom Pseudomonadati; phylum Bacteroidota; class Chitinophagia; order Chitinophagales; family Chitinophagaceae; genus Pseudobacter; species Pseudobacter ginsenosidimutans. The sequence goes on along the minus strand of NZ_CP042431.1, from coordinate 875,861 downwards.
ACGCGTGTCCAGATCCAGTGATCTCCGTTTGGCCAGAGTGTGAAGTAGGGCTTCACGGCAGGATTGAGGGCGTTGATCGACTGGATAGCACCCTTGGTACAGGTAGCAGGAGCAGAGCTCTTGTCATCTTCCGCGTGGAAAGCCCAGATGGGGAGGTTTGCATTGGTCATGTTAGACCAGGTGGCATTGGTACAGGCGCCGCAGGAAATGCCGATGGCAGCGAGCTTTTTGGCGTTGGCGAGTGATGTACCTGCGTATTGCCAGGTGCCACCGCCGCCCATGCTCAATCCTGTAAGGATAATGCGGTTTGGATCGATGCGAAGGTTTTTGGTAGCGTAATCGATCAGATCATCTACATACCAGTTCTGCCACCAGCCGTATTTTGAATTCAGCTGCGGCGTGAGCACAATGAAGGATTCGGTTTTGCCATTCCAGGTGAAGGTCATGGTGCTGCCTTCGTCGATCTCGCGTGGAAGCCCGTTCCAGCAGGCATTCTTGAGTTGTGTGGTGCCATCACCTTTTTCTCCCGCACCATGGAGGAAGATGATCAGTGGGTGCGTCTTGGTGTCCTTGTTGTAATCAGGAGGTAAGAATTGGTAGAACCCAATGTACTCGCCATTCTTCGCTGTGATACCCTTGGGCTCGTGTTGTGCTGCAGCGGACATCGTAATCAGGATGCCCAGCAGACAGAGTAAAAAGTTTCTCATAGAAAATTAAAAGTGTTTCCCGTAAAAAAAAATAGTTTCCTGGTACGATCATTTTGCAATGATCATAGTCAATAGCAGCAATGCTTTCAAGCATTTCATGCTATCGCTTTGCAGACCTGTAAAAATTCGAATAGATAAGGAGTATGGGCAAAACCGGTTTCTTATAAAGGTCACATCATCCCCAAGGCACTTCAAGGCGGGAGCTAAAACGACTTTTACTGTTCGGACTAACCGGGCTTAAATAGGGAAAGATTTTCAGTCTCAAAAGTGCGCAATTACTATACCAAGATGTGTAAGCTCAGCAACATTTTTACCACGGTTGAGTAAAACAGCATGCAGTTATTACAAGTAAACGCCCTGAATGCAAGTAAGCGAACGTGTTAGCAAAAAAAGTTTTTTTTCGAATCGTAAAAGTCAGTACAGGCAAGGGTTTGCGAAGACAACAAAAAATCAGGCATAATTGGTAGGCAAGAAAGCATTCGTGTAGTGCAATTGTTCGCAGTAAAAAATTAGAAACAAAACTTTGCAGACAATGTAGTTGATTTTTGACGCGCTTCACTATTTGTCTTAAATCAAAAAATCACCCGCGAAAAAGGAGAGCGACTGGTGGCACTGCTGAGTAAATCCTTCACATTTATCGAGTGATACCAATCGCTCGCCTCCCGGCGGGTGATCTCTATTTCAATGCTCCTGCAAGATAGCTGTTCCGGAGCGCTTTTAAACTGTTTCGTCTATTGCTTCACAAATTTACTAACCATCTTCTTCTTATTGGCAAGATTCAGGTGTAAATAATATACGCCCGGCGCCAGGTAAACAACGGATACTTCCTGGATCACTACAGACTGGGACCTCGGTATCAGGAAACTCTTCACCACATGCCCGTTCATGTCTATAATGGAGGCGATGGCATCTCCTTCAGTATCGCTGATACAACGGATCTTCATCTGCCCCCTGGTTGGGTTAGGGTAGAGCGCCAGTTCTTCTGTATACTTGAAATTGTTTACCACAGCCACTTTGATAGTGTCTTTACCTGTTGCTCCCTTATTATCTGTTACCACCAGCTCAAACAGATACACGCCGGTTGTCAGGCCGGAAACGGTAGTGGCAACGCTGCCGGGTGTTGAAAGAATCGCTTCCCCCGGCCCTTCGATCTGGATCCATCTGGCCGAAGTGATCACGCCATCAGGATCAAAGGAAGCTGTACCATCGAGTATCGCTGTATTGGCAGGCACTGCAATGGTAGTGTCCTTGCCAGCCATTGCCACAGGAGCTTTGTTGGGTGCATTGATCACTGTAACCTTCACGGTGTCTTTGTCGATACCTCCCCTGTTGTCTGTAACAACCAGCTCAAAGGCATGCACACCAACTAATGCACCAAGAACATTGGCCACCTTGGTTTGTGCATTGTTGATGGTAACGGTTCCGGGCCCGCTGATGCGGCTCCATTTCCAGGTAGTGATCTCGCCGTCCTGGTCGGAAGATGCGCTGCCATTGAGTTGTATCAAAGGTGCAGGCAGCGTTACCGTGAAGTCTGTACCTGCATTGGCGAGCGGTAATTTATTCACAGCCTGCTTCACTGTTACTTTTACAATGTCTTTTGAAATGAGGCCGCCTTCATCGGTCACCTGCAGCTGGAACTGGTATGTTCCTTCTGCCAATCCGTTCACCACTGTTTTTGCAGCAGCTGGCGTAGCGAAAGAATATGGCGTAGGACCACTCACATAAGTCCAGAGATAAGCGAGCGGTTTGTTCTCAGGATCGGTTGAGCCGCTTCCATTGAGGGTTGTAGTGGAAACAGGCAGGGTGATTGTGATGTCTGTTCCGGCATTGGCAGTTGGCGCCTGGTTCGGCGGATTGTTCACAATCACGTTCACTGTGTCCTTATCGATACCAGCCCTGTTATCAGTGACCACCAGTTCAAACTGATATGTACCTGCAATCACACCGGTTACTGTAGCCAGCTTGGTGGTGCTGTTTGTGATGGTTGCCACATTGGGCCCTTTGATGAGATTCCACTTCCAGGCAGTGATGGTACCATCGTTATCGGTTGATGAACCGCCATTCAACTGGATTGCAGGGTTGGGTAAGGTAACGCTGAAATCCGCGCCGGCATTGGCAATGGGCAGTTGATTGGGAGGCACAGGTTTAACGATCACTTTCACGATATCGCTTGAACTCAATCCACCGGGATCTTTCACAAGCAGTCTGAATTCATAGGTTCCTTCCACCAGTCCATTCAAAGTGGTCTTTGCAGTATTGGTACTTGTAAACGAATAGGAGTTGGGACCACTCACGTAAGACCAGAGATAAGTGAGCGTTTTGCCTTCAGGATCGGAAGACAAACTTCCATCCAGGCTGGCCGTTTGAACAGGCAGGGTAATGGTAACATCGGTTCCGGCATTGGCAACCGGTGGTTTGTTGGGATCGGGATTCACCACTACTTTTATTTCATCCACAGATTTCAGTCCGCCAATATCGGTAACAGTGAGCTTGAATGTATAAGTACCAACAATAAGACCGGTAAGCGAAGTGCTGACCGTGTTCTTATTGGCGATAGTATAGGTAGCAGGACCATTAACCCATTCCCAGAGCCAGGTCAGCGTTTTTCCTTCCGGATCGGTAGAAGCGCTGCCGTCGAGTGTTGTTGAATTGGTGGGCAAAGTGATGGAAATATCATTGCCAGCATTGGCCACCGGAGCCTGATTGGGATCGGGGTTCACCACAATCGTTACCACATCCGAAGCTGTAAGACCTCCATTGTCGGTAACCGTTAGTCTGAATGTATATGTGCCAGCAACGAGCCCATTGAGGGTAGTGCTGGCCGCATTCTTATTCACGATATTGTAGGTCGATGGTCCGTTCACCCATTCCCATAGCCAGCTGGCGATACTGCCATCATCATCTTTACTGCCACTTCCATTCAGTGTGGTGGCGGCGGGCAATGTGATGTTTTGATCACTGCCTGCATCTGCTGTGGGCGCCTGATTATCGGGCGTCAGTACGGGATTAACGATCACTCTTACCTCATCGCTGGAGCTCAGTCCGTCTTCATCAGTAACAGTGAGTTTGAAAACATAACTGCCTTCCACGAGACCGCTCAGGTCAGTGCTTGCGCTTGCAGGATTATCGATATGATAAGTGGAAGGGCCGCTTACCCATGACCATGCAAAAGTCTTAATATTATTATCTGGATCGGAAGAGGCGCTACCATCCAGTGTGGTGGCGGATGCAGGCAATGTGATATTGCGGTCGGCACCGGCATTGGCCACTGGAGACTGATTTAGTTTGGGATTCACTTTCACGGTCACGATAGCAGAAGAGCTCAGTCCGTCAGCATCCGTAACAGTGAGTCTGAACTCGTAGGTGCCCTGAGTGAGATCTTTTACATCCGTTTGGGCTGCTGCGTCATTAACAATGGTTGGAGAAGCAGGACCACTTACCTGGATCCATTTGTAAGTTTTAATATTATTATCTGCATCTGTAGAGCCACTGCCATCGAGACGGACAGCAGATACAGGCAATGTGATCTCCTGGTCTGGGCCTGCATTGGCAACGGGCGCATATATTGGTTTGGCATTCACTTTTACCACCACGATATCTGAGGAGCTGAGGCCTGCTGCATCTTTTACGGTGAGTTGAAACTCGTAAGTGCCTTCCGTGAGATCATTCACATTGGTGGAAGCTGCTGCAGCATTGGCGAAAGTGTGTGCGTTTGGGCCGCTGATCTTTACCCATTCGTAAGACGAAATATTATTATCGGGATCGCTGGAGGAACTACCATCCAGCAAAGCTGTTTGTGTTGGCAGAGTGATCTCGCGGTCAGGACCGGCATTGGCTGCAGGAGCCTGATTGGGTCTGGGGTTCACGCGTACCACCACATTGTCTGAAGAACTAAGTCCACCGGCATCTGTAACAGTGAGTTTGAATTCGTAGGTGCCTTCCGTAAGATCATTCACAATGGTTGAAATGGAAGAACCCGTTGCGAAATTGTGCGAAGCCGGACCATTGACCTTTGTCCATTCATACTTTGTAATATTATTATCAGGGTCGCGGGTGGCGCTGCCATCGAGTGAAGCGGAATTGACGGGCAATGTGATCTCGCGGTCAGGACCTGCGCTGGCCACGGGTGGATTGTTCACTGGTGCGGGATCCTTGCTCACGATCACTTTCACAGTATCATTGGTGGAATTGTACCAGTTGTCCCAAACGCGCAGCTTGAATTCATAAGTGCCTTCAACAAGTCCGCTCACTGTAGTGGTCATGGCTGTTGCACTGGCAATATTATATTGTGACGGACCGCTCACGTAACTCCATTCATAGGCTTTGATCTCGCCATCCGGATCATAAGAGTCCCTGGCATCGAGTGTGGCGGTGCTGTTGGGTAAAGTGATACGAATGTCTGCCCCTGCTTTGGCAACGGGCAATACATTCGACGGGCTCACTTTTACAGTTACCTGTGCTTCCGCAGTAAGATTATTATTATCGGTAACGATGAGTTTGAAAACATAAGTGCCCAATGCAAGGTTGGTTACAGTTGGCGTGGAAGTGGCGCCATTGGTGAAACCCGCTGTGGTAGGGCCGCTCACCTGGCTCCATGCCCATTTGGTGATGGTGCCATCTGGGTCGTAAGATCCTTTGCCATTGAGTTGTGTGCTGGTGGCGGGATAGAAAACGGTGAACTCAGAACCGGCATCTGCAATGGGTTTCTTGGTACCGGGAGCGCCGGCCACCACATTCACGGTGATATTCTTTACAGTCCAGTCGGCACGATCATCGATCACTTTCACTTCATATACATAGGTGCCTTCAACCACCAGGCTGTTGACAGTGATCTTCCCGTCCAGCGAGAAGCCGGCACTGAGTGTGCCTCCGCCCGGGCCGGATATTCTTCTCCATGAATAACGGACGATCTTTCCATCGGCGTCTGTTGATTTGGAAGCATCCAGTACGGCAGATGCAATGGAAGAGGTGGTGGTAACATCCGGTGCATTGATCACCGGGCGTTTGTTGACAGGGAGACTTTTATTTTGTCCCAGGAACCATTCGTATAAGTTGGGATCCTGCTCGTTGTGTCCGGGATCATATACGCGGCCCCATATCCAGTGGTCGCCGGTTTCCCATGCTGTGAAATATGGTGCCACGGCGGGTTTGCAGGCATTGATAGCATCGATGGTGCCGGCAGTACAACTGAATGGAGCGGGGCTTTTATCGTCTTTTGCATGGAATGCCCATACAGGAAGATTGGCATTGGCGAGGTTACAGCGATCGATATTGGTGCAGGCGCCACAGGAAACACCGATGGCTGCGAACTTTTTTGCATTCTCCAGTGAAGCGCCGGCATAGGCCCAGGTACCGCCACCGCCCATACTCAGGCCGGTGAGGAAGATGCGGTTCTCATCCACACGATAGGTCTTCTGAACATACGCGAGCAGTTCATCCACATACCAGTTCTGCCACCAGCCGAACTCTGAATTCAACTGAGGGCTGATCACTATGAAGGATTCCGTTTTGCCATTCCAGGTGAATGTCATCGGATTTCCATCGGCAATCAACCGCGGAGGCGTGCCGCTCAACAAAACATTTTTCAGATCAGACCGGCCATTGCCCCGTTCTCCATGCCCATGCAGGAAGATGATAACGGGATACTTCAGTGAAGGATTGGCGGAATAGTTCGTGGGAACATATTCGTAAAAGCCAATCTCCTTACCGTTTTTAGCAGTAATCCAATTTTGCTTTTGTTGTGAAATACCAGAAAGGAAAAACATGAAGAGAGAAAGGAACAACAGCAGCTTCCTACGCATCAGTGTAGAGTTCTTCATAGAGGTGATTTTTCGGTATTAGGATATAATGGATTTGAAAAGGGAATTGCATGGCAATCCATACACAATAACCTTACCAAGTAACGAAATAATACGATGATACGATACATCAGAGCCACGGTTTTTTGACAGGTGAATTTGACAAAAATCAATCGTAGTTCTTCTAGTGTACAGAGGTGAGCGTGGGTGTAGTAAGCTTGCAAAGAAACAGCAAAACCAGGGCCATTTCACACCTGTGGGTATAAACTATGCCTAATGTGGAAAAAATTAATATTGACGAAACACTTGATGCGCCTGAGTTGCAGGGCTAATGGTTCGATTCCTGCGTATATGCTTTGGGGGTATGAAGGAACTCTTTTCTGCTCACTTTCATGCGGAAAATTGCACGTACAATACTCCACATCAATAGTGGAATATGCAGTAAAGCCCGCAGTGTTTTCCAGGAATAAAAGTTCCCGGGAATGGATATGACAAATGTCAAAAAATATAAAGCGGTCAATCCGGCCCACCAGATATAGGGTGGAAATAGGAATTGCGTACCACTGATCAGCTCCACCAGGAAGAGAAAAAAGAAGAAGCAGTAACTGATCAGGAAGACCAGTCGGGGAGGTGCGAAGTTGGCAAAAAGCTTATTCCAGTAATCCTTTGTCTTGGGGAGATGTCCTTGATTTTTGTCAAAGAAAAGTCGCAGGTGAATGATCTGCGATTCCAGCCAGCGCGTGCGTTGTCTTTCAAAAACCGCTTTGCTGCTCACTTTCTCATCCAATACATATGCATCATCGATGAATTCGATGCAGATATCTGCCTTCATCGTTTCAAAATCCACTTCACGGTCGCAGGCGGGATTGCCCAGGATGCCTGGTTTATTGTAGATGGCTTTGAGCTTGCTGAACTCGAAGGCCATGCCGGATCCGATGGTATTGCTGCTGAAGCCGAGTGCCCGTTGGCCGCGGCGGAAGATATGGTTGTTGATCTCTTCGCTCATGGCGTCCAGCACGGCTACAGGTGTATTGCGGTTTTTGGCAATGCGATGGCACTGTACTGCCCTGAAACCCTTGTGGAAAGCGGCATTCACCTTTTCCAGGGTGCCGGGCATCATAATGTTGTCTGCATCGATGATGATAGCGATCTCGTATTCATTCTCCGGAACATGGTTCAGCAGCGCATTGAGGGAGCGGGCCTTGCTGCTCATCTCGAATTGCACTTCCTTTAGACAGATGCGGTAAGTAAGCAGTTCTGCAATGGTTTCCGGCTGCAGCTGGTCTGCCGCTACAAAGATTGTGAAGCGGTCGGCAGGGTAATCATGTTCAAGCGCCTTCTTCACGGTATTGATGATGATATGGTCTTCCTTATAAGTAGGGATCAGCACCGCGATCTTCTTCTTATCGGGATGCGGCAGATATTTCGGGGAACGGTACAATTTGCCGGCCACTGCTGCTGTGAAGAAGTAGAGGGTATTGATGGCGAGATACACGAAAAGTATCCCAAAAACGATATGGAGTAGCGTGAGTAACATGCTAAGTTTTAGAGTAACTGGATGAATACAGGTTCCAAACGGCCCCTTTCAAAAAATATTTCAGGTGCGTGAATTGTTTTTTGATGGCAAACCCGATCACGCTTTTGGGTAAGGTAAAGAATGCAAAGAAAGCGCTGAATGCCAGGAGTTGCAACGGGCCTGCATTCCGGCGCATGTAAAGGATACGGTTGCGCGTGTGGTAATACACTTTCATGGGGTTGGCCTTTCCAACGCTGAGCGATTCCTTGTGATAGATCTTTGCATCAGCTGTGTACCATATTTTGTATCCTGCTTTGAGGATGCGTGCGCTCCAGTCCCATTCTTCGTAGTAGAGAAAGAATTTTTCGGGGAACATGCCTACGCGTTCGGTCAGTTCCCTTTTCACCATCATGGCACAACCGTGAGCGCCATGGGTGGGGCGGGATTGGTTATACTGTCCTCTATCTTCTTCCCAGATGCCTACACTGCTGGTGCGCCCGGTGAGTTTGCCCATGGGATTGAATCCCGCATATTGTATAACGTTAGGTTGGTCGAAGTACATGATGCGGGGGCAGGTAACGCCGATGGATTCATCCTGTTGAAAGGGTTGGAGCAACTGGTGGATAAGGTCAGGCGTCATTTCTGTATCATTGTTCACGATGAAGAAGTAATCGCCTCCTGCCTGTCTCATGCCCCAGTTGTTGCCACCGGCGAAGCCAAGGTTCTCTTTTCTGAGCAGGAGCCTGGTATTGGGATAATTGCCAGCGAGGATCTGTTCGGTTGGGTCAACATCGGAATCCATATCACACACGAGGATCTCGTAGTTGGAATAACGCAAACGCTTAGCCGATTCCAGGAAGTCGCAGGTAACGGCGGTCTGGTTATAGTTGAGTGTGATGATGGATACGAAAGGCTCTTGCCCTGTTGACATATCAGCTTTCTTTTTGTGGGGTTTCGGTGCAGGGATGGAACCCTGAGAATGCAGTAGCGGGGTACATGACCCCGCTACACTCTATAAAGCAATGCTACGCATTTGAACTTTGCATCAATGCTGCGGGCGTGTTGGCCATGATCCACATATCGTACAGGAAGCTGTAGCGTTCTGCGTAATCACAATCCAGCGCGATCCTTTCAGACACTGACATATCTTTCTTACCTCTTTTCTTCACCTGCCAGAGGCCGGTGATACCCGCGGGCGCCATGAATCTTTTGGCCCACTCATCGGTTGTGAGGGAAGCGGCTTCGTATAAGGGTAAGGGTCTGTTGCCTACCAGGCTCATATCGCCTTTCAGTACATTGAGCAGCTGGGGAAGTTCATCCAGGCTGGTTTTGCGAAGGAGGTTCCCGATGCGTGTGATACGTGGATCATTGTCCACTTTGAAGAATACGGGACCTTCCTGTGCTGCATCGTACTGGTTGAGATGGCTCATGGCGGCAACTTTTTTGTCGGCGCCAACTTCCATGGTGCGGAATTTAAAGAAATCGAAGATCTTGTATCCGCGGCCTGCTCTTTTGGAAATATAGAAGATGGGGCCTCTGGATTCCAGTCTGATGGCAGCCATGATCAGGAGCAGCAATGGGCTTACAGTCAGCAGGATGGTAGAAGAAACGATGATGTCGAAACTTCTTTTGATAACAGTGGGCCTGTCTTTATGATCGTGTAAAGACATTTCCAGTGAAAAGCTTTTGTCCAGGAGGAATTGCTGTTTCACTTTTTTGAGGAAGCCGATCTTGCGGATGAGAGAGCTCCTGTTCTGTTCGTTCAGTACGAGGATCTCATCAATGAAGGGGCATTCCTTGGCGCGTTTGATCACTTCTTCAGTGAGGCCGCTTACTTCGGCAATAACGGGCACTCCTTTGAGGAGGCTGTCAGTGGCGAGGAATTGCTGCAGTTCACGGAAATCAGTAGACGCTGAAATTTCCAGGATGATCACATCCGGAATGAAAATATTTTTGGAATGATGAAGCAGTCGTTTGAGCATGGAACGTGCATTGCTCACCGATTCGGCAGCATAACCGCTTTCGAATGTCCGGATCAGACTGTCGATGTTGGCCGCTTTCTTTCCTATGTAAAAAAACTCCAGCTTGTTGTTGGTGTTGCTGGCTGTTGGTTGTTCGGCAGCAATGCTGGAATTAATGGAATAGTGCTTGTAAATCCTCCTTGCTGTCTTTTCCCCGGGTAAAAATGTCAGTTCCATAAAGTAAGGTTGAAGGTTAAGTTTTTCCTGATTTTCTTACTCAATACTTATTCTGCATGCGCAACGCGTGCAGGGGTCTTTTGGCCATTAAGCAATCGATTCGCTACGTCCATCAGGTCAACGGGATTAAAGGGCTTTGTGAAATATGCGGAAACTCCGTATTGTTCACACTGGGCTTTTACTTTCTCTTTGTCAAGCGATGAAAGCACAATCATGGGAATGTCTTTGTAAATACCACTCGTGGATAATTGTTCTACCATTTCCCAATCTTGCATATCTGGAAGCTGTGCGTCGAGAATGATCAGGCCTGGAAGGTTTCTTTTGGATAACCAATACATAGCAGAACATCCGTCTGGTGCAGTCACAACCTGGTAATGTTTTCCGAGTACAGTTTGCAATAAAAAACGTATTGCCTTGCTGTCGTCAATTGCGAGTATTAAATTTTTCATTAACAGAAAAAATTAAGTTTGAAAAAATCGCAATTTTTCAAAAGGCATAAGCTTGGACGATAATCGGCTTACAGAGGTATTGGGAAACTACTGTTGTTATATCTGAACAGGCGCAGAGCCGTACTTCAAAAGGTATGGCTTTAAGGATGGTATGTGGATTAACCGATCGGACGATCAGCTGTGAGGAATTTCAATGGATTCGTGGTAGTGAGTATAAGCTTCGTTCAATTGGCATTAGCTTCATTAGCTTGCTCTCCAAAGGATAGTGAACCAGGTGGGAGGTTACATTTCGGAGGTAAAAGTAACAACTAAAATCAATAAACCAAGCATCAACTATTATTATATTTCGATTCGCCAGCAAAAATCAATATTTACCCTGACATGAAAAATACCCTTTTGGTGGTATATTGAATTTGATAATTATCAAGCGTGGGATTGGCTCCTGGCGGCCTTTTCCCACAATACCGTTTGTTTATTGCGGATAAAACGATTGAACCCGATAAACACAGATATATTCATGAAAAGAAAATAGAACGGAACATACACAGCCTTCAATCTGATATTCCTTGAAGCGAATATCCACCCCGTGATTCCTGTAACGTAGAACGCCCCCTGCAAAATCAATACCAGGGTAAAAAATGGAGAAGGTGCCATCACAACTATAAGAATATTACTGATCAGCAACGTGATCAGGGCAATGGGACAGAGCGTCCAGCGCAGGATCCGGTGTGAAATGAATTGAAAAGACACTACGGGATATTTGAAAACATTGAACAGGTCTTTCAACAGCACCATCGCCTGGAATGCACCGGCGCAGATCCTTACCTTTCTTTTCATCTCTTCCTTAATGGATGCAGAAGGAGCTTCAGCTGCGTAGGCATCGGGCTCGTATCGCAGCACATACCCGTTCACACAGAGTTTCAGCGATTGCACAAAGTCTTCGATGATGGTGCCCTCAGGCGCGGATTCGAACAGTTCACGACGTACGGAGAACAGTTCGCCAGCCGCTCCAACGGTGGTGTAGAGGTCGGAGTCCAGCTTTTTCAACACACCTTCATATTTCCAGTACAGTCCTTCCCCTGCAGCAGCAGCAGCGTCTGCGGTATTTTGCCAGATGCGTTTTTCCCCGGCTACTCCACCTACTTTGGGGTCAGCATAATGCCGCACGATATTGCGGATGCATTCTTTATTAAGCAGGGTATTGGCATCGCAGAACACAACAATGGGAGCTTTCACCTGGTGGATTGCACGGTTCATAGCAGCCACTTTTCCACGCCGTTCCGGTTGATGCAACAACTGTATCTTATTGTATTTTCGTATAATATCTGGCGTTAGGTCGTTGGAGCCATCCGTGATGAAAACCAGTTCCAGCTTATGTTCCGGATAATCTAACTCCAACGAGTTAGCGATTTTCCTCTCTATGAAATCCTGCTCATTGTAAGCAGCCACCACCAGTGCAACATGTGGCAGCGAGTCCTCATCTGTAAACAGGGGAGCAGGTTTTTTCCACAGTTTTTTTATGCGGACCAGTATCCAGACCAGGATGCCGTAGCCCACATAGCTATAGAAAATAAGCGCAATGCTGAACCAGAAAATAAAATTGATAATTGTCAGGATCATAGTTAAGAATAGCCCTTCACATGATATGAATTGGTACAGAATGGATGCTTAGAGATGAATCTGTTCTGCAAAAAAAGCAATTATTTGACATAATTGAAAAAAATACCCGGAAGTGGTTATTGTCGGAGGTTTGCATGTTAATTAATTTCGCACTTTAGAAAATTATATTATTTTTGACCCTACTACGAAAGCCTCTCTTCCAGATATCCCTCGGATTACCTTGCTTGTGATTACCTCATTATTCTGCGAGAAAACCACCACAATATCTCCTCCAATATGCCTTTCTGAGTCTTTAACTTAACGAAGTCCCGGAAAACATATCCTCATTGTCAAACCGCTTTTACAGCAATTAGATTAACGTTTACAAATAACGCTTAACTGCTTTTTTATGAAGAAAGCTTTACTTCTCTCCACAATGAGTACATTGTTATGCATTGCGGTGGCACATGCGCAGAATGTATTTGACCCGAATGACGCCCAGGTTCGTTGGAACTCGGGCAGTGCATTGGGAACCTCAACCAACCCTAACCCCAACATTGAAGGTTTGCAGAAATGGGTGAGCGTGGCATCGTCAGGTGTCAGCACCGGAAGCGGAAGCTTCAACGCTTCTGCATACAAGGCATACTTCATCAATGTCGGTGGAGCCAACGGACTTAAAATGTGTTTCCGTTTGAAGTTCCCTACCAGTTATACCAACCCGGACAGTGCCTCCAAGAAATATCCGGCGATGGTGTTCTTCCACGGTGCGGGTGAGCCTGGCTGTAATTCCAACGGTGGTCTTTATAACAACGAAAGACAACTGGTACACGGCGGTAAGTCATTTCTCGACAAAGTGAACAGCGGAAAGTTCGATGGCTTCCTGATCTATCCCCAGGTATATTCGGGAGCCAACTGCTGGTCCGACTGGGGTACTGCTCCTTACTCATACTATTATGACCTCGTGCTCCGCGTGGTGGACTCCCTGGTGAAATATGCTCGAGTGGATGTAGACAGATTACTTTCTACCGGTTTGTCCAACGGTGGCGCCGCTACCTGGTCTTTTGCCTGTGCTTATCCCCAGCGCGTAGCAAAAGTTGCTCCTTCAGCAGCAGGTAACGGAAACCAGAACTGGCAACAATTCATTCATATCCCGGTTTGGTTTGCAACCGGTGATAAAGACACCAACCCAAATATTGGTTACGCTACTTCTTCATATAATATCAATAAACTGAACGGTGGCGATATCCGCTGGACCCGCTACGCTAATCTCGGTCACTCCGTATGGGACCCACACTGGGCTGAACCTGATTTCGTTCCGTGGATGAATGATCTGCATAAAGCCAATCCGCTGGTGTTCTTCCAGCGAAGCGATTTTTGTCCGGACTCGGCTATCAATACCAAACTGGGTATTACGCCGGGCTTTGCTTCATATGAGTGGGAAAAAGATGGCAACCTGATTGCCAAACGTGAGAACAATACCAATACTATTGTTAATGGTTCTTCTATCATCTCTTATGAAGGAAACAATATCACAGTAAAATCTTTTGGTGTTTACCGCGTTCGTTTCAGACGCACTGCAACAGGCCCCTGGTCTGCGTGGAGCCCCAAGCCTGCTGTGATTGCTCCAAAACCTGTTACGCAAACTCCGAACATCAGCATACTCGGATTGAAGAGCAATGTGCTGCCTGCTCCTGATGGCAGCAATACCACCACGCTTCAACAACCTGATGGTTACTTCGGTTATCAGTGGTTCAATGCTTCCAATAACCAGCAGATCGGCACCAGCCGCACTATCAACGTGCCTTCCGGTTCCTATTATGCGAAAGTGGTGGAAGAGTTTGGTTGCGGAACATTGCCTTCTCCCAATTTCAAAGTGATCGCTTCCGGCGGCAGTCCCAAACCCGACCCTGCCAAGAACCTCACTGCAGTGGCTACTTCACTCACAAGCATTCAGCTTGACTGGAGTGAGAACCCTAATGCAGGCCAGAATGAAACAGGCTATGAAATTTACAGGAGCCAGACAGAAGGCGGACCTTATACGCTTCTGCACATTACCGGTCCGGATGTGCTCTCTTACCTGGATCAGGGACTGACTTCGAATACAACCTATTATTATATCGTACGTGCTGTGAGCGCATTTGGCGCAGCAGTTGTTTCCAATGAAGCGGGTGTAGCCACAGAGCTGGACGCCATCGCACCAACAGCTCCTTCTGCATTTACCGTACAGGCCACTGCTACCAATTATGCATACCTGAAATGGACTGCTTCTTCGGATAACGTAGGTGTAACAAAATATGAGATCTATCTCAATGGTGCAAAATCTTACACTACCAACAGCACATCGTTTACACTGAGCAACCTGGACAGCAATGTTACCTATACCATCTATGTGAAAGCGCTCGATGCTGCAGGCAACGTTTCAGCTCCGAGCAACCAGGTAACTGCTTCCACAGCTTACTCGGCTAATGGTCTCAGTTATAAATATTTTGAAGGAACCGGCTGGACATCCCTGCCTAATTTCAATTTCACAAATATTGTGAAAACCGGTATCAGCAATGGTTCTACCGTATTGAACATTTCAGGCATCCAAAACAGAACAGATAATTATGGTATCCTTTTCGAGGGCTATATCAAGGTACCAACATCTGCTACCTATACTTTCAGTCTTACCGCCAATGATGGCGCCAACCTCTACGTAGGTAGTCCTTATGGTACTGCAGAAGTGATCAACCATGATGGTAATCACAGCGCAACTGCTAAAACAGGATCAATCTACCTGGCTGCCGGCGTGCATCCTATCGCAATTGCATATTATCACAATACCGGTTCAGGTCAGGCGCTGAGCCTCACCTGGAGGAACAACGCAGGTCTCAGCGAACAAAACGTTCCGCTGTCTGCTTACTTCAGCAACTATGCTGTATCAGGTACTGCTCCTGCAGCTCCGTCCAATCTGAAAGCAACCGGCATTGCACATAATAAGATGCAGCTGAACTGGACAGACAACAGCAACAACGAAACCGGATTTGAAGTGGTTCGTTCACCCGCCCTCAACGGAACTTATGTGCCTGTTGCTACTGTTGCAGGAACCAGCTATATTGATTCCAACCTCACTTCCAATACTGTATATTATTATAAGGTAAGAGCTGTTGGCGCCGGTGGTGAATCCGCCTATACAAATACCTACACTGAAGCCAACTGGCTGGTGAATGGTAATGGCGACAATGCTTCTGGTGGTTCAACACGCAACCTCACTTATAATGGTACCATTACGTACAACACTACCGATAAGAAAGAGGGCAGTTCTTCACTGAACTTCAATGGCACCAATAACTATGCAACTGTGAACAACAGTGCTTCCGCTGCATTCCCGAGCGAAGGCAGTTATTCACAGCGTACTGTTGCCATGTGGATCAGGCCAACTTCTGCCAGTTACAATAACCGTGTGATCTTCGACTTCGGTAACTCCAGCAATGGTCTTGGTCTCCGCTTCAACGGAACCAGCCTGCAATATGGTGTTGCCAGCAGCGCGGGAACACGTACAACGCAATCACTTGCCAACTTCGCCAGCAATGCGAACTGGCTTGGTACCAATAACTGGAACCATGTGGCTGTTGTGTACAGAGAGAATACACTGCGCCTGTTCCTGAATGGCGTGGAAGTGAGCAGCATCACCAACCTGAATTTCACCAGTGTGTCAGGTACTGCAAACAACGCTTCAAGACTGGGTTATTCAGGTACCAACAATTCTGATGCTGTGTTCAACAGTGCTGCAACCTCCAGTGATTATTTTGTTGGTCAGATGGACCAGATCTTCGTGATCAATACTGCATTAACAGCACCTGGTATCCAATCCATCATGAATGGCTCTTATGGTCCTTCCTGGGATACTACCCTGGTGGCTCCTTCAGCGCCGCTTGCTCCAACAGGACTGGCAGCGCAACTGTTGCCTGGCAACAATGTGAAGCTTACCTGGAATGATCAGTCTTCAGATGAAACAGGATTTGAAGTGTGGCGCTCACTGGGTAACACCAATAACTTCCGCCTTGTGGCGAATGTTGATGGCGGTGCAGGCGCTACCAAAACATATACAGACTCATCACTCTTTGCCAACGTAACCTATTATTACAGGGTACGTGCAAAAGGAGTTGTTTCTCCTTCTGCTTACAGCAACAATACCTTCGCCACTACGGTGAACTCAGTTCCCGTGATCCAGGGCGTGATGGACTTCTCTATGACTTATGGTACTTCGCGCACCATAACATTGAATGCTACAGATACCGATGGCGATCCGCTGGTATTCACTGCCCAGCCGCTGCCTTACTTTGCGCAGATCCAGAACCTGAGCAATGGTGTAGCCAATATGGTATTCAATCCGTCTATGGCTGATCAGGGTGCATACACTATTAAGGTGATCGTATCGGACGGCTTCAACGGATTTGATACTACCGCCTTCTCGATCCTGGTGAACTCCAACAGTCTGCCTGTGATCAACCCTGTGAACAATGTGATCATGAACGAAGGCGCTTCTCCGGTGAAACTCCACCTGGTATCCAATGATGATGATGGTAACGACTACCTCGTTTGGTATTCCAACAACCTGCCATCATTTGCCACACTGGTAGACAGTGGTAACGGCCGCGCTTCCATCACATTCGCGCCAAGCTACAATGCTTCAGGCGTATACAATATCACATTGATCTCTGACGACAGCTATGGCGCATGGAGCAGCAAAGACATCACTGTAACGGTGAATGAGCTGGATCCGAACGACAAGATCCAGATCAATATGATGAACTACAACGGATACGTTGCACTGTGGAATGATGTGGATGCAAAGAGCAGCAACTTCAATGTGAGCGGTCTCCGCAATATCAAGAATGAAGTAACCACCGTTGGTATCCAGCGCATGAACGCCAATAGCAACAACAGGACTGGTGGCGACGGTTACAACAGCGGCAACAATTCCGGTGTATTCCCGGACAATGTAATGCGCGATTATCTCGGATGGGGTGGTAATGATGGCGATGATACACTCAGACTGCGTGTATATGGCCTTGACAATAACAGGAAGTACAACTTCGTATTCTATGCAAGCAATACATGCCCATGGTGTCAGTTCACAGTGAACAGCACTACTACCTATAAGATCGGTAACGAGACCGCACAGATCAAATTCTGGAACAACCAGAACGTGACCGATACTATCTATCAGGTACAACCGAGCCCAACTGGTGAAGTTATCATCACCATGATCGGAGACGCTGCCACCAACCTCGGCGGTTACCTCAACGCACTGGTTGTAGAAGCTGCATTCGACGATGGTACTACTCCTGTGAAGCCGCTCAACCTCGCAGCCCAGGATATTGCCAACACCGGTGTGAAACTCACATGGGAAGACAAAGCTTACAATGAGCAGAACTATAAGGTATATCGTGCAGGCGCCAAAGCTGGTCCTTACACCCTGCTGAACCCCGGCGCCAATAATGTGGATGCAACAGAATACACAGATCTCACTACACAGCCATACAATAACTACTATTATTATATAGTTGGTTCCAACAAGCATGGCGACGGCACAACCAGCGATACCATTCATATCGCTACTGCCAACAACAAACCTGTGCTGGCAGGACTGGCTGATATCTTCGCCAAGACAGATGCTACTGTGAATGAAGACTTCACTGTAACGGACAATCCTGGTGATGTGGTAACGGTGTCTGTACTGAACAAGCCAGGATTCATTGCCCTGCAACAACTGGGCGCTAACAGTTACCGTCTGGTGGCTTCGCCCACTGCCGATAATATCGGATTCTCTTCCATCACTATCCGTGCGGAAGACGATAAGGGCGGCATAACCACTCAATCCATCAATGTGGGTGTGGCTGATAAGAATACAAGATCATTCTATATCAACCTGGGTCAATCTTCAACACCGGCTCCTGCTCCATGGACGAATATGGACGGATGGGCTAACCCGGGATCCAACAGGACCAACCTGCGTGATGAGAACAATGTGGCTTCTACCATCAGTATTACAACAGTAGACGGATGGGGCGATGTGAACCGCAATGGTCACAGAACCGGAAACAATACCGGAGTCTTCCCTGATTCAGTACTGGCAAGCGGTATCATCGATGCCGGTTCAGGTCCGAAGACCATCAGGTTCGCTGGCCTGGATCAGACCAAACGTTACAACCTTGTATTTGTGGGCAGCATCAACGAAGGTTCAGATGCAACCAACAGGTATGTTGTAGTGGGTGGCACTGTTAGTGATACATTGCAGGCAAGGAACAATACCAATCAGTCAGCTAACCTCAATGGTCTTACACCGAATGCTCAGAACACAATAGATGTGCAGGTGTCCAAGATCGGATCTGCAGCTTACATGGTACTGAATGGTATCCAGATCGAAGAATACTCACCGGCACTGGCTCCGATGGGACCTACTAACCTCTATGCAGAACCGGTGGACCGCAATACTGTTGACCTCAGCTGGTCAGACAGGCTGAGTAACGAGAATGTAGCAGACGGATTTGAACTGCAACGCGCAACCGATTCACTGTTCACAATGAACCTGAATTCAGTATCACTGGGGGCCAATACAACTACCCGCAGGGTTACCGGTCTGAATCCGAACACCAGATACTGGTTCCGCGTAAGAGCCAAAGTTGGAGCAACCTTCACTGATTTCAGTAATCGTGCGAAGACTGTTACACCACAATCACTGGTGTACCTGAACTTCAACTTCTCTACGGCGAATGCAGGATTCCCATGGAATAATACCGGCGAAACGCCAAACCTGCCAACAGACTTCAATAACCTGAAGAACCAGAGCGGACAACCGAGCGGAATGACTATCTCTATCGTTAATCCGTTCAACGGAGAGAACGTGGCAGGTATCAATACCGGCAACAACTCAGGTATAGCACCGGATGCAGTACTGCAAAGCTGCTACTGGCTGGATAATACACAGGTATCTACTCTGAAGGTGAGCGGCCTGAACCAGAACAAGCGTTATCGCTTCGGATTCATCGGAAGCATGGGAGACCAGGGTTGGTTCTACGGCAACTATACTGCCACCTACACCATCAACGGAAGGTCAGTATACCTCAACTCATGGCTGAACAAAACCAAATTCGTGTACATCGGCAATGTTCAACCTGATGCGAATGGTGAAGTGTTCATAGACTTCTCTACCACACAGGAAGGCGTATGGGGCTTCAACTCAGGTATGATAGTGGAAGCATATGATGATGTGATCGGTGGAGCAGTGCCCAATATGGTTGTGACAGGAAATCCTGATCAGCCTGCAGGAGCTGTAACCGAGGACAAGGCGGCACTGCAACCTTTGGCCGATAATGTTCAGCTGGCGGATA
Organism: Pseudobacter ginsenosidimutans; assembly: GCF_007970185.1. NCBI lineage: Bacteria > Pseudomonadati > Bacteroidota > Chitinophagia > Chitinophagales > Chitinophagaceae > Pseudobacter > Pseudobacter ginsenosidimutans. The sequence goes on along the minus strand of NZ_CP042431.1, from coordinate 856,218 downwards.
AAATTGCCATCAAGGCTTATCCGAATCCGTTCAATGACTTTATCAGCATCGATTTCAATAATGCAGTGGCTTCCAACCAGGTGAGAGTGGATATGTACGATATGAGCGGCAGACTGGTTTACAGACGTGCTTACGGTCAAATGCCGGCAGGAATGAATACCCTTCGTATCAATACCAATGAAGGCTCGCTTGGAACAGGCATTTACATGGTGACCCTGGTGGTTAACGGTAAACCTGTTGCGGCAACCAAGATGTTGAGAGCAGAAAAGAAATAACAGTTCTATCCAGAAGAATGAGGTGTCAGAAGAAAGTGGCACCTCGTTCTTCTTTGTTTGTTCATAGAGATTCGCAGCGTACCTTTTTCACTGAAACACAAAAATGAAACTTTCATGGATCTGATGTACTTATGGCATTCACTGCTACGCAAGAAGTGGGTCATCGCTTTTTGCACATTGATCGGATTACTGGCAGGGTTTGCTTTTACATTGACACAGAAAAAATCTTATCTCTCCGTATCCCAGTACTCGACGGGATTTACAATGGCTCAGAAAGTGAGGATCAAAGATGATGGCAACCTCAACATCTTTGAGATCGATCTTCGATTCAACAACGTATTCGAAACCTTCCGCTCTCCGAAGGTAATGGGCATGCTGTCTTACAAGCTGCTTCTGCATGATCTCGAAGATGCTCATCCTTTCCGCGTACTCACAGAAGAGCAAAAATCGCAGGATGTTTACAAAGTGGTGAATTTTGAGAATGCCAAATCCATCCTCCGCAGCAGGATCGCAGACATGAGCATTATCTCTGCTTACGACCCGGAAGAAAAAAAGATCTATGACCTTATTCTTCTTTATGGGTATAACGATCAGGCCCTCAACAATAAGATCGCATTCAGCCGCATACAGAGTACAGACTTCATCAATATCGCCTATACATCGGAGAATCCGCTGCTTTCAGCGTATGTGGTGAACACCATCGGCGAGCAGTTCATTCGTTTCTTCAATAATATTTATGGTACCCGTGCACAGGAGTCAACGGCCAAGCTCGACAGTCTCACCAGTTCCAAGAAAAGGGAAGTGGATGATCTCACTGCCAGGCTCCGCGATTTCCGCGCAAGGATCGGAACGCCCAATGTGGCAGACCGTGCATCGGCAGCGATGGGTGTGGTACAGGAAATGACTTCCAATTTCCAGCAGGAAATGGCCAAGCTCAATAATCTTCGCGGTGAACTGACGGCCGTGGAAACACAGCTCCGTTCATTTGTTTCAGGTGGCAGCGCTCCGGTGGTGAACAACAATGCGGAATATCTCCGGCTCAAAAGAGAAAATGAAAACCTGGAATTGCAGAAAGGCGGTAAGTCTGATGATGAAGTGAAAACGATCCAGACACAGATCGACGCCAATGTGCGCAAGATGCAATCCGTAGCGCCTACTGCCAGTGGCAGCCGCGAAAGGGCCGCAGAAAAATCTGCCGTTCGCCAGTCTGAGCTGGTAGATAGAAAAGTGGAATTGCAACAAAAAATACTTGCAGCAGAGCAGAATGTGAGATTGTTCAGTGCACAGAAAGCACAATATGAAGCCATGACCACTACCGGTGGAGGTGAAGAAGTGATCCTGAAAGCGAAAGAGGAAGAGCTCCGCATCGCATCACAGGAATATGAAGCGCTGAAGAAAAGCCTGCAGGCCTCCCTGGACCTGGATGTGAACCCCGAGAACAATTTTAAACAAACGATGGTAGGTCAGCCTGCTTACCGCGCAGAGCCTGCACGCCGCACTATTATCATGGGCATGAGCGGGATCCTCATTTTCTTCCTTTCCTCTATCGTATTGCTGGGCCTCGAGTTCCTCGATAGTTCTTTCAAAACACCTTCCATCTTTACGCGCGTCACCAAATTGAAACTGCTGAGCTCGCTCAACAGGATCGATCTCAAAAAGAGAGCGCTGAAAGACCATCTCAACTTTGACGGAGATCCCAACCGCAAGGATGAGGACAATCTCTTTGTGGAAAACCTTCGCAAGCTGAGATATGAAATGGAAAGAAGTGGAAAGAAAATATTCCTTGTTACCAGCACACAGTCCAGACAGGGAAAAACAACCGTGATCGAGGCGCTTGCCCATAGCCTCAGCATTACGAAGAAAAAAGTATTGCTGATAGATGCCAACTTCAGCAATAATGCACTTACCAGGATGTTTGAAGCCAAGCCTGCGCTCACTCAGTTCAGTGTGGGAGAGAAAGATGCAGCCGTGGAGAAATTCCTGGGCATTACCAGCATGACCCCCATTCCGCATACCGATCTGATCGGTTGTCCGGAAGGTAACCATACACCCTCCGAAGTGCTTCCAAAGAACAACCTGCTGGATAATATCGGCAAGGTTGCAGAACGTTACGATTTCGTAATCATTGAAGGTGCTTCACTCAATGAGCATGCAGACAGTAAAGAGCTGGCCCGCTACGCGGAAGCCATCATCGCAGTGTTTGATGCCAAATCCGTACTTAAGCAAACTGATAAGGACTCCATAGAATATTTAAGAAGCACAGAAGGAAAATTCATTGGAACGGTTCTGAACAATGTTGAGCCTGATAATATGGAGTTGTAATTGTTAATCCATAAACCTGTTCTATCGTGATCAATTCTCTGTTTAATGCTGAAAAGATCCTTGGTCGCAGCCGTAACCCATGGATGGATTATGCGAAGGGTATCTGTATTCTGATGCCGGTGTACAGACATACATTTGAGGGCATTGCCAATGTGGGAGTGGGATCTTACAGCTATCCGGGCATCCGTATCGTGGACGTGTTCACAATGGGGTTCCGTATGCCACTGTTCTTCATGATCGCCGGCGCATTCTTTGCCGTTACCCTTTTCAAAAAAGGGATCGGCGATTTCCTGAATGCAAAATTCAAAACAGTGATGTACCCGCTGCTTCTTTGGGGTGGCCTGCAGATCACGCTTCAGATGTTATTTGCAGGGGTGGGAGTGAATGCCAACCGTACGCCATTCGATTACCTGAACCTTATTCTCGATCCGCGCAAGCTGGAACAGTTCTGGTACCTGAATGCGCTGTTCTTTGTGAGCCTGATCTACGCCCTTACCACCTGGTATGCGAAGTTCACTTCCAAACATCAGCTGGTATTGGGAGTAGTGCTTTACTGCATCGCAACTTACTGTCATAAACAAAATATCCATATAGGTTTCTTAAGCGGCGTTACCTTCTACTACCTGTTCTTTGCAGTAGGGGACGCATTGCACAATATTGTGCTGGATGAAAAGCATCATAAATGGTTATCATCTTTCAAAACCACTTTTATCATCCTGCCCATATTTGCCGCAGTTGAATGGTATTGTACAAAGCTGAACCTGGCCCATCCTGAAGAGTTCGATTTTTATGTGCAGCACCAGCGTCAGGATATATTCTTCTTCTCCGCCATCATTGGCGGTCTGTTCATGATACACCTGTCGTTCATGCTGCAGCGTTTCAATGTACTGAGATGGTTGAGGGTGGTTGGTTATCATGCATTGTACATCTATGTGGCGCACCTGATGGTAACAGCCGGGCTGAGAATCGTGTTTGTGCGTTACCTGCATATCGAGAGCATTCCGTTATTGCAGTTCACCATCTGGCCACTGGGAGTGATCATCCCGATGATCATGTTCAATGTTTCCAAGAAACTGGGCTTTGTATGGATATTCACTTTAAAGGATGAAGATGCGGCGAAGAAGAAATCGCAGGCATCCACACAGTATTTCACGAGAGAAGTTGTTGTACCGAAGGAAAATTTAAATAAATGATCATGGAAAAGGAGAATCAAAATCCTTACAAGACATTTGAGTTGATCAGTACCTTATTCGCCATTGTGTTCTGTCTTGGCATGTTCGTTAAATTCCTGTTCTTCTGATAAACATGGAAAAGAACCTGTTCAATAGAACGAAGGGCGCGTTGACGGAAACCCTGCGCTACCACCTGGTGACCAAAAAGCTGAATACCCCGCTGGGATTCGGTTTGATGGGACTGGTAGCCATACTCATGAGTTATATCACCGTAGTGGTGGATATAAAGCTGAGTGTGATGATCGTGGGTTTGCTGGGTGTGTTGTTGTTGTGCGGACTCTGTATCGTTTATCCATTGTTCGGTTTCTATGCAGCCTACGCCACTACCTTGTTCATGATGATGCCGGCGCGGCTGAGCAATTCCGCCACGCCGATACCTACCGGCCTGATACCTGAATATCTCGCTTACCTGGCCATGCTGGGAGTGCTCACCAAGCAGCAGTTGAGAAAAGAGATCAATACGAAGTTCTGGACCAATGCGATCTCTGTCTGGATGCTGGTGCTGGTTGGCTTCTACATCATTCAGCTGGGCAATCCATCCGGAAAGAGCGTGTTCGGCTGGTTCAATTTCTTCAGAAAGCAGGTGAGCTTTGTAGCTTTTTTCTATATCAGTTACTGTTTCCTCAATTCAAGAAAGATGATTGTTCAGTTCACCTGGTTCTGGGTTGTACTGAGCACCATCAATGCGTTGCATGCCTGCCAGCAGCAATGGCTTGGCTTTGCACACTATGAGCAGGTGTGGCTGATGGCGGATGAAAAAAGATATGCGCTCTTTGTGAACTTCGGTTTCATCAGGAGGTTCGGATTATTGTCGGACCCCGCGGCGGCAGGTATCCTGTATTCCTGTTCCTGTGTGATGATGATTGTACTGGCATTGCGCGCTACCAAAACCTGGCAGAAGGTATTGTTCTGGGTATTGACCGCCATTCATTTCATGGCATCCAGCTATACCGGCACCCGTACAGGTACATTGATGATCGTAGCTGGTATGGTGTTCTACGTGGTGCTGAATCTGTACGAGAAAAAGACAATGCTGTTTGCCGGTGTATTCGGGTTCATGATCATCGGACTGCTGGTGGCGCCGATCTACGACAATATGATCATTAATCGCCTCCGGTCTACGTTTGAAGGATCGAAAGATCCGTCAGCCATGGCGAGGGACATGAACCGTAAGATCGTGCAGCCTTACGCCTACAGACACCCGATAGGAGGCGGTCTCAACTCTTCCGGAAATATGGGACAGTTCTACCATCCCGGCCATCCGATGAGCATCATTCCGCCTGATAGCGGCTTCATGCAAACCATGATGGAACAGGGACCGATCGGACTGGGATTGCTGCTGCTCTTTTACTTTGCGATCCTGCGAACGGGTATCAGGAGTTATTACCGCCTGCGCGATCCCGAGCTCAAGGCCTTGCATCTATGCCATTTTGTTTCCATCTTTACGCTGATGGTGGCGCAATTCTCGCAGCTGGCCATCGGCCAATATCCCAGTGTACTATACTTTTATTCAGTGCTGGCATTGCTGATCAAGATGCCGCAATATGATGATAATGCTTATCCATCTCAAACCGCAGAAGAAAAAACATAGATCATGATGAAATCACTAATAGCCGCCGTTTTTATGCTGGCTGCGATGAATGCCATCGCTCAAAACCCCGCCGGGAGAAATGCTTCAACCTATCATTCCAACCTGGACACTGTAAGACCGGTAGACATCAGGGAAAGACTGGTTCAGCTTGCATTGCAGAACCCCAATTATGAGATCGCCGATAGAAAAGTGACCATCGCCGAAAGGAATCTCAAGAAAGCAAAAGGGTCCTGGCTCAATGCTTTTGCTGCTTCCGGTAACCTGAACGAGCTTTCCATCAAGGACCTGGGCAATAGTGGTAGCTCCAATCCGAATAATCTCAACGGTGGTTTGTTCTTTCCCAGGTACAATTTCAGTCTCACGCTTCCTTTCGATTTCTTCTCTGCAAGAAGCAATGATGTGAAAGTGGCCCGCGAGAATATTTATATCGCGGAAGCTGAAAAAAATCAGCGCTACCGCACCATTCGTCGTGACGTGCTCAGCGCCTATGAAGATTACCTGATGCATAAGGAAAAATATGACCTGCAGGTACGCATCACGCAGGGCGAATACACAGAATACAAACTGGCTGAGAAGGATTTTGCCGATGGCACCATCACTGCAGAAGCTTTCAAAACAGTAGAGACAGCCTATTACAACCAACTGATCACGAGAGCTGAGATGCTGAGGAATTTCAATGTATCGAAATATGAACTGGAGCTGCAGATCGGCGTGAATATCGATGATGTGCTTCCAAGAAAATAAACCGTCCTGTCCATGAGCCAGTCAATATCTGCCATCACTCCTTTAACGTCGCCGGCGCCTGCCCAGGCCAAAGCGCGTGTGTTCTTCCCGAACCTCGACGGGTTGAGGTTCCTGTCGTTTTTTGTAGTGTTCCTTTTTCACTGGTACATGACTACTTATCCCTATATCAACGGAACAAATCCGAATGCTTCCGAAGGGATCCGTTTTCTTTTCCAGTATGGCTCACTGGGCGTGAATTTCTTCTTCGTGTTGAGTGGATTCCTGATCACTTACCTGCTGATCCGCGAACGTGAGCTCACCGGTACTATTCATGTGGGTAATTTCTATGTGAGAAGGATACTGCGTATCTGGCCTCTGTATTATCTCTGCCTGGCCATCGCATTCATTCTCTTCCCGATGTTGAAACAGATGGGAGGGGAAGCATATGTGGAAAGGGTAGATCCCTGGTACTATGTGATATTTGCTGCGAACTTTGAATACATGCGCATCTGGCCGGAGCATCCTGAGGCTGTACTGGTTTCAGTGTTATGGTCCGTTGCCGTGGAAGAACAGTTCTATCTCACCTGGCCATTGATTCTTCGTATTGTGCCGATGAGATTTTACAAGTATGTGTTCCTGCTTATCATGTTGGGCTCCCTGATCTTCAGGAGTTTTTATACAGCAGATAACGATCATGATTATGCGGTCAGGTATTTTCACACTTTCTCCGTGATCGGAGATATGGCCCTGGGCGGGCTGCTGGCCTGGCTCTGTTCCTTCCCCAACAAATTCCTGAGCTGGGTCACCAATATGCGGAAACCTGTAATAGCATTGATTTACGTGGGAGCTGTGTTGCTGAGCCTTTTCAAGAGTCATATTTTTCCTGCCGGTATCCCCATTATTTTTGAGCGCCTGGTGATCGGGCTTTTCTTTGGAATGATCATCCTGGAGCAGAATTATGCTGTGAACAGCTTCTTCAAACTGGGCAGGTGGAAGCTGATCACAAAATTAGGTACATATACTTACGGATTATACTGTCTTCATTTATTAGCGATCTATATTTCCACGAAAGTGGTGCTGAAACTCGGACTGGACCAGCGTATGCTCGGAACGGCATTTGCGCAGGCGATCATCGCATTGCCACTTTCCATCGGTATCAGTATCGCTTCCTACCACCTTTTTGAGAAATGGTTCCTGCAATTAAAAGACCGATTTGCTTTTATTACTAAATAATGCGCATTAACTTGCAGTCACCCCTCAAACCAATGTTCTATACCTGAGTTAGCTTAGCCCTGAATATAGTAGTTGTCAGAAACCAGCCTGAGAAATTGTGAGTAGTGATTCATGAAACTTATGTAAAAAATGAAGCATCCGAAAATTCCGGAGCAGCTACTTGTATTTGCCGGATCCTTATTATTGTTCCTCGTAACACTGGCCGCCAATTTCTCAGGGCCGCATGATTCCATTGGCTATCTCAACGGTATTATCAAAGGCGGTGAAAACCTGAGCCATCCGCATCACCTTTTATATCATTATGCTGCCTGGTACTGGTTGCAATTCACACAGGCTATCTTTCCGGGCATCAAAGATTATTACCTGGTGGAAGCATTTACGGCAGTGTGCGGCAGTGTTAGTATGGCTATCGTGTACAGTTTTTTCCGCTGGCGTTTCAACTGGAAGCCATGGCCTTCCGTAGTGTTCTCTTCCGTGATCGCGTTCTCTTATGGCATGTGGTTCTACAGTGCTAACATCGAGGTATATGCGCCGGCGATGATGTTCCTGCTGGCATCCTTATACAAACTCACTTCACCTTCTTTCTCCAAGAAAGACCTTTGGTTAGTTGCAGTGCTGCACTGCCTCGCCACTTTGTTCCACCAGTTGCATATCCTGTTTGCTGTAGTGATCATTTACATTCTTTGGACCCGTCGGCAACAACTCGCATTCATGCCTTCCTTCATTACTTACGCTGTAACCGGACTGATCCTGGTAGGCGGCACTTATTTCTTAATGGGATGGGTAGTGGCCGGACAGGATTCGCTGGAGCAATGGACCGGTTGGATGCAAGGCTATACCAAACATCATGATTACTGGCAGGCGCCCGGCGTAAAAACTCCTTTCTATGTATTCACCGGTTTCACGCATGCTTTTGTGGGCGGACATTTCGTGTTCAGGCTGCCAGGCATAGACAGTTATTTCGAGAAGCTGCAGTCAGTTCATTCCCTTCACGATGAAATATTCCTGGCCCGTCATATCAGCCAGGGAACAGCCATTCTGCTTTCCCTGCTCACGCTCTTACTGGCCGTGACGATGCTCATATTGATTGTCCGCTTCATCAGAAAATACAAGACCATCCGCAAAACCTGGCCATCAGTGATCCCGCCACTTGTAGTCTGCGGCGCTGTGTACTCCGCATTCTTCTGCGTATGGATGCCGGAGATCCTCGAATTCTGGATCTTTCAGACGGTCTTGCTCTGGTTATTGTTATTGGGCACTTTGTCCATTACCGGTTTTCCTTTCGGTCTTCGCAATACCACTGTAGGATTGATCTGCAGCATCACACTATTTGTTGTGAACTATTTCGGAAGTATCCGATGGTTGCAGGACCTGGGCCACGACTGGTATTATCTCAAAGTGCGTCCTATAGAAAATACCGTAAAAGAGAACGATGTTGTATTGCTGCAACAAGGCTGGATCTTAAAAGACTTTCTTGAATACTTCACCAGGTCCAATGTTACGGAAGTGCCTGCCAATCCGCAACTCAGGCCTGCGGTGGACAGCATTATCACCAGCAGTTTTCAAAAAGGGGGAAGGCTTTTCCTTTATCCCGATGTCAACAGCATGAGTGCGCGTCCTGAAACTCCTTATGTGGATTCCCTGATGCAGCTGTATTCAAAAAATATCTTTCTTCTTCATCCCAATGACCCTGAAATATTGATCATCAAGCCTGCCACCGATACAACAGCATTGCCTCAAAACGCAGCCGCGGATAAAACGCCATAACACATAATCAGCACATTCTCCAGTTACACCTCCAGCGGAATGAGCCGGAGGTATGCTGTATGCGGGCCTTCAAAACATAAGCGCAGAAGCTGCATCAGCGCTACGGTCCCATCTCTCCAAACAAACGTTCATATTCATTCTCCCGCGACGGTATGTTTTACAGCCCGCATACAGCATACCCCGGCGAGCATAAAAAAACCGGTATTATTTGCCGCTTTTAACCGATTTTTGAGTCCGTTTTTCAATAAACAGCATTATTGACCAAATTTTAACCACCCCAGGAAAAAAATGGAGACTGTGGCAATTAAAGGAACCCTGACTGCAACGCATATCGATGCATTCCGGCAGATCGTTGGAGAGCAATATGTGTTGCTGGATGAAGAATCGCTCAACAATTACGGGCATGATGAAACCGAACACCTGCTCTTCCCCCCCGAAGTTGTATTGAGACCAAGAACAGCTGAAGAGATTTCAGCAGTGATGAAGATCTGTAACAAAGACCGTATTCCTGTTACGCCCCGTGGCGCAGGTACAGGCCTTAGTGGTGGTGCGCTGCCAAATCTCGGTGGTGTGCTGATCTCTACTGACCGCATGAATTCCATTGTTCATATCGATGAAAGGAATTTGCAGGTGATCACAGAACCTGGTGTGATCACGGAAGTGTTGCAGAATGCAGTGAAAGAAAAAGGGCTCTTCTATCCTCCTGATCCCAGTAGCCGCGGGTCCTGTTTCATTGGTGGTAATATTGCAGAGAACAGTGGTGGTCCCAAAGCCGTGAAATATGGTGTGGTAAAGGATTACGTACTGAACCTTGAACTGGTGCTGCCAACCGGAGAGATCATCTGGACCGGCGCCAATGTGCTGAAGAATTCTACCGGTTACAACCTCACGCAATTGGTAGTTGGTAGCGAAGGCACACTGGGCATTGTTACCAAGATCGTTTTGAAGCTGATCCCTCTTCCTAAATATGATCTGCTGATGCTGGTGCCTTTCCAGAGCCTTGAAAAAGCAGGTGAAGCAGTGAGCGCTATCTTCCGTGCGGGCTTCACGCCTTCTGCATTGGAGCTGGTGGAGATCGATGCATTGAAGATCGTGAGTAAATTTGTAGACAGCGCTGTAGTACCTGTAACTGATGATACTGCTGCGCATCTCATCATTGAAGTGGATGGCAACCATCTGGATACCCTCATGGTGGAGATGGAGGCAATTAGCACGCTCTTAACAGAATATGAGGCAGGTGAAGTGTATTTTGCGGATGACGCACAACAGAAAGCGGAACTCTGGAAACTCCGCCGGAGAACAGCCGAAGCTGTAAAAGTGGATGGCTATACAGTGGAAGAAGATACCGTGGTGCCCAGAGCAGAGCTGCCCGGATTGATCCGTGGCGTAAAAGCGCTGGGGATAGAATACGGATTCAAAGCTGTTTGTTACGGACATGCCGGTGATGGTAACCTGCATATCCGCATCAAGAAAGAAGGTGTTGCCAACAGCGCTGATGATCCGCAGCTGATAGCCGGTATCAAAGCATTGTTTGCCCTGGTGCATAAACTGGGGGGAACTATCAGTGGCGAGCACGGTATTGGTCTGATCCAGAAGAATTATATCGATATTGTGTTCAATGAAACGCAACTGCAACTGATGCGCGGCATCAAGAAAACCTTCGATCCTAATAATATCCTGAACGCAGGAAAGATTTTCGACCTGTAGTTCAGCCCGGCGCTTACACTCAACTACATCAATATGGCAATGAAGCATTTTGCATTGGCTGCCTTTTTATTGTTTGGCACACTGGCTGTAAAGGCACAGCAACGGCCGGTGGAAGAACCTCCTGCTCAGAAAGGTTTCAACAGGGATAACCTTTTCTTCGGAGGCAACTTCGGTTTGAGCTTTGGCGATTATACATTGGTGAATGTGTCTCCGCAGATCGGATATCGTTTCAACAGGTATCTCGCTGCTGGTGGTGGTGTGAATTTCCTCTACTCCAGCTACAAGCGCAGATACAATGTAGGCGCGGATTACAAGGAGACGTACGGAAATGCCGGCTTGAATATTTTCGGAAGGGTTTATCCGATCGATTACATCCTGTTGCAATTGCAACCTGAAGCAAACTATGTTTGGGGTAAGATAAAGTATACCGATGGAACGCAGGCCAAACTTGATCCGCAGGTAGTGCCTTCTTTGTTAGGTGGCGCCGGCGCTGTGATCCCAACCGGAGGCAGGGGTTCCTTTGTTGCGATGGTGCAGTACGATCTTTTGCAGAATGATCGTTCGCCTTATCAGAACAGGGCCTTCTATACATTCGGTTACAATGTAGGATTCTGATGATCCAAATGAATTGATGATAAACGAAAGCCCTGAATTGTTCAGGGCTTTTGCTTTTATGAGTTGTGAGATCTTATCCGATCTTGTTGAAGAGCTCAACTGGTGTATCACAAACGATGATCCTGTCTGTAACGCCTTCATAGAGGAAGCCATCTTTCTGCATTTGGTTCAGGTGTCCCAGCAGGTGTTTGTAAAATCCGTTGGAGTTGAGGATATAGATCTTTTTATCGTGGATCTTGAGTTGGTTCCAGGTCACCATTTCAAAAAGCTCGTCGAGGGTGCCGAATCCGCCGGGAAGGATGATAGCGGCGTCACAGAGATCGTACATCATCTTTTTGCGCGTATGCATGTCGGGTACGATGGCGAGCTCGGAAAGCGATTCGTGTTGTTGTTCCCAATCAACGAGGATCTTGGGCATTACGCCCATCACCTTGCCTTCATTGAGGAGAACTGCATTGGCTACAGTGCCCATCAGGCCTTTGTTTCCGCCTCCATACACGAGTTTGAGTCCAAGGATGGCGATGAATTTTCCTAATTCTGCCGCATGCTGGGCGTAAATGGGGTGTTGTCCGGGTTTAGATCCGCAGAAAACCGCTACAGATTCAATCTTCATATGGATGTCTTTGGTTTCAGCAATCTGAAACTCTTGCTAAGGTAAGTGGATTGTATGCAATTTTGGTGACAATTTTCCTACCTTCAGCCCGCGAAAATTTTGTAGAAGATCACTATTAATTCTTTAAGCTTATGTCGGCTTCCATGCTGTTCACATTCGTGGTAGGCTATTTTGTGCTGCTTCTGGCGGTAGCGTACTTCACTTCCCGTAACTCTAACAATGATTCTTTCTTCATCGGTAACCGTAATTCCAATTGGATGCTGGTGGCTTTTGGTATGATCGGAACATCACTGAGTGGTGTAACTTTCGTAAGTGTTCCCGGTGCCGTAGGAAAAGAATCCTTTGCGTATTTCCAGATCATGATCGGTTATTTTATCGGTTATATGGTGATCGCATTTGTTTTGCTTCCGTTGTATTACAAGCTCAATCTCACTTCCATTTACAATTACCTGAGCACAAGGCTTGGTTTCAAATCGTACAAAACCGGTGCTTCTTTCTTCATCCTCAGCCGCACGCTCGGCGCCACAGCGCGATTGTACCTGGTGGTGAAGATCCTGCAGGACACAATCCTCAGCAGCTTCGGCGTGCCTTTCTGGGCCACCACACTGATCATCCTGCTGATGATCCTGTTGTACACTTATGAAGGCGGTGTGAAAACCATCGTGTATACAGATACACTTCAAACCACCTGTATGCTGCTCGGTCTTGTAGTGTGTGTGATCTACATTCTCAACAAGATGGATATGAGCCTTGGTCAAAGTCTCAGCGTCATGGGCGAGGAAGGTTATTCCAAAGTATTCTTCACCAATCCCGACAGTAAATTCTTTTTTGTCAAACAGATATTGGCGGGGGCTTTCATTACTATAACTATGACGGGTATGGACCAGGAGATGATGCAAAAGAATATCTCCGTGAAAACCCTCAAAGATGCACAGAAGAATGTGGTAACGCTGAGCATCATCATGTTCGTGGTGATTGGTCTCTTCCTGGTATTGGGTGGATTACTGCACATATACGCGGCACAGCAGGGCATCACAGCCACCGGCGATAAGCTCTTCCCTGAAGTGGCGCTGAACCATATGACGCCGCTGATCTCCGTGGTATTCATCATCGCGCTGATCTCTGCACTCTTCCCGAGTGCGGATGGCGCTATCACGGCTCTCACTTCTTCTTTCTGTATCGATATCCTGGGAATGCAGAGAAGACAGGACTGGAGCGATGCTGAGAAGAAAAAGATCCGTCAGCGTACACACCTCATTTTTGCAGCGATCTTCCTCCTTTTTGTGATGGTATTTGAATGGATCAACAATAACAGTATGATCGGTGTGATCCTTAAGATTGCGGCTTACACTTATGGTCCGCTGCTGGGTCTTTTCAGTTTCGGTATCCTCACCAAACGTGTGGTGAACGATCAGTTGGCACCCATTATTTGTGTGGTGGCGCCCCTGATCTGCCTGGTGCTCGATATTTTCCAGAAATCGCTTTTCGGGGATTTCGAGATTGGCCTGGAACTCCTGATCATTAATGGCGGCCTCACCTTTATCGGTTTGCTGCTGGTATCAAAAAAAGCCGCTCTCCGGGTAAACTAAATAGCCCGTTACTGCGTTTAAATGAATAGAATGCCATCCCTCTACGCTCCCAACGGGAGACCAAAGGATGGCATTCCTTGTCTTCACCCCTAAACGCAAAGTATGAACGACACGATCCGCAAGAGTAAGCAACGCAGGTGGTCAGAGAGCAAAGCGCACAGCAGCTGGCAGATCTTCAAGATCATGGCTGAATTTGTTGATGGATTTGAAGCGCTTGCCAAGATTGGTCCCTGCATTTCCGTTTTCGGTTCTGCCCGCACTCAACCCGGGCATCCTCATTACGAGCTCACAGTTCAGATCTCCAAAAGGCTGGCGGAAGAAGGCTTCGGTATCATCTCCGGTGGCGGCCCTGGTATCATGGAAGCCGCCAATAAAGGCGCCCAGCTTGGTTCCGGCAAATCCGTGGGTCTCAATATCGATCTGCCTTTCGAGCAGCATTCCAACCCTTTCATCGACCGCGATGCCAATCTCGATTTCGATTATTTCTTCGTAAGAAAGGTCATGTTCACCAAATACTCTCAGGGCTTCGTAATGATGCCTGGCGGATTCGGAACGATGGACGAATTCTTCGAAGTGATCACCCTCATCCAGACAGGCAAAATGTTGCAGGTTCCCCTGATCCTCGTTGGCGCCGACTACTGGAGCGGCCTCGTTGCCTGGATGCAGGACATCATGCTGAAACAGGCTTCCAATATCTCGCCAGAAGACCTCGATCTCCTCAAAATTGCGGATACACCCGAAGAAGTAGTTGCGCATGTGCTGGAATTCTATACCAGGCATCCGCTGCAGCCAAATTTCTAGCCTTTTTGAAGTGGCTTTTTCGCGTGAGGGTATAACAATTCCGGCTGTGAAACGAACCAGCGCGTGAGAATAGTGATGGGCTTTTGTAAGGGAAGATGATGGGTTCGGTAATTCTGTTGGGCTTCATCGCTTACGTTTCGGAGGCCGCAATTGCTATACCCTAACGCTGATGGACATACTAAGCTGGCGAGAAAAATCTTCTGTGCGAATGAGTGATTGAATGCAGGCTTGCCATCAGACCTGGTGAATGCTGAGAATGTTTTCCGCTGATTGATCGGTATAGATATTGCTCCATTCAGTTATGCATCGAAGAAGTTGTTTGAAGATGCCAATAGAAATGAATAATGTTCCTTCGTACAAAAAAGCTGCACCTGCATCGTGATGGAGCAAAGGTGATATGAAAAGTCCGGCCTTGAAAACATACGCGAAAAAGCCCGATAGAATTACTATAGCCCAATCTCACCAACCCACAGCTCAAAATATATCCTCCCGCGCTGGTTTGTTTTCCAGCCGGCGTTCATATCCCTTTGCGACGAAAAAAATTAAGCTACATCATCATCAGAAGACGGAGGAACAGCACTCGTAGCCAACCCCACTTCATTCTTCGGCTTCCTGATCTTGGCAATCATCTTTCTAACGCCTCTGAACACACGATAGTAGAATTCTTTGTTGAAGAGTTGCGAATCATGCAGCGCTTTCCAGATGAGGAACATGCCGATCGGCACCAGCACGAAAGTGGCCATCCACATGCCTCCCAGTGGTGTAAGTACATCTTCCTTCACGAATTTCTTTCCGAAGTTGTTCAACAGGAAGAAGATCACGAAGAAAATCACGGCAAACACAACAGGTGTTCCGATCCCACCCTTGCGTACGATGGAGCCAAGCGGCGCACCGATCAGGAAGAGTACCAGCACTGCAAGCGACATGGTGATCTTCTCATGCCAGGTCATGAGGTGGAGACGAAGGTCTTTGCGCTTGTTCTCGTATTCGATAGAACTGCCTTCCACAGCGGATTTCATGGAGCTGGCATATGATGCGGCCATGTCAACCACTGAGCTGCGGAGACTGTCCGGAATGAGCTGGGCGAATGATTTGATGGAGTCCGGAACAGCTGGGGCCTTCACTTTGGTCCAGCCTGTATCCAGATATTTATTGAAGGTGAGGTATACCTGAAGGTCGCTTCGCGTGCGGTCTTCCACTTTTTTGGTATCGCGATCCAGTGAATCGATCACAATGCTCAGTTGTCGAACGTTGAGCATCTCGTAACGGTTGCGATATACGCTGTCTGATGTTTGATTGAAAGCGAGTGCGCTGAGGTCCAGGATCTTTTTGTATTCCTTGAAGCCGAGGCGTGTGAACTGTGTATTGGTGGTATTGCGGTTGCCTTCTTCCTGGTAGCGCCATCCATCCTGAAGTTTGAATTCGAGAAACATTTTGTCCGGCGTTACTTTCATTACGCCGCGGCGTGCTGCGATCATATTATCCTGAAGCTGTGTTCTGGCTTCTTCATAGATGATCACATTGTGAAGGATCGAGTCCTGTTCTTTCTTTCCCACCTTCAATGCAAAACCGGGAATGGTGGTATAGAATACGCCTTCTTTGAGATCGAAGGCAGGTTTTTTATTGATAAGATCTGAATGCAGTGTTCTCATCTTCAGATTGGCTACGGGGATCACGTAGTTATTGAAGAGGAAGGCCAGAACGGAGAGAAAGGCAGCTACTATCAGCAGGGGGCGCATGAAGCGCATGAGGCCGATGCCCGCTGATTTGATGGCTACCAGTTCGAATGTTTCCCCGAGGTTACCGAAGGTCATGATACTACTGAGCAATACGGCAAGGGGAAGGGCGAGTGGTACCAGGGTGGCGCTGAGATAGGTGATGAGGCGCAGCATTACGAAGCCATCGATCCCTTTACCAACGAAATCGTCTATCCACAACCAGAAGAATTGAAGGATCAGCACAAAGAGTGTGAGGAAAAAGGTGGCGATAAAAGGGCCTATAAATGCCCTGAGTACAAGTATATCCAGTTTTTTGATCACAATACTGCTAGTTACCTTTAATACATGAATCCAACAAAAATACAGCTTTCGGAAGATGAATTGGCATTCGTTCAAAATGCTCAATTGCTTTTAACAAAGAATGCCATTATGAATAAGGCTGTGGAGGCGATGGGGGAGATGCATGGATTGATTCAGCAACTAATGAAGGAGCTGGAACCACCATTACCGGCAGAGGTGCTGGCTTCTTCAGCGAAGATATCAAAAGGAGAAAAATATGAAGGGCTTCCCTGGGTGATGCTTGATTATCCGAAGTATTTTGGAAAGGACGCCGTGTTTGCTGTGAGAACGATGTTTTGGTGGGGGAATTTTTTCAGCATCACATTACATCTGAGCGGAGTGTATAAACAACAGTTCAGGGATGTGTTGCTGCAGAACAGGAAACTGCTGCAGGAATGTAATTTTTATTTATGTGTAGGAGAAGATGAGTGGCGGCACGACTTTGCCCCTACCAATTATGTATCGCTTGACCGCCTGAGCGAACAAGCAGTGGAAGACATACTTTCGGTTACTGATTTCTGTAAGTTGTCTGTGAGAATACCGTTACAGATGTGGAATCTGTCTGTGAATACGGCGGATACCCTGTACCGCGCCATATTCAATGCACTCATGACTTAGTTGCCGAGGCGATGGAACAGATCTTTCACCTGGTAACCCCATAACTGACTTTGATCTTTTACTTCACTTTTTTCAGCAAAATCTTTTATCACAAGAATCGTTTGGTTGGTCACTTCTGATTTCTCGATGCGGAATTCAAAATATTCTTCGGTTGGTGCATGCAGCCAGTGGAAGCGAATGAATTTGTCTTCTTCACTCTCTGTAACTTCTGCTTTATCTATTGAACCATTCCAGGAAAAGCTGAATACATTATCGCGCTCGTCCACTTTATCTGCAAACCACTCCTGCAAACCGGCTGGTGTACTGAGGAATTCGAATAAAATGGAAGGAGAACATCTTACCGGATACTCTAACGTAAATTGTTGTTTCTTACTCATCTACTCCTTTTATTGAACTATTTATAATACCTGTGTTGCAATAATAGAAAAATAATATAACCCTAAAAATTTTTTGTTGGAGGCGCCGTTAAAGATAGGGAAAGATAACATTGGCGAAAAAAAGTTTAAAGCTGCTGGAAACCAGTTATTTAGAATTCTTTTTTTTGGAAAATGATCCTGAATTGGTTAAATTGCTTCAGCAGGCATTTTACAAGTTGACGATCAAAATATAAGAAAACCGGCTTTGTTACGTTTTTCTCCTGGATACCAGGCAACCTTTAAACCTTAAAAACCCTTTAAACGACCTCAACCTATGAGTATGCGTCAACTCAAGATCACGAAATCAATTACGAATCGTGAATCTCAGAGCCTTGAGAAATACCTGCAGGAAATCGGAAAAGTTGAATTGATCAGCCCTGAAGAGGAAGTGCGTCTCGCCCGTAGAATCAAACAGGGCGATCAGTCTGCACTTGACAAACTGACCAAAGCCAATCTCCGCTTCGTAGTCTCCGTGGCAAAGCAGTATCAGAACCAGGGCCTCTCTCTACCAGATCTTATCAACGAGGGCAATCTCGGCCTCATCAAGGCAGCACAGCGTTTTGATGAAACCCGCGGCTTCAAATTCATCTCCTATGCCGTGTGGTGGATCCGCCAAAGTATCTTACAGGCACTGGCTGAACAAAGCCGTATCGTTCGACTCCCACTCAACAAGGTTGGTTTGACCAACAAGATCCAGAAAGCATTCTCACAACTCGAACAGGAATTTGAGCGCGAGCCCAGTCCTGAAGAACTGGCTGAACTGCTGGAGCTGGAAACCGAAGAAGTTTCCGCAACCCTGGGCATTGCTGCCAGGCATGTAAGCATGGATACACCGCTGTCTGAAGGGGAAGACAATACCCTGGTGGATGTGCTGGAAAATCCCAATGCCGAGTATGCGAATACCAATATCGAGCACAGGGAAAGCCTCAAACAGGAGATCGAGCGGTCCATGAAAATGCTGACCGAGCGACAGAAAGAGGTGATCTGCTATTTCTTCGGCATCGGGGTGGACCATCCCATGAGCCTGGAAGATATTGGCGACAAATTCAACCTCACCCGCGAGCGCGTGAGGCAGATCAAAGACAAGGCTATCACCAAGTTGCGTACCAATTCACGGTCCAAAGCCCTCCGCGGCTACCTGGGCGTATAATCCGTAAAATTGTAATTATACCCGAAAGAAACTTTACACTTCATAATCTTACTGTAAATTTGCCCGCTGAAAATAAAGTCATTGCGGGGTCTGTACTGTCCCTGGTTGGACGGCCGGCCCCGCGATTCCTTTTTAGAAAATTGAAAAAACATGTTCCAGAATCTTACAGAGCGGTTAGAATCGGCCTTTAAACAAATCAAGGGTGAAGGCAGGATCACCGAGTTGAATATCGCTGCAACGGTGAAGGATATACGCCGTGCACTGGTGGATGCCGACGTCAACTATAAAATTGCGAAGGAGTTTACCGATAAGATCAAGGATGAGGCCATGGGCCAGAAAGTGATCACGGCAGTAAGCCCCGGACAGTTGATGGTGAAGATCGTGAAAGACGAGCTGGTGGCGCTCATGGGCGGCAGCGAGAGTGAGTTGCAGTCCAAAGGCAATCCCGCCGTTATCCTCATCGCAGGTCTGCAGGGTTCCGGTAAAACCACTTTCAGCGCCAAGCTGGCCAATTACCTCAAGACTAAAAAAGGATTGAGCCCATTGCTGGTGGCAGCAGATATCTACCGCCCTGCGGCCATCGACCAGTTGAAAGTGCTGGGTGAGCAGATCGGCGTGGACGTATACAGTGAACCTGAAAACAAGAATGCCGTTCAGATCGCAGAGAATGCGGTGAAAGAGGCAAGAAGTAAAAATAAGAACGTGATCATCATCGATACGGCCGGCCGTTTGGCTGTAGACGAGCAGATGATGACCGAAGTGGCCAATGTGAAAAGCGCCGTGAAACCGAATGAGATCCTCTTTGTGGTGGACTCCATGACCGGTCAGGATGCTGTGAATACGGCCAAAGCCTTCAACGACCGCCTGGACTTTACCGGCGTGGTACTCACCAAACTGGATGGTGATACACGCGGTGGTGCGGCCCTTTCCATCAAATACACGGTGGAAAAGCCCATCAAGTTCGTGAGCAGTGGTGAAAAGATGGATACCCTGGATGTGTTCTACCCCGAGCGTATGGCACAGCGTATCCTGGGTATGGGTGATATCACAACCCTCGTGGAAAAGGCTCAGGCTCAGTTTGATGAAGAGCAGGCGAAGAAGCTGGAAAAGAAGATCCGCAAGAACCAGTTCGACCTGTCTGACTTCAAGCAACAACTGGAGCAGATCAAGAAAATGGGAAATATCAAGGATCTGTTAGGCATGATCCCTGGTGTCGGAAAGGCTGTAAAAGACATTGATATCTCCGATGACGCTTTCAAAGGTATTGAAGCATTGATCAATAGTATGACTCCGGAAGAAAGAGCCAACCCCGATATTCTGGATGCACGTCGTAAGACGCGCATTGCCAAAGGAGCGGGAAAAAGCATGGATGAGCTCAATGGTTTTCTGAAGCAATTTGAGCAGATGAAAAACATGATGAAAATGATGAATAAAATGCCCATGGGCCGCATGGGGCTTGGCCGCCGTTGATTTTCCGCCGAATGTAAAATTTTTGTGTTGCGCTGACTTTTCTATACAAATTGTATTAAATTTGGCAAAGTCAGTGCGATTGTTACCTTTGCAATCCTTGACATATTTTAAATTGTAACCCTATTTGTTCACGCATTTAAATTTCTATTTAAAATGCCAGTAAAAATCAGACTGCAACGACATGGGTCTAAAAAAAGACCATTCTATTTCATCGTAGTAGCCGACGCGCGCTCACCCAGAGATGGTAAATTCATTCAGAAGCTCGGTACTTACAATCCTCTTACAGTTCCTGCAAGTGTTCAACTGGATCGCCAGAAGGCACTGGATTGGCTGCACAAAGGTGCTCAGCCTACAGATACTGTTCGCAGGATCCTTTCTTTCAAAGGAGTGCTTTATCTGAAACACCTGCTGCGTGGTGTTAAGCTCGGTCTGTTCGATGATGCTGCTGCTATGGAGAAATTCCAGGTTTGGCATTCAGAGCATGAGGCGCAACTGAAAAAGCGCCAGGAAGCTAATGCCAGAGATCGTCGTCCTCGTCGTCCGATGGCTCCCACCGGTCCGAAGAGAAGCGAGTCTTAATTAGCGCATGGAATTAAGCTATTAAATCCCGGTGAATCTTTCATCGGGATTTTTTGTCACTACTCACTAACTTGCACGCGTACACTATGACCAATTACAACAGTATAGGAAAATTAGCAGCCACCTTCGGCGTAAAAGGGGAACTGGTGCTGGTCCACCACCTGGGCCAGAAAACAGCGCTCAAAGGCGTTCCCGCTATCTTCATCGAGATCAAACGAGATGAACTGCTCCCTTACTTTGTAGAAGAAGCACGTGTGAAGAACGAGACCGAGCTCTTCATCAAACTCGAAGGCATCAACTCCAAAGAAGAAGCCCGAAATTTCCTCCAGAAACAGGTATGGCTACCCGAAGAAACTGTTCAGCAGTTCACCAATAAGACCGCACCTATTTCTTATCTCGGCTTCCATATCATCGATAACGGCACCGATATCGGCGAGATCCTGGAAGTGATAGAACAACCTCATCAGCTTCTCTGCCGCATCGATCTCGATGGCAAGGAAGCTCTCATTCCGATGCACCAGGAAACTTTACTGAAAGTGGACAAGAAGAAAAAAGAAGTGCACGTTCAACTGCCGGATGGCCTGCTGGATATTTTCAGGTGATCAGGATTTGAACTTCTCTGTAACCATATCCCGGTAATTGATACTTACCGGCACCACTGCATTATTGGTGAGCACCAGCTCATCAGGCTTCAGCAACCGGATCGCTTTCAGCGCTACCATAAAGGACTTATGTGTTCTCACAAATTGCTCGGGGGGCAGAGATTCCTCCAGCTTCTTCATCGTGATATGCACCAGGTAGTTCTTCTCATTGGTCACTATCTTCATATAATCCTTCGATGCTTCAATATAAAGGATCTGGTTATACTGTACGCGGATCATTCCATCTTTTTCTTTGACCACCAATGCGCCGGCTTCCTCCGGTTTCTCCGCAGAACTTCCACCAGCCCCGATCAGGGCTTTCGCTTTTTCCACGGCTTTGGCAAAGCGTTCCGGCGAAAATGGTTTCAGCAGGTAATCCACGGCATTCAATTCATAACTCTCCAGGGCATGCTCCGCATAAGCTGTAGTGAAGATCACTTTGGGCGGATTGCTGAGTGTCTTTAGAAAATTGATACCATTCACCAGTGGCATCTCAATGTCCAGGAAAATAAGGTCAACGCTTTGCTGTTCCAGTTTGGCAAAAGCTTCCAGGGCATTGCGGCATTTGGCCACCAATACCAATCCTGGCGTTTGCAGGATATACGCTTCCAGGATCTGGTGGGCTATCAGTTCATCGTCACAGATGAGGCATTTGATCATAAGGTTTTCGGGTATACTAAAGGTTTATGAAACTGTTGATAATAAGATATCGATATTGACTTCGTATTGGCCCTTTTCTTTTTTGATATTCATCTTATGCCGGTTGGGATAAATGAGTTCCAGCCGCTTCTGCACATTTTGAATACCGATGCCGCCATAGTTGGTCCCTTCCTGCGCCAGAGGGATGGCGGCATTCAGCGTTTGCTGGGTCAGCAGATCATTCACGATATGAAAATGCAGACGCCCGTCTTTCAGTTCCAGTGAGCCATGGATGTATCCATTCTCTGTAACACGGTGTGCGCCGTGCTTGAAGCTGTTCTCGATGAACTGGATGAACAGCAGTGGTACGATCTGTTGCCCGGCGGCAATGCCTTTTATCGTGAATGCAATATCCGCTTCGGGGTATCTCGCTTTTTCCATGGCCACATAGTTTTCAATGAAGGCGATGTCTTTTTCCAATGGCACGAAATGTTGCTGGCAATCATACAAAATATACCGCATCATGTCGGAGAGCCGGAGGATATAGGAAGGAGTATCCTTGTTGCCGGTAAGGCTCATGCCGTAAATACTGTTGAGT
This sequence comes from Pseudobacter ginsenosidimutans, assembly GCF_007970185.1. Classification (NCBI taxonomy): domain Bacteria; kingdom Pseudomonadati; phylum Bacteroidota; class Chitinophagia; order Chitinophagales; family Chitinophagaceae; genus Pseudobacter; species Pseudobacter ginsenosidimutans. Next base: position 833,582 of record NZ_CP042431.1, on the reverse strand, counting down.
GTATTGAACAGGAAATGCGGGTGGAGCTGGGCTTTCAGTGATTCCAGTTGCAGTACCAGGTTGTCGCGTTCCAAGAGGAATTTCTTTTTTTCATTTTCGAAAGCATAGCGCATGAAGGCTACAGACATGAAGGCCAGCAGGTCTGTGAGCAAAGTATTTGGGGCCCAGCCGAATAAATACCTGAGCTTATCAGATGCAATGGCGTGTTGCTGCTGATAGTACGTGCCCAGGTCACCGGCGGGATGCAATGCCTGGAAGATCCATGTCACCAGCCAGTTGTTGAGCTTGAGCAGGATCCAGAAATAAAGGATGATTGTGAGCACCAGGAATCCGTAGCGTTTTGCCAGCAACAATTTCGGAGCGATGATCCTGTAAAATGGAATAGTGTACAAGGTCATGGCAATGGAATAGATGATCAGTTGCGGCCAGGGAAAACTATCGAAATGCGGATTGGGAAGATGGCCCTGGTCCAGGAAAAAGGAATACTTATACAGGCAAACATAGATCAGCCAAACCATGAGCTCAAAGACCAGCGGGAACCTGCTGCGTTGTGTTGTAGTGGTGACTGCGTTCATATTGGGTTTGATGTTGACCGGCAAGACTACAATATAAGCCGCTTGCGCCAGATCCGTTTCGACAAGATCGGAAATTCCTTCGACGAAATCTGTCCTGTTTTATTTTGCAGAGCGGTAGTGCCATCTTGCCGAAGCTGCCTTTTCCCGGCAGGGCCTGCATTGTAGGTTTGCTTCATGATCAACACAAACAAAATAAAGCAAACGCATATGAGAACTTTTACTACCTTTTTAGCCCTGTCCATTATTTCACTGGCAACAAATGCACAAAGCCAGGATACCACCAAACCCGTCGTAAAGAATTTGTCTGCGGTGACCGTTACTGCCGCCAAAGCTTTCGTTTCTCAAAAAGGAGATAGAGTGGTGCTGAATGTTGCGGGTAGCCCCATCGCTGCCAGTGGTAATGCCTGGGAAGTGATCAAACGCGGTCCCGGTATCATCGATCAGAATGGCGCGCTTTCTTTCCGTGGTAAGAAAATAGTGGTGTTGCTGGATGGCCGTTTGAGTCATCTCGAAGGGGAAGAGCTTCGCAATTTCCTCAACAGCATGCCGGCCAATACCATCAGTACTGTTGAGCTAATTTCCAATCCTCCTGCACGTTACGACGCAACAGGCGGCGCCGTGATCAATATCGTTACCACTAAAAGTCTGAAATTCGGCACCAACGGAACGCTTACTGCCGGAACAGGCGCCGGACGTTATGGTCGTTACAATGTTGGCGGCTCAGTCAATTATCGCAATCAACACATCAACGCCTGGGGTAGCTACGATTATCGTTATACGAAAACATACAGCGATGCTTTCACCAGCCGGGCGCTTGCTTCAAAAGATCGTCTGCTGGACAATACCCATCGTGTGGGAGAGAATTATGGTCATTTCCTGAAAGCCGGACTGGAATACAGCATCGATCCCAAGCATACGATCGGCCTGATGTTGAAAGGGGGTATTACCATCAATGATGCAGGATCTTTCAATCATTCCTCGATAGCCGATTCCGTTGTAACTACCAACCGCAGCGCGTATTCCCGTGTCAGTACACCTTCCGTGAACCTCTTCTACAAATGGGCCATTAATGCGAAAGGTGCTTCCCTGTCTGTGAATGCCGATCATTTTGAGTACGATAAAAAATGGAATGATGATTTCATCACGCGCTACTATGATGCAACCGGAGAAGAATATCAACATCCATATAACCTTCGCGATCAGTCGCCGGCCACCAACAGGGTGCAATCCATTTCCATTGATTATACATTGCCCACCAAATTTGCCAGCTTTGAAACTGGATTGAAATCCATTTTCACCAAAACAGATAATGATGTGTTGTGGGAAGAAATGATGGGCAACAAATGGATTACGGACAGCAGCCGCACCAATCATTTCATTTACCGGGAAAACATTTACGCTGCTTATGTGAACGCACGGAAACAAATGGGGAAATACAGTGTGCAGGCTGGTTTGCGCGTAGAAGGAACAGAAACGAAAGGCGACCTCCTTACCTGGAACAAAAAAAGCAGCAGGGATTATTTCAATGTGTTCCCGACTGTGAACATTGCTTACACGGCTGATGAGAAAAATGAACTGAGCCTGAGCTATCGCAAAAGCATCCAGCGATTCAAATTTGATGTGGTGAATCCTTTTATCGTTTTCCGTTCTCAATACAGCTATTATGAGGGCAATCCCGAAATCAGGCCCAGCATTGCGCATGCTTTTGAAGTGTCGCACAGTTTCAGGAATGAATTGTTCAGCTCGATCGGTTACACGCATTATGTGGATGCATTGTCTGAAGTGTATCGCCCCGGCGCAATGCCCGGTTCTGTGATCAGCCGCTCTGAGAATCTTGGTACTGGCGATATGTTAAATGCCACTGTATCGCATACTATTTCCTGGTTGAGCAACAAATGGAATATCACCAATACCGTGAACGCGATGTATTGCAAATACAATACAGCAGATCCGGATCAGAATGAAGGTATGCTCACTGCCAATATCACCAGCCAGCATATGATCCTGTTGCCAAAAGGATTCAAAGCCGAACTGTTCGGGTCTTATACCAGCCCGATGATCATTGGTGCTTATCGTATCAATTCCGTATTCACGGTGGATGCAGGTGTGAGCAAATCACTGTTCAACAACCGGGCAACTGTAGCGCTGAATGTTTCCGATCTTTTCAACTCCAATGTATCTGTGTTTGATGTGAAAGGATTTGGCGTGAGCTCTTACAACCGTAACAAGATGGAAAGCCGATTTGTTAAGCTGGCCTTCACCTGGAAGTTTGGCAATAAAAATGTAAAAGTGAACAGCAGCCGCAGGAGCGGAGTGGAAACGGAATCGAGAAGGATGGGAGAGTAGCTCTCAGGCAGCAGTCGCTCGCCGGGGACGCGGGGGACTTCTATCCGGGAATTCAAGCTCCGTTTATTTTTTCAACGATGCAAGAATATTGCTGATCTGCACAAAATGCCTTTGATGATGTGCTATGAAGAACCTGAAAGTATCACCCAGCTTAAGTTTGATGAAAGATGCAATGGAGATGGGGATACGTATCCTGCCGAGTGGAACTTTTTTCGCTTTTTCTAATAACTCCAATAATTCTTCTTCCTGTTTCAGGAACTCATTCAGAACGGTATGACTATCCAGGTCAACAGAAGGTATATGGTTTTTGAATGCCTTCATTTTGTTTTTGATCATTCCGTTCTTGTCCGGCAACATGGAGTTGGCGAAGTAATTACCGAGGAAGCCGGGTTTATAGGAAGGTTCATAACCCGCGGATGATTCAGCCATCGCCTTTTTGATCCGCGGAAGATAGTACCTGCCATAAGTATTCAGGTGCTCGATATTCTGAACCACGCTCCATCTGCCGGGCGCCGGAACTTGCAGCAGGACCTCCGGGTCCTGCTGTTGCAATTGACGAAGGCTGAGAATGATCTGACGTGTATCGTTTTCCAGGAGTTCGAGGGTGTTGGAGCTGTTCAGTTTTTTCATTTTTCTCTTATTTACAGCAAAGCTAGATAGGGGCGGATTGGAAAATCTTGGCGCAGACCAAGATTTTGGAAGAAGCTTCGCCGGAGGCGAAGAAATATAAGTCACTCGCCGGAGGCGAGCGACTGTCGGCACTCTGAGTAATTATTCGATGCGAACAGTGCTAAGCAGTTTGCTGAAAGTACTGGCGTCAATACCGAGATAGGAGGCGAGGTATTTGTGCGGGATAATTTGCAATACATGAGGGCTGCGTTTCAATAATATCCTGAATTTTTCTTCGGCGCTGAACTTCAGTAATTCAACCTGGCGTTCGAGTACGCCGGAGAGCGCAAAGGCGGTGGCTTTCAGCACCCATGCCATCAGCTCGGGATGTTTATCGGCTAACTGTCTTACCTGCTGATGCGAGGTCCGCAGCATTTTACTGCTGGTAAGCGTTTCAAAGAAAAATCGACTGGACATTTGCGTTAGGAAGCTATCGGCCACTCCTGCAAAGGAATAGGGATAGGTGAAAACGATGGTGGCATCCGGATGATGATCGTCCATATGGAAAGCTCGCTGCACGCCGTCCAGTACAAAGTAGAGGTGACGTTCCGTTTCGCCGGCAACAGTGAGTACTGTTTTGCGTTTGAATTCAACGGTTTGCCATATCCGGGAGAATGGTTCCCATACATGATCCGGCAGGGCCTGCATGGCAAAAACATGCTGTTTGAGTATATCGATACTGTTTTCCAATTCAACAAAAATAAACATTTCACTATTGCGTAACTTGCAGTTGAAATGGGAAAATCACCACAAAGGATCATTGCGCACTTTGACCTGGATGCGTTCTTCGTATCGGTGGAGTGCTTACTGGATCCCACGCTTAAAGGCAAGCCTATCCTTGTGGGGGGCCGCGAGCGGGGAGTGGTGGCTGCCTGTTCCTACGAGGCACGTAAATTCGGCATCCATTCGGCCATGCCCATGAAAACGGCCATGCGGCTTTGTCCACAGGCCATTGTTGTAAAAGGCCACCGGGGCGAATACAGCAAATACTCCCGCATCGTTACCAATATCATTGCTGAAAAAGCGCCGCTTTTCGAGAAAGCCAGTATCGATGAGTTCTATCTCGATCTCACCGGAATGGATAAATACTTCCAGCCTTACCAGTGGACCATCGATCTGCGCCAGGAGATCATCGATACCACAGGTCTTCCCATCTCTTTCGGACTGGGCGCCAATAAAATGATCGCTAAAATCGCCACAGATGCCGCTAAACCGAATGGTTATCTTTTTATCCCATTCGGCCGGGAAAAAGATTTCCTGGCGCCACTTGCCGTGAATAAGATCCATGGCGTGGGAAAGCAGACCTGGCAGTCCCTGCAGGCTATCGGCATTACCACTATCAAAGACCTCAGTGAAACGCCCATAGAACTCCTGGAAAAGCGTTTCGGCAAATATGGAGGAGATCTCTGGTGGAAGAGCCAGGGCGTTCATAATGGCGAGGTAACGCCTTATCACGAAGCCAAGAGCATTTCCACGGAAAATACTTTTGAGGAGAATATCACGGACGTCAGCAGGCTGGAAGCTGAGCTGGTGCACATGACAGAAAAAGTGGCTTACGAACTGCGGCAGGACAATAAGATGGCTGGCTGCATTACCGTGAAGATCCGTTACCCCGACTTTGAGACCACTTCACGCCAGACCAGTATCGATTACACTTTTTACGACGATGAGCTGCTCCCGCAGGCCCGCGACCTCTTCCACAAACTCTGGCGTAAAGGCACTCCTGTGCGACTCCTGGGTGTTCGCCTCAGCGAACTCACCGGAGAAGCAGTCCAGACCAATCTTTTCAGTAATGTGGAGAGAAAGACCGAGCTGTACAAAGCCATCGATGACGTAAAGAACCGCTTTGGGAAGAACGCTATTTCCAAAGCCACAGGAACCAATGGAAATAAGCCCCAGCGCCCCGATCCACATCTCCCAGGCCGCTCGGAATAATGTAATATTCCTTACCTTTTGACAGCAAATTTGAGAATTAACAAATTAGTCTACTTTTTCGGTAGGATATTAGTATCTTCGTTACCCTTCTGCTAACACATTTTAATAACCATAAATGTTTGAATTATGAGTTTAAGATTAGGAGACATAGCTCCCAACTTCAGGGCAAAGACTACTGCCGGTGACCTGGATTTCTATGAATACCTCGGCAATGGCTGGGGCATCCTCTTTTCTCACCCCGCCGACTATACGCCCGTGTGTACAACCGAACTGGGAAAGACTGCTCTGCTGCAGGAGGAATTTGCAAAACGCAATGTAAAAGTACTGGCCGTGAGTGTTGATCCACTGGAAAAGCACTTTGGCTGGGTTAACGATATCAACGAAACTCAGAACTGTAACGTGGGCTTTCCCATCATCGCTGATGAAAGCCGCGAAGTAGCAGGACTGTACGATATGATCCACCCCAATGCATCAGAGACCTTCACTGTTCGTTCCCTGTTTGTGATCGGACCGGACAAGAAAGTTAAACTGATGATCACTTACCCTGCTTCTACCGGAAGGAACTTCTACGAAGTACTGCGCGTGGTTGACTCGCTTCAACTGACTGCCAATTACAGCGTAGCAACGCCTGCCGACTGGAAACATGGAGAGAATGTGATTGTAGTACCTGCAGTATCCACTGAAGATGCTATCAAGAAATTCCCCAAAGGAGTTGATGTGGTAAAACCATATCTGCGCTACACACCGCAGCCTAATCTGTAATTGTTATACCTGTAACAGCAATCAGGCTGTAGTTCCGTAGCTTTTAATATTCAGGATCCCTTGCATTTACTGCAGGGGATTTTTGTTTGAAGGGATAGGATTCTTCCCGGCAATTAGTATCTTAAGGGAACAAACCAATCTACTGCTACATGAGAAAGCTGTTTTTCGTTTTCCTGTTTTCCATTCCTGCATTATTGTCTGCGCAACGAACGCTCCTGCATTGTGGCAGGCTGATAGATGTAAAGAATGGTTCAGTGCTTACTGAGCAAACCATCCTCGTCGAAGGAAATAAGATATCGGATATACAAAAGGGTTATGTTGCCGGAACCAGCTCTGATATTGTGATCGATCTGAAACGATCCACGGTGATGCCGGGATTGATCGATTGTCATGTGCATATGGAGCATGAAACCAATCCGAACCGTTACCTGGAAGCTTTTACATTGAATCCCGCCGATTATGCATTTCAATCTGTAGTATTCAGCAATCGTACTTTGATGGCTGGCTTTACATCTGTGCGCGATCTCGGCGGCAGCGGTGTGAACATCGCTTTGCGCAATGCCATCAATAAGAACTTGATCGTAGGACCGCGTGTGTTTACGGCAGGGAAATCTATTGCAACTACAGGCGGCCATGCTGATCCCACGAATGGCTATCGCAAAGACCTGCAAGGTGATCCGGGGCCTTCAGCAGGCGTTGCCAATGGGCCGGATGAATGCCGCAAAGCGGTTCGTCAACGATACAAGGATGGCTCAGACCTGATCAAGATCACTGCATCGGGCGGTGTGCTCAGCGTTGCGAAGAGCGGCGAGAACCCACAGTTTACAGAAGATGAAATAAAAGCGATTGTTGAAACGGCGAAAGATTACGGTTTTAAAGTGGCAGCTCATTGTCATGGCGCTGAAGCCATGAAGCGTGCAGTGCGTGGTGGTGTGAACAGTATCGAACACGGAACTTATATGGATGATGAAGTGATTGCGCTGATGAAGCAGCATGGAACTTACCTGGTAGCAACCATCATTGCAGGAAAATCTGTTGCTGACTCTGCAAAGAAGACAGGCTATTATCCTGAGCTGGTAACACCCAAGGCGCTGGCCATCGGACCAAAAATGCAGAACATGTTTGCCAAAGCATACAGGGAAGGAGTGAAGATCGCATTCGGTACCGATGCCGGTGTGTACGCGCATGGCAAGAACTGGATGGAGTTTGTGTATATGAATGAAGCCGGCATGCCGGTGATCAAAGCCATTCAGTCGGCCACTGTGAGTGCCGCTGATCTGCTGGGTGTAAGTGATCAGCTAGGCAGTATAGAGAAAGGGAAACTGGCCGATATCATTGCGGTGGATGGCGATCCGGAACGCGATGCGAAAGTGATGGGGAAAGTGAATTTTGTGATGAAGGATGGCGTGGTGTATAAGAAATGATCAATGTTTGAAAACAGCTACCTGTATTACGAGGTGAGCTGACTTCCTGGTATTGAATGATGTCATATACAGGAATTGGTTGCTGACGGGAAAATGCAAAAGTGGACAATGCCATGCAGAATTGGTGCAATCATCACCTCCGTTTCTTCCATGCTTGATGCCGTAAAAAACAAAATGTATTGCAGGATGCTGCTGCATACATTTTATTACATAAATCGATTTGGATTCTTTACTTCACCCGCTTCCTTAACTGCTGCAACAGCGCCCGCATATCCTTCGGCATCTCTGCCTTCAGCACATACTTCGTACCGTTAGGAGATGTAAACCGTAGTTCTGCTGCATGTAACGCTACCCTGTTTAGGATCGGACGTTCCTCTTCTTCGCTTTTGGAGAGCTTGTAATCTTTTTTGATGCTGGAAATCAGCACGGGTTTTCCATCGCCATAAGTTTCATCACAAATCAGCGGATGACCCAGGAACTGCATATGCACACGGATCTGGTGTGTACGACCGGTATGGATCTGAAATCTCACCAGCGAGAATTTTCCGAAATTCTCTTCTACTTTATAATCGGTGATAGATGGCTTGCCTCTTCTGTGGATAAGCATTTCACCTCTTTTGGTGGTGTTTTCCGCGATCGGCTGATCGATGGTGCCTTCGGTTGAAGGCAATGTACCGGTTACGATGCCCTCATAGAATTTCTCCACCGTTCTGTCTTCGAATGCGATGGAGAGGAATTGATGGGCTTCTTCGTTCTTGGCGAAAATGATCACGCCGCTGGTATCCCTGTCCAGACGATGCACAACAAAGATATTTCCGTATTTCTCGCGGAGTAATTGTTTGAGACTCGTCTCTTTTCCTTCCCGGTCAGGGATGCTGAGCATTCCTGATGGTTTATTGACAGCTACAAAATGATCGTTCTCTTCGATAATGTCCAGTGAGATCTTAGCCACGGCGCGCAGGTTTGTTTTTGTTGGTGTAGGAAGCGTTGAGGTATTTGAGCAGTCGGACTTCCTTCTCGGTGAGGAGTCTCCATTTGCCGCGGTCAACATTCTTCTTGGTGAGATTGGCGTACATTACGCGGTCCAGGTTACGCACATCGTAGCCCATATGTTCAAAGATGCGGCGGACGATGCGGTTGCGGCCGCTGTGGATCTCGATACCGATCACTGCTTTGTCTTTGCTGTCAGCATACGCGAGTGCGTCGGGCTGAATGAAGCCATCTTCGAGGTTCACGCCACCTATGATACTGTCGAAGTCTTTTTTGGTGAGTGGTTTATCGAGTGTTACTTCATAGATCTTTTTGATCTCGTAACTGGGATGTGATAATTTCTGCGCCAGTTCTCCATCATTGGTAAGGAGAAGAACGCCGGTTGTATTGCGGTCCAGCCTTCCGATCGGGTATACGCGCTCGGTAGTGGCATTGCGGATGATATCCAGCACTGTTTTGCGGCCCTGCGGATCTTCTGTAGTAGTGATATAATCCTTGGGTTTGTTGAGCAGGATGTACACGAGATTCCTTCTCACGGCTATTTTCTTTCCATTCACTTTGATCTCGTCTTTGCCGGATACTTTGAAACCTGGTTCGGTAACGGTTTCTCCATTCACTACTACCTTACCTGATCTCACGATATCGGCTGCATCCCTTCTGGAGCAAACGCCTGCATGTGCAATGAATTTATTGAGCGGCATAGTGCCTGTATTCACGATAGCAGGTTTTTCAGGAGTTTCCTCAGTTTTCTCTACCGCAATCTTCTTGCGGGCGGTACCGGGAGTGTTTTTTGCAGACTTCTCTGTTTGCGGGCCTGCGCCTTCGATCCGGCTGGCGAAGTTCGATTTGGGTTTCGATGTTTTTTCGGATCCGCCTTCACGTTTTTTGAATGCAGGCTTTTCTGTTTTATCGAAACGGGAAGGTTTGGTATCTTCTGTGGAGCCTTCTTCGTTCTTTTGGTAAGGGTTCCTGTCGGTGAAGCGTGTATTCTTGAATCTGGGCGACTGCTGCTCCTGATCTTTCGGTGCAGCGGGAATTTCTTTTTTGAAGCCCTTTGTTTTTTCTTCAAAGCCCGCAGCGTCGCGGCTCATCGCTTTGTAACCACCAGCTTTCTTGAAAGCGCGTGGACCTAAGCCGCTGCTCTTTTTAAAGCCGCCTTTCTTTTTGAAACCGCCACGTGAATCACCTTGTTGATTACGGTCTTCACGATCATTGCTTTTGAAAGAACGCTTTCCTTTGGAAGCTCCTTTATAGGAACTATTGCCGGTATCATTCTTTTTGAATGTGCGGCCACCGCGTTCTTTGCTATCTTCTGATTTGGAGAATTTCTTTTTCTCGATCCTGTCAGCGCCTTCATTGCCGCGTGATCCCCATTTGGCTTTACTGGTTGTATTTCCAGTAGCTCTTGACTGTTTTGCCTCTTCTTTCTTTTTAGCAAAATATTCCTGGGTCTCTTTGCGCATGGCTTTCTTTTCCTGGCGGATGCGCTCTTTTTTGATGGATCCTTTTTCTTCCGTCTGGATGAATTTCTTGAATCCCTGAGGTTGTTTTTTCATAAAAATGCATTGCTGTTTTTCAACAGTAAATAAAAAATATATAGAGAAATATTAACCTACCTGTACTTCCTTATTGGCCAGCTGACCGCAGGCTGCATCGATATCTTTTCCACGACTCCGGCGTAGCCTTGCATTGACGCGGTGTTTTTCCAGGTACTGCATGAATGCCTGCACAGCATTCTCGTCGGGCTTCATGAAAGCGGCTTTGTCGATCGGATTGTACTCGATAATATTCACAAGATCTGCAGGAACCTGTCTGTAGATCCTGATCAGTTCATCCGCATCTTTCAGAGAATCGTTGAAGTCTTTGAAGAGGATGTATTCGAAAGTGATCTCATTACCGGTTGCCTTGTAGAAGAAATTCATGGCATCGATCAGGGCTTTGAGATTGTTGGTCTCATTGATCGGCATGATCTCATTTCTTTTCTGGTCATTGGCTGCGTGCAAAGACAAAGCGAGTTTGAATCGAACCTGGTCTTCACCCAGCTGACGGATCATTTTCGCAACACCGGCGGTAGACACGGTGATGCGGCGCGGGCTCATGGCCAGTCCACCATTCGGATCAGTGATCTTCTCGATGGCTTTGAGTACGTTCTTATAATTCAGCAGCGGCTCACCCATTCCCATGAATACGATATTGGTGAGTTTCTTATTGTATACGCGTTCGGATTGCTGATTGATCAGTACCACTTCGTCATAGATCTCATCGTAGTCAAGATTGCGTTTGCGCTCCATGTACCCTGTAGCGCAGAATTTACAGCTGAGTGAACATCCGATCTGTGAGCTCACGCAGGCAGTTTTGCGTTCGTCTGTCGGGATCAGAACGCCTTCCACGGCATGTCCGTCAACAGTCTTGAATCTTGATTTCACCGTTCCATCTGCGGAATATTGAGTGGCACCCACGCCGAGGGCGGGAAGGGAGAAATTGTCAGCGAGTTTCTGACGGAGCTCTTTGCTGAGGTTGGTCATGGCTTCGAAGCTATGGGCATGTTTCTGCCAAATCCATTCGTACACCTGTCTGGTGCGGAACTTTTTCTCGCCAAGTTCCTCAAAATAAGTCTCCAACTCACTGAGGCTCAGGTGCCTTATGTTCTTCTTCCCTGTGTTTGCCATCCTGCAAAGGTACTATTGTTTTTGGTAACGGCGGGCCTGTATTGCAAGATGGGGCAATCCGCTATATTTGCTGCCTTAATAAGCTATATGAAGAAAGTTTATATCGTTGATGCAGTGAGAACGCCGATCGGAAAATATGGTGGCGCACTCAGCAGCATCAGGCCTGACGACCTGCTTGCCCATGTGCTCAGAACCCTCATCCAGCGCAATCCTGGGGTTGATGTGAATGCGATCGAAGATGTGATTGCCGGCGATGCCAACCAGGCGGGGGAAGATAACCGCGATGTGGCCCGGATGGCCGCTCTCCTGGCTGGTCTGCCCGTTTCTGTTGGTGGCAATACCGTGAACCGTCTCTGCGCTTCCGGGTTGCAGGCTATTATGGATGCTGCCCGCGGCGTGATGTGCGGCGAGGGCGAACTCTACCTGGCAGGTGGCGTTGAAAGCATGACCCGCGCGCCTTTCGTGATGGCCAAATCATCAGGAGCCTGGAGTCGTAATACCGAAATGTACGATACCACTATCGGATGGCGATTCACCAATAAGAAACTCTCCGATATGCATCATCCCTATTCGATGGGAGAAACTGCGGAGAACGTTGCCAGACAATGGAAGATCAGTCGCGAAGAGCAGGATGCATTTGCACTGGCGAGCCAGGACAAATATTTCGCTGCACTCGAGAGAGGTATCTGGCCCATCGAGATCGCAGGTGTGGAAGTATTGGGAGGAAAGAATGAAAAGATCTTGTTCGAAGTGGATGAGCATCCGCGCAAATCAACTTTGGAGAAACTACAGACCCTTCGTCCTGCTTTTGCGAAGGACGGTTCGGTAACAGCGGGCAACTCTTCCGGCATCAATGACGGCGCTGCTGCTGTATTGCTTGCCAGTGAAGAGGCGTTAAAGAAATATGATCTCACGCCGATGGCGCGGATTGTATCGATGGGCGTAGCCGGCGTGGATCCCAGCATCATGGGAATCGGCCCTGTACCTGCATCGCAGAAGGCGCTGCAACGTGCAGGTCTTACAGTGAAAGACCTGGACCTGATCGAACTGAATGAGGCCTTTGCTTCACAATCCCTCGCCTGCATCCGTGATCTGGGGCTTGATCAGAGCAAAGTGAATGTGAATGGTGGCGCAATTGCCATCGGTCATCCGCTGGGTTGCAGTGGTGTGCGCATCACTACCACGCTTGTGCATGAAATGCAACGCAGGGATATGCGTTATGGACTGGCCACTATGTGTGTGGGCGTAGGGCAGGGAGCTGCTATCGTGTATGAAAAAGTGTAAAAAGATAATTTTGTAAGATAATCGAAAGGCGGAGCGATGGCTTCGCCTTTTTTCTGGCATAATCTTTTCAATGAGTGTAAACATTGATTGTTGGACCCCTGGCAAATCCTGTCCGGATGCGGGATTACCGTGGATTCCTCAATTATTTTCAGTAACTTGAATGTCCTAAAATTTGTTGTTATGCAGGAAGGATTACTCACACCCGCAATTGCCACAACCGTAACACGATTGACCAGTCATGTGCTGGACATGCCGTTACGGGCGCGCGATCTCGACCTGGATGAATGGCTGGCAAAGCCCAATCCCGCAAAATGGTCGAAGCTGGAAATTCTCGGTCACCTCGTTGACTCTGCCATCAACAACCTCAAACGCTTTACCGACGTACAGTATCTTCCACAACCCTACAGGATCACACCTTATCAGCAGGACGATCTCGTTACTATCAACGCGTACCAGCAACTGCCCTTCGATCATATCCTCCAGATGTGGATCGGATTGAATCAGCAGATACTCTACGTGATTGCCAATCTACCTGCGGATAAACTCAGTCACCAGGTGATCATTCCTAACGGCGAAGTGAAAACGCTTGGCTGGTGGATAGATGATTATGCTGATCATATGGAGCACCATCTCCGGCAGATCTTTTATCCGAAAACATAACAAGCCGCATCGGCCATCGTCACCTTGAGCTGTGTGCCTTTGCGCAGGTCTTTGATGACTGCTTCACCGGCAGCCAGTTCCTGAGAGCCGATAATGATAGCATAGGGAATGCCTTTCTTTTCTGCATACTTGAACTGCTTATCGAATTTGGTGTTCTCATGGAAGAGTTCGCTGCGGATACCTGCCAGCCTCAGTTCCTGCATGAGTTTGTAAGCTGCCTTGCTTTCTGCTTCTCCGAGGTTGAAGAGTAATACCTGTGTGCCTACCTGAACATCGGGAGGGAAATGGTTCATTTCTTCCAGCACATCATAGATCCGGTCTACGCCAAAGCTGATACCTACTCCGGGAATATTGGGAACACCGAACAGGCCTGTGAGATCATCATAACGGCCACCGCCGCCGATGCTGCCCATCTTCACCTGGGGTGGTGCTTTGGCTTCAAAAATGATGCCGGTGTAATAGTTCAGTCCACGCGCCAAAGTGAAATCGATGATCAGCTCTTTTAGGTTGACCGTTTCCGTTACTGTGCGCAGTTCAGCAATGCCTTCGGCTGCAGCATCGGTGCTGGTGAGCAGGTCTGCTATTGCTTTCAGCTTTTCTTCATTGCTGCCATCGATTTTAAGATATTGTTCGATGATATCGATTTGATCATTCTTCAGACCTCGTACTACCAATTCCTCTTTTACTTTTTCCAGCCCGATCTTGTCCAGCTTATCGATAGCGATGGTGATATTGATCATCTGGTCTGCACCACCACAGCGTTCAGCCAGCGCCGTTAGGATCTTTCGACTATTGATGCGGAGCTCGTATCCTTTCAGTCCGAGGTCCATGAATACCGTGTGATAGATATTCACCAGTTCCACTTCATTAAGGAGAGAGCGGCTGCCCACTACATCAGCATCGCATTGCGTAAACTCACGGTAACGGCCACGTTGCGGATTGTCTGCTCTCCAAACGGGTTGGATCTGGTAGCGTTTGAACGGGAAGGTGAGCTGGTTATGGTTCATTGCCACATAACGAGCGAAAGGAATGGTGAGATCATATTTCAGTGCGCGTTCAGTGAGGTCTGAAGTGGTTTTGCCCTGCAATACTTTCTCGAGGGCTGCGCGAGTTTTTTCTTCCTTGTCTTTATTGTCCAGTCCATTGTTGAGGATCTTGAAGATGAGTTTATCTCCTTCTTCTCCGTATTTGCCCATAAGGGTTTCGATATTTTCCATGGCCGGCGTTTCAAGTGGTTGAAAGCCGTAGAGTTCAAATACGTTGCGGATAGTATTGAATATGTATTGCCTTTTGCGTACTACTTCCGGTCCGAAATCTCTTGTTCCCCGGGGAATTGAAGGTTTTGTCATTGTTGCTTTGTTACTGGTTGCGTTGAATGGGTGCGAACTGTTGGATGATCTGGTCGCAGGCATTGCTGATAAGTTCGAATACTTCGTGGTAGCCCGGTTCTTCTCCGTAATAAGGATCGGGCACGTCAATCTGTTTGCCGGGGTGGATTGTATCCATGAGCAGTTGCACTTTGGAAGTGTCGTATTGATTGCCTGCCGTGCGTTTGATCTCATGAAGCACATCGCCTGCGAGGGCGTAGATCATATCATAATGGTTGAAATCGTCTGCCCTGAATCGCCTGGCTCGCTGGCAGCTGATATCGATGCCGTGGAGCAGGGCCACTTTCTGACTGAGGTGATGGGGGCATCACCGATATGGTAGCCATTGGTTCCGGCGCTGTCAACCGTCCAGCCGAGCCCGGCTTCCTGCACTTTGAATTGCAGGATACCTTCTGCCAGCGGGCTCCGGCAAATATTTCCCAAACAAACCATCAGGATTTTCATGGATGCAAAGATACTGCGCGGATCGCAGTTGTTCGCAATTGAGAAAGATGGGCATATGGAAATGAGGGTGGTGATGCATCATATGGGTACGCGCGCGTTGTTCAAAACCCGATTTGATGATGTTAAACTGCTGAGTGATGGGAGCAGAAAATGATTCGCAATCCGGTCACCTGGACCGGTTGTTTGAGCATCGCAATAAAGAATATGGCGCATATGCATTGAGGAAAGCGTACAATCGTCAGTTAATAAAAGGGAGTGTGGGGATGTGTTTGGTGGTAGTTCTTTGTATGGGAGGATATTATTGGTGGGGTGGGAGAGACGTGTTGGGGAGAAATAAGGAAAATGTTGATGACCTGATTACCTGCAGTCTTACTCTTATTAAATTAGATACAGCAACTGAAGGGGAGACAATAAAACCAGGCCCGGCTTGGGGCAACTCCGGGTATGCAGTTCCGGTGATCGCTCCGGATTCCATAATGGATAAAGACCAGGCAGGTGCTGAAGATCCGCCTGTTCCCATTTTCAAAGATGAAATTCCGGGAATTATCATTTGTCCTCTTCCACTTGAACCCCCACCCGAAGAATTTGGCACGGATGCTGCATCATTAACAGATTCGGTTGAGCATGATCTTTATTTCGGACCCTGCATTGAAACATTGCCACAATATCCCGGCGGCCGCGAAGCGATGCTCCGTTTTATAGACAGCGCACTTGGCTTTCCGGGGCTTGTTGCCGAAATGGATTCAGTGATGGAAGAAATGGAGAAGGTAATTGTGTTATCGCAATTCCGGATCGAAGTTGATGGTCAGCTTTCTGATATTCGTTTCCCCGTTCCGGTAATTGAGCCATATCAAACCAATGTCCGGCGGGTATTGGAAGCGATGCCGAAATGGATACCCGGAAAGAGAAATGGAAAACCGTTTCCGATGGTTGTGAAACTACCCATTCATTTCTTATTGGTTGAGGAATAGGCATTAAGGTGCAACGAAAAACATAGTACAGCTGTCGATTAAATTTTGAGTAAATTAACAATTGAAGACTTGGTTTGCTGGTAATTTCTTATCTTGCCCGAACCCATATACTTTAGGATGGCACAAGATTTCGACGATAAAAAAATGAAAGCGTACATCACGCGCAGATCGATAATGGACATTGGAATGGGTTTCATTTATGCTGTGATCGGCCTGATACTGGCTTTCAGCCAGCAACTTGGTTTCGCGCTGGAATTTCCACCTGCACCTTTTTCCTACATATTCGGTGGATTGTGCTTACTGTATGGCGGCTTCCGCATTTACAGAGGTATCAAAAAAAATTATTATCAATAGCCTGAGAAAACAAATGAACAAGCAATTCTTTCAATATTTGAACAGGATGTTGTGGATGGTATTTGCCCCGGTGATGTTGATGATGAGCGCATGCGGTACAGGAGAGAAAAAGAAAGGATCAGGCGATACCACAACATCAGGAACCATACATATCAGTGCAGACGAGAGCTTCAAGCCGGTGATCGATTCACAGATCCAGGTATTCGAATCTCAAAACCCTGAAGCGAAAATCATTGTTCACTACAAACCGGAAGCAGAATGTTTGCGTGATCTCAATGTAGACAGCATCCGGATGGTGATCGTAACGCGTGGTCTTACGGAAGAAGAAGCCAAAACAATGACCGACCGTTACAGCTTCAAACCTGGCTGGGGTCCCCTGGCTTTCGACGCTATCGCAGTACTGGTAAACAGCAAAAGCAAAGACACGCTTTTCACCATGCAGGACATACGCGGTATGGCAAAAGGCATCAGTGGCTATAAGTATAAAGTGTTGCTGGACGGAACTACCAGCACCTCTACGGTTCGCTTCCTGACGGACTCTCTGCTCAAAGGACAACCCATGGGCAAAAATGTTGTGGCCGCCAGCAGCAGCGAAGCAGTGATAGATTACGTATCCAATAATACAGATGCCATCGGACTGGTGGGCGTAAGCTGGGTCGGAAACAGGGAAGATTCTACCCAACTCAGCTTCCTGAAAAAGGTCAAAATCGCTCAGATTGAATGCAGAGGATGTAATGGCACGTATGTTGATCCTGTTCAGTATAATATCGCAACCAACAGGTATCCGATGATCAGGACACTGTGGTACATTTTAAAAGAAAATTATGATGGATTAGGAAACGGGTTCACCAATTTCCTCATCTATGAAAAAGGACAAAAGATTTTCAGCAGGGCGTATTTATGGCCGGCACGTATGAATTTCGAGATCAGGAAAACGAATTTGGAATAATTCTTTCTTTAGAGATACTAACACAAACAAACATTCATTCAAAACAGCAAGTGACAATGATGAAACGATCCCTTAGCTTATTAGTAGCGTTTGTCATGGGAAGCACTCTGCTTTTTGCCCAAAAAGTTGAAGACGGCAAAAAGTTCTTGTACTACGAAAAATATAAAAGTGCTAAAGATGCGCTGGAAAGTGTGCTGTCCGCCAATCCCAATAACATCGATGCTGTTTATTGGTTGGGGCAAACCCTTCTTTCACAGACTCCGAAGGACTCTGTGGGAGCAAAAAATCTGTACCAGAAATTATTACAACAAAATGGCAGCGCTCCGCTTGTCCTCGCCGGTATCGGTCAGATCGAACTGATGGAAGGCAAGGTGAACGATGCGCGTCAGCGTTTTGAAATGGCGGTGAACCTCACCAAGGGAAAAGATATTGATGTACTCAATGCCATCGCAAGAGCCAATATCAATACCAAACTCGGTGATCCCAACTACGCTATTGAAAAGCTCAACCAGGCAACCCAGGTGAAAGGATTCAAAGATCCTGAAACCTACCTGCTGATGGGAGATGCTTACAGAAAGCTGATCAATGGTGGCGAAGCTGTGCAGGCCTATAACAAAGCCTTCCAGTTAGACAATAAGCTTGCTGCTGCCAAACATAAGATCGCGAAAGTTTACCTCACGCAGAACAACCCGGATTTCTTCCTGCCTGCCTTCGAAGAAGCCATCGCAGCTGATCCGGCCTACGCTCCTACTTATTTCGAACTGTTCTACTACTGGTATAACAGGGACGTGAACAAAGCAGCTCCCTACCTGGACAAATTTGCAGCCAACACAGATGCAGGTCCGGAAGTGGAATACCTGAAAACAGACTTCACTTATGCAAAAGGTGATTTCGCTGGTGCAAAAACGAAAGCTGAGCAACTCATCCAGCAATACGGAGAAAAGGTTAAGCCCCGTATGTACAAGATGGTTGCTTATGTGAACGATACCCTCGGCGATATTGCCGGAGCAAGAAAAGCAATGGATACTTACTTTGCAAAAGCTGATCAGGACGATATCGTTCCTGCCGACTATGTGGAGCTGGCCAATATCGATACCAAAACTCCCGGTAGCGAGCTGAACGCCTTCACCAACCTGCAGAAAGCCGTTGCGTTGGATACTGTGATCGATAACAAAGTAAAATACATCAATACTGCTGCAGCGCTCGCCAAAAAACTGGGCAATCGCAAGGAAGAAGCAAGATGGTTGGGCATTGCCTACAACCTGAAGCCCGATCCTTCACAAACAGACCTCTATAACTGGGGTCAGGCTCACTATCAGGCAGGCGATTACCAAACTGCAGACAGTATCTACTGCGGCATCTATCAGTCGAAATATCCTGACCAGATCTATGGTTATCTCTGGTGCGCCCGTTCCAAACAGGCCCAGGATGACTCCGTGAATACAGGTGGTCTGGCTGTTGACGCTTACAAATTACTGGCAGAAAAAGCAACACAGATCGATTCTGTGAAATTCAAATCACAGATCGTTTCTTCTTATTTCTACCTGGTGCAGTATTATAATGATATTAAAAAAGACAGGGAAACTGCCATCGATTACCTCGACAAGATCCTGTCTGTTGATCCGGGTAATGCAACTGCCCTTAAATTCAAGGACATTCTTGAAAAAGCCGGCAAACCTGCATCACAGCCCAAACCACGTACCGGAAGCAGCAGTGCTGCCGGAGGATCAGGCGCTAAATCGAGTAGTGGTAAATAACCACAGCTTAACATAGAATTCATTTTCAACCAAATCCCTGCAGTCTTCTGCAGGGATTTTATTTTACAGTTTTTTGACTTGAAATTGGTTTTTGTTACATGCTACCTTATTTTTGCCGATAAACTAAACGGGTTATGAACATGTACCTGTTGCAAGCCTCCGCCGTTGCCCAAAATCCTGACAATGCCTTCTGGTTTTTTCCCGTAGGTCTTCAACTCCTCGTAGCTATAGGAATTATCATAGTCATGATGGCGGGTTCACATTTGTTAGGCCCTAAACGCAAGACATCAGATAAATTAGAGAACTTTGCCAGTGGTATCGCCAGTCACGGTGATGCAAGGCATCCGATGGCCATCAAATACTTCCTGGTAGCCATCCTTTTTGTATTGTTTGATGTGGAAGTGATCTTTTTCTATCCCTATGCTGTTAACTTCAGAGAGCTGGGATGGAACGGCTTCTTTGCTGTATTGATGTTTGTTGGCTTCTTCCTTTGCGGATTCACCTATATCCTCAAGAAAGGAGCGATCAAATGGGAAGAGTAACTGCCTGTGAAAAGAAATAAACAGTAAAAAAGTATTAAATCCGATTTTATGGCACGTCCCGTTCAATATAATATCTACGGCCAGACTGATATAAAGCTGGTTGACGCACCCGAAGGTTACCAGGGTGATGGCTTCTTCACCACCAATCTCGACAAAGTGGTTGGTCTCGGCCGCAAAAATTCCCTCTGGCCCATGCCTTTCGCTACTTCCTGTTGTGGAATCGAATTCATGGCTACCATGGGAGCCCACTATGATCTCGCCCGTTTCGGCGCTGAAAGAGTAGGTTTCTCTCCCCGCCAGTGCGACCTGATGATGGTGATGGGCACTATCGCCAAAAAGATGGCGCCTGTTGTTAAACAGGTGTATCTCCAGCTGGCTGAGCCCCGTTGGGTACTCGCCATGGGCGCATGCGCTTCCAGCGGCGGTATCTTCGATACTTACAGCGTACTTCAGGGTATCGATCAGATCATCCCCGTAGACGTTTACGTTCCTGGTTGCCCTCCCAGACCAGAAGCGGTGATCGATGGCTTCATGCGCATCCAGGACCTGGTAGGTAATGAAAGCCTGAGAAGAAGAAATGGAGCACGTTATCAAGAATTAATGGCAAGCTACGGAATCCAATAAGCATGTTGAACAACGACTATATCAAGCAACGGCTCACAGAGAAATTCGGCGAACAGGTTACCAACTTCGAAGAACCGTTCGGGATGCTCACCTTCGAAGCGCCGAAAGAGATCAACCTGAAAGTATTGCAATTCCTTTATGATGATGAGGGATTGCAGTTCCGTTTTCTGACTGATCTGCAAGCCGTGCATTACCCCGATAATACGGGCAGGGAACTGGCTGTGGTTTACCACCTTCACAACCTGCAGGCCAATGTGCGTATCCGCTTTAAAGTGTATACGAACATCTCCTCCCCGGATGTATTCAGCGCTACCGCACTGTATGCCGCCGCCAACTGGATGGAGAGAGAAACCTACGATTTCTTTGGTGTGAACTTCGTAGGCCACCCTAACCTGAAACGAATTCTGAACGTGGATGAAATGGACTACTTCCCCATGCGGAAAGAATTCCCGCTGGAAGATCAGACCAGGATCGACAAGGACGACGATATGTTCGGCCGTGGCAAGAGCTACTAACGCTTGCGATTAACCGCGTTCACAGAAATTGAAAATAGAAAAAACTAGCCCCCTGGGCTGACATTAATATATGTCTGACGTAATACATCATAAGAATATCCGGTTGCCGGAAGGGTCCATCGAGAAAACGACCACCACGCTCAATCTCGGTCCCACACACCCCGCAACACACGGCGTATTCCAAAATATCCTGGAACTCGACGGAGAGCGCATTCTCTCTTCCGAATCTACTGTAGGCTATATCCACCGCGCATTTGAAAAGCTTGCAGAAAGAAGACCGCTCTACCAGATCACCACCCTCACAGATCGCCTCAATTATTGCTCATCACCCATCAACAATATGGGCTGGCACCTTACCTGCGAGAAATTGCTGGGAGTGAAAACGCCTAAACGTGTAGACTACCTGCGCGTGATCGTGATGGAGCTGGCGAGGATCTCAGATCACCTGATCTGTAATTCCATCGTAGGGGTGGATACCGGAGCATTCACAGGCTTTCTCTACGTTATGCAATACCGTGAGCTGATCTATGAGATCTATGAAGAGATCTGCGGATCACGCCTCACCACCAATATGGGCCGTATCGGCGGTTTCGAAAGAGACTTCACGCCGGCCGCTTTTGAAAAGCTCGAAAAATTCCTGGCAGAATATCCGAAAGTGCTGAAGGAATTCGAGAACCTTTTCACACGCAACCGCATCTTCATGGAACGCCTCATCGGCGCAGGCCCCATCAGTGCTGAAAGAGCCCTGAACTACGGCTTCACCGGCCCCAATCTCCGTGCCGCCGGTGTAGACTACGATGTGCGCGTTCATACCCCATACAGCAGTTACGAAGATTTTGAGTTCGACATCCCCGTTGGTACTACCGGAGACTGCTACGACCGCTTCCTCGTCCGCAACCAGGAAATGTGGCAATCACTGCGCATCATCGAACAGGCCTATAAGAAAGTACAATCTTTCAAAGGCACTGAACATGATGTGTACCATGCTGATGCTCCCGAATATTATCTGCCTCCTAAAGGCGATGTATATACGAAGATGGAAGCCCTGATCTGGCACTTCAAGATCGTGATGGGTGAAGTAGATATCCCTAAGGGTGAACTGTACCTTCCTGTAGAAGGTGGCAACGGTGAATTGGGTTACTACCTGATCAGCGATGGCGGCAGAACGCCGTACAGACTGCATTTCCGCAGACCCTGCTTTATCTATTACCAGGCTTTTGAAGAGATCACCAAAGGTGCTATGCTCAGCGACGCCATCATTGTATTGAGTTCTCTCAACCTGATCGCAGGTGAGATGGACGCATAAACTTTAGAATTCTTATGGTACAGTTTTCAGATGAACAGTTAAACAAGGTGCAGGAGATCGTTGCACGCTATCCGGACGGTAAACAAAAAAGCGCCCTGATCCCGGTGTTACACCTGGCACAGGAAACTTTCGGAGGATGGCTCAGTGCAGAGGCCATGGACTATGTAGCATCTCTCCTGAAACTCGAACCCATCGAAGTATACGAAGTAGCCACTTTCTACTCCATGTACAACCTTAAACCCGTAGGCCGTTACGTTTTCGAAGTCTGCCAGACAGGGCCATGCATGGTGAAGGGAAGTGACGACATCATCGATTATATCAAATCGACTCTGGGGATCGGTGTGGGTGAAACCACTACCGACGGTCTCTTTACACTCAAGACAGTTGAATGTCTTGGTGCATGTGGCTATGCGCCCATGATGCAGTTAGGAAAGCATTACCGCGAACATCTCACCAAACAAAAAGTGGATGATATCATCGCGGAACTGCGGGCGAAGGCAGCGAACTGATCTGTCACCAAAACCTGGTTATATGAACAGAACGCTTGTTATGATGGCCATTGCAGCCTCTCTCAGTATCGCAGCCTGTAATGATCCGGGTAAACAGGAAACAGCTACCGCGGACAATGCAGCAGATACTTCCGCCGTTAGTCAGCCGGTTGATATGCACAACGCAGCCAACTCGCTCGATCTGGCAGGTGAATATGAGGGAACACTGCCTTGCGCCGATTGCGAAGGGATCAAAACCACGTTGAATCTGAACAAAGACTCACTCTTTACCCTCAAAGAGGAATACCTCGGCAAAAAATCGCCGGCGGCATTCAACTCAAAAGGAAAATGGGTGGTGCACAAGAATACCATCACGCTGCAGTTCGATAAGGAATTACAGGACCGCAGAGTGCAGTACAAAGCCGGCGAGAACAAACTCTGGCTCCTTGACCAGGAAGGAAAGGAGATCACAGGTACACTGGCCGACAAGTACATCATGACGAAAAAATAGTTATCACAGTCAGCTGGATCAGTATCCACATTGATCCGGCTGACTAATATCTTAGAATCTGATGGGACGCAAGTTATTATTAGAAAAAGCGCAGGTCGAAGGCATTCGTACCTACGAAGTATACCGTCGCGAAGGTGGCTACGCCAGTGTTGAAAAAGCACTGAAGACAATGTCTCCGGACCAGGTAACGGAAGAAGTGAAGAAAAGCGGCCTCCGCGGCCGTGGTGGTGCAGGTTTCCCTGCCGGAATGAAATGGAGCTTCCTCGCCAAACCCGAAGGTGTACCCCGCTACCTCGTATGCAATGCCGACGAATCAGAGCCCGGTACTTTCAAGGACCGATACCTGATGGAGTTCATTCCTCACCTGCTCATCGAAGGTCTCATCGTTGCTTCTTATGCGTTAGGTTCTGAAAGAACGTATATCTATATCCGTGGTGAATACGCCTGGATCGTCGATATCCTCGAAGAGGCCATCGCCGAAGCCAATAAGGCCGGATTCCTCGGTAAGAATATCTTAGGATCGGGCTTCAACTGCCAGATCTATGTACAACGCGGCGCCGGCGCTTATATCTGCGGCGAAGAAACCGCCCTCATCGAATCTCTCGAAGGAAAACGTGGCAACCCCCGTATCAAACCTCCCTTCCCGGCGGTTAAAGGTGTTTGGGATTGTCCAACCGTGGTGAACAACGTGGAAACATTGGCAGCAGTTGTTCCCATCATCCGGATCGGTGGCGAAGAGTATGCAAAGATCGGAGTAGGAAAGAGCACCGGTACCAAACTGATCTCAGCCTGCGGCAATATCAACAAGCCCGGCGTATATGAGATCGATATGACCATCTCTGTTGAAGAATTCATTTACAGCGACGAATACTGCGGAGGCATCCCCAACGGAAAAAGGCTCAAAGCCTGTATCCCCGGAGGTTCTTCCGTTCCCATCCTTCCTGCCAACCTCCTGCTGAAAACAGCAAAAGGCGAGCAACGTATGATGAACTATGAAAGCCTTGCTGATGGCGGCTTTGCAACCGGCTCCATGATGGGCTCCGGTGGTTTCATTGTACTGGACGAAGACCAATGCGTGGTGCGCAACACCCTCACACTCGCGCGCTTCTACCGTCACGAAAGCTGCGGACAATGTTCCCCCTGCCGTGAAGGAACAGGCTGGATGGAAAAGATCCTGAAGAATATCGAAACCGGAAAAGGAAAGATGAGCGATATCGATCTGCTCTGGGATATCCAGCGCAAGATCGAAGGCAATACCATCTGCCCGCTCGGTGATGCCGCTGCATGGCCTGTTGCCGCAGCCATCCGCCACTTCCGCGATGAATTTGAATGGCATGTGAAGAACCCTGTAGAAAGCCAGCACAGGAATTTCGGTCTGGCTCATTATGCAGATCCACTGCCCGTACCAGTAACAGCGTAAACTGGTTAAGGCAGACTAACTATCTGCCCTAACCGAAACCAATATATATGGCCGAGGAAAAGAAATTATTTAAGGTTACGATAGATAATATCACCATTGAAGTGGAGCCGGGCACCAGCATCCTGAATGCTGCGCGCATGATCGGAGGTGATGTTGCTCCACCTGCCATGTGCTATTATTCCAAACTCAAGGGCAGTGGTGGTAAATGCCGTACCTGCCTGGTGGAAGTAGCAGCAGGTTCTACTGCAGATCCACGCCCCATGCCCAAACTGGTGGCCAGTTGCCGTACCAATGTAATGGATGGAATGGTGGTAAAGAATATCACCAGCGAACGCGTGATCGACGCCCGCAACGGCGTAGTGGAATTCCTGCTGATCAATCACCCGCTGGATTGCCCTATCTGCGATCAGGCCGGTGAATGTCACCTGCAGGATCTCAGCTATGATCATGGTAAAGAAGGTACACGTTACGAATTCAACCGCCGTACTTTCAAGAAACATGATCTCGGCCCTTATATCCAGCTGCACATGACGCGCTGCATCCTCTGCTACCGCTGCGTGTTCACGGCAGATCAACTCACCAACAAGCGCGTGCACGGTATTCTCGACAGGGGAGACCATGCAGAGATCGCTACCTATATCGAGAAATCACTGGACAACGACTTCATCGGTAACGTGATCGATGTTTGCCCCGTTGGCGCCCTCACCGATAAAACATTCCGCTTCAAGAACCGCGTATGGTTCCTGAAACCGGTTGATGCGCATTGCGAATGCACAAAGTGTAAAGGAAAAGTAACCCTCTGGTACCGCGGCGAAGAAGTATTCCGCGTTACTGCACGTAAAGACCAGTGGGGTGAAGTGGAAGACTGGATCTGTAACGAATGCCGTTTCGAGAAAAAGAAAACCTCCGACTGGATCATTGAAGGACCAACAGCTGTGAGCCGTCAGAGCGTGATCTCACAGGGACATTATCAACACCTGGAGATGCCAAAAGAAACCATGCCGGAAGTAATGGGTGGCCGTCAGCCAAGATTGCTGATGGACATTCACTCTGTGAGCGAAGTGAACAGACCCGATGTAGACCTGAGTGCATTGCCCGGGCCTGCACATAGCACAGATTTTCCCAAGCAATCATAATTGAATATAATGCAGATTACATTGTTAGCATTCGATTGGTTTTTCCTCATTGAAAAGTTGGTGTTGATCATCGGCATTATATCCGTATCACTTGTTATCGCCATGTACGAAACATGGGCTGAACGTAAAGTGGCGGCGTTCATCCAGGACCGTATCGGTCCTAACAGAGCGGGTCCACTCGGTCTGTTCCAGCCTCTCGCTGATGGTATGAAGCTGTTCATGAAAGAAGAGATCATCCCCAATACTTCCAACAGGATGCTCTTCATTCTCGGTCCCTGTCTCGCCATGCTCACTGCTATGATGACCTCCGCAGTGATCCCCTGGGGCGGTACCCTCGATTTCTTTGGAAGAGCTGTTCCCCTTCAGATCACAGATATCAATATCGGCATCCTCTACGTGTTCGGTGTGGTGAGTATGGGCGTGTATGGTATCATGATCGGAGGTTGGGCATCCAACAATAAATTCTCTCTCCTCGCTGCCCTGCGCGGAGCATCACAGGTGATCAGCTATGAGCTGCCTATGGGGCTCTCCCTGATCGCACTGCTGTTGGTAACTGGTTCTCTCAAAATGAGTGCGATCGTTGGTCAGCAGATAGACAGTGTATATAACGTCTTCTGGCAACCGCTGGGATTCTTTATCTTCCTGGTTTGTGCATTTGCCGAATGTAACCGTACACCATTCGATCTTCCCGAAGCAGAGAATGAATTGAACTTCGGTTACCATCAGGAGTATTCTTCCATGAAACTCGGATTCTATCTCTTTGCAGAATACATCAATATGTTCATCAGCAGTGTGATCATGGCCACACTCTTCTTCGGTGGTTATGACATTCCGTTTGTGAGCGATGCAAAACTTGCAGAGAGTATCGGGCAAAACTGGACCGTACTACTACAGGGATTGTGCCTGTTTGCGAAAACAGCCGGCTTCATCTTCCTGTTCATGTGGGTGCGCTGGACCATCCCGAGGTTCCGTTATGACCAGCTCATGCACCTGTGCTGGAAAAGATTGATACCTTTGGCGCTTGCGAACATGATCATTACCGCCGCCGTGGTATTGTATTTCAAAAAATAGTAACATTAGTTATATGCAATCATTAACGAGCAGAGCGAAACAGGTGGACAGAAGGCCCATGACCTTTCTGGAAAGGATCTACGTATGGGAGATCTTCAAGGGCATGATGATCACGCTGAAGCACTTCTTCAAGAAGAAAGCAACCATCAGCTATCCTGAACAGAAGCGTGAGTTCAGCCCGGTGTTTCGTGGTCTGCATGTATTGAACCGCGATGAAGAAGGCCGTGAACGCTGCACTGCCTGCGGTCTCTGCGCTGTTGCCTGCCCGGCAGAAGCCATCACCATGGAAGCCGCCGAGCGCCTGCCAGGTGAAGAGAACCTGTATCGTGAAGAGAAATACGCAGCCAAGTACGAGATCAACATGCTGCGTTGCATTTTCTGCGGCCTCTGCGAGGAAGCATGCCCGAAAGATGCCATCTATCTCAGCGAAACCTTTGCTCCCAGCAATTACCAGCGCAAGGGCCTGATCTATGGCAAACCGGATCTGCTGATACCCGATCCCGTTACCAAACCGGAGGAATACAAGAAAGCGCTGGGTAACCGTGCCAATCAAAAAGAAAAGGAGAACTAATTAACCATACACTACAATGAGCGTAACAGTTTTTTTATTTTATTTTCTCAGTGTACTGGCACTCGGTAGTGCAATTATGGTGGTTATCAGTCGCAATCCTGTTTACAGTGTATTGTGGTTGATCTCAACATTCTTTGCTATTTCCGGGCACTATATCCTGATGAATGCGCAGTTCATCGGTATCGTTAACCTGATCGTGTATGCAGGCGCCATCATGGTGCTCTTCCTCTTTGTGATCATGTTGATGAACCTGAATGCGGAATCGGAACCCAAGAAGAACAAATGGCTGAAACTGGCCGGCGTTGTTTCCGGCGGATGCCTGTTACTGGTAATGGTGGCAGCGCTGAAATCAGCAGAGGTGAAAGGCGAGATGGTACAGATCAATGAAGGGAATATCGGCCTCATCGAAAACCTCGGAAAAGCATTGTTCACAGATTTTGTTGTGCCTTTTGAGATCAGCTCCATACTCTTCCTCAGTGCAATGGTTGGTGCAGTAGTGATAGGAAAGAAGGGCGACTAATGAATTTTCAAATTGAGTTATGAAGATCGAATATTACATCGTATTGTCACTCGCGCTATTCTGCATCGGTATTGCCGGTGTGCTTACACGCCGCAATGCCATTATCATCTTTATGTGCATTGAGCTGATGCTGAACGCAGTGAACCTTTTGCTGGTGGCATTCTCAAAAATGCACCACCTCGCAGGCGCAGCCGCCAATCCCATGGCAGGGATAGATGGACAACTCTTCGTGTTCTTCATCATGGTAGTAGCTGCTGCAGAAGTGAGCGTGGGCCTGGCGATCATTGTGATGATGTACCGGAATGTGCATTCAGTTGATGTTAATTTTTTGAACAGGTTGAAACATTGATGCCCGATTTATGAAGAACATTTTACAATTAGTCTGGTTGGTGCCTGTACTTCCGCTGATCGGTTTTCTGATCAACGGTCTATTCCGCAAGCAGCTTTCCAAATCACTGGTGAACCTCGTTGGCTGTGGTACAGTGCTGGCGTCCTTTGTGATCAGCATCCTGATCTTCATAGATGTGAAGAACGGTAATACGGGTGTTATCCATTACTTCGATTTTATCAGGGTGAAGGATTTCTCCATCCCATTCGCTTTCCAGGCAGATCAGCTCTCTGCACTCTGGCTCCTGGTAGTAACCGGCGTGGGCTTCCTCATCCATTTATATTCCACGGCTTACATGCATGAAGAGGAAGGACAGCACTATGCGCGTTACTTCGCATATCTCAATCTCTTCGTGTTCTCCATGCTGCTGCTGATCCTCGGCGCCAACTATGTGATCATGTTCATCGGCTGGGAAGGTGTGGGCCTCTGCTCTTATCTTCTCATCGGTTACTGGTTCAAGAATATCGAGTACGGCAATGCAGCAAAGAAAGCCTTTATCATGAACCGTATCGGTGACTTCGGTTTCCTGCTCGCCATCATGTGGATGATCCTGAAACTCGGCACCATCAATTATACTACTACTGATCATAAAGGTGTGCTGGATGTTATCGCTGATCTGTATGCGAAAGGCGCCATCACCAATTTCGATATCACAGGTATTACATTGCTGCTCTTCCTGGGTGCTACCGGTAAGAGTGCACAGATCCCTCTCTACACCTGGTTGCCCGATGCGATGGCTGGTCCCACACCCGTGTCTGCACTGATCCACGCCGCAACGATGGTAACTGCCGGTATCTACATGATCGCGCGCAGCAATATCCTGTACACGCTCGCTCCTGTAACACAAACAGTAGTGGCGGTGATCGGACTGGCTACGGCCTTACTCGCTGCTTCTATCGCCCTCAAACAAAACGATATCAAAAAGGTACTGGCTTATTCTACGGTTAGCCAGCTGGGTTATATGTTCCTCGCCCTGGGCGTTGGCGCTTATACAGGCGCGGTATTCCACGTAATGACACACGCTTTCTTCAAAGCGTTGTTGTTCCTTGGCGCCGGCTCCGTGATCCATGCCATGCACCATGAGCAGGACATCCGTATTATGGGTGGATTGAAAAAGAAATTACCCATCACACATTTTACTTTCCTGATAGGCTGTATCGCTATCGCAGGTATCCCTCCCTTTGCAGGCTTCTTCTCCAAAGACGAGATCCTGGCAGCAGCTTTCGCTACCAATAAAATTTACTGGGTACTCGGGTTCATCTGTGCTGGTATGACGGCATTCTATATGTTCCGTTTGTATGCCACTACCTTCCTCGGTTCATTCCGCGGAACGGAAGACCAGAAGCATCACCTGCATGAGAGCCCCTGGTCCATGACGCTGCCTCTGATCATACTGGCCATCCTCAGCATCGTGGGCGGTTGGATCGGCATCCCCGCAGTACTGATGGAGAACGCTCATTCATTGGAGCATTTCCTCAGCCCCATTTTTGCCGAAAGCACCAAACATGCACATGCGCATCATCTGGATCATAGCACTGAATACATATTGATGGGTGCTTCCGTGTTGCTGGCTGCAGTGTTGATCATCTATGCGATCTACAGGTTCAGCAGAAAACCGGATTTGAAAGAAGCTACCGGTTTCGGTCAGGTGCTTGCCAACAAATGGTATGTTGACGAAGCGTACAATGGTGTATTCGTTCGTCCGCTCAACTGGCTCGGCAAGTTCATGAACAAGTGGGTGGAGAAGGGATTGATCGATGCCATTGTGAATGGAGTAGGTCGTTCCGTACAATACCTCAGCCGCCAGGTGCGTCTGGTGCAGAGTGGACAGGTGGGCAGCTACGTTTTATTAATGGTGTTAAGCATACTGGTATTCTTTGTGATCCAGTTTTTCCTGAAGAAATAATTGTAATTAAATGATACCTGTTTTACTGATCGTAATTCCGTTACTGAGTGGATTGGCTACTTTTCTTATCAAACAGGAAAAGGGAGCGAAGACATGGTCTCTGTTCTCTTCACTGATCACCCTGGTCATCTCCGTACTGGGGATCACTGTGGTGAAAGATCAGTCGGCTTTGTCTGCCAACCTGGAATGGCTGCCCATGCTCGGTAGCAGCTTTGCAGTAACACTCGATGGAATGGGTCAGATCCTCTGCCTGCTTACGGCAGTGGCCTTCCCGATGATCTTTGGCGCTACCTGGAACGCTACCTATAAGAATGCGAAAAATTTCTATGCCCTCATGCTGCTGTCTCAAGCCGGTCTGATGGGTGTGTTCCTCGCATACGATGCATTACTGTTCTACTTCTTCTGGGAACTGGCGCTGATCCCTGCATACTTCCTCTGTTCACAGTGGGGTGGCGAAAAAAGGATCGCGGTAACCATGAAGTTCTTCATCTATACTTTCGTGGGCTCCCTGTTCATGCTGATCGGAATTATCTATGTATACTTCCATACGCCCGGACAAAGCTTTGCACTGGAAGATTTCTATAAAGCGGCCCTGTCACCCAAAGAACAGGACTGGCTCTTCTGGCTCTTCTTCATCGCATTTGCTGTGAAGATGCCGATCTTCCCGCTCCATACCTGGCAGCCCGATACCTACGAACAATCACCCACTGCCACAACAATGGTGCTGAGTGGTGTGATGGTGAAGATGGGCCTTCTCGGTGTGATCCGCTGGCTCGCTCCTGTACTGCCGATGGCTACCTGGCAACAGGGTGATACAGTTGGACTGCTCTGCGTGATCGGTATGATCTACGCCAGTATTCTCGCCATGCAACAGGATGATCTGAAACGATTGATCGCTTATTCATCCATCGCACACGTTGGACTGATGTGCCTGGCCATTTTCGTTACATCAGAAAAAGGAATGCAGGGTGTGATGATCCAGATGTTCAATCACGGTATCAACGTGATCGGATTATGGATTGTAGTGGAGCTGATCGAGCGTCAGTTCAAAACACGCAAGATCTCTGAGTTGGGTGGACTGGCGCAGAAAGCGCCTGCACTGGCGATCCTGCTGGTAGTGGTGGCACTGGCCAATGTGGCGCTGCCACTGACCAATGCGTTCATCGGTGAGTTCCTGTTGTTCACCGGTGTATTCACATCTTCCGTTTCCAAAATGGGTCCGGTATTCACAGCGGTTGCTGCGTTGAGCATCATCCTTTCTGCTGTGTATACACTGAATATGATACAAAGGGTGTTTTATGGCAACACCAATCAGCTTACTGCCAATGCAAGGGATATCCGTCCAAACGAAAAACTGGTGCTGGGAATCCTGGTAGTTGCAATCCTGGTAATTGGCGTATATCCCAAACCGTTCCTGGAGCTGACGCAGGGCACTGTTGATGCCATCATGTCCAAAATGATAATTAAACATCCAATTTAAGCGAAAGCATAGTTTTTAGTTATGAATGCAATTGTAATATCGGCTATCTGGGGAGTGGTAATGATGTTTAGTGGTGCGTTCAGCAAGAGCAACGCAACGGCCCGCAATTTGTCTGTAATCGGCATCTTGTTGCTGTTTGCTGTGAACCTGCTGGAGCTCTACGGCACCAGGCTGTTTGATGTGAATACCACCGGCATGCTGGCCTTCGACAATTTCGGATTGTTGTTCAACACTTTTGCCATTGGATGTACAGCCGTGTACTTCCTGCTCAATGGCCGCGACATGGAAAAAGTGGGACTGCATGTTGCCGAATACTATGCACTGATCTTCTTCGTTCTCGCAGGTATCTTCATCTCTTCCAGCTTCAGCTCACTGCTGCTGCTCTTCCTCGGTATCGAGATCATCTCCATTCCTCTGTACATTCTAACAGGAACGGACAAACGAAACCTGAAGAGTAACGAAGCCAGTTTGAAATATTTCCTCATGGGTTCTTTCTCCACCGGTATCATGCTGATGGGTATCTGTCTCATCTACGGTGCAAAAGGAACTTTCAATATCGAACAGATCGCCCTGGGCACCACTGCACTCACACCCATGATCGGTGCGGGATTGCTGCTGCTGATGTTCTCCATGGCATTCAAGGTATCTGCTGCTCCCTTCCATTTCTGGACGCCGGACGTGTACGACGGAGCGCCTACCGTGTTCACTTCTTTCATGGCAACTATCGTGAAAGCAGGTCTGTTCATCGCTTTCATCAGGTTGTTCGAAAGTGCATTCGAAACCATGCATCCTCAATGGCAAACGCTGATTGCCATCATCACTGCAGCCACGCTCATCATCGGTAACCTTACTGCTGTATTCCAGCAGAGCGTGAAAAGGATGCTGGCATACTCCAGTATCGCGCAGGCGGGCTTTATGCTCTTTGCACTCGTTGCCATGAACGGCATCGGAAGAGAAGGATTGCTTTACTACACTTTAGCATACAGCGTACCTACCATCGGCATCTTCGCCATCCTGGTACGCATGAAGGATTACACATTCGAAGGCTTCAACGGACTGGCCAAACACCAGCCGGTACTGGCCGCTGTAACAACCATCTTCCTGCTCTCCCTGGCTGGTATTCCCGCCACTGCAGGTTTCATGGGTAAGTTCTATATGCTTTCTGCAGCCATTCAGAATGGTCATGTTATGTGGCTGGTAATAGTTGGTATCCTTTGCGCTGCCATTAGCGTGTACTACTATTTCCGCGTGATCCAGGCCATGTACTTCAAGGATGGAGAGCCCCGGGAACTGGAGACTTCCGGTTTCCACAAGGGATTGCTGGTGCTGATGGCCGCTTTCGTGGTGTTCATCGGTATCTTCCCCCAATGGGTGATCCAAATGTTGTATGATTTCATTTTCTAATTCATGGGCCTTTTGCTGTAGCCGGCTTACCGCTGATACCAATCTCCGGTAGTTTCTGCAGGGATCCCGTAATATTTCTTACATTAGTAAGACATATTCTCATATGAAGTTCCGGGATACTTTTTCACTGGCATACCGTACGGTTCGCGGCAACAAATTGCGCACAGGTCTTACCGTGGCTATCATTGCTTTTGGCATCATGGCCCTGGTAGGCATCAGAACTGCCATTGCCGCCATGGAACAGAAATTTGTGGAGAGCTTCTCCAGCATGGGCGCCACAGGCTTCACGGTACGCTATAAAGAGCCCCGTTTCCGTTTTGGAGGACAGGAGTTGAAAAAAGAGAAGAAGGGCGAAAAGAAGGAAAAGAAATCGAATATCGGCAAGCCCATCACCCGTCAGCAGGCCGAAGCATTCAAAGCGAATTTCAATTTCCCTGCACAGGTCAGTCTGACCATGTTCGGCTCCAACGATGCAGTAGTATCAGTTGGCGGCAAGAAATCGAATCCTACTACCCGCGTGTACGGCGGCGATGAGAACTGGGTGGACCAAAATGGTTTCAGCATCGCATATGGCCGCAACCTCAATACCCTCGATATCCAAACCGCCCGCAATGTCTGCCTGATCGGTACCGACGTTGCCAAAAAATTCTTCGGCGATGATCTCGAGCGTCCTATCGACCAGATCATCAAAGTGAACAATATCCCATTCCGTGTGGTAGGCACGCTCAATCCCAAGGGCAGTACTCTTGGCATGACCTGGGATAATGCCATTATCACTTCTTACAACAATGTCCGCCGTTTCTTCAACTCCAATCCCAATGCGAGTTTCAACATCCAGGTAAAAGTGTCCGACATCAAACTGATGGATGCAGCTACCGGTCAGGCCACCGCTACTTTTCGTCCCATCCGTAAGCTCACCACAACAGAAGACGATAATTTCGCCATCGATAAAAGCGACAGCTTCGCTGAAATGCTGATCGGACTGCTCAGCAGTCTCACCGGTGCAGCGCTCATCATCGGTTTCATCACATTGCTGGGAGCTGCTATTGGTCTCACCAACATCATGCTCGTTGCAGTAACCGAGCGCACCAAAGAGATCGGACTGGCAAAAGCCATCGGCGGCAAGCAGGCCAATATCAAATGGCAATTCCTTTTTGAATCCACCATCATCAGTTTATTCGGCGCCTTCTTCGGTATCATCCTTGGCGTGGTGGTAGGCAATCTCTTCTCCATGTACCTCAATACCGGCTTCGTGATCCCCTGGTTCTGGACCATCACCGGTATCATCATCTGCACACTTGTCGGGTTGCTGGCGGGGTTGTATCCTGCGCAAAAAGCTTCGAGGCTGAATCCGATAGAGGCTTTGCGGTACGAATAAATCATGTTTTTTGTGGGGCCGTTTTGGGGCTATATGTTGCGCGGGCTGTGAAACGTACCGGCGCTTTTTGTTGTTTGATGGGCTGTGAGTTGGTTGGGTTGAGCTGTGGTGCTGAGCTGGGCTTCTTCGCTTACGTTTCGAAGGCCCGCGCAACATATAGCTCCAAAACGGCCAGCCTACTCGTGTACATCATTTCTGTTCGTACCGCATAATTTCATTTGGTGTCCGCCTCATTGCTTTTTCGCAGGATGGGTGGGGTGGGATGGGGAAAGAGTGCGTCAGCGGGAGTAATGGGAACTGCGTTGCTTGAGTGATGATGCGTGCAATAAAATTGGGATGTTTGAATGTGCTGCAGTTATATTATTTCACTTCCATTCTTTTTCGCTCTTAAAGAAAATCAAAAAAACATATTAGCATCGCCGTTAGAATACTGCTATCAGTATTGAATAACCGAAGTTTTACCCCCATCCATCCACTCACGCTGCCTCTTGTGTAAGTGGCTTTTTTATTTAATGAATTTTCGGGGACCAGAGGAGCAAAGCGGGTATGGAAATCCGGTCTTCGAAACGTAAGCGAAGAAGCCCGGCTCAGCACCACAGCCCAACCTCTCCAACCTAAAGCTGAAAAAAATTCCACTGCGCCGGTACGTTTCACAACCGGATTTCCATACCCCTTTGCGACCCCGGAAATGAAAATAAAAAAGCCGCCTCAACAAGAGGCGGCCCACAACTCACTTTTATTTAGTTTTTGGGATTGAGAATTCTATCGATTCTCTCATTAAGATCCTGCAGGTGATATTTCGTCATCCTGTCTGAGTAGGCGGGGATGGCTGCAACGATCTCTGCTTTCAGTGATCTGAGTGTTCCTTTCAGGAGTGAAGGGATATCTGAGTTTTTGGAATTACCTCCTCCACCCATCATGATCATGAATCCGCTGCCGCCTGATGGAGCGGGGGCGGGAGCGAGCAGTGCGCCCACTCTTTCTACATATGCTTTCTGGAGGTTACGGCGATAGTTGTCGATAGCTTTCCTGGTGGCCAGTTCAGTAAAGACTGCTTTCTTCACATCGTCCATATATTCTTCCGGCTTGTACGTATTGCTTTCGCGGTTAGCCGCAGAGATCAGTCGCTGGAGACGGCCGTTTTGGATCAGTCCTCCGAGGACATTGTCCTGCAGTGAGCTGATGCGATCGGAAGTGGGTGATGTAGTTTTGTCGAGGATGTTTTTTTCCAGCAGCCAGGTGGGAGTTTCAAGAACCTGTTTGCTGATGAAGGCCATCGCTTCTTTCTGCAGTGTTTTGGGAACTACAGTGTAAACATTGCCAGGCTGATCAGTGGTTTTGGAGTCCGTGTATACGCCACCGATATACGTCACGGAATGGCCGATATAACGCTGGAATGTACCTACGATCTCATCATACACTTCTTTGAGTGTGGTATAGTCTTCGCCTTTTTCGTTTAACCATCCCTGTAATTTGGGCATCATCCATTTCAGATTCTTGATACCGTATTCGTTGGCTTTCATGTTATTGTCGCCAAGGCATTCTGTTTGAGCGCGGGGGTCGGTACCATCCTGGTGGATGAAGCGAAGAGCCGGATTGTTGTAGCGGGCTTTTACCCATTCGTTGAGGATGGCTTTTTCTTCCTCTTCTGTTTTATCGAAGATGGGTTTGTAGCCCCATTCGATTGACCAGTTGTCGTAGTCGCCGATGCGTGGGTAGATGCCTGCGGGCCCGATATTGTCTTCCGGTTGTGCTACGTAGTTGAAGCGTGCATAGTCCATGATGGAGGGGTGTGGCCGTTGGCTTCAACCCAGGCTTTGTCGCGCAGTTTCTCTACCGGTGTGGCGGCGGAAGAGCCCATGTTGTGGGGAAGTCCGAGCGTATGTCCTACCTCGTGAGAAGACACGAAGCGGATGAGTTGTCCCATTGTTTCGTCGTCAAAATTGGCTTTACGTGCCTTGGGATCGCTGGGTGATGCCTGGATGAGGTACCAGTTGCGGAGGAGGCGCATTACATTGTGGTACCAGTTGATATGCGATTCGATGATCTCGCCGCTGCGTGGATCATGTACATGAGGTCCCATCGCATTGGGGATGGTGGACGGTTTGTAAACGATGGCTGAGTAGCGGGCATCTTCGAGGCTCCAGGAGCTGTCCTGATCTTTGGAAGGAGCAGTTTTGGCCATGATGGCGTTTTTGAAACCTGCTTTCTCGAAAGCTTTCTGCCAGTCGTTCACACCCTGGATGAGGTAGGGGACCCATTTGGATGGAGTAGTGGGATCGATGTAAAAGATGATGGGTTTGATGGGTTCAACCAGTTCGCCGCGTTTCATCTTTTCAACGTCTTCCGGTTTGGGTTCCAGTCTCCAGCGTGTAACCACGCTAATGTCTTTCACGCCTTGCGGATCAGCATCAAAGTCAGTATATTCAGTAGTGAAATACGCAACCCTGTCGTCATAGTAACGGGGCTTCATAGGCACTTTGGGAAGGATCACCAGAGAGGTGTTCAGTTCGAAGGTGGCATTGCCTCCGGGGCCTGCGGGCATCATACCCGGAATGGGGGAAGGAGCCGGAGATTTTGAATACGTTTTTACGGTTTTGATTTCCGTATTGATGGGGTAAGTTCTGATGTCCAGCGTATACGATTTGTCTGGCTGAACACCGCCGAGACGGAGGGCGGATTTGATGGAAGGTGCGAAGAAGAAGAGGTCGTTATCTCCGGCGATGAAGTCAGTGATATCGATCACGGATCCATCATTTCCGGGTGTGTAAGCTTTTACATCGAAGGCGGCTGCGATGGGTTGAATATTGTTCACCTCCACCGATTTGTACATCGGTTTGGTGCTGTCTTTGGCATAGACAGAGTAGGAGATGTTACGAATGAAGATCTTGTTGTTTGGACCTTTTTCGAAACGGATCACATTCTCGTTGATCTCATCGCCTGCGAAACCGGTGAAGCCGGCGCGCGTATCGATCGGAGCTTTGGAGATCCTGTTCACAACCAGGATATCCCGGTTGAGGGTGGAGTCTCCGATTTCGATCAGCCATTTGTCGTCCACTTTATGAACGTTGAAAAGACCCTTACGGGTAATGGCTTTGTCTGTGATAACATCTTTGTACGGTTTGGGACCAGGTTTGGGAGGGGCCTGCGGCGTAGCCGGGGGCACGGTTCCAGCCGGAGGTGCGGACTTTTTATCCTGGGCAGAAGCTGTGAGTGTGATACAGCCGGCCGCCAACAGGAACAGCGCTTTTTGTAAGCAGCGGTTTCTTCTCATGTTAAAATGTGTTTAAGTTGCTGAAGTTATAAAAAACAAATTCACATTTTGGCCGTACATTACACAAATGGTCGAAATCCTGTTCGATTAAATTGTTTTTAAATTAAGATCAGGAAGCACATGGTTTTATTCAACCAATTGCCTTATTTTTAGCACCACATACAACAAATTCCTTATCTTGTGAGCCTTTGCTGAAAAAATTTTTCCAATTTATTTGTTGGAAAAATTTTAGTTTTCGTTAGAATTGTGGGCCGAATTTTAACTACAGATAGACTTAATTTTTTTCAAACACTAAAAAAAACAAACAATCATGGCTGAGACAAAACCAACTGCCACTCCCGTGAAGAGTAGTACATCGGTTCAACCCAAAAAGAAGAGCAATTCCATTTCCTGGTTAGCTCCTGTTCTTTGTATCATTGGCGGATACGTAATCTGGAGGTTCGTGCTGGGTAACGCAAGCAATTTTACCCAACCCGATCTCGAAGGAGGTTTCTGGCCGCATCACAAAGGACCAAAGGGTGGCTTGGTGAGAATGTACGAGGGTGGTATCATTGTGCCTATCCTTATCGCAACTTTCTTAATTGTAATAACTTTCATCATTGAGCGCTTCCTGACCATCAGCAGAGCTACCGGTACCGGTAACATTGCTGAGTTCATCCGCAAGGTTCAATAT
The DNA here is from genome assembly GCF_007970185.1 of Pseudobacter ginsenosidimutans. Taxonomy (NCBI): domain Bacteria; kingdom Pseudomonadati; phylum Bacteroidota; class Chitinophagia; order Chitinophagales; family Chitinophagaceae; genus Pseudobacter; species Pseudobacter ginsenosidimutans. Next base: position 795,198 of record NZ_CP042431.1, on the reverse strand, counting down.
CACCTGGCTAACAAGAATGTTGATCAGGCAATCTCTGAGTGCGACAAACAAAAAGGCAGCGTAGGTAATGTAATGAAAGCTGGCCTCCGCAAGTACAAAGAAATGATCAGCAATACTGAGCTGGATACTGAGCAGAAAGTTATGGCTATCCAGAAAGAAGTTGAAGAAGCTACAGCTCTTGAACTGCCTATGCTGGAAAAGAACCTGGTGTTCCTGTCCACGATCGCATCAGTAGCTACCCTGTTAGGTCTGCTTGGAACTGTATTGGGTATGATCACTTCATTCGCTGCTCTCGGTGCTGAAGGTGGTGGTGCTGCTGCTGCAGAACTGTCACGCGGTATCTCTGAGGCCCTGTATAACACAGCCCTCGGTATCGGTACTTCTGCATTCGCGATCATCTTCTACAACATCTTTACAACAAGGATCGACGCTATCACATACGGTATCGATGAATCAGGTTTCACTTTGACACAAAGCTTCGCTTCTCTTTATAAATAAGGAGAGTGAGCCAAACCTTCCCCGATCCCGTACCTGCATGAACCCATCATATGGAAATTTTTCAGGTTATTTTGGAAAGGTGATATGGAAATTGGCTGAACAAGCATCTAAAAACAAACAGAAACTATTACATCATGCCAAAAGTTAAAGTCCCACGGAAGAGTACTTCAGTAGACATGACCGCGATGTGCGATGTGGCTTTTCTTTTGCTGTCGTTTTTCATCCTTACTACCAAGTTCAAACCCACGGAAGCTCTGGCAGTTACTACGCCTAAGTCTGTTTCTACCAAGCCTGTGGATTCCAAGAACATGGTTATTATAACGATGGACAAAGAAGGAAAGGCTTATCTCTCTATCGGTGATGAGAATACTGAACAGAAAGATGCTATCCTGGATCTGGTGAGCCAGTGGAAATCACTGAATCTCACTGATGTTGAGAAGAAATCTTTCAGAGCAGCCGGAGCCTACATCGGCGTTCCTTTCTCCCAACTGAAGTCTTTCCTGCAGTTGACCCCTGACCAGTTGAAAAACTTTAAGGCTGACGGTATCCCCGTTACAGACACTGCAAATAACGAGATGGAAGTGTGGATGCGCGCTGTAAACAGTGCTTTCCAGGGCGAGAAAATGAACCTTTTTGTGAAAGGTGATAACGATGCCAAGTATCCCTCATTCAAGGGAATTATGACGGCATTGAAGAAGAACGAGATCTTCAAGTTCTCTATGATCACTGACCCTCAAGGTGTTCCCGAAGGAACTGATCTGTGGAAGACACAGCAAAGAACCGGTGGGAGGTCTACTGACAATGAGTAAATCTATTATTAATTTAAAAAAATTGCGATATGGCAGAAATGGATACCTCGTCGGGTGGGGACATAAGAAGGGGCCAGGCGTCAAGAAAGGGAAGAAGCTCTCTACGAGAGTAGACCTTACTCCCATGGTGGACCTGGGTTTCCTCCTGATTACGTTCTTCATTTTCACGACTACCATGAGCGAACCTACTGCTATGAGGCTTTTCCTGCCGAAAGACACGGAAAAACCTGAAGATCAGAACAAGGTAAAAGCTTCCGGCGCTCTTTCCATCATGCTTGGAAAGGACAACCAGATCTTTTACTATGCAGGTGAGCTCCTTCCGGATGGTTCCAATTTTAAGAGCGCTACCTTCAAAGAGATCCGCCAGGTGATCATCGATAAAAAGAAGACCACCAATCCTGAGGATTTCGTAGTAGTGATCAAGCCAGGGCCCGAGTCTACTTACAAGAATACTGTAGATATGCTCGATGAAATGGCAATCAACGAAGTAAAGCGTTATGCACTGGTTGATATCTTTGATCAGGAGCTCGCTTTGATGGCGGCCTCTCAGAAATAATCAGGATTATTCCTGTGGAATCGTTCAGACATTGCATCTTATAACAAAGAACAAGTATGGAAAGTAACAAAATATTAAGCTCTGATATCCTTGATATCGTCTTCGACGGACGGAACAAGGAGTATGGAGCTTATCAACTGCGCAAAACCTATAATAAGCGTCTCAGCATCGCGCTTATTACCACGGCGTCAGTTTGTATCCTGTTGTTCGCGGGTTACATCCTCGCCAACTCCCTGAACAAGGGAGATGAAACGAAGGAAATGGTGGTGCAGGACGTGCAGTTGGAGGAGATCAAGCAAGAGGAAAAGCGGGAAGAACCGCCACCTCCGCCTCCCCCAAAACCACCAGATCCTCCCAAAGTGGAAATGGCTAAATTCACTCCTCCTAAAATCGTGAAAGACGAGGAAGTAAAGGAAGATGAGAAGCCACCAGAAGTTGAAAAACTGGAAGAAACCAAGATCGGTACTGTGAACCAGGAAGGTGTGAAAGATGAAGGTATCGTAGCCCCTCCGGTGGAAGATGCCGGTAAGGGTGTGGTAGAAGCGCCTAAGAAAGTGGAAGAAGACTGGGATAAGACCTTCACCAAAGTGGAGATCGAATCAGAATATCCCGGTGGCGCCCCTGCCTGGATGCGTTACCTGAACAAAACCCTTCGCTATCCTCAGGAAGCAATCGACAATGAGGTACAGGGTACTGTGGTAATCCAGTTCATCGTAGACAAAGAAGGTATGGTGTCCGAAGTGGAAGCCATCAGCGGTCCGGAAGAACTCAGGTCAGAAGCTATCCGCGTAATCAAAAAGAGCGGTAAGTGGGAACCTGCTGTACAGAACGGCCGTAAGGTGAAATCCTACAAGAAGCAACCTATCGTCTTCCGTCTCGAAACAGATGGTTAAGAAGTTCTAACAGTAAAGCATATTCGAAACCCTTTCGTGAATACGAAAGGGTTTTTTTATTACGTGAATGTGTACACGAAAATTGTTTGAAATTGTATGGAAATGCAGTGCTGGCGCGTCTTATATCAAAACGTATAGCCATGGAAATTTCAAACATTCTGACTGCAGATGTCTTAGACATCATCTTCGATGGCAAGAATAAATCATACGGTGCATATGAGCTACGCAAATCCTATAAGCGCCGTATGTTATTAAGCCTTGCCGGAATGCTAACTATCATCCTGTTCTTTATTGGTACTATGTTGCTGGCAAACAGCAAAAAAGAACGGCAGGCCACATTAATGAATGTGCAGGATATTGAGCTTGAAAAAGTGAATACGGAAAAAGAGGAAGTGAAGCCGCCTCCTCCACCCAAACCGCCGGAGCCACCCAAACAGATTGCCACGAGGATTTACACAGCTCCGGTGATCAGCAATGAAGTGAGACCGGAAGAAAGACCACCGGAAAATGCAGAGCTGGAAGAAGTCAAAATCGGCACACAAAACATTGATGGCAATCCTGACGATGGAACGCTTGCTCCCCCTTCAATGAAAGGTGAAGGTGTATCAACAGGTGTGATAGAAGAAGTAGTGAAGAAAGAATCAGATGAGCCCTTCATGAAAGTGGAGATCGAATCATCCTATCCAGGCGGCTCCGAAGCCTGGAGAAGGTTCCTTATCAAACAGCTCCAGCGCAATTATCCACAGGATGCCATTGATAATGGGATCCAGGGAACAGTGATCATCCAGTTCATAGTAGATGCTGAAGGCAATGTGAGCAATGTAGAAGCGCTCAGCGGGCCCGAAGAACTGCGTGATGCTGCCATCAGGGTGATCCAGAAAAGCGGCAAATGGATTCCAGCGGTTCAAAATAAGCGCCATGTGAAATCTTACAAAAAACAGCCTATCGGCTTTTTACTGGCAAATGAATAATCCGTCCCGGGTATCATAGTAGACTCCAAACCTTTAACCCTTCCTCCCCGCCATAAGGCCGGGAGGATTTTTTTTGTTCGTTCCGTCTTACTTTTGACGAAATTGATTCATATGCTGGGAAAGCTGTCAGGTTGGGACGATACGATTGTTGCATTGGCCACACCATCCGGAGTAGGGGCTATCGGGGTGATCCGCCTGAGCGGACCCACAGCCTTTTCAATCGTGAATGAGCTTTTCCCTTCCAAAAACCTTCTACAACAGTCCAGTCATACGTTGCACGTGGGCTTCATCAAAGACGGAGAGATCGCACTGGATGAAGTAGTGGTGGCATTATTCAAAGGACCGAAATCATATACAGGTGAGGATGTGGTAGAAATATCCTGTCATGGTTCGCCGTTTATCCAGGAGCAGGTGATCAATGCCTGTGTTAGTCGCGGTGCCCGACTGGCAAAGCCCGGTGAATTCACTCAACGTGCTTTCCTGCATGGAAAACTGGACCTGGTGCAGGCTGAAGCTGTTGCGGATCTCATCGCTTCCAATACAGAAGCATCCCGCAAAGCGGCCCTGCACAATATTCGTGGAGGCTTCTCTGTTGTATTGCAGGGCTTGCGTGAACGAATGCTCACTTTCTCGGCATTGATAGAACTGGAGCTCGATTTTTCCCAGGAAGATGTGGAGTTCGCAGACAGGACACAATTCTTTAACCTGATCAATGAAGCGGAGAGAACTGTACAACATTTGTTGCAGTCCTTCCAACTTGGCAACGTGATCAAGAACGGTGTGCAGGTAGCGATCATCGGGAAACCCAATGCCGGTAAATCCACTTTGCTGAATACATTGCTCAATGAGAACCGCGCTATCGTCAGCGATATCGCAGGAACCACGCGGGATACAATTGAAGAAACACTCAACATCAACGGTATCCTCTTCCGCTTGATAGATACTGCGGGGATAAGAGAACATACGAGTGATGTGATAGAAAGTATCGGCGTGGAAAAGAGCCTGGAGAAAATGCGCCAGGCCGATGTAGTGGTGTACCTGTTCGATGCCAATGAAATGAGTGCAGATGAGCTGGGGACTCTGGTTAAGGATTTCAAAGAGCAGTCAATCGAGTTTTTACTGGTGGGGAATAAAGCGGATAAATCTTCAGAAGAATCGTTGTTATCAACTTACGCATCCATCGATCCAAAGATTTTCATTTCTGCAAAATCTGGCTGGAATGTGGATGAGTTGAAAGATAAACTGGTAGAGATGGTTTTGCATGGTTCAGTGCAAACAGAAGGAACGGTGGTTACCAATGCAAGACATCAGCATGCGCTGCAGCAGGTTGCGAGTTCATTGTCTGATATTCACAGAGGATTGGATGATAAGATTCCGGGTGATCTGTTAGCGTTAGATATTAGGAGGTGCTTGCATTATCTCGGAGAGATCACGGGAGAGATCTCGAATGAGGATAGGTTAGATTATATATTTAGTAAGTTTTGTATCGGGAAATGATCGCATTGATCTCACAAACTAATATCATTGTATTGATCATAAGCAAAACTCTAAACAATTCAGAAGTCATTCATAACTGTTCAGAATAAATTACAGGTAAAATATTAAATTTTCCTTATACTGTTTCATCCCCCTCAAATTTTCAATTGACTTAATAGTTGTCTTAATGATTAATGTGGAAATCTTCTCCAACATTGGGATGATTACTTATGAACACTTTGTATTATTTCTGCAACAGCTTTGATGCGAAAAATAGTATTTGATGGAACTGAATTGAAATAAAAATTTACCTGTCTGCTCACCCATGAGCGGTACTTTTGGGTGGTACTGCCGTTAATTGCTTAGAACAATATTGTGGATTAAAACATTATAACAACAGATATTATTATTAACTTGTTGTTCCCTCTGATAAATAGCCACTTTTATTTACCACTAATTAATTTTTAAATCCACTTGCCTATATCAATGCAAGGCGGTGCATGCTATTTAAACAAATGCGTTTTTTAATCACATTAACATGCCAACAGACTGATTTAGTAATTCCTATAAACTATCAGTATCCTTTATCAGCAGTGCTGTACCATATTATAGCAAGAGGTGATAAAGATTATGCTTCTTTTTTACATCAAAAAGGCTATGGTAAGGGCTTCAAACTGTTTACTTTTTCACAAATAAGCTGCCCTTTTAAAATAGAAGGCGACCGCCTGAAACTGCTGAGCCAGGATCTTAATTTCCAGGTAGCATTTCATTTGCCACAGGCAATGGAGCCGTTTGTTAAAGGTTTATTTCAATGTGAACGGATTGATATTGCAGACAAAAAATCCAGGACAAGTTTTACCGTGAAGTCGATAGAAAGTTTGCCAGATCCCTTACAATCTGTTAAGGAGCTGGAAATAGCCAACATCCAGGTCAAACCTATTTCACCTATAGTTGCCGGCTTACAAAATGAAAAAGGAAATTATGATTTTTTGTCGCCAGATGATGCTCGATTCAAGGAGAGCCTGCTGTATAACTGGCGAAATAAGATTGCTACTTGTTTTGATACGCAAACGGCCTCACAAGCACTATTGATGATTGACATTATTCTCATGAAGCAGCCACCCAAGTCCAGGCTAATGGCGATCAAAGCAGATACAAGGGAAGAAACAAAAATTCGCGGTTGGATTAACTTTAATTTAAGAGTTATTGCAGAGAAACGGTTTGTGAAATTACTACTGAATACTGGAATGGGGATATACAATAGTATGGGGTGTGGGTGTATAGTGAAGTTGGATTAACAATATTATATCGGTTCTTACAAATAAAGTAGGATTCAATGACCATATTTAAGACATATACCGGAAACGCAATGCTTAATAATGCATTAATGACGATTGAAGCATTAGCCAGGTTGAAAAGCGTTTCAGCAATTACGCCCTCTTTGCTTAAAGAGCTTTATCATCAGGTTGATTTAAAGGAAACCAACAAGCGCCTGAAAAACTACACAATGCTATTTACCAATAATGGGCCGTTGCATAATAACAAAGGAAATGATGATAGGGTATATGGTTCTCTATTCAGTACAATCGTTTCAAACTTTGAAAGCGAGGGGGCGAACATATGTGAAATATCGGGCCTGGCATTTCAAACCACCTTTAATGAATTTTATGAACTGGCATTAAAGGAAGCAGGGTTTTCAAATAAAGAAATAGGCTCAAAGGATACTAATATTAGTAGAACCTGGTTTCCACTAATTGGAAGCTTAGGTTCAGATGCACAAGCATTGCCGCAAGCAAAATTTACAGTACAGATACATCCTATTTGTATCGCTGTTCTTCAATTCTTGCCATTGTCTGCCTTACTATATAAGCGTGGGATCTTATTGGTAGACTCTTCCAATTTTGAATTGTCAAGAGAAATGGTAGCCCAAAATACTCAGACTTTATCAGAAAAAATACAGAATATTTCTTTAAAGGAATCGGTGGAAAATGTAAGAGATTTTTCTAAAGGAGATTACTTGTTAAAAGCTCTGGATATTTTAGCTGAAAAGGAAGATTTCGAAGAAACCTATTCCGATCTCAACATGTGGAGCTTTTCAAATTCAGGCACCGGTGCAAATTGTGAGATTGACAGAATACCAAATTTTTTGATCAGAAAACTGCAAAGGCTATATACAAATGCTAAAATTGATATTGAATTAAAAGGGATACTGGCAAAAAATGAAACTGCATACAGCTTTATCAAATCATTGGAAAAGAACACTGATTGGTCTTTGCTTTACCCGAATGTTTTTGGGAGTGGGAAAAAGGCTATCAGATACGAGGGCGTATCTCCTGAATTCATGGAAGCATATTATGCAGAGGTAGGTAAAACTGAATTGCTGCCCACTGCAAAATACATTGCAGGACTAATTCAACAATACAAATCAAAAGCATTCGAAAAGCTATTAGTTAAGACGGATGGCTGGAATGATCCGGAATACAAAGTTGAATTATTTAGAGTTCTGGTAAAAGCAACAGAAGATAACAAGTGGGGGCTTGAGCAACATATTGCCATTTTGGACAATAAGGATGAGTTGCCCATCAAAAACACTTATTATCAATTCCAAAAACTCATTCATTATTTCACATGGAAGAAAGTTCAAAGCAATACCTTACCCCCGATTTATGTATTGAACACTAAAGTGCTTAAAGCATGTAAATGGATCATAAGCCTTATTCAAAAGGATGATAAAGTCAATGCCATAAAATCGAATCTTACGAATCCAAACGAAAACGCAAAAGTAGGGTTTAACCGGATTGTATTTGATGCTCTGGCAAATACTGAAATAGCCCTTGAAGAAGTTATAGAAATATTGTATGATGAAGAGTATAATTACAGAAAATATGGCTTGAACGAAGTATTGAGGATTTTCTTTTCTCAAACAGATCAACAAGAATTTGAATTTGAAAATCTGAAAAGTAATTTAAACCGTGATGCACTTTTGCAAAACTGGATAGCGAAAATAAAGTCATTTGCAAATGACTATCGAGCCTATTACTTTGGCAGGTATCAAGGTTCAGGAAATGGAGGCCTTCCTCATAATAAGTTTCAAAAAACGATCGACCCTTTCATAAAAGAGAACGATAATTTTTACACGCTACTGATTGAAGCCATTTTTAATACAAATCAATTCATCAAAGAGCGAGAGCACACCAAAGACGATAAATGGAAAATGGAGGATCTAATGACCAATCCGCTCGGTAACAATAATCGGAATATCTGTGTTTTGGCGGTAAAATTCCTACTGAAAGAAACTTCAATCAAACCGTTGGAGCTCTCAATAATTAACTAAAGCTAATAAGATTTCTTATGTCGAAATTAAACAACATTACCGGCGCATTATTGATAGATGCAACAGCGACTTTTCTTAATGGAGCAGGCTTAGGTGTACAGGAAGACAAAAATCGCGTAATACCCAAAACCTACAAGGAAAAAATAAATAACAGATTAGAAGATGTCCCATATGTTTCCGCACAAGCCTGGAGAAGGTGGTTGCGCGACACAACAAACGAAGAAAATAACTGGAATCCAAGTGAGTTAAGAGCAGTAGGAAAAGGTTCCGAGAAAGGAACAACAAATAAGATTTCAACAGAATTGAATCCGATCGAATTTCCGGAAGACGATTTATTCGGTTATATGAAAGCCGGAGATAAAACTGAAGAAAGTATACAAAGGACCTCACCTTTTAAATCCTCCATATTGAAAGGCATCAAAAACATGCGTACAATAAATATTGATGAGGCTTTTGTTCACTTGAAAGAAGGTACTCCTTTACCATATTCTACAAAATTCTATTCTGCGCATTTGGAAGGATTTTTTAATCTGGAATATTATCGTTTAGGTGTGTACGACAATTTAGGTAGTAAACAAGAATTGTCCTCGGAAATTACAAAAAAACATGGTGAGAAATTTAATCAAATAAGTCTGGGCGGCAAATTTTCTCGTTATGAATTAAAAAATGCAGAGGAAAGGAGAAATACTCATGCAGCTGGATTGTTGAGGGGATTGGCATTCCTGAGAGGAGGAGCAAAGCAAGCTGCGTTTGGAGCTGATGTTGCTCCCAAAGTATTAATACTTGCCGGGTTATTATCCGCTAATCCGATCTTCAATAATTTATTTATTGGAACAGGAGAAAAACCAGTCTTAAATATTGACTTGTTAATTGAATTATCTATCGATTACAAGGACAAGCTGGCTACTCCTATTTATGTTGGATTTAGAAAAGGTTATTTGCAGAACGAAGACGAAATTAATGAAAGGTTGAAAGATGGATTTGTGTTGGCGTCACCAGTTGAAATAGTTAATCAGTTCAATAAAAACCATTTGACTAATGGATAAGTTACTGGAAATACAGTTATCAGGATGGACGGCCACGCCACGCCTTCCGTTCATTCTTTCCGGTAATGCAATATGTATGCATACACCAAGTTACTCGTTGGTTTTAGGAATTATCGGCTGTTGTCTGGGGAGAGTTGTTCATGCTGGTGAAGTTAAACTTGGATTCAAGTATAAATACGATACTGCTGCTCAGGATATGGAAACAAGACATCGATTGGAGTTCGATGGTAAAAGAATAAAAAAGCACTCTAAGGGAACAGATGCCTATATGAGAGAGTTTCACACTTCACCAAAGCTGACTGTATGGATTGATAGGTTGGATTGGAAAGCATACTTTGACAATCCCATAGGCACACCATCATTAGGTCGCTCTCAGGATATTCTTAAGATCGACAAGGTAACAATAGTTCGGGTCTCAAAAATTGAAAAGGGTAATCTGGGTGGCTCTCTTTTGCCCTTTACTACTGGGGTGCAGGCCGGAGGACAGTTAGTACAGTTAGCGGAGGCTTATCTTGAAAATAATGAAGTGGGCTCTGGAAGAACGCCGCTTGCTTCGAAGGTCTTTATTTCTATACCGCATGATAATGGTGCAGAAATAATATTTAATAATCTTTACGAAACAAAAGAGGAAATTCCCGTATCGTTTTATTTGCATGAGTTTGTCAAATGAGTAACCATTACTTTGATCGGTTTTTCGCTAAAAGCGATGGTGTTACAACACTTGAGATGCATACCCGGCATGTGATTACAGCAGGTAAAAACCTTTTGCAATCTCTTCCTTTAAACACCGAAGAAAAGATTCAGTGGGAGGAGAAGCTGGTCAGAATGGCTGTTTTACATGATTTGGGAAAAATCCACAAAAGTTTTGTAGGTAGATTGAATGGGCAAAACAGTGGGGAAATACGCCACGAACTAGTATCTCTTTTGTTTTGCATTAATTATCTCCAGTTGGACGATAACGAGCTATTTGCAATCGCAACACACCATAAAGGTATTGTTGATACTCTTTCAGAAATGAAAGGAACTTTGTCGATTCCTCAGGTAAGTGGTTATATTGAGCAATGGTACGAGTTGGATAAGTCGATTTTCGAAAAGGAAAATGTACAAAACTGGCTAAATCTTTTTGGATTGGGTATGGCAACCATTCAGCAAGATCTGATGAAGGAATTGCCGAAAAACGTCAAAATGTTTTTGAATGCCCGGTATCAAAAGAAGGTCATACAAAATTGGGAACAAAGAAAGCTATTCTCCCTCTCCAGAGCTTTACTGATGGCAGCGGATCATTTGGGTTCTGCGCGAAAGGAAAATGATATTCCCAAATACAAGCAACTTACGATAAAAGATTTCCAGCCGAATAAAGCAGGAATCTTGTTACCTTTCCGTCCCTTCCAGGAACAATTACGGCGTGTCACCACAGACATCATTCTGCACGCCCCTACAGGATCCGGAAAAACAGAAGCCGCATTGAACTGGGTATTTGCCAATCAAACAGAAAATTCTCGGGTATTCTATCTGTTGCCTTATACTGCAAGTATCAATGCGATGGTATCACGGCTGCAAAAGCACTATAATGAAGAAGTGGTGACAGCATTGCATTCCAAAACACTGGATTTTTTCTACGAACAAATTTCACAAGAGTATAGCAATGATAAAAGGGATTATCAAAAGTTAGAACGGGAAGCGAAGAACAGGAAATCCTTATCAAAAGAGTTGTTCTATCCGGTTAAAGTAGCAACTCTTCACCAGATTTTGAAGACCTCACTGAAGGGGAAAGGCTGGGAATTCAGTTTGTTTGATTACAAAAATGCCTTGTTCATTATAGATGAATTTCATACTTATGATGCGTTGCTTACTGGAATGCTACTGGCAACTATAAAACTGTTCAGAAAGCTATTTAATGCTAAATTCTTTTTCTTATCTGCAACTATTCCTGAATTTATGTTGCAACTTATCATTAATGAAATTTATGGGGGTGATCAATCAAAGCTAATAAGACCAGATAGGACCAAGGAGCAAGACAGGTTAGTATTGGACAGGAAAAGACACCAACTGTATTGCATGAACGGTGCTACAATTGAAAATGAAATAAGTTTGATAAAATCGTATTTGGAAGATGCCAGGTCGGTCTTGATCATTGTAAATAATGTAAAGACAGCCCAAAGGCTATTTAAGGAAATCAAGTTCAGTGGAACGGTTCAACTTTTGCATAGCGGATTTAACAAGCGAGACCGAACGGAAATTGAGAAAGCTATAACTAACAAAGATGTTTCATTACGTCCCCAATTATTGATTGCTACGCAAGCTGTAGAAGTGAGTTTGGATATTAACTATGATATTGCTTTTATTGAGAATGCGCCGATTGATGCACTGATACAGCGTTTTGGTAGAATTAACCGGGGTGGTGAAAAAAGGATAACTCCGATTGACAGAGATTGGGACATTTGCAACGACACGGTTCCTGTATACGTTTTTGAAAACTCTATTGGCAAGACGCCTTTTTATGATAAAAAGGTTTTAGAAGATACATGGATTAATTTGTTGAAACTAAACAATTGTGAGTTAGGAGAAGATGATTTAATCAATGTTTGTAATGAAGTTTATAAGGAGGGTTACAACGAAGTTCAACAAAAGGACTTTGTAAATGGAATAAAAAATTCAATCATCAATGAATTTGAAGAAGATTGGATTGCTGGACACTGGAGGGATTGGGTGGGGGATGTTTTAACGAACAATAACCAAAAAATTGAGGTGCTGTGTTTTAATCTTATTGAAGAATTTCAATCAAAAATTGCAGAAAGAAGATTTTTAGAGGCCAATCAATTATTGGTTCAGGTTTATCGATATGAAGCCGAAATTTCAAAAAACAGGAAGCCGGGAGAGACATTAGTCGCCATAAATATAAAATATGACAGGAATATCGGTTACTATTCAATAGATAAGGATCTGGATGAACAATTCGATATATAGCTTATGCAAACTACCGGAACCCATATCGCCTACCTTCATACCTGCAAAAGAAAGTTATGGCTGTTTGCCAATGGGATAGGAATGGAGCATACATCTGAAACAGTAGCGGAAGGAAAATTGATTGCAGAGACTACATACCTCGATAGGGCGCGAAAGTATACAGAGCTGGCCATAGAGGGCATTAAGATTGATTTCTATGATGCAAAAAATAAAGTGGTGCATGAGGTGAAAAAATCTGACAGAGTAGAAGAGGCTCATACTGCCCAGGTCAAATATTATTTATACATCCTGGCAAAGAATGGCATCGATCATCTCAGGGCAATCGTTGAATACCCAAAACTGAAGCAAAGGGAGTGGGTTGACTGGAATGATGAATTACTACTTATTGCAAGTAAATGGGAGAAAGACGTTCAAATTATTGTCAATTCAGAGAGCTGTCCTCCTGTTATCAATGCCAGGATTTGTAAAAGCTGCTCTTATTATGAATTGTGTTATGTAGACGAATAGCTAACATGTAACAATACTTGAAATCCCGTTTCAAGGTATGAAGAAAACTTACTACCTATTTAATGCCGGCCGCATGAGCCGTAAAGACAATACCTTGAAGTTTACCCCGGTAGATGAAAATGGTATAGAAGGTCAGCCCAAATATATTCCTGTAGAAGGTGTATCAGACTTTTATTGTTTTGGCGCCCTGGATGCTAATAGTGCATTATATAATTTTCTGGGTAAGGAACAGATAGCCGTTCATTTTTTTGACTACTACGAGCATTACACTGGGAGTTTTATGCCTAAAGATTACCTTTTGGCGGGAAAGATGCAGATTGCACAGATGAAGCATTACAGCAATAAGACGAAGCGGCTGACCATTGCTCGAACATTTGTAGAGGGTGCTACTTTTAATATTATCAAAAACCTGCGATATTACCAGTCTCGTGGGAAAGATCTCGCCGGTCTCATCGAGATCATTGAAGGGTATTGCATTCAGATTCAATATGCAACTGAAATTGAAATGCTGATGGGTATAGAGGGCAATATCAGGCAGGTATATTATACTGCTTTTGACACTATCCTTAATGATTTTGCTATGAATGGTCGTAGTAAGCAACCGCCCAAAAATGAAGTAAATGCCTTAGTGTCTTTCGGGAATATGATGTGCTATAGTCTTTGCCTGGGCCAGATCCATCATACTCAGCTCAATCCCACGATCAGCTTTCTACATGAGCCTGGCTACCGTAGGTATTCGCTGGCACTGGATCTTGCTGAGATATTCAAGCCTATCCTGGTGGACCGGGTGATTTTTAAGGTATTGAATAAAAAGGAAATACAGGCGAAAGATTTTGATGTGCAAGTAAATAGTGTTGTATTGAAGGATACCGCCCGGAAAGTATTTGTGCGGACCTTTGAGGAACGACTGAGTGAAACCATCAAACATCGTTCTCTTAACAGAAATGTAAGTTACAAACACTTGGTAAAGCTGGAATGTTACAAGCTAACCAAGCATTTACTCGAAATGGAAACATATAAACCTTTTAAAGCCTGGTGGTAGTATGTACGTAATCCTGGTATATGACATAGGAGAAAAACGAGTAGGAAAAATGTTAAAGCTATGTAGGCAGTATTTGAACTGGATACAGAACAGCGTGTTTGAAGGAGATATAACTGAGGTTAAGCTTAAGGAATTGCAGCAAAGGGCAAAATCGATTATGAAAGTTGAAGAAGACAGCATTATCGTATTTAAAAGTAGGGATTTGAAATGGCTGGAGAAGGAAATCGTTGGAAAGGAAAAGAACGAACTAACCAATTTTTTGTAATTCATGTTGTCGGTGAAGGAAAAATCACTAGTCAAAAAGGTCGGGAAATAATGGAGTCTGATATAAATTGAATAAAAAAAGTATTTTTAAAGGTTGTCGATGTACTCGGAAAATCTTATTATTGGACATCGACAACTTTCTTACTAAGTAAGGCGAAATTTTTATTATCAAAAAGCTTTAAAAACAAGGCTTTATAGTCGTCGATTCGGCGGCTGTTAATCGTACAAAGGTTGAATTGAAATAAAATTCTTGCGGCTTTGTTGTCATGATGGTTGACGCTGTTAATCGTACAAAGGTTGAATTGAAATTGGTTTGCGGTCCACGTTAGAAAACCAGATGCTGGCTGTTAATCGTACAAAGGTTGAATTGAAATCAGTTCAATCAGGCAGCCAACTACATCTATGAGGACTGTTAATCGTACAAAGGTTGAATTGAAATTATTGCAAGCAGCCTCAATGGCTTTATGCCTAATTTCCTGTTAATCGTACAAAGGTTGAATTGAAATAAGTCTGTAGGCAAATCAATCTTCATAATGTATTGCTGTTAATCGTACAAAGGTTGAATTGAAATATGCTGATCTACAAGCCGCAGAACTTTGATCCGGCGCTGTTAATCGTACAAAGGTTGAATTGAAATTCCATTGAATTACTAACCCCAATCCGGCCATCAATAACTGTTAATCGTACAAAGGTTGAATTGAAATGTAATTAACTGTGCTAGCCCCGTGTGTGCTGATAATCTGTTAATCGTACAAAGGTTGAATTGAAATTATAGATGATGGCAGCGGCAAGCGTGTATGGGCGAACTGTTAATCGTACAAAGGTTGAATTGAAATTTTTTGAATTTTCATTACTTAGGTCGTTTAAGTGCTGTTAATCGTACAAAGGTTGAATTGAAATTGAAAGAACTACTTTATTTCTATGCAGCAATAAGCTGTTAATCGTACAAAGGTTGAATTGAAATTCTGTGAAACAATCTCTGATCCCACTTCCCCAACTGCTGTTAATCGTACAAAGGTTGAATTGAAATAGAATAGGGTTTTCCTTGCAGGAGGGAAAAGCGGGTCTGTTAATCGTACAAAGGTTGAATTGAAATTAAAAAAAGAATAATTATCTTCTTCTGGTTTCTTTCCTGTTAATCGTACAAAGGTTGAATTGAAATAAAGAGATTGGCCTGGTGATCCAGCTCGGCGGCGCGACTGTTAATCGTACAAAGGTTGAATTGAAATTATTGACCTGTCTTGCCTTTTCTGGCGATTGATTCCCTGTTAATCGTACAAAGGTTGAATTGAAATTGAGTAACGACACGACTCATTTTCTTTTCTTTAAACTGTTAATCGTACAAAGGTTGAATTGAAATCAGGTCTTGTGCTGAATGCCTGTCCTTGAATGGTGCTGTTAATCGTACAAAGGTTGAATTGAAATGTATTAATAAAAACTGAGCCAAATCCGCTTTGGTCAGCTGTTAATCGTACAAAGGTTGAATTGAAATTGGCAAAGCTCAATTACCAGGGCGCCTGCAGAGCAATCTGTTAATCGTACAAAGGTTGAATTGAAATTTGGTTTGAATGGTGGCACTTTCCAATGGACTTCCTCTGTTAATCGTACAAAGGTTGAATTGAAATGAGATCATCAAAGACTTGCAGGCTGTTAGCACTTCCTCCTGTTAATCGTACAAAGGTTGAATTGAAATGAGATATCGCTTACCAAATTCTCTACGAACAATGTGCTGTTAATCGTACAAAGGTTGAATTGAAATCGTTTGATTATCTTTCCTGCTTGGCGGCTCATCAATCTGTAAATCGTACAAAGGTTGAATTGAAATGGGCTTTAATACGGAATTGCCGTCCGGCTTTGTAAACTGTTAATCGTACAAAGGTTGAATTGAAATTTTGAAAGCGTGATCAAGACTTTGGACACCGTCAGCTGTTAATCGTACAAAGGTTGAATTGAAATAAAGTTTCAGAAGTGGAGATGCGTAGGGTGATAAACTGTTAATCGTACAAAGGTTGAATTGAAATGATAGTAACCAGATGAACACTGCTGAGTATGTTCTCTGTTAATCGTACAAAGGTTGAATTGAAATGTGCGGAGCGTAAGTTTTCCGTCTTTATTCCAGAGCCTGTTAATCGTACAAAGGTTGAATTGAAATGGTGGTAAATGGATGCTACTTATTAATTAACGGAACTGTTAATCGTACAAAGGTTGAATTGAAATGGGCTTTAATACGGAATTGCCGTCCGGCTTTGTAAACTGTTAATCGTACAAAGGTTGAATTGAAATTTTGAAAGCGTGATCAAGACTTTGGACACCGTCAGCTGTTAATCGTACAAAGGTTGAATTGAAATAAAGTTTCAGAAGTGGAGATGCGTAGGGTGATAAACTGTTAATCGTACAAAGGTTGAATTGAAATGATAGTAACCAGATGAACACTGCTGAGTATGTTCTCTGTTAATCGTACAAAGGTTGAATTGAAATCCAGCAGCAGGATACTATACATTCGCATCGATATTGCTGTTAATCGTACAAAGGTTGAATTGAAATATGGAAGCCGTATATACATCGATGGCACCCGACACTCTGTTAATCGTACAAAGGTTGAATTGAAATTGGACTGGCAACGAGATCCCGGACAACCTGTATGATCTGTTAATCGTACAAAGGTTGAATTGAAATGTGTCCACTGCACAGCAGGCCGCTCTCGATGATACAGCTGTTAATAGTACAAAGGTTGAATTGAAATGAAGGAACGTTTGCCAGGATCCGGACAGCATCTTTGCTGTTAATCGTACAAAGGTTGAATTGAAATGAGTAAGTTGTGCCATTCTTTCCGTTGTGTTTCTTCCTGTTAATCGTACAAAGGTTGAATTGAAATTTCAGTATTTTTGAATCCTTTCGGCTGACCGTCCTGCTGTTAATCGTACAAAGATTGAATTGAAATGGGATAGTCGCGGAAGCAGTGAGCGCAGAAGTACCCTGTCAATCGTACAAAAGTTGAATTGAAATACTTGAGCAAATAATTGTGCCGGTATAGCCACCAAACTTTTAATCTTATAAAGGTTGAATTGAAATATCATCAAGGAAGCGATTATTAACAATGCCGACTGTCTGTTAATCGTACATAGATTGAAGTGAAATAACGGGATCGGTTTTATGCGAAGGAAATCTCCAAACTATTAATCGTACAAAGGTTGAATTGAAATATTTTGGCCGAAGCGATCTGTCCTTCAAGCTGCTCCACTGTTAATCGTACAAAGGTTGAATTGAAATACATGAAAGGCAAACTATCAAACGCTAAGACTGGTCTTCATTGTACAAAAATTTAAATCCTCTTTACAGCGTCTGGGGCGCCGTTATCTAATCTCTGTTAATCGCACAAAGGTTGAATTTAAATATATTTGCTGTTCATAAACAATTATTGAACTGTTAATCGTACAAGGGTTGAATTGAAACAATGTTGATGTATATTTCGACAATCTTCAGATTATGCTGTTAATCTTACAGGGGGGGGTAATTGAATTAGTATCAGGCACAAAATGGGTGGCGATAGCTTCGCGCTTAATAATCGTGCAAAGGTTGAATTGAAATAATATCAGGCACTAATTGCCCGGAGATAGCTTCGAGCCTACTAATCATACAAGAATTGCAACCCTCTTTACAGCGCTCGAGGCGCCTTTATCTAATCTTTGTTAATCGTATAAAAATTAAGTTGAAATAATGAGACTCCTGATTGTTCTCATAAATGCGCCAGTCGAATTAAAGAAGGTTTTAGAAACTAACTTAAAGTAGCACTTGATGCCACCAGAGTAGTTTTAATTGGTTCATTTTAGGGTGGCTTGCCAATCCAGAATCCCTAATAGACTCTTAAACTTCATGCATGGAGTGATCTTATATGTATCGCAGCCTCATCACCAAACAAAAACTGCCCTCATAATACTTCAAAGAAATTCGGTCAGTTTGAATTCGAACTTAAAGGAGAGAAAATAATTAGTATCATTGAGGCAAAATAGGCCGAAGAATAAGATAACAATCATGCAAAACATCGCCACCACCATAGATCAATTCAGAGCAGCAGTTCTGGACTCCAATACAACCACCCTCCACCAACTATTATCCGATACACTTAGCTACGGTCATTCCGATGGCCACGTAGAAGGAAAAAATGATTTCATCCAAAAGATCAGCGACGGAACCTACAAGTTCCTCACTATGGACCTCACAGCCCAAACCATCACAGAAACTGAAAGCTTCGCCATTGTCCGTCATGAACTCGATGCTCAAACCTTCGATGAACAAAAAGCAGGCGAAGCCCATCTCTATGTCCTCCTGGTCTGGACAAAATATGAAGATGGCTGGAAACTAATCGCCAGACAAGCTGTTAAAAAATTAAGATAGAACCTTTATTTTGCCAGCACATTTACGGTTGCCCTTTGTCCATTTGCCAACACAATAGAAACAATAAAGAGCTGACCGGAAGACGGCAATGCAATAGTCATAACAGGCTGCACATTGTTGTACTCCTGCACCACTGTTCCGTTTGTATGGGATATTACTAATCTTGCTCCCTGCAATTCACCTGCCGGATAATTGATCTCAACCGTCACCGGATTACCTGCTTTCGCTGGATTCGGATATACGCGCATGTTACGGACCGGAGCAGTACCCGCACTGATAGTAATTGGACAGGTACGCAACGTATTTCCTGCCCTGTCAGTGGCAATGGCATAATATGTTCCGTGCAGCGACTGCTTCTCACTATAGTAAGGCTGCGTCTGACCACTCACTTCTGTGTTGTTCTTAAACCATTTCCATGAAACAAACTCTCCGCCGGAATTATCAAACAATAGAACATCGTTCCAGTGCTGCCTGATCATAGATGATCTCAGATTATTGAACACAATGGAAACAGGTGTTGCAGGCAGATAATTATTGTCTCCTGCCTGACCGGCTGTAACACTTGTACTGCCCGGACCCGCTGCTGTAAGCGTACTACCTGTTACAGTTGCGATACTGTTATCCGCCACTGAATAACTCACAGAAAGGTTACTGCTGGAGTTAGCTGTAAGTGTTATTTGATTAATTCCATTACAACCTGCTTCCAGTTCCTGCACCCATGTGATCACTTGTGAAGCCTTCGTAATGGTAAAATTTGCTCCGGTATAATCGATTGTATAATTATTGCCGGCATTGATCGTGTTTTGAACGATGGCATAAGTACTTACATCTTCCCCTACATCTCTTTTCAACCCACCGGTGATGATGCTTTCCAGATCCCCGTTCACCAATCCGGATACACTATATGTTAGCGGAGGATCATTCGTTCCATAAACCTTGCTTGCTGTGTTAGCAGTTATGCCAAGTAACTTTCTACCTACCTGTACAGTAAATGAAATATCCTGAGCCGGTGCATAAGAAGCATCACCAGCCTGAGATGCCGTGATCACAGCCGTGCCAGCTCCTTTAATGGAAACTGAACCTGTTGTATTCACAGACAACACATTTGTATTGCTGCTCTGGTAAGCAACAGCCAAAGAAGAGGTGGTATTGGCAACGCCTGAGATCGCTGCATCACCATATACCACATTTACTGTACTGCCATTTGTCTGATCCACAAAGCTGATAGTTTGCGAAAGCTTTGTGATAGTCAGCGTTGCTGCCTGGCTGGTATCGCTTTGACCACATCTGGAAATGATGCAACGATATTCGTATCCGTTCATGCTGAAAGCAACAGCCGGAATATTCAATGTAGCAGTAGCTGTATTTTCATAGCTGCCTCCTTCAGTGAGATCTGTAAAACCTGATCCGGCATCTGACTGCCAGCGATAGGTAAGTTGATCGTCGTTAAATACATCAATTGTAAAGCTGGCAGCTGCATTGACCTGGCGTTGGATGGATTGCGGTCCCAGGCTGATTTGCGGCGCTGCAATAGTAGTAATGGTTACAGGCGTTTTGGGCGATGTGTGGCAATTATCATATGAACGTACATACTGTGCATAATAGGTACGGCTTCCGGTAAAACCGGTAGCATTGATGCTCGCACCTGTTCCAATGATCGTGCTGCCGCCGCCGGCCTGCTCCTGCGTCCACTCGATAAAATGACCCGGCGCATCTGTTGCTGAAAGCGTCACAGGTGTAAGCGCACATACTTCCAGCGCTGTGTTGCTGATGACAGGTGGTTCATGATAGATGCGCGCATAATATAAATTCAATTTTACGAGAGCTGATACAATCCCGGCACGAAGCTTTACCTGCACGCGGTCGAATGCTGCGCCAGCAGTAAAAAGAACAGATAGCCTGGTGCTGCCGGCAACCGGAGTGATCTGTAGTTGAGATGAATTGCCTAGGTAGGCGTCATTGTTAGACGTAGCCCCATTAAAAGAACTGATCTCAAGTGCACTCAATAAAGTGGCATCCACAACCTGTGCAGGGAATTCAAGCATGATCTTTACATTCGTACCAGGAGCATAAACTGAGGGGAAGATCATTTGCTGTTGTACACTGCCACTGCCTGCTGCCAGTGGAATAGATAATACAGAATAATTCAGTGTATCCGAATCCGTTGTATTCGCCGCATCCTGAATGGAGCATAACACGCATACTGCCGTAGTGGAATTCGACTGAGCATTTGCAAAGCCACAGCTGGTAAAATCATCCCATTCTCCACCAGTCCGTGCAACAGTTGTTTCATTCGTAGAGTTGTAGATCGCTGAAGAGTTTGTATTCCGGTTCTCGAAATTCAGCCATGTATGAGCAAACATGACCAGGATGGTAGTCAGGTAGAAAATTCGCATAAGGTGTATTTGCTTTTATAAGATCAGGATTAAACTTCCAGTTCCATCAGAAGTAATAAGGAATAAAAATAATGTATTATGCAAAGGGAGCCTAAAAAACTGTAGGCCGATAATGATCAGAGCAGCTCTTCAATCGTTTTTTCAAGCGCTTCTATGGGAATATTTTCTTTTACAACAACACCGTTCTTATCGATGAGAAGATTGTAAGGAATCAGCAAAGCTTTGTATTGAATGGCGGTCAAACCATTGGTGCCCTTCAGGTCTGTCAGGTTGATCCAGTTCAGTTGAGAATTCCTGATTGCCTGTTTCCAGCTATTAACACTTTCATCCAGTGAAATTCCTACAAACTCCACAGTATTGTTTTTTACTTTCTGATATGCAGCTTTAAGCTGTGGTACCTGCGCCATACAGGGAGCGCACCAGCTTGCCCAAAAATCAACGAACACTATTTTGCCTTTAAGTTGTTCCAGCTGAACAACTTTTCCTGAGCTGTCTTTCAGATTGATGAATGCAGGCGCTTTCTGCCCAATCAATGACCGGCCGGACTTTATCACTTTCGTTATTTCATCCAGTTCTTTCCAAAACCTTAACTGCCGGAGCTGAGCAGGCATTGAGTGAAGGAAGGATTGAAATGTCTGACCAGGAATATCGAACTTGAAAAACCTGCATTGTGTGATATAGGAACTCATCGCATGCAGCGAGATCACATTGTTCAGATTGTTTTGTATGCATGGCATGATTACAGAGTCAAGATTGGGACGGCCGGCATTTATTTTGAACATATTATCATGCAACCTTTCGATGGAATCTTTTTCCTGCTGACTCTCTGTGGCCATGTATGCCTGATGCAGTTGATTACCGGTTCTTTCATTGAATTGATTCACCCTAACCATTATATCATCCTGCAATTGCTGGTATTTTTTCTGCAGGATATTTTGTTGCAACAGAAAAATAGTATCTCTCTTCACAATTACCGGATTTACTGCGTCTGTAATAAAAAGATTTGCAGATGCGCTGGGTCTGGGAATCCTGTCAGCTTCAATATCTTTTCTCATTTCGCTTGTGCAATCCGGATAGTACAGCACCCTCACGTTCATAGGATAATCAACGATCGAATCAATCCACAATTCCATTTTTTTACCTGAGACCTCCTTAAGGATAGACTTATCCTTACCTCCAACCACTACAATCAATGATGGAAGAGTAGATAGACTGAAATCCTTCAATTCAAACTGAAGCGCATATTTGTGGGATTGTGCAACTAATGAGCAAACCGGAACAAAGCAACAGATCAGGAATATAATTCTTTTCATATTCAGGCAATTAGGGGAATCATGCAAAAGAAGCCACAGTAATTTACGGAAACCCTCACAAATCTAATTTTTCCTTAACTTGAGCGCGTGGTAACATCCATGAGAACATCTCTGTATAGTAGCTATTCTGACGAACACCTGGTAGTTTTGTTACGCAATAATGATGAAGAGGCTTTTGAAGAAATCTATCATCGTTACTGGGACAAACTGCTCGCCATCGGCTATAACCATGCCCGCAACAAAGAGCTGGCTGAGGAGATCGTGCATGATGTATTGCTCAGTCTCTGGAACCGCCGCCACCAAATGGAGATCGATCGGCTTGCCGCCTGGCTTGCCACTGCTGTAAAATTCTCCGTGTTCAAATCACTTACACGCGAAAACCGGCGGAAAGACCTGCTGCAACAGCATTCACCGGAAACTCCCTCTGCAGCATTCGACGAAGAGATCATCCAGGCAAAATTCCTGAAAGAGTATGTAGACGGTCTCGTTGCAGGACTCCCTGAACAATGCCGCCTGGTTTTTGTGTACAGCCGCGATCATCAACTCTCCACCAAAGAGATCGCAACAACCCTTAACCTGTCACCCAAAACCGTTGAGTCTCATCTGACAAGAGCTCTCAAAACACTCCGGAACCTGTTGGGGAATTACCGCTTTTTTACGTTGGTTACCGTCATCATTCAGATTTTTCTAAAATAATTATAGCAGCCACTCAGGGTAAAGCCTTTTTCGTGGGTACATCATTGCAGTGCCGTGCCTGCGGCCAACCAAAAACTAACGCATGACCCCTGAAAGGATCCAGCAATTATTGGAAAAATACCTGAGCAATACTGCGTCCGCAATTGAAGAAGCAGAGCTCACCCAATGGTACAACTCTACTAATGAACATCCGGTAGAATGGCCTGTTGACCATCAGGGCGAACCTGAGGAGATCAAAGCACGTATGTTGCGCAAATTGCAGGCAGAGGTCCATTCTTCATCTTACCCCCAATCAATTCCTTTTTACCGCAAACGAAGCTGGCAGATCGCTGCATCTGTATTACTGCTGTTGGGAGCGGCCGCCTGGTTTACGCTCAGCAAACCCGCCACAGATCCAAAGGAGACAGCTGTGATCACCGCAACCAATCCGGATCCAATCCTCCCCGGTGGCAACAAAGCAACGCTTACGCTCGGCGATGGATCCACCATCCTCCTCGATACTGCCGGCAATACATTACTGGCGCAGGAAGGCGCTACAAGGATCATCAAACTCGATAATGGCCAGCTCGCCTATAAAGATGCATCCAAAGAAAATACAGGTTCCACTACATCTTACAATACTATCCGTACACCCAATGGGGACAATACCAGGTTGTTTTGCCAGATGGTACCCATGCCTGGCTGAATGCCGCGTCTGTACTGCGATTCCCGATCGCTTTTACAGGATCGGAACGAAAGGTGCAGCTCTCCGGAGAAGCATATTTCGATGTGGCAAAAAATCCGGCAATGCCATTCATTGTTGAAGCTACGGATGCCCATGGCCGTGAGTTGAACACGGTGGAGGTATTGGGAACGGGTTTCAATGTGAACGCATATGATAATGAGCCCACTGTTAAAACCACACTGGTAGAAGGCAAAGTGAAAGTCTCCAATGGCGGCGGCAGCCAGCAATCGGTAATACTCACGCACAGTATGCAATCCATTTATTCACATGATCGGGGGGCTGCTGGTAATTTCCGTTTAAGACAGGTAGATACCGATGATGTGGTGGCCTGGAAAAACGGACTCTTCAATTTCAATAATGCAGATATCAAAACCGTGATGCGACAGCTGGCCCGCTGGTATGATGTGGAAGTGGTGTATGAAGGAGTGTTGCCGAATGAAAAGTTCGATGGAGAAATTTCGAGGAACAGTACACTCGCCGAAGTGTTCAATATATTGGAATTAAGCGCCATTCATTTCAAGGTGGAAGGCCGTAAGGTTACAGTGATGCCATGATGAAGAACGATCGCTTTTCTTTATCCTCCATGAAAGTTCAAGCACCGATGCAATAGCCGTACTGAAAAATTGGTACGAAAAAAGTTTTCCCAATAAAAAACCGCCAACGCGCCAACGTTGACGGCAATATGATGGGCAAAACCAGTTCTCTGTCTGTATGAACCATATTGTTTAACCCAACTGTTTAAAAGTATGATTTTTATCATTCTTTGCAAAGCTGTGCGCCAAAAGCAGCTTGCAAAGCCCAAAATTAACCTGGTTATGAGATTGACAGCTATGCTGCTGCTTGCAGGCTGTTTGCAGGTATCAGCTTCCGGCAATGCACAAAAGGTAAGCATACACCGGGAAAATGCGTCGCTGAAAAAAGTATTCACAGACATCAAGAAGCAAACAGGCTATCTCTTTTTCTACAATGCCCGTCTGCTCAATGATGCCGAACCGGTTACTTTATCAGTGAAGGATGTGGAGATGAAAGATGTGCTGGCTCTGGTTCTTAAGGACCAGCCGCTCAGTTTCAAAATCGTTAACCGGACCATCGTGATCAGTGCAAAGCGTAAGGATGAACCGGAAACAACACCGCTGGTTACAGACACTATCCCGTCAGGATTCATTGTTACGGGAGTGATCGTAGACGACAGTACTTCACGGCCCATCGAAGGCGCCAGCGTGATCATCCGTGGCACCAACAAAGGCGTTGCTACCAATAACAAAGGCAATTTCAACATTGCCGTAAAATTGGGAGCGGTACTGATGATCAGTTATGTGGGATATGAACCACAGACCTATACTGTCCGGAATGCCAGCATCATCCAGGTGAGATTGAAACAGGGCGCAGCAAAAGATCCGCTCGCCAATGTGGTTGTAACAGGTTATCAGCTCATCAATAAGGAAAGCTTCACCGGAAATGCAGTAACAGTAAGTGGTGAAGAATTGAGAAAGGTGAACCCGGTCAATGTATTGCAGAGTATCCAGGCATTCGATCCTTCTTTCCGCGTATTGGAGAATAACCTGTCGGGTTCCAATCCCAATCGGCTACCCAATATCAACCTTCGCGGCAGCACTGCATTGCCCACCAGTACCGGCGATATTCTCAGCCGCGCCAACCTGCAAAGCAATGTGAACATGCCCACTTTTATTCTCGATGGATACGAAGTGTCTGTTGAGAAAATATATGATCTCGACAACTCCCGCATCCAAAGTATCACACTGCTGAAAGACGCTGCCGCAACAGCAGTTTACGGTTCCCGTGCAGCCAATGGAGTAGTGGTGATCACCACCAAACAACCCAGGGCTGGTAAACTGCAGGTGTATTACAATGGCGACTTTACAGTCAATGCGCCTGACCTCACAGATTACCATTTGCTGAATGCAGAACAAAAACTCGAATACGAACGCCTGGCAGGCTTGTACAATTCGGTAGGAGAGCGCAGTACCGATATGCAGGAAGCGCTTTATTATCGCAAGAAACAAAATGTGGTGAGCGGTGTCAACACCTACTGGTTGTCGCAACCATTGCGGGTTGCACTCGGACAAAAACATACTATCTACCTCGAAGGCGGCGGCAATGGCATCCGCTATGGGTTGGACCTCCGTTACCAGGCGCAGCCGGGTGTGATGAAAGAATCAACGCGCGACCGCTACAGTGTGGGGGTAGATCTCGCTTATAACCCCAACACCAATTTCCTTTTCAAGAACACACTCAGCGTTACCCAAATGAACGCCACACAATCACCCTGGGGAAATTTCAGTGATTATGTTCGAATGAATCCCTATTATCCCAAAACGGATTCACTGGGCAATATCCTCCAGGAAGTGGACAGCTGGCTGATAGATACCCGCCGCAATGGCGCTGATCAGTATGTAACAGATGTTGTGCTCAACCCGATGTACAGAAGCACCCAGCATTCGTTCGACAAGAACAAGTACACAGAATTCATCGATGCCTTTTCTGCTGAATGGAATATTGCAGATGGTATCAGGCTGCGCGGATTGTTCAGTCTTACCAAACGCAAACACACTTATGATCAGTTCACTTCCCCCGGCGACAATTACTATTACTTCACCGCACCTGATAAACTGAATGAAAGAGGTAGCTATACTTATGCTAATTCAGATGAGACTTATGTTGATGGAAATATTACCCTCGGCTACAATAAACAGGTAGGCGATCATTTCTTCAATGCCACCCTGGGAGCCAATATCAGAACAGCAACGCAGGACTTCACTTCCTTTACTGCCATCGGATTTCCGAACGACAGGTTCACCAATATCGGCTTTGCGATGGGGTATGCCGAAGGAGCCGCACCCGGCGGATTTTCAACAACGGAACGGCTTGGAGGAACTTTCATCAGTGGTAACTATACTTATAAGAACAAGTATCTCTTCGATGCCACTTTGCGAAGCGATGGTTCTTCCAAATTCGGAACTGAAAAAAAGATCGCTACTTTCTGGTCATTAGGTGCCGGATGGAATGTTCACAAGGAAGCCAATTTCAACAGCCGCATCATCAGCATGCTGAAACTGCGCGCCAGCACAGGAAAAACAGGCACCGTCAACTTCGCGCCCAATATGGCCAAAACCACTTTCAACTATTGGTCAGACTGGTATTCCACCGGTATGGGATCCATCGTTGCCAATTACGGCAACCCGGCTTTGAAATGGCAGCAAACCATCAATACAGATGCAGGTGTTGATCTCGGCCTGTTCCAGGACCGTATCATGATCTCGCCCCGCTACTATCACAAGCTCACAAAAGGGATGCTGTCAGATATCACACTGGCACCCTCTACCGGTTTCAGCTTTTACAAAGCGAACCTGGGTGATATGCTCAACGAAGGATTTGAGCTCAACCTGAAAGCGGCCGTGATAAAAACAAAAGAATGGATGGTGAACCTGAACCTCAATATGGCGCGCAATACCAATAAGATCATACTCATCTCCAATGCGCTGAAAGCCTATAACGACAAGGTAGACGAAGCACAATCCTCCAGCTACGGCAGTACACCACTGGTGCGTTATATGGAAGGCCAATCGCTCAACACCATCTATGCTGTTCGCTCCATGGGCATCGATCCCCAAAATGGCCGTGAGATCTTCCTCAAAAAAGATGGTACCTATACTTATGAATGGGATGTAAAAGATATCGTGGCTGTAGCCGACAATACGCCTACTGCTGATGGATTCTTCGGCGGCTCCGCTGCCTGGAAGAATTTCATGCTGCAGGTGCAGTTCTATACCAGGTTCGGTGGTAAGGATTATAACCAGACATTGGTAGACCGCGTGGAAAATGCAGATCCCCGGTATAATGTAGACAGCCGTGTTTTAGGTGAAAGATGGAAAAAGCCAGGCGATATCGCCAAATACAAAGACATCGCCAGCACCGGATCCACCATGGTGTCTGATCGTTTTGTGCAGCGTGATAATGTACTGGAGTTAAGCTCCGTTTATCTCTCGTACGATTTCAGCAAAGACTTCTGCAAAAAACTCACCATGCGCAACCTCCGCGCATCCTTTACCATGAACGATGTTTACAGGTGGTCTTCGATGACCATCGAAAGAGGACTGGAATATCCATTCGCCCGTTCATTCACATTTTCCATTCAAACAAGCTTCTAATTCATACGGTATGCAAAAATATTTGATCATCATAGCAACACTCTTCCTGCTTGCATCCTGCAACAAGTGGTTCGATGTGAAACCGGAAGACCAGGTCACCAAGGATGAACTGTTCAAAACAGAATCCGGTTTCATGGAAGCGCTGAACGGTGTTTACACTGCCTGTGCCATGAAGAACTGTATGGGCTTGAACTGTCTGCCGGACTGCCGGAAGTACTGGCCCAGAATTTTCATTTTGAACCCAACGACAGGGATGGGTATAAACAAACCTCCCTCTACAATTATACCGATCTACGTTTCGTTTCTCTGAGAGACAAAATTTGGCGCAGAACATACACGGCCATTGCCAACTGTAACCTGATCCTGGAGAATATCAACAATGGCACACCCTTCACAGACGTGAACCGTCAACTGGTGCATGGCGAGGCACTGGCGCTGAGAGCTTATCTTCACTTCGATATGCTCAGGTTGTTTGCTCCATCTTTTGCATCGGCCCCAACCGGGAAAGCCATTCCTTATGTAACTACTTTTTCCAACCAGGTTACACCAATGTCCACCGTAACGGAAGCATTGAATAGTATGGTGGCCGATCTCACAGCGGCTAAAGAATTACTGAAGCCCACAGATCCCATTCTTAAGGGTGCTTACGTTGTAGGGTATCCCAGTGATACCGCTTCCAAAGAACTGGTATCTCCTGTATTGTTCCAGCAGAACAGACGACACAGACTGAACTACTATGCCGTATGCGGCACACTGGCCCGGGTATATCTCTATCTCGATAAAAAACAGGAAGCATTGTCCAATGCAAAAGAAGTGATAGATGCTAAGAAATTCCCCTTCACCAAGGAGCAGGATTTCATCAATGCAGACGTAAAACTGAAAGACAGGATCATGTACCCTGAACTGGTTTTCTGCTGGTACGACAACTGGCATAGAGAGAAATATGCGAAACGCTTCGAAACAGGTTTTGCAGGCTTTTATATCAAAGCCGATGCAGGAGACAAACTGTATGAGAAAGGTGGAGTAGGTGGTGAAGATCGTCGGTTCAAACAATGGTTCAATCTCATCAACGACAACTCCATGGTTCGCTATGAGCTCCTGAAATACAAACGTGATAAGGAAACCAACAGGCATCCGCTGGTTCACCCTGCCATCAGGCTGAGTGAACTGTATTATATCGCGGCAGAAGCAAGCTGGGATACCGATCCTGCCAAAGCACAGGATTATCTCAACCTCGTACGTGCTGCAAGAGGAATCAATGTACCGGTAAATACCGCATCAAAAATAGTTTTCATGGATGAACTGGTAAAAGAAGTGAGGAAAGAAACCTATGCAGAAGGACAGTTGTTCTACCTGTACAAACGCCTCAACAGGGGCATACTGCTGGAGACAGGCGCCACCACGCCACCTTCAGACAAGGTATTCGTACTCCCTCTCCCCAACGATGAATTAGAATACGGACAACGCTAAACTGATGTGAACATGAAACAAGTAATCTTTTATACCATATTGATCATATTTGCGGGAGTTGCCTGTAAGAAAACACCTGATTTCCTGTACAAGGCCCCGTTGCAAAATGTGTATTTCGATATCAATCCCGAGGATAGTGTTGTATACACTTTTGCGTACAGGCCCGAACTGGGTAGTGATACCGTTTTCCTCCCGGTAAAACTGGGTGGCCTGAGAGCGGATAGTATCCGTCAGTTCGGAGTGATAGTGGTTGACAGCAATACCACAGCGCAGGCAGGTGTGCATTACGAACCATTCAAAGAGAATTATTCTTTACCTGCCGACTCCGGCGTATTCAGGCTGCCGGTGATCCTGTACAATACCGACCCTTCCCTGCAAACCCAATCCGTTAAGCTGACGCTGAAATTGAAGCCTGGCGCAGGTTTGGATACCAATATCAATAAACTGATCAAAGCCAGGGTGATCCTCAGCAGCAAACTGGAACAACCCGACTGGTGGAATACCTGGCCGCTTGGCACTTACTCACGCATCAAACATGAATTGTTCATGATCGCCACCGGTGTTACATCGATGACAAAGGACGGAATGGATGCGCCCCGTAACCTCTTCCTCGTAGGCAGGTTGAATGTGATGACAGCCGATCCTTTTGCCTGGGTCAACAACAATCCGGATAAAGGGTATGTGCTCACGCTGCGCGATGATGGCAATTACGATTTCTTTGCAACTTCCAATCCGGCCAAACTGATCCTGGTCAGGAAGGATACAGGATCCGGAAGGTTCTATTTCGTGGATGAAAACGGACTGGATATCAACTAATACTGCAACTGTCAAAAACATACTTCAATGCGTAACCGATTTTTCATAATAACTTCCCTGCTCGTCCTGCTGGCGGCTTGTTATAAAGACAAAGGGAACTACGATTACAACGTTCCCGAAAAGCCCATCATCACCAACCTGGATACCGTTTATTCAGTGTTTGTGGGAGACAGCCTGATCATCAAACCCACCATTCAATACAGTGATCTCACAAAGCTCAATTTCGATTGGAAGATCGCCATACCGGAACTGACTTCCGATATTAGTTTCAAGGGACCTGAGATCAGGACTGTGTATGGCCTGGGCGCCAACAGGTACAGGGGTAAACTAACCATCACGGATAATAGTAATGGGATGAAATATTTCCATGATTTCATTGTCAGCGGTAAAACAAATTTCTCGCAGGGCACTACAGTACTCAGTCTGGACAATGGGGAAACCAAACTCTCCTTCATCAAACCAGACGGCACCGTACAGCCCGATATTTACGAAGCAGCCAACCTCGGCGAAAAACTCGGCGGTAAGCCCAGGCAACTGATCGGCCTTCGCCATGCCAGTATCGATCCCTATCATACCACCAGCTACTGGGTGTTTACCGATGAAGGCGAAAAAGGTGTGCAGATCGATTCCTATACGATGAAGAAGATCAAGAACCTTTCAGGTAATTTTTTTATTCCACCTGCCACTTTAGTGCCTGGTACTTTTTCTCCCACACAGATGGAATCCATGAATGGTGTGATCAATGGAAAACTGTATGTGGGCATGACGCAGACCTGGAACAAGAACCCGCTCTACAATATGTTCGGCAATCCTGCCGAAGGCGATTACAACCTGTTTGAGCAGGCTGCATTCAATTCCATCATGCCTTATTTTCTTGGCTACGATAAAGTGAGAAAACAGGTAGTAGCTTTCACCAATTTCGGAAACCCTGCATACATCGGAACCGGTTACCAGGTAGTGGGCAGCGCCTTCGATCCGCGCAGCCTCGGCCTCGATCTGCTCTTCTTTGTACAGGTGAACGATGGTAACTGTTTTGCTGTTGGCAAAGATGCTTCCGGTACTTTGAAGGAGATCAAATTCGGCGTGGAATTTATGGGCATCATCCTGATCAAGCCCGAATATATCCGCAACTTCTCACAACCCAACCTGGTCACTCCAACTACCAAATGGACCAACTCTCCCGGCGAAATATTCTATTTCACTTCCGGTGATAAGATCTACCGCTATAATCCCACCAATGAGGACTTCCGCCAGCTTACCACCAACTTCGAAGGGAAAGCCGTGACCATGATCAAACTGATCGAAGGCGGCAATACCATGCTGGCCGGAACAGAAGGAACACTCTATCACCTGGATGTGAGCACAGGTAAGTTTGGCGATATCATCAAGAAACAAACAGGCATCCCCGGTATCACCATCGATGCTGTGATCCGTAATGACCCATAATCTTTTTACAATTTCTAAAAGCAGAATAATGAAACTCAAAAAAAATATAACATTGGGCCTCTTCATCTCGGCATCCGTGACAGCACTGGCCTGGCAACAATCCGGTAAGCCGGAATCATTTGCAGTGAATGGCAATCTCTCCGGGTTCAATGACAGCATCGTTTATCTTACCTACGGAACTTTCGATGATACTAAAATCGACAGCGCAAAAGTGACCGATGGAAAATTCACTTTCAAAGGCCGTGTGGAAGAGCCTGTTCAGGGCATGCTCTTCTCCCGTGATTACAAACTTCGCCTCGATCTGTTTGTAGACAAAGGTGCCGTTGAAGTAAGAGGTGCAACTGACAATCTGAAAGTAGCAGGCTCTGCAATAGTGAATGATTATGCCCTGTTCAATCAGGAGATAATGGCCAACCGTAAATGGGTGAACAATATTTTTACCGAAGCCTGGAATGCAAAGCAGTCCGGCGATACAGCCAGGGCAAGATTGCTGGAAGCAGATGGTAATAAATGGTATGCCTATGAGTACGAGATCCGTAAGAACTATATCAGACAGCATCCGTCCAGCCCGATCAGCGCCAGGGAATTGCTGATGTACGTAAACAATAAAACGCTGGATGAATGCAGGCCGATGTATGAAGCCCTGGATGCAAAAGTGAAAGCATCTTTGCAGGGACAGGAGCTTACACGCCGCATGGAATTGCTCAGTAAGATAAAAACTGGCAACAAAGCGCTGTCATTTGCACAAACTGCCGTTGATGGACAAACGATAACACTGAACACCTACAAGGGAAAATATGTACTGCTCGAATTCTGGGCGTCCTGGTGTGGCCCTTGCCGTGCAGAGAATCCCAATCTTCGCAAACAGATGGATATTTTCGGGTCCAAAGGATTCAATGTACTGGGCGTATCCCTCGATAAAACCCGCGACCCCTGGATCAAAGCCATTGAGAAGGATGGCCTTACCTGGACGCAGGTAAGCGATCTCAAAGGATGGAATAATGAAATTGCTGTTGCTTACGGTGTAAAAGCTGTGCCGGCCAATTTCCTCATCGATCCGTCAGGCACCATCATTGCGCAGGACTTGCGTGGTGAAGCGCTCAACCAAAAGCTGAAAGAGATATTCAAATAGATTTGCAAATCGGTTATCTCAAAAAGCAAACAGCCCGCTACAACGGGCTGTTTGCTTTAATTCTAATTCTTCTTTTTGAGTATTACTTCAGTTTCGTGATCTTATGCGTTGAGGTCTCTCCGTTCGGAGCTGTTACAATAATATGATAGGTTCCTTCCCGCAGATCAGCAATGGAGATTTTTTGCTGTTGCAGTATGCCGCTAAACTGTTTTACTTTTCTGCCGGTTACATCAAAGAGCTGGATCGTTTCATTGCCCGTCAAACCCTGAACAGTAATAATATCCTTTGCAGGATTGGGATAAACGAGAATATTTTGTCCGTTGAATTTGATCTGACGGACAGGACTGTATTCCCATTTCCCGTCGAAGTCAATCTGCTTCAATCTGTAGAAATTGGTACTGTGTACCGGGTTATTATGTTTATAGCTGTATGAGAGCGGATTGACGCTATTGCCTTCTGCTGCTTTGGATGGCTGGAAAGCGATCGTTTTCCAGCTGCTGCCATCGGCACTATGTTCAATTTCAAAGCCCCGGTTATTTGATTCCGATCCTGTTGCCCAGTCAAGAACTACTGAAGCAGCTTGTTTGCTTACAGTAAAGTTTGTCAGGTTCACCGGCAAATTACACGTGATATTGAATTCAACGGTATCCTTGCCTACACATCCTCCGAGCGGTGTTGTGATATTCCAGGCAAATCTATACTGGCCAAGAACATCCAGGTTATTGGCGGTTGTGGAAGGACTGGTAGGGGAAGCAAAAGTTGGACTGGCTCCTGCAGGTCCGTCAACAATCGTCCATAGACCGGTACCGGCGCCTGTTGCATTTCCCAGAAGCGGTACTGACTGCACACAGCCGGTCAGTCCGGAACCTGCATTTGCATTTATCTTTTCTTCCACATGGATCGTAAAGGTGCTAGTCAATGGGACGCCGCTGCAACCATACTCCGCTGCAAGGATAGGACCTGCTCCGGGGCCATTCGTTGCAGTGATGCTGAACACATAATCACCTGGTCTGTTGAGATTGGATATAGTAGTGCTGGTGCTGGTTAGACTGCGCAGACTTGTAGAAGTATAAGTAGGGGTGGCAGATCCGGCCGGTTTGGAAACAACGGCAAAATTGTAGTAGCCGCCAAATTCCTGCAAATAGCTTGTATTCACGGTTCCCTTGTATACGGCAGGAAGAGGAACAGTTGCTGATACGACCGCTCCTGTTGCAGTATAACAGGCACTAATATCCGAAACTGTTGGTGCGGTTCGGCCGTTATCGGAGATATGGATAAAATAATTCTGGGTTACTTCACAGGCTCCATTGGATGTGTTTACACCGATTGCATACGTTCCAACCCGCCATCCTCCAATAGGTGGTGTTACAGTAACCATTCTGTCGTAGGACCCGGCGCCGGTCAGTGCAAGGGAGGGGGCGCCTCCTGGTGGCGTAATGCCTCTGTTGGTTAATGTAGTAATCACCGTTGCGGGATCTGCAGGATCGATACTGAAATAAAAGTTTTCAGGTGTTGTAGTGCCGGCCATATTGTTGCAATGGATCTCTGCCCCGGAGCCAACATTGGAATAGATCGTCAGTTGTTCAGGAGCAGTGTGGCCGGCAGGTTGAAAATTAACTATACGCGGCTTGGCGCCGGTAAAATTGTAAGTTAATGTTGGTGTTGTATGGGTTCCGCAACTATTGGTGATCGTTAACTGGAATTGATAAGTGCCCGGAATAGTGCCGCCTGTCAGGAAAAGCCGTCCTTCATCACTGATACGGTTAAACGTAAGGGTGGCGCCGGCAGGCTGGCTGATTACATTGATGGAAAAAGTAGTGCCGGAACCTGCTGATCCTGAAGTATTGGGATAGTTGGTTGCCAATATAGGGGAGCCTGCAGACGGAATAAGGACTGTCTGATTATCTCCTGCATCCCGGCAGAGTGTTGTGGTGGTTGGGTATACCATGGCAGGGTTCGGTAAAAACCTGACAATGGAAGTGTCTTCAAAAGTACAGCTGTTATCGGCTGAGGTAATTCTCAATATGGCGTAATAAGCCGGGTCAATCGTATGATTGGCCTTATTGGTAAGAGAAAAAACAGGCGTGGCAGTAATGGTATTGTCAAAACTGGAATTGGTACTGACCACAGTGCTATATCTACTCCAGGAGTAAATATTCACTGATCTCCATACACCTGTAAACCCGGCAGGTATCACACCAGCCAATGGGGTTGTGCCTACTGTTGCGCAAACATTGGTAATATCCGGTCCTGCTGTAAAACTTGCAGGTCTCGGATGCGCAGTGATCGTCACCGTTGAAATGGCGATACCGGTACCGCAATTCCGGGACAACTGGAAAACATAATTACCATCAGCAGTCATCCCGGTAATATTTGTGACCAGGGTATTGGGGGAAACAATAGTGGGAACTATGGGGCCGGATACGAAAGTCCAGGTGGGAGTACCCGGGCCAGTGGTCCCGCTTTCTGTTCCTGTTAAGGTGGTGGAAGAGCTGCAGACAGTCGCATTTCCGCCTGCATTTATTGAGCAATTTTGAGCGAGGGAGGAAGAAACAAGTAAACTGAAGTAGATAAGAAGAAGAACTGAAATGGTTTTGTTTAAAAATGTTGTTTTTGAATGCGCTTTCGTGGTAAGCATATGCATAGGATTGATATGGTGATGGTAGGTATCATAATTCATCCAGTTGAATGATCCCATTCTGTAATGCAAATTTGATAACCCCTGCAAGATTCCTTGCTCCTATACGTCTGGTTATGCTGCTCCTGTATTGTTCAACAGTGCGTTCAGAAAGATATAAGTGACTGCTTATTTCTTTAGTGGTCATCTGCCTGCATAACAACCTTATCAATTCAAGTTCTTTTCCTGAGAACTTTGTATTTGCTATCAGATGTCTGATGGTATGATCTTCATCTGTATTGGAAAAACGATTCAGAATATGCGTCCGGGCCTCGCTGCAGAAATAATCCCGGCCCTCCATCAATACATGTATGGCCCGGATGAAATCATCATCATTCTCTTTTTTGATCACATAGCCATTGATTCCGGATTGAAACATCTTTACGATCGTTTCGGCGGAATAGGTATAAGTATAAGCCAATACCCTGGCTGAAGGGATCTTATATTTCAGTTCCCTTACCAGTATTTCTCCTGTAGTATCGGGAAGGGAATAATCAACAATGATCAGTTTAGGGAAGTGCTGTAAGGCTTTACTCATGCCACTTGCACCGTCATGAGCCATGTAGAAATTTTCAAAAAGATCTCCTATCAACAACTTTATTCCATTGGCCACCATCTTATGATCATCTATGACTAATACTGAATTGTATTTGGCATGTTTGTTTTCCATTGGTTAAGAGGATATTTGTTTAATTGGCGTGACGGGGTTGTTTCATTTACCATAATCACGATACATGATAGTTCATTTGTTTCCTGATCGAAATAGCAAATATTAATATAATCAAACTGGGCAGCACTGTGGGCCATTGTGAATTGTACCGCCTGGTTGGGACTATAGTATTTAATGATATCCAGATTGGGCCGTTTCCGGGTAAATGCCAAACGCCGGAATGGGAGAAGGCTTTTATTGTAGATAGGCTTACCAAAACCATTTTGCCCAATCTCATGAACAGCTTTCAGTTTTGCAGAACCCTTTATTGCATTCTTATCAGATAACAGCCAAACTCTATCCATTAAAGAAGAAGATTCGCTTGCTTGAGCTTGCGATTGAACAACAATGGGCAAAAGGGAAATCAACAAAACAATAAGAATCATGAAGAGGTAGGTTATGAGCTGTGCCAGACAAAGCTAATGAAATAACTATATGGATATCTGTAGTATATAATTTATTGAGTTGGTAAATTGAAGAAGTACTATACTTTTTATGGAAGGATAATAGGATGAATTCTTTCATATCAGTCATTGTTTATTGCAAGAAACCAGTTAGATATAGATGGAAACCCTGATTCATTGCGGCATTCACGAAAATGCTTACTCAAAAAATTTATTCCGCATCCCCGGTTCAATTACCGTTAGGTAATAAGCCTTATACAGATATAGGGGTTTTCTATTACCGGGATTGTTCAATTGCCAGCTTCAGGTATTACTGTATCTCAAGGCAGATGATCATAATATGTCTAGTTTTAATACGAAAACTATAACGGACGGTTAATTATCCATTTTTCCTTTTTCTAATTCCATCATCTTATGTACAAAAATTTGATCTGCTCTTTTGGGCTGGCTGGCATATTGCTGTCGACCCTGACACTCAAAGGACAATCACCCGGAGGAGTTCCGGCAGCAGCCTGGTACAGGGCTGATTTGATTTCAGGATTATTTACAGATAATGGCACCACCCAGGTGACTGACAACAGCCCGGTTTACAGATGGGACGAATCTACCGGCAAAGGATTTAATTTCTTACAGGCAACATCCGGTGCAAGGCCGGTTTTCTCCAATGTCACCAACCTCGCAAACTTCAACCCAACCCTCACCTTTGATGGCAGTAACGATTGGATGCAGTTCACTGCCGGCACTGGTATCAACATTATAGACAGAGCTGAAGGATCATTGTATGCAGCCGGCTTTATGAATGTACAAAAACGCAATGGCTTCCTTGGTTTTCATCCATCGATGGATTATCCAGGCCTGCATACCTATGCTTCCAATTTCCATCTGCTGTTCTTTACCGGCGGGCCCGGATACCAGGGACAAAGTACCGCTCCCATGGCAGCCAGATCCTTTTTCACAGCAGGAGCAGGATGGAGGAATGGCGCAGGTGCATCCGCCTCCTATGCAGGCGCTACTGTATCACTGAATGGAAACAGGATCGACTATGCCGCCAGTCAGCTGCAAAATGCGAATCTCTCCACAGGCGCCCGCGACCTGCGGATTGGCGGAGATAATAACTATGGCGCATTCAGCGGCCAGTTGAATGAGATCCTTGTTTTTGAAGACAAACTCACCATCCCGCAGATGGACCAGGTGGAAACCTACCTGGCAATAAAGTATGGTACTACTTATGCCAGCGGAGGACGGGACTATAAGAACTCAACTAATACTACTGTCTGGAATGCTGCTGCCAATACAGGCTGGCATAACAATATTGCCGGTATAGCCCGGGATAATAACGGAGCGCTCTATCAAAAGCAATCCTGGAGCACCAATCAAGGCCAACAGGTACTCATCGGCGTTGGATCGCTCGCCAACACAAATGCAGCCAATATTGGAAGCCTTACAGACGGGCAGTATCTTATCTGGGGCGACAATGGTCTTGCCAAAACGGCCAACATTGCCATCCCAGGGATCACCGGCATCAGCCACCGGTTCGCAGCTACCTGGAAAGTTCAAAACTCAGGTGCCGTTGGAACAGTACGCGTTGCATGGCCCAAAAACCTTATCAACCTGAAACTGATCCAGAGTGCTGATGCAGTTTTTGATGCAACCGATAATGTTTCGGACATGTCTGCCAATGAAACAACGATCAATGGCATTATTTATAATTATGTAGATGTAATACTTTCCGATGGTCAATATTTTACTTTTGGTGCAAAAGTTCCTTCACCCGGTGGAGTAGTAGATGGACTCCTCATGTGGCATAAAGCCGATGATGGCGTTGTTACTCCAGGTGCAAAAAATAAATGGCAGGACGTTTCCGGCAACGGCAGGGATGTTGCGCAGAACAATAATGCAACCTACCAACCTTTACTGGTAACTGACAATGCTTATAAGGCCGACAACAAAACCTATAATTTCAATTTCAATCCCTTCTACTATTTCGACGGAACCAATGATTTCTTCTATAGGGAAGGAGATCTTTATTTCCCCACTGTCAACAGTCCTGGCTCCACTTACGGTGTAATGTTCAACTCCGGCAGAGGTGGCTGGAACACACCATATGGATGGGCTGATGATGATCCCAATTTCTTCCGATGGGATGAACGGTATGAATTGTGGAGAGATAATGGACGTGCTATAATGACAACGGATATGGATGCACGAACACTGCCTGCCAATATCGGCGGTATGTCCTGGCGCGGAAATAATATCAACGGGGTTTACATGAACCTCGATGGTAAAACCTACAGCTCTACTACCACCCATATCGGAACATTGAATAATAACAGGACTCCTGTAAACTTCGCCATTGGATCCGAAGGGCATAACGTGCAGGCAGGCGGTAATGAACACCACCAGGGAGGTATATCCGAAGTGTTTGCATACAGTGTAGACCACCAGAACTCAGGTGGTGATGAAAAGCAAAGGATCAATTCTTACCTCGCCGTTAAATATGGCATCACATTAAAAACAGAGGATGGCTTATCTGTGCCCAATTACCTGAACAGTTCTTCCACTGTTGTTTGGGATGCAACAGCCAATACCGGCTACAATAAAAATATTGCCGGCCTTGCCAGAGATGAAAGCAGTGCCCTCCACCAGAAACAATCACAGAGCAATATTGCCGGCCAGCAGGTGCTGATCGGAACTACCGGTCTGGCAAATACGAATGCATTGAATACAGTCGGGCTGGCAGAAGGACAATGGTTGCTCTGGGGAGATAACGGCTTAGCCAAATCAATGGCAACTTCATTTATTTACCCAGGTATTCCTGAGCTGAACCTGCGTTTTGCTGCCATATGGAAAGTACAGAATACCGGTAATATCGGTGCTGTACGGGTATGCTGGCCAAGCGGAGTGGCAGGGATACATTTGATTCAGAGTGCAGACGCCATCTTTGATGATACCGATCCGCGAACAGACATGACTGGAAATACAATGTCCATCAATGGTGTGGTGTATAATTATGCAGATGTTACACTTCCCAACGGGGAGTACTTCACTTTTGCCGGTTATGTGGTAGGTCCGGGTAATGTAGCTTCTGCTGCATGGTACCGTGCAGACGCAGCCGGTCAGTTATTTTCTGATGCCGGTACTACAGCGGTTACCGACGGACAGGATGTTCAGCAATGGAATGAATACCGCGGTACGGGACATAATTTCAGTCAATATGGAGGACAGCAACGTCCCCGTTTCTCCAACGAAACAACCCTGGCGAATTTTAATCCAACCGTTACCTTTTATAATAATGCACGCTTATATTACAATCCGGATATTGCGAACCAAATAATCGACAGAGCTAATGGATCGCTGTATGCTGCAGGGTATGTAAATACCGTCAATCAGACAGGTTTCTTTGGATTTAATGAAACCAATGACGATGCAGGTTTACACATATTCGGCCCACAAAACAAGTTGTTGTTCTATACAAGAACAGGCTCTGCATACACGGGGTATAGCAGCAATGCTTTCTCGAACAAATCATATTTTACCGCAGGAGCAGGATGGCAGAACGGAATCACTAACCTCGATAATGCCACCGTATCACTGAACGGTATCCGCACAGACTACACAACCGCAGATGCCATACTGAATGTACTGAATACGGATAATAATGGCCGTGACATGATGATGGGGCTTGATGGTAATACAGGTGCCTTGAACGGTCAGCTGAATGAAATGGTGGTTTTTGAACACAGATTGGATGTAGCGGAAATGGACCGCGTAGAAACATACATGTCCATTAAGTATGGTACTACTTTTGCCAACGGAACACGCGATTATAAGAATGCAATGAATGGTACTGTGTGGAATGCCGCGTTGAATACCGGATATCATCATAACATTGCCGGTATTGGTCGTGATGATCTTGGCTCTTTATCACAAAAGCAATCATGGAGCACCAACACAGGCAGGCAGGTGCTGATCAGTACTACCGGCCTGGCTAATACCAATGCTGCCAACACCGGTGTATTGTCGAACGGTCAGTACCTGGTATGGGGCGATAATAACCTGGCCAAGGGACCAACTGTAATCATTACCGGTGTAACAGCCATCAATAAACGCTTTGCAGCGATTTGGAAAGTGCAAAACACTGGTAGCATTGGTACTGTCAGGGTTGCATGGCCCAGTGGCCTCACCAATATGAAACTGGTGCAAAGTTCGGATGATGTGATCGATGCTACTGATGTATTCACTGACATGACTGGAACACAGCTTGTAAATGGAATCACATATTCCTATGCCGATGTTACATTGAGCGATGGACAGTATTTTACATTCGCAGCCTATGTACAGGCACCCGGTGGTGTAACAAACGGACTGAGCCATTGGTACAGGGCAGATAAGCTGACTGAATCTGCAGGTAACGGAACCAACCTGGTTAAATGGACAGACTTTACTTCCGGCGTTGTTACTTCTCAACTAGGAACAGGAGCATTACCTCAATTCAAAACCGGAGACTCTGCTTATTTCAATTTCAATCCCGGAATCAACTTCACCAATGCCAATCAGTCGCTCGGAAATATTTCAGAACCCACACTGTCATCTTTGGACTTTGACATATTCACCTTAACGAAAGAGGGTATGGCTGGCACCCGGTTCTTCAATATCGGTATGAATAATACTACGCTTAATGGAACCAACTGGGATCATCCGGGTTTGTATACCAATGGAACAATAGCAAGAAGAGATAATACCGGAGGAAGCCTCGGAGCTCCCAATCCCGGGAACATCAACTTCCTGACCAATGTTTCCAGTATCATGTATCATAAATTTACCAATACCTCGATGAGTAAAGGTCTTAACGGCAATGTGATGGGGG
The DNA here is from genome assembly GCF_007970185.1 of Pseudobacter ginsenosidimutans. Taxonomy (NCBI): domain Bacteria; kingdom Pseudomonadati; phylum Bacteroidota; class Chitinophagia; order Chitinophagales; family Chitinophagaceae; genus Pseudobacter; species Pseudobacter ginsenosidimutans. Next base: position 753,621 of record NZ_CP042431.1, on the reverse strand, counting down.
CAATTTACAACCACACGGCCAGAGGACCTGTAACAGGAGGATTTATGTTCGGATCTAATGCGGTAGATGTTGCTGGTGGTGATGATGCAGGATTTACCGGCAATATCGGGGAACTGATCATCTACGGCAATGGAACCATTACTGCCGCAGAAAGGAATAAAGTTGATGCCTACCTGGCCATCAAATATGGCATTACCCTGCAAAACTCCAACAACTATACTACATCCCAGGATGTAATTGTATGGGATGCTGCAGCCAATACCGGATTCTACAATAACGTAGCGGGCATTGGGCACGACTTCAACTCTGCACTGCTTCAAAAGCAAAGCCGCAGCCAGCATGCAAATACCAATGGGCAGGTGATCATGGCGTTGGGAACTATCGCTCCAACCAATGAAGAAAATACCAGCGCCATCGCCGATGGAAAGTTCCTCATCTGGGGAGATAACGGTAATACACAGGCGATGACCAATACTGCCGGTACCTTTACTGCATTCAGCTATGCAGGAAGTATCAATAACGGACGCCGTATGAACCGCGTTTGGAAAGTACAGAACACCGGCATTGCCGATCAGTTGTTCATACGATTCCCGCAGGCTTCAGTAGGCACCACCACGCTGGCAAATGATGCCTGCGCAGACTATGCTATCATCTTTGCTGACGATGCAGCCTTCACCACCAATGTTACAGCAATTGCGCTTACATTGAACGGAACAAACTATGAGGCATTGCACAGCTTCCCCAACGGAGCAAGCTATTTCACTTTCGGAAGAGTAACTCCATTAAGTACAGGCACAGTCTATCTTCCGGAAATTGTTGAAACCACCGGAGAATACAATGATAACTGCGGAACAGGGGAATGGGCTCACTTCAACAAAACAGGAGATCCAACTCAAAAGCTTTTGGGATTGTCTGGAATTGCAGCACCAGAACTGAGTAACCTGGAAGTAACAATTACTCCTGAAGGAGTTGGCTATAGCGGAGCTGTTCACACTACCAACCTGATGCCACGCATTGCATCAATTGTTGATAATAATGCTTCACCGGTTTCCTCCGGTAAATTGAGGGTTTATTATAGTGCAGACGAGATGAATGCAACGAATGTTCCGGCTGCATTGACCAGTGGATGGTTCAGGTACGACGGTAGTGCGGATGATGTAATTGCAGATGTTTACGAAGATGGCCTCTTCACTGGCGGAAAGGCCGAGGCAATAGCGCCCGATGCCTCCGGAATCGAAGACGGAATTTATTATGTGGAGTTCCATAATGTTCCCCTGGGTTCCAGCTTTGTTTACCTGTCTTCCACGCAAAACCTGAGTGCAGTGCTACCTGTTACATTGCTGTCGTTTACCGCTCAGGCAGGAAAGAGTAACGTAATTCTTAAGTGGGCTACTTCAAGTGAACAGAACAATAAAGGGTTCGAGATTGAACGAAGCGCAGATGGAAACAACTGGAGCCGTATAGACTTTGTTGGCTCGAAAGCAGTGAACGGCAACAGCAGTAACAGGGAAGATTATGCTTATGCAGACAATGCGCCGCTCGCTGATAAGAATTACTATCGCCTGAAACAAATAGATCTTGATGGCCGGTATAAATATAGTCCGGTAAGTATGGCAACATTCTCTCCTGCCTTGAATATCACTGTAGCTCCTAATCCGGTGGTGGGCGAGCTCAGGATCGAAGGTCTGAAGGGAAAGAATAAGATCAGTATTACCAATATTTCAGGACAGGTAATAAGATCGATTTCAGTTGAAAAAGACCAGATACTATTAATCGATATGTCGCGATTTGTGCCGGGCGTTTATTTCCTGAGCATACAAAATGAAAACGGTTCATTCAGCAGGCACAAGGTTCTGAAACGTTAAATGTCAGGGCTATTCAAGTGGTGTATCAGGACCAGTGGCGCGAAAGCTGCAACTTTCATGAAGGAAGTTTGACAGGTTCAAGTCTCTTAGGAAATTTTGGTAGGTATTCTAACAGATAAGAATTTGTCGTTGCAGTCAGTACCGCTGCTGGTCTTGTATTTTGCAAAATTTTGTTAATCAAGGGCTGTGCAGAAATTTCTGCACAGCCTTTGTAGTCTAACCAATAAACTCACCGTATGAATAAATTATCCATAATTGCCCTTTTGTTTGTTCTGGTCCTTGGTGTCTCCTGTAAAAAGGAATACTATACAACGGAAGTAACGGAAATACCTAACCGAACGATTGTATATACCGTACCTCCGTCCGGTTGGAGCTTTAACCAGTCAGACGGCACCTATATAACTGCTATCGATATGCCTGAAATTGATGATGTGGTTTTTGAGAACGATGGAGTAGTGGTGGCTGCTATGTTCGACGGCACTAACTATGAAGTGTTGCCGCAGGTTTATGGCGGTTATAGTTACACCTACTTTTACAAGCCCGGAGGATTGACCATCAGTATTCAGGGCGCGAATGGATCAGATGGTTTCAAACCAACAACCGGTATTAAATTCAAGATCGTGCTGATCCCTTCAGAACAATAACAACAACTCATCAAAAATAGATTTGCAGCATCGCTACCTGTAGCGTATGCTGCATTTTTTTTGAAGATCATACAATTTTTATTCACGCTCATTTGCTGCAACTGGCTCTGATACTGGCTTTCACGGCGAGTTTTAAAATTGTCCCGAAGCCTGAAAAAAATTCCTGCTCCACCATTTCCGAAAATATATCTGATATTCGCCAGGATACACAACCCTCTCACATGTCATTTACAACTGATAAACAAACCCTGGAAGATCTGCATATCTTCGGAAAACATGGCGGCGAATCCATCAGCAATATTTTCAATCGCTGCTCTACCAGAGGCGGAGCAGCTGTACTGGAAGAAATGTTCCGCTATCCGCTTTCCGGCCATGAAGCCATCAACAAACGCAGCAGCATTATTCAATCCTTTGCCGCACTGGGAACAGTTTTCCCTTTTAAAAGTTCTGACTTCGATGCAGCAGAGCCTTACCTGGAAAATACCGATGAACGCTCCAAACTAACAACACAGGAAAATTCAGTCGCCCGCAAACTCACCAACATGATTGCCATGGATGTGAATACCCAGCTGATCTACAAAGGTGCTGAAGCGCTGGTGGAGCTGATGAAGAAGGCAGCGGAACTGATGAACGAGTTGACTGCGAATGAATTTTATATAGAGGAAAAAGAAGAGTTGTTGACAATTCTCCACCATCCTGCATTTACAGATATCCTGAATAGCAAAGGGAAACTATCGCACGAACAAATTGCTGCATTCGATGTGTTGCTGCGCTTTAAACAAAGGGAGCAGATCGAAAAATTGCTGAGGCTTATTTACAATCTCGATGCTTACCTGTCCATTGCCAAAGTAGCAAACGAACGAAAGTTCGTGTTCCCCAAAGCCCTGCCCGGCAATCAGCAGGACCTCGTGAAACTGGAGGGTCTGTATCATCCATTGTTGAAAAAAGCGGTGCCGAATAATATCCATGTAACAACAGAGAATAATATCATTTTTCTCACAGGAGCAAATATGGCGGGTAAGTCCACCTTCATGAAATCCCTGAGCATTGCCATGTACCTGGCGCATGCAGGATTTCCTGTGGCTGCAAAAAAAATGGAATTCACTGTGCTGGATGGTGTGTATACAACCATCAATCTACCTGATAATCTCGGCATGGGCGCCAGCCATTTCTATGCGGAAGTATTGCGTGTAAAACATATGGCGCAGGAGCTGAGGGCGAAGAAGGATCTTTTTATCGTATTTGATGAGCTCTTTCGCGGCACGAATGTGAAAGACGCCTATGAAGCTACCATCGCCATTGTATCTGCTTTTGCGAAAAAGAGAAAAAGTATTTTCGTTATCTCAACTCATATCATCGAAGCGGGAGATGTGCTGCGCGAGAAATACAGGAATATCAATTTCGTTTACCTCCCTACACGCATGAATGGTAATCAGCCAGCATACACTTACACACTGGAACAAGGCATTACCGGTGATCGTCACGGCATGGTGATCATCCAAAACGAAAAGATCCTGGATATCCTGCAAAACGGGAAAAAGAAACCAAGAAAAAAAACTGCATATGAGCTTCCTCACAGATAAGCAAACACTGGACGACCTCAATATTACCGGGAAGTTCAAGCCTCAATCCATATTCAATCTTTTCAACCACACGCAAACATCGGGTGGTGAAAAATTACTGGAAAAGATGTTCAACCAGCCGCTGTCAAATCCTGCGGCCATTAATAGTCGCAGTGAAGTATTCAGGTTTTTTCACGAGCGAAAGCTGTCGTTTCCATTCGGTCATCAGGTTTTCCAGGAAGCGGAAGTCTGGCTTGGCGCCGGCACATCCGGTTCTTTTCTGGGAGTAGCAGGCGGTTTGCTGCAGAAGAAATTCCTGCATATGGCGGTGAAAGATGAGCAGTATGAACACCTCCAACGCGGCCTGCTTGCTGCTGTTGAAGTGTTCAGCAATTTGCGCGATTTTCTGCAAAAAATAAACAACGATTTCCCTGATACAGAACTATTCAAAATCATAAAGGACTTATTCTCCGGCCCTAAGATGCAGTGGATGCAGGAATTACAGAACACAAAACCTGCAGTGATGCAACTCGCAAAATATGATCATCTGGTTCGTCATGTACTCCGGGAAGATGTAGAGAATATACTCGACTTCATTTATCATCTGGACGTTTACATCGCAGTCAGCGATACTGCACGCGCCCAAAAACTACAATATGCCAAAGCCTTGCCAAAGGATGAATACATTTTCCGGGCTACGGCATTGAGGCATCCTGCGCTCGAAAGAGCAGTAGCCAATCCGCTCAGCCTGCATGAAGATCAGAACGTCCTTTTTCTCACAGGGGCCAATATGGCCGGCAAATCCACTTTCATGAAGTCTCTGGGTATTGCCGTATACCTGGCCCATATGGGATTTCCAGTGGCTGCCGGGGAGATGGTGTTTTCCGTGAGGGACGGATTGTATACTTCCATCAATGTGCCTGACAACCTGAACCTGGGTTACAGCCATTTTTATGCGGAAGTATTGCGCGTGAGGAAGGTGGCGGAAGAAGTGGCAAAGGGGAATGATCTCGTGATCATCTTCGATGAACTTTTCAAGGGAACCAATGTGAAGGACGCTTATGATGCCACCCTCGCCGTTACCAAAGAGTATGCTGCATATCACAATAGTTTCTTCGTGATCTCAACCCATATCATCGAAGTGGGAGAAGTGTTGCAGCATGATTGTGATAACCTGCAATTTTCTTATCTTCCCACCATTATGGAAGGCAGCGTACCGCGCTATACGTATACACTTACAACAGGTATCACCAATGATCGTCATGGGATGTTGATCATTGAGAACGAAAGGATCCTGGAAATGATAGAAGATTAAACACCCGTCTCATGTCAAACATTGAAATTGACTATGACACCATACTGAAATTCAGGAACGGGGATGAGCCGGCCTTTACCGCCATATACAATCATTTTTACAACAATATCTTCTCATTCTGCAAATACCTTCTCCCAACAATCGAGGACGCCAGGGATATGACGGCGCAGATTTTTATCCTGCTTTGGGAAAAAAAGGAAGCGCTGGATTCATATAAGCACCTGCGTGCCTTCCTGTTCCTGAACGCCAGGAATAAATGCTATAATTTTTTGCGCAACCAAAAGAACAGAACTGCCATTGACAAAGAGATCAGTGATTTCTCCAATGCAGAACAGATGTCGATCCTCTTTTCCGAAATCGAGTCTGAACTGATCACCAGCATCCGCGAAGAAGTGGAAAAACTGCCTGAGTATTACAGGAAGATCCTGCAGTTATCCTATTTCCAGGGATATAATAACCAGGAGATCGCAGACATGCTTCAGATCAGTGAAAAAACTGTTCGCAATGCAAAGTCCATCGCATTGAAAACAGTAAGGATGGTGTTCCTGAACCGGAACATGAAAATCGGATTCCCACTGGCCTCTGTATTTTTTTTCAATTAATTCGGGACAAACAGGATTCCCTGCGGTTATATACTCAACCGGCGGATCATCAACTGCCGGTCTGCCCGGATTCCTGTTTCACGGCCTTATCAACATTGATTTTATGAATGAAATTTCAAAAACCATTGCGGACCTGATCCGTAAGCATCTCAATGATGAACTGAACGATCAGGAAAAACAGGAATTAGATAATTGGGTACAACAGTCTGAAGAACACCGGCTTTTTTTTGAACAACTCACCCATGAAGAAACCCTGGCCGCCACTATCAGCGAATATGAGACAAGCAGGAAGATCATATTCGAGAAAATAAAAAAAGCGATCCCGCTTAGCGGGGAAACAGAAATAAAAAGCGCAGGCATCAGGAGGTTGAATCCCGGGAGACTTACTGCCATTGCGGCTTCTATCCTGGTGATCGGAGGAGTATTGGTTTGGTGGAGTGTGGACAGGAAAGACAACAGGATCGCTGAGACTACCGCCAGGCCGGTAATACAGCAGGACCTACAGCCAGCTTCAGAAGGAGCCATCCTGAAACTGGCCGATGGAAAAGAAATTATCCTGGACGAAACGAAGGATGGCGCAATTGCACAGGAAGGAAATACACAGATCACCAAATCGGAAGGACTGCTTTCCTACAATGGTACTGATCCTTCCGCCAAAGTTCTTTACAATACCCTTTCTACGCCCAAAGGAAGGATCTATAAACTTTCCCTTCCGGATGGTTCCAGGGTCTGGTTGAATGCGGCAAGTTCCATCCGTTTCCCTACAGCCTTTACAGGCAATGAAAGGAATGTGGAGATCAGCGGCGAAGTGTATTTCGAGATAAGGAAAGACGTGGAAAAACCTTTCCTGGTAAAAGTAGACCATCAAACTACCATCGAGGTACTGGGAACCGAGTTCAATGTGAACGCTTATCAGAATGAAAAGATACTTCGCACAACATTGCTTACCGGGGCTATCAGGATGCAGAGCCAGGATCAGCCAGGGACCAGCGTTGTGCTGAAACCCGGACAGCAGGCGCAATGGAAGAATATACCGGCCATCCAACCTTTCACTGTGGTGCAGCAGGTGAATATCGAAAAAGTGATGGGATGGAAAAATGGCTATTTCAGTTTCGATGATCTTACGCTGGAAGAGCTGATGCGGGAAGTGGAGCGATGGTATGATGTGGAAGTATTGTATGAGAATGGAGTTCCGTCAAAATCATTTTTTGGAAAAGTGAACAGGAATCTTTCCCTGTTGGATTTTATGGAGGGATGAAAGACTGGGGCGTTCGGTTAAGACTGGAAGGAAGAAAACTAATTGTCACCGGAGTCGATTAAGACTTTTCAATAGGCTTGCAGAAGCCAAACCCAAAACCAAAATACCGCGTACATGCGACTAACTGCTTTATTCATTAATGCGGCCTTCCTTCTTTTTTGCGTATCCGGAATGTCACAAACCATCACTTTCTCAGGGAAGGAAACGCCTCTGAAGAAACTGTTCCAGGTGATCGAAAAACAAACCGGGTATGTGGTTTCAGGAGATAAGAACATCCTCACCGCATCCAAACCCGTGACCGTATCTGTTGACAACGTTCCGCTGGAACAATTCCTCCAGCTCGTTTTCAAGGATCAGGGCATCACTTATCGTTTCAGGGAAAAGAATATCTTTCTTTCCAAACAGGAAGCGCCTCCCAATCAGCAACAGCCTGCGCCATCCGCTCCTGCAGTGGTTCCGCCGGCCATCGTTACCGGAACTGTGCGCTCAGCGTCTGGAGAATTACTGGTAGGCGTATCGATCCGTGTGAAAGGATCACCCACCATTGGCACCGTTACCAATACACAGGGTTCTTTCCGGTTGGGCAATATCGAAAAGAACACGATCCTCCAATTGTCGATGATCGGCTATGAACCCATCGAGATCCGCATCCGCGAACAGTCTGGCAGTTATACGGCCAACTCCGTGAAGAAAGACCTTGACGAGAATGTGAAGGCTACACCCGGGCAGATTGTAACTGTCGAGATCGTGTTGGAAACGAGCAATAACCAGATGAACCAGGTGATCGTGAATGGTTACTCCAATATCAACAAGAATAATTTTACAGGATCGGCAGTAACCATCAGCCGGAAAGAATTGCTGAAAGTGTCGCCCAATAACGTGTTGCGCAGTTTGCAGATCTTCGATCCTTCCTTCAAGGTCATCGATAATAACAGTCTCGGTTCCGATCCCAACAATATCAACCCCATCTATATTCGCGGCCGTTCAGGTATCGGTGATGTTACACTGCCCGATGATGAAGCAGCGCTTTCTCCCACACAGCTTCGCAATGATCCGAATCTTCCCACCTTCATCCTCGATGGTTATGAAGTTCCTGTTCAAAGGATCTTCGATCTTGATCCCACACGCGTGGAGTCTATTACCATTCTCAAGGATGCTGCTTCTACCGCCATTTATGGATCGCGTGCAGCAAATGGAGTAGTGGTGATAGAAACGGTGAAACCGGTGAGCGGACGTTTACGCGTGAATTATTCAATGAATGGAAGTGTATCTGTACCCGACCTTTCAGGTTATCACCTGCTCAATGCAAGAGAGAAACTGGAACTGGAAAGGATCTCCGGTTTGTTCGATCCCCGTCAGAATGATTTGCCTGAGCAGGCAATGATCCGGGAGCGCAGCTATTATGCAAAACTGGCTGAAGTGAACAGGGGCGTGGAAACCGACTGGCTCTCACAACCACTTCGCACTGATCTGAATCACCGGCACAATATCCTGCTTGAAGGTGGATCGAAAGAATTCGTTTTCGGTGCAGATCTCAACTTCGCACGTACGCAGGGCATCATGAAAGGCTCAGCAAGAGGCAATAACTCCATCGGTTTTTCCATTTCCTACAGGAAGAATAACCTGATGTTCAGGAACTATATTCAATGGAATAATATACAATCACAGGAATCCCCATTCGGTTCCTTCAGTAACTATGCGCGACAGAATCCCTATGAAACCATCCGTGATGAAGAAGGTAATTACCTGAAAGAGCTGGGAGATTGGGGGCATCCGGGCAGTCGTGGCAATCCTTTGTACGACGCACATCTGAAAAGCTACAATCGTACCACGCAGAATGATTTCTCCAACAATTTCAATCTTCGCTGGACCATTACCGATGGGCTTCGCCTCGATACCCGTGTTGCAGTAATGCTGCAGAAAAGCCAGCAGCAGGATTTCAAAGACCCGGCATCGTCCCAGTTCGACAGACTGGATTTCACCAAAAAAGGAACAAAGGCCATCCTGGATGATGAGATGCAAACCTGGGATTTCAATGCATTGCTTGTTTATGGAAAAGGATACGGTAAACATTATCTCAACACTACTATCGGCGCCAATGCTGCTCAAAAGAATATGACGCGTTCAGGTTACTCTGTTGTTGGTTTTCTCACGGGCAATACAGATGATGTGAATTTTGCCGCAGATATCCTCAGCAAACCAACGGGCGATAATGAAAAATCCCGGCTGCTGGGTTTTATGGCTTCCGCCAACTACAGCTACGACAATATTTACCTGCTTGATTTCTCAGGCCGTTATGATGGCGCTTCACAATTCGGTTCCAATGTGCGTTTCGCGCCTTTCTGGTCCCTGGGCGCTGGTATCAATCTTCATAATTACAAAGGTGTACAGGAGAACTATCCCTGGCTGACCAATTTCAAGCTGCGCACCAACTACGGACAGGTGGGTAAAGCAGGTTTCTCACAAAGTGTATCAAAAAGCACATACAGATACAATTTCGATAACTGGTATGCATTCGGTATCGGCGCTAACCTGGTAACCATCGCTAATCCTGATCTGGAGTGGGAGAAAACAACCATGTTCGATGCAGGTTTCGATATCACTGTTTTCAACAAGCTCAGTCTTACCGTCAATTATTACAATAAGAAAACGGTAGACCTGATCGGTGATATCACGCTGCCTTTTTCAACCGGATTCAAATCCTACAAAAGCAACCTGGGCGAGATCTTGAATGAAGGGTACGAGATCAGTGCAAGGTACCAGGTGCTGACCCGGAAAAATTTCAACCTGAATGTGTATGCCACTGCAGCGCATAACAGGAATAAATTCCTGAAGATCGGAGACGCGCTGAAAGAATACAATAACCGCGTTGAGCAATATTACAAGGACCATTCCGTGGTGAACAAGCCATTGAACAAGTACTTTGAAGGAGCTTCCCAAACCGCCATCTATGCAATGAAATCGCTGGGCATCAATCCCGCGGATGGACGTGAAGTGTTTTTAGACCAGAATGGTCAGACCACTTACACCTGGAATCAGTCGCAGCACGTAGTGGTAGGTGATTCCGAACCGAAGCTCAGGGCTCTTTCGGATTGAATTTCAATTATAAATCATTCTTCATCTTTACCGGCTTCCTCTATGAATACGGCGGCGATATGTACAACAGTACAATGGTAGACAAGGTGGAAAACGCGAATGTATATACGAATGTAGACAGCCGCGTATTTTCAGACCGCTGGCAGAAACCCGGAGATATAACGCATCTGAAAGATGTTCGTCTTTGGAATGAAACCACAAAAGTGACATCACGTTTTGTACAGCGCAACAATTATATCGATTTCAATTCCATCACCATCGGTTATGATCTTCCCCAGCAATTCCTCAGGCGCTGGAAAGTGAACAATTGCAGGGTGCAGCTGACCAGCAATGAACTGGGCCGGATTTCCAGTATCGATATCGAACGCGGAACGGATTATCCCTATGCAAGAACTGTAAACCTCACGCTTAACCTGGGTTTCTAAACATTAAAGTCATTCCCGATGATAAAAAAAATACACTTGTTCATTATTGCCGGCATCATGTTGCTCTCCACAGGTTGCGTGAAGGATTGGCTTGAACTGGAACCGAAAGCAGAAGTATCCGTGGATGTGTTGTTGGAAACACCGGAAGGATTTACAATAGCGCTCAATGGCATCTACGCCAACCTCTCCACCAGCACCCTGTACGGCGGTGAGCTCACGCATGGCTTTGTTGATGTGCTGGCCCGTTGCTATGATCTGAAGAATACGCAATACGACCAGCTGAAGACCTATGATTATGTGTCTGCAGGAATGGAGCAACGAATCAATGGATCTGGTCGCTCGCTTATACTACCATCGCCAATTGCAATGGTTTACTGGAGGAGATGAACAAAAAAGCGCCAGGCTTTTTCAAAGAGCAGGAACGGGCTAAACTGGAAGGCGAATTGCTCGCCATCCGCGGTCTGTTGCATTTCGACCTGCTGCGCCTGTATGCGCCTGCTCCTGTTGTGCAGGATGCGGCTGCCATTCCCTACTACACTACGCTCACGCATGTTCCCATGCCGGAAAAACGAACCAGCGAAGTATTGCAGCTGATCATCGCTGACCTCACTCGTAGTAAAGAATTGCAGAAAACTTACGATACGCGCACTGAAGCCAAAAATGATTTCCTGAAATACCGCTTCCGTTTCGGAACGGACCAAACATATTTCGGAACCGGTAAAAGAGGCTTCCGCATGGGATACTATGCTACCACAGCTTTGCTGGCGCGTGTTGCTTTATATGCCAACAACAATCAACTGGCGCATGCCAGCGCCATGGAAGTGATCAATGATAAGACCGTGGGTAATGAGCCTACCGTTGGATTTACGGCGTCAACTGTTATCGATGTGGGCGCATACGACAGGCTGCTCTCTGAAGATCTCATCTTCGCATTGTACAGGAAAAGATATGAGAGTGAGTTCAACCATGTTACATTCTTACTGCCCAATACCAATCAGATCTTCGGTAGTGATCTGAACTCCGACTACAGGAAGAAATGTTATCTCACTGCCAACGGAAGGCAATTGCTGAAGTTTGATACCACGCAGGATCGTGAAGGGAGATCACAGCAGCCATTCCGATGTTCAGGTTGAGTGAATTGTATCATATTGCTGCGGAAACACAATACGATTCTGATCCTGGCGGGGCCATGGCGCTGCTCAATACATTGCGCACGAAAAGAGGCTGCACCGCTCCATTGCCTTCAGTGCCCGACAAATCCGCCTTCCTGGATGCCATCATCAATGATGCAAGAAGGGAGTTTGTTGGCGAAGGAAAATTATTCTTCCTCTATAAAAGGCTTAACAAAACAATACTGGACGAAACTAACGGCAACCAAACACTGACAGACAAATTCGTTTTGCCAATAACAGAACGATAATTGTCAATTCAAAATAAGCATTCATGAACCGATTATATATCATCACCATCCTTTGCTGTTTACTTGCTGCCTGCAGCAAGGATGCAGTGGACGAATATGGAGATACTTCCTTTGTTTACCTGGTGAATACACCAACAGACACCAGTGCGATGAAACCCATCGAATATTCCTTTGCCTTCCATCCCGGAGAGGTCAAAGACACTTTGCCGCTCCTGATCAAACTGATGGGTAAACTCAAAGACCAGAACAGGACTGTTACCTTAACAGTAGACCCTTCACAAACCACAGCCATCGCCGGCGATTATGATTTACCTGCCAATATTGAATTACGTGCAGGCCGTGCTGTGGATACCATTGCCCTGGTGCTTCATCATTCCGACAGGTTGAAGACCGGCAAATTCAAGATCAGACTGGCTTTGCAGGAAAATGAGAATTTTAAGTTAGGCCCGCCTGCCAATCGCTTTATCGATATTACTTTTTCAGACATGATCGCTCGTCCGGGCTGGTGGACTCCCGTAGTGGAAGCCAATTTCCTGGCAAAGTATTCCGACAATAAATACCGTTTGTTCATCGAAGCCACCGGCATCGCAGATATGACCGGTCTCTCCGAAACAGAACAACGCGCCTATGCGATCATCTTCCGCGATTTCCTCGCCCGCGGCCGTGAGAACGGAGAAGTGTATGAAGATGAGAACGGCCAGATCAATGTATCACCGAATTTATTCTGATAAGTAACCCCGCATGAACATGAAAAATGTAAAACAATATAGTCTTATCGCCCTGCTGTTCTTACTGGCATCCTCCTGCTATAAAGACAAAGGCAACTATGCGTATGATGACCTCAGCAAAGTAGAGATCATCTTTGATGGCGGCAGGTTCATCAATCCCCGTTCCAGTGATACCCTCGATATCAATCCCAAACTTGTTTTCAGTGGAGATACCGTAAGAGCCAATACAGTGGCGGAAAATTTTACATTTACCTGGTACTGTAACGGAAAGGAAATTGCCACAGGGCCTATCCTGGACTATCCTGTCCGCGATCTCACCGGCATCCGCCCTTATATAAAACTGAAAGTGGTGAATAAGAAGAATGAAGCCACCTTCCTGGATGGGTTCACAGTAGATGCCATTCCTGCTTACCTCTTAGGCTGGGTGATGCTAACTAAGAGGGATAACCGAAGTATCATCTCCTTTATCGATCCCGTGACCTTTGAAGTAACTGCAGATTTTTATACCACTATCTCCGGAGAAGAGCTCGGGCCGAATGCCATTGAAGTCAGAGAGCACTGGATGGCCGGCGGAGGATTGAGCAATCCCGGTAATGTACTCATAGTAAGGAATGATGCTGCCGGAAACATAGAGCTTGATGGTACCACCCTGAACCCTATTTACAAGACCAATACCTTCTTTCTCGGCAATACAGTTCCGGAGGATTTCAGACCGAGAGGTGAATTCTACATGTGGGACTACAGCATCATGCTGGATGATAACGGGAATATATATACGAGAAAACATGTCAACAATGCTTATTCCCAATCAGGCGTATATCCCAACAAGCCCATGTTCATTCCCGGTGGTGTGAAATTTGATAAAGGCTGGAGCGGCTCATATATGAGCGGACAGACAATTCTCTACGATAAGACCAAAGGCAAACTCTTCGAAGGGTCAGATCACGGGCAGGTAATACCCATCAACTATATGCCCGGACCGCCCATTCCTCCCGGCACTACGATGATCGATGCCATGGACAAGGAGCTGGTATATGTAGGTCCCCTGAAGCAGGGACGCTTCACCACTTCCTATAACCTGATCTTCTACAATGGCACACAGCACTACGTTCAGAAGATCATGGTGATAGACCAGTTCTACACTGCCCAGGCGGTATTCATGGGAGAAACTTCTTTCGGCGCCGGCACTGCCAATGCGCAAAGCATATTCTACCAGTTGCCCCGTATCGAGAATTATATGTTCTATTCAGGCGGCAGTGGCAACAAAACGCTTTACCTGTATGAACATGGCCCTGCCATGAGCTCGGAATATTATTCATTCGATTCCCCAATCAAAACCATCACGGCCTGCCAGAACCAGTTGATGGGCGTGTTCACCCATGATCAGATCATGGTAGGGCTGGAGAATGGTGATGTATACATTCTCGGCATCCTGTCCGACGAAATAGCCGATCCTGCACGCAGGCTGAAAAAGAAGATCGTACTCGACAAGGGAGTCCCGGTAAGCAGTATGTACAAGATGGGATTCGGCTTTAATCAAATGATGTAAACAACAATATGAAACAACCAATAGTAAAAGCAGTACAGCTATCGCATCGCTATACTGCTCAATGGGCCATACGTGATATCGATTTCGAGATACCGGTACGTGGTATCTACGGATTGTTAGGGTCCAATGGATCGGGAAAGTCAACCATGATGAACATTCTATGCGGAGTGCTGAAACCAACGAAAGGTGATGTTTTTATCAATGGGGTGGACATCCGCAAGGATGCCATCGCTGCCAAGGGCCTGATGGGATTTCTCCCGCAAAGGCCTCCCCTGCACATCGACCTCACCATCGATGAGTTCCTCACACACTGCGCCGGACTGAGATTGATACCGCGTAAAGAGCAGGCAAATGCCGTGAACAAAGTGCTTGAAAAATGCGGTATCACTCATTTCAGGAAACGTTTGATCAGGAATTTATCAGGAGGCTACCAGCAGCGTGTGGGCATTGCACAGGCCATCATTCACAATCCGGAACTGGTGGTATTGGATGAGCCCACCAATGGCCTCGATCCCAACCAGATCGTAGAGATCAGGAACCTGATCAAAGAGATCGCGGAGGAAAGAACGGTGATCCTTTCCACGCATATGTTGTCTGAAGTACAGGCAGCCTGCAATTATATCCTGATGCTGGCAGATGGTCGGGTAGTCTTCTCCGGTAGTGTGGATGAATTTGACCGTTATGCTGCGCCCGGCACCATTTTGCTGACGATGCTGGAGCCACGGGGTGCCGAGGAATTGAAACGGATCCCCAATGTGGTGGCGGTGGAAACACTGGGTGGTTCCCGTTATCGCGTGAAAGTAGACAGTGTGGATGATATGCTGGAAAAAATCATCGATCAAAGCGTTCACAATGGATGGCGTTTGAAAGAAATCAACGCGGAGAAGAATTCGATGGATACCATTTTTGCTGAATTGTCTAAAAAACAGTCACGCTCCTAACGTAGAAAATAAAATAATGAAACAAACTATAAGAATTGCCCGTACTGAATTACAGCTGCTTTTCTTTTCACCGATAGCCTGGCTGATCCTTATTGTTTTTACCATTCAGGCCGGTATTGTTTTTTCCGGAGTACTGGAAGGAATGGTACAGTTCAAGGAAATGGGATACAGCCTGGAAGGTGTTACACTGAAATTGTATACTGATCCCTGGGGAGGATTTTATACCCGGCTGCTCGGTTACCTGTACTTCTATATTCCACTGCTCACGATGGGAATGATGAGCCGGGAGATCAGCAGCGGTTCCATCAAATTATTATATTCCTCGCCGATCAGCGATGCCCAGATCATTTTCGGGAAGTTTATGTCCATTGCGGCTTATGCATTGTTGATGACTGGCATCGTTTTCATTTTTACATTGTACGGCGCCTTTGTGGTAGACAAGTTCGATTTTCCGGCTACCATGCCCGGGCTCCTGGGAATTTTCCTGCTGATCTGCGCATATGGGGCTGTAGGTCTTTTTATGTCGAGCCTAACTTCTTACCAGGTAGTGGCGGCCATGGGGACTTTCGCTGTATTTGCTGTATTGAATTATACAAGTCAGTTATGGCAGGATATCGCCTTCGTGCGCGATATCATGTTCTGGTTATCGATGGGAGGCAGAACGCATGAATTCATCGGCGGCATTGTGAGTACTGAAGATGTGATTTATTTCATAACTGTGGTTGGGCTCTTCCTGGGACTTTGTATTTTCCGATTCCGCGCAATCCGACAGAAAACACGTGCCATTGTTTCGCTGGGCCGATATGCCCTGGTGATAGGCGCTGCTGTGATGGTGGGCTACCTGAGCTCAAGACCTGCCATGATGCTCTATTATGATGCCACCAGAACAAAACTGCGTACCCTCACCAAAGCCAGCCAGGACATTGTGAGCAAAGCCAAAGGCGGCCTGACCATCACCACTTTTTCCAATGCGCTTGACGAAGACCGTTGGCTGTGGATGGGTATGCCCAGGGCTGAACTGGATGATATGCGCCGCTTCAGGGAATACCAGCGCTTCAAGCCGGAGATCAAAATGAATTATGTTCGCTACTTCGCGAAAGGAAATAATGAAGAATCCCTGAACCAGCGATTCCCCAATTTGAACGACAGGCAAAGGATGGCCAAAGTAGCACAGACTTACGGTGTGGACTCAGCGATCTTTCAGCCAGTGAGTGAACTGGGAAAGATCCAAACCACACTTGCCGAAGAGAATTTCAGATATATCAAAGTATTGGAGCGGGATAGCGGACAACGTTCTGTTCTGCGTGTATTCAACGATGCGATGGGATTTCCTTCAGAAGCAGAGATCAGCGCCGCCATCAAGAGACTGGTGGTCACATTGCCTAAAGTAGGTTTTGTGGGAGGACATGGGGAGCGCGACTGTATCAGGGAAGGAGACCGAGATTACAACAAGTTCGCCAAAGAGAATACATTCCGTTATTCTCTCATCAACCAGGGCTTCGATTTCGAGCAACTTACGCTGGATAAGGAAGTACCTGCCTACGTAAGCATCCTGGTGATCGCCGATGTGAAAACAGCCTTGCCTGCACTGCACCTGGAGCATTTGAAACAATACATAGCCAGGGGAGGGAACCTTCTTATTGCCGGTGAACCCAAAAGGCAGGAAACCATGAATCCCATTACTGAACTTTTTGGTGTGCGATTGATGGAAGGGAGACTGGTTAAGCCTAATAAAGACTATCAGGCGGATCTTATCTTTTCACAACCTACGGAAGCAGCAGGTGAATTTTCAAAAATGTTCCGTATCCTCCGTAAGAATAACCAGGTGGTAGTGATGCCTTCAGCAGTTGGCCTTCAGTACAGCAATGCTAACGCCAATGGATATGCGGCAACACCCTGGCTGGTGACTGATTCCGCTGGCGCCTGGAATGAACTGGAAACGATCGATTTTATTGACGATAGTACTGTGTTCAATCCGGCTGCCGGCGAAACAGCAGCCGAAAATGTTGCCACCGCTGTAGCACTCAGCCGGAAAGTTGGAGAGAAGGAACAAAAGGTGATCATCCTTGGCGATGCAGATTGTATCAGCAACGGCGAGCTGGGGCATTCACGCAAGGATATCTTTGCCGGGAACTTTCTGCTGATCGCCGGATCATTCAACTGGCTATCCAACTATGATGCTCCTGTGGATGTGAGCCGTCCGCCATTCACCGACAATGATATTCATATCGGGAAAAGCGGATTCAGGGTCTCCAGGATCATCTTCACATTTATTTTACCTGCCATCATGCTTGTGAGTTACCTGGTGATCTGGTTCAGGAGGAGAAGACAATAGAACTGCAAAATTTCATCTGAGAACTGGTTAAGGCTCTTTTTCAAGAAGCAGGGAGATTTTCCCTGCTTTTTGTTTTTGTTCATTTCCCGGTGGAAATTGAATATCTTGTCAAGCTTCTAATGTAGCCATGATGAAACTTATTCTTCAAATATCTATTCTGGTAGTATTCTTTTTATCCTTTTTCTCAAATAGTTCCAGCGGGGAAATGAAAAAGAATATTCCTGTTCAAATGCAATCTGATACTGTTCCGAGCTCTCCTGGTAAAATGAAAAAAGCTACGCAGCAATCAATGTTTGCTGGAGGCATGGATTCACTGAAGCGATTTATTGCGGCGAATCTCATATACCCGGATTCTGCTTTAAAATATGAAATTGAGGCTTCGGTTAATGTAAGATTCACAGTTGATAAGCATGGAGCAGTAAGAGACGTTCATCTGAAGCCAAAGGATCCGGTGCCAGGGTTTGGTCTGGCGGAAGAAGCCATCAGGGTTGTATCTTCCATGCCCAAATGGGAGCCTGCCTTGTTAAAAGGGAAGCCGGTAGCCTCTTACAAAATATTACCGATCGTGTTCAGGTTGGAAAAGGAAGATGCTGCGGCGCCAGCACCTGATAATTAGCCCAACACATTTTTATCTACCAATCTTTTCCTTGTTTTTTGTGGCAGCCGCACCGCCGGTAATAATGCCAACAGGATCAATCCTGCTGTAGTAAGGAATCCATCCTGCAACGCATAATGTTCTGCCAGTTGGTGCGTACCAGTTTTGCTTTCATAGTGCGATAACAGATGCGTATGAATGGCGCTGCTCACAGCAATGCCTACTGATCCTCCGAGTTGCAGCATAAGCGTATTCAATGAAGTGGCGGTTGCTGTTTGCTCGGATTTCACGGAGTTCAACAGGGCGGTGGATACTGGCGCTATCAGGAAGCTGATGCCCAATCCCCGTATGATCATAGCTGTTACAATAAAAGCTACACTGGCGCCAATATCGATCATGGAAAACAGTACAAAGGAAGAAGACACCAGCAGGATACCGATAATGGAGATATACCTGATCATTCCTTTGTCTGCCAGTTTTCCTGAAACCGGCCGGGTAACCAGCATGATCAGGGCATTGGGCAATAACAGCATCGCGCTCTCGATCTCGGAGTACCCCAGGTAGCCCTGCAAGAGGAAGGGAAGAAAGAACATCCCGCCGAACAATGCAACAGAACGGATACCGACAATAATGAAAGGTCTTCTGAAATCCGGGATCTTGAAAATGGACAGATCAAGTAAAGGATCAGGTCTTTTAGAAGAACGGATATAGAGAACCAGAATGGTAATAGTGATCACAAAGCAGCTGAGGAACTGCCAGGATGTAAGTCCGTAGCGGGATGCAAAAGGTATAATGGTTGCCTGTAACAATAACACGAAGCCAGCCAGCAACAAATATCCTTTCAGATCGAGAGGTGGTTTTGTGATGGGTATTTGTTTCAGGAATCGAAGGTTCCTGGCTGCCATCCAGATGGTAACGATACCAACCGGTACGTTAACATAGAAGATCGATTGCCATCCGAGGTATTGGGTGAGGATACCGCCCAAAGTAGGGCCCAGCGCAGGTCCCATCACGTTACCGATTCCCCACCAGCCAACGGCGCTTCCTCTTTCTTCTTTCGGGAAGGTCTCGCTCAGTATAGCGAGTGAAGTAGGCGCAATGGCGCCACCACCGATGGCTTGTACAGCCCGCGCCAGTATCAGAAAAGTAAGACTGTCTGCCAGACTGCATAACAGTGATCCCGCCACGAACAGTGAAATGCTGGTCATGTACAGATTGTAATAGCCAATACGATTCTTCAGCCAGTTGGTAAGGGGGATGAACAAACTATAGGTGATCATGTATACTGTAACCACCAGGGCAATGGCATCCAGTTGTACATTGAACTCCCGCTGAATGATAGGCAAAGACACGTTCACGATGCTGCTGTCAATGGCTGCCATCGAAGTGCCGATCATTAGTGTGACCAATACCAGCGACCTGTTGGGAGGCATAGGCGGATTTTTGCCAAAGTTATCAGAAAATCAGGTATGCAAGCATGTCATATTGTTCTATTGATGGTATTGAAAATAAAGGAAGGCCGTTCTGTAATATGAAGAACGGCCTTTGCCTGTTATTTGATGATAAGTTTCCTGGTTGTCCAGTTTTTGCCGTCAAAGATCCTGATAGAATAAATATCAGGTTTCAGATCAGTAATGTTCAATCTTACATTCTTTTGCTGGGTGGCCAGTCGAATATGTTTCCTCAGGTTTCCATTCTTGTCTATTAATTGAATTTCCCTGATCTCTTTTTCTTTACCGGTAACAGATAGCTGCCCGCTGGCTGGATTGGGAGATATCATGAATGGTCCGCCAATTGGGCAATCAATAGTGGTAAACTCTCCATATGATCCCACACCACAGGCATTGGTGTAGAATAATTGCACGTTAAGCCAGCCATTGACCATAAATGGAGAGCACATATCAACCTGTATCGTTACACGCTTCTGATTATCGTATCCGAGTATATTTCCTCCCTGCGCAGACCATGAATATGCCGGGGCAGTTTCTTCTGCTTCAAGCTCCAGCAGCTCTCCTGGAAATACACCTAATGGTGGTACCAGTCCTGCAATATTGGTAGGAGTTTGAATACCTGCCTGGATAGTAAGCTCATCTATATATCCTCCGGCCGTAGCTCTTATCACGGCCACTCCGTCTCCCGTTTTGTTGAGTGTAATTGTGTTGGTGCCCTGACCTGAAGCAATGCTCAGCGGACCAGAAACAATTGTCCAGGTTACATTCAGGCAGGCCGGGTTGGAAACAGAAAGCGTTGAGCCGGTACTACAGATGGCATTGGCAGTGGGTTTGATCCTGAAATAATTATTGATGAACGAATATCTTTCACCACCTGAGGCGAAAATGGCCCGCATCCTTGTTCGCTGACCTTGTGTGAAAATGTTCATGCAGGCATTGGAAGTATAGTCCATATAGTTCATGAACATATCACCATTGGGACCATTGCTGCAGCTTATGTTGGGGAATGAAGGGCAACCGCCATTCGGAACAGCCTGAATTGGGGTGTCATTACAGAAGTCATCATTGGTACAACCTGAGTCGGGCCCGAAAATATGATACAGGTTCAGCCAGTGTCCAACTTCATGCGTTGCAACACGGCCCAATCCAAATCCGCTTGCCAGGTCATAAAAAGTAGATCCGGAGTTCCGGCCAAAAGCTCTGTAATGGACTACAACACCGTCCGTATTGGGTTTTGCATTGTAATCGAAAGGGAATTGCGCATACCCCATTGTCTGGCCTCCAGGATCAGGCGCAATATTGCAAACCCAGATATTCAGATATGTGTTGGTTGCCCATGCGTCTTCACCGCCTTCTGACCTGAACTTGATTCTGGTGGACGTTTCCTGAATTTCGTTACCAATCGCAACAATACTATATGAGGGATGTGCAGTCTGTACCCTGTTGATTCCATTGGTGGGGTTCCCGTTGGGATCAATGCAAGCCAGTCTGAATTCAAAATTGGGGTCGGCGGCTACTCCTGCAAAAGCTGCCGGCGTATTGACCCTGTCTGCATTCAATCTTCTGAATCTTCATTCAATACATCGATCTGCGATTGTACTTGAGCGTCAGGAATATTTCTGCCTGTTCCTACAGGTTCTCCATAGTGAAGGATGTGAACAACTACGGGTATGATGATGGTATTATTGGGATTGGCCAATCTGCCTGCCTTTACGGCTGTTTTTTCAGATAACCTGAATTGATTGGTATGCTGCTCTAGTTTGAGAAAGCGGTTGTACCTGGCGGAGGAAGATTTTTTTTCTGCTTCCGGATTGAAAGAAGTAGCGCATACCATTTGAGCGGCTGCAGGCAATGAAACAAAAAAGGTAGCAGCCAGTATCGATACTAGAATTATTCTCATGTGAAAAGGTTTGAAAGAAAAATAAAATGGTGAATCAGCAGTACTTGTTCTGGCGGGCTGTACCAGGAAAGTAAGTATAAGGGGGACTTCTGCCGTTTTGCATTTGCAGGTCTGCAAAATACATAGGGGAAAGGTTTTCAGTAAAAGATGTTCTTCTTCATAATATACTAAAAAAGCTTTGTTCTCTGATGCAGGCAATAAATAAAAAAGGCCGTTGGCGGATAGCCGCAACAGCCTTCGGAAGATTACTAGTATTGATGTAATTTATTTATTTACTATTTGATCAGCCGATAGCGTAGCTTTCAGGCGT
The DNA here is from genome assembly GCF_007970185.1 of Pseudobacter ginsenosidimutans. Lineage (NCBI taxonomy): Bacteria > Pseudomonadati > Bacteroidota > Chitinophagia > Chitinophagales > Chitinophagaceae > Pseudobacter > Pseudobacter ginsenosidimutans. The sequence goes on along the minus strand of NZ_CP042431.1, from coordinate 731,625 downwards.
TCCATCAATTGCCCTGCTCCCCAATCGCCTTCAAATTTTTCTCCATTGATAAAGAAACTGGGCGTTCTGTTCACGCCGCTTCTGAGGCCGGTTTCAAAATCTTTCTCCACTTTATCTATGAGTTTATCATCGTGAATATCATGCTTGAATTTTGCCAGGTCCAGCCCGATCCTGCCAGCCAGCAGGAATACATTTTCAGGGTCCAGTGAATGCTGGTGCTCGAAAATGATATCGTGCATCTCCCAGTATTTTCCCTGCAACGCTGCTGCTTCAGTTGCTACTGCAGCAGAGAAGGCGTTCGGATGGATCTTTGTCAGGGGAAGTTCCTGAATACGAATTTCAGGTTCTTTCCCAGTTCCTGCTTGATCGCCTTTACTATCGGATATGCACGGCCGCAGTAGGGGCATTCAAAATCTCCGTATTCTACCAGGGATACTGTTGCATCCGGGTTTCCGTAAAAATGGTCGTTGTTGCTGATGGGTTGATATAACTGGTTCATTGGTTGATGGTTTTTGCGTTATCTAATTCTTCCAGTGCATTCAGGATGCCGTCTGCACCGGGATTGATGCCAACAGGAGAGAGGTAGCTCCATTGTATGAAACCAGCTTCATCTATTACATACAAGGCCCTTTGACACTCTCCTGTTTTCTCGTTGTACACTTCATACAGACGGGCTACTTCCCCCTTTGGCTCAAAATCGGATAATAATGGAAAATGGAATTTATTGTGATCAGTAAAAGCCAGATGGCTCCACTTGCTGTCTACACTAATGCCCAGCACCTGTGCATTGTGCCTGGAAAAGAATTTGCCCATCTCGTTGTACAGATTCATCTGATCGTCACAAACAGGGCTCCAGTCAGCCGGGTAAAAGGCCAGGATCACTTTTTTGTTTTTCAGATCGCTTAGTTTCAATTTCTGATCCGGCGTTGCGTAGAGCTCAAAGTCCGGAGCAGACGTTCCTCTTGGTAACATACTATTAGTTTTTTGGGGTGACTATTGTTGATTGATCAATTGATTGTGGAACCAGTCTTCATATTTGATCTTGCCAAAACGTGCGTGCTCGCCGGGCGTGAGTGATGCATCATCCAGCGCTGCCCCGTAATAACGGGCATGTTCATCCGCAAAGAGCTGCCTGGGGTCTTCGGTGGCATTCAGGTAATAACGGATGAATTCATACATTGGCATGAGAACAGGTCCGGCCACTGGTTGAAAGGCTGCCGGTGAGATATTCATTTCATCACCCGTAGTGGCGGCTTCTGCAATCCTGCCCGCGAGTTCGAAGAATTGTGCAGAGCGTAAGATGCTGTAGTTTATTCCGGATTCCCTGATAAAGTCTTCCTGCGCAAGCTTGGCACGTATATACCCGCTGTCCGGCATGCGTTCCACTCCAACGATAGACAACGCTACATGATGCTTCACTCCCGCATACAGTCCGGCAGTCACCAGGTTCACGGTAGACGTTTGAAAAAAATCCAGTGCTTCATTGCCATCTATGCCGGGGGAGTTGGATACATCCACTACCACATCCGTTCCCTGCAATGCATGGTTAAGGCCAAAACCTGTAAGGGTATTGATACCAAGGGATGGTGCGGCGGCAATTACTGTATGGTTCATCATCACGAGCTTACTCACCAGCTTTGAACCGATCAGCCCTGTACCACCAACTACTACAATTTTCATGATCAATGGTTTTATAGTTTAATGCAGGCGTGATACTGTGCTTATGCGCGGATGGTTGGCATCTTTAATTTCTGCGCCATCTCGAAGCTGAGGCTTTCGGAATAGGCGCCATAGGAGTCAACCAATGTTCCGCGCACACCTGCAGAAGATGAAATGGCGTAGAGGATGGAACTGTCGTCCGGTGTGGAATCGTCTTCGAACCGGTACACTTCTTCCACCATGAATTCTTCGGGTCGTAATCTCAGGTCAAGTCCTCCGCAATAGATGCAGGTGGTTTCAATGGCAAAATCGGATTCGAAACCTCTGGTTTTGAGGTCCGATAATGCATCTACGAGTGAATCATAATTTTTCATATCATTTCATTTTTTGATTAAGCTCGGATTGTTCCGGATACTTCATATTCCCATCTTAATTTTTGTGTCATTTCCGGACTGATATTGTCCTCATATACCAGGCATGTATCAACGAGAAAACCCTTTTTCCCTTCAGTGGCAGTGATGGCATAGAGGGTCCTTGCTTCATCAGTTGAAGAAGCATCTTCGAAATGATAATACTCGTCCACTACAAAACTTTCAGGATTGATCCATTGCTCCAATTCGTTGCAGTAAAGACAGGTAGCTTCCCTCCTGAACTGAAGCTGGTAGCCGCGGGTTTTCAGTTCCTCCAATGTTTGGGCAAGTAAATGGGAGCGAAAAAACCTGATGGGAATATCTCTTACCGATTGAATTTGTTTTTCCTGGAATGGCATACTGGTCAGTTTGTATTGAGCAATTGATTATTGCTGAATAGGAGCCAACTAAATGCCAATTGTTCAATGGATTGAAAACCAGTTAGGTGAAGTGTTTTCGGGAGAAATTATTTCACTGTATTTCGTGAAAGCATGAGATGTTTCACTATATAAGAGGAGGGAGGATAAAAGAAAAAGCTGCTGAATGGAAAACCATACAGCAGCTTGCAGTGCTCAATCTTGCATAGGGAACGCACTAACGTCTCTTCCGGTAGATCAATAGAGTAGCGCCGGCAATCAGGAAGCAGGCGGGTAAGAGACCAAAAAAGAATAATCTCAGCATCATTACACCATCGTCCGTACTGTCGATCACATCTTTTGAACGTTTTCGTTGGGTATTCACGGGGAACTCACCATCACTGAACCAGCTGTAGATGCCGGTAACCAGCCCGAAATTGCTGTTCTCCGGATTTCGTCTGCTCAACTCCGTTGTACTGAGGAAATCGGCATCGGCAACAACAATGATCTTCTGTTCCTTATTGCTGATCTTTCTGTGCAGGGCGGCCGCCAGGTTCTTTTCGTTCCAGCTTTTCAGTAAAGGGATCGCTTTGAAGGATTGCTCCATATAGCTCACGGTGGAAACACCGGGCATTGTGATGATGGCGCTGTCTGCCCGCATCATTTTGTAACGGTCGGAGAATGCGTCTGTATCTTGTGTAAACAAGGCCTGAACAAGATCGGGTGCATAGTCTTTGCTCTGCTGCATGATGTTTTCAGTGCCTGTTTTTACGCCGATGTATTCACAAACAGGATCGAGGAAAGCCTGTGATGTTGTTTCGGAAAGTATCATCATATTACCACCTGCATCAATATGCGCTTTTATCTTTTGCAACTCGGCTTCCGTATACGCATTTTTGGGATCGGCGAGTACGAGGGCGGAAGTTCCGGCAGGGATATTGTCGTTAATCAGGTTGAGGGTATCGATATCAAAGCCCTGGTTGATGAGTGAATACCTGAAGCTGAGTTCCGCAGCGGATTTCCGGAGATCGGCATCTCCTGATCTGAAGGCGCTTCTTTCATCATGACCTGTAACGAACCTGATCACGGGGATCTTTTCCGGTTCCATCAGTCGTTTGATGGCGGCAGTGATCTCCTGTTCACTGGGGTAGGTCATGATGTCTTCATAATAACGCAGGAATGTTTTCCTGTTGCCGTATTCAAGCTGGCGCACGATGCGGTTCTGTTCGGGGGCAAGATCAACGATCTTCCTGATCTCGGCAGGTCCGAGCAGTTTCTTGAAATCCATTTTCTGGATATCTGCTACTTTTTTGGCGATCTCTTCGATGCTGGACCCACGGTTGCTTTTGAGGAGGTTCTTGTTATCGGCCATATCGTAGTAGTATACGTAGTCCATCTGGAGGTCCGGGATATAGCGCCTGTATTGATTGAACAATCTTTCATCAAAGCTTTTCTTCTCGGGAGCGCCCAGGTAGAAATTGTCGCCAAGTACATTCACGTAAGTGGTTATCCTGAGGGGCTTGTCCATTTGTTTCAGGAAGGCTACACTTTTCTCTCCGAGTGTTCTCGATTTGGAAACGGTCATATCGATGTATCCGGTTGTCCGTGGCCGTGAGCTGATATAGCCAATGATCACACAACCGGCTATCAGCACAGCATACCGCGTGATCTTCAGTCTCACAGATTTCGCTTCCCTGCCGGCCTGCAATCGCATACCGGTAATACTGAGGAAGAAGGTGATGATGAGCAGGAAATAGATCACATCTTCTGAGCTGATCAATCCGCTTATGAATTGTTCTGTTCTTCCGGAGATACTGAGGAAATAGGTGACATGACGGATCACATCATTTCCCTGGAACAGTCCGCCTACGAAATTCAACAGGGCCAGCACTGCCAGGGTACTGATGGCAGCCACTACCTGGTAGCTGGTGAGGCTGGACATGAAGAGACCGATGGCTGCATAGGCGCAGATCAGCAAATACAATCCGAATGCTCCGGATATCACCATCAGGTAATCGATATTCCCGATGAAGAAAGAGCCGGCGAATCCGTACATCCCGATGATGGCTACCAGGATCAATCCATACACCATCATGGATAAATATTTTCCCAGCACTATATCTCTCACTTTTACGGGAGATGAGAGCAGCAGTTTGATGGAACCGCTGTGCAGCTCGCGGCTGATCAGTCCCATGGTGAGTAATGGAATATAGAAATACAAAGTGTTCTTTACGCCAACATAGAATCCATTCTGGCTGGCGAACACGATATTGGTCACCTGTTGAAAGGAGGTGCCCATTCTCTGGGAGCGGCCCAGCATGAGGATATATTCTGCAAAGTCCATCCCGATCTGGATCGGGAATACGATCAGGATCAGCCATGCCACAGGTGAGTGAAATAAGATGCTGAGTTCCTGACGGCCTATTCTGTATATGCTTCTCATGATATTGTTTGACTTGATCTTTTGTTAGATAATTGCGCGAAGATGGCGTCGAGCGAGCTTTTTCGAGATTGATCTCTGTGAGTCTCCATCCTTCTTCCACACTTTTGAGCACTACTTTCTCGCTGATCTGGTGGGCATCATCGAAGTGCAGCCGGTAGGTCTTGTCTTCTACCTGCTCTCCTGACGTGATGCCGGGAATGCTTTTCAGTACTTCGATGGAAGGTGCATTCTCGAAGGAAACGATGAGGCTGTCAGGCGCGATGTAATTGTTGAAGGCCTGCATGGTGTCTTTGAAAACTACCTGTCCGCCTTCGATCATAATGATATCGTGGCAGGTGGCCTGTACTTCTGCGAGGATATGGGAAGAGAAGATCACGGAACGTTCAGCTGCAATTTCTTTGATCAGTTGTCTTACTTCAAGGATCTGGTTGGGGTCAAGTCCATTGGTGGGCTCATCCAGTACAACCAGCAGTGGTTTATGAATGATGGCCTGTGCGATGCCTACGCGTTGGCGATAACCGCCTGAAAGATTCCCGATCAGCCTGTTGCTGAAATGTGCTACACCGCATCTTTCTTTTACGGCTTCAACTGCGGCTTTGATATCACGTTTGGGCAGGAGGCGGATATGTGCGCAGAAAGTGAGGTATTCGTCAACGGTTTGTTCCAGGTGGAGGGGTGCCTGCTGTGGCAGGAAGCCGATCCGTTTCTTGGCTTCTTCGGGATTTTGCCGGATGTCGATCCCATCGATGCTTACCTGTCCTTCAGTCTGGCTCAATACGCCACAAAGGATATTCATGGTGGTGGATTTACCGGCGCCATTGGAGCCGAGTAATCCCAATATGCCATTTCTGTTTATTTCGAAACTGATATCTTTTACCGCCCATTGCTGGCTATACCGGTGGGATAGGTTTTCTAGTTTAACGATCGTTTGCTGCATGGATACTTTGAATTAAGGCATCAGCCAGGTTGGAACGGAACGGGACCGTCCAACCGGCTTTTGCCGCATACTTAATCAGAAATCTTTATGGATTGAGTTCCCAGTCGGGATTGAAAGCAGAAGCTGCAGGCCAGATCTGGCGCTGGTATTTGTCGCTATTGGGTTCCAGTCTGTATTCAATGCCTTCTGCATTATGAACAATGGTTTTCTGGAATCGCGCTTCTTTATTGAGTCGCTTGAGATCGATATGTCGCATATTCATGAACGCGAGTTCCCTTCTTCTTTCTTCGAGAACGAAGCGCAGTACTTTTTCCTGGTCATTGTTGAAGTCAGCCAATGTTTTTTCAACATAGGCGGCAGGTTTGATCCTGTGCTGCCTCAGTTCATTGATGAGGTCGAGTGCGCCGGAAAGATCATTCTGTCTTGTTTTTGCTTCAGCATCGTTGAGATATACTTCAGGAAGTCCTGCTGCATTGTTATAGTAGTCACCACGCAGGAAGATCTTTACCTGGTACATATTCCAGTAATTGTAGGGAGGTGCAGGGGGCCAGCCATTGGCATAGTAAAGCACCCAGCGCTGGTCGTCATTGGTGAACAATGAACTTAGATCGGAAGATGCGCAGGATAATTGTCCCAATCCCATGGGACGCAGGAAGTGGCGTGCGTACAGGGTTTCAGGGTTCTTTTGTGCATCGGGTACATTGGTCCAGCCAACGGGGGTGCCGGGTACATAAGGGAAGGGACCGGGCACGGTAACGGCATAATTGTTCATATCGAACAATTCGCTTTTCAGTTTCAGTGCTTCTTCTGCATTCTGTTCGGCGAGGTCCCATTTGCCCATATAGAGATAAGCGCGGCTCAGTAATGCATAGGCAGCGGGTTTGCTGGCCCTGAAGCTTGTCTTTTTGGGGGATGCAGGAAGATCGGGAAGCGCATCTGTCAGGTCTTTGATGATCTGATCATAGGTTTCCTGTACGGTATTCCTGACGAATTTGGCGCTGATGTCTCCGATCAGTGCAATGGGAATTCCCGGATCTGTTGCAGCGGTGGCTGCATCATAGTGCTTTGCATACAGATTCACCAGGATCATGTGCTCAAAGGCACGTCCCACCAGCGCTTCGGCCTTCACCGATTTTTTGTATTCTTCGCTTTTCGTTCCGGAGGCATCCAGCACATTATTGATCACGGTATTGAAGTAGAAGATCCTTTTATAACCTTCGCTCCATTGAAAGTCGTTGTTATTGGCTTCGTATGGAACATTGTTGAAAGTATAGATCCTTCTCGCATGTGCCTGTTGGTTAGAATAGAGGTTGGCAGGTTGTCCTTCAGGAAGGAAAACATCATCTGTGAGCAGGTCCTGGAAATAATCTCCGGAGTTCACCAGGTTGGCGCTGTTCAGCATGTTCTCGTAGTCTTCCACGCTTTCCGGGATGAATTTATCCTTCGGTCTTACATCGAGGTATTTGTCGCAACTGACCATCAGTACAGTTGCGCATATAGGGAGTATGTGTTTCAATTTCATTTGTTCGGAATTAGAAGGTTACATTAAGGCCGATCATATACACAGGCATCACGGGCAAGCTGCGCGTAGCGCCATCTGTAGCGATTATATACGCTTCAGGGTCCAGGTCCTTATCATTCCTGAACCAGCTGAATGGATTCTGCACCTGTACCAGTACGGTAGCTCCATTGATTTTGGTCAGCTTGCTGAGATGTGATGCGAAATCATAGCTCAGGCCGATATTCCTCACTTTGATATAATCTGCTTTCATGGTATTGGCATCAGTTGCAAACCAGAGGTACTGCAGATAATAATCTGATGTATTTCTGAGTGCAGGTGCGGGTTGCACGTCAGGCAATTTTTCATCACCGGGCTTTTTCCAGTAGTTCAGCGCTCTTCTGTCCATATTGCGATTGAAGGCTGCGGAAGTGATTGTACCAGGTATGGCATCGCGAATAACATTACCTCCATTGGCGATGATCATCATCGTAAATGTGAAGCGCTTGAAACGAACAGTATTCATGAAGCCTACAGTATAAGTAGGATCCAGGGTGCCCCCAGGTACCAGTCCGGCCAGCTCGGTCATATTGGTTACGATATTTCCATTTTGATCGTAGTTGGTGACCACTTTCCCATCTTTATCGTAAACCATCGGCGTACCGTTGGTGGGATCGAGGCCTGCTGAGCGGAAATTGAAAATGGAATTCATCGCATATCCTTTCACTTGTGTGCCGTAGCCCTGCAGGTATTCAACCAGCAGACTAGAGCGGGGAGCGATCTCCGTCATCTTGTTCTTGTTCTTTGTGAAAGAGATGCGGCTGCTCCAGCTGAAATCTTTCCGGTCTATGTTCACAGTATTCAGAGCGATCTCGAACCCTTTATTGGTAAGGCTTCCATAGTTGATCAATGCTGAGTTGAATGCATTGGTAGGATCGGTAGGTTTCTCACCGAGGAGGTCAGTTGTTTTCCTGACATAATAATCGAAAGAGCCGGAGATCCTGTTTTTGAGAATGGCGTAGTCCAGTCCGAAGTTGGTGGTTTGGGTCCTTTCCCATCTTAACGACTTGTTGGGAGGAGAAACGATATTGGTGCCGATCGCATCCGTTTCATTGTAATAGCCGGAGTTAACGATCAGGTAGGGACCTGTTTCTCTTGCTGTGTTACCTCCGCTGCCGTAGGTGGCGCGCAGGTTCAGGTTGTTCAGCCAGAATAAATTCCTCATGAAGTCTTCCGATGAAATGCGCCAGCTTGCACCTGCAGACCAGAGAGGAAGATGCCTGTATTTTGGATCAGTTCCCCAGAGATTGGAATCGTCAACACGAACACTGCCGGTGAGATTGTATCTTCCCCTGAAAGTATATCCGGCATTGCCATAGAAGGAAACGTAACGTTCTTCAGTATTTCTGAAGTTGTTATGATCGAGAAAAATATACCGGAAGTCGCCACCGATGGCCTGTGTTCCTTTCAGATTGCCGAGTGTATCATAATTCACCGGCTGGAACTGGAGGTTTTGATCGTTGTAACCAAACCTGTGTAAGGTTGTGGAGGTCCGTAAAACAGAGCGACGTTCGGTGCCTGCAATGGCCGTCAATTGATGATCCGTTCCAAAGCGTTTGTCGAAGTTAAGTTGTGCCCTGGCTGTGTAGGATCTGGAATCTCCGCGGGTTTCCCAGATCTGACCGCCATCGGGGATATTCTTTACGATCTCACCGTTGGTGATCTGTGTGGCGTCGTTGATCACGTTGGCAGTTCGCCAGCTTTCGAAGCTTTGATAGTTCTTTGAGTAGCTGCTGCCGCGTTCAGTCTGGTATTTTACATCGAGGTTGAGGAATTTAGTGAATTTGATATTGAAGCCTCCCTGCACACGCACATATTGTGAATTGCTGCGGATATCATAGCGGCTCATGTCCTGGAGAGGGTTCCAGCTTTCATCCAGCAGGCCGAGATTGTTCAGTCGTTCAATTTCGGTTGGAGATTTCAGGTAGTTCCAGGGAACATAATTGCCTTTGTCATCTTTCAGGATCTCATAAGGCATCCATCTGTAATACTGGGTAGCGTTGATATCGGCATATTTATTCTTCGAGAAATTGGCGAAAATGCCTGCTTCTGCTGTCAGCCATTTGAATACCTGAGCCTTGTCGTTCAGGCTGAGATTGATGGCTTCGGAATTGGTATTGATGGTATAGCCTCTGTTACCAATATAGTTGAGGTTGATGCTATACTGGTTCTTTTCATTGCCGCCTGAAACGGACAAACTGTGCTTATGTGAAACGATGCTTTGCATCAGCATGTCATCGATCTGTGATTTTCCGTTGCGGCTCCTGAGCTCATTCAATATAGCATCCAGTTGTGCCTGTGTGATATCGCCTCTTTCAAACTTGTACATCGCTTCGGTTACTTTGGGAACGGCATAACCATTAGGTTCCATCACATGGAACTTATTGAAGAGATCGCGCTGAAGGTCTACTGTTTCGCTGCTATTGAGCAGGTCCAGATATGATACATCGGGCTTGGGTGTGATGAATACGGTGCTGTTGAAATTGATACGTGTCTGGCGGGCGCTTCCTAACCTGGTGGTGATCACGATCACACCATTGGCGGCGCGTGTACCATAGATGGAAGCAGCAGCTGCATCTTTCAGCACCGTAACATTCAAAACATCGTCCGGATTCAGATAATTGATATCGCCTTCATAAGGAAAGCCGTCTACAACTATCAGCGGTCTGCGTTCGCCATACAATGTTGCAAGGCCCCTGATATTGAAATCGCCATTTTTGGAGAAAAGTCCGGGTACCAGTCCTTCCATTCTCGTCATCAGGCTGGGCTCCACACGGGTGCTGAGCAGTTCGTGGTTCACGGTGCTGAAAGAACCGGTGGCCCTGTCCCTGGGAAGGGTTTGATAACCGGTCACCACTACTTCAACCACATCCATACTTGTATTGGTCCGTTTCAAAACGATCCTGCCAAGCTGCATCACTCCATATTGAGGAACAGTCAATCTCTGACGATGGACATCGTAACCAACAAAAGACACTTCAAGTGTGTAAGTTCCTGGGGGTACATTAGGTATGGAGAAAGATCCGAATTGGTTGGTGGTAGTTCCCTTGTCTATCGGGAGTAGCCGCACAGAGGCGCCCTGGATGGGCTTTCCGGCAGAGTCAACTACACCGCCATCAATCGGAACGCCTGCGCGATAAACATTCAACTGGCCGGGAGGATTTGTTTGCGGTTTTCTGCTCAATACGATGGTGGTCCCGTCCAGCCTGAAATTGACGGGCTGATCTTTCAGCACCATATTCAGCAGATGCTGCAATGGCATATCAAAAACGGAAAGCGTTACAGGTTTTGTAGCCTCCAGGTCTTTCTTGTTGGAAAGCACTACAAAGCCCGTTTGTTGCTCAATGATGGAGAACACTTTCTTCAGTGACAGGTCTTTGCCGGAGATCGTAACGGATTGCGATACGGCGTTTGCATGTACCTGAAGAAAAGCGGCAGTCAGAAATACGATAGTTAATTTCATCGCTAACATAAATGGCCTGCTGGTAGATGGATGCAGCCTGTAAAAAAGCGTTCGCACCAATAGCAGCAGTTGGTCCAGGAGCCGGGGCCTCGTATAGACGGACCGGCGCCCATAAACAGTTTTTTGCATAAATTGCACTGGTTTAGGTTGTAAAAAATAATCGTTAAGCAACACGACTTTTACATTACTAGACTTCGCCGGGTTCTGCCTGCCCGCAGAATCCGGTTTTCGTTTAGCATGTTTAAATATTTCCTGGCTTTCGCTTTTCTTTAAATGTTCCGGATAAGGTTATTGTAAAATGATCAGTTCCTTGTTATCGGTCAGTCTGTAATTCACTCCTATATCTTTCAGGTTTCTCAATACACGTTCGAAGCTGGTATTCCTGCTCATCTTACCCCAGAGTTGCGTTTTGGGTATACCTTGTTCATAGATCACTTTCACGCCGTACCAGCGGCTGATCTGGCGCATCGCTTCATCAAGGGTCGCATCTTCAAAATTGAAAAGGTCGTTCTTCCAGGCCATCACTTTGTTCAGATCGATATTTCCGGTTGATGAGAGTTGCTCAGCAGTTAGTTGCGCCTGTTGGCCGGGAACCAGCACTGTGGCTTGTTTCGATTGAATGTCCGATACTTTCACACTACCATTCAGAAGGGTCACTTTCAATTTGTCCTCATTTTCATAGGCATTCACATTGAATTGTGTGCCGAGCACCTGTACATTGGCGTTACCACCTGTGACGGAGAAGGGCCGCGACTTATCCTGCGCCACTTCAAAATAAACTTCGCCACTGATTGTTACCCTGCGTTCCTTTTCCTGAAATGCTACAGGAAAAGTGATGGAGCTGGCGGCATTCAACCAGACCTTTGTGCCATCCGGCAGGATGAGCTGGTATTTTCCACCGATTGGCGTGCGCATGGTATTCATCATGCCGGCGGCGCCTGCTGAATTATTGTTGCCATACACGATCCTTCCATCAGCCTGTTTCATGATCTGTGTACTGCCCTGCAGGGCGATGGAACCATTGCCGGTGCTGTCAAGCAGGATCACGGAGCCATCTGCCAGGGTTAGCATGGCCCTGTCGCCGCCCGGCTGGATATTGTGAACAGCAGCAGTGGTCTGTTCTGTTTTCATATCCTTACCGGTTGGCCTGAACAGGAAGTACGCGCCGGCGCACAGTACCAGTGTTGCGGCAGCTGCGTAACGAAACCAGCTCCTGGTGCGGATCTGAGTCCGGTTTAGGGTTGGGGTGGTGTTTGAACGGATCGCGTCCAGCACCTGAATGATATGTTTGTCCTTTTTTCCATCTTTCTGAAGAGGGATGTCAGGATTATCCATTGACTGGTTGAGCAGGATCTCCAGCAGTTCCTGGTTGTTGGAATCTTCCAGCAGGGTTCTGAGCTCGGTCCTCTCGGCCCTGCTCATCCTTCCCGAAAGATATTGTTCCCATAATATGGCCAGTTTCTCGTTTTCCATAGTGGTTTATGTTGGCGCTTGTGATGCGCTGTACCAATAGAGATACAGAAAACGGAAGGGTTAATACGTTGCCGGGAAGATTTTTTACAGGAAAAGCATAAAAAAGTTGAAACCTGCTTTGCCACTGTATTTCGATAAGGCAGCGCGCAACATGATGGTGGCGCGGGCAACATAGGTTTGGGAGCTGAATCGTGAAATATTCATTTGTGCAGCTACTTCATCGTGCGATAGTCCCTGAATGCGGTGCAGGGTAAAGGCGCGTTGCAGTTGCGGGGGGAGTTGAGCTATTTCATTATTGAGAACGGAATGAAGCTCTTTGAGTTCCAGAAGGTCCACGCCGGTAAGTCCATCATCGTGGAACAATGGATCGAATGTATCGGCATCGAGAAGGGGTAATACTTTTTTACGGAAGGCGCCGAGCACCAGGTTCTTGGCGATGGTGTAGAGCCATGCGTCGAACTGCCTGATCTGCGGAAGCTGTTCTCTTTTCTGCCATACGGTTACAAAGAGGTCCTGCGTCAGCTCTTCGGCAAGTTCCTGCTGCTTACAGTGATACAATATATTACTGTACATCTTGTCCCAGTACCTGCTCATGAGCTCGCGGAACGCCGTTTCGTCACCTTTCACTACAGCCTGGAGCAGTTCGTTTTCATCGTATGTTGGATCAGCCGCCAATAGTTCGTCTTAGTAATATTTATAAAATTAAGGATATTAGACTTAGCGGACATTTCTTTATCCTGCTATGGTAAGTATCATTTTGCCGCAGATTGTAACTTATTTATTTTTATAAACGTCTTACCTGCACAAACCAAACCTTCCACTATGAACCTCAATATTGTGGGCAAAGCATTTTGCATCCTGTTGCTGACCTTCCTGTCTGTAAATTCCCTGCTGGCGCATAATGGCGAGATAGCGCATGCATATCCGCTAGGCAGGATCACTGTAGATGGCAATCTTTCTGACTGGCCTGTTTCTGCCACCAAATATCATATCAAAACAGTACTGTCCGGAAAGCCCCTGAATGCAGAAGATTTTTCAGGTTATTTCAAGGTGGGATATCGTGCTGAGGAAAAATCCTTATACCTGGCTTTTACCATTACCGATAATGATTTTATAGAAGATACTTCTGCAAACGTTGCATACAATACACAGGATTGCCTGGAGCTGGGCCTCGATGCGCGCCATCTGAGTTTTGGATCGGGCGTGGCGGGCTTTATGTACAGCAAGAAATTACGGAACACCAATCATGCAGCATTCGATCTGTTTGCAAAAGCCGCCAACTGGGAGATCATGGAAGTGGCCACTACCAGGAAAGGCAACACGCGTTACATTGAATGGAAGATCCGGCTGGATGATCAGCTGGTGGTTGGTAAATCAATCGGCCTCGACTTTGCCGTATTCGATAAAGATTCAAGCGGCAACTTCGCCATTCATAGCTGGGGCAGGGGAGATTCCAAATACAGAAATGCCAAAAGTCTGGGCGATATCATCCTGATGCCCTCGCTGAGCCAGGTGGGAAAGGTTTCAGGAAAGCTGAACTGGGACAGGGAAATGAAAATGAAAATACCCTTGCCTTCAAGTATCATGCTTACCTCTGTTCAAAACCCAAAATGCTGGGTGGCTGCTGCCATCGACAGCAATGGGAATTATAAAGCCTGGCTGCCGGCGGGTAAATACAAGCTGGATTTTATTGAACCATACTTCTATAGCGGGGAGAAAATATACGCTTCCAAACCGGATAAGCAGGTAAGCATCAACGTGGTGGCGAACAAAGAAAGCATTATCCCGGCCATCACTATTCCCGGCACTCCGGTGCCTGACCTGCTGCCGGCAAAAGGCATAATGCATGATTTCAGCAATGCATCCGCAAAAAAGATCGATCATTTTATTGAAACATACCAGGAATACTATGGTATACCGGGTATTTCAATGGCACTGATCAAAGACGGAAAAATGGTTTACTACAAAACATACGGATACAAGAATTCGATCACCAAAGAAAAAGTGGATAGCAATACATTGTTCGAAGCAGCTTCCGTAACCAAGCCTGTCTTCGCATTTGCAGTGCAGCGGCTGGCAGAACGGGGCGTGATCGATCTCGATAAACCTCTGTATGAATATCTGCCCTATCCGGATATAGCTTATGATGACCGATACAAGCTCATAACGGCAAAGCATGTACTAACACATCGTACCGGTTTCCCCAATTGGCGATGGATGAATGAAGACAAAAAACTAAACCTTCTCTTCGTGCCCGGCACTGATTTCAATTATTCGGGAGAAGGATTTGAATACCTGAAGAAAGTAGTGGAAAAGATCACAGGAAAGAATGTTGAACAGGTGTTGAAGGAAGAAGTGCTGGATCCTGTAGGATTGTATCATACTTTCTTTTCTGCCAACGATTCATTGAAGCAGGTAAAATCCAATGGACATTACGATATGCTTCCCACTTACAATCCATTGCCTGAAGCGCCTGGCATGGCTTATTCCATGCACACCGAAGCAAAAGTGTTCACCCGCTTTATGCTGTACATGCTGGAACAAAAAGGGCTGAGCGCCGCCACTTATGATTCCATGTTCAGCAGGCATTCCGATTTCAAATTCGATCCGGGCGAGCCCCAACCCAGATACCCTTCCTATATGGGCATGAGCCTCGAGATCAGGGAAACGCCTTATGGGAAATCATTTGGTCATGGAGGCAACAATGGTGATTTCCGTTGTCATTTTGAAGTGTACAAAGACCTGAAGATGGGCTATGTGATATTTACGAATGCCAATACTGCCTATCCGCTGCTGAATGTGATGCGGCAGTTCCTGGTGGAAGGCAAGGAAGAATAGATATATTTGCAGGAACAAACCCTGATGCTATGCGCCATTTCCTTTTTTCGTTGTTGATGTTATGTACCGTATCTGCTTTCAGCCAGGACAAGGGAGAAGAGTTTTTCTCCTGGAATGCTGCGCGGAAACTAACGGCCGATGATTTCAAGATCAAAAAGGGAAGAGCCACCTCCAGTTCCTTTGCACAGTTTTCCATGGGATATAGTGTAAAAGGCTTTGACTTCCTGAGCAAGAACCTCAACAACAGGATATTCAATCATTTTATTCCATCTGCTTCCTGGATCGATACTACAGCAGATGCCAGTCTTGTTTTGACCTATCAGCAAACTCTTTTCGATCTGAGCGAAGTGTATGCAAGGCAGTTCAGGAAAAAGCTAAAAGAGAACAAGAAGAAGATAGTGATGGGACTGGATTTTGTGAATGGGCTCAGTGAACAGGTGATGTCTGATTTCACCAAAAGAAGACTGCAATACGAAGAAGAAACCAGGTATGCTACCGTAGCTGAAAAGCAAAAGGAGTGGGAGACACAGATATTGAAGGAACTGGAGGAACTGAAAGAGTTTGCGTTGAAATGATGAGAAGAAGATCATGCGGCTGGTATGGTTTTTACATTATTCCACTAAAAGCGACCAATGCAAACCCTTCTTGAACAAGTGACTCAGTTTGCTTCTGATGCCCACGGAAGCCAGCGGCGGAAATTCATTGATGAACCCTATATTGTCCATCCCATCCGTGTGATGGAAATATGTAAAGGATATACCTCAGATCCGGCAGTGCTGGCAGCTGCCCTGCTGCACGATGTTCTGGAAGATACGTCTGTTACAAAAGATGAGATCAGCAAGTTCCTGTTAACACAAATGGATGATGCTACCACCAGGCGGACTGTTCAGCTGGTTGATGAATTAACTGACCGCTTCGTAAAAGCTGCATATCCGCAATTGAACCGGCGTACAAGAAAATCCAGGGAAGCTGAAAGATTAGCTGCTACCAGCGGAGATGCACAAACGATAAAATACGCAGATATAATCGATAACAGTGCTGAATTTGCCAGCCAGGAAACAGATTTTACGCATGTGTTCTTACGGGAATGTCATTCGCTTTTGAAAAAAATGGACAAGGGGAATCAGGCTTTGCGTGAGCGGGCGATGAAAGTTGTTGAGGGGGAGATTGCTAAACTGAAGTGAGATCGAATTCCTCAGATCCCTCATTAAAGATTTGTTCGCATCTTTGCCACAGGCCATAAACTCCGGCCTGCATCCCATGTACGAATTATTCTTCGAAAATATCAACAAAAAGGTGGCGCTTACGGAGGCTGACAAAGCCGTCATCAAAACATATCTCACGCCCAAGAAAGTGCGGAGAAAGCAATACCTGTTGCAGGAAGGGGATGTTTGCAAGAATATCATTTTTGTGGAGAAGGGCGCATTGCGTGAATACAGCCTGGATGAATCAGGTCGTGAACATATCCTTCAGTTCGCACTGGAAGGATGGGCAATTTCAGACTTGTACAGTTTTCTCACCGGCGAGCCGGCCACTTATGCCATCGATGCCATCGAAGATTCTGAACTGGTGCTCATTGGCAAGTCTGCACATGAAGAGCTGCTCGTGAAGTGCCGTGCATACGAAACCTTCACACGTCTCAATATCACCGGAGCTTACCTGGCCATGCAGAAAAGATTGACCTCCACTACCAGTGCCAGCCTGGAAGAGCGTTATGAAGCCTTCGTTGCTCTTTATCCGCATATCGCGGAGCGCGTTCCGCAGCACATGATCGCGTCTTACCTGGGGCTTACTCCCGAAACACTTAGCCGCGTGAGAAAGCGGATCTCCCAAAATAAATAAGCGGATTTTCATTGATCAGGATCAATGCTTTTTCTTGCCTCAACTCAATGGAGCAGGGCAGGGTATGGTGGTAGTTTTGCTTTGTCAAACGGATCAATTATGAAAACAAAGCAAACCATTGCCATTATCGGCGCATCCGGAAATATGGGATCGGCCATTGCCAAAAGCCTGGCCGGCGGGAATTACCGCTTACTTTTGTATTCCACCAACCAGGAGAAAACAGCCACATTACTGAAAAGCATACACGAAAAGCATCCCGGCGCAGATGCCGAGCTGATCGATTGCTCTACGCAGGCTTCCTGGGAAGCGGATATCATTATTATGGCAGTCCCATATGCCGCAGAAAAAGAAGTGGCGGAGAAGATAAAGGAAGTGGCCAATCAAAAGATCGTGATCAGCATCGCCAATCCACTCAATGAAACTTATTCAGGTCTGGTAACCGATCCGGGAACAAGCGCAGCAGAAGAATTGCAGCAATTATTGCCGCATTCCAAAGTGGTGAAAGCCTTCAATACCACTTATGCAGCCGATTTTACCAACCCGGTGATCGATGGAAAACAAGTAGATGGCTTTATTGCGGGTAGTGATCCGGAGGCTCTGGAAATTGTGGTAGAGCTGGTTGCCACAGCTGGATTCAATCCCATCGTTGCAGGCGATCTCTCTATCAGCCGCACCCTGGAAAGCATGCAGTCTCTGCTCATTTCACTCACCATGAAGTATGACTATAACTGGCATGCGGGCTGGAAAGTCCTGCACAACTAATTCATTTATTACTAAATCATACACTACAACCATGAAGAAGTTATTTTTTATCGCAGCAGCTTTTGTTTCATTCTCGGCATACACTGTACTCAACGCTACCTGGAAGAATGATGCGGCACACTCGCAGCTTGCATTCACTGTAACACACCTTGGCATCAGCGATGTGTACAGCACTCAAAGCTGCGGGCAAGAACAAATTCAAGCTCAGCGGTGATCTCACCCTGCATGGCGTTACCAAACCAGTTACGCTGGACCTGGAATACAGGGGCACAGTTGAAAATCCCTTGAGCAAAAAAGCCACAGCAGGTTTTCAGCTTACGGGCAGCATCAAGCGCTCTGGTTTTGGAATCGGAAGCAAATTCCCTGAGCAAATGGTGAGTGATGTTGTGCGTATCAAAGCTGATGGCGAGTTCTCTCAACAATAATCGTATGTCCTGAAAAAGGATAAAAATGGAAAGAAAAGACTTCATAAAAACAATGATGATGGGAGTAGCGGGCGTAACCGGATTATCGGCGTGGAATCAATTCACCAGCGGATTGAAGGATCAGGAGCGGCTTATGCCGGTGCTGTTTGTTGGTCATGGTTCACCCATGAATGGCATCGAGGATAATGAATTTTCGGCGAAATGGAAAGCCATGGCGAAGGAGATCCCCAGGCCGGTAGCTGTGCTGGTGGTGTCGGCACACTGGTTTACCCGCGGCACCCGCATCACTGCAATGGATTTTCCAAAGACCATTCATGATTTCGGAGGATTTCCGCAGGAATTGTTCGATGTGCAATACAAGGCTCCCGGTGATCCCGCACTGGCCGCGGAAACCGCGCAGTTGCTGCATTCCGCACAGGTGGAACTGGACCACGACTGGGGCCTGGACCACGGCGCCTGGACCATCGTCCGGCATATGTATCCCGATGCAGATATTCCCGTAATGCAATTGAGCATCGATTACACACAACCGCCGCGATACCATTATGATCTTGCAAAAGAACTGTATTCGCTTCGCCGCAAAGGCATTCTGATCATGGGAAGCGGCAATATGGTGCATAACCTGCGCATGATAGCATGGGATAAAATGGACCAGCCTGAATATGGCTACCACTGGGCGCTGCAGATAAATGAAAAAATGAAAAACCAGATAGTATCAGGCGATCATTCGCAACTGATACAGTATACATCGATGGGCAAGGAAGCCCAACTGGCAATCCCTACCCCGGAGCATTACCTGCCTCTTCTGTATACGCTTGGATTAAAAGGAACTAAAGACGAAGTATCCTTCTTCAACGACAAAGCTGTTGGAGGATCATTGACGATGACATCAGTAAAACTCGATACGAAGGCGTAGTTAAAAAATAGTCCCATCCTGCAAGAGATGGGACTATTCTGTTTTATTTTATCAAGATGATCAGATTGCTTCATTCCATTTCAATTTCACCCAGGGACTTTCAGGATCGGTCAGCAGGATCTCCATGTTCTCCATCATTTCCCTTCCATCTTCCTCCTGCAGATCACTCCACACATAGCGGGCAAACTGATAAGAAACCGACAATTGTTTCCATGAAGTATACATCTTGCGAATTGGTTCGATACACTTGTCGATGATGACCAGCGCTTCCTCCCTGGTGATATACCCGGCATCAACGCCGCCACGGCTGAGATTGATCACCCGTGCATAATCCCAGATCAGCATCTCCGGCTGGAAATCAGGTGCGATCAGCTTTTGCTCCTGGAACAGTTCCAGCGCATCGCGCATATTGCGAAGGCGATGCAATGCCAGCTCTTCTTCCTCCTCATTGGTGGCTACATGCTGGCGGAGGAATTCCTTGCTTTCTTTCATGGAAATGGTGGTCATCGCCTGCCAGATCAGATCATACTGGATGCGATGGCCTTCAGCGAAAAGCCATTCTATCATTTCCAATAATTCTTCCTTGCTGTCTATATCCCACCACTGCGACAATAACTGGCGGCATTCAGCCCTGGAAAAACCGGTAGTGACATCATTGAGGTATTGTCCATTGAGCATGGCCAGATCTGCGCCGCAGGCTACAGCCCATTGCTGGCGGATGGTAAGCGTGGATTCCGGATTGAGCTCAAGTTGCGTTTGAGCATTACCGTCACCAAATGCCCCGAATGAACCAAACGCCTGGTTCATGGCATTCATGGGATCGAAGTTCTGTCCGAACTGGCTGGCCCATTGATTGGTCATGTTGATGGATTGTTCCATTTGCTGGCGGTACATGGCAATGGCTTCTTCGTTCATTCCCATGGCCCGCAACGTCTGAAGGTATTGTTCAATAGGGTTCTGCTGATTCATGGTATTATACTTTTTTCGAAGGCAATTTATCGGAAAAGGCACGAAATATCGTGCCGAAGTCTTAATACCCGGCACGTATATTTATCCTGAAATCATTGTTGTTCTCATTGCCTTCCGCGATATCCTTTATGGAATCCACCGTTAACCAGTATTCGTACTGCGTTCCCTGTGTGAGCATATTGGTCATGGCACCGGCGATGGTGTAATATCCTGTAATGATTCCTCCGGGTGCAAGGGTTTTGGAAGCTTAGGGAACAGTTGGATAGCTGGCCAATCCTTTCGAATCCATCTTCCCTGATACGGCCAAAGAGCCGGATCCCGTTCACATTGATCTCCACAGGCGCAACGCCTGCGTTCCTGATGGTGTAATGCACTTCATAACTGCCATCGGATGCCGGCGCAGGTGGCGGTGCAGTGGGGGAGGTTGTAGTGTTTTTCACTTGTGTATTTTTTTCCCTCGTTGTTTTGGCGATGCCGGCCCCGTTCAGCTCGTTCATCACGTCTTTGCTGCCGGCGAATTTATGTTCGGCGATATTGTTGTTCTCGTTGGTCTCGGCAACGGTGTTGAATTCGTCCACTTTCAGTTTGTATTTGTAAGTCCAGTTCTTGTAAATCTTGTCATCACCACAACCCATCTTTCCCTTGTATGTAGCCACCGGTGGTAGTCTCAAAACTGTTGATGGCAATGGTGAGATCAGGGCAACCACCCGGCCTCCATCACTTGAAACAGGGATATTTTCCGTATCAGGAATATTCTCCACTATTCTGCCGGTGAAAAATTGATGTATCTTAGAGCCTACCTAACCTGTAGATGAAGCCGAATTTTATTCTTATTCTCCTGTTGGCGGCCAGCCCCCTGCTGAAGGCGCAATCTGAAATGATACAGCCTTTTATCAGCGCATGGGAAGTAACTGATACTTCGCAAAGCCGCCTTGCACAAGGATTCTATGATATACAGCACAGGAAAAAAGATACCGCTTTTTATCTTGGGATTACCCGTCAGCTTCAGCAGTACATCAGGGATAATCCTTCCAAAAGACTGGAGGCCCGCTTCATATTGTACCAGACCCTCGGTGCACTGGAGTTCGGTTATCCGATTGACCAGGTTTATCTCAACCGGATGCAGAAAGCAATCCGCCTGGCGCTGGACCTGGGAGATGATCAGCTCTCTGCCGAAATCTACAGCGTGTATGCAGGTATAAGCGGGCCGGAAAATTACCTGCTATATAATCTCAAAGCATATGAACTGCAGAAAAAGATCGGGCTGCAGCGCTTTTACTTCGTATATACAAGGGTGTTCGATCTCAGCCGTGCCCTGTACCTGAACCAGGATTATCGCCAGAGCATCCGCTACGGATTGGAATTCCTGCAAATAAAGATCACTGACTTCGATCACTATGATCCGTTAGTATATGTTTTCCAGCTGGATATTCTCGGCGCCTGTTATAAAAAGCTGGGGCAGTACGATAGCGCAACTTACTATTACAAAAAAATGCTGGACTATGTGCCCGGCGCTATCCCTGACAATCCTGTGAAGCAGGCACTGTGGCTCGGGATCGGTGAAGGCAACCTGGGGCATATCCTGATCCTGAAGGGCAGATACGATGAGGCCAGGCCACTGATCGAATCTTATCTCGCCAGCAGTATTGCCAGCGGTGACGCACTGAACATTTCCATGGCGCATAATTTTCTCGGGAATATCGAACATCACTGCAACCAGCATGATGCAGCGCTGAACCATTGGCGTAAGGCATACTTTTATAGCAGGGAAGCTGGTTCCGCAGATTATGCCATCCAGGCCTCTGAAGGAATTGCCGGTATCTTCAGGCTGAAAGGACTAACAGACAGTGCCTGGCATTATTATGATCTTTATCATCAGTACAAGGATTCACTGGCTGTTAGCATGAGCCAGCAACATCTCTCGAACCTGAAAGCCAGGATCAGTTTTGATGAACTGGAATCTTCCTTTAACAGGGCGCAGGCTGCATTGCAAAAAGAGAAAACCACCAGGAATGGGATCATGGTAGGCATCGCCTGCCTGGCGCTGATTGTGATACTGCTGTACAACAGAAGACGCCTCAAACAAAAGCTCGTGTGGCAGGCAGCAACGCAAAAACAGAAAGAAGCCGAGCTGGAGATCAGGAACGCAAGGGAACAGATCCGTGATTTCAAACATCATATCGTTGAGAAAAATAATTTGATTGCCAGTCTCGAAGCACAGATCAATGAACAGGACCAGCAACAGCATCAGCAGGCAGTGGCCCTGAACCTCCAGCAATACACATTGCTTACAGATACCGAATGGGAGAAATTCAAACTGGAATTCGCGAAAGCCTATCCTGATTTTCTCAATATCATCCGCCAGAAAATTACACAGATCACACCGGCAGAAGAGCGGCTGGCCACCCTCATCTTTCTTCAACTCAACACCTATGAGATTGCAAGCAGCCTTGGCATCAGTAAAGATTCAGTACTGAGAAGCAAGCGCAGGCTCAAGCAACGTCTGCAATTGGAGGATCCGGTCACCGTTGAAGAATATCTATACAATCTATTGTCTTCCAATAATTAACAACTGTCCGCGGACAGGTTTGTCCGGATTTGTCCGCCTTCAAATCCGCTATTGCCCGCCCCTGTTCCTTGTAAAACGGAACATCTCCTGATAGGTTTGCATAGTGTCGAAACCAAAGGTTCATCCCTGGCTTATTTATCTCATCTGCCTCATCGTTACCATCGGGCTGATGTTGCTGGTATGGCATTATTTCGGAGAGCGGATAAAAGTCATCGATGAAACCTCCTTTTGAAAACTTCAATCCATCTCATGGAAAATACGATAACCCCTCCCTCAGCCGTATCACGGTTCAGATTGATCATTCTGATCCTTGCCTTATTCCTTACTACCGGTATAGCACAGTCGGCTATATTATATGTGAATCCCACAGCTATGGGCAACAATACCGGTAGTAGCTGGGTAGATGCCATTAAAAGCCTCCAGGCGGCCGTAGCCAGAGCCAACGCAACCATTTCCGTTACGGAGATCAGGGTGGTGGGCGGAACCTTCACCGGCC
This sequence comes from Pseudobacter ginsenosidimutans, assembly GCF_007970185.1. NCBI lineage: Bacteria > Pseudomonadati > Bacteroidota > Chitinophagia > Chitinophagales > Chitinophagaceae > Pseudobacter > Pseudobacter ginsenosidimutans. The sequence continues at coordinate 708,509 of NZ_CP042431.1, read as the reverse complement.
CGGAGCTGATCCTGACCAGGAGTTATATTATCAGCGGTTCCTGGAATAAGCATACGGATACACAGGATAGATTAATTAATCCCACTATACTCGACGGTGAGGGCAGTCACAGGATCATGCAGATCCAGCAGGGGTGTAACGTGAGTCTGCAGCAATTGGAATTCATCAACGGTTATGATACAGACAGGGGCGCAGGCCTGTACACAAAAGGGAATGTGATTATTTCTAATTGCCGCTTCACAGGCAATAAACTGGTTGAAACCAATTTTGCAGACTTCAGTAATGGAGGCGCTATTTACAATGAAGGCGGGTCCCTGAGTATCGACAATACTGTTTTTTTACAGAACCGGAGCTGGCAGACGGCAGGTGCCATCTACAATACCGGAAGCCTTTCCATAAAGTCTTGCGAGTTCTCCCTTAACTCTTCCCGTTATAAAGGCGGTGCCGTGTACAGCACCGTCACAGGAACTGTAAAAGTGCACGGGACGCGGTTCAACGGCAACTATCTTGATTTTGCCACAGGTCAATTTTCTACCAACTATACCAAAGGTGGCGCCATCTGTTCGGAAAACCAGTTGGAGATAGTGGGCAGCATTCTCGACAAAAACAAATGTACTTCAGGCGGCGCTGTATATGCTTCCAATAAACTCAAACTGATCAATAATACCTTTTATGCAAATGAAGCTTACCTGACTGTTGCAGCCCCCGGCCTGGGTGGAGCAGTGGAGTACAATTATCGCGGAGCTGGTGAAGTGAACGGATATATCTACAACAATATCTTCAGTGCCAATCTGGGTATCAATGGCTGGTCTCTCTATACAGCCGGGGCTGCTTCCCAATTAGGTGTTGGCCTGATCATTCAAAACAATAGTGTGGAAGGAGGAGGGTTTGCTCATTCCCATTATAACCTGGCTCCCAATATTGCCAATAATGGATTTTATCTGCCGCTTTTCTTCAATCCGGAAGCCGGCAACTTTGTTTTAATGGCCCCGAGCTTATGTAAGGATATTGGTAACGCGGATGCTTATCTCGGATATGATTATCCCGCAGTTGATTTTTATGGACAGAAGCGAATTATGGGATGCGCCATAGATATCGGCGCCAATGAGATCTTACAGATCGATTTGTCCATGATCAAACCTGATGCCAATGGCATTCTGTATATCAATCCTTCCAGTACTTACGCAGGAATAGATATGGGCAGCTCCTGGGATAAGGCGTTGAATTCATTGTCGCTTGGAGTAATGACACTGAACTTATGTCCGGGTATCATGGAAGTACGTCTTGCAGGCGGGACCTACCCTATAGATCCGCAGGTCTTGAGCAGGCCAGCGGTTATTCGTGGCAGTTATGATCCGCAGACCAATGAGCAAAACTGGATCATTAACCCTACCATATTCGAACCGGCGGGTGGAAAGAAACTGTTTGAGATCACTACTACATATAGGGTAAGATTTGAAGGCTGCTGGTTCCGGAATGGAAACAGCTCCCATGAATTTGCCAATGGAGGTGCTATTCAAAGCAGCGCCGATCTGCAACTTACCTATTGCAGGTTTACAGGAAATTATGGAGTGGAGGGCGGGGCTATCAACAACCTGGGCAAATTGAACGCATGGAACTGTGTATTCTCTGGTAATAACTGCAATACAACGGGAGGGGCCATACGGAGCGCAGGCGAGTTAAGGCTCACCAATTGCACATTTGTAGCAAACTCTTCTATTATTCCGGGAATGGAAAAATCAATTTCAACAATGCCCGGTACACAATCCTGGTTCAGCAATAATATTATGTGGGGTGGTGGCTCGTTGCAGGTAAGTAATGGAGGAACAATTACCCTTAACCGGAATATTATCCAAAGTCTGCTTGGTGGCACTGTCATTTATGCGAATAACGCAAGTGTAGACCAGATGAATGCAGATCCCGGGTTCGTCAATAATAATGGAGATTTCGGATTGCTGGCCGGTAGTCCCGCCATCAATGCAGGAGATAATGCTGCCTATGAAGCAGCAGATGAAGAACCTGGAAACAATAGCCTGATCTACGATATAGACCAATACAGGAAGATCAGGAATTTTGATAAGATCATCGATCTGGGCGCTCATGAGCGGCAAATGAAGCAGCAGCATATCGCTGCTTCCGATGTGACCGTGGTGTATGGTATTGCGGGTATCGCTCCAGCCACCAATACTGCACCACTGCCCGTTTCTTATGCTCCGGCTGATAATACGATCGCAGAATTATATTTAGACATCGATGGAATGAACAAACTCGCAGCAAGGAAAAAAGGAGTAACCACCGTTCAGGTTACCCAGGCGGGCAATGCTGAATATGATCCGGCAAAGCCTGTGAATTTTCAATTGACCGTAGATCCGAAACCTGTAAACATTACAGCAGAGGACAAAACAAAAATATATGGAGAAACTGATCCGGAGCTCAGTTTCATTGTTGCACCGGCACTGGTACCAGGAGATGGGATTACGGGTAGCCTTAGCCGTGAAGCCGGCGCAGATGTGGGCGTCTATGATATCGGTCAGGGTAATTTATCGCTGAGTGACAATTACGCTCTGAATTTTACAGGCGCCGAATTCACCATCACACCGAAAGGAATTGCAGTCAATGCCGAAGCAAAAAGTATAACCTATGGCGATCCTGATCCGCCATTAACTTATGATATTACTCCGGCACTTGTTACCGGCGATGCATTTACAGGCTCATTGACGCGTGAGCCCGGAGTAAATGCCGGCACATATGCCATTCAACAGGGTAGCCTTGCTTTGAGCAACAATTATACCCTTCAGTTCACAGGCAATGATTTTGTGATCGATAGAAAGAATATTGCCGTTTCTGCAGTGAATGCATCCAAAACATATGGTGATGCAGATCCTGTATTGCCCTACACTATTACTCCGGCCCTGATCAATAATGATGTATTGAACGGATCCCTGTCCCGTACGGCAGGGGAACAGGCCGGAGTATATCCTATTTTGGCAGGAAGCCTGGATCACCAGAATTATTCCATTGCTTTTACAGGCGCACAGTTCACGATCAACCAGGCTACGCAACAAATCAACTGGGCCCAGGCCCTCGTATCCGATTGTAATGGCGCTACCACACTTGCTCTCAATGCCAGCAGCAATAGCGGTTTGCCAGTGACCTATCAGTCTTCCAATGCTGTTGTAGCAACTGTGAATGGAAATCAGCTGACGTTCCTCTCGCCGGGTCTTGCCACCATCACAGCTATCCAGAGCGGCGATGTGAACTATCTCCCTGCTGCCAATGTACAACTTGATCTTACTTCCAGGTTGCCTGCCTACCTGATCAAAAAACATTGGGACGATGTGTTGTTCTTCGATAACAGCAGCAGGCAATACAATGCCTGGCAATGGTACAGGAATGATCAGCCTGTGAGCAATGCAACCGGTCAATACTTCTACGAAAGTGGAAAACTGAACGGAGATTATTATGCCACTGCAACAAACGCTGCAGGCATTGCATTGCCTACCTGCCCGGTTACTATCAGTCCGGGTACTACCATACATCCCATCACTGTTGTACCCAATCCGGTAAGGACCGGCCAGCAGGTAACGGCAAAGATCAGTTTCACACAGGCTGAATTGACCGGGGCACTGATCAGCCTGATCAATATCCAGGGAACCGAAGTTGGTTTGATTCAGAATGTAACGCCCAATACAACCATCAGTATGCCGGCTTTTGCAGGAATATACGTTGTTAAGTTAAGGCTGGCATCCGGCGCAACATATTCCACTAACGTGCTCGTAAAACCGTAATCCGTTAATCATCCGGTTATGAAAAGAAAATCGATCCGTAAGAATTTGTTTGCAGCAGGCTGTTTAATGGTAATGGCTGTTTCTGCAAGCGCGCAAAAACAGGAATTCAGTATCGCTGCCGGCGGTGGCTTGCAAGGGATCAACTATTCCATGAAACATGGTGATGTATCCCTGAAACCCGGATTCCAACTGGGCTTTGGATATATGCGAAGCATCGGCAGGAGATGGGGCATAAGAACAGGAGTAGAATTGGGATTATACCAGTCGAAGGTGAGCCTTGATCCCGGTACACAGTTCACCAGTTATGAGATCGATAGTGAGAACAGCGCTTTTGAATATCGTGTAAAAGCAAACGGTTATCGTGAAGAGCAAAAGTTCTGGGCCCTGAAGATCCCGGTGATGTTGCAACTCCATCCGGAATTCAATAAAAATGGGCTGTATGCCCAGCTTGGTGTGCAACTAGGCTTACCCGTAAGCAACAGTTATTCAACCAGCGCTGACCAGATATCCGCAACAGGTTATTATCCCGATTACAACCTGGAGATAACTGAGCTGCCCGTTCATGGTTTCGGTACGCAGAATGGGTGGAAAGGAAAAGGAGAGTACGACTTCAATTTGAGTTGGTCAGCCGCAGCCGAACTGGGATGGCGTTTCCGTATTGCAGCCAACAATAACCTGTATGCAGGTTTCTATGTTGATTACGGATTGAACAATATCAAAAAATCAGAAGGAGAAGGGAGCTTACTCAATTATCAACCTGAAGGTCTGGCACAAAGTAAAGCTGCCGGCGTTTTTTCATTAAAGAATGAAACCGGTAATGCCAGGCTGATGGCCTATGGCATTAAGTTGAGGATCGGCTTCGGTTCCGGTAAAACGAAAAAGAAAATTGAACCGCCACCGGCTCCTCCACCACCCCCTCCACCTGCTCTGGTGATAGATACGCCAGTAGTAGTAACTCCTGTTCCGGTTGAACCCGTAGTGATAGAATCAGTTGTTGTATCGGAGGTTCACGCAGATAGCCTCACTGACGATGAAATGAAGTTATTGGGCAGTCCTTTCCTGTTCGGCAAAGTAGGGGATACTACTTTATCTGCTTCCGCAAAGCAACATGTTATTGCCATTGCTGAAATTTTGAAGAAACACCCTGAGCTGATTGTAAATATTGAAGGGCATACCTGCAATATCGGGACCGACGCCGTGAATAAGCGGATCGGACTCGGGCGCGCCAATGCCGTGGCTGCTGCACTGAAAGCGGAAGGCGTAGACGCCGGTAGCCTGCAAACTACATCCAGAGCGCATCTGCAGCCGGTGGCGCCCAACAATTCAGAAGCCAACAGGAAAAAGAACAGGCGTGTTGTTTTGATAATATTGTAACTGTTATTGTCTCATGTAAGAATAACCTTTACAGGTATTCACTCATCTGCGAATAAAGGGATCTATCGTGATCCCTTTTATTTTTTTTGAGTATCAGCATTGTAATGTAATGAGCTCATAGGGTTTTCCGCTGCCGGGGTTTCCTTCTTCCATAAGTTTTGTCTATTTTTCCTGATCATGAATCCGAACAAAATTGTAGAGATCCCCCTGAGTAAAGGAAAGCTTATCAAAGGCTTTGCCGGCTCTGTGATATTTGTAGCTGCTTCCATCTGGATGCTCACAACAGATTCATCATCCGGCAGGGGCTTATTATCCAGTCCCATGATCAAATATAGTATTGCCGCTACCGGGATCGTCTTTTTCGGCTTCCTGGGTGTGATGTACCTGTTCAAGCTGTGGGACAGGAAACCAGGACTGGTCATAGATGAGAATGGGATCATCGATAATTCCGGTGGGCTGGCAGCGGGTTTCATCCCATGGACGGATATCGAAAATTTTTCCATTGAAAAAGTAATGAAACAGCAATTCCTCGTGATTGCTGTGAAGAATCCGGAATTCTATATCGAAAACCAGAAAAGTATCTTGAAGAAAAAAGGAATGCAGTACAATCTGAGAAGTTACGGTTCTCCGATTGCCATTTCTACCAATACGTTGAATTGTAAGTTGCCTGAGTTGCTGAATTTGCTGGAAGAAAGGAATAAAGCCTAAACCTCTGTCATGAAAATTTTTTTCACGTGCTATGGAGGGATTCTGCTGGCAGTATACGGTGCATTCTGGGGCGGGCAATTGCTGTCCGATTTCCAGGAAAGATTGTTGCAGGTGATCAGGAAAAGATGCTAAAAATGAATATCATTGATCCAGCATCCGCAGTGCGTTATTCTTCTTTTTTTCTTTTTCAGCTTTTGTAATGATATCCGGTGCAGCCGCTCTTTCCTTACAATCCATTATCCCACATCTTTCGCAGGTGGTATGCACCAGCCAGGAAGGAATGAGCGGATCATTCAGAGATGGCATGGTCCTAAGTAGATTCTGATCTATCAGCAATCCCAGCGTTACGCTCACCAGTTCATTGCTGTTGGTTGCCACCGGTTTGGCAATGGAAATACAGAGGTATTTGTTATGCGTCTGCCAGTATTCCGAGATCTGTGCTTCAACCAGTGGTGCACGAAGTTTCTTTGACCTCAATAGTTCCGCGATATGTTTGATGCTTTTGATACTGATCCACCTGCGACAGTATTGTTCATTCAATGCATTCGCATAGGGATTGTGCAGTTGGGATAGATGCAATTCTTTCGTGATCTCGAAATGATCGGAATCCATGGACCCATTCACTCTCAGGAAGAAAAGATTGCCGATGCTGAAATGGCGTGGAAGGATATTCGTTAGCCGCTGCATCATCATTTCCGGTGTTACATCATAGCTGTTCAATAGGTCCAGCCAGGATTTAGGGCTCCATTTTGGCTGACTGATCACCCGTTTCACATCATCAATAAAATGTTCCTCCGGCATCAGGAGCGCCACGGCGAAATAGGAAGCTTTGAAATTATTGAGCATGATCTCGAAAGATTCACTATGGCGGCTCACCGTTTCAAAAGGCCTTTCTGTGAACTGCAGGAATTGAAAGCCTGCTTCCCGCGACAGGAGAAAGTTTTCCTGGGCTCGGCTCAACCCTTTATTGAGGAAGAGCGTATTGTTATTGGCTGAATAGTATGATCGAACCGAATTGAGCGCATCGTTGCCGGCCATTTTCTTCCTGTTCACTTTTACATTCATGCCGAGGAGAATGGCTTCAAGCCGCGAGCCGTCAACAGGCACCTGGTCCTGCATCTTGTATTGTTCCCTGAACCTGCCCACTGCCTCTTCAATGTCTTCAAAATAGTTGTCGTGCAGATCCTGGTACGAGCGTAATGCGGACTGGTAAAAGCTTTCGCGGCTCAGTTGATAGCTTCTTGCAATTTTCAGGAGGGTGCTGATGAAGGCCGTAACCTTGTCTGGCGTATTGGAAAATAATTCCAGCAATGATGCCGGCGAGAGGCCGAAATGTTCCCAGGGTATGGCATTGATGAAATCCGAGTTGATAAGATCGATGATCGGTTGCAGCTTTTTATTGCCTCTCAAGGAAACGAGGTAATCGTAATCCACGCCCAGGGTTTTGGCAAGGGCAATGATCTTATCTGCCTTGGGGAATTTTTTTCCGGTTTCGATATCGTGTACATAGGAAAGGGAAAGCCCGGCTTTATCTGCCAGTTGCTGAAATGACAATCCCTTTTCCTGACGGAGGGAACGCACTTTCAAACCGAAGATCAGCCTTATGCTGTCGTTTTCAGATATCATGAGCCCAAAATAACTAAAAACCCAATTTTGCCGAAAAAAAATAATTCAGCGAAATTTTCGCTTTCGAAAGAATTTTCTATTTTTAGAGTAAATTCTACGTTATGGCAACCATCCCGAACAAAATGGGGCATCTGCCTGACAGCATGCTCCGGATCACCGGCCCTCTGCACCCCGGTTACGAACATGTACTCAATGATGAAGCCCTGCGCTTCCTCGTAGCATTACAACGCAGTTTCAACCACCGGAGAAAAGTCCTCCTCCTGGAAAGAGAGCAAAATCAGCAACGTATTGATCAGGGCTGGAAACCTGGTTTCCTGGCCGAAACAAAGTCCATCAGGGAAGGCAAATGGACTGTGGATCCCGTTCCGGATGATCTGCAGGACAGGCGCGTGGAAATTACCGGCCCGGTAGACCGTAAGATGATCATCAATGCGCTGAACTCAGGCGCTAAAGTGTTCATGGCTGATTTTGAAGACAGCAATGCGCCTAACTGGAGGAATATCATCGAAGGGCAGATCAATCTCACCGATGCCATTGACGGCAGTATCCGTTTTGTTGCTCCCGATAACGGAAAGGAATATGCGCTAAATGAGCATACAGCTACACTCATGGTTCGCCCGAGAGGATGGCACCTGGAAGAAAAGCATATCCTCATCGATGGAGAGCCAGCCAGTGCAAGTCTCGTGGATTTCGGACTGTTCTTTATCCGAAATGCCAGAAAGCTGATCAGCAAAGGCAGCGGTCCATATTTCTATTTACCAAAACTGGAACATTATAAAGAAGCCAGGCTATGGAATGATGTGTTTGTTTTTGCGCAGGACTATTGTGGAATTCCCCAGGGAACCATCAAAGCCACTGTACTGGTGGAAACCATCCTGGCTTCCTTTCAACTGCACGAGATCCTGCATGAGCTCCGGCATCATTCTGCCGGTATGAATTGCGGCCGCTGGGATTACATTTTTTCATTTATCAAAAAGTTCCGGAATATCCAGGGTTATGTGTTCCCAGACCGCTCACAGGTGACCATGACTGTTCCATTCATGCGCGCCTATACGCAGTTGGTGATCAAAACCTGCCATGAGCGCGGCGCTCATGCCATCGGAGGCATGGCGGCGCAGATCCCGGTAAAGAACAATCCGGAAGCCAATCGGACAGCCATCGAAAAAGTGAAAGCGGATAAGATACGCGAAGTAAAGGACGGGCACGACGGCACCTGGGTAGCGCATCCCGGGCTGGTGGCCACCGCCATGGAAATATTCGATGAGTATATGCCGGAGAGGAATCAATTGTACCGCAAGCGGGAAGATTTTTCCTGCACTGAAGCAGAGTTGTTGCAGTTACCTACAGGCAACATAACGGAAACGGGTATCCGCGCCAATATCAATGTAGGCATACTCTACCTGGAAAGCTGGCTTCGGGGAAATGGCGCTGCTGCTATCCATCACCTGATGGAAGATGCAGCTACCGCAGAGATCTCGCGCACCCAGTTATGGCAGTGGCTGAACAGCAAAGCGAAGCTGAGTGATGGAAGGATCTTTGATCAGCAGTTGTATGAAGATCTGCGGGATGATGAGATCGAATCCATACAATCAAGTGTTGGGTCAGAAGGATACCAGAAAGGAAAATATGTGGAAGCCATTTGCATTTTCAACAGGTTGGTAGTGCAGCCTGCTTTTGAGGAATTCCTTACCACCCAGGCTTATCAATCGATACTGAGCAACGCAGAAAGGAAACAATGTACCGAAGAGATCATATCCGTAAATCCCCTGACAATTCCTGAGGAGGAAATGAAAACCGCCTGAATGTTTCACTGATCCAATCACCGTCAAAATAAACAAGTATGAGTGCAACAGAGAAAGCGCTGTTGATGTCCCGGGATTGGGAGCACAACAGCCGATGGAAAGGTATTGTCCGTCCGTATACGCCGGAGGATGTATTGAAGCTTCGTGGAAAAGTGGAAATAGCGTATACACTTGCCAGTAATGGCGCCGGAAAATTATGGCGGCTCTTGCAGGAGCAGCCGGTGGTTTCGGCCCTGGGGGCTATGACCGGCAACCAGGCTGTGCAGGAAGTGACTGCGGGACTGGATGCCATCTACTTAAGTGGCTGGCAGGTGGCAGCCGATGCGAATATGGCCGGCGCGATGTATCCTGATCAATCACTCTATCCTGCGAACTCTGTTCCGGAAGTGGTGAAGAAGATCAACAATGCACTGCTGCGCTGTGAGCAGATCGATTCTGTGAATGGAACGGATTCGCGGGATTGGATGCGCCCCATCATTGCTGATGCAGAAGCAGGTTTCGGCGGGAACCTGAATGCCTTTGAACTGATGAAGGCCATGATCGAAGCCGGCGCTGCCGCAGTGCATTTTGAAGATCAACTCAGCAGCGCCAAAAAATGCGGTCACCTCGGAGGAAAAGTACTGGTACCTACGCAGGAAGCAATCCACAAACTCGTATCTGCCCGCCTGGCTGCCGATGTGATGGGAACTGAAACGCTCATCATTGCCAGAACAGATGCGGAGGCGGCCAACCTGCTTACTTCGGATGTGGATCCCCGTGACCTGCCGTTCACTACGGGTCAAAGGACTAATGAAGGATTCTACTTTATCAGGAATGGGATCGACAACTGCATTGCCCGCGGTTTGGCTTATGCGCCATACGCAGATATGCTGTGGATGGAAACCTCGCATCCCGACCTCGAAATGGCACGTGTATTTGCTGAAGCCATTCATGCGCAATTCCCCGGAAAGCTGCTGGCTTACAACTGCTCCCCATCTTTCAACTGGGCTAAGCATCTCAGTGAGTCTGAAATGCGAACCTTCCGCGAAGACCTGGCTGCATTGGGATACCGTTTCCAGTTCATTACGCTGGCTGGCTTCCATGCATTGAATACGTCGATGTTCGAATTATCGAAAGCATACAAGGAATCAGGAATGGCGGGCTTCTCTCAATTACAGCAACGGGAGTTTGCCTTGCAGGATGATGGTTTCAAAGCGGTGAAGCACCAGAGCTTTGTGGGAACAGGTTATTTCGATGCTGTGCAGAATGTGATCCAGCAGGGCAAGGCTTCCACTGTTGCAATGGCTGATAGCACAGAAGCGGCGCAGTTCCATTAAGAGGAACCATTGCTACAGCCTGCTCATTTTTTGAAAACCGGGATCGGGTTCAACGGGTGTTTCAGAAAATTCTTAAAAGCCTGTTTCACCAGAAAGAAATGGAAGCCGCGATTGGGAAACTGGCTTCTGTACGATGCCATCGTTTTCTTATCGCCTCCATATGAAAGCAGGCCCAGTGAAACGTCTATCCAGTCAGCTTTACGGAAAACTTCCACTGTTTGCTCATGCTCTCCCTGATAGGGTTTGATCTTATGATGCCAGTAGATCATTGCACTGATCTCCGGAATGAGTTCCTGTTTTCCATTTTCTGAAAGATATTTTTCGACCTGTCTGATAGAGGGTTGCAGGTAGTCGAAGGTGTGGTCCGTCCAGATACCGATATCATGATAAACGGCTGCAATGGCGTAGCGTTCCTGGTTGGCCGGGACATGATCAAGTATCATGCAGTTCAGGAAAACACGGAGCACGTGGTTCCTGTATTTTTCATAATCTGCTCCCAGCGCGGATCTGAAAGGCAATAACAAATTCTCTGCTGTGCTGATGGCATCCATAGATCGTATCAGTTTCCTGTTTTCAATTCTTTTATTTTCTGGTAAGCCCGCAGGGCTTTGTCTTTTTCACCGGCTGTAAGGTAAGCTTCTGCCAATCCTTGCCAGGAGCGGATGGAGGCAGGGAAGATCCTTGTATTCATTTCCAGGATCCGGATGGCAACTTCAGGTTGTTTCCTGTTGATGAACATGCGGCCGGCATCTATAAAGTTTCCTTCAAAATCGATATAACGAAAAGATGGGTCCTGCGCCATTTTCTTTGCCTCTGATTCCACCTCATTCATTTTACCGGTCATGAACAAACGTTTTAGTTTTTCCATCGGATCTGTTATGGTATTGCGTTCATTATGTGCAAGACAGGCTTCGAGTACAGGATCATTGTTTCGTTGATAATCGGAAAAGCTCATGTCGGCTGCAATGGTAGGTGCCAGCCAGGGAGCGTTCTCCCATTGGGGTTTATCCTGCCACCAGGCGAATGACAATAATACGGTGGTTTGTGTGTTGGGTAGTGTGATGCGGTTATTATCTCCGTAGAAATTGATATTTTCCGAACCGGGCTCACCCACAAACACGGCATTGGTGTAATTGGAGAATTCATTCACCAGGTTCTGACAGGCGGAGAAAGTTCTTCTTCCGATGATGACAAAGAATTTTCCCGGCTTGTTGATCTTTTTCGTTTCGATCAAACCTGTGATGATGGGTTTATTGAGATAATTGTTACCACCGCCGTTGAGCCGGAGGTCAAGCACCAGTCTTTCCACATCGTTCTTTTCGATGAATCCATATAATTCTTTGTAGAAAACGGAAATGGGATTTCCTGGTTCGTCCTGTATCTGGCTATGCCGGACGTATACTGTTTTGCTGTCGGGAAAATATTCGTAATAATAGATCCGGTCCTGATGCCTGAGCCATGAAGGAGTATTGCTGGTATCCCTGGCCGTTAGCCAACCCTTTCCCGGTTTGGTGAAGCCATAGAAACGGGGGATCTGGAAGGCTTCGCGCGCAGGTATCGTTTTATCGAATGTCTTTCCATTTTTTTCAAAAGTATAATTGATGCTGTTCTTCAGTGATTGGGTAATTCCCTGTGCGTGCAGGGCTTCGGGTATGCCGAGATAATCCAGGCCCCTGGCTTTGAAGAACTGATTGTTCTCGGAGGGGACCAGTAATTTGATGGCTTCAAGAACGGTTGCAATGGGAATGCCTTCCACTTTCAGTATCCTGGCTCCGGGAAGATCCGCATTTTCCCTGGTGGCGCCTTCCACATACAATCCATCTGCGAACCAGTAAAAATTGATGGGCGTCATATGGAATTTCAGTTTGGAATCGCGCCACGGCAAGGCCGTATGGCCATATTTGATACTGGCCACCATGCGTGTGAGACCTGCAAGGCATTCGTGTTCCTGCATGCGGGGCATGGCCTGGTAGAGTTTATCGGCGGCTGAATCAAAAGCGCCGGCGCTGATATTCTTAAAAAGGAAGGGGTAATCCCTGTGAATGGTTTGCTGAAGTAAGCGAAGATCTGCCTGCCAGGCAGCAGTATTGGTCTGAGACTTTGCGGCGATGAAGTACAGGCTGCCAGCCAGGATAAGGGATAGCATTCTCATGTAGATCGGTTTTGTGTAAGTTAAAAAAAAGAGATGGCATGATCGGAAATCATGCCATCTCTTCACCGAATATTCACCGGCTATTTAGCGGCCATTGGCGCGCAGAACGGTAATGTCTTTTTTTACATCATCGTCGTAAGTCTTTTTGATGATATAGTGCCAGTCTTTATCAGCTACATCGAGAAAGAATACATCACCTTTATTATGTTTCTGAACAGCATCCTGGAATTCTTTGGGGAAACTGTATTCACCAAAGAACCAGTCGGTATCGCCCTTGGTTTTGTTGCCGTCCATAGTGTATTTATCAGAGAGGGCGTTCCATGATTCACCTGCATTGATCTTCTGCATGATCTCTTTCTTCAGGGATTCAATTTCAGAAGGAGTGAGGGAACCGCCGTCAAGGAAGATATAGCTGGCGCGGAACTGAATGGATTCTTTTGCTTCCAGCACTTTGTAGGTTACATATCCAACGGAGAAGATATCGCCTTGTTTCTGGCGAAGCAATCTTTTATCGATCAGGGTGGTATCTTTTCCGGCAGACAGTTTAAGAAGGGCCGGTTTGAGTTGTGGATTGGCATCAATATACTGTTGCGCCTGCTGAACGGTAACGATCTTCTGGAATTTCTCTACCACCGTCTCCTGTGCAAATACCGATGCCGAAATGAACAGCAATAAGGCCGAAAGGCAATTTTTCATACACTGATTTTTAGTCTTTTTCATTGAGTTATTGACGTCTGTCTGAAGTTACTATTTTTTACATTTCCCGGGCCGGATACCGGTAACAGGTCCCCGTTAAAATTTTTTAATCGACGCTGTTCCACCGGGTTGTAACTGTCATAAGACAAGAAAAAGGCATTAACCGTGGCCTGCTGGCTTCGATTTCCGGAATCTGTAACATTTCATTAATTTATACGTCTTAATCCAGGGCCCGGTTGGGCAGGCAGCTCCAGTCCCATAAGCCACGGGTTGGATCTTTTCATTGTCCTAAACCAAACCTTCTTATGATCAAGTCCTTTCTGCGAATCAGCTGGCGGAACACCTGGAAGAACCGCAGTTTCACATTGATCAGTCTCAGCAGTCTGATCCTGGGGATCACCCTTTTTTTCCTGATCAGTCTCTGGGCCCGGGATGAACTCAGTTTCGATGCTGGTTTCGCCAATGGTCCGGCCGTCTGCCGGGTGGAAACCCAGCTCATCACGCCTGATGGGGGCTCGGAAACCACGTCCACCGCAGGTTGGCCGGTGGGAAAACATTTGAGAGCGGATTATCCTGACATTGCATCGCTTACGTATCTCCGCAACTGGAGGCCCATCATCAAACATCAGCAGGCATTTTATTATGAAAAAGCATTGCTGGCCGATGAACATTTCTTTTCCGTTTTCGGTTACCCGCTGCAGGAAGGTTCTGCAGCTACAGCCCTGAAAGATCCCTTCTCCCTGGTGATCAGTGCAGCGCTGAAGGAAAAATATTTCGGTAGTGTGGATGCTCTCGGTAAAGTGCTGGTGCTGGATGATTCAGTCCAGTACAGGATCACAGGGGTATTCGGCGAATTACCGGAAAACTCCCATCTAAAATTCGACATGATCGGTTCCTTTGCCAGTTTCTGTTCCATGTACCCCTTGGATTGTGAACAGGAGTTCGCATCCGGCTGGTTCGATCTCAACGTATACAATTATGTAAAACTGCAAAACAGTAATTCCGTTTTGGCTACTCAGGCAAAGATCAGCAATCTGGTACTGGAAGCGGGAAAAGAAGCTGTAGCGTTCACCGGCTTCAAATCCACACTGAGCCTGCGTCCTGTGCAGGACATTTACCTGTACTCCGATGCATCCACTGCGGGCGGTCCTGTTGGCAGTATCAAAATGGTGAAGCTTTTTGGAGGCATTGGTCTGTTCATCCTGCTGATCGCCTGTTTGAATTTTATCAATCTCAGTACAGCCAAATCTGTTGAGCGGGCCAAAGAGATCGGCGTACAAAAAGTGCTGGGCAGCAGTAGGGGTAAACTGATCTTACAATTCCTCACTGAAGCTGCATTCCTCTGCTTGTTTGCGGCAGGCATCAGTCTTCTGCTTACCTTACTGTTACTGCAACCGTTCAATCAATTCACAGGAAAATCATTTACCTGGCTGGATATAATTTCATTATCAAATCTTTCAAGCCTGTTCTTCACCATACTGATATTGATCCCTCTTGCAGGATTCTATCCGGCGCTTGTGCTCAGCGGCTTCAAGCCCATCAGTGTTTTGAAAGGGAATTTTGGAAGAAGCAATTCCGGGGCATTGCTCAGGAAAGCACTGGTGATTACGCAGTTCATCATTTCGGCGGGACTGATAATGGCCACCATCATCATGTGGAGACAGATGCAATTTATGCAGAGCAGGGAATTAGGGTTTGATAAGGGGAATACCATTCTCGTGAGTGTAAACAAAGTTCCCTGGATGCTCCGGCATGAAAGAACAGAAGTATACAAAACTGCGCTGCTGGGTATTTCGGGCGTGAAGCATGTGAGCGCCTGCAATGCTGTGCCGGGCCGGACAGGATGGAATGGACAATTCGCATATCCGGAAGGAAGATCGAAGGAAGATGCGTTGTCGGTGGAATTCATTCCCGTGGATGCGGACTATGTAAAAACAATCGGCCTGCAATTGAGTGCGGGCAGGGATTTCCTCAAGGGGAGCAAAGCTGATGAAGAAGAATCCTTCATCATCAACGAGGCCGCTGCAGCTTATTTCGGATGGGGCAATGCGGCCAATGCACTGGGAAAGAAATTGTCTACTTCCGGTAAGGATGGAAGGGTAGTAGGTGTATTGAAAGATTACCATCAGCATGGGCTACAGGAATCCATCAGGGCTGTTGTGCTCAGCCCGATGGCCAATGTGAACCTGTTTGCAGTCAGGTATGAAGGCATTGCAGCGGGCAGGATGATAGAAAACGCCAAAGCAGCCTGGGATAAAGTGTATAGCGGCTACCCGATGGAATACTTTTTCCTGGATGAAGATTTTCAACAACAATATAAAAAGGAAGAAAAGCAACAGGCATTCATGGCGATGGCTGCGGTACTGGCCATTGTGATCGGGTCCATGGGATTACTGGGCCTTGTGATCTATACTGCACAAAGAAGAGTGAAAGAGATCGGCATCCGGAAAGTATTGGGCGCCAGCGTTGCCGGTATAGTTGCGTTGCTTTCATTCGACCTGCTCAAACTGGTTGCCTGGGCTGTACTGCTAACGGTGCCGCTCACCTGGTGGCTGATGCATACCTGGCTTCAGCAGTTTGCTTACCGTGTTGCTATCAGTTGGTGGATATTCGTTGTTGCAGGAGTGGTAGCGCTATTGGTGGCGTTGCTTACCATCAGTATCCAGGCTGTGCGCGCAGCACTCGCCAATCCGGTGAATAGTTTGAAAAGCGAATAATGAACGTTAGAATTCATTAAATTACAATAAGCATTCGCGATTAAACAATTTGCCATGATACAGATCGGTAATACGCCGTTGATCAAGCTGTCTCGCCTGCAGGAACACGGAGCGGCTGAAGTTTTTGTAAAAATAGAAAGTGCTAATCCTACAGGCAGTATGAAAGACAGGATGGCGCTGTTGATGATCGAAGGGGCGGAAAAGCGTGGTGATCTGCGTCCCGGCGGTACTGTAGTGGAGTACACGGGAGGCAGCACGGGCAGCTCACTGGCGATGATCTGTGCAGCGAAAGGTTACAAAGCGCATTTCGTTTCATCGGATGCATTCGCGGATGAAAAACTGCGTACCATGCGCGCCTTCGGTGCTGAGCTGGAAATATTTCCTTCTCATAATGGCAGTATCACTGCTTCACTGATCGCTTCTATGATAGAGCGGGCCAGGGAATTGAGTAAAGAACCGAATACATTCTGGACAGACCAGTTCAACAATGAAGACAATCGCAATGCCTATCACGAAATGGCAGCTGAGATCATCCGCGCCATGGGGCCTGATATTGCAGAGTTCATCACAGGTGTTGGAACAGGCGGCAGTTTTTCCGGCAATGCTGAGATCATGAAGCGCGAATTGCCTGGCATACGATGCATCGCCATAGAACCGCTGCATGTACGTGCACTCTCCGGTGGCGAGATCTCCGGCAAACACCGGCTGGAAGGGATCGGCGCCGGATTCGTACCTTCCATATGCCGTCTCGATCTCGCAGATGAGATCGTAGCAGTTGCAGATGAGGACGCCTATGAAATGGCCCGCAAACTCACCAGGGTGGAAGGTATCTGTGCGGGTATCACCGGCGGCGCCAATGTATGGGTTGCCTTACAACGTGCAAGGGCGCTGGGCGTCGGAAAAAAGATCGTGACCATTCTCCCCGATACCGGATTGAAATACCTTAATGGCGACCTGTACAGATAGAATGCTCAAGGTGAGTGACACACGCCGCCTGTTCGGCTAGTAGAATATATTATTGTTGAAGATCTGTTTTTCCCGGAATGTGAAAACTACTTTGTAAGTGTTGGGTATATCCATCACCGATAGTTTGGAATTGAGATTCCCGTTCTACCAACTTGTAGTCTGATACTATTGAATGAGTTTCTTTTTTTCGTCGTAAAGACCTACCAGAATACTGTTCCCTTTATCATCTATCCGGAGGCCGCCATACCTGGCGATGGCAAATGTATCAGCCCTGCCTTCCTGGAAGAAATAATCCTCCGCGCCCAGGGAATGCCGCCAGGAGTCAGTATGATATTGGATCAGGTATTCCCCGGAGTTCAGCGGTTGACGCCCCGCCTGGATCCGCTGTCTGCGTGCTACCAGGCCGGAATCGAGCGTGATCACGTAGTAACCTTTGCGCGGAACGTTCTCATTGATCTCATTGGCAATGGCGTAGCGGAGGCTCATGTAATCTCCCTGCATGAGTGAGCGGGGATCCACCGGCGCCAGTTCCAGCAAAACCAGTTTGCCCGTTGCCAGTGTTTTCTCTTTTTCCATTACGGAGTAATGGTAGATACCGAGCGCCAGTACAAGGTTCAGCAGGATGATGAAGAGCTGGTATCTTTTCATTTTGATGTCAGTTTTTTGTGTGTGAGCAAACAGAGCAGCAGAAAGAAGAAGCCTGTACCCATCATCATGAGCGACTTAGTAAGCAGGGTGGCGCTGAGCGAATAATAGAAATCACTCACAAACCAGATCAGCGCCAGGATACCGGCCACGATCCCTGTTTTGTAATTCACATAAAAACATAGCAGGATGATCAGTAGTGAAATGGCAATGCTCGGAGCCCAGAAGGTTGGTGCCAGGGTCAGGATAGCCGCCGTGAATGCAATAACAGTTGCCGCAGGTTGATGCAACTCCAATCTCTTCAGGATCTTCGGGGTCAAAAAAAGGATGCAGACAATGGCGAGTATGGAAGATATCCAGCCGCTATATTTTGTCCGGAACAGCCAGCCATCGTTGGATAAGTAGATACCCTCGAACAATATGGCCGCAAGCGAACCTAACCTAACGGGGTTGTACAGCCGTGAAAGCCTGGTATTGCCGGAAGCGATGCGTGGTTCTTCCAATAGCCAGAAAGTGAAAAAGAGGATCACCAGGCCGGTATACGATTCCAGGGGAAGATAACTCCTGTAACGGAAGGAATGAATCAAACCTATGATGGCCGCGTGTAAAATGCAGGTAGCAGTGAAAGACATCATGTAATTCTGAACGAATAACATCGAGATCAGCGAAATGATGATGAACATCAGGGAAACAGCCGTTTCGTCCATCCGGCTTTCCATGGTGCCCAGCAGGATCAGGAGGCAGCCACATATAAAAAAGGAAACGGCAAATGTGTCCAGTATCAATATGTCATATACTCTTTTTACGATCAGGGCTCCGGCCACGAAGATGAAACCGGTAATGGCCATACCAAGACCAGAATTGTACAGGTCTGCTAAAAAGAGGAACCCCAAAAATGCACAGGTAACCAGGAAGCCGCCAATAACAGTAAGTACTTTGATGGCAATGCCCGACCTGTCCGCATTGGCTTTTTCGTAAGCGGTGAGAAGTGCTGGTTCATCTATCTGTAAGGATCCGCCTTCGCGCGCGCGGAATATTTCCAGGACTGCATTTATCTCAGGCTGCTTTTTCATGGCTCCATTGTTTTTGAAGGGTGAGCAATGATTTGATGAGCATCGTGGTGCCGGCTCCGAGGAAAATACAAACCAGCAATACAGAACCGGTAGTGGGATTAGCTATTTCCAGTATGCCGGCACAGAGGATGATCATCATACTGAAGCCGGTCACGGCAATGAAAAAAACGCTTTGTTGTTTAAAAGCATAATAAATGATACCGGCATAGCTGATGATCACGGCAGCCAGCAATAGTGTGAAAGAGATGCTCATCCTGCCAAAGATGCCTGTGCTTACGCCAATGGTAGCCACCGTTGCTCCGGCCAGTGCCAGAACAATGATGAACCATTGTGGGATTGATCCTGATCCGAAATGTTTCAGCAGCAGTGTCACTGCCAGGCCGATGGCATTCACCAGGAAGAGCAGGAGCGGGGCAGTCATTTCAGAAAGATCGGCTCCTGTTTGCCGGAGATACAGCTGAACCGTGATATTCACCAATGCGAGCCAGATCAGCCAGAGTGGTGCGAAACCGGCAACTATCACCCAGAGGAGAGTGCAGAGCGTCCAGTTCAGGAAGAGGTCATAGGCGTCGGCTCCAGTCTGGTATACCTGCCCGAATACGGCAAATAAAACGCCGATCATCACGGATGCTGCTGTGAGCAGTATATTCCGGACCAGCAAATTTTTTCGTATGAGCAGGGCAGTTAGTGTAAACAGGATCACCAGCCCCTCGATGATACCGAGCTTCACAAATTTGTGCAGGGCATCCCAGTTGTAGGCGAAGAAAAAGATCACACCTGCCAGCATGAAGCCGGCGCCCAGGCTCAGGAACAATATTTTCAGGAACTGTTGCCAGGCATCCTTTCCACTATACACAAAATTGCGCAATGCAGACCGGATTGAGGCAACAGGCAGATTACTATGCCTGCTCAAAAGATGGATGTCTTCCCTGTCAGGAGTAGTCATCAGTGTTTGTTTTAATGAAGTTATCTATTAACGGCAATATTTGCAAGGACAGGCTCAAAAGCGCATAGCCCATGCCAGCAACATCATATACCCGGCTGCAATTCCCTGGAGCGGCGCTGTGGCTACATCTGCAGGAATAGTTACCAACGTCAGGAGGTAGCGGGTGTATTTCCTCTTATGTGAAGGCTCCACGGAAATAGCAATATTGTTGATGGGAACATAAGTGCTTTGATAAGGGATTGCGGGTTGGTACAGGAACAACATCCGCTTTTGTTTTTTCATGATCCAGTCTGTTTCGTACCTGTATTCATCCGGATCGATGGGCAGCCTGAACCGGTGTGTGATATTACTATCTGTTGGACCGGGTGCATAAAATCCTTCCAGAACTTTTTCCTGCTGGTACTCGATCTCCGGTGTATAAGCCAGTGAATCCGAAGTATTGTAATGGATGGAATGAATGCGGTTCACGCCATATAAAAGCTTTTCGCCGGGAGAGAATTCCCCTTTTACACTATTATACTTCAGATAAATTCTCATCAGCGTATTCACGGGCACTACCAGATGGACCGGTACATTTCTTTTTGTTCCCGATAGTTTTGCTGTGAAGTTTACTATAATATTGCCTGAGGTATCTGTCCATGCATCCCGGATCTGATGGATCCGTTGTGGCTTCCGGTCTGTGGCGGCTTTCTTGATCACGGAGCTTGTGATACAGCTTGTCAGGAATAAGGGTAAAAGAAAAATGATGCAGGATTTCATACAGGGTGAATTGAATGGTACCGATAAAAATATATAAAACCAGTCAGGTTCGCAATTGAACGTCTTTGGCGCCCATATGTCCCCGGCTGTGCTGACTATCTTTCTCAGGATGCAGCAGCAGGCTTCTTTTCACAAAGTGAATGAGGAGCTGGAATCGCTTACAGGAATCCGGCAATGCTTCAAGGGGGAGGAAGAATGGCTGCAATTCAGGTCTGCCCTGGATTCCGGAGAGGAAGTGAAGACTGAAAGGGACCGTGCTGAGTTCGGGGATTTTCAAACGCCACCCGCATTGGCGGAAAAGATCACGAAGCTGGTATCCAGGAATGGCAGCCTGCCTGGTATCCTGGTTGAGCCAACCTGCGGCAAGGGGCATTTCATCATTGCAGCTATCCGTACCTTTCCCTGCATCAGGGAAGTGCATGGTCTGGATATTCATCAGCCATATCTCTGGCAAACTAAATTCTCCCTTATCGATCTCTATCTCGGGCAACCTGATTTGAACAAACCAGCCATCTATTTACACCATGGAAATGTTTTCGATTTCAACTTCGAAACTTTGGTGCTGAATGATCAGCAACCTTTGTTGATCATCGGTAATCCTCCCTGGGTCACCAATGCGATGCTCGGCAGCATGGCATCTTCCAACCTGCCGGAGAAATCCAACTTCAAACAGCAGGATGGTATTGCCGCCGTTACAGGCAAAGGCAATTTCGATATTGCAGAGAATATCACGCTGATGCTGCTGAAGGCCTTTCACGGTTTTTCCGGGCAGATGACATTGCTGGTAAAAAATTCCGTGATCAGGAATATCCTGTTGGAGCAATACAGGCTGCGGTTCAGCATTGGTGAAATGCGGCAATACCAGATCAACAGCCTGAAGGAATTTGAAGTGAAAGCTGAAGCCTCTTTGTTTTCCTGTAAGCTGAACAGTGAAGCAGACTTTACCTGTACTCAAAGAAGTTTCTACAGACCGGAAGAAACAGGGCTGGCATTCGGCTGGGTGGAAGAAAAGTTCGTTTCAAACACAGATTCGTATATTCAGCATCGTTATATAGAGGGGAAATCGCCACTGGAATGGCGGCAGGGCCTGAAGCATGATTGCTCCCTGGTGATGGAACTGGAGAAAACCGGACAGGATTACCGGAATGCCCTGCAACAAACCATTCGCCTGGAAGATGAACTGGTTTTCGGATTGCTCAAAAGCTCCGATCTGCAACAGGACCTGGTGGACTCCGTTCGGAAATTCACCATTGTTACCCAGCATAGACCCGGAGCAGACACAGATTTCATCCGTCAGTATCCGGCCACCTGGGATTACCTGCAACAGCACCGCCAGTTATTCCTGAACCGTCGTTCATCGATTTATAAAAACAAACCGGCATTTTCCATCTTCGGAATTGGCGACTATTCTTTCAAGCCTTACAAAGTGGCTATATCAGGATTGTACAAATCATTCCGCTTTGCACTTGTATTGCCGCAAAATGGAAAACCGCTCATGTTGGATGATACCTGTTATATGCTGGGATTTGATGAGCCGGACTACGCAGTTTATACCTGGGTGCTGCTGAATTCCGCTGTTGCAAAGGATTTCCTGGCGAGCATTACCTTCAGCGATGCCAAACGGACTTTCACCAAAGAAGCATTGATGCGCATCGATCTGCAGGCGCTGGCAAAACATTTGCCCGAAATGCAATTGCAAGAGGAAATAGAAAAACTGAACAACAGGTATGGGCAGTCAATAACTGTCCAAAGATGGGCTGCTTACTGTCGATGGCTGGCCACCGGTTCATGATTGTCTGGTGACCATGTTCGCTTTTTTTGAAGGTCTACATCAGATACTGTTGCCGAAAACACTAAATTGCAAATTAACCCGACGATATCTGAGCTCTGATGCAAAACGAAACCGAACTGCTATATCGTATTTCCCGTGGAGACGAACAGGCTTTTAACGAGCTGTATGAGCAATACTGGCCCAGGGTATATGCTTATATGGAGAGCCTTGTGAAGAGTCCGGAGACTGCCGAAGAGTTGGTGGTGGACATCTTTGTGAAACTCTGGTCCGGCAGGGAATGGCTGGAGCAGATCCAGAATGTGGGTGGATTCCTTCGCACTGCCGCCCGCAATAAAGCACTCGATTATTTTAAAACTACAGCCAGGAAAAAGAAACTGATGCTGGCCTATCACGCAGATATGGTCATTCTTTCTTCGCGTCCCGTATCGGACCATAAGCTGATGAGCGAAGAAACGGCACGCATCTGGCGTGAGGCCATCAGTAAGCTCAGTCCCGCGCGTCAGCGCATCTTCCTCATGCACCGCGAAGAAGGTTTATCGTACAACGAAATTGCTCAACAGCTGAATATATCGCCCGCAACTGTCAAGAAAACAATGTCCATCGCCCTGGATTCCATTCGTGAATTCCTGCGTACGCATTATAAAGACAGTCTTGCAGGGCTGCTCATATTTCTCCTTTTGTAAATCTTTAAAAAAAATCTGCTGATGCGATACTACCAGGAGAATTAGTTGTCGTCATTAGTAGAAATATGCCGGCATGTCCGTTCCCAGGCAAGAAATCCAGGAGTTGTTCAAGAAGCTTGTTTCAAATGAAAGTACGGAACAGGAGACGGAAACTTTTTTCCAGTTGGTGAAAGACCTGCCGGAAGATGATGTGCTGATAGAACAGCTGGATGCCTGGTGGGATTCCGTGGATGCAGGAAAGTCCAGGGACCTTGTGCAGGAGCGCCGCATCTGGCAGCAGGTGCGGGAGAAGATGAATCCTGAAGAGTATTTGCCGGCCCCTGTTCATCTGATCTACCGCAGGCGTACCTGGAATATTGCAGCAGCAGTGCTGATACTGGTGGCAGCGGGTATATTCCTCTGGACACAGCGGCGGCCGTCGGTTGATTACCGTCAGCCTTATGCCCAAAGCCTCGATGCAGATATCCAACCAGGTACAGATGGCGCTGTTCTTACATTGGCTGATGGCCGGAAAATATTGCTCGACAGTTTGAAGGATGGACTGGTAGCCAGTCAGCTTGGAGCTGATATCACGTTACAGGATGGCCGCATCGCATACAATGCAGCCGGAAGCAAAGGAGCGCAACCCGCCTGGAATACTATCACCACACCCAGGGGACGACAGTTCAAAGTGATGTTGCCCGATGGCACACAGGTATGGCTCAATGCCGCCAGTTCCATCACTTATCCCACATTCTTTGCCGGCGCAGAAAGAAGAGTGGAAGTTACCGGCGAAGTCTACATGGATGTAGCCAAAGATGCCAGGAAAAAATTCAAGGTGAAAGTGAATAACCAGGCAGTTGTGGAAGTAACAGGCACCGAGTTCAATGTGAAAGCCTACACTGATGAAGCCACCATGGCTACCACGCTGGTGGAAGGTGCCGTGAAGCTTTACAAGACAACTGACACATCCTGCTGGCATTGTCCGCAATCGGTGATCAGTGAGGTGAAGCCCGAAAAGGCAGTGAGCCTCGTACCCGGACAGCAGGGCGTGATCACAGATAACGCACAGGATCAAACGAAAAACAAGAATAGCTCCGGAATACTGGTATTGAACGATATCGATAAAGACAAGGTACTGGCCTGGAAGAATGGCTTTTTCAATTTTACCGGTATGAGCTCCCGGGACGCGATGAACCAGCTGGTACGATGGTACAATATAGAAGTAGTGTATGAAAAAGCCGTTCCTGAAATAGAATTCTTTGGTGACCTCAGAAGGGATATGAGCCTCGCGGATGTATTGACGGCACTGGAAGTGGCAGGCGTTCAATTCAAAGTTACAAGCGGAAGAAAAATAGTTGTATTGCCTCAATAACCATACCTCATCCTGGTACTCTAATTAGCAAATTTTTAATGTTCCGGTGCTGCACAAGCGCCACAACTTGACATTGCAAAAAAATGATTGCCTGTAATGAAAAACCGGAAGCGCTCTGACCTGCTTCCGGCGAATTCGTCAGGCTAATCCAAATTCAATGGAGGAGAATTTTTTATTAACCATAACTAATGCAAAAGTATGCAAAAAACTGCTTTTTGTATCCGGGATGTTGTTGCCTTTTCCAACCCGGTAGCGCCACCGGGCATTGAAAGAAGCCGGCATCGCCTCATTCAGAAACCAATACTGATTGCGATGAAACTCACAGCCCTGCTTTTATTGATTGGCAGCCTCCATCTTTGTGCAGCCACTCATTCTCAAACCATTACTTACGAGGGGAAAGATGTGCCCCTTTCCAAACTGTTCAGCGTTATCAAACAGCAGACAGGCTTTGGCGTATTCGGCAATGCAAGACTGCTTAAGAACACCCACCGGGTGAGCATTGTAGCCAACAATATGCCATTGCAGGAATTCCTTCACATTGCGTTCAGTAATCAACCCCTTACTTACCGGATTCTGGATAAAACAATTGTCCTCTACAGCAAGGAGGATGAAGCCGGCGCATTGTCTGAAGGCATCCAGCCTGCACCTGTAGTGATTGAAGAGCCCGAGCCGGAAGCCGATCCCGTGAAAGGACGGGTACTGGCCGAAGATGGCAAACCCCTTTCAGGTGTAAGTGTTCGTGTGAAAGGAACTTCCATCGGCGTTTCTTCCGATGACCTGGGCAATTTCAGCATCGATGCAAAAGAAAAACAAACCCTCCTGTTCTCCTATATTGGTATGGAATCACAGGAGTTCAAAATTATTGATCCGTCAAAACCCGTGAGGATCGTGCTGAAAACTTCCGAAGCTGCCATGAAAGATGTGGTAGTCACAGGATACAGTAATCTCAAAAAGGAAAGCTTTACCGGTAATTCGGTTAGAGTAGATCGTGAGCAGATCCTGAAAGTGAGCAACCGCAACGTGATAGATGTATTGCAGGTGTTCGATCCGTCTTTCAGGATTGAAATGAACAATATCATGGGATCGGACCCCAATACTATGCCTAAATTCTATATCCGCGGGCGTTCTGGTATCGGGGTGAAAGCCCTGGACAATATCGATGTGTCGCAGGCTGCCCTCACCAATAATCCCAATCTTCCCATCTTCATCATGGATGGATTTGAGGTAACGGCCGAAAGGGTGTACGACTTCGATCCAACCCGTATCAAATCCATCACCATCCTCAAAGATGCCGCTGCTACCGCCATCTATGGCTCACGCGCAGCAAACGGAGTGGTGGTGATCGAAACGGTAGCCCCCATGCCCGGTAAGATCAGGGTGAATTATAATTTCGTTTCCACCCTTACATTACCGGATGTTTCCGACTATAACCTGATGAACGCTTCGGAAAAACTGGAAGCGGAAAAACTTGCAGGTTTCTTTGAAAGTGACAATCCCAATCAAATGGGCCAGTTGCACAATGAATACATCAAGAAGAATAATCAGATCCTCCGGGGCATCAATACTGACTGGATCTCACAACCGCTCACCAATGAGTTCAGTCAGAAACATGCTCTCTCCTTCGACGGTGGAACCAACGAGATCCGATTCAATGCTCTTCTGCGCTACGACAAACAGAATGGCGTGATGAAGAAATCCAGCCGTGAACGCATGGGCGCAGGCTTCGTATTCGAATACCGTACCACCAAATTCCAGGTGCGCAATGATATCAACTACGATGTAGTGAAAGCCACCAACTCACCTTACGGCGTGTTCAGCGATTATACCTGGAAAGCACCCTATGATGAGATGGTTGACAGGAATGGAAATTACCTGTTCCAGACAAATCTCTGGCACAGTGGTAGCAGCGAGCTCAATCTGCTGAATCCCCTGTATGAAGTGCATAATACCAAAAACTTCGACAGAACAGGGTATAATAACCTTGTGAACAATCTTTCACTTGTGTACCGCATCCTTCCCAAACTCAACCTCCGCGGGCAATTGGCGATCACCAAGAACACAGATGAAAGTGAGAAGTTCACTGATCCTGTGTCCGGAAGGTACCTTACCGGTTACGGTCTCAACCAAAGCGAGATCGGAGAACTAAGGCTGAACAGGATTGAAAGAACGGCCATTGCTACCAAGCTCTTCGCCAATTACATGAACAGGATCGGAATGCACGATATGAACTTCTCTGCCGGTATTAATACGGACGAGGTTAAAAGTACCGGAGAACAAAGTACGTATACAGGCTTTCCTTCAGGCTCACAAAATTCACCCGCATTTGCAGCCAAAATAGCGCTCAAACCTGGTTTTTCGGATAATCATACCCGTAACTTCGGGTCCTTTATCGCATTGAACTATTCCTTCAATGAGATCTACCTGGCCGACGTTTCTGCACGTCTCGACGGATCTTCGGAATTCGGTACAGAAAAACGTATCGCACCTTTCTGGTCGCTCGGAGCCGGTCTGAATATCCACAAGTACAAATTCCTCCGCGATCACAAGATCATCAGCAGGCTGCGTGTTACGGCCAATATCGGACAATTGGGTAAGACCAATTTCCCGCCCTATGCAGCAAAAGATATGTTCGCGCTGAGGAACGATTGGTACAGAACTGGTGTGGGCGCTACCCTGATGGGACTGGGCAACCCCCTCCTGACCTGGGAGAAAACACGCACCAAAGACCTCATCTTCGACGTGGGATTGCTCAACGATCGTTTCAATTTCAATATCAACTTCTATAATAAGGAAACCATCGACCTCGTAAACGATGTGGATCTCCCTTCTTCATCCGGCTTTTCCAAATACAAGGACAATATCGGCCGCATCCTCAACAGGGGTGTGGAGATCCAGTTGCGCGCAGATGTTTACAAGACCAAAGATGTGATCATTGCCGTGTATGGTAATTTGGGCCACAATAAGAACAAGATCCTCGACATTTCACAATCGCTCAAGGAATACAACAAACGTGTGGATGCACAATATGATGGTTACAATCAATGGAGCTCTACCGATCCCTCCAAAAAAGACCAGTTCAGCAGGGCGCATACGAAATATGTTCCCGGCGGATCACTTACTTCCATTTTCGGTATGCGATCACTCGGCATCAACCCGATGGATGGAAAAGAGATTTTCCTTAAAGCTGATGGCACTGTCACTTACGACTGGGAAGCTGCCGAGCAGGTGATCATCGGTGACCTTGCTCCTGATATTACGGGCGCTTTCGGGCTCAATATCAGCTATAAGGGCTTCACCCTTTTCACTTCCTGCTTGTATGAATCCGGTGGTCAGCAATACAACGAAACACTGCGCGATAAAGTGGAAACCGTTGATCTTTACAACAGGAACACAGACCGCAGGGTGCTGCAGCAACGCTGGATCAAACCCGGTGATATCACTGCACTCAAAGACATCAAGGAGCGCAATATGGCCACCAGGCCCACTTCCAGGTTCATCCAGGATTACAATGTGATCACCATCAACTCACTCAGTCTCGGATACCAGTTCAGACCTGATATGCTTAAAAGGTTTGGCCTGAGCATGCTTCGTGCGCAGCTCAGCACCAATAATCTCGCCACTATCTCTACTGTAAAACAGGAGAGGGGATTGAGCTATCCTTTTGCGAGATCATTCGATTTCTCTTTAACTGTGGGACTATAAACCGAAACAACATGCGAAAATTATCATCAATACTTTACGTTTCACTGGCTGTGGCCCTCTGCTGCACAGGCTGCAAGAAATGGCTTGATGTTCATCCCGAGAACAATCTCAGTGACGATAAATTATTTGCAGATGCAAACGGATTCCGGATTGCACTCAATGGAGTTTACCAGCAGGCCTCAGGCTATCAACTATATGGCAAGCCACTTAGCTGGGGACTTGCATCTGCGATGGGACAGGAGTACGACCGCAATACGGTGGACGGCGATATGTACCAGGTTATGGGCTATAACTGGGATGACGATAATGTGAAAGGAATGTTCTCCGGGATCTGGTCTGCTGCTTACAATACCATCGCCAACTGCAACAAGATCATAACCGAAATAGAAAAGGCTGATACCATGATCTTCCCGCTCAAGGGCGTGGAACGGGATCTCATTCTCGGTGAAGCCAAAGCCCTGCGCGGCCTGCTGCATTTTGAACTGGTGAAATTATTTGCACCGGCGCCTATGAAGAACAGGACCGTAAATGCTATTCCCTATCAGCTTAGTTATCCGAGTTATGTAACGGCGCCTTCAACGGTGGACGTTGTAATGAAAAATGTGATCAAAGACCTGGAAGATGCACAACAGCTGGTGGTGAGGAATGATACCATCACCAATCGCAGCGCAATGAGCCAGAAGCTGCAGTCGCTGCTCTCCGGCAGCAGCCAGACGCAGGGCGGCCTCTTCTTCAATTTCAGGATGCACCGGATGAACTATGTGGCCATTCAGGGACTGCTGGCAAGAGTGTACCTCTATAATGGCGACAGGGAAAATGCCCTGAAGAAAGCCGAATTCCTGTACAAGACCTATAGTCCTGCAGGAAGATTGAAATGGTGGGCTTTCACCAATGAATCCGAATCGAAAGGAGAGAACAAATACTCGAAGCTGGTGGACGATGTGATCCTGGCTTTCTATGATACAAGACTGATCGAATATTTTGTAACCACCAAAGCCAGCTGGTATGATTTCGCAGTGTCCAGGTCTGAAGTGAATAAGTATATGCCACCCACCGAGCGAGACTACAGGAGAAATCTTATCGACGAAGCGAAATATACCTCCGCCAAATGGAATGAGAACCTCTCCACCTGGCAATGGAGAAAAGAACAGAATTCCATTATCCCTGTTCTTCGCTTCAGTGAGATCTATTATATCTACAGCGAAACACTTTTCGAAGCAGGCAGAACAAATGAGGCACTGACCGTGCTGAATCAGATCCGCAATGCAAGAGGTCGCACCACCACTTTCAGCAGTACTGTGCCCGGCGACTTCTACAAAGAGTTGTTCGATGAATTCCATCGCGAATTCCTGCTGGAAGGGCAGGTGATCTTTCAGCATAAGCGGCTGGACAGATCGCTGCAGGTGGAAACACAGACCATTCCCATGGACAACCGGTTCGTACTGGCCATTCCAGATTCGGAAACCAATTTCTAACCGACAATGAATTTGCTCATGAAACGATCTTATATTTTTTACAGCATACTGATTACAGTATTCATCTCCTGTAAAAAGGAAAATATGGATGTTTACAAGTCAGGCCACTACATCCAGTTCACCAATTCACTGGCAGATACCACCAATCTTTCTTTCTTCTTTTATCCCGGTAAGGAAGAAGTAACACTGGCCCTGCCATTGCGATTGATCGGCACCATGCCTGAAGGCAACCTGCAATATCAATTGAAGGTAGACCCGAAGGTTACAACGGCCGAAGCCAAACACTATTCATTACCGGCAAGTTTCGATTTCAGGCAGGGGCTTGCAATCGATACTGCTTATCTCACCATCAAAAAATCGCCGGAACTGGCCACCACCACATATCTCCTGGCTATCGATATCGCCAGCACCAGTGATGTGCAGCCCGGTCAAACCACTTATGCCAGGAGGATCTTCCGCATCAATGATATGGTTACAAAACCCAGCTGGTGGGATAGCAATATGGACCGCTTCTATCTGGGCGTTTACACCGAAAGGAAGTTCAGGAAATTCATGGAGTTCACAGGTGTGGGCGACCTGAGTGAGAAATCAGATACAGAAAAAACGGAACTGATCAAGCGCTTCAAATACTTCCTCATCCAGATGAAAGATGCAGGAACCCCAGTACTGGAAGATGATGGTTCCGATATGTTATCCACTATTCCAATTGCCGGCTAGGCCTAATAAATATTATCACTGATGAAAAATATGATCACCAAAATATTGTCGGCAGGCCTGGTAATATCCTTTCTTCCCGGCTGCATAAAAGACAAAGGGAATTATAAATACGACTATGGCAATTCCGTAACTATCCGGTATGCCACCTATAGCTATAATGCATTCCTGAAAGACACTATCAAAGTGTATCCCATGCGTACCTGGAGCAATCCCAATGATACCACGGAATTTGAGCATGCCTGGTTCATCAATGGCAAACAGGTTTCCGATGAGCCCATTCTCAAATATGTTGGGCAGGAGCTTGGGCAGTTTTCAGCTTACTATTACATGAAGGATAAGAGGTCTGGTATTCAGTTTCCCGCTGCCAGTCAGGTGAACCTGAACGTTACTTCACCATACGGCGCCGGCTGGGGCCTGTTGTATGAAAAGGATGGCGAATCCGAACTGGCGCACGTGCGTGTAGCTGGCACCACCTATTTCGATTATACTGGTCTGTACAAAGCCTTCAATGATGGCGAAAGCATGGGCAGTGACCCCGTGAAGATCCGCGATTATTATGTAACAGGTGGAAGAGGGATGTACGTATTGCAGAATGGCGGCCAGGGCCCCATCGAACTGGATGCGAATACCCTCAAAAAGAAACTGGTGGCGAAGAATGTGTTCACACAGGGACCGCCAACTGATTTCAAACCTGTTGATATCGGATTTTTCCCGACTACCGATTTCATGGTGAATCATAACGGAAATGTATATGCGCGTGTGCTGCCACAGAACGCACTGCCTTATGCCATTCCCTGGGTATCTACGCCACTGTATATTACCGGAGGATTGAAAGTGGGCGATATCTGGGATACCTGGACCACCATGAGCGGCTGGGGCATCCTTTACGAAAAAACCGGAAACCGTTTGCTCAGGTTACGCACATATGTTCCGAATATGGGCAATCCGGCCATTGCCATCGATACCTTTCCTGTACCTGAAGTGCCTTATCCTGCCAATTACACTTCACTGCAACGCATGGGTAACTGGCAATACGTATGGGGCGGCACTTTCAACGACGGATGGAATTTCATGGACGGAGCCCTCATCCTTCGCAGTCCTGATGATAACAATTTGTACTGGCAAACCTTCGAGTTCAATTCTGACGGCGTATTCCCAAAGATCACTCCCGGAACCCGGGTACCTTTTCAGGGTAACAGTGTAGTAACAGCGCAATCGAAGTTCACGGCAGTGAAGCCGAGGGATTATCTCTTCTTCACGGGAGGAAGCAACAATGATGAGCTCTGGTATTACGATGCAAGAACAGGTGCGCCGGTAGTAAAATATGCAACAACCCCATCAAAGATAAACGTCATCACAGCGCATGACAATGGCAATTCCATTGGCGTGGGCCTGGAAGACGGCACATTCATCGTGTACGATATCAGCAACCAGGTGATAGTGGATGGCGTGAGCAAAGAGCTGCATCGCCTCACCGGTTTGGGTAAAGTGGTGGATGTGATCGTCAAGGGCGGATACACCAACTAGTAACAATTACCTGCTTTATAAAATGAAGCGCGGCCTTACCGCTGCGCTTCATATCACTATTCTTTTATCCAAAAATCAGTAAGCAAATGAGTGCATCCATCGTGAAAGTGGAGAACCTTAGCCACCGGTACAGTGTGCAATGGGCCATCAAAGACATCAATTTCGAGCTTACCCGTAATGGTATTTACGGTTTGCTCGGTTCCAACGGCGCTGGTAAATCCACCATCATGAACATCATCTGCGGAGTGATCAAACAAACTCAGGGAGAAGTGTATATCCAGGGTGTGAGCCTCCGCAATGAACCCGTGAAAGCAAAACGCCATATCGGTTTTCTTCCCCAGCAACCACCGCTTCAGACCGATCTCACTGTTGAAGAATATCTCCGGCATTGCGCCAATATCAGGCTGATGAAACCCACAGCCGTGAAGCCAGCCATTGATGAAGTGATGAGCAAGGTTGGCATCAGCCATTTCAGCAAAAGACTGATCAGGAATTTATCCGGCGGTTACCAGCAACGCGTGGGCATTGCGCAGGCCATCATCCACAAGCCCGATTTTGTGGTACTGGATGAACCTACCAATGGGCTCGATCCCAACCAGATCCTCGAAGTACGTAACCTCATCCGCGAGATCGCAGAAGAAAGGACTGTAGTACTGAGCACGCATATCCTGCAGGAAGTGCAGGCGCTCTGCGACAATATCTGGATGATCAATGAAGGCAATGTTGTGTTCTCCGGCACACTGGATGAATTCGACAACCAGATCATGCCCAACACACTGGTAGTATCACTGATGGCTACGCCTTCTCCTGATGCACTGAAAGCCATTCCCGGTGTGATCAATGCAGACCACCTTGGCGGCACCCGTTTCCGTATCCAGTTCAGCGATGCCACTGAAGTAACCGAAAGGATCGTGGCGGCCAGTGTTACCAATAACTGGCGACTGATGGAGATCAATCTCGAAAAGAATTCGCTCGACACCATTTTCGCAGAGCTCAGCAAGAAAAGAAAGTAGCAGGCAGAGCAAGCCTCTGAACCTTAATAAAAAAAATATTTGTGATGAAAACGATTTTCAAAATAGCAAGAACGGAACTGCAAAAACTTTTTTATTCCCCTGTGGCCTGGCTGATACTGGTGATCTTCGCATTCCAGGTAGCGCTTGGTTTCACGGGCATCTTTGAAAGATTCGTCCGTCAGCAATCTTTGGGATGGAGCCTTTATGCACTTACTCCCAATACATTTGGAGGAATGATGGGAATGTTCACCAACGTGCAAACCTATCTCTATCTCTACATTCCGCTTCTCACCATGGGAGTGATGAGCCGTGAGTATGGGAATGGCGGTATCAAACTGCTCTATTCCTCACCGCTTACCAATTACCAGATCATTCTCGGAAAATATTTGTCGCTCATGATCTTCGGCCTGGTGCTGATGCTCATCCTCGGCGTATTCAGCGCTTATGCCGCCATCACTATCGAGCACAGGGATCTGCCCCTGATCCTTTGCGGAATGCTCGGCTTGTACCTGCTCATCTGCGCCTATGCAGCAGTGGGATTGTTCATGAGCTCGCTCACTTCTTATACCGTTGTTGCGGCGATGGGAACACTGGCCACACTGGCTGTATTGAATTATGTGAAAACGGTTGGACAGGAAATAGAATTCGTTCGTGATATCACTTACTGGCTGGCCATCTCAGGCCGCGCAGATACATTCATTGCCGGTATGATCACCAGTGAAGACCTGCTCTATTTCCTGGTGGTGATCTGTATGTTCATCGCATTCACCATTCTCAAACTCCATACAGGAAGAGTGCGCAGTACCTGGATCGCCAATTTCGGCAGGTATGCAACAGTGTTTGTGATTGCCATGCTTATCGGCTATTTCAGCTCCAAGCCCAAGCTGATGGGATACCTGGATGTAACGCGCACCAAAACCAATACCCTTAATCGCGCCAGCCAGGATATCGTAGCCAAACTTGATGGAGGCCTCACTGTTACTACATATACCAATATGCTGGAGGAGAATGCCTACTCGGCCCTGCCATCTTCCTACAAATGGGATGTGAGCTACAACTTTGGTCGCTATATCCGTTTCAAACCGGATATCAAAATGAAATACATCTACTATTATCACAAAGCGAAGAATGAACACCTGGATAAGCAATATCCAACGCTTAACGATAAAGAAAGGATGGATACACTGCAAAAGATCCAGGACTTCAGGTTTCCTATCCTTCCTTACAGCGCCATTTCCGGCCAGGTGAACCTGCAGCCTGAAATGTTCCGGTTCGTTCGTTTACTGGAAAGAGAGAACGGACAAAAAACTTTCCTCCGCATCTTCGACGATCCGCAACGTTTTCCTTCAGAAGCAGAGGTCAGCGCAGCATTCAAACGCCTGACGGAAAAACTGCCTACAGTAGGGTTTCTCGGCGGACATGGTGAAAGGGAAAGCAATAATCCTTTCGACAGGGGCTACAAGATGTTTGCGCAGGAAAAAACATTCCGTCATGCACTCATCAACCAGGGCTTCGATTTCACAGATATTGTACTTAACCAGCCAATCCCTGACAGTATCCGCATCCTCATGATCGCTGAGCCCAAACGCGTGCTGAATGATGATGAAAAGAAAATATTGCAGCAATACATTGATCGCGGTGGTAACATGCTCATTGCGGGTGAGCCTGGCCGTCAGGAAGTGATGAACAGTTTCACAGAACAATTCGGCGTCAGCTTCCTGAAAGGAACGCTGGTAAAACCTTCTGAGAAATACCAGCCGCAACTCCTTACCCTGAAACCCACCAAAGCCGCTACCAAATTTTCTTACTATTTCGATTATATGCTCAAGAGGGAAGCCCTGCTTACAATGCCCACCAGCGGCGGATTGCAGATAGACAGCAGCAAAGGCTTCAAGGTTACCACCCTCTTCACATCCGATTCAACAGGTAGCTGGAATGAAACGGAGACCACAGATTTTGTGGATGATTCAGCCGTGTTCAATCCCGCGGTTGAAAAGATGGAACCCATTCCAACTGTTGCTGCATTGTCGAGAACAATAAATGGAAAAGAGCAAAAGATCCTCGTAACGGGTGATGCAGACTGGCTCAGCAACGGAGAGCTGGGAATGTCGAGAAAAGATCTGCCAGCTGGAAATTTCTATCTCATCAATGGTGGTTTCAGCTGGTTGTCTGACGGCGAAGTACCGATAGATATGCGCCGCCCTCCGATGCCGGACAAAGCACTCAAAGTGGGTGAATCCGGTTGGAAGCTGAGCGATATTTTCCTGAAATGGGTATTCCCTGCAGTACTGGCGGTTTGCGGACTGCTGATCTGGATCAGGAGAAGAGGCAGATAGAACTTTATCATCGATCGATCATACTATGAACTTCATTACAGATAAACAAACGCTGGACGATCTGAACATTTTCGGAAAAAGAGGAAAACAATCCATCTATTCCATTTTTAACCGTACCTGTTCCAGAGGGGGAGCGGAACAACTGGAACAAATGTTCCGCTATCCTCTTTCTGATACAGATGCCATCAACCGTCGTGCGGGTATCATCAAATATTTCCAGCAACGCAGGCAGTCGTTCCCTTTCCGGAGTGATCAGTTCGATGCAATCGAACAATACCTCAGCAATACGGATGAGCGAAGTCAACTCGCACATGAAAGCAATACACTGGAAAGGAAATTCAAGACCCTGATCGGATCCGATACGGAATACCAGTTGCTGGCCAAAGGCGTGTCGTCACTGGTGGAGGTATCGCATACGCTGAGGAAACTCTCCGGTGAATTGGTGAAGGAGGCAGGCGCGGCTGGCTATCAGCCTGATCTGCAGGTGATGCTGGAAATATTGGAATCCGAAGCATGGCAGTCTGTATTCGACCGGAAACCCGGATCAAAACTGAGCTTCGACGATAATGCCCTTCTGGACAGATTGTTCCGTTACCAGCATCTTGATAAAGTGCGCACCTTGCTTCATCACCTGTATACGTTGGACGTGTACATCGCTGTGGCTGCGGTGGCTACTGAGAAAGGATATGTTTTTCCGGAAGCCATCAGTCGCGAGTTGCACAGTATCCATCTCGAGAATGTATATCATCCGCAGCTGGAGAAACCAATCGGCAATAATTTGTCTGTGACTCCCGGCAGCAATGTGCTTTTCCTGACCGGGGCTAATATGGCCGGCAAATCCACTTTCATGAAATCCTTAGGCATCGCGCTTTTCCTGGCGCATATGGGATTTCCGGTGGCTGCTTCCAGAATGCAATTCTCTGTTCGCGATGGCATGTTCACCACCATCAATCTCAGCGATAACCTCAATATGGGATACAGTCATTTCTATGCAGAGGTATTGCGTGTGAAGAAAGTGGCGGAACAATTGCATGCCAACCGGAACATTTTCGTGATCGTGGATGAATTGTTCCGCGGCACCAATGTGAAAGATGCCTATGAAGCCACAGTGGCCATCACCGGTGCTTTTGCACGGAAGACCAATTGCATGTTCGTGGTGAGTACGCATATCATGGAAGCAGGCGATACATTGAAACCAAACCATGCGAATATCAATTTCATGTACCTCCCTACCAAAATGGACCAGCAGAAACCGGTGTACACCTACAAGCTGGAGCGAGGTATTACGGAAGACAGGCATGGAATGGTGATCATCAATAATGAGGGTATCATCGATATCCTGAAGCAGGGACTTAACAATTAATCAAGTATGGCATTCATTGCAGACAATCAAACACTGGACGATCTCAATATCAGGGGAAGGTACAAGAGCAATTCGCTGTACAGCATCTTCAACCAGACCCGTACACATGGAGGCGCATTGCTGATGGACCGCATGTTCAATCATCCGCTTACCGATGAGAAGGCCATCAATAAACGAAGCGCTTTGTTTCGGTATTTCCAGGAAAAAGGATATGCCTTCCCGGTAGATACCGATGATTTTGGCGTGATGGAAACATACCTGCTTTCAGGTGGTGGACAGGGATGGGTAAGCAATGCCTTGCAGGTAACGAGAAGAAGATCGCTGAAAGCGATGGGGCTAATGCAGGAATACCAGTTGTTCAATAAAGGATTCTACACTACGGTCAGTCTGTTGCGGCAATGGCATTCGTTCTTTAAGCAAATAGATGAACAAGATAGTCCGCTTAAGGAAGAACTGGCAGCTTTTCACCAATTGTATAGCCATGAAAAGCTGACCTGGCTCATGGATCCCGTGAAAGAAGGTTCTTTCAACGGGATCCGGGTGGCCAATTATGATCACCAGTTGAGAAATGTGCTGCACGATCAAATGAAAGCATTTCTACAGCTGATCTACCTGATAGATGTTTGCATG
This sequence comes from Pseudobacter ginsenosidimutans, assembly GCF_007970185.1. Lineage (NCBI taxonomy): Bacteria > Pseudomonadati > Bacteroidota > Chitinophagia > Chitinophagales > Chitinophagaceae > Pseudobacter > Pseudobacter ginsenosidimutans. Next base: position 671,349 of record NZ_CP042431.1, on the reverse strand, counting down.
GCCGTATCGGATGTGGCCCGGGAGAAAGGATTCGTGTATGCGGAAGCGTTACCACGGGATGCCCGTATCATTTCCGTAAGGGATTGCCGGCATCCGGGACTTGATAAAGCCATTGGTAATGACCTCACGCTAAACAGGGAAACCAATATGCTCTTCCTCACCGGGGCCAATATGGCGGGCAAATCCACATTCATGAAATCCTTTGGCGTAGCGGTATACATGGCGCATATGGGATTTCCCGTGGCTGCGGCTTCCATGAGGTTTTCTGTAAGGGATGGGATCTATTCTTCCATCAATGTACCAGACAACCTGGATATGGGCCTGAGCCATTTTTATGCAGAAGTGCTGCGTGTAAAGAATGTGGCAGAGGAAGTGGCCTCCAAAAAAGACCTGCTGGTAATCTTCGATGAACTGTTCAAAGGCACTAACGTGAAAGACGCTTACGATGCCACGCTTGCCGTGGGAGAGGCATTCTCCGCATACAGGAATTGTGCTTTCATCATTTCAACACATATCATCGAAGTGGGAGAAGTGCTGATGGAAAAATGTAATAATCTACAGTTTGAATACCTTCCTACGGTAATGGATGGACCAATACCAAGATACACTTACAAAATGCAGCAGGGCATTACTTCAGACAGGCATGGCATGATGATCATCGAAAACGAAAAGATCCTCGAAATAATCGGCTGATATTTCCTTCTCATGTGTAATAACACAAAGGCCCCGTCTGTTACCGGGGCCTACTTAAAGCCTCCCGAATGTTTTGCGCATCGTATTGATCTACTTCTTCGGGGAATAATGAACCGTCTTTTAGATATCGGAATTTCAGATTCCGGATCTTTCCAAATACTTCATCCATGGAATCTATGTATGGAGGAGAGAAATGTTCATAGTCCTTTTCAAATTTGTCTTTATCATAAAGTACCCATGTGATCCTGGGACTACAATTTCCTAAGTATATGGTAGATTCAGGTTTTCCCAAAAGGATAATTGCTGTTCGGGTTAGATTCCCATTAACCATTATTTTGGATTTTATCAAAAAAGTTGCATCATCCCAGGTATCTACTTCATTCGCTAATCTTGGGTTCTTAATTCTATAATTACTGCGAGCCTTTAATATAGCCTGGGGATCAAGATCCGACAAGGAACTGTTGGGGCAAACTGCCGAACTCCAGTCGTCATTTTTGAATAATGGTTCACTAAGTATCGTTTCTTTTCTTGAATGTGTCATTTCGATTAGTGAATCACCGCTTCGTTGCCATGCCTTTTTATGTGCAATTACAGGTTGCCTGGGTGAGTGTTTGGGGATATGTATAATCCAAATGGTCTTTTTAGAATCACTGGTAGTAATGGGTTCAACCCACAATCCTTCGCTAACAAGAAATGTACAATTTCCGAGAATTCTACCAGGCAAATTTTCTCAAAAGATATTGGGTCAATTCACTTGCAGTCATTTCTTTGCTGGAGTTTTATTGCCAGGCAAAATTACTCCAAACCAAACTAACCTTGGAAATTTTGGAAATTAAAAAGGTTCATAAGATCTGCATCTTGTGAACCTTCTTAATTCATTAGATCTTGTTTTCAATCAGAGACAAAATCTTAGATCATTTCTTAATCCGGGTATCCCGTATTCTGTGGTTTGAGATTTTGATTGAGATCGATCTCGAACTGCGGAACAGGAAACAATACGTGATAAGGTTTGATATTGGCCGTGCCCTTTGCTTTAAGTGTGGATTCCAGCAATCCGGTACGGACGAGATCGAACCAGCGCTCACCTTCGAAACATAGTTCCAGCCGGCGTTCGTTTAGGATTGAGTCACGGAGCTGGTCCTGCGTAAGTCCGGAGAACAACGGAAGACCTGCGCGTTGGCGGATACTGTTGATGGCTTTGTAGGCATCATTGTCGTCAACGGGCGTATGCACTTCATTGTAGGCTTCAGCGAAAGTGAGCACTACTGTTGCATAGCGCATGAGCGGATAATTATTGTCTGACTGGTTTTCAGTTTTTGCGTCGGCATCGATCCATTTATTGCAATAGTATTTGTTGTCTGTGCCTTTTGTGAAGAAAATGGCTTTGCGTTTATCATTCACCTGGAAGGCGTCATAAAGTTCCTGAGTAGGTTGGAAGGAGCCGAACCCACGACCACCCACCGCATTGTTCTCCTGTGCGAAGAAGGCGATGAGGTTTCCTCCCTGACCGGCAGGACCGCTCACGAATTGCGCATCAAAGATGGCTTCTTTGCCGAATTCATTTTTGATATCAAAAACATCTGCATAGTCATCCCAGAGTCCGTATCCGAATCCTGATGCCGGCGCCATTACTTCAGCTGCTTTATCAGCTGCAAGCTGATATTGTTTCTGCGTGAGATAAACACTCGCGAGAAAGGCGCTGGCCGCACCTTTGGTGGCGCGTCCCCGGTCTGCACCGGAATAGGTAGGAGGGAGCACGCTCTCTGCTGCTTTGAGATCATCGATGATCACTTTGTAAACATCGGCTTTGGGACTGCGTTTAGGGTATTCGAGCTCTGCCAGTGATTTCAGTGCTTTGGTCACCAGCGGAAGATCTCCAAACAAACGTACAAGATGGTAATAATAGAATGCGCGGAGGAACTGCGCTTCTCCCACCAGTCTTGCACGAAGGTTCTCATCCATATTGATGGCCGGTACGCGGTCTATCACGTTATTGGCATAGGCGATGCCCTGGTAGAAATTGGTCCAGGTTTCGCGGAGGATGCCATTTGTGGGTGTGTGAACATAATTGTCGAGCTGCACACGATCGTTGTTGTTGGGCAGCGGGAACATATTGTCTGTAGTGATCTCACCAAGAATGGCGTAGTTCCTGGTTACGAAACCATTGTTACGCACTGGCGCATAGGCTGCTGTTACAGCTGCGATGGCATCACTGCGGGTGCGATAGAAGTTTTCAGGGGAGATGAAGTTGGCAGGGTTCTCGTCCAGCTTACGGCAACCAGTAAACGCCACCAGCAACATTCCGAATATGATTAAAATGCGTTTCATGATAATAGTTTTGATGCTGTGAGCAATTAAAGTGTGATGTTCAGTCCAATCAGGATGGCTTTGTTGGCAGGGTAGCTGCCATAGTCGATGCCCTGGCTCAGTGTTTCCTGGTTGAAGCGGCTCACTTCGGGATCATAACCTGAATAGTCGGTTTTTGTCCAGAGGTTTTGTCCGCTCAGGTACAATCTCACGGAAGTAAGTCCTGCAGGTTTCAGCCATTTTTCCGGCAGGTTGTAACCGATCTGGATATTGCGCAGGCGCAGGTATGAGCCGTCTTCCACCTGTCTGCTGGTAACCTGGTAGGGCTGACCTACAGAAGCGGCGCGGGGCATAACCTGGCTGGGATTGGTGGGTGTCCAGCGATCGAGAACGGCTGTGGATTGATTGCTCACGCCGGTCATTGATTCCTGTTCAAATCTGTTGATGTTGAAAATGCTGTTGCCGTATACTCCCTGGAAGAATACTGCCAGGTCGATGCCTTTGTACGAAAAATTATTTGTGAAGCCGTAGATATAATCGGGCTGTGCTTTGCCGAGTATCACGCGATCGGAAGAGTTGATCACGCCATCAGCTTTTATATCCTTGTAGCGACGTTCGCCGGGTTTTGCATTTTTCTGTGCAGACTTGGCGATCTCTTCAGCGTTCTGGAAGATACCATCTGTTACCAGTCCGAAGAATACACCAACGGGTGAGCCTACGCGAAGAATGCCTGAGTTGGCGAGTTGCAGGTGACCACTGGCGCCGCCCACCGGAATATCGCCGGTTACATTACCAAGGTCCAGGATCTCGTTCTTGTTCCAGGCGATGTTGAAGCTGGTGCTCCATTCGAAATCCTTTCCGGCAAAGTTGATGGTGTTCAGTGTAAGCTCAATGCCTGAGTTCTTCACTTTACCAACATTCTGCAGGGAGGTGGAAAAGCCCGTGGTGATGGGCAGGCTTACATTGTAGAGCAGGTCCCTGGTTCTTTTCTCATACCAGTCGGCAGTGACCTGGATACGGTTCTTGAAAAGACTGAGATCAAGGCCGAAGTCCATCTGCGCTGTGGATTCCCATTTCAGATTGGGATTGCCTACGCGGTTGGGTGCATAACCAACGGAGAGTGTGTTTCCAAAATTGTAGTTCTGTGTTCCCAATGCACCGAGTGATTGAAACTGACCGATCTCCTGGTTACCAGTAAGGCCATAGCTGGCGCGGATCTTCAGATCATTGACGGCGCTGATACCGCTCATGAAGTTTTCATTGGAGACCCTCCAGGCAACGGAGCCGGAAGGGAAGAAAGCATATTTGTTGCCTGCACCGAAACGTGATGATCCGTCACGGCGGCCTGTGAGGGTCAGCAGGTATTTACCATCGTAATCATAGTTGATACGTGCGATCCAGGATTGCAGTAACCATTCGTTCTTGTTGGAAGCGCCGGTATTGGTCTGCTGCGCAGTTCCGAGGTTATTGTAAAGCAGGATATCATTGGCGAAGTTCTGCGCGTTGGCGCGCACATCTTCATAATTACCATTCTGGAAAGTATAACCTACTATTGCATTGATGCGATGAACGTCTGCAATCGTTTTGCGATAAGAGATCGTGTTCTCGTTCAGCCATTCTGCATTCTGTGCATTGTATATGCTGGCTGTTCCGTTATTGGCAACGCCGGAATAAATGGTTCGTGGAAGATAGGTACTGCTCTTTTCATATCTCATATTGGTACCCAGCAGCGTCTTGATGAAGAGACCTTCCATGATCTTGAATTCAAGTGTGGCATTACCGATGGCGCGTGTGGCCACATTGGTATTCCAGCTTTCATTGGCCATGGCCACGGGGTTACTGATGAGGATGCCACCGGACCTGTTGTTGATGGTGTAAGTGCCATCGGGATTGTGAACAGGTACGGTAGGTGAGAAGTTCAGCGCCCCGTATACCACACCGGCGCCTGCACCACCATCGCCATCGGTATTCACAAGTGTACCCTTGGTGCGCGAGATGGTGGCACTCACGCCGAGCTTTAAGCGCTTATTGATCTCCTGGTCCAGGTTGAGGCGAACGGATCCTCTTGAAAAACCTGTATTGATCACAATACCTTGTTGATCGAAATAGTTTCCGGACACAGCATACTGTGATTTATCCGTACCGCCAGAAAAAGTGAGCTGATAGTTCTGGATCGGCGCTTCGCGGAAGATCTCATCCTGCCAGTCTGTTCCTGCACCAAAGCCCTTGATCTGCTCCTCGGTGAAGGGTAACGGTTTGGGATAGCCGGCATTGCCCTGGTTGTCTTTGTTCACATTGGCAACGCCTTCATTGATCACTGTGGCCAGTTGTTCTGCATTGAGCATGGGGATCTTCTTCCTTACTTTCTGAATGCCGTAGTATGATTCAAACTGGATCTGGTTTCTGCCGGCCTTGCCTCTTTTGGTGGTGATGATCACCACACCGTTGGCGCCGCGAGAACCGTAGATAGCTGTAGCAGATGCGTCTTTGAGGATCTCTACTGATTCGATATCGTTGGGGTTGATGGCTGGTCCGTTCTCATTATATAACGGATAACCATCCACTACGTAAAGCGGCTCATTGCCACCCTGGATGGAGTTGCCACCGCGGATGCGAATGGAGATGCCGCCGCCGGGCATGTTGGAAGAGGTACTCACTCTCACACCGGCAGCACGACCGGCCAATGCCTGCGATAAGGATGCAGCAGGCACCGCTTTGAGATCCTTTCCGCTTACAGAAGAAATAGACCCGGTGATATCTCCCTTGCGGGCGGTACCATAACCGATCACCACCACCTGGTCCAGGTTTTGATCCGATAAAGCCAGTGTTACATCTATCGCTGTTCTGTTGTTCAGTGCGATCTCCTGGCTGGCGAAACCGGCGTGGGAAAATACAAGTGTTGCATTGACAGCAGCACTGATCTGGAATTTTCCCTGTGCATCGGTACTGGTACTGGCGCTGGTGCCTTTCACATGCACGGTCACCCAGGCGAGTGGTGTTCCCTTTGCGTCTTTAACTGTTCCTGAAATAGCTGTTTCCTGTGCGGACAGCGAACCGGAAAATAAAATGGTCAGCAGCCAAACAATCGAAAGCTGCCGGAATACAAGCTGTAAGCGGGGGCGCTTACGGATTGCAACATGATCTAAAAGGCTAAATGGTTGAAGCATGGCAATTAGTCTTAATCGTTAAAAAATTCCCTGGAAGGTTTTACTTGAAATGAAATGTGGAACTGAGCAGTCTGTCAAAATAATCGGTGCAGCATAAAAATATACACGGTCCAATATGGCCGTGAAAGAGTAGGGCACTACTTAAACCCTACAGGTAAAAATTTCATGGAATACTACTTTGTTTGGACACTACAATGCCCCTACAATCAGTAATCAATTTGCTGATTGGTAAAAACTTAGATGGATTTGGAAGATGAAAGGCCGGCAAGGAAATCTGCCAGGTTCACATCAGGCTGAAGACCTAATTTCCTTCTCAGGCGATACCTGGCAACCTCCACACCTTTGGCAGTGATATTGAGAAGCTGCGCAATTTCCTTTGAGCTGAGATTCATGCGCAGATATGCGCAAAGCTTGAGCTCGTTGGGTGTGAGGATGGGATACATCGCTTTAAGCGTATTGAAGAAGTCCATGTTCACACTATTGAAATGGATGGCAAACTTGTCCCAGTCTTCATTGCTCTTTTCCACTTCACGTATTAACCGAAGAAGATTCTTGTGGGAAGCCGCATTGTCGGAAGGAGATTCTTTTTTGATGAGTGAGGAAATGATCTCCCTGATCTTTTTAAGTACTTCGCCGCGCTGCACCAGGTTGATGGTCATGGTGAGCAGTTCCCTGTTCTTGAAATTGAGATCGGTTTCCAGCTTCTGGTTCTTCAGTTCCACAATTTCTTTTTCATTGCGGTCCAGTTCCAGTTGATGCAGGTATCGCTGGTGTTCGCGTTCTTTCCGGTGTTTTCTTTGCTGCCAGCGCAGCATTTGGTACACAGTGCTGAGCGCTATCAATATGTAAAGAGTGAAGATCCAGTAACTGTTGTACCAGGCCCGATTCACTTTAAAATTATAATTGACGATACCCGATTCGTTCCGCCGGTTGTTGCGCGCTTTCACAGAGAAGGTGTAACTGCCTGGAGGAAGGTTGGTATAATCTTTTTCGCTGCGGCTGCTCCAGTGGCTCCATTCTTTATCGAAGCCGCGGAGGATATAAGAGAACTCGATGTTGCGGAGTTGTTCGAAGAGCGTACTGGAATATTCGAAGTGCAGGGAGTTGAGATGGGCGGGTAGTGATTGTACGGAATTGGCCTTGAAAGGTACTACTGTTCCGCCTTCCAGGGCATGACCGCCAAAGAGGATGCTATCTCTTTTCCCTTCTGCTTTTACCTGGCTGAGTAATATATCGGGTTTGTTCTGCTGCTCGCAGTACTTCTTATAATTAAGGTGTATAATGCCTTTGTTGGCTGCGATGAAAATATTCTCTTCATTCAGCGGGTAGATGGATTCATAGCCTGCCAGAACCAGACCATCCAGCTCGGGGAAATATTGAATGCTGTAATTCCAGCCATTGGCGGGCTTATGAAAATCCACGATGCCCAGTCGTTTATTGGAGATGAACCAGAGGTTGCCTTTACTGTCTTCATGCAGGTACTGGATGTTCATTCCTTTCAGGATGGCATTCAGATTGGGTGATACCTGAAATCTGTTCCTTGCCGGATCGAATTCGTAGATGCCATCCACTGATGTGCATACCACGCGGTTCTTCACACGAAAAATATAATTACCGTTATCATCCGGCAAGCCGTCCCTGCTTCCGTAGAGTTTCATTTGCGCAATGCTGGCGAAGTCAGGCGAGAGCAGTATCCTGAAGATGCCTCTGTTGGGGTGCGATGCCCAGAGGGTGCGGGTATTGTTGTCGAAAGACATGAAGCGAAGGGATTCCATCAGTCCCTGGATATTGCCACGATCCTTGAACTGATCATTCACGAAACTGATCAGTCTTAGTCCGGTGTATGTTCCAGCAATGATATTCGATGTAGGATAAACGGGAGAAGTGGGTTTGAAGAGCCAAGATCCTGCAGTCTTGTAAATTTTTTGCGCGCTGTTGTTCTTCACGATCATGCCACCATCTTCATGGCCGATAAAAAGATGATCATTGATCTCATCCAGGTTCCAGACCTGTCCGGTGGTGTTCTGCACTTCTGTGAAAGAACCTGCTGCCTGGCTGAAATCGCTGATGCCCGGATTCACGGGAGCGGCATAAAGTCCGTTTGAGGTTCCGATGTAGAGCTTGTTCTGATAGAAACGTGTTGCGTAACCCGTTACCTGTTTGGTTTTATCAGGATAGATGAATTTGACGGCGCTGTTGATGGATAACTGATCGATGCCATCATCCAGGCCGATCCACAGATTCCGGTTCCGGTCCAGCATCAGGCTGCGAACATTGTTCTTCTGCAGGCCTTCGCGATAGGAATAGGTCTGGATATGTTCGCCTTCTTTGTTGAGGATCACCACGCCGGCAGAGTTGGTGCCGAAGGCGAACCAGTTACTGTTCACTATGGCTGTGCAGTAGAGACGATCATTGCGGAACACATCATCCGCCATTGTTTTTTTGGGGACGAGTGTATTATCATAAAGGAGAAAGAGACCATTGCGCATAGTGGCTACCAGGATCGTGTCCTTGCCATATTCCATCATGGACGTGATGGGTGTTTGGTCCAGCACGGGGTGATTGCATACGGGGCGCCATACGCCATTATCGTACATCAATATGCCTTTGCCGCCTTCCTGCGCGTATACGCGGTTGCCGGCCTCTCCCATGAAATCCCATGTGGTGCCGGGTTTGAACACATTCATCAATCCATCTTTGTACTGGATGATCTTGGCTCGGGACCGGAAGAACACCTGGTCTCCCACCACTACCAGGTTCCAGATATCTGCGAACCTTCTTTCTTCTTCGGGAAGCAATGCATTCAGACTGGTATACCTGAGTTTGCCGGAGGCATCGGGAAAGAAATAACCGATCTCTGCCTGGCCTCCGATAAAGATGCGGCCCGAGGCATCGATCTTTAAGGAGCGGATCACTGTTTGATTGGGCAGTTTGTACCGTTTCCAGAATTTTCCATCGAAACAAAGCAGTCCTTCACTGTTGCCGAAATACAGCATGCCGTTCACATCCTGGCCAATAGCCCAGTTCTGTACACCAGCTTTATAATCATAACTATGGTAATTGACGATCTGGGGTAATCCGATCTGATTCTGACCCTGGAGACTGGTCAGCAGCAAGCAAAAGAGAGCACACAGCAGCGTCTTCATCGCAATGATACATTTTTCTCAGTGAACGAAACCTGGATGCCTGTTAGTTGGAGAATGAATTTAGGATAAAATCACTACTTACGCAAAAGCCCCGGCAATTACCGGGGCCTTTAATTTTTTATCTGCGTACGCTTATGACGGATTCACATATTCCTGCACGCGGCAATTGCCGCCGTCTTTGGCGCTGACTTCTCCATTGATCACTTCTATTGTTTTCCCATCGCCATCAGTATTGCTGGCTTTGAAACTGAAAGTGGCTTTGAAGCTGGTCTTGGAATGTTCCGTAACAATAATGGAGCCTGTGCTGCTCTGCGACGATGTGAGGTAATTGTCTGTTTGAGTGAATCCGAAAGAGAATGTGACATTGCCGCTGCCATCAAAAGTATAGGTGCCCGGACCATTATAATTATTGATGATGATCTGCATATTGTGAATATCGGTAGAATCGGTATAGTCGCCGTCATGACTGATGGTCAAATGTTCGTTCACCCGGTTCACTGTTACACCCGATGCTTTCCATTCGCGTGCGCCAAGCGTAGCCTTGATCATACAGTCGGCTGTAGGGGCAGGAGATGCAGCAGTAGTGCTGGTATTGCTGCTATCTGTAGGGGTGTTAATTGTTGCTGTTGATGTAAGACTGTCTGCGTTTTTCGTCTGTTCTTTAGAGTTTGCATTGTCGTTACATGCCATCATCATAGTGATGAACACCGCTGGTAGTAAGCCTTTTGCCGCTTTCATAATATGCATAGCTGAATAAGTTTTTATTTGAGAGGTAAAGATATTTAAAAAAGAAAAAATTATCTTTCAATACTATAATTCAATTTACATGAGATCTTCATTTTACCGCCTGCTTCTTGCCTCAGGCATGATTTCCCTGCTTGCTTTCCAATCCTCCGCTCAAACAAGATTTTCTGCTGATAAAAAGTTTTTGAAGCAGATCGGTGGAGAGTTCATCAATGCCGGTTCCCAATACAAAGTGATGATGAAGGAGCTACCCGCAGGAAAGTTCCCCCGCAATTACGATCCTGCTGCAAAGAAATTTGAAGCGAGCGGACCGGGTTGGTGGTGCAGCGGATTCTATCCCGGCACTTTGCTCTATCTCTGGGAACAGACGAAAGACAAGCAGCTCTGGAATGAATCGCAGCGCATACTGGGTTTACTGAAATCCCAACAGTTCAATACCGGCACACACGACCTCGGCTTTATGATGTACTGCAGTTTCGGCAACCTGCAAAGGCTGCAACCGGCTGACAGTACAAAGGATGTGCTGGTGAAAAGCGCAGCATCACTCAGTACCCGGTTCAATCCTGCTGTTGGTTGTATCAAATCCTGGAACTCTCCTGATTCTTCGGAGTTCCTGGTGATCATTGATAATATGATGAACCTGGAATTGCTGTTCTATGCCACAAAGGTTACCGGCGATTCCTCTTTCTACAAGATTGCCGTAACGCATGCCAATACCACCATGCAACATCATTTCAGGAATGATAACAGCTCTTATCATGTTGTGAATTACAATAAGCATACCGGAGAAGTGATACAGCGGAGAACTGCCCAGGGATATGCTGATGAGTCGGCCTGGGCACGCGGTCAGGCATGGGGGTTATATGGTTATACCATGACCTATCGCGAAACGAAAGATCTACGTTACCTGCAGATGGCGGAAAAGATCGCTGCCTTTATGCTTGATCATCCGAACCTTCCCGCAGATATGGTCCCTTACTGGGATTACAATGCGCCTGATATTCCAAATGCCCCGCGGGATGCATCTGCAGGAGCTGTGATGGCGGCAGCTTTGCTGGAGCTTTGCACCTATGCAGATGATGCGGCTGCAAAAAAATATTACGCGGCTGCGGAAAGGATCTTGAAATCATTATCTGCGCCTGTGTATAAAGCAGCGCCCGGAACCAATGGAGGTTTTATTTTGATGCATAGTGTGGGCCATTTGCCCGCGAAGTCTGAGATCAATGTAGGGATCAGTTATGCGGATTATTATTATGTGGAAGCATTGAAGAGGTATAAAGAAATGGCAGGAAGAAAATAAAGTAAAATAAGAATTTTGCAATAGGTAGCAATTTGGTTACTTTTTATTTGGTAGCTTAATTGCTACTTTTATTCTGGGGTTAGATAGAAATCAGACAGTCTGGTAGTCATAAGATTTTCAAGAACCCCAATTCCGGAGAAATAGTGGCAGTTCCGTTTCACGGAAGTAAGGAGGTAGGCACCAGACTAGCTTTTTCCTTATTGAGGAAGTTGAAGAAGTGAGCTGAGCGAAAACAATTCGTTTCTTTTAAAATGGTCCATTATGAAATCAAAATCGAATTCATTAAAACTGGATATTGTTATTGAAAGGCATGATGGTATTTTGTGGGGAAGGATCGGGAACCGTGGAAACTTCACGCCTACACCTTACGGTAACAATACCTGGGAAGTGATCGATAACCTCAAAAAGTTGATCACGGATTATGTCAAACATAAAGGTAAGAATGATAAATTCTGGAATAAGATCGATGTCAGCAAACTCGACTTTGAGTTCAGTTATGATCTGCAGGCATATTTCCAGGAGCATGATTATCTCAATATCACTTCAGTTGCAAAATTTGCCGGATTGAATCCGGGCCTGGTAAGGCAATATGCAAGCGGCGTGAAATATCCTTCCAATGAACAGGCGAACAAACTGCGCATAGCGATCCAAAAGATTGCTTCAGACTTACTGGCGCATACTATTTATGTTGCCTGATCTTATAAACAAACAAGCCGCTCACTTTTACGCGAGCGGCATGTTCCATTTTTCTCGAAATAAATTATTCAGCGGCGTTCAGTACCCTGAGCCCTGCGGCCTTGGCTATATCCGCCCAACGATAATATTGAAAAGTTCTGTCTGTACTCATCGCTACAAACAATCCTCCGGAAAATCCGGGAAGGCTCACGGATGTTGTTTCGCTGCCATCGCTTTCCTGTGTGGAGAAAGGAAGACCGGCAATAAGCGTATGTTCATTCGGGTTAGTCTTGCTTCCTTCTCTCGGATAGAAATTGAAGCGATTGGCCTGTTGATCGGAAACCACAATGTAACCAGTGCCATCGGGGAATTTGTAGAAGGAGATCCCTTCGATGTCTTCTTTAAAATCCTTTTGACCGAAGAAGGCCAGTTCTTCATTGCCTTTGGCCGGATCAGCATGATATTTATGAATGCCAGCCTGCTCATCGGAGTAATAAATATAACCGTTCTCATTATCCACGGCGATGGATTCAATCTCTTTCTTGCCGCTGTATTCACCGAACTTACGAACGAGCTGCATGGCGGGTTGTCCTTTATCATCCAGGATCCGGTACTGCCAGAGGTAGGAACCTGAAGGGCCTGTCTTTCTTCCTACCACAACAAAGCTGGCATTGTCAGATGGCCTGGTGTATACGGCAATGCCCATGGGCTTGCGTGCGGTTTCGCCTTCGAATACTTCCAGTCCTGTTCCCAATTCCTGCATATCCGGGAGAGAGAAGAACCGAAGCTTGTTGGTTTCGCGTTCCGTTACGATGGCGAGGTCTTTCTTTTGGCCGCCCAGCATCACACCATAAGCGATGTCCACATTGTTGGGGCGTTGCAGTCCAACCACTTTGCGAACGATCTTTCCGTTCAGGTCGAATGCATAGAGGCCGCCGCCTGTTTCTTTATCGGTGCCTATGACGAGGCTTTGTGATTTGTCGGTTGGATGGACCCAGATGGCCGGATCATCCGTATCGAAGGGTACTTTTTCTGTTACCACCGCTGGTTTGAGCGCATTGGGATCCAGTGCTGCGATCTTCTTTTGCTGGCTGCAGCTCAGCAGGGAGATGGTGAACAGGGATAATAATATATGCTTCATCAACATGTTTTAACGATCAGTGTAATTTACTTTACGAGGTCAAATTTCACGCCCAGGTTGAATTTAGATCCATAGTATTCAACTTGTGCGGTCCTGTTCTTTTCGCCCTGATAATAACGGAGGGGTTGGTTGGTGAGGTTGTTGGCCTCTGCAAAGATCCTCCATTTTGGTGTGATGGCATAAGAAGCGTTGGCATCGAGGAAGAATTGTTTATCGTAGAACCTGTCGTAGAAGCTATCTGCATTGTAACCCGCGTCATCACTATCATCAACATACGAAGAGGTATAGTTGGCGGAGAGCCTGGCAGAGAAACGTTTTGTTTCGTAGCTCAGAGATGCATTGAAGATATTGGGAGCTGCACCTGGCAATTTCACATTGTTGCGCACGAGTGTTCCCTCTGCATCATAAATGCTTTTGGCTTTGGAATGCGTGTAAGTATAGTTGAAATATACTCCAAAACCTTTCCAGAAGCCTGGCAGGAAATCGAGTTGACGCTGAACCGCCACTTCAAATCCGTACACATCAGCGCCATCACCATTGCGACGTTGAATGAAAGTGTAGTTGTCACCAGGAGCGATTGGATTGGTGAGATCGGGATATGCCCTGGCGAATTTTTCGGAAGTGAAATTATTATCGATATAGGTGTAGAAGAAACCATCCAGCTTCTTGTAGAATACGCCTGCTGATACGATACCTACTGTTTTGAAATAGTACTCGGCCATCAGGTCGAGATTGGAAGATTTCACGGGCTCCAGTGTTGGGTTACCGGCTTCGATCTCATTGTCGCCTGGTTTCACGTTGAAATAAGGAACCAGGTCGAAATATTTGGGACGGGCCAGGGTATTGGTCCAGGCCGCTTTCATCACAAAGTAATTGCTGAAGCGGTATTTGAGGTTGATATTGGGAAGAACGTCTGTGTAACTATTTTTCTCGGGTGCCTGTCCTTTGAACACGTCTTCATCTTCGATGATATTACCGGTGTAGTCGATATTGGTATGCTCCACGCGAATGCCGAGGTTCACGGAGAATTTCTCGGTGATATCCTGCTTCAGCATCAGGAAGCCGGCGGTGATCAGTTCCTTTGCTTTGTAGTTGCCGGAAAGATATTCGGCGATGGCGTCAGTCTCTTCAAATTGTGCAGGGTCTTTGAAGTTGAGTCCACCAAGGTATTTTGGATCGATGAACTGACCTGCTTTGTATTTACTGCCGGGATAGAAGCTGCTGTTGGTCTTATCTACCAATGGCAGTTCGGAAATATTGTCTGCGAAATCTACGGGCTCGTATTCAAAGAAAGTATTGTTGCGTTCTTTGGTCTTGCTCCTGATACGACCACCAAGTTTCAGCCAGCCTTTTTGCTGGGGGATGATGCTTACAGGGTATTCGAGATTGAGCTTTCCGTTGAAGTCTTCTTCGAACTGGTCCTGGAATTGTTCTGTCAATTCATCCAGTTTATCGTATCCGGAGAGTGGTGTGTTATCGGAAAGGACGGGGAATTTGGCATCAGTGATGGATTGGTCCACGGTGATATTCCTGCGGCGCATGGCGATATATCTTTCATTGGGCCTTTTCTCTGAAGCTTTCGCGTATTGTGCGCTCCAGTTGGCGCGAAGCCTTCCAAAGATATGATCTCCCTTGAGAGCGAGTGAGCGTACACGTTGATCTTCCAGGCGGCGGTTCTCGCTGCGGTTGTTATCGGCTCCGCCTTTTGTCTGGCGGAGTACTTCGCCGTTGTTGAAGCCGGTGATCTCTCCATTATCATCATAGATCAGTTCGCCGGGTTTGATATCATCCAGTTTACCGCGGAAACGGTGACGGAGGCGGAAGCGGCTTTCCTTGTCATCGCGCCAGTTATAGCTACCGGTGAGCGTGAGGGTATGCAGTGCATTGATCTTGTAATCGAAGGTGGCGGCGGCGCTGCGACGGATGCGCAGTTCATCGTACACCCTTACGTCATGGTCGTTCACAAATACTTTACCGTTTGCGTCTTTGCTCCATACGGCTTCCACGTTGTCCGAGCCGAATTTATTACGATTGTAGGAACCGCTGAAAATCATGCCCAGTTTATCTTTTAGTACACGGGTTCCGATAACAACGCTGGCTGTTCCGTTCCAGCCATTGTCGCGGATCGGACTGAAACCTCCGGCCAGTGTGCCGGAGAGGCGGAAGGCGCCGGGTGTGGAACGGGTAACCAGGTTCACGGAGCCGCCGATAGCGTCTGCATCCATGTCTGCAGTGAGTGTTTTGTTCACTTCAACCGTTTGTACCATATCTGTAGGGATCAGGTCCATCTGGATACGGCGGTTATCGCCTTCTGCAGAGGGGATGCGTTCACCGTTGAAGGTAACGGAGTTGAACTCCGGGCCCATACCGCGAACTACAATATTGCGCGCTTCGCCCTGGTCGTTCTGCATGGTGATACCCGGAACGCGCTTGATGGCATCTCCAATATTGGCATCAGGAAAGCGACCGATCTGATCAGCGCTGATGATATTGGTGATATTATCTGAATTCTTTTGCTGGTTCAGGGCCTTGGCCTGGCCTTTCATGCGATCACCCATTACGAGTATGGATTGCAGTGAGTTGGAACCGGATTGTAGTTTGGCAGTGAGCTCTACCGGCTTGCCGCCATTTTCGAAATCGAGTTTGAGGGTTTGATAACCGATATAGGTAACCGTAATGGTATGTTTTCCGTTGGGCACATTCATGAGGGTGGCAATTCCATCATTGCCGGAAACTGCGCGGGCGCCTTTTTCATCCAGCTGGATACTGGCGCCGGGCAGGAGGAGGCGTTGCTCATCTGTCACTTTGATCTTGATGATGGCAGATTGAGCCATAGCGATGCTGGTCAGCAAGGTAGCTACCAGTACTGCGTACAATTTTTTCATAAACTGAATTGTTGGTGAGTATGGGATATTTCCCGGCGCGAAGGTATTTGAAGCGCAGTGCAGGGGCCCATTCCGGCATGTTATGCAATGTTGAAGTAATTGTTAGGGGAATATGAAGAGAAATGAAGAAGCTTTGATAATGAAGGAGTTCCTAAATATTGAAGGCAGCAGCTCCGCAGATGATGAAGAAGACCATCAGTTGTTCGTCCGAGAATTTCATCCGCAGTTGAGCGAGGGCTTTCGCTTTATGTTCTTTCACAGTAAAAACGGAGATGCCGAGCTTTTCGGCGATCTCTTCATTTTTCAAACCATCAAAATAGATCATTCTGAAAACCTGCTGCCTTTTCTCCGGCAGTTTTTCGATCTCCTGGTAAATGGAGCGCATCAGTTCGGAGCGGATCATTTGTTGCAATACAAGTTCATCTCCTTTCTGATCATCGAGGTAATGCATCTCTTTCTGAAAATTGTTTTTCACCTTCTGGTGACGGAGATGGTTAAGCGAAGCATTCCGGGTTGCTGTGTAGAGAAAGCTTTTGATGCTTTGCGGCTGATCGAAGGCTGTGCGTTTGTTCCAGAGTTTGAGATAACTGTCTTTCACGATGTCTTCGGCATCACTCATGGATCCTAACAGTTGTTCGGCAAAAAAACAGAGAGGCCTGTAATACTGTCTGAAGAATACAGTAAAGGCCTGCTGATCTCCTTGCCGGAATG
The DNA here is from genome assembly GCF_007970185.1 of Pseudobacter ginsenosidimutans. NCBI lineage: Bacteria > Pseudomonadati > Bacteroidota > Chitinophagia > Chitinophagales > Chitinophagaceae > Pseudobacter > Pseudobacter ginsenosidimutans. The sequence goes on along the minus strand of NZ_CP042431.1, from coordinate 654,580 downwards.
CAGGAATGAGGTTGTCGTCAAAATCATTGATGTCTGTCATTAGCTCTGGCGTGCAGGCAGGAACCTGCAATGATGCTGGCTAAGTTAGGGAATTCAACATAAAACAGGCAGGGTGAATGGTTACAAAAAAATAATTTGAAATGGACTAGTTCAATTATTGAGGGAGGGTGTTCTAGGTTCATTCATCATCCCATAACCCAGATTAGTTATGCTTTTTAGAAGTACTGCTCAATTCCGGAAAATGGCTGCAGTGTTTATACTTGCAGGAACGCTGGCATCCTGTGGTGGAGGCCCGGCGGCGCCACCGGAACGAAAAAAGTTCCCTATGTTCACAGACAATGGTCAGGCTGCGGATATTCCGTTGTTTTCCCTGGCCACTCCTGATGCCAAATCAGGGCTGCCATTTGCAACAGGTTCAGTAGATTTGTCAACTGATGGAGGGGCCAGTTCCTACTACTCCCTTTCTTTACCTGACCCGAATTATGATTCTCTGGCGCTCAGCCTGGTAAACAACTACAAACCGTTAGCCTTGTCTTTTTTGAGCCAATGGGCCAAACAGAGTAATGGCAAGGGTTTCATCATCGATCTGCGCAGTAATGCGATCAATGGGAACCGCCAGGATTATTCTGTTGAGTTTGCTGGCAACACAGTGCCTGTTGTATTGCTGTGGGACAATCGTTCTGCTTCAAGGGCTGAAACCTTTCTGAACAGCGCGCAACAGATCTCCGGATTCAGCATCAGCGCTAAAAAGAAAGCTAACAACAATAGCTGTTTTTGATCTATTGATCATCGGATCCGGTAAGGCTCCGGCCAGACTGAAAAAAATTAACCGTACAAAACTGTTAGAGAAAGCATCATGAAGAAATATTTTTATCTGCCGCTCTGTGTGCTGGCAGGTTCCTGCGCCTGGTTCAAAGGTGGAACCAAAGACGCAGCAGTCAGCAAGAAAAATGCTCCAGCATCCGCTACCGTTGTTGCTCCCAAACCACCGGCAGTGCCTCCTTCCAAGAATGGCGTGAAACCATTAGACCAGGTAGTAAAAAATCTCCCAGTACAAAAAGGTCTCTTCAATGTATACAGTTCCAAAGAACTCGACAGTGTTTTCTTTGAGATAGGCGATACACTAATGGGAAGAGATATTATGGTGATCAACCGGGTGAACCGTGGACCTGGAGGCATCAATCTCTATGCCGGCGAAGAACTGGAAGAGAACACCATTTATTTTGAAAAAGCACAAAACGATAATATCAGGATCCGCTTCAGGCAGGTAATCGCCGATGCAGACAGCAACCAGGTGATCGCAAAAGCTGTTAAGCTATCCAATCTTGATCCGGTGGCTGGTACATTTCCCATCAAGGCTTATGGCAAAGACTCCGCCAGTTATGTGATTGATATGAGCAAATTCCTGAAAGACGGACAAAGCTTTGTTCAGAAAGTTGCGAAGGGCGTTAATTCAAACCTGCTGGATATTCGCAGGGACCAGGAACTGATGCAGATCAAAGTGTTTCCCATGAACGTGGAACTGCTTTCAAGTCACAATACTCTGCTCAAGGAAGACAAGGCCACAGGAAGGCCCGATCAGGCGCCGGCCACTCTTGAAATGAAGACCAGCTTCATTGCGCTTCCCAAAGTACCTATGCAGCGTCGCATCATGGACCCGCGCATCGGATATTTTGCCAACTACTCTTATGTGTTCGGAGATAAACAACAAAAATCGGAAACACAACGCTTCATTGTAAGATGGAGACTGGAGCCGAAATCTGAAGACATGGCCCGCTACAAAAGCGGACAACTGGTAGAACCGGCAAAACCCATCGTGTTCTACATCGATCCCAATACTCCCAAACAATGGAGAAAATACCTGATCCTCGGTGTGAATGATTGGTCCAAAGCTTTCGAGAAAGCTGGATTCAAAAACGCCATCGTAGGAAAAGAATGGCCGGAGAATGATACTACTATGGATATGGACGATGCACGTTATTCCTTTATCCGTTATTTCCCTTCTGAAATTCCCAATGCTTATGGTCCTAACGTGAATGATCCACGCAGTGGCGAAATCATTCAAAGCCATATTGGCTGGTATCATAACGTGATGAGCCTGGTGCACGACTGGTACATGGTACAGGCAGCTCCCAATGATCCTGAAGCGCGTAAGATGCAATTCGATGAAGAGCTGATGGGACAACTGATCCGCTTTGTATCCAGCCATGAAGTAGGCCACACACTGGGCCTAAGGCATAACCATATCAGCAGCAGCCAGACACCTGTTGAAAGTCTCCGTGATATCAATTACCTGAAACAACATGGCCATACCGCCAGTATCATGGACTATGCACGATTCAACTATGTAGCGCAACCTGAAGACAATATCCCGCAGGAACTGCTCTTCCCAAGGATCGGCGAGTATGATGACTGGGCTATCGAATGGGGATACAAGTACACCGGTAAAACTGCCAGTGATGAAAAGAAGGAACTCTACGATCTTACCACCCAAAAGCTCAATGCCAATTCACGACTGCTTTTCGGCAGCTATGAAACAGGCAGTCATGATCCGCGCAGCCAGTCTGAAGACCTCGGCGATAACCCCGCCAAAGCAAATGCTTATGGGATCAGGAATCTGAAACGCGTAATTGAAGGTCTGCCTGAATGGACAAAAACCGATGATGGTTTCAACAGGGACCTTGCGCAGATGTACAATCAAACAGCCAACCAGTACTTCAGGTATGTAGGCCATGTGATCAAATTCATGGGAGGAACTACCACTACCATCCGTACAGACAATGATGCAAAACCTGTAGTGGCGCCTGTAGCCAAAGATAAACAGGTAGATGCCATGAACTTCCTGGTGGATGAAGTGCTTACCACACCTACCTGGTTGCTCTCAGACAAGATCACTGACAGGACGATGGGTACCGGTGGCCCCTATGCGAATTTTGTGGAAGATATACAAATGCGTGTGATCAATACCCTTCTGGATGCACCAGTTATCCAAAATGTGGTGAACAATGAAAAACGTTTCGGGAATGTAAAGACCCTGGGAACTGATCAATACCTGACCATGCTGCGCAACAATGTCTGGAAAGAATTGAAACAGCCTTCCGTAAAGATCGATGGCTATCGCCGCGCGATCCAGAAAGCCTATGTGGGAGCGTTGTCGTTCAATCTGGCCAATACCACCAGCTCAGCAAATCCGGGAGAGCCGAACCCATATATTGAGACCGACTCTTATTCTATTTCTGTTGCAGAGTTGAAATCCCTGTTGCCAATAGTAAAGCAGGCAATCAATAAAGCAAGTGATGCTTTAACAAAAGCACACCTGGTAGACCTGGAACTGAAACTGGCCAAATCAGCAAACGAAAAATAATTATTATCAACCTTATCTAATACCGCACCCTATGGCAATGCACGATCAGGATTCCATTCAAAAAATGCAGGAGCTGGCAGCTCTCTTCTTTCAGAAACTGCAGGGCACCATTCAACCCGAAGGTGAACAGCAACTGGAAGCATGGCTGCTGCCTCAAACAGAGGAGAACAGGAAATTCTATCAAAGCCTGACAGATCAGGCTTCTATTGAATCTGCGCTTCGTTCTTTCTACTCTGTCAACGAGGACGCTGCATTGAAGGATATGCTGACCAGGATCCAACAGGGTAGCCATGAAACAAGTACTCCGGAAATTATAACGGAAATACCTGTACGCAAAACCTGGTACCGCTATGCTGCTGCTGCGGCCATCGGGATCCTGATCGTGGGCATTGCTGCAACATTCTGGCTGACCAGCCGTACCGGTGATGACCAGACTGACACTTCCCGTACAGCGCATTACAACAGTGAGGCGCTGCCCGGGAGTGACAAAGCCATCCTGCAACTGGAAGACGGGCGCTCTATTTTGCTGGACACAGCTTCAGGTGAGCTGGCAAAACAAGGCGAAACCCATATCCGGAAAAATGAGGAGGGAGTGCTCAGTTATGATCCGGGGAATACAGGAGCCGATACTGCAATGGTATATAACAAGATCATCACACCCCGCGGAGGACAATACCAGGTTACATTGCCGGATGGTAGTAAAGTATGGCTGAATGCAGCATCCAGCCTCCGTTTTCCTGTAGCATTCAAAGGCAGGGAAAGGGTAGTGGAGCTCAGCGGTGAAGCATATTTTGAAGTAGCACAGAATGCAAACAGGCCATTCAAAGTGAATGTTGGCGGTAAGGAAGAGCCCATGCAGGTGGAAGTATTGGGTACGGGATTCAATATCCAGGCCTATGCTGACGAACCTGTAAGAGCCGCTACGCTTGTGAATGGAAAAGTAAGAGTTAATAACGGAAATGCGCATGTGATCCTGCAACCGGGGCAGCAGGCAAGGTTGAAGGAGCTAAGCCTTACAACAGCCAGCGCAGACCTGGAGGAAGTGCTGGCCTGGAAGAATGGCATTTTCTATTTACAGGATGTGAATATCCAAAACATCATGCGCCAGCTTTCACGCTGGTACGATGTGGAAGTGGTGTATGAAGGAAATATCACACAACAATTTGTGGGTAAGATCCCCCGCACCATGAATTTATCAGATGTATTGAAAGTATTGGAATCCACAGGGTGGGTCCATTTCAAGTTTGAAGGGAAAACAGTCACAGTATCTCCCGATTGAGAAAATTTTTGAATAACAGCAACGCAATACCAAAACAACTTATGCAAGGCTCACACCAAATCTATAACGGGACACTGCAACGCAAGGCCCGTTGGCGCATGGTCAGGATGACTGCTGTTCTTTTACTGCTGGGTCTTATTCAGGCAGGTGCACAGGTAGCAGCTCAGACAGTAACCATTTCAGCCAATAAAATGCCGCTGGAAAAGGTCTGTAAAGAAATTGAAAAGCAAACCGGCTACTATTTCGTGTATGCCAAAGACCTGGAAAAATCGCAGGCGGTTTCTGTACAGTTGAAGAATGAAGAGCTAAAAGCAGCACTGAACAAAGTATTTGATAATTCCAATCTTACATACGAACTGGTTGGAAAAGTAGTGAGCGTGAATACCCGCAGGAAAGCTGCGCCTGCTCAGCCAAAGAACGAATCGTTTGTTGATACCATCACCCTCAAAGGTGCTGTAATTACGGAAAAAGGACCACTGGAAAATGTTTCCATCAGCTCTACCCTATCAAAGCGCTCAACCCTCACGGATGTGAAAGGCAATTATGTTCTCAAAGGAGTGATCCCTGGTGAAGAGATCATATTCTCCTATGTTGGATATACGACTTACAGGGCAAAAGCAAGGAGCAGGGAACTGGTGGTTGCCCTGGAGGTAGCGGATAACGAACTGGACAAAGTAGTGGTAAAAGCATATGGAACTACAACCAAGAGATTTACCACTGGAACCATCGCTACTGTTTCCGGTAAGGACATCGAGAATGTGCCGGTACAAAACCCATTGCTGGCCCTGACCGGTCGTGTACCCGGCATCGTTATTACCCCCTGAGTGGCGAAGCCAGCGCTCCGGTGAAGGTGGAGATCAGAGGGCGGAACAGTATCAACCCGAACTTCCCCTCCGATCCTCTGTACGTAATCGATGGTATTCCTCAAACCATCATGGACCTCAACAACAGGAAAGTGGAATATATGGAACCGACCATGATCTCATCGGGCCTCAATCAATCGGATGTGTACGGACTTGGAGGATTGAGCATTCTTTTCGGATTGAACCCTGCAGACATTGAGTCGATCGATGTATTGCAGGACGCAGGAGCAACGGCGGTTTACGGAAGCCGTGGCGCCAACGGTGTGATCCTCATCACCACAAGGAGAGGCAAGGGCGGTGGCACCCGAGTGACTTTTGGAGTTTCACAGGGGCTTACTTATGTAACGAAGTACTATGATATGCTGAACATCAAAGATTACCTTCAGTTGAGAAGAGAAGCTTTTGCCAATGACGGCAAAACTCCTTCCAAAATTCCAGGTGATCCCAACTATGCGCCGGACCTGCTGTTGTGGGACACTACCCGCAACGTTAACTGGCAGAAATATCTTTATGGCAATACCGGTCGTTATACCCGCTACAATGCAAGCCTTTCGGGTGGCAACGAGATGACCAATTTCAGGTTGAGCGGCGGCTATTCAAAGACCACCGATATCAAGGCTGTCAGCGGAACCAACCAGTCTGCCACTTTCTCGTTTGCACTCGATCACAAAAGCGCCAACAAGAAATTCACCAGCCAGCTTACCGCTATGTTTGTGCATTCCAAAACCGACGCTGTACTGCTGAGTGCCAGCTACACACTGCCTCCCAATGCACCGGATGCAATGGACAGCAGCGGTAATCTCAACTATGCTGCCTATGAAATAGCAAAAGTGAATTTCCCTTTTGCTAATCTGAAAAAATCGAATGAAGGAAAGAACAATCAATTGCAATCAAGCCTTGATCTGGGCTACCTGTTATTCACAGGAGTGAGCCTGGTTACCAGTTTCAAATACACACAGTCAAATAACAACTCTGTTTCCCTTGTTCCCATTGCTTCCAAAAATCCATTTTCCACTACTGATCAGAAAGGGAACAATTATACCGGTAACACCAGGGTCAGCAACTTTACGGTGGATCCTGGCATTACCATCAACAAGCCTGTGGGCAACGGAGCCATCAGTGCAAGGATCGGCGGTACCTATCAGAGCAATATCACGCAAAGCCTTTCCATCAATGGCAGTGATTACATTTCAGACGACCTGATCGGATCATTGTCCAATGCCCCCAAAACCACCACCAGCGAACGATACGGGCAATACAAATATGCAGGTGTGTACGCAATGGTGAATTACGATTATGCCCATAAACTGTTCTTCGATATCAGTGCAAGAAGAGATGGCAGCAGCCGCTTCGGGCCCGGTAAACAGTTCGGCAACTTTGGCGCATTCGGCGCCGCCTGGATCATCACGGAAGAAGAGTGGGCACGCAAAGCAATACCTGAATTCATTACGCTCATCAAACCCTCCTTTAACTACGGTATCGTAGGAACTGATGGTGTAGGAGATTACAGGTACCTGTCACAGTGGAACAGTGAATCCAATTACACGCCACTCACCAATTACAATGGCTTGAACCCGCTGGTGCCGCAACTCCAGGCCAACCAGGATTTTCACTGGGCCAGCAGCAAGCAACTGTCTGTGAACTTATTGCTTGATTTCTGGAACAGGATCTCAGTAACAGCCAACTGGTGGAAGAATAATACAGATAATCAACTGGTCCAGTTCCCTACAGGATCATTTACTGGTTTCGATTATGTAACAGCCAACTCTCCCGCCAATGTACTGAATACCGGATGGGCACTCACACTGAATGCTACCGCTATTCAAAGGAAAGACTGGAGATGGCAGTTGAATTTCCAGACCAGTAATTCCAAAAATAAACTCAAGAGCTATCCAAATCTGGAATTGAGCCCCTACTTTACAGAATACAAAATAGGCGCTTCCATCAACGATCAGTACGTGTACAAGTTTATTGGTGTGAACCCGCAGACCGGCAGATTCGAGTTTGTGGACATCAATAAGGATGGAGAAGTGAAAACCAATAGCAGTGTAGCGCCAGGTACCGGTGATGACGACAGGTATTATACTGTGAACCCCATTCCCGATTTCCAGGGAAGCGTAAGAAGCACGCTTCGGTACAAGCAGGTGACCCTCGATCTTTTGTTCAGCTGTAAACGTTACTGGGCTTCCACTTTCCTGAACGGCAGGATCGGGTTGATGCAGAATATCAGCCAGTATGAATTCGATCATCGCTGGACAACGCCCGGGCAGATCACCAATGTGGCCAAACCAACTGTCAGTACGCTTCCCAGCAATCAGGGAGATCTTCAGAACTCCGATGGTAAATTCGAGAAAACGAATTTTATCCGCCTCAGCTCTGCCTCCATCGCTTACAGCATACCACCGAAAACGCTGAAGCTGGCAGGATTGTCGTCCATGACCATCAGCCTGGATGCCAATAACCTTTTTCTGCTGACCAATTTCAAAGGCATCGATCCGGAATTGTCCTGGGGCGGTGGCTCATTGCCTCCCAGCAGAACCATCGCACTCACACTCAACTGTTCATTCTAAACTCCAAAACTGCTGAAATGAATTTCTCCAATCTATTAAACACAAAAGCCGGATCTGCAGTTTTCCTGCTGACTGCCCTGGCTTTAACAGGGTGTAAGAAACTGGTGGAGATCGATCCGCCGCGCGAAACGATCGCTACAGAGAAAGTCTTCAACAATAACCAGAATGCCTACTCAGCCCTTGCGGGTATGTATTCCATGATGATGACAGGTACAGACGGAAGCCCTAATTTCAGTAATGGCGGCCTTAGCATTTATGCCGGCATGATGGCTGATGAAGTAGAGTCGCTGGCAGGGGTTAACAACCCGGATGACTATCAGTATTACTCCAATCAATTACGAAATGATAACGCACTGGCACAACCGCTTTTCTGGGATGTGCCATACCGGGTGATCTATTCAGCCAATTCCATTATTGAAGGGGTGACTACCTCCACTTCGCCATTGCTTTCCGATACAACACGTGTTCAACTGAATGCAGAGTCGAAATTTGTGAGGGCTTACTGTCATTTTATGCTGCTCAACCTGCATGGCGATGTGCCGCTGATGACAACAACTGATATCAGGAAAACTGCACTGGTTCCCAGAACCCCGGTTGCAGACCTGTACAGGCAGATAGAGGCAGATCTGAAAGATGCATTTGCCAATCTTCCGGATGATTACAAATTCTCAGCACAGCAGAGGAGCCGCCCCAACAAATGGGCTGCAGCCGCTTTGCTGGCGCGAGTGTATCTCTATCAGCAAAAATGGGCGGAAGCTGAAGCGCAGGCTACAGCAGTGATTGATAAGACCAGTCTTTACGATATTATTCCTTTGGCAAATGTGTTCAAACCCAATAGCCCTGAAGCCATTTTTCAACTGGAGCATGTGCCCGGCAATACGCACGATATTACTGTTGAGGGTTCCAGACTGGCTCCTTTCTTCCGTTATTCAATGTTGCCGCCGGATTATCAGGCATTGTTCCTTGACCCTTCCTTTTTCCCGGCTGTTGCACCGCAGATCATTCCTTCTTATTTTTTATCGCTGGAACAATTGGCGGCATTTGAAACGGATGATGACAGGAGAGCTGTTTGGGTAGATGGGTTTGTTTCTCCCGATATGGAAGGTTATCATGGCAAGAAATATTTTTATCCGGTTAAGTATGAAGGACTGCCAACGGCAAACAATGCACCGGTCCCTGCACAGGCGCATATGGTACTCAGGCTGGCTGAGCAATATCTCATCAGGGCGGAAGCAAGGGCACAGCAAGGTGCAGATCTTACCGGCGCTGCAGCGGATATCGACAAGATCAGGAACCGCGCCGGACTAGGCAATACAACAGCAGCCAGCAAAGAAGAACTGCTGGAAGCGGTTTTGCATGAACGTCAAACAGAACTCTTCACCGAAGACGGACAAAGATGGTTTGATCTCAGAAGGTTTGGAAAGGCCAACGCAGTTTTAGGTGCAATGCCCAACAAACAGCCCTGGAATCCCGATCATTTATTGCTTCCGATCCCTGCCAGGGAAATTCAAAGGAACCCGCTGCTGAAGCCCAATCCCGGCTACTAATATTCTTCTTTCATGTAGTTCTTTTAAGTACAGCCCCGGATTTTTCCGGGGCTTTTTTATGGAACAGTATTGCCATCTGCATCTATCCTTTCCCGGTTGCCACTCATAAGGATTTTTAGTTATTTTTGAAAAGGGCCCTTTTTTCCCGGCAACCAGGAATTATTTATGTTACTTACTATCAGCACTACACGAAGACCTGCATCCGACCTGAGCTTTCTCTTGCACAAACATCCCGGTAAAGTGCAGCAGGTAGAGATCTCTGCCGGCATCGCGCATTTATTCTATCCCGAATCCACAGACGAAAAATGTACCATCGCATTGTTGCTGGACATCGATCCCGTGGGACTCGTCCGCAAAAAGAACGAGAACGATTTCGCATTGCAACAATATGTGAACGACCGCCCCTATGTGGCCAGTTCGCTCATGAGCGCCGCCATCGCCAAATCCTTTGGTACAGCCATGGGCGGCCGTTGCCAGCTGAAGCCGGAACTGGTGGATATCCCGTTCCCGCTGGAAGTGCAGCTGAGCGGTCTGCCCGTTTCAGGAGGAGAGGAATTGCTGCGGTCTTTGTTTGTACCTCTGGGCTATACAGTTATTGCTTCCCGTTACCCTATTGATCCGAAATTCCCGGAATGGGGGCTTAGCCGGTTCTACTCAGTTCAGTTGACAAATACTATCACTATTCAGCAATTGCTGTCGCATCTTTACCTGCTCATTCCAGTTTGTGATAACGAGAAGCATTATTTCGTAGGGCAGCATGAAGTGGAAAAACTGATGGAGAAAGGGAAGGACTGGCTGCCTTCGCATCCCGCCCGCGAACTGATCACCAAACGTTACCTCAAATATAAAAGCAGTCTTACCAATGAAGCCCTCAGCATGTTATTGAAAGAGGAGGACGAGGAACAGGAAGATGCAACTGAAGGAGCGGAGCATACCCCTAAATTGCGCGTGCACGATCAGCGCCTGCAGGCGGTTTGCGATGAGCTGCTGCTCACCGGCGCACATTCTGTAGCGGACCTCGGTTGCGGAGAAGGTAAACTGCTCAAACTCCTGATTGAACAAAAGCAGTTCAAAAAAATATTGGGTATGGATGTGAGTCATCGATCGCTCAGTATTGCCAATGACAGGCTGAAAACTGAAAGGATGCCAGACAGGCAGCGTGCAAGGCTCGGCCTGATCCAGGGATCTCTCATGTACCGGGATCAACGGCTGGAAGGATACGAAGCCGCCGCACTGGTGGAAGTGATCGAACACCTGGATGAACCCAGGCTGGCTGCCATGGAAAAAGTGATTTTCGGCTATACAAAGCCGATATATGTGATCATCACAACGCCCAACAAGGAATACAATGTACTTTTCGAATCCATGCCTGAAAATGCGATGCGGCATACAGATCATCGTTTCGAATGGACACGCCAGGAATTTTCCGACTGGGGCAACCGCGTAGCTGCCGAACACGGGTACCATGTCAGCTTCAAAGCCGTGGGTGAAGAACAGCCTGAAGCAGGCGCACTTACGCAAATGGCTATTTTCTCAAAGAACAAATAATCCCTCATGCGATCCAACGCAGAATACATACATATTCCAGGGCTTTCCCTGGTAGTTTTGATCGGGGCTTCCAGCTCCGGCAAATCAACTTTCGCCCGGAAGCATTTCAAACCAACGGAGATCGTCAGCTCCGATCAATGCCGTGGTATTGTGAGCGATGATGAGAACAGCCTGTCTGCATCCAATGATGCATTTGACCTGGCCCGCTATATCGTTGCTAAGAGATTGAAGAATGGCTTACTCACAGTAGTAGATGCCACCAACGTGCAGGAAAGCGCCAGAAAGGACTGGATCAAACTGGCGCGTGAATACCATGTACTGCCTGTAGCCATCGTAGTGAACACGCCTGAAAAGATCTGCTCACAACGAAGCAAGGTCCGTCCGGATCGCGATCTTGGCCCGCACGTGATCCCGCATCAGATCTCGCAACTTCGCAGAAGCTTACGCTATCTGAAAGGAGAAGGCTTTCGACAGATATTTGAACTGAGCGTGGAAGACACAGACAATATCAAAGGCATCATCCGCGATCCTTTGTACAACGATAAGAAAACAGTACACGGCCCATTTGATATCATCGGCGATATACATGGCTGTGTTGATGAACTGGTTTTGCTGTTGCAAAAACTCGGCTACCAAAAAGAAAATGATAACTGGGTTCATCCGGAAGGAAGAAAACCAATCTTTCTCGGCGATCTGGTGGATCGCGGTCCAGATTCTCCCGGCGTGCTGAAACTGATCATGCCGATGGTGAAAACAGGTCTTGCCTGGTGCGTGCCCGGTAACCACGATGATAAACTGAAACGATGGCTCACCGGTAAGCAGGTGCATGTCCGTCATGGACTGGAAGTTACTGTTGCGCAACTGGCAGGTGAGTCCGATGAGTTCCGGAAAGAGATCGTGCAATTTGTGGATGGACTGATCAGCCATTATGTTTTTGATGATGGCAAGCTGGTAGTAGCGCATGCGGGCATGAAAGAATCCATGCAGGGCCGCGGATCCGGCGCTGTTCGTGAGTTTGCGTTGTATGGAGAAACAACCGGAGAGACAGATGAATTCGGTTTGCCCATCCGTTACAACTGGGCTGCTGAATACAAAGGCAAAGCGATGGTAGTTTATGGTCATACGCCCGTGCCTGAACCGCAATGGCTTAACAATACGATCGATATCGATACAGGTTGCGTGTTCGGCGGCAGGTTGACCGCCCTTCGCTATCCTGAAAAGGAATTGGTTTCTGTTCCGGCAGCAAAAGTGTACAGCGAGCCCGTGCGTCCGCTCGCGCCGGCGCCGGTTACACTTACACTGCAGCAACAACAGGATGATGTGCTGGATATATCGGATTTCACAGGAAAGCAGATCGTTCCTACCAGGCTCGGACATAATATTACTATTCGTGAAGAGCAGTCCATTACGGCGCTTGAAGTGATGAGCCGGTTTGCTGTAGATCCACGCTGGCTTATCTATCTTCCCCCTACAATGAGTCCATCTGAAACCAGCAGCCTGCCTGATTATCTCGAATACCCCACCGAGGCATTCGATTATTTCAGAAAAGCAGGAATTCAGAAACTGGTCTGTGAAAAGAAACATATGGGATCAAGGGCTGTGGTGATCGTGGGAAGAAATGCGAAAGCCATTCAGAAAGCTTTTGGTATTACAGGGGACGCTACCGGTGTGATATATACGAGAACCGGACGGGCGTTCTTCACTGATACTGTCACTGAGCAGGCTTTATTGCAGAGACTGAATACAGCACTTGAATCAGCGGGATTCTATGATCAATTCAAAACAGATTGGGTTTGTCTGGATACCGAGCTCATGCCCTGGAGCAGCAAAGCGCAAACTCTATTGCAAAATCAATATGGAGCAGTCGGTGCTGTGGCCACGGGTTCCCTGCAGGCTGCCATGCAGGTACTGCAACAGGCAGGTACACACGTAGATGTACAAGCACTGCTAAGCCGCTATAAGGAAAAACAGGCAAGCGTACAGAATTTTATCACTGCTTACCGTCAATATTGCTGGCCGGTTGAACAACTGGAAGATTACAAAATTGCACCATTCCATATTCTCGCAGCAGAAGGCCAGACCTATTTTGATAAGGATCATGGCTGGCATATGGATACCATCGCCACTATCTGCGCACAGGATCCGGGCATCCTGCTCGCAACTGAATACAAAGTGACCGATTTGCAAGCTGAGAACAGTATTCAACAGGCAACTGACTGGTGGCTGCAGCTTAATGCCAGTGGTGGAGAAGGAATGGTAGTGAAACCCTGGAACTTTATTGAGACCAATGCAAAAGGACTGATCCAACCTGCTATCAAAGTGCGTGGACGTGAATATCTCCGCATCATCTATGGAGCTGAATATACTTTGCCGGAGAATATGAACAGATTAAAGAATCGTGGACTTAATGGTAAACGCTCACTGGCGCTGCGTGAGTTTGCGCTGGGCTTGGAAGGACTGGAAAGATTCTGCCAACATATGCCGCTGCGAGCTGTACACCAATGCGTATTTGGTGTGTTGGCGCTGGAAAGCGAACCTGTGGATCCCCGATTGTAGTTTTTTGTGCTTGCTGTTTTGGGTGTATGCGAACCGGGCTGCGAAACAAACCAACGCGGGTGGATGTTTTTGGGCTGTTGGTTGGTTTGGTTGGGCTGTGGAACTGAGCCGGGCTTCTTCGCTTATGTTTCGGAGGCCCTGTTCGCATATACCCAAAACAGATGGGCAGCGGGGAGGTGTAGCAATCTTAATGTGGGATCCACTGGTTTGCTTTCTGCGTGAGTGGTTATGATGGGTGGGGTGGGTTGTGCTTGCAGTAGGTTATTTAGGCTTTGTCTTTTTTGGGTCTGATGATTAGTCTTAGCGTTGGATTGTTGGTAAAGAAGGCCCACATCCAGGAGAAGGCCAGCCATACCTTATTGCGGAAGCCTACTAACGGGATGATGTGAACGAAAAGCCAGATGAACCAGGCAATGAATCCCTTCAGGAATGTTTTGGGAAGGTCGGCAACGGCCTTGTATTTGGAGATGATGGCCATGGAGCCTTTGTCGTTGTAGAAGAAGGAGAGCATTTTTTGTCCGTCTGCCGCGCGTTTGAGATTCTTTCCGAGTAATGTTCCCTGCTGGATGGCAACCTGCGCCAGCTGAGGATGACCGTTAGGAAAGGCTGGATCGGAGATTTGGAAACAGATATCGCCAAGGGCATAGATATTGGTTGTGTTCAGTACTTTGTTGTTGGCGTCTACGAGCAGACGCTTGCCGCGGCCGATCGATTCCGCGGGAATACCGGGTAAAGTGCGGCCGGTTACGCCGGAGGTCCAGATCAGTGCATGAGTTTCGATAGCCGTGCCATCGGCCAGGATCACTTTCCCATCTACATAATCTTTCACGGCTTTATTGAGAATGATATGAACGCCCAGGCGTTCGAGTTGTGCAGTGGCTTCTTTCTGCGCCTTCGGGCTCATGGGGCCGAGTAAAGTGGGGCCGGCATCAATAAGATAGATATGCGATGTGAGGTCGCGGATCTCAGGATATTCCTTGGCCTGGATATAGCGGCCCATCTCGGCCAGCATACCGGCCACTTCCACACCGGTAGGACCTCCGCCGGAAATAACGATATTCAATAATCTTGCCTTTTCATCCGGATCGGCAGAACGGACAGCTTCTTCCATATTCAGCAGGAGCTGGTTGCGGAGAACGAGCGCATCATCGATATTCTTCATCGGCAGCGCATGTTGCTGCACGTTAGTCATGCCGAAATAATTCGATTCAGCACCTACGGATAGAACGAGTATATCGTATGAGAGAATTCCTGTATCGGTTTCGATCGTGTTTTGCTCCGGATTCACTTTCAGGAAACTGCCCATATGAAAACGGCAATTCCTCATTTTCTGGAACATCCGGCGGAAAGGATAACTGATATTGGAAGGCTCGATGAAAGAAGAAGCCACCTGGTACAAGAGGGGCGGGAAGAAATGATAATTGTTCTTGTCTACCAGCGTTACCTGGAACCGGTCGTCATTGGCGAGCCTTTTTACAAAATTGATCCCTGCAAATCCTCCTCCTACAACTACAACTTTCTGAATGTCCTGTGCCATGTCATTAAGATTTATATACGTGTTCAAAAATAAAACTATGCCAGGGAGGTAAGGGGAGTGCTATTAGCCGGCGGGGCTTGTCCGGCAGGCATAAATTTACCAATAAATATTGAAAGCAAAGAGCCCGGGTATTCCCGGGCTCTTTTATATAACAAATGAAAAGGATTAGAACTTGAAGGTAACGCTTCCCATGATGGTCCTCAGTTGCTGAGGATTGAGGGTAGTGTAACCGATATAATACTCCTGGTTGGTAAGGTTATTACATTTCAGGCCGAATCTCCATTTAGCCTGATCATAATAGATAGTTGCGTCTACCAGTGTGAATTCAGGAAGCGTGAATACGCCGTTCTCCACACTGTTCACGATCATATTATCGCTCTGATATCTAACACCGCCACCGATGCCAAAGCCTTTGAGTTTTCCGGAGAAAGTATAATTCACCCAGCTATTGAATGTGTGGGGAGACCCTGCAACGTCCGGACGACGGCCTTTCACGCCTTCATCAGATTCCAGGAATTTAGAATCGTTATAAGCATAACCGAGTACGAGGTTCAGACCTTTCACGGGGTTTGCAATTACTTCCGCTTCGAAACCCTGGCTTCTCTGGGTTCCATTCTGGATCGAGAAGTTGGGGTGGATAGGATCAGCACGCAATACATTTTTTACTTTGATATTGTAATAGCTCACGGTGCTGGTGAGTTTGCCTCCGAGCAGGTTCACTTTTACTCCGCCTTCCAATTGCGTTGCTTCCTCAGGATCGAAACTCTTCCTGGGCTCTCCTTCTTCAACATATGGACCACCGGGCTTATTGGTGAAACCATTCTGGTAGTTACCGAAGATGGATACTACATCAGGAATGGGTTGGATCACCAGTCCGAAACGGGGAGAGAAGAATGTTTGTGCATAGCCACCCTCATAACCGCCTTTTGTTGGATCGAAATTGCCTCTGTAATCATATCTGTCTACACGAACAGCTGCAGATGCGATCACGTAATCTGTGATGTTCACTACATCGCCTACGTATGCGCTGTAAGTGGAAGCCTGGAATCTTACAGGATAATACCAAACGGTGGAACCATCCTGCAATACTTTGTTCAGGTTATCCTTGTTGAAATTACCGTAAGTAGGGATCACTCCGTTCTTGGGTATCATATCGAAATCGGCGCCATAGAACATCTGATCGGAGTTCTGGTGGAGATAATCCAATCCGGCCAATACGCGATGCCTGAGTTTGCCGGTTTTGAAATCACCGATAAAATTCTGCTGCACTTCGTACACATTCATGTCACTGTTGGCTGTAGACTGTACGGCACGTACCATGGAGTCAGCACCAGGACGGTCTGTATTAGGCACCAGGTAGAAATAAGCAAAAGGACCATCAGAGTTACTGTAAGAAGTACTCACATTGGTTTGTGAAGTCCATTTGTCTGATATTTTGTAAGATGCCTGGCCAAAGAAATTAGCCACTTTCGATTTCTGGAAAATATCATTGGAAGAATATGACCTTTTATAGTCTATGCCGAGTTCTTTGGGGTTATGTGCTCCCAGCTGGTCTGTGGGGGAATAGAAAAATACAAAAGGTTCTGATGCATTGCTGGAGTTGTAAATCTCTGCATCGAAGTTGAAAGAAAGACGATCAGAGGCTTTGTAGGTAAGCGTTGGAGCAAATACAAAACCTTTGTTGAACCCGTAATCCCTCCATGCTCCTTCAGAATAATAGGCCGCGTTGGTGCGGAGCAAAACTTTTTTGTCTTTGTCCAGCGGTGTGTTGATATCAACAGTAGCGCGGTTGAAACCATAGCTTCCCATTGCGTAGGAAATTTCGCCACCGAAATGGTCGTATGCTTTCTTGGTAACACGGTTGATCAAACCACCGTAGGAAGAAAGTGTGCTGCCGAAGAGCGTAGCGGATGGGCCTTTCACCACTTCGATACGTTCTACGTTCACGGCATCGGCGCGGCTGGTGATATTTCCGGAAATACCATTCCTCAGCTGGCTTTGAACGATGAAGCCGCGCATATTGTAATAAGCGCCGCCATCGCCACCACGGCCGGTGGCCTGCCACATGGTTTGTACACCAGGAGAATTGTGGATCACATCGTCCACAGAAAATGCCATCTGTTGCTTCATCAATGTGCCGGTGATGGTTGTGTACACCTGGGAGTTCTCTGTATTCTTAAGGTTGATCTTTGATACATAATCACTGCTGGTGCGCGTCATCTTGTTGCCGCTCACAATTACTTCCTGCAGGTCTTTGGAAGATACCTGCAGTTCGATGGTGATATTGATGGTTTCTTTTTCTTTTACCGTCACTTCTTTCTGATAGGTTTCATGACCTACGAAAGAGATCTCGATTGTGTAGTTCCCTGGTTCGAGGTTACGCACTACAAAATTGCCATACTCGTCTGTTACTGCTGATCTTTTGGTTCCTTTGAAAGTGACCGTAACGGCTTCTGCAGGGTTGCCGTCTGAAGTGGTTACTTTTCCTCTGATGATTCCTGTTTCATCTGCTGCAAATGTGATCAGGGAGCAGATGAAGATCAGCGTCATCATGAGAACTGATTTTTTCATCATTGTTTTATTTATTTTAATTCCGGGACGGGTTGGTTGTCAGTGAAGGCTGCAGGATGTATGCAATAGAGAAGAGGTTGCAGCCGTTTGACGGCGCAAAATTAAATGCCGGGGACCCGGGCTCTTATCGAATCCGGGAAATGGGTTTACGAAAAGCGGAAATGCTGACTACTGCTTGCTTAGATCAGAATAGCTGACTTGCTGGAAATACACTTTGGAGCTCGTTTTCTGGCCCATGGAACTGCCATATAAACCGATAATGGCGCCCACAAAACCGCCCGCAGTATGTGTGCTGAGAAATCTGGCGTCAGCGATGGTGTTTAATTCCTTCCAGTCTTTCCCATTCTTGTACCTGAAGCTGATGGTTGGACCATTCACTTTCACGCTCAATTCAGCAGCGCCGCCGGGGATTGGCCCCTGCTCCAGCATTACTAAACTGTCTGCAGAGGATTTGAACAATTGCACCACCGGTTTACCGGCATCCACAGAAATGCAGAGGAAATAATGATGCGTCTCATTCTGGAAAAGCACGATCCCGGCTTTTTCATTGGGACTTTTGGCCGTGAATTTAAGGCGGGTGCTTGCCAGACAGTTCGCAGACTGTTGCCGGAAGCCGATGAAAGCAGGTTGTGCTTTTCCGCTGACAGTTTCAGGGCGCAGGTTCATCATCAGCTCGCCGGGTTTTTCAGTGAGACTGTACCATTGTTCACGCGGTGTTCTTAGAAAGATATAACGAAAGTCCAGTTTCTTATTATTGAAATCGTCTGTGAATTGAACGGGATTGCTGTAAGGGTTTTTTACGGAGACAGTAGTTTGTGGGAAAGGCACAGGATAGAATAATTGCACAGCCTGATCGCCTTCAAGTATATGCGGCCAGCCATCTTTCCATTGCACCGGCGCCATGAATGTTTCGCGGCCGGTATTGTAATGATCATCATCATACGGACGACAGCCGAGGAAAACGGCATACCATTTTCCATCTTTTGTTTCCACGAGATCTGCATGACCGGTGCTGGTCACCTGGTTGGAGCGGTTGGGATCCAAATGTCTTTGTGTGAGGATTGGATTTCTTTCATAGGGAACATAAGGTCCGTCTACATTCCGGCTTCTGAAGATCACTTCGCTGTGATTGAATTCGGTTCCTCCTTCGGCTGCCATGAGATAGTACCAGCCATCTTTTTTGTAGAGGTGTGGCCCTTCGATCCAAATGGGTTTCTTACTGAGATCTGTTCCTCCGTTCACGAGTATCTTATGTTCACCAGTTACGGTCAGTTTCTTTTCATCGAAGCGCATCATGCGGATGGCCCTGTGCCCTTCGTAGAGCGCTTTATTATCCGGAGGATCGCTGTTCCATACAATGTATCCATCACCGTTATCATCGAAGAAAATACTGGGATCGATGCCGGGCATATTGGGCAGTGAAACAGGATTGCTCCAGGGGCCTGCCGGATGATCAGCTGTGATCACAAAATTGCCGATATCGCTCACATTGGTACATACGAGATAGAATTTGCCATTGTGGTAAGTGATGGAAGGCGCATACAATCCTGCTGACACACCGGCTCCATCGAGTTTGAGTTGTTCGGGTCTGTCCAGCGCATGTCCTATCTGTTTCCAGTTCACCAGGTCCTTGCTATGGAAGATGGGCAGACCGGGAAAATATACAAAAGTGGAATTGACGAGATAGTAATCATCGCCTGCCCTGCAAATGCTGGGATCGGGATAGAAGCCGCTCAGGATGGGATTCCTGTATTGCATTGGCTGCGCAGCTGCAATTCCCAGGATCATGGCGAGGAATGCGGTGAACAGAAATTTCATATGCTGAAAATTGATAAGGTTAAAAGTTGACCACTGCTTCGTATGCGCTTTTCCGTTGTAAGCGGGTATCAAATAGAAGTGGATGGTCTTTGCGGTCTCTTACAGGGAAGTTATCAAGCCAGCTATAGCGGTCGGAGATATTCCAGAATGTGATGCCGGTGATCTGGCGGCGGTATTTCCTGAATAGTTGGAACACTTCTTTATAGCGTTGTATTTGCAGGGCTTCCTTCTCTGCTGAGAAGCTGGTATCAGCGTCGGATGATTGTCTTCGCCTGGCATCATGTTCTTTCCGGTAGACAGAGATATCCAGTTCCGTGATCTGCAGTTGAAGCCCGGTGGCTGAGAATTCATTCAATGTGCTGTCGAGTTGAGTAAATGATGGCTCATTCACTGCCCAGTGCGCCTGCAATCCGATACCATGGATGGGCACGCCTTTTTGTTGGAGGCTTTGTACCAGGCGGATGATCTTTGCTCTTTTTACCGGATCGATCTCGTTGTAATCGTTGTAGAAAAGCAATGCTTTGGGGTCTGCTTCATGCGCATACCGGAAAGCGGCTTCGATAAAATCCTCGCCGCAAATCTGCAACCAGCGGGAATCCCGGAGATATTCATTCTTTTTGTCGCTGATCACTTCGTTCACTACATCCCATGCATAGATAACGTCTTTATAACGATTAACCACAGTTGTAATATGGTCTTTCAATCGTTGCAGCAATTCTTCTTTGGATACGGGTTGTCCGTTTGCGTCAGTGAACAGCCAGCCCGGTGTTTGGTTATGCCAGCAAAGTGTATGCCCCCTCAGTTTGAGTTTGTGCTGACGCGCAAATGCTGCGATACTGTCTGCATGCGCCCAGAAATACTGGTCCTTGCGTGGATGGATTGGCCCCATCTTCATGGCATTCTCTGCGGTGAGGCTGTTGAATTCACGCAGTACCAGCTGGCCTTCATCTGTTTTCAGAGCGACGGGTGAAACGGCAACACCGATGGGGAAGTAATCACGATAATAATCTTTGAGGCCTTTGACGGAAGATGGAGAAGAGACCCGGTTGCTGCTGCATTGCAGCATCGAACTGATCAGTGCTGTAGCAGCAACACCCCGGATGATATTTTTGAAATTGAGTTTCATAATCATTGAATGGAAAGTGATTTGCTGAGTACCAGACTGGTTGTCTTGTTCTTTACGGCTGGCTGTCCACCTCCAATGCTGACCCATATCTTTTCGGCTGGCTGTACCAGTTTGCCATCTTTGCTCACAACAGAAAGCATATCCGGGCTGAGTGTGAATTCCACCATCCGGCTTTCGCCTGCTTTCAGCGCGATTCGCTGGAATCCTTTGAGGGCGCGTAATGGCGCAGTTTCTGTTTTGCCGGTATGAGATACATAGAGCTGCACCACTTCTTCGCCGTCCATTTTTCCAATATTCGACACGCGCACTTTTACAGTGAGGGCCTTGCCTTTGCCATGGGTAGCGGGCAATGCGAATCCATCATAAGTGAAATTGGAATAACTGAGACCATAGCCGAAAGGATAAAGCGGTTTGCCGTTGAAGTAGCGGTAGGTCCTGCCTTTCATTTCATAGCTGTTGAAATCAGGAAGGTCTTTATCGCTTGCATAAAATGTGACTGGCAGTCTGCCGGCGGGATTATAATCTCCGAACAATACATCGGCAATGGCTGTGCCTGCATGCTGACCGCCATACCAGGCATTGATGATACCCGGGATATTTTGATCTTCCCAGGGAATGGCAATTGCACTGCCGGTCATCATGATGAAAACAACCGGCTTGCCGGTAGATTTCAGTTCCTGCAAATATTTCGTTTGAATGGCAGGGAGCATTATGGAGGTGCGGTCGCCGCCATTGAATCCAGGATAATCCACTTTCATTTCTTCGCCTTCGAGTTGTGGAGAGATACCACCTGCGAAGAGGATCACATCGGCATCTTTGATCCTTTCTTTGAGGGCTGCAATATTCGTTCTTCCTGTTTTACCTGCTTTGAACTGAATGGCTGCATTGCCTTCGCCCTGATACATTTCAACACGGATGCGGTACTGCTTTCCTTTTTCGGTTTCCAGTGATAATTTCCTTGCACCCCAGCGGTTGCGTTCCCAGGCATCGAGCTTTAATTCATCATTGATGAATATGCGATAACCATCGTCACCGCTGGCCTCGAACTGCAATGCTTCTGTTTCGCGGGCAGTATAAACAGTGGTGTAGCGGGCAGAGAAGTGGATGGTATTGATGCCAGTGGCGGGACTTTGCCCTTCAGGCCAGTAATGGTGGATATCTTTTTCGGTGATGGTCATATCCGGACTGCCTTCCATTTTTTCATTATTCCAGTATTCTGCTTTTACACCGGGCTTGCCATCGGTACTATAAAAGGAAGAGAGGTCTTCAAATATGAGCAATGAATCGTCAGTGAAGTTCACGGCTTTTTCGTAGATGATCTCTACATCGTTGCCCAGCTTGCGTTGCAGTCCTTTGAGTACTGTAATGATCTCGGAAGGCATACCATTGTAGTTGCCGAGCACAGCAATGGGATTGTCTGCATTGGGGCCGATGAGCGCAATCTTTTTGATTGATCTTTTCAATGGGAGCGTATTGTTCTGGTTTTTCAGCAGTACAATCGATTGCTGTGCCATTTTCAAAGAATGTGCTTTATGGGTTTCGCTTTCGAGAACGGATTCATCTATTTGTGTGTAGGGCACCATCGAAGGAGGGTCGAACTGGCCGAGCCGGTAACGGATAGTGAACAATCTTTCCAGTGAAACATCGAGTTGTTTTTCTGTGATGATGTTTTGCTTCACGGCATCCACCAGTGTTTTGTATACTGAAACGCCGCATTCCACATCGGTGCCATGCAGTACGGCGTCTGCGGCTGATACGGTGGCGTCCTTATGTGTTTTGTGGTATTTGAAAAAATCGTCGATGGCCCAGCAGTCGCTGGTCACATAACCATTGAATTGCCATTGATTGCGGAGGATATCGTTCATGAGCAGATCGCTGGCGCAGCAGGGCTGGTCGCGGAAAGCATTGTATGCGCACATCACGCCGGCTACTTTGGCATTTGTGATCAGTTCTTTGAATGCGGGCAGGTAAGTGTCCCAGAGATCATAGGCGCTCACGTTGGCATTGAAGGAGTGGCGGGAAGGTTCCGGTCCGCTATGCACTGCGTAGTGCTTGGCGCAGGCAGCTGCCTGCAGGTACCTTGGATCATCTCCCTGTAATCCATGAACGAAGGCGCTGCCGAGCATGGCAGTGAGGAATGGATCTTCGCCATAGGTCTCCTGTCCCCGGCCCCAGCGTGGGTCGCGGAAGATGTTGATATTGGGCGTCCAGTAGGTGAGTCCGAGATAGCGCTCACGCGTTCTGTTCTTTTTGATGGCGATATTATTGATGGCGCGTCCTTCCGTTGCAGCGTATTTGGCCATCGTGAAAAGCGAGCTGGTGTCCCAGGTGGCGGCCATACCAATGGCCTGTGGGAATACAGTCACTTTGAAAGGTGTTCTTGCCACGCCGTGCAAAACTTCGTTCCACCAGTCGTATGCGGGGATACCGAGCTTTTCCACGGCTGGTGCAGCATTGAGCATCTGCGCAACTTTTTCTTCCAGGGTGAGCCTGCTGATGAGATCGCGCACGCGGGTGGTGGTGGGAAGCTTATGGTCCCACATCGGATAGGTTTTATATTCCTGTGCCTGTATTTGACTTGCACTGAGCAGCAGGAATATGGCGGCCAGTTTTTTCATGCAATCAGTTTTTATATGCGTTTTGTTTTCTGATAGTTCCGTCTTCGTTGTAAAAGAGTTCAGTCACTTTTACATTGCGCAGGAATGTTTTGCCGGAGATCTGCACATCATGATAGAAGAGATACCAATGTCCATCGTAGAAAACGATAGAATGATGGTTGGTCCAGCCTTCCACGGGTTCCAGCAATACGCCCTTATAGGTGAAGGGACCGTATGGATTATCGCCGATGGCATAACAGATATTGTGAGAGTCCCCGGTGCTGTAGGAGAAATAGTATTTGCCGTTGTAATAATGCACCCAGGCAGCTTCGAAGAAGCGTTTTTCTTTATCGTTTTCCATGAACGGTTTTCCATTTTCATCCAGGAGCTGAACTTCACGAACGGGCTCAGCAAAGGATTTCATATCGGCTGAAAGTTTGGCTACACGTGGAAGAACGGCTGTATCACCGGGTTGGGGGATGGGGGCCGTGCTGTTGTATTGATTGTTCTTCCAGCGTTGTAACTGGCCTCCCCAGATGCCGCCGAAATACATGTAGTAATCACCGTTAGCATCGCGGAATACGCAGGGATCGATGCTGTAGCTGCCCGGGATGGGCTCAGCCTCCGCTTTGAAGGGCCCCTGTGGTTTTTTGCTGGTGGCAACGCCGATGCGGAAAATATCCTGTTTGTCTTTAGCCGGAAAATAAAGATAGTAGGTCCCGTTTTTGTAGGCAGCATCAGGCGCCCAGAGCTGGCGGCCTGCCCAGGGAATATCGTCGAGGGAGAGGGCAA
Source organism: Pseudobacter ginsenosidimutans (assembly GCF_007970185.1). Lineage (NCBI taxonomy): Bacteria > Pseudomonadati > Bacteroidota > Chitinophagia > Chitinophagales > Chitinophagaceae > Pseudobacter > Pseudobacter ginsenosidimutans. Next base: position 630,412 of record NZ_CP042431.1, on the reverse strand, counting down.
CGCCATGGTTCTTCACTTTCCCTTCCACATCGGTCATGGAATAGACATGGTAATCCTTCATGTTGAAGTGATCGCCATTGTCGTTTTCAGCAACGCCGGATTCGATATCATGTGATGGATAGAGAAAGATCCTTCCCTTGAATACATGTGCGGACGGATCGGCGGTGAACTGTTTTTTGATCAGTGGTTGCGATACAGGTTCGCGCTTCAAAGTTCCTTTCTGTGCAAAAGCTGCCGGCAACAGAAGGCTCATGGCTACTGCTGTTGCAAGAACTGGCTGGAGAAATTTCATTGGCATGATCGTACTGTTTTATCGATGTAGTGTTTCAGGAAATCCCAGATGGCCTGGTTTTGCTTTGCCGGCATTGAGCTCCAGTTTCTGCAAAACCACACCGGGGTCCACCATCCAGAAATGAAGGGTGTGTTTTCCGGGTTTACTGATATACAAATTTGTTTTTTTTATGATGATATTGTTGGCTACCCATGTTTCCCAGATTCTTGTATTTCCATCGTCTTTATTGAGTTCCATGATCTGTGGTTCCTGTTCATCGATACTCACGGCAAACTGCATGCCTTCCGGCGTATGCTGCAGGTTGAGGGTAGGAGAGCAATACACAGAGAGCTCAAACGCAGATGCATCGCGTACATAAAAATCATAGCTCAGTTTTGGAGCGTTCCCGCCGGGCTGCTGACGGGGAGCTATAACCGGGAATGGCGTGATGGCGTCTCCGGTACGGCCATGGTCCGGAAGCACCGTCCAGGTAATACCATTGCTGTTGACTGCATTTGAATAATGTGCGGCATCCATCGATACATAGCCGGAATATTGGTAGAACTGATTGCCGGAAAAGCCTGCCGGAATAAGCTCTTTCGATGTTTTAGCGAAAGTATCGATGCTGATGAGTTTTTCTTCTTCAGGAGCTTCAAGGTATTTCAGCGCGGGTATTTTATTGAAAGGCGGTTGTTGCCAGTAGGTGTAACCGATATGGGTCTGGCTCATCATATGGTTCCATTTCCCGTTATTGATGCGGTGGTATTGCAATGAGATCAGAGAATCGTTTTCGAAATGTTGTTTTGCAGTATCAGCGTACCTGTTGGCGATGGCGAGATTGTATTTCGCATGGTGCTGGTTCAGGGCAGTGTAATAATAGAGTTGATAGAGATTGTTCACAGCCGAAATGGGATGTAATACGAGTTGGAAAAAGGCGTCCCGGTAAGTGGCCGGAAGTTGAGCGGCGATTGCTTTTGTTTCTTTTTCCAGTTTTCCGGTTTCTTCGATCACGGAACTGAAAGCGTTTCCTCCGGCAAGGTTGTAGCTGTTCTCATTCAATAGCTCAGGTTTTTTTCTCCCGGTGATCTTTGTGTAAGCGGCGAGGAGCTCTGCGATCTTCTTTTGGTGCTGGTCTCCGAATTGTTGCGCTGCCCATCGTTCAGTGTATGCACGGATGTCTGCAGGTCCGATCCTGGTTGGGTTCCAGGCATAGTCCAGGAAGAAGGAGATGGGAAGCTCCATGGGTTTGAGGTCTCCCACATTCACGATCCAGATCTGTTTTACATCATATTCCCATGCCAGGTGCATCTGTTCCCACACGCGGGGAAGCGGGTTGGTGTTGATCCATTTATAATTGCGGGGGCCGCCGACATAATCGAAATGATAATAGATTCCGTACCCGCCTTTGCGTTTATTGGCATCGGGCGCAGGCAGCCTGCGGATATTACCCCAGTTATCGTCGCAGAGCAGTAAGGTAACGTCGTCGGGTACGCGCATTCCTTTGTCGTAATAGTCCTGCACTTCCTTGTAGAGGGCCCAGAGCTGTGGTGTTTGATTAGCGGGTTTGCCGCTGACTTCACTGATGATTTTCCGCTGATCGGCCACAATGCGTTCCAGCAGGCTGGTGGCGGTTTCCCGGCTCATGGGCTCATCGCCGTCCCCACGCATGCCAACAGTCACGATCTTTTCATTGGTGGCGCGCTGCAGCCCTTTGCGCCAGAAATCCCGGAGCGCCATCGTGCTGCTGTCGTAGTTCCATAATTGTTTGTTGCCGTAGCGCCGCCATTCATCGTGTGCACGCATCAATGGTTCATGGTGACTGGTGCCGATCACGATGGCATATTGCTCAGCCATTTTGATGTTCAGACTATCATCGTCATAAAATGCATTGCCCCACATGGCAGGCCAGATATAATTGGATTTGAGACGCAGCATCAGTTCAAATACTTTCTCATAGAACCCGGCGCGAAAGCCTCCAAAATGCTGCCGGCTCCAGTTGCTGAGAGCGGGAGCCTCATCGTTCAAAAAGATACCGCGGTATTTCACCAGCGGACTATCTGTGATGCTGGCGGATCTTTTGATATGGATCGATTGCTTTTTCTGTACAGGCACATCGGCCCACCAGTACCAGGGCGAAACGCCGGCCTGCTTCGAAAGCTCCAGTACTCCGAAAGCCGTGCCACGGGCGTCACTGCCGGTGATCACCAGGGCTTCCGGAATATTGGGAAGAGGATTTTTTATGGACGAAATATGAAATGCTTCCCAGCGGTTACTGATTTCAGTTAGGTTCAGCTTTTTCTTTCCGTGGAGTTGCCGGATAATGCCCGATCGATCCGAACTACCGATGATGATCAATTTCCCGGGTTGCGGCTTTTCTATGATGGCTGGTCTTTCCCCTGTGATCAGGAAAATGTCCTGCTGCAATAGCGCAGCAGCTTTTCTTACTACTTCATGATCATTGGGGGCCACCAGGATCTTAACCTTGTTCAAACTGTAGGTGGATGCATCAGCACGGGCGGCTACCAGTTGCGCTTCTGAGTTGCGCATCAGCAGTACCATTACGGTACCCAGGATCATATGGAGCAAAGGAGCTTTCAAAACAATCAATTGGTTAATTTGTCAGATCAGAATCCGATGGAGTTGCCTCCGTCCACCGGCAGTACCACACCGGTAATGTATTGAGCCGAATCGCCGGCAAGAAACAGGGCGGCTTCGCCGATATCGGCGGGCTGTCCCATTTTTCCCATTGGAGTACGGCTGAATACTTTTGTTTTTCTTTCGGGATCGCTGTTCAGGGCTTTGTCTGTCATGTCTGAATAGATGAATCCCGGAGCGATCGCATTTACGCGTATACCCATGGGCGATAGTTCTACTGCCATGGCGCGGGTGATGCCCTCGATGGCGGTTTTGCTGGCGGAATAGCTGATCACTTTCGGAATGCCGTACTGGGCAGCCATGGAACTGATATTCACGATGCTGCCGGAACCCTGTACCAGCATCTGTTTCACCACTTCCCGGCTTAAAGAGAAAACCGAAACCAGGTTGGTATTGATGATATTGATGAAATCCTCGTCGGTTACATCGGTAAATTCTTTTTTCTGGTTGATGCCTGCATTGTTCACAAGAATATCTATCGATCCAAATTCTTCTGTGATGGATTGCACAAAGTTGGGTAATGCTTTCAGGACGGTCAGGTCCTGAACTTTCGGGTGACAAAGCACGCCAAGCTGCTGTTGCGCCAGTTCCAGTTTATGTTCGTCCCTCCCTACGATCACCGTCTCGATGCCATGCTTCGTGAAAGCCGTAGCAATAGCCAGTCCGAGGCCTGATCCTCCTCCTGTAACAATGGCTATTTTCCTTTTATTGTTTTCCATGATTTCAATAAGTTAAATGAATGCGGAGATCCTTATAGTATTCCAGATCATGTTTCGGTTGTTCATATCCGGCAGGGAAAGGCTTACCGGAGAAGGTTTGGAAATACAGTAGGCATGCATCGCGCCACCAGGCCGCTTCAGAGGCTTGTATAGCCAGCATTTGCTGTACATGGCTGAACCGTTCTGCATCTACAAAGCGCTGCAGGCTTTTCCATTGCTGCTGCATGGCCCGGACGGAATCCGTTGCGGTATGATACCTGTAGCATAGTTCATCCCAAAGGGTGCGGCCTGATTGCATTTTGTGATCCCATGAAGCATGATGGAACCAAAGCAGGTAATCATCCGGGCAATTATCTATGTTTTCGAACTGTTGCTGCACAGGCGCTGCATATTGTCTGAGCGCATTGCTGCCGCTGCCTGTCCGGTTAAATCCAATACCTGCCTTATCTGCTTTGTGGTAATATACCGGGTTCCAGTCGGGACGGTTCAGCGTATTACCCCAGGGCATTGGGCCATAATGGTGATCATTGTACATCATATGCGTGAGGCCCAGTGGGGTCATGTAATTCACCAGCAGTTCCCGCGAGCGCATCATCATTTTCAAAACGGGCTGAACAAAGGCAGGCTGGGGGGTGAAAGTTTGTTTGATCCATTCGGTAGCGATCGTTTCGCTGCTTAGTGTATAGTCCCAGCTCAGCCTTCCCAGGGCATACCAGTTGCTTTGCGCAAAGGGATGCCCGCACCAGTTCAGGTCGTTGCCGATATTGGCCACGCCTGCAAATCCGCTCAGGGTACTGCTTACAGGGGATCCCTTTCCATTTGTGTAAGTATCTGCATCCAGGGTTTCTTTATACAGTGTTGCCTGGTAAACGAGATGTGTGCTTTGCCCAAGGTATTCCTGCGTGAGCTGGAATTCCATCATCAGTGGTGTGGCCGGCATAGCGCCGAAAAGGGGAGAGAAGGGTTCTCTTGGCTGAAAATCGATCGGTCCATTCTTCACTTGTACCAGTACGTTAGAGCTGAATTTTCCATCGAGTGGTTTGAATTCTTCGTAAGCCTGTTTGAAGCGGTCGTCTGAAGTGTGGCTGTACACGAATGCCCGCCACATCACGATACCTTTGTGCGGCGCGAGCGCTTCGGCCAGCATATTGGCGCCATCGGCATGGGTGCGTTCATAATCCTGCGGGCCGGGCTGTCCTTCACTGTTGGCCTTTACGAGGAAACCGCCAAAGTCTGGGATCAGCTGGTAAATGGAATCCGCTTTCTTTTTCCACCATTCACGGACCGCCGGATCGAGCGGGTCCGCTGTTTTGAGTCCTCCGATCTCTATCGGTGCGCTGAAACGTGCTGTAAGGAAAGTTTTGATGCCATATACGCGGAATACATCTGCCAGGGCTTTCACTTTTTGCAGGAATTCCGGGGTAAGGATAAGCGCATTTGCGTTCACGTTAGTGAGTACGGTACCATTGATGCCGATACTGGCATTGGCGCGCGCATAGTCGATTACGCGCTGGTCTATATAGGCAGGAAGATTATTCCATTGCCAGAGCGAGAAACCGGCATATCCTCTTTCGATAGTGCGATCTGGATTGTCCCAGTGATTGAGCAGGCGCAGGGGGCTGCGTGGAACAGAGAGTATATCGAGTTGCCGGACCGGTTGTTCAGTTTGTATCAGTCGCAAAAAATGGAATACCCCGTAGAGGAGGGCCTGGTCTGTATTCCCCGCAATGAGTATCCGGTTCTTTCCGCCGATGGTAATGGTTTTGATCAGGAAGCCCTCGGTGCCTGCTTTCGATAATTGTTCTTTGATGGCGGGAGTGATAGCCGGAATGTTTTCAGGTTTGCCGAGTAAGATGCTTCCGCTGTGGCTTAGTGGAAGGTTGATACGCAGCATGCCATTCAATCCTCGTTCCAGCTCTGAGCGGGCTGCACGAAGTGTAGGCGATGTTCCTTTTATTTCAAGTGAACGTATGAGTTGTTTACAGGCATTGACGTATTGGGCGTTAGCTATGGGCTGGTAGCGTAGCCAAAGCTCATAGCCGGTTTCAGCCTTACAAAAGCCTGTGATGAAGATGGCAAGGATAAAAGCAATTCGTTTCATAAAGCAGCAGTCGTTTGTTGACGGCAATCAGGGTTGTCTGACGGATGACTGGCGGATGATCAGTTCCGATCTCACCACAATCGTTTGTGTATGCCTGATATCCGATAATCCTTCCAGGTGATTGATGAGATTGCGCGCAGCGATCTCTCCCATATCGATGCCGGGATAATGGATGGTGGTGAGCCTGGGCTCAACGATCTTTCCGATGGCATCGTTATTGAATCCAACCACGGCGATATCTTTCGGTACCTGCATGCCATTTTCTTTCAGCGTTTGCATGCAGACGGCGGCGGAAAAATCATTGGTGATGAAAACTCCGTCCGGCCTGGGATTCATTTTGAGTATCTGCATCGCGGCTTCCACACCGCACTGTTCACTGAGGTCCTTGATCAGCACATGTTCTTTTTTGTAAGGGATGCCATGATCAAAGAGCGCATCTGTGTATCCTTTATGCCGCTGTGCGTATACGTTCCTTTTGAGATTGGCAGTTACCAGCACAATGTTCCTGCATCCCTGCGAGATCAAATGTTCAGTGGCCTGGTAGCCGCATTTGTAATTGTCGATGATCACCTTTGTGCTCTCACTGTTCTCTTCCACGCGGTCGAAAAAGATAATGGGAATATTCTTTTCTTCAAAGAGTTTGAAATGATCCAGGTTTTCGGTGTCAAAGGAAAGAGAGGCGATGAGTCCGTCCACGCGTTTGTGGAAGAAGTTCATGGCATTGGCTGCTTCTTTGGCGTAACTTTCTGAAGAGTGGGCAATGAGCAGGTCGTATCCGGCTTCAGTGGTCACCTGTTCGATGCCAGCGAGTACGGAAGTGATGAAGTTTGAATTGAGCTCATGCACCATCACACCAATGGTATTGGTCTTTTGTTTGCGCAGGTTACTGGCAAAGGTATTGGCGCGATAACCCATTTCGCGGGCTGTCTGCTGGATCTTCTTCCGGGTGTTCTTGTTGATAGCGGGATGGTCCTTCAGCGCGCGACTGACAGTGGCCGATGAAAGGGCCAGTTTCTGTGCGATATCGTATATCGTTACGTCTTTTTTGACTTTCATGTTGCAATCGGTTGCATAAAATTCAAGAAAATAAGCCGAATTACAAAGATTTCTTTTTGTACAATGATCTGTACCGAACTACGATTAAATTCCTGTCTGCTATCTGGTCGTGCCGATTCATAAGTAAGTTATGTGATTGGCTTTAAAAATGCAATCGGTTTAAATAGCGTGTCATTACAGTAATTATTTCAATTCAAGCACTACAACTGAGAATGCCGGGAGATTTACGCTCAGTTCCTTGCCTTTCAACGCAGCTTTCCTGAACTCAGCCGGTTTTACTTTTTCAGGATTTTCGAAACTGTTATGGTCTTGTAACTGTGCGGACTGAAGGATGCGGCCGGATACAGTTTTCACCGCAGCTGAGCCAAGATCGATACTGATCTCCTGCGCTTTCCCGGCGTCCATGTTCACCAGTGAAATATGGATCGCGCCATTCCTGTCTTTCGATGCTGATGCAGAAACGGCCTGTATCTTTTTTCCATTCAGTTCATAATTACTGCTGCTGATGGTAAGTGGTAATAAGAGAGCATCCTGGTGAACATTGTACATTTCCATGACGTGGTAGGTAGGGGTGAGCACCAGTTTTTCTTCTTTCGTCAGTACAACGGATTGAAGCACATTCACGGTCTGCGCCAGGTTGGCCATGCGTACGCGGTCGCAATGATTATTGAATATGTTGAGCGTGAGGCCTGCGATCATTGCGTCCCGCATCGAGTTCTGCTGATAAAGGAATGCGGGGTTGGTGCCTTTTTCCACTTCGTACCAGCCGCCCCATTCATCCACTACCAGTCCAACTTTTTTGGAGGGGTCGTATTTGTCCATTACTTCACTATTCTTTTTTACCATGCGCTCCATTCTCCATGCCTGTTCCATTGTGCTGAAATATTCATCTTCTGAAAAACCGGTGGCAGAACCTTTCGCTGACCAGTTGATCACGGAATAGTGGTGGATGGACAGGCCTTCCAGTCTTTTCAAAGGTACTTCGCGCATTACGGTCTCTGTCCAGCTGTAGTCTTCAGTACCTGGTCCCACAGCGATCCTGTACAATCCTTCACTATTGTTGTAGCTGGTAGCGAGAGTTGCGTATTTTTTGTATTCATTCACGTAATAAGCTGCAGTCATGTTTCCGCCGCAGTCCCATGATTCATTTCCTATTCCCCAGTATTTTACATTCCAGGGTTTTGATCTTCCGTTTTGTTGCCGCAGGTCTGTAAGGTGACTGGTACCGTTGGGATGGTTCACGTATTGTACCCATTCCATAGCTTCCTGTACAGTTCCGCTGCCCATGTTGATAGCGAGATAGGGTTCTGCATTTATCATCTCGCAGAGCTCGAGGAATTCATGAGTGCCAAAACTATTGTCTTCCCGCACTCCGCCCCAGGTGAAGTTCTCGATGGCTTTTCTTTTTTCCCGGGGACCGATCGCATCTTTCCAGTGATAAGTGTCGGCAAAGCAGCCGCCGGGCCAGCGCAGGACAGGCGTTTTGAGTTTTTTCAGTGCTTCCACAATGTCGAGCCTGATCCCGTTCCTGTTGGGGATCTTCTGATTGTCTGCTCCCACATAGATGCCATCATAAATACAATGTCCGAGGTGCTCCGCAAAATGACCGTAGATATTCTTGTTGATCGTGTCCCTGGCTTTCGCAATATCGAGTGTGATCCTGTTTTGCGAAAAGGAAACACCGGCAAACATCGTTGTGGCAGTTGCAATGGCGAGTATCTTTTTCATATTTTTCTTTTTTCAATTATCGGTTCTGAATGGTGATGCAGGTAATCCCTCTTTATTGATCAGGTTGGGATTGACCGGATTGTCGGACCAGGCGTAGCGAACGAATCTGGCTTGGTTAATTTCATCACTCCATACGATGAGGTTATTGCCTTCTATTTTTGTTTTTGCCCAAAGGAATTTTTTATCAGCGCCGGCAATGGCGAATTCAGCGGGAGGCTCACCATCGGTGGTGGACAATTCCTGGCTGAAACGGATAGTGATCTTGTTGCCTTCTGTTCTGCAGGATTGAAGGACCGGGCCGGAGCAGGTGATGTTTTCGCCATAGGCGAGATGGAGGGCTTGAAGGGCAAGTCTTTCGCCCACATCTTTTTTATTGTCGGGATGAATATCATTCCATTCTCCCAGATCGATGGCAACGGCCATGCCTGTACGGGGAACTGACAATGTTTTCAACTGCGCTTCCCTGATCAGTGCCCAGTTGCTTTCGGACGGCAGGTAATTATAATCCATGAATCCGGGCAGTTGCACATACAGGAACGGAAGATCTTCCTGCTTCCATAATGCCCGCCAGTTGCGGATCAGCGCCTGCATCAATGAGAGGTAGTTTTGTGGCTGTCCGGCATTGGCTTCGCCCTGGTACCAGCAAAATCCTTTGATTGCGTAATTGATAACCGGGGCTACCATTGCATTAAAAAGGGCGCCTGGCTGGCTTTGCGGTGAGATGCCTCCGGAAGGTCCACTGCTGAATGGACTGTTCACCAATCCTGGTTTATAGAGCCAGGTCCCTTTGAGATCAATTGTGTCCTTACCTGAAAAAATGCAATAAGGTTTATCCGGAACAAATCCGCCTTTCCCGGAATTATTGGTAACGCGCACAACAAAAACATTTTTGCCTTCTTTCAGGATGCCAGGTTTGACAGAGTATCTTCTTTGCGGATACATGTAAGTGGTATTGCCAATTTTTTGACCGTTGATGTAGAGCTCATCTGCATCTACGATCCTTCCGAGAAAAACTTTGGCAGGCTGAGCGATCATGCTGGCAGGAATTTCCATCTCACGACGATACCAGACGATTCCGTTCAGGTCTTTCACGCCCTGGTCTTCCCAATATCCCGGAATATTGATCGTGCGCCATCCTTTGGGAGTAAAAGCCGGCTCGAACCATTTTAGCGGACCGGCCAAACCTCGGTCTGCCGGCTCTTGTGGCGGGTTGGAAGATAATGGTGTTTTTCGGTTGAGGCTGTTGATCCAGGCAGTGTCTTTGTTCTTTTGAATGGTATTGTAAAGCGTAGTAAGGTCTTTCAGTCCTTCTTCGCTTATCCATGCTTCGATGGGCGTTCCTCCCACACTTGCATTGATGATGCCGATAGGGATCTTGTAATGTTCATGGATTTTTCTTGCAAAAAAATAAGCTACTGCCGAAAAGGGCCTGACCTCATCGCCTAAGGCAGGTCTCCAATGAACTGGAGGCAGATCTTCTTTGGGGCCCTGCAGGCTGGTGAGTGTTGGTATCCAGCATTGCCTGATTTTCGGGTAGTTGGCATTTGCAATATCTGCTGCGTAGCTGATATCATGAATATTCATCTGGTGCACCATGTTCGACTGGCCGGAGCAGAACCAAACATCACCGAAAAGAACATCTTTCAGTACAATTTTATTCTTGCCGCTGATCTCTATGATGTATGGACCTCCGGCTTCTGCAGGTGGGAGAATTACTTTCCAGTTGCCTTTTGTATCTGCTGTGGTGCGATAAGTTTTTCCTCTAAGCCTCACCGTTATATTCTCTTTTGGTGATGACCATCCCCAGACCGGAACCTGGCTGTTCCTTTGCAGGATCATGCTGTCCCTGATGAGGGAAGGCAGTTTTACCTGTGCAATGCAGGGGAATTGGAAGAGGAGCAGGGTGAAGGCAATCGTTAAGGTTCTCATTTCTCAATAAAGTTTCGCATTCGTTAGTTGGCGGCTGGTTGCTATGCCGAAGACAAAAAGGAGGCCGGCCTTTTATTATTATTTTGGTTGGGCGGCTTCTCCGCTTCGCCTGGCTGGAAAGATCCGTATAGTCTTCATTTTTCGGGCCTTAAACCAGTAATAATCATTTTTCTTTTGCAATCGGTTGCTTAAATATCGGGAAAAAATTAGAATAGAGAATGCTTTTTTCGGCAATTGATCAATTTAATGAGCATGGAATTGCAGGTCTCCGTTGTCGCCGCTGTTCTTCTTTCTAAACAACCTGTGTTTTAGATACATTTCTCTGCCGCATTTTATTTGAGTTTGCATGGAAGGCAGGATGGAAGCTATTCTTAGCTGTTCTTGATACGTATTATATATATGTATGAGCCGGGGTGCAGAGCTGACTTGCTTGTTAGTATAAAGAATAAATCAGACCTGTATCAGGGCAGCGATCAACTGATGTAATAGAACCTGCTGTACATCAGTCAATTCTGTCTGAGCCTGTCAAGAATGCTTTTTTATCAAAAAAATTGCAATCGGTTGTAATTTTGGGAAATTTCACTATATTCGTTATAGCAAGTGTTGAGAAATGCTTGTTATAACGATTGAAACGGTCAAGCCAACTGCTATATGAAACAGCTCATGCCGTCTTTTCCCCTGCTGCTTTGTTTTCCTTCTCCTTTGCGTATGCTTACATGGAGAGGGGAATGTGTAATGTTCCGGATCTCTCTTCGCTGTCTCATATACTCCCTTACAAATTTTATTCGCTGTTCCAGGTGTCATACCCGGCAGCTCACTCCCTATCACTATATTTCTACATTGCTTAAACTGCCAAAAAAATGCGTAACGAAACAACTGCGAAACGAGGAAATGCGACCAATCCAACCTGCTTATCCCCGGGCAGGTTACTGTTCGTATCTCTGCTGACTGTTTGCCTGCTCTGGGTATTGCCCGCGTCTGCCCAGGACAAAAAGATTCAAGGCCGGGTTACTACCAAAACGGGTGCGCCTGTATCAGGAGCATCGGTACAGGTAAAAGGCACCAATACAGGAACCTCCACCAATGACAACGGTGACTTCACCATTACTGCATCCCGGGGAGCCGTGCTAGTTATTTCAAATGTGGGATATGTCAATAATGAGATCATTGTCGGGAATGAAAATACTATAAAAGTGGAATTGCTCACAGTGGCGCAGGATATGAGTGAGGTTGTGGTTGTAGGTTATGGTACCCAAAGGAAGAAAGATGTAACCGGCGCTGTTGCCAGTGTAAACCTGGAAGCGCTGAAAGAAGCGCCCAACACCAATATCGGTCAAATGCTGCAGGGTACCGTTCCCGGTTTGAATGTAGGGCTTTCCACCTATGCCGGTGGAACGCCTCCCATCTCCATCCGTGGTATCAACACCATCGGTGGTAACACGAGTGTACTGATCATCCTGGATGGAATCCAGTTCACGGGATCATTGTCTTCCATCAATCCCGATGATATTGCCAGCATCGACGTATTGAAGGACGCCAGCTCCACGGCAGTCTACGGAGCGCAGGCAGCCAACGGGGTTATCCTCATCACTTCCCGCAGAGGCCGCAACAACCAGCGGCCACGTGTAGCTTTCTCCAGCGCTTACACTTCACAGAAACCTAATGTTGATCTGAGGCCGAGAACCCGGGATGAATACCTGAATGATATCAGGGAAGCTTACTATAACCAGTCATATACCGGCCCCGAATACACGAAACCTAATGAAAGCTTTGATGTAACCAATTTCGTGGATGCCACTATGCGCAACAGTGAAGGACTCCTGCCCAATAATTTCAACTGGTGGGATGAAGGCACAAAAACAGGCCTTATCTATGAAGGCAATCTCAGCATTTCGGGGGGGACAGATAAGTTCAACTATCTGCTTTCCGGAGGCTATGTTGATCAGAAAGGTTTTATCATGAACGATATCTTCAAAAGAAGATCTGTAAGGGCCAACCTGGAAATAAAGGCGCTGGACTGGTGGAAGATAGGACTGGTATCGAATGGTTCCTTCGTCAACCAGGATGGGGCGGAGCCCGGCATTAGTGGCCTTATCTTCATGTCGCCGCTCCAAAAGCCTTTCGATGACAAAGGGGAGCTCATTCCTTTTCCCACCAATACGGTAATGCCCAATCCATTCAATACTTTCTATGTAGATAATTTCGACAGAAGCACTTATCTGTTCGCCAATGTATATACTGAAATGAACTTCCCTTTCCTGAAAGGATTGACCTATCGTTTGAACTTTGGCAACAATTATACAGGACTTCGTCAGTATGGCTCCAGCATTTATGGCGCCAACCGCACAGGTGAAGCATATAAGCGCAACACCCATTACTACGACTATACACTGGATAATATCCTTACTTACACAAAGAGTTTCGGCGATCACAGCATCACTGCAACAGCGGTGTATGGTGCTATCGAGCGGAGGTATGATTCCACCGGGGCAAGGGCCACAGGGTTCGATCGCCTGAACCTGAGCTATAACAACCTGACGCTTGGCGCCATTCAGTTTGCCGGTTCCAGTGGATGGAAAGAAGCATTGAATTATCAAATGGGCAGGATCAATTACAGTTTCGATAATAAATATCTGCTCACAGCTACTGTTCGCAGGGACGGTTATTCCGGCTTCGCTGCCAATCATAAGTATGCATTGTTCCCCACATTGGCATTGGGCTGGGTGATTTCCAGTGAATCGTTCATGAAGAATCTAACGTTCCTGAACACACTAAAACTGCGTGCTGGTTATGGTGAAAGCGGCAACATGACCTCCAGGTACAGTTCAATAGCGAAAGTGATCACCGGAGCCGCATATGTATATGGCGATGGCGGCACAACAGCATTCGGACAACAAGTGACGGCTTTGGGCAACCCAAATCTGAAATGGGAGAGAACAAAGGGAGTGAACCTTGGAATGGACTTCAGTTTATTCAACAACAGGTTGTCTGGTAACCTGGAGTATTATATCAATAATACACATGACCTTCTCTATCCGGTAGCGCTACCCGAAATTACAGGATTCCCCAGCATTCTTACCAATCTCGGACAGCTGCGCAACAAGGGATTTGAGGCGTCTGTTTCCTATCGTGTGATCGATCAGCGTGATTTCAACTGGACCACCTCCTTCAATTTCTGGAAGAATACCAATAAGATCGTTTCACTCACTGGTATTGATGCCAACAAGGATGGAGTGGAAGACGATCTCATCTCCAGTAACCTTTATATCGGCAGACCATTGAATACAGTGTACGATTATAAAACGACCGGCATCTATCAAATTGGGTCCACACCGCTTCCCGGTTTCTTTGTTGGATCCATGAGTCTGCTTGACCGTGATGGAGACAACCAGATCACTCCTGAAAATGATCGTATGTTCCAGGGCGACAGAAACCCCCGTTACCGTTTCAGCTGGATGAATACAGTTAGCTACAAAGGATTCTCACTGATGGTGTTCATCAACGCTATCCAGGGGGGTAAGGACGGCTATCTCGGTAATAATAATCGCAGCTACTTCCGTGACGACAATGCCATCCGCAATAACGATCTGGTGCAGGTCAGTTATTGGTCACCTGCAAATCCGGGTGGAAAATATCCCCGCATCATTTCAGGAACTCAACCTAAAATAACGGCAGGGGTAAACGTAAATAATCCTGCCACCAATCAATATGGAATGTGGGAAAACAGAAGTTTTATCAGGCTGCAGGATATTTCATTGTCGTACAATCTGGGCAGACTGATCAAAAAGATCCCCTTCCAGGCGCTCAATGTATATGTAAGTGGCAAAAACCTGATCACCTGGACAGACTGGAATGGCTGGGACCCGGAAACCGAATTGGCAGTGACCGACAATAATAATGTCACGCGCACAGTGGTGCAGGGATTGACAGTGGATGGCAGGCCTGTAATGAGGGCTTTCACCATCGGCGTGAACATCACTTATTAAATGTTGCTTTCTGAGTACGAAACAATTGCTAACGATTTATACTGTTTTCATGAAAACGATCAAAATATTACTGTTGCTCGGCTTATTGGCCACCAGTACAGTGTCTTGTAAAAAAACATTCCTGGACGAAACGGCAGTAGACTTTCTGAGCACTTCCAATGCATTCAAAACGGAAGCCGATTTCAAGGCATCCATATCGAACATGTATGGAAGAATAAGGGCGCATTATTATACAGTGAACGACTACATGCCTTTCTGGTACATGTATCGTACGGATGCATACCTGGATGTTCAATCCAGTGCACCTAATCTGCCAGGTCAGATCGCTCCTACAGCGGGTGAAGTTACTTTTGCCTGGGGAGCGCATTATAAGTTCATCTCAGAAGCAAACACCATTATTGGTCGATTGCCGGCATCTACTCTTACTGATGAGCAGAAACTATTGTTTGAAGCAAGGGCCAGGTTCTTCAGGGCTTTCGGGTACCGGGCCCTGGCTTATCTCTATGCAAATGTTCCGCTGGTGTTGGAAGAGATCCAAAGCCCCAAAACTGATTTCACTCAGTCAACCAGGGAGCAGGTGTATGAACAGATCATTCTTGATCTCGAA
The DNA here is from genome assembly GCF_007970185.1 of Pseudobacter ginsenosidimutans. Classification (NCBI taxonomy): domain Bacteria; kingdom Pseudomonadati; phylum Bacteroidota; class Chitinophagia; order Chitinophagales; family Chitinophagaceae; genus Pseudobacter; species Pseudobacter ginsenosidimutans. Next base: position 615,360 of record NZ_CP042431.1, on the reverse strand, counting down.
TTTGCTGCTGCCAACCTGCCCACAATCGATAAAGTGAACGATGGTGAAATTTCAAACCTGGTAGCTTATCATTTACTGGCGGAAGTCTGCAACTCGGCCAAACAGTATGAGAAAGCAAAAAATGCAGCAACCGCTGTTATCTCTGATCCGAATATGGCATTGATGACAGCAAGGTTCGGATCCAGGAAAGATGGTATACCCGCTAACGGGATCTATCCGGCTATTGCAGGTGATGTATACTGGGATCTTTTCCAGCCACGCAATCAAAACAGGAAGACAGGTGGTAACAAGGAGGCATTATGGGTGATCCAATTCGAAACAGATATTCCGGGTGGTGGCAATAGCACTACCAAAAGCATTTTTGAAGGCGAGGCTTTCTATGCACTCGAACGCGTTCACACTCCTTTGATGAGAGATATTAAAGTAAATGGCGTTTCTGTATTCCAGTGGCCAGTCAGTGATTTTACCGGAGGCCGTGGTGTTGGATTCATGGCACCGGATCCATGGTTTGCCGATACAGTTTGGAAAAATTCAGGAGCAGATATGAGAAATGCCAACCACAATTTTGTAAGAGAATTTATCGGTACAAACCCCGCAAGTCCTTTATATGGACAGGTCTTCTCTACAAAGAATCTGCCTCCCGGGGCCACCGGCTTCAATAATGCTGTACTGAAGCCAGGAGTAGCCGAAAGAGCATTGTATCCTTACCAGTCAAAAGCTACCACACCATTTGCGCACCCTGCGAGTTTGCTGAATAACCCGGCCAGCTCTGACGTTGTTGGCAAATTAGTGCTCAAGGGAGGTGCTGGTGGAACTTACCTGGACCAATACATGTTCCGTTTGGCAGAAACTTACCTGCTGAGAGCCGAAGCACAATTAGGATTGAACCGGCCTGATCTTGCCGCTAACGATATCAATGTGGTGAGGTCCAGGTCCAATGCCGGCTCTGTTGATGCGGCAGATGTGAATATCGATTACATCCTCGATGAAAGACTGCGAGAACTAGGTGTGGAAGAAAAACGAATGCTCACCCTGATGCGTTTGGGAAAATGGGCCGACAGGATGCGTAAATGCAATCCATTCTATGCTGCACAGGTGCAGGACCATTACAACCTGTGGCCTATTCCGGCAGGAGAGATCGAAAGGAATAATATGAATAAGCTGAACCAGAATCCCGGTTACCCGCAATAGTTAGTTATAGAGAAGCTTGTAAAAGGACCATGATGAAATTATCTGTGCTCAGGTTGAATTATTCCCGGATGGTATTGATTCTTTCGTGTTTTTTCCTGTTAGAGGGATTAAAGGCACAGCAGAAGAACCGCGAAAGGATCAATATCAATGAAGGCTGGCAGTTCATGCGTTATGAAGGCGAAGCCGATTCATTGATCTATGATGAAAGGCCTCAAATATTTGATCGTAACGATAACAAGGTAGCCGATACCAGAGCAACAGAAGAGAGAACTGTGACCTCATCCGGCAGGGCATTGAAAAAATGGATACTGCCTTCAGCCAATGATTTTATCAGCGACCCTTCCAGGCACCACCAGCGGCCACCCGGAAATCCGGGAAGCAATTTCCCCTTTGTACAAGCGGGTTTTGATGATGCAAAATGGAAAAAGATAAACCTGCCGCACGACTGGGCCATTGCAGGCCCTTTTTATTCAGAAGAAAATGCGATCGTCGGTGGTGGTATGGGAAGATTGCCTGTTCAGGGAGTAGCATGGTACAGGAAAAAGATCAGTATACCTTCTTCCGATAAAGGAAGAAGGATCTTCCTGGATATAGACGGCGCCATGTCTTATGCAATGGTCTGGTTGAATGGTAATCTTGTTGGTGGCTGGCCCTACGGATACAATTCGTTTCGCCTCGATCTTACTCCCTATATCAAATATGGAGCAGCCAACCAACTGGCCATAAGAATAGACAATCCCACAAATTCTGCACGCTGGTATCCCGGTGCAGGATTGTACAGGAATGTCTGGCTGGTAAAAACGAATCCGGTGCATGTTGCACAATGGGGAACCTTTATTGCAACGAAGCAGATCAGCAGCGCTGCTGCCACAATTGATATTGCTGTACAAATAGAAAACAGAACAGGCGCACATGAGAAGATCGAAGTCAATACAGATATATTCTCATCGGTAAAAAATGGGAAAAAGATCGCATCAACCGGAATTTCAGTCCTGACAATAAACGCGAATACAAAGAGCAAAGCGGAGGCCAGCCTTACTGTGAAGGATCCAAAACTGTGGGGGCCTCCGCCCGCTCAAAAACCCAACCTTTACCTGGCCGTTACCAGTCTCTACAAAAATGGAAAACTGATAGACCGGTATGAAACTCCTTTTGGGATCCGTGATGTGCAATTCGATCCGGAAAAAGGAGTAATAGTAAATGGCATGCCTATGCGCATTCAGGGTGTGAACCAGCACCATGATCTCGGCGCACTGGGTGCTGCATTCAATCTGCGTGCGGCAGAAAGACAACTCGGGATACTTCAGGAGCTGGGTTGCAATGCCATCCGCCTCGCGCATAATCCACCAGCACCCGAACTGCTTGACCTGACAGACAGAATGGGTTTTCTCGTGATCGATGAAGTACACGATTGCTGGGAAAAAGGAAAAACGCCACTCGACTTTCACCTGATCTTCCCGGACTGGTATGAAGCAGATACACGTTCATTTGTGCGGAGAGACAGAAATCATCCTTCAATTATTTCCTGGAGCTTCGGCAATGAAGTGGGTGAGCAATATACAGACCAGGCAGGTGCGGCCTGGGCTAAAAAATTGCAGGACATCGTAAAAGAAGAAGACCCTGCACGACCCACCACGGCTTCCATGAATTTTGCAAAACCAGACATGCCTTTCTCTGGGAATATGGACATCATCAGTCTCAATTACCAGGGCGAAGGAATCAGGGATGCTCCCGCTTATGCACACCTGAAAGGGATCAAAACATCTCCGCTGTATCCTGCTTTCCATGAGAAATTCCCTGGTAAATTGATACTGAGCAGTGAAACTGCTTCAGCGCTCAGTTCGCGCGGCACTTACCTGTTCCCGGTAGTGGAAGGTAACAGCGCACCCGTGAGCGAAGGAGTGGGAGGTAATGGAAAACTGCAACAGGTAAGCGCCTATGAATTGTACACCGCTGCGTTTGGCGCCTCACCGGATAAGGTGTTTGCCTCACAGGACCAGCATCCTTATGTAGCCGGTGAATTCGTATGGTCAGGGTGGGATTACCTGGGAGAGCCCACTCCCTATTATTCTGCACGCAGTTCTTATTCAGGGATCATCGATCTGGCGGGATTTCCGAAAGACAGATATTACCTGTACCAGTCGAGATGGAAACCTGAACACCCGATGGTGCATATCCTCCCGCATTGGAACTGGCCGGAACGTAGGGGACAGATCACCCCCGTACATGTATTTACTTCCGGTGATGAAGCGGAACTATTCCTGAATGGACGATCATTGGGAAAAAAGAAAAAAGGAAAATACGAATACAGGCTGCGTTGGGATGATATCGTATACCAGCCCGGCGAGCTGAAAGTGATTGCCTATAAAAACGGAGCGAAATGGGCGGAAGAAACGATCCGCACTACCGGCAAACCGGTGGCGCTGCAATTGAAAGCCGACAGAAGCAAAATAGCAGCCGATGGAAATGATCTTTCTTTTATTACAGTTTCTGTCAATGATGAAAATGGACTTGCCGTTCCGGATGCATTGAACGAAATCAACCTGGAGATCGAAGGTCCCGGAGAGATCATTGCCATGGATAATGGTGATCCCGCCGATCTTAGTCCTTTCATTTCCAGCCCCAAAAAACTGTATGCCGGCCTGCTATTGGTGATCGTTAAAGCGAAAACAGGAAAAACCGGTACGCTGGTCCTCAAAGCTGCTTCGCCGGAATTAAAGCCGGCAAATCTGGTGATACAATCCGAATAATCGTTGAGCAATGATTACAATATCCCTGATGACTTATATTTGTATATGCCCTCCGGATATTCATCTGCACAACGCATGGCAGTTGCCATTGATTCTGTCGTTTTTGGTTTTGACGGAGAAGAGATCCGTCTGTTGCTCATTCATCGCGGCTTCAAACCAGAGAAAAATAAATGGAGCCTGATGGGTGGTTTTGTACAGGAAAAGGAAAGCCTTGATGATGCCGCCACCAGGATACTGAAACAGCTCACCGGCCTCGAAGGCGTATACATGGAACAGGTGCAGGTGTTCGGTGAGCCTGATCGTGATCCGCTGGAAAGAACCATTTCCGTTGTCTACTTCTCTTTGATCGATATCGAAAAATATAAAAAGCAATTGAGTGAGGATTACCGGCCGGAATGGTTTTCGCTCGACCAGCTGCCCGGGCTGATCTTCGATCATGGAAAAATGATACAGACGGCTCTCGAGCGTTTGCGGTACAAAGCGGCCTTGCACCCCATCCTTTTTGAACTGCTGCGCGAAAAGTTTACCATCCGGGAGTTGTTCAATTTATACCAGGGGGTATATGGCAAGGAGCTGGACAAAAGGAATTTTGTAAGGAAGCTGAATGATACTGGACTGCTGATCAGACAAAAAGAAAAAGAAACGGGAACATCCAAAAAAGGATCGTTCTATTACAAATTGAATAAACGCAAGTACAGGGCCAATGTAAAAGCATTTATCAGCCTGATGCCATCGAGGGACCTGTTAAGATAATTTTTCTCCTGTTGAATAAATACTGCTGTGTTTGTGCGTTTTTCGGATAGATAATGCTGTTAGAGAATCAGGAATGAGCTGCGTTGGAATGGGCGCCGTTTCGCATCATGATTTCCGCAGGGATGATTGGCGTATGATCAGTTCCGATCTCACCACAATCGTTTGTGTATGCCTGATATCCGATAATCCTTCCAGGTGATTGATGAGATTGCGTGCAGCGATCTCTCCCATATCGATGCCGGGATAATGGATGGTGGTGAGCCTGGGCTCAACGATCTTGCTGATTGCGTCATTGTTGAATCCTACGATGGCAATGTCCTGCGGGATGCGTACGCCATTTTCTTTCAGCGTTTGCATGCAGACGGCGGCGGAAAAATCATTGGTGATGAAAACTCCGTCCGGCCTGGGTTTCATCTTGAGTATCTGTAAAGCTGCTTCCACACCACACTGTTCACTGAGGTCCTTGATCAGCACATGTTCTTTTTTATAAGTGATGCCATTATCCTTAAGGGCATCTGCATATCCTTTATGCCGCTGTGCATACACGTTCCTTTTGAGATTAGCGGTTACCATCACGATATTTTTACAACCCTGTGAGATAAGGTGCTCAGTGGCCTGGTATCCGCATTTGTAATTGTCGATGATCACTTTTGTGCTTTCACTGTTCTCTTCCACGCGGTCGAAAAAGACGACCGGAATATTCTTTTCTTCAAAAGGTTTGAAGTGGTCCAATCCTTCGGTGTCGAAGGAAAGTGAAGCGATAAGTCCGTCCACGCGTTTGTGGAAGAAGTTCATGGCGTTGGCTGCTTCTTTGGCGAAGCTTTCGGATGAGTGGGCAATGAGCAGATCGTATCCGGCTTCTGTGGTCACCTGTTCGATGCCTGCGAGTACGGAAGTGATGAAGTTTGAATTAAGCTCATGCACCATTACGCCGATGGTGTTGGTCTTTTGCTTACGCAGGTTGCTGGCGAAAGTATTGGCGCGATAACCCATTTCACGGGCTGTCTGCTGGATCTTCTTCCGGGTATTCTTGTTGATAGCGGGATGGTCCTTCAGCGCGCGGCTGACAGTGGCGGATGAAAGGTCCAGTTTCTGGGCTATATCATAGATTGTGACGTCCTTTTTCTCTTTCATATTGCAATCGGTTGCATTCAATTGAATCAAAAAAATACAGGTTACAAAGATGTCTTTTTTTGTGAAGAAGCGCGAATGATGAGTTCAGATTTCAGAATAATGGAATTGGTATTGCCTGCGCCCGGAAGGCCGTTCAGTTGTTCCAGAAGGCTCTTCATGGCTGTATCTCCGAGGTGATAGCCGGGATAGTCCACCGTTGTGAGGGCAGGGGAAACGATGCGGCTGATGGGATCATTGTTGAATCCTGCAATGGCGATATCGTCCGGAATGCGGATTCCTGCTTCCAGCAAAGCCAGCATGCAATGGGCCGCCACGGTATCACTGGCGCCGAAAACGGCATCGGGGCGCTGTGCGGGTTTCTGTTTCAGGATCCAGGCCGCGGCCTCGGTACCGGAACTTTCCAGGAGCTGACTGATGCGTACCAGCTTTTCGTCGTACGCTATTCCTGAGTCCCTCAGAGCGTGCCTGTAACCACGGAGACGATCGGCATATACGTTCCGCTCTTTGCTGCCACCCAGGTGCAGGATCCGCCTGCGACCCTGATCCAGCAAGTGTTTGGTGGCTTCGTAGGCGGCCTTGTAATTGTCGATCATCACACTGGTGCATTGAGACTGGTCCCAGGTACGATCGAAGAAAACCACGGGGATCTTCTTGTCGAGAAAGGGTTGCAGGTGACCGATGCTTTTGGTGTCGTAGGCCAGTGAGATCAGGAGCCCGTCCACGCGCTTGTTGAACATGGTATTGGCATTCATTTTCTCTTTATCCTCTTTTTCAAGGCTCTGGGTGATCAGGAGGTTGTAGCCCTCCCTGCTGGCCGTGTCTTCCATGGCAGCCAATACACCGCTCATGAACTGGGAATTCAGCCTGGGTACAATCACGCCGATGGTATTGCTGCGTTTGCTGCGAAGGCTGCTGGCAAAGGTGTTTGACCTATAACCCAATAGCTGCGCAGCTTCTGCGATCTTTTTGCGGGTTTGCTTATTGATGGTGGGATGATCTTTAAGTCCTCTGCTGACCGTGGTGGCTGACAAATTCAGGTATCTGGCAATGTCGTATATGGTAACCTCTTTCTGATCCGGCATGAATTGACTTTCTGTTTACAAAGAAATGAAGGTTTTTTTGTAAAAAAAATTGCAATCGGTTGCACGATATCAAAAAGGATAGTATATTCGTTTCCGGTGCATAAAATGAACGATTGCAGATAAACCAGGAAACCTGCTTTTGCTACCAGCTGCTATATGAAGAAGATCAACTCCTTTATATTACCTGTTGCTGAATGGATCCGGTTCCAGGCTCTTCCTTTCATCTGTTCCATCCCTCATTCGCGCTTATCCGCTCTCTTGCTGTTACGAACCATTAAAATCACTCAATAAGAACATGCTCCTCCTTGGAATAGATACCGGTACCTCCTCCATCAAAGTTTCTGTAGTGGATGCTGTAACTCAAAGGCTGCTGGCCACCGCCCAGTATCCCGAAACGGAAGCGGATATCATCTCCCTTCAACCCGGCTGGGCCGAACAAAGCCCAGACCAATGGTGGGAAAATATCAAACAGGCCATCCTGAAATGCCATGCTACCGGTCTCTATGAACCGAAAGATATTGCCGCCATCGGCATCGCTTACCAAATGCATGGACTGGTGCTGGTAGACGCCAATCAGCATGTGCTGCGCAATGCCATCATCTGGTGCGATAGTCGCGCTGTCGAAACTGGTGAAGCCGCTTTCCAGGCCATCGGAGAAGAACATTGTTTATCACATCTGCTCAATTCGCCCGGCAATTTCACTGCCGCCAAACTCGCCTGGGTAAAGCAACACGAGCCGGAACTTTACAGCAGGATCCGTTACGTGATGCTGCCCGGAGATTTTGTGAGCATGAAGCTCACAGGAGAGATCAATACTACAGTTGAAGCGCTTTCGGAAGGCATCTTCTGGGATTTCAAGACCAACTCCTTATCTGAAGAAGTACTGAATTATTTTGGTTTCGATAAAAGTCTTTTCCCGGAGATCCATCCCGTATTTGCACCGCATGGCTATCTGAAGGCTGCAGTGGCGGACAGGCTTGGACTTCGGTCAGGCATTCCCGTTGCTTACAAATCCGGCGATCAACCCAACAATGCTTTATCGCTGAATGTGCTGCATCCCGGTGAAGTGGCTGCTACTGCAGGTACTTCCGGTGTGATCTATGGCGTGAGTGATCAGCTTGCGTATGATAAAGCCAGCCGCATCAACACTTTCGCGCATGTGAACCATCACCTGCCTGAGCAGATGGGCGGTGAAGGAGTGCATACCAATCGCACGGGCATCCTTCTTTGCATCAACGGCGTTGGCATCTTCAACAAATGGATCAGGAATATTGCAGGTAGCAATCTCAGCTATGCAGCCCTCAACGATGCAGCGGCAGGCGTTCCCGAAGGAGCAGAAGGATTGATCGCATTGCCATTCGGTAATGGAGCCGAACGAATGCTCAACAACCGCACTATCGGCGGTCATCTGCTCAATCTCGATTTCAATCAACATACAGCCGCGCATACGATCCGCGCTGTGCAGGAAGGGATCGCATTCGCTTTCCGTTACGGTTTGGACATCATGCGCGAGAATGGCATCCATCCCACGGTGGTGCGTGCAGGAAAAAGCAATCTCTTCTTAAGTGAAGTGTTCACCGATGCATTTGTTGAAACCAACCAGGTTGAAATGGAATTCTATGAAGGCGATGGCAGCTTCGGAGCAGCCATTGGTGCAGGCATTGGCGCAGGTATCTATCCTGATCTCGCAAGCGCTTCCGGAAAACGCCGGCCCATCAGCATTACAAGTCCATCAGGCCTTAGCCACTACGAACCATTGTACCAGCGATGGAAAGCAGCACTACAGGAAAAACTCGATCAATAAAAATATACAGATTCTAAAACATCAATTACTATGGATATTGTGAAAGGAAAGAAAGAATATTTCAGCGGAATAGGAACCATCCGTTATGAAGGTGCAGAAACCGATAACCCACTGGCATTCCGGTGGTATGATGAAAACAAAACGGTTGCCGGAAAAAAAATGAAAGAATGGCTGCGCTTTGCCTGCGCCTACTGGCACAGCTTCTGCGGCAGCGGCGCCGACCCCTTTGGTGAACCTACGCATATCTTTCCGTGGGACAGCAACCCTGATCCCATCGCCAAAGCAAAAGAAAAGGCAGACGCTGCCTTTGAGTTCATGACCAAACTCGGCCTTCCTTTCTATTGCTTTCATGATGTGGATGTAGTGGACTACACCAATGATGTGGCCGATAATGAAAAAAGATTACAAAAACTCACAGCCTGCCTGAAAGAAAAGCAGGCAGCCAGCGGCATTCAATTGCTCTGGGGTACAGCCAATCTTTTTTCCAACAGAAGATATATGAACGGTGCAGCTACCAATCCGGATTTTCATGTGCTGGCTCACGGTGGCGCACAAGTGAAAGCTGCGCTGGATGCCACCATCGAACTGGGTGGTCAAAACTATGTTTTCTGGGGCGGTAGGGAAGGATATATGAGCCTCCTCAATACCGATATGAAACGTGAGAAGGAGCACCTGGCCAGGTTCCTGCATACCGCCAAAGACTATGCGAGAAAGAATGGTTTCAAAGGAACTTTCTTCATCGAGCCCAAACCATGTGAGCCGAGCAAACATCAGTACGATTATGACAGTGAAACTGTGATCGGTTTTCTCCGTCAGTACGATCTCATGAACGATTTCAAATTGAATATCGAGGTGAACCACGCCACTCTCGCCGGACATACTTTCCAGCATGAGCTGCAAGTGGCTGCGGACGCGGGCTTGCTGGGATCCATCGATGCCAACCGCGGTGATTATCAGAACGGATGGGATACAGACCAGTTCCCCAATAACCTCAATGAGCTGGCGGAATCCATGCTGGTGATTGTGGAGGCCAACGGATTTGGCGGAGGAGGTATCAATTTCGATGCGAAGATCCGTCGTAACAGCACAGATCCGGAGGACCTGTTCCATGCACATATCGGTGGAATGGACACATTCGCGCGCGCATTGCTGATTGCCGAAGCGGTACTCACAAAATCAGATTACAAAAAGATCCGTGCCAGCCGTTATGCATCTTTCGATGCCGGAAAGGGTAAAGCATTTGAAGAGGGAAAGCTTACACTGGAAGACCTGCGCAATTTTGCTGCAGCAAACGGTGAGCCTGCCGTAACAAGCGGAAAGCAGGAGTACCTCGAAAACCTGATCAACAGATTCATCTGACAGTAACAATCAACATAAACCCTTTCCACAAAACACTGCTATATGGAATTTTTAGGATTCGTCGATTGGATCTTTGTGATCATCTACCTGCTGGTGATTGCGGGTATTTCTATCTGGAGTATCCGTAAGAGCAAGGAGTCTGCTTCCGATTATTTTCTCGCCAACCGTAATCTCGGCTGGTTCGTGATCGGCGCCAGTATCCTGGCTTCAAACGTAGGCTCCGAGCATATTGTAGGCCTTGCCGGTTCCGCTGCCAAATCCGGAACAGTGCTGGGGCACTATGAATTGCACAGTTATATCGTGCTCATCCTCGGCTGGGTATTCGTTCCTTTTTACATGCGCAGCATGGTATACACTATGCCCGAGTTCCTGGAACGAAGGTTCAACCCACAATCCAGACGATTGCTCAGTATCATTCAACTGCTCAGCTATGTTATCACCAAAGCCTCTGTGACCATCTTTGCCGGTGCGCTGGTGTTCAACCAGTTCCTGGGCGTGGATTTCTGGACAGGCGCCATCATCCTTGTAGTGGTAACCGGTGTGTATACCATCTTCGGTGGCTTGCATGCAGTGATGTATACAGAAGCCATTCAGGCCATCGTGTTGCTCATCGGTTCACTGGTGCTCATGATCTTTGGATTGAGAGAAGTGGGAGGATGGGATGCCATGATAGCTGCGTTACCGAAAGAGAAACTGAATATGTTCCCGCCAATGAATGATCCTGAATATCCCTGGCTGGGTATCTTGATAGCCTCGCCCATAGTAGGCCTCTGGTATTGGTGTACAGATCAGCATATCGTACAACGATGCCTTGCTGCGCGCAATGAACAGCAGGCGAGAAGGGGTACCATCTTTGCGGCTTATCTGAAGCTGATGCCTTTCTTCATCTTCCTCATTCCCGGCCTGATCGCTTATGTATTGCATTCGCAGGGCAAGCTGCAACTGGATGATACCAATGCCGCCTTTCCCGCAATGGTGAAACATATCATGCCGGTTGGATTGAGAGGATTGCTGGCCGGTGGTCTGCTGGCGGCGCTGATGAGCTCGCTTGCATCTGTTTACAATGCCTGTTCCACCTTGTACACCATGGATATTTATCAGAAGCAGCACCCCGAAGCTTCCGAGAAGCAACTGGTGAAAGTGGGCCGCATTGCTACAGGTGTAGTAGTGATCCTGGGTATGCTCTGGATCCCGCTGATGGGCAGGATCTCCAGCGGCTTGTATGATTACCTGCAAAGTGTTCAATCTTACCTGGCTCCGCCAATTGCAGCAGTATTTCTGCTGGGCGTGTTCTTCAAACGCTTAAATGCAAAAGGCGCATATACCGCCATGGTGGTAGGTTTCATAATTGGTCTTGCCAAGCTCACGCTGCAGATGTTCCAGACAGAGCTCACTCCCGGAGGTTTGCTGCATAGCTTCGCCACTATCAATTTCCTTTATTTCTGTATCTATCTTTTCCTGTTCAGCATTGCGGTGATGGTAGTGGTGAGCCTGCTCACACCCAAACCCGATGAAGCGCATATCCGCGGACTTACTTTTGCCACTACCGTGGCGGAAGACAAAGCTGCCAGCCGCGCCAGCTGGAACAAATGGGATGTGATACTGAGTCTGATAGTAGTGGTGATCATTGTTGGAATATTCGTTTACTTCTCACCGTTAGGTATAGCAAAATAAAGAAGAGAGATTATGTTGATGCACCAGACAATGCGATGGTTTGGGCCGAATGACCCTGTTAAACTGTCTGATATCCGTCAGGCGGGTTGTGATGGTGTGGTAACTGCCCTGCACCATATCCCGCCTGGCCATGTCTGGTCTGTAACGGAGATCAATATCCGCAAATTTATCATCGAATCGGAGGGCATGAGCTGGACGGTGGTGGAAAGCCTTCCTGTGAGCGAAGCCATCAAAACACAGACCGGCGACTACCAGTGGCATATACAGAACTATTGTCAGAGCCTTCGTAACCTGGCGGCCTGCGGCATCAAAGTGGTCACGTACAATTTCATGCCGGTGCTGGACTGGATAAGAACTGATGTGAGCTGGAAACTGCCGGATGGCGCACGTGCATTATATTTTGAAAAGCTGGCCTTCATCGCTTTTGATCTTTTCCTCCTGCAAAGACCGGGAGCAGAGAAAGATTATACCAGGGAAGAGGTCCGTCAGGCGAAAGAACGCTTTGAACAAATGAGAGAAACGGAGAAGCAGACGCTTTTCGCCAATGCCTTGCTGGGACTGCCAGGCAGCGACGAAGCTTTTACTCCTCAACAGGTATTGAAAGCATTGCAAACTTATAAACATATCGATGCTGACCGTTTGCGTCAGCATCTTTTCTTCTTTCTTCAACAGGTGATCCCTGTTGCGCAGGAACTGGACATTCAAATGGCCATCCATCCTGACGATCCTCCCTATCCCGTACTGGGGCTTCCACGCATCGTGAGCACGGAAGAGGATATTGCTGCGATCATTGCTGCAGCGCCTGCTGCCAATAATGGTTTATGTTATTGTACAGGTTCATTGGGTGTAAGACCTGATAACAACCTGCTCTCCATCCTGCGGAGATTCAGTGAGCATATTCACTTCCTTCACTTGCGGAATACCGCAAAGGATGCTTACGGGAATTTCTATGAAGCCACTCATTTAGGTGGTGATACAGATATGTTCCTGGTGGTAAAAGAAATCCTGCAGATACAAAAGAAACGTGGAAAGCGGCTCCCAATGCGGCCTGACCACGGTCATCAGATGCTCGATGATCTCGATAAGAAAACATATCCCGGCTACTCGGCTATTGGCAGATTGAAAGGTTTGGCAGAGTTGAGAGGATTGGAACTTGGCGTTTATAGATGGATGTTGGAGCAATGAATATGTCAAATAAATAGGTGAAATAACCTATTTCATAATTTTTTCCGTTGCTGGTAAATTTTGTAGTGAATAGAAATAGTATTTTTATTCCCGGATATTGCATTCCGTTATATCCTCCATTAACCTTGCCAATGAGACGAGAAAACAAACCTTACCTAAATCTCAGTTTGAGTAACATTGAAGGAGAGCGCTGGAAAGACATTCCCGGTTTAGAGGGATACTTCAAAATTTCCAACAAGGGGCGCGTTAAACGTATGGCTTACGAAGCCGTTTACTCCAATGGAATCATCTATCATGAACGTCCGATGATCATGAAGCCTTATGTGCACAAGCACAGGAATGAATACAAGGGCGATTTCAAAACCTATCTCAGCATTACTTTGACAGTTGAGGGTACCCGTTACCGTTATACGGTTGCCCGCCTCGTGTTCAATTGTTTTGTAAAAGAGATGGATCTTGAAGACAAGGGTATCGTGATCTTTTATAAGGACAATGATTCCTTCAACCTCAGTCCTCAAAACCTTCGTATCGCAACGCTCAGCGAAAAGCAGAAAAGGATCAAGGAGCTGGGGCGTTCTCCATCGCCTTTGCACAAGCTCAGCCGCAGGCAGATCCTGGATCGTTTGCAGCGTGCCCGCGAAAAACGGATGCGTCCGGTATCCCAATATAATTTCAGGGGAAAAAAGATCCAGAGTTATCCGAGTGCGCGTGAAGCTGCCAGGTCTACAGATGGCAATGCTTCCAACATTCTGCAGGTGGCCCGTGGTAATGCGATCAGTGCGGGTGGTTACCTGTGGCGATTTGGCAAATCAGCGCGTATTAATGTACAGGAGTTGAGAGGAGGACGGCAATCGCCCTTCTTCAAAGGACAGAAAGTCTTTGCCTGATCATACATAAAATTCTACAGGCTTATTACACCAAAGTGGTAGAAATTGCCTTCCGCAAATGCATAAGTTTGCGGGTTATGACAACACGAATAGCACTAATACCACTGGTACAGACTGACCTTTACTATTTATGGTACTACTTTTTTGATGTAGTTCCCGATATAGTGAACTGCGGTACCTATTCCTCGGGTGAGGATGCGCTGGAGAAATTGAAGGGCGCTGCTCCTGATGTAGTGGTAATAGATGTGTATAGTCCTGGTATGGAAGATTTCGAACTGATGAACAGGATCAAGCTATTGTTGCCAAAAGTGAAGATCATATTCAGGTCCGCAGAATGTGACGAAAAAGTGATTGTGAGTGTGATAAATAAAGGCGTTCACGGCTTTATTTACCGGGCTGGTGAAGAAAAAGAGCTGGTGGATTGTATCCGTCAGGTAATGGCGGGGCAGTCCGGCCTTTGCAGTGTTTCGGCTACACTGCTATACGAGGCAACCGGGGCTCAAAGGAAAAAAGACTTTCGTCTTCATTTTGGACTCACAGTGAGGGAAGCTGAAATTGTTTCTTATCTGGCAGACGGGCTTTCTTACAAGCAGATTGCCTGGGTATTGAAGATCAGTGTTGAAACGGTCAGGAAGCATTGCGCCAATCTGTATATTAAACTGGATGTCGACAATAAAGTACAAGCCATCAACAAAGTTCATAATTATGTATACTCCTGATCAGATGAGTTCTCCTGATGATCTTTCCCGGATCCAAAGGGGGTAATTGAGCTCATCAATTACCTGGCGCGAATGCGGAATACGGAATGAAAAGCTCATTCCATCCGGGTTCCGGCAGATAGTGAGTGGTTCTCCGAATAATTTTTCCAATCGCTTCGAAGCATTCTGCAATCCCAGTCCACGATTGAAAATGGATTCCAGTGGTCCGTCGAAACCGGCGCCGGTATCGGCTACGCTTATGCGCACATGACTGGCTTCCTGTTTGCAACTGATGGTTACGGTGCCTCCGTTCACGAGTGGACTGATACCGTGGTTCAATGCATTTTCCAGCAATGGCTGCAGGATCATCGGTGGAACAGGTGTTCCAAGTGTTTCCTTATCTATATCGTAAATAATGGCCAGTCTTTTTCCGAACCTTTGTTTTTCCAGCGTGAGCCAGGTGCGCACGAATTCCATCTCTTCTTCCAGTGCCACTACCGGCCTTTCGCTCACTTTGAGGGCATAGCGGAAAGTGTCTGCCAGCTGGGCGATCAGCACACGCGTTTCTTCCAGCGAAGGGGGCACGGAGGCGCTGATACTGTTGAGTGTATTGAAGAGAAAATGCGGTTCTATCTGCGCTTTGAGCGCCTTGATCTCACTCTGGTAATTGAGCTCCATCAGTTCCTGTTCGCGTACATGCTGGCGTTTGGATTGCTGCCAGTAACTGTATCCGTGGAAGATGGCAAATTCACTGCAATAGAAAAGGGCTGTGATGTAAATATCCCACATGCTGGTGCTGGTATCGAAAACACTGAGATGTGTTGCGTTTACCAAAGGTCCGTATATATTCACCCAGGCAATGCAGAATACAGGCAACGTCACCAGGTGCAGCAAGAGTTTTTTGCGGAGGGATGCTTTGGCGAGAATAACAATGAATAACCACCAGAGCGGCAGGGTCAGGAAGATCTTGATACCTGCATCTATGAGGTTGATATAGATGTACCGGAATTTGTCTGTCGGTTTATAGGAGATGACGAGTACGAAATAAAAGAAAGCGCCCCAGAATAGTACATACAAGAGCCAACTCACCAGCTCGCCGCTGGTGACATTTCTGAACACTTTTTGCTGCAATGTTGCCATAGACCGGAGGGGTTTCATGTGTGGGTGTGCCATGAAAATTACGCCCGGTCAAAGATAGGGTTGGGGCTGATCCGGGTAAGGTCAAAGGGGACGAATGGCATTTTTTTGCCGCCCGAATGCATAATACGCCGCCCACCGGATGCGGGGCAAATAAAAACGGCTGCCGGGACGGGCAGCCGTTTCTTCAAACACTTATTTCTAACTACAACTTAATCGATTGTTACTTGATCTTGGTTACGAACATTTCTTCGATGAGGTTCTGTTTCCTGTTGATCGTGTACACTTCAGCTTTAGGACTTTTCTTAGACTTCACTTCGATAGTAACAATGTTGTCTCCGATCTCTTGTGTGGTAAGGAGGAATTTTCTTGTGATGCTTGTTCCTTTTTCTTTGTCGGAGTAGAGAACGTTTCCATCACTGTCGCGGAGTGTGATGATGAACTCGTCAGCTTCTGCGGCGGTAAGGCTCAGTTGGAAGATTGGCTGATTCTCGTAGTTTCCGATATGTTTTACTTCGATGCTGTTTGTATTGTTTTTAGGAGCTTTTTCTCCGTTAGCGTATGCTACAGTAGAAAGTACCAGAACGGTTACAAAAGACAGGAAGGTTTTGACAGCGTTATTCATAATTGTATATTTTAAAAGTTAATGATCGCTTAATACTCATTATCTGGTCATCATCGGAGGCAATCGCGGAAGGCAAGCGATCAATTCATGTGGCAGTGCAGTACTGCTTTGTTTGGCTTCACCGTTGGGCCGGTGCGTATTTCGATAATGCAAACATACATCGGCATTTGAGGGCCTGCAAACCAAAAAAAGGGCTATTTCAGGATGGTAAACCGCTACCCGGAAAATGGAAGTGCTTGTCTGGCAAGGATTCTGGCCGGAAATCAGTATGATCTCCAACGAAAAAAAATGGCAGAAAAAACCGGAAAAAACCGGATATCTTTGCCGAAATTTTTAAAAAACAATGAGCAATACAACGGTTACAGCCGATCAACTCTCCGCCAGCATCATCGGCAGTATTAAAAAAGCACAGGAAGAAAAGCTTTTCTTTGAAGAGATCTATTCAAATCCTACTGCCCCTGTTGGAAAGAACGAGTTCTTATTTTTCATCAAGCCTGAGATCACCCTGGCTTCTGATACCATTAACATTGAAGCAGTTCTGGAACTGGTGCGTGAAAGGATCAACCATTTCGGTTTGACCATCCATAATGTAAAAGTACTTTCTGCAAAATACCTGGAGCAATACAATATCATCGCGCAACACTATGGCGTGATCAATAAGATTGCTTCTGACGCAAAGAACAGCCTCTCTGAAGCTGCCCTGGAAAAATTCAGCACTATCTATGGCAAATCCGCCAGTGAAGTGAAACTCCTGGGCGGTGTTGAGTTCCTGGAGCAATACCCCGCTTTCAACGCTTATTCTCTCGATTATCTCTGGATGAACAAAGAGAACAAGAAACTGGCCGGTGGTACTTATGCCGAAGACATCAAGATCGACAGCGAAGTGGTTTACGTGATCAACGGCTTCCACCCGCGTCAGCTGAAACATTTCACTGAGAAAGGAAGAAGCATCGTGGTAATGACACTGAGCGGCGACCTGAACTGGAGCGATGCCCGCAACAACTTCATCGGAACCACCAATCCCAATACTGCGAACGAAGGAAGTCTGCGTCGCGAGTTCCTGAACAATCAGGCAAGACTCGGACTGGCTGAGGTTTCTCAGGGAGTGAATGGTGTTCACCTTTCTGCAGGTCCTGTGGAAGCGCTGGTTGAGCTGCGCCGTTACAACTCTGATTTCGCTGACAACAGCAAGATCAAAGCATTCGGCGATTTCAGCTTCGGCAAAGCCCTGGCCGCCAACTTCACACCTGAACAGATTGATAAGATCGTTAACAATGAGAACATCACTGTAAATGGCAAGACCATTTCCGTGTTCGATCTTACAGAAGAGAAAGACGCTACAGAAGCAATCGAACTGCTGAAAACGAACCTGAAATAAGGTTATTACAATGAATAGAAAGAAAGCCGGCTCGTTGCAGAGCCGGCTTTCTTTTTTTAGATTAGTTGTAAGTATGGGACATTGAAAATTTTATGCTCTCTTTTCAATACTTGCAACTCTGGGAATGTTTGTGGCAACTGTGGTTGCAGATGCGTTCTGGATCGTTTTAACGAGAAATAATAGTAAAGTTGAGTATACTCCTCTTCTTAACAAGGCTGTCCGGAGTATGAATACTGCGATCCGGAATTTTTCGACTCCTTCCTCAGCGTTAGGGCTTAAATTCGTTCAGTGAACAGAACAGACTTCGATGCGGTAGTGGTAGGCGCGGGCCCCAATGGCCTGGCTGCTGCCATCTCCCTTCAACAGGCGGGACAAAGAGTGCTGCTGCTCGAAGGGAAATCCACTATTGGCGGTGGTTTGCGAACAGCAGAACTGACCCTGCCGGGATTCCATCACGATATCTGCTCTGCAATCCATCCGCTTGCCGTGAGTTCACCTTTCTTCTCCAGGTTGCCATTGGAACAGTTCGGAATTGAATTCATCTATCCTTCTATCGCTGCTGCACATCCCTTCGATGACGGCACTGCAGCCATTCTCAGCCCTTCGCTGGAGCAGACTGCTGCTGCGCTGGGAAAAGATGAGCAGGCCTATATGAATCTCCTTCGACCTTTGGTGAACAACTGGCCTGATCTTATCAACGATATACTGGGGCCTTTCGGGATACCGCGCCATCCATTGAAGCTGGTTGCCTTCGGCATGAAGGCGCTGGCGCCTGCCGTTACGGTGGCCAAACGATTTCAAACACGCGCTGCGCGCGGCCTCTGGGCTGGCATGGCTGCTCACTCCATGATGCCGCTGACCAATGCCACCACTGCCGCTGCTGCACTGGTGCTTATGGCGGCAGGGCATTACAAGGGATGGCCTCTCGCCAAAGGCGGCTCTCAATCCATCGCGAATGCGCTCGGAGCATATTTTCAGTCGCTCGGCGGGATCATCGAAACCAACAGGCCTGTTTGGTCGCTTGACCAGCTGCCTTCCTGGAAAGCCCTCTTACTGGATGTTACACCCCGGCAGTTGATGCAGATAGCAGGTTATCGTTTCTCATCTATTTACAAATGGCAGCTCAGCCGATACCGTTATGGCATGGGTGTTTTCAAAATAGACTGGGCACTGGACGGCCCCATCCCTTTCAAAGCAACAGCCTGCCGCGAAGCAGGCACGGTGCATATCGGCAATACACTCGAAGAGATCGCCCTGTCCGAAAGGCAGGTGATGGACGGCTTTCATCCGGAAAAGCCTTATGTATTGCTGGCACAGCAAAGCCTCTTCGATCATTCACGCGCACCCGGGGGCAAACAAACGGCCTGGGCCTATTGCCATGTACCAAATGGCTCACGGAAAGACCTAACCGAAATAATCGAGCAACAGGTGGAAAGATTTGCGCCTGGTTTCCGTGATCGCATTCTTGCCCGGCATGTGATGAACAGTGAAGACATGGAGCGCTACAATCCCAATTATGTGGGCGGCGATATCAGCGGAGGAATCCTTGATATAGGTCAACTCTTTACCCGGCCTGCCTTACGCGCCAGCCCCTACAGAACTTCTGCCAAAGGCATCTATATCTGTTCTTCTTCCACTCCTCCCGGAGGAGGCGTGCACGGCATGTGTGGTTTCCATGCCGCTCAGCGCGCATTGAAAGATGTCTTAACTTAGCAGCAAATTATTACTATGAAGTTTGTATGGTGTTTACTGCTCATGTGTTCCAGTTTGTCGATCATGGCACAGGATGAAGACAATACCTATCCGGACTACCGTAAGAAAACTGAAGGCTATGCCCGGATGGCGGAAAAGGATCTGAAAGGCGAAGTAGCTTCCTTTGCACTGGCTGCACTGGAAGACAGGCTCAATAAATCCCCGCTGCCTGCTATCCCGCCGGTTGACTATGGCGCCAACTTCATCACCTTCGAAGGCAATGATATAACGGTAACCATCAAGGCAGGAACCTTCGATGCTTCCAAACATAAGATCGGTACCTATGGAGAAAAGAAACACGTGGTGCGTATCGACGGCAAACCCTACTATGGTAATTATGGAAGCCTTCCTACTTATACAATTGCATCCGTAACCATGACTATCGGTAAAGACACGGTGCAGATCCCCGCAGAAGCCTATGCGGACCTTTACAGTCCTGTATTCACTTACAACGATGATAAAGGCGCAGTGCGTACTTACAATGGCGTATACCTGGGTGGCGACAAACGCACCATCTACATCTATATGCTTAACAGGGAATCGATTGGAAGCTATGAAGTAACCTGGATCATCCAGGATAAAAAATACTTAAGAAGAGTTGTTGATTCAGGGATTTTGAAATAGATACAATAATCCCAACCCTCTTACCGTTTTTACTATGGTTTTTCATAGGATATTGGATTATAAAAGAGGGTTGGATTTCTATCCGGACCCTTTTTTTATTCTAACTAACATGCAAAGACCGGTATTAGTGATCAAGCTGGGGACAGCAGTGATCACAGACAATAAAGGAGTGATCAGTCAGGCCATCATCAGGAAAGTGGCTGCAGAGATTGCCTTACTTTCGAAACGTTTCCGCATCGTGCTGGTGAGCAGCGGCGCAGTAGGCAGCGGTAAATCCTTTATCAAACAATACAAGGGAACACTCACGGAACGCAAGGCTGCAGCAGCCATCGGCAATCCCATCCTTATCAGACTTTATCAGAAACATTTTTCCGCCTACGATATTCCCGTTGCACAGGCATTGTGCGAACGCGTTCATTTCAGTCGCCGCGCACAATTCCTCCAACTGAAGGAAACCTTCGATGCATTCTGGGAGAACAATATCATTCCGATCGTGAATGAAAACGATCTGATCAGTAATGTGGAGCTGAAGTTCTCTGACAATGATGAACTGGCTACGCTCATGGCTATCGGATTCGATGCGGCAGCCCTTATCATATGTACTTCTGTAGGTGGTTTCATGAACGATAAGAAAGAGATCATTCCACTGGTAGGGAATGTAGACAGGAATATCCTCGGTTATGTTACCACAGACAAGAGCAGTCTTGGATTGGGGGGCATGACTTCCAAGCTTACTTTCACCCGTCTTGCGAATTCACTTGGCATCAAAGTGATCATCACTGGTCTCAAAGGCAGTTCGCCTTTTTCGGCTGCGCTTGCAGGTGAGCAGGGAACTACTTTCCTTCCTCAGGAAAGCAATCTCAAAGCCAGGCAGAAATGGCTGGCCAGCGGGTCGATTACTATTGGCAGTATCCTTGTAGACAAGGGAGCGGCCAAAGCCCTGCAACAGCGACGCAGCCTGCTTACTGTGGGTATTGCGCAGGTGCAGGGGAAATTTGTGCAGGGTGAAGTGGTGCAGTTGATGGACGACGAGGGTGTGATCCTGGGCGTTGCCAAAGTGAAGCTGGGCGCTGCTGCCATCAAAGAAAGCCTGAAAGCAAAGAATGTGGTGGCTGCCCATGCAGACGATATTGTAGTATTTTAGTGTTGCGAAAGAACCCCAAAAAATGAAGTCGATTACACCATTGATAATAAAGACCAGCATCGCTGCTGTGAGTCTGAAGAACGTGAGCGAGAAACAACTGAAGGCTGCGTTGAATGCATTGGCCAGAGAGCTGGAAGCCGGCAGCGCTGCGCTGATCCGAGCCAATAAAAAAGATCTTGCCAAACAATCTCCCGATAATCCGCGTAACGACAGGTTGCTGCTCAATGAGCAGCGCATCAAAAATATTGCGGCCAGTATCCGCACTATCGGCAAATTGCCGGACCCATCCGGAAAGCTGCTGGAAAGCCGCAAACTGAAGAACGGTTTGCTACTGGAAAAAGTAACTGTGCCGCTCGGTGTAGTGGGCGCTATTTATGAATCACGTCCCAATGTTACATTCGATATTGCTGCGCTTTGTATCAGGAGCCGCAATGGTTGTGTGCTCAAAGGCAGCAGCGAAGCAGACAATACCAATAAATCAGCCATTGCGCTGATCAAAAAGGTTTTGAAGGAAAATGGCATCGATCCCGATTGCGTAACCCTCCTGCCATCCGAAAGGCAAGTGGTGCAGGAACTTTTCACAGCCACGAAATATGTGGATGTATTGATCCCCCGCGGATCGGACTCCCTGATCCAGTTCGTGCGCAAGAACAGTCAGGTGCCGGTGATCGAAACAGGTGCCGGTGTTTGTCATGTTTA
The DNA here is from genome assembly GCF_007970185.1 of Pseudobacter ginsenosidimutans. Taxonomy (NCBI): domain Bacteria; kingdom Pseudomonadati; phylum Bacteroidota; class Chitinophagia; order Chitinophagales; family Chitinophagaceae; genus Pseudobacter; species Pseudobacter ginsenosidimutans. The sequence continues at coordinate 593,484 of NZ_CP042431.1, read as the reverse complement.
CGTGGAGAAAGATGCAGGGATGAAGAAAGCCCTGGACATTGTGGTGAATGCGAAAGTGAGCCGCCCGTCAGTTTGTAATGCTGCTGATACCATCCTGGTGGATGCAGCAGTTGCGCCTGAGTTCCTGAAGAAATTACATCCCCGTCTCGCCGAGCATGGCGTTGAGATATTTGCTGAGCCTAAGGCGTATAAACTACTAAAAGGCTATCCTTATCTGCAAGCCGCCACGGAGGCAGATTTCGGAAAGGAGTTCCTCAGCCTGAAATGCGCCGTTAAAGTGGTGAAGGATATCAATGAAGCGCTTGTGCATATCCGTGAGCATAGCACCCGGCACTCGGAAGCCATCGTTTCTGAAAATAAAAAGAATTGTGAGCGATTCCTGAGAGAAGTGGATGCGGCAGCGGTGTACACCAATGCGAGTACAAGATTCACCGATGGTGAGGAATTTGGATTGGGAGCAGAGATCGGTATCTCCACGCAGAAACTGCATGCGCGCGGGCCTTTTGCTTTGGAGAAATTAGTAACGGAAAAGTGGTTGGTCCGCGGTAACGGACAGATCAGGTAATCGGATCGTTTACTCATCTTCATACTCCGGCGCAGGAGCTGCCGGTGTTTTCCTGTTCATCGTGTAATAGAAAAATAAACGCAGCGTATGGTTGCGATCATACTGGTAACCGCTGGCGCGTTGCTGGTAGAGCATCATATATCCAAAATCATAGCTCCATCCTTTGCCGAGTGTTTGCCGGATGCCGGCAAATAATCTCAATTGATCGAATGTATTATTCAGGATGGGTTTCCCGAATTGCACCAGCAGTTCATTGGCGAAGCATGCCTGGGGCAGCGAGGGATTTTTGAATACTGGATAGGTGAGACTGATCAAATAGCGTAGTCGCGTAGAGAAACTGGTGGTATTGGGCAAAGAGTCGGCCACTACAGATTCCCTCCATCGATGTTCATTGCGGAAACGATGAAGCAGACTGAGTTTGCCGAGTCGGCTGCTGTACGCGAGTTGTCCATACAGCCGGTTCTCATCCAGATAAATCCTTTCTCCTTTTTTGGTAGCGGCGAGCCACATATGTCCATAGCCGGCTACAAAGTTCAACTGGTTGCTGAACCAGTAACCGCCGCCTGCACGTACAAAATAGAAATTGGGATCAGACATGAAATTAGTGCGGCGCACATGTATATCGCCCACAAGTCCCCATTTGCTGTTCAGCCGGAAAGTGGAGTTGAGAGAAAACCAGCTCTGCGATTGGTCGTTCACCTGTTTCCTGGGTGATTGTCCAATCGCAAAGCCGGTAATCAGACTGCAAAGAAAAACTACGATGTATTTCATGGCTATAGTAAAATGCCGGAGAGCAGGAAACCGGCCGCCACGGAGACGGATACGGCCACCAGTCCGGGGCGCATGAAACTATGATTCAACAGGTATTTGCCGATATGAGTGGAGCCTGTGTTATCGAACTGGATAGCTGCTAACAGGGTGGGGTAACCGGGAAGGAAGAAATCACCATTGCCTGCGGGGAACATCGCTATCAGGTGTTGAGGCGCAATACCCAGGCTCAGCCCCAATGGCATCAGGGCTCTTGTGGTAGCGGCCTGACTGAAGCTCAGCATCGAGAAGATAAAGAGCGCGAAAGAGAATGTCCAGGGCGCGCTTCTCACCATCGATCCCAGTGTCTGTTCTATCGCCGCCACATTATGGTCCATGAAGGTAGCGCTCATCCATACCACTCCGAATACACTCAGCGTTGCCTGTGCTGCGGAACTGAACAGACTTGCCTTCACTACTTCGCCTGTGCTGGTTTTGCAGAAGATGATGATGGCTGCCGACACGGTCAGCATCACGATCTCGATCATGGCTGCCATGCGGATGGAGCCATCAGCGCCTACAGCAAAATTGGGTTTGAATCCTTCCACATCTGCAAAATTGGGCAGGGTCTGAGGAAAGGATCCAAACACGATGATCAGCAGAACGCCGAGTGCAAACAGTAGTACTGAAAGTTTGGCGCCAGGCTTCAATGGCCCGGCGTTGCCTGAGCTTGCATCCAGTTTTTTTACGAATTCCGGGTCTTTCAGTTTGGCCTGGAACTCCGGATCCTTGTCGAGGTCCTTGCCCATTCTCAATACGGAGAGTGTGCCAACTATTACGCCGATGAGCGTAGCAGGAATACTTACTTTGAGAATGTCTACCAGTTGAAATCCCGAGTCCCGCACAATGCCGAGCATGGTAGCAGTGGCAGCTGAAACCGGACTGGCCATGATAGCCAGGTGTGATGCCACTACGGAAATGCTCAATGCCCTTTCGGGCCTGATCCTTTTCTTGGTGCTGACTTCAGCAATGATGGGAAGGATGGAATAATTGATATGTGCAGTACCTGCAAAGAGTGTGAATACCCAGGTTACTAACGGCCCCAGGAAAACGATCTTGGATGGATTCTTGCGGAGGATGGTCTCAGCCAGCCTGACAAGATAATCCATACCGCCCGCTGCCTGCAATGTGGCTGCGGCCGACACTACTGAAAGGATGATGAGCATCACTTCCAGTGGTGGTTCACCTGGTTGCATATGGAAAACGAGAATGAAGATCAGCATACCCACCATGCCCATCACACCCAATCCAATCCCCTTCATGCGCGAGCCAATCAGGATGGCTGCCAGCAGAATTGCAAATTGTACCCAGATCATAGGCAATCAGATAAAGGATTACTGGTTGATGAACTTTGGATTGATGAGGTTTTCGATGGAGTAGATCTCATCCCATTTCTTTTGTGTGATAAGCTTTCTCTCTTTCACTACGATATCGTGAATGGATTTTCCGGTTTTGAGCGCTTCCCTGGCGATATCGGCGGATTGCTCGTAACCCAGGATGGGATTGAGCTGTGTAACGATGCCGATACTGTTCATCACCATATCCTTTGTGCGTTCTTTGTTGGCTGTGATGCCATCGATACATTTTTCGCGCAGCATGTCACAGGCCTTGGTCATGTATTCGAAAGAGGTGAAGAGTGCAAAAGCAAGCACAGGCTCCATCACATTCAATTGTAATTGTCCGGCTTCAGCAGCCATAGTAACAGTGAGATCGGCGCCGATCACGTAGAAGCAGGTCTGGTTCACGGCTTCGGGGATCACGGGATTCACTTTACCGGGCATGATGCTGGAACCTGGCTGCATGGGCGGAAGGTTGATCTCCTGGAAGCCGCAGCGGGGGCCGCTGCTGAGCAGGCGCAGATCGTTACAGATCTTGCTGAGCTTAACGGCGCAGCGTTTCATGGTGCCGCTGAGTTGCACGTAGGCGCCTGCATCGTAGGTAGCTTCGATGAGATCGGCGGCCAGCGTCACAGGAACCTTGCTGAATTTAGCGAGATGCTTCACACATTTTTCAGCATAGCCCTTGGGTGCATTCACGCCGGTACCGATGGCAGTGGCGCCCATATTCACTTCAGTGATCAGTTTTTGTACTTCTTTGAGGCGTTGCACATCCTCGCCGATGGTAGTGGCAAAGGCATTGAACTCCTGTCCTAACGTCATGGGAACAGCGTCCTGTAATTGAGTACGGCCCATCTTCAACACGTCTTTGAATGATTTACCTTTTTTATAAAATGATGCCTGGAGCTTTTCGAGCGAGGTTACAAAATCATCGATGATGAAATACAGCGCCAGCCGGAAAGCTGTGGGATAAGCATCATTGGTAGATTGCGAGCAGTTCACATGGTTGTTGGGATGCAGGTGCTCATAATCGCCTTTGGCATAGCCCATATATTCCAGGCCGATATTGGCGATCACTTCATTCGCGTTCATATTGGTGGAAGTACCGGCGCCACCCTGGATGAGATCGCTGATGAACTGGTCTGTATACTTGCCGGCGATCAGTTCATCACAGGCAAAGACGATGGCTTCGGTAATCTTTTTGTCCAGCACGCCACAGTCTTTATTGGCAAGGGCTGCTGCTTTCTTCACATAGCCGAAGGCTTTGATGAAGAGTGGTTCTTTGCTGAGGGGGATACCGGTAATGTCGAAATTTTCTTTTGCCCTTAAGGTTTGAACGCCGTAATAAGCGCTGTTTGGCACTTCTTTTTCTCCGAGGAAGTCATGTTCCTTCCTGAAATTTTTACTCATTTTGCTCATGAGAATATAATTGAATGGATGAATACAATGGATGGGATGCTCCAAATCAGTTATACGGTTGGGAGAGGTGGACTACAAAAAGCTAAATGAAGTATTTCGCGAAAGTAGCAGGAGCGTTGCGTACCGGATATAACCGGTTGATATACCTGTTAATAAATGTAATCAAATTATTTGAAATGGTAGGGGATTAATCAATTTATAACGGTAAGGGTTTTTACTTATTACTTTGGTTGTGGCCAGTCGCTCGCCGGGAGGCGAGCGATTGCGCACACTCCGTTCTTTTTCTAATACACTAAATATTTTTTCAGTTTTATTTCTTTGGTCGGATAAAAACCTATACATTTAGTCTACCAAATTAGTAGACTATTATTCAAGCGCTGTAATGCGTCAACATATTGAAAGATATTGCTGCTGGCCAGCAATTGTTGTTATGGGTATATGCCTGCAGTTTCCACTGCGGGCATTCTTTTTTTGTTGAGGCCACAAAAAAGAGCGCACCGTTTCCGATGCGCTCTGAGTATAGTTGATGGATCAGTTATCAGCTTTGTTGGATATCGCGGTCAACCTTCGCTTCCATTTCTCTTTCCTGTTGTAATTTCTTCAGCTTCTTACCGAAAGATAACTTCGTGATCAGTACAAACAGTACCGGCACCACGAAGATGGCGAGCGTAGTTGCGGCAAGCATACCGCCGAATACGGTCCAGCCAATGGTCTTGCGCGCCTCGGAACCTGCGCCGCTGGAGAATGCCAGTGGCAGTACACCCAGGATGAAGGCGAGAGAGGTCATGATGATCGGACGGAGACGAAGCTGTACTGCCTGCAGTGTTGCGTGCAGGATATCCATTCCCCTGTCAACCCTTTCCTTCGCAAACTCAACGATCAGGATCGCGTTCTTGGCTGAGAGACCAATCAGTGTGATCAGACCGATCTGCGCATACACGTTATTGGTAAGGTTAGGCATGAAGGTAAGTGTGAGGATCGAACCGAAGGCACCGATCGGAACGGCAAACAGTACGGAGAACGGAACACTCCAGCTCTCATACAATGCCGCCAGGAAGAGGAACACGAACACGATGGAGATCATGAAGATGGTAACGGTGCTGTCGCCCGCTTTGATCTCCTCACGGCTGAGGCCGGAGAACTCGTATCCGTAACCAGCCGGCAGTACCTGTGCAGCCACTTCTCTCAGGGCATTGATAGCCTGTCCGGAAGAGTAACCGGGCTTAGGTGAACCGTTGATCTCGATACTACGGTAGATATTGTAGTGCGAGATCACGGCCGGTGCTTCCACCACCTGTGTGGTCACCAGTGAACTGAGAGGCACCATATTGCCCTGGCTATTGCGCACATAGTAACTGTTGAGGTTTTGCAGTGTGGCGCGGAAACTGCTGTCTGCCTGCGCCATCACGCGGAAGTTCCTTCCGTAAATGTTGAAGTCATTCACATAGGAGCTACCCAGCAGGGTACTCATGGTGCTGTACACATCAGACACTGTAACACCCAGCTTCTTGGCTTTCTCACGATCAACATTCACTTTGTAGCTCGGCGTTTTGGTGTTGAAGAATGTGTAGGCCATTCCGATCTCGGGGCGTTGATACAATGCTCCGAGGAATTTCTGGGCTACGGCTTCAAACTGTTTGATATTATCTGTACTTGTAGTTTGTTGCAATTCAAAAGTGAAACCTGCTGTCTGACCAAGACCGGGGATAGCCGGCGGTGCGATAGCGAGGATACGCGCTTCTTTCAGGTCGCGGGTGCTGGCCATCACCTGACCGATCACGCCCTGCACATGGTCTTGCTTATTCTTCCGCTGGTCCCAGTCTTTAAGGCTAACAAAGATGGTACCCATGTTTGATTTATTGGAGAAGCTGATCACGTTCAGACCAGCGATACCGCCCACTGCTTTTACCTGCGGCATTTTCAGCAGGCGCGCCATGAGTGTGTCCAGCATCGCTATGCTGCGCGTGGTACTGGTTGCTTCGGGCATCTCGTAGGTAACAAATAAACGGCCTTCATCTTCCGTTGGGATAAAGCCTGATGGCTTGCTTTTGAAGAGGAAGAACAGTCCAACGAACAAACACACCAGCATCACCAGTACATATGGAGTGGCTTTGATCCACTTGCCTACGCCACGGGTGTATTTGGTGCTCACGCGATCGAACCATTTGTTGAAAGCGGCGAAGAACCTTTCAAGGATATTCTTCTTTTCACCTTCTTTCTTACTTGGCTTCAGGAGCAGGATACACAAGGCAGGTGTGAGTGAGAGGGCCACGAAGGCTGATAATAACACCGAGACCGCAATCGTGATCGCGAACTGCTGATACAATCGTCCCACGATACCCGGTACAAATCCTACCGGCACGAACACGGCCGCAAGGATCAGCGCGATGGCGATTACCGGCGCAGAGATATCTTTCATCGCCTGCATTGTCGCTTCTTTCGGGCTCAGGTTCTCGTGATCGATATAATGCTGTACCGCTTCCACTACCACGATGGCGTCATCCACCACGATACCGATGGCCAGTACGAAACCGAACAGGGTCAGTGTATTGATGGTGAAGTCGAGTGGTATGAAGAAAATGAATGTACCGATGATACTAACGGGGATGGCTAACAGCGGGATCAGGGTTGCACGCCAGCTCTGGAGGAAGATGAATACTACCAGTGTTACCAGCAGCAAGGCTTCCACCAGTGTGTGGATCACCTCATTGATACTCACTTTCACTACGGAAACCGTTTCGAATGGAGAGATGAAGTCTACATCCTTCGGGAATGATTTCTTCAATTCGCCCATGGCTTTCATGATGCCTTCATAGGTATCGAGGGCATTGGCGCCGGGCGCCTGGTAGATCAGCATGAAGGCGGCGCGTTTTCCGTTCACGAAGGCGTTGAAGCCGTAGTTGAATTTGGCCAGCTCCACGCGTGCAAGATCTTTCAGGTATACGATAGATCCCTGTGCAGGATTGCTGCGCACCACGATGTTCTCGAAGTCGGGCACACGGTTGAGACGGCTATTGGTCAGAACGCTGTACTCGAAAGTCTGTGAACTGGGCTGGGGGTTACCGCCGATGGTACCGCCGGCCACCTGCAGATTCTGTTCAGAAAGCGCTGCCATCACTTCTGTTGGTGTGATCTTGAGGTTGGCGAGCTTCTCCGGGTTGAGCCAGATCCGCATCGCAAAGTCGTCACCAATTGAAGTGATATCACCCACACCTTTCACGCGAAGGAGGGCGTCTTTCACGTAAATGTTGGCGTAGTTGCCGAGGAAGGTAGCGTCGTGTGTGCCATTGGGTGAGAACAGGGTCATCACCATCATGATACTGGGGTTACGCTTCCTTACTGTTACACCGAGTCTTTTCACCACATCGGGAAGAGTAGGTTCGGCCACGCTCACGCGGTTCTGCACGTCGAGGGCGGCGATATCGATATTGGTTCCGATATCGAAAGTAACGTTCACACTGGCCTGTCCGGCGCTGGTACTGTTACTGGAAATATAGCTCATGCCGGGTGTACCATTGATCTGTGTTTCAATGGCGGTGGTGGTGGTCTGTTCCACCGTTTCAGCATCCGACCCGGTAAAGGTTCCTGATACGCTCACGGCCGGGGGCGTGATATCGGGGTACTGCGCCACTGGTAAGGTGGTGAGGGCGATAAGGCCCACCAGCACGATCACGATCGAGATCACGATGGCAGTAACTGGCCGTTTTATAAAAGTATCCGCTATCATTGTTTTCTCATTTTTCCGGGACCATAAAGAGGTTGATCACATTCATGGCCCTTGTTTCCAATTGACGATTCTTTATGGTTTCTTCTGCGCTGTGGTATCTTTTTGAACCTGGATCTGAGAGCCTTCGCGCAGGTTCTGCACGCCCTGAACAACGATCACATCTCCTGGTTTCAGGCCTTCTTTCACAATGATGTTGGGTCCGATAGGCTGGCCCGTGAGTACTTTGGTCTGGCTCACTTTGTCTCCGTTCACTACGTATACAAAGAATTCGCCGAGCTGCTCGGTGATGGCCTTATTGGGGATCACCACAGCTTCAGCACTGGTGCGATGTACGCGCAAAGTGCCGCTCATACCGGGCTTCAGCATATCTTTTGCGTTGGGGAAAACGATCCTTACCTTGATAGATCCTGTTTGCGGATCCACGGCGCGGTCTACCAGGTTGATCTTTCCTGCGAATGGATAGATATCTTCTCCAAACTGCAGCTTGAAAGTGGAGTCACCTGCCGGGGTGCCTGCCTGCTGCATTTTGGTGAACTGGTAGATCTCACGCTGGTTAACTGGAATGTCAACGGCAATGGGATCGTTGGAAGAGATGGTATTGAGGATGGTTTGACCAGCATACACCGGTGTTCCCACTTTCACCTGGCTGATACCGATGGTACCGCTGAAGGGTGCAGTGAGCGTGGTATACCTAACATTGGTTTGCACCGCACGCACATTGGCGCGGGCTGCTTCCACTGTTTTCTGTGCAGCAGCAAGCGCAGCTTCTGCATTGTCTACCTGTTGCTTTGCGATGGCGTCATGCTTGTCGAGCTCGCGGTAGCGTGCTGCATCTTTCTCTGCTTTCACCAGGTTGGCTTCCTGCACAGCGAGGTTGGCCTGTGCCTGGTTGTAAGTTGCTTCATAAGCCTGCTGGTCGATGGTATAGAGTTTCTGTCCCTTGCTTACACGGGCGCCATCCTTGAAGAAGATGCCTGTAACGTAGCCGTTCACCTGCGGACGGATCTCTGATTGCTCCAGTGCAGTTACCGTTGCGGGGTAAAGGTCTGCATAGCTGGCATTGGAAGCTTCTACCTGGAATGTGGTTACAGGTACGGCCTGTGCCTGTGGCGTGCCACCCTGTTGTTGCTGGTTCTTACCGCCACATGCGGCTAAAATTACCAGCGCTCCGATTCCTGTGTATTGCTGAATTTGTCGGATCAACATATAGAAAAGTGTGTGTTTGTGTTTGTATGGTTTGTATCGTCTTAGTAATTGATCTGTCCCAATGCGCGCTGTACATCAATTTTGGCTGACAGCAACTGGTACAATGCATTGTAATAGTTGATACGCGCTGTTCTGAGATCGGTTTCAGCAGTGATCACTTCCAGGTAGGTTTTTACGCCGCTCCTGTATTGAAGATTGATCACATCATATACTTCCTGCGCCAGGTCCAGGTTCTCTTTCAATGCGAGATAGGACGCAAGGTTGGCCTTATAGGAAGCGAGCGCCTGTGAATACTCTGCATTGATATTGTTCCTCAGGTCAGACATATCAGCTTCCAGCAGGTCAAGCTGTAATTCCGCATTGCGGATATTCTGTATCCTTTTTCCTCCCTGGAAGAGCGGCACAGTTACGCTGAGGTTCACAAATGACTGAGGATAGTTGGTATTGTAGAGCTTACTGAACTGATCGTTCTGGTAGTTGAAATTGTAAGCGCCATTGGCGGATACATTCGGAATGAAGCTCCATTTATTGTATTTGAGATTGGCCTGCTGCAGTTTGTATTGTGTTTCCAGTAACTGATACTCGATACGGCTTGCATAATTGGTAGCCTGCAATGTGTCCAGCACAATCTGGTTTTCCATCTGGAGGGTATCATATTTGATCTCCAGGGGAGCATTCACTGGATAGCCCATGAGCGCCTTGAGGTATTCGATCTTTGCCTTGAGCAGTTCCTCATTGGATTTGAGCAGGGCTTTCGCATTGTTGAGGGCGATGGTGGCGCGCTTATAATCCGTTTTATCGGTTATGCCTGCCTGATATTGATAGGTAGCATCCCTGAGACTTCTTTCAAGCCGGCTGATATCTTCACTGGTGGTTTTGATCTGTTGCTTGGTAGTGAGTACATCGTAGAAAGCTTTGGAAACATTGGCTGCTACATCGATCCTGGTGGCGCCTGTGTTCTGCCTTGCGTATCTCCGCACATCACCGGCAGTCTGGCTGGCCAGGAGCGCGTCTCTGTTGAAGATATTCTGAGTAGCAGTGAGCTGGATGGCGGAGACATTGTCTACCCCCAGTTTCACCGGATTGCCGCCGATCACCGCCGTTTGCACCTTGAAGTTATGTTGCAGGTTATAGGCAGCATTGAGTTGCGGATACCAGTCGGCCAGTTTGCCCTTGATAGTGGTTTCAGTTACAGCCTCATTGATGAGCGCTTTCTGAACGGCCGGTTGATTCTTAATGGCATAACGCACTACATTTTCGATTGTAGCATCCAGTAAGGTACTGTCGTCCAGGGTCTCCTGGGCTTGCAGACATTGTGGTAAGACAAGAAAAGACAGAATGATAACTTTCCATTTGTGTTGAGCCAGGGCATTCAACTTGTTCATAAAGCGCATTTATCTATTACGTAAACAATGAAAGATTGGGTATCGCTACTTCGGGTGGGGAGGACCGATAAGCGATTATTCGCAGGTAGCTTCAGGTCAATCAGGGGTTATATACCGGCAAAGGTATTGAAGTCAAAACATCTTGCATATTTTTTCTGGATTACCGGTAAACCCATATGCGAATTTATCCTTCCCTAACCCGTTCGTGAACCTGAATCACCTGCTAAACAGGGAAAACCCGGCGTTTGTTCAAAGAAATTTCGGGATTTGCAACAGCATGTATATTTTAGTAGAGTGGCTGTAATGATAATGCCACCCGTTCCAATTATTTTTGCCATATGCGCCTGATCGGATATATCGTTGCTGTTTTGGTGGTCCTGCTGGGATTTGTTCCCTGCGCGGATACCGTCAATACTGCCACGGCCCAGGCAAGTGCGGTAGAGCAGTCTGATGAACATGAGCACGGAGAGTATTGCTCCCCGTTCTGTCATTGTTCCTGCTGTACCACCATCTCTATTCCACACCAGGTACAGGAGATCAGTCTCGCTGTAGAATCTTTCAGCCGTCCTAACGCCAGCCCCTACACGGCATCTGTGCTGGAAGTTTCCATACCTGTATGGCAGCCTCCCCAGTTGGCATAATCCCGTTTTCTTTTCAAGCTATTGTTTCATGTGGCCAGCATCGTTACGGCATGTTGGACGCCTGATTATTTATTTTCTTTCTATCCACTGACAATTAAATTATGCTAAACCGCATTATACAGTTCTCTATCAGCAATAAGCTGATCGTTGCCCTATTTACATTGATGCTGGTGGCCTGGGGGATATTTTCCTTTACCAGACTGCCGATAGACGCTGTACCGGACATTACTAACAACCAGGTACAGGTGATCACCGTATCGCCATCGAATGGAGCTGAAGACATTGAGCGCTTCGTTACTTTTCCCGTAGAACAGACCATGGCCACCATTCCCGGCATCGAAGAGATCAGGTCTTTCTCCCGCTTCGGACTGAGTGTGGTCACCATCGTTTTCAAAGAAGATATAGACGTTTACTGGGCGCGCCAGCAGGTGAACGAAAGACTAACAAGTGTTAACGATAAGATCCCCGCAGGCATGGGCATGCCGGAACTGGCGCCCCTCACTACAGGTCTCGGTGAGATCTTTCAATACGTGATCCACACTAAAAAAGGATACGGGGACAAATACTCCGCCATGGACCTGCGTACCATCCAGGACTGGATCGTGCGCAGGCAAATGCTGGGTGTGGAAGGTGTGGCCGATGTGGCCAGCTTCGGAGGTTATCTCAAACAATATGAAGTAGCCCTCAACCCGGAAAAACTGCGCAGCATGAATATCAGCATCGCTGAAGTTTTTGATGCGCTCGCAAAGAACAACCAGAATACAGGAGGAGCATACATCGATAAAAACCCCAATGCCTGGTTCGTGCGCAGTATCGGGCTGATCGGCAATATGGAAGACATTGGAAATATTGTTGTGAAGAATACTTCAGGCAATGTGCCCGTGCTCATCCGCAATGTGGGGACCGTTCAGATAGGTTCGGCTATCCGTTATGGTGCGATGACGCGGAACAATGAAGGAGAAGTTACCGGCGCCATAGTGATGATGCTGAAAGGTGAGAACTCCTCCGCCGTGATCAAGCGCGTGAAAGAAAGAATGGCGCAGATCGGGAAAACATTGCCGGAAGGCGTGGTGATTGAACCATTCCTGGACAGAACCAAACTCGTGAACAGCGCCATCAAAACAGTTTCCACCAATCTGATCGAAGGTGCGCTGATCGTGATCTTTGTATTGGTGATCCTGCTCGGGAACTTACGGGGAGGGTTGATCGTAGCTTCTGTGATCCCGCTGGCCATGCTCTTTGCCGTTTCCATGATGAACCTCTTTGGTGTGAGCGGCAACCTGATGAGCCTTGGCGCCATTGACTTCGGATTGATAGTGGATGGTGCAGTGATCATCGTGGAAGCCACCATCCATCAGTTGGGATTGAATAACCGAAGGCAGCTGAACCAGCAGGAGATGGATATCGAAGTGGGGGGCGCCGCCAAAAAAATGATGAACGCCGCTGCATTCGGACAGATCATCATCCTTATCGTTTACTTGCCGATCTTATCGCTCACAGGTATCGAAGGCAAGATGTTCCGCCCCATGGCGCAGACCGTGAGCTTCGCCATTGTGGGAGCGCTGATCTTATCGCTCACCTATGTGCCGATGATGAGCTCGCTCTTCCTCAGCAAAAAGATATCTCACAAAAGAACCATTTCAGATCGCATCATTGGCGGGCTGCAGCGTATATATGAACCCGTTTTACGCACTGCGCTCCGCGCGAGAGCCCTGGTGATCGGCGCATCCATCGTTCTGCTGGCCGGCAGTCTCTGGATTTTCTCTACCATGGGTTCGGAATTCATCCCCACATTAGGCGAGGGCGACTTTGCCGTTGAAACCCGTGTGCTCACCGGCAGCAGCCTCAGCAAAACAGTGGAAGCCACCAACAGGTCGGCAGAAGTGCTGATGAAAAAATTCCCTGAAGTGAAAGAAGTGGTGGGAAAGATAGGATCCAGCGAGATCCCTACAGACCCCATGCCTGTTGAGCTCTGCGATATGATCATCGTATTGAAAGATAAAAAGGAATGGACCTCTGCCGATTCCCGCGAGGAGCTGGCGGAAAAAATGCAGGCCGAACTCGAAAAACATATTCCCGGCGTTACTTACGGTTTCCAGCAACCGATCCAGATGCGATTCAATGAGCTGATGTCCGGCGCACGCCAGGACGTGGTGGTGAAGATTTTCGGAGAAGACCTTACACAGCTGGCCGATTATGCAGGCAGGGTGGGCGCTATCGCCAGAACCATCGAAGGTGCTGTGGATGTGTATGTGGAGCAGGCTACCGGCCTGCCGCAGGTGATCGTGAAATTCAAACGGGATAAGATCGCGCAGTTCGGGCTGGACATTGAAACTGTGAACCAGGTGATCCGGGCAGGCTTTGCGGGTGATGCAGCCGGACAGGTTTTCGAGAATGAACGTCGCTTTGACCTCGTAGTGCGAATGGAAAAAAGCAATCGTCAAACAGTGGAAGACCTGCGTACGCTTTATGTTACGGCTCCCAATGGTAACCAGGTGCCGCTGGAGCAGCTGGCTGAAGTGGAGATCCGCACAGGTCCCAACCAGATCCAGCGCGAAGATGCCCGCCGTCGTGTAATGGTTGGTTTCAACGTGAGAGGAAAGGACGTGGCGTCAGTTGTGAAAGATATTCAGCAACGCATCGAAAAAGAGATCAAATTCTCACCCGGCTATTATGCAGCCTATGGAGGTACTTTCGAAAATCTCCAGGAAGCCCGCGCCAGGCTGGCCATTGCAGTGCCTGTAGCATTGCTGCTGATATTGGTATTGCTCTATTTCGCTTTCGGTTCATTGAAATATGGATTGCTCATTTTCACTGCTATTCCCCTCTCCGCTATCGGAGGCATCATCGCACTCTGGATGCGTGGTATGCCTTTCAGTATTTCGGCGGGTGTGGGCTTTATTGCGCTCTTTGGTGTAGCAGTATTGAATGGCATTGTGCTGATCGCTGAATTCAACAGGTTAAAAAAAGATGGTATGGAAAACCTTACAGATATCGTACTCACGGGAACGCGCACCCGATTGCGACCGGTGATCATGACGGCCCTTGTGGCCAGCCTGGGATTTATCCCGATGGCATTATCAGGAGGCAGCGGTGCAGAAGTGCAACGTCCGTTGGCAACCGTGGTGATCGGTGGACTGGTAACAGCTACGCTGCTCACATTGCTGGTATTGCCCTGTTTGTATATCCTCTTTGAAAAAATGGGAGGCCCGGGTAAAAAGATGGGAACAGTTACGGCAGTGATCGCCCTGCTGATCATTGGCCCGGTGATGAATGCGAAGGCGCAACAACCTTCTTCACTCACTTTGCAACAGGCAGTGGACCTTGCCATCAAACAACACCCTTCCATGCAATCCTCCAAACTGATGATCGATAAGGAAAAGATGTTGAGAGGAACCAGTACTGAACTTGGGAAGACCACGCTGGGTGCGCAATACGGACAGGCCAACACCGTGAAATGGGACAATCATTTTACATTATCGCAGGATATTCCCAATCCCGGCCTCTTCGGAAAACAGAAGCAGCTGGCCGATGCACGCATCAAAAGCAGTGAGCTCAACCTGGCCGTGACCAAACAGGAACTGGTGTTGCAGGTGAAATCTGCCTGGTACCAGCTTGCCTGGCTGCAATCAGTGAAATACCTGCTGCAAAGACAGGATACACTTTACCGGAACTTTCTCAAAGCGGCTGAAGTGCGCTACAGGACTGGCGAAACGAGGATGCTGGAACAAAGTACAGCGCAAACCAGACTGAACGAGAACAATAACCAGGTGCAGCGCAATGAAGCAGATATCCGGATAGCGCAAACCAATCTGCAAAGGCTGCTCAATGCAAAGGAAGAGATCAGGATTGCAATGGAAAATATCATCAGGCTGGATGGTTCTGGTATAACGCCAACGGCTACACTGTCCTACGATCATCCGCTTACAGCTTACCTGCAGCAGGAGATCAAAGTGAATGAACAAACGATAAAAGTGGAAAAAGCGAAAGGTGGTCCGGATTTCTCTGTGGGATATTTCAACCAGTCGATTTACGGATTCCAGAATACTGATGGCACGGAGAAGTTTTACGATTTCGGCAAACGCTTTCATGGCGTACAGGCTTCCGTGAGCTTTCCGATCTTCAACAAGCCTTATGCAAGCCGCGTTCGCGCAGCAAAAGTAGATCAGCAGATCGCCGAGAGCAACCTGGAACTGGCGCGCAATAATCTCAATGGTCAATTTCGCGAAGCCCATCAGCAGTATGAGAAGGAAAAGAATAACCTGCAATACTATGAAGGCAGCGCCCTGCCAAATGTTGAGCTGATGCTCACGCAGGCGCAACGCGCTTTCCAGGCAGGTGAGATCAGTTATGTGGAATACCTCCAGGCATTGCAGACCGCCAGCGAGATCCGCATGAACTATCTCCAGGCGCTCCGTGATTACAATATTGCCATCGTAACACTTGAATACTTCCAACCCACTAAATAATTTGAACAATGACTTTCAATAAAAATATCATCAACCTATTCAAAGCCGCGTCATTTGTTACGCTGCTGCTGGCCATGGAAGCCTGTGGAGATAGTAAAGGGAAAACCGCCGGCAAAGAAGCGGCTGAAAAATCCGACAGCACAAAGGAAGAGCATGAGCACGGGCATGAGGAAGGCGGAGAGATCGAGCTCACGCCAGACCAGGCCCGTGGCATTGGTATCGAAACAGGAACTGTAAGTGTGCGCACGTTAAGCGGCACCATCAAAGTGAATGGCACACTGGACGTACCACCGCAACAAATGCTCAGCGTATCGGCTCCCATGGGTGGATTTCTTCGCTCTTCAGACATGTTGCAGGGCAAGCATGTGACCAAAGGACAACTCATAGCCACCCTCGAAGATCCTGCCTACCTGCAATTGCAGCAGGATTACCTGGAAACGGTGAGCCAGCTGGATTTCCTGAAAGTGGAGTATGAAAGACAGGAAGAACTGATGAAAGAAAATATCAACGCCAGGAAAACATTTGAGCAGGCAAAGGCTAATTATCGCAGCACCGAAGCCAGGCTGGCAGGTCTCAAAGCCAAACTGCAACTTGTTAAACTTGATATCGCAAAATTGGAGAAAGGACAGATACAACCTACCATCAATGTATATGCGCCCATCTCCGGTTATGTAACCGAAGTGAATGTGAATCTCGGCAAATACGTGAACCCCACCGATGTGATGTTCGAGATCGTTGATACGGAACACCTCCATGCAGAGCTCACCGTGTTTGAAAGAGATGTTCCCAAACTGAAGATCGGACAGAAAGTGCGTTTCATTCTTGCCAATGAACTGAAGGAAAGAATGGCCACCGTGTACCTGATCGGGCGCGAGATCAGCTCAGACCGTACTGTACGTATTCATTGTCACCTGGACAAAGAGGACCGCGAGTTGTTGCCGGGTATGTATCTCACCGCTTTTGTAGAGACCAAAAATGAGCTTCAGCCATCCTTACCCGAAAATGCCATTGTGAACTATGAAGGAAAGAACTATATCTTTATTAAGGAAGAAGATGAGCATGTAGATAAGGAAGGAGGCGCACCCCACCAGCATTTTAAAGCCGTAGAGATCCAAACCGGCGTAGCCGAACTGGGCTATGTAGCCGTAATGTTGCCGCAGGGCATCGATATCAAAACAACACCCATCGTATTCAAAGGAGCATATGACCTGCTGAGCAAATGGAAGAACAGTGGCGAAGGCGGCCACGCACATTAATTCATTAAATCGTTGTTGCATGATCGAAGAGAAAAAAGAACAACATGAAGAACACGCACATGAGCATGGTGGTATATTCGGCCGACGCAGCGATCTCATCTTTTCACTCACCGGTGGCGTATTGCTGGGCATCGGCTACCTGTTGGAAAAATTTGAAGCCGGCCCTGCCTGGTTATCGCTGGCCTGTTTCATCGCCGTGTATTTCTTTGGTGGATACTACACGCTGAAGGAAGCGATCCTGTCTGTCCGTCGCGGTGTGTTCGAAGTGGATTTCCTGATGCTGGTGGCGGCTGCGGGCGCGGCTTCGCTCGGAAAATGGCCGGAAGGTGCGCTGCTGCTTTTCCTCTTCAGTCTGGGGCATGCGCTGGAAGCATTGAGTATGGACAAAGCCCGCAAATCCATTGAAGCCCTGGCGGGACTGGCGCCAACCACTGCTACCGTTCGAAGAGAGGGAGTGATGCAGGACGTGCCGGTAAGCAGTCTCAAAGCAGGTGATATCGTGATCATCCGTCCCAACAGCAAGATACCGGCAGATGGTTATGTAACGCAGGGCAGCAGCACCGTGAACCAGGCTCCCATCACCGGCGAAAGTATTCCCGTAGATAAATTGCCTCTGCCTGCTGCAATGCAAAAGGAAGATGATAAAAAGATAGGTGCGCAATACAAAGTATTTGCAGGCACCATCAACGGCGCAGGTTCACTGGAAATACGTGTAACGAAGGAAGCGAAGGATTCCACGCTTGCCCGCGTGATGCAGATGGTGAAGGAAGCTGAACAGCAGCAATCGCCCACGCAGCAATTCACCAAAAAGATCGAAAGATATTATGTGCCTGCTGTGCTGATACTGGTGGTGTTGTTGATGTTTGCTTATCTCGTGATAGATGAAACTTTCAGTCAGAGTTTTTATCGTTCCATGGCCGTACTGGTGGCGGCAAGCCCCTGTGCATTGGCCATTTCAACGCCCAGTGCAGTGTTGAGCGGTGTGGCGCGTGCGGCCAGGCAGGGGGTACTGGTGAAAGGAGGAAGGCCACTGGAAGAACTGGGTATGCTTACGGCACTCGCATTCGATAAAACGGGAACGCTCACGGAAGGCAGACCCAAACTGAATGCTATCGTACCACTGGAAGGTATAACCGAAACCGAATTGCTTCGTATGTCCGTAGCTGTTGAAAAATTGAGTGATCATCCGCTCGCAGCTGCTATCGTGAATGGAGGTATGGAAAAACTCGGAGTCATTAATATTCCTGAAGCCACAGATATGAAAGCCGTTGCCGGCAAAGGTGTACAGGCTACCTGGGAGGGAGAAAGCATTCTCATCGGAAATGATGAACTGTTCAAAACTGCCGGACTGCCTGCTTTGCCTGATGCTATTGCGCAGCAGGTGATGGCATTGCAACAGGCGGGCAATACGAGTATGATCATCCGCAAAGGTGATCGCTTTGCGGGAATTCTCGGAGTGATGGACCTTCCGCGCGCAGAAGCTCCTGTTGTGATCAGCGAGCTTCGCAAACTCGGCATCCGCAAAATGGTGATGCTCACGGGCGATAACCAGCGTGTAGCTGATGCTGTGGCTGCCAAAGTGGGCATCGATATTGCGAAGGGCGATCTGTTGCCGGAGGAAAAAGTGGCCAATATCGAACAGTTGCGAAGGGAAGAGAACAAACTGGCGATGGTGGGCGATGGTGTGAACGATGCGCCTGCTATGGCGCGCAGCACGGTAGGCATCGCCATGGGCGCAGCCGGCAGTGATGTGGCGCTGGAAGCTGCGGATATCGCATTGATGGCCGATAATCTCAGTAATCTGCCATTTGCCATCGGCCTGAGCCGCGCCGGGAAACGCATCATCAGGCAGAATCTCATTCTCAGTCTTGGTATGGTGGCCATCCTGATCCCCCTGGCAATCACCGGCGTGGCCAATATCGGACCGGCTGTGGCCTTCCATGAAGGCAGCACTTTGCTGGTGGTGCTCAATGCGCTGAGGTTGCTTGGTTATGAGCAATGATGTATTTTAGAAGTATCGTTCACCCGGAATCGACAACAATATGTACAAGAAATTCATCGCATTCTTATTCATCCTCACCATTTTTGTAAATGTGATCATGGCTCAATCAAAAGAAGAAAAAGCAGTGGCGGCTGCCGTGGAAACACTCCGCAAGGCAATGATCGATGGAGATAAGCAGGCGCTAGAAGCCATCGCGGCCGATCAATTGAGTTATGGACATTCAAGTGGAAATGTGGAGGACAAGAAAACTTTTGTGACCACGCTAACCAGCGGCAAGTCTGACTTTGTGACCATCAACCTCAGCAATCAGACCATCACGGTGAGTGGCGAAACGGCCATCGTTCGCCATAAACTCGATGCCACTACCAACGATAATGGGCAGCCTGGAACCGTTAGTCTATCGATTCTTACCGTTTGGCAAAAACAAAGGGGAAAATGGGTGATGCTGGCACGGCAGGCAGTGAAGCAGGCAGCACCAAAATTATAGCGATTATTCATTTGCGTTAGTATGGCCGGAAACCCCGGTTTCAGGATAAGTAAAAGCGGCGTTGAAAGGCTGAAATGGCCGGTCAACGCCGCTTTTCGCATAAGAATTCATTCAACTTTAACAGCATCATTGTCAGCTTAATTGTTATAGATTTCTAAATTCGCTTTTTTATTGCTGGTTTTCCGGAAGGGATGCCGTCAAAAGCCCGTTATCCCAAACAAACCAAAACAATTATCCCGTAGCCATGACCCGAATTGTACTGCTCCTGATTGCTTGTTGTATTGGATCCACCCTCTATGCACAGAAACCTGTGGGCTCCCTCAAAGGTAAAGTGCTCGATAAACAGAATAAACTGGTATTGCCCTCTACAACGGCCACACTCCTGAACTCCATCGATTCCAGTATGATCGGGTTCACCGTCAGCGACAAGGAAGGCTTATTCGAAATAAAAAATATTCCCGCAGGCGTTTACCTGCTCAATCTCACATTCACCGGGTACAAGGATCTATACAAGCCCATCCGATTCTCCGCAGACAAAGCATCCCTCGATCTCGGCGATCTTTTCATGGAAACAGATACATCCATGCTGGCAGCAGTAGTTGTGCGCGTGCCGCCTATCCAGATCAAAGGCGATACTACAGAGTTCCGTGCCAGCGCTATCAAAACAAGACCCAACGCCACAGTGGAAGACCTGTTGAAACGAATTCCCGGAATGGAAGTGGACCGTGATGGCAATGTAACTGCACAGGGAAAAGACATTCCCAAGATCTATGTAGATGGAAAGGAATTCTTTGGTAACGATCCAAAAATGGCTACGCGCAACCTCACTGCTGATATGGTGGAAAGTGTACAACTGTACGATGATATGAGTGAGCAGGCCAAATTCAATAAGATCGATGATGGAAGCCGCCAGCGTACCATCAATATCAAACTGAAAAAAGACAGGCGCAAAGGTACTTTCGGAAGAGCTGCTGCAGGACTGGGTAATGAAGGGCTGTATGAAGGGAGTTTCTTCCTTAACAGGTTCAATAATGATTTCCG
The DNA here is from genome assembly GCF_007970185.1 of Pseudobacter ginsenosidimutans. Classification (NCBI taxonomy): domain Bacteria; kingdom Pseudomonadati; phylum Bacteroidota; class Chitinophagia; order Chitinophagales; family Chitinophagaceae; genus Pseudobacter; species Pseudobacter ginsenosidimutans. The sequence goes on along the minus strand of NZ_CP042431.1, from coordinate 573,142 downwards.
TGTGTCTGTGGTGGGCAACGCGTCCAATACCAACCGTATGGGAATGGGGGGCATGATGAATATGGGCATGGGCGGCGGTGGCGGCCGTGGTGGTGGCAGAGGTGGTATGGCCATCAGCGGCGGACGCGGAGGTGGAAGGGGTGGAGCCGGTAATACCGATATCTTCGGCGCCGGTGTGAACTTCTCCAATGAATGGGGAAAGAAACTCTCGCTCCAGGGAAGCTATGCAGTGAATGGTTCTCAATCGAAGACAAACAGCCAGCGTCAGCAGCAGTCTTTCTTCGCCAATGACAGCTCCTCCGTGGAGAATTCTGCCTCCAATTCAAGTTCGGATAATCTCAATCATAACCTGAGCCTGCGGCTCGACTGGAAGATCGATAGCATGAGCAGTATCAATATGTCGTCTTCCGTGGGTATTCGCAGTTCCGGAACCAATAGCATGGACTCATCCCGCACCAGGTCTGTAACCAAGTTGGAGGCTTATGATGCCATCTTTCGGAGGAGTGCCCGTGAGTCCAATTCGGATGGACTGAACTTCAATAACAATGTCACTTTCCGTCATCGCTTCAGGAAGAAGGGGAGAACACTCAGCATCGGATGGCAATCTTCCATGAACAATTCAGACATGAACGGCGCCAATGAAACGCCTTACTACTTCCTGAAACCAAATGGAGATACTGCTTCGATTACTCATCAGCGTCAGCGGAACTTCAATACCACCCGTAACTTCAACAACACTTTGAATACTTCTATCACGGAAGCGCTTACTGAAAAGCTCACCTGGGAAATTAACTATGCTTATACCAATGAGCATAATACCAGTGATGTGGATGTAATGGAGTACAGGAATATTTCCAAAGACTACGACAGTGTGAACAAGAGCCAGACCAACTATTTCGAGAACAATAACCAGCATCATAAATTTGGTACCAACCTGCGTTATACGCTGGCCAAAGGCGATTTGCAGATAGGCGGCACCATTCAATTCACCACCCTGGAGAATATGAGTCACCGGGAATTGTTTGGAAAAGACAGCCTCATGGTACAGAAGTTCGTAAACCTGGCGCCCAATGCCAGCTATAATTATCAGATCGATCGTCAGAGCTCACTGCGTTTCGGTTACAGGGGCAATACAAGAACACCCAATATTTCGCAGCTGCAGGATGTGCGTGATGAAAGCAACCTGCTCTATATCCGTGAAGGTAATCCCAACCTGAAGCAGGAATTCAGTCATGATCTGAACCTTAGCTTCAACAGGATGAATCCTAACAATTTCATGTATTACAGTATCGATGCATCGGCTGGTTTCACCCGCAACAAGATCGTGAACAGCATCCGATTGCTGGAAGGCGGCAAGCAGTTGAGCCGCCCGGAGAATATCAATGGTGGTTACCAGGCTAACCTGGGCGCCAACTTTTCCATCCCTTTGAAGAAAACTGTGAGTGGAAAGAGCAGTCCGCTCAGCCTGCAGTCCAATTCTCGCCTGAGCTATACGAGGGATGTGAATCTTTTGAATGGCGACATCAATTTCAACAATAACCGCTCAGCCTCCCAGAGCCTGACCCTGAATTACTGGAACGATCTTTTCGATCTGGGCACTTCAGGCAGGTTTACATATAACGATGCCAGTTTCAATGTGCAGCAGGCTACCCGCAACAGGTACTTCAATCAGAATTACAGCGTGGACTTCAGTTGCAATTTCTTCAAGGACCTCAGGCTGGAAACCAATTTCGATTATTCCATCAACTCGGGAAGAAGCGATGGCTTCAACCAATCGATCCCACTCTGGGATGCATCCCTGGCCTGGACTTTTTTCAAAAAGAAGAATGGAGAACTGAAAGTATCCGTTGTGGATATCCTGAATCAGAACAGCAATGTTGACCGTACTGTGAACGACAACTATATCGTTGACAGCTATACGCAGATCCTCAGAAGATATTTTATGGTCAGCTTCATGTATGGCTTCAACCAGTTCGGCGGTCGCAAAGGCGGTGGTCAGAAAGGACAGCGTTTGGGAATTGGGTAAGATGGCAATGTTCAGTAAAAAAATATTCCCTGCAGGAATACAGGGAACGTACCAACCAGAGGTACTTAACTGACATTAAACCTTATCCTTAATGAAAGCATTGAGCTCAGGACTTACCGGTCCCGGGCTTTTTATTTTTAGCAGGAGCAGTAGGGTTGGGCGCTGGTGTTTGTTGGTGTACTGTATACGCAGCGTCTACCAGTAACATAATGTTTTCATAGAGCAGGAATAAACTGCTTCTTTCCTTTCCATCATCATAGATGCTATGGTTGCGTGAAATGGCCGTTACGAGCCATTCCCAGAGCATTTGCTTTACTTCATGGCGATGATAGCTGGTACAGAAATTTTTTATGGCCTGATTCGGGTCTTTTGTTTTTTCATGCATATGGAACGGAATCATTTGTTTCGATATTGGTGATGCAGGGTGATCATTCTGCAGACAGGGATGAAAGCCCGCCGGAAAGCCATTCCGGAGCGTCTGCTATGTCTTCAAGACTATTCAGTATTTCTGCATGAACGATCATGGCTAAAACTTTTTCTTCTGAAATATCCGGACCGTTTCCGGGTGTTTCCATGGTATCTGAAATTTTTTGTTGGGTTTTGATAAACTGAGTGCAGCGCCGGTACGTATTTATGTACAGAAAAATTTTGATGGCCTCCCAATCTTTCACCCCTGAGCGTTCACCCCATAACTGTTGGAGGCATTTTTCAGCGATCTGTTTTGCCGCGTCCTCGTTGTGCAGGAGCCTGTTTGCGAAAAAGCAGAGCGGCGGAAAAAAATGATAGAACAACATGCTCAAAATTCTCTGATCACCCTCCCTGAATCGCCGGAACAGCAAAGCAGGGTCCGGCAGGAACGGAAAGCCCGTCCAGGCAGGGATTTGATCCATTATGGGAAAATTGTGGTGAAATAAATCCGGTTGACAGTATTGCGCATACGAAGCCGCAATGTCAATAAACATTACATCGTAACAGGAAAGATGCCTTGTACCTTGTGATGTGGGAAAGTGGAAGTCGTGAAATCAGAACAAATATATAAATAAAATTTTAGATTACGGTTATTTATTACCGCAAATATTTTTCAAAAAACATTCACCTTGTCTATGCTAAACGATCAAAGTAGTTCAATCAAGCCTATGAAAAAGAAAACAAAAACCAAGAAGGATTACACTAAGCTGAAGCAACAGTTTGGTGCGCATCTGCAGAAGATCCGGCAAGATAAAGGGCTTAGCCTGCGCGAGGTGGCGCAGAACTGTGACCTGGACGACAGCAATATTTCCAAGATGGAGCATGGACGTTTCAATGTTCAGATCTCTACGATCTATGAACTGGCCAAAGGATTGAATCTCCATCCGGCCGATCTTCTGAAGTACGACTTCGAATAGTCATTTCTCTTCCCAACCCTTCCGTATAATTTATTGATCCCGCTTCAGCTCATTTTCCTGACCAGGTTGCCCAGGGTTTTCAATCCCTTGTCTACCTTGTCGTCCCATGGCTTGCCATAACCGATCCGCATGTAGTGCGAGTAATTGGCGCTGTTGGAAAAGATACTTCCGGGTGCAATGGAGATCTGATGTTTCATCGCTTCGAGCCACAATTCATAAGTGTTGATATGTTTGCTGAGCTCCACCCAAAGTACAAAACCTCCCTGCGGGCGGGAGATCCGGGTTTCTTCCGGGAAATATTGCATGATGGCCTGTGTATAACGCAGGCACTGGGTATGTAATGCCTTTCGCAGATTCTTCAGGTGATATTCATAACGTCCGATCCCCAGGAAATGGGCCAGGGCCTGTTGCGTTATAGTGGCGCAACTGATGCTGTGCATCATTTTGATGGAGCTCACCTTGTCCATATACCTGCCGGGCAGTATCCATCCGATCCTGTAGCCGGGGGCCAGTGATTTGGACAGAGAAGAACAATAGAGTACGATCCCTTCCTTGTCGAAGTACTTGCAGGTGCGTGGCCGCTGCCTGCCAAAATACATTTCTCCGTAAATATCATCTTCTATCAGGGGCACCTGGTGTTTGGTGAGCATCTGCACCAGTCTCTGTTTATGTTCATCGGGCATGCAACTGCCGGAAGGGTTACTGAAATTGGGCACCAGCAGGCAGGCTGCGATGGAATGTTTGCCGATGGCGCGCTCCAGCCCATCCAGGTCGATGCCGGTAACGGGGTCTGCCGGGATCTCGATCAGTTTTAGTCCCAGGCTTTCTATCACCTGGTAGATGCCGAAATAACTGGGACACTCAACCGCAATGGTATCACCCGCATGTGTAACCGATCGCAATGCCATCACCACTGCCTCCATGCAGCCTGAAGTAATGATCACTTCATCGGGCTTCACCTTTCCTCCCCAGTTGAAACTGAGCCTGGCGATCTGCTTGCGCAATTCGGGATTGCCCTGTGCGTGTTCGTATTGAAGACATTGGTGGGGATCATTGCGGAGTGCGTGCACAACGCTCTTGCTGAGACGTGCGGCGGGAAGAAGATTTACGGAAGGCGATGCCAGTGCAAAGTTCATGATGTCTTCCGCTGTCATGGTCTTGATCATCTGCATGATCATGTCCTGGTTGGTCACTTTCTCAACGGGCGTCACAACGGGGTCCATCTTCTTGGGAAGATCAGCGAAGCGACGGGGATTGAAGCGGACATAGTATCCGGATTTTGGCCGGCTTTCGATCAGGCCTTTACCTTCCAGGTGATAGTAAGCCTGAAAGGCAGTGCCCATACTGATCCCATGTTCCTTGCTGAGCACACGCACTGAAGGAAGTTTGTCGCCAATGCGGAGTATATCATCTCCGATCATCTTTTCAACCCCTTCTGCAACCTGCAGGTAGAGGTGGTCTTCTCCCGGGAATTTTGACTTCATAACTAAATCTGATATAGTCAAAATTAACAAAATGGGAACTATTCAGCAAGGGGAGTTTGCGACAGAATGCAGGCTGGCCGGGCTCAGCCGGCTCTTTCGATCCATTCTGTTTGTCCATCGGGGTACCCGATCAGCGCTTTTCCGGCCATGCCGAGGAAGAGTCCGGTTTCTATTACGCCGGGAATATCGTGCAATGCCTGGTTGAGTGCATCGGGGTTTTCAATCACACCAAAGGAGATATCGATAATATAATTACCATGGTCTGTCATGAAAGGGGATCCATCTTTTTTCAATCTCAACTGCTGTGGTTTACCGATCAGCTTTGCCAGTTGTTTATCCACCTGTTTCCAGTTGAAGATCATCACTTCTACCGGTAAGGGGTATGCGCCAAGCTGATCCACCAGTTTGGTGTCATCGGCAATCACTACAAATTCTTCAGCTGCTGCGGCTACCATTTTTTCCTGGAAGAGGGCGCCACCCCCGCCTTTGATGAGTTGCAGTTGCGGATCGATCTCATCAGCTCCATCGATGGCGAGCTGGATCTTTGCGGCATCATTGAGTTCGATGAGCGGAATATTGAATTGTGCAGCCAGCTCATTGCTCGCCTGTGAGGTAGACACGGCGCGGATCTCGAGGCCACTGTTGACTTTCTTTCCCAGCGCTCTGATCATCCATTCCATGGTGGTGCCGGTGCCGATACCGATGGTCATTCCTGATTGCACCAGCTCGGCGGCCTGTGTGCCTACCAGTTCTTTGATTGCAGCGTTTGTGAGCATAGCATAAAGTTAGCGGATATTCAGTTATGCAGGATTGCGTACCTTGCCGGCCTTTCTCCGATCCAAAATCTGTGACTATGGTGAGACTTCTGACCGGTATTCGCCGGCGGCTTAAACGGATGTTCGACAGAATCAGGAATGAAAGGATGAAGCAAAACGTGCTCCAGGCGATCCCTTTCTGGATCGGGAGTTTGCTCACGGGACTGGTAGCTGTAGCTTACGCGATCATGTTCTCCTACGCAGAGAAAGGCGCTGAATGGATGATGCACAAAGCAAGCTGGAGCCTTTTCATTGCCACTCCTGTCTGTTTCCTTTTTGCCTGGTGGCTGGTGAAAAAGTATGCGCCTTTCGCGAGAGGCAGCGGTATTCCGCAGGTAATTGCAGCCATCGAACTCAGTACACCAAAGGATGAAAAGAAGATCAACAGGCTCCTCAACCTGAAAGTGATCTGGGTGAAGATCGTCAGCAGCCTGGTGATGGCATTTGGTGGCGGTGTGGTAGGAAGGGAAGGGCCTACCATTCAGATAGCAGGTTCCATTTTCAGGACCATCAACCAATGGCTGCCAGCCTGGTGGCCAAAGATCTCCAGGAGGAATATGATCATGACCGGCGCCGCAGCCGGACTGGCCGCGGCTTTCAATACACCACTCGGTGGACTGGTATTCGCGGTGGAAGAGCTCACCCGTACGCATATCAGCTATTTCAGAACAGCCCTTTTCACTGGCGTGATCCTGGCTGGCTTAACTGCCCAGGCATTGCTGGGACCTTACCTCTATCTAGGATATCCTGACGTAAGTCATTTGTCGGGTTGGATTTTTGCCGGAGTTTTGCTCACGGCGCTGATAGCAGGTTTGGGCGGCAGCGCGCTGTGTCGTGTGATACTGAGAGTGATGAATATCGTGGGACGATGGAAGGTCACCAAAAAAATCATTTACATTATCGCTTGTGCATTGGCGATAGCCCTGATTAGTTTTGTCTGGGGCAGCTCCATGGTAGGATCGGGTAAGGAGATCATGACGCAAACCCTTTTCACCAACAACAAGCACGTGGAATGGTATGTGCCCTTCCTCCGCATGTTGGGATCCCTGCTGAGTTTCACCACAGGCGGTGCGGGTGGCGTGTTTGCTCCGGCGCTCGCAGCAGGCGCCAGCGTGGGTTCTGTATTGAGCGGATGGTTGCATTGTACTCCTGCCGATGCCAATATCCTGATACTGGCAGGCATGGTAGCCTTCCTGACAGGAGTTACCAGAACGCCATTCACATCAGCTATCCTGGTGCTGGAAATGACGGATCGCCACAACGTGATCTTTCACCTGATGCTGGCCGGAATGGTAGCTTACCTGGTTTCGATGCTGGTTGACAAACGTTCATTCTACGATCATCTGAAGCATCGCTTCATCCATGAAGCAGGACTGGAACCAGCATTGCAGCCACAGCCTGAAACACCACCAGCAAACCCTTCATCAGCAACCAGCACCAATAAACCGGATAATCATTAACGTTAGTAAAATGACAAAGCAAGAAATTACTGATCATAACTCCATCGTATTGCTGGTAGATTCCTTCTATGCAAAGGCCCGGAAAGATGATCTGATCGGGCCGATCTTCAATGAAGTGATTGGCGATCACTGGGACGAGCATCTTCCCACCATGTATAAATTCTGGGGTGATATCCTGCTGAACAGAAATGAATACGAAGGTAATCCCATGTTCGTTCACAAACGGCTGAATGCACGCATTCCGTTGCAGCCTGTGCATTTTGAAAGATGGAAGAAGTTGTTTGTGGAAACTGTCCGAGAATTGTTTGAAGGCGATAAAGCCGAACTGGCGGAGCAGCGGGCAGTGTCGATTGCAACGGTGATGCAGTTGAAGATATCCGGATATCATTAATCTTTGTTTTCGGCAAAGGATGTGCAACGGTGGCTATGAAACGAACCAGCGCAGTTGTGCAGAGGATGAGCTGTTGGTTGGTTTGATGGGACTGTGGAACAGGGCCGGGCTTTTTCGCTTACGTTTCAAAGGCCCCTTATGCACAATCCTTTGCCTGAGCACGATGCTATGGCGGGAGAATGATGCAGCATACTGATAGAAGTATGCGCCCCCTTTCTCACTATTTCACTGATTGGCCTGCATCTGCCGCTTACACTCCCTTTCAGTACATTTTCTTTTTACACCTTTATGTTGCATTCAGATTTTCCTAGCTGATATTCGTTCAAATTAATTAGTGCATCGTTACAATGATTTTCCTACGCTGGATGTTCAGGCAGGTACTGCTGCGGATCATTGAATTAAGGAGTACCGCAATTCTTCAGACATTCATTAAACAACGCTGCACATGCAGGTTCTCCTGCCGGGAGCGGGGTATCGAAACACGGCCTTTGAAACATAAGCGAAGTAGATCCATGGCATTACTACAGTCCAATCCAACCAACAAATAGCTCAAAGAAATCCTCCCGCGCCGGTTTGTTTCATCAGCCGTGTTTCGATACCCCCTCACGGCTCTTCCTCACGGCATCCCACAAATAGCATACCTTTGCAGCAGAAGAAAAGCACAGCCCATGGGATTCTGGAGACAACTTGCCGAGTATTTATATATCAAAAAGAAAGACCCCAATGCACCACGCACTCAGTGGATGAAGTACATGCACGGGATCAACCGTCTTTCGCTGATCATGTTCCTGATCGCAATCATCATCATTATTGTGAAGCTCGTGATACTGAAGCGTCATTGATGCAGGAAGTGGATGATCTTCTTCGCGGCTTTGGAAGAGGCATGACCACCTTCGCCCAGTAATTTTCTGAGGGCGGCGTAATCGGCTTCCAGTTGTTGTTTGCGTTGGGGATTGTGCAATAGTTCGTTCAATTCTTTCACCAGGTTTTCGGGGGTGAGGTCCTGCTGGATCAATTCTTTCACCACCAGTTTATCCATGATAAGATTTACGAGGGAGATGTATTTTACCTTGATCAGTCTTTTCGCGATCTGGTAGGAGATATTGCTGCCTTTGTAGCAAACTACTTCGGGAACGCCGAAGAGCGCTGTTTCCAGGGTGGCAGTGCCGCTGGTGACCATAGCCGCAACTGACTGCATGAGCAGCGCATAGGTTTGTCCGCGTACTGCGCTCACATTGGGATAGGGCGCAAGGAGTGGTTCATAGAAACTATCTTCCTGTCCGGGTGCTTTGGCTACAACGAAGAGGTGATCGGGAAAGCTGCGTGCTACTTCCAGCATGATGGGCAGTTTTTTGAGGATCTCCTGTTTTCGGCTGCCGGGTAGTACAGCGATGATGGGCTTGGTGGCATTGGGAATGGCTGGAGGCGTGTTGCCTTGCTGATAGCTTTCCACTACTTCGATGAGTGGGTGACCAACATAGTCAACATTCCAGTTCCATTTATTCTTATAATAATCTTTTTCGAAGGGGAGGATCACGAGCATTTCATCGATGGTGGTCTTCATCTTTTTAACCCTGTTCTCTTTCCAGGCCCAAACCTGCGGGGAGATGTAGTACACTACTTTGATGCCCTGTTTTTTTGCCCATTCGGCGATGCGGAGGTTGAAGCCGGGGTAATCGATCAGAACAAGTGTATCGGGTTTGAATTGAAGGATGTCTTCCTTGCAGAAGCGGAGGTTGGCCATGATGGTGCCGAGGTTCTTCACTACTTCTATGAAGCCCATGAAAGCGAGATCGCGATAATGTTTCACCAGTTCGCCGCCGGCCTGCTGCATAAGATCGCCACCCCAGCAGCGGATGGTTGCTGAGTGATCGAGCTTTTTGAGTTCCTTGATGAGATTGCTGCCATGCAGGTCGCCGGATGCTTCACCGGCAATGAAATAATATCGCATGCGAACGGATTGATTTAGGTTGCAAAGATGCGGGATTCTTTACAACAAAAACTTCAGCAGCAGGGCAACGATGGCATACACCAGTGTAACGGCAAAAATACCTTTGGCGGTTTTGTCGCGACGGGTGTTGATGTACAGGGTGAACAATGCAATGTTGAGAATGAGGCAGGGCACTACTATTCCGGTGATCACTTTCTTGTTGGCAGCGATGTATCCCAGGAAATCGGCCACGGAGAACAGTCGGAATTTGATCAGGTAGTACACTACAAGGCTGAGGAGCGGGGCGATGAAGCCGAGCGCCAGCCCGAGGCGAAGGTTATCTTTTTTAAACATCAGGATTGTTTCCACATTTTTTCCAATTTGTCCTTAAGAACGTAATTCGTCAGGTCAAATTGTACCGGAACTACACTTACATAGTTATTTTCGAGTGCCCACACATCGGTATCGGTCCCTTCGTCCATGTTCTTGAATTCTCCGGTCAGCCAGTAATATTTTCTTCCATGCGGGTCGTTGCGTTCCAGGAAATCCTCTTCATATTTCGCATATGCCTGCCTGCAAACCATGAGTCCTTTGATGAGTTCCGGCGGGAGTGCGGGAATGTTCACATTGAGGATCATATGCCTGTCCAGCGGAGTGGCCAGTAATTGTTCCACAATGAGGCGCGCATATTGGCGGGCGGCGGTGAAATCCGCTTCCACGCTATAGTCCAGCAATGAGAATCCTACGGATGGGATACTTTCGATGGCGGCTTCCACGGCGGCCGACATGGTTCCGGAGTAGATCACATTGATGGAGTGATTGGCTCCGTGATTGACGCCGCTGAGGCAGAGGTCTGGTTTGCGATGCAATATCTTGTCTACGGCCAGTTTCACGCAGTCCACCGGTGTTCCGGAACATTGCCAGGCTTCCACTCCATCGAATACCTGAACGGGGTGGAGGCGAAGTGGGTGTCCGATGGTGATGGCATGACCCATTCCGCTCTGGGGCTTATCAGGGGCCACTACCACGATTTTTCCGAGATCTTTCACGGCTTCCACGAGGTTGCGGATGCCAGGGGCAGTAATTCCATCGTCGTTTGTTATCAGGATCACCGGTTGTTCCTGTTCTTGCTTCTTACTCATGCGAAACAAAAATAAAGCAAAAAAGGCCAGAAATATCAGGGAGCTGCAAGCCGGACGTACCCGGTTAACCTGCCAGTTGCCTGCTATCCACAGGTATACCACAATTTTCCCCCACCAGATGGAAAAATCATCGCTTTGACCTACCTTTGCAGCCGATTTTTAAGGTTTCACGTCCGGGGCTTTGCGCGGTAAAATGAAGATCTTAACTTACGCTCTGAGCCTTAGATATTTAAACGCAAAACATGGCAGGTCAATTAAAAGAAGTTCGTAACAGGATCAAATCGGTTCAAAACACGCAGCAGATCACCAAAGCGATGAAAATGGTGAGCGCCGCCAAGCTGAGAAAAGCGCAGGATGCGATCGTGCAGATGCGTCCATACAGCCGCAAACTCCAGGAAGTGCTGAGCAATATCGTGAGCAGCTCTGAAGGGGATCTCGGTGGAAACCTGGCAGTGGAAAGACCTGTTGAAAAAGTTTTGCTGATCGTGATCACCAGCGACCGCGGACTTTGTGGCGCTTACAATGCGAACGTGATCAAAGCAGCCAAGAATACCATCAAAGAAAAATACTCCGCACAATTTGCCAAAGGCAATGTGCAGATCTGGAGCATCGGTAAAAAAGGCTATGAGCATTTTGCCAAGAACAAATTCAACGCTACCGATACTTTCAAAGATATTTTCCTCCACCTCAGCTTCGAAAGCGTGCAACAATGCGCGCAGGCTGCAGTAAAAGCTTTCGAATCCAAAGAATTCGATGCAGTGGAGATCGTGTACAGTGAATTCAAGAATGCCGCTACCCAGCGCTTTGTGGTAGAACGCTTCCTCCCCATCCCTAAAGTGGAGAAAAAAGAAGGCGCCAAGAAAAGCGACTTCATCTTCGAACCTGCCAAGGAAGAACTGATCGCAGAACTGATGCCCAAGATCCTGAACACACAACTGTTCAAGGCCGTTCTGGATGCACACGCTTCCGAGCATGGAGCCCGTATGACCGCCATGGATAAAGCCACTGAGAATGCCAACGAAATGTTGCGTTCACTCAAGATCAGCTACAACCGTGCGCGTCAGGCCGCAATCACTACCGAGCTCACAGAGATCGTAAGTGGTGCAGCAGCTCTGCAGGGATAATTCTTAACGGTTATCTAAATCCGCCAATTGATTGCATGGAAATCGGAAACCTCATACCGCACATCGAATCACTGATCTTCGCCAGTGAAAAACCACTGACGTCTCTGGAGATCACCGAATTGATCAATAATGCATTCGGGTTCATGGAAGATAAGATCGTGCTGGACCAGGTAGAATCCTCCCTGGAAGGGATCGTTGAAAAATACAGATCCGAATTCTACCCGTTTGAAGTGCGCGAGAGCGGCGGCGGATGGCAGTTCCTGACCAAGAAAGATTATCATAAGACTGTGGCCCAATTGAATGGCGACAAATTCCTGAAGCGCCTGTCTTCCGCAGCTTTGGAAACCTTGTCGATCATCGCTTATAAACAACCCGTGACCAAGGCCGAGATCGAAGCCATCCGCGGTGTGAGCAGTGATTACGCTATTCAGAAGCTGCTCGAAAAAGAACTGGTGATGATCACCGGCCGCAATGAAGCACTGCCTGGTCACCCCCTCGTATATGCGACCAGCAAGAACTTCATGGACTACTTCGGTATCAATACCGCGGAAGACCTGCCAAAGCTCAAAGAAGTTTTCGACGATAGCATGGTGAGTGCCTCTGTAGTAGCAGCCCTGGAAGAAAGCGCCGCTGCGGCCATGGAAAATGGCGAACCGCTTAATCCGGTTGAAGAGGAAGGAACTGTTGCGCAGGAAGGAGAAAATGCAGAAGAAATAAATACTACCATCACCACGGAAGAAAATATAACTTTCAAAGTGGATGAAGATGGTGTATTGATCGAAGAAGTGTTTATCACCGAAACCGAAGAGGATCCCGGCCCTGAAGGTGAAGATGAAATAACAGCAGAAAGCGAAGAAAATATTGAAGTTGAAGCATCGGCTGAGAATGATGCTGAAGAATCAGAAGAAGAGGACGGAGAAGATACTGAAGGCGAAGAAGAAGGTGAGGAAGAGGATGGAGAGGAGGATGAGGAAGGCGAAGAAGATGATGAAGAAGAGGAAGGCAATGATGAAGACGATGAGGATAGTGACGATGATGAGGAGGAAGGCGAAGACGACGACGAAGAAGATGATGATGACGATGATAAGGATGAAGACGAAGAAGAAGATAACGATGATGAAGACGAATCTGATGACGAAGAAGACGAAGAAAAGAAGTCAAATTGATTTTTCAGCAGGAGTTCAGGCCTGCTAAAACATACAAAGCAGTTCCTCAGGGAGCTGCTTTTTGTTTTTGCCTACAGAGGGTGCAGCAGTCACTCGCCGGAAGCAGCTAAACAAAAGTCACTCACTCGCGGGGACGCGAGCGACTGCTCTCCGATCAGCTAATTTTCCCCTTTCCGCTAACATTCGTTACATCGCTTTGTTCGTATATTCGCAGACTATGTCACAGCATCTATCCCCAGACTACCTGTCTAAACTGGCTACTGATTTCGGAACGCCGCTCTACGTCTATCATGCAGAAAAGATCAAAGAGCAATACGAGAAACTGACCACTGCTTTTAAGAACAGCAACACTGTTTTCTTCTATGCCTGCAAGGCGCTTACCAATATCAATATCCTGAAGTATATCTGTAGCATAGGTGCGAATGTTGACTGCAGTTCCATCAATGAAGTGAAGCTGGCCCTTCATGCCGGATTCCCCAATACCCGCATTCTTTATACCTCCAATGGCATCGCATTCTCCGAGATCGAAGAGGCAGTAAGCCTGGGAGTGATCATCAATATCGACAGCATCAGCAACCTGGAAAAATTCGGTGCTAAATACGGCAATACCTATCCTGTAGGTCTTCGCCTTCGTCCCAATATCATGGCGGGCGGCAATCTCAAGATTTCCACCGGTCATGATAAAAGCAAATTCGGTATTCCTGTTGACCAGATCAACCTGATAGCGGATGTGGTGAACAAGTACGATCTCCGCATCAGCGATCTGCATATCCATACCGGCAGTGAGATCAAGGATGTGGAAGTGTTCGTGAAAGGCATCGAAGTACTATTCAGTCTCATCCCGCATTTCAGACATCTGGAGTTCATCGATCTGGGCGGTGGATTCAAAGTGCCATACAAAGAAGGAGATGTTTCAACCGATATTGATCTGCTGGCAGAGAAAGTACAGGAGGCATTCGCCAGTCATGCTATCCCCGGAGGAAAACCCTTACAGGTTTGGTTCGAGCCGGGCAAGTTCCTGGTGAGCGAGTGCGGCTACCTTGTTACACAGGTAAATGTGATCAAGGAAACCAATGCAGCTACGTTCGTGAGTGTGAACAGTGGTTTCAATCACCTGATCCGCCCGATGTTCTATGATTCCTATCATCATATCGTTAACATCAGCAATCCAAATGGTGCTGAGAGAAAGTATGCTGTGGTAGGAAATATCTGCGAGACCGATACATTCGCCTGGGACCGTACCCTGAATGAAGTACGTGAAGGCGATCTTCTTTTATTCTATAATGCCGGCGCCTACGGTTTTGAAATGAGTTCTAATTTCAACTCCCGGTACAAACCTGCGGAAGTGATGGTGATTAACGGTGAGGCTCACCTGATACGCAAGCGCGATCAGTTTGAGGACCTCCTGAGGAATCAGATAGAAGTGCTGTAATTGCATGGTTAAAAATTGCCTGTTGGCGTAGCGCTGACGCAAACCTGCAAAAGAAATAATTTACTTTTTTCTGAAAAAAATATTGCGCCGGATGGCTTATTGCCAATCCGGCCTTTTTGTTTTTACGTATATCGAAGTGCTTTAGGTTTAAAAATCATCTTTACTACTGGGTTTTCAACCAGGGCTGCACCGGGGTTTGGTGCAGCTCTTTTTGTTTACATATATTTCCCTGATTTCTTGTTACTTTTAATACATAACCAAATCATTCGTTATGCCTATTCGTATGGTTGATGATCCGCAGGATCCTCAGGAAAGTAACAGCGACAGTGGTGGTGGGGGCAGAGGTGGGGGAGGATTCCCCGGAGGAGGCGGAGGTTTATTTAACCTGCTTCCCTTATTACTCGGTTTATTCAAAGGCAAGGGCCTCATTGTATTGCTGATCATTGGCGGCATTGGTTATTTTCTCTTTGGCCGCGGCGGCGGTGGCTGCAATATGGGCGACCTCAGCCAGATCGCCGGAGGGCTTGCCACAGGTGGTTTCCTGGACCCTAAACAATTTGAGCGGGCCAATATTTATGAGCCGCTCGCAGACGACAACACAAAAAATCCGTTGCCTGATAATGCAAGCCTCACCTCCTTTGCGCCTGCAGTCGGCAACCAGGGAGAGCAGGGAAGCTGCGTGGCCTGGAGCAGCGCCTATGCCGCACGCACTGTGCTGGAATCCAGTCGCAGCGGCGTGAAAGGCGAAGAGCTGAAATTCAGTCCGGCCTTCCTGTACAACCAGATCGGTCTCGATGGCTGCCAGGGCTCCTACATCCTGCGCGCCATGGAATACATGACCAAACAGGGTTCTGTGCCTTACGATAAATTCCCTTACTCTGACCAGGACTGTACCCGGCAACCCGATCAAAGCCTGATCCGCGAAGCCTCTCAATTCAAGATGCGCGGCTTCAACCGACTATCACTTGGCGATCGCAATGATGCCATCGATATGCGTGCCATCAAGGAAAATCTTGCACAAGGTGCGCCGGTAGTGATCGGCATGATGGTAGGGCAAAGCTTCATGCAGGGCATGATGGGACAGGATGTTTGGGATCCGCAGGCCGGTGATGACCGTATGGTGGGATTCGGAGGACATGCCATGTGCGTGGTGGGTTATGATGATAAGAAATACGGCGGCGCCTTCCATATCATGAACAGCTGGGGACCTCAATGGGGCGTGAATGGATTTGGTTGGGTCCGTTACAATCATTTCAAATATTTCGTGCGAGAAGCATATGGACTGGAGCCCATGCCCAAAACCGGTGCTGCAGCCAATCAGCCCTTCACCTGTGAAGTAGGCCTGGTGCAGGTCAGGCAGGAAGGTAATAAGATGGTGGCCGGTGGTTATGCAGCCCTGCGCAGCACAGGCGGCAGCAATGTTTTTGAAACTGTATCACCCATGAGCATCGGCAGCCGCTTCAAAATGGAAGTGCGCAACAGCAGTGAATGTTATATCTATGTTTTTGGAAAGGAAACTGACGGTACCAGTTATACGCTTTTCCCTTACCCCAAAGCTGACGATCAAACCAAAACAAAATATTCTCCTTTCTGCGGCATCACCGGTTTCCGTTTATTTCCTCATGATAAAAGCATGACGCCGGACAGCATCGGTACCCGCGACGTGATGGCCGTGGTAGTGAGCAAGGAGCCGCTGGACTGGTATGAGACCAACAGAAAGATCGGCAGCAATCCTTCATCGGATTATGGTAGTCGCGTGAATGCCGCACTGGGCGGGCAACTGGCACAGGGACTGCGTTTCCAGCCGACCAGCAAGGGCACTATCAGTTTCACGGCGCCCGCCGGCGGCAAACAGGTGATGGCCGCCATCGTGGAAGTAACAAAACGATAACTGCAATTCTCCTTACCTTTAAAAAAATTACACCCCGTTTATTATGAAGTATAAATTTTTGTTCGCACTCCTGTTGGCCTGCACGGCATTTGTTGCCAACGCACAGGACATGGCCAATTTCAAATTGTACAGCCCAACTGAAAATGCGGAAGAAGGACTGAAAAAAGCCATCGCCCAGGCAAAGGCAGAAAAGAAGCATGTATTTGTTCAGATCGGTGGCAACTGGTGCGTATGGTGTGCGCGTTTCAATGATTATGCAACCACCGATACGCAGATCGATTCACTGGTAAAAGCCAATTATGTAGTGTATCATCTCAATTACAGCAAAGAGAACAAGAACGAAAAGATCCTCGCTAAATATGGATATCCGCAGCGTTTCGGCTTCCCCGTATTCCTGGTGCTTGATGCTGCCGGCAACCGCCTGCACACACAGGATTCCGGTCTGCTCGAAGCAGGAAAAGGATATGATAAGAATAAAGTAATGACCTTCTTCACTAACTGGGCGCCACAAGCGCTGGACGGTGAACAATACAAAAAGTGGTAGTTGAACTAAAATTCTGATCCTTCATGAAGATTGCTTTCCACGGAGCCGCCAGAACGGTAACTGGCTCCAAACATTTACTGACGCTCAAGAACGGAAATAAATATTTACTGGATTGCGGCATGTTCCAGGGAATGGGCCGCGAAACAGATACACTCAACAGGACCTGGGGCTTCGAGCCAAAAGAAGTGACGGCGCTGATCTTATCGCATGCGCATATCGATCACAGTGGTTTGATCCCCAAACTCATCAAAGACGGATTTTCCGGAAAAGTATATTGCACGCCCGCAACCAAAGAGCTTTCAGCCATCCTGCTGGAAGATTCCGGTGGCATCCAGGAAGATGAGACCAAATTCATCAACAAGCGGCGCATTGCAGATGGATTACCATACCTCACTCCATTATACAATACCGAAGATGCGCTTACCGCGATGGGTGCTTTCAGAACAGTGGAGTACGACAACTGGTTTCGTATAGACGATAACGTAGAACTCTTGTATACCGATGCCGGTCATATCATCGGCAGCGCTGCCGTTCATCTTCGCATTACTGAGAACGGCAAAACCACCCGCCTCACATTCAGTGGCGACGTGGGCCGCTACCGCGATGTGATCCTTCGTTCACCCGCGCCTTTCGATCAGGCTGATTTCATTTTGCTTGAATCAACTTACGGCAACAGCCTGCACGATATGCATGCCACTACTCCGGATATGCTGCTGCAATGGATCGAGAAAACCTGCCTTCAGAAAAAAGGAAAGCTTATCATGCCCGCTTTCAGTGTGGGCCGCACCCAGGAGCTGCTCTTCGCTCTCAATCAACTTGAACTGGAGCGCAGGCTTCCGCCTCTCGACTATTTTGTTGACAGTCCCCTCAGTATCGAGGCCACAGAGCTGTTAAAAAAATATCCGCAGTATTTCAATAAAACGATACAGCGTTTACTGCAAACCGATAGTGATCCATTCTTTTTCAGTGGTCTCAAATACATCAAATCCGTTGATGAATCCAAACTGCTCAACTATCGTAATGAACCATGTGTGATCATCTCTGCGAGCGGTATGGCTGATGCCGGTCGTGTGAAGCACCATATCAGTAACAATATCGAGAACAGCCGCAATACCATATTGATGACCGGCTATTGTGAGCCCAATTCACTCGGTGGCCGTCTGATGTCTGGTGAAAAGGAAGTGCGTATTTTCGGTGTGCTGCACGAAGTACATGCCGAGATCGGCAGTATCCGCAGCATGAGCGCTCACGGTGATTATGAAGATCTCAGCCAGTTCCTTGCCGGCCAGGATCCCCGCAAGGTGCAGAAACTGTTCCTTGTTCACGGAGAGTACGACGTTCAAAAACAATTCCGTCAGCGCCTTCTGAAGAAAGGCTTCCTGGACATCGAGATCCCCGAACGTCACTACGAAATCGGACTGGGATAATAAAGCGTAACAATAATCAATGTAATCCTCAATGACCAGAGAAGAGCTGATCCGATTGGTTGAAAAGATCATGATGGCTGAGGGCACTGAACAGGAGCTTGACGCCATGCTGGACCTGTTGATGGATAAAGTTGCCGATCCTGAAGTAAGCAATTACATCTATTATGACGATCTCACACCCGAACAGGTAGTGGACAAAGCACTTGCTTACAGACCCATTCAACTATAGCAAGAAATCATATAAACAATCATCACCCTGCTGCGACATATCGTTTCAGCAGGGTGATTTGCTATTCATGCTTACTGCTGCGCCCGCACTACAAATCGCTGCGGGCTCCTTTCTTCTACTGCTGCACCCGCAACACAAATCGCTGCGGGCTCTTTTTCTTTCTACTGCTGCACCTGTACCCCATTACGGCGAACCCCTCCGGGGAGATTGTGAAATTTTTGGGGGTGGGTGTTTGAAGGCCTTCGAAACAAAAGCTACAAAGCTCATCGATATACCACAGCCCATCCTCCCTACAAAATCCCAATAAAGCCTCAAAAGCGCCGGTTTGTTTCACAGCCTTCAAACACCCACCCCCAAAAATTTATACAATTAAAAAAGCCGCTTCACGACAGCGGCTTTGAATTCTTTACCATGGGTAATCAAACTATAACTTGAGAAAATCTAATAGGGTTGGATTTAACGGGCCTTCCCGGAACAATGGATTATCAACGATTCCTTCAATGGATATTGCGTTGGTTTTTCTCCGAGGAGATGTATGCTATCTGATATTCTTCAGTGGGAATTGGATTGCGGGTTTCGCGAACAACCCGGTTCGTGATACCGGGCGACTGCATTGCTGCGGTAAAACAAAGATGCAGAAAGTTTTTTATATAAAAAAAGGGGGCAGACCTAAGGTCAGCCCCCTGAATGAAATCCCAATATTATATGAGTAAGGGTATCGATCTGTTTACTCATTAGTTTTCATACTGTACGGACTTCATTGTCCTCTTTTGGAGGTAGGGTGTATTAGAGATAACCGTCACAAATAATATCTTTATAAAGAGCTAGTTAGCTTTGATTTTGTTGCTATCCTTTGACACAACAAAGATGTAAAATGGATGGTCAAACAGAAAATCTTTTAGTCCACAGGGAGGAAATGGCCGTTGGAACCTCCTTTTTGCCCGACGAATGGTCTGCTCCAGCGGTAATATTCAGATAATATTGAGCCTTTTGATGATCTCCGCCCGGTGTGCCTTGCTGATGGGGATCTCATGTCCTTTGATAAAAAGGTCATTTTCCCGGATATCATCGATCTTGGTGATATTGATGATATAGGAGCGATGCACTTTGATAAAGCATTGCTTATTGATCTTCTCTTCCAGGTGTTTGATGGTATTGTGCGTAACGAATTTCTTATCGTTGGTCACAAACTTCACATAGTCGCCCATACTCTCCATGAATAAAATATCATCATTCTTCAGCCTTACCAGTTTGCCTTCGCTTTTGATGAAGATATGATCATTGTTTCCTGATGGAGCCGGGGTATCCTGGCTGGATTGATGGATCAGCTTATGTACTGCGTCCAGGAATCGCTGGTAGGTGAAAGGCTTTTTCAGGAAATCCGTTACGTTGTATTCGAAAGCGTTGTATGCGTATTCCGATTTGGAGGTGGTGAGTATCACTTTGGGATGATAAGCCAGTTGGTCCAGTAGCTCAAACCCTGTAGCGCCGGGCATTTCAACGTCCAGGAAAAGGAGGTCGATGGCATTTTTGTTCAGGTATTCCAGTGCTTCGGCCACATTGGTGTAATGGGCTTTTACCGTTACGAGACCGCTCTTTTCACAACAGCGGCCCAGGTAATCGGCAGCTACCTGCAGATCTTCAACAATAATACAGCTTAGGGGCATAGGGTGTTTGCGTTATAGGCTTTCAATCTTTCATATTCGGAAACTATCAGCTCCTTACTGTTGGCTAAAGTAGTAATTAGTTGATGATAAGTTTCTTTCAACGGGAGGATCGATTGAACTTTCTGGCAAAGCTCTTCAAATTCCATGCATTGCTGTTGAATGCCGGTAAGGCCTGCAAAACCCATTGCCGGTTTTATCTTGTGTGTGGCGCGTTTGAGGTCTGAAAGATTACCGGTTGACCAGGCCTGGCGGATCGTTTCAAGGTCATCATCAAAATGGCTGAGGGTGATGGAATACACTTCTTCGATATAAGAATAATCATCAGCATAGAGGCTGAAAAGGTAGTCCGAATCTATTTTTTCGCTGAAAGTGAAATTTTTGGACGGTCCGGGCTGGGTCATAAGAAAATAGATTTAGAATTTTTGCGTTATACCTCGGTATTCCAGAAAAAATCATTCCGGTACCTATTCCAATAACTCTATGAAGCAGAAATTATTATATCTCGGGTGGTCAATTTACCGCGATATTGTGTATTCTGGGTTACACGAAGGGCTGAGCAAAGATCACCGGAAGAAGATCATCCGATTCAACCAGTTCATTTTCCTTGCATTACTGGTGAATTTTTTTTCTGTTCTGTCTTATTTCTACCATAAACTCTACATCAGTGCACTGATCAATATCACAGCCGCTTATTTTTTCCTGGTGGCATTCTATTTCGGTTCCAGGCGGAAACTGGAGACGGGGCGTATTATTGCCATCGTGAATGTGAATCTCTACCTGATCGTGATCAGTTATATAGAAGGACTAAAAGCAGGTGAGTACCTCATGTATTTCCCTTATTTCCTGGCGTTGACCTTTGTGGTGAACATGCGGCGGAATGCCCGGGAACTGCTGACTGTATATGCTATCACGATAATTTCATCACTGGTTTGTCTGAAGGTTTGTCCCTTCATGAACGATATTCAAATCATCAACGAAGCGCTCTATCTGCGTTTGTATACGAGCAACCTGGTGATCAGTCTTTGCGCCACTATTGTATTCTCCTATGCTATCCTGCGGGTGAACCGCGAGAATGAAGGTGCCATCATGGAGGAAAAGAAATTCGGGGATACCATCTTCAATACTTCGCTGGACGGAGTGTTCATCATTTTTACCCAGACCAATATCATTGCGAGCTGTAATCAGCGCGCGATCGAATTGTTTGAAGTGGATGAGAAGCGGGAGATCGAAGGGACCAGTATCGAAAAATGGTTCGAGGAAGATCATATCAGACAATTCGAATCCATCGAGGAAGTAGTGGCAACCGGGGCGCGCAACTGGCAGGGCGAACTGGCTTTTTCCACCAAGAATGGCCGCACATTCCACGGCTATGTGAGTGTTGTTCCTTTTTCATATAAAGATACCCGTTATACCAAGATAAGTATACTGGATGTGTCGCAGGTGAAGATGACGGAGTTCGAATTGATGAAGGCGAAAGAAACTGCGGAAGTGGCTGCCAAGACCAAGAGCCGATTCCTGTCTAATATGAGTCATGAGTTGCGTACGCCGCTGAATGGTATCATTGGGGCGTCCAATCTGCTGCTTCAGGAAGAATATTTGCCGGGTCAGCGTCCGCATCTTGATATCCTTCAGTTCTCTTCCCGTCATATGATGTTACTGGTGAATGATATCCTGGATTATCATAAGTTGGAGGCGGGTAAGCTGGAACTATCTTCTGTACCGGTTAACATGAAAGAGTTCATCGAGAAGATCGCTTCACAATTCAGTTCCCAGGCCGATACCCGTGGGCTGGAACTGAAAACGGATATCGATGAAAGACTGGATACGGAACTGATCACCGATGAAACAAGGCTCAACCAGGTTCTGAGCAATCTATTGTCCAATGCTATCAAGTTCACACATAAAGGTAAGATCACGCTGGCGGTACGTCAGTTGTTCTCTTCCAGTTCTCAGGTAACAGTTCAGTTCATTGTGATGGATACCGGAATCGGTATTCCCCGCAACAAGCACCGCGAAATTTTCGAGAGCTTCACACAGGCGGATGTGAATACTACCCGCAAATATGGAGGCACTGGTCTTGGTCTGGCCATTACTAAAAAGATCCTCAACCGATTCAACAGTGATTTGTTGCTGGAAAGTGAGGAGGGAAAAGGAAGCGCCTTCCACTTTACTGTAGAATTGAAAGTGAACGAGAACAAGCCGAGGTATATCCATGAAGAGAATGCCGGCCAGTTGCAGCAGTTGCAGGGAGTACGCGTGCTGATTGCTGAAGACAATCCCGTGAACTTATCTATTGCCAAAAGATTTCTCACCAAATGGGGCATTGCCGTGGGCGAAGCTACCAATGGCCGGGAGGCGGTGGAGCAGTTCAAACGCGAGAACTATGATCTTCTCCTGATCGATCTCGAAATGCCTGAAATGGATGGCGCAACTGCATTGAAAGAGATCCGAAAGCTCAATGGGACCATCCCGGTATTAGCGTTTACTGCTGCTGTTTATGATAATATGCAGCATGATCTTATCCAGAAAGGATTCACTGATTTTATTCATAAGCCCTTCCGTCCCGGAGAACTGCATTCAAAAATTACTTATCTTGTCGCCCCTTTACGTGCATAAGGTTCACCCCCTGAACAATTCATTAAACTAAATAAGGGCATACAGCAGTACTGTGGTAAGTGGTCATTTTTTCTACAAAATGATTGTCATTACACGAACGATGCAGCATTACTGTTTGTATTGTGGTCACATGATAAGATACCCGACTGTATCCCCTAAAGATTTTAACTATTGAGTTCTTTCAAAAAAACAACTTATGAGAAGACCATTATTAGTTCTGATGGCAATGCTCATGGCATTGTACTCTTTCTCTCAGTCAAAACAAGTGACGGGGTCCGTAACCGACCAGCGGGACGGCGCTCCAATACCGGGTGTGACTGTTACAGTGAAAGGAACATCAACATCCACAGTAACGGAACCTGATGGATCGTTTAAGTTAACGGTTCCGGGAAATGCAACCACACTTGTATTCAGTAGTGTTGGATTTCAGACGCAGGAAGCTGCAATTGGTAGTGGGATAGTGAACGTTCAACTGGTAGTTGGCAGCAGTTCATTATCTGAAGTGGTGATCACCGGTTACACCACTCAAAATAAACGTCAGTCCGCCGGTTCATCTATCCGGGTGGCGGGTGATGAACTTAAACTGCAGCCTGTAGGTTCATTCGACAGGGCGCTGCAGGGTAAAGTGCCCGGTTTGATGGCGCTTTCTTCGTCTGGTCAGCCAGGATCTGCTGCAGAGATCACTATCCGTGGTAAAGGTTCTATCAGCGGAAGTAACTCACCCCTGTACATTATCGATGGTATCCAGGTTAGTGCGGCAGATTTTGCCACCATCAACCCCGGCGATATCGAAAGCTACAACATCCTGAAAGATGCATCGTCTACCGCTATCTATGGTTCACGCGGTGCGAATGGTGTAATCGTAATCACTACCAAACGCGGTAGCTCAGGCCTGACGAAAGTGAATTATGATGGCCAGTTCGGTTTTTCCGAATTGCCCAAGAACAAATTGAGGTTGATGACTTCAAGAGAAAAAGTGGATTATGAGAAACACTCCCGTCCTTTGTATGATCCCAATGATCCTTCCTGGGATGGCAGTAATCCTTTTGGTTGGACACCAGACGAAATGGACAGCCTGGCGAAGATCGACAACGGCATTGCCGACAAGATGTTCCGCAAAGGAACTACCCAGCAACACATGGTAAGTGCTTCAGGGGGTAATGATAAAACGAAGTTCTTCCTGTCTGGTTCAATTTTCGATCAGCAGGGTATTGTGCGCAATACCGGTCTGAAACGCTACACTGGTCGCGCCAATATCGATAATACTTTTGGTAACTGGAAGATCGGCCTGAATGCCAGCTTCGGTTACTCACGTCTTACCAATACACTGGAAAATGATGTATATATCGGACAGCCTTTGAACGCTATCCGTTGGTTCAACCCATACATTACTTTGTATAATCCTGATGGAACATACAGGTATGACGGGTATGGCGGTCAACCGAATCCGCTGCAGGAGCAATTTGAGAACACCTATAATGGAGATCAGCTCAAAGGTATCGGTAGCGCCTATATCGAATACGCGCTTCCCTGGGTCAAGGGCTTAAAAGTAAGAACCCAATGGGGTGCTGATTTTACACAGGATGAAGACCTGCGTTATCTCGACCGTACAACCGATCAGGGTATCCAGGCTATCGGTAGCCGTGGCTCTCTGCGCAGGGGATATACCAAATTCGTTCGTTATACAGGAACTACTTCTTTGAACTATACAACAAGTTTCGGGGATCATGACCTGAGCCTGTCTTTGTTCAATGAGATCGTGAAAGCAAAACAGGAGTCATTCGGGTTTACCGGTTATGGTATGATCGGGCCTTTCAAGAATGAATCAGGCATCACGCCTGGTACAGCTGATAACGGATACATTCCTACTGTAAGAGGAAGCGTTACCGAAAATGGATTGCTGTCTTACTTCTTCGATGGAGTGTATGGCTACAAGAACAGGTACTTCCTTAACGCTGGTGTAAGACGTGATGGTTCTTCCCGACTTAGCCGCGACAATCGCTGGTCTACCTTCGGACATGTGGGCGCAAGCTGGATCGTGTCTGATGAGGAGTTCATGGCCGGTACTGAGAACTGGTTGTCTATGTTGAAACTTAAAGCCAGCTACGGTGCTGTAGGTAGCCAGGGTGTAGGCGATTTTGCCACATTGCCTTTGCTCAGCGCTGCAGTGTATAATGGTGAACCCGGCCTGGTTCTCACTAACCTGCAACGCCCACTCACCTGGGAGAGGAAAGTGATGTTCAATACAGGTGTGGAGTTTGCATTGTTCAATAACCGTGTAAATGGTAGCATCGAGTATTATAATAACCAAACCAAGGACCTGTTCCTGCCAAGACAATTGTCACGTACTTCAGGTTGGCTGGAAGTAATCAATAACCTGGGTAGCCTGCGCAACTCCGGTATTGAGATCGCTTTGGAAGGAGCTGTTGTTCGCACGAAAGACTTCAATCTGTCTCTGAATGTGAACTACACTCATAACAAAAACAAGCTGACAGATCAGGCTGGATTGGATGAACAGGTGAGCGGTGTATTCATCAACAAAGTTGGCGAATCCATCAACTCTCTGTACCTGGTGCGCTATGCAGGTGTTGATCCTGAAACAGGAGATGCCCTGTACCTGAAAGCCGATGGTAAAACGACCACCGACTTTGATGAGGCAAACCGCGTTATTGTAGGAACCGTAGATCCGCCCAACTTTGGTGGCTTTGGTACTACCATGAATTATAAAGGCCTTGAGCTGAATGTTCAATTCAGCTATGCTTATGGTCATTATATTTTCAATAATGACAGGACCAACGTAGAGAATCCAGGTTACTGGTTTTCTAACCTCGCTGCTTCTATGTTGAAGGAATGGCAGAAACCGGGAGACATCACTGATGTGCCTTCTCCATTCAATTCCTATCAGCCGGAAACAAACAGGTATGCTGAAAAAGGTGATTTCCTGAGATTGCAAAACGTGATGCTGAGCTACTCACTGCCCAAAACGGTTATAGGGAAACTCAAAGGGGTTAGAAATATCCGTGTTTTTGCACAAGGCCAGAACCTGTATGTTTGGCACAATGTGCTGGGCTATGATCCTGAGGTTCCCAACGGCATGCTGCTGGGTGGACAGTATCCTCAGTTGAAAACAATCACCTTTGGCCTCAACCTTGGTTTCTAACTATTAAATGAATTGACATGTTAATAAAGAAATTTATCATAGCATTGACCGTCATCGGTTCACTGAGTGCCTGCAACAAGGTAATCGATGTAAACCCGGAGAGCGATCTCAATGCCAATGAACGATTCAAAAACCTTGACGATTACGAGTTCTCCCTTCGCGGTACCTACAGCCTTTTCAGAAGCACCAGTTATTATGGCTCAACTGATGGTGCCGCAAATGCATTTGTTGCATTACCGGATATGCTGGCAGATGATCTGCTGAGCTTTGATGATGAAAACCTCGGTAATGAGCTAGTGTTCTCCAGGTGGTTGTATACTTCTGCTGAAACTCAGGTACTGAATGCCTGGACTGCAGCTTACCGCATCATCAGCCAGGCTAACCTCACGTTGACCAATATTGACAATTTCGCCGGCGAAGATGAAGGAAGAGTAAACCGTATCAAAGCTCAGGCGCTTGCTATCAGAGCCCTGGTCCATTTCGATATCCTTCGCTATTGGGTGAATGATTACAAAAATGCCAATGCTCCCGGCATTCCTTATTTGGAAAAATACGATTATGAGCAAAAGCCAGGACGTGGCACTGTAGCACAAACCTACACAAAGATTGAAAAGGATCTGCTGGATGCGAAAGGCCTCATGCAGAATATGGATGATGATATCAATACTGGTGGTTCTCCCGCTTACATCGATGAATTGGCTGTTGATGCAATCCTGGCGAGAATGTATCTCTATAAAGGAGATATGGACAAAGCCATCGAGTTTTCTACAGAGGTGATCGATAATGTTGACCTGGTTGACAAAGCCAGGTTCGATCTGATCTGGCAGGATGCTGTGTTTGATGAAGTGCTCTGGTCAGTAACTTTCACAGCAGGCCAGGGAACACCGGGCGGTAACGTTTACGCACCTGATGTTAACCGTAGCCAGTATGCACCTAATTCTGACCTGATCAATGAATATGATCTGAACAACGATGTGCGTGTTCCCGCTTATTTTGCCGTGATTCCGAACAATGACGGAGATGACCGCGTTGTTTTGTCTAAATATCTCGCAAAGTCTGCATCAATGACCAAGCCTGATGGTGTTGTAAACTTCAAAGCGTTGCGTGTAGGTGAAATGTACCTGATCCGCGCTGAAGCATATGCGAAAGCAACTGCTCCTGATGAAGCTGCTGCCATGGATGATCTCAACACGCTTCGTGCTGCAAGGATCTATGGCTATACTAATGAGAATCTGAGCGGTCAGGCGCTGCTGAATGCCATTGAACTGGAGCGTCGTAAAGAGCTGGTAGCTGAAGGCCACCGCTTCTTTGACCTGAAAAGGAAAGGTGTAACAGAGCGCAATGTGAACAGGGCTGGCACCTGCTCTACCTGCGATCTGCCTGCTACCTCTTACAGATGGGCATGGCCGATCCCAAGAACTGAGATCGAAGCCAACCCTGCTATCCTGCCTCAGAACGATGGATATGGTCAATAATTAGGATTACATCCACATAAAAAAAATGGGCGCTCAGCAAGGAGCGCCCATTTTTTGTTATATCAATTAGCTGTTCAGATCTTCTCTATCTTCACCCTCACAGCCTCCGGTTTATTGATCTCATACAATCTTTGCTGCATCCTGTCCCACTCTTTGTACAAGTCCTCTTCCTTCGGTTTGTTCTTCAGGTAACGTTCTGCAGGTGGGCGCTCATTCTTTTTAGTAGCCGTATCTGCCAGTTTCCTTTGCAGGATGGCGATACCACTGTCTTTGATATTGCCATTCGGTAATTTGAACAGGGTCCTGTATTCCATATGACGAAGCTGGCGGAGATCAGATTCAATGGATTTCATCTTCAAACAATACTCCAGCACTTCTTTCGCCTGCCGGCTTTGTGGCGTATTCAGCAATGCAATATTGATGCCTTCACTGAATTGAGCGCTGCTGAATTCACCAGCTATACTATCGTTAAGGACTAACCGGTAATTGCCTTCAGGCAAGCCTGCCACTTTCAGCAATTCCGTATTGAATTCTTTTGTAAATGGCACCAGGTCCAGCGCCGGAGTAGCTGCTGAGAACATGATATAGGGCAGGGAAGCAGGCTGGTGGGTAAAATGGATTTCGTTCTTTGAGAATGAGAGGTCAGTCACCCTGGCGCCATGCGTGGCAACCACTTTCTTTGATCCGTAATTCAGTGAAATGATATTGGCAGGAATAGCGCCAAGCGTTGAGTGCAGGAATTGATAGGCCATAGTGAAATGCCCGGGTGATGCAGGATGCACGCGGTCCTTACCAACAATGGTAAAGCTGCTGTCTGTTGCCTGCATCTTCCTGTTGATGGCAGTCATGATACTCCAGTAATCAACTGTGCGTAACCGGTATTTGTCGGCCAGTTCCTGCATATAGCCGGCGCAGGTTGCCAGCGCATCGTTCACTCCATTCAGGTTTTCCTGGGGAAGTTTTGCTGTTTGATCATAGATGCTTGGTTTTTGCAGGATCACTTTCACTTTATGATCTACAAAGTATTTTACGATCTGTGAAAGGTTATCTTTATAAATAGCCAATGCCATTTTCTTCTTTTGCTGAATACTATCGATGCCATTGAATCTGGCTGCATAGAGTGGACGGTTCACATCGTTCATACCAATCATGATCACGGCATAATCAGGTTTGTGGACCATTATATCCGGTTGCATCCGCGCGAGGATACCGCCGGTAACATCACCTGAGATTCCACAATTGATGAATTCCACTTTCTGTTCAGGGTACCTGGTGGCATAGAAGCCCCTGATATAATGAAGGTATTCCCCTGCCTGTGTAATGCTGTTGCCAACAAAACAAACTTTAGCGCCATCAGGAAATACAAGGGAAGGAGATTGTGCAGAAACGACCGTAGAAATAATGGACAGGCTTCCTGCAAGGAAGAAATACTTTCTGAGCATAAGATCTGCTGTTATGGTTTGTGGTGCAATGATACCTGAAGATACAAACTGCCCGGTACACCCAAAACATCAAATATTATCCTGATTATCCCGGGTATTGAGCCGGTTTTTCTTTTTAATGCACCTCATTTTTTTTAAATATATTGTGGCCCTTGTTCCCGTACCGCCAAAACTTTTGCTCAACGGCCATGAAGCATAACCTTTATCTGATCATTTCTTCCTTTCCTGTTTTCAGCAGAAAAACGGTATGCATGTTATGCTGTTCTCTTTTCTTTTTTTTCATTGGCCGGTCCCAGGAATTCAGTTACTCTCATTATACCACGCGTGATGGCCTCGCCAGTAAAGTAGTGTATTGCATGCAGCAGGATACCGATGGCTTCATGTGGTTCGGTACGGAAGCAGGCGTCAGTCGTTTCGATGGCACCAATTTCAAAACCTTCACCATGCGCGATGGATTACCGGACAATGCCATTCTCCGGTTGTTTGCCGATTCCCGCGGACGCGTATGGATCATGCCTTTCAAGAACAGTATCTGCTATTATTATAAAGGGAAAATACATACACAGGAAAACGATAGCCTGCTGGCAAAGATCAGGCTCACGGACTTTGTGATGGGATGCGTTGAAACCGGCAATGGTGAAATTGTGATCATAGATAAGAAAATGATATGGGCATTTACTCCTGAGGATAAAGTGACCAACTATCAATGCCCGCGCTCTCCGGAATGTTATCTTACCAAACTCGTGAACCAGGATACCAAAGAAATATTGATGATGGATGAGCAGCAGGTATATGCTACAAAGGATTTCAAACAATACCATTATCTCTTCAATATTCCGGCCAAACAGGCGGGCGAAGGCACAGCACTGGTTACACGCGATCTTGTTTGCTGGTATTCGCCGGGCAACATGCTGCACGTAAGATCTCTCCGTTATAAGATCGAATATGAAGTACCGGTACCGAGCCTCAATACCATTCTGAAACTGGATGACTCATTGCTTTGTCTCAATACAAGCCGTGGTTCTTTCATCTTCAACATTCTTACCAGACAGATAAGCGAGCATTTTCTCAGCAACAGGAATGTAAGCAATTGCTTTACGGACAATGAAGGGGGCGTTTGGTATTCCACCATCACCGATGGCGTGTACCGTCTGCGATCCAGGCGGGTAAAGAATTTCAGAAGCCTTGGTGCAGGTGAGCAGAACTTTCATGTATTCGAATTGCAGAAAGACCGAAATGCCATTCTTGTAGGAACGGATATGGGATGCATGGAATTGAAGACTGATGAGACCGGGGCAGGGCTGAGCCTTTCAGAGAAATTCGATGGGGCATCTTTCAATAAGCCGATAAAATCTGTGATCATTCGCGGGGATACGCATATTCTCGGAAGCGGCCCTGGTGTTTTTGTCAGCAGTAAGGGTGCGCCATTTCGTTCTGCCATGCATTTCGGTGCTATCAAGCAGATGGATTTTCTGAATGATCGTGAACTGGTGCTGGCAACATCAGGAGGTTTGTTATTGATCGATTTCCCTTCGCTCCGCTGCACAAAAGTGCTCAGGGAAGGAAGGACCACCAGCATGCTGATCAGGAGAGACTCGATCTTTTTCGGTACGCTCACCGGCCTGCTGATCCGAAAGCCCGATGGTATGTACGATGATCTGGGTGATCAGATACCCTTCCTCAAGGGAAGGAAGATAAATGCAATCAGGGAGGCATCAGACGGCACCATCTGGGTGGCAGCATTTGGTGGAATTGTGGAAATCAGGAATCATGAAATGGGCCGGGTATTCGGCACCAACAATGGATTGAGCAGTGAAGACTGTCGTACGCTGGTGATCGACCGGAACTGTATCTGGGTGGGGACCGATAAGGGGCTCGACAGGGTTTTCATTGACCCACCGGGAAGCATCATACATTATTCCACTACTGATGGCCTCGGCTCCAATATGATCAATACATTGCTGGTGAATGGAAATTACCTCTACGCCGGAACTCCCGAAGGTGTTTCTTTCTTCAACAAGAGTACCATCAATACCAATTCCCGCTGCGATCTGCGTCTCCTGAATGTCAGCATAGACGGTGCGGCCGTAGCACCGGCCGTCAGCTATGCGCTCGATTACAACAAACGCAATATCCGCTTCGATTATGTAGGCATTTCCTACAGATCGGAAGGCGATATCGAATATACATACAGGCTCCGCGGTTTTGATACGGCCTGGCATAGAACAAGGCAAACCTCGCTGGATTTTATCGCATTGCCTGCCGGTGATTATGAGCTGGAGCTTTTTGCTACCAATAAATTCGGTGTGGAAAGCAAACCGCTGAACATCGCCATGCTGATCAAAACACCTTTCTGGCAAACAGCCTGGTTCATCACCCTCTCAGCTATCTTACTCATGGGCCTCACCTGGATGCTGGTAACGGAAAGGAGCAAACGAATCAGGGAAAGAGAGAAAGCTGCACAAGCGATCCAGGAAAAATTGCAGGACCTGGAACAGAAGGCGCTCAGGGCGCAGATGAACCCTCATTTCATTTTCAACAGCCTCAATTCCATTCAGGGTTTCATTCTCGATAACGATGCAGGCAGCGCCAATAAATACCTGAGCAGCTTTGCCCGCCTGATCCGGCAAACGCTGGACAATTCAGCGCATTCCGAGATCTCCGTGGAAGATGAGATCAATTACCTGGTCACTTACCTGCAGCTGGAGCAATTACGGTTCAAACATAGTTTCAATTACAGCGTGAAAGCAGATCCTGAAGTGAATAAGTCGCAAACATTCATTCCTGGCATGGTGCTGCAGCCTTTTGTAGAGAATGCGATCCGTCATGGCATTCAGAACAGGCAGCAGCAGGGAGGTTTTATACAGGTGGGATTCTCGCTTTGCCAGGATTGGCTCTGCTGCACTATTACAGACAATGGTCCGGGCAGGGAAGTAGTACAAGCCCTCAAATCATCTCAACATATCGAATACCAGTCCAGGGGCATGCAACTGACTACGGAGCGTATCAACGTGCTCAACCTTCAGCAGAAAAGACAGATCTCACTGGAAATGGAAGATGTATTGGATGAGGCCGGCAATGTAAGCGGAACGCGCATCATTGTAAAATTTCCTGTCAACCATTAATCATTAGGGTTATGAACACTATCAATTGCATTCTTGTAGACGACGAACCACTGAACCTCGATGGCCTGGAAAAGATGATCAACCGGTATTGTCCTGAGCTCACCGTGGTGGGGAAAGCCACCAGTGCGAAGGAAGCGCTGGAGCTGATCCGCGCGGGTTCACCGCAGATCGTTTTCCTGGATATTCAGATGCCCAGGGAAAATGCGTTTGACCTGCTGGATAAATTAATGCCTGTAAACTTTGAGATCATCTTCGTTACTGCTTTTGATAATTACGCACTTAGGGCTTTTCGGTACAGTGCACTGGATTACCTGCTCAAGCCTGTTGATATGGATGAGCTGCGTACGGCAGTGCAGAAAGCGCGCACCAAACTGATGGAGAAAGACGTGAACATGCGGCTGGCCGGATTCCTGGACCAGATCAGGGAGAAGAGCGGGAATTCAAGGATCGCGTTGAAAACGAAGGAAGGTCTGATCTTCTATCCCATCAAGGACATACTGTATTGCACAGCCGAAAGGGCCTACACCCGTTTCACATTTGTGAACAGCAAGCAATTACTGGTGAGCGGTAATCTGAAAGAATTCGAGATCCTGCTGCCTGAAGACAATTTCTGCCGTGTACACGATTCTTATCTTATCAACCTTGATCATGTAAAGAAATATCATTACGGAAAGGGAGGATATGTAGAGATGGCTGATGGGGTACCCATCGACGTGAGCTCCCGTAAACGAGCGGCCTTTCTGGCCAAGCTAAGGTACTAAGGCCGGTACGCGATGATACCCGGCCTTAGACCAGTATGAATATTTTACAGCTCGCCGTCCCATTCCGGCGCCCCTTCGAGCTTTGATAACAATCCTTCAGGAAGGAAGGGCCTTCCGCCGCCGGCTTTCACACAGGTTCCGGAAAACACCGCTTTGGTAACGATCTTGTTATTGAGGAGAATCGTTTGCCTGAAATGAAGAACTGCTTTATTCGTTTTGTCCAGCATCGGGCTGCAGGTGACCTGGAAAGTATCTCCTTTTTTGAGCGAACGTACAAACTGAAGCGTGTATCGGGACAGCACCATGTTATTCCCTTTATGTGCCTCTGCTTCGAAATCGAAATCCAATACTTCGCGGATGAAATCATGACGGCACCATTCCATGTAGAACGGATAGTACAATCCATCTACGATCTGTTGCACATCGATATGTTCGTCTTTTACTGTATAGGTTTTTGAATATTCCATAAAACTACTTTACTCCAACCATGGAATTGGTGGAAGGGTCCCATACTTTCAACCGGAAGCAGGCAATGATGTCCGCAGGATTCAAGGTTGTTGTTTTTGCTTTCTGCAATTGTGGAATGCTTGACATTACTTCCGGAAGGCGATAAAATGGAATACGGGAATTGATATGATGGATATGATGATACCCGATATTGGCTGTAACCCATTTCCAGAAAGGATTCATCACCATATAACTGGAGGATGACATGGCAGCTTCTTCATAACACCATTCATCTTTTTCGCGGAAGGTCACACCGGGGAAATTATGCTGGGCATAGAACAAATAAGCGCCGATCATGAATGCTACCAGGAATGGGATCACGGCAGCCAGCAGCCAGGTGAACCAGCCCAGGTATACAAAGATCAGTACACCGATAGTGAAATGCACCACCAATGCAACCAATGAATCCCAGTGACGTTTGGGCGCACTGAGAAAAGAGCGCACGCACATACCATACACGAACATGGTGAGGTATCCGAACAGAATGGTCAGCGGATGACGGACAAACAGGTAGCTGCGTTGCTCTGCTTTGGAAGACTGCATGAATTTCTGTTTGGTCATGATCGGGTATGAGCCGATGCTGGCACTGAAGAGTTTACTGTTATGATTGTGGTGATAATCATGCGAGCGCTTCCAGATGCTGGTGGGCGCCAGTATGAAAATACCGTAGAGTTTGAACAGAACATCTGCTGGCAAAGAGCGGTGCAGGATGGTATGGTGCTGGTGATCATGGTAGATCACGAACATGCGCACCATGGTCAGTCCGGCTCCGATGCTGCAGGCAATGCGCAACAAGGGATTGTTGAGAAAATAAATACCTGCGAAGAACGCCATCAATATTGCCAGCGTAGAAAGGGTAAAATACCAGCTTTTCCAGGGGATTTCTTTGGCAAATGGTTTGGTGGCAAGGATCAGTTCCCTGCCCGATTTAATTTGCATGATTTGTAACTATGGGGTTTTTAAACAATTGACTTTTCTGCCGGGCGTTTATGTTTCCAACGTTTATGTGTCCAGAGCCATAATTCGGGTTGTTCCCGGATATCTTTTTCCAACCTGGCGGTGTGTAATGTAGTGATCTCCGTATCTGCTGTATTCTTAGGTTCTTCAGACAATAATTCTGCCAGTATCGTATAATAACCTCTTTTTAATCGCTTTATTGTTATGTATACAATGGGATAATTCATTTTTTTAGCAATCTTTTCTGTTCCGGGAAATACAGGTGTATCCTGGTTGAGAAAGCTTGTCCAGATTGCATTTTCAGGCATGGGCGTTTGATCGGCGATGAAGGCAGTGGCGCTGGTGATGGATTTGTACTTCACCATGTCTTTGTAGGTCTCTCTCATGGCGATAAGTCCTGTACCGAATCGTGTGCGCATGCGATACATCAGTCCGTTCAGGTATTTGTTGGCGAGAGGATGGTATACTACAAACAATTTTTGTTTACAGGTAAGGCTGAATGTATTGCCTGCCCATTCCCAGTTACCGTAATGTCCCATTACCAGGATGATACTTTTTCCTTCCTGGTTGTATCGATCGAAGA
Source organism: Pseudobacter ginsenosidimutans (assembly GCF_007970185.1). NCBI lineage: Bacteria > Pseudomonadati > Bacteroidota > Chitinophagia > Chitinophagales > Chitinophagaceae > Pseudobacter > Pseudobacter ginsenosidimutans. Next base: position 538,403 of record NZ_CP042431.1, on the reverse strand, counting down.
TCTCCTTTGCCTGTGGGCTTAATGTACAATGCTTCAGCATGGCAGATCTGCTGATGGTAAGCGTTTTGAAAGTTTCGGGAAAGAGATCGCAGAGGTAATGGTAGAAGTCTTTGCACATCCTTTTTATTTCCGCTTCCGATTTTTCCGGGAATGCATTCCGGAGGTTTTGCATGGCCACATTCTTACGATAGCCAACAACATAATAGAGCACAAAATAGAATCCATCACAAACCCTGTATAAGACAGGGAAGGGTAGGAGGGATAGAAAATAGATGAACGGTAGCGAAATATAATAAATCAGGCCTTGCATAAAGTACCCAATATAAGGCATCTCTTTAAATTAGCTTAATTTATCATGGTAAACTCTTCCCAAAAGTGCGATTAATTAGATAATTTTTAATTTAAGGCCGATGAGTAAAGAACAATTCTTCTTTCAGGTCCGCAATTATTATCCGGTCACAGACGAAACGGAGCAGGCCTGGTCTGCATTGCTGAGGGAGAAAATGTACCGGAAAGGAGAGTTGTTTGTGGCAGAAGGACAGGTGCCGCGCAAATTTGCATTCATCTGTAAGGGTCTGGCTTATCAGTCTTATCTGCCGCCTGAAGGCGAGATGATCATCAAATACTTCTTTCCGGAAAATCGATTGGCGGCATCCGTCTCGGCCACCATGACTGGTACTCCCAGCAGCTTTGCTATTACCTTTATCGAGGATACTGTTGTGCTGGAATATGAATTCAGTGCATTCAGAAAATTGGTGGATACATACCATGATCTTGCCCTGTTTTACATCAAATACCTGGAAAAGCATTGGGTGATCGAGAAGGAACCACTGGAGATCGCTTTTCGTACAGATACGGCGGCAACGCGCTATCAGCAGTTCCTGCAGACGCATAGGCATATAATTCCCCGTTTGAAAAAATACCATATCGCCTCTTATCTTGGCATCACTCCCACGCAACTGAGCCGTGTTATCAGCGGCAAATAATTTCCGTTTCTCAACATATGTAAATTTTTTCCCGGCGCGGACTTGCGAATTTAGTTCCGTCGAAGCCGGCATTCCGGCTATTTTGAACCATTGAAAAAGATTATAATGAGCAAGAAAAAAGTAGATGATTTCCTGGCAAAGCTGGATCATCCTTTGAAAAAAGAAATGGAAGCACTACGCAATACCATTTTAAAAGTACATCCTGATATTACAGAAGATGTTAAATGGGGCGGCCCGAGCTTTTATTACAAAGGCGATATTGCAACGTTCAGTTTGCGTGTAAGGGACACCGTTACACTGATCTTTCACCAGGCTGAAGGCTTACCTGCCGGCGATGTGCTGGAGGCTGCGCCCAAGGGTAAGGCCTATGCTAAATTTACAAGCATGGGAGAGGTGGAGAAAAAGAGTAAGGGTCTTCAGGGCATCATTAAGCAATGGGTTAAGACGATGGATAAGTCATAAGATTCAGATCAATGGGCATGCTTCATTAATTCGAACACTTCATCGATACCAGTGCCGGATAGTTTCAGGAAATAATTGTTTGTTGGCAGATGGTGCAGGTTCAGGGGAATAATATGATTCCCTGCCATAAGATTGAATTGTTTGGTGTAGATGAGGCGGCTTGCTCCATCATAAATGTTTACGTTGATATTTATGGGCGCGCTTAATTTAAGCCTTAGGTTAACCCTGCCTTTGGTAGGATTCGGGTACAAAGTAATGTCTGAGGCAGCAGATGGTTTTAGCGCTAACACTTTGGAATATGCGAAATTTCCATCGAGGTCAATTTGTTTTAACCGGTAATAAATAATGGGATATGCTTCTGCCCCGATGTTGAGGTCTGTAAAATGATAGCTGTGTTCACCGGGTAAGTTCCTGGCGGCAACTGTGCCGATCTTTGAAAAGGCGACTCTGTCTGTACTCCGCTCTACTTCGAAAGTATGGGTGTTTTGTTCATTGGATGTTTTCCAGGTAAGCAATGCGTCTGATCCTGACATGCGTCCGCTAAAATCCAGGAAGGTCAGGGGAAGTGCGGCGTCTAGATTGGCTACCCAGATTTCGGCGCCATGTGAATCGTCTGTCATCACAGCGTAGAGGTATTTACCTGATTCCACAAATTTTACAGGACTGCTGCCACCTGATTTTGCTACGTCCTGCAGCAGGAATGTACCGGAAGCAGTACCATCGCTGCGTATGGGTTCTTCGCCATGTGTACCATTATTACCACTGAAGAATACTTTTCCTTTTATACCATAAGGAATGCCAGCTCCGTTTCCCGGGCCGGGCCAATAATCTGTGACCATACCGATACTTACCTGTGGTTCGAGTTTCCATAATTCGTTTCCGGCTACGCCGTTATTGGCAGTGAAGAATAGTTTGTTATCGATCGCTTTCAGGTCTCTCGGTTCGCTGCTGCTGACACCGGGATTGATATCACTCACATTGGCCAGGCCTGATCTGGCTGTTACTACCCAGAGCTCGCTTCCGCTGGTAGGGTGTATGGCAGTAAAGTAAAAATTGGGACTAAGCCAGGTGAGGTAACGTGGATTACTACCCGCAGCTCCGGGATAGATATCTGCCAGCTGGAAAGTGCCAGCATCTGTACCATCGCTTTGCCATAATTCACTTCCGGCAGTGGCAGTTGTGGCATTGAAATAAATGACTCCATTGGCAGGGGTAAGATAACGCGGCTGGCTATGCGCTGATCCGGGATTGATATCTTTCACCATTACTGTTCCGGCAGGCGTGCCATCTGTTTTCCAGAGTTCGATCCCATTGATGTTATTGGTGGCGGAAAAAAATACCTGCGTGCCCAGTGAAGTAAATTGAGTTGGATCGCTGCTGTTTGTTCCTGCGATAATATCCTTTACCAATACTGTTCCTGCTGCTGTACCATCACTTTTCCATAATTCCTTTCCAGTGGAGGCGTTGATGGCAGTGAAGTAAATAGTGTTGCCAACAACCTTTAGATAGAAAGGTTCTGAAGATGGCGCGCCTGGGTTGATATCCCTTACTATGTAAGTGCCTGCAGTTGTTCCATCGCTTCTCCAAAGCTCAGATCCGTTTATGCCGTCGGCGGCTGCGAAGTAAATGATCCCATTCATGAGAACTATTTCCTGCAGGGTATTGCCGGTAGCGCCTGGCATGATATCTTTTATCAGTGATGTACCTGTTGCTGTGCCGTTGGTTTTCCACAGTTCTCTGCCATGTATGCCGTCGTCAGCGCTAAAGAACAATTCGTCGTTCGGACCGGTGATGAATTGTGTATTCTCACTTACAGCATTGTTATTGGTTGTTGGTCTGATATCTTTTACCAGCATTGTTCCGGCTTCTGTTCCATTCGATTTCCATAACTCAGTCCCGGTTTGGTCACCATTACCGCTAAAATATATTACACTATTGTTACTAACTATTGTTCCCGGAGTGGAGAAATTGAGAGATGGGTCAGAAAATGAATTGATATTTTTTACCAGTACTGTGCCCGGCTCTGTTCCGTCAGTTTTCCAGATGCCCGTTCCTGCTGTTGTTGTTGCGATGAAGTACAGTGCGCCATTCATGATGGTCAATTGCGAAGGCATACTTGCTTCTGCCGGACTGGGATTTATTTCTTTCACGATCCTGGTACCTGTCAATGTGCCGTCGGATCTCCAGAGTTCATAGTTCACATTGAAATCAAATGGCGCTTTAAAGTAGAGTGCGCCATTGAAGGAGGTAAGTTCGTAACGGGTTAAATTAGTTGCGAGATCAAATGATCTGATCACAGAAGTGCCTGTTGAAAGTCCATCACTTTTTCCCAATGAGATCCGGTTGCCAAAATCCAACATGTAAAATAATGTTGCATTCACCATGGTGAGTTCCTTGATCACGCAGGGAGTGCTGTAATTGAGGGTTTGAACTAAAACAGTTCCTGCGGTAGTGCCGTTTGATTTCCACAGCTCGATACCATAACTGCCTATTTGTAAGGTGAAGTAAAAACTGTTGCTATTCTTTGTGAAATTATCCATGGCGCTCATGTTGGACCTTACAATAACGGTTCCGGCGGCTGTGCCGTCGCTCTTCCACAATTCCGGTCCTATATTGGGATTATAAATACTGAAATAAATCCAGCCATTCAGTTCCAGTTGCAGGTTAGGTGTACTGCTGATGCTGCCGGGAACGAAGTCCTTTAGCATAACCGTTCCGGCGGTAGTGCCATCACTTTTCCAAAGCTCGCGTCCATTTACCGGATCTGAAGCAGCAAAAAAAGCTGCATTGTTTAATACAAGGATCTTTCCTGCCGGACCGCTTTCTATGCCGGGATAAATGTCTTTGATTAGTTGGGTGCCTTGCGCGGTTCCGTCAGTTTTCCATAGCTCACGTCCATGGATAGGGTCGGTAGCAATAAAAAAGATAATGCCATTGACCACTGTGAGGTTTGTTGGCGAACTGCTTTGCATACCCGGGTAAATATCTTTTATGATTGTGGTGCCTGCGCTTGTACCATCGCTTTTCCATAATTCAGTTCCGGCATTGGTAGTGGTGGCGGTAAAGAATAAAGTCCCGTTCATGATCACCATTTCTCCGGGATATGAGCCTGAAGGAATTGACTGCGGGTTTTCATTTATGTCCTTCAGGAGGGAGAAAACCTGTGTGGTGGCGGAATATCCGCTGAGGAGGAATAGCAATGTAAGCAGTGTACAATTTTTCATGTGCAGGAAAAGTTTTGGGAGTACAGTTTGGCGGGTATTCTCCTGGTAAAACTACATTGTCGGGTATTGGGTCGGAAACGACTTTAAACGAAAGGCGGCTTTGTTTTTACAGACGGTGGGGATGTTTTGAAGGATAGTGGGATCCTTCATTGGGTTAACGGCGGGGATGGATTGATAAAAGGAAGGAGTTGTTTGTTGAGTGGTGGGCGATCTGCATCTGAAGTATTGATCTTATTGTTATATTTATTTTTCATTTTACGCCAATCATTGGAAAATATACCTCTACATATCACTAACGAACTGTTTATTCGAATTGCGGAAGGGGATGAAAATGCATTCAATGAATTTTACAGCCTGATGTTACCCCATCTTACCGCCTATGTTTTTAAGTTGGTTAAATCGGAAGATGCAGTCAGTGAAGTGATGCAGGAGTCATTGATACGTCTCTGGCTGCACCGCGATCAACTGCCGGAGATCCGGCATTCACAGGCATGGTTTTACAGGATCGTATCCAATGAATGTTATCGCTATCTGCGTAAATCCGGGCTCCAGCTGAATACCCATAGCCTGGAAGATAGTCAGGCAGCTCATCACAAAAACAGTTCGGAAAGTCCCGAACCTTACCTGGCCTTCCGCGAAACAAGACGGATCATTCAGGAAGTGGTGGCTGGTCTTTCACCCAGGCAGCAGTCCATCTACAGGATGAGCCGGGAAGAAGGTAAGAGTCTGGCTGAAATTGCAGCAGCACTGGATTTGTCCAGAGATTACGTAAAGAAAGTACTGATGACTGCCCTGGAAAACATCCGCAAAAAACTGACTGCAGATGGCCGTTTGCCGGTTATTCTTGTTTTCCTCCTGCTGAAATAATTTTTTTTGAGCAATGGTCCCTAAAGAAAAGTTGCCGGGTCTTAATAATATATGACAATGCGAAAAGATCGCCTTCATTATCTGGTGCAGCAGTACACAACTGATGCTGCTACTACTGCTGAAAGAATCGAATTGCAGCAGTATTTGGATTCTGGTTCCGGCCAGGAATTGTTTGCTGATGTGGTGAGTGAACAGGCGGCCGGGCACCAGGACGCCAGTTTTGACAGTTCTCCTTACGCAGGGTTAGCACAGGAAGTATTGCAAATGGATAAGGGAGGCCTTTATCCGTCAAAGCTCAGGAGGATGCGCTGGATCGCAGCCGCAGCGGCGGTTTTAATACTGGCAATATCCGGTGGCATTTATTATTTAGCACAAAAATCAATCGAACCCTATGCCCTTGCGCAAACAGAATTAAAAAATGATGTTCAGCCAGGCAGAAGCGGAGCGATACTGACACTTTCAGATGGAAAAAAGGTTCTCCTCGATAGCGCCGCCAATGGTTTGATTGCAGAGCAATCCGGTGCCCGTGTAGAACATAAGGATGGACAGGTACTGTATAATAAAGGCAATAATGCTGTGGCCGTGATCAATACCATGGCTACACCCAAAGGAAAAAAATACCAGTTGACATTGGCTGATGGCACGAAAGTATGGCTGAATGCAGCTTCATCAATTAGTTTCCCAACTGCGTTCACTGGCAAGGACCGCACTGTTTCCATTACCGGTGAAGCTTATTTTGATGTGACAAAAAATGCAGCAAAACCATTTCGCGTCAGAGTGAACAATATGGAAGTGGAAGTATTGGGAACTCAATTCAATATTAATGCCTACAGCGATGAACCCCTCATCAAAACAACTTTGCTGGAAGGGGCTGTAAGGGTTACAAAAGGTACCGGAAGCCAATTGCTGAAACCAGGCCAGCAGGCACAATTGGATCAGAACGATCAGTTAACGCTGATCTCTGATACAGACGCAGCTTATGAAATGGCCTGGAAGAATAATGAATTCAATTTTAAATATACTGATCTGAAAACGGTGATGCGCCAGCTGGCCCGTTGGTATGATCTGGAAATAGTTTATGAAACCAACGCCCCGGTCAATAAAGAATTCGGAGGTAGAATTCCCATGGATGCTTCACTGTCGCTCATTCTAAAAGTCCTCGAAAAAGGTGGCGTGCATTTTCGTCTCGAAGGCAATATGTTAACAGTACTGCCTTAAGTTAAACCTTATACTCCTTTATGTTTTATGACTGCCTGTAAGGTGCTGCACAGCACTTTGCAGAGATGGAATATTTATGCCAAAACTAAAATCCCTTTTGCTGCTTATGAAGCAATCAATCGTACGAAAGGAACGGGAGTATTTACACTGCCAGGAATTTACAAAATACAGGAGAAAGGTTTTCCGGTACATACTGCTCATCGCTTGCTTCTTCCCTTTGCATGTATGGGCTCAGACAGTAACTCTTAAAGTAAAAAATCAGTCTGTAAAAAAAGTATTTGATGAAATAACAAAACAAACAGGTTACACCTTTTTTTATGATGAAACTCTATTGAAAAAGGCTAAGCCGGTTACAGCAGAAATAAAAAATGCCTCTTTAAAAGAAGCAATGGAGGAGATATGCGTCCATCAACCTTTTACTTATTCCATCGAGAGTAAGATCATCATCATCACGCTGATTGCAACCAGGAAAACAGACCCTCATGCTGATAGTACAGATCTCAGTCCTCAGCAGGAACTAACAGTGACCGGACGCGTCTTCAACCGGCAGGCACTGCCCCTGGCAGGTGCAACCATAACGGTTAGGGGCAAAGGCAGAGGAGGAAAAACAAACGAAGACGGACGATACAGCATAACAGCCGATGCAAATGATCAATTGATTATTACCTATGTTAATTTCAGACCGGAGAATATATCCATCAAAGGACGTAAAGTGATCGATGTGGTGATGGAACCCAATATCAGCGCAATGGATGAAGTAACTGTTTCCACCGGATACCAGAAGATTGAGCAGAAATACCTCACCGGTTCGGTTACCAGTTTAAGAATGGATTCGATTTATCAACCCGGAATTACATCAGTAGACAGAATGCTGGAAGGGCGTGTACCGGGTATGATCATGATGCAAAACTCCGGACAGGCAGGTGCTGCGCCCAAACTGCGCATCCGTGGCACTTCAACGATAATGGGTACACGCGAACCACTTTGGGTAGTGGACGGTATCGCACTAACAGACCCGGTATCCATCGATCCCAACCGGCTCAACGATCTGGACTTCGTAAACCTGGTAGGCAATGCTATTGCCGGACTTAATCCCAACGACATTGACAAGATTGAAGTATTGAAAGATGCTACAGCTACTTCCATGTACGGGGTAAGGGCCGCCAATGGAGTAATTTCTGTTACCACCAAAAGAGGTAAATCAGGTCCTCCAACAGTCAGTTACAGTAACAACGTCACTTTTACGCGGCGCCCCCGCTATTCAGACAATGATGTGTTTATGATGAATTCCAGAGAAAGGGTAGAAGTGTCGAAAGAAATGTTCGACCGGCAGATCCCCATTAAAGGCATTCCGGAAGCGTACGAAAAAGCAACCATGGATTATTACAATGGTGTGATTGATTATGACACCTATATGCAGCAGGTGAACCGGGCAAAAACCATTAATACAGATTGGTTGGGAGCTGTAACGCAGGATGTACTGTCTTCCAATCAGACCCTGGGCATTTCCGGGGGTAATCCACAGAGCACGTATTATGCTTCCATAGGTTATACCAATGAGCGGGGTGTAATAAAAGGGGAGTTCAATAAACGGTATACCGGACTGTTTAATCTTAACCTGAATTATAGAAATTTTCAGGCAAGGTTCAGTGTAGCTGCCAACAAAAATGACCGTCGCTATACGCCCTCGGATCTCCGTATCCTCGACTACGGGTATGGCACCAGCCGTGCTATTCCGATTTATACCGAAAAAGACAGCTTATACTTTTATCACAACACCATTCAAGGCGTTGCTTCTCTAAACCCCAGTTTCAATGTACTGAATGAAATGAACCATTCAGGCCAAACGTTAGCAGGCAACAGTTACATGCTTACTGGTAACTTCAATTATCAGTTGCTGCCAGGACTGCAACTCGAGGCCCTTCTTTCGTACACAAGCTCCAATACCGAACAGCGGAACTGGTTCGATGAACAAACAAACCGGGCAGACAATATAAGAGGCCCGGTTGCCCAACTGCTCACAAGCACACTCCCATTCGGAGGAGAGCTATTGCAACAAAATGACCAGCAACAATCTTATACGGTCCGTGGAAATGCCAATTTCAATCACTTTTTAGATGAGCGTAAAAAACACTTGCTGAACATAATGCTGGGAGGAGAAATGAATTCTGCAAAAAGTAGCGCTCTGAAACAGACCCGCAGAGGTTATTATCCTGAAAGAGGACATAGTTTTGCCCAGATTGACCTCAATACCTATACAGGTTATGCCACCTGGCTTGGAGATTTCGGACAAGCCACCATTACAGAAGGATTGAACAACACAGTGGGCCTGCTTGCTGCGGCCAGTTATATTTATGATGAACGCTATATTGTTACCCTCAATGCCCGGAGTGATTTTTCCAATGCTTTTGGCGACAGAAGTAATGAGCGTTTCCTGCCTACCTGGGCCATCTCCGGCCGCTGGAATATAGATAAGGATATATTGAAAAATCAACCATGGGTAGACATGGCGGCCTTACGTATTTCTTACGGAACGCAGGGAAATATGCTGGCTGGTCAAACACCTTATGCCATTATTCAGAAAGGAGAATTTAATAGCTCCTACCAGGCTTATAGTTCCACTATCGCACATTTTCCCAATCCTTTTCTGAAATGGGAAAAAACTGACAGCTATAATGCGGGCCTGGACTTTTCTTTTTTCAAAGGCAGGCTCAATGGCACTGTAGAATTTTTCTATAAAAAAACTTCCAACGCATTTTTGACAAGAACAGTTTCACTGGTGAATGGACTTGATGCCTACACAATAAACGCAGGCAACCTGGAAAACAAAGGAGTTGAACTGAGATTTAATTTTACACCTGTCAGCAATGCAAAGAGTGGTGGAAAGAAAGGATTTACCTGGCGGATCGATCCTCAACTGGGGCAGGTTTTCAATAAGCTGATCGATCATGCACTGGGCAATGAAAGAAAGGCAATGATCACTGATCCGAACACCATTGACTATGCATCCTATTTGAGTGGTGCAGTGCCGGTAAACGGTAAGTCGGTCAACACCTTTTATGCCTACCGGTTTAAAGCACTCGACAATAATGGGCTTCCCGTATTCTATGGCGCAGAACCCGAAAATGCTGCTGCGCTTGAAGCCAGGTATGGTAAAATGAATAGAGAAGAAGTTTTCAGGGAAGTGATGGTGGAGGCAGGAAGGCGGGAACCCGTGCTGCAGGGAGGTATTTCCAATTACCTGGGTTACGGCAACTGGTCAATCAATTTCAACTTTACCTACAGTCTGGGCAATAAGATCCGTTTACTGCAAATTACATCAGGCAACTACGGAAGCTATCAACCCACCTCACAACAAAATCTGCGGAAGGAATATCTAAACCGCTGGCGCTTTCCAGGCGATGAACAGAAAACCAATATTCCAGGATTGTATCCCCTGGAAAACACCCCCACCAAATGGTGGTCCGGAAACACATTTGCAGCCGATTACTATCAGATGTACGACAATTCCGACCTGCGTGTTGTAAAAGCTGATTACCTGAAGCTGCAATACATTGCCATCAATTATAAATGTCCACAGGAGATCTGTAAACGCTATCGGATGAAAGGAGCCTGGATCAGTCTTTCCGGCACCAACCTGTTTACACTGGCAAGTAAAAAGCTGCAGGGACAAGACCCTACACAATCAGGTTCAAGCCCCAATATCAACATGGGCCTGCGGCCCGTTTACACCGTTGCCATAAATGTGAGTTTCTGAACTTAAAATCGTACAAATGAAACCTGTTTATACCATCCTCATTGCAGCGCTGATATTTATCAGTCCATCCTGCAAAAAGTTTTTAGCCGCTTATTCGCAAAACCAGACTTTTATACAGTCGGCTGGCGATCTTGATGAATTATTGATTGGTGGTGGTTATCCTTTAGAGAGTTTGTGGCAGGAACCATATTGGCTGGATGACGATCTGGAACAAAATCCCGGGCTATCAAGCAAGATGGGCAGTCTTGAATTTGGGAATTTTGGTTTGCACTTCTGGCAAAAATTTCCTGCAACCTCAGGTCGTGGAATTCCTAATGTCTCGTATGGAACAGGTTATAAATCCTTTTATCAGAAAATCGCAACGCTTAATACCATTTTATTCAACATTCCGGCTCTCAGAGAAAAGCATCAACCGGAAAAAGAGCTGCAACGCATTGCAGGCGAAGCACATTTCCTAAGAGCCTTCTACTATCTGTTATTGACGAATATTTATGGTAAACCTTATCATGCTGCTACGTCAGCGACTGATTACAGTGTACCACTGAAAATTTCCCCGGAAGTAGAAACCGGCTATCTAACAAGGGCCAGCGTGAAGCAAGTGTTCAACCAGATAGAAATCGATTTACTGGATGCAGAAAAAGAATTGAACGGGTTTAATGAATCAACTGTTTTAAGGGCCAGCCAGGCTGCAGCACAAGCATTGCTGAGCCGGTTATACCTCTTTCGGGAGGAATATGAAAAAGCAATTTCCTATGCTGAAAAGGTCATTCAAAAACGCTACCAGCTGCGGGATATCAATACCTTGTCCGCTACAACTCCCTTTTTGGAAAGGGCTTCTCCCGAAACCATCTTTACGGCAAGATACATCGGCGGTACTTCGCTCACTTTTATGAATGATGCAAATGATGTGGGACCGGGTTTTGAAAACTACAGGGTGACTGAGGATTTACTCGGTATCTATTCAAATAAAGATTTGAGACTGCAGGCCTTTTTTAAACAAACGCCTGATTACGATTTGATCGCCAGAAAATCGGGAGAAAATCCGAATGTAAATGATAACTCTATCGTCAGGTTGCCGGAATTGTACCTGAACAAAGCCGAAGCATTAGCAGTGCTGGGCCAGCATGAAAAAGCAATTGCCACCATTCAGGAATTACGCAAAAAACGTTTTAAGCAAGATGATGTTACCAATATTGATTTGAGCGGAGCCGAACTGGTACACTTCATCAGGGATGAACGTCGCCGGGAGTTTTGTTTTGAACAACATCGCTGGTTCGACCTGCGGCGCTATGGCGTCAATAGTAAGTATCCCTTTGGAAAAGCAATCCGTCATCGGTCTTTTGCGTATGATGCTTCGGGACGTTACGTAGAAGGTTATTATGAATTGAAACCCTATGCAGAAGAACCAGCAGCATATGTACTTCCCATACTGGATAAAGAAATCGAATTCAACAAAGGAAATATTACCAATGAACCCCGGCCAGACCGGCCGTTGATTCCATAAGATCAACAATACAATTGCAAACCCAAAACATCATTTATGATGGCAGTCAACAAAATTCAAATCATCAGCAGCTTGTTTTTCCTGTTGGTATTGAGTGTGGTGTCTTGTAAAAAAGAAGCACCACTGCAACCAGGGGATCCCGATAAAAATTACCTGGTGGTAAAAGACAATCCTTCCGACCCCGTGGATCATGCTATTTTCAAATTTTACCAGGAAACAAGCGTGCCGGTTTTTTACAACGATACGATTGCGCGTGAGCATGTAGGTGATAGTGCAGGTATTCCAGTTTATTTCTACCATAAGCTGGCAACAAATTATACGCTGCTGGGCAGGCAAAATGGACTTTCCTATCAACTGATTGCTGAGAAGGAATGGGTGTTGCCGGTATTACCGCTGCTGAAAGCAGAAGTGCTGCTTCAGGTTCCCGCTGGTATTCCGGTACATAGTATTTTGTTGGTAAAAACCCTGCAAATAAGAGGAATTCCCGGCAGTGATAATGCTGGCTTTTCTTCCATTGCCGATAAACCTTACCCTGCTTTGAACACTTTCATTATACCACTGGTCAATCCTGATACAATGACGGAAGCAGGCAGAAAAAATTATGTTGCTTCTATTTTGGCGAAAATGGCTTCCAAAAAATTGCTGCTTGAACATCTTACACAGATAAAATCAAACTTCTACGGTATAACCATAAATAGCTTTCCGGGCCAGAGAATTTATGGAGAGCGATATAATGTCATTTCTCCCGGCGGCACTATTGTACCACAAGAGTATGGTTTTATACCAGCCAGCTATTCATTGAGCCTGATGAACAGAAAAATCATGCCGTATGCACAAGACGACCTGCTTACCTTTCTGGAAGCCGCTTTTACCTATGACACCACCGCAGCTTTCGATGCTGATTATACAACTTACCCACTCATACTGCAAAAATTCAGGGCTGCCCGCACATTGTTAAAAACAATCGGGTTCAGGTTTGCTGATTGAAGTGAACCAGTGAACTCTTCACCTAAATTGTTGCTCATCGATGATTACCAGCTATACCCCCTATGAAAATTATTCCATCCTGCATGCTGAAGAAAAAGCATTCAACGAACTGGTGACCCTGTATACGCCAGATTTATTGACCGTTATATCCGGTATCACCAAATGCCGCTATGTGGCGGAAGATATATTACAGGATACTTTCCTGAAGTTATGGTCCAGGCGCGAAACGCTTGCTTGTGAAAATCCCGGTGGTTGGTTATACCGTGTTGCTGTTCATGCTGCCTATAAGTACCTGCATAAAGAATCCCGAAGAACCAGGGCGCTGCAAGATCTTACTGCTGGCAGCAAACCAGTATGTATACCTGCTGCAGATAACCGGATGATCAGCAAGGAACAACAGTGTCAGTTGGAACTTATATTCACTCGTCTTCCCCAAATGCAAAAAAAAGTATTCTGGCTGAGCAGGGAAGGAGGATTGAGCCGCGCTGAAATTGCCGGCAAACTGAATATCTCCTGTAATACCGTTAGAGTACATCTGACAAGGGCGCAGCGTTTTTTTAAAGCACAGCTAAGTGCTGTAAGTTTATTCCTGTTTTTTTTCGGGTTTGCTATTTTTTGTGCGAATGCAAGTAATACCAAAAGCGTGATAAAGGATCTTGATAGTACAGAGGAAAATGTTTATGAAATCTCATCAACCCATATTACATCGTTCACTGAAGAGCAACAACGAATAATTAATTATACCTAGCAAAATGATACTTAAAACCGAAAACCTGTCGCATAAATATAGTACCAGCTGGGCCATCCGCGATATCAATATTGAAATTGCAGATTCCGGTATTATCGGCCTCCTCGGATCAAACGGAGCCGGTAAATCTACTACGATGAATATCATCTGCGGCTCACTGAACCAAACGGAAGGAAGTGTTTATATCAATGAGATCGATGTAAGAAAACATCCGCTCGAAGCAAAAAAACAAATTGGTTTCTTACCACAGACCGCTCCATTGTATACCGATCTTACTATAGATGAATACCTGGTATACTGTGCAGCGTTGCGGCTGATGGATAAAACTAAGATGAAAGCAGCTGTTGATGAAGTGAAGGAGCGTTGTGGCATAGCACATTTCAGTTCGAGACTGATCAAGAATTTGTCAGGCGGTTACAGGCAGCGTGTGGGCATTGCGCAGGCCATTATCCATAAGCCCAGACTGGTGGTGATGGATGAACCAACCAATGGCCTCGATCCAAATCAAATGATCGAGGTCAGAAAACTGATCCGGGAAATAGCGGAAGAGCATACCGTACTATTCTCTTCACATGTGCTTTCTGAAGTAAATCTTCTTTGCAGGGAAGTGATCATGATCGAAGGAGGCAGGATTGTTTTTTCGGATACGATGGATGCATTCAATAATTATGCACAAACCAGTTCTGTACTGATGAAGGTTGATAATCCGCCTGCGGCTTCAACACTGGAAGCCATCAAGGGAGTAATACGGGTGGAATTTGTTTCCGACAAACAGGTAAGGATCCATTTTGAAGGCAGCGAAGAAGATGTTACCAACCAACTGATCACCGCCAGTGTGGCCGGTGACTGGCGCCTGAGGGAAATCAATCCCGAAAAGGGCGTGCTTGATGAAGTGTTCAAGCATTTGTCCAGTACTGCAGGACGATAGTTTCCCAATAATAGATTTAATGAAACACAAAATTACTGTCTTACCAACGGAGACGGACAGGTGATCTTTTGTGTTCACATGAATAGCCGGTTTTCTCAAACGGGTGCCTGTTCATGTGAAATTCCGGTCAACAAAAACTCTTAAAAGGATTCGGATGAAACTGATTTTCAGAATAGCAAAGAATGAGTTGAGAAACCTGTTCTATACACCGGTGGCCTGGTTTCTATTGGTCATATTTTGGCTCCTTTGCGCGTTTTACTACGTGGGCCGTGTGTATCAGATGGGGCCAAGGATGTACAATATATTTCAGGAAAAACCCTGGCTGGTCCATCTCAGGAATGTATCACTTACAGAAGGGTTCATCACACATCCGACATCAGGTATGATCGCGGATGTACTTAAATACCTGTACCTGTTCATTCCATTACTCACCATGAGTGTGATCAGCAGGGAATTCAATAACGGTACATTCAAGTTGTTGTATTCTTCTCCCTTGCGGATGCGCCAGCTCGTATTGGGAAAATACCTCGGCATTTGTCTTTTCAATTTGTTGTTCTTATTGATACTGTCCGTGTTTTTAATAACCGCTGCTTTCGACATCAAATCTGTTGACTATGGATTGATGTTGTCGGCAGCTTTGGGTGTATGGCTGCTGCTTTCTACTTACGCTGCAATCGGCTTTTTTACATCGAGCCTTACCCGATACCCGATCGTGTCTGCCATTATCAGTTTTGTTATTCTGACCATTCTGGCGAATGTTCATGAGTTATGGCAGGAGCATGCTTTTGTAAGAGACCTCACTTATTTTTTAAGTCTGAAGAATCGTAGCGGAAGGTTGCTGAAAGGTTTAATTACAACGAAGGATATCATTTACTACCTGTCGATTATCATGATGTTCATGTCTTTCACCTTATTGATACTGAAAGGCAAAATGCAGTCCGGAGCATGGTACCAGAAGGCAGGAAAATACCTGGCGGTTATCACACTTACTTTGACTGTTGGTTATCTGTCTTCGCGCCAGTCCGCAGTAGTCTACCTCGATGCTTCAGCAAGAGATATCAATACCCTTCATCCCATCACACAGCAGCAACTGAAAGCCTTTGGAGATGGCCCCCTGGAAGTAACCCTGTATACCAATCTTTTCCATAGCAGTGAAGAGTACTACAATATTGGCTATCCTCAGAACATCAATAGGTATATGGATCTGTGGGAACCTTACCGGCGATTTAAACCAGATATCCGGTTCAAATATGTATACTACTACGCCGTGCGTCCGGGCGACAGTACCTTGTTCTACACTTTTCCGGGTAAGACACTGAAACAAATTGCAGGGCTCGTAGCGCGTACACAATATGTAGACTCGGCGCTCTTTATGGGACCAGAAGAAGTAAAAAAGATAGTAGATCTCGATTCACTGAACTATCGCCTCGGAACAAAGTTAAGCTGGAAGGGACGCTCTGTGTTCATCAATTACTTTCCGTATCAGACGGGGCCTCCTCTTTTTGCCAATACCCAGTCTGCCAGTGAACCGGCTTTCAATGCGGCTTTCAATCGTCTCACCGGTAATAAAATGCCAAGACTGGGATTTATTACCGGTCAGCTCGAACGGAGCATCCTCAAATTCGGAGAGCGTGAATATGCCTGGATGAATTCATTGTATCCCCTCGGATTCGATATGGATACATTGAACCTTTCCACACAAGGGATACCAGAAGACATGACCACATTGGTACTCGCAGACCCTAAAGTAGACCTGCAGCCGGTTGTGATGGAGAAGTTGAACCACTACATTCGTAAAGGAGGCAATCTGTTCATTCTTGGTGAACCGGGCAAACAACAGGTTCTGAATCCATTGCTGCAGCAGCTTGGTGTGCAATTGATGCCTGGTCAATTGGTGCAGCCAAGCTTTCACGAAACACCCGACAAAATAAAATATTACAAAGCTCCTGAAGCATACAAGCTGGGGCCGGAAGGACTCAACCAATTATATACCAATTTTCTGGCAATAAACAACAATCAGTTGCCCGAAGGAGACACCATTTTCGATATGACGGAGAAGGTTAGCCGCATTACCTATCACAGCGATAGCGGCTTTAGTATATTCCCCTTGTTAATGACACAACCTGAAAAGGTTTGGCAGAAAATGGGAAAGCTGGTAACGGACTCAACTGCTCCGCTGTTCAATCCTGAAGAGGGGGATCTGAAAGAAAGCAGTTACCCGTTGGGGATCCGGTTGAGCCGGTTGGTCAATGGTAAAGAACAGCGTATTGTAGTGATGGGAGATGCTGATCTGGCAGGTAAATTAAGGGCAAACACAGGGCGCGGTTTTACGATGATCCGTTCCGTTTTCTATTGGCTCAGCGATAACCGTTATCCTGTTTATCTGACCTTTCCTGTAGCACAGGATAACTGGCTTACCATGACGCCCGGCTGGACCCGGTTGGAAAAACTGCTCTATATCTTTGTAATTCCTTCACTGATCCTACTACTTGGTATCATTTTATTGATCCGGCGAAAAAGAAAATAAGCCTGGCGCCATTCCCGCAACAGCAAACACATTTCGAAAAATTATTCCTGATAAAAATACATTACATGCGCCTGATTCTTACCATCGCAAAGAACGAATTGCGCTATCTCTTTTACTCGCCCATCGCCTGGTGTGCCCTGATCGTTTTTTTCATATTCAATACTATCGCTTATGCCTCCCCGTTGCATCAGATGGCTAATTACCAGGAGATCATGATTAACAACAGCAACCCGGCCTGGCACTGGCATCCGGGGTTTTTAACCTCCCGGCTTTTTGAACGTGTTTATCAAAATGCAGTTTCCTATTTGTACCTCTTCATCCCCTTGCTCACCATGGGATTGATCAGTCGTGAAAGAAAATCAGGAACGATGAGACTACTAAGTTCTTCCCCCGCAGCGATCCGGCAAATAGTACTGGGAAAATACCTTGGGATGATCCTTTATCTGCTAATGCTGGTAGCAGTCATCTGTTTACTGATGATCATTGGCGCTTTCAATATCCGTGATGAAGACAGAGGTCTTTTCATTTCCGGTATACTGGGTTTCTACCTGCTGGTATGTGCCTATTCTTCTATCGGGCTTTTGATGTCTGCTCTTTCAACCCATTCCATCATTGCAGCATTGGGAGTTTTCATCACGCTGTTTTTACTGGACAAAATCGGATTGCTCTGGCAGAAATATGATCTTATCAGAGACCTGACCTGGTTCCTTTCCCTGCAAAACCGCACACAAAAAATGATGCTTGGCCTCGTAGAAACCAGGGACATCGTTTATTTCCTGGTGATAGCTGCTATGTTCGTGTGCTTTACCATCATCAAACTACGATCTGAACGGGAATCCAAACCCTGGTATATTCCTTTCGGCAGATATATGCTGGTAATGATGATCGCCCTGATGGCAGGTTATACAAGTTCCCGGCCCATATTGAACGGTTATTGGGACACCACTGCTCCCGAAAGCAATACTATTCCTATTGAACTGCGGAATATGCTTAAAAAAATGGAAGACAGTTCACTCGAAGTAACACTTTATACCAACTTGTTAAGCACCACTTCAAGAGTACCACGCGGATTTCCGCAGGCGCGCAACCCTGATTACCTTACCCAGTTGTGGGATCCGATCCTGCGTTTTAAACCAGACATTCAATTCAACTATGAATATTTCTATGATATTGATCCCGCAACAGCCGATAGCAGCTGGTTTCACAAATACCCTGGTAAATCCGTAGACGAGATTGCAGCCAGGGTAGCAGAACGGGAGAAACTGGATATCGACTTCAAGCTGTTCAAATCGCCGGCTGCCATCCGTAAACTCATTGACCTGCGGCCAGAAGGCAATCGTATGGTAATGCAATTAAAATACAAAGGTCGCACTGAATTTTTACGAACACTGGATGATCCTACGTGCTGGCCCGATTTATACATTATTGCATCGGTATTGAAGCGATTACAAGAGCCCGAAAAAATTTCGAAAGTGTATTTTCTCAATGGCGAACTGGAGCGTGATATCCGTAAAATGGGAGAACGGGGCTTTTTCAAACTCGCCGACAAAAGTGTGCGTGGTTCCATTGTAAACATGGGATTGGATGTAGACACGCTAAATCTGAACATACAAAATATTCCAAAAGATATGGCCACACTTGTGTTGCCTGATCCGGTAATGGAACTGAGCACAGTAGTACAGGAAAAGATCAGAAATTATCTCGATGATGGTGGCCGTATGATCATCCTCGGCAAACCCGGTAAACAATATGTATTGAATCCACTGTTGCGTCAACTGGGAGTCCAATTACTCGATGGTCAGCTTGTTCAACCCACGTATGATGAAACGCCCGATAAGGTAGTAGCATTAACAACTGCTGAAGCCCGCAATCTATCTTTTGAAGCAGCCGTTCCTGGCTTCGGAATGCCCACCGTTACAGGCATTACACAACAGCCGGGTGCGTATACAATACGTCCTTTACTTCTAACGCAGCAGGGACGAACATGGCTCAAAGCCGGGGATCTTGTTGTAGACTCTACGCTGCCGCAGTTCAACCCCAGGGCCGGAGACAGAATGCAGGACACTTTCACAACAGCAGTACGGCTGACACGAAACATCCGGCAAAAAGAGCAGCGAATCGTTGTTTGCGGAAGTGCTGATTTTCTCAGCAATTTAAGGTTGGGTGAATCGAACCTGCGATTTGCAAGAGGCGCCCATAGCTGGCTTACCGATAATCATTTCCCGGTTAGACTATCAAAAAAAGAAGAGGAGGATATATTGCTGGATATCTCCGAAAAAGCAGCTAAAATTCAAAAGACAATCCTCATATGGGTATTACCCGGCATTCTCTTGCTGACGGGTTCGATCATCCTGATCAGGAGAAAAAGAAAATAGTTATCAGATAAAAATAATGCAATGAAACTACTGCGAACAGATGAGCAGACCATCAGTGACCTGGAACTATTTGGAAAAAAGAACGGGGGCGGTATCATCGATATCTATAATCATGTACATACGCGCGGAGGTGAAACACTGCTGAGTGAAATGTTCCGTCACCCTCTTTCAGACAAGCAGGCCATCAACCGGAGAAGTAGTATCATTGAGCACTTCGCCCGTTTGAACATCCGGTTTCCTTATCATACTTCCGTTTTCGATACTGCCGAAAAATACCTGAGCTATACTGAAACCGAAATCAAGGCTAAAGGAAACCAGGTGGCACTGGGCGAAAAGGAAATCCAGAGCGGGGTCGGCGCCATCATTGAAGTATTCCGGGTAACGTTTTCTTTTATGGACCAACCGGAATTAAAAAGGATCGATGCGTACACTGAGGAACGCGAAAGCATATTGAAGCTGATTACGGCCCCGGTGTTTGAGCCAG
The DNA here is from genome assembly GCF_007970185.1 of Pseudobacter ginsenosidimutans. NCBI lineage: Bacteria > Pseudomonadati > Bacteroidota > Chitinophagia > Chitinophagales > Chitinophagaceae > Pseudobacter > Pseudobacter ginsenosidimutans. The sequence continues at coordinate 518,336 of NZ_CP042431.1, read as the reverse complement.
TATTGAAAGAATCAGAAAAAGGAAGGATGTCTTATAGTGCCGTTACTGCTTTTGATGCGTTGTTCCGCGTAGCACAAACTGATAAAGTGAAGCAATTGCTGGAAGCCATTTATCAGCTGGACGTGTATATGTCCGTTGCAAAGACTGCCGTCGAACGGAAATTCGTTTTTCCCAAAGCCCTGGAAAAAGGTAAAGCAGTTTTGAACCTGGAAGGCGTGTACCATCCTTCCCTGAAAAAACCCGTGCCGAATGATCTGCACATGCACGATGCTAAAAATGTGCTTTTCCTCACAGGCGCCAACATGGCCGGCAAATCAACTTTCCTGCGTTCGCTGAGCACCGCACTCTATATCGCACACATGGGCTTCCCGGTAGCAGCGGCCTCCATGGAATTTTCTGTGCTGGATGGAATTTACACTACCATCAATCTTCCTGACAACCTCGGCATCGGCGCCAGCCATTTTTATGTAGAAGTGTTGCGCGTGAAAAAAATGGCGCAGGAATTAGACGGCGACGGTTCCTTCTTTATACTCTTTGATGAACTGTTCAGGGGCACCAATGTAAAAGATGCGCACGAAGCCACAGTTGCAGTGATCAAAGGATTTGCCCGTAAACGAAATAGTATGTTCATCGTCTCATCACATATCGTTGAAGCAGGCGATCAACTGCAAGCAACCAATAATATAGACTTCCGTTACCTGCCCACCCGTATGAACGGTAATGTACCAGCATACACTTATCAACTGGAATCGGGTATTACCGACGACCGCCACGGAATGATCATCATTCGCAATGAAGGCATACTGGACATTCTGGCAACAGGAAAAAAAGAAAGCACTCAAATTTCAACGGCCCATGTTTAACAACGACAAACAAACAATCGAAGAACTGAATATTCTGGGGAAGTTCCGGCAGGGATCCGTGTATGGTTTATTCAATCAGGTAAAGACCCGTGGTGGCGAACAACTGCTGGATCAGATGTTCCGTAATCCTTTACAGGATGCAGATGCTATCAATGAACGGAGCAGTGTGTTTCGTTTCTTTCAGGAACAACAACTGGCTTTCCCATTCGATACTTCCCAGTTGACCATTATGCGTGAATATGTAGATACGGAAGCCAGTAAGAATCAGGCATTGGTCTTTACAGTCACACTGATCAAAAAGATACTTTCTTCCATTACCCGCGATGAGCGCTTTAAAAAAATGATGCAGGGGTTGCAGGCCACTATTGTTACGGTGAATAAATGTTTTCAGTTTGTTGAGCCTCTTTCAAAAATTGAGAGCCCTTATAAAGATCGTTTCCTTGCAATCAAAGAAATGCTGGAAACGCCGGAGCTGGAAAAGTTGCGTTTGATCGATATCTACCAGGCGCTTCCTGTGAAAACGCTTGCGGGGTATGAGTTCCTGCTGAAAGGCCGAATGAAAGATAAGCTGGTGGCTGTACTGCAATTCATCAGTGAACTGGATGTGAATATCACTGTAGGTAATACAGCAGCTGCTAAAGGCTTCCATTATGCGAAAGCATTGTCTGCATCTGCAAACAAACTCGAAGCAAAGAATTTAGCGCACCCTTGTGTAGACAAAGCTGTAGGCAATGATCTGAAAATGGATGGTGCTTCCAATGTATTGTTCTTGACAGGTGCTAATATGGCTGGTAAATCTACATTGATGAAGGCTATCGGCATCAACTTCTATCTGGCTCATATGGGTTTCCCTGTATCGGCAGCCAGTATGGAATTTTCTGTAAGGGAAGGATTGTATTCGAGTATCAATGTAGCAGATAATATCGGATTGGGGTATAGCCATTTTTATGCAGAGGTGGTTCGGGTAAAACAGGCAGCAGTGGCCGCTGCCAGTGGCAAGCGGCTATTGCTGATGTTTGATGAGCTTTTCAAGGGCACTAATGTAAAGGATGCCTATGATGGTACGCTGGCAGTTACGGAAGGGTTTGCGGATTATTCCAATTGTCTCTTTATCGTATCTACACATATCATAGAGGTAGGGGCAGCGTTACAGGGGAAAAGCAATATTCAATTTGTATATATGCCAACAATTATGGAAGGCTTGCGCCCGCGTTATCCGTACAAGCTGGAGCGTGGCATTACTGAAGACCGGCAGGGAATGGTGATCATAAATAATGAGGGGATATTGGGATTGCTGAATGCATAGAGAACAGCCAGGTTTGCTGGCGTTGATTAAAAAAGGAAAACGGGCTGATCCTGGTGGATCAGCCCGTGCTTGTACCGCGTACGGGATTCGAACCCGTATCACCACCGTGAAAGGGTGGTGTCCTAACCCTTAGACGAACGCGGCGTTGTAAGGGGGTGCAAATATAGGAGAAAGAGAAATAATCAGAAATTCTTTTTAGAAAAGCAATGAGAAAATCATCTGTTGATCAGCAAGAAGGATTTCCTGCACCTCTTTCACTTATCAACCATTCTTAATCAATTTTTGGAAAACCTGCTTAATCAACTCAAAGTTTGAGTAACTTTACTCAATACGTTGAGTAATTTGTAAAAAATGTTCGAACGTCCTCATTTACAAGTGATTGCAAGTAGAGTGCAAGAGCCGCGGAGATTTATTCAGGTGCTTTTTGGTCCGCGTCAGGTAGGCAAAACGACTCTGATTGGGCAATTGCTGCAAAAAATCAAGCTGCCTAGCCATTTTGCTTCGGCAGATGCCGTGGCTGCATCTAATAGTGTTTGGCTGGAACAGCAGTGGGAAATTGCACGCTTAAGAATGGATCAGGAAGAGTCACAGGAGTTTCTGGTGGTTATTGATGAAATCCAAAAAATAAGTAACTGGAGCGAAACAGTAAAACTTTTATGGGACAACGATACTCGTTCTAACAGAGGACTAAAAGTAATATTGTTGGGATCATCTCGTCTATTGTTACAGCAAGGACTTACTGAGTCTTTGGCGGGACGATTTGAAACTACCTATATGGGGCATTGGTCTTTTCTGGAAATGCAGCAGGCATTTGATTGGAATAGTAATCAATACGCCTGGTTTGGAGGTTATCCCGGTTCTGCTTCATTGATTAACGAGGAACAACGATGGAAATCTTATGTTCAGCAATCTCTTATTGAATCGAGTATTTCCCGCGACATACTAATGCTGACCAGGATTGATAAGCCTGCATTGATGAAGCGTCTTTTTGAACTGGGGTGTATGTATTCTGGTCAGATATTATCTTTTACCAAAATGATGGGGCAATTACAAGATGCAGGAAATACCACTACGCTGTCACATTACCTGGACTTGTTAAATACAGCAGGGTTGTTAGCTGGCATTGAAAAATATTCAACTAACCTCATTCACAAACGATCTTCGAGTCCTAAATTTCAGGTTCATAATACGGCATTGATCAGTGCCAATAGCAATGATTTGTTCAATGATATACTCATCAGACCTGGTGATTGGGGGAGAATTGTTGAATCCGCTATTGGCGCTCATTTGATCAATCATTCGATAACAGATGGATTTTCGCTTTATTATTGGAGGGAGAGAAATGAAGAGGTGGATTTTGTATTGGAAAAAAAAGGGAAAGTTATTGCGATTGAAGTAAAAAGTGGTGTTGCGCAAACTTCTTCCGGAATGTCTGCGTTTAAAAAAGCATTTAATCCCGATAAAGTTTTGTTGGTTGGGAATGCTGGATACCCCTGGCAGGATTTTCTGCAAATAAAACCAGTAGATTTATTTTGATCCTTGATTTATTGTAAGCGGATGTATTCTAAAACAGAGTTTATTAATTCATAAAACAACAAAAGTCGCTCTCGGAGCGACTTTTAACCTGTACCGCGTACGGGATTCGAACCCGTATCACCACCGTGAAAGGGTGGTGTCCTAACCCTTAGACGAACGCGGCGTTGTAAGGGAGTGCAAAGATAGGGGGGGAGGCCATTTCAGCCAAATAAAAAGTAAAAAAATGTAGAAAATTTTCAACCATACCGCTTTCAAATCATTTCAAAATCTTGCGAAGGCTTACTCGCGCTGCATTTCCTCGAAATCTTAATGTAATTGACTGCAAATCTTTAACTTCGCTCCGCATTTTTTCACCATTAAAATTTCACCTCACAATGAGTACTGTTAAAGTGGCGATCAATGGTTTTGGCCGTATCGGCCGTTTGGTTTATCGCCAAATCTACAAAATGGAAGGGATCGACGTTGTTGCTATCAATGACCTCACCAGTCCCAAAGTATTGGCTCACCTCCTGAAGTACGACAGCGCTCAGGGACGATTCGACGCTGAAGTTAAATCCACTGAGAACTCCATTATAGTGAATGGTGACGAAGTGAAGATCTATGCTCAAAAGAATCCTGCCGATATTCCCTGGGGACAACACGGTGTGGACGTGGTTCTCGAGTGCACTGGCTTCTTCACTGATAAAGACAAAGCTGCCGCTCACATCACTGCAGGCGCCAAAAAAGTTGTGATCTCTGCACCCGCTACAGGCGATCTCAAAACAATCGTGTTCAACGTTAACCACAATATTCTCGACGGTTCTGAAACCATCATCAGCTGTGCTTCCTGCACCACCAACTGCCTCGCGCCAATGGCTGATGTACTGGACAAACAATTCGGTATCGTGAATGGTCTCATGACTACCATCCATGCCTACACGAACGATCAGAATACTCAGGACGCCCCTCACCCCAAAGGTGATCTGCGCCGCGCACGCGCAGCAGCTCAGAACATCGTTCCCAACAGCACTGGCGCAGCCAAAGCCATCGGCCTGGTTCTGCCTAACCTGAAAGGAAAACTCGACGGCTCCGCTCAGCGTGTTCCCGTTCTCACCGGCTCTCTCACTGAGGTTACCGCTGTCCTCAATAAGAAAACTACCGTTGATGAACTGAACGCCGCTATGAAAGCAGCTTCAAACGAAAGCTTCGGTTACACTGAAGACGAGATCGTGAGCAGCGATATCATCGGTATCCACTTCGGATCACTGTTCGACGCTACTCAAACACGCGTACAAACTGTTGGCGATACCCAACTCGTTCGCGTAGTGAGCTGGTACGATAACGAAATGAGCTATGTTAGCCAGCTCGTTCGTACCGTGAAATATTTCGCTGGCCTCATCAGCAAATAATCTCTCTCGTTTTTAACATATTCGAACCACAACAGGCAGGTACATGATTTGCATGACGCCTGCTTTGTTGTGGTTCCTTTTTTCTTCTCTTAAAAAGAAAATATGTCAACATTCAGCCAATTCAACTTCAAAGGACTTAAAGCATTGGTGCGCGTAGACTTCAACGTACCCCTCAATGCAGAATTTCAGATTACCGACGATACCCGCATGAAAGCCGCTGTACCTACCATCCAGAAGATCCTGAAAGATGGTGGCAGCGTGATCCTCATGAGCCATCTCGGCAGACCGAAAGACGGTCCTTCTGATAAATATTCACTGAAGCACCTGGTAAAACATCTCTCAGACATCCTCGGTGGAACGCCTGTACTGTTTGCCAACGACTGCATCGGTGAACAGGCTGTGCTGACAGCCAACATGCTGAAACCAGGCGAAGTCCTCCTCCTCGAAAATCTTCGCTTCTACAAAGAAGAAGAGAAAGGTGATGAAGGCTTCGCTAAAAAACTCGCGGCACTCGGCGATGTATATGTGAACGATGCCTTCGGCACCGCACACCGCGCCCACGCTTCCACAGCAGTGATCGCGCAATTCTTCCCCAAAGACAAAAGGATGTTCGGCCTCCTCATGGAAGGCGAAGTAGCCAGCGCGGAAAAAGTACTCCACCAGGCACAAAAACCTTTCACCGCCATCATCGGCGGCGCAAAAGTGTCTGACAAGATCCTCATCATTGAAAATCTCCTGGAACGCGCTACCGATATCATCATCGGCGGCGGGATGGCCTATACCTTCGAGAAAGCACAGGGCGGCAAGATCGGTAATTCACTTTGTGAAGATGATCGCCTGCAAACAGCAAGGGATCTCCTGAAAAAAGCAGAAGCGAAAGGTGTTCGCATCCACCTGCCTTCCGATTCTACCATCGCAGACAAGTTCGACGCCAACGCAGAAACCTCCGGAGCACCCAGCAATAATATCCCAGACGGCTGGATGGGACTGGACATCGGCCCCAATGCCTGTGAGCAGTTCACTAACGTGATCAAACAATCGAAAACCATTCTCTGGAACGGCCCCATGGGCGTATTCGAAATGGAGAAATTCCAGCACGGAACCAAAACCATCGCTACTGCAGTGGCGGAAGCAACGCAGGACGGTGCTTTCTCACTCGTAGGTGGTGGCGATTCTGTTGCCGCTGTGAACCAGTTCGGATTCACCGATAAAGTAAGTTATGTATCCACAGGCGGCGGCGCCATGCTGGAATACTTTGAAGGAAAAGAGCTTCCCGGCATCGCTGCTGTGAAAGCGTAATTATCTTTCCATAAAAAATTGAAGTGCAGCTTTCACAGGCTGCACTTTTTTATTTCGCTGCCGCCAATCGCTCGCCTCCCGGCGAGTGACTGGGCACACCCTGATTATTCCGTTTCTGTTCTGTCTATCTCTATTATCTTATCATTGTTCGTATTACTCGTACACACATACACTTTACCTTCCGGTGAAATACAAATATCTCTTAGCCTACCGTACTTATTTGCCAGGAAAGTAACGGTATTGGTTATACTGGTACCTGCATTGTTGAGCTCCAGCTGATACAGTGTACTGCCTTTGAGCGTGCAAAGCAGTAATGAATTCTTCCACTGCGGAATACGATCCTTATTATAGAATTCCAATCCGCAGGTAGCAATAGTAGGAGTCCAAACCTGCAGCGGCTCCGCCACATTGTTGGCTGCACAGAAAGTTTGTTCTGCACTGGTATTGCAGAAGCCATGCACATTCGGCCATCCGTAATTCCTTCCTTTCTGGATGATATTGATCTCATCATCATTACTGGGTCCATGTTCGGAACTGTACAAAATATTGTTATGCCACACCAGTCCCTGCGCATTACGATGCCCGGTACTCCAGATTGCGCTGCCGGCAATAGGATTATCGGATGGAATGCTGCCATCGGTTTCTATCCGGAGGATCTTTCCATTGAGGGAAGATGTATTTTGCGCAGAACTTTGGTTCTCTGCATCGCCTGTACTGATGTACAGTTTTTTATCGGGACCGAATACAAGCCTGCAACCGTTATGGTTACGCGCAGCTGCAAGATTGTCAAGGATGGTAACGGCATTGGTCAGACTACCATTGCTGTAATTGTAACGAACGATCTTTTCCCTGTAACCACCATTATCATAATTATAGGCAATAAACACCTGCGGGTTGGCATTGAAATCCGGATGAAGGGCCATGCCCAGCAGCCCGCCTTCGCCCTGTTCCACCACCTCGCTGATGGTAAGCAACGGAGAAACCGCGCCGGTAGCCGGGTTCACGCGGCTGATGCGCCCGCCGCGCTCTGTCATCCAGATATGATTATCAGGTCCCCAGAGTATTTCCCAGGGCAACCGGAGATTTTCCGCCAACACCTTGTCTGTCAATGCCACAGGATTTTGAGGAGGATCATTATCTCGCTTGCAGGCAAGCATCGTAAGCAGCGTAAGCAGCAGGAGCAAAAAGGATGGTTTCATTGTAATAATATTGAAGAGTGATATACTAATGATACGAAAACTGTGCCGCAGAAGGTTGGCGGCTCCCGGAGGGGGATACCCCAAAATGCTTATCAGATTTTAATTTGACCTTGATCCAAAATTGTTAATTTTAATACGTAATCAAATATTATACAAAATGAAATCCCGTAATCTTGTTCTCATCATTGTAGTTTTCATCATTCTCATTCTCGGCGGTTGCGGTTGCAATGGCTATAACAATATGATCAAGCTCGATGAAGATGTGAAGGCAAAATGGGCAAACGTTCAGAGTGACTACCAGCGTCGTGCAGACCTGATCCCCAACCTGGTGAATACCGTGAAGGGATATGCCAACTTTGAGCAGGAAACCCTCACCAAAGTGATCGAGGCAAGAGCTAAAGCCACTTCCGTGCAGGTGAATGCAGACAATCTCACTCCTGAAAATCTGGAGAAATTCCAACAGGCACAGGGCGAAGTAAGCAGCGCACTCAGCAGACTGCTGGTGACCGTTGAAAGGTACCCTGACCTGAAGGCCAACCAGAATTTCATGGACCTGCAAAAACAACTGGAAGGCACAGAGAACCGTATCAAAGTTTCCCGTAACGATTTCAATACTGCCGTTCAGGGTTACAATACAACCATCCGCAGATTCCCCAATAACCTCTTTGCAGGTATGTTCGGTTTCCGCGTGAAAGAACCTTTCAAAGCCGATCCCGGAGCAGAAAGAGCGCCAGAAGTAAAATTCTAATCAACCCTGAACTACTTACATGGCATTATTTTCTTTCTTCCGAAAACCTGTTTTCTTCACGCCAGAAGAACAACAGCGAATCACTGATGCGATCAAAGAAGCAGAACGCAGAACAAGCGGCGAAGTACGCGTGTTCGTGGAAAGCCGTTGCCGCTACGTAGATCCGCTGGACAGGGCTACTGAGATCTTCCTGGGACTGAAAATGGACCAGACAGATGATCACAACGCAGTACTCGTTTACCTGGCGGTGAAAGATCATCAGTTTGCTATCCTCGCCGATGGCGGCATCCATCGCAAAGTAGGCGACGTGTTCTGGAACAATGAAGTCACGGCCATGCGTCGTCATTTCAAAGAGAACCATGTTGCTGATGCAGTGGTGCAGGTAGTAACGGATGTAGGCGATGCATTGCATACACACTTCCCGTACGACAGGGACAATGATAAAAATGAATTGCCGGATGATATTGTCTTCGGCAGGTAAACCAGTATACAGATGAAGCGATTTCTTTTTTTACTTTCCTTTCTGTTGATCATTGCCACTGGTTGGGCCCAGGATATTGAAAAGATCATCCAGACAAAGCCCACCAAACTGGTAAATGATTATGCAGGCGTGCTCTCCGAAGAGGAGAAACAGAACCTGGAAAGAACACTGGTTGCCTACGACGACTCCACATCCAACCAGATTGCAGTAGTGCTGGTGAAAACATTGGGCGATAATCACCCCATTGAAGAAACAGGCCTGAAGATCCTGCGGGGATGGGGAATCGGTAACAAGAAAACCAATAACGGTATCCTGATCTTAGCGGCTATTGATGACCGTCAGGTGAGGATCGAAGTGGGATATGGCCTTGAAGGCGCTATCCCGGATATCACAGCCAGTCAGATCATCCGTAATGATATCGCACCCAATTTCCGGAGCAGCGATTATTACCAGGGACTTTCCGCAGCGGCCGCATCGCTGATCAAAGCGGCAGCAGGCGAATACAAAGCGCCCAAGGATTATAATAAACGCGGCAAGAAGAATAACAACGGTATCATTGGAATCATTGGGATCATCATCTTTATTATAATAATCAGCAGCATTGGCGGCGGCGGCGGTGGCGGCTTTATGAGTCGCAGGGGCTATCGTGGCGTTGGTCCTACCATCTTCTGGCCCGGTGGTGGCGGAGGCTGGTCAGGCGGCGGCGGTGGCGGCTGGTCCGGTGGAGGCGGCGGCTTCGGAGGCTTCGGCGGAGGAAGCGGCGGCGGTGGCGGCGCAAGCGGCAGCTGGTAAATTATTCAGGCGGGATCGTATGGTCCCGCTTTTTTTAGACCTTTATGAACCAATAACTGTTTATATGAAACGGTTGTTTACAATTATTGCAGTTTTGTTTTGCAGCCTCCACGCGTTTGCACAGGACCTGGATTCCATTATCGAAAACAGGCCCAGACAACTGGTGAACGATCATGTGCATGCGTTGTCGAAAGCAGAAAGACAAAAACTGGAAAAGAAACTGGTGGATTTCGATAACAGAACATCCACCCAGATCGCAGTGGTATTGATCCCTTCCCTCAATGGCCGCAACCTGGAAGAAACTGCCAACAAGCTTTTCAATAACTGGGGAATCGGACAAAAGTATGAGAATAATGGACTGCTGATACTCGCTGCCATTAAAGACAGGAAGATCAGGATCGAAGTGGGATACGGCCTGGAATCAGTTGTTACCAATGAAGAAGCCGCACGCATCATCAAAGAAGATATCGGCCCATCTTTCAAAGGATCCAGATATTTTGAAGGACTGGATAAAGCCACCAACTCATTGATGGAATTAGCGATAAGATCCTTTCCAGACACAGTACAGCACGCAAGTGCAACCGAAAGTTTACAGGGTAGTGTGCCAACGCCCACATCCTACGACTACGCAACTCAGAATACTCATGTGGGCGAAACCAATTCCGGTTTGGGTTCCGGTTTTCGTGTAGCCATTGTGTTTATAATATTGATCTTTGGTATCGCTATCTTTTCTGCAATAATGAAAAACAGGAACAGCGGAGGGGTTTACTCCGGTGGTGGTTATCGCTCATATGATAACACCCGGTCAGCAGGAACTTCCCTCTTTGGAGGATTATTTGCCGGCTGGTTACTCCATCAATGGTTCAGTAATTCCAACAAAACCGATAATAACGATAACAATGCCGGCAGCTGGAACACTGGCAGCAGCAATGATTACAGTTCAGGAAGTTCCGACTTCGGAGGTTTCGATGGTGGCAGCAGCGGAGGTGATTCCGGCGGCGATAGCGGCGGAGGCGGATCAAGTGGTGATTGGTAAATTCGAAGAGCCCCTTTCACTACCTTCATACTACTGTCTCAGTACTATCTCAGTACTCTCCCCGTTTAAAAAGCCAGTATTTCACTACTATCATACTACTTTCGTACTACTTTCAGACTACTCCCATACTAGTCTCAGACTACACCCCCGCATACCTCTGAGTACCACTCAGCAGCAACTAATCCCCCATTCAGCAGCAACTAAGGTACCATCCGGCGCTTCCAATTGCTTGGTAATCATTTGATTAAATCATCCAAAAATAAAAAAGCCCGGCTAACGGTCTGTCAGCCAGGCTTTTATAATGAGTATTAAAAAGATTAGAATCCTTTCTTTTCTCCCTGAACCTGTGTTTTCAGGTAATCGATCTGCTCCTGCAGCGCTTTCTTATCGGAGGCAGCTGCCAGGGCAGCTTCTTTCTTCTTCAGAGTGGCATTCATCAGGAAATTGTTCACCACTTGCTCATAACCGTAAGGCTTCAGCACTTCCCTGAATTTGATAATGGCATCAATGCCTTTTTTGAAGTTGGCAGTATTGCTCACATTACCGAGGTACTCGGCAAAAGGAGGCAGGAGGTTGAACTTGGCATTGGACAAAGGCATTTCATCGAAAGTATTTGCTACCAGTTCAAAGGAACTTTCGTCGCCGGACTGGGCCAGTACTTTCAGTACAGATTCAGTCATGGCGCCTTTCAGCTTTCCGCCGGAGGCGATCTTCTTCGCAGCAGCGAGGGCAGCGGCCTTATCTTTCTTCGACAGGTTTTCCAGTGATGCACCTGCTACGCTGTAAGAAGAATCGGTAATGCCTTTCGCGTAGATAGCATTGTAAGCTGCGTTATCATAGTTGACGAGCGCTGAGATGGCAGCTGCGCGAACGGTTGATTTGGGATCTGTCTTTGCCAGGTCGGCCAGGATCGGTTCAACAGCGGATTTGAGCGCGCTGTTCTTGAAATCCAGTCTGGTGGCCGTGAGTATGCGCAGTCCGTGGTACTTATCTTTCAAAGCCAGTTTCAGTAATTCCTGTGCTTTGGAATTGTCCTGGTTCTTTTGTGCAAACTCAATGGCTTCACGACGGTCCAGGTACAGCCCGGCATATTTGTACTGGTGTATATAATTATCCAGCGTCTTGTTGTCTTTCTTGATGGCCAGCAGGATCTTGTCGCCATCCACATTCACCAGTTCAGGTCTGCTGGTGTAGGAGAATGTGAAAGTGTCCACTGCATTTTTCACCCAAACATTGTGGCGTGTTTTTTTAGCGCCATTATAAACATCGATAGCGATCGGCAGGATGAATACTTTTCCTGTTTTCTGTGTTTGTTTGATGATCACCTGAACGGTCTTTGCATTCTCGTTGTACAGGTAATCGATATCCAGCAAAGGATGGCCATCGCCGAAATACCATTGGTTAAAGAACCAGTTGAGGTCCTGACCAGTCACTTTTTCGAATGCCAGACGAAGGTTATGCGCTTCAGCAGCCTGGAATTTGTTTTCTGTGAGGTATACATTGAGGGCTTTGTTGAATGCATCGTTCCCTACATAATTGCGAAGCATATGCAGGATGCGGCCGCCTTTGTTGTAACTAACGGCATCGAACATGGATTCTTTGTCGGGGTAGTGGAAACGAACGAGATCTTTCTTCTCGCTTCCGCTTTGCAGGTAACCCGCCATATCATTGTAGTTCTGGGCATCGCCGGCATCTTTTCCATATTTGTATTCGTCCCACAGTGTTTCGCTGTAGTTGGCGAAAGATTCGTTCACGGTGAGGTTGCTCCAGCTTTCGGCGGTAACATAATCACCAAACCAGTGGTGGAACAGCTCGTGTGCGATGGTGCTTTCCCAGCCATTGCCATCGATCAGTTCGCGTGCATCCTGCTGTGCGCTTTCCTGGTGAAGGGTTGCCGTGGTGTTTTCCATGGCACCGCTCACATAGTCGCGCGCAGTCATCTGCGAATATTTTACCCAGGGATAATCCAGGCCGGTGATCTTTGAGAAGAAGGTCATCATCTCCGGAGTATTGCCGAAGATCTTTTTGGCAACGGGAGCAAATTCATGTTCCACATAGTAGTTCACTTCTTTCCCTTTCCAGCTGTCTTTGATCACGGCATAATCGCCCACGCCCATGAAGAAAAGATAGGGAGCATGGGGGAGGTCCATTTTCCAGTGGTCTGTACGGGTGCCATCAGCATTCTTTTTGGAGCTGATCATTTTACCGTTGGAGAGGGTCACAAATTTGGCAGGAACCGTCATGATGGTTTCCTGTGTGGTCTTCATGTTTGGCTTGTCGATGGTGGGGCACCAAACAGAAGTGGCTTCGGTTTCGCCCTGGGTCCAGATCTGTGTGGGTTTATCTTTTTCCTCGCCTTTTGGATTGATGAAGTAAAGACCTTTCGCATCTGTAATGGCTGCACTGCCCTGCACTTTCACTTCATTGGGCTTGGCCGTATAATCTATATAGATGGTATAGGTTTCGTTGTTTTTGTAGGTTTTGTCCAGGTTGATAGTCAGGTTCCAGCCATCGTACCCGAATTTGAGCGGAGTGGTGGAGCTGCCTTTCACCAGGGCCACTTTATGGATATCCATTCCCTTTGCGTCCAGGGTAAGTGAATCGGTGGGATAGAAATGCGGTTTGAGCGTGATCCATACTTTTCCGTACATGTAGGATTTGTCGTAGTCGAATTTCGCGTCCACTTTGGTATGGACCAGGTCATTGATGATCGTATAGCTTCCACGGTACTCCTTCTTCCAGGATGTGTCCTGAGCTTCTGCCTCGTGGTCCTGCGCAGCAAGCTGTTGCGCGGTAGCGAGGGCTAATACTCCAATAAGGAATTTCTTCATGATGAAAATTTAAGTGGCGTAAAGATAGAGTCTGCCTTTCTTAATATTACTAAAAAACTGTACAAGTGGCGGCAAGGTAATTGCAAATAAGTAGATTTGCTTATCAGCAATCCATACCGCATTATGATGCGAACTGTTTTAGCCATAATTATTTATCTGTTCTCTGCTGTGCAGCTCTCAGCCCAGGATCGTTATTTCCTGTGTATCCAAACGGAGGACAAACAGCCTTTTTATGTGCGCATGTCCAATAAAACCTGGAGCTCCAGCGCTGCGGGCAACCTGGTAGTGCATGGGCTGGGCGATAGTACATACCAGGTATCGGTAGGATTTCCCCGCAACAAATATCCCGAACAGAACTTCCTGGTCACTTTCAACCGGAAAGATCTTGGCTTTACCCTGAAGCCCGCCGGCGATCAGAACTGGACGCTGGTGAACTGGGATAATGGAGAACGGTTATCCACCCGTGCCGGTCAGGCCGTTGAAGTAAACTGGTATGGAGAAAGGAAGAAAGATGACGCTTTCACCAGTTTGATGGCCGCCGTTGTGAACGATTCCGCCGTGCTTTATGTGGCTTCAGTAAAAGATCTTCCCGGAAAACAGGAAGTATTTGCCAATGCTGCTCCCGCTCCGGCGAATACAACTATAATAAAAGACAGTGCTATTGCAGGGGTGACAGACAGCACCGCAATGGCTGCCAATGCTATCGGGGCCACCGTGGATTCCGCACTGGTTCAGCATTCTGTTGCCGATACCCTGAAGGGAGCTATGGCAGTCAATAGCGGAGAGGTGATGGTCGATTCTGCAGTAGTGGTAGCGGATTCAGCCATTGCTATTGCAGTTGAGACAAAAGATTCCACCATGGCTGCAAATGGGCTCACCGCCGTGAAAGATTCGGCAGTGGCCGTTGAGGCCGGTCCTATCCTCGTGTATACTGCACCCAAACCAACGGTGACGATGGTGAAAGACTATATCCTGCCCAAAGGGAGAAGTATGGTGTTTACAGACAGCTCCGCCGGCCGCGTTGATACTATTTCCGTGATCATCGATGCCGATCCTGATACAATTAAGAGCCTCGCAGGTGAGCAGACCGTTACCAGGCCGGGCGAAGTAGCGCAGACGAAATCAAATCCCGCTCCTGATACTTCAGTAAAAGTTCTACCCAATACGGCAGAAACGCCTGCACCGGCGAATACTGTTGTGGCAGCCTCCGGCACAACTGCTGTAAAGAAAGAGACCGCTGCAGAACCTGAAACAGATAAAAAGAAGATGGTGATGATCAATTCCGATTGTTCCAATTTCGCCACTGACAACGATATCGATAAACTGCGTGTGAAGATCCTGGATGAGCCTACGCTCGATAGCAAGCTCGCGAGTACCAAAAAGCTTTTCAAATCCAAATGCATCTATACCCGCCAGATCAGGGCCCTTTCCGAGTTGTTCATGAATGATGAGGCGCAGTACAGGTTCTTTGAGCAGTGCTATCCTTTTACTGCAGATACCAGTGAATTCCGTTCTCTCATCTCATTATTGACCGAAGAAACGTACATTGCCCGCTTTAAAACGCTTGTCAGGATCAAAGACTGACCCGGTTTGAACAGATAATCTCTATTATAATGGCCCGATACTTCATTGAAGTAAGTTATAAAGGAACCCGCTATGCAGGATTCCAGGTGCAGGACGATGTGCTCACCATCCAGAGTGAAGTGGAAAAAGCGCTGGCTGTGTATTTCAGGCAGCATGTGCCCCTGACAGGATCCTCCCGCACCGATTCCGGCGTGCATGCCCGGCAGAACTTCTTCCAGTTTGATGCGGAGTTCAATGTGCCTGACCGCGCGATCTATAATTTAAATGCGATCCTCCCCGGGGATATCGCCATTCACAGCATCCGGCAAATGCCCTATAATGCCCATTGCCGTTTTGATGCCATTGCCAGGGAATATGAATACACCGTATACCGCGCAAAAGATCCCTTTATTGCAGACCGCGCTTATTTCTTTCCATATACAGTAAATGAAGATGTATTGCAACAGGCTGCGGGTATAATAAAAGAGTATACAGATTTCACCAGTTTCAGTAAGAGGAATACACAGGTAAAGACATTCAATTGCAGTATCAAATACAGTGAGTGGGTAAGGAGGGAGGATACACTTGTATATAGAGTAAAGGCAAACAGGTTCCTGCGTGGAATGGTGAGGGGATTAACAGGAACGATGTTGAAAGCGGGGAGGGGAAAGATAACGCTGGATGAATTGAGAAGAGTTATAGAAGCGAAGGATTGTACAGGTGCTGATTTTTCCGTTCCCGGTCATGGGTTACTGTTAGTAAAGGTGGAATATCCCGATGGATATTTTGGAAAACTGGAATAAGCGACAAAAAATATTTTCTTTGAAACCTGCTACAGTATTGAGTTTCAGATGATGGTATGAAAATAGTTTTGAAAAGATTTGGTAGAAAACAAAACACGCTTATCTTTGCACCCCGCTTGAGAAAAACGGATAGAGAAAGAGAGAAGAAGAGAGAAAGCCGTTTAAAAGTGATTGAGTTCTTTGCATGGTTGAAAAAGGTAGAAGAAAAAAAAGAGAGCGGAAAAATGAGAAAAGTTTTGGTGGTAAATGATAAACGCTCTACCTTCGCACCCCGCTTCAAAAAGTGAACAGTTCTTTCCCCTTTACTAATCAGACAGAGCGAAAAAAAAGTAGCAAAAAGATAATAAAAAGTTTGGTGAGAAATACAAACTCTGCTACCTTCGCACCCCCGATAGAAAAGAAGAAAAAGAGAGTGAGAAAAGAGGTCGGAAAAACAGTTAGTTCTTAGAGAATACGGTGGTTGAAACGAAGAAAAAAAGAGGTAAAAATTTGGAGAAAGATTTGGAGAAGAGAGATTGGCCTCATACCTTTGCAACCCATTCAGAAACAGCAAGTTCTTTCAAATATTGTTTAGGTGAAAATGAGATGAGAATCGAAAAAAAACCTAAGGAAATATTTGGTAAGTATACGATGGTCACTTACCTTTGCACCCCGCTTGAAAGAGTGGCGGTTTGAAAAGGAAAAGTAAGGCCGAAAGATCTTTGAAAGTTTGGAAGCAGCAGCACATAATGTAACAGTTATGGTAAGTAACAAAAGCGTAATTTAATTAACGAACACAACGTTGAATTTTCTTTAGAGAATTTAGCTAAGTGATCAAAACTCATTTACAATGGAGAGTTTGATCCTGGCTCAGGATGAACGCTAGCGGCAGGCTTAATACATGCAAGTCGAGGGGCATCGCAGGTAGCAATACTGGGCGGCGACCGGCAAACGGGTGCGGAACACGTACGCAACCTTCCTTTAAGTGTGGGATAGCCCAGGGAAACTTGGATTAATACCACGTAATATAATTGAGTGGCATCACTTAATTATTATAGCTCCGGCGCTTAAAGATGGGCGTGCGCCTGATTAGGTAGTTGGCGGGGTAACGGCCCACCAAGCCTTCGATCAGTAACTGGTGTGAGAGCACGACCAGTCACACGGGCACTGAGACACGGGCCCGACTCCTACGGGAGGCAGCAGTAAGGAATATTGGTCAATGGACGCAAGTCTGAACCAGCCATGCCGCGTGGAGGATGAAGGTCCTCTGGATTGTAAACTTCTTTTTTCTGGGAAGAAACCTGGCTTTTCTTGGTCAGCTGACGGTACCAGAAGAATAAGCACCGGCTAACTCCGTGCCAGCAGCCGCGGTAATACGGAGGGTGCAAGCGTTATCCGGATTCACTGGGTTTAAAGGGTGCGTAGGTGGGCTGATAAGTCAGTGGTGAAATCCCCGAGCTTAACTTGGGAACTGCCATTGATACTATCGGTCTTGAATATCGTGTAGGTAAGCGGAATATGTCATGTAGCGGTGAAATGCTTAGATATGACATAGAACACCAATTGCGAAGGCAGCTTACTTTACGATCATTGACACTGAGGCACGAAAGCGTGGGGAGCAAACAGGATTAGATACCCTGGTAGTCCACGCCCTAAACTATGGATACTCGACATCAGCGATACACTGTTGGTGTCTGAGCGAAAGCATTAAGTATCCCACCTGGGAAGTACGACCGCAAGGTTGAAACTCAAAGGAATTGGCGGGGGTCCGCACAAGCGGTGGAGCATGTGGTTTAATTCGATGATACGCGAGGAACCTTACCTGGGCTAGAATGCAGTCTGACCGTGGGTGAAAGCTCATTTTGTAGCAATACACAGATTGTAAGGTGCTGCATGGCCGTCGTCAGCTCGTGCCGTGAGGTGTTGGGTTAAGTCCCGCAACGAGCGCAACCCCCATCATTAGTTGCCATCAGGTAAAGCTGGGAACTCTAATGAAACTGCCGTCGTAAGACGCGAGGAAGGAGGGGATGATGTCAGGTCATCATGGCCTTTATGCCCAGGGCTACACACGTGCTACAATGGGGGAGACAAAGGGCTGCCACTTGGCAACAAGGCGCTAATCCCAAAAACTCCCTCTCAGTTCGGATCGCAGTCTGCAACTCGACTGCGTGAAGCTGGAATCGCTAGTAATCGTATATCAGCAATGATACGGTGAATACGTTCCCGGACCTTGCACACACCGCCCGTCAAGCCATGGAAGCCGGGTGTACCTAAAGTCGGTAACCGCAAGGAGCCGCCTAGGGTAAAACTGGTGACTGGGGCTAAGTCGTAACAAGGTAGCCGTATCGGAAGGTGCGGCTGGAATACCTCCTTTTTAGAGAAGCTTGGTTCTTTTTAGTTGTTGCTTTCAAATTCTTTCAATTTTCAGATGAGTTCTTTACAGATTTTCTTTATTAGTTACCCGATCAAAAGGGGCTACTACAGATCCGTAGCTCAGCCTGGTTAGAGCACTACACTGATAATGTAGGGGTCACCAGTTCAAATCTGGTCGGGTCTACCACAAGCTGCGAGAGACTGGGCGAGAGCGCACAAAAGCTCGGGGCAACCACCTCAAGGCATCAACTCCTGGGGGATTAGCTCAGCTGGCTAGAGCACCTGCCTTGCACGCAGGGGTCAACGGTTCGAATCCGTTATCCTCCACAAAAAGTTCTTTCAAACTGTGATGTTGACGTTCAAAAGTGAATGGTCTAGTGGTTCGTAACCGACACATCAACTTCGTTTATTGTTTGCCGTGAGGCAGGCAATCAAACAAAGCTCTTTGACATATTG
This sequence comes from Pseudobacter ginsenosidimutans, assembly GCF_007970185.1. Classification (NCBI taxonomy): domain Bacteria; kingdom Pseudomonadati; phylum Bacteroidota; class Chitinophagia; order Chitinophagales; family Chitinophagaceae; genus Pseudobacter; species Pseudobacter ginsenosidimutans. The sequence continues at coordinate 499,683 of NZ_CP042431.1, read as the reverse complement.
GGAAAATAATTGTTATTCTAACAAGTATAAATGTTGTAAGAAACGAGTAATAAGTATAATAACTCTTTTAAAGCACTTAAGGGCGTATGGTGGATGCCTTGGCTCTCAGAGACGAAGAAGGACGTGGTAAGCTGCGATAAGCTGCGGGGAGCTGCACACAAGCATTAGATCCGCAGATTTCCGAATGGGACAACCCGGTATACTGAAGGTATATCATTCCGCAAGGAAAGTCAACCTCCTGAACTGAAACATCTAAGTAGGGAGAGGAAAAGAAAACAAACGTGATTCCCTGAGTAGTGGCGAGCGAAAAGGGAACAGCCCAAACCGGTGTAGCGTGCTGCACCGGGGTTGTAGGACCGCATTTAGAAACCAATTTCAAGCTGAACCCTCTGGAAAGTGGGACCATAGCAGGTGATAGTCCTGTAGGCATAAATAATTGGGGACGAGCGGTATCCTGAGTAAGGCGGGACCGGAGGAATCCTGCCTGAATCTGCCGGCACCATCCGGTAAGGCTAAATACTCCTGAGAGACCGATAGTGAACCAGTACCGTAAGGGAAAGGTGAAAAGCACCCTAAACAAGGGAGTGAAATAGTACCTGAAACCGTACGCCTACAAGCGGTCGGAGCCTGGCAACGGGTGACGGCGTGCCTTTTGCATAATGAGCCTACGAGTTACTCCTCACTGGCGAGGTTAAGTTCTTCAGTAACGGAGCCGTAGCGAAAGCGAGTCCGAACAGGGCGACTAGTCAGTGGGGGTAGACGCGAAACTTTGTGATCTATCCATGGGCAGGTTGAAGGTGTGGTAACACACACTGGAGGACCGAACTCATTAGCGTTGAAAAGCTATGGGATGACCTGTGGATAGGGGTGAAAGGCCAATCAAACTGAGAGATAGCTCGTTCTCCCCGAAATGTTTTTAGGAACAGCCTCGGATATAGACATTTACTAGAGGTAGAGCTACTGATTGGGCTAGGGGGCTTCACCGCCTACCAAACCCTGACAAACTCCGAATGCTAGTAAATATCTCCGGGAGTGAGGCTGCGGGTGCTAAGATCCGTGGCCGAGAGGGAAATAACCCAGATTAGCAGCTAAGGTCCCTAAGCGTATGTTAAGTTGATCAAACGAGGTGGGACTTCTATAACAGCCAGGATGTTGGCTTGGAAGCAGCCATTCATTTAAAGAGTGCGTAACAGCTCACTGGTCGAGAGGTCCTGCACGGAAAATAATCGGGCATCAAACATACCACCGAAGCTCTAAGATGCCATCTAGGATGGTATTCGGTAGGGGAGCATTCTGAACAGCGTCGAAGGTGTACGGCGACGTATGCTGGAGCGTTCAGAAAAGAAAATGTAGGCATAAGTAGCGATAAAAGTAGTGAAAAACTACTTCACCGTAAGACTAAGGGTTCCTGATCAACGTTAATCGGATCAGGGTTAGTCGGGTCCTTAGGCAAACCCGAAAGGGGCAGCTGATGGAAAACTGGTTAATATTCCAGTACCCACTCTAGTTTCGATGGGGTGACGCAGTAGTGAAAGACCCGCGGGGCAACGGATGTTCCCGTTAAAGCGTGTAGTTATATTCTGTCCAGGTAAATCCGGACGGGATGGCGAACGTGATAGTACACTGAGTCTTCGGACAAAGTGATAGTGGTCCTAATCAAACTGCCGAGAAAAACCTCTAAGGCATGGCTAGAGCGGCCCGTACCGCAAACCGACACAGGTAGTCGAGGCGAATAGCCTAAGGTGCTCGGGTGAGCCGCGGAGAAGGAACTAGGCAAATTGACGCTGTAACTTCGGGATAAAGCGTACCACAGTGATGTGGTCTCAGTAAAATGGTTCAACCAACTGTTTAACAAAAACACAGGGCCCTGCAAAATCGTAAGATGACGTATAGAGCCTGATACCTGCCCGGTGCTGGAAGGTTAAGGAAGGATGTTCGGCGCAAGCCAAAGCTTCTGACTGAAGCCCCAGTAAACGGCGGCCGTAACTATAACGGTCCTAAGGTAGCGAAATTCCTTGTCGGGTAAGTTCCGACCTGCACGAATGGTCTAATGAGTTGAACACTGTCTCCTCCGCGAGCCCGGCGAAATTGTAGTATCGGTGAAGATGCCGGTTACCCGTCACGGGACGGAAAGACCCCGTGAACCTTCACTACAACTTTGCATTGATTTTGAGCAAACAATGTGTAGAATAGTTGGGACGCTTTGAAGCGGTGCCGCCAGGTGCCGTGGAGCGGTCGTTGAAATACCAACCTTTGTTTGCTTAGAGTCTAATCCCTGACGGGAAACAGTGCATGGTGGGTAGTTTGACTGGGGTGGTCGCCTCCTAAAAAGTAACGGAGGCTTGCAAAGGTTCCCTCAGTACGGTTGGTAATCGTACGCAGAGCGCATTAGTATAAGGGAGCTTGACTGTGAGACAGACACGTCGAGCAGGGTCGAAAGACGGCTAAAGTGATCCGGTGGTTCTGCATGGAAGGGCCATCGCTCAAAGGATAAAAGGTACTCCGGGGATAACAGGCTGATCTCCCCCAAGAGCTCATATCGACGGGGAGGTTTGGCACCTCGATGTCGGTTCGTCACATCCTGGGGCTGGAGAAGGTCCCAAGGGTTCGGCTGTTCGCCGATTAAAGTGGCACGTGAACTGGGTTCAGAACGTCGCAAGACAGTTCGGTCCCTATCTGTGATGGGCGTTAGAATATTGAGTGGACATGACCTTAGTACGAGAGGACCGGGTCGTACGGACCGCTGGTGTATCTGTTGTGCCGCCAGGTGCAGTGCAGAGTAGCTACGTCCGGCCAGGATAAACGCTGAAAGCATCTAAGCGTGAAACCTTCCACGAGATGAGTATTCTTTTAAGGGTCGTCAGAGACGATGACGTTGATAGGCTACAGATGTAAAAGTGGTAACACTAAAGTCGAGTAGTACTAATTACCCGTACGCTTTAATTTTTTAACAAATTTCGATAGAATTTATTGTTAGGTATACTGCTACCGTTTTTTACAACATTCCCAATATGTAATTTATTAAGATCATAAGATCAACCTTCTTATGGTGGTTATACCAAGGGTGTTCACCTCTTCCCATCCCGAACAGAGAAGTTAAGCCCTTATGGCCGATGGTACTGCACAACAATGCGGGAGAGTAGGTAGCTGCCATATTTATTAGCCAAAAGCCTTGCAATCTGTTTTGCAAGGCTTTTCGCATTTATACACCCCTTCGCACAACTTATCTCAGTTTCTGGTTATCTTTAGCACGCACCACCTCATTACCAGACCAGAAAAATCTATCATCGCCTCCATGAAAAAAATGACGCTGTCGTTAGGATGCATCCTGACCTTGCTCATCCTTGCAATGATTGCTCTCTGCCTCTTTCAATCGCCCTCATTTGATGATTATGTGCCGGTTTACCTGAAGAAAGAATTCGGACAGTTTGGTAGCATCCATTGGTACCTCACCAAATGTAACGGACGCTATTCCACCATTCCTTTCTTCCTGTTGATCGCTGCATCCAACAACTTCGTTGCGCTCTATCCTTACCTGCTGATCTTCTTTATCCTTTTCTCTATACTTGCCATCTATTGGTTCCTGGACACTATCAGCAGGAACATGTTTACCGGAACTCTGCAGAGAGGCCAATTACTGCTCTTATCAGCTATCCTGACTTTCACATTCCTGGCTGTGATTCCCGAAGTAGCTTCGTATTATTACTGGTTCGCTACCAGCATCACCTATTTGTTCCCTTTCAGTCTCTTTCTCCTTTACCTGGCTGCCTGGTGTTCATTCTTCACAAAAGAGAAAAAATGGAAATATGCCATGATACTCTTCCTGCTGGGACTGCTGTTGGGAGGTTGTAATGAGGTAATGATGTATTTCGTGTTTGCCATTCCTTTTCTTATTGCCGCCATAATGGTAAGCATGCAGCAAAAGATTCCGGCACCGGTATTCCTCGTGTTGGCAGGCGCCATCCTCATGGCCATTATCGTGCTGAACATGCCCGGAAATGGGACGCGTACCAATCACTATGAATCCACCCAATCGATATTCACCTCTTTTACAGGTTCAGTATTCAGAACATTCAAATTCTTCCTGCTCCTCTTTTCCAACCCGCTATTTTATATCAGTTGTGCAGGGGTGATAGTAGCATGTTCATTTATCAGACAAGACATCAAAGGATACTTCAGCAAAAAGAAAAGTAACTGGCTCCTGGAAATACTCATACTTTTTGCACTGGTTTTCGGCTTTGATCTGGTGATCCGGCAACTTGCCAACTATGTGGTGCCACCCAGAGCCACCAATATCCTCGTTTGCATTAGCCTGTTAGGTTGGTGGTGGATCATCATCATGAATGCTTACCGTTTCAGCGCACTGCTCAACTGGCTTCAGATCCACCACAACAAAGCACGCCTGTACTTCTGTAACCTGTTTATCCTCGGCTTGCTGGGCTCAAATTATTTCATGCAACTCGTTAGCAATATCATCACACTACCCACGCACGATATTGTTTTGAAGCAAAGGGTGAAAATAATCCGGGATGCAAAGGATAGCGGACGCAATACGGCATACATTCCTTCTTACCACAAGGAGGTAGAAAAAGAGCTGGAACGGAAGTTCAAGGGTAAGAGCAGGTTTGTAAAAGATGAATTTCCTTTCCCTCCTTCCTTTGCCTATTTCAAGGATGAACCATATTCTAAAGAAGATGCCTATTTTTATGCAGAGTATTATGGTATCGACAGCATTGCTACAGATACTGCGAGATATGCAAGATGGGGATTGACGAATATCTTTCCGAATGACCAACCAGTAAAATAATATCCTGTCAGAATATGATGTTGAGTATTGTATTGCCTGTTTACAACCGCATCCCGCTGCTAAGTGAAGGGCTGGATCAATTGAAATCCCGGCTTGACCAACTGCAATACACATACGAAATCCTCATCATCGATGATGGCTCAACAGCCAAAGAGGAGGTGCAGGCAATCGCTGTACAACACCAATGTATCTGTCTGCGCAATGAGATAAATGCCGGTAAAGGAAAATCGATCAAAAGAGGCGTACTCGCCGCTACCGGCGATCTGATCATTTTCATGGATGGCGATTTCCCTTTCCATCTTTCCATCATTGAAGCTATGTACCGGTCGCTCCAGGAAAATGATGTAGTGATCGGCGACAGAACGCTACCCGGTTCCAGTTATGCCAAAGAATCTGTAGTGTTGAGAAAGGCAGGCAGCCGCATACTAAGCGCTATCATCAGACAGTTCTATCTGAAAGGCATCAGCGACAGCCAGTGTGGTATCAAGGGCTTCCGGGCTGCCGCCGGCAAAGCCATCTTCAGCAGGGTGACCTTCACAAGGTTCTCCTTCGATGTGGAAGTGTTATTCATCGCCACACATAATCAATTCTCAATCGGCCGACTTCCGGTGCATGTATACGAACAGGACGGAAGTTCGGTAAGTGTATTGAAAGATGGACTTGGCATGATGCTCAGCCTGATCAAAATAAAGTTCAATCACGCTAAAGGTAAATACAGGATCAATGAATAGGAAATGGACCAACCGCATCCGCTTCATCATGGATGAATGCATGCCTCCACTCATAAGAGACAGGAGATGGTTCATGTATCCATTCTATTATTTCGCTTATCGTGGCAGGAATATCGGCACTGCGATGGATTTCAAAAAACATTACTTCCGGTGGAGCCCTGAACAACTGCAACAGTTCTATTCGAATATCAATTCCATTTCCACCAACAGGAAAACAGATATTTCCGAAGGCGGCTTGAAGCATATCCTTCAGCATTGCAGTAAACACATCAATTCTGTGCTTGATGTTGGTTGCGGCAAAGGATTCTTGCTGCAGCTGATCCATCAGCATAATCCCCAATTGAATTTGCATGGCGCTGACTTTGTGGCTCAACCTGCCATGCCTTTACCTTTCACACAAACCGACGCACGAAGCCTGCCATTTGCAGACCAGTCATTTGACCTTGTTGTTTGTACACATACCATCGAACATATCTACAATGCGCATGAACTGGTGAAAGAATTGAAAAGAGTTGCGCGAAAAAAGATCATCGTGATCACGCCAAAGCAGCGCTACTTCTATTATACACTCGATGAGCATATCAATTTCTTTCCGCAAAGGGAAATACTCACTTCACTCATGGCGATGGAAAAATACGAATGTGATTTGATTGATGGGGACTGGGTATTTACCGGCTATCTTCATCAGTAAATTCCCGTGGAATAATACTTTCTCCAAACTTTTTACGTTAAGGGGTTTGCCGTATCTTGGCGGCGCTTAACCGAATTTGTTATAGACCCCAAAAAACCTGAAATGAAATTCATTTTTACCCTCCTCGCAGGTCTTTGCCTGTCTGTTTCCACTTTCGCACAATCTGAAACCGCTGCCGCAGATACTGCTGTGTCCCCAACATCCGGATCAAAGGGCTCCAGTTTCATTTGGTACAAAAAGAACACAGTAAAGATCAATTTGTCTTCCCTGACCCTGAACAACTATTCACTGTATTATGAGCGCATGCTCACCCGTAAGATCGCAGCAACTGTTGGTGTACGTTATATGCCCAAGACCAGGCTCACAGAGACCCTGCTCGGTAAACAGATCCTCGATCAGCTGGATGAAGAAGACAATGAAGACCTCAAGCCGCTTGCGGCTTCCAACACCACCATCACTGCAGGCGTTCGTTTCTACACCGGCTCACGCTCCGGCGCAAAAGGATTCTATGCAGAACTCTATGGCCGTTACGGAATGTTCCAGCTTGACTATGATTACACTTTCACCACCAATGGAAAAGAGTACGATATGGTGATCAAAGGAAAGCCCAATGGCTTTGGTGGCGGACTCCTGCTGGGTGGTCAATTCAACCTCTTCAAGAACATGGTGGTTGATATTTACATCATCGGCGCACACTACGGAAAAATGTCCGGAAACATAGATGGCGTGAGCGATCTCTCCACTATGACTGCTGAAGAAAAAGCAGACATGGAAAGCGATATCAACGATATTGCGCCCAAGTTCAACGACAAAAAGATCCTCGAAGCCAAAGTGGACAACAATGGCGTGAAAGGAAAACTCGATGGCCCCTTTGCCGGCATCAGAGGTCTTGGACTCAGCATTGGCTGGGCTTTCTAAGAAGTTTTTTAATTATCGGTTATTGCACAACGTTATAAAGGGTTGACCAGCAACATGGTCAACCCTTTTCTTATGCTGCTGGCAGTCACAAGCCTCCCGGAGAGTGACTTTTATTTAGCCGCCGGGAGGTGACGCTGTGTGCACCGGAGGTGAACAATTACCGGTCACCCGTCTTCGGCGAACGACTGCTCCCTGAGTAAATTCTTCATGCTTTTTCAGCTGTACACTTTTCTTCCTTTTTGATAACAGGGGTATATTTGTTGTAATGCGGCCGATACTCATCCTGCTTCTGATCGCCTGTTGCCTCGCCGGCAGACAGCCCCGGGAAAAACAACCCTGGAAGCTGACCGGCTTTGCACAGGGCACCAGTTGGCATATCAGTTACTATGCAACAGACAGTATCATTGCACAGGCCGCTGTAGACAGCATCCTCACAAAGCTCGACAGCTCCCTTTCGATCTACAAACCCTGGTCTCTTATCACTCGGTTCAATCAATGTAAACATAGTCTGGAGATCGATGAGCACCTGGCCAATGTGGTGCGCGCCTCCTTTACTGCTTCGAGGAACACATATGGTATTTTCGATATAACCATCCAGCCCGTTACACAGGCATGGGGCTTTGGTCCAATCAAGGTTACTAAAATGCCAGATACGCTTACTATTTCTAATCTCATGCAATGTGTGGATGTGCGATATTTATCCCTTCAAGGATCCACATTGATCAAGCAAAGGCCCTGTGTGTCAATCGATGTGAATGGTATCGCCCAGGGGTACAGCGTGGACGTGCTGGCGGGTTTTGTGGAGAGTAAGGGAATTGCGGATTATATGATCGAGATCGGGGGAGAGATCAGGTTGAAAGGATTGAAATATCCCGGTGCAAAACCGATGAAGATCGGGATCGAAGCGCCCGCTGAGAGCGAGTTTGAGCCCTCCGTGATGCAAAGGATCATCTGCCCTGCCGATGGCGCTGTGACCACTTCCGGAAGCTACCGGAAATTCTTTGAGAGCGGTGGACAGAAGGTTTCGCATATCATCGATGCCCGGACCGGTTTTCCCGCCAGGAATGAACTGATCAGCGTTACCGTTTGGGCAGCCGATGCCATTACTGCTGATGCTTACGACAATGCCCTGATGGCCATGGGACTTGAAAAAGCTTTACAGTACCTGCAGCAACATCCGGAGATGGCAGCTTATTTCATTTACCGGGAAAAAGATGGACGGATTGCAGATACTGCCAGTACATTTTTCAATAAATTTATGTCTGTTGAATAATACCGGCCCGTGACCCCGGCAATTTTTAAAAGGTTCTGAAACACTGACTATGAGCAGACGGAAATTTCTCCAGCAGGCCGGCGTACTAACTGGCGGCCTCTTGCTTCATCAGCAACTCATGGCTGCTTTCAGCAGCAAATTCCAGCAAACGATCAATATCGGTTTTATCGGATGTGGAGACAGAGGCCGCGGCATCCTCAGCATCATCCAGGAACTTCCTGAATCGTTCAGGGTAACAGCCGTATGTGATGTACTGGATTTCCGCCTACAGGAAATGCTGAAAGCAGCGAATGATCAAAATGTAAAAGGATACAAAGATCATCGCAAACTGCTGGAAGATAAAAACCTGGATGCTGTGATCATCGCCACGCCCCTGAACATGCATTATCCAATTGCTGCCGATGCACTCGCTGCAGGAAAACATGTGTTCCTGGAAAAGACAATGACCTACAATATTCCCGAAGCATCCAAACTGGTGCAGCTGGCAAAGCAGCACCCGGCGCAGGTTGTGCAGGTAGGGCATCAGTATCGTTATGTGCCGCTTTATTTCAGGGTGAAGGAGATGATCGAAAAAGGATACCTCGGCAAAGTAACGCATATTGATTGCCGTTGGGACCGCAACTGGAACTGGCGAAGAAATGTTCCCCAGGGGTATACAGACAAACAGGTGAACTGGCGCATGTACAAAGCATATTCCGGTGGACTGGTGGCAGAACTGCTTTCACACCAGATCGATTTCATCAACTGGGCTTTCGATACGCATCCAGATGAAGTACTGGGCACCGGCGGTATCGATTTCTACAAAGATGGAAGGGAAACTTTCGACAATGTACAGGTGATTCTCCGCTACAACAAAGAAAATATGATCGGTAATTTCGGAGCTACCTGCGGCAATTCACGCGAAGGATACATCTTCAAGATCAAGGGCACCAAAGGCACTGTGGCGTTGCTGGTGAATGAAGGCGTGTTCTATCCCGAACCCGCCACACGAAAGGAATTGCAGGTAGTGGATGGAGTAAGCGGCGCTACAAAAATAGAATGGAATAAAGATGGCGGCATCCCGATTCTTAAAGAAAAAGGGAAGGACGGCACCTGGTACGCACTGAAAGATTTCCATTCATGCATTACGGAGAAAAAGCGTCCCACTTCCAATGTGATCACGGGAGCCACTACTGCCGTATGTGTTCACCTTGCTAACGCTGCCGCCTATACGCATACTATTCAGCAATGGAAACCTTCTTATAACTTTTCAAAATAATCCTGCTATAATCATGAGAAAGATCATCGGATTCATATTTGCTGTAATGTTTGTCCCTGCGGCATTTGCGCAATCGCCCGAAAAAGGCTGGACCAGCCTTTTCGACGGAAAGACGCTCAATGGATGGAAGAAGCTCGGCAAAGCCACTTACCAGGTGGAAGACGGAATGCTGGTGGGTACTACTGTTGGTAAGTCGCCCAATACATTTCTGATGACAGAAAAAGAATACGGGGATTTTATCCTTGAATGTGATATGAAGATGGAAGACATCACTTCCAATTCCGGCGTTCAGTTCCGCAGCCATATCAATCCGGAAGGCAATAATGGTGCAGGTCGTGTGTTCGGCTATCAGCTGGATATAGATCCTTCCGCACGCAAATGGGCCGGGGGAATTTATGATGAAGGAAGAAGGGAATGGCTCTACGCATTATCGCTCAATAAAAATGCACAGGATGCCTGGAAGAACGGAGAATGGAATCATGTAAAAATAGAAGCGATAGGTCATCACCTCAAAACATGGATCAATGGCGTGCCCTGCGCATACGTGGTAGACACGATGGATGCTGCAGGCTTCATCGCATTGCAGGTGCACAGCATCAATAAACCCGAGCAGGAAGGCAAAAAGATCTGGTGGAAGAATATCCGCATCAAAACCAGCAATCTCAAGCCCGAAGCATTCGGTAAAGGCGTATACGTTTACAATGCAATTCCCAACAATTTATCTGACTACGAAAAGAAGAATGGCTGGAAGCTGCTCTTCGACGGAACATCCACCAAAGGCTGGAGAAGCGCCAGGGGCAATGCTTTCCCGGCAAAAGGATGGGAAGTACGCGATGGCCAGCTGAATGTATTGGGCTCGGATGGCAAGGAATCCACCAATGGCGGCGATATAGTTTCACTGAAAGAATATGCTGCATTCGATCTCTCCTGGGATTTCAAACTCACGCCCGGCGCCAATTCCGGCGTGAAATATTTTGTTACTCTCAGGGAAGACAGCAAAGGTTCCGCAATCGGGCTTGAATACCAGTTGCTGGATGATACCCTTCATCCTGATGCAAAACTCGGTCTGAACGGCAACCGCACACTGGCTTCACTGTATGATCTGATCAAAGCGGAAAAAACATCCCGCTTCATCAGGCAGCCAGGCAACTGGAATACGGCCAGGCTGGTGGTATATCCCAATAATCATGTGGAGCATTATCTGAATGGAGTGAAAGTGCTGGAGTATGATCGGGGTTCACAAGCATACAAAGAACTGGTAGCAAATAGTAAATACAAGGTGTGGCCCAGTTTCGGAGAAGCACCCAAAGGCCATATACTTTTACAGGACCATGGCGATGCAGTGAGCTTCCGCAGTATCAAAATAAAACAGTTGTAGCAGATTGCGGCCAGTTGCTCGCTTCCCGGCGAGTGACAGCTATTCCGTTGTCTCTGGAGACAGTCTGTTTTGGCGTTGTTGGGTGGATTGATTATTTTACTGTTAATAATCGATATACATGAAAGTAGACAAGGCCAGCCGCACCGCCCAATATATGGCTTTCTTCAGAGCGCTCGAATCCACGAGACCGGAAGGAAAGCGCCTGTTCTACGATCCGTATGCTATCTTTTTTCTCGACAATAAGCTGAAAAGGGCTGTTCAATATTCGCCAGTTCCCTTGGTGAGGAAATACCTCCGGTGGAAGATTCATAAAGAGCTGCCCGGCGGATTCACTTCCGGCGTAGCCAGAACAAGATATATCGATGACCTGCTGAAAGCCAGTATAGAAAAGGGCGTTCAGCAGGTCATTATTTTAGGCGCGGGTTATGATACAAGGGCGCTCAGACTGGATTTTTTACAGGGTATTCCTGTAATTGAGATAGACCATCCCAATACAGCCAAAAGAAAACTCGGCGCCTTACAAAGCGAAATGGGAAGGCTGCCTGCAAATGTCCGTTTCTACCAGATCGATTTCAATGAGCAAAGCCTGGATGATCTTGCACAGGCAAGGCATATCGATATGAGCCTTCGTACTGCTTTCATCTGGGAAGGCGTTACCAATTATCTTTCCGATCAGGCCGTGGATGGCACTTTCAAATTCTTCAGCCAGTTTGCATCAGGATCCTGTCTCATCTTCACGTATGTTCACCAGCAGGTTTACGATGATCCCGGTTCTTTCTACGGCGCACAAAAATTACTGAATGATCTGGCAGAACTGGAAGAGACCTGGACATTCGGTTTCGATCCCGAGGAGTTGAAAGAGTATTGCAGGAAATTCAATTGCACCCTGGAAGCGGATAAAGGCGCAGTTGAATACAGGGAAGATTATATGCCGGACAGGCCCGAGCGCGGATATGAATTTTACCGTGTGGCGATGGCCGTTAGGGACTAAAAAAGCCTCCCCTGGATAGAGGAGGCGTTAACCCTAAAAACAACTTCTTAAAAATTAAGATGCTGAAATCGTTTCATTATTGTTGCGGCTGTCAGTGATCACGGGGATCCTGGAGCCATATGATAATAACTTTCTTGTGATCCTGTTCCACCAGCCCGGCATATGGAATTCTTTCAGTGGGTTGGCCATGATCAGGTCAGCATTAATGCGTTTAGAGAACTCAAGTGTACTCTTCGCGAGATTCTTTCCTTCCAGCAGGAAACATTGAACAGGAATGGTACTGAGGCTCTGGATCACTTCCAGTGCTGTATCCATGATGCCATTGGCTGCATTCTGTTCCTTTTGCTCATCGCGGAGGCTTACCAGGTATACGGTGGACTTGAAAGAGCGCGCCAGCATGGTAGCCAGTTTGATACGGTGCAGCGGCAGGTTGTCTGTCAGCGGCAGCACGATCTTCTTGAAATGACTTACCAGTCCGCTGGAACGGATGGTGAGTACCGGCACATTTGTTTTTCGCGCCAGCCTGCTGATACTAACGGTGCTCAGCACACGATGCAGGAGGTTGAAGCGGGCGAGCCCCACCACTACCAGGTCCATCTCGAATTTCTGGATATAGTCGGCCAGCTGCTGACTGGGATTGCCTTTGAGGAGGCTGATCTCCAGCTTGCCACCGCCGCAGATATGATTACTGTAAATATCACGGAGGTTCTCCAGTTTCTTCCTGGCATTGGTCATGTCTGCTGCATCGTAAGATGGCATCAGCATACTCATGTCAAGCGGCAGCAATGGCATCAGCGATCCCGACGAAACGTGCACCAGGTGTACGTTGCAATGGAAGGTATTGGCCAGTTCGATGGCTTTGCTGATGGCCCATTTGTTCTTTGCCGTAAAATCAACGGGAACCAGGATATTGTACAGAGTTTTTGGCATAGACGTTCTTTTTAAGGTTTTTGAATGTTGTTAAACAGCCAGCTCCAGTAATGACTGGAAGCTTTCTTCTTCAATGTTGGTGTCTGCAATGGTCCTGAGCAGTTCATCCTTCGTACGGAAGGACACGCCTTTGCCACCATGACCGATCATGCAACGATCATCGCGGCTATCGCCTACTACGATGCAATTTTTCAGTTGAACATTATATTTTTCGCAAACATGCTGCAGCACATTTGTTTTGCAGTATGCATGTCCGCAGATACTCTCCGGTGAACCGAACCAGTAGGAGGGAAGGTTCACTTCGCCGGTGCACTTGCCTTCAAAGAATTCAAGCTGGTTGGCATAAGTGAAATCAGCGCCGATCTGTTGCTTCACATAATTGGTGACGAGCGTATAGCTGTTGCTGATAATGCCGATGATATAACCGCGTGCTTTCAGTTCTGCCACCACTTCTTTGATATCGTGCACCATGGGAATTTCAGCCACTACATTGAGCATATCGTCGATGGTGCGTCCTTTCAACAGCAGGCCAATGCGTTTGGTAAGGATGATGGCGTCCTTTTCCTGTGCACGCAGGTCTTCCAGTTTGGGAACAAAGCCGAATTTTTTTGCGCATGCATCGATGGTCCTGCCGAGCAGGATGGTATCGTCCATATCGAAGATGGCCATCTTGTGAAAGCCGCAGAGTTTTTCGCGGATTGTTTTATTCATCTCTCCGCTCACGGCTTCGATGCTCATGATATCTTCTTCACTGATCTCTTCCGGATGCTGTCTTTGCGCTTTGCTGATGATGGCGCGGCTTACTTCTCCGCTCATTTTTCCGAGAGCCTGCCAGGGCTTGGATTTGTTTTCGATATAACCGATGTTCACTTCGCGGATGCGTGCTTTCATCAGGTACATATCGATGAGTATGCCGATGTCTACTCCGTAATCGTTGAGCAGATCTATTTTCTGGAAGAATGATTTTTTACCGGCGATCATGCCGCTGAGTGGTTGTTCAAAATGGGAGAGGCCGGGATAGAAGATATTGAGCAGTGGTTTGGCCACCAGTTCGGTTACACGGCCTGCATTGCGTGCGAAACTTCCTTTCACGAAATCCACTTCATTCAATACGAGGGGCTCTGCCAAACGGGAAATGGTTTCTTCCGGATAAGGATCTATATCTCCGTCGAGGAAAATTACAATATCGCTGGAGGCTGCATCGATACCATCTTTCATGGAAATACCTTTTCCCCGCACCTGGCTGGTGATCACTTTTGCGCCCGCTTCTGCTGCAATTTGTGGTGTTTTGTCCTCAGATTTATCATCAACAACAATTACTTCATTCACAAGAGGGTGACTGAGGCAGAACCTGACCACATTTGCAATCGTATTTTCTTCATTTAAAACAGGGACAATAACAGTTAGCACAAGTACCTCCTTTTGATTTACTACGGTTTGTATTGATCTTTCTGCACGTATCTGAAAAATCCTGCCGGAATGGTTCTGAGGGAATTTGGCTGATGCAGGTAATAGTTGACAAAAGCCGTGCCTTAACCCCCTGAGAACGATAAAAAATGCATCAATTGTGGATATATTTCCTGGCTTCACAAGAGGCCGTTATGGCGCCGCAGTAATATGGCCTTTGAACCTTATCATAGGGTTAAAACAGTATTAAAAAACTATTAAACAATGGTTGCTGTAACCGGGGAGGAGGGAGTAAAAAAACAGTGGGGGAAAGAGTGGGGTTGAAATCGAGGTTTCAATTACGTTTATTTATGCACGTTATATAAGCTGAGGAGGTGCAAAAAAAATCCTCTTGTCCGGAGACAAGAGGATTATGTTAGACTAAAAGCGATTAGTTGAGTTGATTAGAAATCCCTGTTGTAACCGCCGCCGCCGCCTCTGTTGAAGCCGCCTTTCTTGTAGCCGCCGCCACCGCCGGAGCCGCCACCGAAGCTTCTCTTCTTGAAGCCACCGCCGCCACCACCGTTTTGTGGTTTTGGTTGCGCTTCGTTAACGATGATTTTTCTGCCTAATACTTCAGATTCGTACAGGCTGGTGAGAGCGTTTTGTGCTTCGCTGTCTTCGGGCATTTCAACGAAACCGAAGCCTTTGCTGCGACCGCTGGCTTTGTCCTTTACGATTTTTGCAGAAGTAACAGAACCGTATTGTTCGAATAAGGTTCTCAGATCGTCGTCGGTCATTTGCCAGGAAAGGTTCCCTACGTAAATGTTCATTGTAACAATAATTTTAGATGTTCTGAAAAAGCAGATAATGACGCAAGTTGCTTCAATGAACTGAGGAAACCGGAAAAACAGGTAAAGCACTACAGTACAAGAGAACTAGTTTCATTAACCATACATGAAGATAAGAAATAATTTGATTTACCAAATAAAATTTCGATCAAATCCTGATTGGGCAAGCATTTGAAGAAATTACGATATGTACTGGATATACAAAGGATTAAGTGGGGAGCGGGGTTCCGGGGACCTGGCCGGGCCTGTCTGCGGCCGGCCCGGTTTGGGGAATACGGATGACCACAAAAAAAGAGGGTGGAAACTGTTGTTCCACCCTCTTGAATTATCTGCAGACTTTGAGATTACTCAGCTACAACTTCGAATTCAACTTCGGTTGAATGACCGTTGCCGAAATCGATATTGGCTTTGTAGGTGCCCAGTTCTTTCACTTCGTCAACGATAGAGATCTTCTTGCGATCGATCTCATATCCTTTTTGCTCGCGGATAGCGCGGCTGAGCTGAAGGGAAGTTACGCTACCGAAGATCTTGCCACTGGTACCGGTCTTAGCGCCGATCTTCAGTACTCCATCTTTCAGTTTTGCAATTACTTCTTTGATTGCTGCCAGCATCACTTCTTCCTTCTTGCGAACGATCTTCATCCTTTCTTCCAGTTGTTTCAGATTGGATGAAGAAGCCTCTACCGCAAATTTTTGCGGAATAAGGAAGTTACGGGCGTATCCGTTGCGAACTTTTACAACCTCGTTTTTGGCACCTAAGTTATCTACGTCTTGAATGAGTATAATGTCCATGGTGTCCTCCTTATTTTAAAAGGTCTGTTACATAAGGCAGCAAAGCCATCTGACGGGCTTTTTTCACAGCCTGAGCCACTTTACGCTGGTACTTCAGAGAGTTACCGGTAATGCGGCGGGGCAGCATCTTACCTTGTTCGTTCAGGAATTTTTTCAGGAACTCTGCGTCCTTATAATCGATATACTTGATACCATACTTTTTGAAACGGCAGAATTTCTTCCTTGGCTTCTCTGTTTTAATGGCCGTCAGGTATTTGATCTCATTTGCTTTTGCCATGATGATTAACCCTCGATTGCTTTTTCAGTTCCTGTAGGTACACCACTTCTCTTTTTACCATTGTACTCGACGGCGTATTTATCGAGTGCAGTGAACATGTGACGGAGAATGTTCTCGTCACGGAGCATCTGAATTTTGAACTGCTCATTGAAGGTGGATGGCGCTTGGTATTCCAGTACCCAGTACAGACCAGTGGTCTTTTTCTGGATCGGATACGCCAGTGATTTCAGACCCCAGGGATTTTCGTGCACAACTACACCGCCATTATCTTTGATAAAGTCAGTGTATTTTTTCTGAGCGGTTTTGAAGTCGTCATCAGAAAGCACAGGGGTAAAAATCACCATCAATTCGTAATTGTTCATGATCCCTGTTTTGTTTTGAAATAAAGAAATATTGTTCTGTCCCGTGCCCCGTCTGTGTTTCCACTTTCGGTTAAGGGGCTGCAAAGATACAGACTTACCACCATAGTGGCAAAAGCCCAATCAGAAAAGTTTTGGAGAAGATAATGGCAGCGTATTTTGCTGAAAATAAATCATTTACCAGGTTTAGCTATCTTATCGGTCGCCTCCTGACAGCCAACTTGATTCCTAATTCCCGCTTCTACTGCCTTTTTTTCTCATTCCTGTCACCTGGTCACCATAAAAAAGACCTGCAAAAGAAAATTCGGCATTCCACAAATTTCAGGAAAAATAGAAAAATCAACCACTTCTCCACCTATTTTATCGGCACTGCTGCACCCGCGGCTCCTTAGTGGAGGGGTATTGAAACTCCGGCCTGTAAAACAAAAGCGAAGAAGCCCGATAGATATTCCACCGCCAGATCCAACCCACCACAGCTGATCAAATCTCCTCCCGCGCCGGTTTGTTTTGCCGCCGGATTTCAAAAACCCGGAGCGATCTTTGGTATCTTCCCTTCAAATTTCTGGTACTATGCAAAAAGGATCGATCAGGGTACAAACCGAGAACATTTTTCCTATCATTAAAAAATTCCTCTACAGCGATCACGATATTTTCCTTCGTGAGCTCATCAGCAATGCCGTAGACGCCACACAAAAACTGAAAACACTCAGCTCCATCGGAGAAGCCAAAGGCGAACTGGGAGAACTGAAGATTGAAGTGAAACTGGATATCGATAATAAAACTATCACCATCTCCGACCGCGGCCTGGGTATGACTGCCGACGAAGTGGAGAAATACATCAATCAGGTGGCATTCAGCGGCGCAGAGGAATTTGTGAACAAATACAAAGGACAAAACGAGAATAATATCATCGGAAAGTTCGGACTGGGCTTCTATTCCGCTTTCATGGTGAGCGACAAAGTAGAGATCTTCACCAAAAGTTTCCGCGATGGTGCAAAGCCTGTTCGCTGGGAATGCGATGGCAGCCCGGAATACATGCTGGAAGAAACAGAAAAAGAACAAAGAGGCACAGACATCGTGCTTCACATCAATGAAGAAAGTAAAGAGTTCCTGGATGAACTGCGCATCGAATCAGTACTGAAAAGATTCTGCCGCTTCCTTCCTGTTCCTATCTTCTTTATCGGAAAAGAAATAGAGGAGGATCCGCAGCCGATCAACAATACACAACCGGCCTGGGTCAGGAAACCATCGGAACTGACTGCGGAAGATTATCAGAACTTCTACAAGGAGCTCTATCCCTACAATGAAACGCCTTTGTTCTGGATACATCTGAATGTGGACTATCCCTTCAATCTCACTGGTATCCTGTATTTCCCGAAGATCAAACAGAACTACGAGATCCAGAAAGACAAGATACAGCTCTATGCCAACCAGGTTTTCGTAACCGATGAAGTGAAAGACATCGTACCTGAGTTCCTCATGCTGCTGCAGGGTGTGATCGATTCTCCGGACATCCCGCTCAACGTGAGCAGGAGCTATCTGCAGGGTGATCCCAATGTGAAGAAGATCAACAATCATATCACCAAAAAAGTAGCAGATAAACTGGATGAGATCTTCAGGAACGAAAGAACATCATTCGAAGAGAAATGGGACAGTCTCGGACTGTTTGTGAAATATGGAATGATGACGGATGATAAATTCCTGGAAAAGGCGAACAAGTTCCATCTCTTCCAGTCCGCTGATGGCAGCAAATTCTATACGCTGGAAGAGTATCGTCTCGCAGCAGAAACACTGCAAAAAAATAAAGAAGGGAAGCTGGTGATCCTGTACACTACGGACCCTGTGCAGCAGGACGCTTACATCAAAGCCGCTGAAGCGAAAGGATACATCGTTGTGAAGCTGGATACGCTGATCGATGCCAGCTTCATCAACCAGATGGAGCCTAAATGGAATGATGTTCATTTCAACCGTGTTGATTCAGATATCACAGACAACCTGATAGACAAACAGGAGAATACTGAGATGGTGTTGAACGAGGATGATCAAACGAAGTTGAAGAGCCTTTTCTCCATTACTCCTCCAGGGCTGCAGGTAACAGTAGAGTTGAAAGGACTGAGCCCTGAAGCACCTCCCGTACTGGCCACCAGGCCTGAGTTCATGCGCCGTATGAAAGATATGGCTGCTATGAGCGGACCAATGGGAAGTTTCTACGCCAATATGCCTGATGAGGTAACGTTGACGGTCAATGGAAATCATCCTATTTACCAGCAGGTACTGGCAACTGCCGATGCCGGAAGACAGGAGAAGATGACAAGGAACCTGGCTGATCTTGCTTTACTGAGCCAGGGATTGCTGAAAGGAACGGAACTAACCAGCTTCATTAGCCGAAGTGTAGACCTCCTGAAGAATTAAAGGATACGATAATAGATCATTAGGCTTCGTGCCGCCTTAAGTCAAGCACCTTCAACTGAAGGTGCTTTTCATTATTCCACTCATTCTCTTCCAGCGTGAATACGATATCCACTGGTTCTCCGTTCTGCAAAAAATGGAATTTGGAAGCCAGGTTGAAGCCGATCCCGTTGAAAAGGATATTGCCTTGCTTCACGGAGAAGCGGATATGCACATCCTTTACGATCTTCGAGTATCCGGAATCGGTAACACCGCTTACCATGAAGAGGGGCTGCATGTTTTCCGGTCCGAAGGGTTCCATGCGTTTGATGATATTGAAGAAAGATTGTTTGAGGTCGCTGAGCGTGACTACCGAGTCTATATTGATTTCGGGGATCAGCATGTCTTCCGTGATGGAAGCTGAAACCACTTCTTCGAATCTTGCCCTGAAAGCCTCTACCTTACCGGGTTCCAGGGTCATACCTGCTGCGTAGAAATGTCCGCCGTATCCAAGGAGGAGGTCGCGGCACTGGTGGATGGCTTCATAAACGTTGAAGCCTGCCACACTTCTGGCGGATCCGGCGATATATTCTCCCGATTGTGTAAGTACGATGGTAGGACGATAGTAATGATCGATCAGCCTGGAAGCCACGATGCCCACTACACCTTTATGCCAGTGCGGTTGGTATACCACGGTAGATTTGCTGCTCACCATAGTTGTGTCCCCGCTGATGATGGCGAGCGCTTCGTCTGTAATATTTTTGTCGGCTTCTTTACGGTCTGAATTATCTGAATGCAACATGGCTGCGTATTGCCTGGCTTCATCGATATGTTTGGCGATGAAGAGCTGCACTGCTTTGCTGCCATCGTCCATTCTACCGGCGGCGTTCACACGCGGAGCGATCATGAATACCAGGTTATTGATGTAGAGTTCCTTTTGCAATCCTCCGAGCTCCTTGAGGGCACGGATACCGTAATTGGGCTCTTCGTTGGCTTTTTTCAGACCGTGGTATACGAGTATCCTGTTTTCGCCCACCATGGGAACGATGTCTGCTGCGATGGCGGTGGCCAGCAGGTCCAGGTATTCCATCGGGGCGGAGCTGCTGAGCTCAAGTTTTTCGGCAAGGGCCGTGATCAGTTTGAAACCTACGCCGCAGCCGCAAAGTTCTTTGAACGGATAGTTGCAATCCGCTTGTTTGGGATTGAGGATGGCAACGGCCGGAGGCAGGATGGCGTCCGGTGTATGGTGGTCGCAGATCACGAAATCGATCCCCAGTTCTTTGGCATATCCCACCAGGTCTATAGATTTGATGCCGCAGTCGAGGGAAATGATAAGTGTGGCGCCCATCGTATGTGCATGGTCGATACCTGCTTTGGATACGCCGTAACCTTCGCGGTAGCGATGTGGAATGTAATACTCAATATTGGAAGGTTCATACACGGTTTTGAGAAAGCTGTACATGCAGGCCACGGCTGTGGTGCCATCCACATCATAATCACCGAATACGAGGATCTTTTCGCGGTTGTTGAAGGCTGTGAGGATGCGGTCCACGGCTTTGCCCATATCCTTCATCAGCCAGGGGCTGTGGAGGTTGGAGAGGTCCGGGTTGAAAAAGGCTTTTGCTTTTTCGTAGGTATCTATATTACGTTGAATGAGGATCTGCAGGAGCGCCGGATGAATATTGAGATCCTGCCGGAGTGCGGAGAGTTTTGCGTCTTCGGCAGAAAGTATGTTCCAGCGTTTTTGCATGTTGGTATATGTAGTGTATGAAAATAGGAAAATGTGATCAGAATTTTCTATCTGTGGTGAACCTCACCAGTTCTTCCAGGCCATTGCGGACTTCCTGGTTATCGAAATCATTCAGGATGGCGAGGGCATCATCCCGGTACTGCATCATCTTCTGTTCGGCGTAGTGGATGCCGCCGGCTTCTTTCACGGTATTGATCACTTCCTGCACTTTCACGGGGTTACGGTTCTCATTCTTAATGATCCGGATCAGGTGACGACGTGTGGTCTTGTCGGCATTGTTGAGGGTGTAGATCAGCGGGAGGGTAAGTTTCTTTTCTTTTATATCATTACCGGTGGGCTTGCCAACTGCCTCATTGCCGTAGTCGAAAAGGTCGTCTTTGATCTGGAAGGCAATTCCCGTTTTTTCACCAAAAAGCCGCATTTTCTCCGCAATTGTTTCATTTTGGGAAGAAGAATAGGCTCCTGCGGAGCAGGCGGAGGCGAGGAGGGAGGCTGTTTTATTGGTAATTATCTCGAAATAGATATCTTCCCGGAGATTTAGCGTGCGGGATTTCTCCATTTGCAACAATTCTCCTTCGCTCATTTGTTTAACAGCGCGGGAGAGGATCTGCAGAATGCGATAGTCGTCGTTATCGAGTGAGAGAAGCATTCCTTTGGCGAGGAGGTAGTCACCAACGAGTACGGACACCTTACTTTTCCAGAGGGCGTATGTAGAGAAAAATCCCCTTCGTTCGGGAGATTCATCCACTACATCATCATGTACGAGACTGGCTGTATGCAGCAATTCAACGAGAGATGCTGTCCTGTATGTGGACTCGTTTACAGGCCCGCACAGCTTGGCAGACAACAGCACAAACATCGGTCTCAGCTGTTTGCCTTTGCGGTTCACGATGAACCGCATGATGCGATCCAGCAGCGGAACCTGACTCTTGACCGCCTCCCTGAACTTTTTATCGAAAGCAGCCAGTTCATCGTGTAGTATTGCCTGTGATAGTTTCATGATTGGAAAAAGAACGGCAAACATACTATTTTACTGTGTATTACTAACGGTAAAACAGCCCTGTTTTCGCGCACTCTTAAAGGGTGAAAGACAGCAAGATAATGCACGCAACGTTGGTTAAAAAAATTTGGTATTTAGTTTGCAATTAATATTTTTGCACCTAATTCGGATAATTGGTTTTCTTAATCCTTCACATAAATTTTAGTTATGGCAAGCAAAAAGTACACAGGTTTATTTGGCTTACTATGCCTGCTCTCGTCAGGCGCGTTTGCCCAGATAGGCGGAAGTTATGACGTACAGGATTCCTCTGTAATTCCCTCAAAAAGACTCCCTCAGCACACAGAGTTCATGGCAAATAATTACGCTTTTCCTGCCAAACCCAGAAATAAATGGGAAATAGGCGTGAAAGGCGGTTACGCTACCATTTCCGGCGACGTTCGTTCCAGGCCGGGTTGGGGCGCTGGTCTCCACGTTCGCAAGGCTTTAGGTTATGTATTCTCTCTGAGAGCCGACTTCGGTTACTACCAGGCGAGAGGTCAGAATTGGCAACCAGGAGCAGTGAACAGAATTACTGTTCAAAATCAATACGCAGGTTATACCGTAGGCGATCATGTGTTCTACAACTACAAATCAACAATGTATGATGGTAGTTTACAAGGTGTATTCACGTTGAACAATATTCGCTTCCATAAAGCCAAATCCGGCTTCAACATCTATGGCTTCGTAGGTGTGGGTGGTCTGGTTTATGACGTGAAAGTGAATGCTCTGAACGGTAATAGCATTTACGATTATACTAATGTTTATAACCAGTATCAGGCAAGCCCACGTCCTTACAAGGACAGAAAAGATCTCCGCAAAGCTCTGAAAGACATGCAGGATGATTCTTACGAAACACAAGCAGAAAGGGATAAAGGCGCAGAACTCTTCGATAAGCCTTTCAAACCAACTTTTGTTTTCGGTGGCGGTATGCAGTTCAGGCTGAGCAAAACACTTAGCCTCTCTATCGAGGATAAGGTTACTGTTGCTAAAACTGACCTGCTGGATGGTATGCAATGGCAAGAGAATGATGCAACAGCTCCTGCTCTGACTCCCGATAAAGATATCTTCAACTTCGCTTCAATTGGTCTGAACTTCAATATCGGTGGTAAATCCGTTGAACCACTCTGGTGGCTGAATCCTCTGGATTACGCTTACAACGAGCTCAACGCTCCACGTCATATGAAGCTGCCCAAGCCAGTTCTGGATGATGCAGACGGCGACGGCGTTACTGACCAATTCGACCAGGAGCCAAACACACCTGCCGGTGCACCTGTTGATACCCGTGGTGTAAGCCGCGATACTGACGGTGACGGTGTTCCTGACTACAAAGACAAAGAACTCATTACCCCCACACAATGTCAGCCTGTTGACGCTGATGGTGTAGGTAAATGCCCAGAGCCTGAGTGCTGCAAAGAGCTCCGTGATAAACTGGCTAACTACAAACCTGGTGGTAACTGCCAGATCGGAGACCTCCCAAGCATCTCTTTCAAAGGCAAAACTGTTGTACTGAGCAACGACTCTAAGGCCCTTCTGGCCAGCGTAGCTCAGAAAATGCGCGACCACTCTGATTGTAAAGTTGCTGTTGTAGGCTACTGCTCTACCAACAAAACTGAACAACAATTGAGCTGGGACCGTGTGAATGCCGTGATCAACCACCTGGTTGAAAAAGAAGGTATCAGCGCTGACCGCTTTATCTTCAAATACGGTGAAATGAACGGAGATTGCAACACCGTTGACCTGCGCGATGGTACTGGTGAAGAAGGACCTACTACAGTTCCTGCTCCTCACCCCAACTTACGCCGCAGAGGATAATCATTTTTGCTTTGACTATACTAAAAGCCCTTTGGTCGGCCGCCGGATAATACCGGCGGCTGGATCAAAGGGTTTTATAATTTTATTAACTTCCTCTTTTTGAGGATAATAACTAATCCTTTAATATTTGTACCTAAATCCTTAACTTTGCCCACTTTTATGAGATTAACTGTCATCTTCGTATTCCTGGCCATTACAGCCGTTTCCTGCTCCAAATTTGCCAAAGTGCAGAAGAGCAACGATTATGAGTATAAGTTGAGGATGGCGGAAAAATATTATGTAGCCAAGAAGTATCATTTTGCTTCACAGCTCTACGCCGAACTGTTCCCCTTGCTCAAAGGACAACCACAGTTCGAAGATCTTTTTTATAAGTACGCCTATTGCAGCTATTACCTCAAAGACTGGCCCAATGCGGAATCACTCTTCAAACAATTTGTGGAAGTGTTCCCCAACAGTCCCAAAGCAGAGGAAATGGAGTACATGAGAGCGTATACTTTTTACCGTCAGAGCCCGAAAGCTGAACTGGACCAGACCAATACCCAGAAAACGATCGGCCTGATGCAGACCTTTATCAATACCCACCCGGAATCACCCCGCTCCAAAGAGGCTTCCGGGATCATTGATAAATGCCGTGAGAAAATGGAAGACAAAGCGCATAAAAGCGCCGCACTCTATTTCAATATGGGTCACTTCAGGGCTGCCGCTATCGCATACACCTCCCTGATGAACGATTTTCCGGATTCTGAAAAAAGCGACGAATATAAATTTCAGGTGATCAAATCATATTATCAGTTCGCATCCAACAGTATCGAGGATAAGAAATTAGCCCGCTATGAGCAGGTAGTGACTGAATGCAACGATTTTATTGATCGCTTCCCTGATAGCAAATTGCGCAAGGAAGTGGACAGTTATCTGACATTATCTAAAAATAACATCAAAGATCCATCTAATGAGCAAGCTAAGACGCCAAATTAGTGCCAACACCACTAACGTAGCAGAAACCAAAGATCTGAATGTGATCAAGTCCAAGACTGGTAATGTGTACGAGTCCATCGCCATCATTGCCAAGCGTGCGAATCAGATCAATATCGGGCTGAAAGAGGAACTGCACAACAAGCTGGAAGAGTTTGCAAGCCATACAGACAGCCTCGAAGAGATCCACGAGAACAAAGAGCAGATCGAGATCTCCCGTGCTTATGAGCGCATGCCCAATCCTGCGCTGCTGGCTACCCAGGAATTCCTGGAAGACAAGATCTACCATCGCAAGAACGAGGATGATCTGTTCAGCTAAATATGGCTGTTGGAGATAACTAAAATTCGTGAAGCGACAGAATCGTTCTGTCGCTTTTTTTGTCTGAACAGGGCCCATAACTTGCTTTACCGCCCGTAACATTACCTGTCAGAAACTTCTTAATTTTAGCCTATGTTCCAGGGAAAGAAAATACTGCTGGCCATTACCGGAAGCATCGCAGCTTACAAATCCATCCTCATCATCCGCCTGCTCATCAAGGCTGGCGCGGAAGTTCGTGTAGTGCTCACTCCTTCAGCCAAAGATTTCGTTACCCCGCTTACCCTGTCAACACTATCAAAGCATCCGGTTATTTCAGAGCTCTTCACTGAGGAGGCCTGGAGCAATCACGTGATGCTCGGCCGCTGGGCAGATGTAATGCTCATTGCGCCACTTAGCTGCAATACGCTCGCAAAAATGGCCACCGGCCAATGTGATAATATCGTACTCGCCACTTATCTCTCGGCCACCTGTCCTGTTGTGGTGGCGCCTGCAATGGATGAGGATATGTGGCATCATCCCACTACGCGGGAAAACCTGGCCCGCCTGGAATCCTTCGGTAATAAAGTGATCCCTGTAGACAAAGGCGAGCTCGCCAGTGGCCTGCACGGCGATGGCCGTATGGCCGAACCGGAAGCCATCCTGCAATACCTGCAAGATCACCTGTTCCAACGGCAGGACCTGGAAGGACAGCGCGCCCTGGTTACTGCTGGCCCCACATACGAACCACTGGACCCGGTTCGTTTTATCGGAAATCATTCCTCCGGTAAAATGGGTATCGCCATTGCAGAAGAACTGGCCCGCAGGGGAGCGGAAGTGCACCTGGTGCTCGGCCCCTCTTCCTATACAACCACTGCAAAGGGGATCCACATACAACGTGTACAAACAGCCGAAGAAATGTACCAGGCCTGTACCATGTACTGGCCATCCGCCTCGCTGGCCGTTATGTCCGCTGCTGTAGCTGATTACAGTCCAACCAGCTTATCGCAGGAAAAGATCAAAAAAACGGAAGATAATTTTACCCTTGAATTATCAAAAACAAAAGATATCCTGGCCAGCCTGGGCGCCAGCAAACATAATGGACAGGTACTGGTTGGCTTCGCACTGGAGAACCGTAACGAGAAAGCCTATGCGCAATCCAAGCTGCAAAAGAAGAATGCAGACATGATAGTGCTGAACTCGCTCAACGATAATGGCGCCGGTTTCGGTTTTGATACCAATAAGGTCACCATTTTCGAGAAAGACGGAAACGAGATCCCCTACGAACGGAAACCCAAAAAGGAAGTAGCCAGGGATATTGTTGACAGAATTGTAAAAATGCTATATGCGTAAACAGATATTGCTGATACTCACAGTGGCTGTTTTGCCAATCATGATCCAGGCGCAGGAGCTCAATGCCCGCGTCAGTATCAATGCCGGCCGCGTGAGCTCACAAACGGATAAGAAGGTGTTCTCCACGCTGCAGAACACCATCACCAATTTTCTCAATACCAGAAAATGGACCAATGAAACTTTTCAGGCCAATGAAAAGATCAATTGCAATTTCCTGGTGAACATCCTGGAAGCGCAACCTGGCAATATTTACAAAGCCACACTAACGGTGCAGGCTGCACGTCCCGTATTCAATACCAACTACGAAACGCCATTGATCAATTTTCAGGACGATGGCCTTACCTTCCGCTACGTGGAATTCCAGCCTTTCGAGTTCAACGACAATCGCGTGTCCGGCTCAGATCCGCTGGTATCCAACCTCAGCGCCGTGTTTGCGTATTATGTGTACATGATCCTGGGCCTCGATTTCAATTCCTTTTCACTCCGTGGCGGCGATCCTTATTTCCAGAAAGCACAAAATGTAGTGAACAATGCTCCTGAGAACAGGGATATCACCGGCTGGAAAGCATTCGACGGATTGCGCAACCGCTACTGGCTGGTGGAGAACCTGGTGAACAACCGCTACAATTCCATTCACGAAGCCATGTACAGCTATTACAGGCTCGGAATGGACCATATGTATGAGAACGAAAATGAAGGCCGTACAGCAGTACTGAATACCCTCAGTATGCTCAACAGCCTCAATAACGATATCGGCAATACGATGATCATCCCTTTCTTCCTCCAGGGCAAATCCCAGGAACTGATCAGGATCTTCAAAAAAGCCACACCCGAAGAAAAACAGAAAGCGCGGGATATCCTCCAGAAGATCGATATCTCCAACGCCAACACCTATAAATCGGAATTGAAATGATGCGTTCGCACTTTGTGAAACGGAAGAGAGGAAGTATTGTATGGATCATAGGAATCGCTGTGGTGCTGGGTTTGGGCGCTTGCTCCGATAAGAACAAAGTCCCTTCAGGTGTGCTGGACCGTGAGTCTATGCAGGCAGTAATGTGGGATATGATCCTGGCAGACCGGTATGCTATCACCTATTTCCCTTCGGATACCTCCAAGCGTAAGGATATCAAGACTGAAACCCTCAAGCTGTACGATCAGGTATTCCAGATCCATGATATTTCACAGGAAGAGTTCCTGAAAAGCTACAGGTTCTATTTGTCCCGTCCGGACATCAGTAAATCGATGTTCGATTCCATCTATACCCGCGCCAATCGCAAAAGGGACGAAGAGTTGCAGGAGCGCCAGCGTGAACAGCAGAAAAAAGATTCTCTCCAGAACCTGAAAATGAAGGATACTGTATATGCTAAATCATATAGAGATTCCATCGCCAATAAACGGAAAGCTGATTCGGTTGCCAACAAATTGAGGGCAGACTCTATCGCCAAAAAAATAAAACCTGCCAATCCAAAAATGAAACTGGATTCGGCAGACCTGAAACGCAGGAAGGATTCCGTGCTCAACAGATTACGCAACAGGGCCAGGGACCAGCGTTTGAAGCCCGTGCCATAAGCCGTTTACCCACCTTCGGGTTTATCTGTATTTTTGCCATCTAAAATTCGCTTGTCAGATATGAACAAAGTTGTTGCAAATGCCGATGAGGCAGTAAAAGATATACAGGACGGAGCCACCATCATGTTGGGTGGCTTTGGTCTTTGTGGTATCCCCGAGAACAGTATTGCGGCGCTGGTGCGCAGCGGGGTGAAGAACCTTACCTGCATCTCCAATAATGCCGGTGTGGATGATTTTGGATTGGGCCTGATGCTGAAGACCCGCCAGATCAAAAAGATGATGAGCTCCTATGTGGGAGAGAATGCAGAGTTCGAGCGCCAGTTGCTCAATGGAGAACTGGAAGTGGACCTTATTCCGCAAGGGACGCTGGCTACGCGCATACAGATGGCCGGTATGGGCATTCCCGCTTTCTATACGCCGGCAGGTTATGGAACTGAAATAGCCGCAGGAAAAGAAGTGCGCGAGTTCAATGGAAAGATGTACCTGATGGAACATGCTCTGCATGCGTCTTTCTCTATCGTAAAAGCCTGGAAAGGCGATACCATGGGCAACCTGGTATTCCGCAAAACCACCCGGAATTTCTCTACCTCCATGGCGAAAGCGGGTGATATCACCATTGCGGAAGTAGAGCATCTGGTAAAACCCGGCGAGATCGATCCGGATGACGTACATGTGGCCGGAATCTACGTCCACCGCATCTTTCAGGGCTCCAATTATGAGAAACGGATTGAAAGGCGCACCGTAAAACTCTGACCTGTTCTATTTTTTCATCTTCAAATGCTTTTATGGCTTTAGATAAATTCGGTATTGCAAAACGCATTGCGCAGGAACTGCGCGATGGCATGTATGTTAATCTTGGCATCGGCATTCCCACGCTGGTGAGCAATTATATCCCTGAAGGAATGAGCATCATGCTGCAGTCGGAAAACGGACTGCTCGGCATGGGTCCTTATCCCGACGAAGATCAGATCGATGCAGACCTGATCAATGCAGGCAAGGAAACGGTTACTACCATTCCCGGCAGCGCTTTCTTCGACAGCGCTGAAAGTTTTGGAATGATCCGTGCCGGGAAAGTTGATCTCACTGTTCTCGGAGCGATGGAAGTGTCCGAGAACGGAGATATTGCCAACTGGAAGATCCCCGGGAAAATGGTGAAAGGGATGGGAGGAGCGATGGACCTGGTGGCCAGCGCCAAGAATATCATCGTGGCGATGATGCATACTAACCCCAGGGGAGAATCGAAAGTGCTGCCTGCCTGTACGCTGCCGCTCACAGGAGTGAACTGCGTAAAACGAATAGTGTCTGACCTGGCTGTGCTGGAAGTAATGCCCGGAGGCGGCTTCAAATTGCTGGAACGTGCGCCCGGTGTGTCTGTGGACGAGATCAAATCAAAAACGGCCGGTAAGCTCATCATCGAAGGAGATATTCCCGAAATGAAGATCTGACCTGGTCAATACCTGAACTCTTTGAACCCTGTAGTGTGTTTCACTGCGGGGTTCTTTATTTTAGTGAAAGCGGCGATGATGAAGAAGATGCTCCTGATAATGATCACGAGCGATTGCATGATGGCCATTTCGCGTTGCGGCTGTCCGTTCCCGTTATAAGGGATCATTGCCAGCAAAAGCTCCATGCAGGAGAAGGCGATTGTACCTGCGATGATCCAGAAAAGCGGAAGCTGGAAGATGAATACTTCATCCGATTTAAGAAGCTGTATCACACCTGCAATGGCGGCAGCCAGCAGGATCAGGTTCTGTAAAACCATTACCGTACTGCCGGAAGACGTGGCCCCCATGATGGCATATACCGTAATGATAACAGAGAGGAATGCGATGGAGAAGATATGGAAGAGGTCGCGCATCCATTTTGGTTTTGCCGGTGGCCGGAGCAGGAAAAGCAATAGGATGAATTCACTGAGACTGAAAGCTGCATGAGTGAAGTGGTAGCTGATCTGGTTGACTGGCATGATTCCCGCAAGCAACTGGTGCATGAAGCTGAGCAAAGAAAACACCATCAGGAAGTTCAGTATATCCGATTGCCACACGCGCCTGAACAGGATGATCAGGGCCGGAGCCAGCGCAGCCAGCATGGCGATGATGCAAAGGATGTTCTGTATAGTACCGGCTTTTACCATAGTGGCTACAAGTCTGTAACCGGGAATTCATAGAGTAATAAATCTAATCGATCAGGTTGTTTTTTACGGCAAAGAAAACGAGCCCGGCAGTGTTCTTGGAGCCAAAGCGCTCCATCAGCCGGTCTTTTATCGCTTCCACGGTCCTGGGGCTTACTTCCAGTTTCTGTGCAATTTCATGCGCTGTGAATTCCATGCAGATGTACTTGATCACATCTCTTTCACGGTCACTCAGCGTGATCTCACTGTTGAGTGTAGGCACTACTTTCTGTCTGGCATGCGATTTTTTCAACAATATCCTGTTCACGAAATTGTTGAGATAATATCCTTTGCTCATTACTTCCATAATGGCTTTCTTGATCTCGGCAGGATCAGCGCTTTTGAGCAAATATCCATTGGCGCCGATTTCCATCATATGGCTGACGAAGCGCTCATCTTCATACATGGTAAGCGCAATCACATGGATCTGCGGATATTGCCGGGCAATGATCTTGGTGGTTTCAATTCCGTCTTTCAGCGGCATTCTCAGGTCCATCAGAATTACATCCGGCTGCTCTGTCAATCCCGGGAGATTGTCTAACAGTTCCTGTCCGTTCTCCGCCTCCAGCACAAATTTGATATTGGTGTAGGGACGGAGGGAAAGTATCACTCCTTTTCGAAAGATCTTGTGGTCGTCTGCGATAGCAACTTTAATGGGTCCCATTGTTTTTATGATATTGGCAGTCTAAATTTACAGAATGTATGAACATGAACCATTGGATCATTCTGCTACTACTTCTTCCTCAACTCTTGGTATTTCAATGGTTACTTTATAATAGGTTTGAGACATATCTTTTTCAAAATAGATCCTTCCGTGCAGGAGCTTGAGGCGGCTCTGGATATTTTTTAGTCCCAGCCCCTGGTTGCTCTTGTTGAGTTTCTCGAAATCGCTCTGGGTGATTCCCTTTCCGTCGTGATGCATCCTGATATACAGTTTGGTGCCGCCGAGGTTCTGGGTAACGTGAATGAAACTGGCGTTGCTGTGTTTGAGGATATTATTCACCAATTCCTGTATCACGCGGAAAATGATCAGTTCCTGGTCCGGATGGAGCCTGTCCCGATAATCATGGAACCTGCAACTGGCGTTCATGCTGCCTGAACCGCTGATCTTCTGGAAGAGGTCGTTCACAGCAGACTCCAACCCGAAATTCTTCAGGGTGGGAGGCATCAGGCTATGGGAGATATTCCTGATCAGCTGGATGGTATCATCGATGATCTGTTTGGCATTGTAGATGCTTTGCAGTTGCGAAGTTTTATCGAGGTTCACCAGGTTCTCGTTCAGGTATAAACGGGCGGTGGCGAGGAGTGGGCCTGCATCATCGTGAAGATCCGCTGCAATACGCTGGCGTTCTTCTTCCTGCAGGCGGATAGAAGCGTTGAGCAACATTTTCTGCTGCTCCTGTTCCAGGCGCTGCAACTGTAATTGGTAGCGTATCACTTTCCGTTGGTGGAATATGATAAAGACGATGAGGCCGATGGTCAATGCCAGCATACCTACTGTACCAAAGAACAGTACCAGGGAAACGGGGCTATCAGTGCTGCTTATCTGGAGGAAGAGCATGGCCTATGAACAGGTAATTGGTTTTTATAATGGGTTTAGTGGTGGCGGATCAAAGAGTTGATCCCTGTAATGTTTTTCCTGGGATTGGAGCGTATCGTTCTTTTTGGGCATGATCACGGCGATTCCAAAAAGAATGTTCTTAATAATAGTAAATATATAATTTATGACTGACCATTTGGCCCATTCTTCATCACTTAAATTCCTGGAATAGGTAAAAAGAAGAAAGTTCCT
This sequence comes from Pseudobacter ginsenosidimutans, assembly GCF_007970185.1. Taxonomy (NCBI): domain Bacteria; kingdom Pseudomonadati; phylum Bacteroidota; class Chitinophagia; order Chitinophagales; family Chitinophagaceae; genus Pseudobacter; species Pseudobacter ginsenosidimutans. The sequence goes on along the minus strand of NZ_CP042431.1, from coordinate 467,905 downwards.
GTGGAATAGATGAGAATGCCAACAATAACCCAGAAAGTGTACGAAGAATAGATGAATACAGATTCGGGTTGATTGATCTCTTTGAAGAAATAGAACAGGCAGAAAATAATAAGCAGAAGGTATTCCACCGTAATGCTCAGGGAGTCAATGGATGACCCCTGTGTTCTGAAAAATTCAAAGAAAGAAAAGGTCAGAAAGAACGGGGATGCGATCAGTACGATGTTCTTGAAGATCCCTTTCCGCAGGTTGAGCCAGATAAATGCTGAGAACAGCAGGTATTCGAAAACAGTGAAGAGGCTTAACAGGATATAGATCAGGAAATTATTCGATTCGCTGGTGCGAAGGCTCAGATTGGAAATCGTGAGATCATTCAGGAAAGCGTATCCGCAATAAAATAAAATTACCCTTATCTCTGTTCTTCTGTTTCTTTTAAAGAAAATGACGAACAGTAATAAGGGTAATAAGTGAGAGTAAATAGTAATATGTTGAAGTAGAGCCTCTATATTTGAACAGCATTTAGGGTCAAATATATAAAAGGCATCATGAAGTTCAAATAAATTCTATTTAATCGATGATCCAGGTGAATGTGTCCGGATCAGGTGTAGTAGGTGCAGGAGGCGGTTGAGTGCTTGGCCTGCGAACGATACGGTCAGCAACGATACCTTGTTTTGTGTTCAGCTGACCTTCTTTGTTTACAGTAGAGTACTCCAGGATGGCTTTGCCATCAGCGTCTAAACCTACATAAACCAAAGTTTTTTCGCCCATTTCGTTGTAAGCGTTGTAGAACTGCATACCTACACAACCAGGTTGAGCCAAGATGTTTTCGATGATGTTACGACCGATAACGTAGCAATAAGCGTCCTGTGGATTGGCTGTTTGGTAGTCGTTAACCATTGTAGCTCCGAGCTCGAAGCCGATCTCTTCACCAATAGCCTTGATATCGCGTTTAGTGATGAGTTCGTTTTGCATCATAGTAGTAAGTTTAAGAGGTTTAGAATAGTAGTTCCGAGTGGTAAAAGAACCTCCAAAAAAAAAGGTGGGCAACAGGTAGAAAGGCTCGGCGAAATGGATTAAATTGCCTGCGATTCAAGTGTGTCGTGGGTTTACGAGAAATTTTAAGGTATTACTACGATGCAAAAATGAGTAGAAATTCTGGCTTGCGACCGTATTTTTACTATGGTAAAAATCGCAAATTTGGCCTGTAAAACTTACGAAGCCTATCGGGTTTATTCACAAATCATGCCGGATTGTGGAAAAGTATTCCCAAAGTTAAACGGATTTTAAAAACGGGGCTGCCGGAACAGTGGATAATGTGTATCAACCGCTGAGTTTTTCCTTTCAGGTAAAAAATGATAAACTGGAGTATAAAAGAGGGAGCCGGTCTTGTCAGAAGATAATTGGAAAAAAGAAGAAGTTGACTGATATTGGATTTGACACGGCTTTCAGTGGATATTTGGAAATTAGTTTTTGGACGGTAAACTCAGGACATTGGATGATCGAAGAGGTCGCCAATTCTGTACCAATCAACTTCAGAACAAATATATTGTAGTGTATTTCAAGCTACAAGAGCATTATTGCTTGATTTTGACCGTTCAGTAATTACTTTTAGGTTCGTAGATATTCCAGTACCGGGTGTTGGTAAAAACCCGATACCGTTTCAATAAAACTAACTACCATTGTTACTGAATCCGGTTCCTGAAAAGGACCCGGAGAGAAAGATAAAGGCATGAAGCAGCAACGGCAGCGTTTGCCGTGGCAATGGCGTGGCTGATTGAGAGTATCCGACACGGTGTAATCAACGGATTTTTAACGGGATTTTACTCCCGATACAATGATGGTTCACCGGCTTCGTTTATTACGTTACTAACCCAACCAATAAAGTCAAACCTGCCCCGTTATGAGCGCTGAACTGGTAATCAAGGTATCAATAGCCGACGATCACAAGATTTTCCGCGACGGCATTAAGATGGCTCTCAAAGGCAAAGAATATCTGAAGATCCTTTGGGAAGCTGAGGACGGAAAAGACCTGATGCACAAGATGAAGCTGAAGAAGCCTGACGTACTCCTGATGGACATCCGGATGCCGGAGGTGGACGGTGTGAACGCTATCGGCATCCTCCGCAAAGAATACAATGATGTAAAAATTGTGGTGCTCACCATGTACGATGATCAGGAAATGATCACCAAGATGATGGAAATGGGCGCCAATGCCTATCTCACCAAAACATCAGACCCTGAAGAGATCTACCAGGCTATCCTTGCCTGCATGAACGAAGACTTCTACTTCAACGATCTCGTTAATAAAGCTGTACTTTCCAAACTTCAAACCAAGAAACAGGTAAGACAATTCTACCCCAATCCCATCAAGTTTTCTGAAAAGGAAATCCGTATTCTCCGGCTTCTGGCGGAAGACAAAACCACGGAAGAGATTTCCAAAGAGGTTTTTCTCAGCCCGCGAACGGTTGAAACTATCAGGCAAAACATGAAATCCAAGGTAGGTGCAAAAACCATTGCCGGACTCATCATGTATGGCATGCGCAATAAGTTGATCGATTAAAAACCGGAGCCTGCACCTTTGCCAGCTTACACAGTTGATACGCCGCCCGCACAGATCGCGGCTTAGCATCCTGTCTGAAAAACATGCATCATTCCTGAACCTGCTGGTCAGGCCCTGTATTCATTGCCGGTAACGACGCAGTAATGAATCAGTTTCCTTTCCTGGCTGTTCCTGAACCAGGCATAGTTTGTTCAGAGCCTTGCAGGATGCAGGCTTCCGGAGCTCTCATTGGGAGGGATTAAATATTACATGGACAAACTAGAAAGCAAAAGGTTATCCGTCAGATATGAACAATACCGCTGCGGATGGCATACATAGCCAGCCCAACGCGGTTCTTCACTCCCAAACGGATGAATAGATTATCCCTGATCGTATCAAGTGCGCGCATAGGGATACACATGATGGAAGAAATGGCTTTGTAGGTAGCTTCTGAAGTGATCAGTTTCAGGAACTCGACCTCCTGGTCTGATAATGTTCTTTTACCGAGCAGTTCATCGCGGAAAGGACTGCGATAAGTGGTGGTGATCCTGCCGGCTGTATCGTTTGAGTGATAAAAGCCCTCCTCCATTACGGTCTGCATTGCCAGCTTCAACTCACCAAGGTCCGCATCCTTACGGACAAATCCTCTTGCACCTGCATGTAAAAAACGGATCAGGAAAGAGTCGTTGTCATACATGGTAAACATCAGCACACGGATGCCCGGATAATTCTGCATAAGATATTTGGCGGTAGCATAGCCGTCTATTTCAGGCATGTTCTGATCCAGCAGTATCAGGTCAGGTATATTACCTGCTTCGAGTTGTTTCAGTACCTCCGCACCATCACCTGCTTCCATTACTACTGAAAACCCGCCGAATGTATTGATCATCACTGCCACACCCTGACGCATTATGTTGTGATCATCTGCGATACCAACAGTATAGATAGTATTTGTTTTCATGGTTTATCAATTGATGGGTATTGAAATGGCGATAGTGGTTCCCTTGGGTTGATTGCTGATTATTTTGCAGCAGCCCTGCAGCAATTCCGCACGTTTATGCAGGTTGATCAATCCGCTGCCCATTACTTTCTTTTCCAGCGCGGCACCGATACCTATGCCGTCATCACAAACCTGAAGGTCCAAACGGTTGCCAGAGAACCTGAGCTGGATATCTACCATCCTGGCCTTTGCATGTTTGATTACATTATTGATGGATTCCTGGATCATACGCAGTACAGCAATCTCTTTGGAGGTTTCGAAGTTTTTCTCTTCACCTTCCACGCGCAATGCGATCTGCAAATGATCCAATTGATTGATCCTGTCAACTTCCTGTTGAAGGGCATTCACCAGTCCCTGATCTTCCAGCACATCGCCATTCATACTGTGGCTTATGTGACGGAGTTGGTCCATTGCCCGGCTGAGCATTCCCATAGACCCTTTAAGATACCGGGCTTCATCCGGATCCTGCCTTGGCTTGAGCCGGTAGAGAAAATGCTTGACAGCGGTGAGGGTAAGTCCGATATTGTCATGTATCTCTCTCGAGATCATGCGGAAAATTGCTTCCTGTGCCAGCATTTCTGTGTTGAGCAACTGGAGCCTGAAACCGGAAACAAAACTGCGTACCGACCAGTGGAACCAGGAATGTTTTTTCCGGAACTGAAGTGTGATGGTAATGAGTAAGAGTACAATGAATACCAGCATGCTCATAGCACTGGTTACAAAAAAACTGATGAAGAGTTGATTCATACAGATTTGGTTTTTGATGATGGATTTATTCAGTGTAATTTCTGCGGCTCAGTAAGATCAGGGGATGGGAAGTTGAGTGCAATGATAAGCATTGCGATAAAATGGTTAATTCAGCTGTGTTGACGTAGCATCCGGGAATAATAAGTCCATGGGCCCGGGTAGACCCATGGAACTTAATGGGGGAGAGCTGTTTATAGGTGGGAATGAGCTCTCCGGGCAGCAAACATCGAATAGAACGGAAGGGTCCGGGGCATTGCTGGCAGAGCAACTAAGACATTTAAATGGAATAATTATCTGGATGCAGAAAGCAGAAGGATCAGTGACCATGATACAAAGGTTTAATGTTAGCGCATGCAGTATAACAGTGATGTGCATACGAAAAATGTGTACTGATCAAAAGTAAGAGGAGATTAAAAAGAAGCAAGGGGAAAAAAAACGGGATTTTGCGTTTTTTTTCCCCTTGCTATTTGAGAAGAATTTTGTAAGGGAAATGTGCAGGTTAAGAAACTAACCAGAACCTTAGCCAAATGACGGGGATGGGAAATATAGTAACCAGGACCCGGCTAATACAAAAAGGTTGGGGAGCGTTGAATGGTTTCAGAAAGGAAAGGTTTGGAAAGAAGGCGATCTAACTAAAATTATGAAAAAAAATAATGCAAAATCTGGTCCGGTCTTTATTGGGGAAAAGTTCCGTTCATACTGCAGAGCATCCTCCAAAGCATTGAACTTCTTCAACAAGACCACAATTCTTTACGCTGCAAAGTGGCAGGTTGCTGTTGAATAAAACCATGATTATGAAAACCTGAGTTGATTAAAAAGGATGCTGATAATAAGAGGAAAAAAGTTAAGAAGCCGGACAGGAGAATAAAATCAGCTAAAACATACAAAGAAAGAAAGTTGATTGACATTGGATTTTGCTGGCTTCATAGATATTGGAATACTTTTCTGGACGGTTATTATAAGGACATTGGATGGTGTGAGGTTGCTAATCCTCGTCAATCAACTTGTGTAACAAAAATACTTGTGGATAACTATGTGCACAAGAGCAGATTTGCTTCATTTTCAAAATACGGTATTTACCAACCGCATTAGAAAGTTTCCTTTGAAATCATCGTAAAACACCGATTTCAAATCGTAGATTCCCTGTTTATAAATAGTTTCCTGTATATTCCGAAATAGTATAATTTCGTAAATCTGCTATAGTAATTGTCACGAAAAATTATCATTTTGAGCACGGTTAGAACCAGGTGTTCAACCCCTCAGTTTGATGCCTTATCAAACTAAACCTGGAACACAATATAAAATACAATAGAACCGTATGAAAAAACCAGATGGAGAAAGGCTCATAAGAGTAGCAATTGCGGATGATCACGCCCTTTTCAGGGCAGGCGTTAAAACGGCCCTGTCGGCTAAAAAAGATGTGGAGCTCATTGCGGAAGCAGACAATGGCATGCAACTGATCAATCTGTTGAAACACATAGAGCCTGATGTTATTCTCCTTGATATCCAGATGCCTATCATGGATGGCATCCAAACACTCCCCGAGATCAGGAAGGTTCGCCCCGAAGCAAAAGTGATTGTGCTCTCGATGCACAACGATCACTCCATGATCAGTAAGCTCATGGAGATCGGTGCCAATTCCTATCTCACCAAAAACTCCGACTCGGAAACCATTTACCAGGCCATCAAAACCTGTTTCGAGCAGGAGTTCTTCTTCAACGAGCTCACCAATAAAGCACTGCTCACCGGTCTTCGCACCAAAAGAACAGACCTTGCCGGTCCACAGGATGTAAACCTTTCCGACAAGGAAATGCGCGTGCTCAAGCTTATGTGTGAGGAGAAAACTACCAAGGAGATCGCTGATATTGTGGAAATAAGCCCCCGCACTGTGGAAGCGATCCGCGATAAACTGAAAACCAAAACAGGAGCTAAATCAATGGCCGGCCTGGTAATGTATGCAGTGAAGAACGGCATTATCGATCAGAACGGCAATTAATACTACTTGTTGCGGGTTGCTGTATCACAGTGATCCCAACTGTGAACAGTCACCCGCAACCATCCATGTCTACATTCGATTATTTCAACGGTTCATTCATTCCCGGCGGCTCTCCGGTTACTGGCGCCAACAGCCGCGCCCTGCGATATGGCGATGGGCTCTTCGAAACGGTGAAGCTCATCGATAACAGGCTGCTTCTCGCCGATGCGCATTTCGACCGTCTCTTCCATGGACTCAGTTTGCTTCAATTCGAAATTCCCAAACATTTCACCCGCGGGTTCATTACAGAAAACATCCTGCAGCTCGTTCGAAAAAATAAAACAGAAAAAGCTGCCCGCATCCGCTTAAGTATACTCCGGTCAAACGGCGGCCCTTATGACCCTGAAAGTATGCAACCTCAGTTGCTCATTCAATGCTGGCCATTGCCGGAACATGCCATGCAGCTCAATCAAAACGGATTGCAGATCGGCATCTATGCAGACGCACGGAAAGCCTGCGACGTTTTCGCCAATCTCAAATCGAACAACTATCTTCCTTACCTGATGGCTGCACAGTTTGCAAAACGGAATCAGCTCAATGATGCTGTTTTGTTGAACGTTTTCGACCGGATTTGCGATGCAAGTATCGCAAATATTGCCTGGGTCAAAAATGGAACGATCTTTACCCCGCCTTTGACTGAAGGCTGTGTGGCCGGCGTTATGCGCCGTCATCTCCTGGAACAATGCGGTCGCATTACAGGAGTAACTATGAAAGAACAGGCCGGCACTGCAGAGGACCTTGCAGAAGCCGATGAAGTTTTTCTTACCAATGCCATCAGCGGGATCCGCCGGGTGGCGCAATGCGGAGATAAGAAATACGGTCATTCTCTCACCACACAGCTCTATGATCAGCTGATCAGGCCATTGCATCATTAAAACAATCCTGCTGCATCAACGCTTCATCTAACACAGATGAATGTGTCAATCGCATTTGTTGTATGAAGAAACTGAACATTTTCTGGTTTCGCCGAGACCTTCGTCTCGATGATAATGCCGGGCTCTATCAAGCCCTCAGGCAGGCTGAACCTGTGTTGCCTGTATTTATCTTCGATACGAATATTCTCGATCAGCTCGATAATAAGCAAGACAATAGAGTGGCATTCATTCATGCCGCATTGCAAGGCTTGCAGGAGCAGCTGCTGGCACAGGGCGCTGCATTGCTGGTTGTTCACGATACGCCGCTGAATGCATTTGCACAGTTGTTGAAGCATTATCCTGTTGCAGCAGTATACACCAATCATGATTATGAACTGTACGCAAAAGACAGGGATGAAGCAGTTCGGATCTTACTGAATGAACACAATATTCCGCTTCATACATTCAAAGACCAGGTGATCTTTGAGAAGAACGAAGTAGTGAAAGATGATGGAAAACCTTACACAGTATTCACGCCCTACAGTAAACGATGGCTGGCTACACTGAACGATTTTTATCAAGGGTCTTATCCCAACAGAAAATATTTCCACAACTTTTATCAGCAGGAAGCAATGGCCATTCCTTCATTGAGGAAGATCGGTTTTAAAGAATCGGACCAACCATATCCTGCAACAGTGCTGAAGAAGTTACTCATCCAGCGATACAGTGAACAGCGCGATATCCCTTCGTTACAGGGCACTACTCGTTTGGGCGTTCACCTGCGGTTCGGTACCGTGAGCATTCGCAAAGTGTTGCAGCAGACAATTCCATTGAGCGCCACTTTTGTGAATGAGCTCATCTGGCGCGATTTCTTCCAGATGATCCTCTGGCATTTCCCGCATGTAGGACAGGGAAAAGCTTTCAGGCCTGCGTACGACCTGATCCGATGGCGCAATAATGAAATGGAATTTGAAAGATGGTGCCAGGGAAGAACGGGTTATCCCATTGTTGATGCGGGCATGCGTGAGCTCAATGCTACTGGTTTCATGCATAATCGTGTGCGCATGATCGTTGCATCATTCCTGTGCAAGCATTTGCTGATCGATTGGCGATGGGGCGAGGCATATTTTGCGGAGAAATTACTGGATTACGAATTCGCTTCCAACAATGGCAACTGGCAATGGGCGGCAGGAAGCGGTTGCGATGCTGCACCATATTTCCGCGTATTCAATCCCACACTGCAGGCAAAGAAATTTGATCCGGAATTGAAGTATGTAAGAAGATGGGTGCCGGAGCTGGACGATTTCGGTTATCCCGAACCGATAGTGGATCATGAGTTTGCAAGAAAGCGCTGCCTGGAAGCATACAGTAAAGCGTTGAAACGGGAATGATGCTTCATTGCTACAGGTTATTCTCCAAAAACAATTCCGTTCCATTCACAGAAGTCTGGTGAAGGTTCCCATAAATATCCAGGAATTTCTTCACGGCTGATCTGCCATCTGAGCCCAGGTCCAGTGAATAATTATTTACATAGAGATCGATATGCTGACGCATCACTGCCTCGCTCATTTCCTGTGCGTGCTGTTTTACATAATCTGTAACAGCAGGATAATGCGCAAATGAGTATTCAAGGCTCCTGCGGATGAGACTGTCTGCACGGCGTTGCAGAACAGGATCGATATTACGCCTGATCACGATGCCGCCCAGTGGAATAGGATTGCTGGTAGTGGTTTCCCAGTATTCTCCCAGATCTGCGAGTTTGAGGAGGCCTTTGTCCTGATACGTAAAACGATTTTCATGGATGATCACACCGGCATCCACCTGTCCATTCAAAATAGCATCTTCGATTTCAGAGAAGAGCAGGAATTTCTTTTTTCTCACTTGCGGATAAGCGAGCGAGAAGAGCATATGTGCAGTGGTTTGTTCACCGGGAATGGCAACGGTCATTTCCTCCACTGGTTTCACTTCTCCATCATTTCGGGTGATGAAGAGCGGCCCAACGCCTTTGCCGAGTGCTCCACCTGCATTGAGCACGATATAATCCTTGATGATCAGCGGAAGCACACCATAACTGATCTTGGTGATATCCAGCTTTCCCTTCAATGCCCATTCGTTGAGGGTTTGAACATCTTCGAGTACCGGTTCTACTTCCAGACCTTCCGTATCGATCTTCTTATTCACCAGTGCATCGAAGATGAATGTATCATTCGGGCAGGGAGAAAAGCCAAGAGTAAGTTTCATGTTGATCAGTTATTGTTCACTAAATATTTCCGGTTCCTGCAGTATGTTGATCAATTGCTGGTTGAGCAGGTTGATAGACTCTTTCATCAGCCAGTTCTTCTTATCCCTTTCGCCCACCATATTGCTGACGGCTCTCAATTGCAGGAAAGGGATTTTTTGCTGAAGCGACACATAATGGAATGCAGCTCCTTCCATAGATTCAACAATCGCGGAATACTTTTGTTGCAGGATCCTGATGCGTTGTGGCGAAGTAGTGATCTCGTTAATGGTAACGGCTTTCACCAATGGCAGCCCGAGATGGGCCCAATACGATGTATAAGGATTGAGCAATGCAGTATCTGTAAATGGGAATACGGCAGCTTGCTGAAGGTTCATATCGAACAGGTCTTTGAAACTCCCTTCTTCTTCCACGCCAAGATCACCCAGAGATTCTTCCTGAACAATGGCGAGTGTGCCCGGTGGGCAGGTGAGGGAAAAACTGCCTGCGATACCGGCCTGGATCATGGCATCGGGCTTTTGCTGCTGAATGGCATGCATCAGACGGTAAGTGGTTTGCATACTGCCGATGCCGGTGATCACTGCATTCACCCTTATTCCTGCTTTAGTGCGGAGCTCATTTTTTTGCAGCCATTCCAGCGTGGGCGCAATTTCCAGCGGAGTGGCGGCCACCAGCATTATTTCCATGCCGGCAAAGATAGGAGATGTAAACCCATTAAATTGTACCTTTGCGCGGCAATTTAATTATGATCTATGGTGTATCTGACTCGTGTTGAACACTTTAATGCCGCTCACAAGCTTTATAACCCCGCCTGGAGCAAAGAAAAGAATGAACAGGTTTTTGGCAAATGCGCCAATGAGCATTGGCATGGTCACAATTATGAATTGCTGGTCACCATCAAAGGCAAGCCAGATCCCGATACCGGATTCCTGTATGATGTGAAGCAGTTGAGCAAACTGATACAACAACATGTACTGGACAAGCTGGACCACAAGAATCTCAATATGGACGTGGATTTCATGCAGGGGCAGCTTTGTTCTACGGAAAACCTGGCCATTGCCATCTGGCAGCAATTACAGCCGCATTTGCCCCAGACTGTAAAGCTGCATTGTATCAAACTGTACGAAACACCAAGGATTTTTGTTGAATACTTTGGAGGGTAAGCCAAACTTTTTAAAGCTATTATCGTAATACATTTGATATGAGCAGGAAAGTAGCCGTATTCCGGAAAGAACATTTCAATGCAGCTCACCGGTTGTACAATCCCGCATGGGATATGGCAAAGAATGATGCCGTATTCGGAAAATGCAACAATCCTAATTTTCACGGGCACAATTATGAACTGGTAGTGAAAGTAGTGGGAGAACCTGATCCTGAAACCGGGTATGTGATGGACCTCAAGATCCTGAGTGACCTGATCCGCGATGAAGTGCTGGAACATTTCGATCACCGTAACCTTAACCTTGATACGCCTTTTTTCAAAGACAGTAACCCGACTGCTGAAAATATCTGCATCGTGATCTACGAACTGCTGCGCGCAAAGATCGATCCCAAATTCGATCTGCAGGTCCGTCTCTATGAAACAGAGCGGAACTTCGTGGAATACCCGGTGAACAACTAACAAAAAAACTGTTACAATGGCTTACAAGAAAACAGAACAATACGAAGATAAGATCACTTCAGGGCTGATTGATAACTACCGTGAAGTGTTGAATCTTCTGGGTGAGGACCCGCAGCGCGAAGGATTGGTGAAGACTCCCGAAAGAATGGCCAAAGCCATGCAATATCTCACACAGGGTTACCAGTTGGATGCCAATGCAATCCTTGCCAGCGCCATGTTCCGTGAAGAAGTAAGCGAAATGATCATCGTAAAAGATATCGAACTGTACAGCATGTGCGAGCACCACCTGCTGCCATTCTTCGGTAAAGCTCATGTTGCGTATATCCCTAACGGTCATATCACCGGGTTGAGCAAGATCGCCCGCGTGGTGGACGTTTTCTCCAGGAGACTGCAGGTACAGGAAAGACTTACCACCCAGATCCTGGATGCCATCAAAACAACGCTCCGTCCCCTCGGCGTAGCCGTGGTGATCGAAGCTTCCCACCTTTGTATGATGATGCGTGGCGTACAGAAACAAAATTCTGTTACCACTACTTCAGCTTTCTGGGGAGAATTCGAAAAAAGTGAAACACGCAGTGAATTCACCAAACTGATCTCCTCCAGATTACACTAGGAGTTTTTGCCAGCACCTGACCTGTTCCGGGTAAACCGCACGGGACCTGCTGTTGCAAAGAATCGGATTTTCGTATGCTACAAAGATTTTGGTTTTATAATTCCTTTATGGCATTTTTGTCTGTCTAAACCCCAGGTAACTTATGAAGCATGCTTTTGTGTTTCCCGGTCAAGGATCACAATTCCCGGGTATGGGAAAGGACCATTATAATTTGAGCGTTTTTGCCAAGAAGTTGTTTGAGCAGGCCAATGAGATTGTTGGCTTTCGCATTTCCGACATCATGTTTGAGGGAACTGAGGAAGATCTGCGTCAAACAAAAGTCACACAGCCTGCGGTTTTTCTCCATTCTGTGATTGCCTTCAAGGGCATTGATTCCGTGAAACCGGAAATGGTGGCAGGTCATTCACTCGGTGAGTTTTCTGCACTGGTGGCGAATGGCGTGCTGAGCTTTGAAGATGGTCTCAAACTGGTGAGCATCCGCGCGCAGGCCATGCAGAAAGCCTGTGAAATCCAGCCGTCCACTATGGCTGCCGTGCTGGGACTGGATGATGCAAAAGTGGAAGAGGTTTGTGCTGCCGTTGCTGCCGAAACCGGCGAAGTGGTAGTGCCTGCCAATTACAATTGCCCTGGTCAGCTGGTGATCAGCGGAACCATCAAAGGTATTGAAGTGGCTTGTGAAAGAATGAAGGCTGCCGGCGCCAAACGTGCCCTGGTACTGCCTGTAGGCGGAGCTTTCCATTCTCCGTTGATGGCGCCAGCCCGCGAAGAACTGAAAGCCGCTATCGAAACCACTACCTTCTACAATCCTACCTGCCCTGTTTATCAAAACGTGGTGGCCAAAGCAGTAATGGACAGGGAAGAGATCAAAAAGAACCTTATCGATCAACTTACCGGCGCTGTTCGCTGGACGCAGAGCGTTCAGGCGATGATCACTGATGGCGGTAACCGCTTCACAGAAGTTGGACCCGGCAAAGTATTGCAGGGATTGATCAACAAAATCGACAAAACTGTCACTACTGAAGGAGTTGCCTAAGTGTTATTGTTGACATTTGTCAAATTTTAGTGCCTGAAACAACGTTTTTATCCCATAAACGGGTCAACTGTATAAACCTTGTCGTTATGCGGTTGACCTGTTTTCTTTTATTATCATTAGCAGTTAGTGCCTGCAGTAAGAATGGTAGTTCAGATGAGCAAGGGCCGAAAACAGGTTCTTATACGGGTGTATATGTTGAAACGACATTACGTAAGGATACGCTGGATTTTACAAAGGGTCTGGCTTTGTATGATCCTTCATATCCTTTGAAAGAGGTTGCCGGGTATTTTTATTATTCCCGTAAAGTGGAAACTGCTCCCGGGATTGAAGCCTATCTGTCGGAACTATGTTCTTATATTAAAAAAGGGAACAGTCTGCAGTTGAATGTCTTTGGCGGTCCTTCTCAGTTTGAGTTCAGATGGATCAAATACGGACAGTGTTTTATGATGGAAAAATTTTATTCCAGACCGGGCTTAAGTACAATCCTGAAATTTGAAAAAGTAGAATAAAAACTTAGATACTGATGAGGTTGATGTATTGCTTAATGACGATGCTGGTGCTGGGTGCGGCTTGCAAAAAAGATAAGTCGGACCAGGAGCTCCAGAGTTATGATGTGAATGGCCCTTACGCCGGTGTATGGGTGGAGAGCAGTATGCAAAAAGATACGCTCAATTTCAATGCTCCCAAAACCATGCTGGAGCAACTTCCATGGAGGCCGCCTTCCAATGCAGGTGTGTTCATTATGGGATCTGAAGCATTTAAAGCCGGGGACGGAAGCAACAAGTCTCCCGGTGGTGTATATGCGTATTATCTGAAAAACGATAGCCTTTACATCTATAATTACTACAATTCCAGTAACTACACTGGCTATGAATTCAAAGTGGATCCGACAGAGAAGACCATCACAATCGGCCGTTTTTATGAACGGCCCGGACTTTCAGATGAGCTCAAATTCCGTCAGATACGTTAATCGATTAGCGTAAATTTTTAGGTAAAGCCACGGCGCCCCTGAACCGTTTTGCTCCCAACAGATCATTGCTGGTTTCAGTTTGTGGTTCCAGTTGCATGATGCCATTCGGATCTACCACTCTTGCATATGCGCCGGTGCTGATGTATTTGAGGGCTGCTGCCAGGCAGCTCTCCGTGATATCCCCCCAGGCTTTATCCAGCCCGTCACCAACCTGGTGATTCAGCGTGAATCCATCGAAATAATTGCCTTCACCATTTTTGTTCACAGTGCGGAAAGAAACAGGGAAGATATACCAGTCCATTACAGGAATGGGGAAGTAGCCCACAGGTTTGCCGTGGGTTCTGGTTGGTCCTACCAATTGCACATTGAGATAAGGTTTCAGGCTGTTGATGAGCAATTCACTTGCAGAAGCTGTGTTCTGACTAACGATCACGAATAGCCTGTCCAGATCCAGGGAACCTTTCCTGCTAAATCTTGAAGTAGAATTGTAGTTGGAGTATTTATTGTTGAATTTTTGCTCTTCCATGATCTGGCCATTGGCAGCAGGTGGGGCCAGGTAATTGGCCAGCTCATCCTGTAAAAGCACATATCCGCCACCGTTATAGCGGAGGTCCAGCACCACATCGCTCACGCCGGCTGTGTTGAACTTGTTGAAGATGCGTGAAAATTCGTTCTTGATCTTTGTTGTATCTCCGAGGAAGGAGTTGAAGACCAGGTAGCCGGTCTTGCTGGCGCCGGTTGTATAGATGGTATCCAGGATGATCGGTTGTTCCAGGTAGGTGGCGGCTGTCAGTGCAATGGTGGTGTCTGCTTTACCTTGCCTGCCGAGTAACAGCGTAACATTGGTGCTGTTGAAAATGGCGTTGGATACAAAATTGATATTGCTGGTGCTGATATTGGAGCTGTTGTTGATCTGTTTGATCTGCCAGCTGCGCTTGATATTGGCTTTACCTGCCGGTGAAGCGGGTTCCACAAAGCTTACGCGCAGGTCATTGGATGCAAAATAGAAAATGCCCAGACCGAAATCACTGCTGATGCCCTGGCTGAGATCGTCCCATACATTTTTGGTAACGGCAAAGCTCCATCTGTCTACCGGATCTGAAAATCCGGGCTCGATGCTATAATCCCTGATGGCTTCCATGATAGCGTCGGGATCAGCATAATCCCTGGCTTTGAAAGACGCGGGGATCTTATCGTACCACAAATAAATATCGCGGGCGTACAGAATAGTGGAATCTTTAAGGCGATCGTTATTGCTGGATCCGCCTCCGCTGCTTTTCTTGCAGGCGGGAAGATAAATGGCGAGTGTGAGGATGATCGCCAGGAAAATGATTGGTTTCATGGTGACAGAGTTTCTGTCCCATTAAGTTACCACCTTTTTTCACAATTCCAGTGAACAGTTGATCCAGCCCTGATCAAGTTTGGCGCCGTATTTCTTATAAAAATCGATGGCCGGCTCATTCCAGTCGAGCACCTGCCAAACCATGCCGCTGAATTTTTTTTCGCGGGTTTCCTGTAATACCCTGTCGAACAACAGTTTTCCGAGGCCTTTGCCTCTCATCTCTTCTGTAACGATCAGGTCTTCCAGGTAAAGGCGTTGACCTTTCCAGGTGGAGTAGCGGATATAATAGAGTGCAAATCCATGAATGGTCTCAACGCCCGAAGGGTCGGTGGTGGTAGCAACAAATGCCCACCAAACGGGATTATCGCCAAAGCCGCTCTGTTCAAAGTGTTGGGGAGAAACGGTAACGGCATCGGGTTCTTTCTCGAACACGGCCAGTTCCACAACTAATTGCATCAATCGGGGGCAATCGGCCTTTACGGCCCTCCGGACGTTGAATTCCATCTTGATTATTTTAGTAAGCCCATTTGATCCAGGTAGCGCCCCAGGTAAATCCGCCACCGAAGGCTGCGAGGACTATATTATCTCCTTTCTTCAATTGTTTTTCCCATTCCCAGAGACAGAGAGGGATGGTGGCGGCTGTGGTATTGCCATATCGCATGATATTGAGCATTACTTTATCGTGGCTCAGCCCCATTCTGTCTGCAGTGGCATCGATGATGCGTTTGTTGGCCTGGTGAGGCACCAGCCAGGCGATATCTTCACCGGTGAGATTATTTCTTTCCAGCAGTTCAGCGCTTACATCGGCCATTCCTTTAACGGCGGCTTTGAAAACGGTCTGACCTTCCTGGTACGCATAATGCTCCTTGTTAGCAACAGTCTCCATACTCGCGGGGCGGCGTGATCCACCGGCTTTCATGTGGAGGTAGGGCTCTCCGGAACCATCGCTTTTCAGGATGGTATCATTCATACCATATCCTTCTTCATTGGGTTCCAGCAGAACACCTGCAGCGCCATCGCCGAAAATGATGCAGGTGGCGCGGTCGTTATAGTCAATAATAGAGCTCATCTTGTCAGCTCCGATCACGATCACTTTCTTGTAGCGGCCGCTTTCTATGAGGGCGGCGCCTGTAGAGAAGGAGTAGAGGAATCCGGAGCAGGCGGCCAGGAGATCGAAGCCCCAGGCGTTTTTCAGTCCAGCCTTGTGACAAACCAGGTTGGCTGTGGAGGGGAACATCATGTCCGGGGTTACAGTGCCAACGATCACGGCGTCGATGTCAAGGGGGCTCAGGTTCTTTTTCTCCAGGATTTGCAACACAACCTGAACTGCCATATCGGAAGTACCTTTTCCTTCACCTTTCAATATCCTTCTTTCTTCGATCCCGGTGCGGGTGCGGATCCATTCGTCATTGGTCTCAACCATTTTCTCCAGGTCAAAATTGGTCAGCTTATCTTCAGGAACATAGCCGCCTACGGCAGTGATGGCGGCAGTGATTTTTTGACTCATCCTTGCGATTTAGTATGGAATTAAAATAAAGGGTGCCTTTATAAAGCCGACAAAAATACGCCAAAAGTTATCATCATTTCACCAATTCATATCTATATAATAATTAAGCGGTTTTTCCCTATTTTCGCAGTCATGATCGCTTTTATACGGGGCAATTTCGTGCATAAATCACCGGCCGTAGTACAGGTGGAAGCCAATGGGGTGGGCTACGAACTTCAGATCAGTCTGAACACTTATTCCGCCATCCAGGGCCTCGAAAAAGGGTTGCTTTATACCCATCTCGCTATCCGGGAAGATGCACATGTTCTGTATGGTTTCTCTGATACTGTCGAAAAAGAACTGTTCCTCCAGCTGATCAGTGTGTCTGGTGTTGGTGCAGCAACAGCAAGGATGATGCTGTCTTCCGTTAAGCCTGAAGAAATAGTGAGGGCTATTGCCGAAGCCAATACCAAGCTGCTGGAAAGCATCAAGGGGATCGGTAAAAAATCCGCCGAACGAATTGTTCTGGAACTGAAGGATAAGATGGCCAAATCAAGGCTGGACGCAAATATTCCTTCAGCATCGTACAATCCAACGGGTCAGGATGCGTTAAATGCTCTGATGGCGCTGGGTATTGCCCGTGCCGCCGGTGAACAGGCTATTCAAAAGGTACTCAAAGCTGAACCGGGCCTTTCCGTAGTAGAAGACATTATTAAGAAAGCTTTAAAAACACTCTAAGCCTATCGTCAGGATTTCTACTTAACTAATTCTTGAGAAAAAAGATTGGCCCGTAATATCAACCACCATAATTGTTTAACAGCAATTTGCATCGCTGTGCTTGTGCTTTTATGCACAACAGCCAAAGCAAATCATGCCCCTCAACAGGATACCTCGGTAAAAAAGACTGCAGATACCCTCAAATACCCTATTCATGACCGTAGGGGAGACCGCTATAGCGCACCCCGCAAAAGGTCCTTCGATCTCCCTGATCCGGCCAACATCACAGACTCCGTGGTGTACGATCCCAAAACAAAACAGTATTACATCATAGAAAAGGTGGGCAATTTCTATTTCAGAAAGCCTACCTCCATGACTTTCGAAGAATTCCTTAACCTGCAGGCGAGGAAGTCTGAGAACGATTATTTCCAGAAACGCTCCAATATACTCAGCAGCCTCAACAGGAAATTACTTCGTCCGAGGATGAGCGTTACAGACAATCTCTTCAACCGCATCTTCGGTAATGGAAAGATCGAGATCAGACCACAGGGCGAAGTGAACCTCATTGCCGGTTACCAGGGACAGAATATCAAGAACCCTTCACTACCTGAAAGGGCCAGACGAAACGGGGGCTTCGATTTCGATATGAACGCCAACCTCAGCGTGATCGGTAATATCGGGGACAAGCTGAAACTGCCGATCAATTACAATACCCTGGCCAATATGGATTTCGAGAACCAGCTGAAACTGGACTATACCGGAACGGATGATGAGATCATCAAACGTATCGAAGCCGGTAACGTCAGCTGGACTTCCAAAGGCTCTCTCATTCCCGGAGCACAGCAATTATTCGGTATCAAAACTGAACTGCAGTTCGGGAAACTCAGCGTATCTGCCGTAATGGCCAACCAGCGCTCACAACGCCAGAGCATGAACGTGGCCGGCGGCAGCTCCAATATGTATTTCGAGTTCAAGGCCAATGATTATGAAGAGAACCGCCACTTCCTCCTGGCGCAGTATTTCCGTAATCAGTACAACCAGGCCATGAGTAAACTGCCTGTGGTGAGCTCGAAAGTGCAGATCCTTCGTATGGAGGTATGGGTTACTAACCGTAATGGATCCACTACGGAAACACGCGATGTGGTAGGTCTGATGGACCTGGCAGAACCTGATCCGTTCAATAATGGTATCAATCCGCTCAGCGCGCAGCCTTACCCATCCAACGAGTCCAATGATCTCTATCAGCGGATCGTGAGTGACCCCAATAGCCGGAACTCCGCCCTGATCACTTCCAAATTATCCACGCTCGGATTGCAGCCTGTGCAGGACTTCGAAAAAACATTCGCACGCAAGCTGAGCCCCACTGAATATTATTTCAACCCGCAGGTAGGCTTCCTTTCGCTGAACCAGCCGCTTCAACCTGATGAAGTACTGGGTGTTGCTTACCAGTACAGCTACAACGGCCGGATCCTGCAGGTGGGCGAGTTCTCACAGGATGTTACGCCGGATACCACGGTGAACAAAGGCGGTACTCAAAAGATCTTTTTCCTGAAACTGCTGAAAGCTACTTCGCAACGTACCAACCTGCCGCTCTGGGACCTGATGATGAAGAACGTGTATGCGCTGAAGAGTAAAGACAATAGCTATCTCTCCAGTGTACAACCACAGGATTTCAAACTGAACGTACTCTATGAACAACCCAGCCTCGGACAGAAAAGATTCCTGCCGGAAGGCGACAGGGTGGGAGTGC
The DNA here is from genome assembly GCF_007970185.1 of Pseudobacter ginsenosidimutans. Classification (NCBI taxonomy): domain Bacteria; kingdom Pseudomonadati; phylum Bacteroidota; class Chitinophagia; order Chitinophagales; family Chitinophagaceae; genus Pseudobacter; species Pseudobacter ginsenosidimutans. The sequence goes on along the minus strand of NZ_CP042431.1, from coordinate 448,962 downwards.
CCATCATCACCTTGCTGAACCTGGACAGGCTCAATGCGCGGAATGACCCCATGCCCGATGGGGTGTTCGACTATATAGAAGGATTCACCGTGATGAGCCAGCAGGCAAGGATCATCTTCCCATTCCTTGAGCCTTTTGGTCGCGATCTCGATTCCGTGGCCTTCCGGAACAGCTCGCAGGACCTGAAAGATAAATACGTTTATTACCCGCTCTATGATACCATCAAGGCTATCGCCCAGACCTATGCGAACCTGGACAGGTATATCATCAGTGGTTATGCGAAAGGAAACTCCAATTCCGAGATCAACCTCAATGCATTCAATATTCCCCGCGGGTCCGTTACCGTTATGTCAGGGGGGCAACTGCTCAAGGAAGACGTTGACTATACCATCGATTATAACGTAGGTACACTGCGCGTGATCAACCCTGCGATCCTGGCTTCCGGTGTTCCCGTGAATGTGCAGTTCGAGAACAATGCCAGCATTGGTATCCAGCAGCGGAACTTCATGGGTATCCGGTTAGGGTACCAGGTGAAGAATACTGCCCGTGAATCACTGAGTATCGGCGCCAGTATGGTGCGCCTGGGTGAACGTCCCTTCTTCACCAAAACACAATACAATGATGATCCGATCCGAAACACCATGTACGGACTGGATTTCAATTATCGTACAGAATCGCCCAAGCTAACTTCCCTGTTGAACAAATTACCATTCTATGAAACGAATGTGATGAGTACCATCACCGCCTATGGTGAAGCGGCCCTCTTGAAACCGGGCCACCCGCCACAGATCGGAAAAGGAAAGGCAGGCCTCATCTTCATCGATGATTTTGAAGGATCACGCAACTCCATCGACCTACGATTCCCGCTGGTGAGCTGGGGCATCTCCAGTACGCCCGCCAACAATGGCCTCTTCCCTGAAGCCAATTACCGGGACTCGCTGCCCTATGGTTTCAACCGCGCCAAGATCGCATGGTACAATATCGAACCGGTATTGCAGGACAGGCGTTCGGGTAATAACCCTGTAAGATCTTATGAAGATTTTTCCGATCCGCGCATCCGCCCGGTGAACCTCACGCAGATCTATCCCAACCGAACACCGGACCTGGGTCAGAGCCAGCTGGTAACTTTCGATATCGCTTATTATCCAACTGATAAAGGTCCCTATAACTTCGATGCAGAAAATGTAACTGCCGATGGCAAACTGCTGAACCCGCAAACAAGGTGGGGAGGTATCATGCGTGGACTTGACCAGGTGGACTTCGAAACCGGTAACGTGGAATTCATCGAATTCTGGATGCAGGACCCATATATCAAAACCCCTTCCAGCACCGGAGGCCAACTGTATTTCAACCTCGGTAATATTTCAGAAGATGTGTTGAAAGATGGAAAACGATTCTTCGAAAATGGTATCAGCGGAGCTGTTACCAAAGCCCTGGAAGATCCTGATACAAGATGGGGTAAGGTGCCGGGCAACCCCATCCAGGTTACACAGGCATTCAGTAATGATCCTGCCGACAGGCAATTGCAGGATGCGGGCTTCGACGGTCTCGTGAATGATGCCGAAAGAGAGAAGTTTGCAGCCTATCTCCAGGAGCTGGCCAACCGCTTCGGCACCAGCAGCAAAATATACCAGGATGCCTTGAAAGATCCGAGCAATGATGACTTCCTCAATTACCGTGACGGACAGTATGATCAGAGCCGTTCGGGTATCCTTGGACGTTATAAGAACTATAACGGACCACAGGGTAACTCTCCTGTTGCCACCAACCAGACCAATGTGGCTGCCTTCACCATGCTTCCTGACCAGGAAGAATTCAACCGTGATAATACCCTCAACGAACTGGAAGAATATTTCCAGTATCGCGTAGAACTGAAGTCGAGCGAATTTGAAGTGGGACAGAACTTCATTACAGACAGTATCGGATTCACCCCTAACGGCGGTATCCCTGAGAAATGGTATCTGTTCCGCATTCCCATCGCTCAATACGAAAAGAAAGTAGGTAATATCCCTGATTTCAAATCCATCCGTTTTATCCGGATGTTCCTCACCGGATTTGAAGATTCAGTGGTGCTGCGTTTTGCCAAACTGGAACTGGTTCGCAACACATGGCGCCGATTCAGCTTTGAACTGGATACTACCGGTACCTATAAACCGATCCCCACCAACACCACCACTACTTTCAATCAACTGGCGGTGAACGTGGAAGAGAACAATGCCCGCAGGCCTGTTCCTTATCGTACACCTCCCGGAGTGGAGCGTCAGCAGGCGCTGAGCAACAACAATGTGAACCTGCTGTTGAACGAGCAGAGTATGAGCCTTAAAGTGTGCAACCTTGCTCGTCAGGAATCGAGAGGCGTGTTCAAGACCATGAACCTCGATCTCCGTCAGTACGGCCGCATGCAGTTGTACATCCACGCAGAGTCTGTGAACTCCAGCAGTGATATCCGCGATAATGAATTATATGGTGTGGTGCGTCTCGGAGCTGACCTCATCAATAACTATTATGAGATCAAGATCCCGCTGAAGATGACGCCCTGGTTCACCAGCGATGCACAGTTGATCTGGCCATTGCAGAATGAACTGGACCTTGCGCTGGACCGACTCATTCAATTGAAAGTGTCCCGTAACAATAATGGACAGGTATCCAATTATTATAAACAGACCGATGCTGACGGTAAGGAATATGCGATTTTAGGTAACCCCAACCTCGGCGAAGTGCGAATTTTCTTCCTTGGGGTAGAGAACCGCAATCGTGAAGAAGCCTGTACTGAAATATGGTTCAATGAGCTTCGACTGAGCGACCTCGATGAGAAAGGAGGCTGGGCTGCACTCGGCCGCGTTGACATTCAACTGGCAGATCTCGGTACACTTTACATTGCCGGCGCTGCACACACTGCAGGTTTCGGTACACTTGAACAAAGGATCAATGAACGTTCACGCGATAACTTCTCGCAGTTTGATATTGCCACCAACCTGGAACTGGGTAAACTGATCCCGCAGAAAGCGGGCATGAGCATTCCTTTCTATGCGAGCTATTCCAAAGCCGTGTCCACTCCGGAATACGATCCATATGACCTGGACGTGAAACTTAAGGACAAGCTCAAAGCTGCTTCCGGCGATATCAAGGATTCCATAAGGGACGATGCCATAGATGTGAAGACCATTCGTTCCTTCGCGTTTACCAACGTAAGGAAAAACAATACCTCCGGTAAAAAGCAACAGATATGGAGTGTTGAAAATATCGATGTGAGCTACTCCTATTATAAGGAAGAGCAGCATAACCCGCTGATCGAAAACAATGAGCTGATCCGGCATCGTGCAGCAGTGGGATATAATTATACATCCACGCCTAAATTCTGGGAACCTGCCAAACGTATGATCAAATCAAGATCGCCGTGGCTGGCCCTGTTCAAGGATTTCAATATCAATCCTATCCCTTCACTGCTCGGATTCCGCGCGGATGTGAACCGTCAGTTCGGCGCATTCAGGCCGCGCAATGTGGGTGGACCGAAAGGCGGATTGCCTGAGACTTACGACAAATTCTTTACGTTCGATCGTTTCTATAATCTTCGCTGGGACCTGACCCGTTCATTCAATGTCGATTTCACTGCTGTGAACAAATCATGGGTGGATGAAGATTCAGGCAGACTGGATGATCGTGAGAAGAAAAGTATGTGGCACAATTTCTGGAAAGGTGGCCGAACCATCTCTTACAATCAGCATGCTGAGTTCAGTTACAATGTGCCGATGAATAAGATACCAGCGCTCAACTGGACTACCCTCCGTGCATCATACGCTGCTGATTTCGACTGGATCGGCGCATCACTGATTGCACGCGAACTGGGTAATACGCTCAGTAACCAGCAACGGAAGACCCTCACTTTCGAAATGGACTTCACACAGCTCTATTCGAAAAGCAGGTTCCTGCGCGCTATAGAAGATGATAATCCCGCTGCTCCCAAAGCGCCACGGGACCCGAAGGATACCACCAAACGGAAACGCGACAGGAATGAACCGCTGGTGCTCAGTCCCGGCGCCAAATTCGCAGGCCGCTTCCTCACCATGGTGAAACGCGCTAAGCTCGAATACTCCGAAGTGGCAGGAGCTACCATCTATGGTTATACGGATTCCACACGCGCACTCGGAATGAACTTCAAGTCCGGCGCACCGGGGCTGCCATTCATTTTCGGTAAACAGCCAGACACCAGTTTCATCAGTACCATGGCGCAGAAAGGATGGCTCTCCGCTGATTCTAATTTCAACTTCCAGAACAGACAGGACTATACGCAGCGATTCAATATCACCGCGCAACTGCAACCCATCCGCGACCTGATGATCGATATCACCATCGATAAACAATTTGGTAAGAACTATTCAGAACTATACAAAGATACAACCGGTACCGGCCTCCACTTTGCAAGGCTCAACCCGTACAGTGCCGGTAGTTTCCGCGTAACTTATATTTCATTCCAGACCCTGTTCAAGAAAGTGGAAGCGAATACAGTGAGCGAAATGTTCCAGCGTTTCCAGGACTACCGTTATATTCTTTCCAAACGATTGGCTGAGTCCAACCCTTACTGGCAGTCATTGCCCGAAACAGAGAAATTCCTCTCCGACGGTTATTACAGAGGTTATAGCCGCTATGCGCAGGATGTGCTGATCCCTGCCTTCATTGCTGCATACACCGGCAAGGATCCTAAATCTGTGCCACTGCTGAAACAGAACAATCCGAACATCCGTTCCAATCCATTCTCCGGCATCCTTCCGAGACCGAACTGGAGGATCACTTATACAGGACTTACCCGTATCAAAGCATTGGAAAAGATCTTCACGAACTTTACCGTTTCGCACGGATACAACAGTACACTCGGTATGAACAGTTTCAACTCTGCTCTGCTGTATCGTGATGATCTGCGTTATGGATTCCCGGGCTTCCTGGATTCTGCCGGTAACTACGTGCCTTATTTCCTGGTACCGAATATCACGATCTCGGAAGAGTTCTCTCCGCTGATCGACCTGGATATGCAGTTCACCAACCAGCTCACGGCAAGGTTTGAGTATAAGAAATCAAGAACGCTCAGCCTTAGCCTGATCGATTATCAACTGAGTGAAACACGCACTACAGAATTCACTATCGGAGCCGGTTTCAGAAAGCGTGGTGCTTTCTCCTGGATCAAGTGGAAAGGTAAACCACTGGAGAATGATGCAAGTTTCCGCCTCGACCTCAGTCTGCGTGACGATATCACCGCCAACAGCCGACTGGACCAGGAACAGACATTGCCAACGAATGGCGCCAAGACCATCTTCATCAATCCTTCCGTGGATTATGTGATCAGCAACCGCGTGAATGTAAAACTGTACTTCGAACAGAGAAGAGTAACGCCCAAAATATCCTCTTCACCACCTATCACCAATACGAGGGCAGGTGTGCAGGTAAGGATCTCATTGGCGCAATGATAAAAGGAAAGTCCCGGTCCAAAAGACCGGGACTTTCCTTTTATCTATAATCTTATGGGAAGAAATTATTTCTGTTCTGTTCCGGGAGGAGCTGTACGTTTGAATAACATCACATAGCCGCAGAGCTTCTTTTTCTTTTTGTTCACCTGTACTGGTTTGATCATATGCATTTCCGAGAACTTGGGAACATAATCGAAGTTGATGATATTGCCATCCACATCGCCCCACCTGTTTTGCTTGAAGATCACTTCTTTTTCACTGTAATCATACATCCTCACTTCGTACAGCCTGGAGCTGGGATCACCGATGAATACGAACTGGTACCAGGTTCCCTGAGTCATTGGCATTACGATTGGCATCTCATATTCGCTTTCCATGGTCATGCTGGCCTCACGAAGAAGGCTGAAGCCGCGTTCACCATAATATTGTTTGATGGAATCTATCGCTGTAGTATAGCCGCTGATATCACAGCTTTGTTGTCTGATCACATCCTGTGCCTGTGAGGACTGGACGCCAACTGTTAGCGCCAGCATGGCGCCGGAAATGAATTTCAACAGGGTCTTGAGCATACGGTATGGTTTTTTGGACGGAACTTGGATTAAGGAACTACTTCAAAATTAATCAATTCAAATACTTTGCCAAGTCTTCTGGCAAATTTTCATATAGGAATAAATGTTTCTATGTATTACCCTTGTTTGTAGAAATATAAAGAGTTGGCCTGAGCGGTACATGTTAAAACCAGGTCGTTAATGCAAACATGTTGGGGAAGGGTGGTGGTAAAAAACGCCACATCTGCCACATCTTCTGCGCTAAGAGGCTGGAAGCCATCGTACACTTTGGAAGCCTGGGAGGCATCGCCTTTGAAGCGTACAACGGAGAATTCCGTCTCGGCGGCGCCGGGGTGAATGGCGGTTACCTTGATGCCATGACGCAGCAGGTCGATCCGCATTCCTTTGGAAAGAGCTTCCACTGCGGATTTGGTAGCGCAGTAAGCATTTCCTTTTTCATATACTTCTTTTGCTGCAGTAGAACCGATATTGATGATATGTCCTTTTTTGTTCCTGATCATGAAGGGCAGCACAGCTTTGCTCACATATATCAGTCCTTTCAGGTTGGTATCGATCATAGTTTCCCAGTCGTCCAGGCTGGCTTCGTCAAAAAAGTCGCGGCCCAGCGCCAGTCCTGCATTGTTGATCAGTACATCGATCTGCTGCCATTCCGCGGGCAGCGATTCAATGGCGTTGAAAGTGGCAGCACGGTCCTGTACATCGAAATGCAGGGTATGCACGTTTGTGCCGTATGTTGATTCCAATTCTTTTTTGATGGCTTCAAGTCTGTCTTCCCTGCGGCCTGTAATGATCAGCCTGTATCCGTTGGCTGCAAATTTGGAGGCAAATGCTTTTCCGAATCCTGAGGTAGCTCCGGTGATCAATACTGTTTGTGGCATGATGGAAATTTTTTGTGGCTGCAATCTAAAGAAAAAATCAGCGAGCGACTGGCAGCCCGTTGTGCAAATTCATCAGCGGATAAGAATGGCGGTCCCTTTTTTTATGATGGATTGCCCCAGGAAGTCTTCTGCTTTCACTACCCAAACAAATGTTCCGGGGTCCTGTAGTTTACCGCCGATCCTGCCATCCCAACCATAACCTGGTTGCGAGGTTTGGAATACGAGTTGTCCCCAGCGGTTGAACACCTGGAAATAGCTCAGTTTGGAGATGCCTGCCATAATAGGGCGAAGCACATTGTTCTGCGTGCCTCCGGGGCGGAATGCATTGGGCACAAATACATCGGGTTTGGTTTTGAACACTCTCACATTGATCGTATCATCAGCGTAGCAACCTTCAGAAGTGTAGGCTCGCATGTAATAGGTGAAATGATCAGTGAGCAGGGCAACGGGATTGGAGCCGCGCGTGGTGCTCAGGAAATTCGACGGCCACCATTCTATGAATTCTGCTCCGCTTCCGGAAAGCCGGAGGGGTTGATTGATCACGATACTTGTGTCGTTGCCTGCAAAGGCATGGATCTGCGATCTTACTGTAACGGTCACGGAATCGAATTTCGGTTTGGGGCAACCGATAGTATCCGTTACGCGCAGCACATAAGTAGTAGTGCGTAATGGCCAGGCAAATGGAGAGAGGATAAGAGGATTGCTTAGTGTGTTCATGGGCGACCAGCTGAGCCTGGCGCCAATCATAGAACCATGCAAACGTATGGTGTCTGCATAGCAGATGGTGGTATCGGGTCCGGCGATGGAAGTGGGATAAGGAACGGTGGTGACACTCAGGTTGTCCATGGTATTGCATTTACCCACTTCTGCAAATACTTCATATCTGGTATTCCCTGTTGGGCTCACCAATGGGTTCCTGGCATTGGGATCATCGATGGGGCTTCCGGCAGGAGTGGTAGTCCAGGTATACCGGAGGCCGTCTGAACGGGGCCTCAGTTGAATGGTATCGGTAAGGCAGATAGTGGTATCCGGTCCGGCATCGAGTGTAACGAAGCTAACCGTTCGCACTTTCACGCTGTCTGTGTTGACGCAGCCATCTTCGTTCAATGATACCCGGTAGATAGTGGTCCTGTCGGGGAATACCAATGGTGTACCGGTATTGGGAAACAACATATCGGTGGTGGGCGTCCAGCTGAAAACACCAAAGCCGCTGGCCTGCAGTTGCAGTGTGTCCTGTACAGGTCTGTTGCTGCAGATGAGCGTGTCTTTGAATGCAAGCGTGATGGTGGGTTTGTCTTTGACTTCCACATTGCTTTGCACAAGTGTATCGATGCAACCTTTATCGCTTTCCACTATCAGTCGCACAGACTTGAAGCCAGTGGTGGAATAGCGCCAGGATGGATTTTTTTGAGTGCTGGCATCGCTGCTGCTTGTTTCATCTCCGAAGTCCCATCGCCACTTACTCACTGCTCCGTAAACGGTGGTGGTCCTGTCTTCAAATTGTATCGGGTTGAGTACACATGAGCCGCGCCAGGTAAAGGCGGGCCTGAAGCCGGGCCAGACTTTGGCGATGGTGGTAGTGGAATCGAAACATTGTCCGGCGAGGATCACTTTGAGTTTGATGGTATAATCGTTGGGAGCGGTATAAAGATGGCGGACCATTCCATCGGCGTTGAACACGGTATCACGTTTGGAGCCATCTCCATAATCCCAGATATACATGGTGCCGGCTGGGTTCACCTGTTCATTGCGGAAGGTTACATTGAAATCGTCGCAATAGGAATAATCCGGTTCCAGCCTTGCTTTCAGGGGAATGCAATCTGATACGCGGATATGGATTTCTTTATGATGCACATTGATGAGCACATTGTTGCGGTACTCGCTCACGCAGGCTTTCACCACATATTGTCCTTCCACAGTTGGAGCGATGCCGGAGAGAATACCTGTTTTGGGATCGATAGTGGCATTGGGCCCCATGGGTGAAGAACCTGAATAGCCGCCACTATAGTCGATCGGATAGTAGGGAGGATTGTTGGCAGGATTGGGATTGGGAACATTGGGCCATGAATTCCCCTGTCCGCCACCGTTATATGCTTCGCAAAGCGAGTATACCAGCGAGTCTGTGAGCTTGCCAACTGAGTTGGTATCGGAATCGATGGCGGAGAAATCGAAGGTGAAATAAGAACCATAGCAGATGGCTACAGCATCGCGGGGGTCAAATTGCGGACTGGAATTTTTGTATGCATCTGCCACACCCGATACGTTGGTGCCGGGGATATTGGCTACACAGGTAACCCCATAGCTGTCACTGGGGGCTGATACATTCTGGATGCCATTGATGCGGCAGCAGCGCTGCCAGGCCAGGGTATAGCCTCCGGGAATATTTGGCAGGGTAACCCTTTTGGTAAAGTACCGCAGCCGGTAGCAGACATCGGTGGGGGCGTTGGAAATACAGGGATTTGAATTGGGATCGTAACGGATAAAATTTTCAAAGCTCATGGGAGCAATGATGGTCTGGTCCTCTGTATTGCTGGCGCTCCTGAATATGGTGATGGGCACTTCGGTTTCCAGTTGCCCGGGAGCGTTCTGGTTACAATCGATATATAATTTGAGCGTGATCTCGTAAATGGAGGTATTGGGCGTAGTGCCTGGACTGATATACTTGTACGACAACTCCCCACCCCTGATATGCGCAGCACGGAGTGATGTGTAACAAGTCATTAGAAGAACAACAGTCCATAGTAGTTTTCTCTTCATTTACTACCGATTAAGGTCAGGCCGGTGTAATGCAGTTGGCCGGAAAGCTATTTCCGTGGTTGCAGAAGGGATATTGAATATACAACAAACTGCCCAGCCTTTGGGGCTGGAGATCGATTATTTAATACGATATAAATGTGGTGATCGTTGGTGTGAAGGTCAGATAATTCAGTGATCAGTAACTACTGTCTGACAGGCATCGCAATAGCGATACAGGAGCTGGTTAGCCCTGGCAGTTTCTTCCAGCATTCCCATATGGCCGGAATGATTGAGGATCTCAACGAAAGAAAAGGAAGGAAGATATGTCTGCGGCAATACGGCATCCGGGGGGATGGTGGCATCGTATTGTCCGATCACAAACAGAACTGGTCGGCTGATGTTCTGCAACAGGGCAGTGCGGTCCGGGCGGCGGATCATCGCTTCATAATAACTGATCAGCGATTGTGCGCTGAAACCTGCATACCTGTCTGTGATCTGTTGCACCAGTTGCGGATTTTGCTGTCTGGTTTCTTCCGCAAAAAGATTGGGCGTGGCCTGTTCCAGGAATTTGGGAGCGCCATGTTCCTGGATGAATTCGATGCCGCGCCTGCGGATATTCTTACGCTCTTCACTATCGGCCATGGCTGTACTGTGAAACAGGCCGAGACCGAGAAGTTGTTGCGGATATTTTTCAGCAAATGCCAGGGAGATATAACCTCCCATGCTATGGCCGATGATAATGGCTGTTTGGATCTGCTCTTCTTCCAGAATGGCGTGAATGCCATCGGCAAACATTTCCATTGACCATTCAGTGGATGTTGCGGTGGAATGGCCGCTGCCAGGGAGGTCAGGAACAATCACCGTGAAATGCTGCTGCAGAAATTCCTGCTGCAATCCCCATCCCTGGCTGTCTTCCGCAAATCCGTGCACCAGCACCACGGCTGTGCCCTTGCCTGCTTTGCGGTAATACCATTGCTGATCCGCTATTTGGATGGTTTTCTCGATGAACATAAGGGTTGTTTTATTTGCTTCTGTAAAAGGAGCGTACCAGTATCAGACCGAGTATCGGGGCGATGGCCGGATTGAGTTGTTGGGGCAGGAAGAACCAGCAAACCAACACCAGTCCGGTGAGCATCGTGATGATGCGGAAATACTTTCTTAACCAGGTTCTCCGCGAATTGAACAGCAAGGCTAATGCCGCGATCAGATGGGTAGGAATTGCCCAAAGCAAATTGTAATTGTTCCTGCACACATCGTCTACGCGTATAAGCCAGAGGGTGAGGAGAAGGGTACCCAGGAGGCCGAGGAAAAGGAAGAAGATCACATCAAAGATGTAGAGCATTTGGTTCAGGCCATCTTTGTTCATCACGGAAAGAGCCGTGATGGTGAGCAAAAGAATAGCGAAGAACATCACCGGCGCCACCGCCGTTTTGGATTCGCCGGAAAGGGCTGCTGCTGGAAGGATAGTAGTGGTGGCGCTTACGAGCGGTTGGCCGTCCACTGTTGCTTTGTCCATTCCTTTCATCAGGTAGTCCGGCAGGAACATGGCTCCTTTATTGTTGACGGCTGCGTCCAGATTGGCGCCGAGCAGGATATCGATCCCGAATTTGCTCCAGAACATTCCGGAGGAATCGAGGTATTGATGAATGAGATTACGGTAGGTGATCTTTTTGCCGGGTAACACATTGGCGAGTGAAACGGAATCGCCTGCATGTTGTGTGATCATGTCGCGGGCGCGGGTAGTACAGTTATCGGTGTGGAAATAATAATTGTAGTACCGGTTGTCTTCCGTGTTGTTTCTCATCAGCGCATGGATAAGCGCTTTTTTGTGTTCGCAGGTGAGCCGGAGTTCCTGTTCTATTACTCCTCTGCCAGCGCTGCTGTATTCGTAAACAAAATCACTGAAGGGATATGCAGACAATGCGTACAGCATGATCCCTTTAGTGAATTTGGTATAGAACTGCGGGTCTCTGTCGTCGAAAGTACCGTAGTTGAAAACATAATCCATGGAGCGGGCGCTGTCGATCACCCTGATGGCGGTATGCCCGAATGTGGAATACAATTCATCACCGGGGCTGCAGGTGAGCAGGCTCACGCGCAGGCGGCAGTCGGAAGAATCGGTTCCGGATTGTGCTTTTGCAAATGTTGAACAAAGCAGGACTAATGCCAACAGTAGGACCGGCGCTTTTTTCATGAACAGTGTTTTCGGGAATGAGGCTGATTATCTTCTGCTGTAGTTCGGAGCTTCCCTGGTGATCTCGATATCGTGTGCATGGCTTTCTTTCATGGCCGCATTGGTGATGCGGATGAACTGCGCCTGTTGCAAAGCTTTGATATCTTTCGCACCGCAATATCCCATTCCTGCACGGAGCCCGCCTATATACTGGTAAACGATTTCGCTGAGGCTTCCTTTGTAAGCCACACGGCCTTCGATCCCTTCCGGTACAAATTTCTTGATATCATCTTCTACATCCTGGAAGTAGCGGTCGCCGCTGCCTTTGCTCATGGCGCTGATAGAGCCCATGCCGCGGTATTGTTTGAATTTACGGCCTTCGTAGATAATGGTTTCACCGGGGCTTTCTTCTGTACCTGCAAACACACCTCCCATCATTACCAGGTTGGCGCCGGCCGCGAGGGCTTTCACCATATCGCCGGTATAACGGATACCACCATCCGCAATCAGGGGAATTCCTTTTTTGTGAAGAACGGAAGCGGCTTCCATCACGGCAGTGATCTGGGGAACACCGGCTCCGGCCACGATACGTGTGGTACAGATGGAACCAGGTCCGATACCTACTTTCACGGCGTCAGCGCCTGCATCTGCGAGCGCGGCTGCACCTGCTGCAGTACCAACGTTACCGGCGATCACCTGCAGTTTTTTGAAATTCTTCTTCAGTGTTTTCAATGCATCTATCACGCCTTTGGAATGACCATGGGCGCTATCCAGGCAAACCACGTCTACACCTATCTGTTGGAGAGCCGAGGCCCTGTCGAGCAGATCACCGGTGATACCAAGGGCTGCGCCGGCGAGCAGACGGCCGTAGCTGTCTTTCACTGCATTGGGGTGGCTTGACAACTGGAGGATATCCCTGTACGTGATCAGTCCGGCGAGTGTGCCGTCCTTGCGGATCACGGGGAGTTTCTCGATCTTATATCCTTTGAGGATCTTTTCTGCTTTTTTGAGGTCCGTTCCTTCGGGAGCGGTAATGAGGTTTTCACTGGTCATTACTTCGGCAACCTTTTTCCTGCTATCAGTTTCGAAACGAAGATCGCGGTTGGTAAGGATACCTACGAGCTTGTTTGCATTATCAACGATGGGAATACCACCGATCTTGTTGTCTTTCATCAGGCGAAGTGCATCGCCGATGGTGGCATCTTTGTGAAGGGTGATGGGGTCAATGATCAGACCGCTTTCACTACGCTTCACTTTACGGACCTGCTCAACCTGCTTTTCAATGCTCATGTTCTTGTGGAGGATACCGATGCCGCCTTCGCGGGCCAGTGCAATAGCTAAATTGGCCTCAGTGACCGTATCCATTGCCGCAGATAACATGGGAATATTCAGTACGATATTTTTGGTGAGATGGGTTGAGATATTCACATCTCGGGGGAGAACCTGCGAGTACGCGGGTACCAGTAAAACGTCGTCGAACGTTAAACCATCGCCAAAAAACTTACCTGATTGGGGGGATTTTGTTCCGGGAGCGTTATTTATTCTTGCCATGTGCAAAGGTATGGTGACAAAACCATATGCTCCAAATGAAATTTTGTTAAACACACACAATGTAGTCCGGTAGCGGGTTTGGTTGAACCAAAAACTTTTTCCGGTGGTGAATTGTTACCGGAGCCGGTACATCTTTCCCGGCAGGGATTCTATCACCTGCTGCAGCTCCAGGTTCAGCAGGGCTCCTGCCAGTGTACCGGGTGTAAATCCGCTACGGACGCAGATCTCTTCCATATGAACGGAATCTTTTGTTCGCAGGAGCTCCACCAGTACGGATTCTGTTTCATTAAGCTCGGGGAATAGCCGGGGCTGCGTCACGGTTTTCTTTTCCACTGCCTTCCATCCCATCCATTGCATCAGATCTTCTGAAGACTGTAATAATGCTGCTTTATTTTCCTTTATGAGTTGGTTGCATCCTGCACTTTGCGGATCGGATATCCGGCCGGGAACGGCAAAAACATCCCTGTTATAGCCATTGGCCAGTTCCGCCGTGATCATACTACCGCCTTTAATGCCTGTTTCGATCACCACCACTGCATCGCAACAACCGGCCACTATCCTGTTGCGGGTAGGAAAATGATGTTTGTCGGGCTGCTTTCGGCTGCTGAACTCCGTTAGTAAGGCGCCCTGCTGCATCATCTCTTTGGCCAGACCTGCATGTTCTTTCGGGTAGATAGTGCCCATCCCATGCGCCAGCACGCCGATGGTTGGCAGGCCATATCGCATCGCCGCCTTGTGCGCCTCCGCATCGATCCCGAAAGCGAGGCCGCTTACAATGCAGGCACCGGGCATGCTGTCAGACAGATCGCGGATCAATTCTTCCGTCACCCTCTTCCCATAACCCGAACTGATGCGTGTACCCACCACTGCCACCATCCTTTGTGCATTCAGATCCGCCTGGCCTTTGTAAAACAGCAACGTCGGCGGATCGTAACATTGCAATAATCTTTTCGGATAGGCCGCATCATTCAGGAAGAGCGGCGTTACCTGGTATTTTTCCAGGAACCTGATCTCCTGTTCGGCTTCGGCAAAATCGCGGAACCCTGCAATACTTCTGGCTCTCGCCATTCCGATGCCCTCCACTTTCTCCAGTAGTCTCATCGGAGCTTTGAAGATCGCTTCTGCCGAATGAAAATGCTGTATCAAATTTTTCGCATGAACATAACCGATATGGGGGACGCTGCTGAGTGCCAGCTGGTAGATCAAATCCTTCTTCATGTGACTATTGAGTTGAGTTGCTATTTACGAATTTACTGTCTCAGTAGATTTATTTTTTTTGCTTCGGCTGCTGCAAAGGGGTATGAAACGGCGCTGTAAAACATACCGCCGCGGGAGGATTTTTTTGAGCTGTGGATATATTGGATTGGGCTTTTGTAATTCTATTGGGCTGTTGCGCTTATGTTTTGAAGGCGCCTTGTTCATACCACCTTTGCAACAGCCCGATCATTGTGGATGTGCAACGGATATAGTGCATCAGCTGCACAATTAGCAGGCACATTGATGATGGAAGTTTGAGTCTCCGGATGCCGGCACTTAGCAGCTAAGGGGAGAGAGAGGGGGGAAGCTTCGGGATGCGTGATGAATTACGGATCTGACTTGCATGGTAACGGATAGCGATATGCGAATATAGTTGGCAAAGAAATGCCAGGAGAACATTAGGAGGAGAAATTTGGATGTATTGAGGGAGCTGAAGAAAAAAGAGATCAGCAATCGAAATTCCTATGATCAGAAAAATGCATCACATTCAAGGTGCCGGGGCCGGTGAGGGGTTATGAAAACCTGGCCTTCAAAATATAAGCGAAGAAGATCAATAGAATTACCAAAGCTCAATCCAATATATCCACAGCTCAACAAATATTCTCCCGCGGCGGTATATTTTACAGCCAGCGTTTCATAACCCCTCACCGGCCTACCCATCTAACGGCCTAAAGCTATTATTGGCTGATTACTTTGAGCTCGGTTCTCCTGTTCTTTGCACGGCCTTCTTCGGTATCATTGCCGGCAACAGGTTGCGTTGCGCCATAGCCTTTGAAGGTGAGGCGCTGCTGATCGATGCCTTTTGATACAAGGTATTTCACTACGGCCTGCGCACGGTTGTTGGAAAGTACCAGGTTGTCTTCCGCTTTGCCTACATTGTCTGTATGACCGCTAAGCTGGATGCGGACTGTTGGATTGTCGTGGAGTAATGCTGCAAGTTTGTCGAGCTCAGAAGTGGATTCGGGTTTGAGATCGAATTTATTTACATCGAAGAATACATTGCGAAGCACGATGGTGGCATCAGCTTCGATCGGTTGAAGCGGGATATCGATATTGAAAACAGAATCGGATTGCTGGCTCAGAGAGAAATTTTCAGAGTAGAAGAGATAGCCCTTGCGGTTTACGTTGAAAGCATAATCTTTTCCTACAGGAAGCGTTACCAGGTAATGACCGGTTTCATCTGTCTGCACTTTGCTGAGCAGTGCTTGTGTGCTGAGATCTGTTAATTCAACTGCGGAAGGAAGGCCTTTGCCGGTTTTCTTGTCGAACACTTTGCCTTTGACCCAGAGTGTGCGTGCAGGACGGATATCGCTGCGCAGTTCGAAAGTGTAAAGATCGAGACCACCACGACTATCGCTGCGATCACTGGCATACCAGGCGGTTTTGCCATCGGCAGACACTACCAGGCTGCCTTCATTCTCGATGGTGTTGATGGGATAACCGAGATTTACGGGTTTGCTCCATTGACCATCGGCCTGCTTGCGGGAAATGAAAAGATCATCGCCTCCATAACCCAGATGCCCATTCGAAGTGAAGTAGAATGTATGGTTGTCTGCATGGATGAATGGACAACTTTCTTCTCCTGCTGTATTGATGACGGGGCCGAGGTTCTCGGGCTCGCCCCATCTTCCGTTGGGGAGGAGTCGGCTCACCCAGATATCACTGCCACCAAATCCGCCGGGACGGTTACTGGCGAAATACAATTCTTTTTTATCGGGCGAAAGCGAGGGAGCGGATTCCCATGCTTCCGTGTTGATGCGATTACCGAGGCTTTGAGGTTCACTCCAGCCATTGGGTGTGAGATAGGAAATGTACAGATCGCAACTGCCGGCGCCACCGGGAAAATTACAACCGGTGAAGATCAGCCATTGACCATCCTGTGAAATATTCTGAGCGCCCTCATTGCTCTGGGTATTGATATTGCCGCTGAGTGGTTGTGCGGCATGCCAGCCGGAACCGTTCCTGCTGGCGCCATAGAAGTCTTCATTGATGCCGTTCACACGGCGGGTGAAGATCAGTTCCTTTCCGTCGATAGTGATAGTGGGATAATATTCCGAATTGGATGAGTTGATACTGTCGCCAAGGTTCGTGGGCTCGAAACGGTAAGCGCCCAATGGCTTTTGTTTTGCGTAGTTGATGGCGAACTGGTAGCTTTTCTTTCTGTATTCACCCACCATCCTGCTTTTATCGCTGAGGTTGTTGATGCCGAGAAAATCGTTGATGGCGGCAACAGCTTTCTCAAAATCACCTTTGCCTGCGAGATTGATGGAGTAGGGAAGATTGTAGTCCCTGAAATAAATACTGTCGATAGATTTTGCTTTTTCGTAGGCATCGATGGCCTGCTGGTATTGTTTCATTTCGCCATGGAGGCCGCCGATACTGAGCCAGGCGTCGAGGAACTTTGGCTCTCTGGCAATGGCATTTTGCAGGATCTTGAGAGCCTCATTGAAATTTCCGTCCTGGGCTGTGGTGATGGCCTGCTCGTAGAGCGCTACCACTTTCTTATTGATCTTTTCCGGATCATACTGAGCCTGACTGATCTGGATAGTGAATACAAAGGCGATTGATATGGTACAGAGTTGCTTGAAACCCATGACGGTGTTTTTAATGTCAGTTCCTGATGGAAAGATAATGCCAAAAATTAAAAACGTATGTGTATGCGGTTTATTCTACAGAAAGGATAATTCCTTTGGGATCAGGGTACATGAATGTATTTGTGCAGTTGCAGTGAGAACTCCCATTGGGGATGGTCCTTGATATAGTCGATAATGAGCGGGGTCACCTGCTGGCTTTTGCTCCATTCCGGTTGCAGGTAGAGCTTGCAATTCGGGCCAACCTGTGCTGCATATTTTTCAGCCCACTCGAAATCGCTTTTATTATATACCACTACTTTCAATTCATTGGCCAGGGGGAGTATCTCCGGAAGAGGGGTTTTGAATTTTTTGGGCGAAAGGCAGATCCAGTCCCATTCTCCGCTGAGCGGATGGGCGCCGGAGGTTTCGATATGTGTTTGGAAGCCGGCATCGTGCAGGGCATCCGTGAGGGGGCCGAGATCATGCATCAGCGGTTCGCCGCCGGTAATGATGGCAATGCGGCCGGGGAACTGAGCTGCACCTTCCACTATGGTTTCCAGGCTCAGTAAAGGATGTTTGGAAGCGTCCCAACTTTCTTTCACATCACACCATACGCAGCCTACATCACAACCGCCAAGGCGGATGAAGTAAGCGGCTCTTCCCTGGTGATAGCCCTCACCCTGCAGGGTGTAGAAATATTCCATCACAGGAAGCTGGGTGGTAACAATGGTAGACATGATGCAAAGTTAGGGTAATGATGAACAATGCTAGTTCCTTTCCATGCAGGCGCGGTAGGTATTGGCCATCAGCGCTGCGATGGTCATGGGGCCTACACCGCCGGGAACGGGCGTGATATAGCTGCACTTTGGCGATACGTTCTGAAAGTCTACATCACCTTTGATGGAGTAACCTCTTTTTTTGGTAGTGTCAGCTACGCGGGTGATGCCAACGTCAATTACTACGGCGCCTTCTTTCACCATATCAGCAGTAACGAATTCAGGTCTGCCCAATGCAGCTACGATAATGTCGGCCTGCAGGCAGATCTCTTTCAGGTTCTTTGTTTGCGAATGGCAAACGGTTACGGTACAGTTACCGGGATTGGTATTGGCGCTGAGCAGGATACTCATGGGACGGCCAACGATATTGCTGCGTCCGATCACCACGGCATGTTTGCCTTTGGTATCGATCTTATAATGTTCCAGCATCAGCATGATGCCGTGCGGCGTTGCGGAAACGAATGTGGGAAGTCCCTGAACCAATTTTCCTGCACTCATGGGATGGAAACCGTCCACGTCTTTGGAAGGGTCGATGGTTTCAATCACTTTGGCTTCAGAAATATGTTTTGGGAGCGGCAGTTGTACCAGGATACCATCAACATCCGGATCATTGTTCAGGTCTTCGATGGCCTGCAACAGTTTGAATTCACTGATGTCTTCCGGGAGGCGGAGCAGGGTGGATTTATATCCGATCTCTTCGCAGGTCTTCACTTTGGAACCAACATAAGTTTCACTGGCGCCATTACTTCCAACCAGTACTGCTGCGAGGTGGGGCACTTTTTTTCCTGCTGCGGTCAACTGGCCTACTTTCATTTTGAGTTCGTCCTTTGTGGCCTGGGATACAACTTGTCCGTCTAAGATTTGCATGGCGCAAAGGTAATTGAAGAAATTTAAATGGAACGAATAGTAAAACTTTCCTCGTTTTTTGTTTCCATGGAAAATCTACTATTTGAAAACACTCCTCTGGGGCCTGTTATGTACGCTGAGCGTGCGTTCTGTAGCCCAAATCATCCGTCCTGCAGCACTGCAACCGATGCATGCCGCTGCTTATAATCAACAGTTTGCTGATATATTTTCATCTAAAATTAACCCCGCTGCACTCGCCGGCATCACACAGTTCCATAGCGGCGCATGGGTTGAAAAGAAATTCCTGCTGGAAGAACTCAGACAATATTCAATTGTTACAGGGGCACCCGCCGCTGGTGGAGGGTGGGCTTTCTCGATGGATTATTCCGGTTTGCCTGTATACCATCAATGGCAGGGCTGCCTTGCTTTTGGAAAAAAATTAGGGAAGATTTCAATGGGCGCACAAATGAATTACACTGCACAAAGTACTGATGGCTATGGCAATAAAGGATGGCTCAGCGCCGGTATCGGCGCAATCTGGCAACTGAGCTCTGCGCTTTCTGCCGGCTGGCAATTGTATCATCTTTCCGGAAAATTGTTGGGCGCCGGGCAGGGTGAAAGAGTTGCTTACGGTTACTCGGCAGGGTTAGGGTTTTTGCTGGCGCCTTCAATACTGATGGAAGGCAGTTTCCTCAAATATGAAACTCAGCCTGCATCTTTTCAGGCTGCTATTCATTATAAAGCGGATCATCACCTGATGGCCAGCTGTTTCCTGGAGCTGACGGATACAAGGCCATCTGTCCGGGTAAAATGGCAGGCCGGTATCTTTCAAGTAGGCGTCACCGGTAGTTATCACGCCTTGCTGGGATTTTCACCCGGCTTATTACTGATTGTTTCAGGTACCCAAAAAGGAGGGTTATGAAAAAGATGATCCACCTCCTTTTATTGATGGTCCTCGGCTTCCGGGGATGGAGCCAGGAAGAAGAAGAACAATTGGAGATCCAGGAGATGCAACTGGAGCAGCAACTGGTCCGCGAAGAAACGATCCCGGAAGATGACGGACAATGGCAGGAAGCCGCGGCATACCGCAGGCGGCCCCTTCAACTGAACAGAGCCGGTGAAGAAGAATTGCAAAGCCTTCAGTTGTTGCAGCCCTGGCAGATCAGGAGCCTGCTGCTTTACCGGAAAACATTCGGTAAACTACTAAGCGTTTATGAATTGCAGGCTGTTCCGGGATGGGACCATGAAACCATCCTTAGGGTCTTGCCATTTCTCAGTATTGCAGCGGATGAAGCTGCTGATCTTCCCTTTTTTCATAGGTTCCGGGGAGGGGAGAAGAACCTGCTGGTAAGAAGCGGGAAATTGTTCAGTACAGAAAGTCCATCTTCGTTCATCCGGTATCGTTATAAAATGGAAAGGCAGCTTCAATGGGTTTTACAGCAGAGAAGGATGCAGGCGAAGCATTCTTTCAGGGCGTACAACGGAATGGCTTCGATTTCTATTCCATTCATCTCTATGCCAGAAGGGCCGGCCCTTTCAAAGTGTTGGCACTGGGCGATTTTCAGGTGAATATGGGGCAGGGGCTGATCCAGTGGCAGGGGATGAGCTATGCTTTTGGAGCAGTGCTTTCGCTCAAAAAGCAAACAGATGTTTTGCAGCCTTACAGTTCCGCGGGTGAATTCAATTTTCATCGTGGTGCAGGGTTTACCATTGAGCATCGGGCTTTGCAATTCACTTCATTTGTATCGCACAGAAAATTATCGGCGCATCTGAAGCAGGACAGTGCCGGAACTTATTTCAACAACTTTGTCAGCAGCGGTTATCATCGTACACCATCAGAACAAAAAGCAAGGCAATCCGTGCCAATACTCGTTGCCGGGGCCAGCCTGCGCTGGCGGAAAA
The DNA here is from genome assembly GCF_007970185.1 of Pseudobacter ginsenosidimutans. NCBI lineage: Bacteria > Pseudomonadati > Bacteroidota > Chitinophagia > Chitinophagales > Chitinophagaceae > Pseudobacter > Pseudobacter ginsenosidimutans. The sequence goes on along the minus strand of NZ_CP042431.1, from coordinate 428,242 downwards.
CAGCCTGGCAACTGGGATTGAATGCAGTTCAGTATCATTTCGGATTTCCGATGCGGAAACCTGCACCGCTATACAAACTGTTTGCCATCGAAGGCAATCGATGGTCCAATGCCAGTGTTGATTATAGCGTCACGATCCGTAATATTCATTTTTTCGGGGAAGCTGCGATCGACAGAAGGAATGCGCTGGCTTTTACCAATGGCCTGCTGTGCAGTCTGCATCCGGCTTTGCAACTGGGACTGAGCTACCGTTATTTCAGTAAAGAATTCCAGAGCATGTTCAGCACTGCTGTTTCACAAAGCGCTGCAGTATCCAATGAGGAAGGGATCGGCCTGCGTTTTGAATGGCAGCCTGCACGCCGGTGGAAAGTACAGGCCACAATGGATATTTTCCGTTTTCCCTGGTTGAAATACAGGATCGATGCACCGGCTAACGGATACGAACACCTGTTTTTGGTGCTCCACCAGCCTTCCAAAAAGATCAGCCTGCAATGCAGGTACCAGTTATCCTCCAAGCCTGTGAATCAATCAGATAGCCTGGCTTTGAAGTTCCCTGCCTGGCAGCAGCGCAGGCAGTGGCGATTGCAATGGCGCTGGGAGATGAGTTCCCGTTGTGTAATCGCGCAGCGAACAGAATACCTGGTGGCTGGCAGCAAAGATGCATTGGAGGAAACTGGTTTCAGTTGCTGGCTGGAAGGCAGTTACAAACCGGGCAGGAAATGGATGTTCAATGCAAGGCTCCATTTCTATGAAACCGGTGGCTACCAGAGCAGGATCTATAGTTATGAACGTGATCTGCTGTATAGTTATTCCATGCCTGCATTCGCGGGTAATGCAATTCGTTCATATGCGCTTATACGTTATAAATTAGAAAGACGGCATTCGCAGGGGATGAAGAAAAAACTATCAGCGGAATGCTGGATCAAATATGCGTTCGCTTTGCGCCCTTCAGGAGTAAGAATGCCGGAAGAACCCGAAGAAAACGGAGTTTCAAACGAGTTCCGGATTCAATGGCTGTTCCAACTTCATTAATGGCGGAATAAGTGGATGCAGGTAACCGCAGTGTGTAACGAATTATCAATCATTCGGTTATTCGTAAACGCCGGGAGCCTTTACTGTGGCGGACCGCAGCCGGCTTTTCTTTTTAAAAACATTTTGGATTTATGGCAGCATTTTCATTTTTCTGATTGTCTACCAAATTATCCGCTCCCTGTTTTAACATTTTTTTGGGAAGTTTTAAAACTTCCTATATTTACACAGTTCAAATCTAAACTCACTAGTCACATGAGAAAAATTCTGTCACTGCTCGCAGTGCTGGTACTATTATATGTATCGGCAACTGCCCAAAGCCGGTATATAACCGGTCAGGTCCGGGATAATCAGGGAGAACCCGTACCTTTTACTTCAGTCACTCTCAAATCTTCAGGAAAGGGCGTCACCTCAGACGTCAACGGAAATTTCAGAATCTTAGCGGCTACCGGGGATGTTTTGGTTTTCACGGCGGTGGGAACCGAATCTACCGAAGTAACTGTCGGCTCCAGCGACATTCTTTCTGTTACACTCACCAAAACAGGCAATCTCCAGGAAGTAGTGGTAACGGCATTGGGTGTACGCCGTCAGGCCAAAGAGCTGGGATACTCAACTGCGCGTGTGCGTAACAGTGAGATCACCCAGGCAAAGACCGTTAATCTGCAGAACGGTCTTACCGGTAAGGTTTCCGGCTTAAGCATCACCACGGTGAACAGCGGTGTGTTTGAAGAAACCAAGATCAATCTCCGCGGTCTCCGTTCCCTTACGGGTAACAACCAGCCCTTGCTGGTGGTGGACAATATCCCCATTTCGCTCAGCTTCATCTCAGTACTGAACCCGAACGATGTGGAGGATGTGAACGTGCTCAAAGGCGCATCCGCCGCTGCCTTGTATGGTCCTGATGGTGTGAACGGTGTGATCCTGGTAACTACCAAAAGAGGTTCCTCCAAACCTTATCTCCAGGTAGGCCAGTCTGTTCAGCTTGCCAGGGTAAGCTTCCTGCCCAAAATGCAATCCCGCTTCGGTGGTGGTACTTCCGAAGATGCGTTGGGACGTCCGTTGTACGACCCCATCGAGAACCAGCAATTCGGTCCGGAATTCAATGGCGAAATGGTGGATCTCGGTCCTGAACTGGAAGACGGCGACGTACAAAGAGTACGCTACAGCCCGCTCAAAAACGAAAAGAAAAAATTCTGGAACAATGGTCTTACGCTACAGACCGATGTGGCCTTCTCTGCAAAAGACTTCTACATGTCCGCTCAGCTTGCAGATCTGAAAGGTCTGATGCCGAAAGACCAGAACAAGAGGAACTCTCTGCGTATCAACACCAGCAGGGAATACGGAAAGCTCAAGGCAACCCTCAACCTCAACTATGTTCAGAGCAATTACAATGTGGTGAATAATGCAGCCTATGCAGGCCGCTTCGCCAGCAGTTACAATGGTAGCGTATATTTCACCGTTCTCAATACGCCGATGCATGTGCCCCTCACATCTTACAAGGATATCAAGAACAACAAGTATGCACAATACTCCAATTATTACAATGAGTATTTTGTGAATCCATACTGGGCTATTGAAGCACATCGCTCCAAAGGAAGGACCGATAACCTGCTCGGCGCCCTGGAGCTCAACTACAATTTCTTTGAATGGCTGCAGGCCACTTACCGTGTGGGTACATCTTTTTCTTATGGCACTTTCAAGAACGAGAACCAGCCCATCGAAACAACACAGTTTGCACAGGATCATCGTGGTCAGCAATTTGATGCTGCGCCAGGCAGTATGGCTGATGGAAGTGATTTCGCCAGCCGTATCACACATGAGTTCTTCCTCAATGGCAGAAAAGAATTACCAGCTGATTTCACTTTGAATTATATCGTTGGTGGACGGTATCGCGAGAACCGCACCAAGAATATGACCACCACGGGTAATAACCTGGTGGTTCCTTATCTCTATAACCTGAGCAACAGATCAGGTGAGGCGGTAGGTTTTGAGAGCAATACAAAGAACAGGCTGGTTTCCCTATTTGGTCAGGCAAGTCTGAACTATAAGGGATGGGCCAATCTGGAATTCTCCGCAGCCAATGATTGGGACAGCCGCCTCAACATCGATAACAATTCCTACTTCTATCCTGCAGTCAGTGCCTCACTCTTACTCACCGATGCGATACCTGCTCTCGGAGAAAGCAAGATCCTTTCTTACGCCAAACTCCGCGGATCATGGTCCAAATCAGCGAACGTGAACCTCCTTACATATGCGCTGGAACCCACATTCAGCCAGTCAGGGGGATTCCCATTCGGTAACCTTGGCGGATTCGGTGCAGATAATTTCGTTACCAATCCGCTGATCCAGCCCGAAAAAGTAAATTCAAAAGAAATAGGTATCGAGCTCGGATTCATGAAGAACAGGTTCAATGTGGATGTAACTTATTACACGCAGAAAAATACAGACCAGATCCTGGATGTACAGCAATCTGCAGCTGCCGGACCTACTTTATACAGGACCAATACTGCCGACTTCAAAAACTATGGAGTTGAGATCGATCTTAATCTTACACCGCTAGTGAAGATCGGATCCGGAAGACTCAATTTCGGATTCAATGCTACGTATAACGACAATAAAATTATATCTCTCTTTCCCGGTATCAATGAGCTTTCTATCGGAGGCACCAACTTTTTCACGCAGATCGCTGCCAGCTCTCCAGATGCCTTCAACTATGCTATTGTGGGCAAACCTGCATTCGTGTTCAAACTCAGCGACTATGTGCGTGATGAACAGGGCCGTGTAATTGTAGACAGGATCACCGGGGACCCAAGCCTGGAAGACAGTCTGGTAGTTCGTGGAAGATCGATGCCGCTGTGGACACTCGGTTTCAATCCGAGTTTCTCCTGGAAAGGACTTACCATCTCCATGACCTGGGATTATAAAGGAGGTCACTACGCTTATCATGGTATCGGTTCCGACATGGACTTCACCGGTATCTCCCAACGCAGTGCACAATTCGGCCGTCAACGTTTCGTATTCCCTAATTCAGTGTATGACGATGGTACCGGCAAGATGGTAGAAAATCAAACCGTAACTACATCCAGCGGTAACCGCAGCTTCTGGGCTGTGGGTGCCACCAACACTTCAATTGGCACCAACTATTTCTCCAGCGCTGCCTATTGGAAACTGCGCGAAATAGCCATCTCTTACTCACTTCCTTTCAAGTTTGTGGGAGAAGGACAGGTGATCAAAAAAGCTGTAGTTGGTTTTACCGGACGTAACCTGTTTGCATTCATACCATCATCCAACCAGTGGACTGACCCTGAGTTCAACTATACTGCTGCGGGTAACACTTTCGGTTTGAACAACGTGTTCTCTACGCCACCTGCCAGAACTTTTGGAGGATACATTACGCTGACCTTCTAAATTATAATTACAATGAAACATTCTATTTATAAAATAATACTGCCTGTTGCTTTGCTCTCAGCGGGTTTGGCGGGATGTAAGAAACAACTGGACATCAACAAGAATCCCAATGCGGTGACCGAATCCAATATCACTGCAGACCTGATCATCCCAAATGCTTTGAGCGGTACAGGAGCACAAACTGCACTGGCTTATGGCTGGCTCGCCAACTGGATGGGTTACTGGTCACCGTCAGGATCCTATAACCCGAATACGGAAGAGTCTACCTATAATATCACCAGCTCTTTCCAGGAAACGAAATGGGCCAACATTTATAACGTGCTTTTCGACCTGGATGTAGCAGAAAGGAAGGCCAGTGAAAAAGGCCAGACCTATATGCGCGCCATGGCGATGATCGCCAAAGCACACCTCTTCCAGAACCTGGTAGACCTGTATGGAAATGTTCCGTACTCTCAAACTTTCAAGGCACTTGAATTCCCTACGCCGGCTTATGATAAAGGTGAAGATATATATGCTTCACTTCAGGCTAAGCTGGACACTGCCATCAGTCTGATGGAAGCAGCTTCTCCTACTGCTGTTGATGAAAAAGTAGATATCGTGTTTCATGGTGAACATACATTATGGGAGAAGTTTGCCAATACCATCAAATTGCGCCTGCTGATCCGCAACAGCCTCAACAACCCCAACCCAACAGCTGAGCTGGCCAAGATCGAAGCCAAAGGCGGTGTGTTGAGTTTCGATGAAAGCGCTTCTGTGAATCCGGGATATTTAAATGATAACAATAAGCAAAGCCCTTTTTATGGCGCTTATGGACTTACACCTTCCGGTAACCAGGCCAACGAATATTTCCGTGCCAATGCTTATATCATTGATGTGCTGAGAAATGGCGCAGATCCAAGGCTGGGATACTTCTTCAAACCTGCACCTTCACCATTGAACCCTTCAGTGCCTTATGTGGGTAACGTATATGGAAGAGACCCGGATGTGAATTTCAATGGAGACCGTACTTCAAATATCGGAGAAGGACTGGTGAAAGGATTTGACCAGGACCAATGGATCATCACTTCTGTTGAAAGTCTTTTCCTGCGCGCTGAAGCAGTGGCAAGGGGATGGCTGGCAGGTGATGCACAGGAAGCTTATGAAGATGCTGTGTATGAATCTTTCTACTGGTTAGGTGTGGAAGATGCGGATGACGAAGCTGCCACCTTCCTTGAAACAGAAGGCGCCGACTGGGCCAATGCTGGCGCTACAGTGGATTCAAAAGTGAGATTCATCGTCAGACAAAAATATATTGCCCTGATCGGCATCAATCCGCTGGAAGCATGGAACGATTACAGGAGATTGGGCGTACCTGCCAATGTTCCGCTCTCTGTGAACGCTGCAAGAGGATCCAGGGTGATTCCATTGCGGCTGATCTATCCTTCTGCGGAATATGCCGTGAACAGCGCCAATGTTCAGGCACAGGGAAATATTACACCCATGACACCAGTGTTCTGGGATAAATAAACAACGCTAAAATCTTACTGATATGAACACACTAAATAAATTCCTTGCTTTCTCCTGTGCCGGATTATTGATAGTTGCCGGAACAGGTTGCCTGAAAGACGAGGCTTATGATGATCACATGGCCAATGTTGTGATCGATAAGAACAGTAAAGTAATTGAAGTGATGGGACCCATCATCGGGGCTTATGGACAGGTGCTCAATTTCAGCACTGGAGACACTTCTTTCAAGATGGTAACAGTGAACCTGGCATCAGAGCAGCCAGCTACTGAAGATATCCAGGTAACGCTGGTGGTGGATCCTGCGGTGATCACTGAGTATAATGAACGGAACCCAACACTGACACAGCTTTCACCGCTTCCTGCCAATAATTACAATTTCCAGACTTTGCAGATCACTATTCCAAAAGGTAGCAGGGAAGCTGAACTCAGTGGAAAGATCATTAATCCTGCTTTTCTTGAAACAGGCAAGTTTGCGTTGGGGATGAAGATCGCTTCCACTTCACCCAACTATCCAATCAGTGGCAATTACGGCAAACAGGTAATTGCATTGCGCGTGAAGAACAAATACCATGGCCTGTATCATGCTACCGGTAAATTCATTCACCCCACTGCCGGTACAAGGGATATCGATGAAGATAAGGAACTGGTGACTGTAGAGCCCAACTCAGTGCAGGCTAACCTGGGAGATTTGGGGGGCAGCGGCTACCAGATGATCCTTACCATCAATCCCGACAATACCGTTTCCATTGCCAAATTCGGAGCTACTCCCAATATCGATTACCAGGGTCCGAATACATATGATCCGGCAACAAAGACCTTTACGCTCAATTATTCCTATAATGGAGCAGGGGGGCCGAGGATCGTTCGGGAAAAGATTGCACTTAAATAATCCTTTCAACCAACAATTGAGGGCGGTCATCCACGAGATGCCGCCCTCATCATTTTAAATATCCCCAATTTTTATTCAAAACAGCCTGATAGTTATCTTCGCAGCAATACTACACTTATGCAAGAACAGCAGGAACAAAACAATCAGTTGAATATCGAGATCTCGGAAGAGATAGCTGAAGGTCAATATGCCAACCTCGTTATCATTACACATTCTCATGCAGAGTTTGTAGTGGACTTCGTGAATGTGATGCCCGGAACTCCCAAAAGCAAGGTCAAGAGCAGGGTGATCCTCACACCCCAGCATGCCAAGCGTTTTATGAAGGCCCTAACGGAGAACATCAGCCGATTTGAAAGCATCAATGGCAAGATCCAGGACCTGGAGGAAACCCAGCTTCCCATGAACTTCGGCGGCCCTACTGCTCAGGCTTAATACCTATATCATTCCTTCATTGGCAAAACTGAAATAACCCTGTTGGGTGATGATCAGGTGGTCCAGCACTTCAATGTCTAATTGATTAGCGGCATTCCTGATCCTGGCGGTCAGTTCCTCGTCTGCCTTGCTCGGTTGCATATTGCCGGAAGGATGATTATGCCCCAGTATCAGTTTGGTAGCTTCTGTTTCCAGCGCTTTTTTCAGGATCAATCGTACATCTACGGTAGTACCGGTGATGCCCCCTTCACTGATCACGGAGAACGCTTTCACTTTATTGGCATTGTTCAGGAACATTACCCCGAATATTTCATGGGAATAATAGCTGAAGCGTTTCTGTAAATAATACGCGGCATCCTTGATGCCATCCACTTCGGCTAACCGATCGGGTAAGGCTGCCTGCATGCGTCTCGCCAATTCAAGGCTGGCGGCCACTTTCGCGGCCTTGGCAGGTCCCACGCCCTTGATGGCCATGAGTTGCTGAACGGTTATTCGCTGCAATGCTGCGAGATTGTTCTCCGTCAATTTCAGGATCTCGGTTGCCAGATCGACAGAAGTTTTTTGAGAAGCCCCACTGTTCAGGATCAGGGCCAGCAATTCTGCATTGGAAAGATGATGCGGGCTTTTACTAAGTAGTTTTTCCCTGGGCCGCTCTTCCATGGCCCATTTTTGGATCCCATAAATTTTCTTCCTCTTTGCGTATTTTTTCGCTTGCATACTTCACCGCGGGTTGTTAATTTTACCCCAATTAATATAAACAGCGGAAATACTAATTGTCCCATTCCCGCGTTTATATTTCAGTAGAAAATCCAATACTTTTTCAGAAGCCCTTAAAATCTTTTATCCATGAAGCGAAAAACTACACTCTCTGCCATCGGTGGCTATCAACCGTTCTTATTTTGCGCAGGCATGTATTTCGTTGCGCTCTTCTTCTCCATCTTTATCTGTTCTGCCATTTTTCATGCTGCCAATCCTAAAAAGTCTATGGCAGAAAAGAAAACTACCGTTGAAAGATCCGGCGGGCGTCAGGTATTGCTTACCGTTACCAATCAGTAATAATCAATAACCGGTCTGAAACACGGCCGGCTCTTTTTTTCTATATTCTTTTTAGCGGCGCCCTGCTGCTGATCCGTACCCTATTCTCTTGTTCAGGGGTGAAAAATTATTATTGCCCTGAATAACCCCTAATCCCAACCTTAGCTTTATCTTCGCCGCACATTTTTAATGCGGTATGGAAACAACTGTCAAGATCTTTTCAGGCACCGGGTCGCAGTACCTCGCCGAAAAAATAGCGCAGCAATATGGCACCACGCTGGGCAAAATCACGATCTCTAAATTCAGTGATGGTGAAATTCAGCCAGTTTTCCAGGAAAGTATCCGTGGAGATATGGTTTTCCTGGTTCAATCCACTTTCGCCCCCGCCGAGAACATTCTTGAACTGCTCCTGATGATCGATGCAGCCAGAAGGGCTTCCGCCTACAAAGTAGTGGTGGTGATGCCTTATTATGGATATGCCCGTCAGGACAGGAAGGATAAGCCTCGTGTGGCGATCGGTTCTAAATTGATTGCCAATATGTTAGTGGCAGCAGGGGCGGACAGGGTGATCACGATGGACCTCCACGCTCCCCAGATTCAGGGCTATTTCGACATCCCTGTGGACCACCTGGACAGTTCCGCGATATTTATTCCCTACATACAGCAACTTCAACTGGAAAATCTTACCTTTGCGGCCCCTGACGTAGGCAGCGCCAACAGGATCCGTGAAATTGCCACCTACTTCAATGCAGATATGGTGATCTGCGATAAGCACCGTAAACGTGCCAATGAGATCGCCAGCATGGTAGTGATAGGTGATGTTACAGACAGGGATGTAGTTCTTATTGATGATATCTGCGATACAGGCGGCACCCTTGCTAAATCAGCAGGACTGCTGATGGAAAAGGGAGCAAGAAGTGTAAGGGCCTTGTGTACACACCCCGTATTGAGTGGCAATGCCTACTCCAATATCGAGAACAGTGTGCTGGATGAGCTGGTGGTTTGCGATACCATCCCCCTGAAGCAGAAGATCCAAAAGATCAAAGTGCTGAGCGTAGCCGAGCTTTTTGCAGTGGCCATCCGCAATGCATATGAGAACAGAAGTATCACAGGCCTCTTCATCCATAGTCAGATGAGGAATAAATAGCCTGACAGAACCAAGCGTTCAATTTAAACAAACATAAAAAATGAAAGCAATTACAATCGAAGGACAACTGAGGACCGAAACCGGGAAAAAAGCCACCCGCCAACTTCGCTCTCAGGGCCTGGTGCCTGGTGTAATTTATGGCGGTGCACAGGAAGTTAGTTTTTCAGCTCCCGTGCTGGCTTTTAAAACGCTGGTGTACACTCCGGAATTTCAGGTAGCAGAAATTAAAGTGGATGGAAAGACTTACAGGACTATCCTGAAAGACATTCAATTCGACAAGGTTACTGATGAGCTGAACCATATCGACTTCCTTGAACTGGTAGCTGGCCGACCTGTTGTTGCCACTATTCCTATCAAGTTCACAGGATCTTCTGCTGGTGTGAAAGCGGGTGGTAAACTGATCACAAAGATCAAATCACTCAAAGTGAAGGCTGCTCCCGAGCATCTGAGCGAGAACATCGAAGTAGACCTGACCAACCTGGAACTGAACGGTAATATCCGTGTAGAAGACGTGAAGGCCGATAATATCGAGATCCTGAACTCTCCACGTATTCCTATCGCTTCTGTGGTGATGACACGTCAACTGAAACAGGAAGAAGCAGCAGCTCCTGCCAAAGGCGCAGCCGCAGCTAAACCTGCAGCCAAGAAGTAATCCAGAAAAGAAAGAACTGAGATATTGATCCAAGCCCGGAAAACCAATGCCGGGCTTTATTTTGTTTCCGGTTGAATTTCCTGTTACTGAAAGATCCTTTTGATCCTGCTCTCGAAACCACTAGTCGTTCCCACATAACCTTTACACATCATCAGTAACAGGGGCAGATTTTAAAGATTCAGGTATGTCAAAATTCCTCATCGTAGGTTTAGGCAATATTGGCATAGAATACGCAGGAACCCGCCACAATATTGGATTTGAAGTGGCGGATGCACTTGCAATCAAACATGGCGCATCATTCCGGCCAGACAGGTTAGCAGACCTTGCAGAAGTTAAGTATCGTGGAAAACAGTTGATAATAATCAAGCCCACCACCTATATGAACCTTAGTGGTAAGGCGGTTAAATATTGGCTGGATAAAGAAAAGATCGCAACCTCAAACGTATTGGTGATACTCGATGAGCTTGCATTACCATTGTCGAAACTTCGACTCAGACCTTCGGGTAGTGATGGAGGTCATAATGGTTTAAGAAGCATTCAGGCAGCATTGGGAACCGATCAATATCCAAGATTGAGATTTGGAATCGGTAATAATTATCCCAAAGGAATGCAAGCTGAATTCGTACTCGGGAAGTGGTGGAAAGAAGAAATTCCAGTAGTTCTACGCAAGATCGAAAAGTGCGTTGAAATTATTGAAAACGTTGCCCACATTGGCATTGAACGCACCATGAACGAAGTGAATAAATTGGAGTTTCCACTATGATTTGTTAATTTGAATCTTTATTTTCGCAATAATATCCCGGAATAGCCACTAATAATTTGATATTCAATATTTCTATGCAACTGTACCCACACCTGTCCAGGTTATGAAACTTGAAAACAATTATCACAGTTAAACCCTTTGTTGTGTATGAAAATATTCTGTGTAGGCCGTAACTACGTGGCACACGCAAACGAATTGGGAAACGAAGTACCAGATGAGCCGATTATTTTTCTGAAACCTAAAAGTGCTCTGTTGCAGGCACACACTCCATTCTACTATCCTGAATTCACAAACGAGCTGGATTACGAATGCGAACTGGTGTTAAGAATATCAAAGAACGGAAAATACATCCAGGAAAGGTTTGCCAACAAATACTACGACGCAGTTACAGCCGGTATCGATTTCACTGCACGCGATGTGCAACGCGACCTGCAATCGAAAGGTTTACCGTGGGAAAAAGCGAAAGCCTGGGACAACTCCGCCGTGATCGGCAAATGGGTCCCCTTTCAAAATGTCAAGAATAAAAAAGACCTGAACTTCTGCCTCTATAAAAACAAAGAACTTGTTCAGCAAGGCAACTCCAATCTCATGATCAATAATTTCGACAAAGTGATCGCTCACATTTCGAATTATTTTTCAGTGAACATCGGGGATCTTGTTTTCACCGGCACGCCTGCAGGAGTAGGAGAGTGTGTGGTAGGAGACGAGTTGGAAGCATTCATCGAAGATGAAAGCATGTTGAATCTCGAGATCAAATAACAGTTATAGATCACTACAAGGAAAAAGCCGTTCCGCTTCTGCGGGATGGCTTTTTTTATGTTTTATTCCAAACCAAACTAACAATCGTTATTGTTTTTGTTACATTTGCCCGATATACCCGCTTTCAACTTTATGACCAGTATAGACACCATGATGAAAGCTTATCGCCTCATGTGCACTGCCAGGGCGATGGCTGAAAAATATGAAGCTAACAGACAGGTTTGTAAATATGTACACTCCACATCACGCGGGCATGAAGCCATTCAACTCGCCACTGCCTTCCAGCTCCTTCCCTGTGATTATGTAAGCCCGTATTATCGCGATGAGAGCATTCTCCTCGGCCTGGGATTCACTCCCTACCAATTGATGCTGCAATTGCTCGCCAAACGCGACGACATCTTCACTGGTGGACGCGAATATTACAGTCACCCCAACTACAGGGGCAACGATAAACCAACTATCATTCACCAAAGCAGCGCCACAGGCATGCAGGTGATCCCAACTACAGGTGTGGCACAGGGGCTGCAGTTCCTGGAAAATATCCATGCAGATTCTTTACCGCTCGGCCCCGCCGGCGAATTACCCGTTGTGATCTGTTCACTCGGCGATGCCAGCGTTACCGAAGGTGAGGTGAGCGAAGCATTCCAGTTCGCCATTCTCAAAAAACTGCCCATCATTTACCTGGTGCAGGATAATAACTGGGGCATCTCCGTTAGTTCCGATGAAGCCCGCGCCATGGATGCCTACGATTATGCCGCAGGATTTCCCGGCATGGGGCGCGTACGCATAGACGGTAGTAACTTCGAAGAGAGCTTTGATAATATGCGCCGCATCATCCAGTATGTTCGTCAGCATCGCAGTCCATACCTCGTGCAGGCCAAAGTGCCGCTGCTGGGCCATCATACCAGTGGCGTGAGAAAAGAATTCTATAGATCGCAGGAAGACTGGAACAAACATCTCCAGGATGATCCCGGTCCCAAACTCCGCAGGCGATTACTGGAGTCCGGCGTGTCTGATCTTGATTTGCAGCAGATCGAAACAGATGCTGCTCAATTTGTAGACAATCAGTTTGCTCTCGCGGTACAAAGCCCCGAGCCTGATCCTGCCACCGTTGCCGACCACGTATTTGTTCCAGCAACAGTAACTGAAGAGAAAGGCGACAGAACAGGAAATGGAAAAGGCGACAAGATCATCATGGTGGATGCAGCCCTCTTTGCCATCAGGGAACTGATGGAAGATTTTCCTGAAGCAGTACTCTATGGCCAGGACGTGGGCAGAAGGCTGGGAGGCGTATTCCGTGAAGCCGCCACATTAGCCGAGCAGTTTGGAGATCATCGTGTTTTCAATACTGCTATCCAGGAAGCCTATATCATCGGTTCAACCGTGGGAATGAGCGCTGTTGGCCTTAAGCCCATTGTTGAAGTACAGTTCGCAGACTATATCTATCCCGGCCTTAACCAATTGGTAACAGAAATCTCCAAGTCTTCTTACCTGAGTTGTGGTAAATTTCCGGTGCAAACCGTGATCCGCATTCCGATAGGAGCTTATGGAGGTGGTGGCCCTTACCACAGTGGCAGTATTGAAACCACCCTGTTATCCATCAAAGGCATCAAAATAGCCTATCCTTCCAACGCTGCAGACATGAAAGGTCTGATGAAAGCAGCGTTCCTGGACCCTAACCCTGTTGTAATGCTGGAGCATAAAGGTCTTTACTGGAGTAAAGTTCCGGGGACTGAAGATGCAAAAGCGTATGAGCCTTCCCGTGATTATGTACTTCCTTTCGGAAAAGGCATGGTTGTAGCAGAAGCGGATACAGCAAAAGTGAATGAAGGCAGCTCCTGCTGTATCATTACATACGGAATGGGTGTTTACTGGGCGAAAGCAGCAGCCAGACAATATCCCGGGCAGGTGGAGATCATCGATCTCCGCACACTCTTCCCGCTGGATGAAGAGCTGGTGTACAGCACAGTGAAGAAACATGGAAAATGCCTGGTGCTGACGGAGGAACAACAGAACAATTCCTTTGCAGAAGCGCTGGCAGGAAGGATCTCACGCAACTGTTTCCAATGGCTCGACGCACCTGTGGAAGTGCTGGGCGCACGCAATCTGCCCGCAGTTCCCATGAATATGGTGCTGGAGCAGGCGATGCTTCCCAACCCCTCAAAGGTTGCAAGCATCATCAATCAGTTGCTGAACTGTTGAATAAGCTTCCTGTAATGATATACTACCCAATTGGTTGAACCTGACTAGATAAGTATATTATCTTTCCAATTCATACATCCCATCCATTGGCCGCTCGTAAAATTTTAACAATGCCAATCGCATAAAAATGTCCTTATTTACGTAAAGTATCGTACTTAACCACCTCGCGCCGCCATGAAGAACAAATACCTGAAAGGTGCCCACCTTTCCGAAAGGAAGGTAAGGGAACTTATTAAACTATTCTGCGATGATCTGACAGCCACACAGATCGCCAGCATTACAGGCATCAGCCGTATTACGGTGAATGCCTATTTCAAACTGATCCGAACGCATATTGCCAGGTTCTGCGAAGAACGTAATCCCCTGCATATATCAAAAGGAACACTGGCTTTTATCCCAATCGACAATACAGCCCTCGGCCTTGAAAATTCCGGTGACGGAAACAGGAAGCCTTTCTATGGGATCTATCGTAAAGATGATCATATCCATGCAGACAAGTTGCCTGATCTTGAGAGTGAATGGCTGTCTGATTGGATGAAGGGACGAATAGAAGAAGGTACAACAATTGCAGAGAAACATAGTCTGCATATTTATAAAGGCATCGCGGATTTCAACAATATCAGATTGCATCGTATCAATGGCGCTATCTCCAATAAGAACAGCCAGGATGAGATCGATCTGTTCTGGAATATGTTGAAGTCGAGACTCGTGAAATTCCGCGGCCTCAATGGAAGCACCCTTTACCTGCACGTAAAAGAAACTGAATTCAGATACAATTACCGTTCATCAGACATTTATGAAATGCTGTTGGACATATTGCATCAGCAACCATTGCATACGTCCAAAGCTATGGTTGCAAGAGAAAGCATTCCGGGAAAATAATCACTCGCAACCACCCGGTGTATTGGTTGCTGCATTCGAATTTTCTCATGTGACTCGCAGTTCCGATTCTTCGGAACTGCCTATTTTTAACTTCATCAGATATGCTTTTGATCTGTTGATAGAGATAAAAGGACAATTCGCACATTTTAACGTTTGCCACGATCAAAAAAAATCTTTTTTTGCATGTGGTATGCTGCTACACCTTCGCCTTATACCTGCCGAACCTTTCCTTCCTGATTTTGAATAATTATTTTATTTGATATATTTCTCCGGGGATTTCCCTTATGCTACTTCTTACGCAACTCATCCCTGGATCATTAACCTAGTTGCGGTATAGAATTTTTCTCATGTGACTCGCAGGTGGTTTCTACCACCTGCTTTTTTTATGTACCGGAATGTGTGATAGACAGGCTGAATTCACCGTTTGAGATCGCATATTCATGTGGTTTTGGCCGAATGGCAAGGTGGATTGGAAACGTTCTCTGCAAATTTGTTGTCAGATTCTGATCACCAACAAACCTAATAGTCATGAATGCAATGCACGCAGCTATGCAACAACTCAACCAGGCTGTGCCCGATTCCGAAACCGCCTGGAAACAATTCTTCCAGGAATACTTTCCAGAAAAAGTATTGCCTGATTACAAATCAAGATTCCTTGTAAAGAAAGGCCATCAACTCATCTCACTTGCAGTAAGTGAGATCAGGTATTTCTATCTCCGCGATAAACTCACTTTCGTGAAGATGGCAGACAACAGGGAACATATTCTCGATTATACCATCACTGAAATTGAAAGACTGATCTCTCCGGAACGCTTCTTCCGCGTGAGCCGCCAGTTCATCATCAGTCATGAGGCCATCGAAAAAGTACTGGTCAGTACACACGGCAAACTGCGGGTGGAAGTAAAGCCACTCCATCCGGACCCCATCATCATCAGCCGTGAAAGAGTGCCTGCTTTCAAAACCTGGATGGGCGAGTAAATTTCATCCCAATCCCGGCCCTGATTTTTTCCTGTTCAGCACCCTGCTGCTTCATCCGGGGAACCTTAATTCATCATCGGGAACACTGGCCCGGTTGCACCTGCTGCGCCGGTTCCCATTTTTTTGTCATACCTAAACAATCAACAACCATGTTAAAACAAATCAGAACATTTATGGTGCTTGCTACTACCCTTGGCTTGCTGCTTACCGCCTGTAAGAAAAACGGGGACGGTAACAATGATCAGGATGAACAGGATACACCAGTTGCCAACCAGCTAAAAATTTATTTCGATAATTCAACAGTGGATTTTGCACGATACGATTCAGGCTTTGTAGTGATGCAAAGGGAAGGTACCGGTAACCAATACCTGAAACGCTTTGTGAAGGGAAACAAATTCCTCAAGATCGATATCGATGACCTGCAGGAAGGAAAATACAGAACCACCATCCATCTCAATGTAAAAATGAAAAACGGCAATGGTGCAATCTGGCGGCAGTTCCGATACGAGCAGGATTTACAGGTGCTCAAATCAGGCGTTGTGATCAAGGGACCGGTGAATGAACTGAAGAAAGACTGGAAGATCTACACCGTGATGACTGATAATGTAAAATCCGTTCATATCACCATTCCACTCGATTGTACAGATCCTTATTTCGAAGTGTATGTGAACGATGACCGATGGAAATATTTCTACATAGAAAGAGTGGCTTACAAAAAAGGCGCAGGCGATAACAGAACCAGTCTGGGTGCAATGTCTTTTGAATGCCAGGGTGATTGCTATGACGGCAATGGAAATATCGCCGATGACGAAACCTTCAAAGACTGGTCTGCAATGCTGGGCTCGAAGCAATGGGATATCGGAGAATATTTTATTCAGTTATTGGGCGAGAGAGAAGAAGATGATCTGACCATCCTGCATTCTTTTGACATTCCAGACCTGCAATAATTGGCCATACAAACAAGTGTTTGTATGTAAAAATTAATTGAATAAAACAACGGTATTATTATGTTTTTGTTGTAATTTCAAGCAGTTGCTTGTCCGCTTTTTAAGATTCGTTTTAAAAAGTGCGTTTATTATTAGATAATCTCCAAAAACTAATTGTCAACGATGGCAAGCAACCAGGGTTTATACCATCCTTCTTTTGAGCGTGATGCCTGTGGTATCGGTTTCGTAGCCAATATCAAAGGGCATAAGTCCCACCAGCACATCTCCGATGCCCTCACTGTTCTGGAAAACATGGAGCATCGCGGTGCCTGTGGATGTGAAAGCAATACTGGCGATGGTGCTGGTATCATGATCCAGACTCCCCACGAATTCTTCTTCGACGAATGTATCCGCCTTGGCGTTCCCCTGCCTGCTTTTGGAAGGTACGGCGTTGGTGTGATCTTCTTCCCGCGCGAGATCCGTCTCCGTGAAGAATGCCGCGATATTTTCAACCGCTCGGTAGAAAAGATGGGACTGGAAGTGATCGCGTATCGCAAAGTGCCTGTGAATCCCGATGGGATCGGCGCCACAGCCCTCAGTGTGGAACCGGAAATGGAACATGTATTCATTGCCTGCCCAGATCATATTACCAACCCTGAGGAATTCGAACGCAAATTATTCGTGCTGCGCAACTATGCCAGCCATACTATCAACAATACCGTGAAGCGCGATGCCATCGGCTTCTATATCGCTTCCCTCTCATACAAAACGGTTGTTTACAAAGGACAGCTCACCAGTAACCAGGTTCGCGGTTATTTCCCGGACCTGAGCAACAAAAGAGTAGTGAGCGCTTTCGGACTGGTACACTCACGCTTTGCTACCAATACATTTCCCAGCTGGAAACTGGCGCAGCCTTTCCGCTATATCGCTCATAACGGTGAGATCAATACGCTGCAGGGAAATCTCAACTGGCTCAAAACTTCCGAGAAAGGTTTCACTTCCAATCTCTTCACCAAAGAAGAAATGGAAATGCTGCTGCCCATTGTAACGGAAGGTCAGTCGGATTCCGCCTGTCTCGATAATATGATCGAACTGCTCACGCTCTCCGGACGCTCACTGCCGCATGTGATGATGATGCTCATCCCCGAAGCATGGGATGGTAATGAAGACATGGACCCTGTGAAGAAAGCATTCTACGAATTCCACGCCGCCATGATGGAACCCTGGGATGGTCCGGCTTCCATCTCGTTCACAGACGGAAAGATGATCGGTGCAACGCTGGACCGTAACGGTCTCCGCCCTTCACGCTACTGCGTTACCACGGATGACCGTGTGATCATGGCTTCCGAGACCGGCGCGCTGCCAGTACATCCCACACTCGTAAAAGAGAAGGGAAGACTGCAGCCCGGAAAGATGTTTGTGGTGGATATGGAGCAGGGCCGCATCATCAGCGATGATGAATTGAAAGCACAGATCACTTCTCAAAAGCCATACGCAGAATGGCTCAACAAATACAAGATCCGTTTGAATGAACTGCCGGAGCCACGCGTGATGTTCACGCACCTGGAACATGAGCAGGTATTCAAATACCAGAAAGCATTCGGCTATTCCACAGAAGACCTGGAAACCATCATTGCGCCAATGGCCATCGATGGCAAAGAACCGATCGGTTCTATGGGCACCGATGCGCCGCTGGCTGTACTCAGCGATCAGCCGCAACACCTCAGCAGTTACTTCAAACAATTGTTTGCACAGGTGACCAATCCGCCCATCGATCCCATACGAGAAAGAATGGTAATGAGCCTTGCCACTTTCGTGGGAAACAATGGTAACCTGCTGCAGGAAGATCCGCTGAGCTGTCATACTGTTGCGCTGAAACATCCTGTACTTACCAATCACGAACTTGAAAAGATCCGTAGTATCGATACGGGCATCTTCCAGGCAAAAACCTTGCAGTGCTATTTCCGTGCAGACGGAAAGCCAGGAAGGCTGAAAGCCGCGCTGGACCGCATTTGCCGCTATGCCGTGGATGCTGTTGAAGACGGATTTGAAGTGCTTGTATTGCAGGATCGCGCCATCGATTCCGATCACGCGCCCATTCCCTCACTGTTAGCCACAGCCGCAGTTCATCACCACCTGATCCGGAAAGGACTTCGTGGCCAGGTAGGCATCGTGGTGGAAGCAGGAGATGTTTGGGAAGTGCATCATTTCGCATGTCTGTTAGGGTTTGGCGCTACTGCTATCAACCCATACCTGGCGCTCAGCTCCATCCGCGACATGAAGCTGTCCGGAAAGCTCGAATCCAACCTCGATGCAGAATACCTGAAAAAGAATTATATCAAGGCTGTGAATGAAGGCCTGCTGAAAGTGTTCTCCAAAATGGGGATCAGTACGCTGCAGTCGTACCAGGGCGCGCAGATCTTCGAGATCATCGGTATCAATCACGAAGTGGTAGACAAATATTTCTCCGGCGCAACCAGCCGTATTGAAGGCATGGGCCTGGATGAGATCGCTAAGGAAGCGTTGGCCAAGCATCTTTATTCATTCAGCAGGAAGAATGTTCCTGTTGACAGACTGATGGCGGGCGGAGTGTACCAGTGGAAACGCAAAGGTGAATTCCACCTCTTCAATCCACAGACCATCCACCTGCTGCAGTATTCCACCAGGATGAATGAATACAACACATTCAAGAAATATTCAAAACTGGTGAACGATCAGGCCGAGAAAGCAGCTACACTGCGCGGTCTGTTCCAATTCAAGAGAACACGTCCGGCCATTTCAATAGACGAAGTGGAACCGGCAGAAAATATCTATCGCCGTTTTGCTACCGGCGCTATGAGTTTCGGATCTATTTCATGGGAAGCCCATACTACACTGGCTATCGCAATGAATCGCCTCGGAGGAAAAAGCAATACCGGTGAAGGAGGGGAAGATGAAAGCAGGTATCTGCCGATGAAGAATGGCGATAGCATGCGCAGTGCCATCAAGCAGGTTGCATCTGCGCGATTTGGTGTGACCAGTTATTATCTCACTGAAGCCGATGAGCTGCAGATCAAGATGGCGCAGGGAGCGAAGCCTGGTGAAGGTGGACAATTACCCGGTCATAAAGTGGACGAATGGATCGGTAAGACCCGTCACTCCACACCTGGTGTTGGTCTGATCTCTCCGCCGCCGCACCACGATATTTATTCTATCGAAGACCTGGCGCAACTGATCTTCGATCTGAAGAATGCTAACCGCGCTGCGCGCATCAATGTGAAGCTGGTGTCCAAAGCAGGTGTTGGCACTATCGCAGCAGGTGTTGCCAAAGCAAAGGCCGATGTGATCCTCGTGAGCGGCCATGATGGCGGCACCGGCGCATCGCCACTCAGTTCTATCAAACATGCAGGTCTGCCCTGGGAGCTCGGTCTGGCTGAATCCCATCAGACACTGGTGAAAAATAAATTACGCAGCAGGGTAGTGCTGCAGGCAGACGGTCAGATGAAAACAGGCCGTGATATCGCCATTGCCACATTGCTTGGTGCAGAAGAATGGGGCGTTGCTACTGCGGCGCTGGTGGTGGAAGGTTGTATCATGATGCGCAAATGCCATCTCAATACCTGTCCTGTTGGAGTGGCCACACAAGACCCTGAACTGCGCAAACGCTTTACCGGCGATGCAGACCATGTAGTGAACTTCTTCAAATTCATTGTGCAGGAACTCCGCGAGATCATGGCTGAGCTCGGTTACAAGACCGTGAATGAAATGGTTGGACAAGTGGAGAATCTTGAAATGCGTGATAATATCGATCACTGGAAATACAGCAAACTGGATCTTTCTCCCATCCTGTACAAAGAGCCTGCCTCTCCATTCACTGGATTGTATCATATGGAAGACCAGGACCATGGGCTGGCGGAAGTGCTGGACTGGAAACTGCTGGAAGCTGCCAAACCTGCCATTGTCTCACGGGAACGTATAACCGCTTCTTTCCCTGTCAGGAATATCGACCGTACCATTGGCACCATTCTTTCCAACGAGATCACGAAAGTGTACAAAGGGGAAGGATTGCCGGAAGATACCATCCACTTCAATTTCACAGGTACAGCCGGTC
The DNA here is from genome assembly GCF_007970185.1 of Pseudobacter ginsenosidimutans. Lineage (NCBI taxonomy): Bacteria > Pseudomonadati > Bacteroidota > Chitinophagia > Chitinophagales > Chitinophagaceae > Pseudobacter > Pseudobacter ginsenosidimutans. Next base: position 407,545 of record NZ_CP042431.1, on the reverse strand, counting down.
AAAGCTTCGGCGCCTTCAATACCAAAGGTGTTACGCTGGAACTGGAAGGCGATGCGAATGATTACTTTGGGAAGGGCCTCAGTGGTGCTAAGCTGATCGTGTATCCGCATCGTCAGGGAACCTTTGTACCGGAAGAGAATATCATTATCGGTAATACGGCTTTCTATGGCGCTACTGCTGGTGAAGCTTTTATCAGGGGGAAAGCAGGCGAGCGTTTCTGTGTGCGCAACTCCGGCGCGGAAGTGGTGGTGGAAGGAACCGGCGATCACGGTTGTGAATACATGACCGGCGGCCGCGTGGTGATCCTCGGTGAAACAGGTCGCAATTTCGCAGCAGGCATGAGTGGTGGTATCGCTTATGTGTACGATGTGAAAGGACAGTTCTCTGGACGTGTGAACCGCGAAATGGTGGAGCTGGATCCGTTGGACCAGGAAGATATAAAGTACCTGCAGGATATGATCACGAAGCATTACGCTTACACCGGAAGCACCGTAGCGAAATTTGTGCTGGATGATCTGGAGAACCAGACCAGGAATTTCGTGAAAGTATTCCCTGCTGATTACAAGAAAGCCCTGCAGCAGAAAGCGAAGGTCAGGAATGTAAAACCTTCCTGATCCTAAACAATCACTACTCACCTCGTCAACGAATTACAATATGGCAAAGCCAACCGGATTTTTGGAATTCACCCGTGCCCTTCCCGGCAAAACTGCTGTAGAGCAACGTTTGAAGCACTACGATGAATTTGTGGAGCGCTATTCAGAAGCCAAGCTGAATGAGCAGTCTGCGCGCTGTATGAATTGTGGCGTTCCTTTTTGTCACAATGGTTGCCCTCTCGGCAATGTGATCCCTGAGTTCAATGATGCCGTTTATCGCAAGAACTGGCTCGAAGCATATGAGATACTTACTTCAACCAATAATTTCCCCGAGTTCACCGGTCGTATTTGTCCTGCTCCCTGTGAGTCTGCCTGTGTGCTGGGGATCAATCAGCCTCCGGTTGCGATCGAGGAAATTGAAAAGCATATCATCGAGATCGCATTCGATAAAGGATTTGTGAAGCCACGCATTCCCAATGTACGCACGGGAAAGAAAATAGCTGTAGTGGGTTCCGGCCCTGCAGGCATGGCCGCCGCTGCCCAGCTCAACTATGCGGGACACACCGTTACTGTGTATGAGCGCGATGATGCACCCGGCGGATTGCTGCGTTACGGCATCCCTGATTTCAAACTGGAGAAATCTGTAGTGGAGCGCCGCATCAAACTCCTGGAAGAGGAAGGCATCACTTTCAAATGTAATTCGCACATAGGCGTTAACGTTAGTATCAATGAGTTGCTGCGCGAATATCAGGCCATTGTACTGGCCTGCGGCTCAACAAAGCCCCGCGACCTGGAGATCCCCGGCCGTGAGCTGGACGGCGTTCACTTCGCCATGCAGTTCCTCAAACAACAGAACAAGCGCAATGCCGGCAGGGACCCGCTGGCCAATGCGACTATCGAAAGCAATATTTTCAGTAAAGACCTCCTCGCCACAGGTAAGAATGTAGTAGTGATCGGTGGGGGAGATACTGGTTCCGATTGCGTGGGTACCTCCAATCGTCAGGAGGCAAAATCAATTTTCCAGTTCGAGCTGATGCCGATGCCGCCTGAAAAGCGCACTGCCTACATGCCCTGGCCCAGCTATCCCATGACGCTGAAAACAAGTACTTCGCACGAGGAAGGTGTACAACGCCAATGGGCCATCGCTACCAAAGCATTTATCGGGGATGGAAAAGGAAAACTCAAAGCCCTCAGTATTGTTGACCTGGAATGGAAGATCACTGAAGACGGAAGACCCGCTCATTTTGTGGAGATCCCCGGCAGTGAAAGGCAGATACCCTGCGAGCTTGCGCTGCTGGCAATGGGCTTCGTGCATCCTGAGCATACAGGACTTATCCAGGAACTGGGCGTTGAACTGGACAATCGTGGCAATGTGCAGGCCACTGAAAAAGATTATCAGACAAGCATTCAAAAGATCTTTGCGGCCGGCGATGTGAGAAGAGGGCAGAGCCTGGTGGTTTGGGCCATCAGCGAAGGACGCGAAGCTGCACGCAAAGTGGATGAGTTCCTTATGGGATCGTCCATGCTCGAAAGCAAAGACCATAACACAGTATTGGCAACAATGTGATTACGCTATAGATCGTAATGTTTTAGTGTAGAGGCGGTCCCGTAAGGGACCGTTTCTGTTTTCGGTTACTCGCGGGGGCGCGAACGATTGCTCTCTGACTGATGGCTCTTGCGTATCCGGCTCAGGCTATCCGTATGAATGCCTAGATAGGACGCGATATATTTCAGAGGGATCGTCAGTACAACTTCTGGTTGCCGCTCCAATAGCAATTGATATCTTTTCTCTGCCGGAAAACAGATCTGTTCTATCTGGTTCTGTTGCACCCAATCCAGTAACCGCATCATATGCATCAGTTCGATATTATATAATTCAGGCGCCTGGGATTTGATGAGATGCAGTGCCTCACTGTCCCATTCCAGCAGATCCGCATCAGTAAGGGTTTCCAGGCTGCAGGTAGAGATCCAGCCGGAAAAAATGAGTTGAGGGGCCGAGAGGAAATCGCGACTACTGATCAGTCCAAGCGTATAATCATTCCCTTCTTCCATTCTGAATAGTCGTACGATTCCGCTGTTGAGAAAATAGAATTTATGCACAGTATTGTCCTGGGCCATCAGTATCTCTTTTGCTTTTGCAGTTCTCGGTACGGTGTATTGCCGGATCAGGGCCTTTTGCCGTCTGGTGAGAAAGATATTTCTGCTGTTCAGCCAATTTAGTACAGGTTCAAAAGGATCCATGGTTGTATGATTAATGATGTGGTAAGTTATTAAAATTCTGACCTATGTCGGATAATGGCGAATGGTAGCCGGCAAATTACCGGGAGGAACCGGCAGCAATTACATTTGTATTGAAAGTGCGGATCGGTCCGATGCATGAAATGAGTTAGCCATGAATCAAAAGAGAACAATGTATGCCCATACTGCCTGGAAGGAGCCAGCCGTGCTGGTGATTACCATCCTGGTGACTGAGTTCATCTACGCGATGCCTCAGCTGGTGCATCATGGCTTTCCGGCGCGGATTATTAAAGAAGTGCTCACCGATACCCTGATCATGAGCCTGGCCTGCATTCCCGGATGGTATCTGCATTTCAGGATCTTTAAGAATGCGAACTGGCAAAAGCGTATACTCCTGCACGTTTTTACTGCTGCCGTTTATTATGGCGTATGGTTGCTGGGCTATCTTTTCTATAACTCTTTCATGAACCTTCCCGTAATGACGGCCTCTCAGGTTCTGCAAAACCTATGGCATAATATCCTCTTCTATGTACAGGGATTCTCCTTCCTGCACCTTTTCCATTATTTCAGGCAAAGGGAAGAGCAGGTGGTGCGCGAGAAAGAGTTGCGCCGGATCGCATATGAGACCGAGATCGCTGGTCTCAAAGCGCAGATACAACCGCATTTCCTTTTTAATACGCTCAACAGCATCAGTGGTTCTGTGCCTGCGCAACAGGAGTTCACCCGCGAATTGATTGCAAGGCTGGCCGATATATTCAGGTATGCGCTGATGGCTTCGCAGGAAGACAGGGTGCCATTGAAACAGGAAGTGGATTTTATCCGCACCTATCTGAGCCTGGAGCAGCATCGCTTTGGTGAACGCCTCCAGGTGGTGATCCATATGGAAGAAGGAATGGAAGATGTGATGGTGCCAACACTTTTATTTCAGCCACTGATCGAAAACGCACTGAAACATGGGATCGAACCATCCGTGGAAGGCGGCGTGATTGTACTTTCTCTTACCAGGCATGCGCAAAAACTGCTGATCAGGGTGAGTAATACCGGCCTGGTACGGAATAAGGACCTGAACCTGATGTTTAATACGAGGGGCGTAGGGCTCCGTAATATCCAGATGCGATTGCGGAAACTTTACAATGAAAACCTGGAAGTGAGCCGCACCGAAGATTGTTTACATTTCTCTTTTCATATCCCGATACATACAAAAATGCCCGCCAGGGCGTATTCAGTTACCGCAGCTCCTGCGGTTTCATTCAATGCCATGAGCCCCGTATTCACCAATAATGGCATGTGAAAAAAATAGTTGAAAAAAAGTTTTTTTAGAAGGCATGCAATAACTGCATGTTTTTGCTTTTCTGTTTTGAAAAATCTATAGAATTCAGACAGGATCGTTGTTTTCAAGCATTAAAAACTAATAAATGTTAATATTATTAATATTTGTTATTTAAATAGTATGCTTGATTTCGAAAGGATTTAGCGGTATTTTTAACTAAACAACACACATATAATTATTCTTAATAACAACACTAAAATCAACTGGTATGAAAAAGATCACGATTAAATCGGTAGCTCCATTCCTGGTTCTTGCAGGAGTGGCTATAGCTGCGATATTTGTTCCTTCGGTTCCCGACTTCGTGGATTCCAAGGGAGCGTATAATGCTGCGGACACAACATGGGTACTTGTTGCTGCTGCATTGGTGTTTTTGATGACACCGGGCCTGGCCTTTTTCTATGGCGGCATGGTGCACAGGAAGAACGTGATCTCCACCATGATCAAGAGTGTGGCTGCCGCAGGTGTGGTTAGCGTACTCTGGGTGGTTGTTGGTTACAGTCTTTGCTTTGGTCCAAGTGTCGGCGGCGCCGGATTCATCGGCGACCCTACTGCACATTTCTTCTTCAAGGGAGTTGCTTCGGGTGAACCCTGGGGAACGATCCCGCGTTCACTCTTTGCTGTATTCCAGCTCATGTTCGCCATCATCACACCTGGTCTTGTAGTAGGTGCAGTGGCTGAACGTATCCGTTTCACTTCTTACATTCTTTTCATTGCGCTCTTCAGCCTTTTGGTGTATGCTCCGCTTGCACACTGGACCTGGAATTCTGAAGGCTTCCTCTTCAAGATGGGCGTACTTGACTTTGCCGGTGGTACTGTAGTGCATATCTCTGCCGGTATGGCCGCATTGGCTGGAGTTCTTGTGCTGAAGCGCCGCCAGGTGCATAAGGAGCACAAGGAAATTCCTCCTGCCAATATTCCTTATGTATTGATCGGTACAGGGCTGCTTTGGTTTGGCTGGTTCGGATTCAATGCAGGGTCTGCTCTCGCCGCCAATGCACTGGCTGTGTCTGCGTTCTTTACTACCAATACAGCCGCTGCTGCTGCAGGTCTGAGCTGGATGTTCTTTGATGTGCTTCGTGGTAAGAAACCTTCTGTGCTGGGCTTTTGTATCGGCGCAGTAGTAGGGCTGGTGGCTATCACTCCTGCTGCAGGTTTTGTTGCAATCCCTCAAAGTATCACTATCGGTGTGGTTGCTGCACTGATCTCCAATATAGCTGTTTACTACAAACAGAAATCCAGACTGGATGATACCCTGGATGTATTCCCCTGTCATGGTATCGGCGGTATGGTAGGTATGCTGCTCACCGGCGTATTTGCTACCAAGGCTGTGAATGGCGCAGGCGCCGATGGCCTCTGGCTCGGCAATGGCGCTTTCCTGTTCACGCAGCTGAAAGGAATGCTGATTGCTGTGACCTACAGCTTTGTTGCTTCCTGGCTCATCTTCAAATTCATCAACTTCATCCTCCCTCTTCGTGTAACTTCTGAAGAAGAAGAGCTCGGTCTGGATGCTACTCAGCATAACGAGAAGTATCTGCAGGGAACTTTGCTGGTTCACAGCAATGGAAATATCAAGGAAGAAAAAATCATCGAAACAGAAGCTCACTAAAAATAGAAAAAGGTACGGATGATTGACCAGCGTCTGGAACACGCTGACCGCCGTACCCTTTTCCTTTAACACTTAAAATCTATCGCAATGTTACAAAAATTTTTTGCAACAGGCCTTGCTATGGCTTGTTTTATCCCTGCGATTGCACAGGAAGCTTCAGCTCCCACAACCACACCCGCAACGCAGGCTGCTTCCGCCCCGGAAGAACCAAAGCCGGCAACTGTAATTTCAGGATATGCTGATGTTTATTACAGGTACAATTTCGCTAAACCCACAAAGGCTGTGGGTTATAACAACCTCACTTCCTTCACCGGCACACATAACAGCTTTGCATTGGGTATGGCATCCATCAAACTGGAACATACTGCCGGTAAAGTAGGAGTGGTGGCTGATCTGGGTTTTGGACCACGCGCCGAAGAATTCGCCTACAACGATAAAGGCACTTTGCTGGCTGCTGTAAAACAGCTTTATATCACATATGCGCCCACAGACTGGCTGAAGTTCAGCGCCGGCACCTGGGGCACGCATGTGGGCTACGAAGTGCTGGACCCATATCTCAATCGCAACTACAGCATGAGCTATATGTTCACGAATGGACCATTCGGACATACCGGCCTCAAAGCTGAAATCACCAAAGGAAAACATGGTTTCATGCTCGGTGTTGCCAATGCAACAGACTATCGTATTCCTCCGGATGAGCAGATCAACAAGAAGTTCGTTCTTGCACAATATAGCCTGGCTGCAACAGAAGATATCAAGTTCTTCCTCAACTATGTTGGCGGAAAAGGACCGGATACTGCCAAAGTGAACCAGGTGGATTTTGTAGCCACGGCCAAAGTGAGCGATAAATTCAATGTAGGCTTCAACGCAACGTACAACAGTACAAAACTTTGGGATGGCACAAAGAATATCGATGCCAAAAACTGGTGGGGCTCCGCTGTTTACCTGAACCTGGATCCCAAACCCTGGTTTGGTCTCACATTGCGCGGTGAATATTTCGATGATAAAGACCAAATGAAAGTGTATGCTGCTTCTCCTGAAGGAGGCTCCATCATTGCAACCACACTATCAGCCAATTTCAAAGTGGAAGGATTCACATTCATTCCCGAGATCAGGTTCGACAATGCGAATAAAGACCTCTTTGTTGACAAAGACCTGGCGCCAACAAAATCAACTGCCAGTTTCCTGATCGCAGCGATCTACAAATTCTAAACATGGATTAACGATACGTAATAGTAACTACAACTACAGCTCACTAACAAAACAACCACTACTTACTGCTTAAAATCTCTTGTGTTGTTTTGTTAAGAATGAAAGGTGCCGGGTCTCCGGTGCCTTTTCTTTTATATGCTTGTATCCCGAGGGAATAATTTATCAGTCCGGTATCGGGGAACTGCAAACGTGGTGCCTTTTTAAGGTCTGTTACGCTGAATTCCGACCCGCATTGATAATACCGAATGCACTTCTGATCACCAGTTTCTCCAGGATCTCACGGTGTTGTGCAGGTGCTAATTCCTCTTCCATCTGACGGATCCTGCAAAGCGCATATTGCTGAATGGTGGTCAGTGGTAATACAATGCGCTCGCGCATCATGATACTCAGTTGTTCAACAGGATAATCTGCCATCAGCTCCTTCTTGCCGGTCAACTGGAAGATGAAACGTTGCGTGAGCTCGTACTCATTGTAGATCTTATTCCAGATCTCCCCGTAGCGCGGATCCTGTGAAAGGAATTCAGTGAGCGGGAAGAAACATTTTTTCATCGCCATCTCACAGTTATCTATAAGCGTTTTAAAGAAAAGAGAATTCTGATAGAGTTGACGTAACTCTGACGTCTTCCCCTTTTTGTCCAGCACCTGCAAGGCAGTGCCTACGCCGTAATAACCAGTTACGTTCTGTTTCAGCTGGCTCCAGGCGCCAACGAATGGAATGGCGCGAAGATCCTTCAGACTAAGTTTGCCGCCGCTGCCGCGCTTGGCAGGACGACTACCGATATTGGTCTCGCTGTAGAATTTCAGCGGGCTCACATGGCTCAGGTATTCCAGGAAATCAGGATGGTCTTTCAGTTCCTTGTAAGAATCAAGGCTTTCCCTTGCCAGTTCTTTCAGCAGTTCTTCTTCTGCAGCATCCAGCGTTCTTTCTTTGGTGGAGAAGAGATCATTGGAGATCCCTGCATTCAGCAATTGCTCGATATTGAACTGCGCAGAATCGATGGTGCCGAAATTGGAGCTGACTGTCTGTCCCTGGATAGTGAGCTGGATCTCCTGGTTGGAGATATTCCTTCCCATACTCGCATAGAACTTATGCGTTTTGCCACCACCGCGTGCGGGGGGGCCGCCGCGGCCATCGAAGAACACCACATCGATCTCATATTCTTTGGAGAGCCGCGTAAGCTCTTCTTTTGCTTTGAAGATGCTCCAGTTGGCCATCAGGTAGCCGCCATCTTTAGTGCCATCAGAGAAACCAAGCATGATGGTCTGACGGCTCTTGCGTTTATCCAGGTGCGCTTTGTATACCGGGTTCTTGTACAGGGCCACCATGATATCTCCTGCTTTTTGCAGATCATCGATGGTTTCAAAAAGTGGAACGATATCGATGCTCAGGTTATCTTTTTCCCATCCGCATAGATTGAAAAGTGCAAACACTTCCAACACATTCAGCACGCTGTTGCACTGGCTGATGATGTAGCGGTTGCAACCTTCCTGTCCATTATATTCCTGAATAGTTCTTACAGCAGCAATGGTATCGAGTGTGTCTTTCACAACACCTTCTTCATAGTTGGAAGGGGTGCTTCGTGTATTCAGATGCGTTAGTACTTCCATTTTTTCATCATTGCTGAGGGATGCATAATTCTCCGGAAGTCCGTCGCCTTTTTCTGCAATGGCTTCCAGTACTGTGTTGTGCACGGAGCTGTCCTGCCTGATATCAAGTGAGGCGAAGTGCAGACCGAATACCTGGATCTTGTTGATCAGGCTGTCAACCAAATGCTGAAACAGGCCATTGTGTTGATACACGAGGATATCGCGGATCTTGAACAACTCATCCAGTAAGCCCTGTTTGATGAGTGCGGTGCGCTGACCGGGAATGAAGATATTGTTATAGAGTTGTCTTTCCAGTTCGTTGAGGATAGTGTCAACCCCTTTGAAAGTGAGCCTGCGTTTGAGTTTGCGCACATCGAGGTAATAGCATTTGATGATGCTGCCGCGGAGCACGTCTGCTACTTTAAGGGTGGTGTCCACTTTTACATTCGGGTTGCCGTCGCGGTCGCCACCGGGCCAGAAGCCCATTGTGATCACGGGGTTATGGCCAGGCACTGCATCCGGGAACTGCTGCTTCATGAAATTGATGATGCGGCCAGCTGCCTGGTAGAAAACATTTTCCAGATACCAAACCAGGCTGATGGCTTCATCATACGGCGTGGGCTTATTCTTTTTAAAGAAAGGTGTTTTGCCCAACTGTTGTAAGTATGTATTGATCTGTGCTGCATTGTTTTCCTGCAATGCGCGGGAGAGATCATTGATGATACCAAGTACGGTGCCGGGATAGAACTGTGTGGGGTGAGCGGTAAGCACGAGGCGGATAGAGAAGTCTTTCAGTTTCTCCACCAGTTGTTCCTGCGCATTTTCCTGCAACACTTCTGATTCGAGATGCTTGAGTGTACCGATGCCGTTCATATCGTTCACATCGCGGAAAGCCGCATCTTCCAATGCATCGAACAACACTACCTGGCGTTCTACATATTGAATGAATCGGAAGAGAAGATCGATCTTCTCCTGTTCCTTTATGTATGATGTATGTTTCTCGAAGAATTCGTCGATGATCTGAACAGGGCTCAGCTTTCGCTTGAAACCTTCTTCACAGTTATTGAGTAAGAGAGAAAGAAGAATACCGGTCTTTTCGATGCGGTGAAAGGGCAGTGAAGTGAATAAGCTGTTGTATAACTGGAACTTGATTCCTACATAGTTCTTGAATTGCTGCAACCCTCTCGACGACTGATGATCCATGTTTTAAAGCATTTTAGAATTGATGGGTGCTGAAATTACGCCATAAAATTTATTCGGCCCTTCTCTGAAAATTATTTTTTGAAACTAACAGATGTTATGAAAGGCCCTTTGTATATTTGACCTATCTAGTAGAATAATAGTGGCAATTATCAACCATATCATCTCTTCTGCCTCCGTAGCTTCCACGGCTACGTCCACTATTATTACGATTACAACAACCCGCTAAGGGTTGTCATATTCCATATTACCTTCTGGGCTTTTTTAGCTACACATCGATACCGAAAAGGTTATTCTTTATTCATTTATCATTCAATCATTTCAACAATCAATATATGCAGGTCCTGAAATTTGGTGGCAGTTCAGTAGCCAATGCCGTCAACATCAATAAAGTAGTGGGTATAGTTCAAGAGGCGCTGAAAAAAGACAGAACGGTGGTAGTGGTTTCTGCACTGGGAGGCGTTACAGACCTGCTGTTGCAGAGCGGCGCCCTGGCTGCCGCAGGCGATGAACAATACAAGAATGTTTTACAGGTTATAGAACAGCGTCATCTCGAAGCCGTGAAAGCGTTGATCCCCGTTGCAAAACAGAGCAGTGTGCTCAGCTGGATGAAACAGCGATGCAATGAGATCGAAGATATTTGCAACGGCGTTTTCCTGCTCGGTGAATTAAGTGCAAGGACCAAAGACCGCATTGCAGCATTCGGCGAGCTCATGAGCTCACATCTCATTGCTGCACGTATGAACGAGCACGGTGCTGTGTGGAAAGATTCACGTGAGTTGATCCTTACCGATTCCAATTACAGCAATGCAGCAGTAGTGCGCGATGTAACTGATCATGCAATACAACAATACTTTGCTTCTGTTAATGATCAGCTTTTTGTTGTTCCCGGTTTCATTGCTTCCAATGCTGAACGTCAAACCACTACGCTCGGTCGTGGCGGTTCGGATTACACTGCCGCTATTTTCGCTGCTGCACTGGATGCAGGCCTGTTGGAAATATGGACCGACGTGAGTGGCATGATGACCGCAGATCCGCGCCTGGTGCCGCATGCAAAGGCATTACCGCATATCTCTTACCAGGAGGCCATGGAGCTTTCGCATTTCGGCGCCAAAGTGATCTACCCGCCTACCATTCAGCCTGTAATGAAAAAGAATATCCCGGTTTGGGTGAAGAATACTTTCGATCCGGACGCCTATGGAACTTTGATTGAAAGGGAAGTGATGCTCAATGGTAATCATATCCGTGGTATCGCCAGCATCAACAAGATCACGCTGCTAAGTCTCGAAGGTGGCGGCATGGTGGGCATTCCCGGTTTTTCGAAAAGACTTTTCGAAGCACTGGCCAGTGAACAGATCAATGTGATCCTCATCACACAAAGCTCTTCAGAGCACAGCATCTGTGTGGGCATCGAAGATGCACTGGCTGAAAAAGCAAAACAGGTAATCGACGATACTTTCCGTTTTGAGATACAATCAGGAAAAGTGGACCCGCTGGTAGTGGAAAAAGACCTCGCAGTAGTGGCGCTGGTGGGCGATAATATGAAGAGCCATCCCGGTGTAAGTGGTAAGATGTTTGGAGCGATGGGCCGCAACGGTGTGAACGTGCGCGCCATCGCACAGGGATCTTCTGAAAGGAATATCACTTCCGTGGTGGCAGCGTCGGATGTGCGCAAAGCCATCAACGTATTGCATGAGGAATTCTTCGAAACCACTTACAAGCAGGTGAACCTCTTCCTGGCCGGTACCGGCAATGTAGGAGGAAAACTGATTGCACAGTTACAACAGCAGCAAAAATACCTGCAGGAAAACCTTCGCTTACAGTTGAGGGTTATAGGAATGGCCAATAGCCGTAAAATGCTTTTCAAAGAGGAAGGCATCGATCTGGCCAACTGGAAAGAAGCGCTCGAAGCCGGAGAGCCCATGAGCCTTCAGCAATTTGTTGATCAGGCCCGCGCCCGCAACCTCCGCAACTCCGTATTTGTGGATGTTACCGCCAATGGTGAAGTGGCAACAGTCTATGATCAGCTGTTGTCGAAAAGTATTTCTGTTGTGGCCTGCAATAAAGTGGCCTGTTCCTCTTCATTTGAGTACTATCGCAAACTGAAGGACCTGGCCCGCGAGTTCAATGCAAGTTTCCTCTTCGAAACCAATGTGGGAGCAGGATTGCCGGTGATCGGAACTTTGAATGATCTTAAGCGTACCGGTGATGTGGTGAACAGGATCGAAGCGGTGCTCAGCGGAACCCTCAATTTCGTTTTCAATAATTACAATGGAGAGAAGCCATTTGCCGAAGTAGTGAAACAGGCGCAGGACGAAGGTTATACCGAGCCCGATCCACGCCTGGATCTCAGTGGTACCGATGTGATGCGCAAGATCATGATCCTGGCGCGCGAGTCCGGTGAGCAACTGGAAATGGAAGATATTTCCAATGAATCGTTTATGCCTGCCAGTTGTATGGAAGGAAGCGTGGCTGATTTCTATAAAGAGATGGCTAATCAGGAAGCGCATTTCAAGGCGCTGTACGCTAAAGCTGCCAAAGAAGGGAAGAAACTAAAATTTGTGGCGAGCTATGATAATGGCAGGGCAGCTGTAGGATTGCAACATATCGGGCCGGAGCATAACCTGTATCATCTCTATGGAAAAGACAATGTGGTGTTGTTCTACACCAATCGTTATCCTGATCAACCGATGGTGATCAAGGGTGCAGGGGCCGGCGCTGAAGTAACTGCTTCAGGTGTATTTGCAGATATCCTTCGCGCAGCTCATTAACACATCTAAAACAAACAACCCATGAGTAAATCAGTTCAGGTACATGCTCCCGCCACTGTGGCCAATCTCGTTTGCGGATTCGACGTGTTGGGTATGGCGCTGCATCGTCCGGATGATGTAATGACCCTTACCCTGAAGGAAGAGCCCGGCATCACCATCGAACATACAGATATTTACCAGTTGCCCACAGAGCCGGAAAAGAATGTGGCCGGCGCAGCTTTGCTGGCTATGCTGGAAGAGCTGGATCATCCTCCGGGCTTTCACCTGGTAACGGATAAACGAATCAAACCCGGAAGCGGACTGGGCTCCAGCGCAGCCAGCTCTGCCGGTGCAGTAGTTGCGGCCAATGAATTACTGGGCAAACCTTTCTCCAATGAAGACCTGGTACGATTCGCAATGAACGGAGAAAAAGTAGCCAGCGGTGTGAAGCATGCAGACAATATCGCGCCGGCAATTTATGGAGGCATCACCCTGATCCGTTCCATTTTCCCATTGGACATTGTGCAGCTCAGCGGGCCTCCGCTCTTTGTAACTGTTGTGCATCCGCAGATAGAAGTGCGCACAGCAGATGCCAGGCAGATCCTGCGCAAGGAAGTGCAACTGAAGAGCGCCATCAAACAATGGGGCAATATTGCAGGACTGGTTGCCGGACTGCTCAAACAGGATTATGCACTCATTGGTCGTTCACTGGAAGATGTGATCATCGAGCCCGTACGCAGCATCCTCATTCCCGGTTTCGACGACGTGAAATCACAGAGCCGCGAAGCAGGCGCACTGGGCGGTGGTATTTCCGGATCCGGTCCATCCATCTTCATGCTCAGTGAGAAAGAATCCACTGCCAATGCAGTAGAGCAGCTGATGCAGGATGTATATACCAAACTGGGCATCGATTTCAAAACTTATGTAACCAGTATCAGTTACGAAGGCGTGCGTGTATCGCCTGTAACGGTTCATCAACCTTAATCAATCATCATGCAATACTATAGTCTCAACAGGCAATCACCGGCAGTTGGCTTCAAAGAAGCAGCTATCAGGGGACAAGCGCCCGATAAAGGCTTGTACTTCCCTGAAAGCATTCCGGTGTTTGAAAAATCCTTCATCGATAATATTGAAGCTTTCAGCAAAGAGGAGATTGCGTTCAATGTGATCAGTCCATACGTTGGAGATGCCATTCGCGAAGCAGATCTCCGGAGGATCGTGAGCGAGACCGTCAACTTCGACATACCACTGGTACGTATAAACGAAAATATCAGCACGCTGGAATTGTTCCATGGCCCCACACTGGCCTTCAAGGATGTGGGCGCCAGGTTCATGAGCCGCTGCCTTGGTTATTTTTCCAAAAGCATTTCAGAAAAAGTGGTGGTGCTGGTAGCTACTTCCGGTGATACCGGTGGCGCAGTGGCGCATGGGTTCTATGATGTGCCTGGTGTGGAAGTGGTGATCCTCTATCCCTCCGGTAAAGTAAGTTCCGTGCAGGAAAAACAGCTCACCACATTGGGTAAGAATATTCGTGCATTGGAAGTGAATGGCAGTTTTGATGATTGCCAGAAACTGGTGAAGCAGGCATTTGCCGATACATCGCTGACAGAACAATTGTTCCTCACTTCCGCCAATTCCATCAATGTGGCGCGCTGGCTGCCACAGCAGTTCTATTATCTTTTTGCCTGGCAGCAATGGGTGGACAAAAGCAATCCTCCCGTGATCTCTGTACCCAGCGGCAATTTCGGGAATATCTGTGCGGGGCTGCTGGCGCATGTTTCAGGCATGCCGGTACAACATTTCATTGCAGCCTGTAATGCCAATGCGGTGGTGCCTGAGTTTCTCAAGACGGGCGAATACCAGCCGAAACCTGCCGTAGCAACTATTTCCAATGCGATGGACGTGGGCGATCCCAGCAATTTCGTTCGTGTGCTTGAACTTTTCAACCAGGAACTGGGCCCATTGAAGAATGTACTCACCAGCTACAGCGTGAGTGATGTGGAAACGAAAAAGACCATCAGGGAAGTGTACAGCTCTTACGGCTATCTTCCTGATCCGCACGGGGCTGTTGGATATAAGGCTTTGCAGCAATACCTGCAGGAACATCCCGGTAATAAGGGATTTTTCCTGGAAACAGCGCATCCTGTTAAGTTCTATGATGTGGTTGAACCGGTTATACATAGCAATATTCCGCTGCCGGATGCGGTTCGCGGAGTGATGCATTTACCGAAGCATAGTGTTCAGATAGATAAAAATTATGAAGAATTGAAAGCACAATTATTGTTATTGAAACAGGAAGTGGAACGATAGAAATGGATTTGTTATGAATGGATGGCGTCTCAGTATGGGGCGCCATTCCTGTTTATTGAAAAGTGGAAAAATATAAGGCAGCGGGATTTTTGAATACCGGGAAAAGGTTGTTCTTTTACCGAAACCCGAAAAAACTAATATGAAAAAGGCTATTTTATCCCTTATCGCCGTCTTCTTTTCCATTGCCGTTTGGGCAAATGAAGAAGATTCACTGGCAATGGAAAAAGCATTGATGAAGCAAGTGTACGACTCTATCAATGCCAGTATGAAATACAGCACCGGAACCATTAAGCTGCCTGATGGCACTATAGAACTGAAAGTTCCTGCCGGTTTCAAATTCCTCGATGCGGCACAATCCCAGAAAGTACTGACTGAATTCTGGGGTAACCCTCCCAGTAAGGAAACCCTGGGAATGATCTTCCCGGAGAACGGTGGTCCCATGACTGAAGGCAGCTACGCATTTGTGGTGAGCTATGAATCCATCGGTTATGTAAAAGATGAAGATGCAGACAAGATCAATTATGACGATCTCCTGAAAGATCTGCGCGAGGGAGAGAAAGCAGAGAATGAAGAACGCAAAAAGGCAGGCTATGAAGCCATTCACATGATCGGCTGGGCTTCCAAACCTTTCTATGATAAAGAGAACAAGATCCTTCACTGGGCAAAAGAACTGCAATTCGGAACAAGCACTGATCATACATTGAATTATGGTGTTCGTATCCTCGGAAGAAAAGGTGTTCTGGTGTTGAATGCAGTGGCAACCATGGATGAGCTCAATTTGGTAAAAGCCGATATTCCGAAAGTGATCCATATCGCCAATTTTACCAGTGGCAATACTTACAGCGATTTCAATCCTGATGTGGATGAAGTGGCTGCCTGGACCATCGGCGGCCTGGTTGCCGGTAAGATCCTGACCAAAGTGGGCCTCTGGGCTGTGATTGCCAAGTTCGGCAAATTCATCGTGCTGGGCATCATCGCCATCGGCGGCTGGTTGTTCAGCAGGTTCCGCAAAAAGAAAGAAGAGCAAACCGAAGAATATATTCAGGAAGCAGAGGCTGTGCCGGCAGTAGCCGAAGTTGCACAAGCTCCTGAAACGCCGCAGTCGCCCGAAGCTCCCCAGGGCGGAACAGATCAGAAATAGCCGCAGACGCTAAAAATATAACCGGGGCCGGCATTTTGCCGGCCCTGATTTTTTTGCTCCGGTGCCATTCATATATTCAAATTGCTTTCGCAATGCATTTTTTATTTTAGTTTGCAGCAGTTGTCTACTAACATGGCATATAACCCCAGGGAACTGTTGATCCGTATTGCTGAAGACGATACAAAAGCGTTTACGCAGTTGTTCGATCAATACTGGCTGCAGGTATTTGCCCATGTGCGTAATTACATTAAAGACAGATCACAGGCAGAGGATCTCACCCAGGATATTTTCTTCGGTATCTGGCTCAATCGCACCAAATTGGCCACTGTAGAGGATTTTGAGCCCTGGTTGCATGTTGTTACACGCAATCGCACTATCTCCGGTCTCCGTAAATTATTGAAGGAGTCAGATAATGGTATTTCCGGCATTGTTCCGGAACTGGCTGCCATGCCGGGAGATACACCGGTAAGTCAGCTCGATTTCAAACAATCACGCGAACTGTTGCAGCAGGCCATCGATCAATTACCTCCCCGCCGACGGCAGGTTTTCCAGCTGAGCAGGCAGGAAGGCCTCACTCACCAGGAAATTGCCGAACAATTACAGATCTCCAAATCCACGGTGAACGAACATATCACCGAGGCATTATCCTTTTTGAAATCGAAACTGGCCGCTTATCCGGGCCTCTTCAGCGCCTTACTCCTCATCTCAGATTGCTGGCTGGGAAGAAAATAATTTTTTTTCGGCAACACCCCTTATCCTTCATTTTTCATGCGTCCTTTCAATAGCGCATGCTCAACTGATGTAAATATGAATCCTGTGGACTTTAAACAGATCATTACCGCCTGGCTGGATGGCTCTTTAAATGAAGAGGGTCGAAAACAACTGGGCAAACTGCTGATGCTCCCTGAATACCAGGAGCAGCTTGATGCTATCATGAAGGAGCAGCAACAGCAGGGGTACGCAATGCAGGCAGAGTTTGAGGAATCTTACCATGCAATGCGCAGGGAGCTGCAAAGCCGCGTTCAGCCTGAGCCTGCAAGGGTGTTCAGGTTCTGGTGGGCAGCGGCTGCGGCAGTAGTTGTGCTGGTTGCAGGAGTCTGGTTCTTCAACAGCAACCAAAAAACAACGCAAATAGTAGCGGAACAACCGAAACCAGCAATAGAAATCCCGGCAGGACAGGAGGGAGCTGTACTCACACTGGCAGATGGATCGAAAATGATTCTGGATTCGATGGGCAATGGAATCCTGTCTCACCAGAATGGAGCAGACCTGATGCTCTCGAACGGACAACTCGAATACAAATTGGCAGGAGAAGCTGCCGGAGAAGAAACATACAATACACTGAACACACCGAAGGGAAGACAGTTTCGCATCATGCTGCCGGATGGATCAGTGGCCTGGCTGAATGCTGCCAGTTCAATCAGATTCCCCACCAGGTTCACAAAAGATGTCCGCAGGGTGGAGATCACAGGAGAAGTATATTTTGAAGCAGCCACTGTAATGCGTAACGGAAAGAAGCTGCCGCTGGTGGTGAATGCTGATAACAGGTTTGAAGTGGAAGTGCTGGGCACTCATTTCAATGTGAATGCCTATACCGATGAACCCGTATTGAATACCACTTTGCTGGAAGGAAAGGTAGCGGTTACCAGTACGCGCAGTGGAGAGAAAGTGGTACTGCAACCGGGAGAACAGGCATCATTGCAAACCCAGGCCGGTGCAAGCCGTGAGCTGATCGTTCGAAAAGCAGATGCCGGAAAGGTGATGGCCTGGAAGAACGGCGTATTCGATTTTGAAGATGCCAGGATCGACGAAGTGATGCGCCAGCTCAAACGTTGGTATGATATCGATGTGAAGTATGAATCCGGTATTCCTGACATTGAATTCGTTGGAAAAATGACCCGTGATATTCCCCTGAACGGATTACTGATTGCACTGAAAAAATCAAACGTGCATTTCCGCCTCGAAGGAAGAACACTTATCGTTACTCCCTGATACAATAAATAACTTATCCGCCTTGGTTCCTATGTACATAAAAAGGCCGGTAACGGTTGGCCCCGTTGCCGGCTGAAATTTCAGTTGATCCTAAAAGGTTTCGCAACCACTTTTATTAACAACCAAAACAGTTCACAAGTTATGCAAAAAACTGCGAATGGTTGCCTGTATCTCCGTGCCCTGGCCGGATGCAGGTTGCCTGCACAAATTTCAAGAGTGATGAGACTGCTATCGATCTTTCTTTTTGCAGCGATGATGTCGGCCCACGCCTCTGGCAATGCCCAGACCGTAACCATCTCAGGAAAAAACCTGACACTGAAACAGGCTTTTTCTGTGATCGAGAAACAAACAGGATATGTGCTGTTCAGCAATAAGGAACTGCTTGCAGGAGCCGGCAAAGTTTCTGTTTCCGTCAATAACAGCCCCTTGAAAGATGCGCTTGACCTGATCCTGAAAGACCAGGGACTTAATTACGTGATCCAGGGTAAGACCATTATCCTGAGCCGCAAGCCCCAGCTTCCCGTTGTACCTGAATTGCGCATCATTCAATCAATTGCTCCCATCACCGGCAAGGTGACGGACACAGATGGTACGCCGATGGGAGGCGTGAATATCCTGGTGAAAGGTACTTCCAAAGGAGTTGTCACCACTACTAATGGCAGCTTTTCCATTCCCGCCAATGAAGGGGATATTCTCGTTTTCTCATTTGTTGGATACGCACCACAGCTTATTACCATTACTGCCGCAATGGTAAAAGG
This sequence comes from Pseudobacter ginsenosidimutans, assembly GCF_007970185.1. Taxonomy (NCBI): domain Bacteria; kingdom Pseudomonadati; phylum Bacteroidota; class Chitinophagia; order Chitinophagales; family Chitinophagaceae; genus Pseudobacter; species Pseudobacter ginsenosidimutans. Next base: position 388,828 of record NZ_CP042431.1, on the reverse strand, counting down.
AACAGAACCTCTCACAGTTATGCTTACCCCAATCACAACCAAACTGGAAGAAGTAGCCGTTACGGTAAATACAGGCTACCAGACCATTTCCAGGGAAAGGATGACGGGTTCCTATTCTTCTGTTCAAACAAAACGTCTCGAAAATAAACTGCAGCCAAGTTTACTCACTGCACTGGAAGGACAGGCTGCCGGTGTAAGTGTTACAAAAGATGGAAGGGTAGAAGTGCGCGGAAGGTCCACCTTTCTTGCCAATGGAGATCCCTTGCTGGTAATCGATGGTTTTCCCACTACTGCAGGACTTGAAACTGTGAACATCGACAATATAGAAAGCATTACCGTATTGAAAGATGCCGTGGCCGCCTCGATCTATGGCGCCCGGTCTTCCAACGGCGTGATCGTGATCACTACCAAAAATGCGAAAAAAGGAAAACTCCAGTTGAGCTATAAGGGAAGTACAGGTGTACAACTTCGTCCACAATTGTCTTACCTCAATAAAGCAAGCGCCAAAGATTATGTAGACGCGGAAGTGGATTATTATAACAGTGACGCCGCCAATGTAGCCTGGGACTATGAATCTTATGCAACCTATGGCCGTGTAACGCAGCTGATGGTAATGAAGGACCAGGGCCTGCTTACAGAAGAGGAAGTGAATGCAGAGCTTGATCAGCTGAGAAGTAACAATACTCTCAACCAGCTGGAACGTCATTTGTTCAGAAGCAGGTTCACCCAGCAACACAATTTTTCTATCTCTGCCAGCGGAGAGAAGTTCGCTACCAATGCGGCGGTTCGCTATATCACCAATCAGAACAATATGGTGAACAACAGCGATAACAGGATGATCCTCGATCTGAAGAACGACTGGAAACCACTGAATGGAGTGACTGTAAAAATGTTCTCCAATATCAATTTCAATAACAGCTCCACGCCCATGGAAGGAAGCGATATGCTGAGTTTTTCCAACTGGGACATCATGAAGCCCTACTACAATATCGTTGACCAGCATGGGAACGCGCAAAATATTCCAACAGTAAGACCAGACCTGATCGAAACTTATACCAACTACGGCGGCCTCAAATCGATGGAGTACAATCCGCTTAACGATCTCGGATTGAATATGACGAAGAACCAGAACTTCCTGGCAAGACTTGGCGCGAGTGTTTCTGTGAACATCATCGATGGACTGACGGCAGAAGTAGGCGGCTCCTGGACAAGAGGAAGCGGTCTTACCCGCAGCCTGCGTGATGCCAATTCCTTCTATGTACGCTCACTTTATAATGCCTCTTCTTCCGTATCCACTCCCGGAAAGCACTATGTGCCTGATGGCGCCATGGTGTATGAGTCCCGCGCCCAGAACGAAGCTTACACCCTGAGGGCTCAGGCCAATTATGGAAAGACCTTCAACGGGATACACAGAATTTCGGTTATTGCAGGAGGTGAGATCAACAAAGACCTGATCGATAACAACACTTCTCCAACAAGAGTGGGGTACAATGAACAGGCCGGAACTTTTTCGCCTTTCAATTATGGAGATTACAGCAGCATGGCCTATTATCCTGATTTCCTCTTCCCGGATGGTATGATGCCCGTGATCAATGGAAGCTATTCATTACGTGATAACAGGTTTGTTTCTGTATACTCCAATGGTTCCTATGAATACGATAACCGTTTCATCCTGAGTGGTAGTGTGCGTATGGATCAGGGCAACCTGTTCGGCACCAATCCCAAATACAGGTACAAACCCAACTGGTCTGTAGGCGGTACTTATAAACTGGGCCAGGAGAAATTCTTCAATATTCCCGGGATCGATAAACTGAATATCCGTGGGTCTTATGGCATCAACGGAAATATTTCCTTTACGCAGGGACCTTTTCTGCTGGTATCGGCAGGCAATGTATTCTCACCTGTTATCGGAGCTATCAACTATACCATTGCTTCACTGCCCGATAATAACCTGAGATGGGAGCGTACCATCATTACCAATATCGGTGCAGACCTGGGCCTGTTCGGCGGTAAGCTCAATCTTACGCTCGACTTCTACAATAAACTCAGCAAAGACCTGCTGGCCCCTGACTTCATCGATCCAACATTCGGAAGGTTCACCGTTACCAGGAATGCAGGATCTGCCAGGAATACAGGTATTGAGTTGTCACTGGAATCAGACATCATCAGGAACAGGAACTTTGGATGGAATGTACTCTTCAACGGAAGCTACAACAAGAGCAAAGTGCTGCAGTTCAATTATGATTATCTCAATCCAAATTTCCTCACCTTCAGTACATCGGCTTCAGTACTGGGCAGCAATGCAGGAGCAGTGCTGAAAACAGGCTATCCGCTGGACGCAATATTCACTCATCGTTTTGCGGGGCTCGATAATACCGGTACGCCTCAGTATTTTTCTTCAGAGAATAAAAAGGTGTATGGAAACGATCTGGCAGTAAATGATATGAAGAATTCCGGTACGGCCCGGCCTAAGTTCATTCTCAGCCTTACCAATACATTCACCCTGGATCGATTCGACGTCTCTTTCATGATGATCTCTCAACTGGGAGCTGTATTCCGCAGGGATGGTTTCAATGGCGACAATATCGAGCATAAAGATGTAGCCAATCGCTGGAGAAAACCCGGAGATGAAGCGCATACAATTTTTCCCAAACTGGCGGCATTCAGTACAGACGCCTGGTACTTCCCTTACTCTGATGTGATGATTGAAAAAGCCGACTTCCTGAAACTGAGGGATGTGACAGTTTCCTACAGGCTCGATAACAAATTATGGGGCAATTCCGGACTTAACAATGCCAGGATCTATTTCCAGGGTCGCAATCTCTTAACGGTAACGGCCAATAAAGTGGGAGTGGACCCTGAAACGATCGCGCAGGGTGCCGGATTCTCTGTCAACAGGCAGCTTCCTCTCAGACCCGAACTGTACATCGGACTTTCTGTAAACCTCTAATCTAACTATTATGTTCAATCGAAAATATTATATATTCATCGCTGCAGCATTCATGCTGGGTTCCTGCAAAAAGTATCTGGATGTAAAACCTAAAGGGAGGTTGATTCCCTCAACGATAGCTGAATTTGATAAACTGCTCGATAATACGAATACTGCTGAATCCAATTTCCTGGACCATAATAAGGGTTCGATGCTCACTTCCCTTGGTGACAATATCGAGATTACCGAAGGACAGGGCAAAGTGGGCTTTATTCTCAACAGCCATCCCAATGTTGAGCGGTATTATGGCTACATTTTCCGTCAGCCATATAAAGACCCCAACAACCATGATCAATTCTGGAGCTCAGGCGTATTGGGCATCTATCCACAGGTATCTTATTTCAATAACCTGATTGAAGGCATTCGTGGCATTGGCCAGAAAACACAGGAAGAGGAATTGGCGGGTAAAAGATCCATTGCGCAGGCGCTGGTAGCAAGAGCCTGGTGTTATTTCAATGCCAGTATGATCTATGGACCGGTTTACAAACCTGGCGCCGACAATTCTGCTAAAACGATCACTTACCTTTTGGGAACAGATATCAATCAGCAACTTCCCAATCTGTCAACCACTCAGGAAGTGTTTGACAAAGTATTGAAGGAACTGCATGAAGCGTTGCCTTATCTTCCTGCAAGAGCGGGCTGGCCTTCACGCGCCAATAAGGCCACGGGTGAAGCTATGCTGGCCTATTACCATCTTTTCACCCGCAAGTACGATAGCGTGTTGCATTATACAAATCTGGCATTGGCATCTGTGGGTAATGCCTCGAATGTTATCTATGATTACAATAAATACAAGTTGGCTGATTCAACTCCCTCAAAGAGAACAACTACACTTTTACTATCGCCGCAGGATACCTATACAAACGCTGTGAACAGCAGGGAGATCCTGTTCTTCCGGGGAACCGACAAGGATGCTGGAATCGGCGGATCGCTTTCCTATCCTTCTGCCGAATTGATTGCATTGTATGATCAGGCAACAGATCTCCGATTCAATTTATTCTACCTGAATTCAGCAGGCTACAAAACGCCACTGGGCGGCGGGTACGATGATGGCATGCGTATCAGCAATTATCGCTTCCGCAAAACGAAAATGACAGAAGGATTCTCCTGGCCTGAAGTGCTGCTGATGAGGGCAGAGGCTTATGCAAGAATGAATGAGACCGGCCTGGCTATTGCTGATCTCAATACCCTTCGTCAATACAGGTTCAAGACCGGTACTCCGCCTTTGACCGCCGGCACGCAGGATGAAGTGATCAAATGGGTGCTGGAAGAAAGAAGACGTGAATTGCCCATGGGCGGTTACAAAAGATTCCTCGATCTCAAACGTTTTACGCTGGATGCTGGTAAACCCTGGTCAAAAACACAGATCACACATACGATTGGAGGCCAGAGTTACACAGGTACGATCGATTCAAAAGATTTCATTCTGCCCATCAGCAATGTTGTACTGAAGTTCAATCCGAATTGGGGTATTCCGCTCGATACCCGTCCATTTTAATTGATACCCTATGAATAAGCGAAAACTATTATCGATCTTTTTACTGACAGGGTCTGTTACTACCGTAATAGCACAACCGAAAGTTATTATCAAAGGAACCATAAAGGGAGATTTGAAAGATTGTAAGAAAGTGTATGTATTTGGTGATAATATGGAACAGGATTCTGTTGAGATCAGGAATGGCCGTTTTGAGATCAGTTTCCCCTGGGTAAAGGATGCAGTTCCCTATATTTATTCCGAATACGATTCAAAACTGAGAAAGGGTCCTCCTTCCTTCCCTGTAGTGGTGGATGGTCCTGGAACTGTTCACATAAAACTGGACGATGTAACGAAGGGGCTTAATGCAGGAAAGATCAGTGGAAGCCGTTCTGCTATGGCTTTTCAAAATTTTGAATATGGAAGGGTAAAACTCAGGGATTCCATAAAAGCCGTGATGGACGCGCGTAAGCAGGGAGGTGGAGGAAAGCTTGATACAGCCTGGAATCTGGCATATCTTGAAATGACGCGTGAGTGCTTAATGCCCTATATCAGCCGTTTTGTGGATGCCAATGCCGGGTCATATATCGGCACCTTTATACTTGCCCGTTATCAGCCGGTAATTGCATCGGATGAACTGGAAAGATTGTATAACAAACTGGGTCCTGACCAAAAGAATTCTGCTGCCGGAGCATCTGTGGCCATTCGCTTGGAAGGAATGAGGAAAGCCGTTATAGGAAATCAGGTAGGCGAGTTTACATTGAATACGCCGAAGGATGAACCGATCGCGTTCAGCAGTTTTCGCGGGAAATATGTGTTGATCGATTTCTGGAGCAGCTGGTGCGGTCCCTGCAAAGCATCATTTCCTCACATGAAAGAAGTATATAAGAAATATCGAAGCGATCAATTCGAGATCCTCGGCATATCGATCGATGAAGATAAAAATGCCTGGCTGAAAGAGCTGGACACGCAACAACTGCCATGGCCGCAGCTGCTGGACACCAAAAAGATCTACATCAGTGAGTTTGCCGTAACAGGTGTTCCTACCATATACCTGATCAGTCCGGAAGGAAAGATATTGATGAAAGAGATCGGATTCGATAAAAATGGAAATGGAAAAATAGAACAGAAGCTCAATGAACTGTTTGTAAAATAATTGAAAGGTATTGCTATGGAAACGAAGAGGCTGGCCGCAGGGCTGGCCTTTCTTTTTTTAGCGGCAAAACCTATTCAGCGTTTAGTTCCCAAAGTTTTTCTAGTTTTACCGCAGAACCCAAAGCCAATTGCTTCCTGTACCCACCATAAAGAAAGAACTTTGCTTTCCCTGATAGCTGCCGGAGATGAAGCTGCATTCAGGGAGCTGCACGATCTGTACTGGAACGAGGTATACTCCCTGGCAATCGCATTCACCAAATCCCCCAGGTAGCAGAAGATATGGTGCAGGAAGTATTTATCAGATTGTGGATGAAGCGGGATGCACTCGGTCATGTAGAAAATTTCAACGCCTTTTTCAGGATAATGGTCAGGAACCAACTGATATCTGCTCTGAGAAAAAATAAAAAACAGGAAAAAGACCTTCAGGCCTTCATCAATACGGCCAATCCGGTTGAATTGCACTCGATTGCTCCGGAGGTGAAGGAAGCCATCAGCCTCGTTTCGAAAACCATTTCAAAACTTCCAGACCGACAGCAACAGATCTTCAGGATGAGCCGGGAAGAAGGACTTAGTCATGATGACATTGCCGCCCGGCTGAATCTGTCTAAGAAAACAGTGTCCAATACTATCACTATTATTCTGGCGCTGATCAGGAAACAGCTCTATAAAAATGAACTCCTGCTGGCCGGGGTAGGGTACTTCATCGTCTCTATGTAGCCTTTTAAAAATACTTTATTTTTTTTCGGGTGTACCCGGAATATTTTGCGTCTTCAATCCGGGAGGTTCATTTTTCCCGTCAATCACTGCAATATGCAACAATCGCTTCGTGAGCTTTTAGATAGGTATCTGTCCGAATCCCTTTCTCCGGAAGAGAAGGTCGGTTTCCGCAAAATGCTGGAGGATAAAGGCTATGAGGGAGAACTGGAGATGCTTATTGAAGAATATATCAACCAGAGGTCGTTGATTGGGGAAGAGGACGAAGAACTGAAAAGCAAAAGTTATCAGCGCTTGGAAAGCCAGTTGCATTTGTCGTCAGCAATGCAGAAGGATAGTGGCAGGGTGAGAAGATTGAAATGGCTTCGCAGAACAGGCTGGGCCGCAGCGGTGATAGTTCTTGCAGGCGCCGCCACTTTTTTGTGGCGCCAGGGAAATAAAAAGGAAGGAACAAGTACAGCAAAACTGCAAAACAACAATTCTGTACCACTGGCTGCCAGTGAATTTGCACCCGGCGGTAATAAAGCTGTATTGACACTGGCCGATGGAAGCATCATCCTGCTCGATAGCGCTGGTGATGGAATGCTGGCCAGCCAGGGGAATACACAGATCCTGAAGAATGGAAATGGTGAACTGGTATATGAAGCAGGAAAGAATAAGGAGATAATGATGAATACCATCAGTACACCGGCGGGTGGACAATACCAGGTTACGCTGCCAGATGGTACAAAGGCAAGGCTCAATGCAGGCAGCTCCATCACATTCCCCGCGGCTTTTACAGGTAGAACACGCGCTGTGACTGTATCAGGAGAGATTTTTCTCGATGTAACAAAGGATCAGCTTCAGCCTTTTGTGGTGACTGTGAATAATACGGCTATAACGGTGCTGGGCACTGCTTTTAATATCAATGCATACAAAGAAGAACCTTATATCCGTACAACGCTTGTAGAAGGATCAGTTATGGTGAATGCAGGAGGGCAGGGGCTAATGCTGAAACCAGGCCAGCAGGCAACTGTTGTAACCAATAGCTCAACTGTATCACTGGTTGATGATCCCAATATGGACCAGGTGCTGGCATGGACGAATGGTCTTTTCAATTTCGAAGGATCAGATCTGCCTGCAGTGATGCGCCAGCTCGAATACTGGTATGGCATCACGGTGGCTTATGAAGGCAGATTGCCAGCTTTCACCTTCAAAGGAAAAATGTACAGGAACGTAAATCTCGCCGATGTGCTGGAAGTGCTGCAGGAAATGGGCCTCCGGTTCAGACTGGAAGGAAAGCAACTGATCGTGTCCGCAAAGGACAACAAGTAATCATTATACCATCCCTTGAAATAATGTTGTTAGAACAGTAGTTCAACAAAAAGCCAGAAATGCTGTCACATCTCTGGCCGGCGGTTGGGCAACTCATATATAGTCTTCTGGACTGCTTATTCATCACCCAAACATTGCAAAATTATGCAAAATGTCTCGATTTGCATGCCGGCAACCTGCTGGAGGTATCGGCGCGTCACCAAATTTCTGTTAGTAATGAAACTAACTGCATTCTTTCTAATGGCTGGAATCATGTCTGTTGCTGCGAATGCCGTTTCGCAACAGATCAGTTTTTCGGGTAAGGATGTTTCTCTCGAAAAAGTGATCGGCTCTGTTGAAAAGCAGACCAGCTTCGTATTCATGTATACTGAACAATTGTTGCGTACAGCCAAACCTGTAAGCATCAAAGCTGTGAATACTCCTCTCGACAAATTCCTGGCTGATGTATTCCGCGGCCAGCCCCTCAAGTATATCATCAAAGGAAATAGTATTTTCATCTCTGCAAAACCTGTGATCAGTTCTCCGATCTCTGAACTCCTGTATGTGCAGGACCTGCAGCCTGTTTCCGGACGCGTATTATCTGCCGATGGTAAACCGCTTGGCGGCGCTTCCGTGATGGTTAAGAATGGAAAATCATCGGTAATGACCGATGCGGAAGGAAGATTCAGGATCCAGGTGAAAGAGGGTGATGTATTGTTGGTGTCATTCGTTGGCTACGATACCCGTGAGTTAAAAATATCTGCGGCGATTATCGAAAAAGCAAAACAAGACCCGGCAACTGAAATAGCTGATCTCACTTTTCAACTGCCATTGAGCAATTCAAAGCTCGATGAAATTCAGGTGATCGCTTATGGAACTACCACGGTAAGAATGAATACTGGTACTGTTGCCAAAATGAAAGGGGAAGATATCCGCAAACAGCCTGTAGACAATCCATTGCTGGCCCTGGGTGGCAGATTGCCCGGGGTGCAGATTGCACAGACAGGCGGGTTGGCAGGGGCTCCCGTTAGTGTGGTGATCCGTGGTAAGAATTCATTGGGAGCGTCTTCCGATCCATTGTATGTGATAGATGGAGTTCCCTTTGCCCACTCGCTTTCCAGTGTAACATTCGCCAGTGGCATTACTGCACAATCTCTCGGAGGTTTGATCAATGCCAATGTTCGTACCAATCCTTTCGTTGCTATCAATCCCGCAGATATTGAAAGTATTGAAGTATTGAAAGATGCCGATGCTACGGCCATCTACGGCTCAAGAGGCGCCAACGGTGTGGTATTGATCACAACCAGAAAAGCGAAATCCGGGAAGGCTTCAGTAGATGCCAGTTTCTATACGGGGTGGGGAAGGCCCACCAGGCTGCCGGAGTTCATGAACACAAAAGAATATGTGGCCATGAGGCTGGAAGCTTTGAAGAATGATAATCTCACACCCAATGAAACCAATGCACCGGATCTCACGCTCTGGGATACTACACGCTATACAGATTGGAGCAAAACATTGCTGGGCAATAAAGCAAGAAGCACAGATGCTCAGGTGAGATTATCAGGCGGCAGCCAGCAAACGCAATTCTCCATAGCGGCAGGCTATCATCGTGAATCTCCCGTTTTTACCGGCAATATGCACGACGACAGGGTTAGCTTCCGTTCAAATTTCCAGCATCGTTCACAGGATAATAAGTTCCAGGTTGCTTTCAATGTTGGTTACAGTTCAGACAAGAATAATATCATCACAACTGATCTCACGCAGTTACTCAATACCCTGCCCAATTCCCCTCAACCATATGATGAGCAGGGCAATCTGGTTTGGAGAGATAAAGGGATCAATTTCCTCAATCCGATGGCCAATCTCTATAAGACCTATGTTGGAAAAACGGACAACCTGATCGGTAACCTGAACCTGAAGTACAATGTGATGGAAGGTCTGCAGTTGAGGCTGGATGCGGGTTACACAGCAATGACCCTGGATCAGCGTACGGCCAATCCGTTGAAAGCACAAAGTCCTTATGGCGTTAACCCTACCAGCTCTGCTGATTTTTATGATCAGATCCACAAGAACTGGATCATCGAGCCACAGGCAGAATACACTAAGAAACTGGGATTGGGAAAACTGCAGGTAATGGTAGGTGCGAGTTTCCAGGAACAATTGAATGAAGGTACTTCCATTACCGCCACAGGCTTTTCCAATGATGACCTGATGGAATTCCCCGGACTCGCTTCTTCCAAAGCAGTTTCCAATTCTTTCAGCAAATACCATTATGCAGCATTGTTCGGACGTATCAACTACAACTGGGATAGTAAATACCTGCTCAATTTCTCAGCCCGCCGCGACGGTTCCAGCAGGTTCGGTCCGGGCAAGCAGTTCGGTAATTTTGGCGCTGTTGGCGCAGCCTGGGTTTTCACAGAAGAGGGCTTCATGAAAGATATCCATTTCCTGCATTTCGGTAAGTTAAGAGCAAGTATGGGTGTTACCGGCAACGACCGTATCGGAGATTATCAGTATCTGCCTTTATGGAGCGCTACTACTGCAGCTATTCCTTATCAAAATCTGAATGGATTGCTCCCTTCAAAATTATACAATCCTGATTTTGCCTGGGAACGGAACAGGAAATGGGAAGCAGCCATCGAGTTATCATTTTTGCAGGACAGGATCTTCTTCAGTGCCGACTACTACCTCAACAGAACGGATAATCAGTTGACAGGTCTTGTGCTGCCTGCACAGGTTGGCTTTCTGAACATCACTGCCAACAGGGACGCCATCATCCAGAACAATGGCTGGGAGCTGATGTTGAACACTACCAATATCCGGCAAAAAGATTTCAGCTGGAAAACATCTTTCAATATCTCCTTACCAAAGAATAAATTGATCGCTTATCCGGGACTTGAGAATACTTCCTATGCAAATTCACTGGTAATTGGTTTGCCCATCACTATCAACAAATCGATCCCAATGTATGGTGTTGATCCGGAAACAGGCATTTATAAATTAGCAGGTATGTCAACCCCCAGGGACCAGACGGCCATCAACAATATGGCGCCGAAATTCTACGGAGGATTGCAGAACACCATCGAGTACAAAGGTTTCTCACTCGACTTCTTTTTCCATTTCAACAAACAGAAAGGAAGAAGCAGTCTGCTGTTCCAGGCTCCGGGCGGCCGCACCAACCAGCCGGTTGAAATGCTGGCCCGCTGGCAAAAGCCCGGCGACAATACTGATGTTCAGAAATACTCTACAACCGGCACTGCTGTAACAACCTACAGCTATTATGCTAACTATTCCGAAGCGCGTATCGTTGATGCTTCCTATATCAGACTGAGGAATCTCTCGCTTTCCTATCGCTTCAATAAATCCATTGTGCAGCAAATGAAAGCGCAGGATCTGAGAGTGTATGTTCAGGGGCAGAACCTGCTCACTTTCACATCATACAAGATCAGTGATCCTGAAACGATGAACCTTTCCAGTATGCCTCCCATCAGACTGATCACTGTTGGCGTACAGGTTGTTTTTTAATCAGACCCATTCAAGTTGCAATTATGAAAAGAATAGCATCAAACATCAATAATATTTTTTCCGGAGCCGGCAACAGGCTGCTTGCTGCCTGCCTGGCTGCCGGAATGCTGCTCAGTTCCTGTGAGAAGTTCGTAGCAGTGGAAGACCCTCCGCATCAGCTTACAAAAGAGAAGGTATTCACCAACGATAATTCCGCTACCTCCGCCATGTTATCGGTTTATATCGATATCATGAACGATCAATATGGTAATGCAGGCTCTTTCGTTTGCTTCTCCATGAGCTCACTCGCCGGCATGTCGGCCAATGAAATGATCTGGACACAAAGCAATACCACGGCTCCCATTTTCCAGGAATACACAGATCATGAACTGACACCGGAGAATATCTATGTACATACCATCTGGAAAGATGGCTACAGGTATATTTATCGTATCAATGAAGTGTTGCAGGGATTGACTAATGCAACAGGTATGACCGATGCTGTGAAAACCCAGTTGGAAGGAGAAGCGAAATTCATGCGCGCTTTCTGTTATTTCTATTTCGTGAACCTCTTTGGAGATGTGCCACTGGTACTGCAGACTAATTACCAGGAAAACATGTTGCTGCCAAGAACACCCGCTGCAAGAGTGTGGGAACAGATCATCACAGATCTGAAAGATGCGAAAGCTTTGCTGAAAGAAACTTATCCAACTGCGGAGCGGCTGCGTCCCAATCTTTATACAGCCACTGCACTGTTGTCGCGCGCTTATCTCTATCTCGGTAAATGGGAAGATGCAGAGATGGAAGCAAATGCGATCATTGAGTCAGGTAAATACGGAACAGGATTGCCTGCCTTGAATGAAGTATTCAAAAAAGCCAGTCCTGAAGCCATCTGGCAGTTGCAACCGGTACGCGCCAATTTCAATACTGCCGAGGGCTCGCAATTCCTGGTAGTGGGTGCAACCCGTCCCAATTACGAGCTCACCCAGGCAATGCTCGATGCTTTTGAAACGGATGATGATCGCAAACAGGAATGGGTGGGCTTCAGTGATCCCGTGAATAATCCCAAATGGGCCTTCCCGGCAAAGTATAAGGCTGCTACCGGAGCAGTAACTGAATATTATGTAATGTTCAGACTGGCCGAGCAGTACCTGATCCGCAGTGAGGCGAGGGCAAGGCAGGGTGCAGGGAAATTACTGACGGCAAAGCAGGATCTCGATGTGGTGCGTACACGTGCAGGTCTGCTTCCTGCTATCGCTGCTGATCAGGCTGCAGTGCTGAATGCTATCGAACAGGAACGCCGTGTTGAATTCTTTGCAGAATTCGGTCATCGCTGGTTCGATCTGAAAAGAACGGATAAAGCAGAAGCTGTACTGAAACCTGTGTCGCCGCCAAACACCTGGAAGGCCGGTGATGTATGGTTCCCCATACCAGGCCTCGAGATCATGGCAAACCCTAAACTGGAACAGAACGAAGCATACAAGTAAAAAGAGAATTAGATGAATCTTACTTTCAACTTCATAAAATGCAGGCTGGCTTTTTTAGCAAGCTTGCTTTTCATTTCCTCAGCATCAAATGCGCAGGGGATTGAATTCATGCATAACCTCGATTCCGCACTGGCGAAAGCAAAGTCTGAAAAGAAGATGGTATTTGTGGATTTTTATACTTCCTGGTGTGCTCCCTGCAAAATACTATCAACTACCGTATTTCCTTTGCCTGAAGTGGGAACGTACTATAATTCCAATTTCATCAACTGCAAAGTGCAGTGTGATGATAAAGGCGCAGGAGAATTGGTTGGGAAAAAATATAAGATCAACGCATATCCTACTTTGATGTTCATGGATGCGGAAGGCAACAATATCCATTCCATGGCTGGTGCGCCGGATAGCAAAGGGTTGATCGAATTGGGCAAAACAGCGCTGGACCCCAACAACAATCAGCTTTCCCTGGTACATGAATGGGAGAACGGCAATAGGGAGCATGCATTCCTGGTGAACTACTTCAATACAATGAAGAAGGCTTACCGGAACGAAAAAGCTACTGCTGATTTTGAAACCTGGTTCAAAACGCTGGCTAAAAAGGAGAAGGCTGCAAAAAATACTTTTGATTTGCTTGCATTGGTGAAGAGTGCGCCTTTCTCTGTTCCTTTCGAGTATATGGAAAACAATAAGAAAGATTTTTACAAGTCCGTTGGTCAGGTAACAATCGACAGCTTTCTGGCTTCCACTTATCTCTGGTATTTCAAAGGAATTCAGTATACAGGGCTTATCAATAAGGATCTTACAAAGTTCAATGCTGAAATGAAGAAATTCAAAGCAAAGAATTATCCTTACTATGATGAGTATGCGGAATTCTATAATGTATTCGATGCAAAGGACAATAATGGAAAAGATGACATCAATGAATACATGAAAAGGGGATCGGCATTCCTTGCCAAATATGGAAAGAAAAATGATAGCTACACCGTTTCGCTTTCAAGTATGCTCGGCAATTACACCGGAGGAAAGGACCAGGGGCTGGCAGGCATTCAATGGATGGAAGAGTTGCTGAGCAGGAACCGGAATCCACAATACTTCAGCACATACATCTATATCCTGTGGAGGAATCATCATTGGGAAAAGGCCCTTGCTGTCTGCCATGAGTGGAAAGATTATATGGCACGCGAAGGAAAACCAACTGCCAATATTGAAAGACAGATCGAACAGATCAAAGGCTACAAAAAAAAGTACGGTGATTAATTGAGAAGAGCATAAAAGCCGGCAAAACTTGCCGGCTTTTATTATTCAATCATTCGATCACATCACTATACGATCCCTGCCAGTTCCAGGCTTTTCTTTTTCAGTTTCCTGATCTCCACATCTTCGATGATGGCATCCGGCGAAAGGATCAATGAAGTATTGTTTTCTCTCCACCAGCTATTGCTGCGCAGCTCATCGAAGCTCAGCACGCCAACCAGGTATTTTCGATCGGTTTCTGCATGCCATTCTTCGATCCACTCGAACTTGTCTTTGGGGATGTATTTCCAGTCGTCGAAGCTAACGTATACGCGCACGTAGAAATCGTTGGTGAGTTCCTGCGGAGTATGGTGGTAGAGTTTTTTGTATTCGTATTTGTACTGGTAGCGGAGTGCGGAGAGGTCGCTCAGTACAGCGGATGCTGTAGGGAAGCTGCCTGCGCCTTTGCCGTAGAAGAATTGTTTGTCGGCAAATCCGCTCTCGATCACCACACCATTGTATTCGTTCTTAACGAAAGCGAGGTGGTCGTCATGTTTGATGAATTGTGGCAGTACAAAGGCCGCCACTTTTCCATTCTGTAATTTTTTTGCCTGGGCTACCAGTTTGATATCGTAATGTTTTTCGCGGGCAACATTGGCGTCTCCTGCCTGTACGTTCTGGATACCATTGAACACGATATTGTCGGGATGTTCGATGATGCCATAAGCGTGCGTGAGAAGGAAGGCCCATTTGTTCACGGCGTCATATCCTTCCACATCCAGTGTGGGATCGGATTCAGCAAAGCCGAGCTGTTGCGCCAGGATGAGAGCATCGCGGAAGCTCAGGTTTTCTTCGAACATCTTGGTGAGGATGAAGTTGGTTGAGCCATTCACGATAGCCTTGATAGAATGGAGGAGATCGTTATCGTAATACTCTTCCAGGTTGCGGATCACGGGAATAGACGCACAGGCGGCGGCTTCGCAGAGGAAGGAGCGGTCTGTTTGTTTTTGCAGTTCCAGCAATTCAGGCAGGTGTTCTGCAATCATTTTCTTGCTGGCGCTTACAACATCTTTTCCATTCTTCAGAGCAGTGGAAACGATATGGAAAGCATTCTCGGATTCATTGATCACTTCCACGATCACATTGATCTCGGGATCATTGAGCAGAACGTCTTTATCTGTTGTGAAGAGAGAATCGGGTGCGTTGCGTTTCTTTTCCGGGTTCTTGATACATACCTTCTTTATGCTGGCTTTCAGTGAAGGCGTTTGCTGCAGCACTTTGTAAAGTCCTTCGCCCACTACGCCAAAACCGAATAAGCCGATCGTCAATTGTTTGTGTGCGTCCATCGTTGATGATTATATATTGAGTGTTTTATTAGATACAGATTACATGGTTACTTCCCATTCGTCTTCAATGAGTTTCCAGTCATTGAAGGCTTCTTTTCCGCCGCGGATCTTCCAGTCTGAGTCGATAGTCAGCTTGGAGCTGATGCCGCCTCTGGGATTGCAGATCATTACGAGCCGCATTCGCGCTGGTTCGTAAGCTGCCTGGAGATCATCATAAATGATATTGATCAGTCGCTCGTAGGAGGCAACGATGTTTCGCAGCTGGAAGATGTATTGTTTGAGTGATTTCAGTTCTATCACTTTTTTTCCGGGATAGAAGGTGAGGTAGATCACTGCAAAGTCCGGTTGCTCTTTTACACCGAGGAAGGTGAATTCGGGGATTTTGATCTTGATCTCGTACGCCTGGTCTGTAGGGTTCGGGATGCCTTTCAAAATGGTCCGGTCGATGTCTTTGTACGTTTTGATTATTTCCTGGCTCATAATATTTGAAACTTAACAGGCTGCTACTTGATGAGTATTTGATTTTTCGAGTTTGGCAGCGCTGGTATTGAATGCTTGATCGAGATCGCTGATCAGGTCCTGAACATCTTCGAGTCCGAGACTGAGTCTGATGAGGCTGTCTGAAACACCCGCCGCCTGGCGCTTTTCAGCGGGGATGGATTTATGCGTCATGCTGGCCGGATGGCTCACAAGGCTCTTGATGCCGCCGAGGCTTTCGGCCAGCTTGAATAATTTAGTGGATGTAACCAGTGCAGTGGCTGCATCGAGATGGTCCTGCTTCAGTGAGAAGCTTACGATACCGCCAAAACCTTTAGATTGCTTTTTAGCTGTTGCGTGATTGGGATGTGATGCGAGGCCGGGATAATACACTTTGTCAACTGCAGGATGCTGCTCCAGGTATTTTGCAATTGCGAGTGCGCTTTCACTGTGCTGGCGGATGCGGAGGTGTAATGTTTCGATGCCGCGGATCACCAGCCAGCTGTCGAATGGCCCGAGGATATTACCGGTTGCATTCTGATAGAATTTGATGCGTGCGCCGAGCTCGGGATCCTTGGTTACTACCAGTCCGGCGATCAGATCGCTATGGCCTCCGAGATATTTTGTGGCAGAGTGTACAACAATATCGGCTCCGAGCAACAGCGGTTGTTGCAGGGCGGGAGTAGCGAAAGTATTGTCAACACAAAGCCAGGCATTGCTTGCTTTGGCGATCTTCGCAATGGCTTCGATGTCTGAGATCTTCAAAGTGGGATTGGTAGGTGTTTCCAGCCAGATCAGTTTTGTTTTTGGTGTGATGGCATCCAGTACTTTGGCGGGATCGGATGTGTCAACAAAATTGATCTTGATACCGAATTGTTCATACACCTGTGTGAAGAGGCGGTAGGCGCCGCCATAGATATCATCTACAGCAACGATCTCGTCTCCTGTTTTGAGAAGTTTGGCAACGGCGTCGATGGCTGCGAGACCTGATGCGAATGCGAGGCCGGTTGCGCCGCCTTCGAGCTGCGCGATCAGTGATTCCAGTGTGGCGCGTGTGGGATTACCGCTGCGCGCATAGTCGTACCCTTTATTCACACCCGGTGCATCCTGCACGAAGGTGGAAGTCTGATAGATGGGCACGGATACAGCTCCGGTCAATGGATCAACGGGGATGCTGTGAATGAGTTGTGTTGTCGCTTGCATGATAAACAGTTTTTGTGATGAGTGCTTTTGTTGTTGTGTTTTTTCAGTCAGCACCATCGTTGATGATTGTTGAATAAACAGTGTTCTGCGACAGCCATTATCAAGAGTGGAGAACGATCGGAGAGCGTTGATTTGCGGAGATACCGGAGCTGGCAAGCGTGCCGGTAGGGGCAAAAAAAAACTCTTCCGATAGTCAGGAAGAGCTTTTCAATATGTTTTGAGGTCGTATTGTTTGAAGCTATTATCTGACTTATCAGTCCGTTGTTAAACGGTGGTATTGGCACCTTTTTCTTTCCGGCATTGCTGTCGTAAAGAATAGGTTGTCAAGGCTTCATCGGGCCATTTCCCTCTGCCTTTCTTGATAAGAGATGTAAAAAGAACTGGTGCAAAGATAATGAGCAAATCGAAATAAACAAAAAAACCTGGAGACCGAAGTCTCCAGGTTGTTATTACGGCGGAATGAGACCGATTAGAATCTGTAGCCTACAGATACACCAAATGAAGTATTTTTCATTTTGGTGTCATCCAGCTTTTCGCCCTGGAATTTTGGGGACAGGTTTGCCATACCCAACTGAGCGTTCAACTGAACTGAGAATTTGTTGGTAAATTCATAACCAAACAAAAGGTTTCCACCGAAGTCGAGACGTTTCATTGAATACAAATATTCATTCTCATTCTCAACATCATTGGTGAATTCAATATCCATGTCATCTCCATCTCCTTTGAATTTACCGCCTACAGCGATTCCAAGATAGGGGCCTACACCAAGGAGAAGCCTGCCTGTTCCAACTTCTGGTTTATACAGGAAGTTCACAGGAACTTCAGCATAGGAGATGTTGATTTTTCCATCGCCTTCGTCTGCTTTCGCTCCTTTTGTGCTGAACAGAACACCTGGCTGAATGAAGAATTCATCTGCAAGAGGAATTTCAGCGTTCACACCTACGTGGAAACCAGCTTTCATTTTGAGATCTAGATCATTTCCTCCAATCTCGCCATTCAAGTTAGTGAAGTTCACACCTGCACGAACACCGAAAGTGGTTTTGTTCTGTGCGGTTGCTGCACCTGCCATCAGAGCTAAAACTGCGCTAAGAGCCAAAAATTTCCTTTTCATTTTTTGGTTTTTTTATTTAAGAATTGAAATTAGGGCTGGATTATAAATAAGTAATTGATCTCGGATGCCCTGTTTAATTTCAATTTTCCCATGTTAATAAGCACAATATGCAAAAACGTATAATATGCTAATTAATTGTTCGATTCTTTCTTGGCATCAGATTTCATTTTCTCGTTGGCTGTGATCAGGAAGTTCACGCGACGGTTTTGTGCGCGGCCTTCGTCTGTGTCATTGGTAGCCACGGGAGCTGATTCACCATAACCTTTGGTAGTTACACGGCCTGAAGCAACACCATTCCTGGTGAGGTAACCGGCCACTGAAGTTGCCCTTCTCTGGGAAAGCTGCATGTTGTACTCATCGGTACCTCTTGAATCAGTATGCCCCTGAACCTCGATATTGGTATCAGGATACTCTTTCAGGATCTGAACCAGTTTGTTCAGGCTGTTCTCTGTTGCAGGAGTGAGGTCTGCCTTGTCGAAACCGAACAATACGGCATTCTTGTCTGCAAACTCAACAACGATACCTTCGCCAACACGCTCAACGGTAGCACCTGGTACTTCGTTCTTGATCTCAGCAGCCTGTTTGTCCATTTTCTTACCGATCACAGTACCGGTTACACCACCTACTGCAGCACCAATGATAGCGCCCAGTGCCGCATTACCTGCCACTTTACCGATGATGGCACCTGCCGCGGCGCCACCTGCCGTTCCGATCACTGCTCCTTTTTGAGTTTTGTTCATGCTGCTGCAGCCAGCTAATAAAACTGATGCTGCCATAAGTCCTGTCAGGGTGTTTTTAAGTAATTTCATAGTCTTTTTTTTTAATGTAATCAAGGTAACTTTCTAATGAACTGAGTGTTCGCTAATTATCAGAGCGGGCTTTATGATGCTGCAAAACTCATCAAAATTAGTTACAATCCGAAAATCAGAATATCCACCTGATCTTGAAAACTCATCCTTGCGCTTTCAATTTTTGTACCACATTCCCATTTTGTCACCTATCTCATTGAACCTGAATGCTAAAAAGTAGTAAGACTTCTACAACTTTTCCGCCCGCCTTTTGTTCTTATCTTTGATGTTTTCCCGGTTGGGACTGCAATTTGTGTATATATCTCACTAAAACCTCATCCCGGAAAAAATTTAAATACAGCCTCTGCAATTATGGCAAATGTGAAAGTAAACAAGGCAGTGTCAGGTGAAAACGGACAAAATAACGGAACCACACAGCAGGAAATGATCGATGTCTTTGGAGCCCGGGTACACAATCTCAAGAATATCGACATCAGTATTCCAAAAAATAAATTAGTGGTGATCACAGGTATCTCCGGCAGCGGAAAATCATCCCTCGCCTTCGATACCATTTATGCCGAAGGGCAACGCCGCTACATGGAAAGTTTCGGCGCTTATGCCAGACAGTTCATCGGCGATATGGAAAGACCGGATGTAGATAAGATCACCGGGCTTTCCCCCGTTATCTCCATCGAACAGAAAACCACCAATAAAAACCCGCGCTCAACCGTAGGCACTATCACCGAGGTATACGATTTCATGCGTCTCCTGTACGCACGTATCGGCGAAGCTTACAGTTACAATACCGGGAAAAAAATGGTGAAGTTCTCCGAAGAGGAGATCGTGAGCAACGTGTTCCAGCGTTTCACCGGAAAAAAGATCACCCTCCTGGCTCCACTTGTGCGTGGCCGTAAGGGACACTACCGCGAGCTGTTTGAAGATATCCGTAAGAAAGGGTACCTCAAGGTGAGGGTAGACGGTGAAGTGAAAGACCTGGTGCCGAAGATGCAGGTTGACCGTTACAAGATCCATGATATCGAAGTAGTGGTAGACAGACTCCCTGTTACACCTGATATGAAACTCCGCCTCAGCCAGAGTGTTCAGAAAACCTTGCAGACCGGCAAAGACCTGATGTTCCTCCTGGTGAACGACAGCGATAAAGTGATCCAGTACTCCAAACAACTGATGTGCGAAGACACAGGCATCAGTTACGAAGAACCTTCTCCCAACTCATTTTCGTTCAACAGTCCTTACGGAGCATGCCCCACCTGCAAAGGACTTGGGGTAGTCTACCAGGTAAGCATGGACGCGATCATACCGGATCCTGAACGCAGTATTAATGAAGGCGGTATCGCACCATTGGGCGAAGAAAGGGAGAACACCATCTTTAAACAGGTACAGCAACTGGCGAAGAAACATAAATTCAAAATGGATGTGCCGGTAAAGGACCTTCCCGCCAAAGCCATGAATATTTTGTTGTACGGCAACGAAACCGGCCCGGAAGAAGATGAGCACCTCGATTTTGATACGGTGGATACTGAGGCTAACTTATACATGACGGAGTTCGAAGGTATCGTGCCCCAGCTCAAACGCTGGTTCGCGGCCAGTTCCAGCGATGCCATCCGCCAATGGGTAGAGCAGTTCATGGAATTGAAAGCATGTCCCACCTGCGATGGGGCCAGGCTGAAAAAAGAAAGTCTCTGGTTCAAAGTGGACGGAAAGAATATTTCCGAACTCAGCGAATTCAATCTCGATAAACTCATGGTCTGGTTCAATAATATTGAAGACAGACTGAGCGATAAACAAAATGTGATTGCGAAAGATATCCTCAAAGAGATCCGTGAAAGAGTACAGTTCCTGCTTGACGTGGGCCTGACCTATCTCACGCTGAACCGCGCCAGCCGCACCCTGAGCGGAGGAGAGAGCCAGCGTATCAGGCTGGCCACGCAGATCGGATCACAATTGCAGGGTATCACCTATATTCTGGACGAGCCCAGTATCGGACTGCATCAACGCGATAACCAGCGCCTCATCACTGCTTTGCAGAACCTCCGGGATATCGGCAACAGTGTGCTGGTTGTGGAGCACGATAAAGATATTATGATGGCTGCGGACCACCTGGTAGACATTGGCCCCAAAGCCGGTTATCACGGCGGAAGAGTAGTGGCGCAGGGCAATCCGCAGAGCCTGCTGAAACTGGATACCCTTACATCTTCTTACCTCAATGGACATCGCGGCATTGCAGTGCCCAAAGAAAGAAGGAAAGGAAACGGAAAATTCCTGGAGATCAAAGGAGCCAAAGGCAATAACCTGAAAGATGTGAGTGTGAAATTCCCGCTGGGGAAATTCATTGTGGTGACCGGTGTGAGCGGTAGTGGCAAGAGCACGCTCATCAATGAAACATTATATCCCATCCTCAGCAAACATGCGTACAACAGCCGCATGACGCCAATGCCTTAT
This sequence comes from Pseudobacter ginsenosidimutans, assembly GCF_007970185.1. NCBI lineage: Bacteria > Pseudomonadati > Bacteroidota > Chitinophagia > Chitinophagales > Chitinophagaceae > Pseudobacter > Pseudobacter ginsenosidimutans. The sequence continues at coordinate 367,600 of NZ_CP042431.1, read as the reverse complement.
AAGTCCGTAAAAGGACTGGAGCATATCGATAAGGTGATCGAGATCGATCAGTCGCCCATCGGACGTACACCCAGAAGCAATCCCGCCACTTACTGTGGTTTCTTTACAGATATCAGAACTTTATTTGCAGCTGTGCCAGAAGCAAAGATCCGCGGATACAACGCAGGTCGTTTCTCTTTCAATGTAAAAGGAGGAAGATGTGATGTTTGTGAAGGCGGCGGTATGCGTGTGATTGAAATGAATTTCCTGCCGGATGTGTATGTGCCCTGCGAAAAATGTCAGGGTAAACGTTACAACCGGGAAACCCTCGAGATCCGTTACAAAGGCAAATCCATCAGCGATGTGCTGGACATGACGGTGGAAGATGCCGTGGTATTCTTCGAGAATGTACCTTACATCTATCGCAAGATCAAAGTGCTGGAAGAAGTAGGACTGGGTTATATCACACTTGGACAATCGGCTGTAACCCTTAGTGGTGGCGAAGCACAGCGTGTGAAGCTGGCCACGGAGCTCGGCAAGCGTGATACTGGTAAAACCTTCTATATTCTTGACGAGCCCACTACAGGGCTTCACTTTGAAGATATCCAGCACCTGCTGGACGTGCTCAACAAACTGGTAGAGCGTGGTAATACAGTGCTGGTGATAGAGCACAATATGGACGTGATCAAAGTAGCTGACCACCTGATCGACCTTGGCCCGGAAGGCGGTGATGGCGGCGGCCGTATTCTATATGAAGGAGTTCCTGAAGGCCTGGTGACTGTAAAAGAAAGTTTCACCGGCAAATTCCTGAAAGACGAACTATAAATTCAGACGAACGATAATTATGAAAAGAGTTTTGGTTGACATGGATGAGGTGATTGCAGATCCGATGACTGCAATGATCAACTGGTACAGGAAAGAATATGGTCTCGATGTGGATTACACGAAAATGAAAGGCTCCTGGGCAAACGGATTCCCGGAACAGCACCAGCACCTGATCCGTGCAAGATTGAATGAACCCGGTTTCTTCCGCCATTTGCCGGTGATGAAAAACAGCCAGCGCGTACTGGCTGAGATCAATAAAAAGTATGAACTCTTCATCGTATCAGCTGCTACGGAATTTCCCAATTCACTGAAAGATAAGATCGACTGGCTGGGAGATCATTTCTCCTTCATCAGTTGGAAACAGGTTGTGCTTTGTGGCGACAAGCGTCTTTGTGTGGGAGATTATCTCATTGATGATCATACGAAGAACCTGGTGCATTTTGCCGGCAAACCTTATCTTTTCGATGCTGCGCATAACAAAGATGTGAAGGAATATGAAAGGCTGCATAACTGGGAAGAAGTGGCCAATGCCCTCCTGTGAAAAATACCCGCTTAATAAAAAAACAAATGGCCGGCAATTACTCATCGCCGGCCACTGAGGATACTGGAAGAACCAGAAGAACTTTATTTGCTTTTCCCAATAAGCAAGAGCAGGGAGTGATCAATAAAATCTTTTTTGATTTGGGTACTGAAAATATAGGGAACGGATCAGGTTTGACTCAACCGGATTATTGGATTTTACTAATTTCCCTGCTGCTTACTGGTTATTAGTTATGGAAAAGCAAAGAACTATCTTATAGTACGATCACCTGCCCGTTTTCGATCCGCTCATCATCACTGAACACTTCAAACAGGTAATTACCTTTTTCTAAGTTGCGCACAATAGTGGTCTGATTGTTTTTGATATTCGCCTGCTTAACGAGTTTTCCTTCCACGTTGAACAGGTAGAACTGGTATACTCTGCCTTCCACGCCTTCAGCATTGAAGAACAAGGCTTCGTGCTTTGCGTTTGGAAAGAGTTTTACCTTATGTTTTTTACTGGTCACTTTCTTCTGAACAACAATGGAGTCGCGCGTGGCAGCCTGCGGTGAAGCTGGTTGTGCTGCGGCAGAGGAGGATGTTGTTGCCAGCGTTATCGAAAGCGCCAGGGCTGATACAATATGAAACGATCGATGTTTTCTGTAGGGTACAAATAATTGCATAGGCATATCATTAATTGAACAGCGCAATTATTAAAGGGTACGGATCAACTAAAAATTTATTTCGGATTAGAACCTGATCGGACAACGGGTTGAGTTGTTATAACTTTCACCACTGCCTAACCTGATGCCCAGCTTGATACCGAATGTATAATAGGCATCGTTGTTGGATTCGGTTCCTCTTTTTCTTCCTGGAGCATGGTTTACCGGATCAAGGGCCTTGTTGGCCATTCTTGCTGCCAGTTGTGCTTTTGCTACCGGGAAATATTTATAGAACAATGCAGGATCGATATAAGTTGTGCTCACGCCATCGATCTGGTCTGTATTGGTTTTCCTGTGGATCACTTCTGCACTGAGGCTCACTTTTTCATTCAGGAAAAACTTCACACCAACTCCCATTGGGATATTCATCTGCGTTAGCTTGGCTACTTTACGGTCGGGATACTCTGCAAATCCCTGTCCTTCCAGGCTCAGCGGGTTGAGGTCAACCCATCTGCCGGTCAGCGGATCCTGACCCTGGGGATTGAACTTGAACATACCCACGCCAATCAGGCCATAGGGGCGGATCTTATGCCATGTGTCTGACTGATCATATTCAAAGAATACGGTCGGATACACTTCCGCAAGCAATAAGCCTTCAGTGAATTTTGATTTGAAATTCTGATTCCGGTTCTTACGGGCTTCTTCATATCCGCCCTTGCCCTTGATGATGGCGTCATCACCTTCAAGCTTTCCGAAATTCCCTGCCAGCCTGAATCCGAGCCATTCGGTGGGTTGATAGGTTACATAAAGACCAAAGGTGAGGTTGGTCATCGGGAAGTTATTATCCTTGAGGAAGGTGGTTCCCTTTCCTGCGTTACCACCAAGGTCACCCAAAAAGTTGGAAGGGCCGATGGTTGCTCCGATTTCCCAGGAAGAAGACTTCTCTCCATACTGGCTGAATGCGGGCAGGCTACCACAGAGAACCGCAAGCGATAATACCCAGCGCTTCCCTACAGAAAAGCGTAGATGCTGTTTCATGAGATATTAGATTTTTAGTTTTCAGACGGTCAATGGATCATGTGTTATATCATCAATAACACCGCTATGCGAAGTATAAACGCAGAATTGTTCATTTTTGTGTGTGACGCACAAAAAAAATTATTGTTGTGAAGGAATTGTGGAAAAGCTTGCTCAGCGTGAGTTATAACGTATCATCTCTATGTGTTCGATATTGTCTTCCATATAGATTGCACTGGATTGTTCAAACCCAAGTGAGTTGTAGAATTGCATGAGGTATAGTTGAGCTCCTATCTTGATATCGTATGTTCCCCATCGTAATTTTACCTCATCGATACTTCTTTGCATCAGTTCTCTTCCTATTCCTGTGCCGCGAACTAACGGTGAGGATACCACGCGACCGATTGAAGGAAGCTCATAGGAAATTCCCGGTGGCACCAGCCGGGTGGATGCAGCCAACAATTCTCCCTGCCATCCCATGAGATGCAAACATTGCTGGTCTTTATTATCCATATCCAGGAAAACACATTGCTGCTCTACAACAAAGACTTCGCTGCGCAGGCGAAGGATGGCATAGAGTTCAGCGGGTGTGAGTGCTGCAAATGGTTTAACTGACCAGGTAGTGGATGACATGATGCAAGTTTGATGATGTTTAATAGCCGTATTTGTCTTTCCAGAGATTTTTCAGATAACGGCGCAGTTCTTCTTCCCTTGCATTTTTTCCGGGAGTGTAGAATGCGCGGCCTGCGAGAGCATCGGGGAGATATTCCTGTTGAGCGAAATTATTTTCGTAACTGTGGGAATACTGGTAACCCTTGCCATAGTCGAGGTTCTTCATCAGTTTGGTGGGAGCATTGCGGATATGCAGTGGTACCGGCAGATCGCCATGCTGATGTACAGCAGCAATGGCTTCGTTGATGGCCATATAGGAAGCATTGCTTTTAGGTGATGAGGCAAGGTACACGGCACACTGGCTGAGAATGATCCTTGATTCGGGATAGCCGATCTTATTCACGGCATCGAAAGTGGTATTGGCCATCACCAGTGCGGTGGGATTGGCATTGCCGATATCCTCACTGGCCAGTATCACCAGTCTTCTGGCGATGAACTTCACATCTTCCCCTCCTTCGATCATGCGCGCGAGCCAGTATACGGCACCGTTAGGATCGCTGCCACGGATGGATTTGATGAAAGCGGAAATGATATCGTAATGCTGTTCGCCGCTTTTGTCGTACATGGCAATGCGTTGCTGGGCAATTTCCATCACTGCATTGTCTGTGACTACGATGGGATGATCCGCATCTCCTGCATTCCCGGTACTGAGTGTATCGATCACCAGTTCAAAGAGGTTAAGCAGTTTGCGCGCGTCGCCGCCTGAGATATTGATGAGAGCTGCAGTTTCTTTGAGATCGATATGCTTTTGACTGAGGAGCTCATCATCCTTCATGGCATGTTGCAGGAGTTTCACCAGGTCTGCTTCATCCAGTGATTTGAGCACATACACCTGGCTCCTGCTGAGGAGGGCGCTGTTCACTTCAAAGCTGGGGTTCTCGGTGGTGGCACCGATCAGCGTAATAGTGCCTTTTTCAACTGCTCCGAGCAGGGCATCCTGCTGTCCTTTGTTGAAACGATGGATCTCATCGATGAAGAGGATCGCTTTATCTGTTCGCTTTGCAATATCGATCACCTCACGAACGTCCTTTACACCGGCGCTGATGGCGCTGAGGGTGAAGAAGGGAAGCTGCAGGGTATGCGCGATGATATTGGCAATAGTGGTTTTACCGGTGCCGGGCGGGCCCCAGAGGATCATGGAGGGTACTTTGCCCTGCTCGATAGAAGTACGCAGTATGCTGCCTTTGCCGGCGAGATGTTGTTGTCCCACCAGTTCATCGAGGCTTTCAGGTCTCAGTCGCTCCGCCAAAGGAATGGATGTAGCTGCCATAGGAAGGGCGAAGTTACTAAAAATATTAGCTAATGAAATGGCAAAAAAACAGGGTAAGGCCAGTGGGCCCGGCCGGAGAACTGGTAAGCTGCAGCCTTATTCAGGATTATCCGTATGCTGTTCGAAAACCCCTTTGAACAATTTCAGATAATAGTAAGTGATAAAAATATGAGTGAGCAGCACAATGCCGTAGATCAGGAAGAAACGCTCGATGAACCGCAGTGTTTTGATGATATCTTCTTTTCCGAAATTGGCTTCGGGAGGCATATTATCCAGGGCCTGGGTAGCTGCTTCATCGGCCAGGTGTGGATTTCCCAGCAAAGTGATGGATTGCATGATGAAGAGTACAGCGATGCCTACTGTGAAGTAGCTGTTCACTTTCATCAGGTCGCGCAATTGTGGCTTGCAGTACATCCTGCGGTCGATGCCGCGTGTCAGGAAACGGAAACTGGTATAGCTGTAAATGATCACGCAGGCAATGAGGAACACGAACAACAGCAGCACGGGATTGGCCAGGGCGGCAGGGATCACAGCCAGAAGCATCAGCGAAAGAAAGCCGGCTACCAGGATCAACGCATAGCTGAGGATACGATACAGGAGCAATGATTTCATCAGTTCGTGTTTTTCAGGCTGCAAGATGCGAAAAAATGGACTGATGAACGATATTAAAAAAGGAACAGGTATTACTGCATGCTCAAAATTGATTGTGCAGTTCGTATGGCTCCAGTATTTGAGCCCTGCCCGTTTCATCCAGTAGCAGATAGAAAGGAATGCCCTGTATATTGAAGTAAGTAGCCAGTGAACTTGAAAAATCACTTTCCAGCAGGTACTGGAATGTTCCCAGGCCCAGCTTCGATGCGGCAGCCTTCCAGCTCTTTTCGTTGGTGTCCAGCGAAAAATACAGCACTTTCAAATTCTTGTCTTCGTATTGCTTTTCAATTTTCTTTACCTCAGCGATAGCAGCAATACAGGGACCACACCAGCTTGCCCAGAAATCGATCAATATCTTTTTCCCTTTGTATTGTTCCAGTAGCAAATCAAGGCGGTGAACAGTTCCTTCCGCTGTTCTCAACTGAGCCTGCTGCATGATATCTGCGGGGATCATCTTGCCATTAACTATCCTTTTCTTGTAAGCCTCCCTCACCGGCCGGGAATATCGTTCCGGAATATCCTGCGATGGAAGGCTGGCAACCAGATTGCCGAAATAATTGAGATCGAGATCAGCAGCCAGTTTGGGCGAGTTGACAAGTAACAGATGCAGCAGGGTTCCTTTCTCAATTCCCTTGTATTTGTTCAGCACGTAGTCAATGGCATTTTGGGGGAAATTCAGACTGTCCTGTTTCCGGAATTGAAGGGTAAGGGATCTTAGCAGCGACATCTGATAAATGGGCTCGTAGAAGATCTCAGCTTTATCCTTATCGAAACTTGTGATGGACAGGCTGTCTGATAATTTACTGAAAGTGGCGGGGTACCTGGCTTTGAAAGATCGTGAATTGGTGAAACGCATCAGTGAATTTACATGTACATATCGAATGTAATGCTTCATGTAATTGAATGCATCACTGGAAAGTTTACCGGAAGCCATGCTATTATCAAGCAGGCTGAGCCTGGCAAAGCTGGCTGAGTCCAGGGCCCGGACATACTCTTCGTAATTGTCTCCCGCGGGATTGTACCGCTTATATGGTAAGAGCAGGTTTTTTATATCCTGTAAGATAGAGTAGTTCTCCGGCCAACTTCCGCCCAGCAGTTTGTATTTTTTCTTTTGGTAATCATAGGCGAAAGCAATGGAGTCGGATGGTCCAATCAGGAAGTTGGGATCTTCCATCGTCAATACAAATACTCTGCTGATCTGAATGGACGTATCAATTGTTTTTCCCTGTTTGCCGGAGAAGTTCAGCAGGGTATCGTTTTCACCGGAAGCAAAGTCGCGCGCTAGTAACAGGAAAGGAGAAACCTGCGTTGTGTCGGGTGTAATGGTAACCACCAGTTTTTGGGCCAATAACGTCAAGGGTAAAACGAGGACAATCAGGGAAAAAAAACTTTTCATGGGCGTTATGATTTTGGAAAGGGGAATGATCATCTGATCTCTATTACTAATTTAACTGATTCTGGGTTATAAAATTCCATAAAAAAACGCTGCCCTTTAGAGCAGCCTTATATTTAAAGAGTTTGAAGCTTCTTATTTCACATCCAGTTTGATGGACAATTCATCCAATTGTTTATCATCGATGGAGGCGGGTGCATCCAGCATCACATCACGGCCGCTGTTGTTCTTGGGGAAAGCGATGAAGTCGCGGATACTTTCGCTGCCACCGAGGATGGCGCAGGTACGGTCGAAGCCAAATGCGATACCACCGTGTGGAGGTGCACCATATTCAAAGGCGCCGAGGAGGAATCCGAATTTGTGCAGGGCTTCTTCCTTGCTCATGCCCAGTGCCGCAAACATCTTCTCCTGCAGTTCGCGCTGGAAGATACGGATGGAGCCGCCGCCGATCTCGTTTCCGTTCAGCACCATATCATAGGCATTGGCCTTGATATGATTGTAAGGATGCTCCAGGTATTTGGCTGCATCGTGGATCACAGGATCATTATCGATCATGGTCTGGATATGGGAAGGCTTGGGCGCTGTGAACGGGTGGTGGCGGGCAACCCAGCGGTTATCATCTTCTGCATATTCGAAGAGCGGGAAGTCCATTACCCAGAGTAATTTGAATTCATCCTTCTTACGGAAGCCGAGGCGTTCACCCATTTCCAGGCGGAGCTCGCTGGCTGCCTTGCGGGTGCGTTCTTCACGGCCTGCCAGGATCAGCACCAGGTCGCCGGCTTTGGCGCCTGCGGCTGTAGCAATGGCGCCCAGCTGTTGTTCGTTGAAGAATTTGTCTACACTGCTCTTGTAGCTGATGGCTCCATTTTCACCGGCAGTACATTTGATATACACCAGTCCCTGCATACCGATCTGCGGACGCTTAACCCAATCCGTTAGTTCGTCGGTTTGTTTGCGGGTGTATTCGGCGCAGCCCGGAACGGCGATAGCGATCACCGTTTCTGCATCGTTGAACACTTTGAAGTCTGTGCCTTCCAGCAATTGTCCTTTTGCAGGCAGTTCATTATTGAGTGTGAATGCGGATTTGATATTGAGCAGTTGCATGCCGAAGCGGATATCCGGCTTGTCGTTGCCGTATTGCCACATGGCGTCTTCCCAGGTCATGCGGGCTACCGGTTCTGTATAGTCGATATTCTTGACGGCTTTGAAGATATGTTTCACCATGCCTTCGAACATATTGAGGATATCTTCCTGCTCCACGAAGCTCATTTCACAGTCGATCTGAGTGAACTCAGGCTGGCGGTCAGCGCGAAGATCCTCATCACGGAAGCATTTGGTGATCTGGTAGTAACGGTCGTATCCGCTCACCATCAGCAGTTGCTTGAAGGTCTGCGGGCTTTGGGGAAGTGCATAGAACTGACCCGGATTCATGCGGGAAGGCACTACAAAGTCGCGCGCTCCTTCGGGAGTAGACTTGATGAGGAAGGGCGTTTCGATATCCATGAAATGGTTATTGTTCAGGTATTCGCGGGCGGCTTTGGCCACGGCGAAACGCAGCTCCAGGTTTTTCTTTACGATATTCCTGCGAAGATCGAGATAACGGTATTTCATACGCAGATCGTCCCCCCCATCGGTTTCATCCTGGATGGTGAAGGGAGGCACTGCTGATTTATTGAGAACGGTAAAAGATGTGATGTTGATCTCGATATCACCTGTAGGGATATTGGGATTCTTATTGGTCCTTTCGGTAACTGTACCTTTTGCCTGTACCACAAATTCCCTTCCGAGTGGTTGCTGATCCAGCTGCTGGTTAAGTTCTTCTCCAAAAAGCAGTTGTGTAATGCCATATCGATCCCGCAGGTCGGCGAATGTGATACTTCCGAATTTTCTAACGCTCTGTATCCATCCGGCCAGCGTAACCTCCTGGCCCTGTTGTGCGATGCGCAGTTCGCCACAGGTATGAGTTCTGTACATGCTTATGTTGATTTTTTATAATATCAATGGTAAACCAATGCTTTGGGAGCAGTGGGGGAGGCAAAGGTAATGCTTTCATAATTTTGTGTGGGGGTACTTCCATTTTCAAATTATTCTTTCTATTTTGTTCCCGATTCAGTTACTAAAAACTCTCCTTCCACCTCCCCTGAAACGCCACCGTAACGAATCCATTCTTTGTGAAAGCCACCGTTGACGCAACGTACCTCTCTATTCACGAAAAGAAAAATGAGCCTTATGGAAATTTTGGTCATTTCCCTGGTGGTGATTGCTATTATCCTGCTTCATGGACCGGTGACCGAGTGCTTTAACCGGTTTTATGTAAAGCGGCAACACAAATCGTTCCTTGCCCAGGAACCCTTCTACCATTCTATTGTTTCCCAACACCTGAAATTTTACAATCGTCTCACGCTGGAGGAGCAGCGCAAATTCCTGTTCCGCACTTTCCTGTTCCGGAAGGCCAAGCGCTTTCATTATATAGAAGTACAGGAAAGCAGCGAAATGCCGATCCTGATCAGTGCCGTTTCTGTGCAGTTGACTTTCGGGCTCGATAAATTCCTGCTCAACTATTTCCGCGATATCTATGTGTTGAAAGATGATTATCACTATGGATTTTATTCGCGTCCCTTCCAGGGCCATGTGGACCATAGCGGCATTTATCTCAGCTGGGATAATTTCATGAAAGGCGTGAGTGGCGAAATGCCCAACTGCAATGTGGGCCTTCATGAAATGGGGCATGCGCTGACGTATGTGAACTTCATCACACAAACGGAAGAGGACAAACATTTCAAAAAGGAATTCAAAAATTTCTCCAAGGTTGCGCGCCCCATTTTTGAAGGTATGCAAAGGGGAGAGAAGAATATTCTCGGAGATTATGCCGGCACCAACTATCACGAGTTCTGGGCCGTGAGCGTGGAAGTGTTCTTTGAGAACCCGCTTCGCATGCGCGAAGAACTGCCTGCGCTTTTCACGGCTATGAGTAAACTGCTGAAGCAGGATCCGCTGGTAATATTGAATATGAATAAAATTGCTGCCTAGCGAATAGATTTTACTTTTCTACATTTTATTGAGAATACAGTTTATCAGAGACCAGGAATGTCCGAAAGGATAGCTCCTGGTTTTTTGTTGGGTATCCTGGGATTTCTTCTTATATTAATTAATGGATATTCGAAGTATTTGATAGTAATCAAATGAATTAAACCTATTCTAGTCCTTCCAAAATTTAAACCGCTATGAAATTTTCCAAGTTATCGATTACAATCTGTATCATAATTTTTCTTGTGGGTTGTTCAAAAACTGGTGATTATACCCCGGTTTCTTCAGGCGCTAAAAATTCATTGCTCAATCCACCACCACCCATCTTTGCCAATGCGATCGGCCAATATGAGGGATACCTTCAAATCATAACAACAAATCCAAGTAATCAGTCAGCACTGGCAGTTGTAAACGCTACCTTGTCAGAAATCAAATATGCTGCACTGGTGAAGCACAACATTGATCTGGAACTGGAATTCGGCACAGACAATATTGGTATTCTCCTGTTTGGATTACTTGAAGTTGCGAAAGAAAGACATATCCAGGGAGGAGGTACTATTGGTACTTACGATCAGTTTCCTGCTCCAGAATATTATTTAACACCATCCGGTGACCCTATGGATTGTGTTTTAAGTGCTATTTCAGCAGTTATTGGAATAGCTGACGCAAAAGCTCTTTATAGATCAGTCCTTGCCGGAGCTTCAAGGCAAACTGTAATAGCGGCAGTGAAATTGATTGGCCGAAGGGTGGCAACAGTAGTAAACGTTGCAATAATGGTGTATAATGTTATTAAGTGCTTTTGGCCAAGTGTTGAAGAACCTCCTCCGCCACCGCCGCTTGTTTCGTCGCCTACGCCTAATCCCAATCCTGGTAGCGGTTCTGGTGCTGGTTCCGGCTTTAGTTATATTCCACATAGTTTTTTCAATAGCGACCGGGAATTCTTTGATCAGCATAAGAATGACATCATTAATTATCTGATGACAAAACAAAGCATGAGTCAATTGGTTGCTGAGCAAGTAGTTGAAATGGTATATACCTGCGGGGGAGATCCAGCGGTCATAGGCACAGCCTGGGTAGAAGATTATTTTAGTGAAGCCGGATCATATGATGACGGCCCTGTGCCCGGCCCCGGTCCCGGTCCTGGTGGCCCGCCAAATCCATAACAATTCGTTACTATAAAATACTTTGAATATGCTATCCTACATTGCTCAAGGTTTCATGGTCCTTCTGCTGGGATTTGTGGTAATTACTCATATCCTGAAGTTGATAGGATTAGTGAGTACCTGGCCGATCATTGCAAAACTTGAACTTAATAAACCACCAGGTAAATTTCATTTGTTCTTATACTACTTGTTAACTATCGGATGTAGTATCTATTCAATCATGTTTTACCTGGATAAATTCAAGTGAACCAACACTACTTTATGGAGCTGACCTGTTTGGGCCGGCTCCATAAAGTAGTTCTTCCTGCGCAAAAACCTGCTCCTCTCAACAAAGAAATTAGGTCTCCTCAACAAAGCGTACGCGAAAATTTCTTCTGAACTTTACGTAACTTTTGAATCTTATTTATCATGGAGTACCAGGCGCAATACATTACACCGGATATCAAGCTGAGCTGTTATGATGACAAATTCTTCAAATCGGAGATCGCTTTCGAACATCATATGCTGATCTGGTTCATATCGGGAGAAACCAAAATTGTGCAACCCGATGGCACAAGGATTTTCAGGGCCGGGGATATTTTTCTCATCCCCAGGAATCAACTGGCCACCATCATCAATTATCCAAAGGATGGTCTGCCTCACAAAACAGTGGTGATGCACCTGACTACTGAAAGGCTGAAAAGATTCTATGATAATATTCATTTCAAACCAGCGGCTGCACCGCAGCCCAGGATCATGAGTTTTGAAGAGCATCCGTTATTGAAAAGTTGCCTTGCTTCACTGATCCCTTATTTTGAAATGAAAGATCCTTTTCCGGAAGATATTGCTTCGTTGAAGATCACAGAAGCCATTACCATCCTGCGTTCCATCGATAAGAAGATCGATGCAGTGCTGGGTAATTTTGAAGAGCCCGGGAAAATAGACCTGCTGGGATTCATGGAGAAGAATTACATGTTCAATATGCCGATGGAAAAATTCGGTTATCTCACGGGCAGAAGCCTCACCACTTTCAAAAGGGATTTCAAGAAAATATTTCAAACCACTCCGCAAAAATGGCTGACGCAGAAACGGCTGGAGCTGGCGCATTTCCAGTTATCACAAAAGAAGGTGAAGCCAATGGATGTATGCTATGAAGTAGGATTTGAAAACCTGTCCCATTTTTCTTTCGCTTTCAAAAAGCAGTTCGGTTATGCGCCTACGGCATTGCAGGAACAGCGATAGTGATCTTTTGAATTGTCTTACCTGGAAAGGATCCTTTTGAACCTTTGAACATCCGCCTCAGGCGTAATGCTGGTTCCATAACGCAGATGCTTTGCCAATTGTTGGGCAAAGAAGGGACCCAGTGAACATCCTTTCGTTCCCATTCCATTAAAGATCCCCACCTGTGAGTGAACCGGATGAAAGCCCACGAATGGCCTGCGTTCCAGGGTGGCCGGACGAACTGCGGCTTTATGGTCCAGCAGTTTGTAAGGTAGCTTCACTGTCTGTTTCAACCAGGTCTCCGCAAACTGTCCGAAGCCGGGCGTGGGATCGATATTATCAAATTCCCAGAGATAGGTGGAGCCAAGCCAGAACACATCCCTGCTCCAGGGGATCAGGCTGAAGCCGCGTTTGAATACGTGCGTATCAGGGAGGCCGGGGATCTCCAGCCAGAGGGCTTCACCTTTGTTGGGAGCGAAGGGTAAAGCGTTGAAGTAAGGAGACGATGCGGAGGTGATACCATCTGCAAATAGTATGTGCGTAGCCGTTATATCCTTGTATTGAATATTGTGGTTGCTCACTTGCAATTGTTCATGGTTGAACCATTCTTCGCGGAGCTGCTGGTTATTGAGCAGACGCTGCCGGTAAGCAGGTAGGATACCGGGGAGATTTACCAGGTAAGCAGGTTGTATTTCCCCGTATCCGAAATCGTAATTGAACCAGGGGCGGAAATTGTTCTCGTCTGATGGCTTCGCGAGGTATTGCTGGTCTTCTTCAAATCTTTTATCGAAACTCACCTTCATCTGTGGAGTTGGGAAGAAGTCGATCACATTCTTCTGTTCGATGGCCGTTACGCCGATTGCTTCACCTAGCAACTGGTAAGCGTTCAATGCAAAGGGCAATACTTCATCGATCATCCAGGTTTTGACGATGCGACGGCCGGTAACGGGATTGATAACTCCTGCCGCCACTTTGGAGGCTGTATTGGATTGTGGTTGGTCTATCACCAAAAAAGAGAAACCTTCCTGTTGGAGATACCAACTGAGGAAGGTTCCTGAAATGCCCTGGCCTATGATGAGGATGTCGATTTGCATGAGGGCAAAATTATGTCGCCCTTTCTATTTTTCCACTACAACTTTTACTCCTTCGGAGTGTGAAGTGAATTCCGGCGCATACATACACTGGATGGTGGTAATGCCATTGCTGAAATTACCGGTATGGGTTACAAACATCGGGTATTCGAACACCCAGGTTCCCTTGCGGAGATATCCGAAGAAGAAATTGGTGCTGGCATCTTTGGTGCTTTCGTAGTAACCGAGGCCACCCTGGTATCTGAAGCCGCTCAGCACGTTCACGGGCTCCATGCAGCTTGCGCGCATGTCTTTCATATGCACGTACTCCATATCACGGTCAACTCGCAGTTCTATGCGTACTTTTATTTTGTCTCCAACTTTGAGGATATCGCCTTCGTTCACGGGCTGGAGAACCGGTCCGCGATCTGAATTCCTTTCAACGAATAATTTTTTCTGCAGGTTGAGCGGTGTGGCTGCATGTGTGATCTTGTCCATATCCTCGAAATACTGCCAGTATACAGAGCCCCAGCTGGGAGCGGCGCTGTTGGCTGCATTGCTCACGGTCACTTTAATATTGCCCATTTCAGGTTTCACCTTGCTGCCTTCGATCGCATCCTTGAAGTATCCGGTGCCTGCTTCCTGGTTCTTTTCATTGCTGCGGAGCGTTTGACTGCCGAGTGTAACCTGCACTTCCGGTGTTGATGCGAGCCAGTTATTACCTTGCAACAATAAAGCGTAAACCGCGTCGGCAGTGGCTTTGGTGGTGCGCCAATTCTGTGTTTGCTTTTGTTTCAGCAACCAGGTTTTGGCGTCTTCCACTGCTTTTGTATCGTTGCTTACTTCCTTGAATGCCTCGATGAGCAGTGCCTGTTTTTCGATTGGCGCCTGGTGCCAGTAGTATCCGTAACCAGTATTGGTCTCTTTCCAGTACATGCCCATCTCTTCGTTCCTGATCGCATTTTCTTTCAGGGAAGCCATGATGGCTTTGGGCACAGTTTTATCGCCTGTGCGGTTCAGCGCAATGGCGATCATGCCCTGCATGTAACGGTTCTGCTTCAGCCAGAACTGCTGCGATTGCTTGCGATAATAATCGTAGGCAGTCTTGCTGGCAGCCAGAACCTTGATCTCGGGGAAGAAGCTGCGCATGTAGAGATACTGGATCTGCGTATAGCCGAGATTGTTATCAGTGAGCTTTGTTTTATGCTTCACCAGGTAATCGTAATCCTCTTTTATTTTTTTATCGAGATAGGGAACGATGGTTTCGATCAAACCGGTGATACCTTCCGCATCCTTCGGTAATGCATTGAGCTGCCTTAAACGGCCGATGCCGGTTGCGATGTACTGGCTGATATAGCGGTCGTCAGGACCGCCTTTGAACCACACAAATCCGCCATTGCTGCTCTGGAGGTCCAGCAGTTTATTGAGGGATGATTGCAGCTCGGTGCTCATGCGAACCATATCGAAGAGCAGACCGATCTGTTTCTTCTGTTTGGTTTCATCCTGCGCCTGCAATACCCAGGGCGTTTCCTGCAGGAGTACTGATTTCAGTTCTTCATTCTTCATCAGGTTACTCAGGAGGGCGCTGGTGTCCGCATTCTTCCAACGCTCGAAAGTGGCTTTCAATGTTGGGGTTGAATTGGCGATATTGGTGGCAAGTGCATTGGCATAATAGCGATTGAACAATTGTTCTGCGCATTCGTAAGGATACTCCATCAGGTAGGGCAGCGACTGCACTGCATACCAGGCAGGATTGGTGGTGAACTCAACAGTGAGGGATTGATGGCCCAGTGTTTCGCTGCCACCGCTCTGCAACAATTTGGTAAAGCTGAAATCCTTGCTGCCATTGCCACGCATCGGGAGTGGCAGGCTTTCGGTGACCAACATACGATTACTCACTACGGGCAGGATGGCTTGCTCTCCATCGGAAAGGCTCTGCTCTCCGCCTTTGGCTTCAGCTACTATACGGTAGGTAAGCGGACGGTTATATTGATAAGGGATCAGCATGGAAAAGCTCACGGGCGTGCTTTGTCCGGCTGCCACTGTGAAATACTGATTCGGCATTACATTGTTGAACCAGCCGTCCACGGATTGATTGGTAGATGGATCGACGAGCAGCAGCTGTACCTGTCCGGTGAGCTCTTTACCGCTCAGGTTCACGATCTTGGTGCTGAAATCGATGCGGTCTCCTTCGCGAAGGAAGCGGGGCGCATTGGGTTGAACCATCAGCTCCTTCTGAGTGATAATGTTCTTGGTGCTATAGCCGAAGGCCAGCTCTTTGGTATGCGCCATGATCATCCATTTCCAGGTGGTGAGGGCTTCAGGCATAGTGAATGAGAATTCAACATTGCCATCGGCATCTGTCTGAAGCTCTGGAAGGAAGAAGGCGGTTTCGTTGAGATTGGTGCGAACGGATGGTGAAGGAGCAGGAGCAGATTTGCTGCTTGTTGAATCAGCAAGAGCAAAAGCCTCATCTTTGCTGTTGCCTGCTTCTGCACTCGCCTCAAGTGCAACGGGGACGCCATCTGCAAGCGTTATTTCCTTCTTTGCTGCTGCCGGCGCGGCACTGCGCATGTACATCAGTCTTTCGTTTCCAACTCCCGCGAAATATCCATTTACATCAACTCCCGTTTCCAGCTCATCATACTCCTTGCGGAAACTTTGATAGTCTGTATTGATATTTTTCCTGTCTGCCTGAACAGATGCGAAATTGGCCCGGCCGTTCCAGTATTTGTTCATATAAAGCTGTGGATAGAGCGAAGGCTTATTCCAGCTATGGTCCACAAACTGGTCCAGGGACGCATCATACATGGCTGTTAGCATTTCTGCCGCTACTTTTTCATTCTTCGAGCCGCTCAGTTTCACTTTCCATTTTTCCTGGCTGCCGGGAAGCGTTTTATCGCGGAAGGTTTCGTATGTTATTTTCAGTTCCTTATTACTGTAAGGAACTGCGAACATGTCACTGGCGGTATAGAACCTGTTGTTCTTCACAAAAGCCATCGTTACGCCAATATTACCGAGGTCTTCTTCGGTAACGGGAATGGTGAAGGATTGTTTGTTTTGTGTGAGGGTGATGAAGTCCTTTACATACTTTTCATCTTTACGAACCAGGTCTCGAATGATGAAAGCCTTGCCCAGGTTGGTTTTGATGGTATACTGAATGGTCTGTCCCGGTTCATAGGGCTGTTTCTTCGAATCGATGGCGAAGTAGGCTTCCGGATGGAGATCAGTGGCGGCGGAAAGCAGCAGGTATTTGAGTGCTTTCACTTCTTCTCCGAACTTGTCTTTGGTGGTCACTTCGATCACATACCATCCTGCGGGCAGTTTCAGTTTGCCTGTAGCAAATTTACCATCGGTGCTGGTTGTGTCTGTAATGTTCAGTACACTGGCGCCGCGTTGCCATTTGGATGGCTGGTTCCCATCTTTATAAATATCATTGGGGAAGAGGCGATGGTACTCTTCTTCCGTCAATACAAATTCATCGGGTTGCTCCCAGTAACGGCTGCGGAACTGGCGCTGGGGCGCTTGCAAAGGATAAGCATTCAGTGTTACGGTTGCTTTTTCGAATGCGCCGTTGAGATTGGTACTGTTGACCCGGATAGTAGCAAGACTGTCAACAGGCAATTCATTTTCAGCATCCACACTAAGCACCAAAGCCTGGAAACCCACGCTCACGCTGGTATTGCCGCTTCGGGTCTCGCCATTGATATCAGTAACGTCTGCGCTTACCTGATAAATGAACCTGACCATCGATTTTTTATCTGCATTGCTTTCCGGTAATGCACTGAAGCTAACCTTGAATTTACCATTGGCATCTGTAGTGGTGGTGCCATTGGTGATCTCCACTTCATCCATTCTGCCGGGAGGCCAGATCTTGGGCAAATAATAATCATAGAAAGGATAGATATTCCGGCGAACTACGCGATAGCTCACACTGGCTCCGTCGATATTATTGCCGGCATAGGCTTTGGCAGTTCCTTCCACGGTAATGGTTTCATTCAGTCTGTAAGTGCCGGTTGGCTGATCAACGGTGACTTCAAATTTCGGGCGTTTGTATTCTTCTACATTGAAGTTGACATCGGATTTAGTGAAAGTGTCCACGATCCTGAAATTGCCATTGAGCAAACCTGTGGGCAATGTGAAGCGGGCTGAATAGGAGCCGTAAGCATTGGTGGTTACGGGGATGCTGCTCACCTTCTGTCCGTTTGCATCCATCAGGTCCAGCACAGTGGCGCGATTGGTGATGATGGATGATTTGTTGCCCAAATTATTCCTGTTCACCATGATCCCTTTCACGTATATGATCTGACCAGGACGATAGATAGCGCGGTCTGTGAAGAGGAAGGTGCTGTTGGTCTCTTTCTGAATATTGTCATTCGGATTGTAGGAGCCGTTGTATTGATAGTCCTGGATGGCAAGGCGATCCTCTCCTGCACTGATCTCGATCCGGTACTGGTTATCATCCCTTGTCTTTGAACGGGACACGGTGAAGGCGCCGTACTGATCGGTTACGAATTGCTCGCCCTTCCTGTCCTGGTACTTGCTGGCCTTGTAATCATAATACCTGTTCCAGATCTGAACGGCAGCGCGGGCGATGGGTTCGCCGGTTGTTCTGTTCAATACATGGTGATTGTGCTCACTTGATATGTAAGCGATATTGGAAACATAGAAATGCTGTGCTGCCATCGGCCTGGTGAGGGAGAATTCATCGGGACTTACCAGGAGGATGTATTTACCAACGGGAAGGCCGGCTATGGGAATTTCGGTTGTATGTTGCTGATAGTCTTTCGTGTCGGGCAGGCGTTGCACGAATGTTTTGAATGCAGGTTGTTTGATGAGTTTGTTCCAGTATTTATCATCCCAGCGGTTTTCATCGAGCTCGTCATCATTCACTTTGATGATGCGCGCCTGTAAATTGGAAATATTCCTGAAAGTGGCCAGGGCCCTGAAGTTTTGAGCGGGTACATTCACCTTCTCTGCCTGCAGTCCAAGGACCGGTTGTTTGATCTGTTGCAGGAGATTGTAACTATTGGCCCTTCCTTCAGATGGGGTTTTGTCTTCCAGCACCTGGTTAAGGATGGATACTGCTTTTACATATTCATAGCGATGGGCTGTATCCGCCTGCGCATTGTACCTTCCTGCCAGGCCGGAATAGTAACTGGCCAGCAGGTACCATGCCTGTGCTGCAAAGGGCTGGCGGCCATATTTTGCCGTGAGCTTTTCCAGCGCCTGTTTGTACAGTTCATCCTTATTGGACATGGTGCCGTAAGTGTTGGCAAATTCGATACGTTCGATATCGGCATCCACCAGTGCTTCTGGTTTTGCATCGTTGAGATGGAATTTCAGCAGGCGCTGAAAGAGCTGAAGCGCTTTGAACTGGTTGGACAGTTCATCCTTTGTCTGGAATTTTGCCGACACAAAACTGTTCACATCTGCCAGTGCTTCTGCCTGGTTGATCTCGAAGAGATAAGCCGGGCGGGTGATATTGCGGTCGTCTGATTTGAAATAGTCGAGTGCACGGTGAGCCAGCAGGTCGAAAAGGGTAGGACGAAGCTCGCGTACATTTCCTTTGCGGATGATGGCGTCATAGCCACTAAGTTTTGTCTGCTGCAATTGCGCTTCATTGGAGAGTGATGCCTGGAAAAGTTCGGTGATCTTTTTATGAAAATCATCCGCTGACCAGGTGTTCACATCATCTTTCACGAAGTTAACGGTAGCTGTGCGGTTGCGGAGGCGCCAGCGCTGGTTATTGTAATACTGCCAGTAGTTGGCTGCGGCAATGCTTTGCAGGATGGCCTTTGTATTGCCTGTAGTGCCGGCGATCTCTTTATCGAAGGCGGCAAAAGCAGCAGTAGCGGCCTGCTCCGATTCCTGTTTTTCCCTGTCGAGTGCTATGCGATAGGTAAGCGCTTTGATCTGCTGCGGTTCATTCTTCTCTTTTTTGGCCAATGCATAGATCTGGTTCACTTCTTTGAGTGCGGATTCAGTAAGCCCGCTCTTGTTGAGAAGGGAATCCACTTTTTTCCATAGTTTGTCGTAAGCATTCATTTTTTGTGCTGTAGTGGTTAGGACCAATAAAAAGGATAATGGAATAAGTAACAGGATTTTTTTCAGCAACATGCATTCAAATTTTAATCAAGGTATTAAATCTAATCAGAACTACCGGTCGTCAAATTTCGATGGTTCTGGTTCTTATTTCCGTGAAAGGGATGCGGTATGAAAAAGGATTGCATACCGTCAAAAAGTTAAAAAAAGCCTATGGCCCCATGTGAGATGCTGTTACAGTACAAACATGGGGCCATATGACTTGCCGACTGGTTAAGCTTCAGCGAATCATCGCTTCAGGAAAACCTCTACTATGTTATCATTCTCATAGTCCAGGCTCAGGAAATACTGGCCGGGACTGAGTTGTGCAGTGTTTAGCCTGTACTGGTTGAAGCCTTGTACAGTGGTTACGGTATTGGTTTGAAGGATCTTTCCTCCCAGGCTTCGGATAGACAACTGTGTTTTCACACTGTTGGTGCCCGTCCAGTCAACGATCAGCACATCACTGACAGGATTGGGGTACAGGTTGTTCAGTGTTATGCCACTGTTCCCCGCGCGTACGCTGATGGTCCGGGAGTAGACGGAATTGCCCTGTCTGTCGATGACCCTTAGCCGGTAGTAAGTTCTTCGGAGTACGGGCCCGGGATCATTATAACTGTACCGGGTAACCGATCCTGCCGCTCCCTGCGCCTGAACAGTACCTGCGTTGGCAAAATTGTAACCGTCGATGCTCCTGTTCACTTCAAAGTAAGCGGCGTCCAGCTCCATGGCGGTGGTCCAGTTGAGCTGTACGCTTGGCTCTGCATAAGTGGCTGTGAAGCCGGATAGCGGGTTCGAGTTCTGGTACAGTACCGGGGATGCACAACCGTTGTTCACAAATCCATTGCTTACGCTTTTGCCATCTACTGGTTCCGGGAACCGGTAGAAATCGCCGTCGTTGGAGCTTTGACCTTTTACCTGTTGCTTCCAAATGAAATTGGCGTAACAGGCAGCCACACCGTTTACCGCGAGTGTGACAGTTTTAATGGTGTCAGCGTTGCTTTGGCTCAAAAAAGTTGGCAGTGGGGGTTCGAGAAGGTTCCGGTACAGCAGGTATACGGCGCCGTATTGTTCACAAAGTGACGAAAAATCATACACTACATCCACCAGGTTAGACATAAAGATCACAAAAGGTGTATTGGGCGGAATGATAGCGCCATCATCTACCGTTGAGATGCAGCCACCGGTAGGCACTGCTCCGGTATTGGCGGCAAAATCATCATCATTGCTGGGCGTGATAGCGCCGTTGCCGGGAAGAATGATATTGAGATCGTTCACGTTCAACGGCACATTTCCGTTCACCAGAACGATAAATTCATTACGGCTTTCCTGGATGCCGGTGCCGCATCCGTTGGCCATGATGCCTACAATGCGCGGGCATTGCTGCGCTGGCAGGATCAGGGGGGCGTAACATGCTATGAAGAGAAGCAGGTAGACATGTTTCATACACAATAAATTTAGTTGCGGGACCAGGGAGGAGGGGGTAACTGTAATTTACGATTTTTCCTTTGCCGGAGGGGGAATTTGTCGGAGGGGTAAGGCTTTGCGGTTGAGAAAATAAACCGGCGCGGGAGAATGAAGGCTGGAGGTTGTGGTGAGGATTGGGCTGTATTGGAGAGCCAGGCTTTATCGCTTTTATTTTCAAGACCGCTCTGCCTTACCCCCGCTCCGACAGGGCACTCTGTGGGGCGGAAAAGAGAATGCCCCAGCGTAAAGTATGCGTGGGGCTTCTCAATTTATTTATGTTCAGTCCAACTTTGCTGTTCCTCATCGTTTCAGGAATGATTGCACCATATTATCTGTGCCGAAATCAAGTGTGAGGAAATATTGTCCTGCAGGCAGCTTACTGGTGTTTAGTTTCAATTGGTTGAAGCCTGCAAGGGTTGTTACTGTTTGGGTTTGGAGCAACTGTCCCTGAAGGTTTCGTACCGATACCTGTGTTTTCAGATTGCTGATCCCATTCCATTCGATCACCAGCTCTTCATTGGCCGGGTTGGGATAGAGACTGTTCAGGGTAATGCCGCTGGCATTGGCGCGGATACTAATGATCTTCGAGAATTCAGCACTGCCATCCAGGTCAACGATCTTCAAGCGGTAATAATTCCTGCTGGGAGACGGATTATTATCGTTATAACTGTACCGTGTAATCGAAGATGTATTGCCTGCGGCGGCAACAGTGCCGATAGTGGCGTAGTGAATGCCATCGGAACTTCTAAGTATTTCAAAATGGCTGACATTGAGTTCCGTGGCGGTTGACCAGGAGAGCTGCACATTATTGTTCCGGTAACTGGCGGTAAAGCCTTCGAGGGTAACCGGCAGCAGCTCAAAGGGAGGAGAGGCGCATCCGTTGTTGACAAAGCCAGGGCTCAGGCTCACGCCTGCAGTGGGCTCGGGGAAGCGAAAGAAATTGCCATCCACTGAAACGCCCGTTCCCACAGGAACATCGTAAGTATACGTAGCGCCGCAGGCAGGTGAGCCGTTTACATTGAATGTTACGCTGCGTTGCTCACCACCCACTACACTGGTCTCATTCAGAAAAGCGGGAGGGACCGGAGCCGGATTGGTTTTGTACAATAGATAAACCTGGCCAAATTCCGTGCACCAGGAACTGAAGTCGTAAGCCACCGCCACATTGCTCGACATGAAGATGATGAAAGGAGCATTGGCAGGGATCACATCACCATCATCCAGCACAGTCAGGCAGGTGCCGATGGGGGCAAGGCCTGTATTGGGAGCAAAGTCTGTTGTTCCTGCGCCAATAGCAGCTCCGGTTGGAAAGGTAAAACGGAGATCATCCACATTCAAATTTGTATTTCCATTCACGCAGAAAATAAATTCATTACGACTTTCAGTATTACCGGTGGCGCAGGCATCTACCATAATTCCCGCCAGTCGCGGGCATTGCGCATGTAAAGTGATACTGGCTCCCAGGAAGAGGGAGAGAAACAGTGGTGTGTAGCGATTTTTCATATATCAGGTTATTAGTGATAAGCAATGAAAATCCGGACACGAAGTGTACATCTGCGAATGTGTGATCAGCAGAAGGAATGATAGTAAATGGAGATATTCTACAGTGGAGCTTGGCGCGGAATCTGCGCCGGGAGTAACCGAATGTACGAAGATTTTTCAACAACGGCTGTATATGAGCGGCCCGGCGTGATATATGTACATGAAAAAAGGATGAACAGTGCGTTCATCCTTTTTTCAATATCGGGTTCAGCTTTCGCTTACTTCTTGATCACTTTTGCAATGGTAGCGCCGATGTCGGCGGGGCTTTTCACTACATTGATGCCGCATTCTGCAAGAATGGTCATCTTGGCTTCAGCAGTATCTTCTGCACCGCCAATGATGGCGCCTGCGTGGCCCATTCTGCGTCCGGGAGGAGCGGTTTGACCAGCAATGAAACCTACCACAGGTTTTTTGTTGGGCTGCTCTTTGTACCAGCGTGCTGCTTCAGCTTCCATGCCGCCACCGATCTCACCGATCATCACAACGGCCTCAGTTTCGGGATCGTTCATGAACAGTTCGAGCGCTTCTTTGGTAGTGGTCCCGATGATGGGGTCTCCACCGATACCTACTGCAGTTGATACACCCAGTCCGGCTTTCGCCACCTGGTCTGCAGCTTCATATGTGAGAGTTCCTGATTTGGATACGATACCGATCTTACCGGTTTTGAATACGAAGCCAGGCATGATACCTACTTTGCATTCGCCCGCTGTGATCACACCAGGACAGTTGGGACCGATCAGTCTTGTTTTGGTTCCCTGCAGGTACAGTTTGGCTTTCACCATGTCCTGAACAGGAATGCCTTCCGTGATACAGATCACGAGGCCGATACCTGCTTCTGCTGCTTCCATGATAGCATCTGCTGCAAATGCAGGCGGAACGAAAATAATAGAAACATTGGCGCCAGTTTCTTTTACGGCATCAGCTACGGTGTTGAACACAGGCCTGTCGAGATGGGTTGTACCACCTTTATTGGGGGTAACACCGCCCACAACATTGGTTCCGTATTCGATCATCTGCACAGCGTGGAAAGTTCCTTCCGTACCGGTAAAGCCCTGCACCAGTATTTTGGATTGTTTATTCACTAAAATGCTCATAGCGGGTATTTAAAAGTTGGGCAAAAGTAAGGGAAATGGGTCAAGATGGAAAGGAAGGGACGGGTTATTTGATCAGGTCGTCCATATTCCTGTTGTTATCGATCTTGCCGGTCTGTTCCAGCATCCGCATGTCCTTGGCATCTTTCAGGAACTCGGAAGCGAAAATGAACTCGTTCAGCAATTCATTTTTGCTGAATATGATCTCTTTGTTACTTCCTTCCCATTCCTTCACGCCTTTGTGCATGTAGATGATATGGTCCCCGATCTCCATCACGGAGTTCATATCATGGGTGTTGATGATGGTGGTGATATTGTATTCCTTGGTGATCTCATTGATGAGTTTGTCGATCACCAGTGATGTCTGCGGATCGAGGCCGGAGTTGGGCTCATCGCAGAAAAGGTATTTCGGGTTGAGCACAATGGCCCGGGCAATGCCCACCCTTTTTTTCATACCGCCTGAGAGTTCGGCGGGGAATTTCTTATTGACGTCTTTCAGGTTCACCCTGTCGAGAACTTCGTTCACCCGTTTCAGTTTCTGCTGGTAACTGTCTTTGGTGAACATATTGAGAGGGAACATGATATTTTGTTCTACCGTCTGGCTGTCGAACAGTGCAGAACCCTGGAAGAGCATGCCGATCTGTTTACGCACTTCCTTGCGCGCCTCATCGTCCATGTCTGTGAAATTCTGTCCGTCATAAAGGATCTCGCCACTGTCTGGCGAAAACAATCCTACCAGGCATTTCATGAAAACCGTCTTACCGCTGCCGCTGGCGCCGATGATGAGGTTACATTTGCCTGCCTGCATCACCACGCTCACATCATTGATGACCGTTTTATCACCGAATCCTTTCTTTAGATTTTTTACTTCGATCATGCCGGGGAAATTTATTGTAACAGCAGTGCTGCCAGTACATAATCAGCAAACAGGATGGCCACACAACTCACTACCACAGCCTTGGTGCTGGAGCGCCCGATCTCCAGGGCCCCGCCTTCCACGTAGTATCCGTAGTAAGCAGGAATACTGGAAATGATGAAAGCGAATGTATAGGCTTTGATCAGCGCGAAGAATACATTGTAAGGCTGGTAACTGCCAAGCAGACCTTTATCGTACTGGGCGGCAGAAAGTACCCCGGATGCAACACCGGCAATACGGCCGCCATAAATACCGAGGGCCATGGAGATCACTACCAGCAAAGGGATCATGATCAGGGCTCCCAGGATCTTCGGCATTACCAGGTATGATTTGGTATTGATGCCCATGATCTCCAGCGCATCTATCTGCTCGCTCACACGCATATTCCCTAGTTCACTGGCAATCTTACTGCCCACCACACCGGCCAGTACGATACAAACCAGGGTGGGGGAGAATTCCAGGATCACGGTATCGCGTACGATCTGTGCAATGGTGCTCTTGGGAATCACCGGGCTTACCAGCTGGTAAGCGGTCTGGAGTGCGGATACCGCACCCATGAAGAAAGAGATGATCACCACGATGCCCAATGAACCAATGCCAATTTCAACGCATTGGTGCATGAGCTCTTTCCAATACATCTTGCCATTTTCCGGTTTGGAAAACATGCCTTTGATCATCAGCAGGTAACGGCCAAATTCTGTAAATAACGTCATAGCTACAATTCTATACAGGTGTCAACAGCAATAACCGGCTAAAATTAGTGATTTATTGCCAAGCTTACTTTTTGTTCCGCTTCCACCAGGGAGATTTCCTCACTGCGTCTTCCGGGTTCTTGCCGCATTTCAGCTGTGCATCTATCACTGTCACCAACGCCATATTATAAATACTTCTCACGCTGCTGCCCAGTTGCAGAACATGCACTGGTTTCTTCAGTCCAAGCAGGATTGGCCCGATAGCATCGGCGCCACCTACTTCCTTCAGTAAATTATATGCCACGTTTCCGGCAGCCAGGTTGGGGAAGATGAGGGTATTCACTTCCTGTCCGATCAGCTCGCTGAACGGATAGTTCTCGCGAAGGATGTCCTGGTTGAATGCCACACTGGCTTGCATTTCACCATCCACCATCAGGGTGGGATCTTTTTGTTTGATGATCTCGCGGGCCTTGCTCATCAGTCTGGCTTCAGGGCTGTCGCTGCTGCCGAAGTTGGAATAGCTGAGCAATGCGATGCGCGGAGTGAGGTTGAAGTTGCGCACTTCCTTGGCCGCCATCAGCGTGATCTCTGCCAGCTCTTCTGCAGTGGGATTGAAGTTCACGGTGGTGTCCGCCATGAACAATGGTCCCTTCTTGGTGAGCAGCAGGTACATGCCTGCGATCTTCTTTACATTCTCTTCGGTGCCGATCACCTGCAGGGCAGGACGAATGGTATCAGGATAATTACGGGTAAGTCCCGAGATCATACCGTCGGCTTCGCCGGTTTCCACCATCATGCAACCGTAATAGTTACGGTCTTTCATCATTTTGGCAGACTCATATTTATTGATACCACGGCGCTGGCGCTTTTTGAAGAAGAGCTCGCCGTATTCTTTTCTTTTTTCTTCCTGGTCATCACTGCGTGGATCTATGATCGGTAGTTCGTCGATATCGATCTTGTTGCTCAGCGCAATGCTCTTGATCTTTTTCTCATCACCCAGCAGGATAGGGAAGGCGATACCTTCATCATAGGCGATCTGAGCCGCCTTGAGGATCTTAAGATTGTCAGCTTCAGCAAATACGATACGTCTTGGGTCCTTGCGGGCCTTGCTGCCGAGTACGCGCATCACCTGGTTGTCTAGCCCGAGGCGTTTGTTGAGTTCAATCGCATAATCATCCCAGTTAGGAATGGTGATCTGCGCCACCCCGCTCTCGATGGCGGCTTTCGCTACTGCCGGAGATACGGTGGCCAGGAGCCGGGGATCAAGAGGTTTTGGAATGATGTATTCAGGACCGAAAACGATGTTCTTTTCGTTGTAGGCGGTGTTCACGATATCAGGAACCGGCGTTCTTGCCAGTTCTGCCAAAGCGCGTACTGCGGCCAGTTTCATGGCTTCGTTGATCTGCGTGGCGCGTACGTCCAGCGCTCCGCGGAAGATGAAGGGGAAGCCGAGTACATTGTTCACCTGGTTGGGAAAATCACTGCGGCCGGTGGCCATGATGATGTCTTTGCGCGCAGCAGTAGCCACATCATAAGCGATCTCCGGATCAGGGTTGGCCATCGCAAATACGATAGGGTTCTTCGCCATGCTCTTCACCATCTCTTCATTTACCACATTACCTACGCTCAGGCCGATGAACACATCGGCATCTTTCATTGCATCTGTAAGTGTGATCCCTGCCTTATCAGTAGTGGCAAATTGTTTCTTGTCGCCATCCAGATCAGCACGGTCTTTATGCAGCACGCCTTTACGGTCGAACATGAGGAAGTTCTCAGGACGTGCGCCCAGGCTCACGTAGAGTTTGGCGCAGGCCATGGCTGCGGCTCCGGCGCCATTCACCACGAAAGAAGCTTTTTCTATTTTCTTTTTCTGTATTTCAAGCGCATTCAGCAGTGCAGCAGCGGAGATGATGGCTGTGCCATGCTGATCATCGTGCATCACGGGGATCTTCATCTCTTCGCGCAGTTTCTGCTCTATGTAAAAGCACTCGGGCGCTTTGATGTCTTCCAGGTTGATGCCTCCGAAAGTAGGTTCCAGTGCTTTTACGATCTGTACAAACTTCTCGGGGTCTTTCTCATTGATCTCGATATCGAATACATCGATGTCTGCAAATATTTTGAAGAGTACACCCTTTCCTTCCATCACGGGCTTGCCGGCTTCGGGACCGATATCGCCCAAACCAAGAACGGCTGTTCCATTGCTGATCACAGCAACGAGATTGCCTTTGGCGGTATACTGATAAACTTTTTCGGGATTGGCGGCGATCTCTTTGCAGGGCTCTGCTACGCCTGGTGAATATGCCAGCGAAAGGTCGCGCTGGGTTTTTGCTTCTTTGGTTGGTACAACTTCTATTTTGCCCGGTCTTCCTTTGGAATGGTATTCCAGGGCTTGCTCCCTGATGAGTTCTTTTTTCATAAAGTTCTTTTAATCAGGCAGTTAACGGAACGCTGGCGAGTTTAGTACATGACAATGCGGTTTAATAAGAGATTTCCTCAACCAGTGCACCCTGCCAAAAACAGGTTTGCAATGTACGTCATTCCGTTCATCCCGCTTTTTCTGCGTAAAAAATAAACCCGTGTTGAACCGCCAATAAAATCTTCGAAAAAAAAATTGCAGGAACCAAAAAACTATTTTATGTTTGGGTGTACTATTGAAGTAGTACACTAAAACACAAGCAATGATCAAGGTCCAAAATCTGCATTTCTCCTACCGGAAACGGAAAGTGTTTTCCGGACTCGACCTTCAATTGCAGTCCGGCCATATTTACGGATTGCTGGGTAAGAACGGAACAGGCAAAAGCACTTTGCTTCGCAATATTGCAGGGTTACTATTTCCTGACCAGGGCTCGATAGATGTACTTGGTTTCGATCCCGGCAAAAGGATCCCGGCGTTCTTACAGGAAGTATTCATGGTTCCCGAAGAATTCTATCTCAGTGATGTTCCGCTGAAGCATTTATTGAAATACCATGCTCCATTTTATCCCCGCTTCAGTGTGGAGCAGTTCAATAAATATGTGCAGGAGTTCGAAATACCAACAGACAGCAGCCTGCACAATATGAGTTATGGACAGAAGAAGAAAGTGCTGATCAGTTTCGGTCTTGCTTCCAATGCCTCTGTTCTGTTGATGGACGAACCCACCAATGGTTTGGACATCATGAGCAAGAGCCAGTTCCGCAGAGTGATGGCCGGCGCGCTGGATGAGAACAAATGCATGGTGATCAGCACACACCAGGTGAAAGACCTGGAAAGCCTGATAGACCGCATCACCATCATCGACGAAGGCCGTATCCTGTTTGATCAGACCATTGAGGACATCAGCCGTAAGCTCCAGTTCTCCGTGAGCTTCGATCCTGAAGAAGTGAAACGCGCTATCTATGCTGAATCCGCTTTGCGCGGGCATTCCGTGATCCTGAAAAATGACGGGGAAGAAGAGAGCAGGCTGGATCTGGAATTATTGTATAAAGCGATTATCCTTAACCGTGAGCAGGTACAGCAGGCATTCGCCGCCTGATCAACATTGTTCAACCAAGAAAAAATTATTCATGAATCAGGTATTCGATTTTTCAAGATTCAGGTTGCTGGTGGGCAGGCACTGGGTGGAGAACCGGCAACGGTATATTCTAAGCCTGAGTGCTATTGGCGGCCTGGTGCTTTTATGGTTTATCTTTTTATTCCTGATGGAAAGAAGAGAATCCGCTGTTCCCACTCAGATTCAGACCGGCACTTATTACTTTGTATTGTTTGCCAGCGGCTGTTTATATGCCAGTACCATTTTCAGCTCACTGGGTTCCAAGGGCAGGGGTATTAATTATCTGAGTGTGCCGGCATCGCACCTGGAAAAGCTGCTGGTGGCCATTCTTTATTCGGTGGTATTGTTCTTCATCAGTTACACCCTGGTGTTTTATGTGGTAGACATCATCACTTTGCAGATCTTCAACCCCATTGCCAAAAGTAATTTCGTTGCTGCCTCAGGAGGCAGAGAGTACAATTGGGTGAAGCTGGCCAATGTATTCAGCTCGGAGGAGTTCATGGGAGAGCCTGTGCCGATCACTTTCCTTTATTATGTTCTCCTGGCTTACTTTGCTGTACAATCCGTTTTCATGGCGGGTTCCATCTTCTTCAGCAAATTCAGTTTCATCAAAACTTTCATCCTTTTGCTGGTAGTTGGGTTGCTTTATTGGCTCAGCATTTTCCTTACAGCCACCAACCTGGTACCGAAAGGTGATTTTGCAGATGAGGGACTGTTGGCTTACAAAGTTGTTGATGCTTCCGGTGAAGCATTGATCACTTTGCCTGCCTGGCTGATCTACACCGGCAAATACCTGCTGCAATATGGGTTTCCGCCATTGTTATGGCTGGCATCTTTTCACAGGCTCAAAGAAAAAGAGATCTGAGGATTTAAAACATTCATCATGCAATTCCGAGAATCACAAGCTATATACCTCCAGATTGCGGACTACGTTTGCGAACGTATCCTGCTGAAGGAATGGAAACCCGGCGAGCGGGTGCCATCCGTGCGCGAACTGGCCGTGCAACTGGAAGTGAATCCCAATACTGTCATGCGCAGCTACGATTTCCTGCAGCAGCAGGAGATCATTCAGAACCAGCGGGGCATCGGCTATTTTGTTGCGCCGGAAGCATTGCAACAGGCGCTCCATTACCGGAAAGATGCTTTCCTGGAAAAAGAACTGCCGCAGGTATTCCGCAATATGTACCTCCTGGGTATGAATACGGAAGAACTGAAACCCCGTTTTGATCATTACAAGAAACAACACTTCGCATGAAAACGAGTAATAAAATAATCGCGCTGATCTTCGGCCTCCTCATTCTCATTCCTGCGCTGGTGGTGGCCACGATCATTATTAAATACAAGTCAGGGAATTTCACCAGGCTGGATGTAAAGTCTGGCATGATCACCCAAACTTTTCCTGGAATAAAGAATATTACCCTCAGGGATCTGCGAAACCTGTATGTCATTCCATCGGATTCACTCTATGCAGAAATCACAACAAACGAAAATTATCAGCCCGTGAAATTCAGCATCCAGGGAGATGCTGTACTGATCTACGCTGATAGTGTCCGGTTCAACGGAAACGATCCACGGAATAATGAGCAGGAATATCAGCGCAGGCAGAATTCGGTCTGGCTCTACCTGCCCGCAGCCTACACCGCGTTGATCGAAAATTGCGGGGTAACGCTTAGCGCAGATAGTAAGAAAGCTGAGCCGGAAGGAATCAGCCTGCAACTCATCAATAGTTCCATTAACGATGATATTAAAGATAGTTCGGGTGTTCGTTTCCGTAAGCTTACCATCACTGGTGACAGGTCTCTGATTGGATTCGGCTCCCACTTCCAGGCAGGAGAAATGGACCTGAGCCTGAAGAACAGGTCAAGCCTGGATATAAGCAACAGTAATATCGGCAACCTGCTGCTGAATGCGGATTCCAGCACTTCCATCCATCTCAGCGGTCAGCAACTAAAAAGCGTCATCCAAAAGAAATAGCATGCAAAACATTCTTGTTGAAACCCAGCGACTGGACTACACGTTCCGGTCCGGACAACCCATCCTCCGCCAGTTGAACCTGCAGGTGCCTGAAGGCAGTATCTACGGCTTTCTCGGCCCGAACGGAGCGGGAAAGACCACCTCGCTCAGGCTGATCCTGGGCTTACTGAAAAATCAAAAAGGCAACATAAAGATCTTCGGGGAAAGTATAGCCACCCATCGGATCCCTGTCATGAAGCGGATCGGAGCGTTGATAGAATCGCCCTCCATCTACCTTCATCTTACCGGAAAGGAGAACCTGGAACTGTTCCGCCTCAGTTCCGGCAGCCCGCGAAACCGCATCGGTGAGGTCCTGCGCATCGTAGGCCTCACCGATGCCGCAGGCAAAAAAGCCGGCGCTTACTCGCTCGGTATGAAACAGCGATTAGCCATTGCCGTTGCCCTGTTGAACGATCCCGAACTGCTGGTGCTGGACGAGCCCACCAATGGCCTCGATCCCAGCGGCATCATCGAAACCCGGGAACTCATTAAATCATTGAACAAGGAACAGGGCAAGACCATTCTTGTGAGTAGCCATCTGTTGACTGAGATGGAAAAGATGGCCACGCATATCGGCATCATTCACAAGGGTGCATTGTTATTCCAGGGATCGATGCAGGAACTGCAACGCCTGCAGGCCAACAAAGCCCTGATCACTGTGGAAGTGAGCGATGCAAAGAAAGCTGCCGCCCTCTTGTCTGAATTCCCCGTACAGCAGGTGAACGGCACGCAGTTCTCCGTGAGCTTCGAAAGCAGGGAGCGTACTGCACAACTCAATAAAGCGCTGGTGCAGCAGGGCATTGATGTGTACCAGGTATCTGTGGCGCAGCACGATCTTGAAAACCTTTTCGTTCAAATCACCAATCAATAGTTATGGCCAGTTTTCTGATCAATACAAAAGCAGAGTTCCTGAAAAGCAGGCGTACGCTCGCTTACAGGGTAGCATTCATTGCCGGCGTTGCCATGCCGGTGCTCTTCATGATCGCTTATATCCTTAAGCCCGGAGCATTTAATGAGCTGGCCAGTATTCCCTGGGAATTCCATATGAAAAATGTCTGGCAGTTTGGCGCTGCCTTCTTCCCGATGTATGTGACCATTCTCGCGAGCCTTGTTGTGCAGACGGAGTACCGGAACAATACCTGGAAGATGGTGTACATGCAGCCGCGCAGCCATGCAGATATTTTCTTTTCAAAATTCGTGGTGATCCAGTTGTTGCTGCTTGCTTCATTGCTGCTCTACAACCTGGCAATTCTGGCCACAGGCTATATCGCGAATATTTTCCATTCCAATTATGCTTTTTTCCAAAAAGCGCCGCCGCTGGAAATGATGCTGCGATTAACAGCGAGAATGTACATCGCATCACTCTGTATCACAGCCATTCAATACTGGTTCAGTCTTCGTTTCAGGAATTTTATCACCAGCATGGGGCTGGGCATCGGGCTTACCATTGTTGCCTTCATCATTTTGCAATGGGATAAAGTGGTGTATTACCCTTATGCCTACCCGGCGCTGACTTATTTCAAGGCAGGACAGGTAAAAGGCCTGGCCACGCACGAATGGAATTCGCTGGCAGGTGCGGCAACGGCATTGTTGCTCGGCTTCTGGAATATTGCAAGAAGAAAGGAACGCGGATAATTTAGAACGAACCGGTGGTCTGGCTTCCGAGCCAGGCCATCATTCCCATACCGGTTTCGATAGCGCTCTCATCGATATTGAAAGTAGGGGTATGCACTCCGGAAGTGATGCCCTTTTCCACGTTCATCACACCCAGACGGTAGAAGCAGCCGGGGATATGCTGCGTGTAATAACCGAAATCTTCGGCTCCCATTCTCACTTCAGTGGTTTCCACTCTTTCTTTGCCAACATAATCTTCCGCCAGGTTGCGGGCTACTGCATTGAGCGCTTCGTTATTGTATACAGAAGGATAGCCTACATCGATATGCAGATCGATCTCTCCGCCCATCGCATGTACGAGACCGGTAGCCTGCTGCCTGATCAGCTCATGTGCTTTGAAGCGCCACTCTTCGTCCAGTGCGCGGAAAGTGCCCATCAGTTTTACTTCGCTCGGGATCACATTGGTGGTATGTCCACCCTGGATGGAGCAGATGCTGAGTACAGAAGGGTTCAGCGGATTCCTGTTCCGGCTGATGATCTGTTGCAGGCTCACGATGAGCTGTGAGGCAATAAGGATAGTATCGGCAGTGAGGTGCGGGGCAGCAGCATGACCGCCTTTACCTTTAATAGTGATATAGATCTCATCGGCGCTGGCCATTACCTGTCCACCGCGGAAACTGAGTTGCCCGATGGCGAGTTGCGGATGCACATGCAGTCCGTATATCGCTTGCGGAACGGGCGCTTTGGTGAGCACACCCTCTTTGATGAGAAGGCTGGCACCACCGGGGTTGCGTTCTTCGCCGGGTTGGAAGATGAGTTTCACCGTGCCTTCCCATTCATTCTTCAGTTCATTCAGGATCTTTGCTGCACCAAGCAGGCAGGTGGTATGTACATCATGGCCGCAGGCATGCATAACGCCCGGACGTGTTGATTTGTAGGGAATATCATTTTCTTCCTGGATAGGAAGTGCATCGATATCTGCGCGGAGCGCGATCACTTTCTTTCCGGGATTCTTTCCTTCTATTACACCAACCACCCCGGTCTCTGCCATTACTGAGAATGGGATACCGAAATCACGTAATTTTTGCTGGATGAAAGCTGAAGTTTCAAACTCCTGGTAGCTGAGCTCAGGATGTGCATGCAGGTGATGCCTTATGGAAATGAAATCAGGTGCAAAGGCTTTTGCCAGGCTATGGATCTTTTCTTTCAGCGTACTCATGGGTCAAAAATATAAAGAAACCGGTGATTTATTCCAGTTCCGTATTCTTCTCGGGGTTTACTTCAATTACATCGCGCACAATATATACACCGGTAGGGAAGTATTGTTTGATGGCAGTGAGGTATTCTTCAGCGTCTTCGCGCTTGAGGAAATTACCTACTTTGAGTTTATAGAAAGGACTTTGATACAACAGGTATGCTTTCAGTTCCGGGAATTGCTGGTAGATGGTGGACTTGGCGGTGAAAGCCTTGTTACGATCGTTGGTACTCACTACCTGGATACGGAATCCCGGCGCGGACCTGCGTGCATTGCGCGTGGTGAATTCATTGATCTCGATCTGTTTCTTCACCAGTAATTCGATACGCGGATCTTTATGCACTACCACAGTACCGGTATCGGTCTGTGCAGTGGCGTTCAATGAAATGAACAGTATCAGTATGCCGCCAATCAGTTTCATATAGGAGACGATTTGTGCCGCTAAAGTACAACAATGTTTTAATAGCCTTCAGTGCCCTGTTCTTCTTTAACAATTGCCACGCTGGCGCTGCATCCCAGCCTGTCTGCCCCGGCTCCGATCAATTGCCGGGCGAACTGTGCCGTGCGGATACCGCCGGAAGCCTTGATCTTTATGGATGACGGCAGGTGAGACCTCATCAGTTGCACGGCTTCCAGTGTGGCGCCTTTTTCTGCATAACCGGTGGAAGTCTTTAAAAAATCCACGCCCATGCCGCCATATAATTTGCAACACTCGATGATCTCTGCATCGGTGAGTACACCGGACTCGATGATCACTTTCAGAATGCGGTCATTCTTATGAACGGCTTCTATAATATGTTTCACTTCTCCTTCCAGGTAGCTCCAGGCTTTGTTCTTGAGTGCAACAAGGTTGATCACCATGTCCAGTTCATCGGCACCGTCTTCAATGGCCTGCTGCACTTCAAACACCTTAGCTTTCGCTGCGGAGTAACCGAAAGGGAAACCGATCACTGTAGCGGTTTTTACGGAACTGCCATCCAGGAAAGCTTTTGCATTCCGCACCAATGGCGGTGGAAGGCAAACAGCCGCAAAGCCATATTGAGTGGCTTCTGCGCACAAGTTGCGCGCATCTTCCAACGTCATAACAGGCTTCAGCATTGTGTGATCGATATACGGAGCTATGTTCATGTATTCTATTGACCGGTTAAGCAAATTTTTACCCGACTAAATTACTTCATTTGAGTAATTTGGTTCTTCATCTTTCATATCTAAAATTAACGTCATGAGAAAATCCGGGTTCTACCCACCAGGGAAACCTTTATTCCTGGTGTGGCTGATATGTTTATTCCATGTCAGTCTCACTGCACAAACCACCTGGCCTGTAAACGGCGTGGCTGATCCGAGGACCAGTCATTATGCCTTCACCAATGCAACACTCGTTCGCGACGCACAAACCACCATCCCCAATGCCACGCTGTTGATACGGGAGGGAAAGATCGTAGCGGCCGGGGCCAATGTGAGTATTCCCTCCGATGCAACAGTGATCGATTGTAAAGGGAAATTCATTTATCCCTCTTTCATCGATATCTACAGTGATTATGGCATTGCCATCCCGCAACGTCCTGCAGGCGGTTTCAATTTCTTTGGCCCGCAACAGCTCACCAGCAACCAGAAAGGAGCATTCGGCTGGAACCAGGCCATCCGCGCGGATGTGGAGGGCGACAAACTCTTCAATGCAGATGATGCAAAAGCCAAGCCACTCCGTGATCTCGGTTTCGGCACCGTGCTCACGCATTCCAAAGATGGTATCGCCCGCGGTACCGGCACTGTGGTAACACTGGCCAATGAGAAAGAGAACCTGGTAATGGTGAAGGAAAAAGCATCTGCCCATTATTCTTTCAGCAAAGGATCCAGCACACAAAGCTATCCCGGCAGTCTGATGGGCACCATCGCGCTGCTGCGCCAGACCTACCTGGATGCACAGTGGTACAAGACTGCTCCCGTGAAAGAAGGTGTGAATATCTCACTCAAATCATTCAACGAAACACAATCACTGCCACAGATCTTCGAAGCCGGCGATAAATGGGCCGATCTCCGTGCAGACCGCATCGCAAAAGAGTTCGGCGTTCAATACATCATCAAGGGCGGTAACAACGAATACCAGCGCGTAAGCGAGATCGCCGCCACCAAAGCAGCCTTCATCCTTCCCCTGAACTTCCCGGCGCCCATGGACGCGGATGATCCCAATGAGCTCCGCTTCACGGGGCTGGATGATCTCAAGCACT
Organism: Pseudobacter ginsenosidimutans; assembly: GCF_007970185.1. NCBI lineage: Bacteria > Pseudomonadati > Bacteroidota > Chitinophagia > Chitinophagales > Chitinophagaceae > Pseudobacter > Pseudobacter ginsenosidimutans. The sequence continues at coordinate 331,723 of NZ_CP042431.1, read as the reverse complement.
GGGAACTGGCGCCCACCAATCCGGCAGCGCTGGAAAAAGCAGGCGTGACTTTCGCTTTCACCACTTCCGACCTCTCCAATATTTCAGATTTCACCGCCAACCTTCGCAAAGCCATCGAATATGGTCTCAGCGAAACCAGGGCGCTGGAAGCGCTCACAAAAACTCCGGCCTCACTGTTGGGTGTATACGAAAAAGTAGGAAGCCTCGATGTCGGCAAACTCGCCAACTTCATCATCACTTCCGGAAATGTTTTCGATGCCAAAACGGTGATCCTGCAAAACTGGGTGCAGGGCGCGAGGTATAATGTGAAAGATGAGAACTGGTTTGATGTGAAAGGAACTTATCAGTTCACTGCCAGCAATGCAAAGAGTTTTACACTCGAGCTGAAAGATGGCGGCACAGCTGCTTTCATCGCTAATGATACACTCACAGGAAAATATTCTTATGATGGTAAACTGGTGAAACTCAGTTTCACTGAAGGCCGCGGACCACGCGCCGTTGAAACCATTATGAGTGGTGTTGCTCATAGAAATGTGTGGAACGGCTCCGGCAGGGATGGTGCAGGCAATGCATTCACCTGGACGGCCAGTTTCTCAAAAGAGGCCACTGCCAAACCTGATACTGCCAAACCAAAGCCTGCACCGGATCTCGGGAAAGTCACCTATCCTTTTATAGGTTATGGATTTGAGACCATGCCCGCACAGGAAACCATCCTGATCAGGAATGCCACGGTATGGACTTCTGAAAAAGATGGAAAACTGGAAGGCACTGATGTGCTGGTGAAAAATGGAAAGATCGCAGCCATCGGAAAAAATCTTTCCGATGCTGGCGCGCGCGTGATAGATGGAACAGGCAAGCATCTCACAGCCGGTATCATCGATGAACACTCACATATTGCTGCGATGAGCATCAATGAAGGCGGGCAAAGCGTTACTTCCGAAGTGCGCATCGGTGATAATATCAATCCCGAGGATATCAATATCTATCGCCAGCTTAGCGGCGGTGTTACCACTTCGCATATCCTTCACGGTTCGGCCAATACCATTGGTGGACAAACACAATTGATCAAACTGCGCTGGGGTGCGGATGCAGAAGGACTGAAGTTCCAGGGGGCTGATCCTTTCATCAAGTTTGCCCTCGGTGAGAATGTAAAACGTTCCTCTTCTCAACAGAATGTACGATTCCCCGATTCTCGTATGGGCGTTGAGCAGGTGCTCACCGATGCATTCCAGCGTGCATCTGATTACCAGGCTGCACTGAAAGCCGCTGCACCAGCTGCTGCTCCTGCAAAAGGCAAAAAAAATACAGCAACACCAGTGGCATCTTCCACTTCTGTTCGCCGCGACCTGGAGCTGGACGCATTGGTTGAGATCATGAACAAAAACGTTTCATCACCTGTCATTCCTATGTGCAAAGCGAGATCACCGCTACCATGCGCGTAGCGGAGAAATTCGGTTTCCCGGTAAATACTTTTACGCATATTCTTGAAGGTTATAAAGTGGCTGACAAGATGAAAGCACATGGCGCCAATGCCAGTACTTTCTCCGACTGGTGGCAGTATAAAATGGAAGTAGTGGATGCCATCCCTCAGAATGCAAGCATCATGAGCAAGGTGGGACTGAATGTTGCCATCAACTCAGACGATGCCGAAATGGCGCGCCGCCTCAACCAGGAAGCAGCCAAGAGTATCAAGTATGCAGGAATGAGTGAGATCGATGCGCTGAATATGGTAACTATCAATCCTGCCAGGATGCTGCATGTGGATGATAAAGTGGGCTCCATCAAAGTGGGTAAAGATGCAGACCTCGTTCTCTGGAGCCATAACCCTCTCACCATTTATGCCGTTGCAGAGAAAACGATTGTAGATGGTACTGTTTATTTCGATCGCGAGCGCGATGCACAATTGCGCAAGCAGATCCAGGCTGAAAAAACAAGGCTGATCGCAAAGCTGGCTGCAGCCAAAAGAACTGCCGGACCTGCAGGCGCTGCTCAGTTCCAGCGCGCAAGGCCGAGAATGGAGCTGATCCATACCTGTATGGACCATTTCCACAGCCACGGTCTCCTGGCCATCGACGTAGACAATATCAACGAGTAATCAAACAGAAAACTGAAACAAATGAAACGAATCTTTTTATTCATAAGTGCTGTGTTATCGATGGGAGCGCTCTCTGCACAGGAGACCGTGTATCCTGCGCCTGCACAGACCATTACCTTCGCCCTTACTAATGCCACGGTGCATATCGGTAACGGACAGGTGATCGAAAACGGAATGGTGGTAGTGAGCGGAGGAAAGATCGTGGATGTACGTCCCAATGCCGCCATCGCGGATGTTAAGATCTATGATTGCAAAGGCAAGCATATCTATCCCGGACTGATCCTGAGCTCTTCCAATCTCGGACTGGTGGAAGTGGGCAGCGTTCGCGCCACTGTAGATGTTAATGAGCTGGGCGAACTCAATCCCAATATCAGGAGTCTTGTAGCGTATAACACAGATTCAAAAGTGACCAACACTTTGCGCACCAATGGAATTCTTTTAGCCAATATCGTTCCGCAGGGAGGACTGATCTCCGGTTCTTCCTCAGTAGTGCAGCTCGATGCCTGGAACTGGGAAGACGCTGTTGTGTCTGCAGACAATGGTATCCATTTCAGGATGCCTTCCTTATTGAACAGAAGGGGCGGTGGCCGGGGATTCCAGTTTGCACAGCAACCTGCCGGTGATCCGGTGAAACGCGGACTGGAGCAGATCGAATCAGTGAAAGCATTCTTCCGCGAAGCAAAAGCTTATTATGCAGAAAGCAAACATGAAGCCACCAATCTGAAGTTTGAATCGGTTAAAGGATTGTTCGATCAATCCAAAAAGCTTTTCGTGCATTGCAATATTGTGAAGGAAATGCTGATCGCGATCGATTTTGCAAAAGAGTTCGGGTTCAATGTAGTATTGGTGGGCGCTGCCGATAGCTGGCAGATTGCTGACCTCCTGAAGCAGAACAATATTGCTGTTGTGCTGAACCAGTTGCATGATCTGCCGGTGATGGCCGATGATGATGTGGACCAGCCTTTCAAAACACCTTCCATTTTGCAAAAAGCCGGTGTATTGTTTTCCATTAATGATGATGATGGCAATACACGTCAGCGCAACCTGGCTTTCAATGCCGGTACTGCTGCGGCTTACGGACTAACCAGGGAGCAGGCTTTGTCTGCCATTACACTGAATGCTGCTACTATTCTTGGAGTTGCTGATAAAACAGGATCAATCGAGAAAGGGAAAGAAGCGAATATAGTTGTGGCTGATGGTGATATCCTGGACATGAGCGGCAACGTGATCAGTCTTGCTTTCATCCAGGGCAGACAAATTGAACTTACAGACAAGCACAAACAATTGTCTGATCGCTACAAACACAAATACGGTATCAAATAATTCATCTTCAAAAAAGAGTAGAGGCATGCTTTTCACAGTGTGCCTCTTTTTTATTTCGCAGTGCCCAGTCGCTTCTACTTCTTCGCCTCCAGGCGAAGATTCATCATTTACTTTTCTTGCTTAGCTTTCCTTCATAAGCCGCATCCATCGCTTCTTTCAAAACATCTTTATTCACCTTCTTCAAATTCACATGCGTGCAACCTTTCAATCCCCATTTCCCCGGAACAGGAGAAAAAGATAGGGGGTCGAATTTGCAATACACATATTGTTCTTCAGGCGTCAGTATGATCATGCCCAGGTTCTTCTCTTCAGAGAGCGTGGCAAATATTTTCTTGTTCACCCTGAAAGATGTTTTTTCGAAATGAGGCAGCTCCACTGTCTCCGGACATGCAAGCGCCAACTGACGGAAAGTTTTTAAACTTACCATTTTAAAGTATATACGCTTCAAGTTAAAGATTCCCCATCGCTCCAAATTGTAAAATCGCGACAATTATTTCCGCTGCCATTTGTTTTTTCCCTAGTTTGCAAGACCTAAACTTAGCTTCCGTACTATTGTCGCTGCCCACATCATATCATGAAAAAGAGCTGCTGCTGCTGATCAGTCAGGGAGATGAACAGGCTTTTGAGCAATTGTTCAATCAATACGTCCCCCTGCTGCAACCTTACCTTTTGAACATGCTGAAATCAGAGCAGGCTGTTGAAGACGCTATCCAGAATACCTTCATCCGCATCTGGCTGCAACGGGATAAACTGACCGATGTTGAATTTCCACGGACATGGATCACCCGTATCGCCGTCAATGAATGTCTCAATATGCTCCGGCGCAAACAAACGGAAAAGAAAGCGCTGGACAAATGGCAGGAAATTGCTCCCTCACAATCAGGTATCGAAACAGATACACAATTCCATCAGACCCGGGAACTGGTGCAACAGGCCATCGATAAATTATCGCCTCAAAGAAGAAAGATCTATGAAATGAGCCGTCTGCAGGGCAGACCTGTTTCCGAGATCGCAGAGGAGTTGGGCTTGTCTGTGCAGACCGTCAAGAATACGCTGGGCATCAGTCTGGAACTGATCCGCGAGCATCTGAAGAATAACGGCATCCTTATCCCTGCCGTTGTGTTCTGGACTTTTCTTGGAATTTTTTAAGATCCGATGGTACTATCCATTTACCCGCGTTTCTATTATTACCCGTATGGACGAAAACAGGATAAAACAATTGTTGCAGGGCTTCAAGGCCGGTGAACTTTCAGAAGCAGAAAATGCTGAATGGGAGCAGACAATGGAATTGCCGGAAACCAGGCAGTTGCTGCAGCAACTGATGGAAGGAGAGATGCTTGCCATGAAAGCTTCCGGGGATTTCGATATGCAGCCCTGGAAGCCGGTGCTGGCGCGCATTCTGAGCCTGGATCAACCTGAGGCGAATGCAAAGGAAGAAATACAAACTGGCAGGATCTATCGCATGCGTAAATGGACATGGGCTGCCGCAGCAGTACTGGTATTACTGACAGCTGGGACCTTTTATCTTTTTACCAATAAAAAATCCACGCCACCGCCTGTTGCAACAACACAACAGGAAATCGCTCCGGGTAAAGATGGCGCTGTACTTACCCTTGCAGATGGCAGGCAAATGGTGCTGGACAGTCTTGGTAATGGCATTGTTGCCATGGAAGATGGCGCACAGGTGACGCTGAAAAATGGAAAACTCCAATACACCCAACTGGAATCTGCCAATAAAGAAATACAGTACAATACCATGACTACTCCGCGTGGGCGCCAGTTCATGATCACGCTTCCTGATGGCACCGAAGTCTGGTTGAATGCAGCAAGCTCCATTCGTTTTCCGGTGGAGTTCAATTCAACAGAAAGAAGGGTAGAGGTAACAGGCGAGGCATTTTTCCATGTGAAGAGCCTCAAACTGCCAGCTTTCAATGAAAGGCCTGCCATCAAGGTCCCGTTTGTGGTGAACGTGAACAAACAAATGGATGTGGAAGTGCTGGGTACGCAGTTTAACGTGAATGCATATACGAACGAAAAAGCTATCAATACCACATTAACAGAAGGTGTGGTAAGGGTGAGAACGAATGAAGAGCCTGCACAAACGGCCATGTTGTTACCTGGTCAGCAGGCATCCCTGAAAAACGATGGCAGCAAAAGGATCATCGTGCAGGATGCAGACCTGGGCAAAGTGATGGCCTGGAAGAATGGCCTCTTCAATTTTGAAAATGTCAGTCTCGCTGATGCCATGTTGCAACTCGAGCGTTGGTACGATATCGATGTAGCATATGAAAATGGGATCCCCAATATCTGGTTCTCGGGCAAGATCAGCCGGGAGACCAATCTTGCAGGACTATTGAAAATTCTTGAAAAGACCGGAGTGCAGTTCCGACTGGATGGAAGGAAGCTGACAGTGCTCCAGGGTAATTGACCAACCTTATCTGCGATCATTAACCTTACCTGTCATTATCAACCTTTCCTGGTGATCGGCTTAAAAAAGCCGGAAGTGGTTGCAACACCTCCGGCTGTGTTTTTGAGTTGATCAGAAGAATCCTTGTTCATTTTTTCACAACTCCCGCCTGATTATGAGCAGGCGGTAAAACTGACGCAATTTATGTTAAAAACTGCATTCCGGCCGGAATCCGGTGTGGCGCTGCCTTTTAGCGTTCATGAAGGTTACCGGCCCCTGACCAAACTGCTACTTGCGATGAAGCTGACAATCGTACTACTCACCACCATGCTGACTTGTGCCGCTGCCACCGGTCTTTCACAGTCAGTTACTTTTTCCGGAAAGGATGTTCCGTTGAAGCAGGTATTCACTGCCATCGAAAAACAAACCGGCTATGTGGTGTTCGCCAACAGGAACACACTCGATGATGCAAAACCGGTAAGCATCTCCGCTACCAAAATGCCGCTGGCTGAATTTCTCGACGCCGTGTTGAAAGACCAACCCTTCGAGTTCCTCATAGAAGGCACTACCATTGTGCTTTCGCCTAAAAAAATATTACCACCACCCATTCAGTTGTTCGCGCCGGCAGGCAGGGACATAACAGGATTTGTGTTCGATGAAAAGACCAGTACGCCTATCCGCGGTGTAACCATTACCGTGAATGGCACCAACAAAGCCACGCAGACCGATGAAAAGGGAGGCTTTATCCTGAAAGGTATGGAGGGTGATTTCACTATCACACTTACCAGTATTGGTTATGAAAAAAAGGTGGTGAAGATCTCCAAAAATGCTACCAGCATTCTTGAATCCATGAAAGTAGCCACCAATGAACTGGATCAGGCCGTGGTGCAGGCTTACGGCATCACCAGCAAAAGACTGGCTACCGGAAATATCACCAGGGTAAGTGGCGAGGAAATCCGGCGTCAACCCGTTATGAATCCCATGGCAGCCCTGCAGGGAAAAGTAACTGGTCTTGAATTTTCTTATATGGAACCTAATGCCAGCTCTCCCGTCAAGCTCCAGATCAGGGGAAGAAATTCTATTAATGCGAATATGATCAGCGAACCTTTATATGTGATCGATGGCATTCCGCAGACGGTATTGGAATCTGGCATCATACTGAACAATACTACCGGCGTTTCTTATGGTTATGTGCAGAGCGGGATTAAGAATTTTACCGGGGGACAGAGTCCGTTCTTCAATATCAATCCGAGAGACGTCGAAAGCATAGAGGTGCTGAAAGATGCCGATGCCACGGCCATTTATGGCTCGCGTGCGGCCAATGGTGTTATCCTCATCACCACAAAAAAAGCGCAGGCCGGAAGAACGTCGCTGAGCGTGGATTTACAACAGGGGATAACGATGGTGTCACGTATGCCGAAAATGATGAGTCTGCGCGAATATCTCGACATGCGGTATGAAGCATTCAGGAACGATGGTATTACTCCTACCGTGGATAATGCACCGGATCTTAAGTTTTGGGACACTACCCGCTCTACCAACTGGATCAAAGAACTGCTTCGTCCGGGTAAGAATACCGACCTGTCTATGTCTCTCAATGGTGGCGATCAGCGCACCAGTTTCAGATTGGGCGCAGGTTACACCCAACAGGATGAACTCAATAGGTCAGGTGGTAATAAACGGGCAACATTTCATTTGAATCTGCGGCATACCAGCATCAATCAGAAACTTAGTATCAGTATCACCACTGCTTACACAGCATCGAAAGTGGAGGCTACCAATAATATTGCTGCCGGATTCGTGAATCCTCCCAATGCACCACCGATTTTCGATGAAACAGGCAAATTCAACTACCTGGCCTACAATCCCAATCCGGATATCAATAATTTTCCTTTCAGTCAACTGCTTAAGATCAATACGCAGAAAACGAATGTGCTCAACAGCAATCTATCGCTCAATTATACTTTGTTCAAAGGACTGACATTGACTGGAAGTCTCAGCTACCAGAACATGCAGAACACCAACGATATTTTGGAGCCATACGCTGCTGAAGATCCCCGGGCAAGAATTTTCTTTAAAGGCAGTGCCATGTTCAGTGGTACAAAAAATAATAACCTGGCGTTTGAGCCGCAACTCAATTACACCCGCTCCATTGCCAAAGGCCGGCTTTCGGTTTTGCTGGCAGCCACCATGCAAACTACCAGCACTACAACAAACACAGTCCAGGCTGCGGACTTTCCCAATGACGACCAGATGCAAAGTGTGTCACAGGCAAATTTTACTGAAATATCCAATACTGCATTCGACTATAAATATGCAGCTTTATTCACCCGTATCAATTACAACTGGGACCAGAAATATATCCTGAATCTGCAGGCAAGACGTGACGGTTCTTCCCGCTTTGCGCCAGGGAGCCGGTTCGGCAATTTCGGGTCGATAGGTGCCTCATGGATTGCCACAGAAGAAGAATGGTTGCAAAAACTTTTACCATCCTGGTTCAGCTTCATCAAACTCAGGTCCAGTTATGGGATTACTGGTAGCGACAATGTAGGCGATTATGAATACCTGCCCAGGTATTCAACTTCGTCGGCAGGTGCTACCCGCCGGATGTTCACCTACAGCGATGTGCAGGCTTATGTGTCTATCATCCCCGTGAATCAGCAATACAGATGGGAAGCGTTGCGTTCGCTGGAAGCCGGGCTTAGCCTGGGTTTTATGGATGACAGGATCACGCTCGATCTCAGCGCATACGACAAACGTTCCAGCAACCAGCTCACACAATTACCCACTCCTCTGTACACAGGATTTTCAAGAGTGAGAGCCAATTGGGAAGCTACTGTGCGGAATCAGGGTATCGAAGCTGCCGTGAGAGCAGATATTATCCGTAAAAAAGACCTGCGGCTTACAGTATTCGGAAATATCAGCAGGAATACCAATACCCTGATCGCTTATCCCGGACTGGAAAACTCTCCCTTTGCCTCCAGGCTGAAGATCGGAGAATCGTTGAACATGGTATACATCAAAAAAGTCACCGGCGTTAACCCACTCACCGGAGAGTATAGTTTTGAAGATCATAATAAAGACGGACAGATCGTAGAGAATTACAATGTATTTCCGGGAACAGGGAATGATGACAGGTCGCTTGCATACGACCTCAATCCGAAATTTTTTGGAGGCTTCGGTACCGATCTCTCCTGGAAACGATACAGCCTTTCGTTGAACTTTGCCTACTCGAATCAAATCGGCCCCCCCGCTTATGTGGGAGTCAATCCCGGAGGAATGGCCAATCTTATTCTGCCAGAGGATATGCTGGCCAATCATTGGCGCAAACCCGGCGACGTGGTGAAGTATGCGAAATTCAGTATGATCACGGATGCCCGCGGAACAGAATTTGTAAACACATCCTACCTGCGTATGACTGCTGTACAGTTCAGCTATGCCATGCCGGAAAAATTAACGAAGAAGGCCGGTTTGCAGGCATGTAACTTTTCTGTGAGAGCTTCCAACATTTTTACGATCACCAGGCATAAGATGGACCCATCCAGCAGGTCTGGCTCATTCATGCCCATGCCAACGATCATTGTTGGCAACTTAAGTATCACTTTATAAACCGAACGGATATGCGAAAACAATCAAATCTTATACTCCGGTCTTCAATATATATGTTATTGGCTGTGTCGGCCATTTCCTGTAATAAACTGGTGGAGGTAGATGAACCGATCGACTCCATCACGGCAAAAAAAATGTACAAGAATGAGACGCAGGCAGAGACTGCTCTCGCTGGCGTGTACTACGAGCTGATCAATGGTTATGGTACCAGACCAGATCCTTTTCTCAACAGCTTTGCTGCGGGCTTGTCTGTCTACACAAGTGGTTTATCGTCAGACGAATTCAATGTCAGTTCAGCGAACAAACCAGCCTATGCATTGGCCATCAGTAAGGTCACGTTGACGAATTATGATTTTGTTACCCGAATCTGGAACTCGGCCTACCATACCATTTACAACGCCAACGCTGTGATTGAAGGAATTGCCGACGCAAAGAATTCTTCCATGCGCGACAGTGTGAAAGTGCAGTATACAGCCGAAGCGAAATTCCTGCGTGCATTTTGTTATTTCAATCTGGTAAATTATTTCGGTGAACTGCCAATAGCCCTTACTACTGATTTCAACCAAACAAAGAGCATTGCCAGGTCATCGGTGCAGACAGTATATGCACAGATACTCTCCGACCTGCAGGATGCAGAACGCGACCTGCCCGCTCATTATGAAGCTGGTAAAATGGAAAGGATACGTGCCAATTCATGGGTGGCCAAAGCCATGCTCGCGAAAGTGCACCTGTATATGGGGAACTATCCGCAGGCTGCTGCCAAAGCATCGGAATTGATCGCCCAGCCAGGAACATTTCAAATGGTGCCCCTGTCGGATGTATTTCTGGCCCCCAGTAAGGAAGCCATTTTTCAACTGAAGCAGACCAACCAGGGAACCGATTTCCGCAATGCCACGCCGCAGGGATTCTTTTTTATTCCCAATGACCGCTATAAAGACGGTGCTCAACTATGGCTGACCGATCAGTTGATCAGTGCTTTTGAAGCAGGTGACCAACGCTGGGAAATATGGACAGACAGTACCATGCAGTCGAATACCGGAACTACCCTTAAAGTATGGTATCCTACCAAGTACAAAACAGGCAGGTACAATGCCGTGTTGAATGCGCCTTCACCTGAGTATACGATGGTGCTGAGATTGGCAGAAATGTACCTGATCAGGGCCGAAGCCAGGGCCAATGGAGCCGATGGTGGTCATACCAAAGCCATTGAAGACCTGAATGCTGTTCGCCTGAGAACGGGACTGGACGGCCTTTCAATGGGCCTGGATATAGAGGCTGTGAAAGAAGCGGTTGCCCATGAACGTCAGATCGAATTATTTGCTGAAGGGGGAAACCGCTGGTTCGATCTCAAACGAACAGGAAAGGCCAGCGCTCTTTTAAGCAGTATGCCTGCCAAACAGCCCTGGGAAGGAGATTATCAGCTCCTGTATCCGATCCCCGTTCCGGAGATCGAAGCCAACAGGAATATCCTGCAGAATAACGGCTATATCAGGTAAGCAGATCATTCTTTCACTTTATCAATCGAATCAAAATGAAACAAATCATATCTGGGATCTTATTGTCGATGTTGTTCATCGCCTGCTCCAAACAAGAGCCCGTGCGGCCTGGTTCAACATCGCTTGTGTTATTCCATGGCGTGGCTGGAGCCAATAACCTGAGAACATCTTTTTCTGACACAGCACCTGCATTTTATTATTTGCTGAACAATCTTACCTATGCCAATTTTCATCCTATGGCTAATATCCAGGCGCCGGTGGCAGGTAAGGTGCCGCTGCATTTGTATCAGTTGCCTGACACCATGCCCAAGGCTGAGCCACTTTTTAAACTGGAGCTCGACCTGCCGGCAGGATCGATGCATAGCCTGTTCCTGACAGGAACACCTGACGCTCCTGATTATGTGTTGGTGAAAGATGAGCCACTGCCACTTCCCAGAGGCGATAGCGCTATGGGCATTCGCTTTGTGAACCTGATGAACGGTGATATTCCTGTAAGCATCAATCTCACCACAAAGGAAGAGGGTTCTGAAGCCATGAACCTTCCTTTCAAAGGCGTCACCAGTTTCAAAAAATATGAAGTGAAGAGTACGGTAGCCGATTATGTTTTTGAATTCCGCAATGCCAATACCGGTGTGGTGCTGGCTACCTATACTACAACCGGTATTGCCAATGACGGCAAGCTGATTGCCAATGCCTGGGTTTATAAAAACTTCGCATTGGCATTGGTGGGAGTAAATGGTGCTACTGGTGTGCTTGCGCCCAAAATTATAAAGATCAATTATGCACGTGTTTGAATTAATGGATGAGCACAGAAAAAAAGCTTAACATGAGTATCTTAAAAATTGAAAACTTATCACACAGGTACAGCGCCTCCTGGGCTATCAGGGATATCAACCTTGAGTTAAACCAGACAGGTGTGATCGGATTGCTCGGCTCCAATGGAGCCGGCAAATCCACCACCATGAATATCGTGTGTGGCGTATTGAACCAGTCCGAAGGTCATGTATTCATCGATGGGCTCGACACCCGCCTCAAACCAGAAGAAGCCAGGAAAAAAATTGGCTTTCTTCCCCAGAATCCTCCTGTGTACACCGATCTCACAGTGGATGAATACCTCAGCTATGCTGCTGAACTTCGCCTGATGGATAATTCCAAAATCAAAGCGGCAGTGGAAGAAGCCAAAGAGAAATGTCAGATATCACATTTCAGTGGAAGGCTTATCAAAAATCTTTCCGGTGGTTACCGGCAGCGCGTGGGCATTGCGCAGGCCATCATTCACAAACCCAGTCTGGTAGTGATGGATGAGCCCACTAATGGGCTCGATCCCAACCAGCTCATTGAAGTGAGAAAACTGATCAGGGAGATCGGGCAGGATAGCACCGTATTGCTTTCTTCCCATGTGATGAGTGAGATCCACCTGCTTTGTCGCGAAGTGGTAATGATCGAAGGAGGGAGGATCATCTTCTCAGATACGATGGATGCTTTCAACAATTACATGCAGGCCAGTAGTGTATTGATGAGTATGGAAAACCCACCAACACCCGATGTATTGCAAGCCATCAAAGGTGCTACCAGGGCCGAGTTTCTGACCGAAAAGAAAGTACGTCTCTATTTCGATGGTGATCAGGAGATCACCGAAAGGATCATCGCTGCCAGCATGGAACATGGATGGCGACTGCGCGAGATCAACCTTGAAAAAGGATTGCTTGAAGATGTGTTCAAGCAGTTATCTACACAATCCCACTAAAAGACTGATATATGAAACTGATCTTCAAGATCGCCCGGACAGAGCTCCGTAATCTGTTCTATTCCCCTGTGGCCTGGTTTTTATTCGTGGCCTTCCTGGTGCAATGCGCGTATTTCTATTGTCGTGTTGTACAGGAGTTCACCAAATGGCAATCGCTGATGCTGGAGAACAGTCCGGATTTCGAAGGCTTCAACCGTTCGCTTACCCAACTCGTTTTTCTCAACGGCGAAGGGATCTATTCCAGCGCCATCAATAACCTTTATCTCTTTCTTCCTCTGCTCACGATGGGCATCATCAGCAGAGAGATGAACAATGGCACCATCAAATTATTGTATTCATCGCCGGTGAAAACAAAAAATATCGTGTTCGGAAAATACCTGGCGCTGCTGATCTACAACCTCATGCTGATTGCAGTGATAGGCATTTTCATGATCACCGGTATGCTCAATATCCAAAATGTAGATACAGGCATGGTATTGTCGGCTACTTTGGGATTTTTCCTGATCACCTGTGCCTTCGGCGCCATCGGTATTTTCATGAGCAGTTTGTCTACCTACCAGATCGTGAGTGCGATCGCTACCTTTCTGGTGATCTTTATCCTGAACAGGATCGGCGGACTTTGGCAACAATACGACCTGGTGCGTGATCTTACCTGGTTTCTGGCGATGGGTAACAGGGCCTCCAAAATGATTGTTGGATTGATCACTACGGCCGATGTGATCTATTACCTGCTCATCACCGGAATGTTCCTGACATTTACGGTACTCAAACTGAAAGGAACCCGTGAGTTTCTACCCTGGTATCGAAAAGCCCTGCGTTATGTTTTGACAATAGCCGTGGTTTTATTCGTTGGATATATCAGTTCAAGACCCGGTATGATCGGTTATTGGGATACCACACGTGATAATTTGCTCACGATCCATCCGAATACACAAAAAGTACTCAATGATTTTGAAAAAGGAGAGCCACTGGAAGTAACATTGTACAGCAATCTGCTCGATAACAGTTACGGCAAAACTTCACCCGCAGCACGCAACGATTATATGTGGACACTCTGGGAAAGATACCTGCGCTTCAAGCCTGATATCAAATTCAGATATGTTTATTATTATGATGTGGTGGATGGAGACAGTAGTTTATTCCGGAGATATCCGAAAAAAACGCTGAAAGAAATTGCTGCGATCGAGGCTGAAGGAAAAGAAGCTGATCTCTCCAGGTTCAAAACGCCGGAAGAGATCAGAAAGATGGCTGACCTGCAGCCGGAAGACATGCGGGCCGTGATGGAGCTGAAATACAAAGGCAGAACCACCTGGTTGCGGACTTTCCCCGATACTGATTTCTGGCCTCATGAAATTCAGGTTTCAGCCGCATTCAAAAGATTACAGGTTGAAGAGATGCCAAAAGTTTTGTATACAACTGGTAATCTGGAAAGGGATATTTTCAAGATGGGGGAGCGGGAATACTATTCACACGCATTCAGTAAAATAACCAGAACATCGCTCATAAACGTTGGTTTCGATGCAGACACCATCTCTCCGGACTTCCGTGATATACCTGCAGGAATTTCCTGCCTGATACTGGCCGATCCTAAAACCCGGATGAGCCCGTTGAAAGAAGAAAGAATAAAAAAATACCTGGATCAGGGAGGCAATGCGTTCATCCTCGGCGAACCCGGTAAGCAGGAAATGCTCAATCCGCTATTATCCCACCTCGGCACAGCTTTGGATAACGGCAGCCTTGTGTATGTGTCTAAACATGAAGTACCGAACGTACTGCCCACGTATTTTACATCAGACCTGTATTTCATGTCAGATGCCCAGGGTATGCCAAAACTAAGGGCGCGGTTGAATAATCCGAAATACAAAGACACCGTGCGGGAAGTGATGCATGGCGCTGCAGCCGTGCAGGCTACCAGTGAAACCTCGTACACCTACAGACCACTGTTGCTTACCAGGGAGGGCACTTTCAATAAAGCAGGCCGGCTGGTGGTGGATTCAACAGCTCCGGGATTCAACCCTGCAGAAGGCGATGTGAAAAAAACGCCTTTTACCGTGATGGCCCGGCTCACCAGGGATCTGGCCAATAAGCAGCAACGTATCATCATTGCCGGAGATGCGGACTGCCTGAGCAGGTTAAGGGGCGGAGTTAAGCCCATCAATATTTCTTTCTTTAGCTGGTTGGATACTAACAGGTTCCCTGTTTATACGCCGATGCCTGATCCTGCTGATCAACTCTTTACCATCTCAGGTAAGGCGGCGAAAACGCAATCGTTTTTCTTCATCTGGATATTACCTGCTCTGTTACTCTTACTGGGAATTGTGATCCTGGTCCGAAGAAAAAGAAAATAAAAAACGCAACACATGTTCTTACAAACAGACGATCAAACCATCGATGACCTGAGATTATTCAGCAAGCGTGATACAGCCGGCATCTTTGATCTCTATAATAATACGCATACCCGTGGGGGTGAATTGCTATTGCAGGAAATGTTCCGGATGCCGCTGGCAGATAAGCAGGCCATCAACCGGCGTAGCAGTATCATCGGGCATTTCTGTCAATTTAATACTTTGTTCCCGTTTGAAGGTTCCACTTTCGATATGGCGGAAAAATACCTGACTAACAGGAATGAGCAGTCGAATCACGGAATGCAGCAGACTCTGAGTGAAAAAGATATACAGAATGGCGTTACCGCTGTTATTGCCCTGATGCAGCAGGCAAAGCAATTCATTGAAGATAGTAGTATACGTAACATCGCTGCGTACGAAGAGGAAAGAGGATTGATGGAGAGCCTGTTGGCCGATCCGGTTTTTGTACCTGTGCTTAGCGAGAAAAGTAAAGGAAAGATAGCTTATGCCGCTATAACGGCATTTGATGTATTGCTTCGTGTGCGTGAAAGGCAAAAAGTAGAGCGATTGCTATCGTATATCTATACCCTGGATGTGTATATCTCTGTTGCGAAAGTAGCAGCCAAACGGACATTCATCTTCCCCAAAGCATTGGAAAGAGGAACAGGGGAATTGAGTATCGAGGGGCTTTACCATCCTGAATTGCAGCATCCCGTCCCTAATGACATAGCCATGAACAAAAACAGGACAGTAGTGTTTCTTACCGGCGCCAACATGGCCGGTAAGAGCACCTTCCTGAGATCAGTGGGAACGGCCGTTTACATCGCACATATGGGGTTTCCCGTGGCAGCCACTTCCATGGAGTTTTCCGTGATGGATGGCATGTACACTACTATCAATCTGCCGGATAACCTGGGTATCGGAGCCAGTCATTTTTACGCGGAAGTATTGCGGGTGAAGAAAGTGGCGGCGGAACTGAAATCCGGTAAATCTGTATTTGTCATTTTCGATGAGCTCTTCCGCGGCACCAATGTGAAAGATGCGCATGAAGCTACGGTGGCCATTACGCTGGCTTTTGCGGAAAGAAAGAACAGCCGCTTCATCATTTCTTCCCATATCGTGGAAGCGGCGGATGAATTGGCGAAAAATCCTTCCATCGGATTCTGGTTCTTACCAACGAAGATGAAAAGTAATATTCCCGAATATACCTATACGTTAGAGGAAGGCGTTACCAATGACCGTCACGGGATGATCATTATCAGGAATGAAGGGATACTTGAAATACTGAAGAGTGGCCGCAGGCGCGCTGTGTAAAAATTAATCGGAGTGTGGCAGTCGCTCGCCTCCCGGCGAGCGACTGCCACACCATGAGTAAAAATAAATGTTATGAGTTTCAAAATAGACAGGCAAACGCTGGAGGAACTGAATTTACTCGGAAAATTCCGTCAGGGATCCGTTTACCATTTGTTCAATCAGGTGAAAACGAGAGGGGGGGAGCAATTGCTGGACGAGATGTTCCGCAACCCGCTCACCAATGCAGAACAGATCAACCAGCGAAGCAGCATCTTACGGTTCTTCCAGCAACAGGCATTGGCCTTTCCATTTGATGTGCAGCAGATCAATCTCATGCGTGAATATATCGATACTTCCAGCGGCAAAAGTGCCGCAATGGTCTTGTTCTCCACTGTGGTGAAAAAAACTTTGGCGAGCCTCACGAGAGATGAACGGTATAAAAAGAATATCCAGGGTCTGCAGGCAACTATCGTTACCATCAAAAAAACTGTTGCTATTGTTGAGTTGCTGTGTAATCTGGGCGGACCATTTGCTGCCAGCGTGGAGGAGATCAGGAAAATACTTGCACAGCCGCAATTGCAAAAACTGGCGGATACAGATATCTATCAGGACTTACCGCTGAAAACACTGGCATTCTACGAGTACCTGCTCAAGAACAGAATGCAAAAAGAGATGGAAGCTGTTTTATCCTTCATCTATCAGCTCGATCTGAATATGGCAGTGAGTAATGTTGCGGCTGTTAAAGGATTCAACTATGCAACTGCGTTAGCGCCTGAAAAAAATATACTTGCTGTAAATGATCTCCGGCATCCCTGTATCGATAAAGCTATCGGCAATAACCTGGTGCTGAAAGAGAACAGCAATGTGCTTTTTCTTACGGGAGCCAATATGGCCGGGAAGTCTACGCTGATGAAATCATTAGGCATTGGATTGTATCTCGCGCATATGGGATTCCCCGTTGCTGCGGCCCGTTTTGATTTTTCCGTTCGTGAAGGATTGTATTCGAGTATCAATGTGGCGGATAATATCGGTCTTGGTTATTCGCATTTCTATGCGGAGGTGGTGAGAGTAAAACAAGCTGCGGAAGCCGCTGCCAGCGGACAGAGGCTGATGCTGATGTTCGACGAGCTGTTCAAGGGTACGAATGTGAAGGATGCTTACGATGGCACACTCTCCGTAACGGAAGCCTTTGCGGAATATGCCGATTGCCTGTTTGTTGTATCTACTCATATCATCGAAGTGGGAGAGGCATTGAAAGCCACGCCCAATATACAGTTCAGGTTCCTGCCTACCATCATGGAAGGATCCAGGCCGAAGTATACCTACCGGCTGGAGCAAGGGATCACGGAAGACCGACAGGGTATGATGATCATCCGTAATGAAGGCATTCTTGAAATGATCGGGAGTGGAAATGTTTTAGTCACCGATGAATAAAAGTAAAGTCATGAACGCTCGTGTGAAATTTGGTCTTATCAAGGCAGAAAAATAGTCCATGCAATAATATAATAATGGAATGCCTTTAAAAGCTGTATCAGTTTTTAAAGGCATTTTTTTTGAGCGCCTTTTTGTAAATTACCCGCTCATCAATGCATGGTCCCACATGAAAGGCGTTGTTCTGATTTTGATTTCTGTATTGTGTAATTCAATACTGACGGCACAAAACAGCCCCAGCTGGTTAAGATACCCTGCACTCTCACCAGATGGAAAAACGATTGTATTTGCTTATCATGGGGATCTTTACACTGTTCCGGCATCTGGAGGAACAGCAAAACTACTGGTACAGCTGAATGGGCAGGAGCTGATGCCGGTCTGGAGTAAGGATGGGAAACATGTTTGCTTTGCCGGCAACCGTTCCGGTAATTTTGATCTGTATATTGTTCCTGCCAAAGGTGGAGAAGCAAAGCAACTCACCTGGCATGCTGCCGATGAATTCCCTTCAGATTTTACTACTGATGGAAACGCCGTTGTTTTCTCAGCAGCAAGAATGGATGCTCCTGAGTGCCGGCAATTTCCTTCCGAATCATTGCCTGAATTGTATACCGTACCCGCTGCGGGCGGCAGGGTAAAACAATTGCTGACCACTCCTGCTGAAGACGCCAAACTCAGTGCAGATGAAAATATCATCATTTATCACGACCGAAAGGCAAGAGAGAATCCCTGGCGTAAGCACCAGGTTTCTTCCGCCGCAAGAGATATCTGGGTCTATGATCAACAAACTGACACGCATCGTCAGCTCAGTGAATTTACAGGAGAAGACAGAAGCCCTGTTTTTTCCAACGACCAGCAAACCATTTTCTATCTGAGCGAAAGGTCCGGCAGCTTCAATGTTTTTCAATCTTCAATTTCAGGAAAAGACGAGCCAAAGCAATTAACCTTTTTCAAAGACCATCCCATTCGTTTTCTCAGCATTGCAAAAAGCAATACCCTTTGTTTTGGATACGATGGGGAGATCTGGATCAAAAAGAATAATGCTGCACCGAAGAAAGTACTGATCAGAATTCGGGCCTCCCCACAACAGTCACTTAAACAGGTATCCATCACAGAAGCCAGTGAGATTGCAGTTTCTCCTTCCGGAAAGGAAATGGCATTTATTGCACGCGGCGAAGTTTTTGTGAGCAATATTCTTGGAAAAGATGTCAGGCGAAT
Source organism: Pseudobacter ginsenosidimutans (assembly GCF_007970185.1). Lineage (NCBI taxonomy): Bacteria > Pseudomonadati > Bacteroidota > Chitinophagia > Chitinophagales > Chitinophagaceae > Pseudobacter > Pseudobacter ginsenosidimutans. The sequence continues at coordinate 312,762 of NZ_CP042431.1, read as the reverse complement.
TACAACAACGCCGGGAGAGGAAGCGGGATTGAGCTTTGCTCCTGATGGCAACTCACTGTTATATGCCAGCGAAAATTCAGGTAACTGGAAGATCATGCAGGCTGCAATGCCGACTGGAAAGAATTTTTACGGTGCCAGGCAAATAGTAGAAAAAGAATTGATCGGCAATGACCAGGAAAATTATCAACCTGCCTGGTCGCCCGATGGGAAAGAGATCGCTTTTATCGCCAACAGGAATACACTCAGGGTTTACAATATCGCAACTGGAAAGTCCCGCGAAATATTGTCGGCAGAGCAACTGGTGAGCAGGCGCGACCATGACCAGTATTTTGAATGGAGCCCGGATAGCCACTGGCTGCTGGTTCAATTTTCAGAACAGGGTGCCGGCAATGATGAAGTAGGCATCATCGACGCTTCTGGCAATGGCCGACTTATCAATCTGACAAAAAGCGGATTCAATGAAGCCAGACCAAAGTGGATGATGAATGGAAAGATGGTCCTTTTCTCTGGTGACCGTTTCGGTTTACATAGTTTCGATAACAGCGGCACAGCACAAACCGATATTTTTGCCTTGTTCCCCGATGAGAAGGACTGGAGAAATTTCAATGAAATTAAACAAGCGGATGCCTCCGTTCCTTCAGCCGATACGTTGAACGTAAAGTCTGCAACCAACGGTCCAACTGCATCCTGGGAAAGGATCAACGAAAGAAAGCTTAGGCTTACCAACGCATCCGCCATATTATCGGATGCTGTGCTGAGTGATGATGGAAAAACATTATTCTATCTCGCAAAACTGGAAAAGAATTATGATCTGTGGCAAATAGATCTCCGTACAAAAGAAACAAAAAGACTGCTACAGCTGAAAGTGCCAGGAGGAAGCCTGCAATGGGACAAAGAACAAAAATGGTTGTACCTGCTTGCGGATGGTGATGTGATCCGCATCGATCCCGCAACAGCCTCGCAACAAAAAGTGAATATAAAAACGGAAATCAGCATCGATCCTGCAAAAGAGAGAGCAGCAATGTTCGATCATGTATGGCGCAGAACAGCACAGACATTCTATACTGCCGGCTACCACGGCGCCAACTGGGAACAGTTTGGCATTGATTACCGGAAATACCTTAGCGGCATCGATAATAATTTCGACTTCGCTGAAATGCTCAATGAGTTGCTGGGTGAATTGAATGTTAGCCATACCGGCGCAGCATTCAACAACAAGCGAAAGGATATTGAAATAACGGGATCACTCGGGATTTTCTATGACCAGCAATATGAAGGGGCAGGTATGAAGATCGGAGAACTTATTTCTAATTCTCCGCTTTCACGGTCTGACTTAGAGGTAAAGCCCGGTGATATCATTATCAGCGTTGATGGATCAACGATAGAAGCAGATAAAGACATTGATTTTTATCTCACAGGAAAATCAGGTAAACAAATAAACCTGCAAGTGAAAGGCGGAGGGAAAGTTCGCAATATTACTGTAACAGCACTCACGCCTTCGGAAGAAGCCGATCTGCTCTACAAAAGATGGGTAGAGCGCAATCGCCTTGAAACAGAAAAAAGCACCAATGGCGAATGGGGTTATGTTCATCTCTACCGGATGAATGATGCAGCCTACCGTAACGTGTATGAAGAAATACTGTCCAGATACAATCACTGTAAAGGCATCATTGTTGATACCCGCTTCAATCGTGGCGGCGATCTGGCTCCGGAGCTGATCACTTTCCTGAGCGGTACCAGAACCAGGACCAATACCAACGATCATTTCCTTGCCGGTATCGAGCCAGGTTTCCGCTGGACCAAACCCAGTCTGGTGCTGGCAGGAGAATCAAATTACAGCGATGGTCACTGCTTTGTGTACGACTATCAATATCTTCATATGGGCAAACTGATCGGAATGCCGGTGCCCGGCAGTTGTACCTGGATGACAGGACAAACCCTGCTTGACCCAACACTCAGCTTCAGCGTACCAACCATGGGCGTAAAAACGAATGGGGGAAAGTATTTGGAAAACTACCAGACAGAGCCGGATATACGCGTAATGAACGAATATGGGAAGGTAAGCAGGGGACAGGACCAGCAACTCGAAGAAGCCATCCGCCAATCGAAACTATCTGCGAATGACAGATGATGAACAGAACATAATTTACTGGGAAGAGATCAGGAAGGGCAACAAGCAGGCCCTTTTCGATCTGTACAATAATACCTATTTCCATCTCGTTCGATTCGGTCTGAAGATAACGGCCAATGATGAGCTGGTAAAGGATTGTGTTACCCAGTTGTTCTTTCAGCTCTGGGATAAACATGCACGCCTCAATGAAGTAAAGCAGGTGCGGGCCTATCTTTTTACATCACTTCGAAGATCACTGATAGATAAGCTGGTCTATTTTTCCAAAACCGATGCTGCTATTCACAAACTCACGGAAAAAGAGCTGATCGAAGAACTGCCTTATGAAGAGATCATTATCCGCGTGCAGCATGATGAAGAGCTGAAACAAAAACTGCACAAGGCCATTGAACAACTCACGCCCAAACAAAGGGAACTGATCAGACTCATGTTCTTTGAAGGCTATACTTATGAGCAGGTGGCCGCCACTACGGAACAAAGCATCAAAACAGCCTACAATACCATCTACAACGCCATCAAAATATTGCGTAAAGTATTGAAATAGCTTCCCTAATAAAGATTCTAAAAAAATATTCCATTTTTTTCAGGGAAAAATCCGGGAATGCGCCCTCTGTATATAAAAGGGCTCCTTCATGGATTATCAAAACTACACTGTTGAAGATCTTGTGTGCGATGAATCCTTTCAGCGCTATTGCCTGGGCAAGGATCCCTCGGCTACTCAATTCTGGGAATCCTGGATCAGGGAGAACCCACAGCAAAAAGAAATCATTCAGGAGGCTGCCCGGCTTTTTGAAGTCATCAGCGCCAAACAAGGCAATCTCTCAATTCAGCTGGAGCATTTGAAAGATGGCATCCGCCGGTTCGATATGCTCAAAGTGGCATTGGCAAAAGAAGATGAACCTGTGCAGGAGTCTGTTCGCCAGATCCATCCCAACAGGTTCAGGTGGCGCATCGGCATCGCTGCATCTGTGCTTGCATTGGCAACGGCCGGTTATTTCTTCTTCAAACCTTCGTCCCCCAAACCAGATAGCTCTGCAACTTTCAAACACATAGCAACCGAAACAGGAATCGTATCTGGCAATGAGCCCCGCAAAACGGTGGTATTGCCAGACGGTTCTGTTGTAACCCTTCGCAGCAACAGTAAACTGGTGCTGGCAAAAGATTTCAATACATCGTCCCGTGAATTGCATCTTTCCGGCGAAGCATTTTTTGATGTGGCCCATCAGCAAAACAGGCCTTTCATTGTACATACCGAAGAAGTGAATATCGAGGTACTGGGAACCGTGTTCAATGTAAGTGCTTATCCCGGCAATGATTCAACAGAAACGGCATTGTTCAGGGGAAAAGTAGCTGTTACCAGGAATGGACATCCGGAAGATAAAGTGATCCTCTCACCCAGCCAGAAGATCGTGTTCACACATAAAGAAAATAAGACTGAAGGAGATAAGAACAAACCATTCCAGGTGCTGAGCATGCTCCCTGATCCCGTGAACCATAAGGCCAAAGAAATTGCCTGGGTGAGGAACCGGCTCAAGATAGAAGACGAACCCCTGCAGGTGATTGCAGCCCGGTTACAGCAATGGTACGGTATCCCGATCGGCTTTGCCAGTGAAGAAGTAAAAGCATACCGTTATTCAGGCACTTTCGAAAGCGAATCTGTGCTGAAAGCGCTTGAAGCATTGCAATTATCGTATCCATTCAATTTCGACATCCGGAAAGACAGTATCGTTATCAGTAAATAACGGGTGCTTGCATCGATATTTCGCCCCATTGATTTGATCATCATAAACCAAACTGTGTTATGAAGACTGCCCATACAACCGGCCCGGGAATCTCGTTGAGGCCGTTATCACATTTTGTTAAGCTCACTACATTCTTACTGGTGATGGTCTGTATGCAGGTACAGGCCAATGGATTCGCCCAGCAAAAGATCAATCTCAAGCTGCACAAGGCCACACTCAAACAATTATTGAATGAGGTGGAAAAGCAAACCCTGTACAGGTTCGTGTATCATACCGGTACATTGCCGGCAGATAAAAAACTCGACATCTCCGTCAGGGATGCAGACCTGGACCAGGTACTGTCGCAGGCTTTCAAAGGACTGCCGCTGAATTATTCTGTAAAAGAAGACAACCTGGTGGTAGTGTTTTCCACTGCTCAAAATCCTGCGCAGGATAAAACTGTAAAAGGAACCGTAACCGGTCCTGATGGCAAGCCGCTCGCCGGCGTATCGGTGCTTGTAACAGGAACATCCGCAGGCACCACTACCGATGCCAATGGTAATTATAGTCTTCAGGTTCCCGACAAAGCGAAAACACTGGAGTTTACACTGGTTGGTTATGTTGAAGAACTGGTATCGATCAACAAGCCAGTGATCAATGTAACGATGAGATTGTCTGCTACCAATCTCAATGAAGTGGTGGTGACAGGTTATACCAGTTATTCAAGGAATAAATCAGTTTCCGCTGCTACAACAATAGGAGGCGATAAGATCAACGATGTGCCTGCGGCCACTTTCGAGCAGGCTTTGCAGGGGCGTGTTCCCGGCCTGAATATTTCTTCCATATCAGGTCAGCCGGGAACCAGCGCCAGGGTGTTGCTGCGTGGTGTAGGCTCCATTGCAGGCAATAATGATGTATTGTATGTGATGGATGGAGTGCCCATTGAATCAGGGGCTTTCATGGCATTGAACCCTGGTGATATCGAATCAGTGACTGTACTGAAAGATGCATCTGCCAAAGCCATCTACGGTTCCCGCGGTTCCAATGGTGTGATTGTGATCACCACCAAAAGAGGAAAAGCAGGAAAGCTTGCATTGGAATACAGGTCACAATACGGAGTGTCTGCACTTACTTCCACCAAGTTCAGGATGATGAACTCTGCGGAAAGAAAACAGTTCGAAGAAGAGATCGGCCTTGAAACCGGATCTGAAGCCGGACCTTTCTGGACCTATTCAAAACTGAATCCTGATTATTCCGGAAAATCTCCTGCTGAACAAGCGGCGGCAGATCGTATCGTAGATAGTCTCCTCCACATGAATACCGATTGGCGCGATCTCTTCATGCGTAATGGTAAGTTCATGGAACAACAGATCAGCGCCAGTGGCGGTAATCAGAATATCCGCTTTTATACCTCGCTCAATTATTTCGATCAGCAGGGGCTTGTAAAAGTTTCCGATCTGAAAAGATACACGCTGAAAAACAATCTCGATTTCACCTATGGAAAATTTTCTGCCAACCTCAACCTGAACATTGGGTACTCAAAATCCAATCTCATTCAGAATGAGAACGGCACCGGCGCCAATAACCCGCTGTCTGCAGTTTATTATGCACTGCCTTACGAGTACCCCTATGCGCCCGATGGCAAGCTGGTAACTACCGAGGATGGAGATGAGTATCCGGTTTTCGATCTTCGTGAAGGAAGTGATTCATATGCACGCATGCTGAATACCACCAACAAGCAGGACCAGTTGAAAACGGTGATGAGCATGTCTTTAAGCTATACCATCGCAAGAGGACTGGTTGCCAAAACAAGGCTGGGCGTTGATTACCGGGATATCACTTCTGAACAGTGGATCAATCCCGATTCCTATGCAGGCAGAAGGGTGTCCAATGGAAGACTTGGTTCTTTCGGAGAAGGTATCAGCCGTCGTACTTCACTGGTATCAACTTCAGGTTTTACCTATAATAATGTATTCAATGATGATCATGATATTGAAGTATCGGCCCTGTATGAATTCCTGAGCAATAAATACAGGAGGTTCAACTATACAGGATTTGGTTTGGATTCAAGACTGCCTCATACGCCGGCAGGCATTGGTGATCCTTCTACCTACACTCCAACACTTGGTGGCGGCAGAACGGAGAATGCCATGTCTTCCCTGATCGGTCTGGCCCGTTACACTTTCATGAATAAATACACATTGAATGCCAGTTACAGGTATGACGGATCTTCCACGCTGCCTGAACATAACCGCTGGCATGGTTTCTATTCCTTTGGTGTGAGTTGGGAAGCAAAGCGTGAGGATTTTCTCGCCAATGTGAATGCGATTTCCAACCTGCGCTTCAGAACCAGCTATGGTACTACGGCCAGTCCGTTTCCCCTGGATTTCGCTTACCTGGCTACTTACGGTCTTGCTACCTATGGTGGTGAAAATGGCATTGTACCTACTACCATGGGCAATCCTAATTACGACTGGGAGTATGCGAAAGAGCTGAATATCGGATTTGACCTTGGTTTGATACAGAACCGGATCAGACTGACTGCCGAATACTATAACAGGATCACCAGTAATCTTTTCCTCGATCAGAAAATACCTGCTCCTTCAGGATTCACAGAACTGTCTGTCAGTTCCGGAAAAATGCGGAACCGTGGTGTGGAGATCGATCTGCAGGCAGACGTTGTGAAGAACAGGGACCTGGTAGTAACGGTGGGTGGAAATATGGGGTACAACAAAAACACTGTGCTTGAGCTGGGTGGTGAAACAGAAATGGAGTTCCAGTATACCGGTATTCTCAGGCCCGGTCTTCCTTACGGCGCCCATTATGCGCCAAAATGGGCTGGTGTAAATCCTGCCAATGGCGACCCTCAATATTATACCCGCGACGGACAGATCACAACTAACTATGATGCCAATACGCTTAGTGTGGCCGAGTTCGGTACTTATATTCCTGTGATCACCGGTGGCTTCAATGCGGCTGTTACCTGGAAGGATTTTTACTTCAATGCATTGTTCTCTTTCAATGCGAAAGTGATGCGCTATAACAATGAAGACTACTTCAATGAAAATCCCAGCTTCACTACCAGCAACCAATCAGTAAGGTTCCTGTATGACCGTTGGAAAAAGCCCGGTGACAATGCCATCCTTCCCAGGATCGATGCACCGAGGAACTATACCTCCAGGGATATTCAGGATGCATCTTACGTGCGTCTCAGAAATGTGAACATCGGGTATAACCTGCCCAAATCACTGATCAGTAAATGGAAATTCATTACCGGTGTTCAGATCAACCTGCAGGGGCAGAACCTGCTCACCTGGACAAAATGGAGAGGCTTCGATCCTGAGAATGGTAATGAATATGCCAGGTTCAGCTATCCTTCACCGAGAACCTATGTTGTAGGATTAAATGTTAACTTTTAATTGCCCTGATCATGACTAATACAACTTTTTATAGAAATATCATACTGGGCTCAGTTACTGCATTACTGGCGCTCAGTTCCTGTAACAAGCAACTTGATCTGAAGCCTTCAGATGATATCGACCCATCAAAAGCCTTCAGGAATGTGAAAGATGTGAATGCGGGACTATTGGGTGCATACAGTACATTGAATTATTTCAGCAGCATCTTTTATACTACCCGTATCACAGATGAAGTGATGCTTCCGTCTGAAAACAGCACCGGCAGTGGCGTGGCAACCTACCGCTGGCAATATGACGGCAGCTTCCAGCATGATGCATACTACGATAATTACAAGGCTATCGACAGGGTAAACCGCGTGCTGGCTGCCATCGATGGGATCGAGTCATTACCCGGTGAAGAAACCGAATTGAAAGCACAGTATAAAGGTGAGTTGCTGGCGATGCGCGCCTATTGCCACTTTGAGCTGATCAGGAATTTTGCTTCCGGTTATGTGGCAGATTCGATGGGAGTGATCTATATGGAAAAGTCTGAGCTTACCAAACCTGCGCGTCTCAGTTTTGGGGAAACGATGTTAAAGATCAATGCAGACCTGGTAGCGGCAAAGGACCTGATCCCTTCAGGTTTTGATGATAATACCAGGATCACGAAACTGGCAGTTTCGGCTATGCAGGCCCGTGTTGCCCTGTATGAAAAGAACTGGCCCAATGCCATTAAATACGCTACAGAAGTGATCAACGGCATGCCACTTGCTTCCAGGGCCAATTTCCCAAAGATCTGGCATGAAGAAGCGCCCGCTGAAGTGGTCTGGAAGCTGAAAAGAGTGCCTTCCGATGAGGAAACACCGCTGGGCAATGTGTACACGCAAGAAACATTCCTCACCAATCCCGCAGGCTCCAGGATCTATTATGCTGCCTCTCATGAGCTCACTGATCTTTTCGATAAAGCTAATGATATCCGCTTCTCTTCCTATATCGTGATCGATCCGCAAAGACTGGCTGATGGAAAAATGCCCAATGCTGTGATCAAATACACCAACAACGGAACCACCAACCGTAACCTGGTAGATATTAAATTATTCCGCACCGGAGAAATGTACCTGATCCGTTCCGAAGCCTATGCGGGCGACGGTCAGTGGGGCCTTGGCGTTGATGATCTCAATGATCTGCGTGCCGCCAGGATCAGTGGTTATGTTGATCAGACCTTTGCTAACAAAGAAGCTCTCCTGGATGCCATCGAAAAGGAAAGATTCAAGGAACTGGCATTTGAGGGCCATCGTCACCACGATCTGAGAAGATGGAACCTGCCTATCACAAGGCTGCCGCAGGATGCAGTGAATGCATTGGGCGCAGTGAACCTGCCTCCCTCCAAAGCACAGTACAGGTGGCCGATCCCCAACTCCGAGCTCCGGGTAAACCCAAATCTGAAACAAAATCCTTTTTATTGATCATGATACGTACCAAATGGAATAAATACGTTTTACAGGCTGCAGCAGGTTTGCTGGCAGCCTGTAACGTTTATGCACAATCGAATCCTTCTCTGAAAATCACTGGCGATCCCGCAGATATTACCACTCCCACCAGAGGCGGTGTGGTACTGATCGGCGGAGGTGGCAATGTGGATGGTGCTTTCAAATGGATGATCGACAGAAGCGGTGGAGGAGATGTAGTGGTGATCAGAGCTTCAGGTGATTATCTGTATAACGATGATATCGCCAAACTGGGAAAAGTGAACTCCGTGGAAACTTTACTGATCAATTCCCGCGATGTTGCCAATGATGATAAAGTAGCCAACACTATCCGTAATGCAGAGATGTTATTCATTACCGGCGGTGATCAGAGCAATTACATGAACTTCTGGAGAAATACAAAAACATCCGAAGCCATCAACTACCTGCTCAACCAAAAGAAAGTGCCTGTAGGTGGCACCAGCGCAGGTTGTGCCGTACTCAGTGGATTCTATTACAGCGGTGAGACCGGCAGCGCTACTGCCGACATACTGAATGATCCTTTCGATAAAAATGTAACACTTTACAATAACGATTTCCTGCAGCCTCCTTACCTGAAGAATGTTCTCACGGATCAACACTATACGCAACGCAGACGCCAGGGCAGGCATGTAACATTTCTCAGCCGGATCATCAACGACTGGAAAGTATTTCCAAAAGGCATCGCGCCTGATGAAAGAACGGCTGTTTGCATCGATGATAACGGTAAAGCGCAAGTGATAGGAGAAGGCAAAGCCTATTTCCTCATCACTGATGCTGCCACTGCGCCTGAACAGGTGAAAGCCGGCGAATCACTACAATGGAAGGCCAATCAAAAAGCGATCCGCGTGTATGAGATCCAGGGCAGCGCAACAGGAGCCGGATCATTCTCTGTTGCAGACTTTGATGCAGCCAAAGCAAAAGGCGGTACCTGGTACTGGTGGTGGGTAGATAAAGGTGTATGGCAGCAAAGCCCCGCAGATAAATTTGTAATTGTTGTGCATGGCGGCGCCGGCACCATCCTCAAAAGTAAAATGACTCCTGAAAAAGAAGCGGCCTATAAAAAAGGATTACAACAGGCACTCGAAGCGGGCTATGCAAAATGGAAAACAGGAGCGCCGGCACTGGATGCAGTGGAAGCAGCCGTTCGTGTGCTGGAAGATAATCCCTTGTTCAATGCAGGTAAAGGCGCGGTATTCACGCATGATGGAAAGAATGAGTTGGATGCCTCGATAATGAATGGGAAAACATTACAGGCAGGGGCCGTTGCCGGTGTGAAAACATTGCGCCATCCAATCTCTGCGGCGCGCGCAGTGATGGAGAAATCAGAACATGTAATGATGGTAGGAGCCGGTGCAGAGCAGTTTGCCAAAGAAGCAGGTATGGAGATCGTGAAACCTGAGTACTTCCGTACAGAAGAGCGTTGGAAACAATTGCAGCAAGCGATCAAAGAAGATGAACAGAAAGCAAAGCTGGATCATAGCTATCATAAAGCCGGGACCATCAATGTAGATAACAAATTTGGAACAGTGGGTTGTGTGGTGCTGGATAAGAGTGGCTTCATTGCGGCAGGCACCAGTACTGGTGGTATGACGAATAAAAAATATGGTCGTGTGGGCGATTCGCCGATCATCGGCGCCGGAACTTACGCCAATGGAACAGTGGGAATATCCTGCACCGGTTGGGGTGAATTCTACATCCGTTCTGTAGTGGCTTATGACCTGGCCGCACAGATGGAGTACAAAGGCTTTACTGTGCAGGATGCCGGAAAATCTGTAATTGCAAAAGTGGGCAAGCTCGGCGGAGATGGCGGATTGATTGCACTGGATGTGAATGGCAATGTGGCAATGCCTTTCAATACGGAAGGTATGTACAGGGGAACGGTAACAGCTGAAGGAAAGATAGCTATTGAAATATATAAGAACTAGTTGATACCTTTTTTATGGTTGAGGCTTAATGGAAAGGATGCACCTTGTTGTGCATCTTTTTTTATTATTTTTTTATTGTAGTTTGCAGTTCTGCTAACAACTGTATTTGCAAACCAACCAAACATACGATCTGCTTACCCAGGTTCAGCGCATCGCTTCGGGCGACGAATCCGCTTTCGCTTCCTTATTCTACCAGTTTGGCCCCCGCTTACATTCCTATCTTACGGGGATCACCAAATCTGAAACAGCGGAGGAAGAACTGGTGCAGAACACATTCATCCGTTTGGCTGCATCGTTTCCAGTTGACAGAAATTCAAAATCCTTCCGCCTGGATCTACCGGGTGGCCAGCAATGAAGCATTCAATTTCCTGAAAAGAAAAGGGATTGAGCAGAAAGTATTGCAGGTAATTGGCCCCTCGGACGAATTATCAAATACAGATGATATTGCCTATAATGAGCTGAAGCGTAATGTAGCAGAAGCGGTTGTCGCCCTTCCTTGATGATCATAGAGAATGAAGGGATTCTTGAAATGATGGAATAAACATAGAGTGTGCAAAATAAAAAAACGGATGCACTGGTAAAGTGCATCCGTTTTTTTATTTGATACAGTAAGTCTGCTTATGCATCCTTACCATGACAGTTCTTGAACTTCTTACCGCTTCCGCAGGGACATGGATCGTTCCTTCCGATCTTCGGTCCAACTTTCACAGGCTCCTGTTTTGGATCTGCTCCGGAGGGATCGAAATAATCGTTCTCATTCGCTGCATAATCATCGCCCCTGGCGTCGATCTCTTCCTTGTTGGCTTTCATTCGGCTCATGTCTGTCTTCTGCTCGCGACCTTCGCGGATCTGCGCCTGTTGTTGCTGCGGATTGTCCTGCTCGATAGGAATTGTAGCGTGAGCGAGGAATCCAACGATGTCTTTATTCAGTTCGCTACCCATTTGTTTGAACAGGTCGAAGGCGGTGAGTTTGTAGATCACCAGCGGATCTTTCTGTTCCAGGTAAGCGGTCTGTACACTTTGTTTGAGATCATCCATGGCGCGGAGATGCTCTTTCCAGGCATCATCGATCACGGCCAGGGTGATCTGGCGCTCGAGTGCGCCGGTGAGCTCGCGGCCTTCCGTTTGGATGGTCTTGTCGAGATTGGCGAGTACCTGCATTCCTTTTTTACCATCTGTGAAAGGCACTACCACGTTCTCGATATGGCTTCCCTGCGTTTGGCGGATATTGCGGAACACGGGCACAGCCTGGGTTTGCAGGTCTGTGATCTTGCGCTGGTAGCGCGCGGTAGCTTCATTGTATAATTTATCAGACAGTTGCTGATCGTTTCCTTTTTCAAATTCTTCGGAGGTGATGGTGCTGTCGATACCGAAGCCCATGATGGCCGACATGCGGAATCCTTCATAGTCGTTCTGCTCCTTGAAGCCGCCCACGATGCTTTGTGAAACGCCGTAGAATGCTTCATCGAGGTCAACTGCGAGACGGTCTCCAAACAGCGCGTGGTTACGTTTTTCGTAGATCACGTTACGTTGTTTGTTCATCACGTCATCATATTCGAGCAGGCGTTTACGGATGCCGAAGTTGTTCTCTTCCACTTTCCTTTGTGCGCGCTCGATGCTGCGTGTTACCATGCTGTGCTGGATCACTTCACCTTCTTTGTATCCGAAGCGGTCCATGATCTTGGCGATACGCTCGCTTCCGAAGAGACGCATCAGCTCATCTTCGAGTGATACATAGAACTGTGTGGTGCCGGGATCGCCCTGACGGCCTGAACGGCCACGCAGCTGGCGGTCTACACGACGGCTCTCGTGACGCTCTGTACCGATGATGGCCAGACCGCCTGCTTCTTTCACACCAGGTCCGAGCTTGATATCCGTACCACGACCCGCCATATTGGTAGCGATGGTTACAGCTCCGGCCAAACCGGCTTCAGCCACCACCTGCGCTTCACGGGCGTGTTGTTTTGCGTTCAATACATTGTGCGGGATCTTTTTCACCTGCAGCATCTTGCCCAGCAGCTCACTCACTTCCACGTTGGTAGTACCTACCAGTACGGGACGGCCTTCAGCGCGCAGTCTTTCGATCTCATCGATCACCGCTTTATATTTCTCGCGTTTCGTTTTGTATACGAGGTCTTCCTGGTCTTTGCGGACCGCTTTCACATTGGTGGGAACGGTTACTACATCCAGTTTATAAATATCCCAGAACTCACCTGCTTCAGTAACCGCAGTACCGGTCATACCGGCAAGTTTGTGGTACATCCTGAAATAGTTCTGCAGGGTGATGGTGGCGTAAGTTTGGGTAGCCGCTTCGATCTTCACATTTTCCTTTGCCTCGATCGCCTGGTGCAAACCGTCGGAATAACGGCGGCCATCCAGGATACGGCCTGTTTGTTCGTCAACGATCTTCACCTGACCATCCATTACCACGTATTCGATGTCTTTATCGAAGAGGGTATAGGCTTTCAGTAATTGCTGAACGGTGTGGATACGATCCGCTTTTACAGTGTATTCGTTGAGGATAGCTTCTTTCTGTGCGAGTTTCTCTTCGGCAGAGTCCTCGCTTCTGTCGATCTCTGCCAGGTTCACGCTGATATCCGGCAGTACGAAGAATTCAGGATCTTCACCTGCTCTTGTGATGGCCTGGATACCTTTATCTGTAAGGTCTACCTGGTTGTTCTTCTCATCAATATGGAAGTACAGTTCCTGGTCAACAGTAGGCATTTGTTTCTGCTGGTCGGCGAGATAGTAATTCTCTGATTTCTGAAGTTTCACTCTCACACCGGGCTCGCTAAGGAATTTGATGAGGGCGCTGGCCTTGGGCAGACCGCGGTAAGCGCGCATCAGCGCCAGACCTCCGCTCTTTGGATCATCATCTCCATCGGCAAATAACTTCTTGGCTTCGTTCAGGTATTTGTTGGTCACCTGTTTCTGAGCTTCCACCAGTTGCTGAACGCGGCTTTTGAGAATATGGTATTGCTGATCATCTCCTTTGGGAACCGGACCTGAAATGATCAATGGTGTACGCGCATCATCGATCAATACGGAGTCAACCTCATCCACCATGGCGTAATGGTGTTTGCGTTGCACCATTTCTTCAGGTGTGTGCACCATGTTATCGCGGAGGTAATCGAAACCGAATTCGTTATTGGTACCGTAGGTAAGATCGGCCAGGTAAGCGCTGCGGCGTGCAGAGCTGTTGGGCTGGTGTTTATCGATACAATCCACGGTGAGACCGAGCCATTCGAAGATGGTGCCATTCCACTCGGAGTCACGTTTGGCGAGATAATCGTTCACGGTTACGATGTGAACGCCTGCTCCTGCGAGTGCGTTGAGGTAGGCGGGAAGCGTACTCACCAGCGTTTTACCTTCACCGGTAGCCATCTCTGCGATCTTGCCCTGGTGCAGTGCGATACCACCCATGAGCTGTACATCGTAGTGCACCATGTTCCAGGTAACGATGTTGCCACCGGCTGTCCAGGAATTATTGAAAATGGACTTATCCCCTTCGATGCGCACATAATCTTTCTTCACGCTGAGGTCGCGGTCCAGTTGAGTTGCGGTAGATTCTATCTGGGTATTCTCCTTGAAGCGGCGGGCAGTTTCTTTCACTACGGCGAAAGCTTCGGGGAGGATCTCTTTCAGTACTTCCTCGATGGCTTTATTCCGGTCTTTGCGGAGCTTGTCCACTTCCTGGTAGAGGGCCTCTTTTCCGTTGATATCGCTGAAGGGCAGCGCTTCTGCATCTGCATTCAGTTTGGTGATCTCATCGTCGATGGAACGAAGATGGTCGCTGATGCGGGTTTTGAACTCCTGGGTTTTGTTCCTGAGCTGGTCATTGGAAAGTGACTGGTAAGAGCTAAAATGCTGATTGATCTTTTCTACCAGAGGAAGGAAGGATTTGATATCTTTTTCCGACTTACTGCCTCCGAAGATCTTGGAAATAAAACCTAACATGTTATAGCTAATTGTTTAATTTAAATGAAATCACCTTAACCTCACACGGGTTCCAATTGCGCAGAGGGAGGCAGAGGAGCCGGTGAAATCCGGATATGGTTGTCAAAAAAGATGCTAGGCTTTGATAACTAGCCAATTTGACAGGATGCCAAAGGTAAGAAAATAAAGTTTTGGGCGTATTGATAAAAAAGTTAGTATATTAGCGCTAAATTTATTAGTCTATGTCTCAAGCTGGTAAGAATCTCAAGTATCTCCGCAAGCTCCGGGGATGGACCCAGGAGGAATTTGCCACCAGGCTGGGAATCAAGAGATCCCTGCTGGGCGCGTATGAAGAGGAGAGGGCAGAGCCCCGCATCGAAGTGCTTGAACTGGTGGGTGATATTTTCAAGTTGACCCTGGATGATCTTTTGCTCAAAGATCTGGGAGATACCAAGGGCAATTACCTCAGTAAGCGCCGCGCACAGAAAATGGCAGCAGGTACTGCAGAGATCCAGTTCGTTCCGGTAAAAGCGGCAGCCGGTTACCTGGCAGGATATGCAGACCCTGAATTTATCGATGAGCTGAATACCTTTACACTTCCCATGCTTTCTCCCGGTTCTTACCGCGCCTTCGAGATCATCGGGGATTCAATGGCGCCCACAGCCAGTGGCTCCGTGATCGTTTGTGAAAAGGTAGATGAGATCGATGACCTGCGCAACAACAACACTTATATTGTGGTCACCCGCAATGAAGGTAT
Organism: Pseudobacter ginsenosidimutans; assembly: GCF_007970185.1. Lineage (NCBI taxonomy): Bacteria > Pseudomonadati > Bacteroidota > Chitinophagia > Chitinophagales > Chitinophagaceae > Pseudobacter > Pseudobacter ginsenosidimutans. Next base: position 297,389 of record NZ_CP042431.1, on the reverse strand, counting down.
CGTATATAAAAGGGTGATGAAGAGCAATCGCACAAAGAACAAGCTCACCCTGATCAGTGATAACGCTTCTTACCAACCATATACCATCAACTCCGAGGATGTTCTCGAGTTATGGAAGGCGGCTTATATCATGGGCAAAGCCAATCAGCAGCAGCGTTGGGATGTGAATCAGCTTGCCAGTATGGTGAATACCCTGCAGGAGCAGGTGAGTACCATGAAGAAGAAAATGAATTAGGCAGCAGCAGTTTTTAGATCGCGTTTGTCTTGATAGCTTACTGGTCACCGTTACCAACGAAGAGAAAATCTGCTATAGTCCGTAACCCGGCGTCTCGTAATAGTACGATATGTCTGCTGGTTAATAAACGTTTCATGAATTGGGGGATTTACGCGGATTTTTCCGATCGATCGGCTAACTTTGCACCCCCAAACGCCAACATGCGACGTGAACTAACTGCAATACTGATCATCTCCTGCATAGGTATGCAACTGCATGCGCAGAAGAAAATTGCTCAGGCAGTCAAGTCTACAGCAGGTATCCATATAGACGGAACCCTCGATGAGCCTGAATGGGCGCAGGTTCCCGTTTCCACCGACTTTATCACCAATGGCCCCGTATTCGGGCTGCCCGCCAGTTCCAAAACGGAAGTGCGGGTGTTGTACGACAATACGGCCATCTATATAGGTGCTTACCTCTATGACGATCCGGCAGCAGTCCGTCGCCAGTTCACGGCGCGCGACAATGCACAAACTGCCGACGTAGATTATTTCTCTGTATTCTTCGATACCTACAATGATCAGCAGAATGCTTTCCAGTTCCAGGTCACCACACGCAATGTTCAAAGTGATGCAAGGGTCTCTCCCAATGCCAGCACCGGTTACGGCGTTTATGGCGATCTCACCTGGGATGCCGTTTGGGATAGTAAAGTGAGTTTTGAGAAAGACCGTTGGGTAGTGGAAATGAAGATCCCTTTTTTCGCTATCCGTTTTGCCCGTAAAAATATTCAGGACTGGGGCATTCAATTCCTTCGCTTCAGCCGCCGTAACAATGAAACCACTTTCTGGAATCCCGTGAATCCGAACGTGAATGGATTTGTATTGCAGTTCGGAAAACTGACCGGTTTACAGGAGATCAGACCACCGCTCCGATTGAGCTTTTCGCCTTACGTGAGCGGAGGTTACCGCTCCACGCCGCAACTGGGAGAGAACGGACAATACGAAACACTCAAGAGCGGCGGAATGGACGTAAAGTATGGCATCAGTGAAAGCTTTACGCTGGATGCCACGCTGATACCAGATTTTGGACAGGTGATATCAGATGATATCGTGAACAATATCACGCCGTTTGAAATCGAATTCAGAGAGAACAGACCTTTCTTCACGGAAGGCACTGAGTTGTTCAACAAGGCCGGGATCTTTTATTCCCGCCGCATCGGTAAAGTGCCGGACAGGTATGAAGAGATCAAATACAATGCACGTTATGGAGAGTATCCGGGCTTTGTGTTGCGCAAGAACCCTTCCGTTACGCGCTTATACAATGCCGTTAAATTCTCTGGTAGGACCGATGGCAATCTGGGTATTGGCATTTTCAATTCCATCACAGAACCGGTGAAGGCGAGGCTGAGCAATCCGCTCACCGGAAAGGATTCCTCCATTCTGTCTGAACCTTTTGCCAATTACAATATCATAGTGCTCGACCAGGCATTGAAGAACAGGTCCTATATTACTTTCACCAATACGAATGTTCTTCGTGAAGGGAATGAACGTGATGCCAATGTGAGCGCTCTCGATATTGCTTTGTACGATAAAAAGAATTTGTACGGTCTGGTTTTGAAACCAAGGTTCAGCGCCATCTTCGATTCCAGTGGCGGCTACAATGGTTTCTCCAACTATGCGGAATTCGGAAAAGTGAGCGGTAAGCTGCAGTTTAGCGTCAGCAATGAATTGCAGACGGCAAAATATGATCCCAATGATCTTGGCTTTCTCACGGCGCCCAACCGCTTTGCCAATAAGGCTGAAGTAAGCTACAATATTTATGAGGCCAGCAAATGGTTCATTAATCAGAGTTATGGTTTGTCATTTCAACAGCGTTACCTGTTCAAGCCATTCCTGTACGAGCGAACGCAAATGGAAGTATTTGGTTTCTGGCTCTTTAAAAATTTCTGGGACTTGCGGATTTCGGTGGATATCGCGCCACACTGGTACAATGATTATTTCGAGATGCAGACACCTTACGATCTGTTGTCTACTCCCCGTCAGCCTTTGAAGAAAGCGCCTTATTATTCGTTTTTCACAGATGGCAGCACAGACAGCCGGAAGAGATTGTTCGTGGGCTGGAGCCTGGGATTTGCAGAAGGACCGCTTCCAAATGACCCTTATCATAAGATCGAATTGTCTGCCCGCTACCGATTCAGCGACAGGTTCTCCCTCACCGGCAGTTTCTCGAAACAGTACGACAACGGCCAGTGGGGCTATGCATTCTTTCGTGATGGATCTGATAACAGTCCTTTGCTGGCAAGAAGACAATACACAGATATCAGCACACAGCTCAGCGGTATTTACAATTTCACACCGAGGATGAATATCACTTTCCGTGCACGTCATTTCTGGAACAGGCTGCTGAACACGAATCTCTATCATATCAAACCTGATGGATACTGGGATGAACGTTCAGACCTGGAGCCACAGGATTACAATATCAATTACAATGCTTTCAACCTGGATGTGTTCTATACCTGGGATTTCAGACTGGGCAGCCGTATCATACTGGGATGGAAGAACTGGCTGGGCAGGGATTATGAAGAATACATCAATGGAGCGCGTTATCACAGTTATTCAGATAATGCCAAACGCGTGTTTGCCACTCCGCATGGTAATGAATTCACTTTGCGTTTCATCTACTTCCTCAATTATGAGCAGTTGAGAAAAAGAAAATAAGGCAATAGTCTTATCTTTTCAGCATGAAAAAGGCCGCCAGTTTTGTTTTACTCAATACAGCCATCTCCTGTTTTCTATTTTGGCTTTGCCGGCCGCTTGATGACCAGTTGAGTACCGGGATCATGAGTTATGTTCTCTGGTTTTATATCATCAATGCTGTGCTATGCCTGCTGCTTTTCCCTCCTTTTGTTTTATTGTTGAACAGACTTCAGTTACATCAGGCGCTGAAATCTGTTCTTTCATTCTTATGGATATTGGTGATCTGGAATATCCTCCCCTGGTTGAATGATGGTACAATTCTTACGGAAGAAACATTCCACCCTTTTTTTAGTCATGGAAATAATAAAGTGGAATGGATGTTTGTAATGATCCATCTGACTTTACTGGTGGGATTTGTGCTTACATCTGTTTTCACCTGGCTAACAGACAAAAGGAGAAAGGCTGCAGAGCCGGAAGATGAGCTGGTTCCTTAATTCAATCCATAAATATCTTTTGCCAGCCTGAAAGTATTGCAATGTGCTTCCACAATGGTTCTTACATCTGGTGAGTAGCCTCCTCCCATCGCTACTGTGCAGGGAACGCCTTGTTGTTTCAGCGCAGTAAAAACGATTTCATCTCTTCGTTTACATCCCTGCATGGTCACTTTTAGTTTTCCGAACTTATCTGTTTCCAGTATGTCAACTCCTGAAAGAAAGAAAACAAAATCAGGCTTCACCTGGTGAAGAAGCGTATTAAGATTTGACTGAAGCAATTCAAGGTAGAGTGCATCGTTGGTGCCGTCTTTCAGGCCGATATCGAGATCGCTTTGTTCTTTGTGGAAAGGGTAATTGTGAGCGCCGTGCATGCTGAAGGTGAACACGCGGGGTTCGTTTTGAAAGATGCTGGCAGTGCCGTTTCCCTGGTGTACATCGAGGTCAACAATGAGGATCTGTTTGGCCAGTTGCTCATGCAGCAGGTAATTGGCGGCTACGGCAAAATCATTCAGCAGACAAAACCCTTCTCCACGATCGGCAAACGCGTGGTGGGTGCCACCTGCCACATTCAAAGACACGCCATGTTGAAGTGCATAATGACAGCAGTCGATAGTTCCCTGTGTGATCACCAGTTCGCGCAGGGTTAGCTCCGGAGATTGCTGGAATCCGATATGCCGTTGCTCTTTGGCGGAAAGGGTTTGCAGATGTAATCGTTGCAGGTAATCAGCTTCGTGCGTATGTAAAACGATCGAATCCGCACATGGCGACGGCCTGAACAAATTGGAAGAACTGATGGTGCCTTCATACATTAATTGCTCCGGGATCAGTTCATATTTCAGCATCGGGAAGCGATGACCTTCCGGCAGGGGATGTGCATAGATGGGATCGAAAGCGATATGTAATGTTGGTGCAACCATGCGTATCAATGGAATTGCATTACTTTTTTATCAACGATCGCAAATACTTTTTCTCCCTTAACCGGGCTCACCATGGCCAGTCCCGTGAATTCACTGAAGGCCGGGAGGATGCAATGGGTGGATGTGAAATAATAACAGGGGAAGGATAAGGACTGTCTGCCTTGCCCGGATATCCGTATGCCGGGATGCAGGTGACCTGTAAAGAAATAGTGATCGCTGTAGGTTTGCAGGTCAGTTTCCTCCGGATCGTGTACAAATCCGAAAAGGTTGTTAAGTGCAAGTATATTATCGGTGACAGTGATATTGCTTTGCTGGTACCATTGATCGTGCAGGATATCGTGGTTGCCGCGGATCAGTTTGATATTGATGTCCGGCAGATCGTGCCGCCATTTTCGGAACAGCTCCAGTTCCTTGTTTTCACGGCTGTGGAAGAGATCACCCACTACAATGAGTTGTTGCGGCTGAAAGTATTGGATCTGCTGGATCAGCCTTTGGAGGTCCTGTTTGTAAACAGCCTGGGGAACAGGAATGCCGGATTTTCTGAAATGGCCGGTCTTTCCGAAATGCAGGTCTGCCAGGATCAGTGCTTTTTCTTCTTCCCAGAAAATGCACCGTTCTGATGAAAGCCAGAGGTTCTGCTGCTGGATGGAATATGGAACAGGGGGTTGCATGAGAGGGCAAAGTTAGGGAAAATGCGAGTGGCCGCGAAAGAGAAGAAAATGCTGATTTCTTACTGCTTTTGATAACAAAAATTCTGAGATAACCATGGATTTTGAGCGGGAATAAAACCGGAGGTTTTTGAAAACCTGAATCTGGAGTTGTTCGTATATGCATGCCTTGTTAAGTAAATAAAAAATTTAGGTTATGCATGTATGTGAGTTTATTGATCTTCCCTCATCCTCCCAGCTCTTGCATCCTCTTCACTCTGTCCTCCAGCTTTTCTGACGTTAAACTTTCTCTTAAACTATCCACTTTTATCGGGAAACAGAATGGTGTCAATCTTTCCGGGAACCTGATAATGATATTGCTTTGCTGTATCCGTTCCAGCATATTGCGTAAGCGGGCTTCTTCCATCTCTCTGTCGAACACTTCCTGGAAGGCCTGCCGGATGAGCAGGTTATTCCTGTCATACTCGGAGAACACATTGAACAGTAAGCTCGCGGATGCCTGCAGGTGTCTTGCTTTCTTTTGTTCACCTGGATAGCCCTGAAAGATCAATCCACCGATCACGGCAATATCCCTGAATTTTCGTTTGGCCATCTCCGTTGAATTGGCGCTGCGCTGGATATCGGTAAGAAGATTCTCCGGACTGAACAGCTCATACACATTGGCATCATCAACTGGAATGGGTTGATCACTGAGCAACTCAAAGCCATAATCATTCATGGCAAAAGAAAAGGTGATCGGCATAATACGACTGATACGATAAGCCAGCACAGCTGCCATCGCTTCATGCACCAGCCTGCCTTCAAAGGGATAAACAAAAAGATGGTAGCCATCTTTCGTTTCGATATGTTCAATCAGCAGTTCATTGGCGCGTGGCACATGCGACAGATCTTCCTGCAACTTGAACAACGGTTGCAGCACACGCATCTCGATGTCCTTGGCGCGGGCCAGCACCATCCTGCCATCGGGCTGCATTTTGAAAACGCTGTTGAATTGTTCACGAAGTTTCTTTCCGAGGTTGGCGGATAGAGGCATGCGGCCTCCCTGCCAGCTGGGAACAATGGATTTGGTGGAATTCGATTTCTTCACCAGTACCGTCATATCTTTGATGCCCACCAGTTCCAGGTTTCGGCCAGACAGTGTGAATACTTCCCCCGGCGTGAGCCTGGAGATGAACCATTCTTCGATCATACCGATCCAGCCGCCGTGTACGAATTTCACTTTGAGCATGGATTCACTCACAATAGTACCGATATGCATCCGGTGTCGCATCGCAATGCGACGGCTGGTGATCCGGTAAATACCATCGATGATCTCTACTTTCTTGTATTCATCATATTGCTGAAGCGCTGAGCCGCCGGTGGTCACAAATTCAAGAACAGAATGAAAATCATCTTCCGTCATATCGCGGTAGCAGAAAGTGGAGGTCACTTCTCTATACAACTCATCGGGCCTGAAGCCATCGGAGATCGCCAGTGTGCAGAGGTATTGTATCAGCACATCATAGCACAATAACATGGGATCGCGGTTCTCGATGTAATTCTCTGCGATGGCTGATTTCAAAGCTGCCACTTCCACCAGTTCCAGTGAATGCGTGGGCAGAAAATAAATGGTGCTGACTTCACCCGGACGGTGTCCGCTTCTTCCCGCTCTCTGCAGAAAGCGGGCAACTCCTTTGGGAGAACCAACCTGGATCACGGTTTCAACAGGACGGAAATCGACACCCAGATCGAGACTGGCAGTGCAGACCACGGCCTTGAGCCTGGCAGTATGCAATGCTTCTTCCACCCAGATACGAAGCTCCTGCTCAATACTGCCATGGTGTAAAGCGATGGCTCCCGCCAGTTCAGGAGCAGCCGTGAGCAAAGTCTGGTACCATCGCTCGGCCATGCCGCGCGTATTGATGAAGATAAGCGTGGTCTTACTTTGATCGAGGATCGGCAATACTTTATCCACCAGCTTCAGGCCGAGATGCCCGGCCCAGGGATAATTTTCAATTTCATCAGGAAGAATGGATTCGATCCTCACTTCTTTTTTCAAATGCGCTTTTACCTGCACACCCTGTTTGCCACTCAGCGCCTGCACAGGCGAAAGCAATACATCCTGCGCTTCCTGCATATTACCGATGGTAGCGCTGATGCCCCATACATTACAAAATGTGCCGTAATGCTGATGCTGTACATGCACGATGCGTGAAATGGCAAGCTCAACCTGCACACCACGCTTGCTGCCGATCAGTTCATGCCATTCGTCTGCGGCGATGATGCGGAGATTTTTAAAAACTTCGGCATATCCTTTTTGCGCGAGCAACAGATGCAGACTTTCAGGTGTGATCAGCAATACTTCCGGCATCTGTCTTTTTTGTCTCTGCCGTTCATTCACATCGGTGTCTCCATTACGGATTCCTACTTTCCAATTCATGCCGAGCTCTGCAATGGCTTCTTCCATTGCCCGGCCAATATCTTTTGCCAGCGCGCGTAATGGTGTTAACCACAACAGCTGCAATCCATTCTTTGATTTGGTAAGATAATTCTCGGGGTGCCTGTTGATGAAATCGATCAATGCGCCGATAAACACAGAATAGGTTTTTCCGAAACCGGTAGGTGCATTCACGAGGCCGCTATTGCCTTGTGTAATATGCTGCCAGGCTTCTTCCTGGAAAGGGAAGGGCTCAAATTGTTTGGCATCCAGCCAGCGCCGGATCACCTGGTATCCTATGGTGGAATGTAGCAACAGCTTATAATGTTTTCAGGTACCCGATCAAAGCCTTTCTCTCTTTGTCAGTTAGTTTATCGCCGAAATAATGTCCCTTGTTGCTATAACCGGGGAGATCGGTATTGTAGATATTTTTCTTTCCTGGTTTGTCGTGGCGCTTGTAAGCCCAGCCGGGATTGTTGTGGTTGTATTGCGGCTGATCGAAATCGCGCGACCAATATTGCGGCCTCAGCTTACTGTTCAATAATGATTCGAGATCAGGAACAGAACCGTTATGAAGATAGGGCGCAGTGATCCAGATGCCATCCAGGGGCGGTGCGATGTATCCTGCGTAGGGCTCCAGTTTGGCAGGATGATCGCCCTTCGTGAACCAACTGTTGTTGAACCATTCCACAAATTGCGGATTGCTGTAATTGCTGGTGAACAACAATGAATCTGTTTTGATGATATGCTGCGGCACCAACAGGTTGGGATAAGAAATTGAATCGCCATAGGTGCCATGACATTTACTGCAGTTACCATCGAACAAAACCTTTCCTTCTGCAGCAAGTGCTTCATCTATTGGCCCGGGAAATTTTGGCGCCTGCAATGAGTAGATGTAAGCCAGCACATCGGGCATATGGGAATCCACTTCGCGCGATTCTGAAGTATCGTTCACGGTGAGCAGGTTGGATGCCATCAGGAACTTTCCGAAATCACCTCTTCCAAATCCATTGTAGAACATCGCATTCTTTTTCTTCAGCAACCACCAGGCAGGCACATCCGTAGGGATCAACTGCTGGGGTATTTCGAGAGCAGGTGTATCGATCCATTTGAAAGTGACGGGATCGCGGTGAGCAGCCAGCAATGCAGCCAGTCGATCCGCAGCATTCACGCCACGTACTTCTGTTGATAAATATGGACCGATGGCTTTCGTGATTTCAATGAATGATCTTGAGGCTTCGTATTTTTTAGGAGCGGTGAGTTTGAGCCAGGCCTCCACTTTTTTCAGGTTCCTGATATTCAGTTTCTCATTCTGCGTAAAATCGATGAGCGAATTACCAAGTCCCATGTACAACTGATCATCCATCACCTGTGCGTGACATTGCAAACAATTGGGCGCCACCAATACTTCGCCGTTACCGGCATTGATGGCAGTGTATTCGTGACTAAGCTTTTCATTCTTTCCTTCCCGGTGGAGATAATTGCGACTGTCTTTTCCCATCCCCATCACAAAAACACTGAATGGGATACCACCTTTTACGTAATCGCCGGTAGTGAGGTATTGATAGCCTTTGGCGGAATCGCCGCCAAGGCGCTGCGGACTGGGAGGAATATGCACCAGCTCGAAAGGAATCAGGTCCAGCACTCTTGTAAAGGCTGCGCCACTGATCACAATGAATATGACTACTAACCACTTCTTCATGCGCAGAGATTCTATCCTTAAAGTTAGTAGTTTCTCTGGGTTTAAAAATGCAGGCTGTGAAATGAACCGGCGCGGGAGAATATTTATCATTTTTTAACCCGTCGAAACATGGGGCCGAGCGTGCGTCTTTACAGATGAGGTTGCATCATTTCGGATTCGGGTGCGGCAGTGGTGTGGTGGATGTGGCTACTTGCCGTAGAGTTCCAGCATCTTTTTCAGATCTTCAAGGGTGTTTATTTCATCGGGCTTTTTGTCTTTGCGCCAGCGGCTGATGCGTGGGAAACGCAGGGCTACACCAGATTTGTGTCGATTGCTGGCGGCAATGCCTTCAAAGGCGATCTCGAAGACGAGCTCGGGTTTTACGGTGCGCACAGGTCCGAATTTTTCGAGTGAGTTGTTTTTGACGAAATGATCCACCTGCGCAAATTCTTCATCGGTGAGACCGGAATAGGCTTTGGTGAAAGTGACGAGCTGATCGCCGTCTTTGACAGCAAAGGTATAGTCGGTGTAAAGATTACTTCTTCTTCCGTGACCTTTCATGGCGTAGACCATCACGCAGTCGATCACCAGGGGATCGATCTTCCATTTCCACCAGTCGCCGCGCTTGCGGCCGGTTTGGTAGAAAGAAGAAAGACGTTTCAACATAAGGCCTTCGGAGCCGAGATCGCGGGCATTGTTGCGGAGTGCAGCCAATTCGTCCCAGTTACTGAAAGCAATGGTGGGCGAGAGTATCAGAGTGGGGTGGTTGATCCGGATGACGATATTTTCAAGTTGCTGTCTGCGAACAGAGAGAGGTTGTTCTCGGAAGTCTTCGCCATCGAGTTCCAGCAGATCATACACGAAGAAAGCGGCAGGCGCTTCCTGCAGTTGTTTTTTGGTAACGTTCTTGCGGCCGATGCGGGTTTGAAGAATACTGAATGGTAATGGCCGGTTACCGTCATAGGGAAGGATCTCGCCGTCGAGTACGATGCCGTTGGGTAATAGTTGCTGAAGGGTATCGTATTCGGGAAATTTCTCCGTGATCAGTTCTTCGCCACGGCTCCAGGTGAAGAGTTGGTTGTTGCGCTTGATGATCTGTCCACGTATGCCATCCCATTTCCATTCAGCCTGCCACTCATGAGGTTCACCGAGATCGGCGAGTGGGTCTTCGAGCGCGTAGGCGAGATAGAATGGATAAGGTTTCGAGATATCTGCTGCTGCAGCTTCTTCGCTGAGAAGAGAATCGTAGGGCGTGGTGGCCGGATCCCAGTTGCCGCTGATGCGATGGGCAATAACGGAATCGGAGAGGCCGGTGCTGCGTGCCAGTGCATTCACGATGGTCTTTTGTGATACGCCGATGCGGAAACCTCCGGTGATGAATTTATTGAACACAAACCTTTCTTCCTGGCTCATGCTCATCCAGCTGTTCACGATGAACGCTTTCTTTTCCTCTTCAGGTGCTTTTGCAAGGCTTACCAGCTTTTCTAAATACACATGAAGCGGGAGAGAGGCTGCTTCATCCGTAGCGGGTGGAAGCAGCAGGGCAATGGTTTCTGCGAGATCACCTACAGTATGATAGGATTCTTCGAATAGCCATGCAGGTAAGTTGATGAGATCGATACACCATTGTGAAAGTAAGGTGGAGTTCACGGCGCGTTTGGGGCGGCGGCCACTGAAGAGTGCGATGGTCCAGACCTTGTCTTTGTCGTTGGCGCCCGAGAAATAACCGCTCAGCGCTTCGAGCTTGTCGTTGGTAGCAGTGGCGCTGCCCAGTTTTTGTATGAGTTGCGCGAAGGCTTTCAAGTTGAAAGGTTATCTGGTTCGCTGTTCGGTTTGTTTACTTCTGCTGTATTTCCGGGATCGTTGTTATCGTGTTCCGCGCTGTTTGGCTGGTTTGATCCGGATTCGTTTTCATTGACTGCAAGTCCTTCTTCTTCGTCTCCAAATTCTGTTTTCACTTCTGCGGCTTCGATGCCCTGTTCTGTGAGGTAGCGGCTGAGAGCTGCCTGGAAGCCGTGGGTCACAAATACTTTGGAGGCGCCGGTGGAGTGGATAGCCTGTAACAATCCCGGCCAGTCGGCATGATCACTCAGTGCGAAGCCTGCATCCACATTGCGTCTGCGGACATTACCTCGCACCTGCATCCATCCGCTGCATACGCCAATTTCGTGTGCGCCAAACCGTTTGAGCCAGGGCGATCCGTCGGCGCTACCCGGAGCGAGTACTACATTGCCGGAGATCATGCTGCGGGGAGTGGCATCGCTCACCAGGTGTACATCCGGCAGGGCCCATCCTGCTTTGGTCAGGACATTTTGTGCATTGTAGATGGCGCCATGTACATAGATGTTGGGGCTCACTTCCGGAAGACATTGCAGCAATCGTTGTGCCTTGCCCAGGCTGTATGCAAAGAGGATGGGAATTTTATTGGCTTCATGGCAATGACGGACCCAGTCCTGGATCTGTTGAAAGATCATATGCTGTGGCTGCCATTTGTAGATGGGTAAACCGAAAGTGGATTCTGTGATGAAGGTATCACAGCGAAGCGGCTCGAAGCGGCCGCTGAGGCCATCGTCCTCCACTTTATAATCGCCGCTTACCACCCACACTTCGCCTTTGTATTCCAGCCGTACCTGTGAGGAACCGATCATATGACCGGCAGGATGAAGGGAAACGATAACGCCATTGATGAAGATGGTCTGTTCCCATTCGAGGGTCTGGTAATCATTGTCGCCGAGGCGCAATTGCAGCAAGGGCTTGCACTGTGTATGGCAGAGATAATGTTTCATCCCCCAGCGGGCGTGATCGCTGTGTGCGTGGGTGATGATGGCATAGTCTACCGGTCTCCAGGGGTCGATATAAAAATTGCCCTGGCGGCAAAACAAACCTTTATCTGAGAATTCAATGAGAGGCATTCCGGGTGTTTAGTACACCGCTTTCACTACGCCGTCTACCTTCTTAACGAAGTAAAGTTTTTTGTTCTCAAAATAGTCGAGGGTCATGGTGGATTTGTCCAGCACCGGTTGAATGTCGAAGTCTGTGAAGAGCTTGTAGCTCTTATCGCCGAGGCTGGATCCGAGGTTGGTACCGTGCGTAAGCAGCAGGTGTGTGAAATGATATAATGTTTCGAACCCACGGAAAAGCATATCCGAAGGGCGTGAATAGAAACCAGATTTGAAATGTTCTGTGGTTGCGTTCACCAGTTTATCAGCGGGGTTGAGATAGAAAGGTGTGCTGTAAATGATCTCGATGCCTTTGTAGATGGTCTTTTCAAAATCCAGCACATCCCAGGTGGGCATACCGATGAGCGTGGTGGTATAGCTGTTGCTGAGCCCGGCGAGCTGTTGCGCCAGTGTGAGGCCGAAAGCTGCATCCAGGCTCCCTGCCAGCACTACATTGGTTTTGTTGCTGTCCAGATATTGCTGCAGGTTGGCTACTGTATAATTATCTGCGAGCGTAACGTATTTGAGTTTGAGGGGGATGGCGGCGGTCGATTTTTCTATTTCTTCGAAGTAGGATTTCAATCTGTCTTCCGTGGCGCCTTTTTTCCGGAAAACGATAATATTGGAAACTGAGTAATTGCGCTGGAGGAATTTGTAAATGCCGGTGCAATGGGTGAAGAGAGTGGAATTCAGCATCACATAATTTGGATTGTTACTCACGCCTGCTTCATTGGGCAGGTTGGCATTGATGAAGGGCACATTGAGCTGTCCTGCGAGATTGGCCAGTTGAGCTGCTTCATTCACATTCACATGACCGATCAGGAGGTCGGCATCGCGCACTTCATCGCTGGCGAGCACATCGTTGAATTTTTTGGAGCTGCTGCGGGTGTCGTACACCATCACTTCTATTTTAACACCTTCTTTGCGGAGGGAGTCGATGGCCAGTTGTGCGCCTTCCCAGAATTCAAGACCGGAATTGATGAATTTCGGGAAGGTCTTTGCGTAACGGTAATTGCCGGTGGCATCGAATGCGGAATCGAGATAGAGTGGTGTAAAGAAAGCGATACGTTTCCGTTCTTTTTCTTTGATCACTGTGTCCTGTATTGGCTCGGGGTTGAATACAGTATCCACCTGGGCCAATGACACAATAGCCTGCAATAATGCACATACGGTGAGTAATGCAATGATGCCTGTTCTTTTCATCTGCGATCGGTTTGTATTTCCAGGATTCCAGGGCTCCTGTTACCATAGATGGGTTATTCCCATTCGATGGTTGCAGGCGGCTTGCTGCTGATATCATATACAACGCGATTGATGCCTCTCACATTGTTGATGATATCATTAGAAATAAATGCCATGAAATCGTAGGGAAGATGAGCCCAGTCAGCTGTCATACCATCTACGGAGGTCACTGCGCGGAGTGCAACAGTGAATTCATAGGTTCTTTCATCTCCCATCACACCTACACTTTTCACGGGGAGGAGAATGGCTCCTGCCTGCCATACCTGATCGTACAGGTTATGATCTTTCAATCCCTGTACATAACGGTAATCAGCATCCTGCAATAATTGTACCTTTTCGGGAGTGATCTCACCCAGGATCCTGATAGCCAGGCCTGGTCCGGGGAAGGGGTGACGGTTGAGCAGATCGGCGGGGATGCCCAGTTCTTTACCCACACGTCTTACCTCATCTTTGAAAAGAAAGCGGAGTGGTTCTACCAGCTCCAGGTGCATGATGTCCGGAAGGCCGCCCACATTGTGGTGGCTCTTGATGGTAACGGAAGGTCCGTGAACAGATACGCTTTCGATCACATCGGGATAGATGGTGCCCTGTCCGAGCAGTTCCACGCCTTCGATCTTCTTTGCTTCATCCTGGAAAACATCGATGAAGAGTTTTCCGATGGTTTTGCGTTTTGCTTCAGGATCTGTTTTGCCGGCGAGCTGGCCATAGAAAAGTTCTTTGGCGTCTACACCTTTTACATTCAGACCGATCTTTTTATAGATATCGAGTACCTGTTGGAATTCATTTTTGCGCAGCACGCCATTATCAACGAAGATGCCGAAGAGCCTGTCGCCGATGGCACGGTGGATCAGCGTTGCGGCAACAGTGGAGTCAACACCCCCACTGAGGGCCATGATCACTTTACGATCACCGATCTGTGCTTTGAGATTATTGATGGTATCTGTTACGAAATGCGCAGGGGTCCAGTCCTGGTGGCATCCGCAGATATTCACGAGGAAATTCTTAAGGAGTTTTTTGCCTTCGATGCTGTGGTACACTTCGGGGTGGAACTGTACGCAGTAGAGCGGATTGCCGCTGCCATCTTTCTTGAAGGCTGCATAGGGAATGTCTTCCGTAGTGCCGAGAACAGAGAATCCTTCGGGCAGTTCCAGAACGGAGTCGCTATGGCTCATCCAAACCTGGGAAGCATCCATGATATCTTTCAGGATAACGTCGTCTGCATTTTTTTTGTGGAAAAGTGCACGGCCGTATTCGCGTTTATCACTTTTTGCAACGCGGCCGCCGAATTTTTTGGCGGTGAGCTGTGCACCATAACATACTCCCAGAACGGGTACTTTTTCGTTGAAGCCCTGGATGTCTACATCCGGTGCATTGGGATCGTTCACAGAAAAGGGGGATCCGGAGAGGATGATACCTTTTAATGAAGGGTCAAACTGGATCTTACTGTGAAAAGGAACAATTTCGCAATAAACATTGGCCTCACGTACGGCCCTGGCTATCAACTGAGTGTATTGGCTTCCGAAGTCTAAAATGAGTATCTTTTCCGTCATGGTGCTGCGAAGGTAAGAAAACAGCAGGAGCTTTCAAACGCTGTAACTTTTTCGGGAAGCTTGCGTCAAATGGGTTGGAATGCCGGTAATTATTCACCAACTTTGAAAGGCTAAAACCAAACTGAACATGAAGAATCTACTTGTATTATTATTGCCGATCGCTCTTATTGTCAGCAGCTCCTGCTCTTTTGTGGGAGGAAAGAAAGTGCGCGGGAAGGGCGAAGTCCGCACAGAAAGCCGCTCTGTCACCCAGTTTAGTGGCGTAAGCACCAGCGGATCTTTTGATATTTATGTGTCTTCCGGCCCGCAGGAAGTAAAGATCGAAGCGGAGGATAATCTCCTCGAATATATCGAGACCTATATCAATGATGGCGTATTGCGCATCCGTACAAAAGATGGATTCAGTCTTCGCCCCACCAAAAACGTGAAAGTATTTGTGACCAATCCTACTTTCAATAAGATCCATTCTTCCGGATCTGGTAATATCATCGGACAGAATAAGATCATTTCCAATGATAAGCTGGACCTGAGTGTTAGCGGCAGCGCCGATATCAACCTGGAAGTGGATGCACCCGAAGTGGAATCCGAGATCAGCGGTAGCGGCAATACCGATCTGAAAGGCGCCACCAAAAAATTTGAGACAAAGATCAGTGGCAGCGGCAATGTGCGCGCACTGGACCTGATGAGCGAAGAAACCGAAGTGAAGATCACTGGTAGTGGCGATGTAAGTGTGTTTGCCAGTGTGAAGCTTACCGTTAGAGTAACGGGCAGTGGTGATGTGAGGTATAAGGGAAATGCAACTGTTGATAGCAAGATCACCGGAGGCGGTGGCGTAACGAAACTGGAGTAATGAATTTTTGATATCGAAATAAATCACCCATCCGCTTTGCAGGTGGGTGATTTATTTTAAAGGCTATTATCAATCCTCTGCGAGGAAAGCATTTTCAAGAGATTGCTGTTCTTTGCGTTTGATTTTCTTTTGTACTCTGTAAGCGCCATACAAAAGGAAAACGCCAATGATCAAAAGAAAGTGAGTGCCAATCAGGTAACCGATACCTCGGGCCGGGTCAGTGAGCTGGCTTTTGATTTCGCTGACCCGAGGTATTGTGATCATGAGGTTCACCAGGACCAGTAGTATTCCCATTACCAGGTAGACATACTTGCGGATTTTCATGAAAGGTTTAATTGTTTGGGTTCATGATTCGATTAATTGCAAAAATGTGAAATTTGAAAGTTTGACTTTCAGATTTCATAGTTTTCGGCCCCCTCACAAATTCACATACTTCACCCTGATCCAGATATTCCGGTTCCTGCCTTTATCATCGGTACACGATATCTTCACCGGCCCTTCATCAGGAACAAAGAATTGTTTGCTTTTGGCATCTGTTGATTTATAGAACTGGTCATTGATATACCAGAACACTTTACCTACATCATTGCCCACATTGCAGGTGAGCTGCAATGGCTCGGGATGTTTTTTACTGATGAGATATTCCGCGCCGTTCTTCGGGAAAGTGATCACAGGCGCTCCGCCGGCAAACAATCTCTCGCAATTCGGATTATGTGGCGGGATCTGAGCGTACCTTATATGATGCTCTTCAAAATAATGCTGCATCTCCGCACTCACTATTTTATACCATTTCTTTTTGTATCCGGCTTGCGGCTGACAGGTTTTGCAATAAGAAATTTTTTCATCAGGTGATATGGCTAACTCTTCCTGGTTGTTGCATGATTGCGTTCCGGAGATCAGCGGAATGAAATAATCGGTAACGGTACTGCTGCAATGATCGGCGGGAGGCAAACCGGTTTCGGAACAAACCATCCGGATATCGCAATCATCCGGTTGTTTGAACCATTCCTGGTCGCTGTCATAATCGATGGTATTGAAGATTCGGAAGAGTAGTGGTGTTGCAACATTGGCGCCGCTGAGCTCAGGAATACCGAGGGCGGAGAAATTGCCTACCCAAACACCTACTGTATAGTTCTTATTATATCCAATACTCCAGGCATCGCGTCTGCCATAGCTGGTGCCGGTTTTCCAGGCGATCTTCGGCATTCGTTCAGTGCTTTGCCAGTTGAGGGGGAAGTCGGGACGATTCACTTTGCTCAGCGTTTCATTGATCATGAAGGTAGAAGCAGGGGAAAGCACGTTCCTGGTAAAAGCAGCCTGTGTGCTATCGCGTTTGGTATAATTGGGACGAATGTATTTTCCGTTGTTCGCAAAGATGGTGTACAGCCCGGTAAGCTCTTCCAGGTTAGAGCCGCAACCGCCGAGGATCAGCGACAAACCCAGTTTCTTCTGGTCTTTACGGATCTGCTGGAAATCGCAGCCCGCAAGGGTTTGAATGAATTTATCTTTACCCAGCCATTCCAGTCCTTTTACTGCCGGGATATTCAGCGAATGCTCCAGCGCGTATTCCATCGTTACAAAACCGTTGAACTGTTTATCGTAGTTCTCTGGTGCATACCCTCCGTAATTCACGGCCACGTCTGTGATCACGGCCTTGGGCGTGAGCAGTCCTTCATCGATACACATCCCATACAATAATGGTTTCAGGGTGCTGCCTGGCTGTCGGATAGCGCGTGCGCCATTCACCTGGCCGCCATCGGTGGTATCGTAAAAATTGGCACTACCCACATAAGTGATCACGTTATGCGTGTGATTGTCAATGATCACCACTGCTGCATTTCGGATATTCTTGAGTGTTAGGGAGCGGCTGTAGTCCTCCACGATCTTCTCGATCTTCATCTGGGTATTGAGCTCGATATTGGTCTCAATGATATCATGGCCGCTTTTCTGAAGCTGGTAAGCCAGATGGGGCGCCAGTTTGGGCGCTTCGCCACGGGTGGCGGTGAGCGGCTCTTCCAGTGCATCCCGGATCTCTTTCTCCGTGAACACATTATCGGCCGCAAATTTCCGCAACCAGCGATTCCTCTCTTCCACGATCTTATCATTGTTCCTCCCCATAACCAGGGAGGAAGGACGATTGGGAATGATACTTAAAGCAGTGATCTCCGCCAGCGACAAATGATCGGGGTTCTTTTTGAAATACAGTGTGGAAGCGGATTTTACGCCCTGCAAATTGCCGCCGTAGGGTACCAGATTCAGGTAGAGCTGCAGTATTTCGTCCTTACTGTATTTCCATTCCAGCTGGAAAGCACGGAACATTTCGATGAATTTATTGAAGTAGGTCCTGCGTTTCGGTTCCAGCGCCCTTGCCACCTGCATGGTGATGGTAGACGCGCCGGACGTGCGTTTCAGCCGGAAAACATTCTTTGCCATGGCGCGCAGGATGGCAGCTCCGTTCACGCCTGGATGGTAATAGAAATACTTATCCTCTTTTTCAACAATGGTTTTCCGCAACAGCGGGGAGATCTCATCCAGCTCTGTTTTCATTCTCCATTGCTGGTCTTTTGTGAGGTAAGCATGTATCACTTCTCCTTTATTATCAGTGATGATGGTGGAGTAATCCACATTGTCGGGAACTGGGAAGATCCAGTTGAGCAGGAGGAATAGCAGGAACACGGCAATGCCAGTCAGGACAAGCCTTTTAGACCATTTTACCAGCCGGTTGCTCAACTTTTGTTTCATTAAAAAGGGGCGTTGTGATACAGATGCAAGTTATCATTGTTTCGCTGGTTTCTTTTCATGAATTAACAAATACTTATCTCCGCAAATTTGCACCTGCCTATAGCCGTTATGTAACTTAACATCACAATTCTTTTTATGGGCCACACCAGCCTTCCTCCTTAGTTATTCACATTCGCTTTCCCATTACTTTTAACCATCAACAAAAACATATTTTTGGCCCTTAATTCTTACCTATATGCGTAACCTCTTGTCAGTAGTTACAACCCTGCTGCTGGTAACCTTGCTGGCTGCCTGTAACAGAAGCGTCGTGAATCTTGATTATACCAATGCAAAAGATGAAGTGACGCCCCTCGGCAACCTTGTATTCCGTTTCGACAAATCCCTGGTTCCCGATTCCCTGCTCAACCGCTGGGATTCCACAGAATACGTTTCCTTCTCTCCCAAAATTCAAGGCCGCTTCCGCTGGGAAGGACCGGACCAACTGGTGTTCTCTCCTGCGCAACCATTACCGCCGGCTACCAGTTTTACCGCATCCCTGCAAAATGATCTCCTGCAATATTCTAAACTCGGACGCATAGGTAAGGCCGATGTGAAGTTCTCCACGCCATCACTCAAACTGGACAATTCCAATGTTACCTGGGTAGTGGATGGCAATACTTCCGTAACCCCGCAGGTGGATCTCTATTTCAATTACCTGGTGAATCCCAACACCATAAAGGATAAACTGAAACTCACACTGGGTGGAAACCCGGTGAACTATTCCGTGATCACGCTCAGCAACGACAGTCGCATCAGCCTGAAACTGCAGAACCTGAAAATGGAAGACAAGGACCTGGAAATAAAACTGGCGCTCGATAAAGGACTGGTACCCGAAGGTGGTTCCAACGGAACGGCTGCCGTGATCGAGAACAATATCTTCGTTCCATCTCCCTATAACTTAACAGTGAACGATGTTTCAGCCGAACATGATGGCTCAGGTGGTATCGTGTATGTGCGCACCAGCCAACAGATCCAGATGGCGAACCTCGCTGCTTCCATCAAGTTCAATCCAGCCGTGAAATTCACGGTAGCGCAAACCGATGACGGCTTCTCCATTAGCAGCGATGAGTTCAATGCCGATAAATCTTACACCATCACTTTGCTCAAAGGCATGAAAGGCCGCATCGGCGGTACACTCCGCGAGCAATTCGATGGCAATGTGGCTTTCGGTGAGTTGGAGCCCGGCGTGAGCTTCACCAATAAGAAAGGCATGTACCTTTCGTCCAAAGGCAATCAGAATATCGAAGTACGCATCACCAACGTGCAGAAAGTAAAAGTGACCATCTCCAAAATTTATGAGAGCAATATCCTGATTGCACAACGCTATGGATACTATCCGCAGAACCGCGGTGGTTACAGTGAAGAGGATGATTATTACTATGCAGATTATTCCAATAATCTCACCATGGGTGATATCATCTATGAAAAGGAGATCGAAACAAGATCACTCCCGAAATACGGCAATAGCCGTCTTTTCAATTTCAATATCGAAGACAGGCTGCCGGAATTCAAAGGCATCTACCATATCATGATCCGCTCCGGTACTGATTACTGGGTGAGCGATAGCAGGCTGATCTCGAAATCGGATCTCGGTCTGATTGCGAAAGAAGGTAATGGCAAGATCATCGTGTTCGCCAATTCCATTCAAACCGCACAGGCCGTGAATGGCGTGAACGTAGTGGCTTACGGAAACAATAACCAGGTGCTCGGTACTGCTGCTACCAATGCGGAAGGTGTTGCCGAGATTGCATTGAGCAGGAAAGAGTTTGCCGGTTTCAGACCCGCAATGATCGTTGCGAAAACAGCAGAAGATTTCAACTTCCTTCCTTTCAATACAACAGCAGTAAATACATCCCGCTTCGAAGTGGGTGGCAAACGCACCAACAGCACCGGACTGGATGCTTTCATCTATCCCGAGCGCGATATCTACCGTCCGGGTGAGAAAGTGAATTTCTCCGTGATCATCCGCGATCGTCAATGGAAATCTCCGGGCGAACTTCCGGTGAAGCTGAAATTCCTCATGCCGAATGGTAAAGAGATGAAGAGCTTCCGCAAATCCCTCAACAACCAGGGATCGCTGGAAGGTGATATCGAAATGCCAGTTTCCGCCATTACAGGTAACTATGTACTGGAGGTATACACCAGCAATGATGTACTGCTCGGCAGCAAGGCTTTCAATATCGAAGAGTTTGTTCCGGACAGGATCAAGGTGAATGCCACACTGGATAAATCACCGCTGGCGCCTGGTCAGACCACCAACCTGGCCATCAATGCCCAGAATTTCTTCGGACCTCCTGCAGCCAACAGGAAGTATGAAGCAGAAATACAGGTTAGATCGAAATATTTCAGTCCGAAGAAATACAGGAACTATGATTTCGGTATCCAGAATATCGGTGTGTCCATGGATAAGGATGTGAAGGAAGGTAGTACCGATGGCGATGGCAAAGCATCCGTGTCCTATTCCGTTCCCGACATGTTCCTGAATGCCGGCGTATTGCAGGCAACCTTTTACACCACTGTGTTTGACGAAACCGGCAGACCGGTGAGCAAGATCACCAGCACAGATATCTTTACTCAATCACAGTTCTTCGGAATTGGTGGAGATGGTTACTGGTACTATCCGCTTAACCAGGCGATCCGCTTCCCGCTGATTGCACTGGATAAAAACGAGAACGTACTCAGCGGTGCCAAAGCGCAGGTGAAAGTGATCAAGAAAGAATACAGGACCGTACTCACCAAAGACGGCGATTATTTCCGTTACACTTCACAACGTGATGATAAGATCGTGGCCGATCAGCAGATCTCTGTAACCGGCGATCAGGCTTCTTATAATTATACACCGCGTTCTCCGGGCAACTACGAACTGCGTATATCCATCCCCGGTGCATCGGCCTATGTAAGCAAAGATTTTTACAGTTATGGTTTCTGGGGTGGCGACAATACCTCTTTTGAAGTGGATACAGAAGGTAATATCGATATCGCCGTAGACAAAACCAGCTACCAGACCGGCGAGAGCGCGAAAGTGCTTTTCAAAACACCGTTCAGCGGCCGGATGCTGGTGACCATGGAAACAGATCATGTGATCTCGCATCAATATGTAAATGTAGAAAACAGGACAGCCTCCGTTGATCTCAAGATCACTGCCGAGCACCTGCCCAACGTATATGTAACAGCCACGCTCATCAAGCCGCATGAGATCAGTGATATGCCGCTCACCGTGGCGCACGGCTTCCAGAGCCTGCGCGTGGAAGAGGCGAGCCGCAAGATCCCTGTGAAGATCGAAGCGCCGCAGGCCGTCAGAAGCCGCACTCACCAGGTGATAAAAGTGAAAGCTGCACCAGGTAGTATGGTCACGCTGGCCGCCGTTGACAATGGTGTATTGCAGGTGAGCGACTTCAAAACACCCGATCCTTACGGTCACTTCTATGCGAACCGCGCACTGGAAGTGAATGCATATGATCTCTATCCATTACTCTTCCCCGAACTGCGATCGCGCTTAAGCAGTACCGGTGGTGACGGAGAAATGGACATGAACAAACGCACCAACCCCATGCCGGCCAAACGCGTGAAGATCGTTTCTTACTGGAGTGGTATCAAACAGGCCGATGGAAGTGGTGAAGCCAGCTTCGAATTCGATCTGCCTCAATTCAGTGGTGAAGTGAGACTGATGGCTGTTGCTTATAAGAATGAAAGTTTCGGTAGTGGTGAATCCAATATGAAAGTGGCTGATCCGATCGTGCTCAGCACTGCATTACCGAGATTCCTCACACCAAAAGATACAGTTACCGTTCCCGTGGTGATCACCAATACCACCGCCAAAGCCACTACTGCTTCTGCCACACTCAGTGTGAGCGGTCCTTTACAAGTGGTGGGCGATAAGAGCCAGAGCGTTTCACTGGCCGCCAACAGCGAGAACAGGGCAGTGTTCCAGGTAGTGGCTGCGCCCAGTGTGAATGTGGGCAAAGTGCGCGTGGATGTGCAGGGACTGGGGGAGAAATTCTCCGACGAAACCGAGATCAGTGTGCGTCCTGCTTCACCATTGCAAGTGCAAACAGGAAGCGGATCCATATTGAACAGCAATGTACAACGCCTCAATATCCCGCTCAATGATTTCATGCCGGGCAGTACGGATTATTCGCTCGTGATCAATCGCTCACCGGCGCTCGATCTCGGCAAACAATTCCGCTACCTCGTGCAATATCCTTACGGATGTACCGAGCAAACGGTATCTGCCGCCTTCCCGCAATTGTATTACAGCGATCTTGCTGAGCAAATGCAAATGAAGAGCAGTGTGGCAAAATCCAACGCCAATTACAATGTGCTGGAAGCGATCCGCAAGATCAAGCTCCGTCAATTGTATTCAGGCGCCATCACTCTCTGGGATGGAGAAGGAACCGAGAACTGGTGGACAAGTGTATATGCTGCGCACTTCCTGGTGGAAGCGCAGAAAGCGGGATTCGATGTGAACAAGAATGTGCTTAGTGGCGTGCTGGGCTATGTCAACAACAAACTGAAGAACAGGGAAACCATCGAATACTATTATAATCAGAGCCAGAAGAAAAAGATCGCTCCGAAAGAAGTGGCATACTCCTTATATGTACTGGCCCTGGCTGGCAAGCCCAATGTACCGGTGATGAACTATTACAAATCCAATCCGCAATTGCTGAGCCTGGATTCCAAATACCTGCTTTCGGTAGCCTATGCCATTGCAGGTGATAAAGCCAAATTCAAAGAGTTCCTGCCGGGCTCATTTTCTGGTGAGGTCTCCGTAGCACAGACTGGTGGCAGCTTCTACTCCGATATTCGCGATGAGGCCATTGCGCTCAGCGCATTGATAGATGCCGATCCGGGTAATGCACAGGTAGGAGTGATGGCCGGTCATGTTGCCAACCTGATGAAAGCGCGCAGCTGGTACAGCACACAGGAATGTGCATTCAGCTTTATCGCACTGGGTAAAATGGCGAAAGCCGCTAACAAATCCACTGCAGTGGCTGAAGTGAAAGTGAACGGAAAAGTAGTGGGCAAGACGAACGAGAATGGCGCTATCAGGCTCAGCGCTGCACAACTTGGCGGAACAAATGTGGAGATCGTAACAAAAGGCGAAGGCAGATTGTATTACTTCTGGCAAAGTGAAGGTATCAGCGTAAGCGGTACTTACAAGGAAGAAGATAATTTCATCCGCGTGCGCCGCAGCTTCTATGATCGCTATGGCCGTGCAGTGAGCGGTAATACTTTCAAACAGAACGACCTGGTAGTGGTGAAGATCACACTGGAGAAAGTTTATTCAGGTTCTATCGAGAACATTGCAGTATCCGACCTGATCCCTGCCGGATTCGAGATCGAGAACCCACGTACGAAAGAGATCCCCGGAATGGATTGGATCAAAGATGCATCAACGCCTACTGCGCTGGATGTGCGTGACGACAGGATCAATCTCTTTGTGGATCTTTACAGTCAAAGACAAACCTATTACTATGCAGTGCGCGCCGTTTCACCGGGCGTATTCCATATGGGCCCTGTAAGTGCAGATGCCATGTACAACGGAGAATTCCACAGCTATCATGGCGCAGGCACCATCAGGGTGACGCAATAAATTAGAAATTGACAGACGCGTTACGACCTTTATTGACCACGTACGCCTATAATATCTTAGGCTCCCTGCACGATGCGAAAGACATCGTGCAGGATGCCTATCTTAAATTCATGCAGGCCAATACGGAGCATATCGAAAACAAGAAAGCCTATCTTGTTCGCACCGTCATCAACCTGGCCATCAATCTGAAGAACCGCCAGCAGCAACTGATCGACAGCTACCCGGGCGAATGGTTGCCGGAAATGGTAGCTACCGATGCCGCTGACACCATCCTCAATAAAAAAGATGTGTTGAGTTATTCCCTCCTGGTGCTCCTGGAAAAACTCAATCCAAAAGAAAGGGCCGTCTTCATACTAAAAGAAGCATTCGATTATGAGCATGAGGAGATCGCTCAGGCGCTTGATCTCACAGTAGAGAATAGTCGAAAACTGCTCAGCCGCGCCAAATCAAAACTCCGCGAGCCCGCTCCGCAAGCGGACTCTACCGTTCCTGCCGACTACGTTTCCAAATACATGGAAGTGATCCGTAATGGCGATACCTCTAAGCTTGAACAACTGTTGCATAAAGACATCGTTGTGATCTCCGATGGCGGTGGAAAAGCTGTGGCGTTCAGGAACCCTGTGGCCGGTATCCAAAATGTGGCCAAACTCCTTATGGCCATCAAGCATAAATATTATGCTCAGTTTCGCGAAGTACAAAAAGAGATCAACCACCAGCCTGCACTTTTTTATTATCAGGGCGATGAACTGGTGACGGCCATGGTCTTTGTGATCGAAAATGGCCAGTTGCTGAATGTTTACTTCATGCGTAATCCTGACAAACTCAAAATCTTACAGGAAAGTTTATAGAACTTGTCACGTTCCGGGATGCTTGTTTGTTATTATATCAAACAAGTAAATAATTATCATATGGAACGTATTAGTTATAGCGAATTGCCCAAGGGAGCATACGCTGCACTGGCAGGAATTCAGGGTTTTGTAGATCATTCCGGCCTCGATCATTCCCTGGTCCACCTGATCAAGCTCCGTGTTTCCTATATCAACAGCTGCGCTTATTGCATCGATATGCATTATAAAGATGCGATCGTGGCGGGTGAAGATGCGAAGCGTTTGTATTCCTTACCAGCCTGGAGGGAAACTCCTTACTACACGCCACAGGAACAAGCGGTATTGGAATTTGCAGAAGAGCTCACTTATTTACCCGCCAACAAGAATGCCGATAATATCCACGACGAACTGAACAAATATTACAGCAAGGATGAAATTGGCAAGATAACCATGGCGGTTATTGCCATCAATATGTGGAACAGGTTTGTACGTTCAAACGGACCAAAACCTGGTGTATACCAACCTGGTGATCATAAATAATGTGAGACGCTGTCCAGTCGCACGTTGGGGGATGAGCGGCTGGCAGCCTTGCATGTCATTTCAATACACGGAATACGGGGTATTGCATATGTCCCGGTTCATAGTAAGGTGAATTTTTAAAAATGAAATCGAGTTGCGTGTAAGCGCTTTTCGCAAAGGCCGTATCCACGGCCTTTTTTTCTTCCAGTTTTGTTCTCAGCTCCGGGTGTTCTTTCAGGTAATCTGCTGCCTTGTCTTCAAAAGCATAACTGCTGAATCCTTCTTTCTGCGATAAAATGCCATCGAAGAAATTCCAGGCAAAATAGGAATCCGGCGCATGCGGTTCCAGCACTTCCACCAGGAAACGGTTGCCCGCCTGGTCTAACGGTATATAGTAATCGCCTTTTCGGAAAGTTTTGGTGATGTTGCGGCTGCTGACTTTTACCTCACTATTGTTATGGTGAGATTCGTATGGGCGGGGAGAAGCAGTATAGCTTTCGATACGGTAGGCTTCCACATTCACAGTGCTGTCGTTGGTAAGCCGGCGCATTTTGATATGGTTCAGTTTCAGCAGTTGGATCACTTTCCACCAGCCCTGTGGAATGATATATGCTTTGGGCTTCTCTATCGTGGTCTTGACATTGTATTGATGGAAGTAGGGAATTTCCTTGGTCCAGGGTTGGCTGCGATCGTAATACAAACGGGGCAGTCCGGATACTTCGCTGGTCTTCATACCTGAACCATATCCTTTGTAAGTAACGGGTATGGACACCTGCTTGTCAGCCTCCCAGGCGATAGGGAAGGCAGATTGGGTGATGGTGGACTTTTTCGTTTGTTCCCTGATTGTTTTGATCTGTTCGCTGTGTTTGGATGTGAAGTTGATGAAGCATTGCATGAGCGCATAAGTGGCAGCCACACGTTGCGGATAGCTCTTGAGCATATGTGTTTCCGGCACAAAGGCGAAGCTATGCCAGAGCGTGGCAAAGCCGCTGCTGTAGCGTGGCCCATCGAAATAGGCATTGAGACCTTCTTCCGGAGTTTTACCGGCGAAGTCCACATATGGCACCATTTCAAAATTTCTTTCCTTCATCTCTTTGTATAAGGCTGGCTCGAAAGTCTTGTGCAGGAATTCTCCCATGGCGCCGCCGAGCTTATTATGCTGCGAGCTGAGGAGCGTCATGATATGCTGGTAGTCGGCGCCATTGCTTACGTGATTGTCTACAAAAACATCCGGATCGCAGGCATGGAAGATCTCCGCGAAGGAGCGGGCTTCTTTGGAATCGCATTTGATGAAATCACGATTGAGATCGAGGTTTTGTGAATTGCCGCGGGAACCGAAAGCTGTTGGGCCTTCCTGGTCTACCCGATAGTATTCACTGCGATTGAGGCATCCCCCGATATTGTAAACCGGAATGATGGCAAGCACTACATTGGAAGGCAGTTGATGTTTGCCGGTAATATAGTCGCGGACCAGCAGCATACTGGCGTCGATGCC
Source organism: Pseudobacter ginsenosidimutans (assembly GCF_007970185.1). Lineage (NCBI taxonomy): Bacteria > Pseudomonadati > Bacteroidota > Chitinophagia > Chitinophagales > Chitinophagaceae > Pseudobacter > Pseudobacter ginsenosidimutans. Next base: position 270,504 of record NZ_CP042431.1, on the reverse strand, counting down.
ATCGGGTTCGCCGGGGTGGATGCCGTTATTGATGAGGATAACGCGCTTGTTCTTTTTGAGGAGGCTGGCCAGGTTGGTGTCTTTGTCTTTTGACAGGATCACGAGGTGCAGGGGAAAGCCGGCATCTGTGGGGCCCATGGTGAGCATGCTGACTTCAGCGAACTTTTGATCGAGCTGCTTCCACCAGGCAATGATCTGGGAATAGGTGGGTGTTTCTTTTCCATCAGTTGCTTCAAAAGTTGTAGTGATGGTTTGGCTCATGATCAATTGTGAAATAATACAGGTGACGATGAGTAAAGCAGATTTTCGCATAGTTAACCGGGTTGGACAATAAAAATAGTAAAGCGCTGGAAAGGCGGTGCGGAAAAAATGCCGAAGGGTAGTAAATAGGGAAGGGAAGAGGAGGGGCTGGTGGAAAACGAAAAAGTCCCGCCTTGTCAGCGGGACTGGTATATTAAAATACGTTCGATAGCTTATTTTGCCAGAGTATTCACCTTCTTGGCGAGCTTGCTTTTCAGGTTCGCTGCTTTGTTGCGGTGAATGATGCCTCTTTTTGCGAGCTTGTCGATCATAGATGCCACTTCAGGCAGTTGCTCGCCGGCTTCCTTACCTGTTTTCAATGCCTTCAGGTCACGGATTGCATTGCGGGTGGTCTTTCCGTAATATTTATTTCTTTCGCGACGTTTTGCGGCCTGACGCACATCTTTTTTGGTAGCCTTATGATTTGCCATTTCGTTTCTAAAATTAAGGACGGCAAAGGTAAGAGTTGAAGGGATACTAACCAAACAAGTTTAATAAAAAGTTGTTGGGCTTTTCCCCGGAACCGATCCGGGATTAAGATCCAAACTTCAGATCCTTAGCCATTTACCGGGTGATAAATGAGCGGCAAAGGTAATCAAAAAATGTTGTTCGGGGCAGAAATTTCCTGCCCTTTCTGTGGAACAGTCAACCGGAAACCTTTGGCAGCGGGCGCCTGAAGATTGTACAGCCGTGAAAATGGCCAGGCATTGCATTGTACAATTCGTGGTCAGATCAAACCTGCGTCAAAACTTTCCGCTTTCTGACTTTGTTAATATCGGGGGCATCGATCAGAGCTCCAAATCTGCTGAAATGTCACACCAGCGGCCATTTCAGCCCGCGGCCTGATTATTGCCCTAACTTTAATGCAAAAAATAACCTGATCTCCTGTTAATCAGACCAATCGTGGTTATATTTGTAGCCCGAATTTTAAACATTTAGATTCAACCGCTTCTTCATGAAGGACTTTTCGTATATCACTAACTCTCATCCTGCCTTTATTGAGAGCCTATACCAGGATTTTTTGAAAAACCCAGAAGGTGTAGATCCCGAGTTCAGAAAATTTTTCGAAGGTTTTGATTTTGCTGTAGCTGAAGGTAAAGCCGGCTCTAACGGACACGCTGCCAATGGCGTAGCCACTGAGACAGGAACTGCAGGTGCTGGTATCGACTGGAAGAAAGAAGTCGGTGCATACCGCCTCATCCTCGGTTACCGCAACAAGGGGCATCTCATTGCCAAAACCAATCCTATCCGCCCACGCAAGGATCGCGGCGCCAACCTGGAGTTGTCGTTCTACGGCCTTTCCGATGCGGATCTCGATAAGTCCTTCCAGGCCGGTAACCTTATCGGACTGGGCACTACCACGCTTAAGAACATTCTTGCCCACCTGCAGCAAACCTATGCCAATCACGTGGGCCTCGAATTCAAATACATCAGCGACCAGAAAAAGGTGGACTGGCTCACCAATGAAATGGAAAGGAATTTTGCGAAGCCACTCGGCCTTCCGCAGAAAAAACGCATCCTGGAAAAACTGAACCAGGGCGTTATGTTCGAGAAATTCCTCCATACCAAATATGTTGGTCAGAAAAGATTCTCGCTGGAAGGTGGCGAAACCACCATTCCCGCACTGGATGCCATCATCAACTCCGCTGCAGAAGGTGGTGTACAGGAAGTGGTGATCGGTATGGCGCATCGCGGACGCCTCAATGTACTGGCCAATGTGATGGGCAAAACCTATGAGCAGATCTTCAGCGAATTTGAAGGCACTGCAAAAATGGACCAGACCATGGGCTCCGGCGACGTGAAATATCACCTCGGCTACGGCAGTGAAGTGAATACACCAGACGGCAAAACCATCCACCTTAAACTCATGCCCAACCCTTCCCACCTGGAAGCGGTTGACCCTGTAGTTGTAGGTTTCGCTCGTGCAAAAGCCGATGTGCTTTACGAAAGCGATTACGACAAGATCCTCCCCATCCTGATCCACGGCGATGCCAGTATCGCAGGTCAGGGTGTTGTATATGAAGTGGCCCAGATGAGCGACCTTAAAGGTTACTATACCGGTGGTACGCTTCACTTCGTGATCAATAACCAGATCGGTTTCACCACCGATTTCGATGATGCAAGAAGCTCCGACTACTGTACTTCCCTCGCCGCCATGATCCAGGCCCCGGTGATGCATGTGAACGGAGACGATGCCGAAGCAGTAGTGAAATGCGCAGAGATCGCCATCCGCTACCGCCAGGAATTCAATGAAGATTTCTTCATCGATATGGTGTGCTACCGTAAACATGGTCACAATGAAGGCGATGATCCGAAGTTCACCCAACCCGGACTGTATTCGCTGATCGATAAACATCCCAATCCACGTGAAGTGTATACCAACTTCCTGCTGGAGAATGGTGAGGCCGATGCCAAAGACCTGGCGAAGGAAATGGAAAAGAAATTCTGGAGCGATCTCCAGGAAAGACTGGATGAAGTAAAACAACATCCTCTTCCATATCATTATCAGCAACCTGAGCTCTGGTGGAAGAGCCTGCGTAAGGCAACTCCCGAAGATTTCGATCAGAGCCCTGATACAGCTATCAACCAGGAGAACTTCAAAAAAATATTCGACGCACTCATGACCTGGCCTGCAGACTTCAAGCCACTGAAGAAAGTGGAGAAGATCATCCAGGACAAGATCAAACTATTCACTGAAGAAGGAAAAGTGGATTGGGCCACAGCCGAGCTTCTTGCCTACGGAAGCCTGCTGGTGGATGGCAACGATGTTCGCATGAGCGGACAGGATGTTTGTCGCGGTACTTTCTCTCACCGTCATGCTGTACTGAGAGATGAGAATACCGATCAGTCATACAGCCGTCTCAGCAATATCCCCGGCGCTACCGGAAAATTCAGGATCTACAATTCCCTGCTCAGCGAATACGCTGTGCTTGGTTTCGAATACGGCTACGCGTTAGCCAATCCCAACAGCCTCGTGCTCTGGGAAGCGCAGTTCGGAGATTTCAGCAATGGCGCACAGACCATGATCGACCAGTTCATCTCTGCCGGTGAGCAGAAATGGAACCGCATGGACGGTGTGGTGATGCTGCTGCCCCACGGATATGAAGGACAGGGCCCCGAGCACAGTTCCGCCCGTATGGAGCGTTTCCTGGCAATGGGCGCTGAACTGAATATGGTACTGACCAATATCACTACCGCTTCCAACTTCTTCCACGCGATGCGCAGGCAACTGGCATGGCCATTCCGCAAACCATGGATCAACTTCGCTCCCAAGGCAAACCTGCGTCACCCCGGCACTTATTCCAAAATGGATGAGTTCCTGAACGGAGGATTCAGGGAAGTGATCGATGATACCTTTGTGAATGCAGATGAAGTAACCAAAGTGCTGTTCTGCAGTGGAAAGATCTACTACGATCTCCTGGACCGTCAGCAGAAAGAAGGTAAGAAAGATACGGCCATCATCCGCCTGGAGCAATTGTATCCGCTGCCACTGAAACAACTGGAAGCCCTGTATGCGAAATATAGCAAGGCTACCTGGTTCTGGGTTCAGGAAGAGCCGCTGAACATGGGCGCGGCCAGCTTCCTGAAAATGAACCTGACCAGCATCAACTATGGTGTGATCAGCCGTCAGCCAAGTGCGGCTACTGCTACCGGTTATGCCAAAGTGCATGCACAGGAACAGGCAGAGATCATCGATACAGCCTTTTCAATTTGATTGATCAACACTACAGATACAGATAATACGAAACAAATTTTATGATCGATATTAAAGTTCCTACAGTAGGCGAATCTATCAGTGAAGTAACCCTTTTGAAATGGGTGAAGAAAGACGGGGATTATGTAGAGAGAGACGAAGTGATTGCAGAGCTGGAAAGCGAGAAAGCTACTTTTGAAGTAAATGCCGAGAAAGCAGGTGTACTTAAAACCGGAGGCGCTGCCGAAGGTGATACCCTGAAGATCGGAGACGTGCTGGCCACCATCGATGAAACAGCTGCGAAGCCAGAGAAGGCCGAAGCGCCCGCTGCTGCTGCTTCCAACGGAAAAGCTGCTGAAGCTGCTGCTCCCAAAAAAGAAGCTGCTCCTGCACAAAGCGCTGCTCCTGTTGCATCTGTTCCCAATGATATCAAGGCTACTCCTGTTGCAGCTGCGATCATTGCCGACAAAAAAGTGGACCCCAAGTCTGTTACGCCTACCGGCTACCAGGGAAAGATCATAAAAGACGATGTGCTGGCAGCCCTCAGCAATCCCGGAAAAGTTACCGGAGGCAAGGCGCTGTTCAACCGCGATAAGAGAAGTGAAAAAATGAGCCAGCTGCGTAAGACCATCTCACGCAGACTGGTAGAATCAAAGAATACAACCGCCATGCTCACCACTTTCAATGAAGTGGACATGACCAATATCATGGCGATCCGTACCAAATACAAAGACAAGTTCAAGGAAATCCATGGCGTGGGCCTCGGTTTCATGAGCTTCTTCTCCAAAGCATGTTCCATTGCATTGCAGGAATGGCCTGCGGTGAATGCTTATATCGATGGCGACCAACTGGTGTATCATGATTATGCCGATATTTCCATCGCTGTATCAACACCCCGCGGTCTCACTGTGCCGGTTATCCGCAATGTGGAAAGCCTCAGCATGGCTGATATCGAAAAGAAAGTGATTGAACTGGCTGGTAAAGCCAAAGACAATAAACTCACAATGGAAGAGCTCCAGGGCGGAACCTTCACCATCACCAATGGTGGCGTGTTCGGTAGCCTGATGAGCACACCTATCATCAATCTTCCTCAGTCTGCTATCCTGGGTATGCACAAGATCCAGGAGCGCCCCATGGCCATCAATGGTCAGGTGGTGATCAGGCCGATGATGTACGTAGCTTTGAGCTATGATCACAGGATCATCGATGGTCGTGAGTCTGTAAGCTTCCTGGTTCGCGTGAAGGAGTTGCTGGAAAATCCTGAGCAGCTGCTGATCGGAAGAGATCCTGTGAAGAGCTTGCTGGAACTGTAAGTTTTATAGAGATAGTAAAGATAATCGAAGGCGGAGCTGCGAAGCTTCGCCTTCTTTTTTAAAATAGCATAGTACTTTTGCATCCATGAGGTATTACTCACATCTCCAATCCGCCCGGCAGATCATTGAAGGCTATAACGGAAAAGAGCCTTTCCACCGGTACATCCGTACCTTCTTTGCGCAACATAAGAAATTCGGGAGCCGCGACAGGAAGCAGATCTCCGGATTGTGCTACGCTTACTGGCGGTTGGGAGGCTCATTGAACACGCTTTCTATTGATGACAGAATACTTGCAGGACATTTTCTCTGCGTCAATCCTTCTTCAGAAAATGCTTCCGATCCCGTTCTTGAACAACTCAAACCGGAATGGAATACAGCACTGCATCTCAGCATCGCTGAAAAATTCACATCGATCACCGGCGATACCGATGCCTGGGATAAAGCGGGCACAGCTATCTTCCCCTGGCTGGATCAACTCAGTGAGCCCATCGATCCAAAACAATTCACGGCATCTTTCTTCATACAACCTGATCTCTTCTTGCGCGCGAGGCCGGGAAAAGAGAAACAGGTAGCCGATAAACTCACAAAAGCAGCAATCAGTTTTCAACATATTCCACCTACTGCTTTTGCAATGCCCAATAGCTCAAAGATCGATGAGGTGATCAAACTCAATACTGAAGCGGTTGTGCAAGACCTTAGTTCACAACAAGTGCAGGAGCTCATTCAGCTGGTGCCTTCCACACCGGCTGGTATCAGGCTATGGGATTGCTGTGCAGGGAGTGGAGGGAAAACCATTTTGGCTTTTGATACTTTCAAAAAGCTGACCATAACAGTATCGGACAAACGAGAACCGATACTGGTCAATCTGGCTAAAAGATTCAATGAAGCGGGGATCGGGCAATACCAGTCGTTACTGGCAGATATGGCTATTGGCAGCGGACGTAATCCTTCCAAATACAATTACGATCTCATCATTGCGGATGTTCCCTGCAGCGGTTCAGGCACCTGGGGCAGAACGCCGGAATGGTTGCATTTCTTCGATCCTGCTGCTATCGATACTTATAGCGCATTGCAGAAAAAGATCGTGATCAACGCGGCCCCGCATGTGGCGGATAACGGCTACTTCCTTTATATCACCTGCTCTGTTTTCAGGAAGGAAAATGAAGAAGTGGTAGAGCATATCCAGGCCAATACCGGGCTGGAACTGGTGAAAATGGAAGTGCTGAAGGGATATCACCGGAAGGCGGATACCATGTTTGCCGCTCTCTTCAAAAGGCCATAGGAACAGCGCAGGATTTTGGCAATGCCGGGTTTGCTTTTTTAGTTATGTCCTGTAATAGAAAGTTTGATGCCGAAACCTGTTTTGAACGCAGGCTTGTCGCCATTCTTCGGCTGATATTCCCACATGATGGTTTCGCGGCTCACGAGGCCGATGCCTTTCGCGTAGGTTTCTGTGGAGTAGTTGCGATAGCCGATGAGGTCTGGTTCCGTAACAGGTGCATTCTGTGAATCACCCACCTGGAAAACAGTAACTGTATTGGCGTAGTCCACATCTTCAATGGTAACAGGCTGGTCAACATTTTCATAAATGTATTCCCAGTCGCGCATATTTCCATCATTGCTGAACTGGTATCTTGGCGCCAGCGGATGCAGTGGGAGCAGGGCATTGCCGTACCATGACAATCCTTCTTTTACAGGGAGTTTGAGTTTTGTATAGGTAAGATTGTCTTCCAGTACTTTCAGGCCATCATTGAGAACAGTAACCTGGTATGCGATCTGGGGCGTCCAGCTTTCTTCGTTGGTATTGCCCCAGGGACGGTAGTAACGAATGATGCGCCAGGTATTGGGTTCACCACCTTCGAGTTTGGCGTCCACCACATCTTTGGCTTCGTAGCTGACGATGATCTCGTTCTGACCGAACTCGGTGAAGCGGAGTGAGTCCATCTTATAAGTGACATACTTTCCCGGGGAAAGGATCATATAATCAGAAACCAGGTCAGTCTTGTAATCTTCCTTTTTGTCGCAGTTGCTGAGCAGTACGGAGGCCGGAACAGCCAGCAGAGCCAGCAGTTTGATACATTTTTTCATACAAAACCAGTTAGTTACTGTTATCTATCCAACGAATTTACGTAGGAATTATTGCTTTGGATCAGAGCAGATGGCTTCTTTGAATGATGCCGCCACCGATCACATCATCGCCTTCGTAGAAAACAGCGCTTTGTCCGGGAGCCACACCTTTGGCATCTTCATAAAAACGAACGAGCACGCCATTCTCATGAGTGTAGAGGTTGGAGGTGGTACCACGGTCTTTGTACCGGATACGCGTAGTGGCTTCCATTCCATCGGTTACACCATCGTACTTGAGCCAGTTGATCTTGCTCACGATCATCTCCTGACGGCTCAGATCATTTTCTTCGCCCAGCATCACCGTATTGGTTTCAGGGATGATATTGGTTACATACATGGGTTTACCGAAAGTAACATCAAGCCCTTTTCTTTGCCCGATAGTATAGAAAGGATAGCCTTTATGTTGTCCGAGAATATTTCCTTCTTTGTCAACGAAATTACCGCCGGCAACTTTTTCTTCCAGTCCGTTCACTCTGCGTTTGAGGAAGCCGCGATAATCATTATCGGGAACGAAACAAATTTCATAGCTCTCTGCTTTTTTGGCCAGCTCCGGGTATCCGTAATCGTGAGCCATCTGGCGGATCTCCGTTTTGTGGTATTTACCGAGCGGCAGGAGGGTGCGGCTCAGCAGGTCCTGCTGCAGGCCCCAGAGTACATAGCTTTGATCCTTGGTATCATCAACGCCTTTACTGATATAGTGGCGGCCATTGGTATGCTGATTGATCACGCCGTAGTGACCGGTAGCGATGAAATCGCAATCCATGGCATCGGCTCTTTTCAGGAGTGCGCGCCATTTGATATGGGTATTGCACATCACGCAGGGATTGGGCGTGCGGCCTGCGAGGTATTCATCAACAAAATTCTCGATCACAAAATCACCGAACTCTTCACGGATGTCCAGCACAAAATGTGGAAACCCATGTTGCACCGCAGCCATGCGGGCATCATTGAAGCTGTCGAGGTTGCAACAGCCGGTTTCTTTTTTACCATTACCACCACTGCTGGCATAGTCCCATGTTTTCATGGTGATGCCAACCACTTCATAACCTTCGTGGTGTAACATGAGCGCAGCCACGGTACTGTCGATACCGCCGCTCATAGCCACCAGAACTTTTCCTTTCCTGCTCATAATTATTAAAATAGAACGTGCAAAGATACAAATGACGGGGGAGCTGGTTGGTAACTTTTATGTAATTTCCCCTGACAGTTCCCCAAAACCATTGTATATGAGAAAATTACTATCTATTTCGATGATAGCAATGCTGGGCTTTCTGCCATTTGCCGGCAAGGCCCAGGACATCACCTTATCTTATTATCTTCCTGATTCTGTGCAGTATAACCCTGCCATTCCCAAACCGAAGGACATTATTTACCACGAACCGGGCGAATGGCATGTAACCCACGATCGCCTCGTGAATTACATGAAAGCGCTGGCCGCGGCCGCGCCGGACCGGATCAAGCTGGAAACCATGGGATTCAGCTATGAACAACGTCCGCAGGTACTGCTCATCATCACTTCTCCAAAGAACCACCGCAACCTGGAAGCGATCCGCCAGCAGCACGTTCAGCTGACCGATCCTTCAAAGTCGGCCTCTCTTAACACGAATGATATGCCGATTGTTGTGTACGTGGGTCATTCCATTCACGGCAATGAACCCAGCGGCGCCAATGCTGCCCTTCTCAGCGCTTATTATCTCGCCGCCGGTCAGGGACCGAAAGTGGAGGAGTTGCTGGACAATGTAGTGGTGCTTTTCGATCCCAGTTTCAATCCCGATGGATTGCAACGCTTCTCCACCTGGGTGAACCAGCATAAAAGCAAGAACCTGGTTACCGATCCCAATAGCCGTGAGTTCAATGAAGTGTGGCCCGGAGGAAGGTTCAATCATTACTGGTTCGATCTGAACCGCGACTGGCTCCCGGCAGTACACGTGGAAAGCCAGAACCGTCTCGGTTGGTTCCATGCCTGGAAACCGAATATCCTTACAGACCATCATGAACAGGGCAGCAATGCTTCCTTCTTTTTTCAACCCGGCGTTCCCAGTCGGGTGAATCCGCTCACGCCTGCAAAGAACCAGGAGCTGACAGCCAAACTCGGTAAGTTCCATGCAGCTTACCTCGACAGGATCGGCAGTTTGTATTTCACCAAAGAGAGCTATGATGATTTCTATTATGGTAAAGGCTCCACCTATCCCGATGTGCAGGGATGCATCGGAATCTTATTTGAACAAGGTTCTTCAAGAGGCCACGCACAGCAAACCATCAATGGCGTGCTTCGTTTTCCTTTTACGATCCGCAACCAGTTTGTGACCACCTTGTCTACACTGGAAGGAGCGAAGGCATTGAGAAAAGAATTCCTGGATTATCAGCGTGATTTCTACAAAAGCGCTGTCAGTGAAGCGGCTACCGCTCCGGTGAAAGGATATGTTTTTGGCGATGCTGAAGACCCCGTTCGTTCAGCCATTTTTGCGGAGATGCTGCTGCGTCACCAGATCGAAGTGTATTCGCTGAACAATGATATGAGTGCAGATGGTTACAAATTCGAGAAAGGGAAAGCTTACCTGGTGCCCGCCAATCAGCCACAGACAAGGCTGATACATGGCATATTCGATAAGACACTAACGTATAAGGACAGCCTTTTTTACGATATCACGGCCTGGACCATGCCGCTTGCCTTCGGATTGCCCTATGCCGAGCTGGATGCTGCAAAGATTGCATCGGCACAGCGCGGCGCGCGCATCACTACAGCTGAAGCGCCGAAAGGAAAAATAACCGGCGGCAGCAGCAACTACGCGTATCTCTTTCCCTGGGATGGATTCTATGCACCCCGTGCATTGTACGAATTGCAGGAAGCCGGGATCCTTACCAAAGTGAGCACTACCAATTTCGAGATAGAGACCGGCAATGGGCCTAAGCAGTTCCACTATGGTACTATCATTGTTCCGGTAGGACTGCAACGCATCACATCACAGCAACTGGCAGGCATCATGCAATCCATTGCTGAAAAGAACGGTCTTGAGATCACTGCTGTTAACACCGGCAATGTGATCAGTGGCAGTGATCTGGGAAGTGGGAAGATGGCTCCAGTATCGCAGCCGCGCATCGCGATGCTCACAGGCACCGGCGTGAGCGCAACCGATGCGGGCGAGATCTGGCACCTGTTGGACCAGCGCTTCAATATTCCCGCCACACATTTGGAGATCCCGATGTTCAACCGCATCGATCTCAATAAATACAATACCATCATCATGCCTCCCGGCAACTATAACGATCTCAACAAAGACAAACTGAAAAGCTGGGTGCAGGGTGGCGGTACATTGATCCTTACAGAAGAAGCAGTGCAGTGGGCGGCCAACAATGGTCTTACCACTGTCAGTTTCAAGAAAGCAAAGGAAGATACTTTGAAAAGTGGCGCCTATGCAGAGCGTGAATTCCGCGATGGTGCGCAACGCATGGCAGGCGCTATCTTCAGGGCCAGCGTGGATCTCAGTCATCCTCTTGCTTACGGTTACCATCACCCGACAGTAGATCTTTTTAAGAGTAATGGAGTTTTTCCCGAAAAAAATAAGAACCCTTATGCCACTCCTTACGTATATGGTAACAAACCATTGCAAAGTGGCTTTATTACACGGGAGAATTATGAGCTCTTGAAGAACTCCGGTGCGGTACTGGTCAATTCATCGGGAACAGGGAGGATCATCTCCATTGCAGACAATCCTGTTTTCAGGGCTTACTGGCTGGGAGGTACCAAACTCTTTCTGAATGCGATCTTCTTCGGAAGGAATATTGATGCAGCCGCTGCGCGTAACGAATAGTTTTCCCCACATCGTTCACCTGTATTGCTGCGCAGGAGAGATGGTGTAAATTGCCGCTTTAATAGAAACTATTTAAGTACGCAGCTAAACTCATCATTATGATTAAACTTCAGGTTATAGGCAATCTTGGCAAAGATTGCGTGACGAACACAGTGAACGGAAAAAATGTCATCAACTTCAACGTAGCGCATACAGAAAAATTCAAGGATGCCCAGGGCAACCAGAAAGACAAGACCATCTGGGTGGATTGTGCTTACTGGACAGAACGCACCGGTATCGCTCCTTACCTCCGCAAAGGCACACAGGTGTATGTGGAAGGCACTCCAGAAGTACGCACATACCCGAAGAATGATGGCACAACCGGTGCTTCACTCACGCTCCGTGTACTGAGCGTGCAACTGCTCGGTGGCCGTGCTGAAGGCGGTGAAGGTGGCGGATACAATGCAGGTAACAGCGGCTATAACAGTGGCGGCGGTTACAATGCAGCTCCAGCGCAGACTGCCAGCGCTCCGGCAGCAGGTGGAAATGAAAGCTACGATGACCTGCCATTTTAATTGATTGGAATTATTTTTTGATAGACCCCGGTTGTGAAAGCTGCCGGGGTTTTTTATTGCAGTTCGCGCGAAGGGGTATTTGCGCTCAGGGGTTTTGAAAGCTGTCTGGAAAACAAACCGGCGCGGGAGGATGTATGATGGGCTTTGGTTGGTTGGATGGGGATGTAGGAATACTATTGGGGTTTATCGCTTATGTTTTCAAGGCCAGCTATTCAATACACCCTTCGCTTGATGGGTTGGAGGTGCGGCAGGGTAGGTGCAGGATGCGGAAGAAAATATGTGCAGTATGTTAATCAATAGCGCCGGATCAATTGGCATGCATTCTTTCAGGCATTCATTGTGCTGGCGAGGAATTTATGAAGGAGCCGCGGTTAGGTTTTGTTTGAGGGATGAAAATTATTCGGCTTCATATCTTTTTACAATTGCTTCTATGTCGGCACGGGTGACTGGCTTTTGCTGGTTGTTCAGGTTGATGACGAAGAACAGGCCCTTACTACCGGGGGTAGCCGAAAATGTACTGACGAGGTTGTATTGCTCGCTGATGAGCAGGCGTCCGTTGCTGATGTTCCAGAGCTCTTTGGCACAGAGGCAGCCCATGGTGGGCGTGAGCGGGTAGTAGGGTTTGTCTTTGAAGTATTCGGGATTGATGGTGGTGCCGTGGGCGATGATCTCTGTGCGGCCGATTTTTCCTGCGTTGAAGACCTCCTGCATGGGCGCATAGCCGGCCCAGTTAGAGGGCATCAGCTGGTTGTACATGGCCTCGACGTTGCGGGTGCTGTCCCAGGGAATGCTGTCGGGCGTTTGGAAGTATTGCTGCCAGCGGCCTTCATAGGGCATGGTCAGTTGAAAATTGGGTGTGGGGCCGATGAGTTGGTTTCGGGAAACGGCGCCGCCCTGTATGCTGTATACGCCCTGGGGTGTACTGCCATTGGTGATGAAGTATGGCAGGTTGGAGGCGGAGCGCGCCAGTTGCTCAAAGATCATCAGGCGGCCATCGGGATGACGCGCAAAACGGCCATCTGCATATTGAACGATGGCAAGACCCGGGTAATCGCGGTTCCAGCGTTGAAGTGAATAGATCACTTTGCGCTTTGCATTCCGGTTGTGGCGGAAGAGGGATGCGAGATCTGGAATATTGGTGATCAGTTGCTGGTTTCGGAAGTTGATGAATTTTTCCAGCTCCGACAAGAGGGGAATGGTATCGTAGCCGGGGAATTGTTCCACCATCGAGATCTTGATGAGATTGCCGTTGTTGATGCTGCTGTCGTTACGGAAAAGATACGCAGCGCTCATCGCAAAGAGTTTGGGAAAAACAGCGTTGGATAAGGTTGTATTTACTTCGGTTAAAAATTCATCAGGGTAAACAGCATAGACGGCTTCCAATAAAGCACGGCGTGTATCGTATTCGAGTTGCTGATAGCGGTTGAATAATTTTTGCAGTCCTGCTTTGATGGAATCGCCGGTTAGCTGGTATTGTGAGATGGCATTGCAGGCTGATTCGAAGCGGTATTCATTTGAGCTGTCGGGCTCCATCGCGAAAGTATTGGCCACTACGCGCTGACGTAATTCGTGATCGAACTTCATGCGTTTGTCGTAGGTGACGAAGCTGCTGAAAATGTCTTCGCGCCTTTGTTGCGCCACACTTTCAGCGGTACTGATCAATAGGATGATGACTGCCCATATTTTCATGATACAAATGTAATGGTTCAGATTCATCATGTAAATGTGTAAAAAGAACGTATCTTAACAACTTCATACTAAACCGATTTAGCGATGCAAAGAATGTTTGTTACCCTGGCAGTATCCTCACTGATGATGCTGTTTGTTCATTGCGGCGATCAGGCTGCCAAACCAACGGACACCACTATGAATGCAAATGCAACTGATTCCGTGACCTCACAATGGAAGCTGGGCGTTCAGTTCTGGACATTCCATTTGTTCCCTTTCACCACTGCTGTTGAAAAAGCCGACAGCGCCGGTATCAAATTCATTGAAGCCTATCTCGGGCAACCCATCGGTGGGGATTCCAAAGACACACTGAATATCCGCCTCTCAGCTGAAGGCCGTCAGAAAGTGAGATCCATCCTGGCCGCCAAAGGCATTACCATGGTGGCTTTCGGGGTAGTGGTGCCGCAATCTGAAGAGGACTGGAAGCAAACCTTCGAGTTGGCAAAAGACCTGGGCGTGCAATACATCACGTCAGAGCCGAAGAAAGAACATCTTCATTTAGCAGATAGTCTTGCAGGCGCCTATAATATTCCAATTGCCATTCATGATCACCCATACCCCAATGCTTATGCGCATCCTGATTCCGTGATCAATGCAATGAAAGGTCATCCCAATTTATATGCCTGCGCCGATGTAGGCCACTGGGCGAGAAATGGACTGGATGTGGTGGAATGCCTGAAAAAACTGGAAGGCCGCGTGATCGGATCACATCTGAAAGACATCGTTACCTTCAATGATACCAAAGCTGCGGATACGCTTCCCGGTAAGGGCGTGATCAAGTTCCCTGAAGTGTTTGCCGAGTTCAAACGCCAGAACTTCAAAGGTATGTTCAGTATCGAGCATGAGAGCAACTGGCTGAACAATACGCAGGATGTGAAAGAGATCGCAGATTTCTTCCATACGCAGGTGAAAGCGTTGAAGTAACATTGTTTAAAATATTTAGTCAAGGACCTCCTACTTTGCCGTGAATTGAAGCTGGTCAGCTTTATCACGGGAAAATACCTGGGAGGTCTTTGTTGTTTTATTATACAGGAACAAATAATTGTGCGTCTGTCCTGCAAACAGGAGATCCGCTCCTGTAGACACTTTCAGGGAATCCCCGTAATGGAAGGTAATTTGTTGTGCTGGTTCTTTGTACATAACCTTCAATGTTTCGGAATAACTTACATGAAGCAGCATCACCAGGTAGATGAACAAGAAAAAAGGGAGCATGTGAACAAAGCTGGTTCTGATCTTTCGCTTCAATAAATAATCTGCAAGCAGGAAATAGCCTGTTGTAAAAATCAGATGTAACAGCATTACATAAGGAGCCGACTTCAGCAGCAGGTCTGCCTTTACTGAGAAGATATTTAAAGTAGAAGGAGAGCGCATAATAATGGGATTGTTATAAAGGTTATTTTAAATATATGTCTTACGGGTTGAATAACCCCGGGAAAGCTTTTCCAATAAATCAATAACTTGCCCTTCTTTTTACCAATATCTCTTCTATGGCAGAAAGGATCTATTCATACCAGCACTTGCTTCATTTTACGCAGAATGTATTCAAACAGATCGGATGCAGTGAAGAACATGCAGCAACGGCTGCAAAGGTTTTGCTGAGTGCAGATCTGCGTGGTGTGGATTCACACGGAGTAGCGAGGCTTACCGGGTATGTTCGTTTGTGGGAAGCGAAGCGCGTGAATGCAAAGCCTGATATCCGTATCGTTCATGAAACACCCAGCACGGCGGTGGTGGATGGAGACAGTGGCCTTGGTCTGGTAGTAGCGCCATACGCGATGCAGGTGGCTATCGATAAAGCAAAGAATGTGGGAACCGGATGGGTGAGTGTGGAAGGCAGCAATCATTTCGGCATTGCAGGCTATCATGGAATGATGGCGCTGGAGCACGATATGATCGGTATCGCCATGACCAATGCCAGTCCATTGGTGGCGCCTACCTTCTCTTCTGAAAAATTGCTCGGTACCAATCCGATCTGCGTGGCCATTCCCGCAGGAAAGGAATTTCCTTTTGTTGCCGACCTCGCTACCACTACTGCAGCCAATGGCAAACTGGAGATCCTGCAACGCAAGAACCTGGATACACCCTTGGGATGGGTACAGGATGCAAACGGACAACCCACTACCAATGCACATGCGCTGAAATCAGGCGGGGCGCTGCTTCCGTTGGGTGGCGACAGAGAGCATGGAAGTCATAAAGGCTATGCGCTGGGCGCGATGGTTGATATTTTTTGCGGCGTGCTTAGCGGCGCCAACTACGGTCCCTGGGTGCCGCCATTCCCGGCCTATGTGCCTATGCCGCAATCCATGCCCGGCAAGGGGATCGGTCATTTCTTCGGCGCCATGCGCGTGGATGCGTTCAGGCCGGCATCGGAGTTTAAAGAGAATATGGACAACTGGCTGCATCGATTCCGCAGCGCCAAACCCATTGAAGGGGAGGAGAAAGTGCTGGTGCCCGGCGATCCCGAGCGTGAGATGGAGCAAAGCCGGATGGAGCACGGCATCCCGCTGCTGGAGCCTGTTGCGGAAGACCTGCAGCAACTGGCCGCAAAACTGGGGATCAGTTTTGAGCTGCAGTAACAGAAAACGAATAATTGTTAGTCACTAAATAGTGGGGAACTGTTCCATAATATCTTCCCAACCTTTATCTTTGCGCCTGCCTGAAATTCAGAGCAGGCGTAATTTTTACATCCATTCAAAACCAAAACCCGCGTAGAAGCGGAACAAGAGAGGGTAACATGAAAGTAATGAAGTTTGGTGGCACGTCAGTAGGCAAACCAGAGCGCATGCACCAGGTTGCTCAACTGATCACTAAAGATGCAGAGCCCACCATCGTTGTACTGAGCGCACTCAGTGGAACTACCAATGCACTGGTAGGTATAGGAGAATCAATGGCAGCAGGAAACCGCGAAGAAGCCAAACAGAAGATCGATACACTGGAAGCACATTACAAACAATTCATTCCTCAGCTTGTCAAGACCAGCGCTGCGCAAACCAAAGCGCAGCAAATTATCGGCGAACATTTCGAATTCCTCAATATCATCCTGAAAATCTCCTTCAGTGAAGCACTGAGCAAAGACATCCTCGCTCAGGGCGAACTGTTAAGCACGAAACTTTTCAGCGTTTATCTCGAAGAGCAAGGCATTCCGCATTCACTGCTCCCTGCACTCGAGTTCATGAGCATCGACATCCATGAAGAGCCCCAGCTGTCCGCTATCCGTCCAAAACTGATGGCATTGCTGGACCAGCACAAAGACAAAAAGCTTTTCATCACACAAGGTTATATCTGCCGTAACGCCAGGGGCGAAGTGGATAACCTCAAACGCGGAGGAAGCGATTATACTGCTTCCCTCGTTGCTGCTGCTGCCAATGCATCTGTCTGCGAGATCTGGACAGATATCGATGGTATGCACAACAATGATCCCCGCGTGGTGAAGAAGACCGTGGCCATCGAGCAACTGAGCTTCGAAGAAGCAGCCGAGCTGGCGTATTTCGGAGCCAAGATCCTGCACCCACCTGTATCTGGCCTGCGCAGCAGGAGAAGGTTCCGGTGAAACTGCTCAACACCATGCAGCCCGATGCGGCTGGCACTGTGATCACACAGGAAGCCGGTTCTGTAGGCGTGAAAGCTGTAGCGGCAAAAGATGGCATCGTCGCCATCAATATCAAGAGCAGTCGCATGTTGCTGGCCTATGGCTTCCTGCGCAAGATCTTCGAGGTATTTGAAAAGTACCGCACTCCAATAGATATGATCACCACTTCAGAAGTAGCCGTGTCTGTTACTATAGACAGCGGCGCACATCTGAAAGCCATTGTGAAAGAACTGGAACCATTCGGCACCATCGAAGTGGAAACGGACCAGACCATCATTTCCGTGGTGGGTAATGAGATCGCGCAAACTCCTGATGTACTAAGCAAGCTGTTTGATGCACTCAGGCCCGTTACCGTTAGTATGGTAAGCTATGGTGGCAGTAAGCACAATGTGAGCATTTTGGTGCCATCATCTTACAAAACTCAAACGTTACAACTGCTGAACAAAGGTCTGTTTGGTTTGGAATAGCGTCAGCGTTGTGCGTTGCGCAACCATATGAAGTTAACTGCTCTACTTGCATTATGCCTTAGCCTCGTCCTCTCTGCATTTGCACAGGACAGGAACCGTATTGCCGGTACCATTCTCAACAACAGCACTGGGCAGCCGGTGCCGAATGCCAGTGTATTTATCAATGGTACATCCAAAGGCACGGTGTCCCGGTCGGATGGCGGATTTGAATTGACCGGTATCAATAAGGGCAGCTTCGAACTGGTGGTTTCTTCAGTGGGTTTTCAAACACTCGTACTTCAATTGTCCTCCGATACATTACCCATCGCAATTGAGCTCAGGCTGCAGCCGCGTATGCAGGAGCTGGAGTCTGTTACCGTGATGCCCTGGGAAAGGGGCAGCTGGAAGAAATATGGCAGAACATTCATTGAAGGATTCATAGGAACATCGGCGGCTGCGCAGGACTGTGAGATCAGGAACAAGAAAGCCCTGCGCTTCCGCTATGCTTCCAAAGCAAAGGTGTTGGAAGTGATGGCCGATGAACCGCTCATCATCGAGAACAAAGCGCTTGGATATCGCATCACTTACCAACTGGAAGGCTTTACGCGCAACTGGAAATTGCGCACAGTGGTATTCACCGGTTACTCTTTCTTCGAGGAATTGCAGGGCAACCCGCAAAAGCAACAGGAATGGAAAGAGAAGCGGAAGCAGGTATATAAGGGCTCGCTGATGCACTTCATACGAAGCCTGTACAATGACCGGCTATCCCAGGACAGCTTTGAAGTTCGCCGTCTTCGCAAAGTGCCCAACGTGGAAAAGCTCAGGATCCAGAAGCTCAACGAAATGGAAAAACAGCACAAGATCGTGCAAGGCGGTCGCATCAGTTTTCCCACGCAGGGCAAAGTGCAGAAAGACAGTCTCAATTACTTCCAGCAGATATTGAAACAGGATGATTCACTCGCATTGATCGGCAAATACCTCCTGAATGCCGACAGCCTTATCACTACCGGCATCGATTCCACGAAGACCATCTTCTTCCAGGATTATCTCCAGGTGGTGTACAGAAAAGCGCAGGAAGAAAAAGAATATCTCTACGATTATCGCATTTTCAGACCAGCGGGTTTTCAGAAATCATTGATCCGTTTGACGCCGGCATTACCCATAGTGATCCAGCGCAGCGGTCTATTCTTTCCGCCACAGAATGTTTTCACCATCGATTACTGGGGTTGGAGCGAAAAGGTTTCGCATATGCTTCCCTGGGATTATCAGCCTGACCGGCTATAGGGTAGTTGGTCTATCCGCATGATGCTTCGCCGGAGGCGAGCGGCTGGCGGCAGCGTACGTTTATTTTACAAACTTGTTTTGGCGGAGCCATTTGTGCAGTAATTCCATCCATTTTACATCGGAGCCGGGATTGATCATGCCGAATCCATGTCCTCCTTCTTCAAACTCATACAACTCTGCAGGTACTTTATGTTGCAGGCAGGCGGCATAGAATTGACGACTGTTCTGTATCAGTACCGTTTTATCGTTTTTCGCATGTACGAGGAAGGTAGGAGGTGTTTTGGCGGTTACGCGCTGGTCGTTGCTGAAGGTTTTAATCTTTTCTGCTGAAGGATGTTCTCCGATCAGGTTGGTGCGTGAGCCTTTGTGCATGAGGCTGTCGGTAAAACTGATCACGGGATAGATAAGCACCATGAAATCCGGTCGCAGGTTGGTTTTGCGGGGAACATCGATATAATGTGTATCGAAATGGGTGCCTGCGGTGGAAGCGAGATGCCCTCCGGCAGAGAAACCGAGGATGCCTACTTTGTCTGTCTTCACACCATATTCCTTTGCCCTTTCACGCACGATCTGTATCGCGCGTTGCGCATCCTGCACCGGCCCGATGCTTCGATCGATCATGGTGGTATCATCAGGCAGTCTGTATTTCAGTACGAATGCAGCGATGCCCATTTCATTCAGGGCTTTGGCCACATCATGCCCTTCATGTTTGATGGCGAGAATGGAATAACCTCCACCCGGAACAATGATCACTCCTGTGCCTGTTGCTTTTTCTTTTGGAGGAAGATATACAGTCAGACCGGGTTCACTCACTTTGGAGATCCGCACTTTACCAACATGGTCGGTGACTGATTTTTCGCGATTGGTTGTTGGAATGGAATTGGGAATGACGTCGTACAAAGGGATTTCAGTTTGTGCCTCCGCTGCCAGGGAAAAGCTGCAAAGCAGGGCAAGGGTAAGTGATCTCATAGTTTCGTTTGTTAAGATACGTTACAGTTTCAAAATAAGCCGTCCGGCAGCGGCTTTCCAAATGTAAACTTTCAGCAGGATTGTTCCAAGCCGGCTTTCACAGTTCCTTAAGTTAAATGCTTTCTAAAGCGTGAAGTGTAAAGTAACAATGGCATTTGTTTGGGAGTCTAACTACCAAACGCTAGTTTATGAAATACTTATACTCCTTCACCTTACTGGTTACGCTCACGCTTCTCTTTACCAGTTGTTCCAAAAAAAGCTGGCTGGCTCCTTACGACGACAGACTCGAAGGAACCTGGGAGTTGGTTGATGTTTACAAAACAGGATTCGGTCATTCCGACCTGGCTTTCGATGGCGGTCTGTTCACCTTCTATGCCTCCGGTCAGCTGGATTACCAGGATGGCTATGGCGGTTACTATGAAGGCGACTGGGACATCCGTCGCATCAATACAGCCGATGGCACCATCAAAACATTGAAGGTATATTGTGTTGACAGAGCAACCGGAATTGTGCTGGGAGAGTATTTCGACGAAATGATATTTACCGGCACCAACAGGTTTGAAGCCTATATTTATGATGGAGCGAGAACGTATACGTTTCAGTTCCGCAGACGCTAACCGCTCCGGGAATTCGCTCCGGGATTTAATAAACCAGGCTGATGAAACGAACCAGCGCGGGAGAATTTCTTCCGCGCTTTTTTATGGGAAGATGGGACGGAAGAATATGATTGAGCTGTATCGCTTACGTTTCATAGGCCTGGGTTTCTTAATCCCTTCGCTAATGCGTCCGCCTCTGTGCGGCACCTGTGGCCAATGTTGCTGTAGTAAAATGAATAGTGACAGTAGGTGAAATGTAATGTAATGTGATATAATGTGATATAATGTGATGTGATGTAATGTGATGTGATGTTTGAAGTATTAGCAGTATTTAAGGAAGTTTCAATTACGTGTGATCATAAGGGAAAGCAACAAGTCTTCCGCAATGATGAACGCTATCAATTGCTATTCAAAAACACTGATGCGTTCTCGGTTCATGGAGCGAAGGGGTATGAAACTGGCGGCCTTCAAAACATAAGCGATGAAGAACAACAGAAATACAAAAGCCCCATCTTTCCTTACTCCAGTTCAATTAACATCCTCCCGCGGCGGTATGTTTTGCAGCCGTCCATTTCATACCCCAGAGCGACTAAGGAGGGAGGTGTAAATTTCTTCGATCTCTCTCGTCATAGTAGATGCGCTGTACGAACTGCTAATGGTTTGTTGCGCGGCATTACCGAGTTGTTGGCGCATGTTGGCGTTTGATGCCAGGGTGAGCAATGCTTCGGAGAGATTGCTGGCGAGCTCATCAGTGGCGATGAGAAGGCCGTTCTCGTTGTGGCGGATCACTTCGGAAGTGCCGTCGACCAGGGTGCCGATGATGGCCTTGCGCATGGACATTGCTTCGAGCAGTCCGATAGGCAGACCTTCCCAGAGTGAAGGCAGTACGAAAATGTCAGCCGCAGCGAGTACATCAGGAACATCCTGGCGGAAGGGTTGGAAGATTACTTTGTTTTCTATTTGGAGGTCCTTTACGAGTTGGAGGGCGGCGGGTTTTTGATCGCCATCACCAACCATGAGGAGTTGGAGTTGCGGATTTTGTTGCTGCGCTTTGGCGAAGGCTTCAAGGAGTTTGAGTGGCTGCTTCTGGTGAATGAAACGGGCCACGAAGAGGACCAGGATGTTATCTTCGGGAATGTTGAGCTCCTGGCGGATATTTTTGAATGAACGACTGGGATCGAATTTTTTCTGATCGATGCCATTGTTGACCACCACCGAATTGAATTTGGGAAAATAGCGTTTTCCTGTTGCCTGGTTGGAGGCGGAAACGGAAATGTTCACATCGGATTTGCTGGTGAGCAGTTGTTCACCCATCACGCGGATCTTGCGGATCAGCGCTTGCTGGTCATCGTGAAAGGACCAGCCATGGATGGTGTAAACGAGCGGCAGCTTGAGTTTGCGGGTTGCCCAGAACACGTTGGAATTGGCCCGGGTCCCATGCGCATGTACGAGGCTGATATGATTCTGTTGAATGAACGCTTTTACCTTTTTCCATTTACTGATGTCGAATGGTTTTTCTGTATAGATCACTTCCGTTTGAACGCCCATTTGTTTGAGGCGGTCTACCATGGGACCATCGGTGAAGGAGAGAACAACCGGTTCGAACCGGCTGCGGTCCAGGTTTTCTACGAGGCTGAGTAAGTGGCTTTCTCCACCGCCGATCTGTCCCTGGCGGATGGTTTCCAGTATCCTGATCTTTTTATTGCTCATCGGTGCGAATGTACTTATAATCCTGCAAGGCCGGTAGTGGTGAGGATTTGATCATAAATAAAAAACTCCGCGTAGAAGCGGAGTTTGTATCTGAGATAGTAAATAGTAAAGTTTAGATCACCAGCATGGCGTCTCCGTAGCTGAAGAAGCGGTATTTGTCTTTGATCGCTTTCCTGTAAGCTTCCATGGCCAGTTCATAACCGGCAAAGGCGCAGGTCATGATGAGCAGGCTTGTTTTAGGGAGATGCAGGTTGGTGATGAGGGAGTCTGCAATATTGAACTGGTAAGGAGGATGGATAAAGATATTGGTCCAGCCTTCAGACGGTTTCAAATGTTTTTCTGCAGTGTAGGAAGACTCAAGTGCACGCATGGTGGTGGTACCTACGGAACAGATGCGGTGGCCGGTTTCAATGGCTTTGTTCACCACTTTGCAGGCGCCTTCTTCGATGCGGTAGTACTCGGCATCCATCTTGTGTTTGCTGAGGTCTTCCACTTCGATGGGGCGGAAAGTGCCGAGGCCGGTGTGCAGCGTTACTTCAGCGAAACGAATGCCTTTGATCTCGAGACGTTTGATCAGCTCGATGCTGAAGTGCAGGCCGGCAGTGGGGGCGGCAACCGCTCCTTCATGCTTGGCGTAAACGGTCTGGTATCTTTCCTTGTCTTCTGCTTCAGGCTTGCGCTTGATATATTTTGGAAGGGGAGTTTCTCCCAGGAATTCGAGCATTTGACGGAACTCTTCGTCGGTGCCATCCCAGAGGAAGCGGATGGTACGGCCGCGGGAAGTGGTATTGTCGATCACTTCTGCAACCAGTTCATCGTTCTCTCCGAAATAGAGTTTGTTGCCAACGCGGATCTTACGGGCCGGGTCAACGATCACGTCCCAGAGACGGTTGGGCTTGTTCAGTTCGCGCAAAAGGAAAACCTCGATCTTGGCGCCGGTCTTCTCTTTGCGGCCATACATGCGCGCGGGAAACACTTTGGTATTGTTCACAACAAATACATCCTTGTCGTCGAAGTAATCCATTACATCACGGAAATACTTGTTCTCAATCTGGCCAGTCTTCCTGTGAACCACCATCAGTCGGGCATCTTCACGTTTCTTGGTAGGATGTTGTGCAATAAGGTTGAGCGGTAGATCAAATCTGAACTGTGAAAGTTTCATGCAGCTTATTAAATTGTGTTTAAAGCGCGCCACATGGTACCAAAACATGGAGTAAGAGACGGGTACATCGGGGGGACCGGTACAAACGAGGTCTTACGGCACCAGGTTTGATAACATGTAAAGCTTCATTTTCAAGCGGGCGAAGGTACAAAAAAAACTGTACAAAGAAAAAAATTATATGGCATGGATTGGCGCAGATTCCCGCATCCATTGGGTTAAAATCCGCTTGAATGCTGTATTTGCTGGCGTATATTTGGAAATACAAACCCCTTCAGAACTTTATTATGAAAAGAATCCTGTTCCTGCTTCTCGGTACCTTATGTGTTTACAGTCTGACGGCCCAATCCAATAAGACAAAACCTCAACCGAAAAAGCCTTCCACCCCGTCTGCGGCTTCCATTGGCGCCGGCAAGAAATACCCCAGCCTGCTCTGGGTGATCACCGGGAACGGCCTCAAAAAACCATCCTACCTCTTTGGCACCATGCACGTAAGCAATAAGCTGGCCTTCAACCTGGGCGACAGCTTCTACAATGCTATCCGTACCGTGGATGTAGTGGCCCTGGAAACCAATCCGGAAACATGGCAGGACGATTACAGCAGGAGTATGCTGATGCGCAACGGTTACGGCGATGAAAGGTCCTATCTCCGTCTCAGCCGCAGCAACTGGAATGTTCCCATGCAGACCATGAGCATCACTTCGTTTGCTATTGACAGTTATGAAGAGCTGACCAAGGCTTCCCTGGCCCTGGAGCCCTCCATGATCAATGGAATGCTCTACCGGACCTATGGAGGCAAC
This sequence comes from Pseudobacter ginsenosidimutans, assembly GCF_007970185.1. Lineage (NCBI taxonomy): Bacteria > Pseudomonadati > Bacteroidota > Chitinophagia > Chitinophagales > Chitinophagaceae > Pseudobacter > Pseudobacter ginsenosidimutans. The sequence goes on along the minus strand of NZ_CP042431.1, from coordinate 246,423 downwards.
TCGAACGATTTTGAAGAAAACACTTTCCTCGATATGCATATCTTCCAGGTAGGCCGCAAACTCGGCAAACGGGTGAGTGGGGTGGAAGATTTTGAAGCCAGCGAAAAACTGGTGGCCGAAGCTTACCGCGATGCCTCTCGCGATAAAAACAAAAAGAAAAAAAGCTACAGCTATGAAGGGATGATGAACAATCCCAAAAGAGTGGAAGACGCTTACCGCGATGGAGACCTGGACCTCCTCGATTCCCTCCAGGCCCTCTCCGTGGAATCCGATGCTTTCCAGGAAAAATTCCTGTACAAAAGGAATGAGATCCAGGCCAATTCGATCGACAGTATCCTGCGCAAATCAAGTCTCTTCGTTGGCGTTGGCGCTGCACACCTGCCAGGTAAACGCGGCGTGATCGAAATGCTCCGTCATATGGGCTATACCGTTAGACCCGTGATGATGACCAACCGCAACAGCCTGCAAAAAGACCAGATCGATAAAATGCGCGTGGAGCACGCCTTCCAGCAGCAGACTTCCGGTGATGGATTTTACAAAGTGTCTATCCCCGGTAAGAAATTCTACCAGTTCACCAATATGGGCGGCGGTATCGATGTAGTGCAATACGCAGATCTCGTGAATGGCGCCTACTATCTGGTGACCCGTGTAAAGACCAATAGTTCACTCTGGGGCGATGATCCTTCCAAAGTGGCCAATAAGATCGATGCAGCTCTCTACGAAAATATTCCCGGTAAGATCATCAAGAAAACAGCCATCACCAGGAACGGCTTTCCCGGTTTCGATATTACCAACCGCACCCGCAGGGGCGATATCCAACGCTACCAGATCTTTATCACCCCTTTGAGATGATCTTCTTCAAAATGAGTGGCAACGCTGATTTTGTAAGCTCAGGAACAGAGGCCAGCAAATTCTTCAATTCCATTTCACTCAAAGAATATACGCCCGCTCCCGAATGGATCAGCTACCAGCCGCCTGCAGGAGGATTCAGCGTGATGATGCCGCATACGCCCAGCATGCTGCACGACAAAATGTGGAATAACAACCGCCTTGAATACGCCGCCACAGACAGGAAAGATGGAAACAGTTACCTGGTGATGAAAGGCAATATTCACAACTATTCCTATATCGAAGAAGATACCTTCGAACTGAACCTCATGGATGAAAGCTACCAGTACTCAGGGTATCTGGACAAGCCGGTTTCCCGCAGCTTCACTTCTTTCAAAGGCTATCCATCTCTCAACTGTACCTACAAACACAAGGACGGCAGCTTCAGCACCGTGAAATATATTATCCAGGGTCCCAACTATTACGCATTGCTGGCGCGTTACAAGCAGGAAAATCCTGCTGTTAAGAAATTCATGGAATCCTTCCAGCTCACGCCCAATATTTACCCGGCAGCCACCCTCCAAACGGATACCACTATGCGTTTTTCCGTGAAGAGCCCTGTGCCTCTCAGTAAGGTTGATCCGAAAGATGCTGAAATGATCCAGTTCATGGCCAACCTGAACAAAGACGAAGATGATTCAGAAGAAGACGACCAGGCCAGCTACAAAACCCTCCTGATCGGCAACGATACTCTCGGTGAAAAGATCTGGGTCACTTACTCGCAGCTCTCCAAAAAAGCCTGGAACAAAGACAGTCTCGGCTTCTGGAAAGGCATGTTCGGCGATACCTGGAACCAGGACAGCTCCTTACTCTTTAAAAGCAATTCAACCAAAAGACTGCCGGACGGATCACGGCAATATGATTTCTCCGTAACCGATACAGGCAGCAGCCGATTACTGGTTACAAGATTGTATTATAAAGATGGACATGTATTCTCTTTCAGCTCACTAACTGATACTGTCACCCGAAAAAGCGATTTCCTGGAAGCATTCTATTCCAGTTTTGCACCCAATGAATCGCTAAAAAGCAGTTCGCTGCTCAACAAAAAGAACAGCGAATACATCCGTGACCTTTTCAGTAAAGACAGCGCCGTTGCCAAACGCGCAGCCAAACAGGTTTTCCGGATGGACCTGGATTCCTCCGATGTGCCGCTGGTGAAGAACGCTATCGGTTCCCTCAACTGGGGCGTACGGAATTACATGGCCGTGAAAGAATACCTGATCAAGGAACTGGGCTACCTGAAGGATCCTTCAATAGTGGCTTACCTCACCGATCTTTACTGGAAAATAAAAGACACTTCTGATCTGCAGCAGACCATCCTCAAAGCCTTGTTGTCGCAGAAAACGAAAGCCGGTTTCCAGGCGTTCAAAGACCTGATGCTGCAGGAACCGCCCATCATCGAGTCCGATAATAACAATTACGGATACACTAACAACTACCGCAGGAACAATAACCGTTCGGTGGACATTATCCTGGCGGCGCCGGAAGCGCGTACCTCATATTCCTATTACAATTACCGCGGCAACTGGCACCAGTTGTATGATTCCCTTGCACTCACCAGGACCTTGTTCCCGGACATGCTCCAGTTCCTCAACATCGATGATTTCAAAAAAGAAACACTGGAACTGATGCATACCCTGGCAGACAGCGGTTTTCTGAAAGGGGCCGATTATGAGTCCTATCTCAGCAAGCTCTATCTCGATGGCCGTCAGTTGCTCAAAAAGCAGATCGCGACGGAGAACAAGAGGAATATGCAGAAGATGACCAGGAAAGATGTTTCCAGTCTTTACAATACCAACAGGGACGATGATGAAGAGGAAGATGAGGACCTTGACGAAGGCAACAGTGATGTAGATCAGTATTCCGTGCTGCTCCTGCCTTTCCGCAAAAAGCACCAGGGCATCCAGAATTATTTCACACAGTTGATGACCACCAGCGACCGCAGGCTGTTGTACAACAGTTTCATCCTGCTGCTCCGCAACAACGAGCCTGTACCGGATTCTCTTTTTACAAAATTCGCATCTCTCGATCGCTACCGGGTGGAATTGTATACAGATCTGAAGGATATGAACAAGCTGGACAATTTTCCGAAAGCTGAAAAGAACCAGATGGCGATGGTGAAAAGCATGCTGCTGGAAGAGATCGGTAATTACAAATTGCCTGATACTTTGGTTTTCCTGGATACCCTGCCGGTGAATTACAAAGGACAGGCAGGACGTATCTTTTTCTACAAATACAAAAAGATGCGTGATGATGATGTTTGGTCGCTTGCCGTAGCCGGTATGCAGCCGTTAAACAAAGATTCCGTTGATGTATTGCCCAGTGAATTCATGCAGGCAGAAGGTCGCACGCTGGAAAATGATCAACCGGTGGATGTTCAATTGAAGAAAGTGCTGAAAGAAATGCTGATCACGCTTCATCCATGTGCGGAAGAATTTTATGAGGCAAGACGCTATGCGAAATTCAAAAACATGCTCTCCGAAATGGTGAAGGGTAGGAGATACCAGGATTGATTTTGTTTCGAAGTGCCGCCAGTCACGCGCCGGAAGGCGGGCGACTGGCGGCATTCTATTTAAATGGCGGCCTTCGGAATAGATGCAATGAGTTGTTTTGTGTAATCTCTTTGCGGGTTGGAATAGATATCTTCTGCATTGCCCATCTCTTCTATCATTCCTTTATTCATCACCATGATCCGGTCGCTGATATATCGGACAACGGAAAGATCATGAGAGATGAAGATTGTGGTGAGATCGAATTCCTTTTTGAGGTCATTGAGCAGGTTGAGGATCTGTGCCTGAACACTCACATCTAGCGCAGACACGGATTCGTCGCAGACAACAAAAGTAGGGCCCAGGGCCAGCGCACGGGCGATCACGATCCGCTGTCTTTGTCCACCTGAGAACTCATGTGGATACCTGTTGAAATGTTCCGGTTTGAGATCTACTTTATGCAGCATTTCCATCGCCCATTCCTTTCTCATTTTCCCATTTTTATGCAGGCCATGCACGCTCATCGGTTCTACGATGGCATCGCCGATGGTCATGCGCGGATTGAGAGAAGAATAAGGGTCCTGGAAGATGATCTGAATATTCTGACGAAGATCTTTCAATGCATCTTTTTTGATGGCCGTTATGTTTTGTCCATTGTACCAGATGCTTCCTCCGGTGGGATCGATGAGGCGCAGCAGGCTGCGGCCCAGCGTGGTTTTTCCGCAACCGGATTCGCCTACCAGCCCGAGCGTTTCTCCTTTCCGGACGGTGAAGCTAACATCGTTCACTGCCTTCACATAGTCCAGCGGCTTGCCGAAAAATGTTTTGCGGGCAGGAAACCATACTTTCAGGTTTTCCACTTTCAAAAGTGGAGCTGCATCGTCGGATAATGGAATAATGGATGCGGTTGATTTTTCTTTTACAATTGTTCTGCCTTCGAGGAAATCACTTACCACCGGCAGTCTTTCCCCTTTCTTGTGCAGGATGGGACGACAGGCCAGCAGGCCTTTGGTATAAGGATGCTGCGGTGAATGAAAGATGTCTTTGGTGCTGCCCTGTTCAACGATGGCGCCCTTGTACATCACAATGGCGCGGTCGGCCACTTCAGCTACTACACCCAGATCATGGGTAATGAAGATGACGCCCATTTTTTCTGTTTCCTGTAAGCCACGGATCAGTTGGAGGATGGTCTTCTGCACAGTTACATCCAATGCAGTAGTTGGTTCATCGCAGATGAGCAGGCTGGGATTGCAGCTCATAGCCATTGCTATCATCACCCTTTGTTTCTGGCCGCCACTGAGCTGATGCGGGTAGCGGTCCATCAGCAATGCGGGATTGGGCAGTTTCACTTTTTCAAAAAGTTCCAGTGTGCGGGCATTAGCTTCGGTTGTGGATACCTGTTGGTGCTGACGGATGGCTTCCATTACCTGCGAGCCGCAGGTGAAAACAGGATTGAGAGAGGTCATGGGTTCCTGGAAGATCATGGCTATCCTGTGTCCGCGGATACTTCGCAACTGTTCTGCCGATTGTTCCAGCATATTCACCTGTTGTTGTCCATCGGCTGAAAACAGGATGGAGCCTGCAGTGTACCGGGCAGGCGGTGATGGCAGCAGTTGCAGTATGCTCAGGGAAGTAACGGATTTGCCGGAGCCTGATTCGCCCACGATGGCAACGATCTCTCCACGGTTCACTTCCAGTGAAATATTTTTCACGGCGGTGGTGGTTCCCAGTTCACTGATAAAATCCACCTGCAGGTCATCGATCTGTAAAAGAGGGTAGGGCATTGACTGGATCAGAATTTCAGGTGTTTTACTGTGAGGCCGTCGTTGATCAGTTGCTTGAGCGAGTCGATACCGATATGCACATGACGCTCCACGAAGTTGGTGGTAACGAGCTTATCGCTGGCTTCGGTTTTCACTCCTTCCGGGGACATCGGTTGATCGCTCACCAGCAGCAGTGCGCCGGTGGGGATCTTGTTGTAAAAGCCAACAGTGAAGATGGTGGCCGTTTCCATATCGATGGCATAGGCGCGGATGCGCTGCAGGTATTCTTTGAAGCCGTCATCGTGTTCCCAGACGCGGCGGTTGGTGGTGTACACGGGGCCTGTCCAGTAATCCACTCCATAATCGCGGATGGTGGTGGAGACTGCTTTCTGAAGCGCGAAAGCCGGCAGGGCAGGCACTTCAGGCGGGAAGTAGTCGTTGGAAGTACCTTCTCCGCGGATGGCGGCGATGGGCAGGATGAGGTCGCCGATATTATTCCTTTTTTTCAGCCCACCGCATTTGCCCAGGAAGAGTACGGCACTGGGCTCGATGGCCGTGAGCAGGTCCATCACCGTAGCGGCGCCAGGGCTTCCCATTCCGAAATTGATGATGGTGATATTGTCTGCCGTGGCGCATTGCATCGGACGGCCTTCGCCAATAACCGGTACATTATTCCATTTTGCAAACAATCCAACATAATTGCTGAAGTTGGTGAGCAGGATGTATTTACCGAAATTCTCCAGCTGCTCTCCGGTGTAGCGGGGCAGCCAGTTCTGTACGATTTCCTCTTTGGTCTTCATAACTTAAATTTCGTGTATTTAATTCATATAAAGAACTAGTTTTGGCGCTATGCTCCGCATCGATTATCCCGAACATCCATTCAGGTTCAAGAAAACAGATGAGAAGGAATTCATTTTTGATGAATTCCGCAAAAGCTGGGTGAGGCTCACTCCGGAAGAGTGGGTGCGGCAGAATTTCCTGCAATACCTTTTGAAAGTGAAACAATATCCCGCTTCACTCATAGCAGTGGAAAAAGAACTGCGACTGGGGGAATTGAAAAAGCGATTCGATATACTGGTTTACAACCAGCAGCATAAACCCTGGCTGATGGTGGAATGCAAGGCCATTGGAGTGCCCCTGGAAGAATCCGTGCTGATGCAGGTATTGCGTTACAATATTGCAGTGCCGGTTGATTACCTCGTGATCACCAACGGTGATTATTGTGCAGGATTTGTTAAATCCGGTATTGAACTTCAGCCGATTGATGTAATACCCGACTTCGGTTGAGCATAGCGTTGGTTATTTCCACTATTTTGTTGTTTCTTTAATTGAATTAACTGCGTTCTATGAATAGCATCGAAGAAAAAATTGCGTTGCTCACTGTGCGCATACAGGATCTTGCGTCGCAACAAAATGTTTTCAAGGCTAAGCTGCTCGAACTGATGCAGGAGCTCGACCTGCTGAAAGCACTGGCCGCCAAAGAAAAACTGATCACTGGTCAGGCTCCTGAAGCCTCCTCTATAAAAACAGAAATACCAGAGCCTGTTGTAAACAAGGTGGAGCTTCCGCCTGTTTCAACGCCTCCTGTAAAGCCAGTATCTCCCTTTATACCTGTTCAGCCGGAAAAACCGGCACAACAGAAAGAGATGACAGATACCGGTAAGCCCTTAACTGCTGCAAAAGATGAAAGCAGCAACCTGGAGGAATTCCTGGGTAAGAACCTGGCCAGCAAAGTGGGGATACTCGTTACCGTTATAGGGATCTTCATCGGTGCGAAGTATGCCATCGAACATGATCTCATCAGCCGGCAGGTGCGCATCATGCTCGGCTATTTATCAGGACTGGTGCTGGTGGGGCTTGGCTTGAGGCTCAAAAAGAAATATCCTGCCTACAGTGCAGTGTTGCTGGGAGGAGGATTATGCGTTTGCTATTTCATTACCTATATAGCTTTCACTTATTACCAGATGTTCCCGCGGATGGTGGCCTTTGGCATCATGGTGGCGGTTACGGCTGCTATCGTATATGGGTCATTGTTATATAACAGGGTGATCATTGCTCACCTGGCGCAGGTGGGCGCTTACGCCATTCCATTCCTGTTGAGCGATAACTCCGGGAACTATTCAGCGCTCTTCAGTTATATAGCCATCATCAATGCCGGAATGCTGGTGATCTCCTTGAAAAAATACTGGAAGAGCCTTCTCTATGCTGCTTTCGGAATCACCTGGTTCATTTTCGTTTTTTGGTTTGGCATCGTCTCCGATGAAGAAAGATTCTCGCAGGTGGCCTGGTTCTTCCTCAGTCTCTACTTCGCTTTGTTCTATGCCAGCTTCCTGATCTACAAACTGGTGAGGAAAGAGAAATTTTATTTCGGAGATGTATTGCTGCTGATCCCGAATGCCTTCCTTTTTTTCGGATTGGGACTGTACCTGTTGAACAGGGATGAGGTGTCCGGCTGGGGGCAGGGAGGCTTCACTGTATTGAATGCATTGATCCATGGCGCTGTGGCTTTCTTTGTGAGCAGGATCATCGGAAAGAACAATCATTTGTTCGGACTGCTGATAGGTTTGGTGATCACGTTCATGGCAATCGCTGTACCCGTAACGTTCGATGGAAAAGCTATCACCTTGCTGTGGGCTGCTGAAGCGGTGATCCTGTATCTGCTCGGCAGAAAATGGGAAACAGGATTGTACCTCAATTTCAGTATAGCATTGATCACGCTGGGCCTATGTTCGTTGTGCTTCAATTACGCGTATGAAATGTACAAGCTGGGTAATTTCCATGGTAAGCTGGTCATTCGTCCGGATGCTTTTCTGAATGGTAATTTTTATACGGCGTTCTTAGTACTGGGAGCAAGTTTCGGACTGATATTCCTGCACCGCAATAAATATCGTGAAACTGATCCGGCGAAGACCAACTTCCTGCATGCGTTCTATGATATCCTGCTGCCTGCAGCTGCCATTACGCTTAGCTATTTTGTGTTATTCCTCGAAATATCCCGCTGGTTCAATAATATCAGGGAAACGATGAGAGGGGCGGACGGAAGTTTTGGTCCCTGGGACCAGGAAGTAAGGATGGCTCAGATACTGGCCTTGCTGCTGTATTCTTTTGTGTTTGTACTGGTGCTAACGGCAATCAATCATCGCTGGATCAAATCCATTGCTATCAGGGGTGTTTCATTTGGTGTGTTCATGATCCTGCTGATCTTCTGGGCATTGATCTTCTTACGAATACTCAATATACAGACGGTTAATTATTTTGAGAAAGATCAGACTGGACTGTATTTCGGTTCCTGGAACCTGTTCAACAGGTACCTGATGTTATTGCCCATCGCCGGCCTGCTGTATTATTTTCAGCCTAAGTTCAGCAGCGAGTCCAACCGGAACCTGATGAAAGTGCTGTGGCCCCAATTGATAGTGGTATCCCTGATCCTGTTCCTGAGTTTCGAATATTTACTCTGGACAAAAGTGAGTGGAGCGAACAATCAATACACTTACGGATTGAGTATCCTGTGGGGATTGTATGCACTGGCATTGATTGCTTATGGTATCTGGAAGAAACACCGGGGTGTTCGTTATTCCGCCATGATCATGCTGGTGATCACTTTGCTGAAAGTGACAGTTTTTGATCTTAGCCATGCCAATACACTCACCCGCACTATTTCCTATATTGCATTGGGCGGTATATTGCTACTGATCTCGTATTTGTATAACCGTTATAAAGACCTGCTTTTCGGGAAAGATGAACCTTCGTCTTAAGGAGTGCTTCTGCCGAGTATGAGTACGCTTCTGAGGATGCCGTCCAGCAGGCAAACATCAGGAAGGTTACCCCATTCCTCGAATCCGAATTTTGCAAACAGTTTGATGCTGGGTTCATTGTGTGCGAAGATCTTTCCCAGCAATTTCTGGATGCCCAGTGATGGGGCCTGGCCGATCGCATATTGCAGCAGCGTGGAGCCAAGCCCGTTACCTCTGGCGGCGGGATCGATATAGATGCTGATCTCTGCCGTGATATTGTAGGCTGCGCGTTCGGAGAAATCGGAAAAGCTCATCCAGGCGATCACTTTATGTGTGTCGTTTTCCACTACCCATAATGGTCTGCGTGATGGATCATGATCATCGAACCATACCAGCTTATTCTCCGTGGTAACAGGCTCCAGGTCTGCTGTGACCATCCGGCCGGGGATGGTTGAATTGTAGATCGCCACGATGGTGGGAAGGTCCTGAAGGGTGGCGTGACGGATGTTCATTTTTATAGTTTTTTCTGAAAATGAAAACCGAGGATCTTATATCCCTGGTTGATCCAGAAGCGGATACCTCTTTCGTTGGTTACATAGGCATTGAGCTCAGACACGATGCAGCCCTGCGAGCGGCCGTAATCATGCACCCAGCGCATCATCATTTCCCCGATCTGCTGATTGCGGTATTCAGGCAGCACCATCACATTGTCCGGTTCTATATGTTTCCCGTTATAGAATTTGTTCAATATCCATACACCGGTGATGCCGATGAGTTTATCCGCATCATACACGCCTATGCACTGGTAACGGTGGTTCTTCATTTCTTCCAGTCTTTCAGTGAGTATCTCTTCAGAAATGGTGTAGTTGTTGAGGATCTGAAGCAGGGGGAGGATAGAGCTCCATTCTTCGGGTGGTATGAATCGTATATCGTACATAAGATAAATTTAATAAAAAAATCCCACCTGCTTTCGCAGATGGGATGATCTCGTAAAACAAGCAATACTGCTTTATGGGAAGATGCCCAGTTCAGCGTAGCTGGTGCCTACTTTGTTGATGGCAACAACATAAGCAGCGGTACGCATATCGGGGATCTCAGGATTTGATTTCCATGCATCCATTATCTCACGGGTAGCGGTGATCATGGTTTCTTCCAGACCACTGCGAACCAGGTCAACTTCCTCTGGTCCGTGCATTATGAATTCTTTTTCATTCTCTGCCACTTTCTTACCTGTGAGTCCTTCGATCTGGCCGATGATATGGCTGTTCAGGTTTTCAGTGAAGCGTTTTTCCATACGGCCATATCTTACGTGGCTGAGGTTCTTCAACCATTCGAAGTAAGAAACGGTAACACCACCTGCATTCAGGTACATATCGGGAACCACCAGGGCTCCTTTCTTTGCCAGGATCTCGTCAGCTTCAGGAGTCAGCGGACCGTTGGCGGCTTCGCCGATCACTTTTGCTTTCACGCGCGGAGCATTCTCTCCGTTGATCACATTCTCGAGTGCAGCAGGGATCAGGATATCGCATTCGAATTCCAGTGCATCTGTATTCTTAGCGAAGTTGGTAGCGCCGGGGAAGTTAAGGATGGAACCGGTTTTCTTGCGGTGTTCGAATACGGCGTCGATATCCAGACCATCATTATTGTAAATAGCGCCTTCGAATTCTGCGAGGGCCACTACTTTGGAACCTGCTTCCTGGAAGAATTTGGCGGAGTGGTAGCCTACGTTACCGAGACCTTGCACCACCACTTTCTTACCGGCAACACCGGTAGTCATGCCGAGTTTCTCCATTACATCTTTCATGTTGCACACTTCGCGCAGACCATAGAATACGCCGAGGCCCGTAGCTTCGCGGCGGCCGCGAACGCCACCCTGTGTAACTGGTTTTCCGGTTACGCAACCCAGTGCGTCGATCTCGCCAGGGCGCATGCTCTGGTAAGTATCTACGATCCAGGCCATTTCGCGCTCGCCGGTTCCGTAGTCAGGAGCAGGAACGTCGATGCCAGGTCCGATGAAGTTCTTCTTGATCAGCTCCGACGTGTAACGACGGGTGATCTTTTCCAGTTCGTATGGTGTGTATTTTTTGGGATCGATAGTGATACCGCCTTTAGCGCCTGCGAATGGTACGTTCACAATGGCACATTTGTAAGTCATCAGGGCGGCAAGGGCCATTACCTCATCGAGGTTAACGCTCATGGCAAAACGGATACCACCTTTACAAGGCAGTTTGTGATGAGAGTGCTGAACGCGATAGGCTTTCACTACCTCGATCTTGTCTCCGATCTTTACAGGGAAATGCATCCTGTAAACAGCGTTACATTGTTTGATCTGTTCAAGGATACCTGGATCCCATTTAGTAAACTTAGCGGCTTTGTCAAAACTTTTCTCCACCGCTCCAAAAAAACTGTACTCTGACATGATTAAGCTATTTAAATGTGAAATGGTAAATGTGGCAATAGTAAAAGGCTAGGAGTTTTTCTCGAGCCTGCTGATCTTTCTGTCGAGCCGTATAACGTAGATGTACAGTCCGAGAAGGATGGTTACTATTACTGCCACAACCACATAAATCTTTCCATCGGCCCGCAATCCTGTTTGAGCAGCGGTCGACGCATCGTTAGCAATATGTTCCTGCGCGCCGGCAATGAATACCAGCATCATCGAAAGCAGGGTTGTGATAAATTTCTTCATGATAGATTAGCTGAAATGTTTTTTTTCTTCCAACGTACGGAGGCGCACATTCAGTGTGCTGATCCAAACGCCGAGGAGGCTCCAGCCTAGAACGGCGGGCCAGAATACCAGTCGCATTGTAGGATCCAGAGAGCTGCCTCCGAATCCGGGATTGCCTTCAACGCCCTGACCTCCGGGGTGCAGTGATTCCACCATACGCGGCAATACCATGATCATGGGTATATAAATGAAATAGGCGAAAATATTGTATACAGCGGCTACCCGTCCCCGTTTGTCGATATCTGTCATGGAGTTGCGCAATACAAAATAGGCGAGATAGATCAGCAGCGCGATGGCGGCTCCCAGCTGTTTGGGGTCATTATTCCAGGGTGCGCCCCAGGTATAATTGGCCCAGATCATACCGGTGAGCAATCCCAGTACTCCCATCACTGATCCTGTTCTGGCAAATTCAGTTGCCATGAAATCGTAATGAGGCTTTGGCTTGCGGAGATACAGAATGGAATAGACCAGCGAAACGCTGATCAGCACCAATTGTCCAAACCACATGGGAACATGAAAAAAGAGGTTGCGGATAGTTTCATACAAATTCCCGATTGTGGGCACTTTGATGAGAAAGCCTGCAATAAATGTGTAGAGCAGTAAAACGATACTCAGTATTTTCCACCAGTACTGGCGCATAGATTCCGGTCTTAGATTATCGGATCGCTGGCTATTATGCTTCTTGCACAGGGTATAGGGTAATTGCCAACTACCTGATTAGGTGGGGCAAAATTAGGGGAAGGGATAGTAAATGCGAAATAATGAATGCTAAAAGAAGAAAAATGGACAAACCCGCTCATTTTCCGGTATTGATTGATCATTATAGCAGCAATTGCCGGTTTTGCTGAATTTTCAGCTCAGTTTCCCGAATATTTTTGAATGAATGCTGTATTTGAGCAGGGGAGGCGAGGGTTAATCTTTCCAGAGGAAGGGAAACAGGATCACCGTCAGCAGGATCACCAGTATATCCAGCCCGGCCAGCAGGGCTATCAGCTGACCCAGGCCTGCCTGGATCACATCCGCAAAAGCCACGGAAGAGATCTTCATCAGCAACATCAGCTGGGGAATGATGAGGGGGAAGCCCATGATGGCCATCAGCGCTGCATTCTGTTGCGCCCTGGCTGCAATGGCCGCCAGGAAAGTGAATACCAGGCTGAGGCTGCAGCCGCCCAGGCAAACGATGCCCGTGAATGTCCAGGGATTATTGATGGGATTGCCCATCAGCACCATGAAGAGCAGCATGCTTACCAGGCTCATCACAATCATCAGCATGGCATTGAACAAAAGCTTCGACAAAACAAAATCCCTTGCACCGGCGATCGTATAAAAATACAACATCCGGCCACGGCTCTCCGCCAGGAAACTCTTGGCCACTGCATTCACACAGATGAATAATTGTATCATCCAGAACAATCCGTTCCAGACCTTGTCTTCCGGATGTTCCATGGCCAGGTACAGAACAAAGATGGTGCTGGCCACATACAGGAGCACGCCATAAAAAGTGTACTGCTGCCTGATTTCCAGCAACAGGTCTTTTTTTACGAGCGCCAGTATGGATTGAAATGAATTGATCGTTTTAGCGTTTATTGTTGCGCGAAATTAACATTTAAGCGGTCAACTGCTGATTATTTCCGTACTTTATTCCATAATTCCACTCTACCTGGTATGACTTTAAGATCCTCTGTTTCAAGCCTGTTGGCGATCGTATGTGTAACTATTGTAATGGTTTCCTGCAAGGATGCCAGTGTTGATCTCCGTTTTGTTCCCGATGATAATGCCCTCTATGAATTGAGTTATGAAGGTTCCGGTACCGGCGTGAGGAACGGCGCCACTGAAAAGCATTTCATTTCCTATGTATGGGACCTGCAAACAGCAAAGGACACCAATGCTGCCGGTATAAAGGCCACGTATAAGCGATTTAAGATAGATGCCTTATTTCCAAAAGATACGCTGAGGGTGGATACTGATCATCCCATTCCGGATTCCATCGGCAGAAATACTCCTGCACTGATGGCTCCCTGGGTCTGGCAATCCGTGAAGGGATTATCATTCAACTTTCGGATGAACAGTCTCGGGAAGATCGAAAAAATAGCTTCATTCACACAGCTCCAGACAGAGCTGGCCAAAAAAATATTGCAGGATTCCGCACTGGCGCAAACCGACAGGTTCAGTACCGTGCTGGATATTGCTGCGTCACAGTTCAGTGCTTCCGCCACGCAGGACCTGCTGCAACAGGTGTTCATTGAATTTCCAGGAAGAGTGATGAAAGTGGGCGATACTGTTGGCCGCACTTATAAATACAGCAATGGCCTGCCATTGGTGATAGTGCAGATGTTCAAGGTATCGGAGATAACGGATACAGAGGTTGCCTTCCTGATGGGCGGGTCCGGGTTCCTGGAAGAAAGCAGTGATCATTCCCTCAAAGTGGAACAACAGGGGAAGCTGATCGTGAACAGAAAAACCGGAATGCTGGAATCTGCGTATCTGGAAGAAGTGATCACCGGAAAACTGGATGGTCAGCCCTTCAAACAGGATGGAACAGTAAAAGCTGTTTGCCGCAGGCTCAACTGATCATTTCCCTTCGTAATAACATTTTCTGCAACGCGGCTCGTAGATATCTTTTTCACCCAGCATCAACTGCGTGGGGTTGATCACTTTTCTGTAAGAGTAGTTGGCAATATTTCCACATTTCACGCAGATGGCATGAAGCTTGGTGATATAATCAGCTTTGGCTAAGAGGTTGGGCATCTGCCCGAAAGGTTTGGCAGTATAATCCATATCCAGTCCGGCGATGATCACACGTACGCCTCTCCATGCCAGCTGATCGCATACATCGGGAAGCTGATCATCAAAGAACTGGGCTTCATCGATACCCACTACATCCACATCACTGGCCAGTAAGAGTATGGTTTGTGCACTTTCGATGGGAGTGGAAAGGATGGCGTTTTCATCGTGTGAAACAATCTGTTGTTCGTGATAACGCGTATCTATTTTCGGTTTGAAGATCTCTACGCGAAGATTGGCGATGCGCGCGCGCTTCAATCTCCTGATGAGTTCTTCTGTTTTACCTGAAAACATAGAGCCGCAGATCACTTCAATACTTCCACGCCGTTCCCCGGATATGTTAGGTTCTATGAACATGTTAACGGAAATAGGTATAATAATTGTTAACTTTATGGTACAAACACATAACCCACAAAAGTACCCACTGATTATGGAGCGTTTAGCACAATTGATCAGCAAATTAAATGAACAATTTGAACAAAATGCTGATCCATCACAACTATTAGTAACGGCTCAATTGATTGAGTCGGAGCTGATGCAATTGTCTGCTGCGTCGCGGAAAGTGCCGGGTACCTCCAAAGTGGCTGTGGTTATGCCTTCCAGCCGTTCTTCATTCCCTGTTGCTGTGCAACCGCCACCGGTAAAGACAGTAAAAGAAGAGCCTCAACCGGAACCTGTTCAGGAAATAGTGGAAGAAGAAATTGTGCAGGAAGAAACCATACCGGAGGTGGTGGAGCTGCCTGTGATGAACGGGCATTCCAATGGATACCATTACGATCCTATCAAAGAGATCCCAACACTGGCGCACCAGGCTGCAGGCAAAGAAATCAATGAATCGATAGCTTTTGCCACTCAATCCTCTCTTAATGATAAGTTAAAAGAAGATGTGGTGGAAGTGGGGCATCGTCTCACTGACTCACCTGTACGCGATCTCAAACGAGCCATCGGTGTGAATGACCGGTTCGTATTCATCAGTGAATTGTTCCGTGGAGATGAAGTGATGTATGAACGATCCATCAAAACCATCAATGGTTTCCGTATCCTTCCTGAAGCGGAATACTGGATTGAAAGAGAATTGAAAGTAAAGCTGGGATGGGACGAGACAAAACCTGTTACACGCCATTTCTATCAACTCGTCAAAAGACGGTTTTCCTGAATATAAGTAGTCACCGCATTGGTGGCTCCTGTTTTCGAAGCAACATACCGGGCCGCTGCAGTAGCGGCTTTTTCGTAAGCAGTTGTGTTCTGCAATAATTCATTGAACTCTTCTTCCAGCTCCAGGGCCGTTTCAATACTGATCCCTCCGCCTGCTTGCACCAGTTCAGCAGCTTCGATGAACTTATCATACACAGGGCCGAATACCACAGGCTTTCCATACACTGCAGCTTCCAGCACATTGTGTACTCCATCCTTTCCAAAGCCCCCACCAATATAAGTTATAGTGGCATAGTGGTACAGCTTGCTCAGCATACCGATATTATCGATGATCAAAGTATTCACTGAGGGATCAGCCTGCAGCGTTTTACTCCATTCGGAATAGCGGATTGTATGTTTGAAGAGTTGTTCAATATCGTGGAGATGCGGCGCATCGATCTCATGTGGAGCGATGATGAAACGCAGCTCAGGATGTGTATTGGCATAATGATCCAGTTCTTCTTCATCAGCATCCCAGGTGCTGCCTGCCACAATCACCGGATACTTTCCGCAAAAAGCTTCGATGGCAGGGAGTGGTTGAAAGCCGTTGGCAATTTCCACCACCCTGTCGAATCGCGTATCGCCATTCACCGTAACTTTTTTGAAACCGATGCTGTTCAGTAGTTGGCGTGATGCTTCGTTCTGCACAAAAAGCTGGGTGAAACTTTCCAGCATGTACTGGTGAAGTCGTCCATACCATTTAAAGAAGGGTTGATCAGGTCTGAAGATGCCTGACACCAATAATACCGGCACCTGTTTCTTTTTAAGTATGGTGAGATAATAATACCAGTATTCATATTTTACCCAGCAAACAAGTTTGGGGTTTACCAGGTTGATGAATTTCATGGCATTGGCTTTGCTATCCATCGGCAGATATGTGATGAGGTCGGCTCCTTTGTAATCTTTTCTCACTTCATATCCGGAAGGAGAGAAGAAGGTGAGGAGGATCTTATGTTGCGGGTATTGCGCGCGGAGGGCTTCAAGCACGGGACGGCCCTGTTCAAATTCGCCGAGGGACGCGCAATGCATCCAGATCCACTGGTGGGCTGGATTATCAAATTGTGTTCTTATTTGTTCGAACCAATTTACGCGTCCTTTGGTCCATAAACGGGCTTTAGGATTCCAGAGTGCCGCAAGCCGGATGCCGGAGCGGTATAACCAACAGAAAATATTGTAGAAAAACAGGTGCACAGGCAAAAAAATATGAACAAATGTAAGGGGAACTGCTCAGGATGTTTACAACCTGTTCTATTTTACCCGCTTAATGTGATTGTTGAATCCGTTTTTTTGTGGTAGGTTTGTGCCCGTTTAAAAAGAAATATTCCAGTATGCGGACAATACAAATGGTTGATTTGAAGGCGCAGTATGCAAAGATCAGGAAGGAGGTAGACTCTGCTATCCAGGAGGTGATTGATAATGCTGCCTTCATTAATGGTAAAGCCGTTACTGATTTCACTGCCAGCCTTACCGCATACATGGGAGCAAAACATGTGATACCCTGCGCCAACGGAACAGATGCACTCCAGATTGCCATGATGGCGCTGGATCTGCAACCCGGCGATGAAGTGATCACCCCTTCTTTCACCTATGTTGCCACCACAGAAGTGATTGCTTTGCTGAGGCTGCAGCCAGTTTTTGTGGAAGTGGACCCCAAAAGTTTCTGTGTTGATCCCGCGGCCATCGAAAAGGCTATTACGCCTAAAACAAAGGCCATCGTGCCCGTTCATATGTTCGGCCAGGTAGCTGATATGGAGGCCATCCTGGACATAGCCAAACGTTACAATCTCGCTGTTATCGAAGATACCGCCCAGGCAATCGGGGCAGACTATACCTTCAGCAGTGGTACCACCAAAAAGGCAGGCACCATTGGCACCATTGGCACTACTTCCTTCTTCCCGTCCAAAAATCTGGGCTGTTACGGAGATGGTGGTGCAATATTCACCAATGACGATGCGTTAGCTACCCGGTTAAAAATGATTGCCAATCACGGGCAGAGCAAACGGTACTACCACGACATTGTGGGCTGTAACAGCCGTTTGGACTCTATTCAGGCGGCGGTACTCAATTGTAAACTGCCTCACCTGGATGAATATGCGGCAGCCCGCCGACAAGCGGCTGATTATTATGATAAGGCATTTGCCAATCATCCTAAGATCAAGACCCCTTACCGTTCCCCGTTTTGCAACCATGTTTTCCATCAGTACACCCTGATTCTGGAAGGCGTTGACCGCGACGGACTGAATGCATTTTTAGCAGAGAACGGAATCCCTTCCATGATTTATTATCCAGTACCCGCCCATCGTCAGAAAATGTTTGATGCCTTTGGCGGAGCAGCTTTCGATCTTACAATAACCGACTGGCTTACAGAACGGGTGATCTCGCTGCCTATGCATACCGAATTAGATCAAGAACAACTCAATTTGATCACCAACAAAGTTTTGGAGTTTATTAATAAAGGGTAAGCTCCAGGTTGATAGAAGAAGCAAAGGTTCTTAAAGATCGATGGGCCCGCAATGCAACGATATGACGTTGTAATTGTCAGGGTTTCGTCCGCCTGCGCTGACTTCACATTAAACCTGACACCCTATAAAACCATTCAAAATGAAAATCGCTGTTGTAGGTACCGGATACGTAGGATTGGTTACCGGTACTTGTTTTGCCGAAACTGGCAATGATGTAACCTGTGTAGACATAGACAAAGGGAAAGTTGAAAAACTGTCTAACGGACAGATCACCATCTATGAGCCCGGACTGGAAAAACTCTTCCTCCGGAATGTAAAGGAAGAACGTCTCCGTTTCACTACCAGCCTGGAAGACGGTATCAAAGATGCCGAGATCATCTTCCTCGCACTGCCCACGCCTCCCGGTGAAGATGGTTCCGCCGACCTGAAATATATTCTCGGCGTGGCTGACCACCTGGGCAAGATCCTGAAAGATTATAAAGTAATTGTTGATAAAAGCACCGTACCAGTAGGCACAGCCGAAAAAGTACATGCTGCAGTTTCAAAAAACTACAAAGGTGAATTCGATGTGGTATCCAACCCCGAGTTCCTCCGCGAAGGCGTTGCTGTGGACGACTTCATGAAGCCTGACCGCGTAGTGATCGGGGCTTCATCAGAGAGGGCCCGCAAACTCATGGGCGATCTGTACGCTCCATTCGTTCGTTCAGGTAACCCCGTTATTTACATGGATGTACGCTCTGCCGAGCTCACCAAGTATGCAGCCAACTCTTTCCTCGCTACCAAGATCAGCTTCATGAATGAAGTGGCCCAGCTTTGCGAAAGGCTCGGAGCCGACGTGGATATGGTGCGCCGTGGGATCGGAAGCGATGACCGTATCGGTAAAAGATTCCTCTTCCCGGGTATCGGATATGGCGGCAGCTGCTTCCCCAAAGATGTTCAGGCCCTGGTGAAATCATCCAATGAAGTGGATTATGATTTCCGCATATTGAACGCCGTTATGGATGTTAACGAACGCCAGAAACTGCACCTCCTTCCCAAGATCAGAAAGTATTTCAAGGATGATCTGAAAGGAAAGAAATTTGCCATCTGGGGTCTCGCTTTCAAACCTAATACTGATGATATCCGCGAAGCTCCCGCTTTATACATGATCGATGAACTGCTGAAAGCAGGCGCTACCGTTAGCGTATTCGATCCGGAAGCTATGGCCAACGTGAAAGGAGTGGTGGGCGATAAGATCCAGTATGCAGATAACCAGTACGATTGCCTCGAAGGAGCCGATGCTCTGATCATCGCTACTGAATGGAATGAATTCCGTACTCCCAACTTCCTGAAGATCGTTACAGCCCTGAAGAATAAAGTGATCTTCGACGGCCGCAACCTCTTCGAAGGCGATGCAGTGAAAGAATTAGGATTTTACTACGAAAGCGTGGGCAGGGCAACTGCCATCCCCACCAACGGCACTTACAAAAATTAAAGCATGGCAAAAAAGCGTGTACTCATCACCGGTGCAGCAGGGTTTCTCGGATCCCATCTCTGCGACCGGTTCATCAAAGAAGGATTTCATGTGATCGGAATGGATAACCTCATTACAGGTGATCTCCGTAACATTGAACATCTCTTCAAACTGGAACAGTTTGAATTCTATCATCACGATGTTTCAAAGTTCATCCACGTTCCCGGTGAACTTCATTATATCCTTCACTTTGCGTCTCCGGCCAGTCCGATCGATTACCTGAAGATCCCCATTCAAACCCTGAAAGTGGGCTCTCTCGGTACCCATAACTGCCTGGGTCTGGCCAAAGCCAAAAAAGCGCGTATCCTCGTGGCCTCCACATCGGAGATCTATGGTGATCCGCTGGTGCATCCGCAGAACGAAGAATACTGGGGTAATGTAAACCCGGTTGGTCCGCGCGGTGTTTATGATGAAGCCAAACGTTTCCAGGAAGCCATGACCATGGCCTACCACAACTTCCATGGTGTGGAAACCAGGATCGTTCGGATCTTCAATACCTACGGTCCGCGTATGAGGCTCAACGATGGCCGCGCATTACCTGCTTTCATCGGACAGGCCCTCCGTGGTGAAGACCTCACCGTTTTCGGAGACGGATCACAAACTCGCAGCTTCTGCTTTGTTGACGACCTGGTGGAAGGGATCTACCGCCTCCTCATGAGCGATTATGCACAACCTGTGAATGTTGGTAACCCTGATGAGATCTCTCTCAAAGATTTTGCGGAAGAGATCATCAAACTTACCGGCACCAGCCAGAAGATCGTATACAAACCATTACCTGTAGACGATCCCAAACAAAGGCAGCCAGACATTACCAGGGCCAAAGAAATTCTCGGATGGAGCCCCAAAGTAAGCAGGGCAGAAGGATTGAAGGTTACCTACGATTATTTCAAAGCGTTGCCTTCAGAAGAGTGGTACAAACAACCAAAAGAATTCGTTAGTGCCAAATAAGGAACCATCCGGTTCCTTTTGCCGCTTTTAGCGAAACCCTTGTCCAGATTGTAGATAAAGAGGCTCTGTAACCTGTATTTATTTACTCTTCAATTTTTTGGCAATGTACCAGCACCTGTTAGATAAGAAAGCGAGACTGGCTGTTGTAGGCCTGGGTTATGTTGGATTGCCGGTAGCTTTGGAGTTTGCCAGAAAGATCCCTGTGATAGGTTTCGATATCAATAGCAGGCGTATAGAGTTGATGCAAAAAGGCATCGACCCCAATAAAGAAGTGGAAGCGGATCATTTCAAGGATTGCGATATCACTTTCACAGACGATGAAGAAATTCTCAGGACCGCGAATGTATTCATCGTTGCCGTGCCAACGCCGGTGGATAAATACAATGTGCCCGATCTGAAACCCCTGATCAGTGCCTGCACATTAATAGGCAGGGTTCTGAAACAGGGAGATTATATAGTGTTTGAATCCACTACCTATCCGGGTTGTACTGAAGAAGATTGTGTTCCGGTACTGGAACAATTGTCTGGATTGAAAATGGGTACCGGATTCAAACTCGGTTACTCACCCGAAAGGCTGAACCCCGGTGATAAAAAAAATACGCTCAAAACTGTTGTGAAAGTAGTTTCAGGTTGCGATGCGGAATCACTGGATGAAATTGCGAAGATCTATGAACTGGTGGTGGACGCAGGTGTACACCGCGCTTCCTCCATCAAAGTGGCGGAAGCATCCAAGATCATTGAAAATATACAGCGCGACCTCAACATCGCACTGATGAATGAACTGAGCCTGATCTTCGATAGAATGGGGATCAACACTTTTGAAGTGATTGAAGCTGCCGGCACCAAATGGAATTTCCTGAAGTTCCATCCCGGACTGGTGGGCGGTCACTGTATCAGTGTAGATCCTTACTATCTCACCTACAAAGCGGCTTCACTGGGCTATGAAAGCAAAGTGATCACCGCCAGCCGTTTCATCAACGATGATATGGCAAAGTATGTGGCCAGGAAGATCATCACCCATGTACTCAGGAACTCCAATGAGCCCAAAGTACTGGTGAAAGGCGTTACTTTCAAAGAGAATGTAAGCGATATACGCAACTCAAAGATCATTGACACCGTGAAGGAACTGCTGGCCTTCAATTTCCAGGTGGATGTGGAAGACCCATATGCCGGGACTGATGAAGTATACGAAGAATACGGGCTCCACCTTACCAGGAAAGCGGCGAATGACTATGATGCCGTTATCGTTACCGTTCCCCATGCTCCGTATATGAGCCTGACCGATGAGGACTTTGCTTCCATCACCAGGCCACATGCGATTGTGGCTGACCTTAAAGGCATTTACAAAAACAAAATCACCAGCAGAAATTACTGGAGTTTATAATGGCCAACTATTCAAAAAAGATCATGATCACCGGCGGCGCCGGATTTATTGGCTCACATGTGGTGCGCCTCTTTGTAAACAAATATCCCGATTACCTCATCGTGAATGTGGATGCCCTCACTTATGCAGGCAACCTGGAGAATCTTCGCGATGTGGAATCCAAAAACAATTATGTTTTTGAAAAAGCGGATATCCTGGATGAACCTGCTATTGCAGCCCTTTTTGAAAAATATGATTTCGATGGGGTGATACATCTTGCTGCAGAAAGCCATGTAGACAGGTCCATCAAAGACCCGCTGGCCTTTGTTCGCACCAATGTGCTGGGTACAGTAAACCTGCTCAATGCCAGTAAGGCGCACTGGAAAAAAACAGGCATGGAAAACAAGCGCTTCTACCATGTATCCACAGACGAAGTATACGGATCTCTCGGAGAAACAGGCTTCTTCACAGAAACCACTCCCTATGATCCACGCTCCCCATACTCCGCTTCCAAAGCAAGCTCAGACCATTTCGTGAGCGCATATCACCATACTTACGGATTGCCCACCGTAATGAGCAACTGCTCCAACAACTACGGCTCCCATCACTTCCCTGAGAAGCTGATACCGCTCATGATCAATAATATCGTGAACAATAAACCATTGCCGGTTTATGGAAAGGGAGATAATGTGCGAGACTGGCTCTACGTGAATGATCATGCCACGGCTATCGATACCATTTTCCACAACGGAAAAAATGGCGACAGCTACAATGTAGGCGGATTCAACGAATGGAAGAATATCGATATCGTTCACCTGCTCTGCAGCATCATGGATAAGAAACTGAACCGCCCCGCAGGCGAATCAGCCAAACTGATCACTTTTGTTACAGACCGCCCCGGACATGATCACCGTTACGCGATTGATGCCACCAAACTCAATTCGGAACTCGGCTGGAAACCATCCCTCCAGTTTGAGGAAGGACTGGAGAAAACAGTTGACTGGTACCTCGCCAATCAGGAATGGGTAAAGAATATCACCTCCGGAGAATACCAGCACTATTACGAAGAACAGTACAAGAAGTAATAGTTGCAAACCCTAAACTTAAAACATCAAACAACTGAAAATGCCTTTCATTGAAACAGATTTTCCAGGGCTGATCATTTTTGAACCTGCGGTGTTTGAAGACAATCGTGGCTATTTTTTCGAATCCTATAACGACAAGGTATTTGAACAAATGGAGATAGGCCCCTTTCTGCAAGACAATCAATCGCATTCCAAATATGGTGTGATCCGCGGCCTGCACTATCAGCTTGCTCCTCATGCACAGGCCAAACTGGTGCGTGTACTCAGCGGCACTATCCAGGATATTGCAGTGGATATCCGCAAAGGCTCACCCACTTTCGGCAAAGTATTCTCTATTGAACTCTCTGCCGAAAATAAAAAGCAGCTATACATTCCCGGTGGATTCGCTCATGGTTTTTCCGTGCTCAGTGAAACAGCGGATGTATTGTATAAATGCGATACCTTCTACAACAAGGAAGCAGAAGGAGGAATCATTTACAATGATCCTTCACTGAATATCGACTGGAAGATACCGGCAGATAAAGTGATTGTTTCACCCAAAGACCTGCTGAATTCTTCCTTTGCTGAATGCCTCAATAATTTCGAATTCCACGCATAACACAGTATGGCAAAACCTATCATCCTGATCACCGGCGCTAACGGACAACTGGGCTCAGAGCTCAGGGCCCTCCAGCAGCAGTATCCCGCTTACCAGTTCATCGGCACGGACCGTCATGCACTAAGTATCCAGGATGAAGCAGCAGTGAATGCCTGGTTCAATCAGCATCAACCGGCATACTGCATCAATGCTGCTGCCTACACTGCCGTTGACAAAGCAGAAACCGATCAGGAGCAGGCTTATGCTATCAATGCTAACGGTACAGGATACCTGTCCGCGGCATGCGCTGCCCATGGCACCAAATTCATACACGTATCAACCGACTACGTGTTCAATGGTAGTTCCTCCCAACCATACAAGGAAACGGACCCTACAGATCCCATCAATGCATACGGCGCATCCAAACTGAAAGGAGAGGAGCTCAGCCTGCAGAACAACGCAGACAGCATCATCATCCGCACAGCCTGGGTGTATTCCGAATTCGGTAACAACTTCGTGAAAACGATGCTGCGCCTGATGAAGGACCGCCCTGCTCTTAACGTGGTAAACGACCAGATCGGCGCGCCCACCTATGCAGCAGACCTGGCCGCTGCCATTCTGCAGATCATCGATAAGGGCAACTGGAAACCCGGCATCTATCATTACAGCAACCAGGGCCGCATCAGCTGGTACGATTTTGCAGTAGCCATCAGGAACCATAGCGGCAGCAATTGTGAAGTGCATCCCATCCCAACTTCTCAATATCCAACACCAGCAAAACGACCTTCGTTCTCCCTGCTGAACACAGAAAAGATACAGTCGGCCTTCCAGCTGCAGATACCTGCCTGGGAAGAAAGCCTGCTGCGTTGTCTTCAGCAACTAAACGTTTCCGCATAACATGAACAGGCAACGCGATATCATTTGTTTCAGCCTCAGCAGATGGGATTCAGAGATCTCCTCACCGGCATTATCGCTTGCCAAAGAATTTGCACGCAATAACCGCGTATTCTATATCGATCATCCTTTCAGCTGGAAAGATTATTACCAGCTCAAAAATACAGAGCAGATCAAACGCAGGAAACCAGCCCTGCTGCATGGCAAAGAGCCTTACAGCAATCCTCCGGGCCTGCCTGCCAACCTAACGGTGGTGACCACACGATTAACCTGGCCCATCAATTTCCTGCCACCGGGCGCCCTCTACAACAGTATGGCTGCCCTGAACAACAGGATCGTGCTGCGCACCATCCGTCAACTCATCAAAGATTACAAACTGAAGGATTTTATCTATCTCAATTTCTTCGATCCCTACTTTGTACAAGAACTGCCGGATGATATCAAAGCACTGACGGCAGCTTCTGTATACCAGTCGATGGATGATATTTCGCAGGTGGCATACTCGCACCGTCATGGTACCAGACTGGAAGAAACAATCATCAGCAATTTCGATTACACTCTCTGCACCTCCAAAGAGCTGACAAGATTGAAATCGCCTTTTTCAAAAAATGTATTCTTCCATCCCAATGCGGCGGACATCGATATTTTCAAAACAGCCTTAACGCAAACAATTCCCAAACCGGAAGCGTTACAATCCATCGATCCCAATAAAAAGATCATCGGATATACAGGCAGCATCGAATACCGCTCGGATTTCGAACTGCTCAGAAAGATCGCTGAACACCATTCAGACAAGATCCTCTTCTTCGTTGGCCCCATCCAGGGCAATGAACATGAAGAAGCCGGCCTCACCAACATGCCGAACGTGATCTTTGCCGGCCCGCGCAAGATCACAGAACTTCCAGCCTTCCTGCAATACTTCGATTGCGTGATCATCCCATTCCGAAAGAATACGCTCACCAAAAGCATCTATCCCCTCAAGATCAATGAATACCTGGCCGCAGGGAAACCTGTTATCGCCACTCATTTCTCCGAAGACATTTACACTTTCAAGGAGGTAGCGTATATCGCTGACTCACACGAACAATTCCTGCAACTTATCGATACCGCTATCGATGAAAACAATTCCACACTGCAGCAAAAACGCGTTGATGTTGCTTCGCAAAATACCTGGGCTGCGCGGGTCTCTCAATTTTGGCGCATTCTCGGGTTTTAAAAAATCCGGTTGTCGAAACAAACCACCGCAGGTGGATCTATGTTTTGCTGAGGTAGTTTGGGACGGGCTGTGGAATATGAATTGGACTGTGGAGCTTTTGTTTCGAAGACCGGTATTTTTTAAACCCTCGACTGCATGAGGTCCTATGTGCAACAGATTAGGTGCAACACAAAGAGGAATGACTGAGTTGTGTTTGTTGGGTTGGGGGGATTGGGTTGGTTGTAGTGGTTGTTTAGGTTGTGATGGTTGTGTGTGTTAGTTTTTTGTGTTGCGTTTGCAGTGAGGTGTTGAATTGTGTTTGGGCTAGTTGGGATGGAATCGGAAGGGTGGGGTGTAGTGGTCATCATCTTCTTCGTCATCGTCATTATCATTGTCTTCTTCGTTATCAATGGCATCATCGGCTTGATAAATTTCTTTTTCTTCATCGTTGAGGCGGCGGAATGGTGCGGGTGGGGAGAGGTTGATTTCGTCTTCGGGAGTGATGGCGTCATCGTCGTCGCCCATGAGGTCCCAGTTGAGGAACCGGCAGATTTTGAGGAGCAGTGGTTTCACGAAGAGGTGTGCATTGTTGAGGCGGGAGGTAACAACAACGATGAGGTTGGTGGCGTGTGATTCAGGTGAATCGTAGAACCAGTTATCGTGTTGTGCGGCGCAGAGCAGTGTGATGGAGAGGTAGTGTTTGAAATCTTTGTTGTTGGAGAAATGGTGTTCGTTGGTTTGGATGAGTTCCGGCATTTGGTTAAGGAACCTGACCAGTTCGGCCGTGTTGTAAAATTCATCCAGTTGATTGTTCTTGCAGATGTTGTAGGACCTGTAAAATGTTGAGTTCATAAGGCAATAATGAATTAGAAAAAGGTTTGAAAAAAAGAGCAGAAGGGAAAGACGCACCTGGAACACCATAAGCGAAATCCCCTCGGGGTGGAGCAGATTGGCTGCCAATACAGGTGTGAGGCGAAAGGCAGTGTGTGGTACGACGGCCTTCAAAATATAAGCGAAGAACTCAGTTAGCGTTACAAAGTTGGATCAAACCGATCAACAGCCCAAATTTATTCTCCCGCGTCGGTATATTTTGGCCGCCGTCGGGCCACACACCGCCTTGAGCCATCAAAAACCCCATTAACAACCTATCTGCCGGGGGAAGCATATTTTTGTTGAGTCCAATCAACTTTTTCACATATTTAAACGGAATATTATGGCAACGATCCATCCTTACCTTAATTTCATGGGTAATACGGAGGAGGTTTTCAATTTCTACAAATCAGTATTTGGCGGTGAGTTCGTAAACGTTACCCGGTTCAGCGATATGCCGGGAATGGCGGCCAATCTGCCTGAGGCTGAAAAGAACCAGATCATGCACATCGCCCTGCCGATCAATAAGGATGTGATGCTGATGGGAACCGATGCATTGGAATCACAGGGACATAAGGCTGTTAATGGTACGGCCATTTCACTGGCCATTACGCCTGATTCCAAAGAAGACGGAGAACGGCTCTTCAATGCCTTGTCTGCCGGTGGTTCTGTGGAAGTGCCTTATGATAAAGCTCCCTGGGGCGCCTGGTTCGGGATGTTCAACGATAAATACGGTATCAAATGGATGGTGAACTTCGACGAGAAATAAAACCGTTTTGTATACAAGTTATTGTTCCTTTCATTCAATTACGCAGGTAACGGTCACGGTTGACCGAATCTGACGATTTTCCATGGCAAGTGCCCGGCAATTTTATTTGGCGGGCATTTTGCATTTTAATAACTTTATATATATCATTTCAATACAGCGTTATTACCCCAACGCAATTCCCCTCCCTTTACTGATTAGCCCTGCCATAAGCCAGTCTGGTTTCATGATTATTTATTACCTACCTAATCAGTAATTATGCGAATAATTCTATTTGTAACAGTCCTTCTTTGCGGCGCTTCATGGCAGATCCAGGCTCAATGTCCTTTTCCTTCAGGTACTCCTGACGGAGCCTGCACCGGAACTCCTTTAACGGATGGGTCCAATATAAATACAGGCCAGATCTTTTCTTACTCAGGCGCTGCCACTACTCTTAACAATGTGAATTTAAGCGGCGGCACCATCCAGGTTTGCGGAACGCTCACCATTCAGAATCTGAACTTCAATGGCGGAGCGATTGTGGTGATGACCGGCGGCAGCCTGACCCTGCCGGGTGTAAATCTTAATGCTGGCAGCGCTATCACCAATCATGGAACTATTACCATCAATGGTAGTTTGAATGTGGGCGGGACTGATGGTGCTTTCATCAATTACGGAACAGCGAATATCAATGGAACATTCGGGCTTTCTTCCACCACGGCAGATTTGGTGAATGCATCTCCAACGGCAGTTTTCAATGCTCCCGGACAGGTAGTGAATTTGTCCGGCGAAATGGTGAACCTTGGAACTTTCAATGTAGGGGTGATAGATGTGAATGGAGGAGCTGATGTTTGCCTGGGACCTAATTCTGTTGTAAATACCAATGGCATCATCAATAATGACCTGGATGGATTCATTGTGCGTCCTGTGGGCAGTAATGCCTGTATTTACTATACCGGTAATGCTTTGCTCAACAATGATCTCACTGATGAGGCTAACCTGCTGGTTTGCCAGGCAACAGGCGCAACCACCAGTGGAGCGGGAACCTTTGGTGCTGCCATTGTAACTCCCAATTGCACGGGCTGTGCCGTTGTATTGCCCGTGGTGCTGGAATCTTTCAATGCATTGATCAGCGGACAGCAGATCCGCGTGCTCTGGAAGAGCAGCTCAGAAGATAATGTGGAAGGGTACGGACTTGAACAAAGTGCTGATGGAAACAATTTTTCGCAGGTGGCGTTCGTCCAGGCTAATAACAGGCCGTCATCCTATCAATACACCCTTCCGCTGCAGGCAGCCGTTTATTTTCGGTTACGCATGCAGGATAGGGATGGAAGGTATCAGCATTCGAAGATCATCTATGTGAGATCCGATGATGCCAGTCAGGATAAGATCAGGATGCTCTGCAGTCCCTGCAGCGGTAATCAATTGCCGGTAAGGCTGATCACGCGTGAAGCGCAACAGGGTAAGCTGATCATCAGTAATTTTTCAGGACAGGTTTTGAGCCAGGTGACAGTGAAGCTGGAAGCTGGTCAACAGGACATCATGGTTCCGGTGAACGGAATGGCGGCAGGTTTGTATACACTGCGCTTTGTGGGTAGCAGGTACAATATCGGGCCGGTGAGGTGGATGAAAGGGAGGTGATCAATCCTCCTCATCCACCAGGATCATGGCATCTTCTTCATCCATCATCATAGCATCGCTGTTCTTGCAGCGAACCATGGTAACGCTGCGGTGCAGGGCGCTGCGATAGCGGTCTCCAATGGGGATCATACGGTCTTCCATATAGATCCTCTCCTTGTCGAAGCTCTGGATGCTGGAAATTCCCACGATATAAGAGCGGTGTACGCGGCAGAAGCCTTCTGCCGGTAATAATTTTTCAATCTGGCGCATCGATACCAGGCACATGAACACACGGGAGGAGGTAACGATCTGCACATAATTGCTTCTTGCTTCTATGTATAAGATGGAAGCAAAATCCACGCGTACGTAACGCCCCTGTTCCTTAACAAAAAAGAATGTCTGCATAGCAATTAGGGTTCTGGAGTCTACAATGATTTAATCTCTACTACAAACTATATATAGACACACAAAGGAGAATTTAGGACTACTCTTAGTACATTTTTTTTATTTTATTTTACAATTAGAAGCGAATGCCCTGAAACTGACAGCGAAAACCCTTTATTTATGGATAAAATTTATTGTGTGGCCGATACGTGGTGTGCGGAATCAGAAGGTTTTCGTAAGTTGTAGCCTTAAATTCTAAACGGCCGTTTGCTTGACAGAACAGGATCTGATACAACAACTCCGCAGTGGAGATGAGCTTTCGTTTAAAAAGTTGGTGGAAGACTGCCAGGATATGGTTTACAACACGGCCCTCAGCATTGTGCACGATACTTCCGATTCGGAAGACGTGGCGCAGGAAGTGTTCATCCAGGTGTACCGCTCCATCGACCAGTTCAAGGGCGACAGCCGTCTCAGCACCTGGATCTACCGGATCACGGTAACGAAGAGTCTTGACCTGATCCGGAGCCGGAAACGGAAGAAACGGTTCGCGTTCATCACCAGCCTGTTTGGCCCGGACAATGAAGTGCTCCATGACCCCGTGAATTTCCACCATCCCGGCGTGGTGCTGGACCAGAAGGAGCAGGCCGCCATCCTGTTCAGGCTGATAGACCAGCTGCCGGAAAACCAGAAAACAGCCTTTATTTTATTGAAATCCGAGGAGTTGAGCTACCAGGAAATAGCCCAGGTGATGAATCTGAGCGTTTCGGCGGTGGAATCCCTGCTGTTCAGGGCCCGCCAGAACCTCCGTAAACTGCTGGAGTCGCAGCCCGGTCAGAACAGGAAATAGTCGCATGTTTTCTATAATAATAACGTCAAACTACATAGTTTTGAAAAACACATCAGTATGTCACCTGAGATGAACAATAAAGAACAAGAAGAGATCCTGGACAGCCTCCGGGGAATGAAGCGTGCCGTGGCGCCGGAGTTCTTTTATTCCAGGCTCCGGGCCAGGATGGAACAGGAGCTGGAAACAGCTTCCATCGGTAAATTCGGAAGGCTCCTGACCAGGCCGGCCCTTTCATTGGGCCTGGCAGCCATCGTTTTGCTGCTGAATATCACCACGATCATGAAAATGGTGCAGAGCCCGGCCAGTTCTCAGGCAACAGACCAGTCCGCTCCCATGGTAGTGGCGGATTACTCATCCATAAACACCTACGCGGTGTATGACGAAACCCCGAACGAACCATGAAGAAATTCCCGCAACAGAAATGGCTTCTCTGGCTTGTAGTAATATTGCTTGGTACCAACATTCTCACCCTTAGCTTTTACTGGTTGAAAGAAAGGCCCGCGAAGGCGGCCGTATCCTCTTCCGCTGCTGACAAGGAAAAGAAGATGGGGCAGTTCATGGTGAATGAGCTGAAGCTGAGCCCCGAGCAGGAAACCGTTTACTGGAAACTGCGGGATACTCTCATTGCACAACAAAAGCCCGTGCTGGATTCTATCCGGGCTTCCAAGAAAAGGTTCTTTGACCTGATGAAGATCACGCAGGAACCTCAATATGATTCCCTTCTTTCAGTGCGCGGCCAGGATGTTACTGTCCTGCAGCGCCAGCTGGACCTCATCACTATCCATCACTTCGAGAAGGTGCGCGCCCTTTGTACAGAAGAGCAACTGGTGAAATTCGATACTGTGATTGCGGAGATCGTGAACCGGATGACCTGGGGCAAGAAGCCACCACAGCCTAAAGCAGACTCTCTCCAGGCGAAATAGCATATCCTCTTTTTGTTGGCAGGAAGCCGAAATTTGTCTACTTCGTATGCAATAAAAACTTCCTACATTCCGGGCATGGATATTAAAGCCTACCATGAAAGAATCGGGTACACCGGCGGATCCGAGCCAACACTGGAAACTTTGATCGCCCTGCAGAAAGCACATCTGCTGACAGTACCGTTCGAAAACCTCGATATTCACCGGAACATTCCTATCTACATCGATCCCGGGGCGCAGTTCGACAAAGTGGTGCGCAAAAGGAGAGGCGGTTTCTGTTACGAGCTCAACAGCCTGTTCTACCAATTGCTGCATGCCATGAAATTCGAGACCATCATGGTATCTGCGCGAACCTATAATTATGAGCGCGGCAATTTTGAACCCGAGTATGATCATATGAGCATACTGGTTTACGTTCACCATATTTTGTACCTGGTGGATGTGGGCTATGGTGATTTTGCCATGCGGCCATTGGAGCTGGACTTCCAGATGGACCAGGATGATGAGCGCAATATCTACCGGATGCGCACACATGACATGAATGATCTGCTGGTAAGCAGGATAGAGAATCATACTGCCAAACCGCTGTATGTTTTCACGCATACTCCCTGCAGGTTGCGTGAGTTCGAGGAGATGTGCAAGTATCATCAAATCAGCCCCGGATCGAGGTTTACAAGGAAGCGGCTGGTAACGATGCCTACGGAGAATGGCAGAAAAACATTAAGCGGCAATACTTTTACGGTAACATATGGCAAGGGTGATTTTGAAGTGGAGATAGAAACGGAGGAGGAAGTGAAGGAGTTGTTGAAAAGGGAATTCGGGATCGATCTTCAATATTCCTGATATAACGGTGATGCGCATGTGAGAAGAGGATAATACACAGCGAAATGCAGTTTTTGTGCATAAACCATGTGATTAATTATTTTTTTGTTGTATATGATAATTGCATAAATTGTATCAAGAATCAGTAAAAGAATATTTTTTTCTGATCTTATACCTACCGAATTCACTCTATTCAATTGAACGTCGCCTTGCGGTCTAAAAGGATTTAGCACTTGTCTGGCATAATTTTTTTATACTTATTGCAGTTAGCTACAGGATGATGAACAGGACCGTGGAGGAAAAGTACGTTATTTCCTTTGTGTCGACTTTTGTTTACATCTGGTAATCTGTGCCAGAACGTAAATTTCGTTTTGAAAATATGCGGCCATTTCTTCCGTCACATAATTGCACAATTGTGACATTGTTTTCTTATTTTGTTGCGCTATATCAAATGCGCCAAAATTGAATGAAAAACACCTTTTACAATCTTATCCTCTGTGAGCCGCATCAGACCATAATCTATATTTCCGATTTTCAAAAGGCTCTATAAGATGATCATTGGTGGTTACTACAAAGATGAACTTGAATTCATTCATGCATTTCATTTGAAGGAAGAAAGGTCTTTCAATCTTTTATTTGATGAGTTTTATAGTGAGATCGTTTACTTCTCCTATAAGCTCACGAATAATGAAGCAGTGGCTGAAGAGATTGTTGCTGATTCCTTCATGAAAGTGTTCAATCGCTCTACTGCATTCCCGAGTATTGCGAATATCAAATCCTTCCTTTATATAACGAGCAGGAATGCCTGCTTTGATTATCTCTCACGCGAGAAGACCAGGAGCAGGAACAACTATGAATTCCTCTATTTCATGGAAGAGGAAGACGGCTCCCCGCTTGACTTTGAGCGGATGAACGCAGAACTGATAGCTACACTTCACAAGGAAATAAAAAAGCTTCCACCACTTTCACAAAAGGTAATTACGTTAAGAGTTTTTGAGCAGCTTGAACCGAATAAGGTTGCTGAGGTGCTCGGAATTTCTTATCAGACTGTGAAAAATCAGACCTGGATCGCAACTAACAGATTGAAGAATTCTTTACCGCTGTTGAAGAAGCACGTTGCTGAATTTGTACTAGCGATCGTTAGTTCTGTTTTATTTTGATGCGTGATCATTCATTAAAAATTATACATACCACTATCGTGGTATTTTTTTTTCGAAATACTTTTGTTTTGTAGAGTACCATCTTTTTTTCTTGCCGTTATTAATACATAACGTGAAGAGAGTTGGTGAAGCCCAATAAATGAGTTTGACATGATGGAGAAAAACGTTGAAGAACGAGTAAAGGAATTGATTGTTTTGAAGATAACAAATAAGTTGTCCGAAGAACAGAGCAAGGAGTTGGATGAGTTGAGAAAAATTCCTGGTGTGAATTTGTTCATTGAAAAAATGACGAAAGAATATCTCGTAGAGGAGATCAAAGTCATCAAGAAATTAGATGAGCGCAAATCCCTCGTATGGGATAGTATGCGGCCAGGTATTGAATTCAGAAAGAAAGTGCTTACACTCTGGCAAAGGGTTGCGATTGCCGCTTCTTTTGTGATTGTTGTTTCAGGTGGTGTTTACCTCTATTTTAATATGACCAGGAACAATGATCCGGTGGTGGCAGGGAAAAAACAAGATCTTTTACAACAGGATATTTTACCTCCCGAAGGAACTGCTATTTTAACACTTGCTGATGGCAGGAAGGTGGCGCTCGATGGCAAGCAGAATCCGGCACTCGCCAATCAGGGTGGCAGTTCCATCAGTAATGAGTCCGACGGACTTGTATACAAACAGGGTGAGGCTGCAAAGGAAGTACTGAATACAGTGACCACTCCACGTGGTGTGATGTTCTCAGTAACGATGGCGGATGGGACAAGAGCCTGGCTGAACACAGCGAGCTCTATCAGGTATCCTGCAGCATTCACGGGAAGCGAACGTCGTGTAACCATTACCGGTGAAGTATACTTCGATGTTGCGAAGGATGCCAAACGACCTTTCATTGTAATGGCTGATAATTCCGAGATCCGCGTTTTAGGCACTCAGTTCAATGTGAATGCCTATTCAAACGAACCTTCAGTAAGGACCACATTGGTCACAGGTAAGGTGGAAGTAGGAATGCCGGCGATCAACGATAAAGCAGTATTGAAACCTGGTCAGCAGGCCAGGGCACAGAGAGGTGATGCTGCACTAGCTCTTATAAAAAATGCAGATCTTGAAGAGGTGACCGGCTGGAGGAACGACAAATTCGTTTTCCAGGGAGAGGGCGCCAGTATACAGGACATCATGAAGCAGCTCCAGCGGTATTATGATATCGATGTCGAGTACCAGGGCAAGATTCCTGATGATCATTTTGTAGCTATCATGCCCCGGTCACTGCCGATCAGCCGGATCCTGCAGGTATTGCAGAAGACCGAGCGGATCAAGTTCCGGATCGATGATAGAAAAGTTATCGTAATGCCATGAAGTTCTTTTACGAAGTAGCGTTACTTCGTATATACAAGATAGTTATTCCCAATTTTACGGCAGGGTATGTCCATATTCTGCCATTCGATTAAGCTCTTTAAAAGATTTTTTTTGGATTTTCTCATGTGATTTTTAGTGTTTTGAAAGAACAAACTCTGACCTGACTGAAAAAACTGAAGAGTCCAATTTCCATTAGCACAATTTCTCTTGTCAAGATGTTGAAGCTTCGTTTCCTGAGAACTGCCCTCTGCGAAGCAGAACGTTTTTCAAGCGGTGTGGAGGAGGGGAGTTCACGAATACCCCTCCAGATCCCACCGGACAACCAACCCTGTAGTAAAGATTTAATATATACGGTTTAAGGTATCTGATGATCGAATTTCTGAAGTGTGGTTTTGAATAGTGTATCCTGGTTGAAATTTTTTTTAATCTGTTTTGTAGTATTGTAGACCCTGAAGTTTTAGTGATGCTATTGAAGCGTCCTGTGCCACTATGAAACGAGATGAGACCGCTTTATCCTATGTTTTCGGAAAGCGGTTTTTTATTTGAGTGATTGATATTCTCTCCATCTATATGAAGCGCAATCATTACCATTAAACCTCCTTAAGATTGCCTTGTCTCAGAAAGTTACCGCT
This sequence comes from Pseudobacter ginsenosidimutans, assembly GCF_007970185.1. Taxonomy (NCBI): domain Bacteria; kingdom Pseudomonadati; phylum Bacteroidota; class Chitinophagia; order Chitinophagales; family Chitinophagaceae; genus Pseudobacter; species Pseudobacter ginsenosidimutans. The sequence goes on along the minus strand of NZ_CP042431.1, from coordinate 211,462 downwards.
GTGAACTGTTATACAGTGATCAGCATTCCAGTAATCAGTAAAAACCTAAAGCAACTAACATATAGTCTTAGAGCATTGCGTTTTCATACGCATGCTCACAATGACTTGCCGGGTGCTTCCAGCCTGCTGGGATCTTCAGAAGCCAAATAGATCCCGATAGGCTGGAAGCCCTGGTGTAAGTGATGATTTTTAAACCTTAGAGCTATGCAGTTCCATCAACGCAACCCTTATCTTGTTTTCCTTACTGCCCCACATTACATAAACCCTGTAATGAATCATCACTAACTACTGCAACATGAAACACTATGCTACACTGCTATTACTGATTGCTACGACATTTTTGCATACACATGCAAATGCATTTGCCCAGGGAATAACTATAAAAGTAAAAGATGAATCACTTGAAAATGTTTTCAAGCTGATTCAGAAACAATCAAGCTATTCCTTTGTGTATTCCGGCGATCAGTTAAAGGGTGCCAGCAAGGTTAGTTTGAGTGTTGTGAATGAATCTATCCGAACTGTATTGGATATGATTATGAAGGAACAGCCTTTTAAGTACGAGATATCAGAAGCGTTCGTGATAATAAAGAAGAAGCAATCTGCGCAGCAGATTGCTTTTGATGCTGATACTACGGCAGGGAATCCGATTGATCTCATTGGTAAAGTCGTTGATCAGGATGGAAAACCTGTTGCAGGCGCGACAGTAACTGTTCGAGCTACCGGCGCTTCCACAGCTACAGGTGTGGATGGAAGTTTCTTAATTAAGGCGGAAGAAAGAGGGGTGCTGATGATAACAAATGTGGGATATGAAACGAAGCTAATAAGAATTACTGGGGGAAATCTAATGGTGAAGTTGAATGTTGCTGCGCAGCAGATGAAAGAAGTCGTTGTTTCAACTGGATATAATAAAGTAAGCAATGAGCGCTTTGTAGGTGCATATTCCCAATTAGATAGCGTAAGCTTTCATAGACGCGCTGGAATGGCTATTTTGGATAGGCTTGATGGAACTGTTACTGGGGTTTTTTTCAATAAGAAAGATGAGAATGGAACTTCCATTCAAATCAGAGGCATTAGCACATTATACAGCAATGCAAAGCCACTAATAATTTTAGATAATTTCCCATATCCATACGATCTCTCAACTGTAAACCCCAATGACGTTGAAAATATCGTCGTATTGAAAGATGCTGCGGCAACTTCAATATGGGGATCTAGAGCAGGAAATGGAGTTATTGTTATAACGACAAAAAAGGCAAAATTTAATCAACCCATTAGAGTTTCTTTTCAATCAAATATTTCAATTCAGGAGAAGCCTAATTTATTTAAATACCCAACAATTACAAGTTCTGACTTTATTGATGTTGAGAAGTTCTTATTTTCAAAAGGTTTTTATTCAACAACCCTAGAAAATACAGACACATGGCCAGTAGTAACTCCTGTAGTTGAAATATTAGACAAAATTAAGAAAGGATTGATAGACGAAAAGGAAGGTACAGAAATGATTGATGCAATGCGCAAAAATGATGTAAGGAACGATCTTAATGATTATGTGTACAAGAAAAGAATATCTCATCAGCAATATGTGAACCTTACTGGGGGAAGCAATTTTGTAAATTATTCTCTTTCGCTTGGATTTAATGGGAGTGGCCCAGTAATTCAAAATACAAACGGCGATAAGCAGTATACTATTAATTCTAATGTAGCCTTGAAACTAATAAAGAATTTGGAAATTTTGGCAGGGATCAGTCTTAGTCAATCACAAAGTAGACAAACAGGGATTCCTCAGTTTCGCTCTTATCCCTATGCACAACTTGTAGATGGTAGTGGAAATTCTGCGATCATTGCCAAGGATTTTAGGGCTACTTACGTTGATACAGCTGGTGGAGGGCAACTTTTAGATTGGAAATTTAGGCCTTTGGATGAAATCAAATTGGCAGATTCAAGAAATATGGATCGTCTAATTAATCTAAATCTTGGACTCACATATAGGATTAATAGCTGGCTTAGCACCCAGTTTTTAGCTCAATATTCTGTAAATAGTAGCGACGCTAGGACTTTGTACAATAAGAACTCCTATTTTGTAAGAGATCTAATAAATAGGTATACAAATTTAGATTACTCTGATCCTCAAATGAGATATCCAATTCCTAGAGGAGGAATATTGGATTATGGAAATAGCAAAGCAACATCATATAACTTTCGAGGACAAATTAGCATAAATAAAACTATAGGAATTAACCATTTAATAACCGGCTTAATAGCCTCTGATATTTCTGAAACAAATGCCTCTGCAAGCAGCAATAGACTTTATGGATACAATGATCAGGTTGGGGCCTATGATTCCTATATTGACTATAGAGGGCAATTTAAGCAGTATGGCACTTCATCCTTCGCTCAAGTTCCTCAGAGAGGAGCTTTTGTAGAGAATAGTATTAATAGATTTGTTTCACTAACAACCAATTTGGCTTATACTTTCAAGGATCGATATACTGTATATGGAAGTGCCAGGAGGGACGGCGCGAATATTTTCGGCATAACTTCGAACAAAAAATGGAAACCTTTATGGTCTGCCGGCGGGTCATGGCAAATTAACAAAGAATCTTTTTTTTCAGTTAACTGGGTGTCTAATCTTAAGCTAAGATTTTCTTACGGTTATTCCGGAAATGTGAATAATTCTGCTACAGGATATTCTACCATGGCTTACAATATCGACCCTGCTCAGTTTACAGGTTTACTATATGGTGATGTCGGAAGCCCTCCAAATCCAGATTTGAGATGGGAAGAGGTTCGTGTGCGAAACATTGGGATTGACTTTTCGCTATTCAAAAATCGATTTGAGGGAAGCGTTGATTTTTTTAATAAAGAATCGAAGGATTTAATTTCTGCGATTGATTTACCTTCTTCTTCGGGTGTTTTGTCGTATTTCGTTAATTCAGCCAGCTTGAAGGGAAATGGGATTGAAATCAATCTTAAAGCAACACTCCTGAAAAGGAATATTTCCTGGGTCACTCAGTTTGGATTGAGCCATGCTAGGATGAAAGTAACTAAAATATTTTTGCCTCGGTTATATAGGGCTGCAGATTTCATTTCTTTTGGAATTAACCCATCTGTTGGGAAATTGGCTTATGGTTTATCTAGCTACAGTTGGGGAGGACTTGATGCTTTAACCGGTGACCCGCAAGGATATTTAGATGGGAAAGTAAGCAAGAACTACATTGATATTTTCAATGATAGCGTAGGGAATCAAGTTTTTCATGGATCTTCAATTCCATTATATTCTGGCTTTATAAACAATACTTTTAGTTGGAAAGGCCTGACTGCTTCTTTTAATATTTCGTATAAGTTAAACTTTTATTATAGAAAACCTGCTTTGAATTACGGGCTACTATTTTCTGCATGGGACGGTATAAGTGATTATTCAAAGAGATGGCAAAAGCCAGGCGACGAAAAAGTAACAAATGTACCTTCGATGATTTACCCTATTTCATCTGATCTTCAAGGGCGTGACGACTTCTACCAGTTCTCAGAAATAAATGTCTTAAGGGGGGATAATGTTAGACTTGAGGATTTCAGGATTCAGTATACCCTTAATGTTGACCAAATAAAGATATTGAAGCAGATGAGTTGTTTTGTCTATGTGAATAATCTCAATATTATCCTTTGGAAAAAAGACAAATCTGGGAATGACCCTGATTTTACTGGAGGAATTAAATACATTATTCCTACGCCAAAAACATTTACAATAGGAGTTAATGTAGGGCTCTAGAAAGTAATATTTTACTAATAGAAAATTGGAATTTTATGTCTCTTAAGATAAAGATTGTGTTATTAATTTGTGGACTAACTCTAATAGGGAGTTCATCATGTAAGAAATATCTGGACAAGAAGTCGCAAATGGGATTTTATGTTCCTGAAACACCACAAGATTTGCAGGCGTTATTAGATAATAATAATGTAATGAATTTTCAATCAGGGACTGCGTTGATAGAATTGGTTTCTGATAATTATTTTGTCAAACCTAGTGATTGGCAAGCCGCTGAAATATTTGATAGGGATAATTATATATGGTCAGAAACTGCTGAGGATTTTGATACTTGGAGATTTCCATATTTGTCACCAATATATTATTCAAATGTAGTTTTGGACGCATTAGGAAGAGTAAAAAAAGTCGGTAATGAATATAATGATGTTGAAGGAAGCGCGCTTTTTTTCAGATCATTCTCCTTTTTCCAATTGTCGCAATTGTATTGTAAGAATTTTAGTCCTTCAGCAGATGCGGACAATGGAATTGTACTCCGTTTGAATGCAGATGTTGAAAGTAAATTGGCCCGATCTTCAGTTAAGGAGACTTATTCTAAAATAATTGAGGATGCAAAAAAGGCAATTGAGTTGTTGCCCAAAGATGTTGTTACCGCATTTAGACCAAATAAGGCATCAGCTATGGCACTCTTAGCGAGAGTTTATCTTAGTATGCTTGATTATTCAAATGCACTTAAATATGCAGATTTAGCGCTAAAAGAGAAGAATGAATTACTTGATTTTAATAATTTGATGTCAGCAGGTGAGATTATTCCAGCATTTGCAGAAAATCCAGAAATTATTTTTTTTAGTTCACTAAGAAATAAAGGACTTACAGGGCGTAATGTTGCTAAAATTGACACAAGCCTCATAAAAAGTTATTTGCCTAATGACTTACGCTTAAATATCTATTTCAGGCCTAATTCAGAACCTGATGAAGGTACCTATCGATTTAAAGGTAGTTTTTATAATATAAGTAATGGTTCAGTTTTTAATGGATTAACAACTAGTGAAATGTATTTGATAAAGGCTGAGTGCCTTGCGAGGGGTGGAGATGTTACACAAGCAATGGCCGAACTAAATAAATTGTTAAGAAAACGTTTTGAATCTAGCTCATTTGAAGATTTGGATGCGTCTTCCCCTGAAGCTGCGCTTACTATAATACTTTCTGAACGGAGAAAAGAATTAGTATTTAGAGGCCAGCGTTGGACAGATATTCGAAGGCTGAATCTTGAAGGACATGGGATTGAGTTAAAAAGGATTATTGACGGTGTAACATATACTTTGTTACCTAATGACACTCGAACTGTATTATTGATTCCCAAGGAAGAAATAATAAAATCAGGAATTGAACAAAATATTAGATGAGCTTCTAATTATCTGATATCTAACAGATTGCCATGATATGATTGCCAAATGCATAGCCATTCCAATAGCAATAACTTCTTTTAAGTCTTAATGGAAATAAATCGGGTGGAATATCAAAATTTTAGAATTGATTATTTCAGACATTATCCAATTCTGCAAATATTGAAATTCATGAATAAAGAGTTACAAAAAAGTATTTATTTGATCTTGTTCCTTTTGATTTCATCGATACTCTTAGGGCAGGGGAATAGAGTTCAGTATAATGCAACAGAGCTCTTGAGAATTTACGATTCTCTCTTTTTGGCGAATGATTGGAGAAATGAATATAAGGCCCAGCTTGACGAACAATTAGGTATCGGGTGGAAAGAAAAAATGTTGAAGGTTGGAGACAATATCCCCAATGTGTTAATAGGCGAACTAATGGATTCAATAGGCAGCGTAAGATTGTTCGATTTGAAAGAAAAGGAAACAGAATTGATAATATTGGACTTTTGGAATACGAATTGTTTTTCCTGTATTGCCTCATTTCCTAAGATGGAATCTCTCCAAGCAAAATTTGGAAATAAGGTTAAGGTTCTTTTAGTCAATCCGTGGCAATCAAAAGAGGAAATCAGAAAATTTTTTCCGAAAGGTGCGGTCCTTCCAAAATTGCCTATTATAATAAACTCAACAAATTTGCTTGCCTATTTCCCTATTCAAACAATTCCTTATCATGTTTGGATTGGCAAGAACGGGGCAGTACATGTACTCGGAAGTGCATACAATACTTATGAGGAGAAAGTAAGTAAATACTTACGAGGAGGTGATGTATCATATATAGCAAATGAAAGTACTTTGCCAAGGTTTGAGCCTACCTTGCCTTATTTTAAGGTGCTAAAAGTTATTCCTTCTTTTTATAGATATAATTCGTTTCTTTCTCCATTCAATCCCAATTATGCGACTCAGCAACCCGGTGCAGTATTCGATTTAGTCGATTCTGTAAATGGGATACGGAGAAACACATTAATTAATCAGTCGTATTTGAATTTGCTAAAGATGGCTTGGAAAAATGAAATAAGAGAAAATGAAGATAAAATAATTATTTCACCCTTGCCGGGAGAATTAGTATTGAAAGTACGAGACACTACAAAATACACTGATTATTACGTTAATACTCTAAAGAAGACCGATAGTCAATATGCCAGGGGCCGATTTTGTTACGAGCAGATAGCTCCTATGTCTTACACTCAAGATCAGCTAATTGATTCCATGCGGAAAGAACTAGAGGCTTTTGGGACGCAGTTTTTGGGTGCCGAAATATCCTTTAAAGAAGATAGTGTGCTTGGCTTTGTTATGACTCACTCAAACATGGCTAAAGTCAAATCTAAATCTCTACAAAATGATGAATTAAAGTTAGAAGACTTTATGAGGAACAATGTAAAGATGCGAAGGTATATCAATGTTTCAATTTCTGATATCGTATCTGATAATTTTGGTTCTAAACTCAAAGATGATTTGAAAGGTAGTTACTTTATCAATGATTCCAATCTAGATAGAATAAGTTTCATAGAACTGCCTGTCGGGTTCGGGCTAAACGAGTTGGAAAATGGACTAAGAAAGAATGGGTTCACAATTACGAAAAAGAAGTTCAATCTTTTCAGATTGTACATAATAGAAAATCAATGAGGAACAATAGCTCCTCATTGATTTTGGACAAATTACTGATTAGGATTTGTGTCATTCACGTCTCTGATATATACTCTCAGCACATCTGTTGCTCCAGTTAATGGATCAATATCCAAACCTGAAGTAAATGTATGGTTTGTGTTGTAATAGTTCCAAACTGCAGTCAGAGCCTGAGTTAAAGTATACTTTGAATCATCAAAGCAAATTGCACAAAGGAAATTCGTAGGATCGCAAATTGTGCTGATAGTGCTGGGGGTATGAGCGGATACAGCCCAAAATCCTTCATTCTTAACAACGAGTTCAGTAATCTGATCCGCTGAACCGAAAGTGATATTGTCTTTGTCTGTAATTACATAAGTATAACATTTCAGGGCAAAGGCTTTTGAGTTATATGACTCAACTGCGAATGAAGAAACTGTTATTCCTCCTGCAACCAGCAGTAAAGATGCCAAAACGATTTTCAAACTTTTCATAATCTTAGGTTTATTAATGATTAATTAGCACCCGGTCTTTCAGGCTCCGGATTTTTCCTATTTGTTGGCCAATAAATGAGTTTATATCTTAAATATTTTTTTTCAGATTATTGAAAGAAGAGTGACTTTTATGCGAGTTAATAATGTGAGTGAATGATTAAAGTGCTTATGTTCTTTCCAGAAGTAGATCTGATAATATCTCCACATGAAAAGGCCTCTTGTTAAAAAAATGAGGAAACATAGGCTGAAACTTTATCTGATAAAAGCTTATGTCTTTCTTATTTTCTGTTGTTGGATTGTAGAAAGGAGAACAACTCCTGAACCAGCTAGGAAAGTAAAGAAAAGGTTAAAGTAAAAATGTTCTTTCCATGAGAAGGTGCTAATAATCCCTCCACATGAACAAGTCTGTTGTTGAAAAAAATGCGGAACAACATAGACGTAAACTGTAAACGCTAGCATTAAGAAGAAGGAACTGTATAATCCAATAAGCCTTGAACGCGGGATTATTAATAAGATGGCAATTGCTATTTCGATGCTTGGAATGAACCAAGCTAGGAAATTTTCATATCCCGATGTCGCGGGTGATAAGCGAAGTTGCTTAACAAAAGTTGGATATATTGCCAGCTTATTGTATGCGGCGTATATGAAAAGGGCTGCTAAAAGCATAAATGATATGTTTACAACTAGCTTCTTTAGCAAGTGTGCTGAGAATTTTATCTTTTTCATGAGCATTTTGCATTTATTATTTTCTATTCAAGAGCGGCAATAGTAAATAGTTCATTTTTGCTTAGGTTTATTGATTATCAATGTCCCGAAGCCAGGTAAGAACGGTTTTGTCGGAGGGATCAACATCTGATCCGTGTGGTAAATAGCCATAGGTAACATAAAACGTCCAAGTAATCGTCAATGCTTGTGACATACTGAGTTGAGTATCGTCAAAGCAAATTGCACATAAGAAATGCGAGGGGTTACACTCTACCTGAGGATTAGATGAAGTAATTGCCCAATTTCCTGGATTATTAATAGCGCTTAAAGTTATCTGATCGATGCTCGCATAATCTAAATTATCAAACCTTGAATTTACATAGTCAAAGCATTTTAATCCAAATGCATGCTTTTTGTATGATTTTGAATTTAAAGCAAAAGCATAGGTCGTGCTGGCGACAAATAAAAGCGAAATCAATATTGTTGCTAGGCTTTTCATTTTTTATCTTGATTTAATCGCCGTATTTGCAATTAGATCAACAAATATTTTCTCGTGACCTTTTTTGTACTGAATCAATTACATAAAGTCGTTTGATGATGCAGAAAAATGTTGTGACTATTAACTGCATGCTTTAGATGGGCTATAATTAGCTAAACAGATTGATAAAATAGAATTATGGCTGATACTAATCTTCCTTTATTAATTAATGGAAGCAGCCGTAATCGACATCAGAAGCAGAAAATGCTTATGCAGATAGCAGGACTGCTTTTGTTTTTATCCTAATCAAAAATAGTAGTGATTCCACATTGTTTGTTACGAATTCGGGATAAAGACTTTTGAGTTGTGGACTGTTTCGATTCATTTGGTAAGATGGATAAATCATTATTTATTTTTGATTCGTTATTATTGAAGTGGTTGTCAAATTCAAGGTTTAAGAGTTTAGCCACACGCACGAGTTGTCTTATTTTTAGTGTTAATCTTATGGATATTTAGCTATGGAATTAAATGGGTGTCTGTGATGTATATCTTTAAAGTGCTAGCGGTAGGATCTATATCTATACCATGTTGCCATCCATTTATTAATACATTTGACCATACTGCATTTAAGGCTTGCGTTAATGTGTATTTTGTATCATCATAACAGATTGCACAAACATATTGAACTGGGTCACATACTGAAGTAGGATCACCAGCTAATGTCCAATTTAGCCCACTCTTAAAAAGATTTTCAGTAATGGAGTCTGTATGTCCTTGTACAATGTTGCTATTGGCATGAACATACCAGTGACATTTTAGAGCGAACGTTTTTTTATCAAAATTGGTAGATTTAGTAGCAAAAACAAAAATTGAAATAAGCGTTAGAAATATTGATATCGTTATAACTAGGATGTTTTTCATTGGAGGTTGTTGTTTGAATCGAGAAAATATAGTTAATGCAATTTTCGTGGAGGAAAGAAGAGACAGTTTTTTCTTTGTTTAAACAGGTTAAACATTTAAGTAAATAATCAATAACGGGCTTAGATTATCGGCGAACTTTTGTTGCTGGTTTTTAATTACTTTTTGTTGTTCGGAATGGCCTAATTGAAATTGCGAGTAAAGGTTTCAATATGTTGTCAAAGCTCCGAAGTCGAATTCTAAGTAATTTATGAAATAGGGATTTTTACTTTCGACTATATACAATCGAACTCTTTTAAGTATGTTCCAGGGCCATGTCTGGCTTACAACAAACTCTTTTGTTAAGTGATTATATATTGATCAAGTTCTTTAGAAGAATTATAATTTAGGTACTTAAGAACTCAAAGCGGAGGATCCTTCTTTCCGGAATGTAAAATTCACTATCCAATACAAAAAGTAAACCACATAGCAAGGGGAAAAAAAACGGGAAATCGCGTTTTTTTTCCCCTTGTCTTTTCATGCAATTGGGCTAACATGCGAGATCAAATTTTGATCCAGCGGTATCAGACCGGAATCTTATGGTAAGGCTCCATTTTTAACCATTTAAAGTACTCACTATGCAAGCTTTACTCAGCTTATCTGAAGAATTGTATGCTTCATTGATCAATCAAATCGAACTCCTGAAAAGTCAACCCCTTCCTGAACTGAAGAAATGCGAAAGGATAATTCAGCTTGTACATGATTCCTTACGATCCTTACGCCAGCTATTTCAAAGCACAAGAAAAATCACCAAACAGGATGAAATTCATTTCTTTAAAGTAATCAAACCCCGCTTTCTGAGCGAGTTAATATTGCATATAAAGATCTTTAGATTGCATAGTCGCTGGCCATTAGGAAGCAAAAAGGTTCAGCTTGCATACCTGGAACAGGAACTGGAGCAGATTTATCAGTTCTTTCAGCACAATGATGATTTCTGCTGCTATTACAGATCAGAAAGCACCATCAGGGACCACGAGTATTTTTTAAGAGACCAGCAGTTTACTGATCATTCTATCGATCTGTTATTTGCTGTAAATGATCCGGCATTCAATACCTTGTATGATACTCAAGCTGCGATATTCCTTGCCAATACTGCTTACATACCTTACCTGGAAAAGCAGATCGAGCTGCTTCAAACGCCCACAAGAGAAACCTGTGAAAGCAGCCAGACAGAACAACTACTGCAATGGACTGGCAGCAAAGCCGCCCTGGTCGAGTTCATGTATGGCTTCCATTACATGCGTGTATTCAACGGCGGTCATGTTGACCTTAAAACCATCGCTACAGTCTTCGGGAAAATATTCAATATCGATATCAGCAGTTATCCCGACATCTTCCAGCATATCAAAATGAGAAAAATGGAACCTACCAAATCAGTGGATGCTATGAGGATTTGCCTTCTCCAAAATCTCTCCGGTTCAGAATAATTCTGAAAAATCTTATACTACTAGTATTTACATATGACAATGGAATGTTGTGATTGGTCCAGCTTTGCATTCACAACATTCCATTATGATTATACAATTCCTCCAAAGATCGTTAAGGCTTACCGTTAGCCTGCGTATAGAAAAGGTGAAGGGGCCAGCACTCCCTGATACCCTCCGCATAGCACCGGCAGCACACTTTCAGCAGTATTTCCCCCATCCGGCAGCAATTAACCATACATTCCTGATGCTTCCAGACAATTCATTCTTTTCGTTATCAAACAGATATATCTCAACTCTTCTCTCAAATGTTGAACCGGTCAACAATTCTATCACTCTAAAAACTATTTTTATGGCTAAACAAAAAAGCCCGCAAAAAATGCAGGGCACTGTAGGTGGCTTGACCTACTACAAAACAAAACGCGGCCATCTGGTGCGCGAATCCGGTGGCGTTGACAAAGCCAGGATCAGTAAGGATCCGGCGTATAAACGTACACGTGAAAATATGTCTGAATTCGCCGAAGCCGGAGCTGTTGGGAAGCTGATCCGTCAGGCATTCAGGTCATTGCTCGTTTCCATGTCCGATGGGCAGGTGACCAGCCGGCTGGTAAGCGCTTTATTCAGCATTATCAAAACCGACCTCATAAACGATAGAGGCGCCAGGCGTGTAGCCGCAGGTGATCTGTCGCTCCTGGAAGGTTTTGAATTCAACGTAAATGCTGTATTAGCCAACACGTTATACAGTAGCTATGCTGCCACTATCGATAGGGCCACTGGCCAGCTCGGCATTGAGTTCCCGCCATTTGTTCCGGAGAAGCTGATCTCTGCACATGCAAGCGCCACGCATTTCAAGATCATCTCTGCCGCTGCAGCTATCGATTTTGTGAATACCAAATTCGAAGTGAAGGAAGTCAGCACAGGCGAGATTGCCCTGGGTGAAACTCCTACGGAAGCCATTAGCCTGCAGAACACGCTGCCGGCCAATAGCGAACATCCATTGCTGTTACTCCTGGGTATCGAGTTCTACCAGGAAACAAACGGTAAGATGTACCTACTGAAGGATAAATCCTTCAACGCCTTTTCGCTCATCAAAGTTGATGTGCCGGCGCCATTCAATCCCTGATTGATCCAGTTGCCATAGGTTAAGTGCTCTGGTTAGTAGCTTTTCATCAACAAATACAAAACCATGTGGGAGAAAATAAACAAGGTTTCGGTTCAGATCACGGTAGCAATGATCTGTATCATTAGCCTGAACGCCATCGGCTTCCTGCTCTTCTTTAAAGAATTGCCGGTACATAATAAAGAGATCGCAACCTATTATATCGGCCAGTTGCAGGGAGCCATAGTAGCCGGCATTTTCGGTTGGTTATATACAACTACAAAAACAAAATCATCCTGACATGAAAAAATACCTTCTAATAATTATCGGTGCCTTTTTCCTTTCCTGCTGCTCATCTCAGAAAATGAGCCAGAGTAGTGAAACTCAAAATTCTCAACTGGATTATCAGCAAAATGATAGTACAGGAATATCCCTTCTCGATAGTGTGGCTGTGAAGAAAATTGATTTCTCTGCTTTCACTTTTAACGACTTTAGTTTTCATCGGATCATAGAGGAGGAGATCGATGCCGGTGAAGCAGTCTTCGTCAAAAGACGGATCGTTGAAGCTGGTACGGATAAAAGTAAAATGATGAATGAAGCAAATGTTCAGACAACTATTCAAGAGTCAGCTTCACTGGCAGTAAATAGTAGCAATATTCGTGCGAGTGCTGATGCTGAGTCCGTTTCCTCTCACGCAGTATTCAAGCAAAGAAAAGGATTACAATGGTACATCGTTAGCCTGGCTGCGATTGCGTTGGGAGTATTGGCTCTTTGGAAAAGAGGACGGATAGCAAATGTTTTTTTCAAAAGATAAACTTCTAATTATGACTACTCCACTAATAACAGTTGAACAACTACAAAATATTTGCAGCCAGATTCCGGAAGAAACTGCCATAAAGGTTACGGATGCAATCAACAAGGTTTGTCCTTTATACGGAATGAATACTGATATCCTGCATGAATTCCTGGCTAACGTTATTCATGAATCGGCAGAGTTCACCAGATATGAGGAAAACCTGAACTATTCAGCAGCCCGGGTCATGGAAGTATGGCCTTCGAGATTTAAGACATTGGCAGATGCAGAGCAATACGCAAGAAAACCGGAAAAGCTGGCTTGCAAAGTGTACAACGGGAGGCTGGGAAATTTTCACCCGATGGATGGTTGGGATTTCCGGGGAGCTGGCCCTATTCAGATCACTGGCCGGGAGAATTTCACAAGGTTCGCATTTTGGATGGGCCTGGAGTTCCAGATCTTCAAAGCAGCGCAAGAATGGGCCCGGATACTTCGTACAGATCATGAGTTTGGAATGCACTCCGCCTGCTGGGTCTTTTCCGTTTATATGGATCTGAATGATGAAGCTGAGGAAGATGAAATGAGAACAATCATTAAGAGGATCAATGGCGGATATACAGGAGAAAGCGAGCGCAACAAGTATTACCGCCTATGCAAACAAATACTCAAATAATAGAGCGCAGAACCCCTAAAGCTTTACCGCAAATCCCAACATAAAAGAACGCACGGAAGGGATCTCCATTGGATTTTGAATAGTAGGATCACCACCTTTATATCTTGTCAGGGTAAACAGGTTTTGCATGGCGATAAATACTTTTACCTTTCCCGGCACCTGATCGTTTCGCCAATTGTTTGATTGACTCCAGCTGATCATCAATGTCCTGAGCCGCAGATAGGAGGCATCAGTGAGCATTCTGCTGGAATTGATAAAGTTATTGATCGCGCTGGAAGCGTTCCCGTCTTGCTTTGCCACCAACCTCGGAAGAGAAGCCTGATCGCCGGGAACTCGCCAGCGCTGCAGGAATGACTGGGATTGGTTGCTAAGCATGTCTTTTCTGAATGAACCGGGAGAATATTGATAATCAAAATAAATCGGATCGAGATTCTTTTGTTGTCTTCCTTCAATAAAAACAGTTAATTCCCATTGTTTAAATGATACTTGATTATGTAAGCTTCCATATAGGGTGGGGGCGCGATCTCCGATTATGATTTGATCTTCCGGGAAGCTGATCTTGCCATCCTTATTGATGTCCTGGAACATTGCTTCGCCTGTTGCAGGATCTACACCTGTAAATACCAATGCTGGAAAAGCAGTTAATGATTGGCCTGGTGTCAGGAAATTCTTGTAGATGGAAGATTCCAGGTCTTTGAATGAAAGAAGTTTGTTTTTGGGCAGCGTAAGGGCAACAGATGTTTGCCATCTAAACTTTTTGCCGGACACTGGTTTGCTTTCTAACCAAAACTCAAAACCGGTATTAAGCACAGATGCCTGATGATTGGATGGATAACCGAAAGATGCGGAACGCTGTCCTGATAAAGGTACTGAGATAAATTGTTTGCTGGTAATATTATGGTACCAGGCAATTGAAGTGGATAGTCTTTCTCCGAAACCAAGCTCAAGAGTCAGGTCTTTCTTGGTTGTTTTTTCCCAATCCAAAGTTGAGGAGCGGAAAGGTCTGGGTTCAAAATTCTGTAGTGGCAATGAGTTAAGCGACTGCATAGTTAATTCATTCCCGGACTTGTAATCCCCATATTGATCATTGCCAACTATCCCGATACTGCCACGCAATTTTCCGGATTTCAGCCATCCAATTTTTTCAGCAATCTTCCCGGACAGGAAGTTCCATCCTGCACCAAATGCACCAAACATGGTAAACCGTTCTGCAGAACTTATATTGCTGCTGCCATCATTCCGGATGGTAAAATTGAAGCTAAACCTGTTTCGTATGTCATAACTCATGCCGCCAAACATACCCAGGTATCTATATTCCTGGTGATTATTTTGTATTTGGATATCGTTATCTGAAAGAAATCCATAAAGCCCTGTTCCCGAATTATGATTGTAGTATGTAATTGTTGAACTTTCTTTTTGGATCAGGTAGTTTGTACCGATAGTTAAGGAAATGGAATTACCATTGTAAGATGAATCCCTATATTGCAAATGGGGTTCCACGGTAAAACTCTTCCAATAAGTTGTAGCATCCACATATAACCCTGCTCTTCGATACAAAATATCAAAATCCTTCACAGGGATTAGTGATGTTTCATATGTCTTGATCCTGCTTACTCCCAATTGTAACTTGAAGATTATCTTTTGGGTTACAGCATAATCCAGTTTGATGCTACTCATTAACAGGTCTGTATTTGCAAAATACGTGTTTCTCAATACTGAACGAATATTTGTAAAACTAAGGCCGTTTTCTTCAAAGACCGGCCTTTCTTTTTCATTTAATAGAGCGGGGGCGTTGGGCGCCAGGCGCAATAGCGGCATTGGATCAAAAGATGGTTGAGTGTTGCTGGAGTTGCTCAACGTTAGATCAAAGGAGGTATTAAGCTTTTTTCCTTTGGAGTAGTTGAGGTTTATATGTAAACCATATTGTTGGCTTTGGTCATCGGTGGGTAGAATAAGATCTTCTTGCCTCAGTCCTAATCCTGCATAAAATTTTAAAGATGGTCCGATATTACCTCTGACAGTAGTATGAAGTAGAGTGAACTGGGCGGTGTTGCCAATAAGGTATTTAGTCCAATCTGTGTACCTGGTCAATGGCCAGCGATAGAGCTCTGGCGCAGTAACAGGGTTATTGTCAAATCCTGCATTGGCCAGCGCTTCCTTTTTCATGGCAGCATATTGTTCGGTATTCATCATCTTTGGCCGGAAGGCGGCTCTGGCGATACCTGTTGCCATTTGTGCAGAGAATTTCGCTGGTCCGTTTTGAGTTTCCTTCCTGGTTTGAATTTGAATTACTCCATGAGCTCCCCTGCTTCCATAAAGAGCAGTAGCGTCCGCATCCTTTAGAATGGTTATGTCTTCAATGTCCTCGGGGTTTATCAGATCCAGTAGGCTAATCCCGCCACCACTTCCGTTATTGGTTGGATTTCCAGCCATCGAACTCAGTTTATTCAATACAAGCTTATTGGGCAGGGCGTTGATGCCATTGATAAGAATAAGTGGATTATTGACCGGCAGGTTTTCCGCGCCGGGCAATAATCCAATAGATTGTTGTCCCCGTATTTGAATCCTGGAATTGACTCCTGGTGCTCCATTGGTTTCTGTGATCAGTAAACCAGGAATTTTACCTTGCAAGCCTGCTGCAAGATCCGGGTTATAACGTGCGTAAAGATCTTTTCCGTAAACATAGCTAACACTGCTGGTTTTACCTGACCTGCTTTCAGGTGAAAAGCCGATTACTACTACATCCTGGAGGGCGGTCTCCAGCGAGCGCTTTTCCATCTCCTCTGCTTTAACAAAATACAGGTCTTTATGAACTGGTTGCTCAGCCTTGGTAAATACAATATCTCTTCCTATGATAATATAGGAGGAATTGAAAATGGTGGTGATCTTCCTGAGAATTGTTCCAAGTGAAACTACAGAAGCGGGCAACTCGCATCTCTTAAATATATCGATATCTGAGTTGGAGTATGAGAAGATAACCCCTACTTGCTTTTCAATCGTCCTTAGCAATCCTCTGACAGTTGGATTGCTTTTTACAATCACAATAGCCACAGCAGTATCAACGAAATTTTGTTGAGCATATCCTTTTCCATTTATTCCAATGATCATAACCAATATCAGCCAGCTTAAAAAAACCAACTTTTTCAGGAGCTTGTTATGATTCCACCATAACACTGATTTATTGGGCCTTTAATTGAATGGTATCCCCATGATTGTACTTTTTAAAATGTGGGGAATAAGATAAATGCCTGGTAATTTCTAATATATCAAGTAGAGAGTTAAGAGTAGTCTTATTAGTCCAGTTTAATGTGAAAGCTGTATTATCGATAGGTCCTTTAATAATTATATTTACATCATGCCAGGCATTCAATCTTTTAATTATTTCAGCTAGAGATAAATTTATAAATCTATAATCATCAGTTAGCCATTTTTTAGATTCATCTTCTGATGCAAATCGTTTAACTGTAAGTCCATCTGATTTAGTATAATTACTTTTTTGACCTGCTTCTAGTATTGTCTTAGATTGTCCAACTATAAGTTCTACTTTTCCTTCAATAGTAGTGGTACTAGTAAATTTTTTATTAGCATTAACCTTAAAATGAGTTCCAACTACATTTAATATTTGGTCTTCCGATTCTACTATAAACTTTTGATCAATCGCTTTCTTAATAACTTTAAAATATGCTTCACCTTTTAGCTTAACATGAATGCTGTCTTCCGTTCCTGTAGGGATTTCTGTTAATTCTGAATTAGCATACAGATATACTACTGAACCGTCTGATAATTTTCTTTCGGTTGGCTCACCTGCTTCGAATGTAGCGGTTACGCAGTGGCCAGGGGCTGGTGTAAGTTTAGATTTTTGATGAGATAGATTTCCCGGGAAAGTAATGAATAAGAATGTACAGATAAGTACCAGGATCTTTTTAGCATGACGAGGTTTTAAATTGATCACAATTGAAGGTCTTGAAGCGTCTGGTTTTTTCGCACTCATTTAAGTAATTTTTACGCGTTTCTTACTTTGATTGAATTGCATAGCAGATCCCTGTTCCTGGTCTGGAGTCACAGGCCAGGGCAAAGATTTTTTCGATCCTTTTAGTTAATAAAAGTTTTTAGGAAATAAAGTAGAATGATGTAATTAGAGGACTTGATTATTCAATGAAATTGCAATATCTGCCCGTAATATTAACGGCAGTCAAATGAAAAAGTACCTTGTCTAATGGGAGGAGTATTTCAGATTTGCTGAAATAACAAATGTTTGTAAGATTTAACTAGATTGATTCGAATATAAAACGGACAAATCAGAGAAAAGTAACGCAGATTTGTTTAACGTTTTACCGAGTTTAGAAATTTTTTTAAACAAAACTAATATGCCGGCCACCCAAGCGGTGGTCCGGCATCCAAAAACTTAAATAGGAGGTCTAATGGTAACGGCTTCCAATAATTTCGATCTGTGAAGCGCCTGATGAGTAGTAAGCTTTACTCATTCTTCAATATCATAATGGTTTCTCCGGGGGAGATTGAATTCTTCTCTGGATAGATCCTGAATCCTTTTGTTCTTGCAAGGCCTCTGAGGATAAGATTAACAGGTACGGATCTTTCGGTTACACCTACAGTATACCTGTCGTTCTCTATCTCCTTATCAATTTGTACATTGAAATTGTAATACTGCGCCAGCTTATGCATGATATCAGCCAGTCTTGCCTGGTCGAATGCAAATGAATCTCTTTGCCAGGCGGTCGTCTCTTCCGGCTTACTCATTTTTTCAACGCTGAAACTACCGTTGTTGAATACCATTTGTTCTCCGGGTTCTAGTTTGTTGGGAACTGATTCATCTCGCTTTCCAACCAGCACAGCGCCTTCCAGCAATGCTACTTTCAGTATCCCGGATCCTTTATAAGCATCCACATTGAACCTGGTGCCCAATACACGGGTTTCGCTGCTGTCTGTCAAAACAATAAAAGGCCGCTCTTCATCCTTTACCACATCGAAATAAGCCTCGCCATTCAATTCAACCTTCCGGTTACAATCAGTGAATTTTTCGGGATAGCGCAGGGTGGTATTCGTGTTCAACCAAACCTTCGATCCGTCCGGAAGGGTATATTCAGTTGTCTTGCCTACTGGGCTATAGATGGTCTTATATTCCACAACTGCCAGGAGATGGGTTTCCTTCTCCTTTTTTCTGATGCTCAGGTAGGCGGCCGTTGACAATATAATGCCGATGATAATGGCTGCTATCAACTTAACTGTCAGATTTCTGGCTGGCCGGCCGGGAAGCGTCCGTCTCAACAAAGCATCGGAGTTGTTTGGTTGGGCCATCCCTGTTTCTTCATAATGGATAAGGTTATGCTTCTGTTGTTCCAGGAAACTTTCCCAGTCCGGTTTTGCCATATCGATCCTGAGCCTTTGCTCAATTTCTTCTTCGCTCACGAATTGCTGCGACTGGATATGCGGCTGGCTGATCCATTCTTCCCAAAGCTGCAGCTCGGCTGCAGAGGCTGTACCGGCGCTGATCTTTAACCGGATCTCCCCGAGTAATTCGTTTTGCATATAGCCCAATTTTTATGTATTCCTGTTGTATACAACTCCGGAATGCCAGTTTTTATAGGCATTTGATGAGATTATTTTTCCGGAACAACTAAGTGGTTAATTGTCAGGATCAGTGTGTGACTTAGAGCCTGTATTTTGTAAGCTTATTCCTGAGGTCTTGAAGCAGGAGGGATTTCTTATTGTACGCGCCCTTGAGGGTATGGCCGGTCTTAATGGCCACTTCAGCCATCGACAAAGTATTGTCTAAACAACAGTCCAGGAAGAATTTATCCTTTTCTGATAAAGTGGAGAGTACTTTCTGCAGGTGTTGATCGGAGATGGAAGTTTTGTGAAGGGCGAGCAACTCATCATCGGCTGCTGTGTATGCGAGATAAGAAAATTGTGTACTGTGCTTTTTATCCTTTTTAGCTTTGACCAGGTAATCATAACAAGCATTCCTTACTGAAACGTACAGGTATGCTTTTCCATCCTCGAAGGTTGGAAATGTTCGCTTTGTGTTCAATAGCTTTACAAACACTGTTGAAACAATATCTCTTGCATCCTCTTCATCCTTTGTATACTTAATCGCATAATCTACCAGGAATACCCAGAGCTTTTCAAACAAGAGCTTCGGGGCACACGAGGAGATGGGTTCATCTCCGTTAGGTTGGGAAACTGTGATCATAGCATGATTAGTTGTTTAATGTCTTAAAGTACACACACCGGTAGTTTACCGGCATCTGTACTAAGCAGAAAAGGTTCAATAAAGGATGCTTAATGGTTGCCCGTATCATTATAACGGGTCATATGCTGTAACGGTACTTACGCAATCGGGAAAATTTGTAAAAAAATGATGATAACGATAAAGGACAAACGAAAAGACAAAAACCGCAATTCATTGAGCATAAATGCATAACTGCAGGTGGTTACGCTGATCATGAAAAAAGGGTGAATTCACCCGATCACACACCGATTTTTTTCAGTATTGGGTTACCTTTCACCGTCTAACCTTTATTTTCCCTACCTTTGTCTCCTCAAAAGTCCCCCAACTTTTATTACTCATGAAAAAGGCAAAATCCCTCTCCCCGGAATTGCCCATACCTTCTGTTCTCACACTCGAACAGGAGCGGCAGGTTTTATTGGACCTCGGCAATGACATCACACGCGTGCGGGACAAAAACGATCTCCTCATCCTTTTCTCCAAACGGATCAAAAGTCTGTTCTATTTCACGCATACCATCGTCACACTCATCGAGGCAAAGGATGAAACGTACACACCCTTCCTCCTGGACAATACATCATCTCCCATCAGAACACATGCCCGTTACCAGGAAATGG
Organism: Pseudobacter ginsenosidimutans; assembly: GCF_007970185.1. Classification (NCBI taxonomy): domain Bacteria; kingdom Pseudomonadati; phylum Bacteroidota; class Chitinophagia; order Chitinophagales; family Chitinophagaceae; genus Pseudobacter; species Pseudobacter ginsenosidimutans. Next base: position 191,165 of record NZ_CP042431.1, on the reverse strand, counting down.
TGGATTTTCATTTTTCGCTCAACGATCCCTGGATCCAATCCGTACTGGAAGCAGACGGCCCAATATCCTTTTTGCTTGAAGAGGTGATGGACCTACCGCAAAGCCCCGCCTTCCTCCGCGTGAACCACAGCGCCGGCGTTAAAGAGATCCTCATGACAAAAATCATGAACAAAGAAAAACCGATGGGCTTTATCCATATCTACTCAGACCGCGATAACAGTTTCACGGATGAATTCCGCAGCATCATCAAAGGCATCACGCCACAGCTCTCCTCCGCCATCGCCAATATCATCAGGAACGAAGAGATCCTGGATAAGGAAAAAGAAAAATCATTCCTCCTCGATTTCTGCAGCGAGATCGCCATGGTCAGAACCCGGGAGCAACTCGCAAACGCCGTACACACCGCCCTCTACAAGCTCAACGCACAACGCGGCTATGTGATCAGAAAGATCAATGAAGATGGTGAAACACTTAGCGCTTATATCTACGATCAGCAACTCGCGCAATCAGGCAATGCGGATCTGGAAGAAATGATCTCCACCAGTTTTCCCATCAACGATGGATTGCAGAACCGCGTGCTGGATAGCTATATCCCTTTATTGTTCAGTGTTGAGCGGGAGATCCAGCGCGGCATCAGCTCCAGCTATTTACATTTCTGGAAAAAGATCGGACATAAAACAATTGTTGGTATCCGTTTACACCAAGGCGAAACCAATCTGGGTATTTTATGGCTCGGCATTGATGAGATCAATATTCAATTACTGCAAGGCATCTGCTCACAGATCTCCATTGCCATGGCCAATATCATGGCCAATGAACAGATCGTGAATACACAACAGGAGCAGGCATTCCTGCTGGATTTCAGTAAGGATATTGCGTTGGTGAAAACAAAACCGGAACTGGAAACTGCCATATTCCGCGTGTTCGATAAGATCATGCACACCAAACTGGCCATGATCAGGGTGTTTGATGAAGATGGCATCCATCTTCGTCCATTCATGTTCGATAGAACATTGTTTGAGAATGCAGGTATCCTCTTCGATGAGCTCTCCAATCACCTCATCACATCCGATGAACCATATACTGCGAAAGTACTCGCCAGCACAGAAGGGGTAATGTTCAACGTGGAGGAGGAGATCAATAGCGGCAATACCTATGCGAAACTATGGCAGACCACGGGACTGAGGAATATGCACAGTCTTCCCCTGGTTGCGGGCGATAAGATCATCGGCACTATCTGGCTGCTGGCCGACTGGCTCAGCCAACTCGTACTCAAAGGCATCTGCGCGCAGATCTCCGTCGCCATTGCCAATATTCTCGCCAATGAAAAACTCCTGGCCTATAAAAAACAACTGGAACAGGAAAACCTCTACCTCAAAGAACAGATCAGGAATATCTACAACTTCTCCGAGATCATCGGCAATGCAGCTGCCATGCAGGATGTGTACAGATTGATGTCGCTGGTGGCGGACTCGGGCACTACAGTATTGGTGCTCGGCGAAACGGGTACCGGCAAGGAACTGATTGCAAGAGCCCTGCACAATGCTTCGCCGCGAAAAGAGAAACTGATGATCAAGGTCAACTGCGCTGCCCTTCCCGCCAACCTCATCGAGAGCGAGCTCTTCGGCCATGAGCGCGGCGCCTTCACCGGCGCTATCGACAGGCGCATCGGCAAATTCGAGCTCGCCAATCACAGTACATTATTCCTGGATGAAATAGGAGAGCTGCCACTGGAAGCGCAGGCTAAACTCTTGCGCGTGATCCAGGAACGTGAGCTGGAAAGGCTGGGAGGGAAGCAAACGATCAAGATCGATGTGAGACTGATCGCGGCCACCAACCGCAACCTGGAAGAAGAAGTGAAAGCCGGACGATTCCGCGCTGATCTTTATTTCCGTCTAAATGTATTCCCCATCGTACTGCCACCACTGCGAGACAGAATGGAAGACATCGAACCACTCACTCATTTCTTCATAGAAAAATTCAGCAAGAACACCGGCAGAAGGATCAGGAAAGTAGCGCCCAAAGTATTGCAACAATTACGCGCTTACACCTGGCCCGGCAATGTGCGTGAACTGGAGCACCTGATAGAGCGCAGCGTACTGCTCACAACAGATGGACAACTCCGCGATGTTTTCATTCCCAAACATAACGGCGCCGATAAACCGGAGTTGGCACAGATTGCCAACCTGCCGCTGGAGGAAATAGAACGGGGATATATAATCGAAGTGTTGAAACGCTGTTCAGGTAAGATCTCCGGCGCAGGCGGCGCAGCAGAGATCCTCAAAGTCCCCGGCAATACTCTCCATTCAAAAATGAAAAAACTGAAAATTACCAAAGCGGATTATTTCGCCTGATCATATCCCTGAATATGGTGAAAGATTCCGTGCTTTCACTGAATATAGTGATTTTTAGCAGGGCTGTTTTGATGTATAGGTTTGATAATTAGATGATTAACGGTTTGGCATTTAATTGGCCTCTATTAGGATGAAAATGTAATCTTAAAAAAAGTCGAATTATGAAAATCGTAGTCATCGGAGGCTCTGGCCTCATCGGATCTAAAGTAGTAGCCAAACTTCGTCAGCTGGGCCACCAGGTGATCGCTGCTTCTCCGGCAACCGGCATCAATACCATCACCGGTGAAGGATTGGCTGAAGCCATGACCGATACCGATGTTGTAGTGGATCTTGCGAACTCCCCTTCCTTTGAAGACAAAGCTGTTTTGGAATTCTTCCAGACTGCCGGCAGTAACCTGCTGGCTGCAGAGATCAATGCAGGTGTAAAACATCATGTTGCCCTCTCCATTGTGGGAGTTGACCTGATGCAGGACAGTGGTTACATGCGCGCCAAACTGGTGCAGGAAGACCTGATCAGAAAATCAGGTGTGCCTTATACCATCGTGCGCAGCACGCAATTCTTCGAATTCATCGGAGGCATTGCGCAGGTAGCTACAGACGGAGAACTGGTCCATATCTCCAACGTGAAATTCCAGCCCATTGCTGCCGAAAATGTTGCGGGATTTGTTGCTGAAGCCGCGCTGCAAACTCCTGCCAATGGCATCATTGAAATTGCTGGACCGGAACGTTTCAACATGCCCGAGCTGGTACACCGCTACCTCAAAGGACTGAACGATCCCCGCAAAGTGGTGCCCAACACAGATGCCCGCTATTACGGTGCACAGATCACTGAAACATCACTGGTGCCTGCAGGCGCTGCCAGACTGGGTTCTGTGAACTTCGAAACATGGCTGGCCGCACAACCCGCTGGCGCTTAAGAACACCACCTGGTATGCTGGCTGTTGAAACGAAGACGACGGGTGACAGCTTGCCGAGGCGGTTGTAACGGGAGTGCACTTTCCACCTGTTCGTGCACCTGGATCTCCCTACGCCGGCGCATGATCCCTGCGAAAACCGGTCAACAACACGGCAAATCAACAGGCAGCATACCATTTTTTTTCGTCCCCCGATTATTCACTATTCAATCTATAACCATGAATTTCTCTTTCATCCATCCATTCAAACTGAACCTGAGAGTCAGTACGGTTACCACTGATATCCCGGACATCCATAAACACCAACCACCACACAGCAGTACGGAAGGAAGCGAGTTCCTTGACCAGGGACTCAGAATGGAAGATTATATTCCTGTGTATACGGAAATAAATGTTTCTCCCGGCAATCCGGAAAACCTGTTCTGATCCTACATACATCTTTTAACACTTAAAATCTTTTGTATGCAAAAGTTTGAATCACTCACTGATGCCGTTTCCGAGCTCAGGGAAAAAGGCTATCAGGCGGAATTCGATGCAGAACCTTTCTGCCTCTATTGCAGCGACCTGGACATGCGGCTCAACCCGGATGAATTCCATGTGGATGCCATCTACAATTTTGAAGAGATTGGCAAACCTGATGATAACGCTGTGGTATATGCGATCTCATCGGCACATGGAGTAAAAGGACTGGTGGTAGATCCCTCACAGGCCATCTCCCAGCACTGGGATTTTGAAATGGCAAAGAAATTACGGTACCAGCCCGTTACGCCCAAACCATAATTCTCCATTCGTTCCAATCATTTTTTATGCAGTTCAAAATTTCCGGTGCATTCCTATGCGCCATAATATTCCTTTACTCAAATAATCTGGTCATGTCGCAAAAATTAAAAGCAGAGAACGATCCACGCATATTCCTTCCCGTAAGAGCCTTCCTGAAAGCGCTCAATTCGGGAACAGGTAAACCAATTGAACAGCTCAGCCCCGCAGATGCCAGGCAGGTATTGACGGATGCGCAAAACTCGGTACAGGTAGACTATTCCGGTATCGAAGAATCGGAAGCAATCATCACCCAGGACGGTGTGCAGGTAAAAGTACATATCACAAAACCGGCAGGAGCAAAGGCAGGTGCGCCAGTGTTTATTTATGTACACGGTGGCGGATGGGTGTTGGGAGATTATCCTACACACAGGCGAATAGTAAGGGATTTGGTAGTGTCAAGCGGGGCTGTAGCTGTATTCCCGGATTATACGCCATCACCGGAAGCAAGATATCCGGTAGCTATCAATCAGATCTATGCCGCCACAAAATGGGTTGCTGAACACGGGCAGGAAATAGGCGTTAACGGTAAGAACCTTGCAATAGTGGGGAATAGCGTTGGCGGCAACATGACGGCAGCAGTAGCACTGATGGCAAAAGATAAACAGGGCCCGTCCATCAAACTGCAGGTGATGCTCTGGCCTGTTACAGACGCCAATTTCGAAACGGGTTCCTACAAAGAACTGGGAGAAGGCAGGTTCCTCTCCAGGAATATGATGATCTGGTTCTGGGATAATTATCTCCCGGATCTGAAAAAACGAAAAGACATCTATGCATCTCCGTTACAGGCAAGCATCGATCAGCTGAAAGGATTGCCACCCGCACTGATCCAGACCGCCGAGAATGATGTGCTGCGCGATGAAGGAGAAGCCTATGCCCGCAAACTGGATGAAGCAGGCGTTCCCGTAACACTCACCAGGCATATGGGACTGATCCACGATTATGGCCTGCTGAACCCCATCGCCAATATTCCTGCTGTTCAAACAGCACTCTTGCAGGCGGCTGCCACTATCCGGAAAGCCCTCGCTGAATAATTCAATGTCTTTCTATTTAATAAGCACTTAAATCAACTATTATGTTCAACGCTAAGAAATCCCCGGCAGTGATCCTGCTGGCTGTAATAACTATGTTCTCATTTCCTCAACATGCAAAATCTCAAAAAATGACAGAAGGTGTAAAAAATATTGTGCTGGTTCATGGCGCATTTGCCGATGGTTCCAGCTGGGCAAAGGTGATCCCGCTGCTGCAGGCAAAAGGATACAATGTAATGGCAGTTCAAAATCCGCTGACATCACTCGGTGATGATGTGGCAGCAGCCAAACGTGTGATCGCTTCCATGGATGGTCCTGTTTTGCTGGTAGGCCATTCTTATGGCGGAATGGTGATCACGGAAGCAGGCAATGATCCCAAAGTGGTAGGACTGGTATATGTATGCTCGCTGGTGCCCAACGATGATCAGTCTGCCGTAGACGTTACATCGGCATTTCCGCCAGCTCCCGGTAGCAGTGAGTTTCAGGTGGATGCCAGCAATTTCATTACACTATCCAATAAAGGGATCCATCAATATTTTGCGCAGGACCTGAATAAGGAAGAAAGAAATGTAGTGCATGCCACACAAGTGCCCTGGGCGGTAAAAGGTACTACCGATAAGATCTCTAAAGCAGCCTGGAAAACAAAACCATCCTGGTTTGTGATCGGACTTGAAGATTATATGGTGCCCCTCGATCTGGCACGCGCAGAAGCAAAAATGATCAATGCTACCGTGCTTGAATTGAAAGCAAGCCATGTACCGATGGTATCGCAGCCATCCAAAGTGGCCAGCTTCATTGCAGGCGCCGCTCAGAAATTATGATCTTTCGCTTGAGTTATACAGTTACAAATTTTTTATTCATCAGGTAAAACAAATCAAATGCAAGAATTCTTAATTGCTATTCACAGAGACCTCACCGGAAAGAATCCAGTGCCCTCTCCAGATCAGATGCGCGATGCGCTGAAACCTTACCAGGAATGGATCGCAGGTATTGCTGCTGCTGAAAGGCTGGTGGCCCCTGTGAAGAGATGGGATGTGGAAGGAAGAGTGATCACCGGCGCCGGTGATGTTGCTGAAGGTCCTTACGCTGAGAAACATAAATCGATCGGAGGCTTGTTCGTGATCAGGGCTAATGACTACGACGAAGCTGTGGAGATTGCCAGAAAATGCCCCATCATTCAATATGGTGCAATAGTTGAAGTCAGGATGGCGATCCCTGCCGCTTAGTGCTGAAAGGTTGATTGAAACAGGGCCTCACGGATACGTGGGGCTTTGTTTATTTTTTTTCTTTTCGATTTGGGATGCCAGGTAACTTTTGAATAATGAACAATGAAGCAATGGTCCCCATCACTCCAATTGCAATGAACTTTCCCTCACGCGCATGACCTTCCCTCATGAACAGGAAAACGAGAATACTGATCATGCAGATTCCAAGCAATGCAAATACCTGGTTCCAGCGTGCAGCCCTGAATGATTTGTCCACCAATCTTTGTATCATGAACCTTCTGAAGACGGCTTCATCTTCTGTAAATCGAAAAAGCCTGGTTTGCAGAGCGGGTTCCAGCTCTTTGATTTCTTTTAGAGTATCGACTGAAGGAATGGAGGCATTGTATTGAATACCTGGTAATTCCGGCTTTTCAATAGTTTCCAGCATCCTGAGCAGTTCCAATAGGTTACTGTTCATAAAAGCAAAATGATAAATTGGTAATAAAAAATTTGCTTCAACCAGGAAAGTAAGGACGTAAGGAATAGATTTCAATTGTTACCACCACATGTCTATGGAAGTAAAGCTTGCGGTAATGCCTGAACGAAAGGAGTTGCGGAAAGGAAAAAGATTTTTGGGAACCAATTATTGACTTTAGCTACACTCGCGGATCTGAATTCAGGAACGGCTTTGTTTATATTTTTCTCTGCCTATCGGTAGACCAGCTTTTCTTGCCTCAGCATTGAACTCTCTTTGGTTTCTCATGATTTCCTGAAATCTTTCGAGAGTAATATGGAAAACTTCAGCATATTTTTCCATCTCTTCATATTTGAAAGAGGTGGGATCTTCCACCCTGGACCATACTGTATCCGAATTACTGTTAATGAGTGATCCGAAAAGTGATGGACCTATATTGACTACGGCGTAATATAAAACCTCTTTATCTTCGTTCGTACTGCTCTTTACGTATCGTCTTCCTCCTTCAATTTTTTCCAACTGGGCCTGTGTGTAAGTCTTCCCCATAATCGTAAAGAAAATACTTTTGACTAAAGTGGAGCAGTTCATTGTCATAAGCTTCAATTATGAAGATTATTATTAGATAATTACATTTTTCTATTATTTAGAAGAAAACAGAAATTATGAAATATTTCGTAGCCGTAGTTAATAGTTATTGTTTTAAGTAATTGAAAATTAATAGAATAGATTTCAACAAAAGATGTAAACAAAATTGTTTATTTTTGTTTTATGCTACAGGAATTGGAGATTTTAAAAGGTGTACATCCAGGTTTTGTTCTTGACCGAAAGATCAGGGAAATGAACTTGCGAAAAGGCCAATTGGCACTTGCAATTCGGGAGTATCCTCAAACAATTACCAGCATTACCAAAGGGCGTAGGGGCATGAATACAGAACTGGCCCTGAAGCTTGAAAAAGCGCTTGGTCTGGAAGAGGGCTATTTTATGGTACTTCAGGTTTTCTATGATATTAAGCAGGCAAAAAAACGCGAAGAGAAGAAACCTGATCTGACTAAATTCAGGAAGATACTTTTTTGGGATACTGATTTCGCTTCTATAGATTGGGTCCGCCAATACAAAGCAATCATTCTACGGGTTATTCAAAGAGGTAATGAACAGGAAAAGAAAGCACTGATAGAATTCTATGGACAAGAGAGAGTTCAGGAGGTTATTGCTGAAAATCTAAAATCACCAAACTAGATTTATGCATTGGGAAACAGTAACTGCTTTATTAAAAGAAGTATTGGAAGCTGTAATGAAGGAAAAGATTTTTGATCAATTTCGATTGGTTGGAGGAACCTCACTTAGCCTGCAATGTGGACATAGAAGTTCAGTAGATATAGAATTGTTCACAGATGCCGAATATGGAAGCATTGACTTTGAATCGATCGATCATTGGTTCCGCAATCATTATGCAATAGTTATTACTCATCATGTTGGTTCTATTGGATTTGGTATAACATATTATATTGGGCATTCAAAAGATGACCTCTTAAAAGTTGATTTGTATTACACTGATACCTTTGTTCGTCCAATAATTGAACGGGAAGGGATCAGATTGGCTGATGAGGAAGATGTAATAGCCATGAAATTGAATATTGTTGGGCAGGAGGGAGAAAAAAAGACTTTTGGGATCTTTATGAAGTGAGTGATCGTTACAGCTTTATTAAGATGATTTCGGTTTACCATGAACGTGAACCATATGGGTATTCAATAGAAGATCTCAGGAAAGGTTTTCAGAACTTCTCCGTTGCCGACGACGATCTGGATCCCCTATGCCTGCGTGGCAGGCACTGGGAAATAGTCAAGTATGATCTGATTCAATGGCTTCGCCTTGGATAAGGCTTTACTGCCTCGACAAATACTCGCACAACAATTCCGGATCCCTGTAATAGAACACTACCGAAATGATCCGGTTATTATCAAACACCCATATATCTGCAAAAGACATCGGGCTGTCAATCGACTCCCAGTCTCTCATCCGGATATCGCCCAATACTATCACTGTGTTTCCCTGTTCCATGTAATGCCCGGCTGTTTTGGGTGCCCTGCTGCCAGGCCGGTAAAACAGGGAGATCAATTGTAAAATGCCTTCCCGCCCGCGACGATTGCCTCCCATGCATTGGGCCGTGTACACTAATACGGAGTCGTCCAGAATAGTCAGTAGCTTCCCGATATTTCCTTGTTCCATCGAAGCATATATATCAGTGATCGTTTGTAAGGCCGGAGACATAGCGGTCATTTTTCCCTTCATGTTTTATTACCGTCTGTTTATCAACTACTGTACCACCAACATTAGTAAAGGCAATTTGCTGATGATCATGGAAACTCCGGATCAGAACTGGCTTGCACAACTCCGGAAAATTCGGAGAACTCCGAAAAAAACTACGAAATAACTGTATCTTTAGTGGTGAAGATCCGGCCGGCCTGCCCTTGTAAAGGCGGCCGGTTTTTTGTTACCGGCTTTGTACGAAACAGGTGCAGCAGACGTGAAAATCAGATCAACCGATAATCTAAATTACTATCGTGCAAACAAAGCTTCCCATAGCCTCTTACCTGGTTATCTTATTGCTGACTGCTTTCTCCGTTTCAGCAACTGCACAGTCTGCACTGGACAATGAAATAGACAGTCTGCAGCGCGCCATTGCCAAAGCCCCGCCGGATACCAGCAAAACAAGTTTGCAACTGAGCCTTCTCCCAAGACTATATACACGCTATCTCCTGGGCGGGAACCTGGCCTCCGACTCACTGGCCTTCTGCAAAACGATCAATGATTGCCGTTCACTCAGCATCCAACTCAAAGATTCATACGCCAGGGGAACCACCTATCTCTGGGATGCCTATTTCTTTAATCTGTTAAGCGATCATCCAAAAAGAGACGCACTGCTCAACCAGGGATTTTCCATTTTTCGCTCCACCAACGATAAAAAAGGACTGGCCAATGCACATTTCTTCAAGGCTGAATTGAGGTCGGGCATAGAAACAGATTCCGCCAAACTGCTCCATTATGATTCTTCGATCCTGCTTGCCCGTGAGGCCGGCGATTTGAGAAAACAGGCCCAGGCCATGCGCGCTGCTGCCTCCATGCACCAGAGGCTGGGCAATAATCCTCATGCGATAGAATTGCTCCTGCAGGCCCTGGAGCTGCAAAAGAAGATCGGAGATAACCGTACACATTTCACAACAGACGCATTGGCGCAAGCCTATGCCTGGAGCCGCAACCATAAGGAGGGCTTACGGTATGCTATCAGTTCAGTGGACCTCAGCCGCGAAAACAAGGATACCGCCATGATCGTTACCTTCTATCAACGGCTGGCATTCCTGTATTACAGCATGAATAATTTCGATAAATCATATTTCTATTTCGATAAGGCCCTCAGCGCTTACAAACCCGGTGCTTCGGAATTGAATACGATCGTAAGCATGACCAATCTCTCCGGTAAAGCTGATTGCCTGATCCGGCAGGGAAAGCACCAGCAGGCATGGAGCGAAATTACCAGCTACCTGAAAGAACATCCGGTGAAAGATGAAAGACTGCTGGATTATCTTCACTTCACCTTTCTCACTTTGTTTTATGATCAGGGTGAATTCAGGAAGGCAGAGGCAAAGCTGCTTCAGCTGATGAGCCATAGGAACGATTGGGATTTTGTAAAACGATACATGATCCTTGTGCACACAAAAGCCGGCCAGGTTTATCTGCACCTGCGCCAGCCGGACAAGGCAGCACTCTATGCAGACAGCGCCTACATTGCCGCTGAAATGCATAAGTCGTACGATGTGATGCGTGATAACAGTCTCACGTTATACCAGGTTGACTCCATGAGAGGAGATCATCACTCCGCCATGAAGCACTATGTCAGGTACAAGGAGTTCTCGGATTCCGTTCAGAAAGATATTGCAGACAGAAGTCTGGCAGAACTTTCTGTCCGTTATGAAACAGATCAGAAGAATGCCGAGCTTTCCACGCTGGCCAACCGAACACGCCTCCAGCAGGAAACGATCCAGCAGAGCGGTTACCTTCGCAATGCCATGATCGGCGGATCAGCGCTGCTCCTGCTCTTGCTGCTTGTTACCTGGAACAGGTTCCGTGTAAAGAAAAAGGCCAATCTCCTCCTTCAGCAAAAACAGGAAGAGATCAACTGGCAAAATACCGTGCTGGAAAAAATGATAGCGGATGAAAAGAAGATCACGGAAGAAAAAGACAAGCTCCTGGTTGAAAAGGAATGGCTGATGAAAGAGATCAACCACCGCGTCAAGAACAATCTCCAGGTAGTGATGAGCCTGCTCAATACGCAAAGCAGTTACCTGAAAGACGAAGCCGCACTCAACGCCATCCATGAGAGCAGGCACCGCGTTCATGCCATCTCCCTCATCCACCGGAAACTATACCAGAGCGACCAGCTGCTAACGGTGATCGATATGGGTACATACATCAAGGAAGTGGTGGAATATCTTTCAGACAATCTGGATACTGGCAACAGCATCGCCTTTGGCCTCTTCATCGATCCCATTTCCCTGGATGTTACCCAGGCTGTACCAACCGGCCTCATCATCAATGAAGCTGTTACCAATGCCGTGAAATATGCATTCCCCGGCAATAGCAAGGGACAGATCAATATCTGCATGTACAAAAATACCGGAGGAGTAATAGAATTACTGATCAGTGATAACGGGATCGGTTTACCCGGTGATTTCGACTGGAGGAATACCGATTCTCTCGGCATGAGCCTGATGAACGGATTGAGCCGGCAACTGGATGGAACTTTTGAAGTAGTGCAACAGAATGGCCTTACCATAAAAATTAATTTTGAACGGAGTAAATCAACTGCTCAATGAAGAAAAAGCTGCTAATTGTAGAAGACGAGTTTGTAGTGGCCAATGACCTCAGGCTGATCCTGCAAAAGGTCGGTTACCAGGTTTGCGGTATGGCTGATTCTTTCCAGTCTGCGCTTGATATGATCGAAGAACATCAACCTACACTGGTGTTGCTGGATATTTACCTGAAAGGGCCTAAGACAGGTATCGATCTGGCCAGGATCCTGCATGAAAAAGACATAGCCTTCGTTTATCTCTCCGCCAACAATAATCAAAAAGTTCTGGAAGAAGCCAAGGCTACACAGCCCTATGGATTCCTGGTGAAGCCATTCCGTGAAAAAGATGTGCTGGTAGCCCTGGAGATCGCCTACTACCGCCATGCGCATAGCCTGGAAGCCAAACTTCGTAAGGAACAATCGCTGCAGGTGGAACTGGCCAGGATCATGGCCGCCAAACTGCATTGGGAAGAAAGACTGCTGCAAATGGCCATACACCTGCAACAGGCTGTGCCATTCGATTATATTGTACTGGGATTGAAAAAAGCAGAGGAAGACCTGCCCAGGGCTGTCAGCTTTTTCCGCACTGGTTTCAATGAATACCAGTCCATCATGTTACCGGACCTGAAGAATATGGTGGGAGTATCGGCTGAACAGTTCGCGGAACTATGCCATCATATTTTTAAACAGGGCCCTACACTGCATAACGGTTCCGATTTCGAGGAAGAATGTAACCGGATGCCGGTGAAGAAACTATTGTCAAAGAAACTCGGATTGAACAGCAACCTCTATGTGCCACTCACTATGGCAAATGGAGAAATATTCTTTTTCTCTTTTCTTAACCGGAGAGAAGATGCGTATACCAGTGAACATCTTGACCTGGTGGAACGCCTGCAGGCAACTCTCACGCTTTCCATCGGCCGGCTGCTGGCCTTCGAAGAAATAGAAAGACTCACAGAGCAACTGAAAAGAGAAAAAAGCTACCTGCAAGAAGAAGTGAAAACCTCCTCCAATTTTGAAGAGATCATAGGTAGCAGTTATAAGATGCTTCGTGTATTCGACCTCGTTACCCAGGTAGCACCGGTGGACACTTCCGTTTTGTTATTGGGAGAAAGCGGTACTGGTAAGGAGCTGGTGGCAAGGGCTATACATAACCTGTCTTCGCGAAAAGATAAATTGCTGGTGAAAATGAACTGCGCCGCACTGCCGGCCAACCTGATCGAAAGCGAGTTGTTCGGTCATGAGAAAGGCGCATTCACCGGCGCCATGGAAAAACGTATCGGGAAATTTGAGCTGGCGCAGGGCGGTACCATCTTCCTGGATGAGATAGGGGAGATCCCTGTTGACCTGCAATCAAAGCTACTGAGGGTATTGCAGGAAAAAGAGATCGAGCGCATTGGGGGCAGCACTACCATTAAAGTGGACGTACGCATCATTGCCGCTACCAACCGCAACCTGGAAGAGGAAGTGGCCGCTGGCAAATTCCGGCTGGACCTGTATTATCGCCTGAATGTTTTTCCCGTAACGCTTCCTCCGCTCCGCGAAAGGAAGGATGATATACCACTGCTGGCTAATTTCTTCGGACATAAATTCTCACGTAAGACCGGCAAGCCTTTTCATGGCATCAAAGCGGAAGCGATGGACGAAATGCTGCGCTATCACTGGCCGGGCAATATCCGCGAAATGGAGAACCTGGTGGAACAGGCTTTCGTATTGAATGATGGAAGAAGCCCGCTGCAATGGGGCCGTCCATTGAACAACGATCGTGTGGTCCCTGAATCACTGGTGGTGGAGATGGTGCCTAAAACCCTGAATGATGTAAAGGAGGGGCAACTGGCGGCCGAGCGTGAATACATCTTATCAATACTGAAACAGACCAATGGCCGCATCCGCGGTGCCGGCGGCGCAGCCGAATTACTGAACCTGAAACCCACTACACTGGAATCGAGAATGGAAAAACTCGGCATCAAAAAAATGCATATTCTGAAAGATAAAGAAACAGGCAGCTGAAATATTCCTCCGGATTTTTCGGAGTCATTTTCATTACTCCGAAAATTTCATAGCAAACCGGATGATCTTCGCTCCAAAACAGCCTTGCAACGGGCTTTTACAGTTTGGCACACTAATAGGAAGGTAGATTGTACAAATTGAAATCGACCCGTTATGTTACACTCAAACCTGCACATGCCCACTGAGCTGCCAACGCAGCAAAGGATCTATCCCATCAGAACTTCCGGTGACATTCCAAAGAAATTAGAAATTGTCGGCAACAGCGAAGGCTTGCAAGAGATCCAGCAACTGATCACTACAGTGGCTCCTTCAGAAAGTACTGTACTGATCCTGGGTGAAACAGGCACAGGAAAAGAAATGATAGCAAGGGCTATCCATAACCGTTCGTCACGTGTTCAGAAAGTGATGGTCAAAGTGAATTGCGCTGCCCTGCCTGCCAATCTCATCGAGAGTGAATTATTCGGTCATGAACGAGGCAGCTTTACAGGCGCATTCGACAGACGTATCGGGAAATTTGAACTGGCACAGGGCGGCACCATTTTCCTGGATGAAATTGGAGAGATGCCGGTAGAGCTGCAGGTAAAATTATTGCGGGTGCTGCAGGAAAAAGAACTGGAACGAATAGGAGGTAAAACGAGCATCAAAGTGGATGTTCGCATTGTTGCCGCTACCAACCGCGATCTCGAAAAAGAAATGGCGCAGGGAAGGTTCCGTCCGGATCTCTATTATCGCCTGAATGTATTTCCCATCACCGTGTTGCCGTTGCGGGAGCGCCGTTCGGATATTCCTGCACTGGCTGCTCATTTTCTGCAAAAGTTTGCCGGGAGGGAAAATAAGCAGATCACGAAGATCCCGGACCGTTATATGGCCGCATTGATGAATTACAACTGGCCGGGCAATATCAGGGAACTGGAGAACGTGATAGAAAGAAGTGTATTGATGAGTACAGGAAAGGAACTTTCCGGTTGTCCATTACTGTCATCTTCTTATTCGGAGGGGCCATCATCAGGCGGCGCTATCAAAACGATCGCAGAAAATGAAAAGGAACATATTTTGAAAGCCTTGTCTATTTGCAATCATAAATTGTACGGTCCCGGCGGCGCCGCTGAATTGCTTGGCATCAATGCATCCACCCTTAAATCCCGCATGAACAAACTGGGGATCGGCAAAAAGTTCATGGCAGGAAGCCCCCGAATGGCTTGAAAATCAGACTGTGCAGGATATTTATCATTCAGTTAACTTTTTGAAGCCTCTTTCTGTTGTCATGAGCTTGTACCATGCAGTAACTTTACATTCCTTATCAATGCTAAGTTCCTGTCAGCCATTTCTTCTGCTACGGTAGTGTTTAATCAATTCATTCATCTAAAAAATTTTAGTACATGAACAAGATCCTTTCTTGCTTCCGGAAAAGTCTGTTGCCGGTAGTGGCGGTGGTTGTAGCAGGAGTGTTGTTCTCAGCCTGTCTGAAAGATAATGATGGCGACAATTCCCAGATCCCTGCAGCAGGCCTGATGGCTTTCAATCTTGCACCGGACCAGCAATCACTTGTGATCCGCTTATCCGGTAATTCACTTACAAATTCACCGTTGGCATACCAGAGTTTCACAGGTGTTTATCAGAACATTTACACAGGTAACCGTTCAGTGGGCGCATTCGATTATCTTGCTTCCAATCCATTGGTTACTACCAATCACAGTTTCGAGCAGGGAAAATATTATTCCCTTTTTGTAGTGGGACTGGATGGCAAGTACAAAAATGTGATCTCCACTGACAATTTCGACAGCCTGTCTGCTTCATCAGGCAAAGCATTCGTACGTTATATCAATGCTGTTACGGATTCTGTGAATACAGCCAATGTGACCATCACATCCGGTGGCGCTTCTGTTGTGAACGACAATGCAGTGTATGCAACAGTAAGCGAATTCAAAGAAGTTGCACCTGGTGAGATCACCGTTGCAGTGAAAAGCAATAACGGTGTTGATGTGAACAGGACCATTTCAGTGGAAGCCAAAAAAGTGTACACTATTCTACTTTCCGGTGTACCCGGCCAAACCGATGAGAAGAGTAAAGTGCAGATCAAATTTGTAACGAATGGGACTTTGACAGACGATCCTGCAAAGAGCTAAGAAATCCATTCAATGAAAAACAGAAGCGCCTCAGCAATATTTGTCTGAGGCGCTTTTGTTTATTCACTTTCTTTCTGAAGATGCTGCGGGCGGTCCTTTCAGGTCAAGGTCCTTCAACCGGTGGCGGATCTTCTTCATGAATCCTTTGCCGGGATCGGTTTTGACCGTGCGATAATTCTTGTCTGTTTCTTTCCAGATAGGATCGCCATCAAACAATGTGTATTCATAATGCCCGATCACATATTCGATGGCATATTTCTTTTTGAGATGGCGGATCAAAGCCTCGTTGGCTTTCAGTTGTGCGCGTGTGAGCGGCTCCTTATTGCTGCCAACATTTTCAACGCCGATGGCGCAATAGTTCAGTCCGATCACATGCCTGGCAAAAACGGTATCGGGCAATTGCCTGAAGATAGTGCCATCGCGGTCGATCAGGTAATGGGAAGATACATTGAGATTGCCTGATGCTGCTATGTCTTTTCTCCCGCCTTTCAATGTGGGCGCATAGAATGCATCGTATGATTGTTCCAGTGATGGTATGGCTGTCCAGTGCAACACCACCATCCTGGGTTGGATGGTGGGTTCACTGGTATTGATACCATGACGTTCTTTCATATAGGCGAGAGAAAGCAGCTTTCTTTCTTCATCAAAAACGATTGGCTTTTCAAGCACCCGGAAACTTGCTTTTGAGCAGGATGCAAGGCTGGCCAATGCTGACAGCAGAACGATCAATATTGGTTTCATCATTGAAGATCAGGGTTTATCCCACCACAGTGGTGTAAGTAATCTGAACTTTTCTGAATTATCCCCTACTGCCTGGGGATTCCTGTTCTGCTCATTGGTTTCATACACCATGCCGCGTATCCATTGGTTATTGTTGGCGGGATCGAAGATCACAGTGTTGATATTGGCGGGCCTGCGTAAGGAAGGACCATAGATATCGTTGCTGTAATCCATTCTTCGCATATCCACCCAGGTTTCCGGGTTCAGGCACTGCGTGATATATTTCTGACGCATGATATGGCTGAGGCCCTGAGTGAGGTTATCGAAATGCGCTTCCAGGTTATCGGCATTTTGTGCTGTCCAGTAAGCATTGATATCGCCTGCACTCACGCCGAGTTTCCTCATATTGGCGCTTACTCCTTCACGGTAGGCATTGAGTGCTTCTGTTTTTTTACTGGACCTGAGACTGGCTTCTGCTTCGATCAGTTTCACTTCCGAATAGGTAATGAATGGGAAGGGAGAAGTCACATTGGTATAAAAGCCGCTTTTGCTGAATGGGCCGTAATCTGCTTCATTGGTGAAAGTGCCGGTTCCATCCATGCCTCCGGCCAAACCTGCGCCTGATCTCAATCCCCTGTATTTGCTGTCTGAAGCGGCAGGTTTCATGATCTTGCTGATCCTCGGGTCTTCGTAGGCTGTTTCCGTTACTGGAAATTTAGTGAGCATGTTTACGAAGAACTGGGTCCAGGTGAAATAGCGGGGATCGGTAGCGCTGGTGAAGCCTCCCCAGCTGGCGAATGGATTCTCATCTGTTTGTTGCGCGCCTGCTATATAGGGGAACTGTGCATCCATGCCGTCCGCATTGAAAGCATTGCCGCAGGCCGTGATGATGGCAGCGGGATCATAGAGGCTGCCTTTTTTGGAAAGGTGATTGAGGTATCTCGCTTTCAGCGCCCAGGCAAAACGGGTCCATTTGTTTACATCTCCATTGAACATGATATCGCCGCCGCTGTAGTTGAGTGGAGTAGTATTGGACATACCGAAGAATTTGATGGCTTCGGTCAGCAATGAATCGATGTATTTGTAAGCGGTTTGCTGATCGTCCATTTTAGGAAGCAGGTTGATCTGCGAAACACCGTCATAATAATCGCTTGCCACGATGGAGCCGTATTGGTCAGCCAGCATGCCCAGGTTCACGGCCAGCAGCACTGAACCGGCGCCGGCGAAATGATAGTTCTGTTCTTTCTTACCCAGAACAATCAGGTCCACGCAGTTGGGCATCGTGAAAACATAGGCATTCTGCCAGAAGAAATAGCTGGCTGTAAAGCGCCAGGTCTCGGCATTTCGGTTACTGCCGGTAGTTAGTTTGGTGGCGCCATATTGCATTACGCCAACCATCTCCCGGGCGCCTCTCCACATGGATGCTCCATTGGTAGTAGTGATAGCTCCGATCAGCCTGGTATGCGCCGGTATCTGTGTGGGATTGTTCGGGTCTTTATTTACATCGAGGAATTTTTTACAGGAGCTGAAAGACCCCGCCACTGCCAGAAATGAAACAGCTAATATGATATGATTGATTGTTTTTTTCATGATCCGGAATTTTAGAACGTTACTTTCAAACTGAAATCGAAACCACGTGTTGCAGGGATACCCAGGTTATCGAAACCGAAGGAGCCGCTACCGCCAACACCAGCGCCGCTGCCTGATACTTCAGGGTCTACGCCGGAATAGTCGGTGATCAGTATGAGGTTACGACCTGTAATGGAAACCATTGCCCTGCTGAAAGGCGTTTTGCTCAGTAGTTTCGAAGGAAGGGTATAATTCAGTGTGGCATAACGCAAACGATACCACGAACCATCTTCCACGAAATCATATCCCTGGAAAGGATAGAGGGTTTCATAAAAGTTCTGATCCAGTACCACGGATTGAGTGTTCTTGTTGCCGGAGGATTCGATGATGCCATCAAATACCTGTGTAGAGCCACGTTTCAGCGTTTTGGTGCTGAGACCGGACCTAACGAGGTAATTTTCTGTGGCATTGTAAATATCTCCTCCAACTCTCAGGTCCCACATGAAGGAGAGTGAGAAATTCTTATAGTTGAGGGTATTGGTGATGCCGCCGAGCCAGTCGGGGTTCCTGTCGCCGATCTGCTTCAATGTGGATTGCACCTGTGGATAGCCGGCGTCTGTGAGCAGCAGTTCTCCGGCGTTATTCCGTTTCCATACATTACCATTGATACCGAAGAGACTTCCATTCAGGAAAGCAGCACCCTGTGCTACGTTACCTGCTGCCCATGCATCAGACAGCTCAACACGGTCCAGGCTGCCTGGCAGAGATTTCACTGTGGCTTTGTTCTTCGCAAAGTTCAGGTCCAGCGTCCAGGTGAAATCCTTGCTCTTTACAGGAGTTGCATTCAGGATCACTTCAATGCCCTTGTTTTCGATGGACCCGCCATTCAGGTAAGAAAGGAAGGAGCCGGAAGTGGGCGGCGTTCTGGTGCCCAGGATCTGATCGTCTGACAATGTGCGGTAGTATGTGAAATCCAGTCCCAGCCTGTTATCGATGAACCTGGCTTCCGCACCGATCTCTATGGAGTTGGTGAACTCCGGACGAAGGGTTGGGTTGCCATAGAAATCATTTGCATTGAGGATGAATCCGCGGGGATTGATGGTGAATGTATTGGTCACATTGGAAAGGGTGGTGGCAAGCACGTGCGGTGGCGCATCTTTACCAACCCTGGCCCAGGAGGCGCGTACTTTTGCATAGGACAACACCTTGCCTTCGCGTTTCATTCCAAATTCATCCAGCAGGTCTGTTACGATCACGGTTCCGCTCACTGCAGGATAGAAGAAAGATTGTGCATCTACCGGCAGGGTGGAAGACCAATCGTTCCTGCCTCTTACATTCAGATAAGCAATCCCTTTCCAGTCGATACTCAGATCTCCGAAGAGGCCCACGATCCTTCTTCTTTGAATGGAGCTGGATGTGAGGCGGTCGCTTGGTAAGGTATTATTGATGCTGGGGAAACTGGGATCGATGAAGTTGCGCCCGTAAGCGAACTCTGTATTTGATTGGAAGCTTTCCACGTTGTTACCAACGGTGAGGCTCAGGTTAAGATCTTTGATGGTGTGCTTTCCGGTGACCAGCAAGGTGGAAGTGGTGATCTGGTTCTTGCGGGTGGAGTTGGAAATAGCTCCTTTTTCTTCACCGATGATAGTGGTGCCTGCACCCCTTACACTGGAGAAGGAACTGGTGAAATAATCCGTTCCGAGGCGGTAGGTGATATTGAGGAATTTGAATGGATCATATTCCACATTTCCGATGAAGAGCATCCTGTCTACCTTTTCTGATAGCGGGTTGCGCTCCACGCCCCAGTAGGGATTGTCTGTTCCTACGATAGTGCGTTGTGTTCCGTCTGCATTGAGATAATTACGCATATCATCATTCTTTGGCCAGAAGATCACGCCCATCATGGTGCCGCCGCCGCTGGTGGTGGTGGAGGATGTTTCAGATACGCCTTTGCCCTGCAGCACATATCCTCTGTCTGTATGCGAATAGCTGGCATTGCCGCCTATTTTCAATTTGCTGCTGAGGCGCGAGTCAGCTGCAAGCCGGAAGGATTTCCTGGAGAAGCTGGTGGAAGGAACGATGCCATCCTGGTCAAGGAGAGAGGCGGAGCCATAGAAGGTGGAATTATCGGTTCCACCGCTGACGGAGATATCGTGTCTCTGTGCAAATCCTGATTTGAAGAAGTTGCCGAGATTGTCGTAGATCGGTTCTCCCTGGCTGAATGTTGGTCCCCAGGAGCCGATGGCAGCAGGATCATATGCGCCCTGTTCACCTTGTTTGTAGGTGCTCTGCATGTCGGGCAGATGGCTTACTTTATCTGTGGAGAGCGTACCTGAATAGTTCAGTGTGGCTTTTCCTGAAGCGCCTCTCTTGGTAGTGATGATCACTACTCCCGAAGCAGCGCGCAGACCGTAGAGCGCTGCAGCAGCAGGGCCTTTCAGAACAGTGATGCTGGCAATATCTTCCGGGTTGATATCAATGGCCCTGTTGGAAGGAGGTGCGCTGCTGGCTACCATATTATTGCCCTGGGTAATGGCGGTGCTGTTGTCCATCGGGATACCATCGATCACATATAATGGCTGGTTATTGCCACTCAGTGATGTACCGCCGCGAATGAGCATGATGGAAGAGGCGCCCGGAGATCCGCCGGAATTGGTGATCTGTACACCGGCCACTTTTCCCTGCAGGGCATTCACGATATTGGGTTGATGTGATTCTGTAATTGCCTGCGATCTTACTTCCTGAACTGAATAACCCAATGCCCTTTTCTTTTGCGTAACACCAAATGCTGTAACCACTACAGCTGTTTCTGTTTTGCTGTCGCTTACTGCCAGTTTGATATTCAGGTTTACCGTACTGGAAGAAACTGTTACCTTTTGTGATTCGGAATTGTAACCAACAAAGGAAACCTCGATGGTGTAACTACCCGGCTCAACAGAAGTGAATACGAATTTACCATCGGTGCTGGTACTGGTTCCCCGGTTGCCGGGGTTCAGTACTACTGATGCGCCCACTACCGGATCGCCTTTGTCATCCGTGACAATCCCGTTGATCTGTTGTGGTGGTGCAGGACTGCGATGATCGTCAACGGTGATACTGATCACTTTGTCGCTGATCATCTTGTAACGAAGCCCGATGCCGGGCAGGAGCTTGTTCAGCACACTGCTTAGCGGTTCGTTCACTGCATTCACATCCACTTTTTCATTTACAGGAATAATGGATGCACTGTAAAAGAAATGATAGGCTGTTTGCTTTTCGATCAGCTTGAAGAATTTCTCCAGGCTGACCTGTTTTGCATTCAGCGTCACTTTGGCGTCCTGTCCATTTACATTTGCAACAACTTGTAGACTGCATGCTAACAGGAAAATACTTGTGAGTCTCATAGTCAGAAGCAGTTTTTTCATTGCATTGCGGGCGGGTGCATGCCCTGGGACTTTGCAATTTTGCATACCTGATTTGGTTTATAGTTAACAATAGAAGCAGGATGAGGGTTAATCCAGTCTGCTTCGTACAAATTCCGAAAGGGTGTGAAAGTGCATTCCTTTAGTTTATTTGTACAGTATCAATACCGTATTGTCTTCTACTTTTCTGAACTTCAGCATTGGAATGGAAAACTGCATACTCTCCAGCACTTTATCCAGTGGTTCCGTTTCAAAGCTTCCTGTGCACATGATCGGTTCCAGTTCAGGTGTTTCTATGATGGTCTTAATACCATACCATTTTTCAATTCTGGCGGCAACTGAACTCAGGGGTTCATTATCGAAAACAAGTTTGTTTTCCAACCAGGCTATTTCGTTGATGCTTCCCAGTTGGCTTTTCTTCAGACTGTCAATTTGGATGCCATGTGATGCGGTAGTACTGCTATTCTTAACTTGTACTGCTTTTTGAATGCTGTCAGGCTGCTTTTCAACTATCAGCTTTTGATAAGGCACCAGAATGTAGCGGTGTGCTGCACCCTGATTTTCTTCCGCAACAGTTATTTCCACTTTTCCCCTTAGCAGCGAGGTCACTTCTGCTTTTTCTTCAGGGTATGCCCTTACGTTGAAGGCCGTGCCCAATACACTAAGCTTCATGGCGCCGGTGCGGATGATAAATGGAATGGATGCTTTGGGGGCGATATCAAAATAAGCTTCTCCTTCGAGTTTAATTTCCCGGTTGGTTTTGTTGAAGCCATCCGTAATGGAAAGATGGCTGCCGCTGTTCAGGATAACCTGCGAGCCATCGGGCAGTCTGAAGCTCAGCTTTTCCCCTAACCGTGTTTTGAAGGATTTGTTCTTGTTGAAGAAAGAATGTTCGCCTGAAAAGAGCCACACTGAGAAAAAAAGAAGCACTACTGCTGCTGAGGCGAGGGGCCATATCTTTTTGAAAACAGATCTGCGGGGAGGAACTTGCACATCTGCTGCGTTTTCTTGCAGGCTCATTAGTTTTTTCCAGCTGCGATCCGCGTCCACCGATTCAAACCTGCATAATTTTGCTTCGAGAAAATCAGGATCATTCAGGTTATCGAAGAGAGCGGCATTCTCTTCTGAAGCCTGTATCCATTCAGCCAGCCGCACAGATTCGGCATCTGTGAGGTCACCGGACAGGTGTTTCTTTAATAGTTCTACAACCTGCTTTGTTTGCATCGGTAAAGCATGAAGTGAAATAATCGGATCTTCTCATGTGATAAGACACGCAAAAAAAGCTTCCATCCAAAAAAGCGAAGAACTTTTTTTATTGGAGCAGGAAAATGATCAGTACAAGATCGATGAGTTGTTGCGCTTTCCTCCAAACCCTGATCCTGAGTAATTGAATGGCCCTTGCTTTCTGGGTACGGGCAGTCTGGGGGCTGATACCTAATGATCCTGCAATTTCATCGGAGCTCATCTGTTGCAGGAAATATAGTTTGAAGATGGTTCGGCATTTATGGGGGAGGTTTTCCATCTCCTGGTAAATATGTGAAAGCAGTTCGATCATGATGATCTCGTTCTGTCCTGAATCTTTTTGTGAGGATGCTATTGGTTCGAGATACATGAACCGTTCTTTGGCGAGGGTCCGCTGTTTGTTATTACGGTTTGCGTTGAGGGCTGCATTACGGGTTGAGGTATAGAGGAAGGCTGAGATGCCGGAACTGGATTGGAACTCCATTCTCATAGCCATCATTTTCTGGAAAACTATTACTACCAGGTCTTCGGCTTCCTGCATATTGCCGACGATATTTTCTGCATACACACAAAGAGCCCTGAAATGCCGGTTGAAGAGTAATCTGTCGGCTCTCTGATCGCTTCTGTGAAAAGCATCGATCAGTTCTGTCTCGGTTGGCAGATAGTAGTTCATTCTCAGGTGAGCAGCTTGTTTTGACTACTACAATTTATGGAACTTATCCGGTATTTGTTCCTGGAACCGCGTGTACATTTTTCATTATTTTCTACTAGTTTGCACCAGATTACCAGACAAACCCCATTGTTCCCCGGCCAACCATACGAAGAAAAAGAACTGCTCAAGCTGATAGCGGATGGAGACCATGCTGCTTTCCAGCGTTTATTCCACGCCCATTATACGGCTCTTTCCTTTTTTGCCCGGACGATCGTGGGAGACATGTCCACAGCCGAAGACCTCGTACAGGACGCCTTCGTTCGTTTATGGGAAAAACGGCAGACACTTTCCCACCAGGGCAATCTTCGCTCCTTTCTCTATACGATCGTTAAGAATGTTTGTGTTGATTTTCTGCGAAAGCTCAACAACAGAACGGCAAAGCAGGAAGAGTTCGCTTACCTGGCGGGCCACAACAGCGCCTTCCTGGAAGCCGGTGTACTGCAGGAAGAACTGCTCCGGCTTGTGATGAGCGAGATGGAAATGCTGCCGGAAAAGTACAGGCGGGTGATCCGGATGATCTTCATCGAAGGGTTGAGTTACGAACAGATCAGTCAACAACTGGATCTCTCGGAAGCCGCAGTTCGCAAACAAAAGGAGCGGGCATTGAAATTATTGAACAATGCCGTATTGAACAGGACCGGTCTTCCTGTACTCCTGATATCCGCCCAATTATTTTTCCTGGCGGATTTTGTCACAAAACGATAAGGCTTGCGTAATATCAGTACAATCAATGTCAGAGATACTCATCGATATTACCATACTTGAGCTTCTTCATAAGAAAGTGAAGGAGGGATCCCTCTTGCCGGCAGAAGCAGAATTGCTGGAAAACTGGGCAGGCTCTTCTGTTCATCACCGTGCCCTTGCAGACCGGATCGGTAACAGCAAATTGTTGCTGGCAGATCTGTCTGAGCGGTATGCGCTGAACAGTGATATGGCCTGGAAGCGTGTTGCAGCAAGAACAGTGGAAAAAGAGACAGCTTCATTGAAGGCGCCCGTTCGCAGGATCAATGTTATACGCCGCTGGTGGGGCGCTGCAGCGATCCTGTTGCTGGCAGGTATTGGAACTTATTTCTTTACTACCATTCAAAAAGATAAAGCCCCTTCGATTGTTGAAAACAGATCAGCCGATATCCCTGCCGGCAAAGATGGTGCTGTACTCACATTGGCAGATGGTTCACAGGTTTCGCTGGATTCTGTTCAAAATGCCACCATCGCATTGCAGGGCGGAGTTACCGCCAAAGTGGTGGATGGAACCCTTATCTATGAAGGAACAGGAAATGAAGCAGTGTACAATACTGTATCAACTCCTAAAGGAAGGAAATACCGCGTGATCTTACCCGATGGAACTATTGCCTGGTTAAATGCAGCGAGTAATATCAGGTATCCCTCCGCGTTCTCAGGTGCAGAGAGAAAAGTGGAATTGAAAGGAGAAGCTTATTTCGAAGTGGCGAAGAATAATAAGAAACCTTTCAGGGTGACCATAAACGAAAAGGCTGAAGTGCAAGTGCTCGGCACCAGTTTCAATATCAAGGCATACGATAATGAACCAGTTGTGAGAACAACACTGCTGGAAGGATCGGTACGAGTAAAAAATGGAAAAGAGGAAAAGGTTTTGCGTCCCGGTGAACAAGCCCGGATGGGGGCCGGAATAGAACTTTCAAAAGAAGTGGACATAGATCAGGTGATGGCCTGGAAGAACGGGCTGTTCAATTTTGACGGCGCAGGAATAGAAGAGATCATGAAACAACTCGAACGCTGGTATGATATAGAAGTGATCTATGAAAATGGGATCCCGGCTACTACCTTCTTCGGAAAAATAAGTGCACGGAACAGTTTGCAGAAAGTCCTTTCCATACTGGAGAAATCGGAAGTTAAGTTCCGGCTTGAAAATGGAAGGCAACTGGTGATCCTGCAATAACGATAATACCACCTTGTCATAAGATTGCGCCTTTCCTTGAAAAAACAAACCCACCATCACTCTTTGCAGGAGTGGGGGTGGGTGATGATCTCCGGACTACAAAGTAGTTCCGGCTACCGGTAGCAGCAGTGCTTCGAACACTGTTGCTGTTGGCCAGGTCGGTCTAAATGATGTTGACTCCATTTTACTCAACCAAAACCTGACACAAGTTATGAAAAAAAACGCCTCGTGTAATGAGGCTGGTTCTGCGTTTGGCGGAAACCCCTTATTACCGGCAATCAGGCCGGATGACCTGAATGGCCGCTACCGGCGGCTTTACCAGGCATCGGTCCCTAAACTGCTGTTGATGATGAAACTGCTTTCTTTATTCCTGGTCATTGCATTGCTTTCCGGCTATGTAAAAGGAACGGCTCAAAATGTTACGCTTTCCGGTAAGGACCTTACACTTAAACAGGTGTTCAGGGCCATCGAGAAACAAACCGGTTATGTAGTTTTCGGGAAACAGGATTTTCTCGCGAAAAGCAAACCTGTTACACTGAATGTACGCAATCTCCCACTGTCTGCATTACTGGAAAAAGTATTGAAGGACCAGGGCATCAGCTTCGAGCTGGATGCCAGTACCTTGAGTATTGTCTTGTCCCGCATTCCACCACCGGTCACTGATCGCATCGATCTCCTTTCCCTTGAAACGCCGCGCATATTGGTCACCGGTACAATAGTGGATACACTGGGCAACCCGCTCTCCGGCGCTTCTGTGCAGGTGAAAGGCAGGGCCGGGGGCGTTGTTTCGGATAAATTGGGACGCTTCTTTTTAGAAGCGAAGGAAAAAGACAGGATCGTTGTTTCCTTTGTTGGTTATGAAAAATATGAATTTCCAGTGGGTAAAGGAGAAGGCAACTGGGTGATTGTATTGCGACCATCCCAGGATCGCATGGAGAATGTGGAAGTGGTATCTAACGGTTACCAACAGTTGCCGAAGGAAAGGGCAACCGGATCCTTTACAGTTATCAATCGTGAAATGCTGAACCGAAGTACGGGACCGGATATCCTCACCAGGCTGGAAGGGATCACCAATGGTTTACTGTTCAACCGTACCGTGGCGGAAGGCGAGGATGTGGGCGAGTTTCAGCTGGAGAGCAGGGGACGAGCCACCATCATGTCTGAATCCACTCCTTTGATAGTGCTCGATAATTTCCCGTTTGAAGGGAATATCCGCGATATCAATCCCAACGATGTGGAGAGTGTAACTATTCTCCGGGATGCAGCTGCTGCCTCCATCTGGGGAGCCAGAGCCGGTAACGGCGTGATAGTGATCACCACACGCCAGGGAAATTATAACAGGAAGGCTGAAATCTCCATCAGCGCTACCACCAATATCTTTTCAAAACCTGATCTGTTTTACGACAGAAGATTCATGCCCTCAGAAATGGTGATGCAGATTGAAAAGGAAAAATTTGAAAGAGGCGACTGGCTGGGTGATGAGAACCTGAAATTTTCTTTTTCCCCTTATGCGGAGCTGCTCATCAAAAGAAGGGACCACCTGATCAGCGAAGAGGATTTCCTGGCAGAAGAACAGCGAATGAAAAATACTGATGTAAGGAATGATGCCCTGAAATATTTGTACCGGAATGCTTTGCAGCAACAATATTCGATGAATATCAACGGAGGCAGTAACGTGAACAAGTATTTCTTCTCCGTGGGTTACGATAAAAGCAGGTCCGCCATGGTGGGAGACGACGACAGGCGGCTTACACTCAACATGCAGAACTCATTCAAACCGGTAAAGAACCTGGAGATCACTACCAGGCTAACCTATACCAGGACCAATGCGAATAAGAATGCTTTCAATATCACTGATCTGGGCACCAGCAGGTCCGGCCTGCGCCCATATACAAGACTGGTGGATGAAAATGGAAAACCTGTTGCCGTGGAAAGGAATATCCGTACCGCTACAACAGAGGAAGCAGAAGCCGCTGGCATGCTGCCCTGGCATTTCAGTCCATTGGAAGAAATAGGATTAAGCGATAATACTGCAACAGGCTCCTTCCTGAATTTATTGGGTAATGTACGATACCAGTTGATGGAAGGCATCAATATCAATGCTACTTACCAGTACACAGAGTCTAATAATTCCGGCAGGGAATATTATGCGCCTGAAACCTATTATGTACGGAACCTGGTTAACCTCTATACACAACCGAATGGAACAAAGCCGATCCCCTATGGCGGGATCCTAAGTTTGTCAAACCCGTTGCAGCAGGTGCAGCATTCAGGTCGCATACAGGTAAACGGACAGAGGAATTTCGGCGAGCATGATATTGCTGTTCTCGGCGGTGCAGAGATCAGACAGGCTGTGGACCAGAGTTTCCCGGGATCGATATTGTATAATTATGATGAAGACCTGGGTGTAGGAACTTCCAGGATGGATTTTACCAAAACCTATTTGCTGTATACTTCCTCCGGGGCCACCATACCCGGACCGGATCAGAACACCTATTATAAAATTGACAGGTATCTCTCTTACTTTGCCAACGCTTCCCATACATTCCGGTCAAAGTACATCCTGAGCGGAAGTGCAAGATGGGATGGTTCCAATCTTTTTGGAGTGAAGACCAACCAGAAGGGAACATTGTTATGGTCCGCAGGAGCCAGTTGGGAACTATCCGCTGAAGATTTCTTTAAAGCCAAATGGGTGGATTATCTCAGGCTTCGCAGCACCTACGGAAGCAGTGGCAATGTGAACAAGGGTGTATCAGCTTACCCCGTGATCGACTATAGCGCCTCTTCCTTTGTAGACCCTAACCTTGAACGTTATGCCAGTATCACTTCACCCGGAAATCCTTCCCTTAAATGGGAACGGGTGGCAACTTTCAATATAGGCGCAGACTGGTCTATTTTCAACAGGAGAGTGAGCGGAAGCCTGGAATTCTTCACCAAAAAGGCGAATGACCTGATCGGTGATGCATTCATTCCACCGTCTACCGGTATCGGCTCCGCGAACAACCAGATCAGGTCTTACCGGTACAATTATGCAGCCCTTCGAACCAATGGTATCGATCTTCAGGTGACCACCAAAAACCTGGAGGGCCCTTTCAAATGGCAGACCACCTGGATTGTCAACTTCGCAAAGGATAAGGTAACGGATTATTACAATTCCGGAACCCTGCTGGGCGTGAACTATGTGGGACTTTACGGATTCCAGACTCCTCTGGAAATAGGTCGTTCCGTATCCGGCATCTATGCATTTCCCTGGAATGGGCTAGACCCGTCGAACGGAAAAGTGAAGCTTTTGAAAGATGGACAAAGCACAACCGACTATGCAGGATATCTGGCTTCAGTAAAGCCGGGAGACATGGTGTATGCCGGTGTTACCAGTCCTGTTTACTATGGATCCATACTCAATAATCTTGAATGGAAACGGCTGCAGTTGAGCATTCTGTTGACCTGGAAAGCGGGGTATGTTTACAGGAGATCAACACTGTTCCCCGGTATGGAGTATGAAGGAATTGGTTCTTTTCATGCAGATATTCTGCAAAAATGGAAAAAACCGGGAGATGAGCTGGTAACCAATGTGCCGGCCGGTGGCGGCCTGAACGGATACGACAGGAATGAGGCTACCGTATACATGTATTCGAATTCACTGATTGCGCGCGGAGATCATATTGCCATCCAGGATATCAACCTGAGTTACTCGGTCCTGCCCGGCAACAGGATGTCCGGTGTATTCAAATCGGCCAGGATCTTCCTGTATGCGCGTAACCTGGGCTTCCTGTGGAAGGCAGACCGGAACAATGTGGATCCGTCCATGCCCAATGCAAGATACCCTCAACCAAAACAGTTCAGTGCGGGTGTTCAACTCGCTTTTTAATACACTGCATAATATTTTGAAAGCATGAAGTATTGGATCATAAATATGGCAATTCCATTCCTCCTGTTGCTCGGGGGCTGCGGTAAGGAATTTCTTGATGTGAAGCAATTGAAGAGTCTGCAGGTGCCAAATACTATCGCCGATTTTCAGGCCATCGTGGATTACGATTTCAATTTCCAGGGCGGCTACTCCGCGCATACATTAGGCGCTAACGGAGCAGACGAATTCATCATCACAGAAGCCATGTGGAATAGTCTGGCAACGGGCACCAGTATGTATCTCAGGGATATCTATACCTGGGCGAAAGACATCAATATGCTCCAGTATGAAAGTAATACAGACTGGGGCCGTTCCTACGTGCTCATTTTCTATGCCAACCAGGCTTTGAGTGGCATCGCCTCTATCACGCCTGCGGCAAGTGAGCAGGCTGCATGGAATAACGTGAAGGGACAAGCGCTTTTTATGCGCGCTCTGCGCTATTACCACCTGGCGCAGCAGTTTGCATTCCCCTACAGCAAAAGCGGTGATAGTCCTTATGGCTTACCATTACGGCTTGAACCAGATGTTACGCTCAGTGTAAAGCGATCTTCCGTGCATGCTACCTACGATCAGATACTGAAAGATGCACTGGCCAGCGTTGAATTGCTGCCGGTGGAAAACAGGAAGACCAATTATATCCGCCCGGGCCGCGCTGCCGCCTACGCATTGATAGCGAAGATCTGTCTCCAGATGGAAGATTACGAAAAAGCAGCATCCTATGCGGATAAATGCCTTGAGATCCAGGGGCAGCTCATCGATTTCAATAACCTGGATGCGTACAATCCCGCCAAAACATATGATTACATGTTCGCAGGCGATTATGGCGCTACCAATCCGGAGATGATCTACTACACCACTTCAGACACCAGGTATGGCATCACGCTGAATTCGATATTCCTCAACAGGGCAGAATTCGATCCTTCACTGATAGCCCTGTACGAGCCCGGAGATATCAGGTCCAAAGCCTATTTCAGGCCATATGTGGATTTCGATAATTACAGGTTTCCTGTTTTTAAAGGATCATATGCAACCTATGGTTATTTCTCAGGATTGGCAACGGATGAGATCTACCTGCTCCGTGCGGAATGCAAGGCAAGATTGAATCAGATGGATGAGGCTCTGGAAGATCTGAACCTGCTGCGGAAGAACAGGTTCCTTCCAGAAAATTATTCGCCCCTTACCGAAACGGATCAGGCAGCCCTGCTGCAGATCATCTTCAATGAAAGAAGGAGAGAGCTGGTCTTTCGCGGTGTGAGATGGGAAGATCTCAGGAGAATGAACAAAGACCCCCGACTGGCGCAAACGCTGGTGCGGGAAATTAGCGGACAACGTTATGAACTACCACCCGGAGACAATCGATATACCTGGCCAATTCCCATGTCTGAAATAGATGCTGCAGGGCTGACACAGAACCCGCGGTAGGGATCAATCATATTCATCTGGTTAAAAACAAAAAAAATGAACAAACTGTTTCATTTCAGGATCGTTATGTCCTTACTCTTCGTTTCATCCTTTTCTGTGGCATTGGCTGCTCAGGGTGAAAAACCATTTACGATCAATGGTCAGTTAAAAGCATTCAGTGAAGGAAAAATATACCTGACAATATACGCTGATGGAATGACGAGAACCGACAGTAGTTCCATCAGTCAGGGGAAATTCAGTATTGGCGGTATGTTGCAGGATGATATTGTACTGGCCATTCTCAATATGCCTGTACCTGCTACACAGGAGCAATTGGCTGAGAACCCATTTGCCAATCGAAGCAGCCGTATGTTTTATCTTACTCCCGGTAAGATAACGGCATCGGGCAACCGGCTGGAAGACCTGTTGTTCTCCGGTACTGTTACGATGAATGAATTCATGAAAATGGAAAACAGTAAACTTCCGTTTGTGGAAGCCAGTACGAATGCCGGAAGGAATTGGAGAAGGATAAATGCCATTCCGGATTTTCCTGCCAGGCAGGATTCTCTTGCTTTCTTCTTGAAAAAGTTTGAAGCTGCTGCCAGGCAGTTGAAACTGGTGGAGAAGGATTTCATCAAACAACATCCTTCCTCACTTCTCAGTATGGCTTTGTTAAAAGAAAAGATCCTGCAGGTGGAAGTTGCCGATGCTGATGAGCTGGAATCGATGGTGGCGGGCCTTTCACCTCAAATAAGGAACAGGCCTGACATGACGAAATACATCGAGAGGCTCACGCTGCTCCGGACCCTCGTAGTTGGAAAACCGATCCTGAATTTCAGCATGCCGGATACTTCAGGAAAAAATGTATCCCTCGCTTCCTGGCGCGGAAAATGGGTACTGGTTGAATTCTGGGCCAGCTGGTGCGGTCCCTGCAGGATGGAGATCCCGAATTTGCTGAAAGAATATGCCGCTTACAAACACAAGAATTTCGAGATCCTGGGAGTTTCGCTGGACGATATCAGGAATAAATGGCTGAAAGCAATTCATGAAGAAAAACTACCCTGGGTACAGGTATCCGATCTGAAAGGAATGAAAAGCGATATAGTAATGCAATACGGCATCACAGGGATCCCTTTGAATTACCTCGTAGATCCGGATGGAAACATAGCAGCCAAAAACCTGCGCGGGGATGAACTGGGAAAGAAATTGAAGGAGCTGCTGGGTGATCAGGGTGTGAATTTCGATCAGGAACATTCCTGGCAGGAGATCAAACAACGGGCCAGGACTGAAAATAAATTCATCCTGCTGGACTGTTTCGCTACCTGGTGCGCACCCTGTCAGCAAATGAACAAAGAAGTGTTTACCCGGAAAGATGTGGGGCAGTTTCTCAATGATAAATTCATCAGCGTGAAAGTGCAGTTGGATAAAACAAGCAAGGATAACGATTATGTAAGAAACTGGTATGAGGATGTAGCCTTGATCCAAAAAGAGTATGGGGTTGTTTCTTTGCCAACCTTCCTCTTTTTCTCTCCTGACGGAGAATTTGTACATCGCATTCCGGGCGCGCATGATGCTGCCTCCTTTATGGCATTGGCTGCAGATGCGATGAACCCCGATAAGCAATATTTTTCTCTCAGGAATAAGATCATGCGATCTTCCCAAATAGAACCGGAACAATTGAAAAAGCTGGCAATGATGGCCATCAGTGTTTTTGAAAAAGAGGACGCAGTAAAATTTGCAAACCAATACCTGGCAACACAGAAAGATCTTTTCACCAGGGAGAATGTATCCTTTCTGTATCGTTTTACATGGTCAGGAAAGGATAAGGGATTTGACGTTCTATTGAAGCATGGAGATAAGATTGATGCACAGATGTGGCCCGGGGCTGCCGATGAAAAATTGCGTGAGATCATTTTCAATGAAGAATTGTATCCACTGGTGTCGAATGCAGGAAATACAATGCCTGACTGGAATGCCATTCAACAAAAGATTTCCGCAAAATATCCTTCACAGGCAGGGCCCGTGGTGTTATTGTACAGGACGAATTATTTCCAGGGCAAGGGAGACTGGAGCAACTTCGGGAAATCAGTTATTGAATACATGCGCTTGTATGGCGCTCATGTAAGGGCAGTGCAGCTGGATGTGTTTGCCAGGGCTGTATTGGAACATTCATCCGGTAAGGATATTTTGAATGAAGCGCTGGAATGGAGTGGCCGTTCAGTGATCAGCAGTGAGCTCTCCAGGCTTTGGGACTATGATCCCAATTACAGGAATGCTATCTTCTCCAATTTCCTGAGATCCCTTCCGGGATATTTGAACACCTATGCCAACCTGCTCCATAAATTGGGCAGAACCAGGGAAGCAATTCCCGTTCAGGAAAAAGCATGGTCCATGGCTGATGGTGATGAAAAAGAAAACTATGGGAAGACGATAGAAAGAATGAGGACTGGGGAGAAAACCTGGTAGGTTCTCAGAGAAGGTATCATGTTCCTGGTAGTTTCGTTAAGATACCATAAACATTCGTGTAAATACCAGAACGGGCCATTTTAGGGGAGTATTATCTTTGTGTGAACACGATTAAACGTCTGCTTGCACAATGAAACAAAGGCCCGTATTTCTGAAAGAGATCGACTGGCCCGAATCCGGGACGGTTTCTCCCATCATCTTTCCCCCCGCGGATGAACTGCTCCTCCGCATTGAAAGATGCCGGCAACAAATGCGGGCGAGGGGGCTCAGCCACCTGCTGGTGTATGGCGACCGGGAGCATTTTGCCAATCTCCTGTACCTTGTACACTTTGATCCCCGCTTCGAAGAGGCGCTGCTGATCCTGGACCTCCATTCGGATCCCTTGTTGCTGGTAGGCAATGAATGCGTGTCCCATCTCACAGTATCTCCATTGTATAACGCGGCACGCCTGCGTTATGAACGATACCAGCCTTTCTCCTTACTCAGTCAACCAAGAGACGAAAGCCGCTCACTGGAAATTATTTTTACAGAGGAAGGCATCACTTCCGGAGCCACTGTTGGCTGCGTGGGATGGAAATATTTTTCTGCTACCGAACTGCAACGTCCGCAACATGCCATTGATCTGCCCGCCTTTATTGTAGATAGTTTGCGTGGCCTTTGCGGTGCAGACAATGTAACCAATGCCACTGATCTTTTCATGTCTCCTGCATATGGACTTAAAACCACCTGTTCGGCATTCGAGATTGCACATTTCGAATTTTCCAATTGCATGGCCGCTGATGGCATGCGCAACCTGCTGAAGAATTTCAGGGCCGGTGTAACGGATTTTGAACTGGTGAATGAATACCGGTTAACAGGTTATCCCCTGGGTTGCCATACAGGTATCAAAAGTTCCGGCAATCTGCATATCGGGCTCTCCAGTCCTGTGGGAGCCATCATTCGCAAAGGTGATCCCTGCTCTACCAATATCTCTTACTGGGGAAGTAATATTTGTCGCGCAGGCTGGGTTGCAGAAAGTGAATCCGACCTGCCTCCCGAAGCTAAGGATTATGTTGAAGCATTTGCCGTACCCTATTTTCTTGCCTGTGTGCAATGGTTGCAGCAGCTGCGGATTGGAACAAAAGGAAAACTGTTGTATGATCTTATCCAGGAACTGTTGCCATTTGATCAGTTCGCTGTTTTTCTGAATCCCGGTCACCTGATCCATTTTGAAGAATGGGTTAGTTCTCCTGTGTATCGTGATTCCGAAGATGAAATAAGATCGGGAATGTATTTTCAGTTCGATATCATACCCCGGTCCAAAACATATTTTTCTTCCCGTATGGAAGATGGCATTGTAGTGGCGGATGAAGCGCTGCGCCAAAAGCTGCAGCAGGAATATCCGGCTACCTGGAACCGCTGTATGGCCCGTCGCGCTTTCATGGAAGATGTATTGGGAATAGTGTTGCCGGAGGAGATCCTGCCACTGTCCGACACAGCCGGTATTGTGCCGCCCTTCTTTCTCAATTATCGAAAAGTGTTAAGCCTCAAAAATTAGTAGTATGCTCAGATCAATGATAGCCTGTATGCTTCTTTTTTCCCTGACAGCCTTCGGCAATACAAATTCGCTGGCGGGGAAACGGATCGTAACGCTGGGCGTACGCAATGAGTCCAACACTTTTTCCACCGCTCACACCAAACTCTCCGATTTCAAAGTGCGTCGTGGGAATGAGGTATTGCAAACAGAGACCTGGGATGAAGTATGTGCTGCTGCCGGTGTGCAGGTGATACCTGTGCTTCACGCATACGCATGGCCGGGAGGCGTGGTGGAGAAAAAGGCGTTCGATCAGTTCATGCAGGAGATCCTGGCAGGTATCCGTAAGGCCGGAAAGATAGATGGTATTTATATGGATATGCATGGCGCTCTTCATGCTGAAGGTTATGCCGATGCGCAGGCCACACTGATAAAAGAGATAAGAAAGATAGTAGGCAGCAAAGTGCTGATCAGTGGCAGCTTTGATCTGCATGGCAATCTCTCAGCGGATTTTGTTGATAATATCAATATTTTATCCGCCTATCGTACCGCTCCGCACCGCGATGAAGTGGAAACCAGGCAACGCGCCGTGAACATGTTGCTGGAAGCGATGGATAAACAATTGAATCCGGTGATCGAAACAGTGACCATTCCTATCCTGGTGCCGGGTGAAAAAAGTATTACCGAAATTGAACCGCTGAAATCGATCTATGCACAGTTGCCCGGGCTTTGCACGCAGGAAGGCATCATGGATGCTTCCATATTTGCAGGGTACTGCTGGGCCGACCTGTCGCGCTCTGCCATGCGTGTGTTCGTAGTGGCGCGCAGCAGTGCATATCAGCAGCAGGCCCGGAAAGCAGCCGCCATCCTGGCTCAACAGATCTGGAATGCCCGTGCCTCCATGCAATTGAATGTGCCTTCCGGAAGCTTTCCTGAGATGTTCACAAAAGCGCTGAACGATAAGGCAGGAACTGTGTTCATTTCTGATTCAGGCGACAATACCACTGCCGGCGCTCCCGGAGATAATACCCAGGTACTGGACCATCTGTTGAAACAAACAACGGAACTGAAAGTACTGCTGGCGGGTATGGTAGATCCCGAAGCATTCAAAGCCTGCATGGCCAAACAAAAGAATGATGAAATAACACTGACACTGGGAGGGCGCATCGATTATAAATTCTCAAAACCAGTGACCATCAAGGGAAGGATTGTATTTCAATCTCCGCAATCCGAAATTGACAAAAAACGCGGCGCCGTATTACTGAACATAGAAGGTGTTTCCGTGGTTATCCTGAATGACCGCCGTTCTTTCACGCAATTGATCGATTTTAAAGATATTGGCCTCAATCCTATGGATTTCAAAGTAGTGATCGTTAAATTAGGTTACCTTTTCCCCGAGTTGGCAGATATTGCGCCACTCAGTTTAATGGCATTGACCGCTGGATTTTGTAACCTGGATATCCCTAATCTTCCGTATAAGCAGGTGACCCGCCCCGCTTATCCGCTGGATCCGGATATGGTGTGGAAAATAGATTAACAGCAAACATTCAACTGTACACTTATGCGACCGCTTTTTCAGGAGTTGCCCTTCAACCGGGCCGGTTCGGTAAATGTTTACAAGGAGGAGCTGCCCGCTTTTATCGTTCCCTGGCACTATCACCCGGAGATTGAGATCATGTATATCATGGAAGGAACAGGCACCCGCTTTGTGGGTGATCATGTGGAGCCTTATGAAGAAGGAGATCTTTGTATCATCGGTCCGAACCTTCCTCATGAATGGAGGAACGATGATGCTTTCTTTCAGAAAGGATCCAATCTCAAAGCATCCTGCTTCTGTGTATTCTTCCAGCAGGAGATCTTTGGTCACACCATGCTGGACATGCCTGAAATGGAAAATATCAGGCACCTGTTACTGCGATCGGAGAGAGGCATCAAATTCTCCGGTACTTCCAGGGAGCGTATTGCCAAACTGGTGAAAGAATATGTATTCGAAAAAGGAGCGGGCCGTATTGCCAAACTGATCACACTGCTGGAAGCGATGGCCACTTCCGAAGAGTTCGAATTACTGGCCAGTGTTGGGTACTGCAACAATACGATCGATTCCGGCGACTCTGGCAGGTTTGAAGCAATCTATGGTTATATCATGAAGAACTTTTCCCGCCCCATCCGGCTGGAAGAAGTTTCATCGGTGGCAGGACTTACTCCCAACGCATTCTGCCGCTATTTCAGAGAAAGGACTAAAAAACATTTGTACAATACCTGAATGATGTAAGGATCGGACATGCCAAGAAACTGCTGATTGAAGGGAAGCTGACTATCTCCACGCTGAGCATGGAATCAGGATTTAATAACCTATCCAATTTTATAGACCAGTTCAAACGTTCCACTAAAATGCTGCCCTCCGAATACCAGCGCAAATTCGGGGCAACACATACGAGAGACCTGGTTTAATTTCTCACACAACAATAAGTTTTTGTATGGGACCTGTTAAAGGGTACCAACGGCTACGCATAGCCGTAATGGACCTCCTATAAGTACATACGCCTAAATCAAACTAAATATGAAAGGGACACCAGTTATGAGAAAACCTGGTAAGGGATTGCTTTG
This sequence comes from Pseudobacter ginsenosidimutans, assembly GCF_007970185.1. NCBI lineage: Bacteria > Pseudomonadati > Bacteroidota > Chitinophagia > Chitinophagales > Chitinophagaceae > Pseudobacter > Pseudobacter ginsenosidimutans. Next base: position 153,931 of record NZ_CP042431.1, on the reverse strand, counting down.
CTCTTACCTGCAGTATTTACTGCTTTTGCTGGCCATTTTATCGGTATCAACCGGTACCAGTATTGCCCAGGAAAAAACTACTGCCGACCGAACGGTGAATGGAACTGTTCGAAGCAGCAAGGGAGATACCCTGTCTGCCGTTACGATCCTCGTAAAAGGCTTAAGCATCAGCACCACCACTGATGAGAACGGTCGATTCAGTTTCAAAGTTCCTTCCGGCGCTACCGAACTGGTGGTATCCTTTGCAGGAATGAAGGAACTGACCGTATCTATCGGTTCAGGAAAGGATCTGCAGATCGTGCTGCAGGAAGGTGGAATGCTGGAAGAAGTGGTGGCCATCGGTTATGGCACCATGCGACGAAAAGATCTGTCGGGCTCCATCGCCAATATTTCCGAAAAAGACTTCAACAAGGGTGTTGTCACCAGTCCTGAGCAATTGCTGCAGGGTAAAGTATCCGGCCTGGTAGTAACCCGTCCCGGCGGCGATCCCAATCAACAGCCTACCATGCGCCTTCGCGGTTCTACATCACTGTTAGGCGGCAATGGTCCGCTGGTAGTGATAGATGGTGTCCCCGGCGCATCCATGAATTCCGTGGCTCCCCAGGACATAGCATCCATCAGTGTTTTGAAAGATGCCTCTGCTACTGCCATTTATGGTGCAAGAAGCGCCAATGGCGTAATACTCATCACTACCAAGAAAGGTCGCCCGGGAAAAACAACTGTTTCCTATAACGGTTACTATGCAACCGAAAAGCTGGCCAATAACCTCGATATGCTTACGGCCAGCGAATGGCGCCAATATGTAAAGGACAATAATATCACCAATGCCATGGATTATGGAGCAGATACCAAATGGCATGAGGAGGTTTATCAGACCGGCTATTCGCAGAATCATAACCTCAACCTTACCGGAGGCACCAAAACATCCACCTACCGCGCTTCTGTGAACTATCTCGATCAGAAAGGGATCGTTGTCACCAATGGATTGAGAAGAGTGAATGCCAGCCTGGCTTTTGATCAGTCCGCCCTGGATGGCAAACTGCGTTTCCTGCTGAATGCCAATACCACCATGGAAGACTGGAACGCTGTTCCTACTCCTAACGTATTTGCATACGCGCTCAATTTGAATCCTACCATTCCGGTTTATGATGAGAACGGACAGTTCAAGGAAGTAACTGGCTACGAATATTGGAACCCCGTGGCCATGCTGCACCAGATGAGGTCCGATAACAAACGCAACCAGTTCCTGGGACGCATGCAGGTGGATTATAAATTCCTCGATGGATTTACAGCCTCTGTTAATGGCGCTATCTCGCGCAGCAGTGTGATGGGAGGATATTTTGAATCGAAGGATTCGCGGAGTGCGGAGCAGATCAACGGCCTGGCAAGGAGAACGGCCAGCGAATACAATACCAAACTGCTGGAAACAACCCTTACCTACGACAAGCGCATTGGCGATAAACATCGTGTGAATGCCATCGGTGGCTATTCTTACCAGGAATTCGTTCCCGAGAATTTCATGGCGCAGAACCGTAATTTCATCTCCGACCTGTTCCTGTACAATAACCTGGGTGCAGGCAATAACCTCACACCATCAGATGTATCCAGTTATAAGGAAGCCAATAAGCTGATCTCTTTCTATGCACGCGCCAACTATTCATTCGATGGCAAGTACATTGTTACAGGTACCATCCGCCGTGATGGCTCCACCAGGTTCGGCAAGGATAACAAATGGGGCTATTTCCCTTCCGGTTCCGTTGCCTGGATGATCAACCGCGAGAACTTCATGAAGAATGCAGACTTCATCGATGAACTGAAACTTCGTGTGAGCTATGGCGTTACCGGTAACCAGGATATTTCCAATTACCGTTCACTGGCCCTGTATGGAGCCGCCGGATTCTACTACCAGGGTGGGGAGTTTGTAACACAATACAGTCCCAATCAAAACCCCAATCCCAATCTGAAATGGGAGCGCACTGCACAGATGGACATCGGAATCGATTATTCATTCCTCCGCGGCCGTATCAGGGGCGCTATCGATTACTATGATAAACAAACCTCAGACCTGCTGTACGATTATCCCGTGCCCACACCTCCTTACCAGTTCAATACCATGACGGCCAATGTAGGTAAAGTAAGCAATAAAGGAATCGAGATCTCCATTGAATCGGAGATCGTAGAACGTAAGAATTTTAGCTGGACTGCCGGATTGAATTTTGCCAGGAACGTCAATAAGCTGAAGTCGCTGTCCAACGACGAGTTCAAACTGGATGTGGTATATACCGGCGAATGGTCATTGAACGGATTGCAGGAAACACCACAGATCCTGAAGCCCGGCTATTCCATCGGAACTTTCTATGGAGCGAAATATATTGGGCGAGACGAGAATGGCATCTTCCAGTTTGAGGATGTTAGCGGCGACGGGAAGTTCGTTTATGCAGACGACCGGACTGTTATCGGAAATGCACAACCGAAATTCACACTCAACCTGTCGAATGTTTTCAATTATAAGGCATTCAGCCTTTCGTTCCTGATGAGAGGCGTGTTTGGTCATGATATCGCCAACTCCACGGCGCTGTACCTGAACGATATGAACCGGATGCCAGGCAATAATGTGCTGAAATCAGCACTGGGCATAGCCAAGCAGCCATTGGTATATTCTTCCTATTATATCGAGGATGGCAGCTTTGCAAGGATGGAATACCTGTCGCTGGGTTACAATGTGAAACTGCGGCCCGGTTCTAAAGTGGAAGCCCTTCGCTTATCCCTCACTGCCAACAACCTCTTCATCATTACAAACTATACCGGAATTGATCCGGAAGTAAATGCCGATGGACTGTTGCCGGGAATCGATGCCCGCAACTATTATCCTAAAACAAGGGCTTTTGCCCTGGGTGTTCATGTAGCTTTTTAATCAAACAACAATCCACATCATGAAATTCAGATATCTGATCACCGCTGTTTTGCTCTCCTGTACGATGCTGAGCGCCTGTACCAAGCTGGATGAGGATCTGTACAGTCTTATTCCCCAGGATCATTTTGGTGGCACCACGGAAGAGATAAATTCCCTGATAGGGCCTGCCTATGGTACGCTGGCCGGTTATGTAAACAATGATTTCTGGATGCAGGAAATCACTTCCGATGAATATATGATCCCCGCCCGCGGGCTCGACTGGTATTCCGGGGGTATCCATCTCCGTTATCATACCCATGAATGGTCTGCCCGCGAAACGCCTGATTTCTGGCGTTTCGAGCAGGTGGCTACCGTCAACAAGATCCTCAACCTGCTGGACAATACCACTGTTGAGATCGAGAACAAAGAAAGGATCTATGCCGAGCTGCGCACCTTGCGCGCCTTCTGGTATTTTATCATGCTCGATAATATCGGCAATGTGCCCATCGTAACCTCCTTCGAAGGAGAACTGCCTACAAACAATACCCGCAAAGAAGTGTATGATTTTGTAGAATCTGAACTGCTTGCTACGGCAAAAGATCTGTCAGAAGAAAAGAACATGGCCACTTATACCAAAGTAACCAAGTGGGTTGCCTACTCATTGCTGGCCAAACTGTATCTGAATGCGGAAGTGTATACCGGTACTCCCCAATGGCAGAAATCCATGGATTATTGCGATAGTGTGATCAACTCCGGAAAGTATCAACTGGAACCTGATATCTTCAACAACTTCAAAGTGAAGAATGAAAACTCCGTAGAAAACATCTGGGCGATCCCCTATGATGCAGATTATTTCCGGGGATATTTCATTCCATACCAGATGTCGTGGCATTACTCACAATACGTGGCGTTCGATGTGCAGTTCAGTTCCTGGAATGGTCCCTGTGCTGTACCGGGTTTTGTGAAATCCTTCGATACAGATGATGCGCGCCGCCGTTCATTCCTGATCGGACCACAAAGCACACCCGGTGGACAGCCGATCTTCACCCGTGATGGGATCACTCAACTGAACTATACCATCGATGTTGTGAATTATGCCAACGCCAATGAAAATGAAGGAGCGCGCTTGTTCAAATGGGAAGTGGAAAAAGGCGGCAGAACGCATATGAACAACGACTTTGCCATTTTCCGGTATTCGGATATCCTGCTGATGAAAGCCGAGAACCTGCTCAGGCTCAGTAATGCCAATGAACCTGCTGCCCGTGCATTGGTAAACGAAGTGCGTGGCCGGAACTTTACTACCCCAAACCATATGCGCAACTCACTCTTGACCTGCTGCTGAAAGAGCGTGGATTTGAGTTCGTATTCGAAGGATGGAGAAGGAACGACCTCATCCGTTTCGATAAGTTTGGAAGCACCTGGGATTTCAAACCCAATCCCGATCCGGCCGATAAACATACTTATTTGTTCCCCATTCCACTGACGGTGATGGACAAGAATCCACACCTGACCCAGAACGATGGCTACTAAGTATTTCACAAAAGAATAAGCAATTCAAGGATGAAATTTTTGCTGTCCCATTTTTTATTTTTCCTGACGCCGTTGTTGCTCAGGAGCCAGGAAGATCTTTCGCTGCGCTATACCGGTAAGGCAACAACGGCGCTGGTGGGGGATGGCAGATTCATCATAAAAGTTTCTGCTGACCGTTTCCTCGCAGCCAGGGGGCTGAAACTGGAAGGCATGTTCCGGTTCTTCAGGCAGGATGAAGAGCTGCTTCCATCCAGTACCTTATGGAACTCTGCTGTTTTTCCGGGCGGCGCTTCCTATGAGATCCGTGTTGGAAGAGATACGATCAATATAACATATGGAGTGCTTCAGGGATCAGGGTTTACCATCCTCGTGGAAACAAGCCCGTTAGTGGATACCCGGCTTTCAGCTGACCCTGCCAATTCCCTGTTGCGCAACGAAGAAAAGGAAGCCGGAAAGAAACGAACCATATTCCTGCAAAAAGATGGAAAGCTGCCGCAGCTGACTTCCGGCAGTTTCCGCCAGGCATTGGAGCAACCTTATCGCAGCAAACTGGTATTGCGTTCGCCGCAGCCAACACTCGATAAAGCAGTTGCTTTCTCACAATCCCTGCTGGACCTCAGCTACAATGGTGAGATGATGTATTGTGAACTGTTCCGCTGGCTCGATATCTGGGCCCGCGACCTGGGATCAGGATTATTGCCCGGCGCACTGGTATCGGGCCGTGAAGAGATGGCGAGGAAATCACTTTCGTATGACCTGCAGCGTTATGCGATGATGCAACCGGAAGATTGCAAGAATTCCAATGACCCATCACAGGGTGGCACTGCTTCGGAAGTTGGCTGGACGATGCGCTCCATCTGGACCTGGTACCAGTTCTCCGGCAACCTAGATACACTGAAGAAAGATGCCGCTTTGATGCGGCCCTGGGTGAATTTCTGGATCAAACGTGATTATGATGAAGACGGACTGATCACCGATGTGACCGACTTTATGGACCATATGATCATGATGCTGAGCACTAACGGCGTACAAACACTGGCCTCCAATGCCATGTATGCTTCCATGCTGAACTATGCAGCACTCATCGAAGCAGCTATTGGAAATTCAAAAGATGCAAAAAAATTACAGACTTTGTATACCCGTACAGTGAATGCGCTGAATACAAAGTATTGGAATGATGATAAAGGCTATTTCAGCAATATGCTCTTATGGGATGGCGTTTGCCGCCGCAGTTCCCAGGCATCGCAGGCGATGCTGTTGAAGATCGGCGCCACCGATGAGCAGCGCTCGAAGCAAACACTTGATTTTCTGAAAAAACATAACTGGTGCGATTACGGTTCAGTCACCATCCGCCCACGCATGAACCATGTTGGTCTGGACAATGACCAGAACGTTCGTGTATGGCCCTGGTGGAACCTTTGGGAAGCCGAAGCCCGTTTCAAAAATAACGATACTACCGGTGCGTGGCATTTGCTGGATCTTGCAGCTGCCACCATCGAAGACGAAAAATATCCCGGCCTGCTCGAAGAAACACTCGATACCACCGGCATATCAACGGGCGGGAATGTTTTTGCCACCGCCGCCGGCAATCTGCTGGAGACTGTTGTGAAAGACCTGCTGGGAGTAGAAGCGATGGTGCCAGGGTGGACGAAAGTAAAAGTAATGCCTGCGGTACCGTCCGGCTGGACCAGTTATGATTGTTCCATACCCACGCCCGGTGGATCACTTGTATTGAATTACAAGGATGGAAAACTGAACATAACGGTGAATGATCCACGCATTAAAGAAGTTTATGTAAGGAATATGGAAAGCGCTGTGGTAACCGGCGCTGAAAAAAAATTATGGCAAGCGCCTGTTCCGGCAACATTCAACTATCAGCCTGTTTCCAAAAAAGCGGTAGGGCCGATGAAGCAGGGAAAGGCAGTCGTATTCTATGATCCCCGTTTCCATACTGTTGCACCAGGATTGAATATTGAGCAGTTAAATATAGACCAGTTGGAAAAGCTTCCCGGCGGACCCATTGCCAAACTGGTGATCACCGGCAACCGTTTACCATTATTCACTTATAGCGGAAAACCGGTCAAGGCCATCCTGGAAAAATTTGTTGAGCAGGGTGGAACAGTGGTTTTCTATGGAGCCAGTACCAATGCAAAGACAGATGAAGACGGAGCCGGCATCCTGGGAGAGCAATGCGGTATCATCGACTGGTACCAATACTTAGCTGAAAGAAAAAAGACAGCACTAAGCAACTGGCAAAAGAAAGATGGATACTATACTACCTCATTCTCTCTTCCTGCTGCTTATGCTGATGGCCCACTTTATATTGAGCTTGGTGCGCTGGCTGGTCTCGACAGCGTTTTCATCAATAACCAGCCCGTAGCAAACTACCGGGATATGGAACCATTCATCCGCCATGAATATCCAACTAAAACAGGTTATCCCGATACACACCGGTACAAAATGTTAAGCCGGCTATACATCATTAGACCAGGTACCACTGCCTGGCAGGCTTTCCGTTTCAACCAACAAAATACTATCACAGTAAAACTCATCAATGATGGACTGAAGATGGGAATACCGGAGCAGAACCAGGCGAATATCGGGGTTATGACAAATGAGAAAAGCTGGCAGCCCATCGATGAAGCATTACCTGGTCTGGGTTTGTCTACGCCCAAACGAAAAGGCATCAACTACTGGGGGTCAGAACAGTTCTTCAATTCCTGGAGCACCAAAAACGGTTTGTTTGGCTTTGCTGTCAACGGATCCGGTATCAGTTTCGAAAAGCATACCGGATTGGAAGGCATTGATCAGGTAAACATTCCCGTTAGTACCGCCTACACTGACTTCACTTTGTTCCAACCCTGGAACTTTGAAGTGCTGGCCTATACCACAACCAATGAACATTTATTATATCCGGCAACTACTGAACGCTATCCCTGTATTGCCCGGATAGCCAATACTAACGGCGGCGGTTACCTGTTGATAACTCCTGCTGTAGTGGGGCAACCCATTGGCGAAACCATTTTGAAAAAACTACAAATAATTCCATAGGACATGCAAAAAAATAAATACAGGATACGGCTGTTATTATTCATGCTGAGCTGCCTGTTGGGATTATCACCAGCACACGCACAATGGAGAACGGTGGATTACCGTTACGCACCGCAATGGCATGTCTCCTGTATTTCATATCCCGATGATACCTGTAAAACCCTGGTAGGTCCATTGGGACAACTACTGTACGATTTTGGCGGAAAAGAATTTTACCCTTATGCCAATGACCGGGGATTTCAAACAGTGGTGCACTTGCTCGCAGATGAAGGTGTAAAGATTGGAACTCAAAAACTATTCAATGCGCGCGTTCCCATCGTCACCACCAATTGTACCTATGCAGGAATGACCATTACACAGGAAGCCATGGCCATTGGGCAGGATTATATCAGTTCAGGCCGCTCCACCAAACTGGGTAACCGCGAAGATCTTTTACTCACAACCATCAGCAATACTACCGGTAATGAACAACTGATAAATCCTGTCGTGGCCCTGAATACTACCCGCCGTGTAACAGTGAAAGGCCGCACAGTAACATTGACCGATTCCCTGGGAAGGGCAGCGCATCTCTACCTGAGTGAAACGGTGGCTCGCGTAAGACATAATCTGGCCGATACCAACAGGAAGGTCTTCCTGGAACTGGCCCCTGTTCAGGTGAACAAAGGAGAAACAATACGCATAGCCGCAGTGTATGATAATGGACTGGCTTCTTCGCTGGCCCGTCAGTTGGAAGCAGATCCTGCAATATTATTGAAGCGTGCAGATGCATTGCGCCGGGAGATCATCAACTACTGGACAACAAAGACTGATATCCCGTACGATTATATAAAAGTACCCGATACCGGGATTCAGGATCTGATAGATGCTTCGCTCCGTGGAATATGGCAGGCGCGGGAATTGAAACATGACAGTATTGCCTTCCAGGTAGGCCCAACCTGTTACCGCGGGCTCTGGATAGTGGATGGCGCATTCCTGCTGGAAGCAGTGACCATGATGGGAAGGGGGAAGGATGCACGGCAGGGAATAGAATACATGCTTTCATTCCAGCAGCCAGATGGCGGCATGCGTAAAATGAGCGATGATTACTGGAAAGAGAACGGCATCGTGTTATGGACCTGTGTGCAACATGCCTTACTTACACAGGATCGTCAATGGCTGCGTTCCATCTGGCCGCAATTGAACAGGATCGTTTCCTATATCAAAACCCTCCGGAATCAAAGCCTGCAAAACAATACAGCATTGGATGACGGATTGATCCCCCCCGGTGAGATCGACGGAGGACTATGGGGAGCGAAAGATAAACCTGAATATACCAACACTTACTGGAACCTGATCGGTCTGAAAGCAATGATACATGCTGCTGAATGGATCGGCCGGGAACAGGATGCCAACATCCTGAAAAAAGAATACGATAATTTCTACGCCGTTTTCCAGGCTGCTGCTACCCGCGACCTCGGCACTGATGATTTCGGCAATCGATATATCCCTGTTGTAATGGAAACTGATCGCCGCTCCATTCCGCAACGCGCGCAATGGGCATTCTGCCAGGCTGTTTATCCCGGACAATTATTCAACAGCCAGGACCCGCTGATGACAGGCACCATGAATATGCTGCACAACACCTTGCAGGAAGGTATGGTAATGGGCACAGGCTGGCTGATAGATGGCATCTGGAACTATTTTGCCAGCTTCTACGGACATGCCTGCCTGTGGATGAACCAACCAGACAAGGCAATTGAATCATTGTATGCTTTTGCCAACCATGCATCACCGTTATATGCCTGGCGTGAAGAACAGAATCCCCGCGACCTGCAGGCGAAATATGTAGGCGATATGCCGCACAACTGGGCCAGCGCCGAATTCGTTCGTCTGGCAGTGCACCTGCTGGTATTGGACCGCGGCCATGAGCTGCACCTGCTGGAAGGGATGCCGCCTGAATGGCTGAAACCCGGCATGAAGACCAGTGTCAGCAACCTGCATACCGTTTTCGGTCCGGTTTCTTTCAGCGTACAGGTGGATGCTGCCGGAAAAAATGCAATACTGGAAATAGAAAAATTGAACAGTAATGATTGCAAAGCCATTCAAGTGAAGTATGGCAATTGGGGCATACATGATAAAGCAATCGTACTGGATCCCTCCAGGCCCCACAAGATCACGATCCCATTGAAACAATACAACCATCGAAACAAAAAGTAAAAAGACATGACAAGTGCAGCAGTAAGTAATCCAACACTTTTTTTTAACGGCGGTATCCTGCAGGGAGAAGGCGTTGAACATGCCACCCGCCGGATCAAAGATCTGGACAATGTATTCCAGGACACGAAGGTATTCGGGAAGACAGACCCCGAAACCCTGGTATATGAAGTGAGCAGTTTTCTTCCCGTTGCCGAAGGAACGCCCGGCGGCCTCTATTTCGGGCTTACGCATATCCATCCCGGTAAAGTGGGCAATGAATACTTCATGACCAAAGGACATTTTCATGCACTCATAGACCGCGCGGAATATTACTGGGGAATAAAAGGTGAAGGCGTATTGATTCTGATGAATGAGAACCGTGAAGTATGGGCCGAACGAATGTTTCCCGGAAGTCTTCACTTCATTCCGGGAAGAGTAGCGCATCGGGTAGCCAATACCGGTAGTCAGCTGCTTTCTTTCGGCGCATCCTGGCCGGCAGATGCTGGTCACAATTATGAAGAGATCCGGAAGAACGGATTTGCCCGCCGGTTAATTGACAAAAACGGAATACCCACCTTAATCTAAATACAACGCATGTACAGAATAGGAATAGACCTAGGGGGAACTCTGATCAAAGCAGGCCTGATGTACAACGGGCAGGTAAAAGCATTCGAGATCTTCGAAGCCAACGCCGGCAACGGTGTAAAGGGCAACCTGCCCCTCATAGAATCGGCAGTGAATGCACTGATGGCCGGCAGCAAAGTACTGCCCGATCAATTGGGCGGAGTGGGACTGGCCTTCCCGGGCCTGGTAGACCCTGTCCGGAATGCCGTGATCTCCACCAATCAGAAATATGATGACGCTTTTGATGTGGACTTCAATGCCTGGGCAGAAAGTAACTGGAACGTCCCCTTTTGTATGGACAACGATGCACGGCTGGCCATGATCGGTGAATGGCAATATGGCGCTGCCAGAGGTCATCAGAATGTAGTGATGCTCACCATCGGTACAGGCATTGGTACTGGCGTGGTCCTCGAAGGGAAAGTACTCTATGGCCAGCATTTTCAGGCAGGCTCGCTGGGGGACATTTTGTAGTGGATTATAAAGGCAGAACATGCTCCTGCGGAAATCGCGGTTGTGTGGAAGCGTTAGCTTCTTCTGCATTCCTCCCCGCCATCATCCAGGAACATCCAGGCTTATCAGCCGCTTTCAAAGCCCGCGCAAAAGAATATGATTTCAAACAAATTTTTGCCCTGGCCGGCGAAGGTGATGTGGAAGCAATTGCATTGCGGAACAACTGTATGGATATCTGGGCTGCTGCTTTGGTCAACTGCATTCACGCATATGATCCCAGTATAATTGTGCTGGGTGGCGGTATCCTGAAAAGCAGTGAAGTGATCCTCCCATACCTGCAGGAGCGCGTGGGCAGACTGGCCTGGTGCCCCTCCGGACATGTAGAGATCGTAAATGCCGCTTCCGGCGATCAGGCCGCCCTGCTGGGTATAGAATATCGTTTAATAAAACAGTACCAATCGGTCAATAAATAAGATCATGAAGAGAAAGTCGAATTATGACAAATACCCTTTTGTGAAAATGCCTGCCGGTAAGTATCAATGCTGGCAGGGATGGAATGCTATTCTGAAAGAACTGGGCAGGAAACTTACGAAGGGGGATGGACAGAAAAAGATCGTTGTAGTGGAATGTTACCAGGGCGTATTTGAACAGGAGATCGCAGACGCCTTACAGGAAGGATTTGAAAATGCCATGCTCTTCAACAGTTCAGAAGCAATGCGCAGCAGCGCTGACCTGGATCAATTACTACAGGATGATATTACCGGTGACGAAATTTTCGGCTATATGACCCGCCGCAACATCGATTGTTATTTCGATCACAATAAAACCGCATCCCTGCGGCAACGTATCGAAAACGCGGAGCACGATCTCATATTCATTTATGGCACAGGAGCTGCCTATATACAGGAACAATATGACCTGCTGGTGTATGCTGATATGGCGCGTTGGGAGATCCAGATGCGCTTCAGAAAAAATGCAGTGAGCAATATCGGTGTACAGAATGCAGACGAACGCGCATCACTGCAATACAAACGCGCTTTCTTCGTGGACTGGCGGATCTGCGACCGTTTTAAAAAGAAACTGATGCCGCACTGGGATCTTGTGCTGGATACCAATATCCCCGGCAATCCTAAAATGACAACAGGAGAAGCTGTACTGGCCGGTCTTCGCCAGGCTACGCAAACACCATTCCGTGTAGTTCCCTTCTTCGATCCCGGCCCCTGGGGTGGACAATGGATGAAAGAAGTCTGCGACCTGGACCGCAATACACCCAATTTCGCCTGGTGTTTCGATTGTGTTCCGGAAGAGAACAGCCTGCTGCTGGGATTCGACAATATTAAATTCGAGATCCCTGCCAGTAACCTGGTTTTCGCATATCCCAAACAGTTATTGGGAGATCCGGTTCATGCACGATTCGGAGATGAGTTCCCGATCCGCTTTGATTTCCTCGACACGATGGAAGGCGGCAACCTGAGCCTGCAGGTGCATCCGCTCACTGAATATATCCAGGAGAAATTTGGAATGCACTATACGCAGGACGAAAGCTATTATTTTCTCGATGCCGCCGATGATGCAGTGGTTTACCTGGGAATAAAAGAAGGGATCGATAAAGAAGCGATGATCAATGAATTGCAGCAAGCGCAAAGCACCGGAGCATTCGATGCTGAAAAATATGTACAGACTTATCCCGTCAAAAAACATGATCATGTATTGATCCCCGCCGGCACCATACATTGTTCCGGCTCCAATTCCATGGTACTGGAGATCAGCGCCACTCCTTATATTTTCACTTTCAAATTATGGGACTGGGGACGTTTGGGATTGGATGGCCGTCCGCGACCCATCAATATCGGCCATGGCAAGGCTTCCATCAGTTGGGAGCGCACTGCGTCCTGGGTGGAAAAAGAACTATTGCACCAGGAAAAAACTATCGCTTCCGGCGAAGGCTGGTATGAAGAACGTACCGGACTACACAAGCGCGAGTTCATTGAAACGCGCAGACATTGGTTTACTCAACCTGTTACTCACCATACGGAAGGCTGCGTGAATGTGCTGAATCTTGTAGAAGGAGAGGAGGCGATGGTAGAAAGTCCCGATGGCGCTTTCGATCCTTTTATCGTTCACTATGCAGAAACATTCATTGTTCCTGCCGGTGTAACGGCATACACAATCCGCCCTTTTGGTCTCTCTGAAGGAAAACAATGTGTCACTTTAAAAGCATTTGTACGCAATCATGCCTGAATCAAAAATGTATGATCCCGGTTTCGATATCCGGCCAACTTTTGAGCCGATGGGTTTTATGTATGGAGAAGATGTGTTTGGACCGGAACCAGAGAACCGGAGATTGGATGATATCCGGAAAAGCCTGATGGATCCAGGTACCGGTGGTCCTGATATTGTATACACCATCGCCATGGATGTGGGCAGAAAGCAGCACAGGGCGATATTGGAAGAGTTGCATTTGTTGTTTGGCGTGGTAACCTATGCAGCCGGAAAACTGGGCCGGGAGCCGATCCGCAGCCAGGGGCATATCCACAAGATCTCGCCTTACAGTGGCTGGTCCACTCCTGAAGTGTATGAGATCTGGACTGGCGAAGCCATTATTTATATGCAGGAAACGGCGGAGGACGATCCCGGTCGTTGTTTTGCAGTATATGCGAAACCAGGCGATGTGGTGATAGTGCCTCCCAACTGGGCGCATGCCACTATCAGCGCCAACAGCAGGGAGCCGCTCACATTCGGCGCCTGGTGCGATCGTGACTATGGTTTTGTGTATGACGGCGTGCGGAAACACAAAGGCATTGCCTGGTTTCCGGTGTTCGACGAAGAGGGCATCATTCGCTGGCAGGCCAATCCTCATTACGAAACTTCCCAACTGGTTTGCAAATCACCGCGTCAATATCCCGACTTGGGCATCGAACCGGGAAAATCCATTTATCAAACTTTCGAATCCAACCCGGAGGTATTTTTGTATGTGCCGCGTCCGCAACTGGTGGCGGCTGCCTGGGAAAATTTTGAACCTTGAGCATGATGAAACGATTAATAGCCATTGTGATGATCCTGTCAGGTATAGCAATCGCAGGATGCAAAGTAGCAGCAAAGAAAAATCAGCCTTACTCGGAATGGAGCTTCCAGTGCAGGGAGACCGGTGAATATTTTTATGAAGACGATGGATTGCTCAAAACCGGCAAACAACCTGCTGACGACAGTTATCGCTGGGTGATGGAAGCTACTGATTCTGCGCAGGTGCGTATGCGCAATAAAAAGACAGGCCATTATCTCAGCGTTACCAGTGATGGCAAAGTGGTAAGCGCTGCTGAAAATAATGCTGCAGAGATAGCCACCACCTGGAATTTCAAAGGATTCGATATCCGGCATATGAAGAATTGCAGCTGGTATACGCTCACCAATCAGCAGGCCGGCAATAACAGGATACTGGCCCAGGAAGCAGGAAGCCTTGTGCTGAAAACCAGTAACCGGAATACCGATTTTTCAACTCACTGGACGGTGGTCCGCGAAGCAGGCAGTCCATTACCTTTTTCTATTTTTTCAGATAGCGTGGTGGACGCTTCTTTTCTGGGTGATCGTGTTTCGCGCGCCATATCCGATTCATTGATCCTGTCCGATTATCATGGAAAGGGACATGAATGGAAACTGAAAAAAGATATTACAGCCTTCCCCCGTTTTACAGCTAAGGACAATACGATGCTGGTGGCCCTGTACAATATGGCCCTGGAAGAGATGCAGCTGAATCTTCGTACAGACACCACTTTCATGACAGGAGCGCTCTGGCCTGATACCTGGACGCGCGATGTGGTATACAGTATTTATTTTGCCTTTTCCTGGATCCACCAGGATATTGCTGTACGCACTCTTCGCAAGCAAACCCTGAAGAATCCAAAGGAAGCCTTGCAGGATACCGGTACTGGCGGATCCTGGCCAATTTCCACCGACCGCGTGGTATGGGCACTGGCCGCCTGGGAGTATTATTTGGTAACAGGTGATAAAGCATGGCTGGCAGAAGCGTATGAGAGTCTCCGTTATACTGCCCAAAAAGATATTCATGTTGCTTTCGATGAAAAGATTGGCCTGTTCCGCGGGGAAGCCTGTTCCATGGACTGGCGTACGCATACCTATCCCAACTGGTTCTCCAATGAGAATATCGGTGAATCATTTTCCAGCGGCACCAATGCATTGCATTTCTTTTCTTATGAATTCCTGCGGAAAGCTTCAATGATCCTGGGAATGGAGCAGCAGGAAACAGACAAGTGGAAACAATATGCCGGCCGTATCCGTGAAGGCCTGAACAAATATATGTGGGATGACAACAAAGGATTGTATGCCGCTTATCTCTATCCGGCGTTCATGAACTATCGCCGTTCTGACCGTGTTGATATCATGTCTAATGGTCTGTGTGCATTGTTAGGTGTTGCAGCACCGGGGCAGATAACAGGTATCGTGGATAAGTATCCGTTATATCCCTATGGAGGAGCGGTATTGTTTCCTACCATTCCCGATGATTTTGCCTATCACAATAAAAGTATCTGGGTGGTTTGGCAAACGCCGTTGCTGTATACTGCGGGGTCTGTTGGTAATATGGCCGTGGCCAGTCATCTCATGAAATCTCAAATACGCCAGGGCGCCATGTTCCTGACGCACAAAGAGAATATGACCTATGAAACCGGCTTCGATCAGAATACTGCACTGAATTCAGACCGGCAATTATGGTCGGTAGCCTCCTATATCAGTATGGTATACCGGATGCTCTTTGGAATGAATATGACAGAGGAAGGGTTGGCTTTTTCGCCAACAGTGCCGGCAGACCTGGTACATGGAGAGATCAGTCTGCAGGGATTCAAGTACAGGAATGCGGTGCTGGATATAACGGTAACAGGTACTGGTAATAAGGTCCGCCGGTTAACTGTCAATGGTCAACAACAGTCATTGCCTTTTACGCTGCCTTCCACCGCAAGTGGAAAGTTCGAGATCCGGATCGAAATGGAGGAGGGAGCGAAGAATAATAATATGAATCTGGTGGAAGCCGGTCCGGAAAAATGCTGGTCGCCGGTTGAACCTGTTCTTCAGGAAGCTGATACTGTCATCAGCTGGGAAGCTTTGCCGGGACTGACTTACAAAGTGGTTGGGCCTGGATTGGAAGAGCCCGCAACTGCTCCGTATTCACTCAAAGGCAGGCCGAATGGTTTCTATTCAGTGTATGCAGAAGATGGCAAAGGTTTCAGGTCGGATCTTTCTGCTCCAGCGATTCATTCATCATTCACGGCACGTTATGAAGCGGAGAAGAGGGCTGGCAACAAAGGGATCGCAGCGGAAGCAAAAGGTTTTTCCGGTTCGGGTTATGTGCGTGATCTCTCAAGCAGCCCTGCACCAGTCAATTTTGAAATTGAACTGCCACAGGATGGCGATTATCTTATTTCGCTACGCGGGTCCAATGGACATGGCCCGCACGATGTGTACTGCTTTATCCGGTCAGTCTTCTTCGATGGTAAAGATGCCGGTACTTTCATACTGGAGTCTTCAGGCAATTGGGAAACCTGGACAAATTCCAATCAACTGCTTTTGAAGAATGTGACGAAGGGAAAGCATATTGTACATTTGAAGCTGAATCCCGAGCAGAAAGGTTTTGATAACAATATGTCGTTCTCGCGTAAATACATGAATGATGCTTATATTGATTGTTTGAATGTGATGATGCAATAGAAATCCCGATAAAAGCGAGCGGACACTTACTCTCCGGATAGTTGTTTTTTATTGCTCTGTCCAATCTTTTAGGTTACTTTAATGAGAATCCCGGAATCAGAAATGATGTCCGGGTTTTTATTGCACTTTTATCATGGCGTTGGAGGAATAAACTTGAAAACTGATAAGTAGTACTTGAAAATTGATCTTGTCCCATTTTCCTTTTTTATCATAGTTTGCGGCGACTATTTATTAAAAGGAAATATTGAATACAGCTTCAACATATAATGAAAAGGACCTGCTTCTTCGCATTGCGGCAGGGATGAGCAGGCTTTTGGGCAGTTGCTTAGAGCTTACGGCGAAACCGTGTATTCCCAGGCGATAGCCTATACCAAATCGGCGGAAATGGCGGAGGAACTGACGCAGGACGTTTTTTTGCGGGTATGGCGCAACAAGGAAAAACTGCCGGACCTGGCTAGTTTTGAGAACTGGCTTTTTATTATAGCCCGCAATCTTATTTTCGACTCTTTCAGAAAAAAAATACAGGCGCCAGTACCTGCCACTGTGGATACGGATCCGTTAACACCGGCCCTGCAAATGGAATACAAAGAATCCTACCAGCTATTGCTAAATGGCATTAATAAGTTGCCCGAAAAACGACAGCGGGTATTTCGTATGAGCCGCCTGGAAGGAAAAACGCATGAACAGATCGCCGAAGAACTGGGGATCAATAAAGTGACAGTGGCTCAATACATCGTATTATCCCTGAATTTTCTGAAAACATATCTAAAGGAAAATACCGGAAATACCATTCTTGTACTCATATTACTTCGCGGGTGGTCATAATTTTTCGGGAAGACCATTTTTTTTATTCAACGCTACTTAGTCAATTCCCTTTTACGCCGTCTTTATAGTACAGACAGATTTATGACCAGAGACAGATTCGCATTATTAATGGACCGCTACCTGCAGGAGTCGCTTACAGAACCTGAAAGGCAGGAACTGACCGCTGCACTCGGGAGCAGGTCCAATGAAGAGCAGGCCAGGGAGCTGATCCTGGAGCATCTGAAGAATGGGCAGTTCAATTTTGAGCCAGGACTGGAAAAATTGTATACTCGCATCGAAAACCAGTTAAATAGTGAGCCGCCACGTATCTCAGCCAACCGCCTTCATTTTCTGCGTAGCCGGTTTTTCCGCTATGCCGCCGCAATAATTATACTGATGGGTGGCATCATCACCGCTATTGTTGTGTCTCCTGATCGAAAATCAACTAAATCTGATACAGTATTAGCGCATATCGTTCCAGCAGATATCCATCCCGGAACCAATAAGGCGATGCTGACTGTTGACAATAAAAATATTGATCTTTCTTCTGATAAAACAGGTATTAGGGTTGGCAATGACGTTACGTATGCGGATGGTGAAAAATTATCCGAATCTGGCACGATGATAATGCTTGCTACTCCCAATGGCGGGCAGTACCAGATAGTATTACCAGATGGTACCAAAGCCTGGCTGAATGCTGCTTCCAGCATTAGTTTTCCGTCTGCATTTAATAATGAAAACAGAAAAATAAAAGTTACTGGTGAGGTTTATCTGGAAGTAGCGCAAAACAAAGCAAAACCATTTTGGGTTGATGTGGACGGACAATCATCCGTGCAGGTGTTGGGAACCAGCTTCAACGTTAATTCATACAACGATGATGGCTATATTAAAACGACCCTGATAGAAGGTAGTGTAAGCGTGTTGCCAAATAATACCCCTACCATTAAAAACTATTCAGTCATCCTAAAACCCGGACAACAGGCACTGCAACCAATTGCGTCGGGAACAGGAGATAAAGACCTTCAACAATCTGGCAAGATCATTTTAACCACCGCTGACATTAACCAGGCTTTGGCCTGGAAAAATGGAATATTTGATTTTAATGGACTGGGAGTCCGTGCGATGATGGCTCAACTGGCGAGATGGTACGATATTGATATTCGCTATGAAGGACCTGTTCCTGCTAATATTCTAAAAGGGAAAATGTATAGGAATGAGCAGCTGTCTTTTGTGTTAGATGGATTACGCGACATGGGGATTAAATGTAAAATGGAAGAAAAAACATTGATAGTACTTTAGATAGTGTTGATGAAAAAGGCTAATGATCTAAAATAAAGAGTACCCAAACAAAAAGCCAGTAATGCGATAACATCACTGGCTGGATGTCTGGGGTAACATAAAATAGTCCCGGGAAGGACGGTATTACATCACCCAAACAATACGAAAGTATGCAAAAAACTGCTTTTTGTGGCTGGTCGGCTCGTGGGAGCAATCGTCATTTCACCCAAACCCTGTTAGTTATGAAACTAACGACTTTATTTTTAACCCTTGGTTTTCTCAATGTGAGTGCCAAAGCTGTCTCTCAAAATGTGACATTTTCCGGAGAAGAAGTGCTCCTCGAATCGGTGTTTTTCTCAGTAGAAAAGCAGACGGGTTATCTTTTCTTATATGATAATTCTATAAAGGAATTGGCAAAACCCGTTTCTTTATCTGTTAAAGATGTTTCAATAGAAAAATTTCTTGAAATAGTCTTTAGATCTCAACCACTTTTGCAATTCAAGATTGGCAATAAAACTATTTTGGTTTCTCGCAAACCTGGTTCCGACCGTAGACCTGAATCAACCGGAACATTGAATCTTTTAAAGGATACGCTGATTAAAGTCAAAGGCTATGTCGCAGGATTGAATAACCAACCGCTTGCCGGGGCAACCATTCGTATAAGAGGGAAGAATGGTACTACGATTAGTGACGATAAAGGTTATTTTGAAATCAATACAACACCGGGCAGTAAACTGGTGATCAGTTATATTGGATTCCATGAAAAAGAGTTGATAATCAAAAATGCTGAACCAATCAGAATTAAGCTGGTCCAGAAAGAAAATAATATCGAAGCTGTAGAAGTGAAGTTTAATACCGGCTACCAGGAGTTACCACAGGAACGGGCTACAGGAAGTTTTTCCCATATAAATAATGCAATGCTCAACAGAGCCGTAGGAGGCACCATTTTGGAGCGGCTGGAAGGAATTGCAAACGGCCTGCTGTTCGACCGCAGCACACTTGCGGGGGAAGATGTAAAAGGTAAACCTGAAATTCGTGTGCGGGGATTGAGTACAATTGAAGAAAGCCTGAGAGGTCCACTTATTGTACTTGATAATTTTCCTTATGATGGTGATATTAATACAATAAATCCAAATGATATAGAAAGTATTACTATTCTTCGTGACGCAGCAGCAGCCAGTATCTGGGGCGCCAGCGCGGGCAATGGTGTTATCGTAATAACCACCAAAAAAGGAAAGTATAATCAACCGGTAAGGGTTACGTTCAATAAAAACATTACTGTATTTGAAAAGCCTGATCTCTTTTATAATCAGAACTACCTGCCGGCTCCTGTTGTAATGGCGGCGCAGAAGGAGCTGTTCACGCGGGGTGCTTATACTATTAACACCCAAACCCTGTTGCCCTCCTATGTTGAACTATTGATCAAACAACGGGATGGACTGATTGATCCGGATGATTTTACGAAACAGGAAACCATTATGCGTAATAACGATCTCCGGGCACAATCTTCACAATATCTTTATCAACCCGGTATTAACGACCAATATGCAATTGGAGTAAATGGGGGTGGCAACAACCATAAATATGTATTGTCTGCCGGGTATGATCAAAACAGGAGCAATGTTGTATTGGATAAAGACAGCAGGATCAATGTAAGTATTCAAAATACATTCAGGGTAAATCCTGATCTTGAAATAAGCGGCTCTGTATGGGTTACTAAAAAACAGGAAATAGATAATGGTCTGTCGCATCGGGATCTGAATTTCTTCAACAATGCAGGTTTTGTTGATATTTACGACAGAATTGCAGATGAGCATGGAATGCCAACTGCCATAGCAAAAGCATATCGCTCTGCATACCGGGACAATGCTGAAAACATAGGTTTATTAAACTGGCAATATAAACCAATGGAAGACAGATACCTGGTTGATAACCGCACTGTCTCGCAGGATTTACGGTTGAATACAAATATTAAGTACCGTTTTTTCAAAAGTCTTAATGCCGAATTAAGTTATCAGCATCATACTAATAGTAGTAAACAGGTGTCATTATACGACAAGACCAGTTATTATGTACGTAATCTGGTAAACAGGTATACACAGACGAATGGCACAAAAGTTATACCGCATGATGCAATAAAGATGTTTGATGGTATTAGAGAATTATCTTCTCATTCAGGAAGATTGCAATTGAACTACCGTGAAACAATTGCAGGTGAACACGAAATTTCTGCACTTGGTGGTGTGGAGATACGTGAAAATGTTAGCGGCACGCAACCCGGAACTACGCTATATGGTTATAATAAAGAAACATGGCAGGGGATAGCCCGGTACGACTATATTACCCGCTATCCGGTACGCCCAACCGGAACGGCACAGATACCGTTTTCAACCTCCACCGATACAAGGATCATCAACAGGTTCTTATCCTATTTTGGTAATGCTTCCTATACTTATTTGCAACGGTATAGTTTAAGTGGCAGCATGCGCTGGGATGGCAGTAATTTGTTAGGCGTAAAGAGCAACCAGCGCGGCACTATGCTTTGGTCTCTGGGAGGCAGCTGGGATTTGCACAGGGAACATTTTTATGACGTCTCCTGGCTTTCCTACCTGCGGCTAAGGGCAACTGTGGGTAGTGCAGGCAATATCGACAAAAGCCAGAGCCACTATCCCACTATCTCCCTCGGCACCTATGCTGAAAATGGGTTATCGGTTGCTACCCTGAGGCACCCCGGTAATCCCTACCTCCGTTGGGAACAGGTAAATATTTCCAATTGGGGAATAGATTGGAGAATATTGAATAATCGTATTTCGGGTAGTTTTGAATATTATAGCAAACATGCCAAAGATTTGTTGGGGAATAATATGATGGGCCCTACTACGGGCGTCACCACCAATTATAAAATAAACTATGCTGCATTGCGTACCCTGGGAATGGATATACAAATCACTTCCCGGAATACGACCGGAGAAATAGGATGGACAACTACCTTATTATTGAATTATAGCAGTAATAAAATAACACATTTTAATAAGCCCGCTGTAAGCAATATAGCCGATTTCCTTACTACAGGACGACCTCCTGTTGAATTGGGAAAATCAGTAGACCTGATCTATGCTTTACCCTGGTATGGCTTAAACCCCTTAACCGGCCAGCCACTTATTTACCTTAATGGCGAGGTAAGCCATGACTATGCAACATATTACAATTCATTAAGCAAAAATGATATTCTTATTTCTGGGGTAACTGTTCCTCCTTTTACCGGCACGATAAGAAATAACCTTAGCTGGAAAGGTCTGGAACTAAGCGCCATTGTAGCATTCAAAACAGGATATGTATTCAGAAGAAAATCTATGCTACCAGGAAGAGAATATTCCGCCACCGCCGCGCTTTATCATATGGATTATTTTAAAAGATGGCAAAAACCGGGAGATGAATTATTCACGCAGGTGCCTGCATACTCGCCGGATAATATCAACCAGCGATGGGCTGTTTATATGAATTCTGAAGAGCTCATCACAAAAGGAGATGCCATTCGCCTGCAGGATGTTAGTGTAAGTTATTCGATAAACGAATCGATTGCCGGAAAAATACATGCAAAAATGATTCGTATATATGGTTACGCACGAAACCTGGGCATATTATGGAGAGCTAATAAACACGGCATTGATCCTGATTTTCCAAACGCCGATTACCCTGCACCTAAATCATTTGCTATAGGATTGCAGGTTGAATTTTGATAGTAGCAATGAATTTTTCTCAATTTAATCTTAGTAAATGATGATCATAAGAAAGCTGGTATACCTGCTTATGCCAATTTCACTAACTGCTTGCTCCAAAAATTTTTTGGACAAAAAATCCGACCAGAGCCAACGTGTTCCCGCTCATGTTAGCGAGTATGCAGCATTGTTGGATAATAAGAACATGAATGTGAATGGTCTTAATTTAAATGCTTGCGGATCGGATGAGTATTTTATTACCGAAGCTCAATATAATTCTTTCCCAACAGGCATTACCACTTTATATGAAAGAATGGCTTACGATTGGGAGGGCGACATGTCCCTTGCAGGTGAACAGGCAGGAGTAGACTGGAAGGACAATTATAATCGGATTATGCAGTGTAACCTGGTATTGGAAGGCCTTGATAATTTAAATAATGTTGATGATCAACAGGAATTTGACCGCGCAAAAGGAACTGCTTTGTTCATCAGGTCTCTTAACTTTTTTCATTTAGCAGAACAATATTGTTTAACTCCAACAGTATCCGAAATGGAGCAGGCACTGGGAATACCTCTCAAGTTAGAAGTAAATTTCGACAGGCAGGTAAGCCGGGCTACTCTAAAAAAGACCTATGCGCAGATCATTGATGACCTTACAGCTGCGATATTGTTATTACCTGTTTCTTCAAATCATACTACAAGGCCGGGGAAAGCAGCGGCGCACGCTTTACTGGCAAAGGTCTACCTCATATTGAATGAGTTTGATAAAGTAGAAATGCATGCTGCTGAAGCAATTAAGATCAATCCTTATTTGCTCGATCTTAATAAAACGGAAAATGTAAATACGCAGCCATTTCCTTCTCTATATGAGAACAGGGAAATTCTGTTTCATGGTCAGTTGATTGAGCTCACTATGCCTGGTATGATGGACCTTGATCCTGAACTGGCTGCTTTATATAAGGATGACGATTTGAGACCTGATCACTATTTTAAAAATGATGGAAACAACCGCGTGTCTCTTTTTGGAACTTACGCGGGATTCAATGATTTTAGCCGCCCAATACTGTTTTCAGGATTAGCTGTTGACGAAGTGTATCTCCTGCATGCAGAGGCTTGCGCCCGTCAGTCAAAATTAACAACAGCGTTGGAGAGTTTAAACTTTTTAAGAAAACATAGGATAGATCGCAGTAAATATATTGCGCTGTCTAGTACAAATAAAGACGAAGTATTAGTGTGGGTATTGGAAGAACGAAGACGGGAATTGGTGCTGAGAGGGAATCGTTGGGGCGATATAAAGCGACTTAACAGAGAGCCCCGGTATGCCAAAACGCTTGTCAGGAACAATGGCGCTGTGCAACGTACTTTACCTCCGGGAGATTTGAGATTCGCATGGCCGCTGCATGAATATGCTATTATTTATGATAAGCTGGAACAAAATCCCCGGTGATTGAAAAAACAAAAAATAAACGGATGAAATATTGTAGTAAAGTTTTGGCGTTGACCGCTTGTGCTCTTCTGATCTTTCAATCTTTTGCTTATGCTCAACAAAATAACACAGAATCATTATTGGAAGATTTTATTTCAAAAAAGGGATTGGTGATCGGAGATAGCTTACCTCCTGCGTTCTGGGATATTTCTCTTCCGCTTGTACATCATCCGAACAAAGATAGTTCGGTTCGCCTGAGTGATTACTCTGATCGACTTCTGGTTCTCGATTTCTGGGCATTTTATTGTACTCCCTGCATAGCTTCTCTTGATAAATGGCAACAACTCGAACACGTATTTGAGAATAAGGTAAAAGTTATTGGGATCTATTTATTTGATGCGCCAAAAAGAGCTGAGCCCTTTGCAAAAAAGAGAAACTGGGATATGGCCATTGCCGCCGGCAATAAAATGGACACTTTACTAAACCAGCTTTTCTATGCAAGAGGACGATACGGACAGGTTTGGATCAAAGACGGAAAGCTACTGGCAATTCCAAAGAACAAAATAGTGAACGAAGCTCTCGTTGGTAAAGTACTTGCCAGGGAACCAGTGGAAATTGAGATGGAGGTTTCGCATACTTATTTTGAAAATTCATGTGACCTCTTATTGATGAACTGAACCTGTTGTTAGGTGTATCGCCAATTACTGTAGTGAGAACTCCAGTAGTTGGCGATTCAATATTGAACAGGAGGCTTTCAGGCAGAAATTTCCTTACATTTGTTTGCATTCTATTTACCTTTCCTACCATAATTATATCAATTTCTTTACACTATCAACTGCAGGAGCCAACTATCCCTTGCTGACCGCAACATCAGATATTGAAAAAGCATGGCTGCGCGAAATAGCCGCCGGAGACAAGAACGCTTTCCGGAAATTATTCGATGCATATCGGATACAGCTTTTCAATTTTGTTTATGAATTCACACATTCCGCGGTAGATGCGGAAGAGATCGTTCAGGAAACTTTCCTGAAGATCTGGGAGAACCGTGATGCCATGGGCCAGGTTGAAATGCCCCGGGCATTCATTTACACCATCGTTCGCAATCATACCTATAATTACCTGAAGAAGCTGGCCAGGAGTGAACAACTCAGGCGCGAAGTTTGGGCCAATATGAATCAAACTGTGTCCGACGCTGAGCATCTTTTACTGGCAAAGGAAAGTCAGAGGCTGATCGATGAAGCTGTGGCTGGCTTATCCGAAAAAAAGCAGGCGGTATTCAGGATGAGCCGCATGCAGCAACTAAAACATGAAGAAATAGCTGCCATCATGGGACTTTCTCAAAGTACCGTCAAAAATATCCTCGTGGAAACGCTCCGGCATATCAGGGAACATCTGGCCAGGCATGCACCCCATTTACTGTTACCATTTATCATCTGGCAAACCTGTTCCATCTCATCATAAAAAAAATGTAGTTTTTTTCAGTCCTGTTTCTTCCGGGGATTGTCTACGTATACAGGGAACCTTTTATCCAACACAATATTTTAATTTTCGGCAATGACGATCCATCAAGACCGGTTAGGCTATCTGCTGCATCGATACCAGCTGAAACAGATCAGTTGGGAAGAAATGCAGGAATTATTCGCAAATATAAATGACGGCGGGAATGAACTGGTTGTACAACAATTCCTGGGGGAAAAACTGGACAACACAGCTGTTGATAGTACGCCCGTGCCGGTTGACTGGGAGTTCATGTTCAGATATGTGACGCAAGAAGAAAAAACTGTAGAGTCTCCTGGCAGCATCCATTTCATGAAACGAACATGGTGGGCAGCAGCAGCAGTTATAGTACTGGCAGGACTTACAGCGATTTGGCTACTGACAGGCAGGCCAGCTTCCGTGCCGGAAACCGTATCTGCTGATCGGACTCAAACCATTATTCAACCTGGCCGTAATGGCGCAATGCTGACTTTATCCGATGGTTCAACGGTTTTGCTGGATACGATCAGGAATGGAGTGGTTGCCCTGCAGGGTGGGTCAAGGGCTAAGGTAGTGAATGGGATACTGGTCTATGAAAAAACCGGTGATGAAATTGCATTCAATACTATGTCTACACCCAAAGGAAGGCAATACCAGCTTGCACTTCCCGACGGAACGAAAGTATGGTTGAATGCCGCCAGCTCTATCCGCTTCCCAACTGTGTTTGCGGGGAAGGATCGGAGCGTGCATTTATCAGGCGAAGCATATTTTGAGGTAGCGAAGAATCGTGAGATGCCATTCAGGGTAATTGCAAGGAACAATGCCGAAGTGGAAGTGCTGGGTACTCATTTCAATGTATGCGCTTATGATAACGAAACCATGATCAATACCACGTTACTGGAAGGATCTGTAAGAATGAACCCGATCTCAACTGCGGCAAATATGGCTGACCCAGGTATGGTGCTGAAGCCCGGACAACAGGGCCGGTTATCGGTTACTGAAAAGGCGCCGGTTCAGTTGATGGAAAATGTGGATACCGATAAAGTGATGGCCTGGAAAAATGGATTGTTCAATTTTGAAGAAGCCAGCTTGCAGGAGATCATGAAACAACTTGAGCGCTGGTACGATATAGAAGTCGTTTACGAGAAAAATATTCCTGAAATCGCATTGACCGGAAAAATAACCCGGGGTGTTACATTGAACAAACTGCTGCCTGCCCTGGCGAAGATGGGCCTGCATTACAAATTAGAAGGTAGAAAACTTATCCTGCTTCCTTAGCAATTTTATTATCCTGTTCGATTTTTTTATTATGGCCTGCCTGTAAAAAACAAACCGGAAGTGTTGAGACCACTTCCGGCGATGTCCAGGTTGGGTTAATAGACGTGAATCCATTTTTTCAACCAAAACTTCCATGAAGGTATGACAAATTCCGCTTCGGGGTTTTGCGCCTCTCAGTCCTGGTTTTCCGACCGGTCTGATTGGCGGCGAACCCCAGCCAAAACGCTGCTGGCTATGAGATCGACAATAATGAGGTCTCATCGTGCTGTCAGTGGCACAACCGTTCTTGCGATGAAACTAACTTTTGTACTGCTCACGCTGGCTCTGTTTTCGGCAAACGCCAATATGATGGCGCAGAAAGTATCCATTAAGGGAAAAGACCTGCAGCTCAAACAGGTGTTTACATTCATCGAACAACAAACAGGTTATGTAGTCTTTGGCAACAAAGAACTATTCGCAGACAGGAAAAAGATCACTCTCAGTGTTGCGAATATGCCATTGACTGAACTGTTGGCGCTGATCTTCAAAGACCAGCCATTCGATTACAGTGTTGAAGACAAAACCATTCTTATTTCAAAAAAGAAAACGGTAGCTACGGATTTACGCCGGTTGCTGCTCCTGACGGATGTTCCAATAAGCGGTCGTGTTGTTGATGCATCCGGGAATCCTGTTCAGGGAGCGAGCATCAGGCTTAAGCCAGGCAATAAAGGCACCACCAGTAATGCCGATGGCAGCTTCATCATTGAACAGGTAGGTAAGGGAGAGTACACTGTTGAAATATCGCTGGTAGGGCACCTGACCATCAGCCGAAAAATAAAGGTCAATGGCAATGAGCAGCTATTATTATCCGGGCTGGTGCTGATAGCGAATCCTGAAACGATGAACGAGGTAACGGTATCGAACGCTGGCACCGGTTATCAGACCGTTCCGAAAGAGCGTGCCACAGGCTCCTTCTCAAGGGTTGATAATAAAACATTCAACAGGCAGGTATCCACAGATGTGATCACCAGGCTGAAAGGGATAGCTCCTTCCATTATGGTAGATGAGCGTGGTGCAAAACCCAGGTTGGCCATTCGTGGCCAGGCTACCATCTGGGGCAATGACCAGCCATTGATTGTAGTGGATAATTTTCCTTATGAAGGGGATCTCAGTAATATAAATCCTAACGATGTAGAAGATATCAGTATCCTTAAAGATGCAGCAGCGGCTTCTATCTGGGGTATACGCGCGGGAAACGGAGTGATCGTGATCAAAACGAAACGGGGATCATACAACAAGCCGATGAACATCAGCTTTAATTTGAACACAACGGTAGGAGAGAAGCCAGATCTGTTCTATATCTCCAAAATGGGTCCGTCTGATTTTATTGATATCGAAAAAATGCTTTTCGAGAAAGGATTTTACAACAATATTATCACCAGTGCTTCCTATCGCCCTTATTCACCGGTGGTTGAAATCCTCAATGATCAAAAGAATAATAAGATCAGCGCAACAGAAGCTGAAGCTATGATCGATGCATTGAGAGGATACGACCTTCGGAAGGACATGGAGAAATATCTCTACCAGCAAACCATCAGGCAACAGTACGCCCTGAGCCTGAATGGCGGCGGTCCCAGGTATTCCTATTATTTTTCCGCAGGCTTTGATAAGAACCGGGAAGCTCAGGTGGGCAATGATTTCAGCCGCATCAGTCTCAATAGCAACCAGGTGTTCAAGCCTGTGGAGAAGCTGGAGTTTACCGTCAATCTTTCGTACAACAGAAGTAACAGGTCATCTGCCGGAGTAGTACAAATGCTTAACAATATGGGGCAGGAGATGATGTACCCTTATGCAAGACTGGTAGATGATAATGGAGAACCGGCAGCAGTAACCAAAACCTTTAGTTCCGTTCTTAAACAAAAAGCTTTATCAGATGGATTGCTCAACTGGGATTTTGTACCACTGAAGGAACTGGAATTACAGAACAACAAAAACCTGCTTACCGAAACCAGGCTTAATGCGGCAGTTAAATATTCTCTGCTGCCACAACTGTCTGCTGAAGCCCGTTTCCAGTATGAGAACCAGTGGAGCAAAACCAGGAATTTGTACGATCAGGACAGTTATACCATGCGTGATCAGATCAACAGCTACACCACATTCGGGAATGGGGTATTGAAACGAAATATTCCGTTGGGTGCACGACTCGACAATTCCATTAATGAATTGAATGCTTTGAATGGAAGATTGCAATTGAACTATGATCAGCGTTGGAAGAAACACCAGGTACATGCGATTGCAGGTATTGAAGTCAGGCAGGTAAGAACCACCGGGAATTCCAGCAGGTTGTACGGTTTTGATCCTGTGGTTGGATCGAGCGCGGCAGTGGATTATGTTTCCAGCTTCAAACTGTATGGTAATGGTTACAACAGTAAAATCCCTAACTACGATGATCATAGCGGAACATTGGACAGGCTTCGTTCTTATTACATCAATGGTGCTTACGATTTTGACCTGAGATATGTATTGTCTGCTTCTGCCCGAATAGACCAGTCCAATGTTTTTGGTGTACGCACCAATCAGAAATCAGTGCCCCTATGGTCTGCCGGCGCAAGATGGAATATCAGCAAAGAGAGTTTTTATACACTGCATTGGTTACCTGAACTGAGCCTGCGGACTACCTACGGCTACAGTGGCAATGTAGATAAAACGCTGACTGCATTTACCACGGCCAGGTTAACCACGAATTACAGCATGTCCATACCTGCTGCAGATTTGCAGAATCCTCCCAATAAGGATTTACGATGGGAGAAGAATGCAATGTGGAATATGGGGATTGATTTCGGACTGGCAGGCAACAGACTGTCTGGAAGTATCGAGTATTTCAGTCGTAAAGGCACCGATCTGATTGGCAATGGCGATATAGATCCTACATCAGGTTATATTTCTTACAGGGGCAACCTCGCGAATATGACTGGCAGGGGAATAGATATCGAATTGAATTCAGTCAATATTCAGGCAGGTGATTTCAACTGGAAAACCACGGCTATTTTTTCCTATGCAAAGGATAAAGTGACAAAATACCAACGCATCACTTCCATCTACAGTTTTATCAGTGTCAATGATAATACGATCATCCGTAATCCTGTTGGTTATTCACCGGTAGCAGGCCGTTCCTTATTTGGCATTTACAGCTATCCATGGGCCGGACTTGATCCTGCAACCGGCCAACCCAGGGGTACCTGGATGGCAAACCTTCTTTGGAATATAGCAAGATCCTACAGTTCCTGGGACAAGACCCGGCTAATAATCTTGTGTACAACGGCAATGCCATCGCTCCTTATTTTGGCGCATTGCGTAATACGTTTGGATATAAAGGGGTGGAGCTTTCTTTCAATATTACCTATCGATTTGGTTATTATTTCCGGCGTAATACCATCATGTACGCATCATTGTATTCCGGTTATTATGGCCATGGAGATTATTATGATCGCTGGCAAAAAACGGGAGACGAGTTGAAGACAAATGTTCCTGCGATGATTTATCCGGGCGATTACCAGGCTGATGATTATTACAGGAATTCAGAAGTGGTGGTGAGCAAAGGCGATCATATCAGACTGCAGGACCTGAGCCTGGCCTACACCTTCGGTCCGAAAACGTTACGGGATCTGCGTATCAAAAATTTTCGTGTGTTCGTCTACGCCAGTAATCTCGGCATTATCTGGAGTGCAAATAAAAAAGGACTTGACCCGGATTTTCCCACACAAAAACCTGTGCGCTCTCTTGCATTCGGCTTGAATGCCGGATTCTAAAAGGGATGAACCAGACGATTATTTATTAAAAGTGTAAGGATGAAAAAGAAAATTCAATTTGTAACAATAGCGCTGATCAGTCTGCTGGTAAGCTCCTGCTCGAAAGGTTGGCTGGAAGAAAAGCAGAATATCAAACTGATAGTACCCACTACGCTGAATGATCTGGACCTGCTGATGAATTCAAGTGAGTTCGAGTACGACGGGAGAGGTGCAGCAGAAACTTCCTGCGATGACTACAACTTTACTCCCGAACAATTGAGCCTGTTCTATTACAATTCAGACAGGGACTTCATTACCTGGAAGAAGGAACGGGACCTCGAATATGGATCATCCCAGTTAAATGAATGGGTGGCAGCCTATATACAGGTGCAGATATGCAATGTTGTATTGGAAGGGCTCGAAACTATCAACAGAACTGAAAAAAACAAAGCGATATATGATCGCCTCAAAGGATGTGCTTTGTTTTACAGGTCCAGGCAATTCCTGAATATTGCAATGGACTTCTGCAAGTATTATGATGCCGATACGGCGCCGGCAGATTTGGGTATTCCCCTGAAACTTACGGCGGATAAGGATGAAAAGATAGTCCGGGCGAGCCTGGAAGCTACTTATCAGCAGATTGTGACAGACCTGGAAACCGCTTCGAAATTGCTGCCTGTAGAACAGATAATCCGCTCGCAGGTGGCCAGGGGCGGCGCTTATGCGTTACTGGCAAGAGCTTACCTGTTCATGGACAGGTATCAGGCTGCTCAAAAAAGTGCTGATTCCAGTTTGAAATACCATTCTTATGTGGAGGATTTCAACCTGGTGAACAATACAGGCACACGTCCGCTTGTGATTGAATCAAAAGAAATGCATCTCAGGTTTTCTGCCATGACCAGGAGTTCATCAAACCCCACTTATGGCAGGATAGCGGACGACCTCTACGATTTGTATGAAAATACAGATCTGAGAAAATCATTGTTTTTCAGAAAGGAAACTGACAACAAATATTCTTTCCGGGGAAGTTATTCCGGTCAGCTGTTTACAGGTACTACCACAGCAGAAGTATTGTTGATACTGGCAGAAACCAAAGCCCGGCTGGGAGATCCCGATGGCGCTATGGATGCCCTCAATATCCTTTTATCCAAAAGATATATTTCCCAATCTTTTGTTCCGCTGACAGCGCAGAACCAGAAGGAGGCACTAGACAGAATACTGGCAGAAAGACGTAAAGAACTTGTAACGAGAGGAATTAGGTGGCAGGATCTGAAAAGACTGAACCGTGATCCTCAGTATGCGAAAACGCTTACACGCACTATCGGTTCGGAAACCTACAATTTGCCTCCGAATGATCCGCGCTATGTATTGCCCATTCCACAGTTTGTGATCAATTACAACGGTATTACACAAAATCAATATTAATTAACTGAAGTCTTAAAAATAAGATAATGAAAAAACTGGCATTGATCTCTTTGTTCTCATTCATTTACTGCATAGTAACAGCTCAGGGTATTACTAAGATTACCGGAACTGTGGCTGGCGCTGAAGACAGCATTTTGAAAGTAACTTTGCGAATGTCCGATCCGTTTCTGATTACGAGGGAGTCGTTAACAACTTATGAAATGGAGGTGGGGAACGGCAAATTTGAATTTGCATTCAATATCAGCAAACCAACCAATGTATCTGTTTTCATAAATGATAAATTTCTTGTTTTTCCCGGTGTATATGAAATGCTGATGGAGCCTTCCGATAGTATTCATGTGAGCGTACCGGAGATGAAAACTGCCGGACATTTTGGATTTGGGATCGTAAATATAGGATTTTCAGGAAGGGGCAGCGATAAGTTGAATATGACCAAAGCAGCAACAGGGGCTATGCTGGATCTTTTCAATAAGGACCCAAAGTATGCATTACAATCCCTGACTTATAAATATGAATCCAGTGACAGGAAATTCAACGCCATAGATGCAGCGTTGAAATCATTTAAAGGAAATATTTCTCCACAGGCCAGGGATATTATTAAGGGGCAACTGTACGATGGCGTTTTTTATATGCTGTTCATCAGTTCACTACAAAGTGAAAATGATTCTCTCAGATATTTGTTCAACAAGTATATCGTACAGAAAAAAAGGATCGATGTTTTCTTCAAATCAAATGTGATCTATTATCATGGTGGAGCTGCGGTATCCGACTATATTCAATTATCGGAGTTCAAAAATCCTTATTATGTTGGAGGTGATGTTTTCAGACAGGATAGAAAACTGGAATTCGCCAAGATGGCAATGAAGTACCTGAAGGATAAACCAATTGTCAGGGATTACCAGTTATCGCGGCAAACACTGACATATGTAGAAGCTAAAATGGATAATCCTGATGTAAGAAAAATGTACCAGTTCTACCTGGACCAGGTGGATGCTCGCAATCCTTTTTTTAAACAGGTAAAAGCCATCTATGATCATGCGCAATCCAATTTCAGGACCGGCACGCCCTTTTACAAATTTGCTTTGCCTGACTCAACAGGAAAAATCCACCAGTTGGCGGACTTCAAAGGCAATGTGGTGGTAATGGACTTCTGGTTTAATGGCTGCGGAGGCTGCAAAGCAATGGCCCCTGCAATGGACGAGCTGGAGGAGGAAATGAAAAACGAAAATATCCGCTTCGTTTCTGTAGGGGTTGATGAGAGGAAATACTGGCTGCAGGGTATTGGAAAATATTCAGGAAAGAAAACATTGCAATTATATACGGAAGACCAGGAACAAAAACATCCGTTTATCAAACACCTTAATCTGTATGCTTATCCGCAGCTGGTTGTGGTGGACAAAAATGGAAACATAGCCGGTATCCCGCCTGATCCACGGACTGATAAAGTTGGCTTCAGGAACTTTGTAAGGAAATTCATGTAATCACTTATTGAAGAACTGAACTTTTTGTTTGGTGTATCGCCAATTACTGTAATTAGTATTGCAGTAGTTGGCGATTCTTTTTATTATTCAGGAGGGCAGGCTGAAAACAAAAAAGAGAGACCGATTTCTCGATCTCTCTTTTTGTTGCCGGAATTGGAGAATTTTCGAACCATTTTCTCAATGATTTGAGGCTATTGTCCATTGCAATTGAGTAGAGTTAGTGATCATCCGGTAAAGACTGGTATGTTACTCAATACCTTTTCTGTTTTGCAATAATTCTACGGATTTGATGTTTGGAACTCTGCAGATCCGAAGGTTCTTACATTGCAGGTCCAATCTGCCTTTGTAATTTCGTTTCCCAAAAATATTCTAATTTACGCCAGCAATCATTAATGCTACATATTGGGTAACGGCAACTTACAGATCGAGGACGATGAGAGAGACTTGCTGGAGCAAGTTGCTCGTGGCGATGAGCGGGCATTTTCCATTATCATGAACCGCTATGCCAACCGTATTTACTCATACCTTATTTACTGGTTGAAACAGCCTGAGCTGGCTGAGGAAATCCTCCAGGACATATTTACCAGCCTTTGGAAATACAAGGATACCATCACAGGGATTGATAATTTCCCCGGCTACATATTCGTGATCACAAGGAACAGGGCCAAAGCCGCTTTAAAACAGAAAATGCTGGGTAGCCAGCCAATAAATCCCGACCATCTCTATAAACTTACCTACGGTCAAACCGGGCAGCAGGAGCTCGAATCCAAAGAACTGATGGAGATCCTTCAACGGGGTATTGACCAATTGCCGGCACGCCGAAAGGAGGTGTTCTTTCTCAGCAGGAAAGAAGACCTTACCTACGAAGAGATCGCCCAACGCCTGGGCATCAGCCGTAGCGCGGTACGACAACATATTGTGGAAGCGCTTGTGTTTTTAAGGCACTATCTGAAAAAAAATGCCGGTATCATTATTTCTATCCTGGCTGGTTTTGTACTGTAAAAAATATTTTTTCTTTTTTTTTCAGTCCAACCTGTCCTCTTTCCAAAAATCATACACTCTTATACCAATACATGCAAACGCAGACATTTGAATATTATATCGACAGGTATCTCCAGGGTAGCATAACTCCTGAAGAATTGACCTTGTTCCGCAGTTTTTTGCAGGACCCGCAAAACGATGAAGTGCTGCAGCAGGCAATGAAAAACAGTTGGGAAGAATGGGGGGACATGACCTCAGCTTTCCCGATGTATTGGAAAACCTGGAGCAGAAATTGAAGGCGGAGCGCATGTCCCGGGAATCACCCCCCGTAAAACCTGTTCCTCTTTATCGCCGGTCATGGGTCCGTTATGCAGCCGCAGCCATTTTGATCGCCGGTATTTCAACCGCTGTAATGCTGTCTGCCGACATGCGGACAAAGTCAGCCCCGGGGGCTGGTCCGGGCATTGTTTCGTCAGGCATCCTGCCCGGCACCAACAAAGCGGTACTGACTGTTGACGATAAGCAAATTGACCTTTCCTCTGATAAAACGGGCATCGCCGTTGGAGCAACTATTGCCTATTCAGATGGCGAACAGTTGGCCGATGCAGGAAAAATGATAAAGTTGGCCACTCCCAATGGAGGCCAATACCAACTGACTTTACCCGATGGTACAAAAGCCTGGCTGAACGCGGCTTCCAGTATCAGTTTCCCTTCTGTTTTCAATAATGGGAAAAGGCAAATCAGAGTAACAGGTGAGGTTTACCTGGAAGTGGCGCAGGACAGGTCCAAAATATTTACCGTGGATATAGATGGTCAGTCAACAGTACAGGTGCTTGGCACCAGTTTCAACATCAATGCTTATACTGATGAAGGAAATATTCAAACAACGCTGATCAGTGGAAGTGTAAAAATATTACCTGCTGTCACCAATGAGAAGGCCGTGCCGGTTGACTCAAAAGCAACGGCAGTTATTTTGAAGCCAGGTCAGCAGGCCATTCAATCGATACAGGCGGCTGAGCCAATAAAGATCCTCAATACTCCTAACCCTGACCAGATTCTCGCCTGGAAAAACGGAATATTCGAGTTCAATGGCGCTAATCTCAGGCAGGTAATGAAGCAATTGGAAAGGTGGTACAATATCAGGGTGGAGTACAGTAACAATGTGCCGGATATCATTTTCAAAGGAGAGTTTTACAGGAATGTCAACCTCTCCGATATCCTGGAAGTGTTGACGGAAATGGGAGTGAAATTCCGGATGGAAGGAAAAACTCTTAAGCTACTCTGATAACGCTGCACGCCATTTATAGAACAAACGATTTACAGCTCAATAAAGCTCATCATAGAACCAACAATCAACAAAGTAAGATGCATTAAACGTTCACCGCTCTCCAAATAAAAAACCGGAAGAGGTCTGAAGCTCTTCCGGAATAAGTTTGGATTACCAAAAACTGATAGGTCTCTTCCAAGACTGCTTTCTTCACCCAAACATTGCAATTTATGCAAAAAACTGCTTATTGTGCTTGGCCGGCCCGGGTGGGGCGCCGGTA
The DNA here is from genome assembly GCF_007970185.1 of Pseudobacter ginsenosidimutans. NCBI lineage: Bacteria > Pseudomonadati > Bacteroidota > Chitinophagia > Chitinophagales > Chitinophagaceae > Pseudobacter > Pseudobacter ginsenosidimutans. Next base: position 118,308 of record NZ_CP042431.1, on the reverse strand, counting down.
CATAACCAAAACCCTGTTAGTAATGAAACTAACATTCATTTTATTGACGGCTTTTATTTTGAACGTTTCCGCTAAAGGCCTGGCCCAGAATGTCAGCTTTTCCGGGGAGAACGTTTCTTTGGAATCTGTTTTATCCACCATTAAAAAGCAAACCGGCTTTTTATCTTTTTATTCTGAGTCCGTCCTGCGGATATCGAAGCCCGTTACAGTAAAGGCCATGGACCTTCCGGTAGAAAAATTCCTGGAGGAAATCTTTAAGTCGCAACCGGCTTTGAAGTACAGCCTGAAAGGGAAAAACATTTTTATTTCTCCCAGGTCTGCCTCGTCTGACCGGCAACCGGATAAAGATGCCATCAGATATGGAGAAACCATTCACCTCTTTGCTCCCCTCCGTGGCATTGTGCAGGATATTCTGGGCCATCCGCTTTCCGGCGCCACCATCATGCACCGCGCCGGCAAAGTATCCACCACTTCAGATATCACGGGCTTATTTACCATAGATATAAAGGAAGGAGACCGCCTTACCGTTTCTTATATCGGCTATGAAACAGTTACCATCATTGTAACCGCTTCCATGCTCAACAACCCCAAAAGTCTGGTCATTAATTTAAAGCCTTCCGCAACAAAACTGGAAGACGTGAGCATCGTGGCCAATACCGGTTACCAGAAGATCGACAGAAGGAAACTGACGAGCGCAGTGACTACTATCAAAATGGAAGACATCCTGACGCCCGGCATCAATACGGTTGACAAATTGCTCGAAGGCCGCGTATCCGGAATGATCTTCATGCAAAACTCCGGTCAGGTTGGGGCTGCCCCTAAACTGAGGATCCGCGGAACCTCCACCATTCTCGGCAACAGAGAGCCGCTATGGGTACTTGATGGAATTGTGCTCACTGATCCGGTGAATGTAGATCCCCAACAGATCAATGATCTTGATTTTGTAAACCTGCTGGGCAACGCCATTGCCGGCTTAAATCCTGAGGACATTGATCAGATTGATGTCTTGAAAGACGCTTCCGCCACCGCACTCTATGGTGCAAAAGCTGGTAACGGTGTGATTGTGATCACCACCAAAAAAGGCAGGACCGGCAAACCCACCATCACCTATTCCATGACTGCCGGTTATACACAACGTCCCAGGTATTCAGACCGGAGCATGTATATGATGAATTCCAGGGAAAGAATGGATGTTTCCAAAGAAATGGTGGAACGGGGGATGCGATACAACAATATCACCCAGTGGTCAGGTTATGAAAGCGCCCTGCAGGATTATTACAAGGGCAATATCAATTATGATGAGTTCAAACGCCTGAGTGATTATTATGCAAACGTCAATACCGATTGGTTGGGCCTCATTACCCAGGATGCATTTTCGCATAACCACACGTTAAGCCTTTCCGGTGGCTCCAGCGAGATCAAATATTATGCGTCCATGGGATACCAGAATGAAGGCGGTGTGATCAGGGGCGAAAGCAATAAACGCTATTCCTCCATGCTGAACCTCACGGCAGACTATAAGAAATTCCTGGCGCAGATCTCATTTTCCGGAAATTATTCCACCCGCAATTATACCCCTTCCGATCTGGGCATCATGAACTATGCGTACAATACCAGCCGTACCATGCCTGCATATAACCCCGACGGAAGTTTGTTTTATTATCCGCAAACCAACGGCATACTTTCTTATAATTACAATATCCTGAATGAGCGCGATAACAGTAACGATCTTACCAACCTGCTCGCTACCAATATCAGAGCGTTGTTAAGAGTGAAACTAACCAGGGGGCTGGATGTGGAAGGCACGTTTGCGTATGGTATCAGCAGCAACGACAGGGAAGTGTATTATACCAAGAACTCCTACTATATTTTCAAACTCCGTGCTGACCAGACTGCCAGATGGGACCTTGCCCCTGTAGGCGGTGAACTGCAGAAGCATGAAACACGCAACAACAATTATACGGCACGCCTGCAGACTAACTATATCACATCACTGGGTGAAGGCGGCAGGCACTCGCTGACGGCAACTGGTGGTATAGAGATCAAATCATCCGAGTACAAAGGTTTCAACATTACCAGGAGAGGATATTTCCGCGAGATGGGTGGCTACTTCGATATCGTGCCTACCACATTTACCGGGTATTATAACCAGTGGATGTCTACAAAACCCGCACTGGGGTATTACGAGCGCCAGTTGACGAATGAATTCGCCTGGTTCGGTACTGCCGGCTATTCCTGGAATAACCGCTATCTCCTGAACCTGCATGTCAGGGGAGAACAGTCCAACCTTTTTGGAACAAGGTCCAACAACCGCTTCCTGCCTATCTGGGCAGTTTCCGGCCGCTGGAACATGAAAGATGATATTGCTAAAGACCAGAACTGGATCAATGAACTCGCCTTAAAGGCTTCCTGGGGCTGGCAGGGTAATATGCTGCCTGGCCAATCCGCCTACATGGTGATCCGCCAGAACCTCAGCACCAATGTGTATTACAATGAGCCCTATTCCAATATCGTCAATTATCCCAATCCTGACCTCAAGTGGGAGCGTACTGCATCTTCCAATGTGGCTGTAGAGTTTTCCCTGTTCAAAGGAAAGCTGGGCGGCTCGGTAGGCTACTTCTACAAAAAAACAAAGGATGCCTACCTGGATAAAACAGTAGCTGAGATCAACGGCGTGGAAAAATATGTGATCAATAGCGGAACACTGGAAAACAAAGGAGTGGAAGTGGCCTTACGGATCACTGCCGTAGACAATGCAGGATTCAACAGGGAACGCCGCGGATTTGTATGGCGGATCGATCCGCAACTGGGACAAGTGTTGAACAAAGTGTTGAACAGGACCATCAATAACCGCAACAATGTGCTGGTGGACAATGTGACCTACAGGAACTTCCTGGATGGATCAGTTCAGCTTGCAGGAAAACCCCTGAATACTTTTTATTCCTATAAGTTCAAAGGCCTGAGCCCGGTTGATGGATCTCCTGTTTTTTACGGATCGGAAAGCGACAAAGCCGCGGAATACCAGAAGCTGTATTCACAAATGGAAAGGGAAGATGTTTACCTGGCGGTGATGAGCGAATCCGGCCGCAGGGAGCCCTTTATCCAGGGTGGAATTGCCAACTATTTCGGTTGGCGCAACTTCGGTTTGTCTTTCAATATCACTTATTCTCTGGGTAATAAAGTGCGCATGCTGAAGATCGCTTCAGGGTATGCATCGGCGATAGCCTATCCGCAGCAGAACCTGCGTAAAGAGTTTGTTCAACGCTGGCGCAGGCCTGGTGATGAAGCCTACACCAATATTCCGGGATTACTGGCAGACAATAACCTGAATACGCCCTGGTGGAATATATTCCCTGCAACTGCCTATTCATTTGGTGGAAGCGTGTACGATATGTATGATAATTCCGATGTCAGGTTAGTGAGTGCCGATCATGTGAAACTGCAATCCGCTTCTTTCAGGTACAACTTCACGGATAAACTGATCCGGAAGCTGGGCCTTAGTTCGGCCTACGCCAGTATCACCGGCACCAACCTGTTTATCCTGAGCAATAAAATGCTGAGGGGCCAGGACCCGGCACAGTCGGGATCCTCGCCTAATATCAACCTGTCGTTACGACCTACCTTTTCCGGTAGCATCAATATTTCATTTTAAAACATAAGCACCATGAGATATATCATTGTACTGCTGATGTGCTTAACGCTTTCATCTTGCAGCAAATTCCTGGAAGAATATACGCGGGACCTGAAATACGCGGAAAATGCTGATGACCTCAATAAACTGATGATCGGGGAAGCTTTTCTCAATTCCCTTTCTCTTTCTATCTATAGCCAGTCCACCATGGGAGAGCTGACCACCGAAACAGGTTTCATTGCGCCCTGGTTACATGTGATGGATGATGATTGCGAACAGTTCGTGGCTGACTTCGTGGAAACAAGTCAACCTACCCCGTTGTATATGTTATCCGGATTTCATAACTGGGCACAGTCGCCTGCAGTGAATATCCTGAACATGACATGGGAAGAGAGCAGTTGGAGAAAGTTCTATAAACGTACCGGCGCGCTGAATGCCATCATCTTCCAGGCAGCCAAACTGGCGGAAGGCGGTGATCAGAGCGATCTGTTGAAGCATCTGCGGGGTGAAGCTCATTTCCTCAGGGCATACTATTATTTCATGCTGCAGAATATTTATGGTTCCCCTTACCGGAAAAACACCGCTGCAACTGATCCCGGCGTACCACTGAAAGTGTCGGAAAAAATAGAGGACAATTTCTTTTCCCGCGATCCCAACCAAAAGGTCTATGACCAGATCATCGCCGATCTGCAGATGGCAGCGGGTTTGCTGGATGGGTATAATCCGAACACCAGGATCCGCATAGGCATTGCCGCTGTAAAGGCGCTGCAAAGCCGGGTTTACCTCTACACGGAGCAATATGATAAAGTGATCGATGCGGCCAAAGATTTTGAAACGATGGGATACAGCCTGGTCAACCTGAACCAGTTTGTGAGCGGAAGCAATTTCACTTCCCGCGGATCCACCGAAACTATTTTTACCATGGGCACCAATGTGATGCCGGCTGTTTTTATGAATGATTCGCTTTCCATGTGGAATGGAGATGACAACCGGGCATCGTCCTTCAAATCCTCTCTGAACCTGATGGATAGTTATGACCCTTCAGATCTCAGGTTGAACGCCTTCTTCGACAGGGCTGCCAAAAGCAGGGCCTGGATCCCGGCAAAATACCGTACCTGGAGAACGTATAACGACCCTGACCAGGTGTCCTGTATTTTTTCTTTCCGGCTTGCGGAAGTGGTGCTGAACCGTGCGGAGGCGCTTGCCATGAGTGGAGCAGATGGAGAGGCACGCACAGAACTGCAGAAACTCCGCGTGATGCGTTTCAGTAATGCAGATATTTCACAACTGCCACAGGGTAACCAGGCACTGGTTGAGTTCATCCGGGAAGAGCGCCGCCGCGAATTGTGTTTCGAGGGGCACCGCTGGTTCGATCTCAGAAGATATGCTGTGAATTCAAAATATCCACTGTCTTCCTCCTTTACCATCAGGCATCCTGCATACAGGTACGATGCACAATCCAATACCCATACACAGATTGGGAACTATGTGCTCAAATCCATTGCTGAAGATGGCGCCGCCTGGCAGGTACCTATTCCGGATTATGCCATCGAGTTCAACAGGGGATCATTGACCAATCCTGTCCGTAACGTTCGCCAGCTTCAACCTTAAATCTTCAACCAATGAGTAATAACAGATATATCATAGCATGCGTTCTTATGATCATGGCTGTATCCTGCAGAAAGGAAAAGGTGACTGATTTCCCGGATTACGACAGGAACTGGCTGGTGGTGGAAGACAATCCTGCTGATGCAACGATCCATGCCAATTACCTTTTTTACAAGGAAACCGGCATCCCGGTGTATATCAATGATACCATCGGTACCCAGCAGCGCGTTGATGTGTTCGGACATGCATACACGCATTACGAGAAACTTTCATTGAACTATTCACTGGGGGTTGACATAACAGGTGCTCCTCCCTTAGTTCAGTCTTTCAGTTATTGCAACAAAGCGGATGTGCCGCAGGCGCTGGCGTTTTTGAGGACAGAGATCATTCCAATGCTTCCAAAAACCGTGTATGTTCCCAGTATCTTCCTGGTAGAGGACCTGAGCACCTTTGCTTTTGGCAATTATGCATACAAGGGATTCAATACCGTGATCATCGGCCAGGTTTCCGGTATTGCAGGAATGGATGCCACAACAATGGCCAGCTATAAAGGAGCTATCCTGCGTTCGCTTCTAACCAATGCCGTGATCAGCGACAAGTATAAAGGAGTGCTCGAAAAGTTTTATGCTGTTTCAAGAAAATTCATAACAACCCGGGATGCATACAGCGTGTATACATTTCAGTTAGCAAGCCTTGTGACGGGCCTGCCGGCGGGTACTACTGCCACTCCACAGGCCATCGGCTTCATCGGAACGGATCCCCGGAATATGTATTATACTCCCATGTCTACCTGGATGGACGTATGCATGTTCCTGGAAGCAACACTCGGAAATTCAGAAGCAGGATTTACCCAGTTATACGGCAACCAACCAAATATCATGATCAAATACGGCTATATACGGCAGATACTGGCCGATTTAGGCGTGCCTGTTCAGTAAAACAAATTGACATGCCCTTAGGGCTTATCGTCTGACATAACAAATACATAAAATTCCATGAAGAGAGTAGTTTTTTTCATGTTGCTGCTGGCTTTGTCCGCAGCAACCCAGGCGCAACATGCCAACATCAAAGGAAAATTCATCAGGCATATTGCACCAAAGCAGTATGCGGACCGTATTTATTTCTTTAGAGCCGGGCAGGGCAATGTGGTTTCGCTGTCGGAGATCATGTTGAATAAAGATGATCAGTCTTTTAAAATAGACCTGTCGAAAAATGACCTGAATGAGATCCGTTATATCGGTTTCGAAGATGAACTGTACCCGGTATACCTGCACAAAGGCGAAGACATCACAATCGAGGCAAATAGCGGCCAGGTCAGCTACCAGGGAAATCTCAGCAAAGAGAACAAGGTCTTCAGCGGCTGGTTTGATATGATGGCTCCATTGAGAAGGCTCGGCTATTCCATGGATGCCCGCAGTCTGGCACCACTCCATTATGACCGTACTCTGGATTCACTGCTGACACCCGTTGAAAAATTTACCGGCAATATCAAAACCGGCAATAAAGCATTCGACCGCTATGTAAAATACATGTTACCATACAGCTTCAGAATGGATGCGCTGGCACCGTTCATGAGGGCGTTTGAATACAGTAAGAAGGATCAGTATCCGGCCTACATAGTGAATTTGTTCAACACCGAGAAGTTTGAAGATCAGCAGCTGTGGACACTGCCATTCGGGTATAATTATATTCAGAACCTCGGCTTTGTAAATCACATCATTTATAAATCAGAAATGGGGAGTACACAGGATCTCATCATTCCGGAGATCTCCAACGATCATTTGAGAGCTGAGTTCATACTCAAAGCCCTGGACCGTGGCGAATACCAGGGTATGTCTGCCTATGTTGCCAGGAATATGAAATACATGATCACCAAAGACCAGCAAGACAGGATGAAAGTTTTTGAAAAAAGAGCATCCCTGAAAGAGCCCGGTGGCAACTGGATAGATTTTGCCTATCCCGATGCCAACGGTAAAATACATCGCCTTTCCGATCATTTGGGCAAAGTGGTTTTGATTGATGTATGGGCTACCTGGTGCAGGCCTTGCATCCAGGAACAACCTGCATTGGAAGAACTGGAAAAAGCATTTGAAGGAAAAGATGTTGCCTTCATCAGTGTATCTATCGATACAGAAAAAGACAAATGGAAAAAAATGGTGGAAGACAAGAAATTGTCGGGCCTGCATTTATTCTCTAATAACGAAGGCATCATCATCAAGGATTACGAAGTGATCTCGGTGCCCAGGTTCATCCTGTTCGACAAAGAAGGCAAGACCGTAATGTTCGATGCCATCAGACCCTCTGATCCTAAACTGAAAGAATTGATCCAATCCAAACTTTAACCATATCATCAGGTCATGAAATCTTTTATATTATTTACGCTGTTAGCAGCAGGTGTTTTTTGGAATGCTCCGGTGATTGCGCAAGGTATCAAATTTGAAAACCTGACAATGAGCCAGGCCATGGCCAAAGCCTCGGATCCAGGCGCTCCCAGGCTGATCTTTTTGGATTGTTATACCAGCTGGTGCATGCCTTGCCTGGAGATGGCCAAAGAGGTTTTTCCGCAGAAGGAATGCGGCGATTTTTTTAATCCCCGTTTCGTATCGGTGAAATTCGATATGGAAAAAGGGGAGGGTGCAGCGCTCAGGAAGAAGTATGACGTTAATGTATATCCGACCTTCCTGATATTGGACAGCAAAGGGGAAGAGATCAACAGGATCGTTGGGAAATCCGAGACTGCAGAGTTCATTGAAAAAGTGAAAGCGGCTATGGACCCCAATACTTCCATGGCAGGCATGAAGGCAACCTATGAAAAGAAAAAATCGATGATGAACGGGTATCCTTATGCGAAAGCCCTGTTCGATAATGGCAGAGATCCCTCCTCCATATTGGAGGAGTTGTACGACAGCTCGATGGACTTTGAACGGTTCAGCTTTACTTACCTGGACCTGGCGCTGCGCGCCGTGAAATTCGGCAGTCCCTTCTTCAGAAAGATGATGCTGGAAAAAGCGCGTATCGACCAGGCTGTGGGAGCAGAAATGGTCAACCAGATCATCTTCGACAAGATCCGGAAAGACATGTACATTGTTGCCACTGAAACAGGGGCCAAATACAATATTCATTACACCCCGGAAGAAGTGGAGAATGTAGCTTATACTATGGCATTGCTGAAACAGGATTCGCAAAAACCTGAAAGCCATATGTGCAAGATCGCGCTGTATGTTGTCAGGAAGGACCTCGATGGAATGATCGATTATTACAAACGGTATATGTGGAACCTATCGCCCACTGAAGCTTTTAAGGTTATAACGGACGGCATCCTCACCAGCAAGGCCGCAGGTGCTACCGATGTGCAGAAGGAAGCCATCAGGGAATATTTCAGAATGGCCAGCCGGAGTTTTGAGAGGGAAGCCAAACAGTACCAGAGCAAGGCAGAAATTATCAAGTAACTACCCATATGTTAAAAACTGGAACAATGATTTTTTTTAAGAGTGGTTATCTGTTCAGGAACGCTCCGCTGGTGCTCATCTTCCTGATGTTAACCTGTATGGCCAAAGCACAGGTTTTTACCAACGATGCAAAGATAGCTGCTGACTACCTGGCTTCCATTGACTCCATACTGGCTAAAGGCACTACTATCCAGGCTTCCGATGCCCAAAAGGCATTGGAAGCCGGTGCGTCCGGAATAACGTTAGACCTGACCAGGCCGGCTGACAATGTAATGGACGCTGGTAACCTTTATGAATATGCGAAAAAAGCGACAGTGATCACCGGTTGCGCTTACCTGTGTCCCCGCTGTACCAATATCCACGTGAGCGAATCCTCGGGTTATATCATCGATCCCAAAGGTGTCCTGGTTACCAATTATCATGTGGCTGCCACCTTTGCCTTCATGAAAGACGGCAACCAACCCAAAGGTTTTTTCGCGCGCCTGGCCAATGGACGCACTTATGCAGTGAAGGCGATACTTGCCTCTTCCAGGAAGGATGACCTGGCTGTTCTTCAACTGGAAACAAATGGTGATCTTTTGCCGGCGCTTGCCCTGGGGCAACCGGCAAAAGTGGGTGATAAGATCTATGTTCTCGGCCATCCGCAGGGCATGCATTATTTCTTTTCGCAGGGCAATGTCACCAATAAATACCTGGAGGAAGCCGGAGCGTCCGGACAGAAATTCTTCCGGGAGATGATGTGTATCTCGGCGGATTATGCAACTGGTTCCAGTGGTGGTCCTGTTATGGACATGTATGGTAATGTAGTGGGAACAGTTTCCAATACGCGGATGTTGTTGCACAGCAACAGGGATGCCGGTGTACAAATGGTGGTGAAGAATACGGTTCCTGTAGAGTCTTTGTGGAAGCTGATCCGGAAATAAAGGAATGACAGGTATTTGAGATCCCCCCAACTTTTCAACCTGATCCAAACAAAAAAGAGATCAATTTTTTGATCTCTTTTTGTTGCCCGACATGGACATGAACTTCGTATGATTATCAATTTATTATATAGATTGTGCAAAACAAAGTGTAGAACAGTGTTCTTCGAAAAATACTTGTAAAAAAATAAGGAGAAAAAAGGGAATAACGGGACTCAGCGAGGGTTTCAGTTGAGCATTTCCGTTAAAAATTAGTTATTGAATCTTCTTTGGGAACCTTCCGGTCACTTATAAAATCATTGGCTATTTTCAGATAATGATCCAACTCCATATTGGTCAGCGCCGCGATCTTCCTGACCGCTGAACGGTGGCACTTCTGATATTTGCGCTTACTACCACATATACATCGACTATTGCTCTTGGGTTCCTTTCGTGATCGTGCTTCATTTAACAGCTTTATGACGATAGATACGTCTTTTGTTTCAAACTCCTCCATAAAAAATTCAAGATGCCCAAGGTTTCCATGGGAACGTTCATTCAGGAAGAAACCCATTCGTTCCCTGTGGAGTTGGTTGAAAAAATAGGGGATTACTTGGAATCGAACAAACGATGTTAAAGTAATCCCTTTGCGGCATATTAAAGCTTCTTCCGGCGCAGATGCAATACAGCAGTTTCCTTTATTTTCGAAAATATGCCAGTCGATATTAATGGGTATTCTTCCACCTGTTTCAAAAACCCATGGGAACCAATTGGGATAATCTGGCCCTGGCTCCATACGAATACTGTACTCGGTAATAAGGTCTCCCTCTTCATCCTTTAGGAGTAATTGACCATGTACAAAAGGGATTTCCCCCTGTATCATCACGTGCTCCAACTCAGGGTATTCCTGTACTAAAAGTGCAGCCTCTCGATTAAATAAGGATAGATCAGCACTCATTTTCCCCAAGGATTTGAAGTTGCAGCCCCAGTAATAATTGCGGAGTTTACACGAGACTGCGACTGATTTTGTTGCTTATCCTCTCCCAGCGGGAATCGATCTCCTAAATGTTTACGCCAAAGCTTGCTGGCTGCAAGCTCGTTATCTTCCTGCAGCGCTTTATCCGCATCTAATATAAAGTCGCTCAGAGCGTCCATAAAATTTTTCTTACGTGTTTGGTCATAACTTGCGAAAAGGTCATCGCCAGGCACTGCGGGAACGATGCATTCAAATTTGTTCTCTAAAGCCTTCTTAATTTCCTTAAGAATGTCACGCAGAGTAATATCAGCGCGTTCATTAAGCACGATCTTACTTTTTGCATTGGATGCAAGGATGGTCATTGCCAATCCGCTGGGCATCTTATTGCGTTTATGGTCGCACCATCCTTTGAAATTCATAACCTGAGCAATCAGTCTTCCCTCCTTGTCCTTTTTCTTATTGAACCAATCCACCATTTCTTTTGGATCACTGTTTTCAAATTCAGCATCTTTAACAGCAATCCTATATGGTACCCCATCAATCTTATAATACACTGGATGGTCAATTTCATAGTCACCAGCGAAGATGGAGCGTATACATTTTTTTCTATGTTCTGGATCAGTGTCAGTGTAACCATTAACAGCGTCCCATATCCATCCCTGGAGTGTAGTTCCTGTCACATCTGGTTTGCGGAAAAAGTAGATACCATCATCCAGATCACATATATCGTCTTTGGTACGAATGCCTGTCTTCATCTTATAAGAGCCCTGAATGAAGAACTTAGGTTCATACTCTGGATGGTTGTCTTTAAACCATTTGCGGATACGTTTACGTAGCGCATTTTTAGAATCCATCATCCGACCATTCTTTTTACTTCCGATTCGGATTTCATCATTGTACTTGCTAAACAAGTGATCACAATTTGCCATATGTATACTTATTGTTTTATAAACTTTATGATTTTTTGTAAGTTGTTTTTGGACAGCTCACCGCCGATTGCTTCAAGTCGCGCGAGATCCTTTTTGCTGGAAGCATTCAGGTCGATGGTATCGCCGCCCATATCGTGTTGTACGCGCAGGTATTCGAACTCTTTCCCTGTTGAAGCGAATATTCTTCGTATGAAAGCAATATATTGTTCGGTTATCTGAGCCTGACTGTCTAATATCATGTCCAGCAAACGAGGTTTAGGTAGCAACCAGTAAAATAAATCCTTCGGACGCCAGCGTTTCTTAATTATATGTCTGCCGCATCCTGTTCCCAAAGACAGTATTGTTATCTGCTCGATTTCTTGGTTCAATTTATCCGCGGCTTCAAGCAGGCCGATCAGGGCAGGATCGTTAGCGAATATGCCCCCGTCAATCATATTGACGTTTGATCCACTGCCATATTGATTGGAAAAATTAAAGGAGTGGGGGGGGAAATAAATAGGTGCTGAAGCGCTGGATAACACTGCTTCATGAGCTGGTATTTTGTAGTCACGCGAATAATCAACGTGATGTTTAGTTTTCAGCACATTGATTTTACCATCATTTCCGTTAAATGTAGGAATGCAAACTTTTGTCTTACAATCGTTTAGTAATGGTATTGAGCCATTATTGGCGCTTGCATAGGTTTTGGCCAGTAGTTGATGGAGTTCCTTATTACTATATATAGATGTAAATAAGACACGACTTTTGCGTGGAAGAATCTTCAGATACCATTTGGGAAAAATTGCCCGGGCGTGCTCATGGTAGAAGTCGACCAGTTTGGCTGCAGGAACCCCCAACGCTATGGCCACAGCCAGGATGGCTCCCGTTGAGGTCCCACAGATCAAATCAAAATACTCATAGAGCTTAGCACCTGGAACCTCGCGTTGTATTTCCTGTTCCAGATCTGCTAAGACCTTAGCAGGTATTAGCCCCCTTATTCCCCCGCCATCAATAGATAAAATCCTAAATTTCTTGGTTGCACTTTCATTCATTCCATTATATTTTAATATCTCCTCAGTATGAGCGTATTAGTTACCTTATATTATTTGTAATCAACTGATTAAAAATTATTAAATTGCTACGGCCGCCTTTGGGCCAATACTCTAACTATTATATAACCGGGAACCAGCAAAAATTCACCATGGTGTAAAAAAAATATATCCGGTTATTATTATTATGGAACTTGGTAAATATTACAGCCAAAACGATAAGAAGCTTGTCCAGGTCAATGATCAGGAATGGAAGGTGGCGCTCAAGAAATGCAAAAATCATATTGAATGGAAGCTGAAGGCTAAAACCATATCCGGTGCACATTCAGCATCTGTATTAGGTGGAGACCCTGTAGAGCATTACCTTGGCGTGGCTTATGAGAAGCTGTTAGCGGGAGACTGGGAATGGAAGGACGAATATGGTCTTGCTGAACAAATGATCAGGATAATCGATAGCCAGATCAGTAAACAAGTTGAAAAGGCTGAGACCAGAAAGGCTCACGAAAGCCAAGTGGTATACATGGATATGGAGACAGGCTTCTATGATATTGCGGACGCTCCCCTTACTCCCCGTGAAGAAATAATGATGGACGCACAATTACAGGCGATCGAAAAGGCTATCGATGGTGATGACCAGCTTCTGTTTATTGTGGAAGCCTTAAAGGAAGGAAAGAAAAGAGCAGAAATAGCCGAATTATTAGATATAACCCTCGGCAACTGGATAAACTCAAGGAGAAAATTAAAAGAAGGATCGTAGATCAAATATTTTAGAGGATTATGGATACCGTAAACACTAAGCAGCTACTGCTCAATCTGTACGGGTTGATGATGGAGATAAATTTACATCAGGAAGATGCTGATGTTCTGGAAGATCTACGTGCATCTCCAGACGATCAGATCGATCGACATTTATTGAAGATTAAACAGCTCAGTGCAAGGCTGCGAGCGAAGGCATATAGATTAAGGTTTGAGAAGGCAATTGAACAAATAAGGATCTTAAAGGAAAGAGGCATCGATGAGATAAAGAAACTCTTATCGCCAGAAGAACAACTGCAGCTTCGGCCGCTGTTCAATAAGTTTACTGAATTAACCGTGGAAGATGAAGCCGCAATCTTAGAAGATCAGGAAATACTTCAGCTTATTGAAATATTAAAAGACCGGCTTGATGATACACTCGATGATCAGCCCTGAGCACGCTGCAATAAGCCTTCATGCAAATATAGGATGGGCGCGTCCGTCTGACTTTTCTGTGGAGGAGATAGCTAACTCACTTGGGCTGATAGTGAAGGAGGTCCCAATGAAGGGTGCGGACGGGCGCATACTAATGAAAGGCAATTCAGGCATAATATCTATTCGTGATAACATCACTCACCCTGGAAGAAAAAATTTTGTTATTGCCCATGAAATTGGACATTTCCAATGCCACAAACATCTATCCCACCTTTACTCTGACACCCATAAAACATTGACAGAATGGTATGCTACTGGTCCACAAGAAAAAGAAGCTAACCGTTTTGCTGCTGAATTGTTGATGCCTGCTTCGCTATTCAAAACTAAAACTATTGGAAAACGATTAAATCTTGGCTTCATGCAGGAAATGAGCACTTTCTTCGGAGTATCTATACTGGCCTGCTTTCTTCGTTTTGTGAATCAAGGTAACTATCCGGTAATGGTTGTTTTTATGGAGGATGGAATAATCAAATGGAAGCAGGAATCTGATGACTTCCCTTATAAGTTTCTTGAGTATGGTTCCCCTGTACCTGCTTTCACGGTTGCGGGCGACTATTTTAAATATGGTCGTATTGAGCAGGCACCTGAGAAGGTAAAAGCCATGGATTGGTTTCCTGATTCTTGGAGGCTACGGTATGAACCCAATGCGGAGTTATACGAGCAATCTTATAAAGTATCAGGCAATGGACTTGTCTCTTGTCTATGGAGTTAATTTTGTAGATTGAGGTAGAATCTTCTTAAAAAACGTGTTGTCACTTAAGGAAGTTCAAATAAGGATTTCTCTGTTGGGACTCAAATTGTCTATGAAGAAGGCTCCTCCCAAAGCTATGTACTTTCCTTTCTTCGAGTTGTACCGACAGTCTCAAGATGGTCACCAAAATGTCCTATTACAATTAATTTTCTTACATTGTCGGCAAAGTAGTGGAGACGAAGATCTCGACCTCCTTTTTCGGCTTTTATATGAGGGCAAATGTCCACTAACTCACCATTGTAATTCCTTTTTCTAAGTGCCATTAAGCGGGTAGAATCTTTGGTGGCACTTGACTCCTTCAATGTCAATTCCAATCCAGTTTGATTAGCAAATAGCATTTCAAAATTTCCGCTTTGAACCTTAAAATATAAGTCATGTAATATGGATGAAGTAGAAGTTAAAACTTCCCAAGCAAGTCCTAGGTGTTGGAATTTAGACTCTCTGGCAGATCTTAACGCATCATCTAAAATAACGATCTTATCCGGCGAAATAGCTTTAAACAAAACAAGTAGCTCCTCAAGATTAGTTGGGAAGCTCTTCCATAATTCCCTGATGCCTTCCAGTTCTCCTGATAATTCGGAGAAGTGTGCTTGCTGTAAAGCAAATTCCTTATACTGATTTTCGATTTCAGCCTCGCGGCCTTCCAATAATTCTACTTTTACCGCCAAATCGAGTATTTGGTCATCTGCCTCTTTTAACTTATCTAGAGTGTCTCTTAGATTCTCATGAGCTATTTCATTATCTTGTTCTAGCGCATGAATATATTCCCTGTCTTCTATTGATCCCTCATGCAAGTTGGCTGCATCTTTTAATGCTTTCAACTTCTTACGTTGTATGTAGCTATTTAGAGATTCTATGTTAGTCACCGAAAAGATATCCATGTTAATGGCACTCATTCGGAAGAGATTCTGACTTATTATTCTTAAAAGTTCACCCGATCGTTCTTCATAATCATAGAGAGCAAAGTAGCGGTGTCTCTTATAATCACTGGGACGATTCCGATCCAAACTAGGCATGTACACCCGAATAGTATCAGCTGCACATTGATATTCACGGTTCCCGCCCCACATATAATTCATCTCGTTATAGACATCTACATCGTCATACCAGTAGACTATTCCGCTTCCAACCAGAATCTTTTGTAAGCCATCAGGATTAAGTAAATGACCAAGAGAATTAATGTTCATCACCAAAACCGGCAATTTTCTATCTATATTAATGATATATTCATATAAGCTTTTCCCGTCACCCGTGAATAATTGTTGCGCTGTTGCCTGCAGGCGTTTCATTCCAGCGAAAGAATAAAGAAAATCACTTTCCAAAACATTTCGAACGATTCTAGGTACACTTACTTGTGGGATAACTGGTTCCTTCCCAAAAAAATCATTTCTTATATACCAAGTTACTGTAACTGAAAACACAGCAGCTTCGAGAGAGCTTGATGTGAGCGCGACATCCGTTCTCCATACTCTACCAGGATTATCTCTATCTGGATGCTCATATCGAAAAACCCAATACAATGCTGTTCTCGATTCTTCGTCATATTCTTCAACTCTTACTTCCGCTTGAGCTCCATGTTCATTGCGCCAAGTCCCTCCCCGGAAAAGCCAGGGCTTCAAAATATTCCTATTTGCTTCGGATTTTTGACCATGTCTATACAACCAATTGCCAACTAGGTTGACAACCGTTTGGAAAACCGAAGGGTCAGTAGATAAACTCGATTTTTTAACTTCAAAAGAAGTGCGGTAGTGGACTTGAGGATTGAACATTCTACAGATTAAGGCTAGATATAATGTAAATTCAAAAAAATCGCCCCAACAACTTTACACAATAATCAGATTACCAATTTACTATATTTTTCAAAATTATCTATAATTACCATTAAACTATTCCTCATGTAACGAAGTGGTTTTAAATGAAAGAATCTTTGGTGAGAAGAAATGGCTGGTTAATTCATCAACAGTTACTTGATGCAATTGCTGTCGGTCAGATTATACCAGACCCTATTTTGTCGAGCGCTACGTTTTTGAGCTACTTAATAAATGGTGTGTCTGGTGGCGTATTGGCTACTATTGGTATTTTCTTACCCTCTTTTTTGTATCCTTATTCCTGCACAGAATGGTTTCAGCTGCCAGGAATAGTAAGCGTGTCAGAATTTTTCTTGATGGCTTTAGTACGGCATCGATCTCAATAATCGCCGTTGTCGGGTTTTACTTACTTAAATCCCGCATTGAGTTCCTGGAAGGAGTTGTTGATACTGAAGGTTTGTCTGCTGCTTATGTTATTCTTTAAAAAGACGAGCTCCGTCCTGCTGACTTTGTTAGGTAGCATTATTGGATTCGTTTTGTACAAGCGATGAGTGGAGGGTATTAGATTATCCGATACCCAAATGGTCAAAACTAACCTCTTTGATACCTTCGATAACATCAGCCAGGTTAACTTCAAAGTAAGCACTGGTTGTTTCTTGTCTTTCATGGCCCATAATACGAGACACAACAGGCAACTTTGCGCCATAACGAATATAAAGCTGGCTGTTAGTCTGGCGGGCTAGTTTATTCCTGACATTCCGGTGCCATCCTAATATTCTGGCGATTTCTTTAAGACACCGGTTGTAGGCTGGTTCTGCTAAAAAGGTTTCACGTTCTAAAAGGAAATTATCGCTTGGGTGGATGCTGTAGTATTTTTTTATTACTTCCATCGAATAGGGAAATTTCCACAGCGGTACAATAGCAAGATGGTCATTTTTGGAGCGCCACCGATTTATGAAGTAGCCGTATTCGGGGTCTTTATGTAGCTCTGTCTTAAGGAGTGATTTGAGGTCACTGTAGTAGAAGCCGGTATAAATTTGCAATAAAAACATGTCTCTCACCCTAGCCAAACGTGCATTGTTTTTATCGTCGAAGGCTAATTCCTTCCATGCTTTAATCTCAAGAACGTCCAGGTGATCTTTGGGAGGCTTCCCTCTGGGAAGGTGTAAATGGGAAAAAATCGCGTCTTCCTGTAGCGGAGTAAGATATCCATCTAATTGTGCCCAATGCACAACTTTCTTATATACATTGAAGTAGCCTGCAATCGTAGAGCCTTTAAGTGACATCTGTTTTTTCAGATATTTTGTCAGCTCTAAAAAGAGCTTCTCATTTAAATCAAGAAAGAGTATCTCAGGTTTAAAATTATTTAGTGCCGCAAGAGCTGCCCGGTAACGGCCCAGTGTAGCTGGCTGTAATGCTTCTGGTGGATCGCACAACGCCTGAGCAAAATACAGTTTAAAGTCTGCAGGATTTTCGTTTTTCTGAAGTTCTTTGCTGATGATAGTAAAAGTGAGCTGGCGCTGGGCCATATAATAGCGTTTGGTCAGCTCTCTGAGTAAAGCAAGTTTTTCTGTAATGGCATTGTTGATCTCGAAATGATATGGATGGATTGTTCTTACCCATACATTTTCCTTGCCATTCCATTCTTCCCTGGTTACTTTCTTAGGGACTTTGACTTCAAAATAGTGACAAACATTGCCTATACAAATTCGGATGTGAATTTTGTACAGGCCTCTTTTATTTGCCTTATTCCGATAATTGTGGACTGGTTGAATTCTTGGAAAAAGCATGGTACTTTCTTTTTCTGAGAATGCTAACATGAAGGTCGTAAAAAAGACTGTTAACTCATGCGTCATTGTATAGCTAAGATGATGCAATAATTACATAAATGTATTACGGTCAGGGATAGCCTAAATGCGCAAATAAAAGTGCAAATAGATTTTGTTGTTGCATTCACTCTGCTGGATAAGATGTATCCGTTAAGTTGCCGTATTTATTTGATAATAAACTACTTAGAGAAGGAAGGTGTTATTTGGAAGAAGAGAACACATTTTGCACCGGTCACAATTTTAAAAAAATAACCCGCTGAAACTGAACGCTTCAGCGGGTTAAAAAAAGGTGCTAATTTTAAAGTTGCCCGACCTGGATTCGAACCAAGACAAACTGAACCAAAATCAGTTGTACTACCATTATACTATCGGGCAATTTCAGCTTAAAACTTAGCGTTCATCGCTGAAAGGAGTGCAAAAGTAATGCTTCATTTAATTCCCCCCAAAAGTTACGCAAACTTTTTTAAAAAATTGATGCTTAACCTACTACCACCAGATAATAGCTCTTCTTGCCTTTCTGCGCCAGGATATATTTACCATGCAGCAGGAGGGAGGCATCCACTTTCATAGCAATATCTTCCACTTTTTTCCTGTTCACGCTCACGCCGCCGCCCTGAACGGTTTTGCGGGCTTCACCTTTACTGGGGAAGATCCCGGTTTCCGCCAGGAAGCTCACTACATCGATCCCTTCATTGAGTTTGGACAATGCATAGTCAAAACGGGTAACGCCCTGCATGCTTTCGATATCTTCAACGCTAAGGCTTTCTGCAGGAGCAGAAGCATTAGTAAATAATTTCTCTGTGGTCTCGATGGCTTTATTGTATTCTTCTTCGCCATGCACAAAACTGGTCACTTCTTTGGCGAGTGTTTTCTGCAATTCACGAGCGCCCGGATTTTCTGCATGACGAGCCAGCAATGATTCAATGAAAGACCGCTCCAGGAATGTAAAGATCTTGATCCAGCGCTCTGCATCTGCATCGGAAGCGTTGAGCCAGAACTGGTAGAACTGATAAGGTGATGTGCGCACCGGATCCAGCCATACATTGCCGGATTCCGTTTTACCAAATTTGCCACCATCGGCCTTTGTGATCAGCGGGCAGGTGAAGGCGAATGCTTCGCCGCCGGCCTTGCGGCGGATGAGCTCGGTACCGGTAGTGATATTGCCCCACTGGTCTGAGCCACCCATCTGGAGCTTCACACCTTTGTTTACATAAAGATGGTAGAAGTCGAAACCCTGCATCAGTTGGTAGGCGAATTCTGTGTAGGAAATCCCTGTGTCGCCTTCAATACGTTTGCGAACACTGTCCTTCGCCATCATATAATTAACCGTGATATGTTTGCCAACATCGCGGAGGAAATCGATGAAGCTGAAATCTTTGAACCAATCGTAGTTATTGGCCATTTCAGCAGCATTGGAGAGAGAGGGATTGAAGTTTAAATATTTTGCCAGTTGCTTGTGTACGCCGGCAATATTTCTTTGGAGGGCTTCTTCGTCCAGAAGATTTCGTTCTTCACTTTTACCGGTGGGGTCTCCAACCATACCAGTGGCGCCACCAACGAGGGCGATGGGCTTATGTCCGTTTTTCTGAAGGTGGACCAATAAAAGGATGGGCACGAGGCTACCGATATGCAGGCTATCGGCCGTAGGGTCGAAGCCGATATACCCTGTGGTCATTTCTTTTTGCAGTTGTTCAACGGTTCCGGGCATAATATCCTGAATCATGCCTCTCCAGCGAAGATCTTCTATCCAGTTCATGTGTAATTGGTTGTCTTTTAGTACATGAGCAGCAGTTTTTTCGGGCAGGGGCAAAGAATGGCAAACCTGATATGCCGGTTTTTCGTATCTAATAATACCCTCATCCGTTCAATATGCTGCAAAATCAATGAATTGCAAATGTAAGAATTGTAGCAAGTTTCCCCATAGATGCAATATTTTCGCCATAGAATTCGTTTTTCTACGTTAGACCCAACCTGAAGTCCCATGCCAAGAGGGTTGTTTTCCGGTAGACCGCCGGTGCAACTTATATCCCTATGTAATGGTCATTTATATGAAATTGCTTATTTCGAAAATTGGATCAATGAAGAAGACCCTTTTTGTCGTTACCCTTTTAGGTTGCGTCCTATCGCACCAACATGTGCTTGCTCAGTTCCGAAAATATTCCAACGAGTTCCTCAATATAGGGGCCGGAGCCAGGGGCCTTTCGATGGGGGGCGCCCAGATAGCATCTGTTGCAGATGGAACTGCTGCATACTGGAACCCTGCCGGCCTGGTGCAGGTAAAAGACAATCCTCAACTCAATCTCATGCACGCGGAGTACTTCGCGGGTATCGGCAAATACGATTATGGCACACTTGTACTGCCATTGAAAGATAATAAAAGGGTAATAGGGATCTCACTTCTTCGGTTTGCCGTTGACGATATACCCAATACCATCTTCCTGGTGGAATCCGACGGTACCATCAATTTCAGTAATATCCAAACATTCTCTTCTGCGGACTATGCCTTCATGTTCTCGATGGCCCAAACTATCAAGATGAAAGGAGACCGCGAGATCAATATTGGAGGTAATGCCAAAGTGATCCACCGCAAAGCGGGGGACTTTGCCACTGCCTGGGGATTCGGTTTCGATGCAGGTATCCAGATCATCGATAAGAAATGGCGCCTTGGCGTAATGGCGCGTGATGTTACCACCACCTTCAATGCATGGAGCTTCAGCCTCAATGAAAAGATGCGCGAAGTTTTCTATGTTACCAATAACGAGATCCCGGTAAAGTCTACAGAACTCACTGCGCCCAAACTGATCCTGGGCGGCGCATATTTTTTCAACCTCAGCAAGAGCCTCAAGCTCATGACAGAAGCCAACTTCGATCTTACTTTCGATGGCCGCAGGAATACTGTGATCTCCAGCAATGCAGTAAGTGTTGATCCGCGTGTGGGACTTGAACTGGGCTATCGAAATGTATTCTTCGTGCGTGCCGGTATCAATAATTTCCAGCGTGCACTGGATGATGACGACGAAACCAATCAGAAAAAGATCTGGATCTACCAGCCCGGCGCAGGTGCAGGCTTCAGAGTAAGCAATGTGCAGATCGATTATGCTTTCACCAACCTGGCCAATCAGTCCAACCCTTTGTATACACACGTGTTTTCACTGAAAGTAGACCTCAAGAAAAAACAGAAATAATATAAAGTTCCGACCCTATTCGAGAACCCGGAAAAATAACTTTATGAGGAAATTTTTTACGCTGTTGTTGGTACTGGTGGGTTTTAACCTGGCCGCACAACCCTACAACAATGAATGGATAAAATACGGGCAGCCATATTACAAATTCAGGATCGGCAAAACAGGATTGTTCCGTATTCCGCAGGCTGTTCTCGCAGCCGCAGGCATGGAAAATGTGCCTGTTGAAAACCTGGAAATATGGCGCAATGGCGTGCAGGTCCCATTCACTCCCTCTGCCGCCGGTGGAGCTTTACCCCCTGGTGGTTATATCGACTTCTATGGAGAGAAGATGGACGGGAAACAAGACAAAGCATTTTATCGAAATCCGGTTTATCAGCATACCGATAAAGTCAGCCTTCTTGGCGATAGCGCCACATATTTCATTACAGCGGGCGCAGGGCCCAATCCCAATAGGGTAGTGCAGGGCACCAACAATGCTCCTTCCAGTTCTCTCACCCCGGAGCCATACCTGATGTACAAATCAGGAACCTATTATACACAAAAATGGAATCCCGGTTATGCATCGGTGTTACCCGAATATGTTTATCTCAGTTCATATGATCAGGGTGAGTTCCGCTCTTCGCTGGATATATCTCCCTCTACTGCACGTGCTATCAACATCGGGCCATTGTTTCCCTATATCGGGGGAGGCCCGCAGGCCACTTTCTCCTATGGGGCAGCTGGCAATGCGCAGAATGCCCGCTCCGTAAGGGCGTTGGTAAATGGTTCTGTAGTGGATGAAGCAGTAATGGATTATTTTAATGATACTAAAAGAACTGTCAATATCAGTACTTCACTGCTGACCCCGGCAACTTTCGCCGTCAGGTGGGAAAACGGATCCCAGGTATCCACCGACAGGTATGTAGTATCCTATTTCGAGATCGACTACCCGAGGTTGTTTAACTTCAATAATCAGGCATTTTTTGAATTCATCTGGCCTGCCAAAGGCAGCCCATCTTTGTTGGAGATAAGCAATTTCAAATCAGGCGGACAAACCCCTGTATTGATCGATATTACAAACAAGATCAGATACACTGCGCATATCCAGGATGGAAAGTTCAGGTTTGAAGTACCTGCTTCAGCTACTGATATACGTTATGTAATGGCAACTGTCAATCAGGCGGATTATTCCCTGATCAGCTCACTTCAGAGAAGAGACTTTGTTAATTATACCACTGCAGTTCCGGATGCGAATTATCTTATCATCTCCAATTCAATCCTTTTCAGTGGTTCGAATGGTAACAATCCTGTGGAAGATTACAAGCAGTACAGGGAATCCGCTGCAGGCGGGGGCTTTAAAGCAGTTGTGGCCGAGATCGAGCAGCTGGTGGACCAGTTTGGATTTGGCGCCAGGAAGAATCCGCAGGCTGTGAGGAATTACATTGAATATGCAAGGACCCATCTCAATGCACCTCAGAAATATGTGTTTATCGTTGGAAGGGGAATGATATACAGCGATTATGTCCAAAACTCGGCTGCTGCCACATCAGACAGGCTCAACCTGGTACCTACATGGGGGCATCCCGGTTCTGATAATCTGATGTCGGCAGGCTTCTCAAATAATCCTGTGGCCAATACTCCAATCGGCCGTTTGTCTGTTGTACATCCCGCAGAAGTGGAAGATTATCTCAATAAGGTGAAAGAACATGAAGCAATCCAGAAAAATGCTCCCCAAACACTGGAAGGGAGAGAATGGATGAAGAATGTTGTGCATGTTACCGGGTCCAGCGAGCCTTACCTTGGCTCCGTACTTTGTAATTACATGGGCGCCTATAAATCGATCATTGCAGATACATTGTTCGGTGGAAAAGTGTCTACTTTCTGTAAAGTGAGCACCAACTCTGTTGAGCAACTGACTTCCGACCACCTGGTGCGGCTGTTCAATGAGGGGATCAGCCTGTTGACCTATTTTGGTCACTCATCCTCTACCACACTCGAGTTCAATATCGATAATCCTTACAATTACAATAACCAGGGGAAATATCCACTTTTCTGTGTGAACGGTTGTAATGCTGGTAACTTTTTTACGAATACGCCTGCCCGTTTGCTGACCAATGAGACCCTGTCCGAGAAATTTGTACTTGCCAAAAACCGCGGTGCTATCGGCTTTATCGCCAGCACCCACCTCGGTGTGGTAAGTTACCTGAATCTCTTCCTCACCAATTTTTACGCAGAGGTCTGTCACAAAGATTATGGTAAATCCATAGGAGAGATCAACCGCGATGCATTGAGAGACCTCTTCAATAATTCAGGTGATTATTACTCTCGTATGCATGCTGAGCAGATCACGTTGCATGGAGATCCAGCAGTATTTCTTAACGGAAGCGAAAGACCTGATTATGTTATGGAAGAATCAGGCATCCGCATTACTCCAACTTTCATTTCTGTAGCTGAAAGTACTTTCAAACTGAAAGTGAGAATGGTGAATATAGGCAAAGCCATCAAGGACTCAATTATGGTGGAAGTAAAAAGGCAGTTGCCCGATAATACCTACCAAACGATCTATCGTGAAAAGAGAAGAGGCATTATGTGGGCCGATTCCCTCGCATTTGATGTACCGATCGTTGCTACCCGCGATAAAGGCCGCAACAGGATCTACGTGACCATCGATTCAGAAAACACGACTATTGAAACCGATGAAAGCAATAACTCGGCTTATAAGGAATTCTTTATTTACGATGAAGAAGCCAGGCCGGCTTATCCTTTCAATCTCGGCATCGTACATGAGCCCAATACAAAATTTTATGCATCCACTGCCAATCCTTTCAGCCAACTGAGGCAATATGTGATGGAGCTGGATACCACTCAGCTTTTCAATTCAAGCATTAAGATCACAAGGACCATCTCTGCATCCGGTGGTGTGCTGGAATTTGATCCTGCGGCCAGCTTCCTCGATAGCACAGTATATTACTGGCGGGTGGCTACTGTACCTCCTCCTGGTGATAACAATTACCAATGGAATAATGCTTCCTTTACGTATATGGCCGGAACCAGTACAGGATTTGGCCAGGACCACTATTTCCAGCACCAGCAATCAACGCCTGTAGGTTTGGTACTTGATACGGATAGAAAATGGAAGTTTGCAGAAACGCAGAACCTGATTGATGTTTATTCTGGCGTATACCCACATGCGGGAGGCCAGGACAGGGATTATGCAGTGTTCATCAATGATAATCCTACCATGACCAGCGCCTGTGTTGGAAGTTCGATCATCTTTAACGTGATCGATCCAAAAACAATGAAGCCCTGGAAGAACGTGGACGACAATGGAAATAACCGCAATTTCATGGGCAGCGGCAATGCGAATTCCACTTGCGGACCAGGCAGGTTGTACAATTTCGAGTACTCCTACTCGAACAAAACGAGCCGTAACAATATGGTGAAGTTCCTGGATTATGTGCCTGATGGATTCTGGATCGTGGCCCGCAGTGTAGACGCCACGTTGCCAGGTCTCTTGCCCAAGAACTGGAAAACCGATTCCACTATAGGAAATACCTTGTATGACAGACTGCTTCAGTTTGGTTTCACGCAAGCGGATACCATGAATGTGGCTGGCTCTTATGCAGGGATCTGGAAGAAAAATGACCCGGAGATCACTCCTCAATGGATCGTGAGCAAGGTTGGTATCTACGATAAGATCATTATGAAAACCAAAGCAATGACTGTTGATACCGTGGGATATCTGTCTTCACCTGTTCTCGGACCTGCCAAAGAATGGGACAAGGTGATGTGGAGAGGCCGCTCGCTGGAATCGCCATCCAAAGATCATGTAGGTGTGGAAGTGATCGGCATCAATAATAATGGAACGGAAGTTCCGCTCTTTACATTGAACGAAACACAACAGAATTTCGACATATCCGGTCTGGATGCCGAAACCTACCCGTACATGAAACTGCGTATGAGGAATGCGGATTCTGTGAATGTGAACTCTCCCTGGCAATTGCGCTACTGGAATGTGATGTATACAGCAGTACCGGAAGGTTCGCTTTCGCCCAACCTCGGCTATACAACAAAAGACACCGTGGAGATTGGTGAAATAGTGAATATTGCCATGCCATTCAAAAACCTCACCACCACTAAGTTTGAAGACAGTCTCCTCGTGAAAGTAAGTGTGATAGACAGGAACAACGTAACCAAAGTAGTGCCCGTACCGAAAGCAAAAGATCTGTCTGGCGGAGATACTGCCATGGTGCGCCTGCAACTGGATACCAAAGAATTCCCGGGAAACAATACATTGGTGCTGGATATAAATCCTGATAATGCTCAACCGGAACAATACCACTTCAACAATGTGCTGTTCCGCGATTTCTATGTAAAGCCGGATTATACCAATCCATTGCTGGATGTAACTTTCGATGGCGTGCGGATCATCAACCGCGATATCGTTTCCTCCAAGCCGCATATCCAGATCAAGTTGAAGGATGAAGCCAAATACATGCTGCTGAACGATACCACTATCGGTTCCGTACAACTGAAGTTCCCGGATGGCAATACAAAAGATTATTATTTCGATAATGATACTTTGCGATTCACACCAGCCACTTCGGGCGCCAACAATACAGCTACCATCGACTTCTTCCCTCAGCTCATATCACAGAATATGAGTGAAGGCGATGAGTATGAACTGGCCATCAAAGCCAAAGATAAAAGTGGGAACAGGGCAGGTACACTGGAATATCGCGTAGCCTTCCGCGTTATCTCCAAACCGATGATCTCTAACCTGCTCAACTATCCGAATCCGTTCAGTACCTCTACTGCCTTTGTGTTCACCCTCACAGGCAGCGAGATACCTACCAATATCAAAATACAGATCCTGACCGTTACCGGAAAGATCGTTCGTGAGATCACCAAGGATGAGCTGGGCCCCCTGCATATAGGAAGAAATATCACCGAATTCAAATGGAACGGCACTGATCAGTACGGCCAGAAACTGGCCAATGGCGTTTATCTCTACAGGGTGGTTACCACCATGAATGGTAAGAAAATGGAGAAATACAAGTCTGAAGCAGATAATACAGACAAGTATTTCAACAACGGATACGGTAAAATGTACCTCATGAGGTAAAGTATATATGAAGTTTGAGGCCGGGCGACGAAACTATTGCATGAACGAAAAAAATGTAATACTTTCGTCGCCTGAATCCCTGCTAAGTCATTTTATTTCCGATTTCCTTACCTCTTACTTCCAATCTTTTTACGGAAAACCGGCGGGCCACGCCAACCAATGGATGATCCATATCCCCTAAATCGAAAACAATATGACAATCCTAGGTATTTCCGCATTTTACCACGACTCTGCCGCGGCCATTATTCAGAATGGGGAAGTGATCGCAGCAGCACAAGAAGAAAGATTCACCAGGAAAAAGCATGATCCCGCTTTTCCGGTCAACGCCGCACGCTTTTGTCTCGAATATGCAGGCCGCTCTATCAACGATGTGGATGCAGTAGTGTTCTACGACAAGCCCCTGCTCAAATTTGAACGCCTTCTAGAAACTTATTATGCCTATGCGCCCAAGGGCGTACGCTCCTTCATGATGTCCATGCCAGTTTGGATCAAGGAAAAACTCTTCCTGAAGAAAATGATCTGGGAAGCGCTGGACAGCATCGAAAAAGTTGACAGGAAGAAAGTAAAACTGCTCTTCCCTGAACATCACCTGAGCCACGCCGCCAGTGCATTCTATCCTTCCTCGTATGAGCGCGCCGCCGTGCTCACCATCGATGGCGTAGGGGAGTGGGCAACAGCCAGTATCTGTCTCGGCGAAGGCAAAAACCTCACCATTCTCAAAGAGCTCGACTTCCCGCATTCACTTGGCCTTCTTTACTCTGCCTTCACTTATTTCTGCGGATTCAAGGTGAACTCCGGCGAATACAAACTGATGGGCCTGGCGCCTTATGGCAATCACGGCTCGCCCGAAGTGAAGAAGTATGTAGACATCATCAAATCAACACTGGTAGACCTCAAGGAGGATGGCTCCATCTTCCTCGATCAGCAATATTTCAATTATGCCACCGGTCTCCGGATGGTATACGACGATAAATGGGAAAAGCTTTTCGGTTTCCCGCGCCGCGCTTCTGAAACCAACCTGGAACAACACCATTGCGATCTCGCGCTGGCTATCCAGGAAGTAACGGAGGAAGCTGTGCTCAACCTCGCCCGCGAAGCCAAAAGGCTCACCGGCGCAGATTATCTCTGCATGGCCGGTGGTGTGGCCCTCAACTGCGTGGCCAATGGTAAGCTGGATGATGCAAAGATCTTCAAACAGGTCTTCGTTCAACCGGCAGCGGGAGACGCAGGTGGTGCGCTCGGCGCCGCTTATGCCGCCAACTTCATCTATTTCGGGAACGAAAGAAAAGTGGATCCCACCAAAATGGATGCGCTCAAAGGTTCCTATCTCGGTACAGAAACATCCGACCAGGATGTGCTCACTACCGCCCGTAAATACAATGCTGCTTTCGAGCGATTCGGCTCTGAAGAGGCAATGGTAGAGAAAGTAGCTGCCCTCATCGCCGCAGGCAATGTGATCGGATGGCACCAGGGGAGAATGGAATTCGGTCCGCGCGCCCTGGGCGCACGCAGCATCATTGCAGATGCACGCAATCCGGAAATGCAGAAGAAGCTTAACCTGAAGATCAAATACAGGGAAGGTTTTCGTCCATTCGCCCCCGTTGTTCCTGCAGAAGATGTGAACGATTATTTCGAGCATGCAGATATCTCTCCCTACATGCTGATGGTGAAACCTGTGAAAGAAAAGCGCCGCATCGCTTACCCTGCTTCATTTGAGGGTAAGAACCTGCTGGATAAGCTCTATTTTCTCCGCAGCGATATTCCAGCCATCACGCATATCGATTACTCTGCGCGTATTCAGACCGTGCATCAGGAAACCAATCCGCGTTTCTACAAACTGCTGCAGGCTTTCAAACAACAGACCGGTTATTCCGTAATGGTGAACACCAGTTTCAATGTGCGTGGGGAGCCTATCGTAAACACACCCGAAGATTCATACCGCTGCTTCATGCGTACTGATATGGATTACCTGGTGGTAGGCAATTTCCTTTTCGATAAAAAGATACAGCCGGAATGGCTTGAAAAGGACGACTGGAAAAATGAATTCACACTCGACTAAACAAACAATTTAAAAATACTGACCATGGACTTTTTAAAAGATCTCTGGAAATTCATGAAAGCGAGAAAGAAATGGTGGCTCGCCCCACTGATTGTGATCCTGTTGCTGCTGGGTATCTTGCTGGTAC
Organism: Pseudobacter ginsenosidimutans; assembly: GCF_007970185.1. Lineage (NCBI taxonomy): Bacteria > Pseudomonadati > Bacteroidota > Chitinophagia > Chitinophagales > Chitinophagaceae > Pseudobacter > Pseudobacter ginsenosidimutans. The sequence continues at coordinate 89,695 of NZ_CP042431.1, read as the reverse complement.
TGGGTGGCGGATCTGCTATCGCTCCATTTATTTACACATTATTCTAACATCATGAGCAATTCAATAGATACCAGCAGGGCCAAAGTGCTGGAGACCATCCTCGTGCTGGTACTCGCTTGCGGCGTTTTCTACTGGTTAACCAAAAATAATTACCTGCTGATCGCCGCTGCTGTGATCGGCTTTATCGGGCTCTTTGTTTCACCTGCTGCAAAAGGCATCCACTGGGCCTGGATGAAACTGGCGCAGGGACTCGGATACGTGATGAGCAAAGTGATCCTGAGCATTGTGTTCTTCGTATTCCTGTTACCGGTAGCTGCTATCAGCCGACTGTTCACGAAGAACAAAACCGTTCAGATGAAAGCCGGCGCTACCTCTTATTTCAAAGAGAGGAATTTTACGTACAACAAGGAGAGTCTGGAGAACGTGTGGTAATCCCTTCATCCATCAAATTGTCAAATGATCAAGAAATCTGTTCAACGGCTCTTCGTGGTGATCATCATCGTATTGGTGGTGAAGATCCTCGGCGTTGTATTGACCAAATCTTCGCCTAACGGGATCCTCTTTTATCAGAGCCTTACCAGCGTACTCACCACGCTCACACTCGCCTGGTGGGTACTGGCGCTGTTGCTGGACCTGGTGTTCCTCAAAAGCAAGAAGAGTCGTCCAACTGCCTGGATCAGTCTGGCTGTGCTGGCCGTGATCGTTACAATAGGGGAGCTGTTCGCCGCATCCTGGATCAAAAATCCGGAAAAGATCCCCGGCAGTTTCAGAACAGGTTTCAAATGGTTGTATGCGCATAATTACGGACAGGTGATACAGATAGTGCCGGAGTGCAGCGAGTACGACAGTGCGTTCTACTATAATCTCATCCCCAACAATACCTGCACGTTCTCCAATGTGGAGTTCGCCAATAAGTTCAGCGCTAACAGTCGCGGTTTCCGGGATGATGATTCTTCACTCGTAAAGCCGGAGATCATTTGTTTGGGTGATTCCTATATGATGGGTTGGGGTGTTGATCAGGACCAGTCCGTTCCCGCCCGTCTGGAACAACTAACAGGTAAGCGTACCCTGAATGCAGCGATGAGCTCCTTCGGTACGCCCCGTGAGCTGATGCGCTACCGCACCCTCGATACTTCTGCAGTGAAATACCTGGTGATCCAGTATTGCTCCAATGACAATGAAGAGAACCAGGCTTATCTCGGCAATAACCATGTACTGAAAATATCTTCACAAGCCTCTTATGATTCACTTCGTTTCAAGAACGAATGGAACAAGAAATACTTCCCCGGCAAATTCTTTGTGCTGGCTTCCAAATACCAGGCGAAGGAAACGCTGAAGTCCCTGATGGGCAAGCCGCCTTCCAATATCGGCATGCCGATCGAGTATCCCAAAGACGCAAAGATGTTCCTGGATATCCTGAAAGATTTTCCGCTCAATTTCCAGAAAACAAAAGTGCTGGTATTCGAAGGCATAGATGTGGATCATCGGAACAACGATTTCAAGAACGCAGTGGAAGCCCTGCTGAAAGAGCCTGGATACAAATCCCATTTCGGTGATGCTGTACACGTGATAGACGTGGCCAGCCTGTTGCAGCCGGAAGACTTTTACATTCTTGATGGTCACTTCAGAGCAGTGGCGCATGAGAAAGTGGCGAAGGAACTGGCCAAAGTAATGGAGTAAACGGATAATCCCTATCTTCAGGGAATATTCCTGCTGCAGATGCAATCGATGCAATCCGACAACATTCCGGTGGAAAACAGGTGGGGTGTGAACAGTTTTGTTGCACTTCGCTGGTATTGGCAATGGCTGGCATTTTCTGTGCTGGCGCTGGTTCTGTATCTGCCTGTTCTCGGAAATACTTTTCTCAGCGATGATCACCTGGTATTGCTCAAAACTGGTGTGGAGCAGCAATTGAATGTGGATGGTTTCTTTCGGCCATTATCAGATATTACACTTTGGCTTACATTCCGGTTGTTCGGAATAAATCCCCTGCCATATTATCTTTTCCAGGTGCTCCTGCATGCATTGAATGCAGTGATGCTTCTCCGTTATTGTAGTAAAATGATGCTGCGCTGCCAGGTCAGTGATGATAAAGTATTTTTGATTGCACTGCTGGCCAGCGTTCTCTTTCTTGTTTATCCTTTCCATAATGAAGCCATCGCCTGGATCCTGGGCCGGGGTGCACTGATGGCCGGAAGCTTTGCCATTGCTGCGATGCTGGCATTGGTAAGTAACCGGGAACCGTCAGTGAAAATTGCGGTTATTGCTGCCTGTTATTTTATCGGAATGACGGCTTATGAAACCATTATTATCCTGCCGCTGATGGTAGTGGTTCAAATGATCATAATGAAAGAACCAGCGAAGCAGGTATTGAATATGCTGATAGCGCTGGTGATATCGTTTGCCTTGCATGCCTGGTTGCGGATCGAGGTATCAGGTGCTTTTCTGGGAGGATACGGCGAAGGTTTTTTCCAGGAAGCAGGGGGTGATAAATTGATGGTGGTATTGAAATCTGCCGGACGTGTTCTGCTGCCGCCTTCGGACAACAGCCGTATGATGATGATCAGGTTTGCTGTGGCGCTGATAATGGTTGGTGGAGTTCTGTTCATCGCCTGGAAAAGAACAAGGAAGGAGGTGGTTTCCCGGCGTTTTTTCTATGTACATCTTTTTTGTTTTGCTGTCGCCATGCTGGTGCCGATGTGGCTTGGCGTGAGTACAAGAACTTCCGAAAGCGATCGTTTCTTATACCTGCCTTCTTTTTTCTTCTGTAGTGTACTGGCATTTGGCCTGGTGCATTTTTTCAGGCAGGCGAAACAGCGGGTGATCATTGTAGCGCTCTTGCTGTTTGTGATGGTGGCATTACTGGAAGAGAACAACGCAAACTGGAAGAGGGCTTCGGGTGCAGTGAGGCAATTGATGGGTGAAGTGAAAAAAGCTGCTGCGCTTCCCGGAAGGCTGCTGGTAGTGAACCTGCCCGGCGAAACCAATGGGGCCTATATATTCAGGGTCGGATTTGAGGAAGCGATTCGGTTGTACCAGTACGATAGTTCAAAAGTGAAAGTGGTGAATACCCTCAGCAGGGACGAGGAGCTGATGCTTCCGGAGCAACAGGTCAGGCTCATAGCTGAAAGGCCGGATATGCTGCTGGTGCAGCCTTCAACACTGCTTTTCAAAACTGATCACAACCACGATAATGAGCTGCTGGAATCCAGTGCTGAAGCGGGTGATCTCCGGCGATTGGTTGAAACGATGATCACCCTTGAAAATGAATGGAGCTTTGCCAGCGCGGCCAGGGCCAATCAGATCAGGATGATCGTTTACAGACATAAACTAACCTGGAGCAATATGCGCATTGGTGTATTGCATCCGGAAGACAGGTATCTTATCTGGAACCTCCGTGGCTGGGAGTGCCCGGCCTTCTGATGAAGGCTCAGGATTGCTGCAGGCTCAGGTATCTCGTTATATATTTTCCCACCATATCAAATTCGATATTCACTTCTGTGCCCGGGAACACAAATTGGATATTGGTATGTTCCAGTGTATAGGGAATAATGGCTACTGAGAACTCTTCGCGTGTTACATTGAAAATAGTAAGACTGATGCCGTTGATACTGGCTGAGCCTTTTTCGATCACCAGTGAGGCGAAGGAAGCGGGAAAGCGGAAACGGAATTCGCGACTGCCTTCCAGGTCATTCACAGTTACGCAGGTGGCCTTGGAATCTACATGTCCCTGCACGATATGACCATCGAGGCGGCCATTCATGGGCATGCATCTTTCCAGGTTCACCTTGTGGCCGGGCTGCCACTGATGAAGATTGCTTTTCTGTAGCGTTTCCTGGATGGCTGTGACCTTGTGACGCTGCCCGTCAACCTGCTCCACCGTAAGGCAGACGCCGTCGTGGGAAATGCTCTGATCTATTTTCAATTCATGGGAAATAGGGGATTTGATCCAGTAGCTCTTATTGGTGCCGGCTACCAGTACTTCTTCCACCTGGCCTAATGATTCTATGATTCCGGTAAACATGGCGCAAAATTCGGAAATTCAGAACTAATTTGAATGAAGATGGATTTTTTAGAAAAAACTATTATCTTTGCTGCCCTTAAAGCATTTAAAGGAGGTATCAAACTATGCTGATCATCGACTCAAAAGATTGCGAAAACATCGACAAGGCCCTCAAAAAGTACAAAAAGAAATTTGAGAAGGCGAAGACTCTGTTACAATTGAGAGAACGTCAATCGTATACAAAGCCGTCGGTTAGACGTCGCACCCAAGTGTTGAAAGCTATCTATAAGCAACAGATAGCAAGCGGATCCATCGAAGGGAAATAGTTCATTCTGAACTGAATATATTAAGATAGCTGCAAAGTTAATTGTAACTTTGTAGCTATCTTTTTTATATTAACCTATGGCCAATTCTCAGGAAAATACCAATGATCTCCCCCGCATCCTGCTGTAACTGAATTCATTGCCTACCTGAAGGGGGAGAAGCGAAGTTCTGCACATACTGTAGAGGCTTACGAAAACGATCTCTCCGACTTCTTCCAGTTCCTTCAGTTTGAAAAATATGTAAAGCGGGATAAGCGCGGCAAGATAGTTGTCCGCGAAAGTGGTTATGGCCTGGGCATCGTGGAATTGAAAGCTATCCGGCCGGATTATGTGCGCAGTTGGGTGGCCACCCTTAAAAATGATGAGGGCTATTCTCCAAGAACCATCAACCGCAAGATCTCCAGTCTTAAATCTTTCTTCAAATATTTTCTCCGCATGGGCCAGATCAGTAAGATCCCCATGGACAGGGTAGTGAGCCAGAAATTGTCGGGCCGGCTGCCGGTTTACCTTGGGGAAGAAGTGGTGGAAACCCTGTTCAATAATCTTCCTGCGATCAGCGAGCGCCTGCATTTCGGAAATCTGGCGGAAAAAGACCTTGAGTTGCTGAAAGCGGAACCTGCCAGAGAGCTGGCCTGGCTGATCATGACAGAGCAATTGCTGCTGCGATTGTTGTATCATGCCGGTATCAGGCGTGCGGAACTGATGGGGCTGAAGCGGCAGGCCATCGATAAGGCCCGGGGATCGCTCAAGGTGTTGGGAAAAGGAAATAAGGAAAGACTGATCCCGGTGAATGAAGATCTTATGAATGCCATGTTGCAATACGACAAGCTCAAGAAGGATTATTTGTCCGGGGCTGCAAGGACTGCAGCCGGTTATAAAGGCAATGAATTACTGCTTGTAAGGGAAGATGGAAAAGAGCTGTCGCCCTCCTTTGTATATACCACCGTAAAGAAATACCTGGGAGAAGTGACCAGTCAGGAAAAAAGGAGCCCGCATGTGCTTCGTCACACCTTTGCCACACACCTTACATATCATGGCGCCAGCCTGGATGCAGTGAAGGAATTATTGGGCCATTCCAGTCTTGCAGCTACACAGGTATATACACATAATTCTATTGAATCGTTAAAAGAAATCCATAAACAGGCGCATCCGAAAGCATAGCCTGAAACCCGCGTTAAATCTCGCATTTCCTGTGAATTAAAATTTGGAGAAATATTACTGATGTATTAACTTCATAGAGAACAAAACGCTGTGCGATTGTACAGATTTTGGCCCTCGAAAATCTTGAAAGTTCTTTATATATTGTTCACAGTTAAAATGCGATTGTTATGAACGTTAACATTCAGACCGTGCGGTTCAATCCCGATGGAAAACTTGTAGAGTACGTAAATAAGAAACTGCAGAAAATTGGTACTTTTCACGACCGCATAATCAAAGTAGATGTGTTTTTAAAACTGGATAACGTAGTACATGCCATTAAAGACAAAATCGCAGAGATCCGGGTTCAGGTTCCCCGTCATCAGTTCTTCGTAAAGGCAACAAGCAAATCATTTGAAGAATCTTTTGACAGCGCGCTGGACTCTCTCGTAAACCAAATAAAAAGACAAAAAGAAAAGCAAGCAGCCTGATTAGCAAAAAAATTGAAGGCCGTCTCCCCGGAGACGGCCTTTTTTCGTTTAAGGAGGTCTGATATGGTTAGATGCCTACTGAATCGCTTTTTCAGGCATTGCAATTTCCCTGTGAGCATTGCGGTTAGCGCCTGCCGGGCCGGGAATGATCGTGTATTTGAACTGCTGAGTGGGAATTGTGGTGGCATACACATTGGGAACAGTAGCAGCTGCATCGGTGGCTTCAAGGAGGTAGTAAATGCGGAGTTTGCCCGCTTCATATCCGAATGTGTATCGGATGAGGTAGCCAGGGATGAACGCACGCATGGTCATGGGAAGCTGGGTGTACTCGTTTGGCTGGCTTGATGCGCCTGCAGGAAGTTTCATGTACACCATCACCGAACCCTGATCAAAGATTTTGGAGGTAATGGCCGGTATGTCCAGGGTGGCAATCCTGGCGTTGATGAGCAACATGCTGCCAGGCCCGGTTGAGTAATTCCAGGTACCATTGATATAATCTTCATTTTTGAGTTGGAATGTGTCGGATTTGTTGGCGATGTGGCCCGGATCACCTTTTTTGTTGCAGGCAGTTGAACAAATTACGGTAATCAGGAGAAAGACGGAGGTAAAGTGTTTCATGATGGTTGTTGATTTAATCCTTGAAAAGATAGGTAAAAATTGTGCCGGAAAGAAACCTGTGCCTGGATAACCTGCAGGGATATGCGTAACCGGCGGAAGCAGGATGGGAGGAACTAATGGAGGTGAGGGATGGGAGGGGCATTCCGGTTAAAAAAAGGTAAGCGCTGTTATGCTTGCGCAGACAGGGTTTCAGCGGAATAACCATCTGATGCTTAACTTTTTTTGCATCAATTTTTTGTAGAGAATTTACTTTTCCCTTCCTTTGCAGCCGCTCCGGCGGGTAGCAGTGAATGCAACACCTTGAAAACAAGCAAAAAAAATCTTCTTCAAAGTTTTGGGATTTCACAAATTCAGTTACCTTTGCCTTCCCAAAAAATAAGAGAAACTAGTGAGATTGGATGGGAAGTTCTTTATAGCGTTGAATTTCAGAATACTTTACAGGGTTTGACCTGGTAGTTGCCGGGAAGGAATTCATCAGAAAGAAAGGAAAAGCATCAGATCATTATAAGATTGGATATGCCACTTTAGCTCAGCTGGTAGAGCAACTGATTTGTAATCAGTAGGTCGTTGGTTCGATTCCGACAAGTGGCTCAAAGGATGGTAGTAATACTAATCCGGGCAGGTTCCAGAGCGGCCAAATGGGGCGGACTGTAAATCCGCTGTCTTTCGACTTCAGAGGTTCGAATCCTCTCCTGCCCACCAACCGGTTTCAGAAATGATTTTGAAGTCGGTTTCAGTATTTAAGAAGATCTTTGTTCATAAGCGGGAGTAGCTCATTTGGTAGAGCGATAGCCTTCCAAGCTATAGGTGGCGAGTTCGAGCCTCGTCTCCCGCTCTTTTTTCAGTTCGCAGGTTGCAGTCCTGCGCTGGTTGATGCGATCATCCGGCCTCTGCAAGGTTAAGAATGCCAACTGAGTCATCAGCCGTTGTAGCTCAGTGGTAGAGCACTTCCTTGGTAGGGAAGAGGTCGTGAGTTCGATTCTCACTAACGGCTCAACAATTTTTGGATCGGTTGAGATCAGCGATTGTGAGATGACTGAAAAACAGGTGCTGAAAGTTAGTCGCTGACTACATGATAATCCTCTGATTCCCTGAAAAGCTGGTCCGTGAAGCGGATGGCGGGAAACAAAGGAAAAAATTGAGATAAATATTTGTAAAACCACAACTAAAAACAGATAACGATGTCAAAAGAGACTTTTAAGAGGGACAAACCTCACGTTAACGTTGGTACAATCGGTCACGTTGACCACGGTAAAACAACATTAACTGCAGCCATTACCACCATTCTGGCACAGAAAGGTCTGGCTCAGGCAAAAAAGTATGATGAAATCGATGGCGCTCCTGAAGAAAAAGAGCGTGGTATCACCATCAATACTGCACACGTGGAGTATCAGACGGCTAACCGTCACTATGCTCACGTTGACTGCCCTGGTCACGCTGACTATGTGAAGAATATGATCACTGGTGCTGCTCAGATGGACGGCGCTATTCTGGTTGTGGCTTCTACAGACGGACCTATGCCTCAAACAAAAGAACACATTCTTCTGGCTCGCCAGGTAGGTGTTCCCCGTATTGTGGTATTCATGAATAAAGTTGACCTGGTTGATGACCCTGAGCTGCTGGATCTGGTGGAAATGGAAATCCGTGAGTTGCTGAGCTCTTATGGCTTCGACGGTGACAACACTCCTATCATTAAAGGTTCTGCAACTGGTGCCCTGGCTGGTGAAGCTAAATGGGTTGCTGCAGTTGAAGAACTGATGGCCGCGGTTGATGAGTACATTCCTCTTCCTCCCCGTCCTGTTGATATGCCATTCCTGATGTCTGTTGAAGACGTATTCTCTATCACTGGTCGTGGTACTGTTGCTACCGGTCGTATCGAGAGAGGTCGTATCAAAGTTGGTGAGGCTATCGAGATCGTAGGTCTGATGGAAGCTCCCCTGGCTTCAACTGTAACAGGTGTGGAAATGTTCCGCAAACTGTTGGATTCCGGTGAAGCTGGAGACAACGCTGGTCTGCTCCTCCGTGGTATCGATAAAGCTCAGGTTCGTCGTGGTATGGTACTGTGCAAACCAGGATCTATCACTCCTCACACTGATTTCAAAGGTGAAGTATACGTACTGAGCAAAGAAGAAGGGGGTCGTCACACTCCATTCTTCAACAAATACCGTCCTCAGTTCTATTTCCGTACAACTGACGTAACTGGTGAGTGCGAACTGCCAGCAGGTACTGAAATGGTGATGCCTGGTGATAACACTAACCTGACAGTGAAACTGATCCAACCCATCGCGATGGAGAAAGGTCTGAAATTCGCTATCCGTGAAGGTGGTCGTACCGTAGGTGCGGGTCAGGTTACCGAGATCATTAAATAAGTTGAATCTCAATAAAAAGCCATTAGCGTTTGCTGATAGCTATTAGCGCGGATTTCTTATATTTGCTAAGCTGTCAGCCATCACTAATGGCTTTTATACGGGCATAGTTCAATGGTAGAATAGAGGTCTCCAAAACCTTTGATCTGGGTTCGAATCCTAGTGCCCGTGCAAACACAATGTGTTATGAATAAAGTTACCACCTACTTCAGGGAGTCTTACAAAGAGCTGCTTGAAAAAGTAAGTTGGCCCACCTGGACTCAATTGCAGCAATCCACTGTGATCGTCCTCGTAGCTACGCTGGTGATCACCGCCATGGTATGGGTGATGGACATCGTAGCTCAATCCGGGCTTAATTTCATCTATTCATTATTTTACTAATGGAAAATCAGACTACTCAACAACAGGAAACCAAATGGTATGTGCTGCGCGTGGTGAGCGGCAAGGAGCGTAAGGTAAAGGAGTACCTCGATAAAGAAATTTCCCGTGGGGGATGGGGCGAGGTAGTGAAACAGGTTTTTCTGCCAGTGGAGAAGGTTTATAAAGTACAGAACGGTAAAAAGGTGATGCGTGAAAGGAACTATTATCCCGGCTACGTAATGATCGAAGTACTGGATGGAAAGCTTTCCGATGATCTCCGTGACGCTGTTATCAATACTACCAACGTAATTCACTTCCTGGGGAAGGACAATCCCATTGCACTCAGGAAAGCCGAAGTGAACAAGATGCTCGGCAAAATGGATGAAATGGCTGAAGTGGGCGGCGTGAGTATGATCGAGCCTTTCATCGTGGGCGAAACCATCAAGATCATCGAAGGACCTTTCAACGATTTCAACGGTATCATCGAAGAGGTGAACGACGAAAAGAAAAAGCTGAAAGTGACTGTAAAGATCTTCGGTCGCTCCACACCGGTAGAGCTCAACTATATGCAGGTAGAAAAACTCGCTTAATAATACCAGTTATAAAGAAATTAAAACCACAGCATTTGCTGTGGTTTTTTTATGCGCTTATGCCAGCATTCAGGGCAACAAAAAAGCCTTACCGTTATTGCTTCACGGGAAGGCTTCTGTATTTTTTGCAGGACAATAACTTTCTTAGTTGTTATCGTCGTCGCCGCCAGAGTTGGACTCTTCAGAAGAGTATCCGAAATCAAGCGATGCTTGTTCGTCAGCAACTGGTAACACCACTGGTGTTTCTTCAGGAGCGGGAGCTGGAGCTGCTTTCTTTCTTGGTCTTGGCGCTGGTTTCTTAGCGGCCTTCTTAGCAGGAGCTGCTTTCTTAGGCGCTGCTTTTTTAGCGGCTTTCTTAGGAGCTGCTTTCTTTGCTGCTTTTTTGGGAGCTGCTTTTTTTGCTGCTTTCTTAGGAGCTGCTTTCTTCGCTGCTTTTTTAGGAGCTGCTTTTTTAGCGGCTTTTTTAGGAGCTGCTTTCTTTGCTGCTTTTTTGGGAGCTGCTTTCTTTGCTGCTTTTTTAGGAGCTGCTTTTTTTGCTGCTTTCTTAGGAGCGGCTTTCTTTGCAGCCTTCTTGGGAGCTGCTTTTTTTACTGCTTTTTTGGGAGCAGCTTTTTTTGCTGACTTTTTCTTTGCTTTGGCCATAGTGTGATGTGTTTTTATAGTTGATGGTAAAGATACAATGGAACATAACTATTCAGATGCAAAAGCTACGCAGAAATATTCATATAATAAAAAACTCATTGAAAGTTTGACTCCGGCATCGCAAAACTTCACTCAATTCTTACGCTGTTCATCACCGGTATGATCATGCCGCATGCTGATTTTGGAGTTCTCTTATGCAATACCCGGGCCTGCATGCAGAGAGAATTAATGTAAACACTTATTATAAGAGAGCTCAACCAAATTTACTATTGTTGTATGCAGTTTTGTTTCTCCTGGTGGATGCCGATTTGATCTGCTTTTTTCCGGAGTAATCAGATGCTGGATCCCCAACCACTTTTTCTACCTGGGTTTACCTGTTTTTCCCCCGACTGGCTTAACTTTGCGGCTTTCGGGGGCTGACAAAGTTTTTTGAGATTCCTTTCAGAAAATCAAAACAAATTGTTACCTTTGCGTCCCCAATTGAAGTTCTTTACAACCCCCGTTCCTCCGCGGTGAGGCGGCAATGTCAGGTTGAAAGCCCGGTTGATCCGGCTTTCAGATCGGTAATCAGCCGCCGGAGACTGTAAAACGGGTAAAGAGGAATTTGGGAGTCCGCTCAATTGACGGACGTTAGAACCAATAAATCATTAAGTAATGGCAAAAGAAATTACCGGCTTCGTAAAGCTGCAGGTAAAAGGTGGTCAGGCGAATCCTGCCCCTCCTGTAGGTCCTGCATTAGGTTCCAAGGGTATCAATATCATGGAATTCTGCAAGCAGTTCAATGCTCGCACACAGGATAAAATGGGAAAAGTTCTCCCCGTTCTCATCACTGTTTACTCCGACAAGTCTTTCGATTTCGTTATTAAAACTCCACCGGCGGCCGTTCAGTTGCTCGAAGCAGCTAAACTGCAGAGTGGTTCCAAAGAGCCTAACCGTAATAAGGTTGGTAAAGTGAACTGGAGCCAGGTTGAGGCAATTGCAAAAGACAAGATGCCTGACCTGAACTGCTTCACCCTGGAAAGCGCCATGAAAATGGTTGCTGGTACAGCCCGCAGCATGGGAATTACTGTTGATGGTAATGCCCCCTGGGAAAACTAAATGTTCACATCCCTGCACAAAGCGGGGGTACTAAAACTGAATTACAATGGCAATCGCTAAAAAAAGAAAAGTAGCTGACACCAAGCTCGACAAAAATAAAATATACTCACTGAAGGAAGCTTCTTCACTGGTGAAGGATGTAAACACAACCAAGTTCGACGCTTCTGTTGATCTGCATATCCGTCTGGGCGTTGACCCCAAGAAGGCTGACCAGGCTATCCGCGGAACAGTAACCCTGCCCCACGGTACCGGTAAAACCAAAAGAGTACTGGTTCTTTGCACTCCTGATAAAGAAGCTGATGCAAAAGCAGCAGGCGCTGACTACGTAGGTCTGGATGAATTTGTACAAAAGATCGAAGGCGGATGGGTTGATATCGATGTTATCGTTGCAACTCCTGCCGTAATGCCTAAGATCGGTAAACTGGGTAAGATCCTCGGTCCCCGTAACCTGATGCCTAACCCTAAGACCGGAACTGTTACCAATGATGTGGCCGCAGCAGTAACTGAAGTGAAAGGCGGTAAGATCGCGTTCAAGGTTGACAAAGCCGGTATCGTTCACGCTTCCATCGGCCGCGTGAGCTTCACTCCGGAAAAGATCGCTGAGAACGGTACTGAACTGATCAACGCGCTTCTGAAGGCAAAGCCCTCTTCTGCTAAAGGTACTTACCTGAAGAGCGTGTTCATGGCCAGCTCCATGAGCCCCGGTATTGCTGTAGACACAAAATCATTGATCAACTAAAAAGATAACGCATAGGCAGTTCCGCTGTCTGCGAAATCATTAAAAAATTTGCGTTATGAACAAGCAAGAAAAAAATGAAGTGATTGAAGTACTGAAGGGAAAATTTTCCCAGTACAACAATTTCTATATCACCAATACAGAGAGCCTCACTGTAGAGCAGGTTGGTAAACTCCGTCGCATTTGCTTCGACAAGAATGTTGAAATGAAAGTGGCTAAGAACACCTTGATCCGCAAAGCCCTCGAAAGCCTGGACTCCAGCCGTTTCTCCGGTATGTTTGACTCCCTCAACGGGGTTACTGCCATCATGTTCTCTGAGAACGCGAAAGAACCAGCACTGATCATCTCTGACTTCCGCGCTAAAGGTCCAAAAGACTTCAACAAGCCTGTACTGAAAGCTGCCTTCATCGATGGCGACGTATTCGCCGGCGACGAACAACTGAAAGTACTGACTACCCTGAAGAGCAAGAACGACCTCATCGGAGATATCATCGGTATGCTCCAGTCTCCTGCCAAGAATGTTATCAGCGGCCTGAACGCCGGCAACAAACTGGCTGGTTTGGTGAAAGCACTCGAAGAAAGAGCACAGTAATCAGGAAGTATTATTTCAACTTATTAACTCACGCCTGAAGAGTTATATTCACAAATTTTTTTAAACCTCCCGCCGGAGCGCAGGCAATGAAGGCGGGAAAAATTTGACAAATTATGGCAGATTTAAAAGCATTCGCTGAGCAGTTGGTTAGCCTGACTGTAAAAGAAGTAAACGAACTCGCAAAGATCCTGAAAGAAGAGTATGGCATCGAGCCTGCAGCTGCTGCTGTAGCTGTTGCTGGTCCAGCTGCTGCTGCACCTGCTGCTGAAGAAAAAACCGCTTTCGATGTTATCCTGAAAAGCGGTGGCGCTAACAAACTGAACGTAGTTAAGATCGTTAAAGATCTGACTGGTCTCGGTCTGAAAGAAGCGAAAGACCTGGTTGACGGCGCTCCAAAACCCGTTAAAGAAGGTATCAGCAAAGCTGACGCTGAAACTCTCGCTGCTAAGCTGAAAGAAGCTGGCGCTGAAGTAGAGATCAAGTAATCTTTGCAAAAGCATATTACTTTCAAAGCCCCGGTAACCCCGGGGCTTTCTTGTTACTGCACCGTTTTTTAGCGGTGCCACCGATATGATGTCAAAATTCAGCCGGGTTTATTGTATATTGGTCCTCCCTAAGTATTATGAAAAAAGTCTCACTGAAAGATATTGCAGAAATCACCGGTGTATCAACTTCCACCGTCAGCTTTATTCTAAATGGTAAGGCAAGTGAAATGCGCATCAGTGAAGCGCTCAAAAAGAAAGTTCTCGCTACTGCAAACAAGCTCGGCTATCAGCCCAACCAGATTGCTGTGAGCCTCCGCACCGGCCAGACCAAGATCCTTGGACTGCTGGTGGAGGATATCTCCAATAATTTTTTCGCGCTCCTGGCAAAGACCATCGAAGACGAGGCGGAGAAATTCGGTTATCGCGTGGTGTATTGTTCCACCGAGAATGATAACAAGAAAGGACAGGCCCTTCTTCGCATGCTGGCACAACGCCAGGTGGATGGATTTCTCATCACGCCCACGCTGGGGATGGAAACGGATATCATCAAACTGCAGTTGCAGCACAAACCTGTGGTATTGATGGACCGCTACTTTCCCGAGGTGGATGTGCCTCATGTACTGGTGAACAATTATGGTGGCGTTACGTCAGCCATGCAACACCTCATTCAGCAGGGCTATGAAAGGATCGCATTCATCACTGTAGATCTTGCCCTCAACCAGATGCAGGAAAGGGAAGATGCATACAATGATGCACTCAGCAAATCCTCCACGCAAAAAACGAAAAGTAAAAAGAATATACTCTCCATCGATCCAACCGCGTCCCGCGAGGAAAAGAAAAAACTCATCGCCCGTTTCCTGAAGAATAATAAACCAGATGCCGTTTTCTTCGCTACCAATTATCTCGGTATACTCGGCCTGGAATGCCTTCGTGAACAAAAGATCCGCATCCCTGAAGAGCTGGCCGTGGTCTGCTTCGATGATCACGATATCTTCCGTCTTTATATCCCGGATATCTCGGTAGTACAGCAGCCTGTTGAAGAAATGGGCAGAAGGGCCGTGCACCTGCTGATGGACCAGCTTGGAAAGAACAGGGGAGCAGCAACCAAAAATCAGCTCCGGCTGGATGCTACCTTCGTGCCGAGAGAATCCACGCAAAAGATCTGATACCATCTCCCAGTTGCGGCCGCCCGCTTCCCGATTTCTTTTTTGTCATCCCGCAATACTTGCGTAATATTGAAGGCTGATGCTAAAACGATTTAGCAGCCGGTATATATTGCTTTTCGATATGTAATGAAGGAGAACTGCAAAAGCGCTGAAAACAATTGGTGCAGCGAGTAATGAAATATAGTATTATTGCAGTTCAGTGAAGCAGGTTAGAGCCTATCGATACAAATAAATCATTTCAATAAACCGTCTTGTTTTTTGAAGTATGCCGGACCAGGGTGTGAAACAGAACCGATCCGGCTTTTCAGTTGATCACAATTTTCCCTTGTGTGTTAAATGATTGATATGAAGAAATTAGCTCTGTTATTCCTGCCACTGCTTGCCCGCACTGGTATGCAGGCCCAGCCCCAGGCCTCTGCAAAAGTCTACGATCCCGTTGAATGGGTGAACCCGCTGATGGGCACCGATTCCAAACCAAGCCTCTCTAACGGAAATACCTATCCCAGTATCGTTCTCCCCTGGGGAATGAATGCCTGGATGCCCCAGACAGGAAAGATGGGGGATGGATGGGCTTACACCTATGCATCAGACAAGATCCGCGGTTTCAAACAAACACACCAGCCTTCTCCCTGGATGAATGACTATGGCCAGTTTGCCATCATGCCCGTGACCGGTTCGCTCAAATTCGACCAGGAAAAACGAGCCAGCTGGTTCTCGCACAAAACCGAGATTGCCAAACCTTACTATTACAGTGTGTACCTCGCCGATGCAGATGTAACAGCGGAGCTCACACCCACAGAACGAGCCGCGCAATTCCGTTTCACCTTCCCGGAGACCGACAGCTCTTTTGTAGTAGTGGACGCATTCGACAGGGGTTCCTCCATTCAGATCCATCCGGCAGAACGAAAGATAACGGGCTACACTACCCGCAACAGCGGTGGCGTCCCGGCTAACTTTAAGAACTACTTCGTTATACATTTCGATAAACCCTTCACCATTACCTATACCACCAATGGCACAAAACTGGTGCAGGATTCCCTGCAGGTGACCAATGCACATGCAGGAGCGATCGTAGGTTTCAAAACCAAGCGCGGTGAAAAAGTGAACCTGCGTGTTGCCAGCAGTTTTATCAGTGCTGAGCAGGCGGAACTGAATCTGCAGCGTGAAATCGGCAATGCAAGTTTCGAGACCACCATGCAGAAAGGCAAACAAGCCTGGAACAAAGTGTTGGGGCGCATCAAAGTGGAAGGCGGAACGGAAGAACAAACACAAACTTTTTATTCCTGCCTGTACCGCACCGTTCAATTCCCGCAAAAACATTACGAGTTCGATGCTTCCAACAAGATGGTGCATTACAGTCCGTACAATGGACAGGTTTTGCCAGGTCATATGTTTGCGGGCACTGGCTTCTGGGACACATTCCGCGCACTCTATCCTTTGCTGAACCTCCTCTTTCCGGAGATCAATAAGGAAATGCAGCAAGGCCTCGTGAACGATTACAAAGAAGGCGGCTGGCTCCCTGAATGGAGCAGTCCCGGGCTACGCAACGTGATGGTGGGCAACAACTCCGCATCGGTGGTGGCTGATGCCTATATCAAAGGATTGCGCGGCTATGATATCGAAACGTTGTATGAAGCTTTACTGCATGGCGCCAACAATGAAGGCCCGCTCACTGCAGTGGGAAGGGCCGGAGTGAAATACTACAATGAGCTCGGCTATGTTCCCTACGATGTAAACATCAATGAGAACGCAGCCCGCACCCTGGAATATGCTTACGATGATTTCACCATCTACCAACTGGCAAAACTGCTGAAACGCCCGCAGGCCGAGATCGATCTCTATGCCAAACGTTCACAGAATTTCCGTAACCTTTTCGATCCCGAAACAAAACTGATGCGCGGCAAGAACAAGGATGGTAATTTCCAGAAACCTTTCAACCCGTTCAAATGGGGTGATGCTTTCACCGAAGGCAATAGCTGGCATTATTCCTGGAGCGTATTCCACGATGTAAAAGGATTGAAAGACCTCATGGGTGGAGACGCGATGTTTGTGAAGATGCTGGACTCCGTTTTCAATCTTCCTCCGATTTTCGATGAAAGCTACTACGGCAGCGTGATCCACGAGATCCGCGAAATGCAGATCATGAACATGGGACAATATGCGCACGGCAACCAGCCCATCCAGCATATGATCTATCTCTACAATTATGCAGGACAGCCCTGGAAAACACAGGCGCATGTCCGCAATGTGATGGCGCAACTCTATAAGCCTACACCCGATGGGTATTGTGGCGATGAAGACAATGGCCAGACCTCAGCCTGGTACATTTTCTCTGCCATGGGATTCTATCCTGTTTGTCCGGGTACCACCGAATACGTGCTCGGCACCCCGCTCTTCAAGAAAATGACCATCACCCTGGAAAATGGAAAAACTTTGCAGGTGAATGCGCCCAACAACAGCGCTGCCAATAAATATGTGCAACAACTCCGATTGAACGGTAAAGTACATACGAAGAACTACCTGGATCATTTTGAGTTGATGAAAGGAGGAATACTTGAATTCAATATGAGTCCTGTGCCCAACAAACAGCGGGGCGCCAATAAGAACGATTTCCCTTTTTCATTTTCCAAATAGCCAATCACTTCCAGCGTTCGTATGAAAAAATTCCTGCCTTGCCTGTTACTGATCGTTCCCGGCCTGCGTGCCGCCGCGCAGACGGCACCTGAAAACCTGGTGCAATATGTGAAGCCCATCATCGGCACACAAAGAATGGGACATACCTATCCCGGCGCTACCGTGCCATTCGGTATGGTGCAGCTCAGTCCGGATACCGATACCCTTCCATATGAAATGAATGGAAAGTACAATAAGGATGTGTACAAATATTGCGCAGGCTACCAGTACGACGATAAGACGATTGTTGGATTCAGTCATACCCACTTCAGCGGTACCGGCCATTCCGATCTCGGGGATTTCCTGGTGATGCCCACCGTGGGCGAACTGAAGCTCAATCCCGGTCAGGCCCATCAGCCGCGAAGCGGGTTCCGCTCTTCGTTCTCGCACAGCAATGAGCTGGCAGAAGCCGGATATTACAAAGTAAGGCTCGATGATTACAATATCACTGCTGAACTAACGGCTACCAACAGGGTAGGATTCCATCAGTACAGTTTTCCAAAATCAGATCAGAGCCATATCATCCTGGACCTGATGTATGGTATCTATAATTATGACGATAAGAATACCTGGACATTCGTTCGCATCGAGAATGATACCCTGGTAACCGGTTATCGTCAAACGAATGGATGGGGCAGAACGCGCACTGTGTACTTCGCGATGGCCTTCAGCAAGCCTTTTTATCAATACGGGAATAAGAAGTTCGATAAGAGTCAGGTATATCGCGGTTTCTGGGGCAAATTCGATCAAACGAAGAACTTTCCTGAGTTTGCCGGAAAACAGATCCGCGCTTATTTCGATTTCAAAACAGAAGAAGGCGAGAAGATCATGATCAAATTCGCGCTTTCTTCTGTGAGCACTGATGGCGCCCTTCGCAACCTGCGTGCTGAAGCTCCCGGCTGGGATTTCAACCAGGTGAAAAAACAGGCGCAGGATCAGTGGAACAAAGAACTGAACAGGGTAGTGGTGCAGTCCGGTAGTCGCGATGAAAAAGAGAACTTCTACACTTCCGTATATCATTCCTTTCTCAGCCCGATCACTTACACTGATGCAGACGGACAGTATCGCGGCCTCGATCAGAATATCCATCAGGCCGATGGTTTCACCAACTACACAATTTTCAGTCTCTGGGATACCTATCGCGCTTTACACCCGCTCTTCAATGTGCTGCAGCCCAAACGTAATGCAGATATGGTGCAGAGCATGATGGCCCATTACGATCAGAGCGTGCATCATATGCTGCCGGTATGGAGCCATTACGCCAATGAGAACTGGTGTATGATTGGATATCACAGTGTGAGTGTAATTGCCGATGCTGTGATCAAAGGGAATGCCGGCTTTGATGCCAGCAAAGCCCTCGACGCCTGCGTTACCTCCGCCCGCAATGGCTGGTTCGAAGGACTGAACCATTACATGAAACTCGGTTACGTTCCGGAAGACAAGAGTGGTTCATCAGTGTCAAAAACACTTGAATATGCGTATGACGACTGGTGCATCGCCCAGATGGCAAAGAAGCTTGGAAGAAATGATGTTTACGAAGAGTTCATTCATCGCTCTGCATACTGGAAGAATGTATACGATGCGAGTATCGGTTATATGAGACCGAAAATGAGTGATGGAACTTTCCGTAAAGAATTCGATGTGCTCAGCACCCATAACCAGGGATTCATCGAAGGCAATGCCTGGAACTATAGTCTGTATGTTCCGCATGCACCCACAGAAATGATAGAGATGATGGGAGGGAAGAAACCATTCACTGCCCACCTTGACTCACTTTTCACCATGCACCTGCCCGATAAGTATTTTGCCGAAACTGAAGATATTACCCGTGATGGCATCATCGGAAATTATGTGCATGGCAACGAGCCCAGCCATCATGTGCCTTATCTCTACAACTGGACCGATCAGCCCTGGAAGACCCAGGAGCGTGTGCGTATGATCCTGAAGAAACAGTTCAGACCAACGCCCGATGGTCTGGGTGGAAATGATGATTGCGGACAGATGAGCGCCTGGTATATTTTTACAGCCCTGGGCTTTTATCCGGTAGCGCCCGGTTCCGATGAATATGCGATCGGCAGTCCGTCTGTTGATGGGGCAAGCATTCAACTGGAGAATGGAAAAATGTTTACGATAGAAGTTAAGAACAATAGCGATAAGAATGTGTACGTACAGCACCTGACATTGAACGGCAAACCACTGAACCGGTTATTTTTGAAACATGAGGAGATCCTCAATGGCGGTACCCTGGGATTTGTGATGGGGCCGAAGCCGGCGAAGAAATAGTTGCCACTCGCCGGGAGGTGAGCGGCTGGCTGTACCCTGTTTCACATATGCAAACGCTTATTTCACTAACTTTTCAATCCTGTTCGTCAATACTTTTTACTGAACCGGGGTGCCAATACCTTATTTTTGTTGCTCACCCGTCAGACAACCGGAAGACCGGTCCGGGTACTTCAATTTTTCCTCATTTTGCAGGTAGAGGCAGCGCTGGAAATCTGCCCATTTTCCCTTAAATTCGGTCTGAATTTTGCTAGAAACAATTTTCTTGTTTTTTGAACGCATATTTCATACCTTTGCCGTCCATTTTCATAAACTAATTAGTAGAGGTACGTTGAATTACATGGCCATTTTCACATAACTGCCTCATTTTCAGTGCACTGAGAACCTGTAAGTTCTCCTGTAATTTTTTTGTCTATAGACGATTTTTGACGTTCGAACAACTAAAAACCGGTTTTAATCAATATGTCTTCAACAAAATTGCAAAGCAGGATCAACTTCGGTAAGATCAAAAACTTAGCTGAAGCTCCTGACCTCCTCGAAGTACAGATTCAATCTTTCAAAGAATTTTTCCAGTTAGAGACCACTCCGGACAAGCGTAATATCGAAGGTCTGTTCAAGGTGTTCAAGGAAAACTTTCCTATTACAGACACCCGCAACATCTTCGTGCTGGAGTTCCTGGATTATTTCATTGATCCGCCCCGTTACACCATCGAAGAGTGTATGGAGCGTGGATTGACCTACGCCGTTCCCCTCAAGGCGAAGCTGCGTTTGAGCTGTAATGATGAAGAGCACGTGGATTTCCAAACCATCGTGCAAGACGTATTCCTTGGCAATATTCCCTACATGACGCCCCGCGGTACATTCGTGATCAACGGAGCTGAGCGTGTGGTGGTTTCCCAGTTGCACCGTTCACCCGGTGTATTCTTCGGGCAGTCCATCCACCCCAACGGCACCAAGATCTACTCTGCCCGCGTGATCCCTTTCAAAGGAGCATGGATGGAGTTTGCCACCGATATCAACAACGTGATGTATGCGTACATCGACCGTAAAAAGAAATTCCCCGTAACTACCCTGTTGCGTTCTATCGGTTATGAAACCGATAAGGACATCCTCGAGCTCTTCGGCATGGCCGATGAAGTGAAGGGCGACAGAAAGTCTCTCGCCAAGTATGTTGGAAGGCGCCTTGCTGCCCGCGTACTCAGAACATGGGTGGAAGACTTTGTGGACGAAGATACTGGTGAAGTAGTGTCCATCGAGCGTAATGAAGTGGTTCTCGAGCGCGATACCGTTCTCGACGATGAAGCCATCGAAAATATTGCCGATATGGATGTGAAATCCGTATTCATCCAGAAAGAAGACGTGGGTGGTGACTACGCTATCATCTACAATACCCTGAACAAAGACACTTCCAACTCAGAGCTGGAAGCTGTTCAACATATCTACCGCCAGTTGCGCGGCGCTGATGCACCGGACGACGAAACCGCCCGTGGTATCATCGACAAACTCTTCTTCTCTGACAAACGTTATGACCTCGGTGAAGTAGGCCGCTACAAGATCAATCGCAAGTTGAACCTGAGCCAGCCGCTTGACCAGAAGACGCTGACGAAGGAAGATATCATCGAGATCATCAAGTACCTCGTTCGCCTCACCAACGGTAAGGCCGAGATCGATGATATCGATCACCTGTCTAACCGCCGTGTTCGTACAGTAGGGGAGCAACTCTACGCTCAGTTCGGTGTTGGTCTGGCCCGTATGGCCCGTACCATCCGCGAACGTATGAACGTGCGCGACAATGAGGTGTTCACGCCCGTTGACCTGATCAATGCAAGGACCCTGAGCTCCGTGATCAACTCCTTCTTCGGAACATCACAGCTCTCCCAGTTCCTCGATCAGACCAACCCGCTTTCTGAGATCACGCACAAACGTCGTATCTCCGCACTCGGACCAGGTGGTCTGAGCCGTGAGCGCGCCGGCTTTGAGGTTCGTGACGTACACTACAGCCACTACGGCCGTCTCTGTACCATCGAAACTCCGGAAGGACCGAACATCGGTCTGATCTCCACTCTTTGCGTTCACGCGAAGATCAATGAGATGGGCTTCATCGAAACACCTTACCACAAAGTGGATAACGGTAAAGTAGACCTGAAGAAACTCACTTTCCTCTCTGCTGAAGAAGAAGATATCGCCAAGATCGCCCAGGCTTCTGCGCCATTGGATGAGAAAGGCGTGTTCGCTGAAGAGAAAGTAGCTTCCCGTCAAACAGGTGACTTCCCGATCCTCGATAAACAGGAAGTAGAGTTCATGGATGTAGCCCCCAACCAGATCGTGGGTCTCTCCGCTTCTCTCATTCCGTTCCTCGAGCACGATGACGCCAACCGTGCCCTGATGGGATCGAACATGCAACGTCAGGCCGTTCCCCTGATCCGCCCTGAAAACCCCATCGTGGGTACAGGCCTGGAAGGAAAAGCTGCCCGTGATGCACGTGTTCAGATCCTTGCTGAAGGTGATGGTGTGGTAGAATATGTAGACGGAAGCGAAATTCACATCCGTTACGATCGTACTGAAGCTGACCGTCTGGTAAGCTTCGAAGATGATCTCAGGATTTATAAACTCACCAAGTTCATCAAGACCAACCAGGAAACCTGCATCAACCACAAACCTTCCGTTAAGAAAGGACAGCGCATGAAAAAAGGCGACTTCCTCACTGAAGGTTATGCGGTACAGGCCGGTGAACTGGCGCTCGGACGTAACCTGCAGGTGGCCTTCATGCCATGGAAAGGTTACAACTTCGAGGATGCCATCGTAATCAATGAGCGTGTGGCCCGTGAAGACCTCTTCACTTCTATCCACATCTCTGAGTACGAACTGGAAGTTCGCGATACCAAACTCGGTGAAGAAGAACTGACTCCGGATATCCCCAACGTTTCTGAAGAGGCTACCAAAGACCTCGACGAAAACGGTATCATCCGTCTGGGTGCTGCTATTAAAGAAGGAGATATCCTGATCGGTAAGATCACTCCGAAAGGAGAGAGCGATCCTACCCCTGAAGAGAAACTGCTCCGCGCCATCTTCGGCGACAAAGCCGGTGATGCAAAAGACGCTTCTCTGAAAGCACCCAACGGTGTGGAAGGTGTGGTGATCGGTAAGAAACTTTTCCAACGCGCCAAGAAAGACAAGAACGCGAAGATCCGCGAGAAAGCTTCCCTGGAGAAACTGGAAAAGATCCACGAAAAGAATGTGGAAGAACTGAAGGAACTGTTGATGAACAAACTGCAATCCCTGTTGAAAGACAAGGCCAGCATGGGTGTAAACAACAACTTCGGTGAGGTGCTGATCGGCAAAGGAGCCAAATTCAATCCAAAGAACCTCGGTGGTATCGACTATCAGAATGTGAATCCGCTGGGTTGGACTGGTGATAACGGCATCGATGATCAGATCAACATCCTGCTCCACAACTACAATATCAAATTCAACGAAGAGCTCGGACGTTACAAGAGAGAGAAATTCAACATCTCTATCGGTGACGAGTTACCAGCTGGCGTACTGAAACTCGCGAAAGTATACCTCGCTGTTAAGCGTAAGCTGAAAGTGGGTGATAAAATGGCGGGCCGTCACGGTAACAAAGGTATCGTAGCCAAGATCGTGCGTGCAGAAGACATGCCGTTCCTCGCTGATGGTACACCGGTAGACATCGTTCTGAACCCATTGGGTGTACCTTCCCGTATGAACCTCGGACAGATCTATGAAACTGTACTGGGATGGGCTGGTCTGAAACTGGGTGTGAAATTCGCTACTCCGATCTTCGACGGTGCTACTGTAGAAGAGATCGCACAGAACATCGATAAGGCTGGTCTGCCAACTTTCGGCCATACCTACCTGCACGATGGCGAAACCGGCGAGCGCTTCCACCAGAAAGCAACCGTGGGTGTGATCTACATGATCAAGCTGCACCACATGGTGGACGATAAAATGCACGCACGTAGCATCGGACCATACTCTCTCATCACGCAACAGCCGCTTGGTGGTAAAGCCCAGTTCGGTGGTCAGCGTTTCGGTGAGATGGAAGTTTGGGCACTTGAAGCTTACGGTGCATCCAATATCCTCCAGGAACTGTTAACCATCAAGTCTGACGATATCATCGGCCGTGCGAAAACTTATGAAGCGATCGTGAAAGGTGATAATATCCCGAGGGCTGGTATCCCTGAATCCTTCAACGTGTTGGTACACGAGTTGAGAGGTCTGGGTCTCGATCTGAAATTCGAGTAACAGTGCCGGTTACACGATAACCCCCGTGTGTGCGTTGAATTTGTAATTTTTAAAAAGAAACTGAAAACTATAATATGGCTATCAAAAAAGATAATCGTCCCAAAGCCACGTTTTCTAAGATCACCATCGGTCTGGCTTCCCCTGACTCCATCCTGGAGCGCAGTTATGGCGAAGTGCTGAAGCCTGAGACCATCAACTACCGTACTTACAAACCTGAACGTGATGGTTTGTTCTGCGAACGCATCTTCGGACCTGTAAAGGATTACGAGTGCGCCTGCGGTAAGTATAAGCGTATCCGTTATAAAGGCATTGTCTGTGACCGTTGCGGTGTGGAAGTAACCGAGAAGAAAGTCCGCCGCGAGCGCATGGGCCATATCAAGCTGGTAGTGCCTGTTGTTCATATCTGGTATTTCAAGAGCCTTCCCAACAAGATCGGTTATCTGCTGGGCGTAAGCTCCAAGAAACTGGAGACCATCGTTTACTATGAAAGGTTTGTAGTGATCCAGGCTGGTATCCGCGAAGACCGCGGCCTCAAGACTGGCGACCTGCTCACTGAAGAAGAATACCTGGAGATCCTGGAGAACCTCCCCAAAGAGAACCAGTATCTGCCTGATGAAGACCCTCAGAAATTCATTGCCAAGATGGGTGCGGAAGCCGTTCACGATCTGCTCGGTCGTATCGAACTGGATACCCTGTCATTCGATCTCCGCAATGCTGCTGCCACTGAAACTTCACAGCAACGTAAAGCAGATGCCCTCAAGCGTCTGAGCGTGGTGGAAGCTTTCCGTGAAGCAAATGGCCGCATCACCAATCGCCCCGAGTGGATGGTAATGCAGTACATCCCTGTGATCCCACCGGAGCTTCGTCCGCTGGTTCCCCTGGATGGCGGCCGTTTCGCATCTTCTGACCTGAACGATCTCTACCGTCGTGTGATCATTCGTAACAACCGTCTGAAAAGACTGTTGGAGATCAAGGCGCCTGAGGTGATCCTGCGTAACGAAAAACGTATGCTGCAGGAAGCCGTTGACTCACTGTTCGACAACAGCCGTAAATCAAATGCGGTGAAAGCTGAAGGTGGTCGCGCACTGAAATCACTCTCCGATGTACTGAAAGGTAAACAAGGTCGTTTCCGTCAGAACCTGTTGGGTAAACGTGTTGACTATTCCGGTCGTTCTGTGATCGTGGTAGGCCCTGAGCTGAAACTCCACGAGTGCGGTCTGCCGAAAGATATGGCTGCTGAATTGTTCAAACCATTCATCATCCGCAAACTGATTGAAAGAGGTATCGTAAAAACAGTGAAATCTGCCCGTAAACTGGTAGACCGCAAGGAAGCTGTTGTTTGGGATATCCTCGAGAACATCCTGAAAGGTCACCCCGTGATGCTCAACCGTGCCCCAACACTGCACAGGTTGTCTATCCAGGCCTTCCAGCCCAAACTGATCGAAGGTAAAGCGATCCAGTTGCACCCGCTCGTGTGTTCTGCGTTCAACGCCGACTTCGACGGTGACCAGATGGCGGTTCACGTTCCGTTGAGCAATGCCGCTGTACTGGAAGCCCAACTGCTGATGCTGTCTTCACACAACATCCTCAACCCGCAGAACGGTGCTCCGATGACCCTGCCTTCACAGGACATGGTACTCGGTCTCTACTATATCACAAAAGGTAAGAGATCAACCGACACTGAAAAGATCCGCGGCGAAGGAAAAGCATTCTACAGCGCTGAAGAAGTGATCATCGCTCACAACGAAGGCTCTGTTGAACTGCATGCCTACATCAAGGTGAAAGCCGATGTTCGTATGGATGACGGATCCCTGAAAAGAAAACTGATCGAAACCACTGTAGGCCGCGTACTGTTCAACCAGTTCGTTCCTAAAGAGGTTGGTTATATCAATGCCCTGCTCACCAAGAAATCTCTTCGTGAGATCATTGGTGACATCATCACCATTACCAACGTTCCTAAAACAGCGAAGTTCCTGGATGATATCAAGCAGCTCGGTTTCCGTACTGCCTTCCAGGGTGGTCTGTCATTCTCTATCAATGACCTGATCATTCCTTCAATCAAAGAAGAAGTGCTGGATAATGCGAAAGGTGAGGTTGATGAAGTATGGGACAACTATAACCTCGGTCTGATCACCAACAACGAACGTTACAACCAGATAGTAGATATCTGGTCCCGCGTGGATACCCGCATCACTGAGACGCTCATCCGTGAGCTGGCAACCGATAAACAAGGTTTCAACTCAGTTTACATGATGCTTGATTCCGGTGCGCGTGGTTCCAAACAGCAGATCAAACAGCTTTGCGGTATCAGAGGTTTGATGGCGAAGCCAAGAAAATCAGGTTCATCCGGAAGTGAGATCATCGAAAACCCGATCCTCTCCAACTTCAAGGGCGGTCTGAACGTATTGGACTACTTCATCTCTACCCACGGTGCGCGTAAAGGTCTGGCGGATACCGCCCTTAAAACGGCCGATGCCGGTTACCTCACACGTCGTCTCGTAGACGTTGCACAGGATGTGGTGATCACCGAAGAGGATTGCGGAACATTGCGTGGTATTGCTACCAGTGCGCTGAAAGACAATGAAGAAGTAGTAGAGCCACTGTACGATCGTATCATCGGACGTACTTCGCTCCACGATGTATACAACCCAGGCACTGAGAAACTCATCGTTGCCGGTGGTTCTCAGATCACCGAGCTCATTGGTAAGGAGATCGAAGAAGCTGGTATCGAAACCGTAGAGATCCGCTCTGTACTCACCTGCGAAAGCCGCAGAGGGGTGTGCGTGAAATGTTACGGTAAGAACCTCGCAACCGGAAACATTGCACAGAAAGGTGACGCCGTAGGTATCATCGCTGCGCAGTCAATCGGTGAGCCTGGTACACAGCTTACCCTCCGTACCTTCCACGTGGGTGGTGTTGCGGGCTCCGCTTCAATCGAATCTTCACTTCCCGCCAAATTCGACGGTACTGTTCAGTTCGATGGCTTACGTACAGTAACAACCGAAAACAACGAAGGCGAAAAGATCCAGATCGTAATCGGCCGTACCGGTGAGATCCGTATCATGGATGTGAAGAACGACCGTCTCCTGATCACCAACAACGTACCTTACGGTGCAACCCTGCTGGTGAAAGACGGACAGCAACTGAAGAAAGGTGATCCGATCTGCACATGGGATCCGTTCAACAACGTTGTTGTTGCCGAGATCGCAGGTCGTATCAAATTCGATAACGTTATCGATGGTATCACTTACCGCGAAGAAGCCGACGAACAAACCGGTCACCGTGAGAAAGTGGTTATCGAAACAAAAGATAAGAACAAGATCCCAACCCTCGTAGTTGAAGGAAAGGACGTGAAGCTGTACAACTTGCCGGTAGGCTCACATATCATTGTGGACGAAGCCGAAGAAGTACGCGCTGGTCAGGTACTGGTGAAGATCCCGAGAACACTGCGTATGCAGCGTGACATCACGGGTGGTCTGCCACGTGTAACCGAACTCTTCGAAGCTCGTAACCCGGGTAACCCTGCGGTTGTTTGTGAAATCGACGGTGTGGTTTCATTCGGCGTGATCAAACGTGGTAACCGTGAGATCGTGATCGAAGCGAAAGACGGTGTTGTTAAAAAATACCTCGTTCCGCTCACCCGTCAGATCCTGGTTCAGGACGGTGACTTCATCAAAGCCGGTGCGGCCCTGTCCGATGGTCAGATCGCTCCCGGTGACATCCTCTCTATCAAAGGACCTTTCGCTGTACAGGAGTACGTTGTGAATGAGATCCAGGAGGTTTACCGTTTACAAGGTGTGAAGATCAACGACAAACATATCGAGGTGATCGTTCGCCAGATGATGAAGAAGGTGGAGATCGTGGATCCGGGCGATACCCGTTTCCTCGAAGAGGACCTGGAAGACCGCTTCGACTTCATCGAAGAGAACGACTGGATCTTCGACAAGAAAGTGATTTCAGATGCAGGTGAAAGCACCAAGCTGAAAGCCGGTCAGATCGCAAGCCTGCGTGAGATCCGTGAGGAGAACTCACTCCTCCGCAGGAACGATAAGAAAGCGGTAGAATACAGGGACGCAAACCCTGCCACTTCTCACCCCGTTCTGCTCGGTATCACCAAAGCATCACTCGGAACACAAAGCTGGATCTCTGCAGCTTCGTTCCAGGAAACCACCAAGGTACTGTCCTCTGCTGCCATCCAGGGTAAAACAGATGACATGCTCGGCCTGAAAGAGAACGTGATCACTGGTCACCCGATCCCGGCAGGTACTGGTCTCCGTGACTTCGAAAACATGGTTGTAGGTAGCAAGGAAGAATATGAACTGCTCCAGACCACGCGCGAAGCCATGAGCTTTGATGACGAAGAATAATTACCGGACCGCATGATGAATGCCTGATGGTACATATAACCGAAGAGTAGGAAGCTCAATGCTTTCTACTCTTTTTGTTTTTATTATATTACAGTCATTAGTGTTAAAACTTTTAACAATTTTCTTTTATCTCAAGAGCATATCTTGCAAAAAAGCTTTGAATGAGGAATATCTCTACAATCTTAAGTGTTCTGGCCCTCGTATTGACCGGCGTTTTGTTCTATCTCCATTTCAACGGTAATAAGGAACTGAAGAAGGTATCTGTGGAAGCTGAAAAAACTGCGCATAACAGTTTCCGCATCGGATATTTCGACATTGATTCACTGCAGAACCACTACGAATATTTCAAAGACGTACTGGAGCAGATGAAGAAGAAAGAAGCTTCCATGAATAATGAATTGAATCAACTCAATAACCAATACCAGCGCCGTGTGCAACAGCTGCAATCCCAGATGCAGTCGCTCGGCCAGGCCATTACTGAAGCAGATCAGCTGAAAGCCCAGAACGAGCTCGCTACCATGCAGCGTAATTTCGGCGAGCGCAAAGCCTCCCTGGAGCAGGATATGCAGAAGACACAGGTGGAAAACATGGCCACGCTCCGCAAAACAGTAGAAGATTATCTGAAAGATTATAACAAGGACAAAGGATATGCGTTTATCCTTTCTTATGAGCCCGGTCTGCTGATGTACTACAAAGACACGATGTACGATGTAACCGGCGATCTCATCAAAGGGCTGAACGCTCAATATGCAGCAAAGAAAGGCAAGCCATAACAGGCCTGTTTTTTCCTGCAACAACCACCAAAACTAAAACCCTTATCTCAACTGCTGTTTATGGCTGAACAAACCACCTCATTCAAGCCAACCCTCGGCTTGCTGGATGCCACCATGATTGTGGCAGGTTCCATGATCGGTTCCGGTATCTTTATTGTAGGCGCTGATATTACCCGCAATGTGGGCAGCGCAGGATGGCTGATCGCCGTCTGGCTCATCACCGGATTCATGACCCTCACAGCAGCCCTCAGTTACGGCGAATTGAGCGGTATGTTCCCGAAAGCTGGTGGTCAATACGTTTATCTTAAAGAAGCCTACAATCCCTTGTTAGGCTTTTTATATGGATGGAGCTTTTTTGCCGTGATCCAAACGGCCACCATCGCCGCCGTTTGCGTGGCCTTTGCAAAATTTACAGCCTATCTCATCCCATCACTCAGTGAAGACCTGGTTGCCATACAGATCGGGAGTTTCAAAATCTCACCCGCACAGCTGCTGGCAATCGGTATAGCGATATTACTAACGTATATCAACACGCGCGGAGTAAAGGAAGGGAAGATCATTCAGACCACCCTTACGCTCGTGAAACTGCTCAGTCTGTTCGGGCTTATCCTCTTCGGTTTCATCATGGCCGATGGCGCGATCTGGAAGGCTAACTGGACAGATGCCTGGAACCTGCATAGCCTCACGGATTCCAATACACCATTACTGGGTCTGGTTGCAGCAGCCATGGTAGGATCCATCTTCAGTTCAGACGCATGGAACAATGTGACCTTCATTGCCGGCGAGATCAAGAACCCCAAAAGGAATATCGGTCTCAGTCTTTTTCTCGGCACTTTTGTTGTGACGCTCATCTATGTCAGCACCAACGTGATGTACACTGCTGTGCTGCCTTTGGATGAGATCGCATCTGCCAGTAAAGACAGGGTAGCGGTAGCGGCAGCGCAGAATATTTTCGGCTCCATCGGTTCCTATATCATTGCCATCATGATCATGGTGAGCACTTTCGGATGCAGCAACGGTATGATCCTGTCCGGCGCCCGCGTATACTATACGATGGCCAAAGATGGTCTCTTCTTCAAACAGGCATCTACGCTCAACAAGAATGCTGTACCTGCAAAAGGGCTCTGGATCCAATGCCTGGTGATCTGCGCCTGGTGCATCAGTGGTTCTTACGGACAATTGCTGGATATGATCTCCTTTGTAGTGGTACTCTTTTACATGCTCACCATTATCGGCATCTTCATCCTTCGCAAGAAACGCCCGGATATGGAACGCCCCTATAAAGCCTTCGGTTACCCCGTTATGCCCATCCTCTACATCATCATGGGAGTGGCATTTTGTACCCTGCTCATCATTTATAAACCAAATTATACCTGGCCGGGACTGATCATCACGCTGATTGGCATCCCGATTTATTATATTGCACTGGTTAAGAAAAAGCAGTCAATAACCTGATAATTTATGGCAGTGACAGATTTTGAGCAGTTATTCGCAAAGTTTCAAAATATTAAAGTAGGAGTGATAGGGGATGTGATGCTGGACACCTATTGGTGGGGGCATGTGGAACGCATTTCACCGGAAGCGCCGGTGCCTGTTGTGGCGCTTGACAGAAAGGAACAACGGATCGGAGGAGCAGGCAATGTGGCGCTCAATCTCGCTTCCCTGCATGCCCAGGTAAGTATTATCTCTGTAATGGGCAATGATGATGACGGGATCGCTCTCAAACATCTCTTCGATAAACAAAAGATCGATACCAGCTACCTGCTGCAAAGCAGTCATCGTATTACCACCAATAAAAGCAGGATCATCAGCCGCAACCAGCAGATGATGCGCCTCGATGCCGAGATCACCAAAGATCTCAATGAGGCCGATGAAACAGTTTTACTGAACACAGTTGAGAAATTCCTGCAGGAGCAGCAACCCGATGTGATGATCTTTGAAGATTACAACAAGGGCGTGCTCACCAGTTCTGTGATCGAAAAAGTGATCGCTCTCTGCAAACGATACAAAGTGCTTACCACGGTAGATCCGAAGCGCAAGAATTTCTTCGCCTACAATGGCGTTGATATCTTCAAGCCCAACCTTAAAGAAGTGAAAGAAGGCCTCAATATCATCTTCGAGGAAGTGAACCAGGATACACTCAATGAGGTACACCAAAAACTCCAGGAACATTTACAACATCATATTTCCTTCATCACACTTTCTGAGAAAGGAGTGTTTTACCAGGACGATAACAGCAGCCGCATCATTCCTTCCCACCTGAGGAATATTGCGGATGTATCCGGCGCCGGAGACACGGTGATTGCCGTGGCTTCACTCATCTATGCCGCCACCGGCAGTGTGGAGCTGATGGCCGAAGTGGCCAATATTGCCGGGGGACTGGTCTGCGAAGAAGTAGGCACAGCCGCCATCAACCGCGATCGTCTCTTGCAGGAATGCAGGATTTTACTAAATTAGTCCCGGTTACAGTCCGGTTTCCGGGCTTTCCCCGCATAAACAGGGTATTTTGTTGGTATTGTGCAGCAAAGCAACCGCTGTGAAAGTCTTTAAGTGATATATGACCATTTGAAATAATGTACTGAATGCTGGCTGTTACGATCCTTGGAAATAATTCTGCATTACCCGCCTACGACCGTCATCCGACGGCCCAGTTGGTTACATTGGATGACCAGCTATTCCTGGTAGACTGTGGAGAAGGCACGCAGGTGCAACTCAGCCGCTACCGGATCCGCTGGGGCCGCATCAATTATATTTTCATCTCACATCTTCATGGCGACCATTATTTCGGGCTGCCGGGATTCCTTAACAGCATGGGATTACTGCATCGCGAGAATGATCTGCACCTCTTTGCGCCGCCTGAGCTGGAACCTATACTGGACCTGCAATTCAAGGCAGCGAGCACAGTGCTTCCCTACAAATTGCATTTCCATCCGCTTACGGAAGAAGGTGTGCTGGTGAAGACGGATAAATTTAAAGTCACCTGCTTCCCAACCAAGCACCGCATTCCCTGCTGGGGCTTCCGTTTCGAACAGGTGAAAGCGCCGCGCAGAGTGAATCCCGAGAAAGCCGTACGGCATGGCGTACCCGCTGCATTCTACGACAAGCTTAAATGGGGCGAGAATTATACCACGCAGAGCGGTAACCTGGTGATGAATGAAATGGTAACTGATCCCGCAGCCAAACCAAAATCTTACGCATACTGCGCCGATACTATCTATGATGAAGAGCTGATCCCCCGCATCGAAGGAGTTGATATGCTCTATCATGAAACTACCTATCTCAGGGAGCTTAACGATCGCGCTGCCGCCCGCTTCCATTCCACTACCGAACAGGCTGCCAACATCGCGAAGAGCGCCAATGTAGGCAGGTTGCTTATCGGACATTTCAGTTCCAAATACGAAAACCTCGATCAGTTCCAGGCAGAAGCCCGCGAAGTTTTTCCTGCCACAGACCTCGCTATTGAGGGGGTTACTTTCAGGGGATAGATAGACCAACAACACTATCGGTAGACTAACGCCAAACCGAATAGGTATTTCAGCGTATGTCGATACAATCCATCCTCCATCTTTCTTATTTATCTGTAAGAAAGCTGCCGTTTACTTTTGTTTTTCCTAATCAAAAAACAAAAAAATAAAACAGCAGTCAATGAAACTTTTCTATCATCTTCTCCTCGCAAGTGTAGTGTTTGCAGGGTGTTCAGGAAAAACGAATGATGCTTCCGCGCAGGGAAAATGGGGAGAACAACCAGCTTTACCTGTGGTGAATGGTCATCAGGAATTCACTATTTCAGGGAATGGCTATTATGTAAATGTAATGGGCAACACCATACCACGAATGCCGAACTTCCCTTCCTTATCGGTAAAGAAAAACATAGCCCGGGGATATGTTGCGGATCTGAGTGGCAAGCCAATCAAAGGGGCGCATATTGGTGTATCTTCTTCGATGACCGGTGGATGGTATTCAAGCGGTTCTGGTGTTACCGATGAAAATGGTTACTACGAATTTCAGATCCCTGCAGGTGCTGCTTACTTTTTTGGTACAGCAGTTACCATCAGTTACAATGAAACACCTGCTGTGGTAGGGTTGTATCCGGCAGGAGGCACTACTTCGTTTCCTTCCGGTCAGGGAGTAGTCAAGAACTTTGTATTATTATCTTACGGTCCTGCAAATCCGGATGAGATAGCTGCCCAGCCTAATAACGAAACCAATTATTATGGAGGTGCATTATATTTCTGGTGCAATATCAATTACCCGGGGGATCATTATGATGGCTATCTGCCTTCCAGTGGTGTGATCATAATTGAGCTCACACCTGCGGAACCATGTATGTACGGCGAAACCAAATCTTTCAGGATCACCAGGCAGCTTGGCGATTCCGATGCTTTCAATATTGTGAATATCCCTGTTGGAAAATATAATATTAAAGCCCAATTGAGTGATGGGCGAAAGCTGAAGATGCAGGCAACAGGCACTGTAAAAAATGTTTATGAAAAGCTTGGCCTCAGGCCTGATAATGCCCTTGGAACTTCAACAGTAACGTTTACGCCTAACTGGCAATACACACCAGTAATGGTATCCAGTTTCAGAAGCAACTGGGATGCACTGGAGATCAAACTGAGCTTATAGGAGATATGTCAAAGGAACAAGCCCTGCAATGAAAAGTTGCAGGGCTTGTTATTTATTTCTTCAGGTAACCCTTAACGTTATTATGCAATCCGGCGCTGAGTGGCGTCATGGGGAGACGCAGATTATTCTCGATCAGTCCAAGCTCAGTCATGAATGCTTTCACGCCTGCAGGATTGTTTTCTGCAAACATGAGTTCATAAGCCTGGATGAGCGGATCGTTGAGGGATTTGGCTGCTTTGAAATTCCCTTTGAGGCTTTCACGCACCATATTGGTGAATGCTTTGGGGAAGGCATTGGCTGCAACGCTGATCACACCGTCCATACCACATGCGATCTGTGGCAAAACCAGCGCATCGTCTCCACTCACTACCAGGAAATTCTCGGGCCTGTCGCGCAGGATCTGCATGCATTGCGCCATATCACCGCTGGCTTCCTTGATACCTGCGATATTGGCAACTTCTTTTGCAAGGCGGATAGTGGTGTCTGCGCTCATATTCCTTCCTGTGCGGCCAGGAACATTGTACAGTAGAATAGGTTTGGGAGAAGCGGCTGCCAGTATTTTATAGTGCTGGAAGATGCCTTCCTGCGAAGGTTTATTGTAATAAGGAGCAGCACTAAGGATGGCAGTGGCTTTTTCAAGCGGGAGATGTTCCAGTTCCTTTACGAGATTGGTGGTATCATTTCCACCAACGCCTACAACTACAGGAACGCGGTTGCCTACTTTCTCATAAGTGTATTGAATAATGGCGATCTTTTCTTCCTTGCTCAGGGTGGGTGTTTCGCCGGTGGTGCCGAGTGTTACCACATATTCTACGCCGCCATCGATCACGAAGTCGATAATGCGGCCGAGCGCGTCCAGATTCACCTCCATATTGGAGCGGAAAGGAGTGACCAGCGCAACGCCTGTACCTGAAAGAGTTTGCCTGAGAGACATCTGAAAATTGTTTTTGGTTTTGAGTGTTGTGAACAGTGTATGTCTTTATCGCATTACATAAAATACAAAAGGCCTTCCTTGATGGGAAGGCCTTCTATTATTTTGCTGACACACAAAACGGTGATCAACCCTTCCCTTGTATGGAGATGGTCTTGACTTGCTTTGTATGTTTCTGAATGTTTTGCATTTAACGGTGTCAAAAGTAGTGGACAATTGATTACCACACAAATTTAAATTATCCTTCAACTGGTAATTCTTCCCAGAAGCCCATCTTGTTGAACTTCTCGATACGTTTTTTGATGCGTTCCTGCGGATCGAGTTGTTTGAGTTCATTGATCGCATCCAGCAGGAAAGGTTTGAGAAGATCAGCTGCCTGTTGGTAATCCCAGTGAGCGCCGCCGAGTGGTTCGGGAACGATGGCGTCTATGATACCGAACTGGTGCATATAATCAGGTGTGAGCTTCAGTTGTTCAGCTGCTTTCTCTTTGTATTCCCAGCTGCGCCAGAGGATGGAGGAGCAGGATTCAGGAGAGATAACAGTATACCAGGTATTCTCCAGCATGAGGATACGATCTCCCACGCCAATGCCGAGGGCTCCACCGGAAGCCCCTTCGCCGATGATCACGCAGATCACGGGAACTGTGAGGCGGCACATCTCATAAATATTCCGGGCAATGGCTTCGCCCTGTCCACGCTCTTCGGCTTCAAGGCCGGGATAGGCGCCTGGAGTATCGATGAGGGTGATGATAGGCTTGTTGAATTTTTCAGCCAGCTTCATCAGGCGGAGCGCCTTGCGATAACCTTCAGGATTGGCCATACCGAAATTGCGCAGCTGACGCGCCTTGGTATTGATACCTTTCTGCTGACCAATGAGCATTACAGTTTGCCCATCCAGTGAAGCAAATCCACCCACCATCGCTTTATCGTCCTTCACATTGCGATCTCCAAAGAGCTCCACAAATTCAGTGGTCATTTTATCGATGTACTTCATGGTATAGGGACGGTCCGGATGGCGGCTTAGTTGAACTTTTTGCCAGGGAGTCAGGTTCTGTGTGATAGCTTTGCGGGCTTCGATCACACGCTCCTCGAGTTTCCGGATAGGATCTGTAAGATCGATCTTACTTTTTTCGGCTTTCTGCTTGAGCGACTCAATATCATCAAAAAGCTCTTTGATTGGTTTTTCAAATTCCAGGAACTGACGGTTTTTGTCTTGCGGCATAAGTCGGGTAATTGTAATAAGAGGCGGTAAAGTTAAGGGTTGAAAATTTTTTTAAAAATTTTTGTTGGTAAGTGGAAAAAAGACCTATATTTGCAGTCCCAAAAACGACGTAAAGGTCTGAGAATAAAGTGAGAATGAAGGTTTTGGGAACAGCTCTTGAAAGTGATAAACACTATATATTCTGAGGTTGCTAAGTTCGTCTTAGTAAGAGGATTGGTAGTTCAGTTGGTTAGAATGCCGCCCTGTCACGGCGGAGGTCGCGGGTTCGAGTCCCGTCCAGTCCGCAGAAAGGTTCACAGAAATGTGAGCCTTTTTTGTTTTCAGCCCCTCCGTATCTTTCAACTGTCTATCGACACTCCCCGTCATTCGTCTTCTCTTTTTTATCAACTCCGGGAAGGATTGGAATTTTGGAAAATGGAATTCAGTAATCATCAGCCTTCAGCAATTCTGCAGCCATATATAGACAGCTACTCCACGATGGATATCAACTGGGATACCCTTACACAACCTTTCCGCAAGTGGCGTCTCATTCCTTTCGGCAAGCCATCATTGCTTTTCATTTTTGGAGACCCGCATCAATACAGGATCGGAAGCAGTGATGCCCCCGCAGCATTCACAACAAAGGCATTTATTGTGGGGCAACTGAAAGGGCCCGTCTGGCTGGAATTCAGCGGGCATACCAAAATGCTGAAAGTGCAATTCAAACCTTCCGGTTTACGACACTTTATTAAACAGGATATCAGTGAATTCACCAATAAGGCATGCATCGGTTTGTGGTCGGTTTTCGGATACGCAGCCAATTTCCTGTATGAGCAATTGCAGGAGTTTCCGGAAATGACCTGCTCTGTTCTGAATGCATTTTTCGAGAAAAGACTGTTGCCTCCACTGCATCAAACGGATCATATCAATTATGCGATAGCAGTATTTGAAAAATCGATGGGCAACCTGACGATTACTGATGTAAGGAGCCAACTGCCTTTTTCAGAACGTCACCTGGAACGTATATTCAAAAAGCATGTTGGACTAACACCGAATGAATATCGAAAACTGATACGATTGAACCATGCTTTCAGGTATCTTGATAAATATCCCGGAACATCGTTCACCAGTTTGTCTCACACGATCGGTTATTATGATCAGGCCCATTTTGCCCACGATTTCAAACAGTTTGCAGGGAGCAGGCCTTCACAACTCCGCTCCCTGGGTTCAGATGAATTATTCGTTACAAATGGAAATTGTTTCACCGGCAACTTCATCAAAGCAGTCTGATGCCATATACTTCTTCCAGCCGGCTTACCATATGTGCAATAGCTTCGGCAGGAGGCGGCCCCTGTGGCGGTGTAACCACCAGATCATTTTGTGAAGGTGTACTGAATTCCACAAAATAATCAATGAGCTTACCCGGTGTCATGATATTGAGGAACCTTGCCTGTTCATTTTCGATTATGAAATGATGGGGTGTCATCCTGGGTGCAAACACTGCATCTCCAGCACTGGCTTCTATTTCATTATCACCGATCCTGAACCTGATATTTCCTTCCAGCAGGTAGAAGATCTCGTCTTCATTCTTATGAACATGCGGCGGCGGCTCAACTCCACGCGGCAACGTGATATCGATCATTGCCATTGCTCCTCCTGTATCATCGGGCTTGATTAGTGTTTTGAAATACCCGCCATTGTAATTCCTGTAACCTGAAATGATCTTTGATGATTGCATGTTCTTTGTTTTTACGGCACAAAGTTCAAAAGTCAGCACAACAAAAAATTGTATGGACCCGACCAGTTTTTTTTAGGCTGTTCCCAGATCCATATCACTTTCCTGCTGTTCATCGACGATAGCTGGTGTATGTCAACCCAGCTTGGGCGCAGCTCTGATCTCATGAATTTTTGCAGTTGATTCTTTTATCAAATCAGTTAAAAATGTTCAGAAGGTTAGTAATGCAAGATTATCGTTCCAGGTTGCAGGGGGTATTGATTTTGTTGTTTTCAGTTTTGTGCATGCAAGCAACCATCGCACAAAAAAAGGTCACTCCGGAAGAAGCGAAAGCCATGGCTGAAGAGCTTCAGAGAAAAGCAATGTCCGGACAAAAAATATCTCCGGCTGAAATAGAGGCAATGAAGAAAAAGATGGGCATTGCCACTACTGCCACTGCTCCATCAAAGCCCAATACTGCACAGGATAAAGTGAACGCAGGTCTTCAAAAGGTAAGCCTGGCAGGGCTTCCGGCACAGGTCAGTGGCCTTTCGCTCAAAACATTTGTTGATGGCATGATGAAAAAAATGCAACCCAGATTATCTGCAGCCCGGCGTGAACTGGGCAATGAGATCCTTACAAAGATGAACACCAACTCCGTTTATCTCAGTCAGTATGCGATCTATTTCTATCAGCAGGGCGATGCAGTGCTTGCAGCGTGGATAAGTGGGAATGCAATTATCTCAGATCCGGACAACGACCTGAACACAAATAGTTTTGCCACTATCCTGATTGAATCGGGCGCACCAGCACAAGCAGTGCCGGTCATGCGCGGGCTGGTGCAGCGTTATCCCAAAACCACCTTGTTCCTTAATAATATGGGACAGGCTTTCGCTGGTTGTGGAATGAAGGATAGCGCCATGTATTATTTCATCAAGTGCATGCTGGATGAACCAAAACATCCTGCCGCCAACAAGATGGCTGCCAGGATCAGTCAGCTCAACGGGAAAAAACAGGATGCAGTCAAATACGCGAAGAACGCGGTGGAAACAGGTATGGACCAGGAATGCATGGACCTGCTGGATGAATTGGATCCGGATGGGGACCATTACAGCGGGTTTGTAAAAAAAACAGGATTGCCTGATTATTTCAATATGTACAAGATCAGGAAACCGCGGCACCAGCGCCTTCCGGAGGAATATGAAATTGTGCTGGCAGAAAGGGCAGCATTCCGCGAAGAGATAGGTAGATATAAAGGTGAAATAAGCAAACTCCATAATGAAGAAGAGAAACTTGGCCAGCAACAGCTGAACAGGGACATGAAGAGTTTCCAGGATTTTGTTTTCGCTAATGGTCGTATACCAGGCCGTATGCCGATCTCCGACCTGGTAAAGAAAGCAATGAAGATCTATTCCTGCAAATACATCCAATACGAGCTGCCGGCAAAAGTGAAAAAACTGAAGATCGGATTCGACACTACCATTGCCATTGAAACGCGTAATTATGAATTCGCCGTTGCCAATATCAACCGGGAATTTGCAGAAAAGAAAAAACCTTATGACTGCGGCGAGGGAAACGCAGCAGGATGCCAGATACTGGAACAGTTGACAAAGCGGGAGTGTGTTGCTTTGAATGAAAGACACAAAGTATATCTGGAAGCATTGGCCAATGCAGGAGATGAATTCGATAAACGCTTGAAACAATATGCTGCCGAGATCTTCTATCATAAATCCAAATGGGGTTACCTGATTGGAGTGAATGAACACCTGGCCAATGCAAACTACTATGCCGCTGCACTTGAATACCTGGCAACCATTGAAAAAATGGTGGGATATACGCCCACTTCACCTCATTGCTCACAATTGATGAAGAAGCTGGAGAAATTCACTTTTGGAGAGATCATGCGGCCCATCTGTCCCATCAATGTGAATTTCGATTTCGGCGTGGTACAGGCAGATATGAATTGTAAAGAAGCAGGAGTAACCCTCGATCTGGGTAAAGCCATTCCTGCATTGGACAATTGGAAACTTCAGTTCAAACAGGACTTCGTTAATAAAAGCACCACTTATTCTGTGATCAGAACAATTGTTTCCAAAAGCATTCAGGGACCTTCCGGCATAGGTAAGTTCATACGCCTGAATGCAGGAGCTGCGGTGGAAATTACTGCCACTGCTTACGTAACCATAGATGGAAAGGGCGGCGACTACGGCCTGAAGTCGGGTGCAATGGCAAGCGCCTGGGTGGAAGATCCGCTGAACGTGCTGGATTCAAAATTACAATCTGAATTCGGATACGAAATTTCACTGGGCGCCAATTCCGGCTTCCAGCAAGGCCCGGCAGGATTAACAGGATTCTTCTAAACAATAAACCAGATATGAAAAGATTACTTGGTGTAACCATTATTTCAATCAGCTGTCTGTGCAGTTTTGCACAGACCTTTTCCGGCAACTGGATTTGCAGTTACAGGAACAAAACAGGCATTAATCATGTAATGGCATTGTCCAATGGTGAAGTGATGAGATGGCAGGCTGGGGGAGAAATGCAAAAAATACCTGATATAGAAAATGCTGTTCAGGTTTCCGGTGGAGAGGAACATCTCCTGGTCCTTGATAAAAACGGATACGTGTATACGTTAGGAATGAATGATTATTATCAGTTGGGTGATCCTGATCTGGTGTCAAAAAAGATCAGGGAAAGTGAAAGAATGGTAAAGGTCAAAGGACTGAAGAATGTTATCGCTATCAGCGCTTTCAGCAAAACCAATTATGCGCTGCTCAGGGATGGAACAGTCATGGCATGGGGCAACGGCAATGAAGGTATGTGCGGGGATGGTGAAAAGATCACTTCGGGTGCTTATTCTGCTTCAGCTGCCGGAAAGAAAGAACCCGTAAAGGTGATCAACCTGGATCATGTGATAGCCATATCCGGCCCGATGGCGCTGAAAGATGACGGATCTGTCTGGACCTGGGGCGATGGCTACCAGGGAAGACTGGGTTGCGGAGATGTAAAGTCTGTAAGTGTACCTGGTAAAGTACCGGGTATCGAAAATGCGATCGCAATTTCCGGAAGCCGGAACGGCGGCTATGCATTACTGAAAGATGGAACGGTAAAAGCCTGGGGCACCAATTACAAGGGGCAACTGGGCACTGGCGTTCCTTCGTCAAAAATATACCAGGGCTCCAGAGATGAAAGAAGTCTGATACCTGTAAGCGTGATAAAACTTTTCAATGTAAAGGCGATCGATGCCAGTTCCGGAATCCTGGCCCTTCGCAAAGACGGAACCGTCATGGGATGGGGTTGGGGTGAGCTGTCTGCACTGGGTCCGCTTGGCGGTGATGTAACTTCCACTCCCGTTCACGTACATAAACTTTCAGGTGTGAAAGCAGTTAAAGCCGGCAATGGATCCGGCTTTGCTCTATTGAATGACGGAACCCTGGTGGGGTGGGGGGCACAAATGATAACCACCGGAGCCTACAAAAATTCAAAGACTGTGATCCGGATCAAAAGCCTGGGCAAACTGGCCCCGCTTTAAAAAAGCTGCCGCATGAGAACATGCAGCAGGTTAAACATAAACACCGGTTTCCAGTTTGTTCACCGGTCTTATTGCACTTGAAAAATTTATTCGTTGTACATCACAGCAACGCCCTCATAGAAAAATTCAGGAAAATCAATTGTTACAGTTCCCCGGTAAGGAGCATCATAATCATTCGTCAGCTTCAACCGGAGCGGTTTTCTGGCGCCTCTGTTCAGATACACGGCCGAGAGTGTATATCTTCCAATTGGAATATCAAGCAGCTTGCCATAGGATTCCGTATTGGGCAGTCCCGGATGCAGCACCAGTTCCTGGCCATCTGACCCGTCAATCAGTTTGCCAACAGGCTTCAATGTATACTCTATATTTTCCGGATCATTGATCATAAAATTGATATCTGCATCAAGTGTAATGCTGGAGCCATATCTGCCTCCGCTATACATGCTTCCGGTCAGCTTCCATTCGAAATTCCTGACGGCACCTTCATTGCTGAAAACTGCATCATTATCGCTGTGCATCGGGAGGCTGTAGGTAACCCCGTTATACAGTACAGTATGGTATGCACTGGCATGATATTCTCCAACCGGCCCGATCTTTATTTTGTAGAATCCATTGGCATCTGTTTTTCCCGTATAAGAGTTGGAAGCCCCGGGCAATACATTCTCGACCGTTATTTCAACATTCGAAAGCGGCTTCCCTTTGGTATCTGCCACTTTCCCGGTAGCATAACCTTTCTCTGCCTTGTTAATGCTATCATCCCCATCATTTCCTTTTTTACAGGATGTCATCGTAACAAGCACACAAATTGCGTGCAGTAGAAGTTTTTTCATTTCTTTTTTATTTTCTTCCGTAAAAGTATAAGCGATGTACAGGCCCTTCAAAAAGTGTAGATGGAAAAAAGGGTTTCGTTGACATAAGATCT
Source organism: Pseudobacter ginsenosidimutans (assembly GCF_007970185.1). Classification (NCBI taxonomy): domain Bacteria; kingdom Pseudomonadati; phylum Bacteroidota; class Chitinophagia; order Chitinophagales; family Chitinophagaceae; genus Pseudobacter; species Pseudobacter ginsenosidimutans. The sequence goes on along the minus strand of NZ_CP042431.1, from coordinate 47,803 downwards.
GCATGGGCGACAAATGCATATTTCGGTCATGTGTAGCCTAAAACCATCGTTCGTCGTTTCAAATTGTTCTGATCATACCTGTGATCTATTCTTGCCATAAATTAATCACATGAGCAGAACTATCGTAAATCCGCTGATCAAAGATGAAGTCACTTTTACGCAAACGGCATCAGGGACCAATGGCCGCACCACCGCGCTACTGGTGAAACTGATGCCGGGAGGCGGCACTCCATTGCACTATCACCGGAATTTCGAGGAAACCTTTGTTGTACTGGAAGGACAATTGACGATCGAACTAAGGAACAGAAAGATCGTATTGATGGAAGGGCAGGACTATACAGTGGAGCGAATGGATATACATGGCTTCTCCAATCAATCCAACAAGGAAACGATCTTCACTACTATTATCAGGCCGGGATCAAAGGGCTTTGAAAATGCCTTGTGCATTCTGTACGGCCTGGCAGGCGATAAACGCACCAATGAGAAAGGCATTCCATTGAACATACTCGACCTGGCTGTTGTATCCAAAATGAGCGATATGCGTCAGGCCGGCGCGGGCAAAGCTTTGTGGCCATTGATCACAGTATTGGATATGATTGCCCGGATCACCGGACTGCGGAAAAGACTGGTGAATAGATATTGCAGTTAGTCAGGGATATACTGCATTCCCTGGTCGGGATTGAATTTTTGATAGCAGGCCTGCTTGTAATTCCTGCCAACCGGGATCTTGTTGCCTGCTATCAAAATATGATTGGGATGATAGCCTTCAGCTTTATTGATGGGTATGATATAAGACCGGTGGATACGCATGAACTCGCTGATAGGAAGCAGTTTCTCCACTACACTGATCTTTTGTTTTGTGGTATATGATTTATCGGTAGTAACCACCTTAATATAATCCTTCATGCTTTCGATCCACAGGATATCTTTTGTATTCACTTTGATCAGACGCCGTTCAATCCGCAGGTACAGGAAATGTGTGGAAGGCTTTGGGGCCGATACTTCCGGCGCATCGAAATTCCCATCGTACCTGTCGCCATTGATCAGCTGCATCACTTTATCGATTGCCCTGAGAAAGCGGTTCAGGGGGATGGGTTTGAGAAGATAATCCACTGCATTGAGATCAAATCCATCAATTGCATACTCCTGGTAAGCGGTAGTGAAAATGATCATGGGAGGTTTTTTCAGACTGCGCACCAGGTCCGTTCCGGAGAGACCTGGCATTTTGATATCCAGGAACAACAGGTCGATCTTGCTGGTCTGTAAAACCTGGAAAGCTTTGATGGCATTGTTGCAGGTTTCGATCACTTCTATTTCGGGAATATTGGCCGAATATCTTCTAATGATCTCCACTGCATGGGGTTCATCATCTACTATCAGCGTTCGGATCGTCATGGTAAACTTTTGTTGCTTGCTATTAGTGGAACGTTTAGTTCTGTGATAAAACAATCTTCCTCATCATACCACTTGAATGAATGCATGCCGGGATACAACAACTTCAATCTTTGCTGAACATTGGCAATGCCGATCCTTCCCTGTTGCTTCTTCCCTTCGCTATTGCCTGTTTCCGGCTTGCTGTTGCTGATCTTTAAAATTAACTGATCCCCTGAAATAAATATCTCGATATTGATCCATGGTGAATCCACGGTTTCAGCGGCGCCATGCTTGAAGGCATTTTCCACCAGTGGAAGCATTAACAGGGGAGCAATCTTCCAATGACTGCCATGTTCACTGATATTCACATTCAGCTCCAGCCGCTCTTCATACCGTAATTTTTCCAGCCGGATATAATCTTTCAACACTTCGATATCCCTTTTGAGCAATACATGATCAGCATTACATTCATACAAGACATACCGCAGGATATTCGAAAGACCTAATATGATCTCCGGCGTTTGAGGCGCATTGTTCAGAGACAATGCGTACAGGTTGTTCAATCCATTGAACAGGAAATGAGGATTCAGCTGGCTCTTCAGGAAATTCAGTTCTGCCTGCAGTGCTGCCTGTCTTCTTTCATGCCATAAGGTGAATAGCTTCAGGGTAATGCCGATCCAGACCACTACATTGCTGCGTTCGAATGCATTCACAAAATCGTGAGGATTGATGAATTGTCTCCATCGGGTAGTTTCTAATTTAGTCCAGGTGAACTGACTGTCACGCGATTTATAAAAATCAAAAATATAAGGATCCGAAATAAAGATCTCATTGAGTCTGTACACGGTGGCGATGAACAAACTAACGCCCAGTACAGCAAAAGTTGCCTGCACATACTTGCCCCGGAAAAAGAACCGGGGAAGTACCCACCTGGAAATAAGATAGAAATAGAGCATATGCACAGGCAGGAGCATCAGTATCACTATAGCTCCAAGTTCATAACTTCCGAATGCCGTGCTGTAAATGAGCGTAAGCAAACAATAGGCGAATAGCCAGAATATCAGGTGCTTCAGTATGGGGTGTCTGGAGAACAATGGTGCCGTTTTCGATGATCACGAAGATAAGCCCGGATACCGTTTCCCGGAACTTCAGTAGACGAAAAAGCGGTTTCGGCGATGAATGAAGGCCGTGACCCTTACTGTTAGTATACATAAACCGCTTTCAATGCAGCTCTGTGAATTGACCGCATCCGGGCATTTATCGCATCTAATTTGTCATACCTTTAATATAGTAATTTCGGAAGAACGTTACTTTCCAATGCACCAACACAGCTCTGTATTCACCTTTGGTTAAGTCTGATTAAACCCTTGTATCAACCCTGTCCACAGCAACTCTCTCTCCCTGTCTAAGGCTTCAATTCCAACCATCAATTCAATTAGTTCCTTCATGACTTTTTGAATTCGGTTGTTAATTGACGTTACAATCCATGTTCCATAATCAAACCTACCAAATATGAGAATGCGAACCTTTACAAAAAACGTCCTACTCCTGGTTGCATTTCTGTTTTCCAATCTATCATACGCACAAATACAGGGCTTGCAGCAATCTGTTGCACCCCTTGTTCCCGGTACAGCAGGCCAGGCGCCTGCTCTGCCGAAGGGCGTATCTCAGGATTGGTTCTCGGAAGCAGTGAATTATCTGAAGCAGCAGGAACTTAGTTTTACACAGGCCTCACAGAAAATGGTGAGAGTGATCAATTCCCCCAACCGCATTGGCTTCAACATTCAGCAGGATGCCATTACCATCCGGAATGTAACTTACAAACCTTCGGATAAGCAATGGGCATCCACTTTCAGGGTGCTCGGCATTGGAAGGGAAGGCCATCGTTTAATGGCTGCTGCACCGCAGGGGAAAAAGATCGATGGAAAAGAATTGCGCTATCAATTCTCTTCTTACGATCTCCAGTACCTGAATGATGAGAAAGGCCTTCGGCAGAATTTCATCGTTAAAGAACGCCCGAAAGGAGGCGGCCGGCTGAACGTATCCATGCGGATCAGCGGAGACCTGAAACCTTTGCTTCTCTCAGAAAGCAAACTGGCGCTTCATTCCCGTGGTGATAAGAATGATATCAAATTGTATTATGACGATCTCAAAGTTTGGGATGCCAGGCAACAACCCCTGGCTGCCCATATGGAGCTGAACGAACAAGCGAATACCATTTCTATTGTTGTGGATGATGCAAATGCCGAATACCCGGTAACCATCGATCCACTGAACCATACGCCCGATTGGACCACTTCCGCGGATGGCGTACTGCCAGGGCTCCTGACCAGTCTTCAATTGCAGGTGGATGCCGCATACGGCTTCGGTGTAATTGGACTGGGAGATGTGAATGGTGACGGCTTTGATGATATTGCCGTGAACTCCCCAACCTGTATTGATGTAATAGGTCCCACTAACTTTGCCAGTGCTGGTGCAGTTTTTGTATACCTGGGCGCAGCCGGTGGTTTGCCTACTATTCCATCAAAAGTATTGCGCTCCAGCACTCCCATTGTAGGCGCACTGTTCGGATTCAGTGTAGCTGCAGGTGATGTGAATGGCGATAATAACAATGATATCGTTGTAGGAGCGCCACTGGATATGGTGTCTATCGATTTCGGCGGCGGAACCGGCACCTTGCAGGGAACTGTTGGCGCTGTGCATGTGTTTGATGGAGTCACACTCACAACCGCTCCCAATCCATTGGTCAGATTATCTTTCAGCCCACTTCAGACCAACAATATCGGCATCGCTAAAAACCAGTTATTTGGTTTTTCAGTGGGCGTTGCAGATGATATGAATGGCGATGGCAAAGCAGAGATCCTGGTGGGCACTCCTTTGTATGAAGGTGCCAACCCCACTGCATCAGGTATTAAAATTGGTGGAGCTTTCCTGTATCTCAGTAATCCCACCAATACTTTTTCTACTTTTCAATCATTGAAACCTCCTACCGGTGGTCAATTGGGATTGAGCACGCAAATTGGGACCATCGTCAATGCCCTTCCAGGTGGTGGACTCTTATGGATAGTAGCAGGTCCCCTGATCTCTGGTCTGCTGGATAACCAGCAGGTGGATGGCTTGCTCTACGGATGGAGCGTTGATGGTACCGGTGACTTCACAGGAGATAATATTCCTGATGTTGTGGTGGGAACACCAGGCGGCGGAACTGTCAATTCGTTATTGTCCGGGCTAAGTCTTGTCACCGCCGTAACCAATGCGTTGAACGGCCAGGTATTAGGCGGAACGGCATATGTATATGCAGGAACCGGCGTTGCAACCGGAGTTATTACCGATTACGCAGCCCGCTTACAGGCCAGCTCATCAGGACTGCTCAGCAATGCAGTGAACCTGTTCGGCTACTCAGTAAAAGGCGCACGCGGTGCGGATGGTGAAAGAAATGGTAATTTACTGGTTGGCGCTCCACTCGGCGGAACACTCACCAATGTACTGAGCCTTGGTCTGAAAGCCGGCAATATACATGTATTCAAAAGAAGGACCGGTGCTATTTCAAATCCCGTTAGTTCAGATCAAAGACTGGAAACACCAAGAAATACAACGATCCTCACCTTATTGTCTTCCCTCTCACTCAAACCCAGCATTCTCTATGGTTTGGCGATGGATAATATGAGAGATGTAAATAATGATGGTTTTGGAGATATCATTGTTGGCGAACCATTGTCAACCGGCGTGGATGTATTATCGTTAGGAGTTGACGCTGCCGGTGGTATGGCCCACGTTTACCTGGGCAAAGCTGATGGGACCTATGCTGCAACTCCATCCTGGACTGTTTTTGCCAGGAATGATGCCCTGCTATCCATCAATGCAGCTTCCATGCTGGGATTCAGTGTGGCTGGCGCCGGATATACAAGAGGTACTACCGGTGGAGCCAAACCGAAAGCTTTGGTGGGCGCACCGGGAAGAGCACTGGATTTTGCTTCCTTGCTCAATATTCCCGGATCGCTTGGCACCGTACTTGGATTTGCAGCCGGCAGCAATGGCCTGGGTAAAGCCTATACCTTCGATGTGAGCCTCGTTAGTCCTACAGATCATGATGGTGACGGCGTTCCCGATGATATTGATGTGGATGATGATAATGACGGTATCCCTGACCGTTATGAATTCGGTACAGCGGGCAATAGCTTCTTTACACCTACCAATGATCCTTCCGGAGATGATGACGCCGATGGAATTCCCAATTATATGGATCCCACCAACCCACAAACCGGCGGCCTTAACGCGCTGGGTGTAGGCATAAATTATGATACCGATGGAGATGGCATCCCCAATCATTTCGATCTCGATAGTGATAACGATGGCCTGCCCGATGTGATCGAAGCAGGCGCCGTTGACGCTAACGGTGATGGACGCCTGGATTGCGCCGGTGGTTGTGATGCTGACGGTGATGGTCTGTTAACGCCCATCGATGTGATCCCCGGTACAGCAGCTACCTATGCTGCAGCAGTTTCTAAAATGTCCAACGGCTCCATCCCCGGCTCAGTTTCAGGAAGGATATTCGATGCCGATGGAGATGGTGTTCCGGATTTCATCGATATAGACAGCGATAATGATGGCATTTTCGATCTCATCGAAACTGGAGGAGCCGATGCCGATGGCAATGGAAGAGTAGACTTCACCGGAGCCTTTGCATTGAGCGATCCGGAAGGAGACGGATGGATCAATCTCTACGATGCAGATCTCGATAATGACGGAGAAACAACAGACCCCGGAGAAGGCACTGCCAAATCCCTCATCATATCCACCGATGGCAATGCCGATGGTATTGCAGATGCGTGGAACGACGGACCATCACCCAATACTTTCCTCGTTGATTTCGACAGCGATCTTCGCCCGAATTACCGCGATCTGGATAGTGATAACGATGGCATCAATGATGTATTGGAAGCAGGTGGCGCTGATCCCGATGGTAACGGCCTCGCAGGTACGGGAACGCCAACAGTCAACGCCAGCGGTTATTCCACCAGTCTTGCCACTCCGTTGATCCTCACAAGTGCGGATACGGATAGCGATGGCAGACCGGACGATGATCCTGATACCAATGTTTCGTCCTACAGGAATGGCAGCGGCCTGCCAACAGGTTTCCGTCCTGATCAGGATGGCGATACCAGGCCGAACTTCCTGGATCTGGATAGTGATAATGATGGTATCAATGATGTGATCGAAGGCGGAATCGACCGCGATGGAAACGGTATTCCCGATGCCGCTCCTGCAGATGCGAACGGTGATGGAATGATCGATAACATTACTGATGGAGACAATGATGGTATTCCTGATATTGTCGACTTTGCAGATGCTCTGTTTGGCGATGGCCGTTCCGGCACCGGTACTTCAGATCCTGTGAATACAGACGGAACCGATCCAAATGCTACCATCGCAGATGGCGATACTGTTCCGGATTATATGGACCTGGACAGTGATAACGATGGCGTATTCGATACCAAAGAAGGTGGCAACGAAGCTTCCGATGCAACCGTTGATGGTATCATCGATTGCGCAAGCGGTAATGCATCATGCGACGGTGATGAAGACGGTATCGCCGCACTGGTGGACGGAGCCGCAGCAGCAGTAGGCGATGGACCGGCTACAACACTGCCGGACACAGACGGTGATGGCATTCCGGACTACCGCGATCTCGACAGCGATAATGATGGCACTTTCGATACCAATGAGAATTTCAACCTTGATCTGGATCAGGACAATGATGGAAGAGTGGACGGTGCAGATGCAGACAACGATGGTCTGATCAATGTTGCGGATGTGGACAATAACCTGTTCTTCGGTGGTAATGCACAGGTTTCAGGGCCACTGCCTGTTGTGCTCACCCAGTTCAAGGGAACTGCCAACCACAAAGCTGTTGAACTGTACTGGTCAGCAAGCACTGAGCTGAACTTCGAACATTACGAGCTGCAGAGAAGCTCAGACGGCACCAGCTTCACAGCTATTGCAAATGTTGCTGCAAAAGGTCATCCAATATTGAGCGAATACAATTATACCGATTGGACTGCTTCCGGCGGCAATAATTACTACCGCCTGAAGATGATCGATAAAGATGGTTCTTCTGAATACTCTGCCATCATTCTGGTCAAATTCAATGGTAATCTGAATGCTAATATCGATGTGGCGCCGAACCCGGTTCACAATTCATTCGTTGTGAAATTCGGAGGATTTGAAAAAGGCATCTATCGTATGCGCCTCATCAATCAGCAGGGACAGGAATTGTTTGCACAGGAGATCTATCTGAAACAGGATGTGCAAACGCAAACCATTACCCGGCCTGCATCGGTTACACCAGGTGTTTATTGGCTGATGATAACAGATAAGAACAATAGCAGAATCAAAACAATGAAAATATTAATGAAGTAGCTTCGGAGAGCTGCTATTAAGGTCGATGGAAAACCTCCATCTATAAGCAAAGGGCGTCAACCAAAAGTTGACGCCCTGCTTATTTACGGATGCAACAAAATTCCTCCGATGAAGATCGGAGGACAATTGCTATGAGAACAATATGCGATTAGTGATCACTGGGTAGGAATCAAAAGTTAAAGTCTGGGGAGAAAACAGGAAATGCAGAGAATCAGGTAGAGGGAGAAAGCTATTGCAGGCATTGAATGTTATCACATATTATGAATGATTTCTTACATTTCATTGTAGTTAAAAATTGATGTAAGAAAGCTGCACTATCCCAGGTTCCGGGAACGATTGCGGAAAAACCGTTCTCTTCCTGCCATAAAATCCTTAAATATGCATCATGCCCGCAAGAACAATACTAACGATCAGCTTCATGATGCTGCTGCATATCTGCTTTGCACAGCAAACCAGCACCGATACCAGCTGGAAATTGAAATATCGGCAGCAGGGAATTCCTGTTCCTCCCTATCCTCAATCACTTACTGTTGCACAGGATGGAAGCGGCGATTACAAAACCATTCAGGAAGCAGTGAATGCAGTCAGGGATTTGTCGCAGGTGCAGGTTGTGATTCATATCAAACCCGGTATCTACCGGGAAAAGCTCATCATACCTTCCTGGAAGAAGAATATTTTTCTGAAAGGAGAGAACAGCGAAACCACCATCATCACCAATTCCGATTTTTCCGGTAAAGAAAATCCGGGAGGGACCGATCAATTCGGTAGAAGCAAGTACAGTACTTATACTTCCTACACTGTGCTTGTGCAGGGCTCGGATTTCAGAGCAGAAAACCTCACTATCGAGAACAAGTCAGGAAGAGTAGGACAAGCCGTGGCCCTGCATGTGGAAGGCGACAGGGCTGTTATCATCCGCTGCCGCCTTCTCGGTAACCAGGATACCTTATACACTGCTACTTCAGAAAGCCGGCAATTCTACCGGGATTGTTATATAGAAGGGACCACCGATTTCATTTTTGGTGAAGCCACCTGCGTATTTAAGAACTGCCTGATCAAAAGTTTATCCAACTCCTATATAACCGCTGCTGCCACCAGCGCTGCACAGTCTTTTGGATATGTATTCATGGAATGTACACTGGTGGCGGATTCAACTGTTGCTAAATGTTTTCTGGGCAGACCCTGGAGACCTGATGCCAAAACTGTTTTCCTGAATTCCGAGCTTGGCGTACATATTGTTCCTGAAGCATGGAACAACTGGAACAATCCCGACAATGAAAACACTGTACTATATGCAGAATATCAAAACAGCGGACCCGGAGCACAAACCGGTTCTCGGGTAAAATGGAGCAAACAACTCTCTAAGAAAGAGGTACGGGTGTACTCGATAGATAGAATATTTAATGGATGGGACCCCGACTATTGAACTAACGCTCATACACAAACTAAAAAAGGAGTTTGAAATGAAAAAATATAGATGCTGTTTTGCTTTTGTACTTTCCGTTTTTTTGACGTTGTTGGCTGTGGAAAGTTCAAAGGCGCAGCAAAAGCCAATTCCGACAGATACCACTTACAATGTTGGCCGTGTGCACCAACAGATCCATAAAGCATATCCGGAAGCTGTTCCTGCATCAGATAGCATGTATTCCTCTATCAGGGCTGCCAGAGATATTGTGTATGCAACGATTGAAAAAACTCCTTTTGGAAAACGCGAGCTTCATCTCGATATTTTCAGACCAAAGGATAATCAGAAATATCCCGCAGTGATCATGGTCCATGGCGGCGGCTGGCGTTCAGGTACGCGTTCCATGCAGGTACCAATGGCGCAAATGCTGGCTACCAGAGGCTTTGTGACCATCCCCATTGAATACCAGTTATCACTCGAAGCACAATACCCTGCAGCTGTTCATAATCTCAAAGCCGGTATCAGGTTCATCAGGGAAAATGCTGAGAAATATGGGATCGATACTTCCAGGATTGCTATCAGCGGTTGTTCCGCGGGAGGTCAGCTTGCAGCGCTCGTTGGCCTGACAAATGGTGTGCAGCAATTTGAAGGCGATCAGGGCATCACCGGTATTCACAGTAATGTTCATGCGATTATCGACATCGATGGCGTGGTGGATTTTCTGGCTCCTGCCAGTCTGAACCTCATAAGAAAACCTGATGCTGCTGATGTAGCCTGGCTGGGTGGGACTTTTGAAGAAAAGCCTGCTATATGGAAAAATGCTTCCCCCATTTTCTGGGCTGCGGAAAGAACAGCAGTGCCGATGCTCTTCCTGAACAGCGGCTTCTCCCGCTTTCATGCAGGACAGGATGAATTGATTGGAATGATGAAGGAGTGGGGGATCTGCACTGAAGTACATCAGTTCAATGTGAAAGTACATCCCTTCTGGTTATTCCATCCCTGGGTAGATGGAACGATAGACTATATGAATGAATTTCTCAAAAAGGTATTGAAATAAAAAACGCTTCCTGCTCTATAGAAGGAAGCGTTTGAAAGAAAAATTATTCAAGATCATTATTATTTCTGATCACTGCCATCAGGCGCTTTGTTGATCAGCTCCATGAACTGGTCCAGCTTGGGCGTGATGATGATCTGCGTTCTTCTGTTGGTGGTCCTGCCTGCATCTGTATCATTGGACGCAACAGGGTTGTATTCTCCCCGGCCTGCAGCAGTCAGCCTTTTAGGATCAACTCCATACTGCGTTTGCAGGGCCTGCACAACAGATGATCCCCGCAATGCGCTAAGGTCCCAATTGTTGCGGATATTGGTCTGAGAGATCGGAACATTGTCTGTATTACCTTCGATCAACACTTCATAGTCCTTGTAATCCATGATGATCTTGGCAATTTTGCTGAGCGTTGCGCCAGCCGTGGATGAGATCTCATAGCTGCCGGATTTGTACAGCATTTTATCTGAAAGGGAAATATATACAACGCCTTTCAGCACCTGCACATCTACATCACGCATCTCTTCTCTGCTGAGTGAACGGGTAAGATTATTGGTGAGCACCATATTGAGTGAATCACTTTTGTTCTTCGTTTCCACAAGGTGTTTGATATAACTGTTGGCTGCATTGATCTCGTCAACCAGTTTTGAAATGTTCACATTGCCCTGGTTGGTGGAGGTTAAGCATTTGTTCAATGCGGCCTGCAGCGAAGCAGTATTGGCGCGTAATGCATTGATCTGTTCTTCCAGGCCCTGCACTCTTGCTGTGGAACCGGAAAGGTTTTGCTGACAGGTTTGTAGTTGCCTGTTCAGCTCGCTATTATTCGACTGGAGCGTATTGTAACTTGTCTGGAGTGCATCGAATTTTTTGTTACTAACACAGCCTGAACCGGTTACAATAGACGTCAGCAGAACAAATGATAAAACTGGATTTTTCATAAATTCTTAGTTTTTGAATGTTGTTTATTTCCTGATCTGTCTGTAATGGCTGTGGGTGGAGGGGAGTATAAAGAATGGAACTATGTACAATATACGAAAAAAGATGCTTCATTACGTAAGTTGTTTATTCTCTTGCATTTACTGTGCCATTGCATGATTACGCAGAATTGGTGATTTCAACCATGCATTCCGGTACATTTTTTTCCACTTTTATTTTTTTCCAGAAATAGAACTGAATTGTACTGATTACGGCATCCTATAACCGTAATCAATACCTGAAATCGGTCAATCTTTTTTTTGAGGATTTTCTTCTTTCATGATTCACTAATTTGTTTCCACCAATTACCATTTAAACCAAAACAAATCCAATGAAAATCCAAAAACGCACAGGCGTACTGCTGAGCCTCGTTCTTATTACGGTGATCATTACAGTATGCAACAACAAACCGAAAACGGCCACTCCTTCTTCCGGCCTGATCGTTCCAGTTGAATTGCCGGTGATTGTTCCCGGTTTCAATTTTCCCGAAGATTCAAATACTATTTACAGCTGGTTGAACAATCCTGCGATGCCGGATAAATATGATTCAGTCAGCGTGTACAAACATGGCTGGGGTATCTGGGCCGGCCTCACTGCAAAAACTGACCAGGTGTATGGTGGCGATACACTTCTTGCCTATCAGACCTGGTTGGGGGTAACAGAAGTGCAGACACAGATCGTCAATGGCAGCAAGGCATGCGATGCCTCTGCAAAAACCATGCGCGCCGTTCTTTCCAGGCCGCATCAGTTCGGTCATCATCTGTCGCCGATCGAGCGGGCGCAATTGCTGCAGGTGCAGGAAGATTCCGTTACAAAACATGCACAGTTCATGGTAACGGTTTCCTATGATCCCAATGCGGCCTGCTATGCTATCAAAAATCAGATACTCAAACAATCTGTACTGAACACTTATGCTAAGGCTGGTGGTATCGGCGCCATTCCGCCTTTCCCGCAAAAGGCAATCACCATCAAGCCTTCCTATTATATTGCGGAGGCATCAGATGGCCTGGTCCGCATACCTGTATGGCCGGGGCAGCCCTCAAAACTGGAAGCCTTCGGTCCGGATAAATGGAATAATTATGTATACGTGGATATGAGTAACAAACAACAACCGAACAAGCCACTGGTGCCTGTTAAGATAAACACCACATCGCCTGACAGTATCGCCAATGCCACTGTGAACCTGAATGATTTTATCCATTTTTCCATCGATGAACAAATGGCCAGTCATATCAATAAATCAGACAGTACGGAAGGAGTACAGGGAAAGCATCGCGCCAAAGCTGGTGAAGTGGCGATCCTCGTTTGTATGCATGTAGCCACCAAAGAGATCAGCAACTGGACCTGGCAAACCTATTACTGGGCGCCCAATCCGGCCACACCATTTGCCCCAAGCAGTAATGTTGTTGCAAGTCTCCGTCCATCCCAACTGCAGGGCGCCGCCTCACACTATGCCATGCAAACAGCATATGCCATGGTACTCCCCAATCAGCCGATCACCGGAGGAACTAACGTAGGAGTGCAACCGCTGTTGACCTATAACCCGTATCTCGAAGCAGGCTTTCATGGAACTGCTCCGGAACCTCGTGCAGACTTCCAGCTGCCGAGCGTATTATTGCCCGGACCGCAATTTGGAATTCAGACCAACTGTATGAGCTGTCATGCAATGGCCACGCAATCCAACGCGCCGGGCTACACCACCGATATGTATATCAGCATGAACGATACGGCTTTATTCAATAACCAGGTGCAGCTTGATTTCGCCTGGTCTGTTCAGGGGAATATGATCCTTGATGCAGGCGCAACGGCTGCAAAAAAATAGCAGGTGAAGAGAGGATTTGAAATAACGCTTCTCCTTGATTGGGGAAGCGTTTTTATTTACCGGATTTTGGATACAGTTGTCCCCGGATTGGATACTTTTCCTTTTTTACACTTTTCTAGTTTTGCATCATCATTAAACAACATGAGTATGAAAACGGTAAAACTGGGAAGTCAGGGACTGGAAGTGCCCCGCCTGGGACTGGGTTGTATGGGAATGACCAGCCTGGCAGGAATGGAGATTTATGGAAAGGCCGATGAAGCGGAGGCGATTGCCACCATTCATCGCTCTCTCCGGCTGGGAGGCAATTTCCTGGATACGGCGGATCTCTATGGTCCATTGCTGAATGAACAGCTGATTGCAAAAGCCATCAATGGCAATAGAAGTAAGTATATCATCGCTACCAAATTCGGTTTTGAAATTGATGATAACGATCAGCTCAACTGGCAATTCAATGGCAGCAGGAATTATGTAAAGAAAGCGGCTGAACGCTCATTGAAGAACCTGGGAACGGATCATATCGATCTGTATTATCTCCATCGCGTTGATTTCGATGAAGGGATGTTGAGTTTCATTTCTCCCAATCAAATACTGACCAACCTGAGCAAGGAAGATTATTCATTGACCGGTTACAGCTTGTCTTTCCACCCTGATTTCATTCGTAATTATCCATTGGGGAGAAAGATAAAGAACTATGGTTTCTTTTCATATGAAGCCAATGAAGCGCTGCACCTTTCGGAACAGGAAGAACAGATGATCGGGCAAATGATGATAGATATGGAACGGGAATACCAGAACAGCATCGATCATTTCAGTCAGGACATTATGGTGGCGCGGCTGGAACTTCTGCTTTCCTACAGCGATCGTTTTTACAACAGGCAGTTCATTACAAGAAAAGCATCCGGTCATGATCTGCTGCTTCGTATGGAACAGGCGTTGAACAATTACTTCAACCGGGAAATGGCTCTGCGTAAAGGTATGCCAACAGTTGAGTTGCTGGCTGCTGAACTGAACCTTTCGCCAGGTTACCTGAGCGATATGCTCCGGTCTCTGACCGGGCAAACAGCGCAACAGCATATCCACAATGTTCTGATAGAAAAAGCGAAAGAATTACTGGCGGGCACCCAACTCTCCGTGAGTGAGATTGCTTACCAGTTCGGATTTGAGTATCCGCAATCCTTCAACAAGCTCTTCAAGAACAAGACCAGTCAAACGCCGCTACAATACAGGCAGACCTTCAATTAGGCTGGCTGCTGCAGGTGCCTGAGTATTTTCCAGTCGATATAAAAAGTGCCGAAAGGAATGAAGCTGGCCAGCAGAACGATCCAGGTGGTTCTCCAGAATTTCCATTTTTCCTCTACGCCCACGGTAATGGCGCCGAAAACGAATAAAAGGAATAATGCACCGTGAATAGGGCCGATCACCTGTACCCAGGTGGGATCCTGCATCAGGTATTTCACGGGCATGGCAATGAACACGAGAACCAGCAATGATACGCCTTCGAGAAAAGCGTACAGGCGAAGCCGCCCGGCGGAACTGACGAAATACTTTTTCATAATCTACAATCTGATTAACGGCCTTTTTGCCAACGGGGAAAAGGGCCAGGGTATGGCAATGAAAATAATAACCAGCGCGAAGATAAACCACACAAGCATTGTGCGGAACTTTTGATGGTCGTGGCTTTGTCTTTTGGCCATGGCCGAACCTACCGTCAACACAATAACAGCAGCAAACATCAGTGTAATATGGATAAGTGAAAAGAATGTGAAATCCTTCGGCAGAGCCTGTTCCATCCTGTTATTCCAATATGATTTCACCAGCGGGCTTTTGAAATACAGGACCATTCCGATCATCAACTGGATATGACTCAGTGTGGCTGTCCAGTGCCTGACGGCATTATCTGCTTTCGAGAACAGTTTGTTCCGGAAGTATCCGGCATAACTTCTGTAAATAGCATACAACAGGAAAAACAGCAAGGCCCATCTTACCAGCGAATGAGCAGTAAGCAAAAAAGCATACATGTGAAATTCTATTATTGGCAGCAAAGCTAAATCAAAAACATACTAACTGGTATGTTTTTGGTGAAAAAAAATTATTGAAGGCTTTCGAGATAGCGTTTGAGTTCTTTCAGCCAGGGCTTGTAGGCATTCCTGCTGTTGGCCAGCTTACCGAAATTGCGGACGCCCCAATAGCCAGACATGATGAAGAGAACAGCTTGTTTTGCATTCACATCTTTACGGATGAATCCTTTCTTTTTACCATTCTCGATTGTAGCAACCAACAGTTTCTGCCATTTGTCTGTAAGCTCTTCCAGCGCCTGGCTGAAGAGTTGATTCCATGGCGCCATTTCCTGTGTGAAATTGGAAGCAGGGCAGCCGTATTCAACTTTCAGGAATTCATCTTCCATCAGCAGATGATGTAATAAATGATAAATCGCCGTTACCGGGTTTTCATCTTTTTGCAGAGGTTCGATAAAACTTTGAGTGAGCGAAGGTTTGAGTATTTCATTGATGATGGCCAGCCCCATTTCATCCTTGCTTTTGAAATGATAATAGAAAGCGCCTTTGGTAACTTTCGTGGTAGCGATGATATCATCGATACTCGTTGCCTGGTAACCTTTTTCGTAGATCAGGTCAAACGACTTTTTGAGAATGGTGAGTCTTGTTGCTTCGGCTTTCTTCATAATAAGATACCAACTGGTATTTATTGCAAAGGAATGGAATCCCGCCGGTTCAGCAAAAGAAAAAGGGCAACCATTGAAATAGCTGCCCTGTCTCGCTATGATAATGAAGTGGTCTCTTCATTAAAAAAGATCTGTACACCATTTGCCCATAGCAACAATCACCGGCAGGAACACTACCAGGAAGGCAAGCGACAGGGCGAAATATTTATAAACCGGTTTGCTTCCTTTTCTGAATGGGGCCAGGAAGACCCCGGTGAAAGTAAATGCGAAAAATGCGATAACGAAATTCACGCCGATGCTGATTCCGGTGTACAACACGGTAAACAATGCGGGTTGAATGATCACACCGGAGATCAGTCCATACAATGCTCCGGACAGGAAGGCGCAGACCAGCAACAGCAGCGCGTACTTCAATCCTTTTTTGAAATGATGGACGAAATATTTGCCGAAAGGAAGTTGTCTTATGCTTTCCAGCTCACGTTCTTTGACCGTGGGCTTTGGTTCAACATAGGTTGCTTTCCCTTTTTGTTTTTTGTATCTCGGCCACCAGATAATGAATCCGGTGATGAAGAGCAGTAATGGCACCAGGCCTCCGATCAGCGCGAGGATCCTGGTAGGCATGCCGCCGAAAGTTCCGTAATGCAGGGGCGTGAGCCAGCTGAGATAACTGTTACCAATATTCGGAAAATCGGTTTCACTGTTGAGCGTGATCTTGCCGGAATACTGGTCAACCATCATCATTACGCGGTTGCCTTCTTTTGAGGCGCCTGGCGATTTCATATCCAGCCGGTACACACCATCTTTCTCATCGGGTATCGCTGCGCCGATCAATACTGCAGTTGGCATTTGCTGATGCGCAATAGCAGATACTTCCGCCAGCGTAAGCGTTTTGGCGCCTTCCACCACAACTGATTTTTGTCCGAAGATAGACGCCACTGATTGCGGAGATTGTCCGGTGATCATGAACAGGGAGCCGATGAACAAGGTGCTGAACGTAATGGCAATGCCTGTGATAGATAACAGGATCACAATAGGAGCTGTGTAAAAACCGATCACATTATGCCAGTCGTAGTTCTGTCTTTTAAAACTGGCCCTGAAGTTCACTGTCAGTACAGCTTTCCATTGTTTCCATTTTTTGTATTGTTGCGGCACCCACAATCTCAGTCCGCTGATGGTGAGGATGAGCATGCACAAAGTAGCGAAGCCAACAATATACCGGCCTGCAACAGGCACCAGCAATGTGCGGTGGATATTCATCACGATCCGTATGAATGAACTGTTCACCAGCCGCTTGCCGCTAAGCTCTGCAGTATAGGGATTGATGAAGAATTCCTCTTCCGTATGGAAATTGAAAAAACGGTAAGTGGCATTCGGATTCTTCACATCGGCATACATTACATAGTCGAATTCCTTGGTCGGATATTTCTGTTGAACAACAGGAACAACCTCTTCGATGCTGTATCGTTTTTGCCCTTTCATGGATTCGAACAAATCCTTGTTGAGTGCGATATCTATCTCATCCTGGAAAACGAGGATACTGCCGGTAAGTCCCACCACCACAAGGATAGCGCCTGCAATGATGCCCAGGTACAGGTGCCATTTACCGAACCATCTTTTCTGGTGAAGGGCCCAGCCTTTTTTCTTTTTGGTCATATTTTCAGCAGGCATTCAGTGAACGAATTGCTGGTGATCCTGATTAGAAGGTTCATAGGTGTTAGCATTAGAATTTAACGGTAATGGTTCCGATCAGCTGACGCCTCATTTGCGGAATATAACTGCTCCAGCCCATCCAATACTTTTCATCGGTAATATTGTTGGCTTTGAGACTTACGCGATATCTTTTGAAATCATATGAAATATGTGCGCCAAGTACAGTGTAGGAAGGCATGATCAGGGCGCCTTCAGATTTAGTATTGGCTGCATTGGATTCTCCGCCATAGTTCAGGCTTACACCGATACCAAGACCTTTCAGGGCTGTTTTGGTGAAACTGTAATTGGTCCAGAAATTGGCCATGTTTTCCGGGCCGGAAGCTACAGGGCGAAGTCCTTCAACATTTGCATCGGCCTTTCGCAGCTTGCTGTCGTTGTGGCCATAACCTAACAGGATGGTCCAGCCGATAACCGGGTTGGCAACGATCTCCAGTTCCACGCCCTTACTCTTCTGATCGCCATCCTGGATCTCGAAATTGGGGGAAGTGAGGTCAACGCGTTTGATGTCTTTTACCAGGATATCATAGTAGCTGAGACTGCCGGTGAGCTTGTTGTTGAATAGGTTGTATTTCACGCCAAACTCAGTCTGGTAGGCTTGTTCAGGCTTGAATGGTTTGTTGTCCTTATCCCTGCCGAACTCATTGGTGAAGCCGTTCTGATAATTGGCGAAGAATGTGAGCTTTTCTTTGATTGGCATTACAATCAGACCCAATTTGGGAGACCAGGCAGTTTGGACCTGATCATCCAATATATTCTTATAGTGGTCAACACGCAGACCGGCAGAGAGGATCAGGTAATCGGTAAGATTGGTTACGTTGTTAACATAAGCACTGTAAACATTGTATTTATCGGGCGCACCGAACGGCTGTGTTGCCCGGGTAGCAAAGGCTTGCAGTACATTGGACTTCGTGAAATTGGGCATCTTTGGAGATTGACCGTCAACAGACACCACATCGAAGAGATCAGGGTAGTCCACAACACCCAGTAATTTTCCGGAGAACCTGTTATAGGTGATCTCTGATTTGTAATGGGCGAAGTCGAGACCGATCACGGCGCGGTTCCTGATCTTTCCGAAAGTGTAATCCGATACAAAGTTCTGCTGAACGTTGAAAGTATTGGTATTGCCAACGGGATTCCACACCATTCTTCCGATACTGTCGTGGCCGGGCTGTCCATAGCCTGGAGTACCGGTGAAGAAAGATTTGATCAGTTGGTCTGGGTAATTGGGGATCAGGTATTGATAGGTAGTATAACCTCTGTTCCGGCTGTTGCTGTACGTGATGGCCGTTTGTGAGGTCCAGTGATTGGAGATCCTGTACGTGGCATCTGCAAAGAAGGCATTGGATTGCGTGGTGGGGTAGAGGTCGTTGTTGAGGAAAGAGCGGTTGTAATCGGTTTTCAGTTCGTCCACCCTGTTGGTGCCGAAAGCTTCCTTGAAGGTTTTCGGCATCTGGCTCACGAGCTGCTCGTATTTCTGTTGATCGAATCCGGGAACTCTTCCAACATAGGATTGCAGCAAGCCTGCAAGAGGTCCATTCACCATGTTGGGGTTAGCACGAAAATGAAATTGCCTCCATTGCTGTTCCCTTTCGATCCTACTATCTCGGCATCGAAATTAAGCGTGAATTTATCATTTGGTTTGTACAGGAAAGATGGGGCGATGATATAGCTGCTCTGGAAGCCTGCGTCCTGCCAGCTATCCTGATTCTGTCCTGCCACATTGATCCGTGCAGCCATTTTTTTGGGCTGTATAACGAAATTATAATCAGCAGAAGCGCGGTAGAAATTATAACTGCCATAAGAGAAATCGGCTGAGCCCCCTTCTCTGAATATTGGCTTCTTGGTAACGCGGTTGATGAGGCCGCCATAAGAAGTGATGATACTTCCGAACATGGTGGCGGAAGGTCCTTTGATCACTTCGATCCTTTCCAGGTTGGCCATCTCCACATTGGTGTTGACGATATTGGGAAGACCGTTACGTACTTTGGTGGTGGTTTGAAATCCCCTGCTCACAAAGATGGAGCCTCCATTCGGGCGGCTGGTGGCGTCCCAGAGTTTGGCAACGCCGGGTGCGTTCTTCATGGCATCTTCCAGCGTCATGGCATTTTGTTTTCCCAGCATCACACCGGAAATGGAATGCACTATCTGTGGCGTTTCCATGGAAGTGAGGTTCATCTTGTTGGCGGTAGCGCCTGCGCGGTTCATGATCTTGTTGGTTTCAACGATCACTTCTTCCAGCTGGCGTGCAGCCTGTTCGATCGTAAAATCCAGCTCGGTCTTGCTGCCTGCCGCCAGTGTGATGGATTGTTGTTTGCGGATATCGCCGGTATAGGAAAGTTGAATGGTATAAGTGCCGGGCTTGATATTGGAGAGCAGGTATTCTCCGTTCTCGGTAGTGATGGTGCCCCAGCGTGTGTTCAGCAGCGTTACACTGATGGAGCTCACGGGTTGGCCGTCCGTGGAATGTACTTTTCCATGGATAGTGGCGTTCTGGGCAAATGATGCAATTGAAAAAAATAAGGAAAGAACAAAGAGGGTTGATTGTCGGGCGTTCATAAAAAACAGTCGTTTCCGCAAAAGTGATACGGAATTGTATTTCCGGTTTTCGATAATTGGAATTTTTTTATGGAAACCGGAAATAATGTAGCGGAGGAGGGCCAGTCACCCGCCGGGAGGCGAGCAACTGCAGCGCTGCGCTATTCCTGGATCTTTTGTGCCGTCTTTTTCCTGTATTGCGCAGGAGAGATGCTCATGAACCGTGAAAAGATCCGGGAAAAATAATACTGGTCATAGAATGCAAGCTCATAAGCGATCTGTTTGATCGGCTTTTTGGTGAAAGCAAGTTGCTGACAGGCTTCCTGGATCTTGAGCTGGTTGAAATATTCGATAGGAGAAAAACCTGTCCGCTGCCGGAAGATGGTGGAAAAATGGGAAACGGAAAGGTGAGAGTGACTGGCAAATTCATTCAGTGTAAGATTGGAACCGAGCTGGTGCTTCATCAGTTCGATAGTGGAAGCGATGGGGTCATCCGGCGCTTCCTGGGCCACCCTGTTGTATTTTTCTTCGTAGAGTAAGGAAGAGAGAAAATAATGGAACATCATATTGGCGTAACGGAGATTGTCGATACTATATCCGTTTTCCAATGTATAACAGATCTCTTCGAAAAGTTTGATCCGGTTTTCGTTATAGGAGAGATAAGGAAGATAATTCTGTGAATTGTCTGTGATCAGGTTCATCACAAAACTGGCGGTGTCGCCTTTGAAATGGACCCAGTAAATAGTCCATGGATCTTCATCGTTCACACCATACCTGTGTGGTGTTTTGGCTGGGATCACAATGAAGTTGGAAGGGGAGATGTCCATCTTCTTTTTGTCCACCGTTACCCATCCATGCCCCTCCACACAATAGATGATGATATGCTGATCGATACCATGGGGCCTGTCTACATAATGCTGATGGGCTCTGGGATAGTAGCCGATATCTGTAATGTAGATCTGCTTTGTAACCGGGTCTTTGCTCAATATTTCCTTATCCAGCTTGTGGGGGAGAACGATAAGTTTCTGACCTTCGAAACCCTGCTTTTTTCTGATTTTTTTCACTGACATGGCAATAATTACGGGAATTGAAACGACCGTATAAAAATCTATCTTTTTCGGAAAATAACCTATTCCCCGGAAAAAAAAGGAATGCGAATTTTGAATTCGACCCAATAAGCTCCATACAGGGTTAATCATTTAAAGCCAAAAACGATTGCAATGCCGAGACTAACTCTTCTTCTCCTCCTGTTCACCACCACCATGGCAGGTCTGCAAGCTCAGACCCGTATTCTCCGGGGTAAAGTGTCCGACGCGGAAACCCGTTCGCCCTTAGCGAATGTTTCTGTGAGTGCAACAGGAGATGCAAGCCCTAAGGTCACCGCCGCCGACGGCAGTTTTTCCATGAACGTAAAAGGAAAACTGATACTGATCGTAAGCCATGTTGGCTATAAAACGCAGACCATTAATGTGCCTGAGGCTGATACTTCCATTCAGATACAGTTGCATCCCGAAGCTGCCGATCTCACCGATGTGGTAGTGATCGGTTATGGTAAGCAACAGAAAAAAGATATCACCAGCGCCATCTCCAGTATTTCAGGAAAGGAAATGAAAGAGCTGCCTGTTACCAATCTCAATGCAGCCCTGCAAAGCCGCATTCCCGGTATGCAGGTAGTGAGCACTGGTAATCAGCCCGGAGCAGGCACCAATGTGCGCATCCGCGGTATCAATGCCATCACGCAGGGAACCGGGCCCATTTATGTAGTGGATGGGGTGATCGTTTCGTACGACATACGTGAGATCAATCCCAACGACGTTGAATCGATCGATGTATTGAAAGATGCGTCCGCTGCTGCCATCTATGGTTCCCGCGCTTCAGAAGGTGTGGTGATCATCACCACCAAAAAAGCGAATAGTGGAAAAACATCCGTCAACTACGATGCCTATTTTGGTCTTCAGAAAATGGCCAAAGCCTACGATTTCGTAGACAATATCAATGATTACGTGAACCTGCGCCGTGCCGGCCTGAGCGATGAAGATCCTGTAGCCTGGCCGAACAATTCAAACCTCGATACGATCCTTTTCAGCGGTGATGAAAGAGCCAATATGGCTGCAGGAAGATGGACAGACTGGGTGGGCGCCGTAACGCAAACCGCACCGCAGATGAGCCATACACTCAGCATCTCCAATGGATTCGGAAAAAATAAATTCTATCTCAGTGGTAACTACCTCAACCAGGATGGTATCATCAAAGGCTCCAACTTCATTCGTTATTCACTCAAGGCAAATATGGAATCCGAGGTCAGCAGCAAACTGAAGATCGGTATCAATTCCAATTTCTCGCATATCAAGAACGATGTGGTGAGCAACGAGGTTTTCTATAATGCCATTACCATCAGCCCGCTGATGAGTATCTATGATTCTTCGGGCAAACCGTCTGCCAACTTCGATCCTACAGTACCCAACAATGGCCGCCTGCTCTTCAATAACCCGGTCACACTCACACAGAATCCGCAGGAAAATACAGATGACCGTTACCTGGGTAATCTTTTTGGTGAGTACAAGATCATTCCAAATCTCATTTTCAGAAGCAGTTTCGGTTTGGATGTTTACAAGAACCAGCGCTTCGAATATTATCCGAGAACTACCAGTGCAGGCTTCGAGAAGAAAGGTGTGGCCAAGATCCAGAACTTCGGCTGGCGTGATTTTCTCTGGGAGAATACACTTGCTTATGCCTGGTCTCCTTCCAAAGAGCATCAGTTTGATTTCCTGGCCGGCGCTACTTACCAGCGCAGAAGGCAGGAATGGAACTACGAAGAAGCGTCCAACTTTCCAACCGATGATCTTCGTTATAAAAAAATGGACCTTGCCGGTAGCCGTGATCTGATTCAAAGCGATTTTTTCAGTTGGTCTGTGAGCTCTTTATTCGGTCGTGTGATCTATAAATTCAAGAACCGTTACATCATCAATGGGGCATTGCGCCGCGATGGTTCTTCCCGCTTTGGATCAGACAATCGTTATGGCTATTTCCCTTCGGTGAGTGCGGCCTGGAGAATCATCGATGAGCCTTTCATTGGATTGAAAGCACAGTCGTTCCTTAATGATGCCAAGTTCCGTGTTGGCTATGGTATTGTGGGTAACCAGGAAATTCCGATAGATGCAGTTTACACTGCTATGATCCCCGGTGCTTATCCCTACAATGGCAGCGCTGTTTCGCCCGGCTTCCAGCTGAAAACGGATAACATGGGCAACCAGGCATTGAAGTGGGAAGAACAGAGGCAGTTCAATGCCGGTTTCGATCTGGCCGTGTTCAACAATTTCGTACGACTCACATTCGACTATTATACCAAGAATATCCATGACCTGCTGCTGAGAAACCCGCTGGCGCCATCACAGGGCTTCGATAATAAATGGATCAATGTATCGGAGATGAATACACGAGGTATTGATATCGGGCTGAAATTGAACCTGATCAGGACTAACAACTTCGACTGGCAGATGGATATCAACTGGTCCAAATTCAGGAC
The DNA here is from genome assembly GCF_007970185.1 of Pseudobacter ginsenosidimutans. Taxonomy (NCBI): domain Bacteria; kingdom Pseudomonadati; phylum Bacteroidota; class Chitinophagia; order Chitinophagales; family Chitinophagaceae; genus Pseudobacter; species Pseudobacter ginsenosidimutans. The sequence goes on along the minus strand of NZ_CP042431.1, from coordinate 24,314 downwards.
GAAGATCGTGAAGCTGTTACCTGGTGTGGATTCTCTCAGTCCCTGGCTGAAAGTGGGTGAGGCTCCCAACAGTCTGATCGTGGATTATGTATATGATGGCCTTTACCAGAAAGGGGATGATTTCTCTCTCAATCCGGATGCGAGACCAGGCGATATTCGAGTGAAAGATATCGATGGAAGCGGAAAGATCAATCAGTATGATCGCACCATCGTAGGCAGAACTGTGCCGAAAGGATGGGGCGGTATCTGGAGCTACTGGCGCTACAAACAATGGTCGATGACCGTTTTCGCGAATTACACTTATGGACATGATATCAGCAATAAAGCATACCAGGATTACCTCTACTATTCCAGCAAAACCAATGCGAGAACTTTAAAAGAAGGTTTGAATTACTGGAGGGAAGACAATACGCAAACCGATGTGCCTCGTCCAAACCAGTTCGGCAGATCCTTGCGCGCGCTCGAAGCAGGCACTTCCAGCTTTATAGTGCAGAAAGGTGATTTCATCCGCATCAGGAATATCACCCTCGCGTACAATGTGCCCGGCTCACTGTTGAACAAGATCAAGGCCAATTCACTCCGTGTGTATGTGCAGGCCGTGGAGCCCTTCCTGTTCACCAGCTACAAAGGAATCGATCCGGAGATCAGTGTAGGACAATACGATACTTATCCACGCTATCGCACATTCCTGTTTGGCCTCCAACTTAGTTTCTAATTTCAAAACCTGAATTGCCATGTTTACCATAAAGAACAATATTCGATTACAACTCTCTGCCATCGCCATTGTTGCGTTGCTGGCAGTAGCGGGTTGCGGTAAAAAACTGGAAATCATTCCTGAAACATTTGTTGCTCCGGAAGAGCTCTATGCTTCCGAACAGGGGGCTGTGTCAGGCATTACCGGCATCTACAGAAGGATGATGGATTATTGCGCGGGCGACTACTATTTTGTTGGAATTGTTGGTACCGATGAAGGTAAGACAAGCTCTTTTGTTCCTACCTGGGGTGGTTACTGGCAGCATTATGATGGCCTGAACAGCTACAATAATCTGCTGGGCGCTCAGAACAACCTCATACAGGGTGCCTGGAATTCATTGTACAAAGGCATCAATAATACCAACCAGGCCATCAGGTATTTGCCAGGAACGGCCACTTCGCAGGCTATGAGAGACAAGATGATGGCTGAAGCAAAATTCTTCCGAGCTGTTTTCTATTTTAAACTGGTACAATTCTTTGGAGGCGTGCCAATGCCTACGGAAGTGGAAGATCCGCTTGCAGATGCGAACGGAGGTAAACCGAGAAGCAGCGAGGACGAAGTGTATACACTCATCATTGATGACCTGAAATTCGCCATGGATAAGCTCCAACCTAAAGGCACAGCCGAAGTTGGACATATCAACAAGGAAGCGGCGCAGGCAATGCTCGGTAAAGTTTATCTGACCAGGAAAGACTATCCTAATGCAAAACTGATGCTGGCGCCGATGATGACACTTACCAATGTAGGACTGATGCCTGAATATGCCGATCTCTTCAAGGAAACAAACGAGAACAATATCGAATCCCTCTATGAGGTACAATACTCCAAAGACATCGGATTCACTAACGGTCAGGCTAATACGTTGGGAAGCTGGCATAACCAGAATAAATTCCCGGGTGGTGGCGGACATGTTGTGATTCCCACAGACTATTATTCCAATAGTTTTCAAATGACCGATAAAAGAAGGGATGCCAGCATCCGCTATATTTTCTATGATCAGAGCGGTAATGTGGTGGACTATTCCTGGTGGGCCGATGTGGGTAAACCACATGTAAAGAAGTATGATATCACCAAAGACGAAAACCTCACAGGAAGTGTGTCTTCCCGCAACCTGTACTTTCTCCGCTATGCTGATGCTGTTCTGATGTATGCAGAAGTACTGAACGAATCAAATGAATCCGGAGAGGCGCTCACCTATCTGAATAAGATCCGCAATAGGGCAGGGCTGGGTAAATGGGAGGATGTGCTCGGTCATACACCCACGCAACAGGAACTGCGTGATGAGATCCTGATGGAACGGATGCGCGAGCTTGGCTTTGAAGGCTGGCGTTGGTTTGATCTGAAAAGGACCGGCAAACTGATCAGTCAGACCAGGACCTTTAACCCCGATGCCACAAATTATATCACGGAAAAGAATCAGTTATTACCCATTTCTTCAAAAGAATTCGAACTGAACCGCGCTCTGAAACCTACTGATCAGAATCCCGGATATTAAGAATCATCGAAAGCGAAATGGAAAAATACAAAGATGAAATAATGAAAAGAGGATCTGTGGTATTTCTTTGGTTATTGATTGGCTGCCTGCCCCTGAATGCTCTCGCGCAACAACAGCAGCTGGCGGGCGACAGCCTGGTGCTGAGCAATCCTCAGCTCCGGGTAGTGGTGAACCTGAATACAGGCACAGTGAGTTACCGGTTCAGCAGTGGAACGATCCTGGAAAATACCATCGCCTATGTTGATGATCTGAAGCAGGGAATGCTGTTGAGCTCATCTTTCACCAAACACAGTGTTACTACAGATAAAATAAAAGATCCCTTGGGGAAAGGTGTTTGCCTGAACCTCGTGCACGAATCAGACAATCAATCCGTGAGCCTGGTGCAATACATCACTGTTTATGAGAACAGTCTATTTGTATTGGCCACAGCAGAAGCCCGTTCTGCCAACGGTTCCACAGTGGAAACGAGGAATATCTCACCGGTTACCATCCTGCCCCAACAAAAGGGAAGGCTGAGGATCCCGGGCAACCAGGCCATTTTCACCGACTACCCCTTCGATAATGATAACTGGGTGGATGTGATTGCCAGGAAATGGCCGGAAAATGAAAGATCGGTCACTGGTACCAGTTATGAACTGGCTTCAGCCTATGATGAAACATCAAAAAGTGGATTTGTAATTGGAAGCATTTTGCATGATTTCTGGAAAACAGGAATAATATACGGCACAGGCATTGCACCCAATACCATCGATTCTTTGATAGTGTACGGAGGCGCTGCCACGAGAGATATCCCCGGCCTGCCGGATTCCTACGGGGGAAAGGATGGCACTCATGATGTAATGCCGCATGGCACACAACAGGGAGCATCTGTATACGCACCACTGGTGTATCTTTCTGCTTCTCCCGATGTACGCAATGATCTGCTGGCTTTCGGCAATACCCTCAAAAAAGTGAATGGCTATTCTGAATGGAAAAAGCCGGCGCCTTTTTACTGGAACAGTTTCGGGGTAGAAGGCGTACTGGGCTATGAAAAAGTGATGATGCCTGGTGATATGGCAAAGATCGTTGACTATATCCATTCACTTCCCAATTTCAACAGCAGTACCCAACCTGTATTAAGCATCGATTCATATGATCAGAATATCTATTCCACCGAAGTGCTGAAATCCATCGGACGCTATGGAAAGAAGAAAGGACAACTGATGGGTTTTTACTTTATTCCATTTTCTCTCTGGACCTGGAAAACGCATATCAATGAATCGAAACTGACCGGTACTGAACATATGCTGCGGGACGTAGTGCTGCTGGATGATAAGGGGAATTACGTACCCTACAAGGATGGCGACTGGGGCGCATTTCCCATCGATCCAACACATCCTTACACGCGTGATTTCATTATCGGGCAATTGCAGAAAGCCAAAGCCATCGATGCGAAATTCATCAAGATTGATTTCCTCTCCGCCGGTGCGTTGGAATCAGCACGCCGATATGATCCACAGGTGAGATCAGGTATCCAGGCCTACAATTATGGAATGAAAATGCTGCGTCAACTGGTGGACTCTATCATGGGGCCGGATATTTTCATCACGCAGGCTATCTCTCCGCTGTTCCCTAACCAATATGCGCATACGAGATTCTTGTCAACCGATGTGCATTCCCATCTCCGCAACGACCTGCCCGGGTTTCCGCATTATGGAAGTACAGCGGCCAGCATGATCAGCGCTACCAATTTCTGGTGGACGCAGGGTACTCTCTGGCCCTACACCAATATGGATGTGGTAGTGATGAAACGATTCCAGAAACACAAAGAACTCAATGAGCAGGATGTAAAAGTTCGCCTGTTGAGCATGATCGTAATGGGAAGCATTATGGGGGATGGCTCTGATTTCAGGGATAAACTGGCCGCCGGCCGCGGACGCCTTTTCCTTAACAATAAAGATGTTTGTGATCTCTTCAGTAAGCCACGCGCCTTTACGCCGCTTCGTTTTCCTGTTGGTAACAGACAGGACCAGCAACTGAGTTATTACCTGCCCGGTGATACCCTGATGCTGGCGGCTTTCAATTTCGATCTCAGTAAAACATTTACTGAAACTTTCCGTCAGTCAGATCTTGGCTGGGGAAACAGCACATATAAACTGGTGGATATACTTACCGGCAAAGAAACAGGAATGATCCGGAATGGACAGGCCGGGGTGACTATTACCGTTCCGCCGGGAGATGCAGTACTGTTCAGGCTGGTGTCGGCTGAATAAGAACTTTCTAAAAAATCAGATATGAGTGTAAAAGCATGGGTTGAAAAAGTGGTGATACCCACTTATAACACAGGTGGGCCGGAAAAGAATCCGATGTTCCTCGAAAAGCGTGTGTACCAGGGTAGCAGCGGCGTAGTGTATCCGCATCCTGTGATCGAGAAGATCGAAGATGAAAAAACAGACAAAGAATATACTGCTCTGTACCTGGAGAATGAATATTTGTTGATCATGGTGCTTCCTGAATTGGGCGGACGCATCCAGCGTGCTTATGATAAGGTGCGGAAGCGCGATTTCGTGTATTACAACCAGGTGATCAAACCCGCGCTGGTAGGGCTTGCCGGGCCATGGATCTCAGGAGGGATCGAGTTCAACTGGCCACAGCATCACAGGCCAAGCACTTTCAGTCCGGTTGATCATACTATCGAAGAACATGCGGACGGCAGTAAAACTGTTTGGGTGAACGAAACTGAGCTGATGTTCCGGACCAAGGGCATGGCTGGTTTTACTTTGTATCCCGGAAAAGCATATCTGGAAATAAAGGGGAGATTGTTCAATCGCTCCGCTTTTGCGCAAACCTTTCTCTGGTGGGCCAATCCTGCTGTGAAAGTGAATGAACATTATCAGTCCATTTTTCCACCTGACGTCTATGCCGTTTTCGATCATGGAAAAAGGGACGTGTCTGATTTCCCCATTGCTACCGGTACCTACTACAAAGTGAATTATGCACCGGGAACGGATATCTCCCGTTACGATACCATCCCCGTTCCTACTTCGTATATGGCTATCCGTTCGGGTTACGATTTCATGGGATGCTACGAGCACGATACACAGGCAGGTATGCTGCACGTGGCGGACCATCACCTGAGCCCGGGCAAGAAACAATGGACCTGGGGAAATGGGGATTTCGGTTATGCATGGGACAGGAACCTGACTGATGAGGATGGACCTTATATTGAGCTGATGACCGGCGTGTTTACAGACAATCAACCGGACTTCAGCTGGATACAACCCAATGAAGTAAAAAGCTTCGAACAATATTTCATGCCCTATGCTTTGATCGGCGCCGTGAAGAATGCCACCAAAGAAGCAATGGTGAACATGGAAGTGGAAAACAATACAGTTCATTTGAAAGTATACACTACTGCCGTTTACAAAAATGCCAGTGTTGTGTTGTATCATAAAGGCGCAGAGGTCAAAAGAAGTTATGCGGACCTGTCGCCTGAGGAAGTGTTCATTGGAAATTACCAGGATGCTCAACCATTGGCATTGACCGATCTGCAGATCATTGTATCGGATGCCAACGGCCATGAACTGGTGAGCTGGAATCCGGAACCTGCGCAGGAAAAGCCGGTACCCGCTGCTGCCACAGCCGCAAAACTACCGGCAGAAATTGAACAGGTGGAAGAACTTTTTCTCAATGGCCTGCACCTGGAACAATACCGTCACGCCACTTTCAATCCCGTCGATTACTACCAGGAAGCGCTGCGCCGCAGTCCTGGTGATGTCCGTTGCAATAATGCCATGGGGCTGCTGCTGATGCGTCGCGGGCAGTTTGCGGAATCAGAAAAATATTTGCGTAAGGCCATCGATACACTCACTACCCGCAATCCCAACCCTTACGACGGTGAGCCATATTATAATCTCGGATGGGCATTACTGTTACAGAACAGGTTGCCTGAAGCATATGAGTGTTTTTACAAAGCCACCTGGAATGACGCCTGGCAGCATAGCGGTTTCCTTTCATTGGCAAGGATCGCTGCCAGACAGGAGCGACTGGATCTGGCTTTGCAGCATGTGGAAAAATCACTGATCAGGAACTATCATAGTTTGTCTGCCCGTCATCTTAATATTGCCTTGCTGCGCAAACTGGGCAAATCATCGGCTGCAATAGAACTGGCAACGCAATCCATCGCTATCGATCCTTTTAATACCGGTGCGTTTTTCGAATTGTATCTGCTGTACAGGGAAATGGGAAAAGTGGAAGAAACATCTGCTGCACGCCAGCAATTTGACAAGCTGATGCGTAAGGACCGGAACAATTATCTGGAGCTTTCTCTGGAATACGCGCATGCAGGATGGTACGCAGAAGCAATGAAAGTTTTGTCTGCTTATATTTCTTCCAGCGAAGTGGCAGAACCTATGCCGCTTTACTACCTGGGTTGGTATGCACACAATGCAGGCCAGGCCGAGGATGCGGGTTCCTATTTCCTGAAAGCCGGTCAGCAAAAAGCGGATGGTTGTTTCCCGAACAAAGTGGAGGAGGTATTGATCCTCCGTACTGCGCTTCGGTACAATCCGAACGATGCCGTAGCATCTTATGCGCTGGGTAATTTCTGGTACGATAAAAGGCAATATGCTGAGGCTGTCCGTTGCTGGGAGCAATCTCAACAGGCGAATGGAAAATTCCCTACCGTGTACCGGAATCTCTCGCTGGCCTATTACAATAAAGTAAAAAACAAGACAAAGGCGCTGGAGTTCATGGAGCTTGCCTTTGAACTGGATACTACCGATGCAAGGGTGTTCATGGAACTGGACCAGTTGTACAAGATTCTCGGAAAGCCTTTTGCAGAGAGGCTTGCGTTACTGAATAAGTATATGGGACTGGTGCAGCAGCGCGATGATCTTTTTCTTGAGCTGGTTTCTTTACACAACAATTCCGGCGAGTTTGAAAAAGCAAAGCAGTTGCTGGCTTCCAGGAAGTTTCATCCCTGGGAAGGCGGTGAAGGAAAAGTGGTGAGTCAGTTCTTACTCTGTTATCTCCAACTGGCCAAGGAAGCCTTGTTGAATAATGATCATGAGCATGCCATTGCTTTACTGGAATCGCTGAACAAATATCCTGAGAACCTGGGCGAAGGAAAACTGTATGGAACTCAGGAGAACGATATTCATTATTTGCTGGGATGTGCATACGAGCATTTACAACAACAGGAAAAAGCAACGGTTTGTTTTATGAAAGCCACAGAAGGGATCAGTGAGCCCGTGCAGGCCATCTATTACAACGATCCGCAACCCGATAAGATCGTTTACCAGGCATTGGCCTGGAGAAAACTTGGGGAACCAGAGAAGGCAGATGCGATCTTCCGGCGCTTCATTGAGTTTGGTGAGTTGCACAAAGATGATGAGATCCGAATCGATTATTTCGCCGTGTCTTTACCAGATATGCTGGTATTTGATATCGACCTTGATCTGCGCAACAGGATCCACTGCCTGTACCTCGTGGCATTGGGCCACCTGGGCCTCGGAAATGAAAGCAAGGCCAGGAAACTGTTGAATGAAGTGCTGGAACTTGACCTGAACCACCAGGGCGCCAGAACACATTTGAAGATGATCCCTTTTTTCATGACTGGAGTAACGATTTGAGTACCTATGAACAATATCCAAATGAAATATGCAACAGCACAGGAAACCGGAGAGAAGGCATCGGTAACCGTTCTGCCCTATAATGGTGATGAAAGAATACTCAGGGTAAGATTGCGGAACAGGAATATCATAGTGGAATTGACTAATATTGGGTCTGCGATCACGGCCATTTATACTCCCGGAAAAAATGATGGATTGAAAAATATTGTGGCGGGGTATGCAGACCTGAAGAACTATTTGCACAACCCGGATTACTATGGTGTGGTGGTAGGGCGATACGCCAACCGGATTGCTGCTGGTCATTTTTCAATAAATGGAAAAGAGTACCAGGTATCAGTGAACAATGGCAGTAATCACCTGCATGGTGGTGTTCAGGGGTTCAGTCATAAATTCTGGACAGTCACATCGGTTAAAGAAAACGAACAACAGTGTAGTGTGGTGTTTTCTTACAACAGTGCGGATGGGGAGGAAGGTTATCCGGGAAATATGTCGGTGTCAGTGGAATATCAATTGGATGATGCAGGACGATTGCATATTCATTATTCCGCTACTACTGACAAGAGTACTCCTGTAAATCTCACCAACCACAGTTATTTCAATCTGACCGGATTTGAACAGCCTTCGATACTGGACCATTTGCTGGAAGTGAACGCTTCCGCATATACTGAAAAAAGCGAAAATGATACACCAACTGGTCAGATATTGTCCGTGACTGGTACAGCCCTGGATTTCAGAAAACCCGGGAAACTGAGTAAAGGTGTAGACCAGTTTCCTGCAGACATGGGTTACGATCATAATTTTGTACTGGACAAATCAGAAGGAAATGATCTGGAGAAAGCGGCAGTACTGAGTGAAGCATCAAGCGGACGTACGGTAACGGTGTATACTACCAAACCCGGCATGCAATTGTACACAGCCAATTTCTGGAACGGAAGTATCATTGGGCAACAGGGAGTAGCTTATCGGCAACATGGCGGCGTGGCTTTGGAAACGCAGTCGTTCCCGGACAGCGTGCATCATCCACATTTTCCTTCCACCATTTTACATCCGGGGGAACAGTACAGGACCACCACGATTTTTGAATTTGGGATCATAGCAGAATAAATAGCTGACATCATGCAACAACAATCTTTCAATAGCAGGTATATACTGGGCATTTCATTCATCTCCGCGCTGGGCGGTTATTTGTTCGGTTTTGATTTTGCCGTTATTTCAGGCGCATTGCCCTTTCTTCAAAAACAGTTCGAGCTGAATGAATACTGGGAAGGCTTTGCTACCGGCAGCCTCGCGATAGGGGCCATTGCAGGTTGTTTGATTGCTGCAGCGGTATCCGATAAATATGGAAGAAAGAAGGGATTGATGATCGCTGCGTCCATTTTTATGGTTTCTTCCATTGCCATGGCTTTGTCCGGCGACAGGAATTTTTTCATTTTTTCCAGGGCGATAGCAGGTGTGAGTGTAGGTATGGCTTCGATGTTATCGCCCATGTATATTTCTGAAATTTCCCCTGCGCATTTACGTGGACGGATGGTGGCGATCAACCAGCTCACCATCGTGATCGGTATCCTGATCACGAACCTGGTGAATTACACCTTACGCAACCAGGGAGCAGATGCCTGGCGCTGGATGTTCGGACTGGGCGCCATTCCGTCTGCATTGTTCTTATTGGGCGCATTGCAGTTGCCCGAGAGCCCGCGATGGTTGATCAGTGCAGGCCATACACAGAAAGCTAGTTCTATCCTGGCCAGGATCGGCGGAGCTGATTTTGCTGCGAATACTGTTGCGCAGATCAGTCAATCGCTTACAGGAAATCACAAGCTCAATTACAGGGCGCTGTTGCAGCGTGCTATCTTGCCTGCCGTTCTGGTGGGTATCGGATTGGCTGTGTTCCAGCAGTTGTGCGGCATCAATGTAGTGTTCAATTATGCCCCGCGGATCTTTGATAGTATTGGTGCATCGCAGGATGATCAGTTGCTGCAGACCGTGTTTATCGGAGCTATCAATCTTGTATTCACCTTGCTGGCAATGTTGCTGGTAGACAAGCTCGGCAGAAAACCCCTGATGCTGATCGGCGCCGGTGGCCTGGCAGTGTTGTATGGGATTGTGGTGAGCCTGCTGGCGGCAGGATCGGCCAATGTGTCCTGGTTCCTGCTGATGGCAATCGGCACTTACGCCATGACGTTAGCCCCTGTTACCTGGGTATTGATCGCTGAGATATTCCCCAATAAAGTACGCGGAGCAGCCACATCCATTGCAGTGATCAGTTTGTGGTTGGCTTATTTTATCCTGGTGTTCACTTTTCCCATTCTTTTCAATAATCTCAAGGATAGTACATTTTATATTTACGCTGGCATCTGCGTGATCGGTTTCTTCTTTGTGTGGTTTAAGATCAGGGAAACGAAGGGCAAAACACTGGAAGAGCTGGAAGGTGTGATCAGCCCTCATTAGCAAAGAATGCTTCACCAAAGGTTTGCCAGTTGTGGATTTCCTTTTCCGGCAGCCCGGTCAGTTTTGCCAGTAGGCGGTAAATATCTTCTTTCTTTTTTCCATTTTTCCTGAGGTACTGTATTGAAGTGGAACCAGCCGATTTGGAAAGTTTTTCTCCTTTTTCATCATTGAGAAGATCATGGTGGAAGAAGATGGCTTCCTGGAAAATATTTGGGGGCAGTTGATTGGAAAGATAACGCTGAGCTATACTCGAAGGACGGAGATCGAGCCCTCTCACGATCAGGTCTATCCCAAAATGAATATCGTCTGCCACTGATGCAAGCTGATAAGCGGGCATACCATCTTTTTTCCTGACAACGAAATGGTTCATGTTGGGTGGCAGGGTGGCGGTGATGGTATTGGTCTCCAGGCAATGGAGAGGGAAGCTGGCATTGCCGTTTGTGTGCAATCGCCAGTTCATATCAGGACTGTTCAGCGCATAACCGGCAGCTATGCAGGTGCCGGGATAGTTGCCGTCAGGCGCGGACTGCTGCAGTTGTGAACGTGAGCAATTACAGGCGAAGATCTTTCCCTGCGATACAAGTTGCTGCAGCATTTCCTGGTAGATGGACAACCGGTGTACCTGCGAGAATTTTTCTCTGAATTCTTTAAGGTTTCGCGGGCCTTCGTCCCAGGGCAGTTCAAGGAATTCCAGCAGATCGAAAATGTCCCGGATGTACTCATCCTGGGCGCGTGCCTGGTCCATATCATCGATGCGTAACAAAATGGACGCACCAGTTTTTCTGGCCAGGACTGTGGTGAGAATGAATGAGAATGCATTGCCCAGGTGGAGAAAACCACTGGGCGTAGGAGCGATCCTGGTTTTATGGAATGACTTTGTCAGATTCATCAGAATGCAATGATAGTTTTTTTCTCAAAAAAAAATGGAAATTGAAATCGATCCCCTTATCTTTGCGCTCCGCAAATGGATTGGTAGTTCAGTTGGTTAGAATGCCGCCCTGTCACGGCGGAGGTCGCGGGTTCGAGTCCCGTCCAGTCCGCAGAAATCAAACGCCTTCAAGTCATTAGATTTGAAGGCGTTTTTATTTGGGTTATTCAATTGCAAATGCGTCAATATTTTGAATGCCCATTCTTCCCTTCGCAGTTGTAGAAGAAACGGGTTGTACCTCTTGTAGTATCAACTCTGGGAATAAATGGATTACTGGTTAACAGCAGCAATTCATATTTGACCGGGTATACATCATCATATTGATAGGTATACAGATATTCCCTGAATTGAAGTTGTGCTCCCCTGAAACTCGATGTTACGTTCTGGCGTGTCCAGTTGTTGTCTGGAATAGGTTCAAACTGGCGGCCGGTTCCCGCAACGATATCAAAGTAAAAAGGTAGCAGTGATATATTAGGCCATGTGAGCATTGGATTTACTTTATCGTCGTAATTGTATTCATAGGCCATGAATAATTCCAGCGGACCTCCCGGACGAGTGATCTGAAGATCCAATCTGCGCTTGAAATTTTTTGATGTACCCTCATATTCAAATCGCAGCGCACTGGTAGCTGCCTGACGTTCTGTGATACGTCCCTGCGTATCATATATAAAAGTGTAAAGCGTCTGGTACAGGCCATCGGTTCCCAATTGCTCTGCTTTCGAAACTCGTCCATTCTGGTAGATGAGTTTGTAAGTGCCCGCGGGACCTGTCAATCCAATCGGTTTGCCCTGATTGTTATAAGTGATCCTGACGTTTTGTGGTGGCTGGGTCCCGGTGATTGGCTGTACTGTTAGTGAATCCAGCAATCTTTGTTTGTTGTAGGCATAACGCGTGACGCGATCGGTAGTAGTGATGGGGCTTGGATGATAGATGTCTTCAATGCTGCTGATCTGGCAACGCTTTTTGTGAGGCAGATCGATTTTGTGACAAGCTGCAACAAAGCTGGCTGTTGCCAGCAGGCATACGATCGTAATCTTTTTCATACTGAAGGTTAATGGTGAAAAAATGGAAATGTCCTGTCAGGTACAGAAAAGATCATAAGACGATTGGTTAGCTATGGAATAGCCAAATGATGTGTGCCGGATTATAGAAGGACTTAATTGAAATGGGAGGGAACGGTAGGATACAAACTGCGGGATAAATCGTAATAGTCTTTTAAAGATAAGTAATATTCCACAGGTACAATAAAGAATGATGAATTCTTTACATTTGCCCTTTCTCACCGAAAAAACCATCAACGATATGCAGTCCATTCTGAAATCAATTTTGTTCGGTTCACTGCTGCCGATAGCAGCTTGCAACAACAATGGTGAACAGGAAAAGAAAACAGTGAAAGATCCGCTCCAGCAGTACGCAGCACAGCGCCTCGCGGGTTATGCCCCGGTTAAGCTCACCGCTGATCTCAGCGCACTTTCCGAAAAAGAAAAACAAATGATCCCTTTGCTGATCGAAGCGGCGGATATCATGGATGAATTGTACTGGCAACAATCCTATGGTAATAAAGACAGTCTTCTGAATTCGATTACAGATTCTGCCAGTCGTGAATTTGCACGCATCAATTATGGTCCCTGGGATAAGCTCAATAGCGATACGCCATTTATCGCCGGCTATGGTGCAAAATCGCATGGCGCTGGCTTTTATCCGGCAGATATGACCAAGGAAGAACTGGAAAAATCAGATGTAAAAGATAAACACGGAGAATATTCCGTGATCCGCCGCGACAGTGCCGGAAAGCTCATCGCCATTCCCTACCATCAATTTTACCAGGAGCCTTTGAAACGCGCATCAGAACTGCTGAAACAGGCTGCTGCACTGGCGGAAGAGCCCGGTCTCAAAAAATACCTGGAGCTGCGTTCCGAAGCGCTGATCACCGATAATTTCAAGCCCAGTGATATTGCATGGATGGATATGAAAGATAATGGACTGGATGTGATCATCGGGCCCATCGAGAATTATGAAGACCAGTTGTACAATTCCCGGAATGCTTATGAAGCGTATATTCTCGTGAAGGACAAAGTGTGGAGCAAAAAGCTGGAAAAATATGTATCGATGTTGCCTGCTTTGCAGAAAGGGTTGCCAGTGGACGAAAAATACAAAAAAGAAGTACCTGGTACCTCCTCACAGTTAAACGCATACGATGTTATCTATTATGCCGGTCATTGCAACTCCGGTGGTAAGACCATCGCGGTGAATCTGCCTAACAGCGAAGAACTGCAGAAAACAAAAGGCACGCGCCGCTCACAACTCAAAAATGCCATGAAAGCCAAGTTCGACCAGATCCTGTTGCCCATCGCAAAAGACCTGATCGATCCATCACAGCTCGGCCAGGTACAGTTTGATGCCTTCTTCTCCAATGTAATGTTCCATGAAGTAGCACACGGACTTGGTATCAAGAATACTGTTGACGGAAAAGGAACTGTACGTTCTGCATTGCAGGAACAAGGTTCCTGGCTGGAAGAAGCAAAGGCCGATATTCTCGGACTGTACATGGTTACCAAACTGGTGGAGATGGGCGAACTGCCTGGTCCGATCGAAAATTATTACACTACTTTCATGGCAGGTATCCTTCGCTCTGTTCGTTTCGGAGCAGGGGAGGCGCATGGTAAAGCCAATATGCTTGCCTTCAATTATTTTGAAGAAAAAGGTGCTTTTGTAAAAACACAGGATGGACATTACAAAGTGGACATGGCTAAGTTCCGCGATGCGATGAATGGCCTCAGCAATCTGATCCTCACCCTGCAGGGAAATGGCGATAAACCCGCAGTGGAAACATTGATGAAAGAAAAAGCAGTGGTGCGCCCTGATCTGCAGGCAGACCTGAACAAACTTCAGCAAAAAGGAATTCCTGTAGACATCACTTTTGAACAAGGCGTGAAAGTGCTTGGATTGAAATAAGCGAACATTCCCTATATGAAGAAACCCGCTGTCAGGCGGGTTTTTTTGTATCCTTATTTTATTGTACAATTCTACTTGCGTTTCCAGTTTACCTTCATAAGGTTTTTCCAAAACCCTGTTTTCATCTTCCCACAATTCTTCCATTCTCACGTAATCCGCTTCTGAAACAGATACCCAAACATTCCAAAAGGAACTTTTCTGGATTGTCTTCAACAAACAATTCGATCACTCCCCAGGAATTGCCAGTGTCCATCCAACTCGTGAGTTACGAGTACGATCGGACTATCTTCCTTCATTACATGAACAGTAGTATACACTGCAGTATTTAGCGGCTCCTTGAATTTTTTTGAAGCAAAAAAGAAACTCATAGATCTTGTTTTTTTATCTCTCTAATGTGTTATACCTCCAGAAATTCATAGCCTGTTACCAGAGATTGCAGTTTAAGGAATCGCTTATCGAAATATACATGCTTTTTCATGAGTATGTTAATGAATATTTACTTTTTTCCTGTTATCATTATTAATCCAATAAAAAGGATATTTTTACCGCTCAATTACAGATTTCATGTAATTCTCCAAACTATCTGCCATTGTATCAACTTATTAATCCAATGTGTGATGACAGATATGTTAGTTTTCGGTTTCCACTACAAACAACGGTTCTATAAGGCCATTGCCAACATCTGGAAGAAAAGCACCAATGGACTTTATCGCATTACCGTCATGAACGGCGACCTGGAAAAATTACTCTTCGGTAATAATATCCTTTCCCTGAAAGATGGCAGATTCCTGATGGAAGAATCGATCGGTGACCTGGAAGTAAGACAGTTGCAGCAGGCGCTGGTGCTGGGCTTGAATGATCATCAGCGTATATTCGGAATGTGATCGGACTGATTACCATTAATAGCGGTATTTTTGCTGCGCCGGTCCATTAGTATCACCTGCGCAAAAAATATTGTATGAAGATCATTCCGATAAAAGAAGGGAATTACGCAGTAAATAAGATCAAGGAGTTTACATTATTGAAAGAAGGCGAAAAAGTGGAATATTCCAAAATGGCTGTTACGCCATTCCTGGTGATCACGGAAAATGATTATACCTTACTGGATACCGGAATCAGACTTTTCCATCATAACACACCTTTGATCTATCAATGCCTGGAAAAAGAGAATATCCGGCCAGAGCAAATCACAAAGATCTTACTATCCCATCTTCATAAAGATCATGCCGATGGATTGGGGCATGTGGATGAACATTCATTCCATTGCAACTTTCCTGAGGCAAAGATCTATATCCAGCAACGTGAACTGAATTTTGCTTTGCAACAAAAGGAAAATCCTTCTTACTATATTCCACTTTTAGAAAAACTTCATCTCCTGCCGAATATCGTTTGGATGAATGATGATAAAGGCCAGGTCACCGATGAGATCTCATATGAAGTAACCGGTGGTCATTCTCCCTTCCATCAATCTTTCTGGATACGCAATAACAGCGAGACAGCTTTCTATGGTGCGGATAACCTGCCATTGAAATCATACCTGAAAATGCCCATTGCTTACAAAACAGATTATGATGGCAAAAAAGCAAAGGAATTGCGCCAGCAATGGGAGAGAAGCGCCATTGCGGAGCATTGGCAGGTAATGTTCTATCATGATATGAAAACGCCGGTTGTACAGTTTTAGGATCTGTCCCCGTTGCAAAACGCATAAAAATCCCCGGATGGGGATTTTTATTTGAATTTAATGAGAGGAAAGAGCAATCTTTCTTCCCGATCGATATCTTCTAAAAAGTGCGTACAGAATAATAAAAAGCATAAGGCTGGATATTGATTATTGAATTTCCGGGCCGGCCTGTTTCAATGATGATGTTGTTGTTGCAGCTGTTTCTTTTTCTTGTTTTTCTTCATAGATGGAAGCAGCGATCTTTCTCACAAATGATACCGGAAAGAATTTTGGCAATACTGAATTCAGTTTGTTCAGAAACCTGGTACGATCTCTTCTTTTCCTTTGAACAATCCCCGCACCGCAATTGCTCCTACTTCATCTGCCGTCATATTGAAGCGGGTAGCGGTTTTCAGTGTATGCGCCTTCATGCGGGCTCTCACTACAAATGCAGTATCCGTTGCACCGGGACTCAGGTAGCTGAGTGAAACCCGGGTATTGCGGAGCTCATGTTTCAAACTTTTATTGAACGAGAGAACAAATGCTTTACTCGCGGCATATACTGCCAGGTAGGGCACAGGCTGGTAAGCAGTAGTGCTGCAAACATTCAGCAAATAGGATTTCTTCAACTGCTTCAGTACCGGCAGGAAGTGATGTGTAATAGCCAACTGTGCTTTGATGTTCACATCAATAATGCCAAATTGTTCTTCCAGGCCCAATGTTTCAAATGCACCATTCAATCCATACCCGGCATTATTTACCACCACTTTCAATTGCTGATGGAAGGGGTGCGACCATGCCAGTAATTGTGCAGCAGCGTCGGATGTGGTCAGGTCCAGCACAAAATACCGTACATCCAGTCCGAACTTCCTGTGCAGGTTTTCTGAAGTGGCGATGAGATTTGCTTCATCAAAATCCGTCAGCAATAATGAATAATTCCTTTTGGCCAATTCCGTAGCGATCGATTTCCCGATACCTTTTGCTGCACCTGTGATCAATGCATAACTCATTTGTCAATTTTTTTATGATCAGGCAATTTTCTTTTGAGCCACTGCTGTCTTGCCTTCGGAGAGCGACCAGTTGATCCTGCCGTTGGGATTCTTTTTCAGTTTCGCCAATTTGTGATAGAAAGGAGTTGCGCTGTTGGCATCTTTGGGTTGATAAGCCCCTGTCACAATTGGAATATAGATTACCCTGCGCCGGCTGGCCTCTCCTTCAAACGCTGACTGCTGTACGCGATGCCAAAGCCGGCCATCATGAACTGTCAGATCGCCCGCCTGAATATCGAATCCAACTTCGTTCTTATCCGGACGGTTATCAATGAAATATTTTTTCCGGAATAATAACCTGAACAGATTTTGGGTGTGCGTGCCCGGTAGTACCCTTAGCCCGCCATTCTCGAAGGGCAGTTGTCCAGATGAAGCCCAACATTCAACATCGGCAATATCCTGCTGCCAAGAAAGAGATCCCGTGGACTGTCTGTATGCCAGCCGAGGCGGTTGTAGGCACTGTTGACAGTATTCACATAATGATTCACTACCAGTCCATCTTTCTCGAATTCTCCAATTCTTCCTTTGAAAGGGGAAGGAGCTTGATGATGGTGAGAACCGCGGTCTTTCAGCAATCCACTAAGGAACCGGCTGTATTGGGACGCGAATGCGATCCGTTGTATCAATAGTTTGCCATCCGTGTCCTGCCCGAATTTGAGGGGGATGCCATTTACCTTGTCGATATTGTTGGAGATAAGATATTCCTGTACATCATTTACTTCCTGCATACTCTGTGAAGTGTTTCTTTATCGATGAAATTGCGGAAATGTATGAAACCATATTGATTGAAAAAATCAAGCTGTTCCCGGGATAAATTTTCACCCAGGTAAAATACCTTATTGGTTGACGCACGCATAAAATTGAGATTGGTGTGTTGATTTGATTGACTGTCTTGCGGGAATATGGTCAGCTACAACACCACCAGGAGGCTGAATTCAGACTGAACAGCTTTTGGAGACAGCAAAGTCCTGTAATTACCGGTATGTGAGTATAAAAGACATTAGTCTACTAAAAGGTAGACTAATGTACGATGAAGTTTTTCTGCTCCAAATTTTCAATCAAATATTTTTCTGTATAAATGGAAAAATGGGAACCTGAACTGGAAATATCCTGTGGCACAGGCCTGTTCCTGCATTTTGGGTTGCTTGTTGCAACAGCTGGCCATTTACCTTATCTTTACCTCGTATGCCCTTAACCGCAATACCCTTTATTGACAGCCTTCTCGCGCCATTCCGAAGGAAACGTGATGCTGCAATACAATTCTATTCACAGATACTCAACAACCATTTTCCCTGGTATAAGAGATTGGATACTATTTCCGCTCAAAAATTTGCTGCAAGGGTTTATCATTTCCGGCGGTCGAAGAATTTCCATTTTCTCGAAATGGAAAGCAATGAAGAGATCGAAGTGCTGGTGAGTGCGGCCGCTGTTCAACTTACCTTCGGATTACCGGAATACAATTATGGATTTTTTGAAGATATCTACATTATCAAAGGCGCTTATACCTACGGTTAAGTACCACTCCCTGGGCAGGCCATGTAAACCGTCAGGGCATCTATGTTGCCTGGGACCATGTATTGAAAGGATATGTGAGTGAAACAGACGGTACAATGTGGACTGCATGAAATGGCCCATGCTTTTGAATATAACTGGCGTTCGGGGGGTATGCACATGATCATGCCCTCAAATACAATTTTGGTATGGTGAACGGGCTATGAAGCAGGAAGTGATAGAGCAACCTAACCATCCGGCTGCTTTGTACTCCCTGCAGGGCACCACCAATATTCACGAATGCTGGGCGGAAAGTGTGGAGTTCTTTTTTGAGAAGCCAACCAGGCTGCATGAATTCTACCCCGGCTTGTATCAGGCTATTTCACAATTATTGAATCAGGACCCCGTGTATTGGATCCAGCCGGAAAAGTCCGCAGAAACTGTGCACTAGTTTGAGGTTCCGTGAACGTTTGCGTAAAAATGTTTTCTCATTCCCTTTCTCATCTCTTCTTTTCTCCTTTACTCTTGTTGTAACGATTGAACCTTATACCACTTGCCATCATGGATTGTTTCACCATACAGCAGCAGATCTGCCAGGGAAACGAAAGGCTCTCAGCAACCTGTATGGCCTGTACGCCAGGCGGCTGCTGCATTTTGCGCGGCTCATCACCCGTTCGAATGAACTCTCCGAAGAAGTGGTGGAAGATGTTTTTGTGAAACTGTGGGCGCAAAGGCAGAAGGTCATGGAGATTGACAATCTTGCCGTGTATCTCTATGTAGCCGTCAAAAATACAGCGCTCAATGCCATTTCATATAAAGCCCGTCAATTCATTCATGCCTCCTTCGATGATCTCGGTGCAGAGATCGATCTCCTTTCACATTCGGATCCGCATAACCTGCTCGTAACGTCTGAACTGCTCCAGCGCATGCAGGAAGTAGTGAATGTCCTGCCGCCGAGATGCCGTATGATATTCAAACTGGTCAGGGAAGATGGTCTTCGCCATCGTGAAGTAGCGGAAGTGCTCAATATCTCCATTCATACGGTTGATGCGCAGATGGCCATCGCCATCAAAAAGATCTGCGGGGCATTGCAGGTGAACAACCAGCGGCCTGGCCGCACAAAACCGGCAGAATGATCCCTTTGATGCAGATCAATTGGCGGCGACGCCATGGATGGTTTTTGCCGGACTCCGAAAAAAAATCCTGTTTTCCTTTAGTGGCGTTTTCTTTTTTCCTGTCCTCCTATTCTGAATAGCAATCCAACAGAATGGAAACACCGGAGCCAATCTACTTTTTGATATCGAGATACCTCAGCGGAGACGCCACAGAGGAGGAGCGCGCCAGCCTGATGAAGGCTTTACAGCAGGACCCCAATCTGATGCAGCAGTTCGATCTGCTTCAACAATTATGGGTAGCGGATGAGCCGGGAAATGCAATGGATGTGCAGAATGAAAAGATCAAAAAGATATTGCAACTGGCCGCTGTGGAAGAATTGCTGGAACAGCCGGCGACAGAAATGGAAACAGTATCACCCCACCAGAAGAAATTCCGTTTCAGGAATGGATGATGACAGCCGCTATTGCAGGCATTATCGTATCCCTCTGGGCAATACTCCAGCCTGATCATAAACCCAACCCTAAATCCACCAACGAGATCGTAGCACATAAGGGCAGCAGGACCAGAACCCTGCTGCCCGACGGCTCGATCGTTTGGCTCAATGCCGGTTCCACGCTCAGCTATGATCCTGCATTCGATGGGCCGCAGCGGAGATCGTGCTCAATGGGAAGCCTTCTTCGATATTGCGCCGCAGGCCGGCAAACCTTTCATTGTGCATGCAGGAAATATCGATATCAAGGTGCTTGGCACAGCATTCAATGTGAAGTCTTACGCCGATGAACACACGGTGGAAACAACATTGCTGCGCGGACTGGTGCAACTCTCCAGGAAAGACAAGCCCGATGCAAAACCTATCCTGCTGAAGCCGCATCAGAAACTGGTATTGGGAAAAGAGATAAAAGGGAATATTGTAAATCAGAAAAAAGAGAATGCTCTGCTGCTACCCGTGCAGTCTGTACTGCAACTGGATACCACATTACGTGATGATGAGCTTCCGGAAACGGCCTGGATCTATAACCGCCTGCAATTCCGCGGAGATGGATTCCCCGAGCTGGCTAAAAAACTGGAGCGCTGGTACAATATCAAAATCCATTTTGAGGACGAAGCCGTGCAATCGCTCACTTTCAACGGTTCGCTGGAAAACGAAACTGTTGAACAGGCATTCCGTGCATTGCAGGTGCTGTTCCCTTTTCATTTACGATAAAAGGCAATGAACTATTTATTAGATCACGTACACCAGCTTCGCCCTAAGTAACCAGGGGCAATAAAAAACGGAGAAAGCTGGACCCTTCCCCGTTGAATACAGGTTAAACAGTTGTGTTGGCGTCCCCGCTAAAGGGCGGGAGCGATTATTATTTAACCCATAAGAATACTAATGTATGAAAAGTTTTCTAACGGTTGCTGAAAAGCCGTTGCCGTTCAAAGCGCTGCTTATAATGAAATTAACCTTACTTCTGCTGATTGCCGGTTTACATGTATCAGCCGGAGGGCTCGGACAGGAAAAACTGAGCCTTCATTTCCGGAAGGCGGAGATCGCGAGTGTGTTGCAGGCCATTGAAAAACAGAGCAATTTCCGGTTCCTGTACAATGATCAGCTCAACAGTATCCGAAAAAAGATATCGCTGGAGCTCAGAGAAGCCAGCATCCGGCAGGCCCTCGACCATATTTTTGCTGGAACCCTGCTCACTTACCAGTTTATGGAAAATAAACTGATCGTAGTAAAAGAAGACAGGGTCAAACCTCCCGCACGCGATATCACAGGAAAAGTGACAGACGAAAACGGCGCACCGCTCAGTGGCGTGTCTGTGAATATCAAAGGCAGTAATCGTGGCACCGCTACAAATGAAAAAGGGGAATATTCCATCAATGCAGAAGATGCACATGTGCTCAGCTTCACTTATGTTGGATATGAGCCCCAGGAAGCGACGGTGGGTAGCAGAGCTACCATCAATATCACCCTGATCTCCGTAGCCAAAAGCCTGGAGAATATAGTGGTGATCGGTTACGGACAGGTCCGCAAACGCGACCTCACCGGATCGGTACTTTCTGTAAAAAGCGAAGACATCCGCAAAACACCGGCTGTGAACGCCCTGGAAGCTTTGCAGGGAAAACTCCCTGGTGCAGATATCGTACGCAACAGCGGCTCTGCCTCTTCGGGCGTGTCCATAACTATAAGGGTAACCGATCCCTTCGGGCAGATAACGGGCCACTGATCATAGTGGATGGAGTGCAATACAATTCCATCCAGGATATCAGCTCCAACGATATACAATCCCTCGAAGTATTGAAAGATGCCAGTTCCACTGCCATCTATGGTTCACGCGGCGCCAACGGTGTAGTGATCATCACTACCAAGCGTGGCGCATCCGGAAAGCCAAAGATCAGCGCCAGCTCATACTACGGCATCTCCGAAGTGGCGGGCTATCCTCGTTTCATGAATACCGATGAATACGTGGCATGGCAGGGAAGCCAACAGGAAGATCACACTGGCAGGCATCAATCCCAATGGTAACTGGACCAGCGATGCCAATGATAACCTGCTTTTCAATAATATCGAGCTCGCCAATATCAATAACAAAGTAAACACGGATTACACAGATCTTTTCCTCAAACAGGGCAATCAGCAGGAACATCATGTGGGCGTATCTGCCGGCAATGAACAAACGAAGGGATACCTGTCGCTGGGTATTACAATGAGAATGGTATCATCAAAGGAGATGAATTGAAAAGATATACGGCCCGTCTTGGACTTGACCAGCAATTGGGCAAATTCGCGAAAGCAGGCATGCAATTGCAGTTCACTTATTATGATGTGGACCAGCGCACCAGCCCAATGGATGAAGCCAGCAAGATCTCGCCATTCTCCCTGCCCCGCGACAGTGCCGGTACCGTGGTGCTGAGCCCCAACAATGAAGCCGCCCGCTGGAATCCGCTGATAGATGAAGAACCGGGCATTGCGTACAATAATTCTGTAACGCAACGTACTTTCGGTGTGGCCTATGTGGAGATCAATCCGATCAAAGGTCTCTCACTGCGCACCAATCTCGGCATGGTGTTCACCAGCCTTGCCAATGGCGCATTTTTCGATAAGAACTCATTGCTTCAACGCGGCACTAATTCGCTCGGCAGCTACACTTCAGGCAAAGCCCGCAATACCAACTGGGAGAATATATCACCTACAATAAGCAGCTCAAAGAACATAATTTCACACTCACTGGAGTAACCACCTTCCTCCAAAACAATTACGAAGACGCTACAGCACAGGGTAACAAACAGATCTTCCCTTCGCAATTGTATTATGGTCTTGCCAATGCCACTGAAGGTATCAGCATCCGTTCTTCTTACAGCAAAGAGAACCTCGTCTCTTTTGCCGGTCGACTGAACTATTCCTTTGCGGGTAAATACCTTGCATCCTTCAGCATCCGTACAGATGGAAGCTCCAAACTCGGCGAAGAAATAAATGGAGCGTTTTCCCTGCTGCTGCCCTGGCCTGGCGCATCAGCGATGAAGATTTTCTCAAGACCTCCAATACGGTCAGCGACCTCAAACTGCGAATAAGCTACGGCATAACGGGAAGCGATGCCATCAGCCCTTACCGTACACAGTCTTCCCTTACCGCATTCCCAATGCTTTGGTGAAACGCCTTTTCCCGGTTACACCTTTTGATACCATCGGCAATGCTGCACTCAGGTGGGAGAAAGACCAGGGCCTTCAACGCAGGTGTTGACATCGCCCTCTGGAACAATCGTGTAACGGCTACCATTGATTTCTATCGTACAAGAACAACCGATCTGTTGATCGATCGCCTGTTGCCACCAACTTCCGGGTGAGCCGCACATTCCAGAATATCGGTGCAACCGTCAATACCGGTCTGGATATCGGTGTGAATGTGGCCGTGATCAAAAAAACAGACATGAGCTTCAATGCCGGTCTGACCTTCTATACTAACCGGGAAGGATCACGGACCTGCTTAATGGTGTGGATGACGTGGCCAATGAATGGTTCATCGGCCATCCGGTGCGGGTTTCCTATGATTACAGAAAGATAGGTATCTGGCAACTGGCAGATTCCACGCAGGCGATCGCCAACAAACAATTGCCGGGCGATATCCGTGTGCATGATAAAGATGGTAAAGGCATTTCAGCAGCGACCGTGAAGTACTCGGTCAACTTGTCCCGAAATGGAATGCGAGCCTGAACCTTGATTTCAGGTACAAGCAATGGGACATGAACGATTCCTGTTTGCGCGCTATGGGCAAACCATCGAATATGCGTATAATGGTCGGGTTCACCTGCCGGTCGCGAAAATGGCGCAGTAGTGAATTACTGGACGCTCGAGAATCCAGCAATGATTTCCCCAGACCCCGCACCACCAGCTCTTTTGCGGCATTGCTATATTCTTCCACACTGCAATATGTAGACGGTTCCTTCCTCAAGATCAGGGCCATTACAGTAGGATACACTTTACCCAAGACCTTTACTTCCAGGTTTGGAGTTTCGGGCTCAGGCTCTATGCCAGTGGCAGAAACCTTTTCACTTTCTCAAAAGTGGACGATTATGATGTGGAACGCGGAGGAAGTCTCATCAACCCGATGACCAAACTGGTGGTATGGGGTGTAAGCATCAATCTTTAATCAACAAATTGCTGCACAATGAAAACATCTTTTTATGTATGCTTGCTGATGGCGTTGGCCGGCGTTTCATCCTGCAAGAAACAACTGACTGAATACAATCCCGGCGTTACTGCGATGCGGTATTCAATACGCCCGCTGGTTTTGAGGCTGGCTTGAGTGCTGCGTATACCTAT